>NZ_JAEMWU010000006.1 GCF_017303215.1 Microbacterium esteraromaticum | reverse complement strand
AGTCCGGCGGTGTCCTACTCTCCCACAGGGTCCCCCCTGCAGTACCATCGGCGCTGTGAGGCTTAGCTTCCGGGTTCGGAATGTGACCGGGCGTTTCCCTCACGCTATGGCCGCCGTAACACTATTGACATGTGTCGGCAACACACTCGTGGGTGTGTTGTTTGGTTCCGACCGTACGTCGAGAACCACAAAGTGGACGCGAAAAATCTTTGGAAAGAATGGTGTTATCAAGTCATCGGCTTATTAGTACCAGTCAGCTGCACACGTTGCCGTGCTTCCACATCTGGCCTATCAACCCAGTAGTCTGGCTGGGAGCCTCTCCACCCGAAGGTGATGGAAGTCTCATCTTGAGGCCGGCTTCCCGCTTAGATGCTTTCAGCGGTTATCCATCCCGAACGTAGCTAACCAGCGGTGCTCCTGGCGGAACAACTGGCACACCAGAGGTTCGTCCAACCCGGTCCTCTCGTACTAGGGTCAGATCCTCTCAAACTTCCTACGCGCGCAGCGGATAGGGACCGAACTGTCTCACGACGTTCTAAACCCAGCTCGCGTACCGCTTTAATGGGCGAACAGCCCAACCCTTGGGACCTACTCCAGCCCCAGGATGCGACGAGCCGACATCGAGGTGCCAAACCATGCCGTCGATATGGACTCTTGGGCAAGATCAGCCTGTTATCCCCGAGGTACCTTTTATCCGTTGAGCGACAGCGCTTCCACAAGCCACTGCCGGATCACTAGTCCCGACTTTCGTCCCTGCTCGACCTGTCAGTCTCACAGTCAAGCTCCCTTGTGCACTTACACTCGCCACCTGATTGCCAACCAGGTTGAGGGAACCTTTGGGCGCCTCCGTTACTTTTTGGGAGGCAACCGCCCCAGTTAAACTACCCACCAGGCACTGTCCCTGAACCGGATCACGGTTCGAAGTTAGATATCCAATATGACCAGAGTGGTATTTCAACAATGACTCCACCATAACTGGCGTCATGGTTTCATAGTCTCCCACCTATCCTACACAAGCCACACCGAACACCAATACCAAGCTGTAGTAAAGGTCACGGGGTCTTTCCGTCCTGCTGCGCGTAACGAGCATCTTTACTCGTAATGCAATTTCGCCGAGTTCGCGGTTGAGACAGTTGGGAAGTCGTTACGCCATTCGTGCAGGTCGGAACTTACCCGACAAGGAATTTCGCTACCTTAGGATGGTTATAGTTACCACCGCCGTTTACTGGGGCTTAAATTCTCAGCTTCGCCTTGCGGCTAACCGGTCCTCTTAACCTTCCAGCACCGGGCAGGCGTCAGTCCGTATACATCGACTTGCGTCTTCGCACGGACCTGTGTTTTTAGTAAACAGTCGCTACCCACTAGTCTCTGCGGCCACCACACCCTTTCCCCAGCAAGTGGGTATAAGTGGATGGCCCCCCTTCTCCCGAAGTTACGGGGGCATTTTGCCGAGTTCCTTAACCACGATTCTCTCGATCTCCTTGGTATTCTCTACCTGACCACCTGAGTCGGTTTGGGGTACGGGCGGCTTGAACCTCGCGTCGATGCTTTTCTCGGCAGCATAGGATCACCCACTTTTTATCCGCATCGTGTCTCAGCCATCATGAGTCACGGATTTGCCTATGACTCGGCCTACGCACTTGCACCAGGACAACCATCGCCTGGCTTGGGCTACCTTCCTGCGTCACACCTGTTAATACGCTAGCCGCACCAGCATAGGGTCGTGTGCTCCACCAGCCGGTGCCACCCGAAGGTGACGATGACTGGCTTTGGACACTTAGCATTACTGGATTAGCTTGGGCGGTTCTTCGCCGGTACGGGAATATCAACCCGTTGTCCATCGACTACGCCTGTCGGCCTCGCCTTAGGTCCCGACTTACCCAGGGAAGATTAGCTTGACCCTGGAACCCTTGGTCTTCCGGAGGACGTGTTTCTCACACGTCTTTCGCTACTCATGCCTGCATTCTCACTCGTGTAGCGTCCACGGCTGGTTCACACCGCCGCTTCACTCGCCACACGACGCTCTCCTACCCATCAACACGGCTGGACCACGAAGGCCTACCAAAAATGTCAATGCCACAACTTCGGTGGCGTGCTTGAGCCCCGTTACATTGTCGGCGCGGAATCACTTGACCAGTGAGCTATTACGCACTCTTTCAAGGGTGGCTGCTTCTAAGCCAACCTCCTGGTTGTCTAAGCAACTCCACATCCTTTTCCACTTAGCACGCGCTTTGGGACCTTAGATGGTGGTCTGGGTTGTTTCCCTCTCGACTATGAAGCTTATCCCCCACAGTCTCACTGCTGCGCTCTCACTTACCGGCATTCGGAGTTTGGCTGACGTCAGTAACCTGGTGAGGCCCATCGGCCATCCAGTAGCTCTACCTCCGGCAAGAAACACGCAACGCTGCACCTAAATGCATTTCGGAGAGAACCAGCTATCACGAAGTTTGATTGGCCTTTCACCCCTATCCACAGCTCATCCCCTCAGTTTTCAACCTAAGTGGGTTCGGCCCTCCACGACGTCTTACCGTCGCTTCAGCCTGGCCATGGATAGATCACTTCGCTTCGGGTCTAGGACATGCGACTGAATCGCCCTATTCAGACTCGCTTTCGCTACGGCTACCCCACACGGGTTAACCTCGCCACATATCACTAACTCGCAGGCTCATTCTTCAAAAGGCACGCTGTCACCCCTACTAAGGAGGCTCCAACGGTTTGTAAGCAAACGGTTTCAGGTACTATTTCACTCCCCTCCCGGGGTACTTTTCACCTTTCCCTCACGGTACTTGTCCGCTATCGGTCATCTGGGAGTATTTAGGCTTATCAGGTGGTCCTGACAGATTCACACGGGATTTCTCGGGCCCCGTGCTACTTGGGATACTCTTCACGCTGTGAGCAGCGTTTCAACTACGGGGCTGGCACCCACTATGGCTGGCCTTTCAAGACCATTCGTCTACACCGTCACATCACGTCGACCACTCGGCAGAATGATCAGAAAAGTCCCACAACCCCGGGCATGCAACACCTGCCGGCTATCACACACACCCGGTTTAGCCTCATCCGCTTTCGCTCGCCACTACTCACGGAATCACTGTTGTTTTCTCTTCCTGTGGGTACTGAGATGTTTCACTTCCCCACGTTCCCTCTACCCGCCCTATATATTCAGGCGGGAGTCACCAGGTCGCACAAACGCCTGGCGGGGTTTCCCCATTCGGACATCCTCGGATCAAAACTCGCTTATCAGTTCCCCGAGGCTTATCGCAGATTGCTACGTCCTTCTTCGGCTCCAGATGCCAAGGCATCCACCGTTTGCTCTTAAAGACTTGAAATCACATGAGAAGCCACCAGCCCAGGAAAAGACTGGCAGCAAGTATTCTTTAAGATGCTCGCGTCCACTGTGTAGTTCTCAAAGTACGGGCGGTCCCCCCACACCACCCCCACCAAGGGGGACGACGAAAGGGGCCACAAGGAAACAGAACAACCCACCCCACAACAGGGAAGGCCGGCCCGGTCCCTCAGGACCCAACAGCGTGCAGGCCCCCAGCTCATCCCCCAGCCCGTTCCCACCGCAAGCGGCGTACTAAAACCAGAAGACTCACCAAGAGCCATGTCAAATGTTCCACCCATGAGCTCCGGTCACACACATTCGGTGTGAATCCGGCTCTGTCGGTCCCGAAGAACCGCAGTGCTCCTTAGAAAGGAGGTGATCCAGCCGCACCTTCCGGTACGGCTACCTTGTTACGACTTAGTCCTAATTACCGATCCCACCTTCGACAGCTCCCTCCCACAAGGGGTTAGGCCACCGGCTTCAGGTGTTACCGACTTTCATGACTTGACGGGCGGTGTGTACAAGACCCGGGAACGTATTCACCGCAGCGTTGCTGATCTGCGATTACTAGCGACTCCGACTTCATGAGGTCGAGTTGCAGACCTCAATCCGAACTGGGACCGGCTTTTTGGGATTCGCTCCACCTCACGGTATTGCAGCCCATTGTACCGGCCATTGTAGCATGCGTGAAGCCCAAGACATAAGGGGCATGATGATTTGACGTCATCCCCACCTTCCTCCGAGTTGACCCCGGCAGTATCCCATGAGTTCCCACCATTACGTGCTGGCAACATAGAACGAGGGTTGCGCTCGTTGCGGGACTTAACCCAACATCTCACGACACGAGCTGACGACAACCATGCACCACCTGTTCACGAGTGTCCAAAGAGTTGACCATTTCTGGCCCGTTCTCGTGTATGTCAAGCCTTGGTAAGGTTCTTCGCGTTGCATCGAATTAATCCGCATGCTCCGCCGCTTGTGCGGGTCCCCGTCAATTCCTTTGAGTTTTAGCCTTGCGGCCGTACTCCCCAGGCGGGGAACTTAATGCGTTAGCTGCGTCACGGAATCCGTGGAAAGGACCCCACAACTAGTTCCCAACGTTTACGGGGTGGACTACCAGGGTATCTAAGCCTGTTTGCTCCCCACCCTTTCGCTCCTCAGCGTCAGTTACGGCCCAGAGATCTGCCTTCGCCATCGGTGTTCCTCCTGATATCTGCGCATTCCACCGCTACACCAGGAATTCCAATCTCCCCTACCGCACTCTAGTCTGCCCGTACCCACTGCAAGCCCGAGGTTGAGCCTCGGAATTTCACAGCAGACGCGACAGACCGCCTACGAGCTCTTTACGCCCAATAATTCCGGATAACGCTTGCACCCTACGTATTACCGCGGCTGCTGGCACGTAGTTAGCCGGTGCTTTTTCTGCAGGTACCGTCACTCTCGCTTCTTCCCTGCTAAAAGAGGTTTACAACCCGAAGGCCGTCATCCCTCACGCGGCGTTGCTGCATCAGGCTTCCGCCCATTGTGCAATATTCCCCACTGCTGCCTCCCGTAGGAGTCTGGGCCGTGTCTCAGTCCCAGTGTGGCCGGTCACCCTCTCAGGCCGGCTACCCGTCGACGCCTTGGTGAGCCATTACCTCACCAACAAGCTGATAGGCCGCGAGCCCATCCCCAACCGAAAAATCTTTCCACCCACACACCATGCGGTGATGGGACATATCCAGTATTAGACGCCGTTTCCAGCGCTTATCCCAGAGTCAGGGGCAGGTTGCTCACGTGTTACTCACCCGTTCGCCACTAATCCACCCAGCAAGCTAGGCTTCATCGTTCGACTTGCATGTGTTAAGCACGCCGCCAGCGTTCATCCTGAGCCAGGATCAAACTCTCCGTAAAAAACGATGCATACCCACCCACCGGGAAAACGGCGAACAGGCAGCGAGTTCAATCATGACCAAAAAACGAACATCATTGCTGACATTCACATATAATTTGATCCAAAGGAATTCTCAACCAGCCAAAAAGACTGGACGAGGATAATTTGGCATTTGACAAGTGCACGCTGTTGAGTTCTCAAGGATCGGACGCACCCACACACCAACCAACAAAGGCCAGACGCGCAAGGCAACTTCACAATC
>NZ_JAEMWU010000005.1 GCF_017303215.1 Microbacterium esteraromaticum | reverse complement strand
TTACGGCGGCCATAGCGTGAGGGAAACGCCCGGTCACATTCCGAACCCGGAAGCTAAGCCTCACAGCGCCGATGGTACTGCAGGGGGGACCCTGTGGGAGAGTAGGACACCGCCGGACTTCTCTTAAGTAAAATGGCCACCCAGAGCTGGGTGGCCATTTTGCGTTTTACAGTCATACAGGGAGTCAGAATGTCAGATGAGCAGCGGGACCGCCGTAACGAAGGCGATGGCGCGCACAAGCGACGTTCGGACTCCGACCGCAGCGGCGACAACCGCAAGCCGCGGTACTCGGACTCCTCCGCGCGTCGCCCGCGTCGCGATGACGAGCGTCGCCCGTATGGCGACCGCCCGCAGGGCGATCGCCCCTACGGAGACCGTCAGCCCCGCGGCGATCGCGATCGCTCGCAGGGTGACCGGGGTCGTTCCCAGGGTGAGCGTCGTCCGTATGGCGATCGTCCGCAGGGTGAGCGTCGTTCCTACGGCGACCGTCCTCAGGGCGACCGTCCGTACCGTGGCGACCGGGATCGTCCGCAGGGCGACCGTCCGTACCGCGGCGATCGTGACCGCCAGCAGGGTGACCGCCGTCCTTACGGCGACCGTCCGCAGGGTGACGGCCGTCCGTACGGCGACCGTCCTCAGGGCGACCGTCCGTACCGTGGCTACCGGGATCGTCCGCAGGGCGACCGTCCGTACCGCGGCGATCGTGACCGCCAGCAGGGTGACCGTCCGTACCGTGGCGATCGTGACCGTCCGCAGGGTGACCGCCGTCCGTACGGCGACCGTCCCCAGGGCGACCGCCCGTACCGTGGCGATCGTGACCGTCCGCAGGGCGACCGTCCGTACCGTGGCGATCGTGACCGTCCGCAGGGCGACCGTCCGTACCGTGGCGATCGTGACCGCCAGCAGGGTGACCGCCGTCCCTACGGCGACCGTCCCCAGGGCGACCGCCCGTACCGTGGCGACCGGGATCGTCCGCAGGGCGACCGCCCATACCGCGGGGACCGGGATCGTCCGCAGGGTGACCGTCCCTACCGGGGCGACCGTGACCGTCCGCAGGGCGAGCGTCGTCCCTACGGTGACCGTGACCGCGACCGCTCCCAGTACGGGCGGGATGACCGCGGCTCCAAGCAGTCGTACCGCGACCGTCCCCGCGGGGGAGTGGACCGGCCGCAGAACGAGTACGCGCCGGTGCGCGAACGCGTACCCGAGCCGCCGCTGCCCGAGGAGATCACTCCGAAGGATCTGCACCCGGCCGCGCGCAACGAGCTGAAGACCCTCAGCAAGGAGAACGCCGAGCAGGTCGCTCGGCACCTGGCGATGGTCGCCCGTCTGATCGACGACGAGCCGGCACGCGCGCACGAGCATGCGCTGGCGGCTTCGCGTCGCGCCGGCCGTATCGCCGTCGTGCGTGAGACGCTCGCCATCACCGCGTACGCCACAGAGGACTTCGCTCTTGCCCTGCGTGAGCTGCGCACCTACCGTCGCATCTCGGGCAAGGACGACCAGATCGCCCTGATCGTTGACAGCGAGCGCGGCGTCGGCCGTCCTGACCGCGCCCTCGAAGAGGGACGCGGCGTCGACCGGGCCGCGCTGACCCCGGATGTGCGCGTCGCCCTGGCAATCGCGATGTCCGGTGCGCGCCTCGACCGCGGCGAGACCGAGCTCGCGCTTGGCGAACTCGAGATCCCCGAACTCAACCCTGACCGTGCCTTTGAATGGAGCCCGGCGCTCTTCTCGGCATACGCCGCCGTGCTCGAGGACCTCGGCCGCGCGGACGAGTCGGCTTTCTGGAACCAACGTGCCGAGGTGGCGACGTCCGCTCTCGGCCTGGACGGCCAGTTCGACGAGATCTTCGTCGAGGACGGACTCGTCGAGGACTTCGACGATGACTTCGAAGAGCCCGTTGACGACGCCGCAGATGACACTGCTGACGACGCGGCTGACGCGGCTGACGCTGCTGACGCTGCTGACACAGCAAGCTCCGACGACAACGCTGAGCCTGTAGCATCCGACGACTCCGCATCCGACGAGACCGAAGGGGAGCCTGAGCGCTGATGGCTCTGTTCCGCCGCGCGAAGCCGGCATCCACTCCGCTGACCGACCGCGACGCTCTGCTCGCCGATCTCGATGGCGTCGTGTATGCCGGACCTCACGCGTTGCCGCACGCGATCGAGAACCTGAATCGCGCCGGTGAGTCGATGCGCCTCGGGTACATCACGAACAACGCCTCGCGGACGGACGCCGACGTCGCGGCTCACCTCACGGATCTGGGCCTCACCGTCGCACCCGACGAGGTCGTCACGAGTCCCCAGGCCGCGATGCGCCTGCTGTCGACGATCGTGCCGGCCCCGGCAACGATCCTGATCGTCGGGGGCGAGGGGCTCGTCGTCGAGGCGCAGAAGGCCGGTTACACGGTGACGCGTAGCGCCGAGGATGCCCCGGCCGCCGTCGTGCAGGGCTTCGCCCCCGAGGTTGCCTGGACCGACCTCGCCGAGGCCGCTTTCGCGCTCAAGCTGCCCGAGGATGAAGGTGGCATTCCCTGGATCTCGACCAACACCGACTGGACGATTCCGCGCGAGCGGGGCGTCGCGCCCGGGAACGGCACGCTCGTGTCGGCCGTGCACACCGCCATCGGACGGCTGTCGACGGTTGCGGGTAAGCCCGAGAAACCGATCTTCGAAGAGGCCGTCGCACGATTCGCCGCCCAGCGGCCGCTCTTCCTCGGCGACCGCCTCGACACCGATATCGCCGGTGCCGTGCGCGCGGGCATCGACTCGGCTCTCGTGCTGACGGGCATCGACCGTCCCAAGCACGTGCTGGCCGCGCCGCAGGGATCGCAGCCCGACTACATCCTCGCCGACCTGCGCGACCTGCACGCTCCCTACCCGGCTACGACCGAGAAGGACGGCGTCTTCACGGTCAACGGCGCCTCGGTGCGCGTCGTGGATGCCGACGTGCAGATCCTCGCCGAGGGGCAGACGCAGATCGATCTGCTGCGCGCCGGTGCCGCGGCGATCTGGGCGACCGGGCGCGCAATCTACGCGTTCCGCGTGCCCGAGCGCCTCTACGCCGACCCGTTCCATCGCCCCTGAGCGCCATCCGTCCACAGGTCAGGGCGTCGCCATCGTCTGCCGCGGCGCACGGGATACAGTGGACGGATGGAGCACCCGCGTGACGAGCCGACCGACGCGCTCTGGAGCCGCCTGCGCCTCATCGAGGGGCAGCCGCTGGCTGATCGTGCCGCCGCGTATGCAACCGTGCACGACGAGCTGATGAAACGGCTCGAGAGCGCTCCGCGCACCGACGACCGCGACGCGGTCCGCTGATGCCCCGGCTCGACGCTGCTCTCGCCGCGCGCGGTCTGGCGCGCTCGCGCACGCACGCGGCCTCGCTAATCGCCGAGGGGCTCGTGCGCATCGACGGCGTGATCGCGATCAAGGCCTCGACGGCGGTGACCGACGACGCGGACCTCGCCGTCGACGGCGGTGATCACTACGTGAGCCGCGGAGCGCACAAGCTCATCGCCGCATTGGACGGCTTCGACGTGGCGGTGCAGGGTCGCCTGGCACTCGATATGGGTGCCTCGACCGGTGGCTTCACGCAGGTGCTGCTCGAACGCGGCGCGCGGCGCGTGCTCGCGGTCGACGTCGGACATGGCCAACTGGCGCCCGCTCTCGCGGCTGATCCGTCCGTCGTGCTCGTCGAGGGCTTCAACGTGCGCCATATGACCGCGCAGACCCTTGCCGAGGCCACGGGTGAGCCCGCGCGCCCGGATCTCATCGTGGGCGACCTGTCGTTCATCTCGCTCGCGCTGGTGCTGCCTGCGGTGGCCGAGACCGCTGGTGCGCACGCCGATATCCTGCTGCTGATCAAGCCGCAGTTCGAGGTCGGGCGCACGGCCGTCAAGGGCGGCCTGGTCGCCAGCGCCGCGGCTCGCGTGGACGCGGTCGAGCGCACGTTGTGGAGCGCGCACGACGCCGGGCTCGGAACCCTCGGCATCCTGCCGTCGCCGATTCTGGGTACGCACGGCAACGCCGAGTACCTGGTGCACCTCGCGCCCGGGCGCGGCACCGATCCGTCACAATGGACGGAGCAGATCGCACAGTTGGCAGGAGGACGATGAACGAGCGCCGCATCCTGGTCGTCGCCCACGCCAAGCGGGAGGACACCGTCGTCGCGGCACGGCGAGTCGTCGATGCCCTGCGTGATGCCGGAGCGACGCCCGTGCTACCCGCGCCCGATCACGGCGAGTTCGCCGAGATCGACGAGCGGTTCGCCGACGTGGCAGTGCTGGGCGAGGAGATCGCTGCCGAACAGCTGGAGTTGGCCATCGTCCTCGGCGGCGACGGCACGATCCTGCGCGCCGCCGAGCTGGTCCGCGGTTCCGGGGCGCCGGTACTGGGTATCAACATGGGCCACGTCGGCTTCCTCGCCGAGATCGACCGGGACGACATGGATGCTGCCGTGCACCGCGTCATCGACCGCGACTACGAGGTCGAGGAGCGTCTGGCACTGTCGGTGCGCGTCAAGGACGTCGCCGGTGAGGTCGTCTACGAGACGTGGGCGCTGAACGAGGCCACCGTCGAGAAGGCCAGCCGTGAGCGCATGATCGAGGTGGTCGTCGAGATCGACGGGCGCCCGCTGTCGAGCTTCGGCTGCGACGGCATGGTCGTATCGACTCCGACCGGATCGACCGCATACAACTTCTCGGCGGGTGGACCGGTGATCTGGCCCACCGTCGAGGCGATCGCTGTCGTGCCGCTGTCGGCGCACGCGCTGTTCGCCAAGCCCCTCGTGGTCGGGCCCGAGGCCTCGGTCGCGATCGAGATGCTCGAACGCACCGATGGCACGGGCATCCTGTGGTGCGACGGTCGCAGGTCGCACGAGCTGCCGCCCGGAGCACGCGTCGTGGTGCGCCGCTCGGCGCAGCCGGTGCGGCTGGCGCGTCTGCACCCGACCGCGTTCACGAACCGCCTCGTGCGCAAGTTCCACCTGCCTGTCGCCGGATGGAGGGGCGCACCATGATCGACGAAATGCGCATCCGCGGGCTTGGCGTCATCGATGACGCCGTGCTCCCGCTCGGGCCGGGGTTCACCGCCGTGACCGGTGAGACCGGTGCGGGCAAGACCATGGTCGTCACCGGGCTCGGCCTGCTGCTCGGCGCGCGTGCGGACTCGTCGGCGATCCGAGCCGGCGCGTCACAGGCATCCGTCGCGGGCGTCTGGGTCGTGCCGCAGCAGGGCGCGGTGACCGACATCGTCACCGACGCCGGGGGCGAGCTGGAGCCGGCGGGGGATGCTGCCGAGCTGTACGTCTCGCGCACGCTCAGCGCCGAGGGTCGCAGCCGTGCCAGTGTGGGCGGTCGTCCGGCACCGGCCGCCGTGCTCTCGGCCCTCGCCGAGGAACTCGTCGTCGTGCACGGTCAGTCCGACCAGCTGCGCCTGCGGTCGGCCGCCGCGCAGCGTGATGCGCTCGACCGGTTCGGGGGACAGGGCGTCGCCGACGCTGTCGCCCGATACTCCGAGCGCTACCAGGCGTGGCGGGCGTTGGATGCCGAGATCACCGAGCTCTCTGAGAACCGCGACCGACGCGCGGCTGAGGCCGCGCAGTTGCGCGAGCAGCTCGCCGAGATCGAACAGCTTGAGCCGCAGCCCGGTGAGGACGTCGAGCTCAATGAGCGCGCCGAACGCCTGGCGAACGCCGAGGAGCTGCGTGTGGCGGCATCCGTGGCGCGCTCGGCGCTCTCCAGCGAGGAGGATGCCCCGGACGTGACGGCGCTGGTCGCCGAGGCGCGGCGGGCGCTGGAACGCGCTCCGGATCCGCAGTTGGCCGGGATCGCCGAAGGCCTCACCGACCTCGGCTACCGCACCGCCGACCTCGCACTTCAGCTGTCGGGCTACCTCGCCGACCTCGACGACTCGGGCCCGCACGAGCTCGCGGCCGTCGAAGAGCGCCGCGCCGCGATCGGCGGGCTGATCAGGCAGCATGGGTCGCTCGAGGCGGCGCTGGAGGTGTGGCGCACCGGATCGTTGCGTCTGGCCGAGCTCGACGACGACGGCGACCGCATCGAACGCCTCGAAGCCGACGCCGCGCGCGTCCGCGACGAGCTCGACGAAGCCGCGTCGGCATTGACCGCCGTGCGCACCGATGCCGCGGCCCGCCTCTCGCACGCCGTCACTGAGGAACTGCACGCCCTCGCGATGCCGGATGCCCGATTCGAGGCACGTGTCTCGGCCGGAGCCGAATCGCGCCATGGTCGCGACGACGTCGCCCTGCTGCTGGCGCCGCACCCCGGCGCTGAGCCGCGCTCGGTCTCGCGAGGTGCCTCGGGCGGTGAGCTGTCGCGCGTGATGCTCGCGATCGAGGTCGTCATCGCCGGAACCGACCCTGTTCCGACCTTCGTCTTCGACGAGGTGGATGCCGGCATCGGCGGCGCCGCGGCGATCGAGGTCGGCAGGCGCCTGGCGCAGCTGGCCCGCACGTCGCAGGTGATCGCCGTGACACACCTCGCCCAGGTGGCGGCGTTCGCCACCAACCACCTGTCGGTGGTGAAATCCCATGATGGTGCCGTGACAGCATCCAGCGTCACGCGTCTGTCGGGGGAGCCGCGCGAGGCCGAGATGGCCCGTCTGCTCTCGGGACTCGCCGATTCCGACGCCGCACTGACCCACGCCCGTGAACTGCTGAGCCTCGGCTCGAGCGCGACCTGATAGGATAGAAGCCCGTGATGAACTCTTCTGCAGCGGGACCCGACAACGACACCACAGCCACCACGAAGCACATCTTCGTGACGGGCGGTGTCGTTTCATCTTTGGGTAAGGGCCTCACCGCAGCCAGCCTCGGAAACCTGCTCACGGCACGCGGACTCCGCGTCGTGATGCAGAAACTCGATCCGTATCTCAACGTCGATCCGGGCACCATGAACCCGTTCGAGCACGGCGAGGTCTTCGTCACGGACGACGGCGCCGAGACCGACCTCGACATCGGCCACTACGAGCGCTTCTTGGGCATCAACCTGTCGCGCGCCGCAAACGTGACGACCGGGCAGGTGTACTCGCAGGTCATCGCCAAGGAGCGCCGCGGCGACTACCTCGGCGCGACCGTGCAGGTGATCCCGCACATCAGCGACGAGATCAAGCGGCGCATGCGCCTGCAGGCCGACGAGACCCCCAAGCCCGACGTGATCATCACCGAGGTCGGCGGCACGGTCGGCGACATCGAGTCGCAGCCGTTCCTCGAGGCCGCGCGCCAGCTTCGTCACGAGCTGTCCCGCGACAACGTCTTCTTCGTTCACGTCTCGCTCGTGCCGTTCATGGGTGCCTCCGGCGAGCAGAAGACCAAGCCGACCCAGCACTCGGTGGCGGCTCTGCGCCAGGTCGGCATCCAGCCCGACGCGCTGGTGCTGCGCAGCGATCGTCCGGTCAGTGAGAGCAACCGCAACAAGATCGCGCTGATGTGTGACGTCGACAACGACGGCGTGGTCAACACCGTCGACCTGCCGAGCATCTACGACATCCCCTCGACGCTGAACGAGCAGGGTCTGGATTCGTACATCATCCGCCGCCTCGGCCTGGACGCCAAGGCACGCGACGTCGACTGGACGCGCTGGAACCAGGTGCTGCACGCCGTGCACAACCCCAAGCACGAGGTCACGATCGGCCTGGTCGGCAAGTACATCGACCTGCCCGACGCCTACCTCTCGGTGACCGAGGCACTCAAGGCCGGTGGCTTCGCTCAGGAGACCAAGGTCAACATCCGCTGGGTGCCCTCGGACTCGTGCGAGACGCCCGAGGGTGCTGAGAAGGCGCTCGGTGATCTCGACGGCATCCTGGTGCCGGGTGGCTTCGGCATCCGTGGCATCGAGGGCAAGGTCGGCGCGCTGCGCTTCGCACGCGAACAGGGCATCCCGACCCTGGGCCTGTGCCTGGGCCTGCAGATGATGGTCGTCGAGTTCGCCCGTCACGTCGCCGGCATCGACGGTGCGTCGTCGACCGAGTTCGACCCCGAGACTGCGGCACCCGTGATCGCGACGATGGCCGAGCAGGTCGAGATCCTCGACGGCGGCGACCTGGGCGGCACCATGCGTCTGGGCCTGTACGAGGCGGCGCTGAGCGAGGGATCGCTGGCCCGCGAGCTGTACGGCGCAGAGACGGCATCCGAGCGCCACCGCCACCGCTACGAGGTCAACAACGCCTACCGTGCGCGCCTGTCCGAGGCGGGGCTCGTCTTCTCGGGACTCAACCCCGAGCTCGACCTGGTCGAGTACGTCGAGCTGCCGCGCGACGCGCACCCGTTCTACATCGCGACCCAGGCGCACCCCGAGCTACGTTCGCGTCCGACCGAGCCGCACCCGCTGTTCCGCGGTCTCATCGGCGCGGCCATCGAGCGGCACCGCTCGAGCGAGCTGTTCAGCGAAGACGACTGATCAACGGATGACGCAGTTGCAGGACGAGCCGTTCGCACCCGAGGTGATCAGCAGCGATCTGATCCACAACGGCTGGGTGTGGGACGTACGCTCCGACCGGATCCGGTACGGTGACGGCGAGATCGTGCGAGAGTACGTCGCGCACACCGGCGCGGTCGCGATCGTCGCGCTTGACGAGGATGACCGGGTGCTGTTGATTCAGCAGTACCGGCATCCGATCCGTCATCGCGACTGGGAGCTGCCCGCCGGTCTGTTGGACGTGCCGGGGGAGGACCCGCTGTGCGCCGCACGGCGGGAACTCGCCGAGGAGACCGACATCACCGCCGAGAACTGGGAGCACCTGGTGTCGTCGTGGACGACGCCGGGCGGCAACGACGAGATGATCCACGTCTTTCTCGCCACCGGGATCTCGGCGGCCGAGGTCGCGCACGCCCGCGAGGCGGAAGAAGCCGACATCCGTGTGGAGTGGGTGCCGCTGGCCGAGGCGGCGGATGCTGTGCTTGCCGGGCGCATGCACAATGGCATCCTCTCCATCGGCGTGCTCGCCGCGGAGCGGCGGCTGCGTCTGCAACGGCACGACAAGGGTTGACGTGCAGCTCGATCGGGCGCTGGACGCGTACCTGCGGCACGTCACGATCGAGCGCGGCCTGTCGGAGCACACGATCGCGGCCTACCGCCGCGATCTGGGCGGGTACGTCGCGTGGCTCGAGGCGCGCGGGGTGGCGACGACGGATGCCATCACCGCGACGATCGTGTCGGAGTTCATCGCCGAGAGATCGAGCGCGCAGCCGCCACCGGCGGCGACCAGCCTCGCGCGGCTGCAGTCGGCGGTGCGTGGTTGGCACCGGTTCCTCGCGCGGGAGGGCATCGCGCAGGATGACCCCTCGGCGCGGTTGCGTCCGCCGAAGACGCCGCAGCGGTTGCCGAAGGCGCTGACGATCGAGCAGGTCGAGCGTCTGCTGGCCGCGCCCGCGCCGGATGAGCCGATCGGCATCCGCGACCGTGCCCTGCTGGAGCTGTTGTACGCCACCGGTGCGCGTGTGTCGGAGGTCGTCTCACTCGATGTCGACGACCTCGCCCACGGCGATGTTCTGCGCGTGCGAGGCAAGGGGGACAAGGAGCGGATCGTGCCGGTCGGGTCGTACGCCAGAGCCGCCGTGGAGGCGTACCTGACTCGGGTGCGCCCGGCGCTCGCGGCGAAGGGTGCGGCGTCGGCGCGTCTGTTTCTGGGAGCACGGGGGGCACCGCTGTCGCGTCAGAGCGCCTGGCTGGTGATCCGCGCGGCCGCCGAGCGCGCCCAGATCGTCGCCGATGTGTCACCGCACACCCTGCGGCACTCGTTCGCGACGCACCTGCTGCAGGGCGGCGCTGATGTGCGCGTGGTGCAGGAGCTACTGGGCCACGCGTCGGTCGCGACGACGCAGATCTACACGCACGTGTCGGTGGACACTCTGCGCGACATCTACGCCACCTCGCATCCGCGGGCGCGCTGAGCCCGTACGAGGCGGCTGGGTTGCCGCGCGCCGAGCGGAATCCCGGCCGTCGTACGGCTACAATCGACCAAGCACGGAAGGCGGAAACGGTGGCGCAGAAGGCGACGATGTCCAGGTCGAAGACAAACCAGGGAGACGATGTTCCCCTGGGGCCGACCGGTCGTCCCTACCAGGGCTTCGCCACACCGGCACCGCTTGACAGCCACGGGCCGGCGCGCATCATCGCGCTGTGCAACCAGAAGGGCGGCGTGGGCAAGACCACGACCTCCATCAACCTCGCCGCGTCGCTCGCCGAGTACGGCCGCCGCGTGCTGGCCGTCGACTTCGACCCGCAGGGCGCGCTCTCGGCAGGGCTGGGTATTCCCACGCATGACGTGCCGACCGTCTACGACCTGCTGCTCGACATCAAGCGCGACGCGCACGAGGTGATCGTGCCCTCGAACGTCGAGAACCTCGACGTGCTGCCCGCCAACATCGACCTGTCCGCGGCTGAGGTCCACCTCGTCAACGAGGTGGCCCGCGAGACGATCCTCTCGCGGGTGCTGCGCCAGGTGTCCGGCGAGTACGACGTCATCCTGATCGACTGCCAGCCCTCGCTCGGTCTGCTCACCGTCAACGCGCTCACCGCCGCGCACGGCGTGCTGATCCCGCTGGAGTGCGAGTTCTTCGCACTGCGCGGTGTGGCGCTGCTGATCGAGACGATCGACAAGGTGCGCGACCGACTGAACCCCTCGATCACGCTCGACGGACTGCTCGCGACCATGTACGACCCGCGTACGCTGCACTCGCGCGAGGTGCTCGAACGCGTCGTCGAGGCATTCGGCGACGACGTGCTCGAGACCGTGATCGGCCGCACGGTCAAGTTCCCCGATGCGTCGGTGTCGGGCGTGCCCATCACCGAGTTCGCGCCCGAGCACGCCGCAGCCCAGGCGTACCTGCGATTGGCGCGGGAGCTGGTCGCCCGTGGCGCTGTCGCCTGACACCGAGCCGGCCACGGCGGCAGAGCCCGCTGAGTCCTCGGACGGCTTTCGCATCTCGCTGTCGAACTTCGACGGACCGTTCGACCTGCTGCTGAACCTCATCTCGAAGCATGAACTCGACATCACCGAGGTGTCGCTGAGCAGGGTCACCAACGAGTTCATCGCGTATCTGAAGGAGCTCGACGGCGAGGAGGAGCTCGAGCAGGCCTCGGAGTTCCTGGTCGTGGCCGCGACGCTGCTCGACATGAAGGTCGCCGGGCTGCTGCCACAGGGCGAACTGGTCGACGCCGAAGCCGTCGCGCTGCTCGAGGCACGCGATCTGCTCTTCGCACGTCTGCTGCAGTACCGCGCCTTCAAAGAGGTGTCGTCGTGGTTCTCACGATGCCTGCAGCGCGAGGAGCGCCGGCACGTGCGCGCCGTACCGCTCGACGAGAAGCACCGCAGCCGCACGCCGGAACTGGTGTGGTCGCTGTCGGCATCCGACTTCGCGGCACTGGCGATGCTCGCGTTCGCACCCAAGCAGATCCCCACCGTCGGGGTCGACCATCTGCATGCGCCACTGGTCAGCATCCGCGAGCAGGCGGCGGTCGTGGTGACGCTGCTGCGCAGCGCCGAGTCTCTCACCTTCCGCGACCTCGTCTCGGGCATCACCGAGCCGGGCGTCGTCGTGGCGCGGTTCATCTCGGTGCTGGAGCTGTACCGGCATGCCGCGCTGTCGTTCGAGCAGCTCGAGCCGCTCGGTGAGCTGACACTGCGCTGGTCGGCCGAGAGCTGGTCGGACGAGCAACTGGCGACGTTGGGCGCTGACTATGACCGTTGAAGGAGCATCCGTGCAGAACGACGCTGAGCCCGAGACGCCGCTGGCCGAACGCATCGAGGCGATCCTGCTGATCGTCGACGAGCCGATCGCGCTGGTTGCGCTGGCCGCCGCCGTGCACGCGCCCGTGCCGGCTGTGCGCCAGACGCTGGAGGCGCTGGTCGAGGACTACGACGGTCGCGGCGCGGGGCCGCGTCGCGGCTTCGAGCTGCGTGAGGTCGGCGGGGGCTGGCGCCTGTACGTGCGCGAGGACCACGACGATCTCATCGCCGATTTCGTCGGGGGACAAGCGCCCGCCCGCCTGTCGCAGGCCGCATTGGAGACGCTCGCGGTGATCGCGTACAAGCAGCCGGTCACACGCGGGCAGGTCGCGTCGATCCGTGCGGTCAACGTCGATTCGGTAGTGCGCACGCTGCTCGGACGCGGCCTGATCACCGAGCTGTTCGCCGACGCCGAGACCGGCGCCATCAACTACGGCACGACCGACGCGTTGCTCGAGCACCTCGGTATCAACTCGATCGACGAGCTGCCGCCCATCTCGCCCCTGCTCGATGACGGGGCCGACGGATTCGACGAAGGGACGCTGCGATGACCGGCGACGACACCACTCCCGCCCCCGAGGGCATCCGCCTGCAGAAGGCTCTGGCCAACGCCGGGGTCGCCTCGCGCCGGGTGATCGAGCAGTACATCGTCGAAGGGCGCATCCGCGTCAACGGCCGCACGGTGACCGAGCTCGGCACCCGCATCGACCCCGAGAACGACCTCATCGACGTCGACGGCACCGCCGTACAGCTCGATGTCTCGAAGCGCTACGTGATGCTCAACAAGCCCACAGGTGTGGTCAGCACCATGAAGGATGAGAACGGGCGGCCCGATCTGCGGCGCTTCACCAAGGACTGGCCGGAACGGCTCTACAACGTCGGTCGCCTCGACGCCGAGACCAGCGGGCTGCTGATCCTGACGAACGACGGCGACCTCGCGCACGTGCTCGCGCACCCCTCGTTCGGGGTCACCAAGGTGTACATCGCCAAGGTCGAAGGGCGGGTCACGGCGCAGACCATTGCGACGCTGACGCGCGGCATCGAGCTGGAGGATGGGCCCATCGCAGCCGACAAGGCACGGCTGCTCGACTCGTCGGGCGACTCGAGCCTGGTGGAGCTGACGCTGCACTCGGGTCGCAACCGGATCGTGCGGCGCATGATGGCTGCGGTCGGGCATCCGGTGATCGATCTCGTGCGCCGTCAGTTCGGCCCGCTGCACCTGGGAACGCTCCCGGTCGGCAAGGCACGCGAGTTGACTAAAATCGAACGTGGCGCGCTGCTGACTCTCTCGCGCCAGGATTCCCGGGAGAACGAGTGAGCGAGACCACCGGCGTGCGTGCACCCCAGGTCGCTGCGCGACTCTCGGGCACGGTGCGGGTCGTCGGCGCCGGCCTTCTCGGCGCCAGCATCGGCCATGCCCTGCGCGCGAAGGGGGTCGACGTCGTTCTCGCGGACGCCTCGCCGTCGCAACTGCGCCTGGCCATCGACTACGGTGCCGGACGCGCGGCCCGCGACGATGACGCCCCGACCCTGATCGTTGTCGCCGTGCCGCCGGATGTGACGGCCGACGTCATCCAGGCCGAACTCGCCGCGTACCCCGGTGCCGTCGTCACCGACGTCGCCAGCGTGAAGCTGCAGCCGTTCGACCAGTTGCGCGCCCGGGGCATCGACCTCACCCGCTACATCGGCTCGCACCCGCTGGCCGGGCGCGAACGCGGCGGGGCGATCTCGGCGCGCGCCGACCTGTTCATCGGTCGCCCCTGGGTGGTGTGCCGCGACGAGCAGACGCGGCCCGCTGACCTGGCCCTGGTCGAAGCGCTCGCCCTCGACGTCGGCGCGATGCCCCTGGAGATGACCCCCGAAGAGCACGACCGTGCGGTGGCCATGACCTCGCACGTGCCGCAGGTGGTGGCAAGTCTGCTCGCCGCCCGGCTGGCCGAGGCCGACGAGGGATCGCTGCGTCTGGCAGGTCAGGGCGTGCGCGACACCACGCGCATCGCCGCGTCGGCGCCCGAGCTGTGGGTGCAGATCCTGGGCGCCAATGCGGCTCCCGTCGTCGAGGTGCTCGATGCGCTCGCCGACGACCTGCGGAACGTCGCGGACGCGCTGCGCGCTCCGGATGCTGCCGGCGCGCGCCGTACCGTGGCCGACGCCATCCGCCTCGGCAACGAGGGCGTGGAGCGTCTGCCGGGCAAGCACGGTCAGAACCGTCGATTCGAGACACTGGTCGTCATGGTCGACGACACCGCCGGTCAGCTGGGGCGCCTGTTCGGCGAGCTCGGCGAACTGGGCGTGAACGTCGAGGACCTTCGCCTGGAGCACTCTCCGGGCGCCCAGTTCGGTCTCGCTGAGATCAGTGTCGCGCCGGCCGCGCTGCGCGGTGCGATCGAGGGACTGGAAGAACGCGGCTGGCGGATTGCGGGGAACACCAATGACTGACCTCTCGACGGACTCGGCGCACCAGGCGCGCAAGTTCATCGCGATCGACGGCCCGGCCGGGTCGGGCAAATCCAGCGTCTCGAAAGAGGTCGCCCGCCGGCACGGCTTCGGCTACCTCGACACGGGCGCGGCCTACCGGGCGCTGGCCTGGTACGTGCTCGACCGTGGATCCGACACGGCGGATGCCACGGCTGTGCGGTCGGCAGCATCCGACTTCCCGTTCGCTCAGGCACTCGACCCCGATGACCGGCGCGTGTCGGTGGGCGGCATCGACGTGACCGACGCGATCCGCGAGCCGCGGGTGTCGTCCGCGGTCAGCGGCGTCGCGCGCGTGCCCGAGATCCGGGCGCAGGTGAACGAGATGTTCCGGCGGATCGTGGCGGAGGCCGAGTACCCGGCCGTCGTCGTCGAAGGCCGTGACATCACCACGGTGGTGGCGCCGGACGCCCCCGTGCGCATTCTGCTGACCGCCGCCCCCGAGGTGCGCGCCGCGCGCCGCGCGGGCGAACTGGCCGGCGAGAACGCCGCAGCTGTCGCGGAGGCGCTGCACAAGCGCGACGCGTCCGACAGCACCGTCGTCGACTTTCTCAACGCCGCCCCCGGCGTGAACGTCGTCGACTCCACAGACCTTGATTTCGCGCAGACCGTCGACGCCGTGCTTGCGGTCATCGACCGGCGCGACGCAGACACAGGAGCATGAACATGGCCGACGAAGAAGAATACGAAGGCGCGCCCGACCAGCTCGCTGACAAGCTCGCCGCGATCGACGAGAACGCTGCCGAGCAGCGCGCCGACATGATGCGCGCGACGCTCAGCGACTACGAACTCGACGAGGACGACGCCGACCTGCTGGCGGGACTCGCGCTCGGCGAGGACGGCATCGAGTACTCGCCGGCGCTGCCGGTGGTCGCCATCGTGGGACGCCCGAATGTCGGCAAGTCCGCTCTGGTGAACCGCATCCTCGGGCGCCGCGAAGCCGTCGTCGAGGACACGCCGGGCGTGACCCGCGACCGGGTGACCTACAAGGCCGAGTGGATGGACCGGCGCTTCTCGCTGGTCGACACCGGCGGGTGGGAGCCCGACGCCAAGGGCATCGACCGGTCGGTCGCCGCCCAGGCCGAGGTCGCGATCGACCTCTCGGACCTGGTGCTGTTCGTCGTCGACGCGAAGGTCGGTGCCACATCGACCGACGAGCACGTCGTCAAGCTGCTGCGCAAGAGCGGCAAGCCGGTGTTCCTCGTCGCCAACAAGATCGACGACGCGCGCCAGGAGCCCGAGGCAGCCGCGTTGTGGAACCTGGGGCTGGGCGAACCGCACCCGGTCTCGGCGATCCACGGTCGCGGGGTCGCCGACCTGCTCGACCTGGTCATGGCGAAACTGCCCGAGGTCTCGGCCGTGGCCAAGGCCGAGATCGGCGGGCCGCGTCGCGTCGCGATTCTCGGACGCCCGAACGTGGGCAAGTCGTCGCTGCTGAACAAGGCCGCGGGCGAGGAGCGCGTGGTCGTCAACGACCTCGCCGGCACCACACGCGACCCGGTCGACGAGATCGTCGAGATGGGCGGCAAGATGTGGCGGCTGGTCGACACCGCCGGCATCCGCCGTCGTGTGCACCTGCAGCAGGGCGCCGACTTCTACGCATCGCTGCGCACGTCTGCCGCGCTGGAGAAGGCCGAAGTCGCCGTCGTCGTGCTCGACGTCAGCCAGCCCATCAGCGTGCAGGACCTGAACATCATCGACATGGTGCTCGAATCCGGGCGCGCGCTCGTGCTGGCGTTCAACAAGTGGGACCGCCTGTTCGACGACGACATGGAGAACATCGACCGCCGCCGCTACCTGGAGCGCGAGATCGAGCAGGATCTGGCGCACGTCGCGTGGGCTCCGCGCGTGAACATCTCGGCCAGGACCGGGCGCCACCTCGACAAGCTCGTGCCCGCCCTTGAGCTGGCGCTGGAGAACTGGGACCGCCGCATTCCGACCGGCAAGTTCAACGCGTTCATCACCGAGCTCGTCGCCGCGCACCCGCACCCGCTGCGGGGCGGCAAGCAGCCGCGCATCCTGTTCGGCACGCAGGCGTCGACGCGTCCGCCGACGTTCGTGCTGTTCACGACGGGCTTCCTCGACCCCGGCTACCGCCGATTCGTGCAGCGCCGTCTGCGCGAGCTGTACGACTTCGAGGGAACGCCGATCGTCATCAACATGCGTGTGCGGGAGCGGCGCAAGAGATAGCATCCGACGCGTTCACGCGGGATAATGGGAGGTTGAAGCCGCGACCCCGCGGCGACAACCACAGTGCCCATGACACAGCGCCCACAAGGCCCGCGTGAAACGAGGATGCGATGACGCACACCCTGCCCCTGCCGGAGTTCACCCACGAGCGGGTGGAGGTGATCACCGGGCCGCGCAGTGGACTGTTCATCGCCGTGGCGCTGCACTCGTCTGTGCTGGGCTCTGCCCTCGGCGGTGCGCGGTTGTGGACGTACCCGCACTGGAGCGACGCTCTCGGTGACGCTCTGCGGCTCTCGGCGGCGATGACGCTGAAGAACGCGGCGGCCGGGCTCGACGCGGGTGGCGGCAAGTCGGTGATCGGCCTGCCGCCGGGCACCGTGCTCGACGCCGACCGTCGCCGTGCGGCCTTCCTCGATCTCGGTGACGCCGTCGAGCTGATGGGTGGGCTGTACCGCACCGCGGAAGACGTCGGTTCGACCACCGATGACATGCTGACCGTCAGCGAACGCACGCAGCACGTCGTCGGATTGCCCTCGACCGTGGGCGGCTCGGGCGAGCCCGCGGGGCCCACGAGCCTCGGCGTCTACGCGTCGCTGCGCGCTGTGCTGGAGCGGGTGGCTGGATCGTCGGATGCCCGCGGTCGCCGCATCGTCATCTCGGGCCTGGGCCAGGTCGGCGGTCGTCTCGCATCACGCCTGGCGGAGGACGGCGCCGAGCTGACGGTCACCGACATCAACCCGGCGCGGCGGGAGTTCGCTACGTCGATCGGGGCGACCTGGGTGGAACCGGGCACCGAGCACCTGGTGGCCGGCGATGTCTTCGTGCCGGCCGGTATCGGCGGTGTGCTGACCGATGGGGTCATCGACGCGCTGGATGTGAAGGCCGTATGCGGTCCTGCGAACAACCCGCTTGCCGACCACTCGGGCGCAGGGCGCCTCGCGGAGCGGGGCATTCTGTACGCGCCCGACTTCGTCGTGAACGCGGGTGGCGTGATCTACCTCGATCTGGAGGCCAAGCAGATCGGCACGAGCGACGAGATCATGGCACGAGTGGCCGGCATCGGCGACACGGTCGGTCGGATTCTCGACGACGCTGCTGAGCGCGGTGTGACCCCGTTGCAGGCAGCGGAGGAGCTGGCGGCGGCGCGTCTGCGGGCTGGGGCCGAGCTCGGGGTTCGGTAACGCGCGCACACTGAGCGTGCCGCGGGCGGTGCGGCGTGGAAAGGTGGAGGGGTGAGCATCATCCCCCCGGCGCCTGGAGAACCGCGCCGCCCGCAGGGCCCCCGCAATCCCGGAGACGCCTGGGTGGTCGCCGAGACGGGCGAGAAGTACTGGGGCCGATTCGGTGCCGCCGGGCTTCTGGCCGTCGACCCCGTGCGTGGTGTGCTGCTGCAGCACCGCGTGGGCTGGAGCCACTTCGGCGGCACGTGGGGGTTGCCCGGAGGGGCGCTTCACGAGGGGGAGTCCGCGCTCGTCGGCGCGATTCGCGAGGCGCAGGAAGAAGCCGGGGTGCCGGACGGTGCGGTGCGTGCGCGCTTCACCCGGGTGCTCGATCTGAAGATCTGGTCGTACACGACCGTCGTCGCCGATGTGGTCGAGCCGTTCGAACCTGTGATCAGTGACCCCGAGAGTCTCGCGCTCGAGTGGGTGCCGGTGGATGCCGTCGATGAGCGGCCGCTGCACCCGGGCTTTGCCGATGCCTGGCCGGCGCTGCGGGCCTTGTTGGCGGTGCGACCCTCGATCGTGGTGGATGCTGCCAACGTGATCGGCTCGGTGCCGGACGGCTGGTGGAGAGACCGCGCCGGTGCCGCCGAGCGGTTGCGTAATCGGTTGGTGGTGTGGGCGGCTGCCGGAGTCGAGCCGGGGGTGCTGGGCGGGGCTGGGGTGCCGGGGGCGCTCGGGGAGTCTGAGACAGTTGGGGCGCTTGGTGAGCAGGGTGTCCGTTGGTATCCGGACGTCACGATGGTCGTCGAGGGCGCGGCGCGGAAGATGGCTGGTGCTGGTGTGGCGTTGGATGCAGACGGCGCCGGGGGCGTAGATCTCGGTGGCGGTGTGGACCTCGGGGGAGCGGGGGTCGGCGTAGCCGGGCTCGGGGCAGCTGGCGTCGGGGCAGTCGGCGTCTGGGGCGTCGGTGTCGGGGCTGTCGGGGTCGTGCGAGCGGACGGACACGGCGACGACGCCATCGTTGGTGAAGCGCGTCGCCTGGTCGCTGAGGGGCGTGAGGTCATCGTCGTCACGAGCGATCGCGAACTGCGGACGCGGGTCGAAGCGCTCGGTGCACGCACCCAGTCGGCCGGCTGGATGCGGGATCAGCTCGACGCTCGTTCGGCTCGCAGGGGGCGCTGAGCGCGTTCAGCTACAGAGCGTGTGCAGCTAGCGCGGTGTTGCAGTTGCGGCGTCGGGGCAGACTGAGTCCTCCCGACGGTTGAAGCCGGCTAGAAGGGCGCCGGTGCGGCCTCTGGCGACGGGACGAACATCACGCGCCGAGGTGCGGCGTCGGCGTAGGTGCTTCCGTTTGGCGCGGTCCATTGCAGATCGCCCCCGGGAAGCTGCCTTGTTCTCCAACGATGCTGCTCAGGGATGTCGGGATGCTTGAGCGCGTGATGCGTCTTACACAGGTGCGCGAGGTTGTCGAGTGACGTCGGCCCGCCGAGCGCATGATCGTGGTTGTGGTCGAGCTCGGTGCGGTGAATGGGCATACGACAACCGGGGAACCGGCAGTGCTGATCGCGTGCTTGCAGGAAGCGCCGCATGCCCGCGGTAGGCATGTAGGTGTCGGTCTCGGTGAGCTGCCCGGTCGGGTCGAGGAACAAGCGCGTCCACGCGGTGCTGCGTCCGGCGAAGGTGCGAGCGACCTCGGGGTGAAGCTCACCGTTTCCGTCGAGCTGCCCGGGACGGTCGTCGTCACCCAGGAGTGTGTTGGCGCTGACGGTGACCTGCACGGTCGCCGTGATGTTGTCCATGCCTGTGCCGAGATCCTCTGACGGGGTGGCTGTCAACAGCAAGTCGGTGAGCACGTCGGTGCGGATCTGGTCGAGCGTGCGCTGGTCGGAGGGCAGGCGGATGATGGTCGGCCCGTCAGAGATCATTTGCTCGACGAAGTCCCAGTACGCATCGACGTCGTCGCCGAACGGGGCGTTGTCGGGCGGCACTGCCAACCCGTCGTAGAAGTCCTGCCCGGAGTCGGTGCCGGTGCCGGAGCCGGTGTCGGTGCCGGAGTCGGAGTCGGTGCCAGGCGTGCTCACCACCATGAGGTCGCTGTCGGGCACGCGGGCGGACTCGTCGCCGAGATCTTCCCGCAGACCAGAGTCGTTCTGCAGGGCGCGGTCGTTTTGCAGAGCCGGGTCGTTGTTGAGCTTGTCTTGTAGGGCGTCTTCGTCCACGGGGAGCACGGGGAAGGGGTTCAGATCGACATTCTGGGTCTGAATACGGCCGAGTTGAGTGAGGCGGTCGTGAATAGCGATGGCGAGGTGCTCGGGCAGGACGACCTGCAGCAGGGCGAGCCCGTCGCCGACGGAGCGCACGGTGACGGTGCGCTCGGCCAGCGCCCGCTCGTGGCGTTCGGTGATGGTGCTGCCAGCCAATGCCGCAGCCACTTCGCGCGCATGGGTTCGCGTGCGCGATGGAGCCTCGGACTCGGCGAACACGACCGTAGCTGCCTCATACAGCGCCATCGTGTCTGCCTCGACAACCCCGTTCTGTACGGCCTCGCGCACGGGTGCGGCGGCGTGCAGGATCTCGTGCACATGCGATGCGGTCACAGATCCGGTACGGAACGACGCTTCGAGTAGCGGGTAATCACCCGTGGAGAGGAACCGCGCATCGTCAAAGGCACGTTCCACGGCGCCTCGCGAGGAAGGCACAGCGGCGCAGTGCTCGGCGATCATCGAGCGCCAGATCGCGTCGCGATGCTGCGGTTGATCGGCCACATCGTCATCCATCAGAGCGACCCGCGCAGCTAGTAGATCCGAAGCGCGGGCCTCGGCGCGGTTGATCTCGGCCCGCACGGCAACCCACTGCTCGAGCAGTGCGGCCTGCTGCTGCATGCGGTCGACGAGTGGGCTGGACATGCCTCCAGAGTAGAACAAATGTTCTAGATAAGCAAGCACGTATCCTTTCTTTTATAGAAGATTCTCGAATCCCTAGTCGGCGAGAGGAACGATCATCGGTGCTGAGTCGGGAAGCGACACAACGAGCACCCGCGGCGCCTGGATGCTCGCGAGTTCGCCGGCGACATCCGCGGGCGCGAGCGGAGCCAGGGTCGCTCCCTCGGCAGCGCGCCACACCGTGACGGCGGCGCCGGTGCTCTCTGCGATCTGCGCGCTGAGCTGTGCTGTTCGGGGATCGTCAGCATCCGCCGTCACAAGGATGACGCGACCGATCGACGCACGACGCGCCGCGGACGGCGCGATGCGCCGGTCGTGGCGCCAGATCGCGAAGTGATAGCCGAATACGACAGCTGTGGCGCTGAGCAGCCCGAGCGGAGCCCGGATCTGCTCGATCAGTGCGGCCGGCCGTGCGTCGTCGAGCAGAAAGTCGAACAGGCGGTATCCGATGATCAGCAGAGTGATCAGGCCGACGATCGCGCTCGCGCCGAACACGGCGACGAGGTACACACGGCGGGCGGGTTCGGCAGCATCCGCCGTCGTGGTGGTGCGTGTCGGACGCCACGCGACCCACCAGGCGACCGCGCCCACGGCGAGGGCGCTGATGCCTCCGAGCAAGAGCGTTCGCGGCACGTGCGCGCTCAGCGTCGGGGCGAGCGCAGCGAGCAGGGCGTTGATGACCACTCCGAAACCGCTGGCCGCGCCGACCAATGCGATCGCCGAGATCACGAGGCGGCCGGCGAGGCGCGCGGTGTGCTCGCGCTGGGCGAGCACCGCGCTGTGGTGCACCCACACCGCCGCGGCGACCAGCGCTGTCGCGACGGCGACGTCGAGCGGTGCGAGCACCTCGTTCGAGGGGGCTGTGTCGAAGATCAGACGCAGGCCGACGTACAGGGTCGTGCCAAGTGCGAACAGTCCTGCGCCCGCCGAGATTCCCACAATGGCCACGAGCAGCACGTCCGCGAAGACACCCGGGGTCGAACGTACCCGATGGTAGAACCAGTGCCACCACCACAGGGTCGTTCCGAGCAGCAGCCAGACAAACCCCTGCAGAACGGCGATGGGCCACGGGCGTGACGCCGCCAGCACGTGAGAGGCATCTACCAGAGCCTCGGACAGCAACGCCGAGAGGGCGGACACAGCGCCGAAGGAGGCGATAGCCAGGGCATAGACCGATGACAGTTCGAGCGGGAGGCCGACAAGTCGAGTCGGCGCCGTCGCCGACCATGACCGCAGTCTGACGTGCCACAACCAGATTCCTGCCCACACGACGCCGCTGGCGAGCTGCCCGGGACGCCAGTGGCCGTCGAGGCCCGCGGTCGCGGCGAGCCCGAGTGAGATCGACGCAACGATGAGCGACGTCACGATCATTGCCGTGACGTACAGCGCCCACACCAGCGAGGCGCGCTCGCCGGGGTCGGCGAGCCTGCGCCTCAGGAACCACCACAGGCCAGCGCCCAACGGCACGCCGATCACCGTGAATGCGAGCGAACGTGCGAGGCCTGCGTCGTCATCGACGAGTACCGCTCCTGCGCTGAGGGCGCGGTCGGCGAGTCCGCTCAACCCGGCGGCGGCGACGCAGACGAGCGCGAACAGCAGGGCGTAGAGGATGATGCGCCGTACGATCGCCTGTGCGCTCCGCGGCGGCGGGACGGGAATTGCGGGGGCGGCCATCACGGTGTGCCATTCGGATAGCAGATGGTGAATTGCCAGGGCGCACCATCGATCAGCCAGGTATCGCCGTCGCGCACGAGATCGAAGACTTCGTCGCTCTGGTACTCGTCGCTGATGGGTCCAGATCCGCTCACGGTGGTGATGACCACCCGCACGCGTGCGGTCTCATCGTGTTCGGTCGTGCTCACCAGCACGACGCGGTTCTCATCTGCGATTGGTGGCAGGCGATCGCAGTCTTCGGTGATCTCGGGGGCGAGCAGATCCATTGCCGCTGCCGTATCGCCGTCGTTCACCGCCTGCACGTAGCGCTGCACGACCCCTTCGGCACTGTCGGGGTCGTACGTGGCTGATTGGCCCCGGGTGAGTACGGCGATCAACGCGATCGCGACGACCACCGCGACCAGCGCCAGAAGCACCCAGAGGGCCAGCCGTGACTTGTGAGCATCATCACTCATGGCTCCCACGAACCTCTCTCCCGCAGTGGGTGGCAATATGCCGCATCCGCGCGGATGCCCATAGTGTACGACCGAACCGCGCGCGCATGAGGGAGAATCTGCGCGGCGCCAGGGGACTGGCGGCGCGTCAGTCGCGTCCGCGCAGCCGATCGATCTCGCGACGCTCTCGCTTGGTCGGGCGTCCCGCTCCGCGGTCACGCACCGCGAGCAGGGCGACGGGGTCGCGCGGTGGGGTGCGATCGTCGTACGCGGTCGCGGCAATGGGCGCCCCGACCCGCTTCGAAAGGGTCTTGCGTACCACGAGGATGCGATCGAAACCCGACATGCGCACGCGCACCTCATCGCCGGGTTTGACCGTCTGTGCGGCCTTCGTGCGCTCGCCGTTGATGCGAATATGCCCCGCGCGGCATGCGGTCGTCGCCGCGGAGCGAGTCTTGTAGACCCTGATCGACCAGAGCCAGCTGTCGACGCGCACGGGTTTGACAGCATCCGATGCGGCGGGGGACGACGTCTGGTTCGTCATCGCGATGTCTCCTCTCGCAGGGGCGCCGTCGTGCGCCCGGTGGGGATATTGCGCGGGGCGGGGGCGTTGCGCAGGCGGTGCAGCGCTCCCGCGATGATCAGACCCTGACCGAGTGTGTAGGTGAACATGACGGCGGGGCTGGTCCAATTGGGCATCCCGTCGAGGAAGAGACGGAACGCGAGGATCGAATCGCTGAGCAGAAAGAACGCGCCGCCCACCGCGAGAGTGGGGTTGCCGCGCGCGGCGGTGGCCGCGGTGCCGGCCAGCACGAGTCCGTAGGCGGCGATGCCGAGCAGGAGGCCGTCTGATTGCGGGCCGACGACGACCAGCATGCCGACCCACCACGCGGCGTAGACCAGCGTCCACCAGGGCAACCGACGCCCAGCGGTGTATCGCAGAAACAACACGATGTAGGCGATGTGCGCGAGACCGAAGAAGAGGAGCATGAGCGGTAGTTCGGGCCCGCTGGGGAAGAACGTGCCGGCGCCGTCGCCGAGCCACGAGAACAGCAGGGCGGCGCCGAGTAGTGCGATGGTTCCGCGTGGTCGCAGGCGTGGCGCGGCGGCGAGCACTGGCAGAGCCAGCAGGGGCATCAGCGTCAGTTTCGTGGGCGCCGCGAGGGGACTCTGCAGGGTGAGCGCGGTGACGTGGATGATCGCGAGGACGATGTACGGGGCCCAGACGGCGATGTCGAGGGGGCGGATGCTACGCAGCATCCCTCCATCGTATTCAGGCGTTCATGACTCGACGGTGACGTCTTGCACCTCGCCGTCGGGGCTGAGGTGCGCGGCGGGCCAGTATCCGGTGGGGAAGTGCTCACCGCACGCGTCGGTGAAGTGCAGCACGGTCTCGTCGGTTGTGACCTCGATCGCGTCGAGTTGCAGGTCGGTGGCGCCGGCGTCGAGCTCGGCGGGTGTGGGGTCAGCGTCACTGAAACGCGTGAAGACAGCATCCGCGGCTCGGCGGCGGATGCCGTCGATATCGGTGACCAGTGCACGGGCGCGGGGGAGGAGGGCGCGGACGGCGTCGATGTCGGCGCCGTCGACGATGAGGTCGAGTTCGCGATCGTCGTGCGGGATGCTGGCGGCGTACCAGTCGTGGATGACGGTGTCGCCGTCGTCGAGCGTCGTCTCGGCGCGGGTGAGCCGGCCGAGGGTCGGGTCGTCGATGATCGGGTGTGCGGAGGTCATAGCGCCACCGTAGCGGTCTGCGGTGACGTATCAGTCGTGCAGCGGGCGCGTCACGAGGACTCGGCCGCCCGTGAGGGTGGCATCGTGCGTGAACCCGGCGGCCAGGAACGTGGTGAGCGCGCCGTGGAACATGTCGTTCGCGCGGTGGGTGCCGTGGGTGTTGTCGACCGGATACGCCTCGACGAGTCGGGCACCGCCCTGGCGAGCGTGGTCGATCGCGGCGTCGAGGAGGATGGCGTTGAGACCGGTGCCGCGGTGTTCGCGACGCACGACGAAGCACGTGACCGCCCACACGGAGTCGTCGTCGAGGGGCTCGATGGTGGCGCTGACGATGGAACGTGTGTTCAGGATGCGCAGCTGGGTGGTACGTGGCCCGACGCGGATCCACCCGGCGGCTTCGCCGTCGACGTATGCCACGAGCCCGGGCGTCTGACGTGTGGCGATCTCGTCGTGCAGCAGGTCGCGTCGCTCGTCGACCGACGTGGACTGCCAATCTTTGTTGCGCACGACGGGCCAGATGCACTGGCAGCTACGCCCGTCACCGCCGCCGGACAGGGCGTGCTGTACGTCGCCCCATCGTTCGATCGTCGCCCGCTCTGTCGTGATCGTCGCCATGTTCGCACGCTACGCCGGGCGTCGGACATCGGCAACGATCCTGTGCGGCTCGTGCGCGCCACGCCCGGAAAACACCAAGGTGTGCGCCTGGTTCGCGAGGCCCGTTCGCGTCGGCTAGGATAGGGGAGTTGCCTGCGCGAAAGCGCGGTCGTCCACGGGCTGTGGCGCAGCTTGGTAGCGCACTTGACTGGGGGTCAAGGGGTCGCAGGTTCAAATCCTGTCAGCCCGACGTAAACGCAGAAGAGGGTAGATCCGCCAAGGATATGCCCTCTTCTGCGTTTACTCGCGCTCGCAAAGAGGGGCCCCGCGGCGCCGAGAGGCTCCGCGCGCCGCTGAGGCTGGGGCGTGACCGGATCTGTGGATCTTGCGGCGCGTGGAGGGCGCCGTGGGGACGCAGCCCGACAAAAAGCCCTTGTGAGAAGCAATTTTCATCAGGGCTTCGTCGTATCTGGACGTGGTCACTGGCTGGTCCACTTCCCCGATCCGCCCGTCCCGCACGTTCTTCGATTGGTCCACTGATTCGCCCTGAGTTTCGTTCCTATCGGGCGGCTTGGGAGACGGGTGTTCCCAAGGGTCTGTCGAGGCCAGCGTAGTAGTCGGCTTCGACCTCGGCGGGGGTACGCATGTCGAGTTCT
>NZ_JAEMWU010000004.1 GCF_017303215.1 Microbacterium esteraromaticum | reverse complement strand
CACAATCGCAGCGTCTCGGGATTGATGCCGAGCTTGGCGGCGACGTGCTTGATCGCGGCGTGATCGGTCTTGTGATCGGGGCGAGCCTCGCTCAACATCCGCAACGCGCGCTGACGGAACTCGTCCGGATACGGTCCTGGCATGAATCCATCCTCCAAAAGGCAAGGACGGAACGAAACTCAGGGCGAATCAATCCACCTCGAGACCCACGTTGACCAATGTTTGAGCCTCATAGGCCAAGATGTCATTCTGCTCATCCCTTCGCATGGCCACCGGCAGTTGCGGATGGACGGCAACCTGATTGAGGTGGAAGTCCACCATGACGTGTTCCCGGTACTCATCGCCTACTAGCCGGGCGAGCTCGGGAGAGAAGCCGTTGCGGAGTAGACAAATTAGGAATGGTTCGTCAGTTCCATACTTGATTCGGAAGTAGAGGCTCTCAGAGATCATCTCGAGACTGAACAAGACCTCGATGTACTTGAGAAGGCGGAAGTCAACAAAGTCCTGCTCCTCCTTGATCTTCACGACAGCGAGATTCACAAGTTGCGTACGAGTCTTCGAGCCCATCTGCACGAACAGCTTGCGAGGGCCACCGAAGCTGACCTCGCCCCATCGATGGCCGACAAAGACGTACTCGTCATCGAGGTTGGACCAGTATCGAACGAAGTGGGCGATCATTCGTCTGAACGGTTCATTCCGACTGCGCCAGTCCAAGAACATCGCGTAGAAGCGACGCGCACCCGACGTGTCTCGTATCCGCGCTAGATCGTCTCCTTCAGGCAACTCGATCTCCTCGAAGAAGATCTCGACGATCGCGTCCAACAACTCAGAAACGTCGTCGAGCGGCTCCTCATCAGCGCGGGATTCCACTCGCTCCTGAAGAGTTCCCTCGACCGCAATGATGTCGAAATCACGCACCCCGTGCCGAAAGCACAACTGCCCTACGGCCGTCTGCGCACGACGCGCTCCGACCACGGTGGTTGCACCTGGTTCGACGTTCTCCAGAAACTCCAATGCAGCGTGGCGCTTAGCCGAGTCGCCCGCGCTTTCAAGCAGCGGATTCTCGACCTTGTCCTCGACTGCGCGCGCAACGTTCGCTACTGAAGCGAGGAACCCGTCTACGTTCCAGTTTCGTCGTGCGTAGCTGCTCGGGATCAAATAGATTCGGGGTTGCAGTAGCGCGAGGTCTGCCCGGTCCCTCGCGAAGACTTCACGGAACCTACCAACGCGGCCGACGAGATTCCTGAAGGCCGCCGGCGAGAGATTGCCCCTCCCCTTCGACCCGGACATCATGACCAGCCGATCGGCCGGCGTATTCACTCCTTCGAGGAGCGTTGAAGTTGTCACAAGGTACCGCGCCTCCGACGAATCGTCATCACGGAACAACTCTTCGATGTAGAGACGAAGAGAGTCTGGCACCTGTCCGTGATGAAACATGACTCCGCGCTTTATCGCATCGATGAGGCTGTACCGAGGGTCGATCAGGTCCGCGATCGCTTGAATCGCGCGCATCGAGACTGGGGACAGTTCGACACTCTCGCGTCGCGATGCCAAACGTGATGCAAGCGCCTGCGCATCAGCCGGGCGATTCACGTAGACCAGGACGCGATGTCCCCCTGCGTCGATGAGCGCGCCGAGCTCGTCCGATGGAACGACACTGTCGAGCTCGAACGATTCATTCAAGAACTGGTCGTATAGCCGGTGGTGCGTGCCGGGCTCCGCGATGACAAACTTCTCGACCTTTACGTGTTCGTTGACGGTCTTGGAGCGAGTAGCGCGATCGACTCCCTCGATATGCCTCAGGTTCTCGGGGGAAGCGACGAATGGCGTGTAGTACGTGACTGAGAGATCGAGATTCCGCGCCCGCGAGATGAGGATGACTTGCGACAACTCGACCGCGCGGGAGTCACCTGCCAGCAGGTTCTGCGCTTCATCGATGAGTAGCTGATCCAATGCGACGTCGGGATGATCAAGCAGGAGACGCTGCAACCTCTCTTGAGTCATTACGGCGACGAAGTGATCCTCACCGTTGTACGCGTCCGGGTGGGTGATGACGCGTACTCTCGATGAACGCACTCGTAGGTCCGAAACGATGCTCGTCCGTGTCTGGGCGATGAGAGCGCGCGAAGGCACCAGCACGCACGTTCGCTGTTGAAGATCTGACGAAACCTTGTCGATCAGCATCTCTGACTTGCCGTACGAGGTTGGCGCGATCACCAACGCGTCGTCTTCGCGCGCGTTGAAGGAACGGAGTTCCATCTGCCCACGGGTCCGATAGATCTCGCGGCCTCCTTGAAGTTCCAAGAAGTTGGAAGCGTGCGCCGCAAAGAACGCGTCCGTGAGGTCGGTGTCGCTAGCTGTTTCAGGGTAGATCCGATCTATCGCCTCCACCAGTGGAATCAAATCTCTGGCCACCGCAACTGACCGAAGCGGCTCATAGTCACGTTGCGACTCCCCATACTGAAGGAAGATGCGGTAACCCAGCCTGCGCACGCCATCATCACTCGAGCGCGACATGAAGATGCCAAAGCGAAGGATGTCGGAGTACTCGACGTCGTCCATCTCCTGCGCCGTCATGAGCCGGACGTACAAGTCAAGGAAGTTCGACCCATCGAGGTTGCGGCTATTCCGAATGCGCCGCAGGCTGAGGTCAACTTCGTTAGGCACTTGCGAGCTCCCTCAGGTGCTCGATGACCGCTTCCAGCGCGCTCTGCTGGATAACGAGCACGCGAGACTTCACGAACTCTCCACTCGCCTCGACTGCTGCGACAATTTCCTCAACTCCCGCAGAAGTGACCACGCAATGTCCAAGCTCATGCATCACTGCTCCAGCAAGAAGTGCTCTCTTCACCACGTGCCCGCCACTGCGTACCGTCTCGCTATCACTCCGCAGAAGATTCCGCGCACTCCGCGCGTATCCGCCATCGAGAGTGAGCCTTGTGTCGATGAGAGCCGCGTCCCACCGGGACAACAGCTCGCGGTCGCTCAACATGGAGACAAGCGAGGACGCCGCGATGTCTATGAGAGCCGCTGCCTTTTCGTCAGCCGAGTCCCCCGCCGTCACCTCCCCCGACTTGACCTCGCCGTACCAGATCTCCGAGTCATCTGCTCCCAGGAAGGTCAGGTCGAAACCCTTCTTGATGCTCCGCTCTTCCTTATTGAAGTAGACCGCGGAGGAAATCAACTCTTCATGCAATAACGGCATCAGCACGTGAACGACGAGCTCACCGGCCATCCCGATCTTTGTCGCGTGTGGCTTCGGGTCGTAACGACGCATGAATTCAGCGACGGTCTTCTCGAATGAGTAGAAACTGGCATCTTCACTCACCACGGTTGCCCCGTAGCAATACGCCGCCAGCCGCTCGCGGATGTGCGACCGGAACTCATCAGAAATATCGCGAACGATCACCAGGGTCCCAGCCCCAAGTCGATCGACCTCCATGCCCTCCACGACACGAACATATTGCCGTCTTGCCAGCCCTTGTTGGATCTCGTGACGGGAGTTGTCGCGTGTCGTGGTCGCTCCAAGTGACTTGAAGCTCCCAGCGCCACTAAACGACTGTTAGGACGATCGAGCCCCTAGGCTCAATCGTCCGGTGGCGAGCATGGTCGATCCTGCTGGGCTAACCGGTGCCTCCGATAGCGTTGCTGTCTAGGCGCCGCGGCTCAAGCGTTGCGAGCCTCGCTATGAGTGCCCCCGCCACGTGGATTGCCAGCCAAGCGTCGCTCTTAGTCACATCCGCAGCCCGATGATGATGCGCGTTCCCGCGCGAAGAGCGGTCGGCATTGAGCCAGTCGATGATCGGTTTGAGCAACAGTCGGTCATGCGGCTCGAGGAGGCCCCCACGCTGTGCGGCATTCAGCTGATCGAGCAAGCTATTCCCATCGATTCCGAGCGCTCGAAAGAACTCCTGAACCGCCGTTCCAGCGTCCGTGACGGCCGCATCCAGATGATCCTCGGAGAGGCGGTCGATCGCTGTCTGAAACGCAGCAGACGCACGGGCGAAGGACGGCTGAGCGTCGAGAAGAACGGAGACAGGCCTGACGATCTCGGCGTGAAGTATCGAATTGCCCCGACGCGAGAACCGTCCGTGCTCGAAGTGCCACTCGATCCGAGCCGCGAGAAGGATATCGTTGATGGCCTCAATGAACTCGCCGGGGCGGTATCGGATCACTCGCTCCTCGTCCCACTGCGTCAGGACGAGATCGCGGTCGTTCTCGCTCAGCCAAACATAGGCGTAGACGATGGCTGCGACGGTATCGAGTCGATCATCGTCCGCGCCGTCGCCATCGGCGCCTTCTCGAAGCACCTCGTAGGATCCCTGCTCTGCCCGTCCCTCGCTGCTCGCAATTCTGCGGTGTGCGTCAGCCCTTGAGTAGACGCGCGACGGCACTTCCGATAGCTGCGCTACCAACTCCGAGACCTTGCGCCCCACGTGCGGGGCGCAAGCATCGAGCCAGCGCACCCCTGTCACCGCTTCCTCCGCGGCGAGAGTCTCTCTTCGCCGTATCTCGGTTGGCAACGACGTAAACATGTCAGGCCCCGTCATAGCGCCCATAGTCCCATCACGCACGCCCCCAGATCGGAAGCGGTTACCGGAGTGTTACCGCGGGCTATAGGCCAAAAGGAGTGGATGGGTTCTTGATCTAGGCGCGTGTTTCCGGGGCGATTCGGGGATCGTCATGGTCGGCGACGCTTAGTCGTGACCCTTCCCTCGAATTCGACGACGTGCGTGCTATGCGGTTCACGGCTGGTGAAGAACGGCCGCCACCGCTCGGGAACGCAACGCTGGCGGTGCAAGAGCTGCGGGGCATCTGCAGTACGCCGGCGCCCGGATGTGACCCGTCGTGAGCAGCTGCGTCGGTTCGTGGTCTGGCTGACGGGCAAGCAGACCCAGGCCGAGATCGACGGCACCCGGACCGGACGCTCGTTTCGTCGAGACACCGCCTGGTGCTGGGACATCCAGCCGTACCGAGAACCGACTGAGACCATCCACCATGCGGTGCTCGTCGATGCTGATCGCGATCAGCGACAAGGGCGACCTGCTGGCCTGGCAATGGTGCGGCCGCGAGACCACCGCCGCCTGGACCGCACTGCTGGAGCAGGTCCCCGCGCCCGGGGTGATCGTCTCCGACGGCGGCTCCGGGCTTCCCTCGGCACTGCGGGCGTGCTGGCCGGAGACGAAGCATCAGCGGTGCTTCTTCCACCTGCAGATGAACACCACCCGGCACCTGACCCGCAACCCCCGCACCGCCGCACCGCCGCAGGCAAAGCGTTGCGCGAACTCGTGATGGACCTCAGCAGCATCGACGACGAAGACGCCGCGATCGCCTGGCAGCTGCAGCTTGAGCAGTGGTGGCAGACGTTCGGACACCTCACCCGCGAGCGGACCACGTTCCGCAACGGCCAGTGGGGCTTCACCCACGACCGGCTCCGCAAAGCCTGGCTCCTGATCCGAAAAGTCACCCGAGACGGGGTCTTGTTCACCTGGATCACCTACGGCAACCCCCGCATCACCAGCCCACTGGAAGGCGGATACAACAGCCCCATCCGCGAGCTCCTGCGCCGCCACCGCGGAATGAGCGAGGTCCACCGCCGCCGCGCCATCGAATGGCTCCTCACCCTGCGGCAGATACCGCTCGAGCAAGCACTCACCCTCACCCTCACACCAGCACCAGCCCCTGAGCCCAACCAGCACGACCAGGAAGACCAAGCCGAAGACATCGGCGGCCCATCCCTCTACGACACCGGCCTAGACGCCACCGAAGGCCTCTGGGCACGAACCGGATGGGCAGGACGCGGATGACACACCCGACGCCATCCACTCCTTTTGGCCTTTAATCCCCGTTTTCGGCCTGTTTTCGAGCAAAGCAAAACCCCCGCGATCCCAGTGTTTACAAGGAATCGCGGGGGTTTTGACTCTGGCGGTGACGGTGGGATTTGAACCCACGGTAGGGGTTACCTACACAACATTTCGAGTGTTGCACCTTCGGCCGCTCGGACACGTCACCGTCGACCAGCTTACGACATCACATCCCCAACGCGAAATCGGCGCCTCAGAGCGGCGCGACCGGCAGTTCGACGGGGTCCCGCAGACTTCTTCCCATCACGAGATCGGCCACGAAGGGGATCCCCATCAGGCCGAGCACCGTGTTGCGCGTGTACAGCTGCATCCGATTGCGCGGCGCGAAAGCCGCCCCCAGCCCGAGCGCGGCATCCTGCTTCTTGCGCACCAGCCCGGCAAGACTCGCCTGCATCGCCGCGAACGCATCGCCGCGCTCCCCCGGAGACGTGTGAAGGCCGGCCCGGCGCAGCTCGACGGCCAGCACGTACGCCTCGACCATCGCCAGAGCCGCGCCCTGCCCGGCGAGCAACGATGGACACGCGGCGGCGTCGCCGATCAGCCCGATCCGACCACGCGACCACGACGGCATCCTGATCTGGCTCGCGCGATCCATGTAGAACGTTCGCGCCTGTGGCATCCGATCCAATACCGCCCGGGCTTCTCCGCGCATGCCGCCGATCCGCGACCGCAGCAGTTCCTGCTGAGCATCGACCTCGCCGGGCAGATCGCCGTCGTGCCGGAACATGAAGCAGAACATCGTCGAACCATCACGCAACGCAATCCGCAGCATCTGCGCACCCACCTCGGTGTGCGTGACCGCGACGAGCTCATCCCGCGGCAGATAGCCATCGACGTCGAACGCGGCAACCACGATCCCGAGGTACCGTTCGTAGTCACTCTCCGGCCCGAAGGTGAGCGCGCGCACCCTCGAGTGCAATCCGTCCGCACCGATCACGAGATCGAAGCTCCGCGTCGCACCGCCGTTGAACCGCACGTGCACGCGATCACCGTCATCGTCGAGCGTCTCCACCGTGTCATCGAAGATCGTCTCGACGTCGCCGTTCAGGGCGTCGAAAACCGCCCGCGACAGATCGGAGCGTCCGATCGTGACGTACCGTCCGCGCGCCGCGTCGATCAACCGGATCGGGTCGAGATGCGAGATGCGCCGGCCCCGGGCATCCACCTCCCGCAACTCCCGAAAACGGTACCCCTCCGCCAGCAGCCGCGGCACGATGCCCATCCGCTCGGCGACATCGTAGCCCGCACCCCAGAAGTCGACCACGTAGCCACCTTCTCGCAGCCGCGGAGCGCGCTCGACGAGCGTCGGAACGAACCCGAAGCTCTTCAACCAGTAAGCGAGCGTCGGCCCCGCGATGCCCGCGCCAACGATGAGAACGTCCATGACCCCTCTCGATTCGGCTCTCGCCGCCCACGCTACTGCGGAGCCGACCCGTGCGGCACCCCGTTATCCACGCGGATCCGCGGCGATAGAACGTGACATACCACTGCATCTCGCCTAGATTTGAGGGCATGCCCGATGTCATCGCCGATCTCTCCCTGGTGAGCGCCCGCCTGCTCGAAGACCGCGTCAGCATGGCCGACGCGGTCGCCGCGATCCAGCAGACGCTGCGCGACGGTTTCGACCCGGAGGATGACCTCGCCCGGCAGATCCTCGACGTGCCGAACGGCCAACTGCTGCTCATGCCCGCCGCCGCGGGCGGCGCCGTCGGCCAGAAGTTCGCCACGGTCGCCCCCGGCAACCCCGCCCGAGGACTGGAGCGCATCCAGGCCCTCTACATCCTCGTCGACGGCACCACCCTCGCGCCCACCGCCATCATCGACGGCACCGCCCTGACCAGCCTGCGCACCCCCGCCGTCTCGGCCGCCTGCGCCGACGTCGTCGCGACGGCCGAGGCCGCCGACGCCGTCATCATCGGCACCGGCCCCCAGGCGATCCGACACGTCGAGGCGCTCGCGACCATACGGCCGCTGAGATCGGTACGTATCGTCGGCCGCGACGACGCACGCACAGCATCCGCCGTCGATGCCTCCCGCGCGTACGCACCGAGCGCCGACATGCGCGCCGGCACACTCGACGACATCGCCACCGCCGACCTCATCGTGTGCGCCACGTCGGCACCGACGCCCCTGTTCGACGCCGACCTCGTCCGCGACGACGCCACGGTCGTCGCGATCGGGTCGCACGAACCCGACCGCGCCGAACTCGCCCCCGCGCTGATGGCCCGCGCGCAGGTGATCGTCGAGAGCCGCCGCGTCGCGCGAAGCGAGGCGGGCGACGTGATCGTCGCCGTCGACGCCGGGATGCTGCATCACGACGACCTGGTCACGATGCACGAGCTGTTCACCGGCGCCGTCGCACCGGCCACCGACCGCCCGCGCGTCATCAAGACATGCGGCATGGGCTGGCAGGACCTCGCAGTCGCCCGCCTGGCCGTCTGAACGCCCTCCACTTGCACAGGAGCTCCACCATGCACTGGACCACCGACGACTGGCACACCGCCGGCGAGCCGTTCCGCATCGTCGAAGACGTACCGACGCACGGCACCACCGTCGCCGAGCGCCGCATCGCGGCGATCGACGGCGACGCCGATCAGGTGCGCCGTTTCCTGTGCCTGGAGCCCCGTGGCCACGACGACATGTACGGAGGCTTCATCACCCCGCCCGATGACGACGGCGCCGACTTCGGTGTGCTGTTCTGGCACAAGGACGGCTTCTCAACGGCGTGCGGCCACGGAACCATCGCACTGGGAGCCTGGGCCGTGCGCACCGGGCGGGTGGCCTCCGACCCCGACGGCGTCACCGCCGTGACGATCGACGTGCCCAGCGGGCGCGTGCAGGCGCTCGTCCGGCAGACCGGCGGACGCATCGACGACATCGTCTTCCGCAACGTCGAGTCGCGAGTCCTGACCCGCGGGATCGCACTGACGACCTCCCGTGGAGACGTCGAGGTAGACCTCGTCTTCGGCGGCGCGGTCTACGCGACCCTCCCCGCCGCAGCGGTCGGGCTCGACGTCACCCCGGCGCACACGACCGACCTCATCGCCATCGGCCGTGAGATCAAATGGGCGCTCAACGAGCATCCCGCCGCGCAGCTCTCCGATTCCCGCCTCTCGGGCGTGTACGGTACCATCCTGTTCGACGATCTCGGGCGCACCGAGCACGGCCCCCACCAGCGCAACGTCACCGTCTTCGCCGACGGCGAGGTCGACCGCAGCCCGTGCGGTTCCGGCACCGCCTCGCGCGTGGCGCTGCTGGCTGCCACCGGCGAGCTGCGCGAGGGCGAGACCCTGACCCACGACTCGATCATCGGCACACGGTTCCACGCCCGCATCGCCGAACGCACTCCGAACGGTGTCATCCCCGAAGTGCGCGGAAACGCCTCCCGCGTCGGCTCGTGCCGCTTCGAACTCGACGCCGACGACCCCCTTCCCTCCGGCTTCAGCCTGCGCTGACCGCCAAGGCCGACCCCCACGGTCGACACTCACGACAGGAGCACCCATGCCCGCAGCATCCCTATCGATCTTCGGCGCCCACGTCTGGCACGGCGACGGCTTCACACTCCGCGATGTGCACATCGTCGACGGCCGCATCTCCGAGACCGGCACCCCGGATGCGACACGCATCGATGCCACCGGGCAGTGGCTCATCCCCGGCCTCATCGACGCCCACTTCCACGCCTACGCCACGAGCATGGACGGCCTCGAGAACGAGCGCGGCCCCCTCAGCTACACCGCGATCAACGGTGCCCGGCGCCTCACCCGCGCACTGCAGCGCGGCTTCACCACGGTCCGCGATGTCGCAGGCGGCGACATCGGACTGGCGCAGGCGATCGACGCCGAGCTGTTCCCGTCACCGCGCTATCACTTCACCGGCCCCGCCCTCAGTCAGACCGGCGGCCACGGCGACCCACGATCGGCGCACATCGACGTCTGCTTCTCGCACGGCCACATGTGCGAGGTCGTCGACGGGGTCGACAACCTGCGCGTCGCCGTGCGCGAGCGTCTGCGCACCGGCGCGCACGCGATCAAGGTGATGGCCTCGGGCGGCGTGTTCTCGCTCACCGATCCCATCCGCATCCCGCAGTACTCCGAGGACGAACTGCGTGCGGTGGTCGACGAGGCCACCCGGCGCGGCAGCTACGTCTGCGCGCACGCCTACTCGTCCGAGGCCGTCCAGCACGCGATCACCGCCGGTGTCCGATCGATCGAGCACGGCAACCTCATCGACGAGCAGACCGCCAAGCTGATGGCGCAGGCGGGAGCCTTCCTCGTGCCGACCCTCGCCGCCTACGACGCCATGGACCGCCGTGGCGCCGACATCGGGCTCAACGCCATCTCGTTGCAGAAGAACTCCGAGGTGCTCGCCAAGGGGCAGCACGCCGTGCGACTGGCCCATGCCGCCGGTGTGCGCGTCGGCTTCGGAACCGACCTCATGGGCGACCTCGAAGACGACCAGCTCGCGGGCATCCGCCTGCAGGTCGAGGCCGGCTCCGCCGCAGACACCCTGCGTTCGATGACGACCGTCAACGCTGAGCTCATCGGCGATCCGGCGCTCGGTCACCTCGGTGCCGGGGCGTACGGAGACGCGGTGCTGCTGGCATCCGATCCCCTCACCGACCCGTCTGCGCTGTGGCGTCAGGACTCGCGCGTCGCGGTGATCCGGGCCGGCGCCCCGGCAGACCTCTCCGCCTGATCGGCTCCCCCTGCTCGGATCACCCTGATCGGAGCGCCGACACCCCGACCTATCGCCGAGACCCCGTGCTGCAGACGCCTGCAGCACGGGGTCTCGACGCGATGTGGGGGTCTCGGCGAAAGACGACGTGGGGATCTCGCGAAGGAGCAAGCGCGGGGCACGCGCGGAGCCCGCACGCGCGGCCGCCGGGACTCAGCCGGCGAACGATCCCCAGGTCGTCGACAGTCCGGCGGCGCTGCGCTGCTGCGGCACACCCCACGGATTATCGTCGCGCAGCGGCGCTGGCAGCAGCGCCTGCGGGGCGTTCTGATAGGCGACGCCACGCAGGAATCGCCCGATAGCGGCCGTACCGACGCTGGTGGCGTCGGTGGTGGTCGCCGGGTAGGGGCCGCCGTGCTGCATCGCCGGCGTCACCGACACACCGGTGGGCCAGCCGCCGAACAGCACGCGACCGCTGGTCTCGACGAGCGCGTCGACGAGGGCCGACAGCGAGCCGTCCTCGAGCTCGCCCGCACGGGCGTGCACGGTCGAGGTGAGGTTGCCGGGGAACAGTCCGGCATGCAGTGCGGGCAGCGTCGACAGGTCGGCGTACCGCACGATCACCGACAGCGGGCCGAATGACTCCTCCAGCAGCGCATCGCCGGCCGCGACGAGAGCATCGACGTCGACGGTCACGACGGTCGGGGTCGCGTAGGTCTGTCCGTCGTCGCCGGTGCGGGTCTCGCCCGCCGAGAGCACGGTCACGCCGTCGGCTTCGAGCACATCCGCCCGCCGCTGCGCGAACGTGCGGCCGATGCCCGGGTTGAGCAGGCGGTGCTCGTCGACGGATGCCGCTGACTCGGTCACCGCACTCAGATCGGCCCCCTCGGGCACGAACAGGAAGCCCGGCTTGGTGCACAGCTGCCCGGCCGACCCCGACACCGAGGCGACGAAGGCCTGCAGCAGCTCATCATCGGCGTAGGTGGCGTACACGGGGTTGACGCTGCCGAGCTCGCCGTAGAACGGTATCGGCACAGTACGCGAGGCGGCGATGTCGGCGAGCATCCTTCCGACACCCGTCGACCCCGTGAACGCGCCGGCACGGATGCGCTCATCCCGAAGCAGCGCGACGCCGTTCTCTTGCCCCGCGATCAGCTGGAACACCCCGTCGGGCATCCCAGCCCCGCGCAGTGCGTCGGCGACGACCTCTGCGGTGCGGCGGGAGAGCTCCGGATGCCCGGAGTGCGCCTTGACCACGACGGGGCATCCCGCGGCGAGCGCGGCCGCCGTGTCTCCCCCGGCGACGGAGAACGCGAACGGGAAGTTCGAGGCGGCGAAGTTCAGCACCGGGCCGAGCGGTTCCCGCATGCGCCGCACGTCGGGCCGCGGGCCGATCACGTAGTCCGGGTCGGCCTCATCGATGCGCACGTCGAGGTACCCGCCGTCGACGACCGTGTCGGCGAACAGCCGCAGCTGCCAGGAGGTGCGGCGCAGCTCGCCGGTGAGGCGGGCCTGCGCCAGGCCGGTCTCGCGCATCGCGATGGCGATGAGTTCCGGGCCGGCCGCGTCGAGGGCATCCGCCACCGCGACGAGCGCGCCGCCGCGCTCACGAGGAGTGGTGCGGGCAAACGGGCGGGCGGCGGCGGCCGCAGCCGCGGCGACCTGTTCGATACTGGTCTCAGTCATGGATTCCTCCGTCATGTCTCAGAACACGAACCCCTCGGGGAACGGATCGTTCTCGTCGAGCAGATACTGGCCGAGCCCGGTGACCCAGGCGCGTCCGGTGATGGTGGGCACGATCGCGGCACGGTCGCCGACCGTGGTCTCGCCGACGATCCGGCCGGTGAACGCGGTGCCGATGAACGATTCGTTCACGAACGGCGCGCCCGGTGCCAGCTCGCCACGGGCATACAGTTCGGCCATGCGCGCGCTCGTGCCGGTGCCGCAGGGCGAACGGTCGAACCACCCGGGGTGGATCGCCATGGCATGACGCGAGCGGACGGCGTCCGACCCCGGGGCGATGAACTCGACGTGATGCACGTGATCCGCGCCCTCCAGCACCGGGTGCACTGGGGGTGCCTGGGTGTTGATGGCGTCCATGATCTTCAGTCCGGCCTGCAGGATCTCGTCCTGCTGGGCACGGTCGAACCGCAACCCCACCTCGTCGAGGTCGACCAGGGCGTAGTAGTTGCCGCCGAAGGCGACCGAGTAGGTGATCTCTCCGATGCCGGGCACCGTGAGGCGCTCATCGAGTCGGTCGACGAAGCTCGGCACGTTCTCGATGGTCACATCGACCGCGCGTCCGTTCTCGACGCGCACACGCGCGATGACCAGTCCGGCCGGGACGTCCAGTCGGATCTCGGTGACCGGCTCGGTCACCTCGACCATGCCGGTCTCGACGAGCACCGTGGCCGCACCGATCGTGCCGTGACCGCACATCGGCAGAAAACCCGACGCTTCGATGAAGACGATCCCCCAGTCGGCGTCGTCGCGGGCGGGCGGCTGCAGCAGCACGCCCGACATCGCGGCATGTCCACGGGGCTCGTTCATGAGAAACCCGCGCAACCCGTCGAGATGCTCCATGGCGTACAGACGCCGGTCGTTCATCGTCGCGCCGGGAATACGCCCGACCCCGCCGGTGACGACCCGTGTCGGCATGCCCTCGGTGTGGGAGTCGACGGCCTGGATGGTGCGGCGTGCGCGCATCAGTTTCCTCCTGACGGTTCTGTGTCGAGGGTGCCGGCGCCGTTCGACAGGCCGGCGAGTTCACCGATCCGCACGGACGACAGCACGGGGCGATGTTCGAATCCCGCGCCGACGGTGCTTCCCGCCGGTCCGGTGATGTCGTCGACGCTGCGGCCGCAGGTGCGGCCCTGGCAGGCGCCGAGCCCGGCACGGGTGGCCAGGCGCATGCCCCGCGACGAAACGCCGGAGAACTCATCGATCGACGCTTTGCGCACCGACTCGCAGCGGCAGATGATCGTGTCGTCGTCGAGCCAAGCCGTCCACCCGGCGCGGATGCCGTGCACCTCGAGCCGCGCGGCGAACGCGTGCATGCGCCGACGGACCGCGGCCGCACCTTTCAGACGCGGATCGTCCGATGCGGCGCCCGCGGCCGCGAGCCCCGCGATCTCCCCCTCGGCGAGCGCCGCATCCGCTCCGCCGATACCGGTGATCTCACCGGCCGCGAAGACACCGGGCACGGTCGTGCGCTGCTCGGCATCGACGGTGACGAAACGATCCGGGCTGATCGCGCAGCCGAACTGGATCGCCGTCTCCAGACGGGGCGTGAAGCCGTGGCCGAGACCCACCGAGTCGCACTCGACCGTGCGCTCGGTGCCCGCGATCGGCCGCCACTGCGTGTCGATGCGCTGCACGGTGACGGCTTCGACAGCATCCGTCCCATGAATGCGCGTGACCGCGCTTCCGAACCGGTACGGCGTGCGATGACGGGCGAGGGATGCCACATAGCCGCTGAGTTCGCCGGCTTTGCCGGCTGCGGCGGTGAGCTGCCAGGCCTTCGTTCCCCAGCCCCGCAGGATCGCTCCGAACCCCACCGCCTCGACGACCTCGGCGACCCGCCCGCCCTGCAGCGCGACGCTCTGCGCGACCGGCAACAGGAACGGACCGGCGCCGGCGACGACGGTGCTCTCCCCCGGCGCCAGTGCGTCACGTTTCGCCAGCGCCTGGATGGCACCGGCGGACGTCACACCGGGCAGCGTCCAACCTGGCACGGGCAGCACGCGGTCGTGCGCGCCGGTGGCGACGACGACGGAATCCGCCGTCAGGGTCTCCGCTGCGCGGCCCGTGGCATCCGCCGGCCCGACGAGCACATGCACGCGCAGCGGATCGGCCTCGACGCGCCAGACACTCGCAGACGACACCGTCCGCACCGTCGCGAGAGCCTCGCTCAGACGACCGAACCGACCCAGCTGGTGCTGCAGACGGGGGGCGGTGAGATCAGGATGATGCCGCCAGAACTGACCGCCGACGCGCTCGCCCTCATCGACCAGCACGACGTCCGCGCCGGCCGTGGCGGCGGATGCGGCCGCCGCGAGGCCCGCGGGCCCGGCACCGATCACGACGACACGATTCATGCCCTGCCCTCTCGTTCGATCACGTCGCCGTCCACCGCCGTGCGCTGGCAGGCACGCACGCCCTCGACACCGTTGACGGTGAGCACACAGTCCTGGCACACACCGATCCCGCAGAAGATGCCGCGCCGGCCGTCGTGCGCGTCGCGCCACGTGCGCTGTCCGTTGCCGAGCAGCACACCGGCGATCGTCTGTCCGTCGCGTCCCGACAGCTCAACTCCGTCGACTCGGATGCTGATGCTCATCGCGCGTCCCTCCCCGGGCATTCAGATCGGATGCCGGTGCTCATGCGGCCGCTCCCCGCAGTGCACTCCGCGAGGGCAGGAACGGAGCGGGATCCAACGGCGCCGCCACACCGAGCACGGCGTGAGCGATCAGGGCGCCGGTGGTCGGGGCGAGACCGATGCCCGCCCCCTCGTGTCCCGCAGCGTGGAACAGGCCCGACACCTGCGCATCGGCTCCGATCGCCGGCAGATGATCGGGCGTGTACGGTCGGAACCCGTAGTACGTGCGCAGCAGCATCGTGTCGCGCAGGAACGGGAACAGCCGTGATGCCTTCGCGGCGATCTCGGCCAGCGGGGCCAGCAGTCCCGCGCCGGAGAAACCGACCCGTTCGCGACTCGAACCGATCAGCACCGTACCCGCCGGAGTGGACTCGACGACGGTGGAGGTCTGCAGAGCGGCGTCGGCCGACCCGACGGCTCCGACGTAGTCGGCGTCGTACACCTTGTGGAAGACGCGCTGCGGCATCGGCGTCGTCACGAGGATCGTCCCGCGTCGCGGCCTGATGTCGAGGTCGGCGCCGAAGTGCGCGGCGACCTCGCCCGCCCACGGTCCGGCGCAGTTCACCACCGCGTCCGCGTCGATGCGACCCTCGGTGGTGAGCACGCCGTGCGCGCGCCCGGCGTGCATGACGGCGCCGGTGACCTCGGTGATCCGCAGGTGCGCGCCGAGATGCCGCGCACGCGCCAGCATCGCCTGGGTTGCGAGACTGGGTTGCACTTGCGCGTCGTCGGCGTAGTGCACGCCGACGGCGAGATCCGGGGCAAGGTGCGGTTCGGCGGCCCGCAGCGCACTCCGGTCGAGCACCTCGGCCCGGATGCCGATACCGCGCTGCGCCTCGGCGAAGCTCCCGAGTGCCTCTACCCCACCGGCGAATGCGACGACCACGCCACCCTTCGCCTCGAACTCGGTCGCCGGCTGGCCGGGCAGCCGGTCGGCGTCGAGGCGCTCGGCGAGGGCCCGCCAGGCACGGTTCGCTTCGATGGCCATCAGTGCCTCGGGGCCGGGACCCTTGTCGGAGACCAGGATGTTGCCCTCGCACCTGCTGGAGGTCTCGCCGGCCACGCCGGTGCGGTCGATCACGATGACGTCGGCGCCGGCCTCCGCGAGCGCCAGGGCGCATGCCGCGCCGATGGCGCCGGCACCGATCACGATGACGCGCATGTTCACCTCTCTCCACCTCGAGTCAGTAGTGACATGTGAAATGCTACTGCATCGCGAACCTTGGCCGCGCCGTCGGCCTACGATGGAGGGCGGATCGGATGCCGGAACGGAGAACGCGATGGGATTCCTCACCTCGCCCGCCTTGGACGCGACAGGACTGGTGGTGCTCGACCGCCTCGAGCTGTCGATCGACCCCACCGAGTGGCAGGGCCTGGAATATACGGGGTGGCGGTCGTCGGGCATCACCCGCTTCGCCCCACTGGCCAGCTATTCCGGCGATCTCGAGTGCAACGGGTTCTGGAACCACACCCCGCCGCGCACCGACAAGGACGGCGTGTGGATCGCCCCCCAGGTCGCGAAGGCCCCGACGCTGCAGCGCATGGCCCTCGAGCCCGGTGCGAACGTCGGCCGCTGCCGGGTGATCGAGCTGCAGCCGAACACCTACGCCGACGCGATCTACAACCTGCATCAGGATGACAACAACCGGCTGAACGCCGAGGGCACCGGCTGGGTCGTGCGCAGCTGGCTCAACCTCACCGACGACGCCGACTCGCTGTTGATCCTGCGCTCGGACCGCTTCGACCCGGCCACCGAGATCCGCCTGCCGCTATCGGCCGGATCGCGCATCATCGTCGACACCCAGCGTTTCTGGCACGCGGTCTGGCATCAGGGCCCCGAGCCGCGCTACGCGCTGATCACCTCGTGGACGTCCGGTCCTGAGCTCGACGCCTACATCGCGAGGGGCAACGGCGTAGCATCGCCGACCTCGGTCGAGCTGCCCACGGCACTCGTCGCCGATGCCCAGTCCGAGATGCACCGCCGCATCGAAGAGCGCCGCCGCGCCTTCGAGGCGCAGGGCATCGTCATGGAGCCCGTCGCCTCGCTCTACGAGTAGGCCTCAGGCCGCCGCGGCCTGAGCGCTGAGCCTCAGCTGCACGGTGCACTCCTCAGGACGCTGCGGCGCCTGCACGCACTCCGCCTTGAGCGGTCCGCCCGCCTGGGCGAGCACGCCCTGCATGAGCCCCAGATGCACCTGGCACAGCATGGGACGGTGTTCGGGCGCACCGGCGGCGTGCGGGCAGGGCGTGAGTTCCACCGTCAGGCGCTCCTCGTCGATGATCGGCTCGAAGCCGCTCTCTTCGAGGTGCTCAGTGAGAGCGTCGAGCTGGTACGTCGCCTCGCGGCCCAGCTCGGATCCTTCCTCTGCGAGCATCCGACGCAGCAGGTCTCCACGCCTGGCCGCCTCGGCGACCTTCTCGCGGGCGACGGGGCTCGATGCCTCGGGCAGTCCGGTCACCGCGGTGTACAGCGTTCGCGGGCGTCCGCGGGTGGTGCGGCGCTCGATCGATTGAATGACGTAGCCGCCCTCCATCAGGCGCTGCAGGTGCTCGCGCACCGTGTTCGCGTGCAGCCCCGTGGCCTCGCACAGCTCGCCGATCGTGCGTTCCGGACGCCCCTGTTCGGAGGCGGCGACGAAGAGCAGGTGCAGAATGCGCACCCGCGAATAGCTCGAAATCGGCCCGTATGCGAGCCCCCCGTTGGCCATATGCCCATCATCCCAGACGGCCCTGACCATGCCCTCGCCACTGGCCGTGAATAATCACGGCCGCGCCGAGTGCGCGGCTCGCTAGGCTGGCCGCATGTCGACTGCGGCCGTCCTCACCGTCTCGGACCGCGCGGCCGCGGGCATCCGCGACGACACGGCGGGGCCGGTCGCCGTCGCCGCGCTCCGTGAGGCCGGATTCGACTGCGCCGACGCCTCCGTCGTCTCCGATGGGGCGGATGCCGTCGCGCAGGCCCTGCGCGGGTTCCTGGCCACGGGCATCCGATTGGTGGTGACCACGGGTGGCACCGGCGTTGCCCCGCGTGATGAGACCCCCGAGGGCACGTCACGGGTGATCGAGCGGATGCTGCCCGGTGTCGCCGAACAGCTGCGCCGCGCGGGCGCCACTATGACACCGACCGCGATGCTGTCCCGCGGGGTCGCGGGAGTCTCGGGTCGAACGTTCATCGTCAACCTGCCGGGATCGCCGAAGGCGGTCGCCGAGGGCATGCCGATCGTGCTTTCGATCGCACAGCACGTGCTCGATCAACTCGACGGCGAGGACCACCGATGACTGTCCGCCTCGCCCGCATGTCAGAGACGCCCCTGTCGCTCGACGAGCACATCGCCGCCGTCGAGAGCACGACAGCCGGTGCCGTCACCACCTTCGTCGGCCGGGTGCGGGACCATGACCCGGATGCCACCGATCTCGTCGTCGCGCTGGAGTACAGCGCGCACCCCGATGCTGAACAGACGCTGGCGCGCATCGCGACGGATGCAGCGAAGGGCACGGATGCCCTCGTCGCCGTCAGCCACCGCACGGGTCGCCTGGTCGTCGGCGACGCCGCCGTGGTGATCGCCGTGGCCTCGGCCCATCGAGATGAGGCGTTCGTCGTGTGCCGCGAGGTGATCGAGGCGATCAAGCGCGACCTGCCGGTGTGGAAGAGGCAGATCGAGGCCGACGGCACGTCGGCGTGGAAGGGGCTCGGCGGGTAGCGCGCTCAGCCGCCGGCGAACGGCGGCAAGACGTCGACCATTCGCGCCCTGTCGAGCCGGTGCGCCTCCCCCACCCGCGCGCCGTCGACGAGCACGGCGCAGCGCGGCAGCAGGTCTCGCAGCGCCGGGTGGTCGGCCACCAGACGCTCCTTCAGCTCGCCGAGTGTGCGCGCATCCGTCGGCAGCGAGTCGTGTCCGACCGCGTCCTGCGCGGCGGCGAACAGGCGCACGATGGTCATGCTGTCACGCCCCCTCGTCCACGGACCGGGCGTCGTCATCGGGTCGGCTCCAGGCGCCGCTGCGCCCGCCCTCCTTGGCGGTGATGCGCACGTGCTCGATCGATGCCGAGCGGTCGAGCCCCTTGATCATGTCGACGACGGCGAGCGCGGCGACCGTGACGGCGGTGAGCGCCTCCATCTCGACGCCGGTGCGGTCGGCGGTTCGCACGGTGGCCTCGATCGACACGCCGTCGTCATCGACCGCCAGGTCGACCACCGCACCGTGCACGCCGATCACGTGCGCGAGCGGCAGCAGCTCGGGGGTGCGCTTGGCGGCCTGGATGCCGGCGATGCGGGCCACGGCGAGCACGTCGCCCTTGGGCACCGCGCCATCGCGCAGCAGATCGACGGTGTGCGCGGCGCAACGCACGAAGCCCCGCGCCGTCGCCGAACGCGCGGTGGGGGTCTTGTCGGTGACGTCGACCATGCGGGCGTGCCCGTGTGCGTCGAGATGGGTGAAGGTCATCGCAGCTCCATGACGTCTATGAGGTCGCCGGCGCGGACGCGCTCGGTGTCGGCGGGCACGATCGCGTACGCCTCGGCGACACCGAGGCCCACGCTGAGATGCGACCCGGATCCGCCCGCACTCGCCGGCCGCACGAGGGGCCGTGCGGGGTCGGTGCGGTCGATGACCGCGGGCAGGTACTGCCGCCGCCCGGGCGGGGTGCGCCAGGCGGCACCGGCGGGCAGACGCAGGCGCGGGCGGTGCAGGGCGGTGCGGCGCTGCATGCGCAACAGCGCGGGTCGCACGAACACCTCGAACGACACCGCTGCGCTGACCGGATTACCGGGCAGGCCGAACAGCAGCATCCCCTGCTCGGTCGTGCCGAACCCCTGTGGCTTGCCGGGCTGCATGCCCACGCTGGTGAACTCCATCCGGTGCGCGAGGCTCTGCTTGACGATCTCGTATGCACCGGCGCTGACTCCGCCCGAGAAGACCACGGCGTCGACGCCGTGCCGCTGCGCGTCGGCGATCACATCAGCCACACCGTCGTGGTCGTCGTCAGAGATCACTCTGCGCAGTGCGACCTCTGCCCCGGCCTCGGCGGCGAGCGCGGCGAGCAGAATGCCGTTCGACTCGGGGATCTGGCCGCGGTGGAGCGGTCGCCCCGGCGCGACGAGTTCGGAGCCCGTCGAGACGATGGCCAGGCGCGGGCGCGGCGACACCTCGACCGTGGCCACACCGGCGCCCGCCAACGCCCCGAGCTGTCGGGCACCCAGGTGGGCGCCCGCGGCGAGCACGACGTCGCCCGCGGCGATGTCATCGGCGATCGATCTGATGTACGCTCCGGCCACCGGCGCTCGCAGCACCGCGGCGTGCCGCTGCGAGTCGGCGAGCCCGCCGACGGTGTCCTCGAACGGCACAATGGCATCGGCGCCGCTGGGCACCGCGGCGCCGGTCATGATCCGTGCGCATTCCCCGGCGCGCAGCTCCGGATCGTGCGCGCTTCCGGCGGGAACGTCGGCGACGACGCGGAGCGTGACGGGGTGGTCGGGTGCGGCCGCGGCGACGTCGGCCCGGCGCACGGCGAAGCCGTCCATGGCCGAGTTGTCGAAGGCGGGCACGGCGCTGGCGGCGCGCGCATCGACCGCCAGCGTGAATCCGTGCGCCTGGTCGACGGCGACGCGCTGCGGCGGATGCTGCCGCACGGCCGCCAGCACGAGCGCAAGCTGTTCCTCCACAGCGCGGTAGGTCATGATGCGGCTCCCGATGGCGGTTGCGCAGCGCGCAGCGGTACTTCGCGCAGGGTCGCCCGCAACGCGTCGATCACCGCTACGCGTCCGATCAGCGGATCGCCGATGCCGGCGATGAGCTTGATGGCCTCCATCGCCTGCACGGCGCCGACCTGAAGACACAGCGCACCGAACACCCCGACGTCGGCACAGGCGAGCACCTCGCTGAGGTCGCCGCGCGGATGCAGGTCACCGAGGACGACCGGAGGCGTTCCCGGCGGCGGAGAGGCCCAGAAGACCGTCACCTGCGCGGTGAACTGCTGAATGGCTCCCCACACCAGCGGCACACCCAGCGTCTCGGTGGCGTCGGCGACGTCCCAGCGCGAGGCGAAGGTGTCGGTGCCGTCGACCACCACATCCGCTCCGGCCAGCAGTGCCGCACCGTTGTCGTGGGTGAGCCGTGTGCGCACGGGACGCACGACCGTCTCGGGGCAGAGGTCCGCCGCCGTCCGCACCGCGCTGTCGACCTTGGCGGCTCCGAGGTCGGCGTGTCGATGCATGACCTGGCGCTGCAGGTTCGACAGCTCAACCATGTCATCGTCGATGACCGTGAGGGTGCCGATGCCGGCTGCGGCGAGCGCGAGCACGACGGCTCCGCCCAGCCCACCCGCGCCGACGACGGCGACGTGCGCGGCCCGCAGTCGGCGCTGGCCGAGTTCGCCGAGCCCGGTGAGCACCTGATGGCGGGCGGTGCGCACGGCCTCGGCACTGCTCAGGGCGTCGACGGGTTCGACGAGAGGGGGCAGCGCCATGTTCCGAGGCTACGGTCCGGCGCCGCACCGCGCCAGTGCGCAAGACCTGGATCTGCGCGCACACGCTCCCTATGCTCGGGGCATGCCCTGCCGCCGCCTTCCCGAGCCGCTGCGGGCGGCGCGCGTGACGGGCCGCGCGCCGGTGGGCATCACCGTGCTGGCCGCTCTGCTGCTGGCGGGCTGTGCTCCGGCATCCGACACCGCGCCTCTCGACGCCGCGCCGCCGACGGCCGGCGATGCGCTCACCGGCACGGTGACCGTGTTCGCGGCGGCGTCGTTGCGCACCACCTTCGACGAGATCGCGACCGCGTTCGAGACCCGTCACCCGCGCGTCGACGTCGTGGCCGTCTACGACGGTTCGAGCACGCTGGCGGTGCAGGTGCAGGAGGGCGCGCATGCCGATGTCTTCGCCGCGGCCGATGAGAACAGCATGCAGGTGGTCGTCGACGCCGGGCTGGCGAGTGACCCCGTGGTGTTCGCGACGAACACGCTTGTCGTGGCCGTGCCGGTCGGCAACCCGGCCGACGTGACCGCCCTGGCCGATCTCTCGCGTGCGGTCACGGTGCTGTGCGCCCCGGAGGTGCCGTGCGGAGTCGCGGCGACACGACTCCTCGACGATGCCGGAGTGTCGGTGACCCCCGCCAGCTTGGAGCAGAACGTCACCGCGGTGCTGCAGAAGGTCGCGGCCGGCGAGGCGGACGCCGGGCTGGTGTACGCCACGGATGTGCTCGGCGATGCCGCGGTCGAGAGCTTCGTTCCGGTCGGCGCGGGCGATGTCGTGAACCGCTACCCCGTCGTCGCGCTCGATGGGGCGAACACGGCCGGCGTCGCGTTCGCCGCCTTCGTGCTGGGCGACGAAGCCCAGCAGCTGCTGCAGGCCCGAGGATTCGGTGCGCCGTGAGCGCGAACACAGCACGGACCCCACAGATCGCCGGGCCCCGCGCGGATACCGGCACTGGCACGCCGTTCCTGCTCATGGCACCTGCGGCGCTCGGAATCGGTCTGCTGGTGCTCCCGCTGGTCGCGTTGACCACGCGGGCGTCCTGGTCGACGCTGTGGCACGATGTCACGTCGCCGGCCGCGCTCGACGCCCTGCGGCTGTCACTGCTGAGCGGGCTGGCTGCCACAGCACTGTGCCTGATCCTGGGGCTGCCACTCGCCCTGCTGATCGCCCGGTCGGGGCCGCGCGTCTCTGCGCTGCTGCGTGCGGTGGTCGCGGTACCGCTCGTTCTGCCGCCGATGGTGGGCGGCGTGGCGCTGCTGTTCCTGTTCGGACGCACCAGTCCACTCGGACAGGTGCTGTCGGCCTGGTTCGATCTGACGCTGCCGTTCTCGTTCGCCGCGGTCGTACTCGCGCAGGCGTTCGTCGCGCTGCCGTTCCTCGTGCTCGCCGTCGAGGGCACGCTGCGCGGTGTCGGTGGCCGCTATGAACGCGCCGCTGCGACGCTCGGGGCCGGCCCGTGGCGCGTGCTGTGGCGTGTGACCTTGCCGTTGGCCGCACCGGGAATCCTCGTCGGGGTGATCCTGTGTTTCGCTCGCGCGATCGGTGAGTTCGGCGCTACCGCGCTCTTCGCCGGCAACGCCCCGGGGGTGACACAGACGATGCCCCTGGCGATCTACACCGCGTTCAACGGGGCGGGCACCGGCCGTGAGACGGCGGTGGCACTGTCGCTGCTGCTGCTGGCGACCGCGGTGGTCGTGCTGCTGCTCGTGCGCGCCTGGCGTCCGGGGACGCTGCGGTGACCGGGGACGCTGCGGTGACCGGGTCGCGCGGGGCTCTCGACGCGCATATCGTCGTGGCGCACGCCGACGTCGACGCGAGACTGACGGTCGCCCCCGGCGGCGTGCTGGCGGTGATGGGGCCGAGCGGCGCGGGCAAGACGACCCTGCTCGAAGCCATCGCCGGCCTCACGCGCCTCGATGCCGGTCAGGTGTCGATCGACGGGGTGCGCCTGGCCGACCGTCGCCGGCACACGGCGCCGTCTCGGCGGGCCATCGGCCTGCTCGGGCAGGACGCCCTGCTCTTCCCGCACATGACCGCCGTCGAGAACATCGCGTTCGCGGCCCGGTCGACGGGGGCGTCGCGCGCCGGTTCGGTCACCGTCGCCGAGGAGTGGATGCCGCGGATCGGCCTGCCCGAGCACGGAGGGCACCGCCCGGAGCACCTGTCGGGAGGTCAGCGGCAACGCGTCGCACTGGCCAGAGCGCTGGCGGCGCGCCCCCGCCTGCTGCTGCTCGACGAACCGTTCTCCTCGCTCGATGTGCAGGCCGCCGCCGAGCTGCGCGGTGTCGTGCGCGACCAGTTGCGCGGTACGACGACGATCGTCGTCTCTCATACGCTGGCTGACGCCCAGGCTCTCGCCGATGAACTGCTGATCCTCGAGAACGGCCGCATCACCCAACGGGGCCCGCTCGACGAGGTGCTCGGGTCACCGGCATCCGCCTTCGCCGAGGCCGTCGCAGAGACGGCGGCGCACTGACGCTCTGAGCCGCGCGGCACCTGCTCTGGCCCTTGCGCGGCGCACGGGCTACTGTCGCCATATCGAAGAGAGGACCGATGGCGGCGCTACCCCTGCTCGACACGCACGGTCGCGTGCACCGAGATCTGCGCATCTCACTGACCGACCGCTGTTCGCTGCGCTGCACGTACTGCATGCCCGAGCAGGGCATGGAGTGGCTGGCCAAGGCCTCGATCCTCTCTGCCGACGAGATCGTGCGCGTCGCGCGCGTGGCGGCGGATGCCGGCATCACGACATTCCGGTTGACCGGGGGTGAGCCGCTGCTGCGCCGGGACGTGGTCGATGTGGTGCGTCGGCTGGCAGGACTGGAGTCGCCGTATGGCCCGGTGCAGGTGGCGATGACGACGAACGGCATCGCACTGGCGCCGATGCTCGACGACCTGATCGGCGCGGGCCTGTCGCGACTGAACATCTCGCTCGACACACTGCGGCGAGACCGGTTCACGGCGTTGACCCGTCGCGACCGCCTCGATGATGTCCTGACCGGGATCACGGCGGCGGCGGGATCCGGGCTGCGCCCGCTCAAGCTGAACACCGTCGCGATGCGCGGCGTCAACGATGACGAGATGGTTGACCTGGTGCGCTTCGCGCTTGATCACGGGGCCGAGCTGCGCTTCATCGAGCAGATGCCGCTCGATGTCGGTCATACGTGGAGCCGTGAAGCGATGGTCACGCGCGATGAGATCCTGGCCGCGCTCGGCGCGCAGTGGCGTCTCGAAGCCGTGCCGGGTCGCGGCGGTGCACCGGCCGAGCGCTGGCGCCTGCACGGGCCGGGCACCGCCGATGGCGCGACGGTCGGCGTGATCGCCTCGGTGACCGCACCGTTCTGCGGTGCCTGCGACCGGCTGCGGCTTACCGCCGATGGCCAATTGCGCAACTGTCTGTTCTCGATGCACGAGTTCGATCTGCTTCCGTCCCTGCGGGGCGACGCACCGGACGACGTCATCGACGACGTGCTGCGCCGCTGCATCTGGGCGAAACTGCCCGGGCACGCGATCAACGACCCGTCGTTCCTGCAGCCCGTCCGCGGGATGAACGCGATCGGCGGCTGAGCAGGGCCGCTCGACGTCGGTGGGCGCCGGTAGCCTGGCGTGATGGCCACCCGTCGACCCGCTCCGCCCGCCTTCGTCTGCACCGAATGCGGGTGGACGACCGCGAAATGGGTCGGCCGGTGCGGCGAGTGCCAGCAATGGGGCACGGTGCAAGAGCAGGGCACCAAGGTCGGATTCGTGCGTCAGACGGATGCCGTCGCCCCGGCCGCGCACCGGGCAGCGCGACCGATCACCCAGATCACCACGACCGATGCTCCACGGCGCACCAGCGGAGTCGGCGAGTTCGACCGGGTGCTGGGCGGTGGCATCGTGCCGGGTGCAGCGATCCTGCTCAGCGGCGAACCCGGTGTCGGCAAGTCCACTCTGCTGCTCGAGGTCGCGGCCTCGACGGCGAAGGCGGGCCGGCGGGTGCTGTACGCCAGCGCCGAGGAGTCCCCCGCGCAGGTGCGACTGCGCGCCGAGCGCACCGGAGCCCTGCACGACGACCTCTATCTGGCCAGCGAAACCGACCTGGCAACGATCCTCGGCCACATCGACGAGGTGCAGCCCGAGCTCGTGATCGTCGACTCGGTGCAGACCGTGGCATCCGGGCTGATCGACGGCGCGGCCGGGCAGCCGAGCCAGGTGCGCGAGGTCGCCGCGACGCTGATCCGCGTCGCGAAAGACCGCGGGCTGCCGGTGATCCTCGTCGGGCACGTGACGAAAGACGGCCAGGTCGCCGGGCCGCGCGTGCTGGAGCATCTTGTCGACGTCGTGTGCCATTTCGAGGGTGATCGGCAGACGGCGCTGCGGTTCGTGCGCGCGCTGAAGAACCGGTTCGGGCCGACCGATGAGGTCGGATGTTTTGAGATGACCGGTGTCGGCATCGCCGAGGTGCCCGACCCGAGTGGCCTGTTCCTCTCGCAGGGCGACGCCGAGCCGGGCACCTGCGTCGCGATCGCCATGGAGGGTCGGCGTGCACTGCCCGTCGAGGTGCAGGCGCTGACGATCACCTCGAACGCGCCGAACCCGCGCCGAGTGGTGCACGGTCTCGACTCGTCGCGCGTGGCGATGGTGCTGGCGATCCTCGAACGCCGCGCCGGCATCGAGACCTCGAAGCTCGACGTGTACGTCTCGACCGTCGGCGGCGTGCGATTCACCGAACCGGCAGCAGACCTTGCGATCGCCGTCGCCGTGGCGGGGTCGATCCGGCATCTCTCGGTGCCCCGCACGCTGGCCGTGGTGGGCGAGCTGTCGCTGGCCGGTGAGATCCGTCCGGTGACGCAGGCCGCGCAGCGGCGCAGCGAAGCGGCACGATTGGGGTATCAGCAGGTGATCGATGACCGATCGTCGAGTCTGCGCACGGCGCTGGGCGATATCCGGTCACGGGCGAAGAGCAGCGCGCCGAGCGCCAATCGGCGGACCCACGACGCCGGCGTGCCGCCGTTCTGATCGCGCCGCGCCGTGCGGCGGTTCAGACGTCGAGCGCCTTGAGCAGTTCGGCGGGCGGCGCCTGCATCGGGTGAGGGCCCGCGATGTCGAGGAACACGGTCGTAATGGTGTCGCTGTGCGTGGTCAGGAACGACTTCAGCCATGCGGGCGAGTAGATGCCGACGCCCGGGGGCAGGTTGGCGGGCTTGTGCGTGGCATCGCTGAACAGCAGCAGCGCCACGTCACCGGACTTCGGGTCGCGGTAGGTCCACACCTCGCCACCGTCGAGCGGGTTGTCGCGAGCACCGGGCTTGATCAGGGGTACGACCGTGTTGCCGTTGCGCAGTGCGAGGGCGACGGCCGCCATGTCCTGCTTCTCGAGCGCCTGCGCCAGTGCCTCGGAACGGAACTCCTCCGGTGCGGGACGCTTCTTGGCCCGTGCCCTCTTCTTCGCCATGCATCCAGCCTATGAGAGCACGAAGGATCGCACCGAACCACAGAGGGAAGAAGCGGGGCCCTCTCGAATCCTCCATTGGGGACTGGGGTACTCGAGAGGGCCCTCCAGGTTCTTGCGGCGGTGATGTCGAAGCGCTGGGGACGCTGAAGTCGACAACCACTGGGGATGGTTTTCACCGCACTAGTTCGAAGAACCAGTTCCCATGGTATCCCAAAATATCGGTGATGTCAGCCGAACATCGGAGCGCTTTCGCGTCTTTCCCTGTGCGTTTCGTACAACGACGCCGCGGGGATCAGCGCAGGATGATCTGCTTGGTGCTCGCGCCCTCGAATCCGCCGATCTCCACGCTCACGTGGTACGACGAACCGCCTCCGGGCGCCTGCGGTCGGTGCTCTGCATCGCAGGTGTCGACCGATGAACGGGTGCGGTCCCACACCACCGGGGTCGCACTCGTGACGGTCGTCCCCGCTTCGAGCGTGACGATCATGTCACTGGGTTCGGTCTGGCAGTCTGTCGAGCGCCACCACGTGTCCGAACCGCTCGTGACGACGAACTTCTGCGTACTCGACCCGACGTTCATCGTGCAGTCCCGTGCACCGTTGTTGGTCAGGCTGATCGACAGTTGGGGCAACTCACCGGCGCCATAGGTGTCAGCATCCGTCTGGGCGACGACCACGATGTCGCCGGCTTCGCAGGCGACGACCCCGGGGGGCTCGGTGTCGTCCGGGCTCGGCGACGGACTCGCGGACGCCGTATCGGTCGGCGCCGAGGCGGTCGCCTCAGGCGTCGCAGAGGCGGCCGGAGCGTCGGATGCCGAAGACCAGGGCTGTGCGAGCGCCAGCCAGACTCCTCCGGAGATGGCCGCGACCGCCACGAACGCCACGACGATCACCAGGAGTCGCCGGCGACGATAGACGGCGGCAGACGGACGGGACATGTTCCCAGGCTAGTTGAGGTGCTTGATCATCCTGGTGTTGCCGAGCGTGTTCGGCTTGACGTGCGCCAGGTCGAGGAATTCCTCGACGCCCGCGTCGCCACTGCGCAGCAGTTGCGAGTACACGTCGGCGTCCACGACCTGCTCACCGATCGGGGCGAAGCCGCGGCGGGTGAAGAACGCGGTCTCGAACGTGAGACAGAACAGACGCTGCAGGCCCAGGTCACGAGCACGTCGCTCCAGGTCCTCGACGATGGTGCGGCCGACGCCGTGGCGCAGGTAGTCGTCGTGCACAAGCAGGGTGCGCACCTCGCCGATGTCCTCCCACATGACGTGTAGGGCTCCGCAGCCGATCAGTCGGCCGTCGTGTTCGGCGACGACGAACTCCTGCACCGCCCCGTAGAGCACCGCGAGGTCCTTGCCGAGCAGGATTCGCTTCTCGACCATCGGCTCCAACAGCGAGTGGATGCCGACGATGTCGGTGCTGCGCGCTGCGCGGACGGTGTAGTCGCTCACGGTTCCAGCCTAGAGCGGCCCGCCGTGTGGAACTCACAGACGAAACGGGCCGCCGTCGGCGTGTCGGGCTATGACACGCCGACCTGCACCTGTTCGGTCTGGGATTTCCGACGCACGACGAAGACGGCGACCGCGAGAGCGAGGCACAGCGGCGAGTAGACCCACAGGTCCAGCGTCCGGTACGGCTCAACCACCAGGTGCGGTAGCAACCCCGACACGATGAACCCGACGGCGGCGCGCAGCGCGAGGGCGATACCCACGCCGAGCGTGCCGAGGTGGCCTATCCCCCGCACGGCGTCAACACGCGAGACGCGCATCAGCACCAGCGCTGCTGCGGCCAGGAGGGCGAACGCGACGAGCATGGTGATCAGCGGACCCGGCATCGGCACCCCACCCGGCGATCCGAGGAAGGTCGCCACGAATGCCTCGGCATCGGACGCGGGCCAGGGGTTGCCGAGCGCCCAGAGCACGTGCAACAGGCCCAGGGATGCCAGCACGGTCGCTGCGAGCGCCGCGAGAGGGCGCCGGGGGCGGGGGTCGTGCGGCGGGCGGATCAGATCGCGAAGGGACTTCTTCATGCGCTTCCTTCCATACGCTTCCGTATGGAAATGACTATACGGCACCGTACAGTACGATGCCGCCATGGCTCGTCCCACTTCTTCGACACCTCGGCCACGCCGCAGCCGCGACGACTGGATCGACATCGCGATCGACTTCGGCAGCCGGGTGGGGTTCGATCAGCTCGCCATCGAACCCCTCGCCGCTTTCGCCGGAGCCACCAAGGGCAGCCTCTACTGGCATTTCGCGGATCGCGCGGCCCTCATCGACGCCGTGCTCGATCGCTGGGAGCAGCGGGCGACCCGCGAGGTGATCGACGCGCTCGATCCCACCGCGCCCGATGCCGCGGCAGCACTCCTCGCGCGCACCGTGGGCCATGCACACGATGCCACCGAACTGCGGATGCTGCTGGCCAGCGCCGATGCTCGTGTCGGTCCGGTGGTCGCGCGCGTGCACGCCACCAGGTTGGCCTTCCTGGAGCGAATCCTGACCGGGCGCGGGATGCCGCCCACTGATGCGTCCTCTCGCGCGCGCCTCGTCTACGCGGCATACCTGGGCGGGCTGCTGCTGAACGACGACCCTGATGCTCTGCGCGAGACGATGCTCCGCGCCCTCGAAACCTGAGCCGGGGCGCCGACGCCGGTTCCTGGGCGGCAACGCAGAAAGGGGGCGGATGCCGTAGCATCCGCCCCCTTTCTGGGAACGCGTGTCAGTCGCTGCCGCTGGCGGCGAGGTCCGGCGTGGCCGAGATACCGGCGCCACCGGTGTTGATCCCCACGGCCACCTTCTCGCCACGCGGTGCGTGCTCGAAGGTGAACTTGCCATCGACGACGTCGACCTTCACGTGGTCGCCGGTGTCGAGCTGACCGTGCAGGATGCGCTCCGAGAGCTGGTCCTCGATCTCGCGCTGCATGGCGCGGCGCAGCGGCCGGGCACCGAGCGAGGGGTCGAATCCGATCTCGATGAGCTTGTCCTTAGCGGCGTCCGAGAGCTCGACCGTCATGTCGCGGTCGAGCAGGCGGTCGCCCAGGCGCTTGACGAACAGCCCGACGATCTGACGCAGTTCGTCCTTGTTGAGCTGCGGGAAGACGATGATGTCGTCGAGGCGGTTGAGGAACTCGGGCTTGAAGTGACGCTTGAGTTCTTCGTCGACCTTGCCCTTCATGCGCTCGTAGGTCGTCTGCGAGTTGCCCTCGATCTGGAAGCCGACCGGGCCACCGGCGATCGCCGACGAACCGAGGTTCGTCGTCATGATGATCACGGTGTTCTTGAAGTCGACGATGCGTCCCTGACCGTCGGTCAGGCGACCCTCTTCGAGGATCTGCAGCAGCGAGTTGAAGATGTCGGGGTGGGCCTTCTCGATCTCGTCGAACAGCACGACCGAGAACGGCTTGCGGCGCACCTTCTCGGTGAGCTGGCCACCCTCTTCGAAACCGACGAATCCGGGAGGGGCACCGAACAGACGCGAGACGGTGTGCTTCTCACCGAACTCGCTCATGTCGAGCGAGATCAGCGCGGCCTCGTCGTCGAAGAGGAACTCGGCGAGAGCCTTGGCGAGCTCGGTCTTTCCGACGCCGGTGGGGCCGGCGAAGATGAACGAGCCCGAGGGGCGCTTCGGGTCCTTGAGGCCGGCGCGCTGGCGACGGATCGTGCGCGAGAGCGCGGCAATCGCCTCTTCCTGACCGATGACACGCTGGTGCAGCGCCTTCTCCATGAAGACGAGTCGGCTGGATTCCTCTTCGGTGAGCTTGAAGACGGGGATGCCGGTCGCCTGGGCGAGCACCTCGGCGATCAGGCCCTCGTCGACGATCGCCTGGGTGGCGACGTCGCCGGCACGCCACTGCTTCTCCAGGCGCAGCCGCTCACCGAGCAGCTCCTTTTCCTGGTCGCGCAGCGCGGCGGCCTTCTCGAAGTCCTGTTCCTCGGAAGCTGCTTCCTTGTCCTGACGCACCTTGGCGATGCGCTCGTCGAACTCGCGCAGCTCGGGCGGGGACGAGAGGATGCTCAGGCGCAGACGCGCACCGGCCTCGTCGATCAGGTCGATGGCCTTGTCGGGCAGGAAGCGGTCCTGCACGTAGCGGTCGGCGAGGTTCGCGGCGGCGACGATCGCGCCGTCGGTGATCTGCACCTTGTGGTGCGCCTCGTAGCGGTCGCGCAGTCCCTTGAGGATGTTGATCGCGTGCGGCAGGGTCGGCTCGTTCACCTGCACCGGCTGGAAGCGGCGCTCCAGCGCAGCATCCTTCTCGAAGTGCTTGCGGTACTCGTCGAGCGTGGTCGCGCCGATCGTCTGCAGCTCGCCGCGCGCGAGGAGCGGCTTGAGGATGCTGGCGGCGTCGATCGCGCCCTCGGCAGCGCCCGCGCCGACCAGGGTGTGGATCTCGTCGATGAAAACGATGATGTCGCCGCGCGTGCGGATCTCTTTGGTGACCTTCTTCAGACGCTCTTCGAAGTCACCGCGGTAGCGGGAGCCGGCGATGAGCGAGCCGAGGTCGAGCGAGTAGAGCTGCTTGTCCTTGAGGGTCTCGGGCACGTTGCCCTTGACGATCGCCTGAGCGAGCCCCTCGACGACGGCGGTCTTGCCGACACCGGGCTCACCGATCAGAACGGGGTTGTTCTTCGAGCGGCGCGAGAGGATCTGCATGACCCGCTCGGCCTCCTTCTCGCGGCCGATGACCGGGTCGAGCTTGCCGTCGCGGGCTGCCTGCGTGAGGTTGCGCCCGAACTGGTCGAGCACCTGCGAACCGCCCTGCGCCGAGGCCGGACCGTCGTTGGCCTGCGCGCCGACCGAAGCGGTCTCGCGCCCCGGGGCGCCCGAGAGCAGCTGGATGACCTGCTGACGCACCTTGTTGAGGTCGGCGCCCAGCTTGACGAGCACCTGGGCGGCAACGCCCTCACCCTCGCGGATGAGACCGAGCAGGATGTGCTCGGTGCCGATGTAGTTGTGGCCAAGCTGCAGCGCTTCGCGCAGGCTCAGCTCGAGCACCTTCTTGGCGCGCGGCGTGAAGGGGATGTGACCGGACGGCTGCTGCTGGCCCTGGCCGATGATGTCTTGCACCTGCTCGCGCACGGCGTCGAGCGAGATGCCGAGGCTCTCGAGTGCCTTTGCCGCGACGCCCTCACCCTCGTGGATGAGGCCGAGCAGAATGTGCTCGGTGCCGATGTAGTTGTGGTTGAGCATCTTCGCCTCTTCTTGGGCGAGGACGACGACCCGACGGGCTCGGTCGGTGAATCTCTCGAACATGCTGTGACTCCTTTTCGCGCGTCGGCGAAGCGGCTTAAGGCCTTGTATATCGAGAGTAACGAGCGCGCGCGTGCTGTATGCCCGTGTTCGCCGTCGGCATATCACCCCGCGCGCTTCCCACCCCGCCCCCACCGCCGAGACCCCCAGTTGCCGGCGACACCCCGCCCTATCAACGCCGCCAGGTGGGGGTGTGGTCAACAACAGGGGGTCTCGGCGAAGATTCGCGGGACACGCGCTTGACGCACATATCGACTGTCGTTATGTTAACGACAGTCGATATGAACGAATAACGTTATGCACGGAGGGTGCGCATGACTCGAACAGTGGATTCACCGGTGTCACCGGCTGACAGAATCGGCGCGCGCGTGGTCGCCACGGGCGCCGCGCTCATCGCCGCGGTGTCGGTCTTCGCGGTGATCCGCGGCGCGCTCGACGTGTTCGGCGCCGTGGTCACGGTGCGGATGCCCGTGCACGCCGCTGCCGCGCCGACACTGTCGGGCATCGACGGCATCCGCTCGGCGGAGTACATTCAGGCGGATGTCGCCTTCGCGACGTTGCCTGCGGCGGCGCGGTGGATGCTACTGCTCGAGGGGGCTCTTCCCGCGCTGGCGATCATCGGGGTGTGCGCCGTGGCCTGGTGGCTCGGCGTCTCGCTGGTTCGCGCACGCCCGTTCCGCCGGACGATGTCGACCACGATCGGACTCGCCGCGTGCCTGGTTGCCGCCGGAGGCATGTTCGGGCAGTTGTGTGGTGGGATCGGTCGCGGGATGATCGTCGACCACCTGGCCAGCACAGACCCCGACGTCTACGAGGTCTTCCCTGCGTTCGCGATCGACCTGAACCTCGCCCCGCTCGGGTGGGCCTTCGCTCTCGCCCTAGTTGCGACCGCCTTCGAGGTGGGCCACCGCCTGCAGCGCGACACGGAAGGGCTCGTGTGATGGGCCTGACCTCGGACGACCTCGCGTCGGGGCTGTCGATGCTCGTGCTGTGGCTGTTGATCGCGGGCCTGATCGTCGCGTTCTCGATCGCCCGCGCACGGCGTCATGGCAGCACGACGCTCGCGCTGGATGTCACGCGCAACGCCTCTTACGCCTTCGTGTTGCTCGCCGGCGCGGGAGCGGTGATGTTCGGCGTCAGCACCCTCAGCTCGCCCTCGGTGTCGCTCGATGAAACGACATCGAGCTGGATGATCGACCAGCAGGACTCTGTCACGACCCTGACCCACGGAGGTGTCGTTGACGATGTGCCTTTCGGTCCTCGGCTGGTGATCTACCTGGGCACGCTGCTCGGCATCGCGGCCTCCGCGGCGATCGCCTGGGCGATCTACAACGCCACTCGTCGCGCCGGGCAGCGTGAACCGTTCCACCGCAGCGTCTCGAAGACGTTCGGTGTCGTCGCGTTCGTCGTGATGGTGGGCGCGGTCGTCGGTGAGCTGTTGAAGCAGATCGGCATGACGCTCGCCGCGCGCTCGCTGGAGTGGCCCGCCGGGCTGGAGCCTCCTTTCGAGCTCAGCATCCCGCTCTGGCCGTTTGCCGTCGCCGTCGGACTCTTCGCTCTGTCTGCGATCTTCCGCTACGGGGCGCGGCTGCAGAACGAGGCCGAGCAGTTGCGGCATGAGACGGACGGGCTGATATGAGCCCCGCCGAGGCAGAGGCGGATGCCACGGGCATCCACTGCCGTCTTGATGAGCTCCTCGCCGACCGAGGCATGACGCTGACCGAGCTGAGCGCTCGCGTCGGCGTCAGCGTGGTGAACCTGTCGGTGCTCAAGAACGATCGCGCCCGCGCGATCCGCTATTCGACGTTGCGGGCCATCTGCGATGCGCTCGACTGCGAGGTGGGTGAGCTGCTCGTGCTGGCGGAGCGGTGACGCTCACGCCACCCTGTCGGGCGGTTGTGCACAGACTCCTGCGGGTGATCTCGTCCGGATCCGTGCGGTGAACTCGTCACTTCGCCTTTCGACGGTGCCGACTTCCTCGCCCAGCTGGCCGCGATGGGCGAGGCGCACAAGCCCGGCATAGCTAGAGAGATGCTGAGTGAGATGGCCAGCTGCTCTCCGACGAGCGCCTCGATATCGACCACCTCGACGGCACCGACCTCGACGCCGTCAATGCCGCACTCGCGCCATACTTCATAGTCGCAGGAGCCACCGACATTCGCAGATCACAACGGCGAAGAGTCGGCCGCGACCCGCAGCGCCTCGAGCGCCGTCGGCCACGGCAGGCGCTCCTGCTCTAGTCGCACCCCGCCCTCCGAAGAGATGCGGTCGAGCGTCGCCTGCTCAGACCCGGTGAGCGTCGGCAGCACTCGCACTGCGACACCGTTCGGGTCGGGCACCCACAGCTCTCGGTGAGCCACGAGCGTCGCCTCGTCCATCAGCACGCTGATCGCGTCGACGCCGTTCGAGCGCAGTCGGTGCAGGATGGCGAAGCCATCAGCATCCAGATCACCCCAGTAGAGCACCCGCGACGAGAGCGCCCAGGGCAGGCGATGAATCGGCACGGCGTATCCCCCGCCGTGCACGGCGATAGCGCCGGACCAGTCGGGCAGCGCGAGCACCGATTCGAGGTTCTCGCAGACGATGACGATGCGGGGATTGATCGGCAGGGCCGCGAGTTCGTGGATCGGTGCGGTGACGTCGCTCAGCCCGCCGGGTCGATCGTCGGTGTCGAGAAAGCGGATCCGCAGCGTCTCCGGCGATGGCACGAGCCCGAGATCAGGTTCGCCGGTGAGAGCCGCGTACATCGTCTCGACCAGTGCGCGGTGCGCGCCCAGCCACTTGGTGTGCATGCCGGGGACGGGCACCTGGCGCAGCCGATACCCTGAAGACGGATGCCGGCGCAGCCACGTGAGCACCCCGAGAAGCAGCACGAAGTCGAGATCCGTCTGCCGGTCTATCGCGCCACCCCGGCGCTGGATCGCCGCCACGATCTCGTCGCCCTCACCGAAGCGCTCACGAAGTTCCCGGGCGCGGTCGCGGATCCGCGCCCAGTCGCGATACACGACGGCGCCGGCGAATCGCGCCAGGGTGTCTGCCGTGCGCAGGGTCAATCGCTCGGGCAGTTCCTGCCTGCCGGCGCTGGGCCAGTTCTTGGTCGCCCAGCCGATCTGCAGGTCCGTACCCTGAACGCTCCGCCAGGACGCCGCCCACTCGCTCGCCGCGCGCGGATCGGCCAGCACCTCGCGCTCGGTCGGCGGCTTCAGCGGGATGCTGAACTCGACGATCCCGCCACCGCGCGCGGCCCACTCCCGACGCCCCTTCTCGACCGCTCGCGCTGCGCGTGCCCGGGCCTCTGCCACGGTGACCGGCATCACTCGACCTGCTCGAAGGGCACGTTCGCCAACAGCGACTGCTTGCGGGTCGGGTTCGACACCGACGTGACGGCTCCAACGTAGCTCTCGATCGTCTGCAGCAGCTTCTGCGGTGTGGCGAGGATCATGTGGAACCCGAATTCGCGGAACACGTCCATCGCCATGCGGGTGTACTGGCTGTCGGCCTTGTCGAACGCCTCATCGAGCACGATCGTGCCGTAGGTCGGAACATCCTGTTCGTCATCGGTCAGCTGGTAGCGCAGGGCCGCCGCCAGGCAGAAGATCACGAGCTTCTGCCGCTGCCCTCCCGAGAGTCCGGCGCTCGAGTCGTGCACGCTCAGCACCCGACCGGCGCGGTCGACCTCCTGCGCCTGGAACGTCACGTGTTCGCGGGTATCGAGGCAACGCTGACGCCAGGCGTGATCGCCACGGTCACCGTTCTCGGCCGATTCAAGGCGATCCATGAGGCGCTTCAGCGCGGCGAACCGCTGCTCGGCCCGCAGGTCGTTCTGATCCCACGACCCGTCGACGATGCCCTTCAGATCGGTCATGAACTCGGTCGCGTCCGGTGATCGCTTCGTCTTCACTCGGATCCGCAGGAAGCGGTCGGCGTCGAACAGCGACCGCCCCAGAGACGCGTTCACCGGATCGATGCGCTCCTCGATCTGCTTGGGCGCATCGCGGATCTCGCTGAGCAGATGCCCGATCAGGTCTCGCGACTTCTCGCGCAGCAGCCGCCGGAAGTTCTCTTCGTGCTCCGGAAGACCACGTGTGCGGATGCCGTCGAGCAGAGCCCGATATCCGCTGCGATCATCGACGTCCGACGTCAGGTCGGGCGCGGCCGCCGGCCACGCGCCACGGAACTCGGATGCCAGTCGCGCGAACGCCATCATCGAGCGGGCCCGCGCCGAGTCGGCGTCCTTCGCTGCGACATGCAGCGCGTTTGCGACCTTCAACCCGATGTCGCCGATGTTGGCGGTGTCGACTCGCCGCTGCACGGTGCGGTATCGCGCCTCGAGCAGCGCTGCATCAGCATGCGCCAGCGTCACCCCCTGGATCTGGCCGGTCAGACGCGCGATCAGCGCGTCGGATTGCCGCAGCGCTTCGGCCGCGAGCGCCTGGGCAGCGTTCGCCATGTCGGCTTCCGCGCTTGCGTGCTTCTGCTGCTGCTCCGCATCCGCCACCGCTCTTGAGGCGTCGTCGAGCTCGCTGCTTCGAGCGGTGAGGCGGGCGAGCTCCGCCTCTCTGTCGGCGAGCGTGGCGTCGGCGGACGCCGCGTCGAACTCATTCCAGGTGCGCTCGAGCACTCGTTTCAGCACCAGCCTTCTGGCCAGAGCGGCCTCGGTCGCCGCGAGCTGCTCGTCGAGCTCGGCTCTCGCGCGTGCGGTCTCGCGCTGCGCGACCGCACGACGCTCGAGAAGGTGATCGATCTTGGCCTGATTGTCGGATCCGAGAATCCAGTGGCTGCGGTCATCGATCGACACGCGATCGTTCTTCTCGTACCGTCGCGCCGAGGTCTTGATCTGCCCGCCCTTGGTGACACCGCGCTCGACGTCATCGAGGTCATCCGGCCCCGCGACGCACGAGATGTCGTATGACTCCGACAACCGGGAGTGCATCCAGCTCGCGAACGGGTCATCGGCGACCCGAATGCGGTGCAGCAACGAGTCGCGCGCCCGCACGGGGCGCGCAGCGCCGGCATCTGCGGGCACCGCCTCGATCACGAGACGCGTTCCCAGCGAGCGCTTCTCGATGAGGCGCCGCACGCGCACCAGATCAGCGTCACGCACCAGCAGCGCCGAGGCGAGCGGACGAAGCACGCGCTCGATCGCGCCCGTCCATTCGGCGTACTCGGGAGCCACGTCGATCAGTTCTCCGCCGAACGGCAGGCTCTTCTCGCTGACCCCGAGCTCGCCGGCCAGCCACTCCCGCACGGCGCGCAGCCGCGGTTCGAGGTTGCTGCGGCTGTGCTTCAGCGACTCGAGCTCGGCATCGAGCTCGTTCAGGCGACGGCGAGCATCGGCGTACCGCTCGTGGGCGGGGTGACTGCCGTCGTCGTCCGGCGTGCGACCGAGGTGCGCGCGCGCCGATTCCTGCAGAGCGGCGAATTCCGCGGCATCCGTCGGTGCGTGCTCGATTCCCGCGGAACGCAACTCGGATGCGAAACGCTCGGCGTGCGCGCGGATGCGCTCGCCTTCGCGCCGGGCGTCGTCGATGCCGCGTCGCAGGAGCCCGGCATCGGCTCCCCCGAGTTTCGCCTCGTGCATGCGCGCCTCACTGAGCGCTCGGTCGGCCTGCTGCCGCACCGCGTCGGCGGCCGTCGCTCTGTCTCGCGCGCGGGCGAGTTCTGCCACCTGATCTTCACGCTCGCCCTGCGCGAGTCTGAAATGGAGGCGATCCTGAAACGGCTCCTGCATCTCGATGAGATGCAGGAGCTCAGCGACTTCCTGTGACTGGCGCTCGTACTCGGCGGTCGCCTCTTCGATGCGTTCGAGGTGCTCTGCCTGACGACGCAACTCGACCACATGCTCGTGGGCCGCGTTGAGTTCGCGGAACTGCTCGGTGGCATTGCGTGCTTGATCGAAGGTGCCGGGCCGATCGAGCATGAACGCACGAAACAGCGTGTCGAGGTTGCCGAGGTTCTTAGCCGACTGGGTCTTGTGCAGCAGGTGCAGCGCGTTGTCGCCGCTGATGCCGAACACCCGCCGCATCCGGGTGAAGAAGCCGCCGTGGCTGCCGGTCGAGACCACCGCATCGGGGAACGCGGCCTTAAGGCGACGCGCTTCGATCCCCTTCGCGACGAACGGCGCGAGCTCGGTGAGCGCGACTTCGGTGCGCAGCAGCAGGAAGGCGTCTTTGAGGTCGGCGCGCGCCGTCTGCGTGCCGGGCAGGTGGAAGAGCCGAACGAGGCTCACCGGCGCGTCGTTCTGGTTCTCGAAGCGCAGCAGGATCGCGCTCCAGGTGGCCCGCGGGCGAAGGTAGGTGCTGACGGCTCGGTCTTCGAGTTCGTCGGCTTCTTTGCTCCACGCCCCGCGCACGTAGCTGACGAGGCCGCGGTCGTCGGCACGTGACGAGGCGTCCTGGGCGGCTGCGTTGAAGCGCAGCCAGCGTTCCGGTGTCAGCACGGCGGCGATCGCATCCAGCAGCGACGATTTGCCGGATCCGGATGCCCCGGTGATCAGGTGCCCCTTGCGGGAGACGTCGATGCGGTGGGCCCCGTCGAAGGTGCCCCAGTTGACGACTTCGAGTCGCGCGAGGCGCCATTGTCCCGCGCGCACATCGTCTGCTGCGGCGACTTCTCGGTGCATCTCAAGCAACGTCATCTTCGGACTCCTCGTCGTCATCGGGCGTCGCGATTCCCAGATCGGCGACGGTGCCGCTGCTGTCGCGTTCGCCCGAGCGAATCCGCTCGTACTCGGCGGCGATGATGCGCACCCGATCGGCGTCGACCAGCATCCGCAGCACGGGCGAGATCTCGACCCGCTCGTCGGTGAGCACGTGGACGACCCGCAGCTTGTTGCGCATCTTCAGCCACGAGGCGTTCAGTCTCTTGGCGAAGTCCGTCTCGTCGCGGTCTTCGGTGCGGAAGGGCGCGAGCTGTTCGAAGACGTCTTCTCTGCCGACGATGACGCGCCCGTCGTGTTCGCCGCTGAGCAGCATCTGCCGCAGCACGAGCAGCATCGCGGTGTCGATGAAGGTGAGCTGCTCTGATCTCACCGCGACGGGGGCGTCCTGTTCACCGGTGTCGGCGTTGCGCACGAAGGCGAAACCGGCGTCGCGGTCGAGCACCAGATCGAGGAAGAGGTCGTGCAGTCGAGATCGGATGCTCGCTTCGTCGGCGAGGAGCGCCGACCAAGGACCCGGCGCCCGGGCGGCTGAGAGGTACGGCCCCTGGATCAGCTTCAGCAGCGCCCGTCGGGCGTCGATGCTGAGGGTGCCGGTGTCGCCGGGCCACCTGGCGCTGGGGGCCGCCTCGTGGGCCGCTGTCGTTGCATCTGTCTCGGTCACAGAACCCTCCCTGTGAAGCGATAGCTGGGTATCCGCGCGGCCCTGGTCACAGCATCCACGCCGACCCAGGTGACGCGTTCGGGATCGCTCGCCACCCCTTGCGCGGCACCGATGGCCAACAGACCGACGATACTCGCGACCCCCTGCGTTGCAGGGAATCGCTCGAGCACCCCGCCGACCGTGACCGCATCGACGTCTTTCAGCATCGCGTTCACGTTGCCGGTGAGTTCGTCAAAATCGATCTCGGTCTCGCGCGCGAGGGCGCGCAGCTCTTCGATGCTGACCGGGGCCGCCTCGTGGGTGATCACTGCCTCGGGTGCGTCGTATGCGGCCGGGTCGTGCAGTCGCAGCGCACCGGCGCTGCGCATCGGCACGGCAGAGAGCGACAGGCTGATGTCGGTCGCTTTGTACGGTTTGATCCGGATGCTGGCAGCGTGGCCTGCGGCGAGCGCGCCGCGCAGTTCTCGGCGCAGCACGCGATCGCGTTCGTACTCCTGCGACTGGACGTAGCGGCGCAGTCCTCTCGCGAAGGTCGTGATGACGTCGTGGATCTCGCCGCTGCGCTCTTTCAGCGTGCGCAGCAGCTGGCGCAGAAAGCGTCGCTCGGCGGAACTCAGCGCGCCGGTGAAGTCGCGCTCGAGCACGCGCCGGATGTCATCCTCGAACTCCTGTCCGCGCTCGGGGTCGAGCACGAGCCCGGCGAATCCGGTGAAGCTGCGCCCGGCGTCGGATTCGTCGATCATGTTCACGCCGCGGAAGATGTCGTCGAGCACGGCGCGCTGCACGGCATCCGACTCGAGCACCCGCGCGCGCAGGTCGCGGTTGAGCTGCTCGAACTCGGCGCGGACCCGTGCGAAATCGCTGGGGATGTCTTCTGCCATGGCGAGGATGTCACGCACGCGCTCGACGGCGCGCTCGTGGTCGACGGGTGGCGACTCGCCGCGGTTGATCGCCTCGATCTCTGCGTCGATCTGCGCGCGCTGCTCTTCGAGCCGCGCGATGCGGGTGCGCGCGTCGGGGTCGGAATCCACCGCCAGGCGGTGCAGCTGGGATGCGATGCTTGCCAGCCGCGATTCGGTCGCCGCCTGACGCGGTTGAATGAGTTGCGCGAGAAACCGAGACGCCGTCAACGCGGCCGGTGACAGCTCGAAGGTCTCGCCTCTGCTCGTCTCGGCCGGCCGCCGCACGAGGTAGCCGGCGGTGCGCCAGTCGGCGCAGTACGCCTTCGCGGTGCCGGGCAGGTCGAAGCCGTGTGCGCGCAGCTCGTCGAGGTCGGCGTCGATGCGCTCGTAGAGGTCTTCACTCTCGATGCGGCGCTCGTCTCCGCCGAGGTGGGCAGCGAGCACCGAGACCATCACCGGCGCATTGTCGGCGCGCAGCATGCGCCACGCGACGTGCTCGTCGAGCAGTCGAGACAGCGCGTGCGCCTGTGCCAGTGCGGTCATGGGGTCTCCTCAGGGAGGGGGTTCATCCATCTTGACTGATGCCGCCGACATCGGGCGGGCGGATAGGTGAGTTCGGCGTCTGAACGGCCGTGCCCTGCGCTTCATCCGGCATTCCATCGCCATCGAGATCGACTGATCGAACCGAGCTGAAGACTCAGAGCCAATCACGAAGCAACGCCGCTGTCATGCGCCGAAGCCGCCGATGGTGCTTCTGATACTCGACGAGAAGATCCAAAGTAGCGCCGGCGCGCCGGTAGAGGCGTCCGTCGATTGAGACCAAGGCGATCGCCTCTCCGTCGCGCAGCAGCCCCCAGTAGTGACTGTGCGGCTCACCGTAGATCCCGATCCTCGGGACGGAAGCGAGATCTGCGTGCGCCTGAGGAAAACTGTCGACGAAACCACGCGGCTCCAGCCCGTCCACGGTGTCGAACAGCTCGCAACGGGCGTCCCACTGATGACGATCGTTGACGAACATTCCCAGCGCCGAAGCGATGAATCGGTAAGTAAGGCTTCTACGTGTCGCACTCGGTGTAGCTCGGGGAGGCAACCATCCCGCAACGGACTCGAGCTCCCGCACAATCTCGAACGGCTTGGCAGCTATGAGCACCGAGGCCCAATCGGCGATACCGGTAATCGCCGCGCCTGCATGGACCTGCAACGTACCGACACGATTCAACAAGACCGCTGCTTCGCCTGTTGACGCCTCCGAGGAGAAGTGTCTGGATGGCGCCACCGCAAGCACGTCGTACATACCGCCGCCCGGGTGCGCTTCGTACACGAGAGACTCGGGGTGACGACGCACGAGCTCGGCTGCAATCCACCACGATTGCGCGACGACGCGCGGTGGGGCACCCCAGTCTGGAGATGATGGGGCCGCCCGAGACGGGGCCTGCCGGGCCTTCAGCCGAAACAAGTCCTGCTTCTTCAAGGACGCTGCCGCGAAGTCTGCCTGCGCTTCCGCGAGAATCTGATCAAGGTCTGGCTCAAGAAGCAGCCGCGTGCTGCCTTTGTAGAGTTCCCAGTTCGGGGACGTCTCGGCCTTGTAGAGCGCCCACTCGACGGCGGCAACGTGGGGACGGTGGAAGAGGGCTTTTCTTCCGCGCGCCTCATACCCCTCGTCGCCGACCCCATAGAAGTGGCTCTCTCGGTCGTTCTCGATGCTCCACACGCCCACGGGCTTCAGCCCCGCGGAGTCCGGTGTGGCGACTCGATGGATGAGCACGACTTTGTTCACTTCGACACCTCGCACCTGATAGCCATTCCGGCCACGTTCTCGGCCCCATCCCGATCCACGAACCGCTCAGCCAGCGTTGCCTTGGCAAGCCCGTCAGGCAGTGCAGCCGAGAACTTCAGACCATCAACCGCTTCGTGCGACACGTCCGGCCTCGCACGCACCAAGTCCAAGCCATCGAATAGGCCAGCTCCCAGGCCCGCACCGAACACGATCATCTCGTTGTCCGCTGTTGCCCCTTCGGACACCTCCACCGGAAGCCCTGCCAGCAGAGTCGCGTGAGCCTTCAGCCCACCGAACGCCCACAGAACGGAGGACTTCTCCCTCTTGACCAGCACTTGGCACTCTCCGTCGACCTGCGAAGCACGCAACGCTCGGACCTCGGCAAGTCGAATCTCAGCTCGCCGCGACATGGCTGCCGGCGGCTGCGCCCCGAGCAGCACATCCCGCCGTGCACGCACCATTTCGAATGACTCCGGCATGGGGTCAGAACTCCAACGCACCTTGCCCTTCGCCGTATCTTCACGCACGATCGCGACGTGCCGGTCCCAGTCCACCGAATCGACAAGCCACGCTCGACCAGCAAGCAGCAGCGGTTTGCGTCCGTCGAGCACAGGGCCGGTCAGCGACAATGGCGCCACCGAGCCGACTTCCCGTCGACCCGAGATCACTTTGATCTCCAAGTCAGCGATGAATGTCGAAAGCAGCTCGATGAAGTGCCGTCTGCCAAACTCGCGCTCCGCACGTGGGCCGACGAAGAGCCAGTCACCATCGACCGCAAGGAATTCGCTGTCGACCAAGTAGTCCAGGATCTCCGGCGCAGACGTCATGACCGGTGAGTCGGCCCACCATGAGGCCCAGTCGTTCCGCGCGAAGCGCCCCTCCTGCAGCGCGAGCGCCAGCAGCTGTTGAGCAGCTATGTGTCGCGGCGATGGTGGGGGTACGATCGGCTCCACGAATCCTGTTCCCCATAGGTGCAACAGTCCCGCTGCACGCAAGAGGCTCTCGCTGTCCGTAGCGAGAAACAGCGCGTTTCGCACCGTTCCCGGCCGTCTGCCGGTCCGCCCGAGACGCTGCAAGAACGAGCCGACCGACCGCGGTGAGTCTAGTTGGATCATCCGGTCCAGGTCTCCGATGTCGATGCCCAGCTCGAGCGTCGAGGTGGCAACGATCACGCAGTCGCGCGCTTCCGCAAACGCCCGCTCGCTCTGTCGCCGCTCGTCCAGCGACAGCGAAGAGTGCGAGATGAATGTCGTCACACCAGCACTACGCAGTGCGAATGCCAGCTCCTCCGCCTGTGCTCGCGACTCGCAGAAAACGAGTCTCTTCTGCCCCCGATGAAGTGCAGCGATCACGACCGCCGCATTCTCCACTGACCCGACGTAGTCAAGGCCTATCTCAGGCTCCGCAGGCGCGTCGCCGGCGGAGACGACCTTGCAAGGCACGCCATTCGCGAGGTTCGATCCCTGGTACCAGCGCAAGAGGTCATCTGGGTTGCCCAGCGTCGCCGAAAGCCCGACCCGCTGGATCCGATTGTCCGCCAGCCGCTGCAGCCGCTCGAGCACAGCAACCAGGTGCCAACCGCGATCACCCGCGGCGAACGAATGGATCTCGTCTGCCACCACCGCACGCACATCCGCGAACAGCAGCCGATGATCAACACGCCGTGAGACGAGCATCGCCTCGAGCGATTCTGGCGTCGTCAATAGCACGTCGGGTGGTTCGCTCAGGATGCTGCGGCGAGCGCTCTCACCGATATCGCCATGCCAGAGTGCGACGCGACGGCCCACCCAGGCGCAATATTGTTCCAGGCGTGGCAACAGATTGTTCAGCAGCGCTTTCAGCGGCGCGACGTAGATCACGCTCAGACCGCGCCATTTCTCGTCGACCATCCGCGACAGCAGCGGAAAAGTCGCTGCCTCAGTCTTGCCGCCGGCCGTCGGGGCGATCAGCAGGGCATCCACGCCCGAACGAACCGGGGTGATCGCGGCGTGCTGCAATGGCCGCAGATCGTTCCAGCCGAGCGTGTTCACCACGTGGTACTCGAGCCCCGGCGTCAGAGCAGTTGAGTCAGACATCGAGATCGATCGCGTCAAGTCCGCGGACCGCCGCCCGCTCGTCGTCGTTGAGCTCCCCAGCATTCACCCGTACGGTCCCTGCTTCTTCGGGCACGTAGTCGGGGAACTGCTCGATCTTGTCGAGAATGTCGACAAGCTTGCGCAGGTAGACGCGCGGAGCGATTCCAACTCGCCCGCCGAGCCTTCCTGCAACGACGTCGGCCAGTGCAGAGAGATACTCATCGCTGGCCTGCTCGTTGAGGCGCCCAGCGGCATCGCTTCCCGTCGCGTAGATGTCTCGAACTCGCTTGCCCAGTTCGATCAGACCGTCTCGCTGAAATCCCATCAACCTCAACTGCGGCGCTCGGGGGTTATCCCATCGCGGGTCGCCCGAGAAATCCACGCTGATTCGCGCTGCCAGCGGAGGCAGTCGCTGCACTCCCTGCATCCCCTCGAAGAATGCGGGTGTGCCGGTGATGAGCACATACAGGCCGGGGAACCTGCCCGCGTCGATCTCGTCCAGCAGCTGACGCAGCGCGTTGAGTGATTTCTCGCGGACGTCGCTGCGCACTCGCTGGAGGGTCTCCACCTCGTCGAGCACCAGCACCAGTCCGCGATAGTCGGCGTCTCGCAGCACAGCCAGCAGGCCCTGCATGAAGCCGAGGGCGCCGAAGTGATCGAGATCACCTCGAATGCCGGCGCTGCGCCGTATCGCGGATGCGACGTGCGGCTGGCCGCCAAGCCACGCGATGAGTCCATCGGCACTCTCGGTGTCGCCCCGCACCGTGGCTGCATGATAGGCGCGCAGCGCAGCAGCAAAGGCCGGAGCGGTTCGCGACACTGCAGCGAGTCGCCGCTCAAGCAGAGCTTCGGTGCGCTGCGCGATCTCGCTGCCGTCCACACCGGATGACGACACGTCTTCTTCGAGCACCCGCAGCCACTCGTCGATCACCTCGCGAAAGGCGCTGGGTGCCGTCGCCTCGGTGCTGAGGTTCTCTGTGACGCGGCGGTAGATCGTCTCAAGCCGATGCAGCGGCGTCTCGGTCTCCGAGATCTGCACCTCTGCAGTGGCGAAGCCTCGCTGCTTCGCTGTCTCGGTCAGCCATCGCGCGAAAAAGGTCTTGCCCGCTCCGTACTCGCCTCGCACAGCTTTGAATACGGCTCCCCCGCCGCCGACTGTGTCGAGTTCGTCCGTGAGCGCGACCTGGAACCGCTCGAGTCCGACCGCCATCACGTCCAGTCCGCGCTGAGGAACTGTACCCCGTCGCAGCGCGTCGATGATCTCTCGTCGTCGCCGCGGGCTGACGGTCGTCATCGTTGCGCTCCGAGCTGGAACTGCTCCCGCAGCAGCGTGCTGTCGAGCACCACCGTCTGTCGATCGGCATCGAGGTCGACCACGGCGTAGCCGTCAACGTTCAGCAGGCGGCGCAGCGACGCGAGCACTCCTGACACTGATGTCGCGGGTATCCCTGCTGCCATGGCGAGGGTGTCTCGGTGTGCGCGCCCGCCCCCTGCTACCAGAGTCTCGATAATCCTGCGCACCGTCTCGTCTTCGATCGGGTGGCGTCCGCCACTGCTTCTCCGGGCCCGATAGACGTCACTGGCAACGACTTCTTCATCGAGCGGCATGGATGCCTCTGACTCAAGCCGATCTGTCGGCAGCGCGTCGAACAGCGTTGGCCCCGCTACCTCTGCCACGCGACTTCGCGACTTCGAAGTCTTCGGTTGGGCTGAGGCTGGTTCCGCCCGGCGAACGGGCTCGTTCCACCACACCGGCTCCTGCGGCGGTGCCTCCACCCATCCGGATGGACTTGCCGCCCCCTTGGGCGTCATCACGACCAGTGGAATGACCGTCTCTGCGAGCGAGGCCCCTCCGTGATATCCCGCCTTCTTCGCCGCGAATCGCACCCCATCCGACACGGCGAGGACGCTGGCGCCACCAGTAGTGAGTACGCGCGGACCCGTGACGTGCACTTCATCTGCTCGCGCCTCGCCCGTCGACACATCGCGGTAGCGAGCAGATGCACCCGGTGTACTGCGCAACGCGCTGCCCCGCTCCGCAATGTGCCCATGGTCAGATGTGAGGATCACTATGCGGTTCGCGTTGCGAGCTGCTGCGAGCAGCGCCTCGAGGTTCGCGATCTGCGAGACACGCCAGCGCAGAGAGTCCACCTCAGCGGTCGCCAGGGCGTCGTCGATCGTGTTGAGTACCACCCCGATGACCTTCTGTGCCGGGTTCGATACTGCGGCAGTGACCGGCGCGGGAAGCGCATGACCCGCGTCGGAGCGCAGATCGTCTTTGTGGAAGACGGCGCCACCGACTGCCTTCGCGAAGCGCGCCTTCTCAACTTGTTGATCGCCGGCACGCAGCTCGCCGCAAAGCAACGAGGTTCGCGAGAACTCCGTCATCGTCGGCAGCGCGGCAACGACCGCCCCTCGCCTCTTGGACTGCGCGTGAACGATCTCGGACCACCCATACTCCGGGGCCTCGGCGGCGAGTTCGGTGGCCACCGCATAGCTCATGCCGTCGAGCACGATGAGCAGCACCCGCTGATCGGCGCTCAGCGGAACCACGACCTCGCGCAACACGTCTTCGACACCCAACACCTGACCACCGACAATCGGCGCACCGCTCAACAGCACGGCCGAAGCCGAATCCAGCGCACGCAGCTTCCGCTGCACCTCATGGGCAAGCACACCGAAGGCCTGCGCCAGAACCGGGTGGCTTCCGCCGTCCCAGATGTCACCCAGTGCACGCTCCGCCCATGCCCCATCCGCTCCGTACTGCTGCGCTGCGTCGGTGAAGCTCGCCGGTGTGTGCTCGGAGCCTATGATCCAGCGGACGAGGCGCACGGCCATCGCGGCAGTCGAAAGGGAGCTTGCGATCGTCTGTGCCGCGAGGTGCTTTCGCACGCGTCGATATGCATCCTCTACGCCAGCAGCGGCGTCGAGGCTGGGGGTGTTTGCCGCGTTCTCGATCGCCGCCGCGAGGTCGTTGATCCGGGCGTCGAGGCCGGACAACAGGAAGCTCGATGCCGAGGCCCCCTGCTGCCAGTCGATTTCGACACACAGCGCTTCCGCCTGCTCAAGCACCTCGTGACCCTGACGGTCGGCGAACAGCCGCTTGACGGTTTTCCTCGCAGCCTCGCCGTACCGGCTCGCTGCCTGCGCACTGATCCGTGATCCCACGTATGGTTCGAGTCGTACCCGTGCCGCTGCCGCAGCTGCGTCAGGGGCGACGGCGCCGTGCTCCCACAGTTCGGCGACGACCAGGCCGATGGCCAGCACCGAGACGCTTCCGCCGTTCATGGCCGCGCGCAGCGCGATCCCCATGTGCTCACCGACATAGGCGGATGCCGCGTGAAGGAGACCTGCATGTTCGTCGGCGCCAAGGCTGCGCAGTCGCCCTCGAATAGCCGCGTCGTCGAGTGGCGTCAAGAACGCCATCAGGTCAAGGTCTTCGAGTCTGCTGAGCCCCAGCGCGGCCGCGACCAGAGAGCGAGCAACGTGGTCGGCCGTCAGTACCGCCCCCGGCGCAGGCTGGTACCCGCGGCTGGGCCGCATCGACACGAGAAGCGATGGCAACCATCGTCCGAGATCGAGCACCTGCCGCGGCACGTTCTGGTCCCGTACTCCGAACAGACCAGGAACAACGCTCCATTCGTTGAGGTTGTTCACCCTTTGGCGGTGCGCGTCGAGGACGACCGCATCACCGAGCTCTCGCTCATTTAGCGCGGTCAGCACGACCACCGCTTCGTCTGCTGCAGCAGAACGCATCGCGTCAAGCGCAGCCAGTCCGGAGACCCCCTCTACGACACGCACCCGCGTTCCGCGCACCGTGATGACCGGGTCGCCGCCCCAGCGCGGCTGGGCACGCAGCAGCAACGTGCGCGAATGCGCGTTCTTGTTGGAGAGCCAGGCATCGAGATGCTGGCGCAAGATGGTCTCAGTGACGGTGGCGGCAGTCATGATCTAGTCAACCTGCCACGTGATGGTGACCGTCCCCGTTGACGCATGGGTCGCGCTGATATCGGACTTCAGCTTCGCGAGCACCTCGTCGAGATCGGTCAGCGGCACGCTGAGAGTGCCGGAAACACGGCCCTCGTGCCCTGGTAGCGGCTCTTCAACCGGCGCCGACCCCGGGTGCGGCTCGTGAGTCACCGCGGGCTTCGACTGCGACGAGCCGACGATAAGAGCTCGCGCCCGCGCGGCGAGATCCTTCAAACGCGGTTCCAGCGGGGCGACGGATTCGTTGAGGGCCGCCGTCGTACGCAGTTCCGCGAGAGACGACTCGAAAGACGCATCCCGGCGTGCCTGCGCAGCGGTGATGATGCCCCAGTCGAGACCTTGCAGCTCACCAGCGAGCCGCTCTGCCGTGGCGAACGTCCGGCCGAGGGCCGTGAGTTCGTCGGGCAGATCAAAGGTCGCCAGCACCTCGACCAGGTCTTTCTCGGTGCGTGCGCTGCCGGTCTTGGCCACCAGGTCGTTGACCCGCCGTGCGGTGGCCAGACGTCCCACTGCATCGTCCTCTAGCCCCAGTACCGTGGCATGCTTCTCGAGCTGCTGCACGAGATCCGCGATCGCACTGATGCGAACAGCCTCTCTCGTGGCGGTCGCGAATCGTGCGACTGCGCGCGGGGTGAGGTGGCTCTCGCCCTGCACGCCGAAGATGCCAGCCGCACGCACCTGAGCGAGGGTGAAGTCTGCGTCATCCGGCAGGTTCGCTCTGCGCACGGCAGCGCCGTCCGGCAGTGTCTGCGCGCTGGGGTTGTCTATCCCGATGAATTCCCAGTTGCCGAGAGCCGCCCATGTGAGCAGCACGGTGTTCTCCATAGCTGCGGTCATACCCCAGCCCCGCAGCTTGGTCCGCAGCGCTCCGACGGTCAGGTCGCCTGCCAGTTCACCTGTCCATCGTGCGAACTCAGAGTTCCACCCGAAGTGCGCGGCATCGACGACGAGCACGTTCTCGTTGAGCACACCGAGGCGCAGCGGCATCACGACGTCATGGGCAAGTCGCTGCTCCACCCTGCTCAGTCCCTGCCGTCGCCCGCCCGCTTCGATAACGCCGGTCACAAGGTCGAGCGCCTCGCCGAGCCTACGAGCGGTCACCTCTTCGGCACCGAGGTCGGGATGGTTCGGGAACTCGTGCGCCCACGCTGCGTCGAGCGCGTGGAACAGCCCCGTGCGCAGTGTGCCGGTCGGTGGTGGAGCGATCGTCAATCCGTCGGTGAGTGGCGCGAAGATCTGATTGCCATCGAGGTCCGTACCGACGTTGCTATCGTCCGGCGCGTTCACGCCGTATGCCTGACGAAGAGCACTGGTGGTTACCTCCCGCAGCGTGCGGCGGCGTGACTCCAGGGTCTGCTTGGCGGGCCCCCTGTCGGCGACCGGCAGGTGGTCGGCGTTGGCATCGAACCTGCTCCCAGTGAGCAGGTACTCAAGGAGCACCAGCTTGCCGAGATCTTCCTGCCGTGCGTCGGACAGGAAGTTGGGAATCCAGGCGATGGTGTTGGCAGAGCGACCTTGGTCTCGCAGCTTTTGCATGCGTACGGTGTCGTCCGCGGGCGAGAAACTTGCGCTGTCATACGGAAAATCGATGATCACGCGCCATTGGTCGTCGCTGTGGAACAGGTCGCTGTCGAGCACCTCGGAATCGTCACGCACATTGCCGAACTTCACGGTGACCGTGCGCTTGTTGCCCCGCCAGACATGGGTGAGCGGCAGACCGATGAGACTGACGGATGCCGCGGCCAGTCCGAGTTCTTCAGCAATGAGACGTCGAACGAGTTCGCGTCGAGTCTGGGCGTTGTCTTCAGTGCTGATGCGCTCCAGGATCGAGTCGTAGTCCACACCACTGAGCGTGGCGGTCACGATCGGGTCGTGGCCGTCGCCGATGCTGATCTCACCGAATTCGGAGGCCCATTCCCGCACGATTCCGAGCACCTGAACGGCCTCGTTGCCGGCGATGAAAGCCGAGATCGTGCCCCAGTTGAGAGCGGCGAGCTTGGCGGCAGTGAGATTGCTGAGTGAGCGGGCCTCGGGGGCGAGCGCGGCGATGAGCACGGTCTTCGCCAGGCGGTCTTCCGTCACGAAGGGATGGCTGCGCTCCAGACCTTCCGCCTGGCTGTCGGTCACCCCGTGCTTGCGCAACAGGTAGGGACGCATCTTGTTGCGATAGAACTGCGCCGAGATCGCGAAGTGCTTCTTCATCTCTTCAGTGAGCGGCTGCGAACCGCCGAGCACGATGGGCGCGTAGAGGTCGCCGACCGGAATGACATCGCGCACGCGAAGAGTGTCGCGCCCGTCGCTGAGCAGTTCTGCCATCAGCTTTAGCGCGGTGCGCTCGCGCTGCATGAGGCTCGATAGGGCGACCATGGTGTCGACGAGCGCGGGGCTGAACGGGTAGACGTCGGCGAAGGCCTTCTCGTCGGAGTTCGCGTCGTCTGAGAGCAGGTAGCCCCAGGCCGCGTGGTCCTGCTTGACCTCGGTTACGGCAGTGCTGAGCGTGTACGCGGCCGCGCTGTCGACAGGCTGCAGCAGACGCTGCTTGACGATCTTCGGCAGGTCGGCGGCCTGCAGGCGGATCTTGTCGAAGCGGTCTTCCCAGTACGCGAACAGCTGTCCTTGCGCGGTGCGCTCCGCACCGGCGACGTGCGAGCCGAGAAAGTCGCGCAGATCGCGCTGCCTGGCGAGGAATGACGTGATCGGGATGGGCAGGTTCGCCGCGGCGTTCTCGGCGAGCTGCACGACCTTCTCGATCTCGTTCTGCACCCACGCCTGATCGGCCAGGTGTTGACCGAGCCAGAGCACGATCTCGTCGATGAGGAACACGAGGCCCTGGTAGCCAAGGCTCTTCGCGTGAGCAGTGATCGCGCGCAACCCATCGGCCATGGGCAACCACTCGCCCGACCGCACCGAAGCACTGAAGTAGGCGTTGACGAGGTCGCCGATCAGGCGCACGCGGTCTGCATCCGCGGGGCCGGCGGATGCCGCGGCTTCGAAACTCTGCGCGTCCCAGGCACTGCCGAGGTCTCCCCATGCGCTGTCGCCACCGCCGAGACCGTCGAAGAACGCTTCGTCGCCCATCCTGTCGCGCAGGGCGCTTGCGTCGGCGAGCAGCCCGTCACTGACGTGCAGCACGGGAGGGGCTGCGTCGGGGTGTCGCGCGGCGACGGTGCTGAGGTACCCGCCGAAGAGCGCGTCTTCGAACGACTTCGCCCCCGAGCAGGTTGTAGTCGAGTACGAGCAGCTTGCGTTCGAGCAGGTCTTGCCGGTCTGCGACGACGGCTTCGAGCCCAGGGATCTGTCGTACGTTGAGGTCGCCCGACAGCAATAGGTGCAGCACAGCCATGTAGTGCGATTTACCGGAACCGAACGAGCCATCCAGGAACGCGCCGCGTGAAGACTGCCTGTTGAGCGACCCGGCGACGAGGTCGAGCCCTTCGCCCAGCGCTTCGGCGATCGCATCGGTGACGACGTAGTCGCGCACCGTCTGCTCGTGTCGCGCGACGCCTTCGTCGAGTTTGATGACGAAGTCGGCGGCTTCGACGCGACGGGGAAGGTCGATGAGGTCGCGCAGTGGCGACTCGAGGGTGTAGGTCATGCCTTCTTCCTTCCGCGGGTGGCGGGTGCCGGCCGCCAGGCGTTGACGGTGTCGGCGCCGATTCCCAGGCGTTGCAGCAGGGCGCTCGTCGCGCCTGAGATGGCGGATGCTGGACTCACGCCCGCACGCGCATCGACCTCTTCGTGCCATTGGTCAAGCCACGGCTGCAGTTCGAGGAGTGCGCCGATCAGCGGGATGAGCTGCTGGTCGTCGGCGCCGGCACGCATGAGGTCGTTGGCGAGTCGGGCGATGGCCTGCCCTCGTTCGGCATGATCCCACCCTGCCCAGCCGTACACATCGGTGGAGTCGTCGGGAAGCTGGGCACCGGGGAACGATACGAACCGCTCCTTGGGAACGTCGAGCTTGCCTCGTGCCGACCAGTAAGTGTTCTTGAGAAAGTCCGTGGGCTTGTACTTGGGTGGAACATCTACGTCAACGCGCTCGCCACGGTCTTCGGCTCTCTGCTGCTCCCAGGTGCGCTGCCAAGCGCGGAACTTCTCGATCCCGGCGGGCTTGTAGCGCAGCGGCGCGAACCCGGGAACAGCCTCGGGCGCGAGCAGCTTGCCGATCTCGACAGTCATGTCGTAGTCGTGTGAGCCGGTGCGGATGCCGAGCAGCTCGCGGACGCGTTCATCGCGGCGCAGCGCGTCGGCGACCTGTGCAGCGGTACGCGCGAGCGGGCGGCCAGAGGCATCCCGCCACAGCTCCGGTGCCTCGAGCCGGTCGAGCAGGGCAGTGTGCACGGCGTCGGCGAGCTGGTCGTCCCAGCTCGGAGTGTTCCAACGTCGCTTGTACTCAGGCTGCTCCAACATGCGCAGGGACCGGTTCGCGTCGATCGCGGCGAGCCGTCGATCCACGAGTTCGGTATACCAAGCGGGCCACGATGCGGAAAGGTCCGTGAGTGGCGCGCGCTTGTGTCGTGCAAACCATGACGTGACCACGCGACCGGCTTCGACGTCCCTCGCGAGGCGGATCTCGAAGGCACGCTCAGCCGGATCGATCAGCGGAAGTTCTGCGTCTGCGGGGGCCAGCAGATCGGAGTCAGCCAGACCGTATGCACAATACATGCGCCAGTCGAGCTCTTCCTGCAACGCGACGAGCTTGCGGCCGAGGTCCACCCCCGTGGCGCGGGCCTGAGCCAGATTCATCGAAGTCTGCAGCGCGGCCGATGGCGAAACTGCGGCTCGAGACTGTGCGGTTTCATCGATCAACCGCGCAAGATTGCGGGCGCGCTCGTTCGGTAGAGGGAAATCTTGCAATTTCGTGGAAGTGAACTCGTATCGCGGCTCCCACGCCTCATCGCCGATCCCGCCACCGATTCCTCCATTCCCCTTGTTCTGGCTGACCTGCTTGAGCCAGAAGCAGGCGGTGGAGGAGTTGAGCACGCCGAGCAGGTCGTAATGGTCGTCTTCGGTCGCGCCCTCCGGCAGCTTGATCACCGGCGCCGACTGCTTGAACACCTTCCCACCCCGGTCGAGCACGAAGTGGTTGTGCGTCGCCACGAACGCAAACGTGATCGACAGCGGTGACGCGCCTTGGTCCTGTGGCAGCTGGTGCCACTCATACCAGGGTCGCCCGTCGGAGAAGTAGGTTCCGCGGGTGAAAGTCGCGCGGTTCCCGAGTTCCGTCCTCAAAGGCCACATCGACCTGGCCTGCTTGGGAAATGCTTCGATTGGTTGCAGGTCATGTAAGCCGTCATAGGGGAAGAAAGTCGGATCCGCCGAGGTAATCGTCCAGTCTCTGATCACGTCACCTACCACGAGGGGCCGAAACGCGGCTGGCTCTGCCCTCCGGCGCGCTTCGTCGGGCGTCACCATGAATGCGTCGTCAGCACCTTGAATACCAAACACTCCTATCCTGAAGGGGACAGAAGAGAGCTTTACGGCACCGAGCGCTTCGAGCCTCTCCTTCAGCTCACCGGCTCCACCACCGGAGAGCGACCACGGGAACTTGGCATAGGTTTCGCGCGGCATATCCGCCACGGTGACGTAGGTGCCGTCATACCCCGGCTGATCGACGTGGTCTATGATGTCGCGCCACACCAGACCATTCGCCGGGTCCTTCGGCTGACCAGGCTCGCCTCGCACGCCTAGCACAGCGCGTACCACGTCGGTCAGTGGTTTGCGCGGGCGGCCCATCAAGATGACGGTCGGGGTGCCGTGCCCGGGGATGTAGGCGCCGGAAGTGTCGATGATGTGTGTGAGCTCAACGAAATCCGGTGAGAGTCCGGTGTACTCACCGGACAAGTACTTCTCGATGAGTTTCTTGCCGAACTCGCGCTTCATGAACGAGTTAGACGTGATCTGTCCCACGTAGCCCGCTCCGCTGGCAACGTCCTTCGGTTTAGCGAGACGAAACAGCAGCTCCATGAACGGCACCGACAGCGCGTACTTGCCGTGACACGTCTCGTAGCGCGCACGGTACGCATCGCGCAGTTTGGCGTCCGGTGGTTGGATGTACGGCGGATTCGCCACCACGACGTGATACTGCCGCGGAGTGAGGATTCCGGCGTACTCCCGCAGATCTTCGCTCTGATACTCGAAGTATTCGCCGTCGCCAAGATCGAGCTGAGTGGCGACGCTCTGCCCGCCCAGCAGCGAGTCACCGATGGCCAGGTGGTATGTGAACGCGGGTGCCGAGGTGATGGTCGAGATGCCGGCCGCTTTGATCGCCGCGACTGTCAGCCGGAATCGAGAGATCGCGATCGCGAACGGGTTGAGGTCAACGCCGTACACAGAGTTGAGCGCACGGTTCGCCAATTCCCCACCGTCGAGCCCCGGAGCTTTGGCGCGCCACTCCGTAATCAGCCGTTCGAATGCGCCGAGCAGAAAGTGCCCCGATCCGCATGCGGGGTCGATCACCTTCAAATCGGTGAGTCCGAACTCCTTGATGGCGGGAGTCAGCGTCTGATCGAGGATGAACTGCTCGACGAAGATCGGGGTCTGCAGCAGCGCATAGGTCTTTTTCGCATAGTCCGAAAGGTCTTGATACAGGTCACCGAGGAACCTCGTGCCGAGATCAGGGTCTCTGAAATCGTGAACCAGCCTGCCGTCCGGCGTGGTCCGGCGGAAGAACGTGAGCAGCCCGTCTGCGGCTTCGGCCGAGATCTCGGCATGCCATACTGCCGAGTGCTCCCGGTCGACCAGCGGGCCACCGGCCGGCAGGTCGGCCAAAGCTCCGAACGCCTGCTGCAACCACCCCCGCGACGTCTCGGTCGGCGCCGCCGCGTAGAACGCCGCCTCGTTCTCGACCGCCCGTTCCAGTCCGTCGCCGGGCGCAGCGATCCACGGCTGTGCAACCACACGCCCGTTCTTGCGCGCACCAAGAAGCAATCCGTTGTCCTCGCAGAACCGGATGAACACGCACGCGATGATCCAGGCCACGCCTGCCTGGGCGACCTCACCGTCGCGCCACCCGATCCAGTCGCGTCCGGTGCGCTCGTGCTCGTGTGCCTGCTGGTATTCCTCGCGCAGGCTCGCTCCCCACGACGATGAGGCGTCTTCGGCGCGCACGCGCAAGTCAGCCTCGAGCGCCTTGAGTTCACGCTTGAGGTCAATGAGTAGTTGAGCGGAGTCCGTCACGAGACAGCGGCCTTTCGGGTGGTCAGGGCATTCAGATCCCGCGTCGCCGCAGCGGTCGCGGCATCGGGCGAATCAACGGCGAGTTCGAGCCACCCGTCAGCACCGAACGGCATCGGCGTGCCGTCGAGATCGGGCGTACTGCCCGACTGCGGCCTGGGCAGCAGGAACCAGCGTGCGGCCTGTCGTGGCGTCGACATGTCCATCACCTTCGCGATCAGGTCAGTCAGACCCACTCGCGCCAGAACAGCTGCGTTGATAAAGACGATCGGCTCGGGCGAAGCCAACAAGTCGTTCCATGCGGGTGTCACTGCCAACCGCGCGAGCTGCTGCAGGTTGCGTTGATCCTGCGAACCGGCATCCTTGCCGTCGGCACCCAGCACTACCTGCCACTGAATATTCTTCGCGACCGCGGTTTCACGCAGCGCCGTGAGCACCACGTCGGCAAGGTCGACGACTTTCGCGCCGTAGCCATGCGCGAGCATGCTCGCTGCGATGGCGAGTGGTCGACGGCGGGAGACGACCATCGCCAGTGCCCCGTGATCGCGAACCGACGCCTGCAGTCTCGCAGCGATCGCCGGATCCCCCGCTGCGCGGCCCCACGAGGTTGACGATCCTGTCGCGGTCGCCGAGGTCGTCTCAGCTTCCCGCATCACGTACTTGTTACGATCTGCACGCCACTCCAGATACGGCATGGCAGTCCGCACCGCAGCATCCAACGCTGGACGGGAGGGAATGCTCGTCACCGCGGGGAAGCGCGCCCGCACGCGCTGCTCGATCGTGAGGATCGCCAACTCGCGCGTCGCCGCCGATCGCAGCGCCACCTCGACGGCACGCTCGGGTGGTAGCGAAGCCCGGTAGGCCTCCCCCAAAGACGACATCCGTCCCTCGCTCGACAAGCCGATCGCCAACTGCGCCGCGCGCGCATCAGAGAGCCGCAGTACCTCCTGCTTTTCTCCGCGAAGCTCTTCGCGGAGGCGCGTCGCGGCCACGACGTCATCGGTCTGAAGTAACGCGTCGACGACAGCAGCACGACGCAGCACCGATTCGAGGTGTGCTTCGGCCTCGTCGAAACTGAACCCGGTGCCGTCGTCTGGCGCGTACGCGACGACGATGCGGGTGCGGTCAGCAGCGCGCTGAAACACGAACTTCGGATCCCGGTAACGGGCATCAAGCTCGAGCGAAGCCAACATGATCGCGTGGGCCGCCGCGCGGCGTTGCTGCTCATCCGCAAGCGTAGAGCCGTACTCGCGCAAGAGCTTCGCCGCCAGCTCATCAACAGTCGCGACGCCCTCAAGCTCACGGAGCCACCGGATCACATCCGTGATCACCGGCTTGAGCACACCGCTCTTCTGCAGCCGCCGGAATCGCTCTTCGGGCGCTTCGCCCGGCTTGCTCGAGATCACCCCGATGTACGATTCAGCGGCACGACGACCGGCGCCTACCGGCGTCTCGGCCGTCGCGGTGGAGGTAGTGAGACGCGCCCGCCAATCACGAATACGCGTCCGGATCTCGCGGCGCACCTGTTCGCCGCGACCACGCAGCTGGTTGATCGTCATCGGCGGCACGCCGAGCAGCTCGCCCACAGTCGTCACCCCGACACGCGAAAGGGCCGAAAGCGCCCTGGCACTGAGCCCCGCGTCACTTAGCGAGGTGTCAAGCGTCGCAGCGTCGGCTCTTGCGTCATTGGCTTCCGCTGCATCATCGTCGACGCTCGCGTCAGCCAGCGCCACCAACCATGCCGCGCGCATCGAATCAAGAGAGGGGTGCCGGTCCGAAGCATCGGGTGCGAGCGCCACGCGGAAGAACTCGACGAGTCCTTCACTGACGCCCGTGTCGAACATGCTGTTCTGGACAACCGGAGCATCCGTGTGGCTAGCGGGTGCGTCACCGTCGCCCCACCAGACAGGGTCGCCCGAGGCAAGCTCGAACAGAGTCGCGGCGATCGCGAAGCGCTCCGCAGCCGAGTCGTACTGCTTACGCACGCCCGACCCGAGATAGGGGTCGAGATAGGGGCGCGAACCCGAGCGGATGTTGTTCAGTGGCTCCTCCGACAGCGAGAAGTCGAAGAGCGTCAGCCGTGGCTTACGACTGCCCGGGTCCGGCTTGACTGCGAGATTGGATGGCTTGATGTCGCGGTGGAACACACCCCGCGACTCCAGGTGAGCGATCATCTCGAACAGGTCTGCGCCGTACCGCTCCAATTGCTCGATCGTGGCCCGGCCCTCCAGCCGGATCCGATCCGCGAGGGTCTCGCTCCCAGCATCCGTCATCAGCAGGCCCTGCCTGCTTCCCACAGCGAGCGGGCCATCCAGCCGCTTGACGATCCTCGGGTGATCGAGCCTGTCAAGAACAGACGCCTCGATCTGCAGCCGTGCGGCGGCCGCGTCATCCTTCGCGAGCTTGAGGATGTCGCCCTCGCGTGTCGTGGCATAGTCGTCGACCTGCAGCGCCACGCCCGTCGATCCAGAACCGCGACGGCTCTTTATCTCGAAGCGCTCTGCGATGATGTCGCCGACCGTGGCCTCCAGCGGATCCGCCGTCGTCTCAACCGCCTCGGGGCCCCGCTGATCACGGCGCGCCTGCTCGAACGCCGCTTGGAAATCCGCGATATCGATGAGCCGGTGCATCTCGTCGAACGTGGTCGCCTGCATGATGGCCGACGCAACAGCATCCGATACCTCGGGCAGCACCGCACGCACGTCAAGACCGGGGGCACCCGACGCCACCAGCGCCTCCAGCGCACCGAGGTTCAGCGCCGGTGCGTGGCCTGACAAGATCGTGAACGCGACCGCTCCGACACCGTACACGTCAAGCGACTGCGGGGAGTCGGTTGTCAGTGCGCGCAGCGTTTCCGGCGCTAGGTACAAGAGCGCCGCCTGGTCGACCATGCTGACCAGGTCGGTGGCTCCGCGCGACACGACGGTCGCCGTCGAAGTACCGGAGTCAGGACGACGCGCGAGGTCCCAGTCTCGGATACGCAGCGTGGCTGCGCCGTCAGCGCTCTCTCTGACTCGAACGCTCAACGGCGACAATGCCCGATGCGTCAGCCGTTGTCCGTGGGCGAACCGGACCAGCTCGGAGAGCTCCTGGACGAGACGCTCGCGCGTCTCAAACGTCAGATCATCAGTGTGACGCGCGAGGAACTCTTGAAGGCTCGACTCGTCTTCGTCATAAGAGAAGACGAGAGCAGGTCCTTCTTCTGGTGAGAGCAGTTCACGCGGGCCGATCACGCCAGGGTGATCGATCCCATCGGTCAGGCGGAACTCGCGCTGCGCTCGCAGATCGATCGCGGCCCTCGTCTCGCGGTCCGCGCCTCTGGGGTAAGCGAACAGACGGATACGCCGCTTCGTCCCCGCGACCGGATGCGTGACCAGAAAATCCTGCCACCCCGGGCCTTCGCCGAGAGGCTCGCCCGAGTCCAGGCGGTACTGACCGATCATGCGCTGACGGGTGCGTGGCATGAGCCCCGCGGCGGACATCAGCGCGTCGATCTTCTTGGCCTGCACCAGGTCGATCGAGTGATGGGCGGACTGCGCGACCAGCGTCGAGAAGTTCGCGTCGGGCCCCAGACCAGAGACGCGGAAGCCGTCTAGCGCCCAGACGTGCTCAGCACCGAACCTGTCTAGGGAGATCTTGGAATCACGACCGTGCATGACGACGGCTTCATCAACGAAGGGGACGGCGTTGCGCGGCAGCTTGGCGTGAGAAGCGACGTCTTTCAATACGGTCGCCAACCGTTTGGCCTTGGTGTTCGCCAGCGTGCGCGGGTTAGGGTGACGACGTGCACCCTGCATCCACTGATGCTGATCACCTGTGATGGTGCCGTGCCACCCCTTGAGCTCGACGACGTAAAGCCCCGCTCGGGTGAGCATCAGCACATCAACCTCGTTGAGGCGGCCAGCGCTGTCCGTGAAAGTCACGTTCGCCCATGCACGAGCGATGCCGTCATCCGGCAGCAACTGGCGGACTTTATCGAGCGCCTCTGCCTCCTGCGCCTGGGCAGCATCGCCCATCACACGCCAAAGCGGCGAATCCGACCGCATCTACGCCGCTCCTCCCAGGCACTCCCCCCAGGTTAGGCGAAAGTACCCGGGTGTCTTAACCCTGGCACAAACCCCTGACATTCACGACGCTTGACAGGTGCCCCGTGTCCCGTCTGCTGCTGCCGTCCGGATCGGCACTCTTATCGCGGACGAGCGCGAGCGGCGCGGACTCACCCAGGACGAGCTCGCCGTTCTCGCGCAGATCGATTCGTCGAACATCCGCGGGTACGAGAAGGGGCGCGCATTGATGGGCATCCCCACTCTCGTACGCATCGCCGACGCTCTGCGGATCGAGCCGGGAGCGCTGCTCGATGGCGTCACGTCCGACATGTTCCCGGTGACGGCATCGGATCGGCGGCGCGTGGGCTGAGAGGGCGCAAGGCTCCGCTCGCTCAGTGCGTTTCGTCTCGCTCCGCTCGCTCAACGGCCGGGGGTGGACAGCACCCGGGCACGCGTCATGCTGCGTCACACCATTCGTCGGAATACACATCGGCTTCTAACGTTGAACCCACGTGGCGCGCACCGTGCGCGCGTAGACATGGAGATCCCCGTGAGCAGCACTACTCGCGCCCAGAAGGCGCCAGACACCCGAGGACCGGTCCGCAAGCTTCTGACCTCGTTCGGGTTCCAGATCATCGCCGCACTCGTGCTCGGCATCGCCGTCGGGCTCATCGCCGTCGCCACTGGTGCCAGCGCCGAGAACAAGACGCCCCTGTTCACGACGCTCGACACCATCGGCAGCTCGTACGTGACGATCCTGCGCGCCGCGGTCGTGCCGCTGATCTTCACCGCGATCGTCGCGAGCATCTCGAACCTGCGCCGCGTGCAGAACGCGGCGCGACTGGCGGGTCAGACCCTGCTGTGGTTCGCGATCACCGCCTTCATCTCGGTGACGATCGGCATCGTGCTCGGGCTCGTGATCCAGCCCGGCGCACGCGCGGGCGAAGGCCTCGAGACCGGCGACCCCTACACCGTCGGCACCTGGTGGAACTTCCTGCTCGGGCTGATCCCGCAGAACTTCCTCGGCCTGTCGGTGGGCAGCTCGTTCGACGCCGATGCCCAGATCGTCACCTCGAACGTGAGCTTCAACATCCTGCAGGTGATCGTCGTCGCCGTCGTGATCGGCATCGCCGCGCTCAAGGCCGGCAAGAAGGCCGAGCCCTTCCTGGCGTTCACCGAGTCGCTGCTGAAGGTGATCCAGCGCGTGCTGTGGTGGATCATCCGCATCGCTCCGATCGGCACCTTCGGCCTCATCGGCGCCGCGGTGGTCAAGTACGGCTGGGACAAGCTCACCTCGCTCGCCTGGTTCGCCGGCGCCATCTACCTGGGCCTGGCGATCGTCCTCTTCGTCGTCTACCCGATCCTGGTGAAGGCGCACGGCCTCTCGATCAAGCAGTACTTCTCAGGAGCCTGGCCGGCGATCCAGCTCGCTTTCGTGAGCCGCTCGTCGATCGGAACGCTGCCGCTCACCGAGCGCGTCACCGAGCGCAACCTCGGCGTGCCCCGCGGCTACGCGTCGTTCGCCGTGCCGCTGGGCGCGACGACCAAGATGGACGGCTGCGCCGCCATCTACCCGGCGATCGCCGCGATCTTCGTCGCGCAGTTCTTCGACATCGAGCTCAGCATCATGCAGTACCTGCTGATCGTGATCGTGTCGGTCTTCGGCTCTGCCGCGACCGCGGGCACCACCGGCGCCGTCGTGATGCTGACCCTGACCCTGTCGACGCTGGGTCTGCCGCTCGAGGGCGTTGGACTCCTGCTCGCGATCGACCCGATCCTCGACATGGGACGCACCGCGACGAACGTCGCCGGTCAGGCCCTGGTGCCGACGATCGTCGCCAAGCGCGAGGGCATCCTCGACGAAGAGCTCTACAACGCACCGCGCAACGGCCTCCCCTTCGCCGAGGACCTCGACGACGAAGACGACGAGACCGATGCTCCGGCTTCGGATGCCACGGGCTCCGACGCCGCGAAGCAGACGGCCGCCGCCGGCTAGAAGAGATACCGGCCGTGCCAGGCCGTTAACGCGAAGAGCGCGGGTCCCCGTAGGGGCCCGCGCTCTTTGCGTTGATGGCAGCGAATGTCCGGCGATCACGACAGCAACGCGATCACCTCGCTATCCGCAGTCTGTCGGAAGTCGACGTAGTGCATACCCACCGCCATGAAGTCACGCGGTGAGTGCAGACAGACGACCGCATCGGCATCCACGCGGTCGAGGACGTCAGGAGCAGCGACGGGAACAGCGACGACGATTCGCGCTGCCGCTCTCGCCCGCGCAACAGCACAGGCCGCGCGCATCGTCGCTCCCGTGGCGATGCCGTCGTCGACAATGATCACGGTGCGCCCAGAGAGCGCGACAGGCTGACGGCCGGGTCGGAACATCTCGGCGCGGCGGCGCACCTCGTCACGTTGCGTCTGCTCGCGCCGGGCGAGATCCGACTCCGAGATACCGGATGCCCGAATGAGATCGTCATTGCGCGCGACCGCGTTCTCTTCGCCGACGGCGCCGAGCGCGAGTTCTTCGTGCCCTGGTGCCCCGACCTTGCGCACGATGAGCACGTCGAGCGGCGCATCGAGTTGCCGTGCGACCTCGGCGGCGACCGGCACGCCTCCGCGAGGAAGGCCTACGACGACTGTGCTGTCGGCAGCCACGCGCCCGCCGAGCACCGCATCGTCTTCGCTGAGCGCAGCTGCGAGCTGCCGCCCAGCGTCCTGCCGGTCCGCGAAGATGCGCATACTCTCGGAATACGCGTTGTGGCGGCGATCGTCAACCCCGCGTCGTGCGCGCGGCGTCGCACGAAACTGTCGTGTTAACGCGAAAGAGCCACCCAGCGTTGGGTGGCTCTTTCGTTTAAAAGGAGTCCGGCGGTGTCCTACTCTCCCACAGGGTCCCCCCTGCAGTACCATCGGCGCTGTGAGGCTTAGCTTCCGGGTTCGGAATGTGACCGGGCGTTTCCCTCACGCTATGGCCGCCGTAA
>NZ_JAEMWU010000003.1 GCF_017303215.1 Microbacterium esteraromaticum | reverse complement strand
AAAAAGACTGGACGAGGATAATTTGGCATTTGACAAGTGCACGCTGTTGAGTTCTCAAGGATCGGACGCACCCACACACCAACCAACAAAGGCCAGACGCGCAAGGCAACTTCACAATCTAAGTTCGGGCTCTCCGGGGCTGCTGTGCAGCCGGACCGGAACCCGGATCTCTACCTTACACCATCATGACTGGTGGTGGAAGATGAGATGTTCGCTGCTTGGAGGGGAGCCAGGCCCTGAGGCCTTCCGCTCAACCGCTTGGGGCGAACAAGTAATAATTTACGTGGATCCGGACATCCCGGCAAATCACCCGCGCATCCCGGGCGTGTCGCGCGGCGTGACGCCTCTAGGCTCGACGCATGTCGTCGCCCACCACAGGCTTGCACTCCCCCGTTCCGCTTTCTGCGCGCCTGCCGGTCGGCGAGTTGGCGGCGCGCAGCGTCGCCGCCGCAGGCGCGGCGCTCGCGGGCACGCCGAACTCATTGCCGGATCCGCAGCGGATAGCCGCCGCATACCGGAGTGACCGCCATCTGCTGATCGACGGCGAGCAGCCGGACGTCTGGTCTCCGCTGTCGGGCTTCTGGCGCACCGCCGACGGGTGGGTGCGCACCCACGCCAACTATCCGCACCATGCTGTTGCTCTGCGCGCCGGCTTGAGTCTCGACACGCACGCGTCGTCCGATGACCTCCGCGCGTTGCTGGCAGCGACCTCGACCCCGCATGCCGTCGCGGCCGTCCGTGCGCGCGGCGGGCTGTGCGTGCCCGTGCGCCGGGAGGACCCTGCCACCGACACCGCCCTGCGGCAGCATCCGATCGTCGCAATCGAGCGTCTCGGCAACGCGCCGAAACGCGCACTCCCCCGCTCGAACGCGTCACGCCCGCTCGACGGCGTGCGCGTGCTTGACCTCACCCGCGTGATCGCCGGCCCGGTCGCCACACGCACGCTGGCCTTCGCCGGAGCGGACGTGCTGCGGATCGACGCGCCGACGCGCCCCGAGTTCGCGTGGCAGCATCTCGACACCGGGCACGGAAAGCGCACGGCGCTTGTCGACATCGCCTCCGAGTCGGAGCTCGTCGAGTCCCTGCTCCACGACGCCGACGTCGTCGTGCTCGGCTATCGCCCCGAGGGTCTGCGGCGCTTCGGGCTATCACCGCAGCTGCTCGGCGAACGGCATCCGCACCTTGTTGTCGCGCAGCTGACCGCCTGGCCCGGCGCAGACTCACCCCGCGGTTTCGACAGTCTCGTTCAGGCCGAGTCGGGCATCGCGTGGTGCGAATCGCCCGATGGCGAGACCCCCGGTGCGCTGCCGGCGCAGGCGCTCGATCACTCCGCCGGCTATCTGCTGGCCGCAGGGATCGCCGATGCCCTGCGGCGCCGGGCATCCGACGGCGGCACCTGGTTCGTCAGCACTTCGCTGCGGCGCGTGGCGGCCGAACTACTCGGCCTGCCCCGCCGGCCGGAATCAGCGCATGATGAGTCGGCTCAGCCACCCACCAACCCCGAGACCCAGTCCTTCACGGTGGGCGGGCATGACGTCATCACCGTTGTACCCGCCGTCACCTGGCCGGGAGCTCCGACGCGTTATGCGTCTCCGCGGGAATGGGGCGCCGACACCGCATCGTGGTGAGCGATCGGAGCCGCTGTGCGTCGCGGCAAGACGACGATCGCGACACACAGCAGCACCGTCAACACACCCCACAGTCCGGAGGCCGCCGGCAGCGTCGCGTACGCCAGATGCCGCACAGTGAACTCGTCGGTCAGCGGTCCGTAGGCCGCGAGCCCCAGCATCCACGCCGACACGAGCACGATCGGCAGCGCCGCCATCCACGCCCAACGCAGCCACGTCGGCAGCAACGCCGGGCGCGGAGCGACCGGGCGTCGACGCAGCCAGATCAGCATCCAGATGCCGATGAGCGCCAATCCGAAGGCGCTTGAGCCGTACTGCAGCCACTTGTATCCGGGCAACGGTCCCCACGCCGCCTGCAGGGCGGGAATCGCCTCGACGCCCCAGCGACCCTCATGCGTGAACAGATCCCAGACGATGTGCGAGAGCACACCGATCATCAACGAGAGCACCAGCAGCAGCGGATAGCCGAACCGCGCACGCGCGCCGACGGCTTCAGCGGCGGCACGTCGACCCGTCTGCCGCCACTGATCGGGCAGCCGTGCCGCGAGGGAATCCGGGGCCAGCGCCACCAGGCCCGGGCGCATCACCACCCGCCAAACCACGAACAGCACGAACGCGATCAGCGTCGTCCACACGACGTTCGCCACCGAATGGGTGAACCCGTACGGCACCCCGAAGCCGCGCAGGAACAACGGCAGATCAGGGGTCATCGCCCCGATCGCGATCGCCGCCGGCACCAGCGGTGTGCGCACGAAAGGCAACGCGACGACCGCGTGGCTCGGGGTGAACGGCATGGCGTCGCGGAATCAGCCGATGAACACGCCGGCGAGGGTCTTCTTGCCGCGGCGCAGCACCGAGACGCCGCCCGGAAGAGTCCCCTGCACGAGCGCCGAGTCGTCGGCGACGCGCTCACCATCCAGCGTGACGCCGCCCTGCGAGATCGCGCGCCGCGCCTCGGATGCGCTGGAGACCAGGCCCGTGGCAACGAGCGCGTCGACCACCGGCGTGCCCGCCGGCACCGTCGCGTTGGGCAGCTCATCGAGTGCCGTGCGCAGCGTGGTCGCGTCGAGTGCGGCCAGGTCGCCCTGGCCGAACAGCGCGTCGGATGCTGCGATGACCGCCGCGGTCGCCTCGGCGCCATGCACCGTCGTGACCACTTCGAGCGCCAGGCGCTTCTGCGCGGCACGGCGGAACGGCTCACTCTCGACCAGCGCCGCGTACTCGGCGATCTCGGCGCTGCTGAGGAAGGTAAACACCTTCAGGCGCTCGACGACATCAGCGTCCGCAGTGCTCAACCAGAACTGGTAGAACGCGTACGGGCTCGTCATCTCGGCGTCGATCCAGATGGCGTTGCCCTCGCTCTTGCCGAACTTGGTGCCGTCGCTGTTGGTGATCAGCGGCGTGCCGATCGCGTGGACCGAGACCCCCTCGACGCGGTGGATCAGGTCGGTACCGCTGGTGAGGTTGCCCCACTGGTCGGATCCGCCGGTCTGCAGGACGCAGTCGTACTGGCGGTACAGCTCGAGGAAGTCGATCCCCTGCAGGATCTGGTAGCTGAACTCGGTGTAGCTGATGCCGGCATCCGAGTTCAGACGCGCGGCGACGGCATCCTTCTTCAGCATCGTACCGACACGGTAGTGCTTGCCGATCTCGCGCAGGAAGTCGATGGCGCTCAGGGGCGCCGTCCAGTCGAGGTTGTTGACCATCCGGGCGGCGTTGTCGCCTTCGAAGCTGAGGTAGCGCGATACCTGCGCGCGCAGGCGGTCCACCCACTCGGCGACCGTCTCGCGGGTGTTCAGCGTGCGCTCGGCCGTCGGTCGCGGATCGCCGATCAGACCGGTGGAACCGCCGACGAGTCCGAGCGGCTTGTGGCCGGCCAGCTGGATGCGGCGCAGCGTCAGCAGCTGCACGAGGTGGCCGAGGTGCAGGCTGGGAGCAGTCGGGTCGAAGCCGCAGTAATACGTGATCGGGTCTCCGCCGAGCAGGGCGCGCAACGCCTCTTGATCAGTGGACACGTGGACGAGCCCACGCCAGACCAGCTCGTCCCACACGTTCTCGAACGCGGGGTCGAGCGCCACGGGCGCTGTCGTCAGAGCGGTTTCAGACACGACACTCAGGCTATCAGCGCGCACGCGTCGCGCCGGTTCATCAGACGCGGATGCCCCACCACAACAGGAAGGCCGCTCCCAGGGCGACCACCCAGCTGACCAGGCTGCCCACCAGGAAGTACTCCGCCCGCGCCCCGGTCTCGCCGTCCTTCGAGATCTCGGGGAAACGCACGATGCCCTTCGCCGCGAGCATCGCCGCCAGCAGAGCGTAGGCGCCCGCCAGCGTCAGCACGACAACCAGGAAGCGCTCCAGCGGACCGATCAGCCGGCCACCCTGAAAGCCGGTGGCGGCCTGCGGCGGCTGACGCAGCTGTCCGCCTCGAAACAGCCCACCCTGCTCGGCGGGTCTCCACGTGCCCTCCCGGTCCAGCGCGGCGCGTACGATCAGGTTCGCCGATTCCCCGACGAAAAGCACGACGCCGACAGCCAGCACGGCGACATCGAAGGCGATCTCACCCTCGGGCGCCGGCAGGTGCCATACCTCCCCGATCAGGCCCGGCGCATCGCGCGCGGGCATCAGCGCCGTGGTCGCGGATACGATCGCGGCCAGCACCACGGCGGGCCAGAAGGATGCCCTCCCTGTGGCGTCCAGCGGCATCGTCCATATCCAGGCGCCGCCGAGCACGACGGCGATCACGGCCGGCACAAGGGCGTCGCTGCAGATGCCCGCGGTGATGACGAGTGCGATCAGCACGCACAGCACAAGCAGGCGCGGCGCACGGCGCGGCACGAATCGCCGCAGAAGATCGGCGGCGCCGATGGCCGCGAGGGTGAGGCCGGCGAGAATCACGAGAGGCCACCTCGCAGCGCATCGAGCCCCTCCAGCAACGCGGTTGCCCCCGAGCTGCGCAGTGACTTCGAGATGCTCGGCTGCGTCACATCTTCCTGCTCGGCGAGGTCTCGTTGCGACATGCCCCCGAACCGGCCGTAGGCGATGCGCCTCTCCCGCGCCGTCATGCGCACGACGATCTCGTCGCGGGCCATCAGATAGGCGTTCGATGCGGCGATGAGAGTGACCATGCCCTCATCCTGCCCCGGGGCACCGACGATCCAGGTGCGGGCGCTCGGCAGGGCCCGTTCCTGTCGGGCGTGCACGAACTCGATCGCGTCGCGCGCCGCCCACCATCCGGGCCCGTCAGCAAGTTCGCGATGCGCGGACTCGACGGTGGTGACGGGCCCTACGCCCAGACCGAACCGGAACTCAGCCCCGTCGGGAAGCGCGAGCTGCAGAAGCAGCACCGCAGTCAGCGCTTCGACCAGGCCGCCGTAGACACCCTGCTGCTCGTCACCGACGGTCGGCCGCAACGGTTGTTCGGCGAGCGGATGCTCGCTCTCGACTCTGGCGATCGTCTCGTCGAACGTGCGTTGAGCCGCCGTCCGGTCTTCGAGGCGACGCGAGCCGATGATGTCAGCGATCACTGCCACGACAGTCATGGCATAACCGTAACACGACTATTCGCAAAATATAACCGTATGAGTTATTTCTCGCGAACAGTCGTGCGACGGGAATCCGTCAGACAGAAGCAATCCGTCAGAGGCCGAGGGCGTGCGCCGACGCCTGCGCGCGCGCCACCAGCTCGGCCCGCTGCTCGGTCACCCGAACGGGGGCCGTCCCGCCGACCCCGGCACGCGACGCCACCGATCCCTCGATCGTCAGCACCTCCCGCACCTCGGGCGAGAGCAGCGGCGAGACCTGCGCGAACAGGGCGTCGTCGGCATCCTCCAGTCCGATCCCCCGCTCCTCGCACGCCTGCACCAGCGCGCCCGAGACCTCGTGCGCATCCCGGAACGGCACACCCTTGCGCACCAGCCAGTCGGCCACGTCGGTCGCCAGCGAGAAGCCCTCCGGGGCCAGTTCCGCCATCCGCGCGGTATCGAAACGCATCGTGGCGACCATGCCCGCGAACGCCGGCAGCAGCACCTCCAGCGTCTGCACCGAGTCGAACACCGGCTCTTTGTCCTCCTGCAGATCCCGGTTGTACGCCAGCGGAAGACCCTTCAGCGTCGCCAGCAGACCCGTGAGATTTCCGAGCAGACGCCCCGCCTTGCCGCGCGCGAGCTCGGCGATATCGGGGTTCTTCTTCTGCGGCATGATGCTCGAACCGGTCGAGAAGCCGTCATCGAGCGTGACGAAGCCGAACTCGCGCGTGTTCCAGATGATGATGTCTTCAGAGAACCGGGACAGGTCGATGCCGATCTGCGCGGAGATGTACGCGAACTCGGCGACGACATCACGCGCCGACGTCCCATCGATCGAGTTCTCGGCCGGGCCGGACAGGCCGAGTTCTCTGGCCACGAGCGCCGGGTCAAGACCCAGGGACGAACCGGCCAGTGCTCCCCCGCCGTAGGGCGAGACGGATGCCCGTGACATCCAGTCACGCAGTCGCTCGAGGTCACGCACGAGCGGCCAGGCGTGGGCCTGCAGATGGTGGGCCAGCAGCAACGGCTGCGCCGACTGCAGGTGCGTGCGACCCGGCATGATGGCGTTCGGGTGGGACTCGGCCTGAGCGACGATCGCATCGATCACCCGCAGCAGGTCGCGGGCGATCACGCGGGAGTGGTCGCGCAGGTACATGCGCACCAGCGTGGCGATCTGGTCGTTGCGGCTACGACCCGCGCGCAGTTTGCCGCCCAGCTCGGCCCCGACCTCGGCGATCAGCGCCTGCTCCAGCGCACCGTGCACGTCCTCGTCGCCGGGCTGCGCCACGAGCGAGCCATCCGCCACACGAGCGGCCAGCCGGTCGAGTCCGGCGTGCATCGCCTCGGCCTCGGCGGCGTCCAGATAACCGGCTGCTTCGAGCGCCTTGGCGTGCGCGTGGGAGCCGGCGATGTCATACAGCGCCAACGCCCAGTCGAAGTGGGTGGAGCGGCTCAGTTCGACCAGTTCCGGCGAGGGGCCCGTGGCGAAGCGTCCGCCCCACAGCGATCCCTCGTTGGTGCCGTGCACTCCCTCGCCGTTCGTCGCGCTCATTTGACTGCTCCTTCGCCGCCGGCGACGGCATCCGTCGCCTGCGTCTTCTTCTCGAGCAACCAGACAAGCAGCGCCTTCTGCGCGTGCAGTCGGTTCTCGGCCTCGTCCCAGACGACGCTCTGCGGGCCGTCGATCACTTCGGAGTCGACCTCGTAGCCGCGATCCGCGGGAAGACAGTGGATGAAGATCGCCTCGGGATCAGCCAGCGACATGATCTCGGTGGTCACCTTGTATCCGCCGAGCTCGCGCAGGCGGATGATCTTCTCTTCTTCCTTGCCCATCGACACCCACGTGTCGGTGACGACGACATCAGCGCCCAGCGCGGCCTCACGCGGGTCGGTCAGCAGTGTGACCGATCCGCCGGTCTCGGCGGCGCGGGCCTCGGCCGCGGCGACGACATCGGCGCGCGGGGCGTAGGAGGTGGGCGAAGCGATGCGCACATGCATGCCCGCCGTGACACCGGCGAGCAGGTACGAGTGGGCCATGTTGCTGCGCCCGTCGCCGAAGAACGTCAGCGTCAGCCCGGCCAGCTCACCCTTGTGCTCGCGGATCGTGAGCAGGTCGGCCAGCAACTGGCACGGGTGGAAGTCGTCCGACAAGGCGTTGACGACCGGCACGCGCGTACCGCGCGCCATCTCTTCCAAGCCCGACTGCGCGTAGGTGCGCCAGACGATCGCCGCCACCTGACGCTCGAGCACGCGCGCGGTGTCGGAGGGCGTCTCCTTGCCACCGAGCTGGCTGTTGGCGGTCGAGATGATCAGCGGCGAGCCGCCGAGGTCGGCGATCCCGACCGCGAACGAGACGCGGGTGCGGGTAGAGGACTTGTCGAAGATGACCGCGACGGTCTGGGGCCCCGCCAGGGTCTTGTTCGCCCAGCGGTCCTTCTTCAGTTCGAGGGCGAGATCGAGGATCTCGGTCTGCTCGGCACGCGTCAGGTCGTCGTCGCGCAGCAGGTGGCGGGTCATGGCTTCTCCGAGGGGGTCGTGGTGGTGGCGGCGACGTCGGCGAGGGCCGCGCCGAACCGGGTGAGGAACTCTTGCACCTCGGTGTCGCCAATCGTGTAGGCGGGAGCGATGCGGATGACATCGGGGGTCGGCGCGTTGACGATCAGCCCGCGTTCCTGAGCGGCCGCGGCGACCGCGGGCGCAACCGGGGCACTCAACCGGATGCCGATGAGCAGGCCCGCGCCGGTAGTGCCCACAACCAGCGGCAGTGCCGCGACGCCGTCGCGCAGCTGCGCGCCACGCGCGTTGACGTTGTCGAGCACGTGCTCGTCCTCGACGAAGCCGAGCACGGCGTTGGCGACCGCGCTGGCCAGCGGGTTCCCACCGAAGGTCGAGTTGTGCGTGCCCGGGTAGAACAGGTCGCTCGCCGAGGCGAACGTGATCAGCGCGCCGAGCGGGAAGCCCGCGCCGATGCTCTTGGCGAGCGTGACGGCATCCGGGATCACGCCCTCACGCTGGAAGGCGAACCACTCACCGGTGCGTCCCGACCCGGTCTGCACCTCGTCGAGGATCAGCAGCGCATCGTGAGCTGTCGTGAGCGCGCGCGCACGCGCGAGGAACCCCTCGGGCAGCTCGACCACACCCGCCTCGCCCTGGATGGGCTCGACGATCATCGCGGCGACTCCGCCCTCGGCGAACGCCGCCTCCAGGCTCTCCAGCGTGCGCTCCACGGCGACGATGTCGGGCACGGCCGGCAGGAACGGGTCGCGGTAGGCGGCCTTCGGGGTGAGCGAGAGTGCGCCCATCGTGCGTCCGTGGAACGCTCCTTCGACGACGAGGATGCGCGTGCGGGCAGCGCCCTCCCCCGCTGAGGGCTGTGCACCGTGCAACCGGGCGAGCTTGATCGCCATCTCGTTGGCCTCGGTACCGGAGTTCGCCAGGAACACGCGGCCGCGCTCACCGGTTCCCGCCAGGCGCTTCAGGCGCGCGGCGATCTCGAGCTGAGGGGGCGTGGCGAAGTAGTTCGACACGTGCGCCAGCGTTGCCGCCTGCGCCGAGACGGCCTCCACGAACACCGGGTGCGCGTGACCGAGGCAGTTCACGGCGATGCCGCCGAGGAAGTCCAGGTAGCGGTTGTCGTCAGCGTCCCACACCCAGGAGCCCTCACCGCGGGTGAGCAGCGCGAGCCGTCCGCCGAGGCTCATCAGATCGCGTGCCGCGTCGTCGTTCCAGTTCGTCATCCTGCGACCACCTCTGTGCCGATTCCCTTGCTGGTGAACAGTTCCACGAGCACCGAGTGCGGTACCCGCCCGTCGATGATCGCCGCCGCATCGACCCCTGACTCGACCGCGTCGAGGCACGCGCGCATCTTCGGGATCATTCCCGATTCGAGCGTGGGCAGCATCTGGGTGAGCTCGGTCGCCGTGATGTGCGACACCAACGAATCACGGTTGGGCCAGTCGGCGTAGAGCCCGGCGACATCGGTGAGGATCACCAGCTTGCGGGCCCCCAGAGCCGTCGCCAGGGCCGCGGCCGCGGCATCCGCATTCACGTTCAGCGACTGACCGGGGTGATCGAGGTCGGGCGCGATCGACGAGACCACGGGGATGCGACCGGCCGCGAGGTGGTCGAGCACCGGTGTCGGGTCGACCTGCACCACGTCGCCGACACGGCCAAGGTCGACCTCTTCACCGTCGAGCACGATGCCGCGTCGACGCCCGCCGAACAGCCCGGCGTCCTCACCGCTCAGTCCCGTCGCGATCGGGCCGTGCGAATTGATCTTCGCCACCAGTGTGGGGTTGATCTGCCCGGTGAGCACCATCCGCACGACGCTGATGGCCTCGGTGGAGGTGACCCGGTATCCGCCCTTGAACTCACTGGGGATGGCCAGCCGGTCGAGCATGTTCGAGATCTGGGGGCCGCCGCCGTGCACGACCACCGGCTGCACGCCGACGTACCGCAGGTAGGCGATGTCCTGCGCGAACGCCTCTTGCAGTTCGTCGCTGACCATCGCATTGCCGCCGTACTTGACGACCACAATCTGATCGCGGAAGCGCTTGAGCCACGGCAGCGATTCGATGAGGGTGGCGGCCTTGTAGGCGGCTTCCTCGGGGGCGGTGTCCTGCAGATCTGTCATGAGGCGTAAGCGCTGTTCTCGTGCACGTAGTCGTGGGTCAGGTCGTTGGTGAGGATCGTCGCGGCCGCATCGCCCGTCTTCAGATCGATCTCGACGAGCGTCGCCCGCGGGGTGAGGTCGACCTCTTCGCGAGGACGGTCGGGGCCACCCGCGGAGCAGACGCGCACACCGTTCATCGACACATCGACGTCGTAGGGGTCGAAGCGCGCGTCGGTCGTGCCGATCGCGGCGAGCACCCGCCCCCAGTTGGGGTCGTTGCCGAAGATCGCCGCCTTGAAGAGGTTGTTGCGGGCCACCGATCGGCCGACCTCCACGGCCTCGGCCTCGCTCTCGGCGTTCGTGACGACGATCGTGATGTCATGGCTGGCGCCCTCGGCATCCTGCTGGAGCTTCTGCGACAGCTCACGGCAGACCTCGGTCAGGGCCGATGCGAACTCGTCGAGGTCTGGACGGATGCCGGTGGCACCGTTGGCCAGCAGCGTCACCTGATCGTTGGTCGACATGCAGCCGTCCGAATCGAGCCGGTCGAAGGTGACCCCCGTCGCCCGGCGCAGCGCAGCATCCGCCTCGACCGCTTCGAGGTCGGCGTCGGTGGTGAGGACGACGAGCATGGTGGCCAGCCCCGGTGCGAGCATCCCCGCGCCCTTGGCCATGCCTCCGATCGTCCAGCCCGATCGCGTCACCGATGCGGTCTTCGCGACGGTGTCTGTGGTCATGATGGCCGCGGCGGCGTCCTGACCGCCGTCTGCGCTCAGCGCGGCGACGCCGCGCTCGACGCCATCAAGAACCCGACCGCGGAAGACCTCGTCGCCGGTGCCGATAAGCCCCGTCGAGCACACCAACACATCTCCGGCGCTGACCTGCAGCAGCTCGGCGGCCTTCTCGGCTGTCTGGTGCGTGGTCTGGAACCCGAAGGCCCCGGTGAAGCAGTTCGCGCCGCCGGAGTTGAGCACGATCGCCTCGACGATGCGATCGGCGATCACCTGCTGCGACCAGATGATCGGGTTGGCCTTGGCGCGGTTCGTGGTGAACACCGCCGCGCCGATCTTGCGCGGGCCGCGGTTGACGACGATGGCCACGTCGAGGGCTCCGGTGGACTTCAGCCCCGTGGCGACGCCGGCCGCCTCGAAGCCCTGGGGTGCGGTGACACTCACGGCGCTACTCCGTTCACGGTGAGCGCGCGACCCTCGGGAAGGCCGAGCGCGAGATTCATGGACTGGATGGCAGCGCCGGCGGTGCCCTTGACGAGGTTGTCGACGGCGGTGACCACCGTGACGCGGTTGGCCGCCCGGTCGATCGCCAGACCCATCAGCGCGGTATTGGCGCCGAGCACGTCAGCGGTGCGCGGGAACGATCCCTGCGGCAGCAGCTGCACAAAGGTCTCGTCGCCGTACGCCTGCTCCCACGCGCCGCGGATCTGCGCGTCGGTCACACCCTCGACGATCGGCGCGGTGGACGTGGCGAGGATGCCACGCGCCATCGGCACGAGAACGGGGGTGAACGAGATGCGGATGCTGTCGGGCGTGGCTCCCGAGGCCGCGGCGAGCGCCTGGCGGATCTCGGGGATGTGCCGGTGCGTGCCGCCGACGGCGTACGGGTTGGCGGTGCCGAGCAGTTCGCTGCCCAGCAGGTGGGGCTTGAGGCTCTTGCCGGCGCCGGACGGGCCGACGGCAAGCATCGTGACGATGTCGGACGGATCGATCACTCCGGCTGCGACGCCGGGGGTCAGGCTCAGACTGACGGTCGATGCGTTGCAGCCGGGAGCCGCGATCCGCGAAGCGCCCCGCAGCTGCTCACGCTGCTTTCCGGCGGCGGTGAGCAGCTCGGGCACACCATACGCCCACGGCTCGTGGAAGTGGCCGCCGTAGAACGCGTCCCAGGCCTGTCGCGAGGTGAGCCGGTGGTCGGCCCCGGCGTCGATCACCAGCGGGGTGTCGCCGAGGGCGTCGGTGTACTGGCCGGACTGGCCGTGCGGCAGGGCGAGGAACACGATGTCGTGCCCGGCCAACACCTCGGGGGTGGTGGGCTGCAGCGTCAGGTGCGCCAGGGAGCGCAGGTGCGGCTGGTGTTCGATGAGCGGCTGGCCGGCGTTGGAATGCGCGGTCACGGTGCGGATCTCGATGTCGGGGTGTGCGGCGAGGAGCCGCAGGATCTCGCCCCCCGCGTAGCCGGATGCGCCGGAGACGGCGACGGTATACGTCATGCTTCTACCTTAACGGTCGGTGTGCGCCCGATGACGGGCCTGGGCCGAGGCGGCGACACCGGCAGCCGCGCCGAAGCGTCGGCGCAGAGCGGGGTCGCCTATGGTCGGCGGCCGCCGCGGCGTCGGCGCGGGCGCACAACGGCGACGCTCGGGGAGAGCGTCGCGCGGTTGTGCGGGGCCGAAGGCATGCGGTGACGATATCGAGTCGTCGCCACCGGGCGCAAGTTGACGCGACCGGGCCGCCGCGCCGTTCGCCGTCACCGAAGGTCGAAGAAGGCCCGTTCGTGCGCGGCGGCCAGGTCGAACGCTCGGCGCATGCGCGACCGCTGCGCATCATCTGATCTGGCGGCTGCTGCGGTGACGTACGCGATGGCCTGCGCGTTGGCGACCGCGAACGTCGGGTCGGCATATGTCGCCAGCCACGAGGCGAACGGATGCCCCGGATCGAGGGGCTCCGGCCCGAAGGCACCGCTGTGTAGCCGTTCGCCGAGGTCGGCGTACAGCCAGAAGCACGGCAGCACCGCCGCGATCAGGGTCGCGTAATCGCCGGTGAACGCCGTCGCGCGCAGGAGGTCCAGATAGCCGGTCGTGACGGGGGTGGGATGGGCCGAGAACGTGGCCGCCGACACCCCGGTCATCGGCGTGAGCCAGGAGGCGTGCATGGCCAGCTCACCGGCGATCGCACCGTGTGCGCCCTCAGCCCAGAACGCCTGTTCCGCCGCGGTGGGTGCGAGGCGCGCAGCTTCGGCGAGCACCCGCGCGTACTCACGCAGGTACAGCGCGTCCTGCTCCAGGTAGTGCAGGAATGTCGCCCGATCGAGTGTGCCGTCGGCGAGTGCGCGGATGAACGGCAGCGCGTCGATGTCGTGACGGATGCTCGCGATACCGGCCCACCATTCGGCGCGCACGTCATCGGCGGTTGGGCGCGTGCCGAGCCCGCCGCGTTGCCAGAGTCCAGCGAAGTGGTTGACCGGCCCGTGACCGCGCCCGACGCCGAGTGCCGCTCCTGCGCGCAGCGACTCGCGCAGCCAGGCGCGGGAGTCGGCGATCGCGAGCGACCAGTCGGCCCCTGCCGCACGGCGCGTGGCGACGGCGGATGAGAGCGAGCAACCGGTGCCGTGTGTGCTGGTGGTGGCGATGCGCGCACCGGAGAAGTGCGAGATCACGCCCTCCGCTCCGACGAGGGCGTCGGGTGCGTCGTCGCTGTCGAGGTGCCCGCCCTTGACGAGCACCAGGGCATCGACGGCTGCCGCGAGGTCGCGCGCCGCATCGAGCGCGTCGTCCCACCCGATGACCCGCCGTCCGGCCAGCACCTCGAGTTCGGCGATGTTCGGGGTGAGCAGGTCGGCACGTCGCGCGAGGCGGTGCAGTGCCGCCTCCGCCCGCTCATCGAGCAGACGGTCGCCGGAGGTGGCGACCATGACCGGATCGAGCACGACGGTCGCCGGACGGTTCTCGTCCAGCCAGGCGTCGACCATGGCGATCACCTCGGCATCCGCGAGCATCCCGATCTTCACCGCGTCGATCTCGATGTCGTCGGCGAGCGCGTCGAGTTGCGCACGCAGGAACGACGCCGGCGGGACGTGCACCTCGTGCACGCCGCGTGTGTTCTGCGCCGTGAGTGCGGTCAGTGCTGCCATGCCGTAGCCGCCGTTGGCGGCGATGGATTTCAGGTCGGCCTGGATGCCGGCACCCCCGGAGGGGTCGCTGCCGGCGATGCTCAGCACCCGGGGAACCGCGGCGCCGCTCCACCGCGCGCGCAGCGCGGTGGTCGCGAGGTGCGCGTCGTCGGCCGCGCAGATCTGTGACACGACGGCAACACCGGCGGCACCTGCCGCGCGCAGCGGTACAACGTCATCCGAGCGGATGCCACCGATCGCGACGGCGGGAACAGGGCTCTGCGCGGCGAGCGCGGCGAAGCCTGCGATGCCGAGCGGGGCCGGGTGATCGGGCTTCGTACTCGTCGGACGGATCACCCCGGCACCGATGTAGTCGACCGTCCCGGTCGGAAGGTCGCGCAGCGCCGCCAGGTGCTCCGGCGTGTTCGCGGTGAGGCCGACGAGGGCATCCGGCCCGAGCAGGCGCCGCACCTCGGTCGCCGGCATGTCGGACTGTCCCACGTGGACCCCGTCGACGCGGGCTCCCCGGCGGCGTGCGGCAAGAACGGCGTCGACGCGGTCGTCGACGACGAGCAGCGCGCGCCCGTCGATGACCTCGGATAGGGAGACGAGTTGGTCGACGATGGCGTCGTCGGCGGCGTGCTTGTCGCGCAGCTGCACGATGGTGGCGCCGCCGTCGACCGCATCGCGGACGGTCTGCACGACACCGCGCGTACCGCACAGGTGCGGATCGGTGACCAGGTAGATCGACAGGTCGTACGTCACCGTGCGTCCTCCTCGATCCGGGCGTCGCGCAGCAGATCGTCTGCCTCGACCGCCGCGAGCGCGTCGATGAATGCGACGGCGAAGCTGCCGGGGCCCGCGGCGACCTTCGCCGCACGCTCGGCGGCGACGGTGTAGACCAGGGTCGCCGCAGCCACCGCCGTCATGGCGTCGGCCCCGGTTGCTCGGGCCGCGCCGAGGAAGGCGGCCATGACGGCTCCGAGCGCGCACCCTCCCCCGGTGATGCGCGTAAGCAGCGGGTCGCCGTTGGCGATCCGGATCACCCGTTCCCCGTCGGTGATCAGGTCGGTGGCACCCGAGACCGCCACCACGCTCCCCCACCGTGCGGCGATCGTACGGGCCGCCTCCGTGGCGGCCTCCGGGGCATCGACGGCGTCGACGCCGCGTCCGCCGGCACCGGTGCCGGCCAGGGCGAGGATCTCACTCGCGTTGCCGCGCACGGCCGTCGGATGCTGGGCGACCAGCTCGGCGGCGAGTGTCGTTCGCACGGGGAGTGCTCCGATCGCGACCGGGTCGAGCACCCACGGCGTACCCGCCGTGTTCGCGCCGCGCACCGCCTCGGACATGGCCGCGCGCTGCTCGGGCGGCGGAGTACCGAGATTCACCAGCAGCGCATCGGCGATGCCGGCGAAGACCCCGGACTCGCCGACGATGGCGACCATCGCGGGTGCCGCCCCCGTCGCCAGAAGCACATTGGCCGTGAAGCCCGTGACCACGGTGTTGGTGATGCACTGGGTCAGCGGAGGTGTGCAGCGCACCTCACGCAGCAGCTCGGCGGCGGCGGCCGGAATACGGGCGGATGGGCGCAGACGATCGCTCATGGACGACATCCCTTCGCTAGTACGAACTAGATCAGGTTCGACGGGTGTGATCTCAGCCGCTTCTGCGGCACCCCGTGTCACTGTGCGCGAGTCTAGCGAAGCCCGCCGGATCGGGCGTCGACCGGACCCGGCTCAGACGAGCTGTGCGAGCAGCTCGCTCTCGTCGTGCCGGGTCAGACCGGCACGACGCTCGCGGTCCAGTCCCCGAGCGCGTTCGTCGGCGAGCACGCTCCGGATCGTCTGGTCAAGGGGCGTGAATCCCCCGCCGGCGGCGCGGTACGCACGGTTGTCGTGCTGCGCGAAGCCCGGCATGTCTGCGGGCAGCCACAGCGGCAGTGAGCGCTCCCCCATCCAGTACTGCACGCCGTGCGCGTTGAGCCAGTCGTCGTCGGCCACCCGGACCGGACCGGTGTGCCCGGACTCGGTACGGAAGGCGTCGAGCAGGTCGCTCAGCGGCAGCGGATCACCGATGGCATTGACGACCCCGGTGCGCCGGTCAGCGGTGATGAACCCGGCGAGATCGTCGACGTCGATCACCTGAGCGAATCGGTCGCGGCTGTCGGGCGCCAGCACTGCGCCGTCACCGGCGCGTGCGAAGGCCGCCGCCCAGTATCCGAAGCGGTCGCTGGGGTCGCCGGCGCCGACCACCAGGCCGGGCCTGACGATGCCCGCCCGCGTGCCCAGGGCGGTCACCGCCTGTTCGGCGGCGACCTTCTGGGCGCTGTAGTCGTACTCGTCGCCCGGCTGCGCGGGTGCGTGGAGCGGCCCGGTCTCGTCGAGACCGACGGTGACCTCGTCGGCGTACACCGAGACCGACGACACGTACGTCCAGTGCGCCGCGCTGTCGCCGAGCGCCGCGACGGCCGCACCCACGTGATCCGCGCGCGAGGAGATATCGACGATCTCGTCCCACTGCTGCTCGCGCAGCCGGTCGTAGACATCCGGTTCGTCACGGTCCCCGCGCAACAGCACGGTGCCGTCCGGGGCCGGTCGGCTTCCGCGTGCCAGGCACGTCACCTGCGCGCCGGCGTCACGCCAACGCTGCGCGATCCGTCCCGAAAGCCATCCTGTTCCGCCGAGCACCAGCACCTGAGTCATGCGTCCATGCCATCGGCATCCGAGAGCAGACGCAAGCGATTCCGCTCACAGCGCAGGCACCGTGAGCGGAATCGCCGATGCGACTCAGTCGCGGATGCTCGCGCCGAAGCGCTGCGTCGCCACGGCGACGCCCGCGAGCTTTGCCTCGCTCGCCTCGGCGGCGGTCAGCGTACGGTCGGATGCCCGGAAGCGCAGGGCGTAGCTGAGGCTCTTCTGCCCGTCGCCCAGGCCCTCGCCGCGGTAGTCGTCGACGAGACGCACGGACTCGAGCAGGTCGCCGGCGCCCTCGACGAGCGCGGCGCGCACCTCGGCGGCAGGCACCTCCACACCCACGACCAGCGAAACGTCCTGCGTGGCCGCAGGGTACGTCGACAGGGACTCGACGACGACGCGCTCGCCCGCGAGGGTGAGCAGACGATCCAGGTCCAGTTCGAACACGACGACACGCCCCGGCAGGTCGGCGTCGGCCGAGACCTGCGGGTGCAGCTCGCCGACGTAGCCGATCTGCTCGCCGCGCACGCTCAGTGCCCCGGCTCGTCCCGGATGCAGCGCGGCGCGCTGCGTCTGCGCGACGTCGATGTCGACGCCGGCGGCGACGCCGATCACGCGCACGACGTCCAGCGCATCGGCCAGGTCGACGTGCTCGGCAGGGCGCCCCGGCTGACGCGGGGTGATGTTGCCGGCGAACAGCGCCGCGATGTGCCTCGGCTGCGGCGGGATGGCCGCGTTGAGCGCCGCCAGCGTCTCATCGTCGGGGCGTTCCCCGAGCGGCGGGATGAAGTCCGTGCCGTAGGTCACGCCCTCTTCGGGGGTGAACACCGACCCGACCTCGAACAGGCCGAGATCCACCAGACCGCGCGAGATGTTGCGGTGCGCGGTCTGCACCAGAGCGGGCAGCAGCGATCGGCGCAGGAACGGCGCCTGTCCGTCGAGTGCGTTGGCCAGACGGATGCTGGGCAGGTGATCGCCGGTCGCCGAGCCGTGCAGGTCGTTGAGCTGCTCGGTGGTGAACGGGAACGACGGCGTCTCGACCAGACCGGCCGCGGCGAGGGCATCCGCCACCCGCTTGCGTCCCTGCTGCAGCGCCGTGTAGCCACGGCCCGACGGCGGGACCGGGAGGACGGACGGGATCCGGTCGAGACCGTGGATGCGCGCGATCTCCTCGACCAGCGTCCACTTGTCAGTGAGGTCGGGTCGCCAGCTCGGCGGGATCACGAACCACCCGTCGCCCTGCTCCGCGACCTCGGCGCCGATCATCTCGAGTGCCCCGACGACCTCGTCGTCGGTGTAGTCGACGCCCACGACGCCATCGGCGAAGCCACGCGGCAGCGCGATTCCGGCGATCTCGAACTCGGTGTACAGCGCGCCGCCCTCGTCGGTCAGCGTTCCCCCGGCGAGCTCGACCATCAGATCGGCCACCCGGCGTGCGGCGACGAACGGGATCAGCGGATCGACACCCCGCTCGAAGCGCTTCGACGCCTCGCTCGGCAGCTTGTGTCGGCGGGCGCTCCGGGCGATCGTGACCGGATCGAACGTCGCCGCCTCGATCAGCACGTTGCGCGTGGTGTCACTCATCTCGGTCGTGCCGCCGCCCATGACGCCGGCGATGCCGATGGGGCCCGAACCGTCGGTGATCAGCAGATCCTCGACGTGCAGAGCGCGATCCTGCCCGTCGAGCGTGGTGATGCGCTCGCCCTGGCCCGCGCGACGCACCACGATGCCGCCGTCGAGCTTGTCGAGGTCGTAGCCGTGAATCGGGTTGCCCAGCTCGAGCATGACGTAGTTGGTGATGTCGATCAGGATGCCCAGCGAGCGCATGCCCGCCAACGCGAGCCGGGCGACCATCCACGGAGGGGTGGGACGGCTCGGGTCGACATCGCGGACGACGCGTGCGACGAACTCGCGCGCGCCGACGGTGCCGCGGATCGGGTTCTCATCCTCGACACGGATGTCGAAGCCCGTTCCCGGCTGCAGCTCGGCGAAGTCGCGCTCGGCGGGATCGCTGAAAGCACCCCCCGTGGCGTGACCGTACTCGCGGGCAACGCCACGCAGTGAGAACGCGTAACCGCGGTCGGGCGTGACGTTGATCTCGACGGCGACATCGTTGAGATGCAGCAGTTCGATGGCGTCAGTACCGACCTCGGGGTCCAGACCCAGCGTCGACAGCACGATGATGCCGTCGTGCTCGTCGCCGAGGCCGAGCTCGCGCGCCGAGGCGATCATGCCGTCCGAGACATGGCCGTACGTCTTGCGCGCGGCGATCGGGAACGGCCCGGGCAGTACAGCCCCGGGCAGGGTCACCACGACCTTGTCACCGGCGACGAAGTTGTGCGCACCGCAGACGATTCCGCGGGGCTCGTCTTCGCCCACATCGACCTGGCACCAGTTGATCGTCTTGCCGTTCTTCTGCGGCTCGGGCTCGACCGAGAGCACCTGACCGACCACGACGGGACCGGTGATCTCGACGCGATGGATGTCCTCCTCTTCGAAGCCCACCGAGAGGAACGACGCCAGAACGTCTTCCGGAGTGGCATCCGCTGCCACCTCGACGTACTCGCGCAACCAGGAAAGCGGAATACGCATCACACCACCATCCCGAACTGCTCGCTGAAGCGCACATCGCCCTCTGCCATGTCGCGCATGTCTTTCACATCGCTGCGGAACATCAGCGCCCGCTCGACGCCGATACCGAAGGCGAACCCGCTGTAGACCTCCGGGTCGATCCCCGCCGCGCGCAGCACGTTGGGGTTGACCATTCCGCAACCGCCCCACTCGATCCAGCGGGCGCCGCCCTTGAAGGTCGGATGCCACAGATCGAACTCGGCCGAAGGCTCGGTGAACGGGAAGTAGTTGGTGCGCAGGCGCGTCTTCGCCTCGGCTCCGAAGAGCTGCTTGGCGAGGTGGTCGAGCGTGCCCTTCAGATGCGCCATGGTGATGCCCTTGTCAACCACGAGGCCCTCGACCTGGGTGAACACCGGCAGGTGCGTGGCGTCGAACTCATCGGTGCGGTACACGCGACCAGGGCACAGCACATAGATCGGCACCTCGCGGTCGAGCATCGACCGCACCTGCACCGGGCTGGTGTGCGTGCGCATCACCAGGTGACGCGACGTCGGGTCGACGTAGAAGGTGTCCTGCTCCTGACGTGCCGGGTGGTCGACATCGAAGTTCAGGGCGTCGAAGTTGAACCACTCGTGCTCGAGCTCGGGGCCCTCGGCGATCTCCCACCCCATGCCGACGAAGATGTCGCTGATCTGCTCTTGCATGAGCGGCAGCGGATGGCGCGCACCCACACGCGAACGCGAGGCGAGCGCGGTGATGTCGACCCGCTCGGCCTCCAGGCGGGCTGCCGTCTCGGCCTCGGCCAGCTCGGCCTCCTTGGCGGCCAGGGCCTGGGCGACCCGACCCCTCCCCTGCCCGATCAGCTTGCCGAACGTCGCCTTGTGCTCGGGCGCGACCTGACGCATAGACGCGTTCAGGACGGCCAGCGGCGACCCTTCGGCCACATGCGCGGCTTTGGCGGATTTGAGCTGGGCGGTGTCGCTCGCGGCTTCGACGGCAGCGAGTGCCGCCGTGACCGCGGCCTCGACCGCTTCGGGGGTGATCTCAGGAGTGGCTGACACGAGATCAGAGTCTACCGGCGCGGCGACGACCGGCCGTTCCGTTCAGCGTCGGTCCCGACCCAGCCGCCGTCCCCGCTTGCCGTCCCCCTGGGCGACCAGAAGTTCGGTGTCGGTTCCTTCGTGCATGAGCACGGCCGCCTCGGCTTCCAGCACCTTGTCCTTCGGCGAGCGGCGTGTGCGGATCTCGAGCCACTTCGCGATGCCCGAGAGAATCAGACACATCACGATGTAGATGCCACCGATGACGAAGGCGGACTGCAGGATCGGGCGCCCCTGCTGCGAGCTGAGCAGCTTGGCGTAGTAGAGCAACTCGGGGTAGGTGATGATGAATCCCAGTGCCGTGTCTTTCATGGTCACGACGAGCTGAGCGACGATGACCGGAAGCATCGCCCGCACAGCCTGCGGGAAGAGGATCAGCCGCATCACTCCGCTCTTGCGCAGACCGATCGCGTAGCCGGCTTCCTTCTGTCCACGTGGCAAGGATTCAATTCCCGCTCGGAAGACTTCGGCCAGCACGGAACCGTTGTACGCCATCAGTGCCAGTACAACCGCCCAGTAGGGCTCCATCTTGACGCCGACGACGGGAAGACCGTAGTAGAGCAGCATCATCATGACCAGAACCGGTACCGCTCGCAGCAGCTCTGTGACTGCGGTCACCGGCACACGGATCCAGGCGTGGTCTGACAGACGCCCGATCGCCAGCACAAGACCCAGAACAAGACTCAGCACTGCGGCCAGCGCGAACGCGGCCAGCGTGTTGCCGAGCGCCTCAAGAATGCTCATCCACACGTTGCTGAAGGTGAACACGTACCACTTCGACGCCTCGAACTGGCCAGACTCCCAGAGCCGGTAAGTCATGAAGCCGATCACGGCGAGCACGAGGAGCACCGTGACCGCTGCCAGTACCCGGTTGCGGGCGATCGCACGCGGTCCGGGTACGTCGTAAAGGACGGAAGTCATCGTGCGATCCTCCACTTGTTCTCAAGCGTTCGCTGCGCCCAGCTCATCAATAGCACGAGCGCGACGAAGACCACCGCCACCCACAGCAGCACTTCCATGGGGTTACCGGGCCGGTCAGGCGCATCGTTGATGGTGGCGCGCAGTGCGGCGAGCTCGGAGATCGCGAAGCCGGCGGCCACCGTGGTGTTCTTGAGCAGCGCGATGAACACGCTCATCATCGGCGGCACGACGGACCGGAACGCCTGCGGCAGAACCACGAGTGTCATCACCTGCCCGAACGGCAGGCCGATCGCACGCGCAGCTTCGGCCTGCCCGACGTGCACGGTGTTGATACCCGCACGCAGCACCTCAGCGACATAGGTCGCGGTGTAGATGCCGATCGCCAGGATGCCGAGCACGGTGTTCGATAGCGGGGGCAGTCCCAACTGCGGATATCCGAACACGAAGAAGAAGAACACCAGGGTCAGAGGGGTGTTCCGAACGAGGTTGACATAGACCGTGCCCACTCCTCGCGCGATCGGCACCGGCGAGACGCGCATCGCGCCGACGATGATGCCGAGAACGAGGGCGATAATCCCTCCGAACACGAACACCAGCAGGGTGTTGGTCAGCGCCTCGCTCCACAGGTCGAGGTTGCCGAAGATGACGTCCACGTCTTCTCATTCCTCCGTCGGATGATGCTGCGGGGGCGCGATGCATCCGCGCCCCCGCAGATGTCGTTCAGTACGCGTCGACCGCAGGCTGCTCGACCTGGATGCCCGAGTCGCCGAGGTTGTTGTCGAAAATCTGCTGCCAGACATCGCCGCCATCGGTGAACAGCGTGTTGATGTGGTCGCGCAGCACGTCATCGCCCTTGGGTAGACCGACGCCGTAGCGCTCTTCGGTGAACAGTCCACCCGTGACCTTGACGTCATCGGGGTACTGCGCCGCGTAGCCGATCAGGATGGCCTGGTCGGTGGTCACAGCATCGACCTTGCCGCTGATCAGGTCTTCGACGCAGGCGGAGTAGAGATCGTACTCCTGCGTCTTGATGTCGGGGAAGTTCGCCTTGATGTTCTGGATCGGCGTGGAGCCTGTCGCCGAGCAGACGGTCTTGCCGTTGAAGTCCTCGAGCTTGGTCGCCTCCGGCGCGTCCTTCGCGACCAGCAACCCCTGACCCGTGACGAAGTACGGTCCCGCGAAGTCGATCTGCTCCTTGCGCTTGTCGTTGATCGAGTACGTGCCGACGTAGTAGTCGATGTCGCCGTTGACGATGGCCTGCTCGCGGTTGGCCGAGGCGATCGGCTTGAACTCGATCTGGTCCTCATCGAAGCCGAGCGACGCCGCGATCCAGCGTGCGATGTCGACGTCGAATCCCGTGCGATCGCCCGAGGTCACGTCGAGGTAGCCCAGGCCGGGCTGATCTTCTTTGACGCCGATGATGACGCCGTCGCGCTCGACCATCGCGTCGAAAGTCGGGCTGCCGTCGAGGCTGACATCCGTCGCGACCTCCCACGGCGTGGATGATCCGGCGTCGCCGCCATCGCCGCCGTCGCCACCGGGGTCCGACGGGGTTCCGCTGTTGCAGGCGGTCAGGGCGAACAACGCCACCGTTGCGATGCCGATTCCTGCCAGTGTGCGTGTACGTCGCATGTGCGTCTCCTTATGGGATGTGTGGACGGGAGTCAGTGGGTGAGCAGCTTGGAGAGGAAGTCCTTGGCGCGCGCGCTCTGCGGGTTCGTGAAGAACTGCTCGGGCGTGGCCTGCTCGACGATCTGCCCATCGGCCATGAACACGACCCGGTTGGCCGCCTTGCGCGCGAAGCCCATCTCGTGAGTGACGACGATCATCGTCATACCCTCGTTGGCGAGCCCGATCATCACGTCGAGCACCTCGGTGATCATCTCGGGGTCCAGGGCGCTGGTGGGCTCATCGAAGAGCATGACCTTCGGGCGCATCGCCAGGGCACGGGCGATCGCGACACGCTGCTGCTGTCCACCCGACAGCTGCGCAGGAAGCTTGCGCGCCTGCTCGGCGACCCCGACGCGCTCCAGCAACGCCATGGCCTCCTTCTCGGCATCCGCCTTCTTGAGGCCGCGGACCTTGATCGGGCCGAGCGTGACGTTCTCAAGGATCGTCAGGTGCGCGAACAGGTTGAACGACTGAAAGACCATGCCGACCTCGGCGCGCAGGTGCGCGAGCGCCTTGCCCTCGGCGGGCAGCACTTTACCGTCGATGCGGATCTCGCCGCTGGTGATCGTCTCCAGCCGGTTGATGGTGCGGCAGAGCGTGGACTTACCCGAGCCTGACGGTCCGATGACGACGACGACCTCACCGCGGTCGACCGTGAGGTTGATGTCGGTCAGCGCCTGGAAGTCGCCGTAGTGCTTCTGGACGTTCTCGACGACCACGAGGGCGTCTCTGCTCTCTGCCATGGCCCAACTCTAGGGCCGGGGCCTCGACAGCACAGGGGGTCGTCGTGGTCTTTATCGTTTCGTGATCGGCGGCGCGATGGCGCCGATCAGTGCTCGGCGCGCTGCGCGAACGCGCTCTCGTACAGGCACACGCTCGCGGCGGTCGCGAGGTTCAACGACTCGGCCTGCCCGTAGATCGGCAGTTTCAGTGCCTGGTCGGCGAGCCCGCGGGCATCCGCTTCGAGTCCCCGCGCCTCGTTGCCGAACAACCAGGCGGTCGGCTTGGCGAGCGTGTTGTCGGCGCGCGCAGACAACAGATCGCCCCCGCCCACATCGGCGGCGAGCACCTGCAGTCCGGCCGCGTGCGCGCGGCTCACGACGTCGGCGAGGTCGCCTCCCACCGAGATCGGCAGGTGGAACAGCGAGCCCGTGGTCGAGCGGACGACCTTCGGGTTGTAGGGATCAACGGTGCGGCCGGTCAGCACGACAGCATCCGCCCCTGCGGCGTCCGCCGCACGGATGATCGTGCCGAGATTGCCCGGGTCGCGCACCTCTTCGCAGATCGCGATCAGGCGCGGGGACGCCGCGAAGATGTCCTTCACAGCGGTCGGGGTCTGGCGGGCCACCGCGATCAGCCCCTGCGGGGTCACGGTGTCGGCCATCGCGTCGAGCACGTCCTCGGTCACGTAGTCGAACGGGACCTCGTGCTCGGCGACCAGCTGACGGATGTCGGCGTGCCGTTCCCACGCCGTCGGCGTCGCGTAGAGCTCGACGATCGCACCGGGCACGTACCGCAATGCCTCACGGACCGCCTGCGGCCCCTCCAGCAGGAACAGACCGGTCTCGACGCGCGCACTGCGCTTGGAGAGCTTGGCGACAGCGCGGACACGGGGCGAGCGAGGATTCTCCAGCACGGCATCAGTCTATCGGCGCGCCGCGGATGCCCCGGGACGCGAAACGGGCGCCTCCCCGAGGGGAGACGCCCGTTTGCATGAAGAGCGGATGCTCAGGCAGCCGACTTCGGAGCGTTGACGTCCGAGGGCAGAGCGTTCTTCGCGGTCTCGACCAGCGACGCGAATGCGGCGGCGTCGGTCACGGCGAGCTCGGCGAGCATACGGCGGTCGACCTGCACACCGGCCAGGCCCAGACCCTGCATGAAGCGGTTGTACGTGATGCCGTTCTGGCGGGCAGCGGCGTTGATGCGCTGGATCCACAGACGACGGAAGTCGCCCTTGCGCTTGCGACGGTCACGGTACGCGTAGACGAGCGAGTGGGTGACCTGCTCCTTCGCCTTGCGGTAGAGGCGCGAACGCTGGCCACGGTAACCCGAGGCGCGTTCGAGGATGACGCGACGCTTCTTCTGCGCGTTTACCGCGCGCTTGACTCTTGCCATTTTCGTGTATTCCTATTCCGTACGCTCGGGCGGGGCTCAGCCGCGACCGAGAAGCTTGTTCGCGACCTTGGAGTCGGCCTTCGAGAGCACCTGGTCCTGGTTCAGGCGGCGGGTGCGACGGCTCGACTTGTGCTCGAGGTTGTGGCGCATACCGGCCTGCTGCTTCTTCAGCTTTCCGCTGCCGGTGATCTTGAAGCGCTTCTTCGCACCCGAGTGGGTCTTCTGCTTCGGCATCTTCTCTTCCTTCGTGTGGCGCCCTGGCGGGCGACGGTGGATACCCGCTCGCAAGCGGGAGACTGGGGGGCGGCTCAGGCCTCGGCGTCGTTGCCCGTCGAGGACTTCGCCTCGCGCGCGGCCTGCTTGTTCGCCGAGCGGACGGCGTTCTGCTCGGCCTTGGCCTCGGACTTGTTCTTCAGCGGCGCGATGACCATGACCATGTTGCGACCGTCGATGGTGGGGTTCGACTCGACCGAGCCGAACTCGGCGACGTCCTCGGCGAACTTGCGCAGCAGACGCACACCCTGCTCGGGACGCGACTGCTCGCGGCCGCGGAACAGGATCATGGCCTTGACCTTGTCGCCGGCCTTGAGGAAGCCCTCGGCGCGCTTGAGCTTGGTCGTGTAGTCGTGGGCCTCGATCTTCAGGCGGAAGCGCACCTCTTTGAGGATGGTGTTCGCCTGGTTACGGCGTGCTTCCTTCGCCTTCTGCGCGGCCTCGTACTTGAACTTGCCGTAGTCCATGATCTTGACCACGGGCGGCTTGGAGTTGGGAGCCACCTCGACGAGGTCGAGATCGGCTTCCTGGGCCAGACGCAGCGCTGCCTCGATGCGGACAACGCCGATCTGCTCACCCGCGGGTCCGACGAGGCGGACCTCGGGGACGCGGATGCGCTCATTGGTACGGGGATCGCTGATGCGGAGCTCCTTAGACGTGGGTTGTCGGCCACCGAGTCGCTGTTGACGCCTCGGGCGAATTCGGAGTTCCCCCACCCGCCGATGCTTCAGATGCACCGGCTTGTCACACCCTTTCCACCGAAACCGGCGGGGTGCAGAACCCGGTAGCCTGGAACGGCAAGCGCGGGTGGGATTGGATCCTCTTTCGTGCCGGAGCGTGACGCTCCGGAGCCCGCAGAAGTCTAACAGAAAGCAACACGAAGTGACGATTCCTGCTGAGCCCCACGACCACCGCCTCGACACCTGGGCCGAGCAGGAGCAGGCAGCGACCGCCGCGGGACGCGACATCGCCGACGTTCCCGCGGTCGAGGTGATCACCACGACCGCTGTTCACCTGATGAGCGCGGCCGCCGTGAAACTCGGCCTGGCGGATGACCCCGAGAAGCAGCTCGACCTCGACGAGGCCCGCAAGCTCATCAACGCCCTCGCCGGGCTCATCACCGCCGGGGCGCCCGAGATCAGCAGCGCGCACGCCAGCCCGCTGCGCGACGGTCTGCGCTCGCTTCAGCTGGCCTTCCGTGAGGCATCGGTCATCCCGGACCCGATCGGCAAGGGCCCCGGCGAGAAGTGGACCGGCCCGGTCAACTGACCTCGGAGCGTGTGAGCTTGACGGTGAGCGAGTCGACCAGAACCGCCATGCGGTCATCGGCCGCCCACCGTTGAGCCAGCCGCGCCAGCACGGCGTCCAGAGTCTCGCGGTCCAGGCCGTCGATCAGCGTCAGCGTGACGATCAGTTCGGGGCCGCGCATGCGGGCATCCGCGTCCCCCGACGCGATGGACACATCGATGACGGCCAGTTCGTGCGCGATGCTCTCACGCAGGGCCGTGAACACCTCCGGCGACAGGAAGCTGGGCTCCCACGGCTGGCTCTGCGCCATCGCCCAGATCGCGGGGCGGCGCACGACGAACTCGGTGTCGGATGCCGGATCGAGCACGATCAGATCGGTCTGCTCGCTCGACGCCGACAGCGCGACGCGCACGGCCTCGACCGGGATCGGCCGGGCCTGAGCGTCCCAGCGCCGCATCGTGTCGACGGACGAGAAGACCGGCTGCACGCGACGCCCGTCGGGGGCGGCTACGGTGACGATCGAGAGCTCCTGGGTCTTGTCGACCTTCAGTCCGGTCGGCCCGACGCCCTCATCGCCGCGCTCGGCGACCAGCGGTACGAGCACGCGGGCGCTTCGCAACGCATCGACGACCTCGACCTGCGACCCCTCGCCCGAGCGGAATCGCCGCAAAGCGGCGAGCAGCGCAGGGTCGGCGGATCCGTCGTCGGCGGCGTGGGGGTTGGTCTCGAAACTGCGCCCCTCCCACGGCACGCCCGCCGAGTCAGCGGGGGCACCGTGGTCGCAGGCGTCGTCAGTCCCCTGCGACATCCAGAGCCTCGGCGAGGGTGAACTGTCCGGCGTAGAGCGCCTTGCCGACGATCGCGCCCTCGACACCCAGCGGGACGAGCTCGCGCAGTGCGGCGATGTCGTCGAGGCTGGAGACGCCGCCCGAGGCGATCACGGGCTTCGGTGTGCGCGCGGTGATCTCCCGCAGCAGATCGAGGTTGGGTCCGCGCAGCGTGCCGTCCTTGGTGACGTCGGTGACGACGTAGCGGCTGCAGCCGGCCTCTTCGAGGCGCTCGAGCACCTCCCAGATGTCGCCGCCTTCCTTGGTCCAGCCGCGTGCCGCGAGGGTCGTGCCGCGCACGTCGAGTCCGACGGCGACGGCCTCGCCGTAGCGGCTGATGACGTCGGCGGCCCACTCGGGGTTCTCCAGCGCCGCGGTGCCGAGGTTGATACGGGCCGCGCCCGACTCCAGCGCCGCTTCGAGGCTCGCGTCATCGCGGATGCCGCCCGAGACCTCGATGTTGATGCCGCGGTACTGCTTGATGACCTTGCGCAGGATCGAGCTGTTGCTGCCCCGGCCGAAGGCCGCGTCGAGGTCGACGAGGTGGATCCACTGCGCGCCGGCGTCGACGAACTCGCCTGCCGCGTCGACGGGGTCGCCGTAGTTGGTCTCGGTGCCCGCCTCGCCCTGGGTGAGTCGCACCGCCTTTCCGCCGGCCACGTCCACGGCGGGCAGCAGGATCAGGGCTGGTGACTGTGCGAAATCGTTCATGGCTTCCTTGTGGAGGGTAGGGCGGCCCGGTCGGGCACGAGAGACGAGAGTAGTCTTCGGCGACGAAGTCCTCAAACCCTGTGCGGGGTCAGAGGGATTCGACCCAGTTGCGCAGGAGTCGGATGCCGGCTTCGCCGGACTTCTCGGGGTGGAACTGCGTGGCCGAGAGCGGCCCGTTCTCGACGGCGGCGATGAACCGCTCGCCGTGCGTCGCCCAGGTCACCGCGGGCTGCGGGAAGGGCGGAATGACGTCGAGTTCCCACGACTTGGCGGCGAAGGAGTGCACGAAGTAGAACCGTTCGTGCTCGATGCCGCGGAACAGCACCGATCCCTCGCCAGGCTCGACGGTGTTCCAGCCCATGTGGGGCAGTACCGGGGCGTCCAGTTCGGTGACCGCCCCCGGCCACTCCCCCAGCCCCGCGGAGTCCTGGCCGCGTTCGACGCCATGCTCGAACATGATCTGCATGCCGACGCAGATGCCGAGCACGGCGCGCCCGCCCGCCAGGCGGCGATCGATGATCTCGTCACCGCCGTGCGCGATCAGGGCGTCGCGCACCGCGGCGAATGCACCGACGCCGGGCACGACGAGCCCGTCGGCGGCCAGGGCGCGGGCGCGGTCGCGGGTCAGTTCGACATCGGCTCCGGCGGCCGCCAACGCCTTGACCGCCGAGTGGACGTTGCCCGACTCGTAGTCGAAGACCGCGACGTGGGGCCCGGTCACAGCGCACCCTTGGTGGACGGGATGCCCTCGACGAGCGGGTCGAGTGACTTCGCCTGACGGAAGGCCCGGGCGAACGCCTTGAACTCGGCCTCGGCGATGTGGTGTGGATCGCGCCCGCCGAGCACGCGCACGTGCACGGTCAGTCCCGCATTGAGCGTGATCGCTTCGAACACGTGACGCACGAGAGAACCGGTGAAGTGGCCACCGATCAGGTGGAACTCAAAGCCCGCGGGCTCGCCGTCGTGCACGAGAAACGGCCGTCCCGAGATGTCGACCACGGCCTGGGCGAGTGCTTCGTCGAGCGGCACGAGTGCGTCGCCGTAGCGCGAGATACCGGCCTTGTCACCGAGGGCCTCACGGAGCGCCTGGCCGAGCACGATCGAGATGTCCTCGACCGTGTGGTGTGCATCGATGTGCGTGTCGCCGGTGGCGCGGACCGTGAGGTCGGTGAGCGAGTGCTTCGCGAACGCCGTGAGCATGTGGTCGAAGAACGGTACGGAGGTGGCGATGTCGCTGCGGCCCGTGCCGTCGAGGTTGACCTCGACCTCGACGGTCGATTCGGAGGTGCTGCGGGTGCGCTTCGCCGTGCGTGCGGACGATGCGGTGCGGGGGGCGCTCATGAGGGAGATCCTATCGACGCGAGTGCTTCCAGAAAGGCGGTGGTCTCGGCCTCGGTGCCCGCCGAGACGCGCAGGTGACCGGGGATGCCCACGTCACGGATCAGGACACCGCGATCGTAGAGGGCGCGCCACAACGCGGGCGGGTCGGTGACACCGCCGAACAGGACGAAGTTCGACCAGGATTCGTGCGGCTGGTAGCCGAGGGCTTCGAGGGTGGCCGAGATGCGGTCACGCTGCTCGACGATCTCGTCGACCATGCGCAGCATGGTGGCGGAGTTGCGCAGTGCGGCGATCGCGGCGGCCTGAGTGATCGCGCTCAGGTGATACGGCAGACGCACCAGTCGGAGCGCGTCGATGAACGCGGGGTCGGCGGCCAGGTAGCCCACACGCGCACCGGCGAAGGCGAACGCCTTGCTCATAGTGCGCGAGATCGCCAGGCGAGGCCGCCCATGCAACAGGGTGAGCGCCGAGACCGAGTCGTGCGGCGCGAACTCGAAGTAGGCCTCGTCGACCACGACCACACCCCGTGCGGCCTCGTAGACGGCCTCAATGACGTCGAGTCCCATGGGCGTGCCGGTGGGGTTGTTGGGAGCGCACAGCAGCACGACGTCGGGATCAGCCTCGGCGACCTGTGCTGCGGCACTCTCGGGCGTCAGCGCGTAGTCGTCGTCGCGCGCACCGGCAACCCACCGCGCGCCGGTTCCCTGCGCCAGGAGCGGGTACATCGAGTAGGTGGGAGCGAATCCGAACACTGTGCGGCCCGGACCGCTGAAGGCCTGCAGGATGTGCTGGAGCACCTCGTTGGAGCCATTGCCCGCCCAGATCTGATCGGCGGTGATCCCGTGGCCGAGGTACTCGGCGAAGCCTTCACGGAGTGCGGTGAACTCACGATCCGGATAGCGGTTGACCTCACGCAGTGCACGCGCGATTTCGTCGAGGATGTCGTCGGCGACCTCGTCGGGCACCGGATGGGTGTTCTCGTTGACGTTCAGCGCAATCGGCAGCGGTGCCTGGGGTGCGCCGTAGGGGGTGAGTCCGCGGAGGTCGTCGCGGAGGGGTAGCTCGTCAAGAGAGGTCACTGTTCCATCGTAGGTCTCACGCCCACCGGCGACGCCTTCGTGACGACCGCGCACGCGTGCATCCGAGGCTCAGTCGGTGTACACGGTGCTCAGTCGGTGTAGACAATGGGGATCGCGATCTCGGCGCCGACCTGGATCATGCCGGAGCGCAGATTGTTCAACCGCTTGATGTCCTCGATGACCACGCGCGGGTCGGCACCCGGCGCGACCTCGTCCGCGATCGACCACAGCGTGTCACCGGGCATCACGGCGACCGTTTCGAACGTCACCGGCTCTGCCAGGTCACCGGAGGCGAGTGCGGAACCGCCGGCGAGAGCCGACAGGATGACGCCGACGACAACCGGGAGCGCAGCCAGCATGACGACCACTCGGCGGCCGCGAGCGGTGATCCGCAGGCGCGTCGCCGGAACCGGGGCCATCGGTGCCTGAATATCGATCGTGCTCATGGGTGGCTCCTCTCCTGTCACACTGCACCCGGCCCGCCAGTCAGCGAGGACATGGTGCAGCTTTCGCATCCGGCACCCGGCCGGGGATGCCGGATGCGAAGCTACGTACCGAAGTTATCTTCGATATCGAACATCTGTCAAGACTTTTTCGAAAACGTCTACGAGGAAGGCGCGACACGCTCGAACAGATCTTCCGTTTCGGGCCGTTTCTCGGATACCGTTTCGATGTGGACAGCCCACCACGGGCCACCGACATTCGAATCAGATGCCCGCGACGCCGCGGAATCCGCACCGGCAGGAACCATGAAGGAGCACCGATGAGCGACAACACCGCCCCCGCAGCCGAGGCTCCGCGCACGCGACGTCGCAAGAACTTGAGCCCCAAGCAGATGGCGATCCTCGAGGTCATTCAGGATTCGATCGCACGGCACGGTTACCCGCCGAGCATGCGCGAAATCGGTGACGCCGTGGGCCTCAAGTCGCTCTCCAGCGTCACGCATCAGCTCGGCCAGCTCGAGCTCAGCGGCTACCTGCGCCGCGACCCGGGCAAGACCCGCGCGATGGAGGTGCTCATCGACCTGCCGGGCGCGAGCACCGAGAACCCTGCCGACACCGCGCCCGCAGTCGGCGATGCGGCGCTCGTTCCGCTGGTCGGGCAGATCGCCGCCGGAGTGCCGATCACCGCTGATCAGCAGGTCGAGGAGATCTTCCCGCTACCCCGTCAGCTGGTCGGCAAGGGCGAGCTGTTCATGCTCAAGGTCAACGGCGAGTCGATGATCGACGCCGCGATCTGCGACGGCGACTGGGTGGTCGTGCGCACCCAGAGCTCGGCCGAGAACGGCGAGATCGTGGCTGCCATGATCGACGGCGAGGCGACCGTCAAGACGTTCCGTCAGCGTGATGGACACACCTGGCTGCTGCCCCGCAACTCTGCCTTCGAACCGATCCTCGGCGATGACGCGGTCGTGCTGGGCAAGGTCGTCGCGGTGCTGCGCACGGTCTGAGCCCGCTTCCGAGCGAGCGGCCTCCGACCACGGCGGGTCGGACGGCACCCGGGACTAGGCTCGAGCGCATGACCTCGTCTTTCGGTTCGTGGCCGTCTCCGTTCACCGCTGCTCAGATCGCGCAGGCTGCGCCCCGGATCGACGGCGCTCTCTTCGTCGGCGACGAGATCTGGTGGGGTGAGTCGGTGCCTTCCGAGGGCGGCCGGATCACGGTGCGCAGCTCGACCGGCGCGGAGATCCTGCCTGCGCCGTGGAACGCCCGGTCCCGCGTGCACGAGTACGGTGGCGGTTCGTGGACCGCCGACGACGAGGGAACGCTGTTCTTCGTGGACGGCTCTGACCAGCGGGTGTATCGGATGCCCTCGTCCGGCGATCCCGAGCCGCTCACGGCGCCCGGCGCCGCGTACGGGGGGCTGCGCGCTCAGCAGGGGCGCCTCTTGGCTGTGCGCGAAGACCTGCGCCCGCAGCCGCACCGGCGCGCGATCGTCGAGATTCCGGTGGACGGCTCGGCGGCGGCTGATGACGACGCCGTACGCGTGGTCGCCTCGACTACTGGCTTCGTAGCGCACCCGGCACTGTCGCCGGACGGATCCCGCATCGCGTGGGTGCAGTGGAGCACAGAGCACATGCCCTGGGAGCTCGCACTGCTGCACGTGGCATCGGTGAACGGCGATGCGATGATGTCGGTGTCGACCCGCGCGGCACTGCAGCCGGAGTGGGTGAGCGATGACGAGCTGCTCTACCTCGATGACCCGTCCGGACGCTGGAACCTGCAGCGCGTGCGGGTCGATGAGACCGCGGCTGCTCCCACGCCAGTGGCGCCCGCCGACGCGGACACCGGCGGCGGTCTGTGGGTGCTGGGCAACCGGTGGTACCGCCCGCTCGACGACGGAAGCATCGTCGCCGTGCGCACCAACGGCGACGACCGGATCGCCCGGATCGGCACGGACGGCAACGCCACGCAACTGGACGTGCCCATCACGGCCGGCGCGAGCATCGATGACGTGCGCGGCTCACGGGTGCTCGTTTCAGGAGCCGGCGCAACGGTCGGCGCAGGACTGTGGTGCCTCGATCTGGACCGCGGCACGGTGACGACGGTCACCGGCGGCGCCGACGCTGACCCCGACTGGGTTCCCCAGGCGCGCCCGGTGACCTTCGACGGCCCGCACGGGCCGGTGCACGCGTTCGATTACCCGCCGACCAACCCTGACGCCCGCGCGCCGCACGGCGAACTGCCGCCGTATGTCGTGATGGTGCACGGCGGACCCACCGCACACGTCTCGGGGGCAGCATCCACCGCCTACGCGTACTGGACCAGCCGCGGAATCGGTGTGCTCGATGTCAATTACGGCGGATCGACCGGGTACGGTCGCGCCTACCGCGAGCGTCTTGACGGCGCCTGGGGCGTCGTCGACGTCGACGACGTGATCGCCGCGGCGCGCGGCTTGGCCGACGCCGGTCTCGCCGATCCCGCGCGGATCGCGATCCGCGGCGGGTCCGCGGGTGGTTGGACGGTGCTGAGCGCACTCGTGCGCGGTGGCACCTTCGGCGCCGGAATCTCACGGTACGGCGTCGCCGACCTGCGGATGCTGGCCGCTGAGACCCACGATTTCGAAGCGCGCTATCTCGATGGCCTGGTCGGTCCCCTGCCGGAGGCGGAGTCGGTCTACATCGAGCGTTCTCCGCTCACGCACGCCGACCGGATCGACGTTCCTGTGCTGCTGGAGCAGGGCAGCGAGGACCGCGTGGTTCCGCCGTCGCAGTCCGAGGCGATCCGCGATGCCCTTGCCGCGCGCGGTGTTCCGCACGAGTATGTGCTGTTCGAGGGCGAGGGTCACGGTTTCCGTGCGTCCGAGACGATCATCGCCTCGCTGGAGACGGAACTGCGCTTTCTCGGGCGCGCCTTCGACTTCGAACCGCGATTGGGCGCCTGAGCTACCGGGACGCCTGACGTACCGGTTCGATCAGAGGGGCGGGTCTACTCGCCCAGACGATTGCGCGTGCGCATGGCGCGCTCGGCCTCGCGCTTGTCCTGCCGCTCACGCAGCACCTGGCGCTTGTCGAACTCGCGCTTGCCCTTCGCCAGGGCGATCTCGACCTTGGCGCGGCCGTCCGAGAAGTACAGGCGCAGCGGGACGAGGGTGTACCCGCCCGCCGAGACGGCGTGCTCGAGCTTGTGAATCTCTTCGCGGTGAAGCAGCAGCTTGCGGATGCGCTTGGCCGAGTGGTTCGTCCAGTGCCCCTGCGAGTACTCGGGGATGTGCACGGCGTCGAGGAACGCCTCGCCGCCCTTGACATAGGCGTAACCGTCACTGAGGTTCGCGCGCCCCTGGCGCAGCGACTTGACCTCGGTGCCGGTGAGCACCAGGCCCGCTTCGTACGACTTCTCGATGTTGTAGTCGTGACGTGCGCGACGGTTGGTCGCAACGACCTTCTCACCGCGTTCCCTGGGCATCTTCTTCTCCTGACGACAGACAGCCCACAAGTATATGCCGATGCCGCGATACTACGCGCGCAACCACCGGCGGATCGCGAATCCGGCCGACAGCGCCGCGAGCACGATCCCGATACCGATCAGCACCGGCACGACGAACGCCGCCTCGGACATGCCCACCAGCGGACGCATGAACGGCACACGTTCGGCGAGGTAGCCCTCAACACCGAAATGCACACCGGCGAGCACAGCGGCACTGGCCAGCACCGAACCGAGGAACGCGGCGAAGACGCCCTCCAGCACGAACGGCAACTGAATGGATCGGTTCGAGGCGCCGACCAAACGCATGATCGCGATCTCTTTGCGACGGGCGTAGGCCGACAGCCGAATGGTCGTTCCGATCAGGAGCACGGCCGCGATCAGCATGAGCGCCGCGACTCCGACGGCGATGTAGGTGGCCACTGTCAAGGCCGAGAAGAGCGGATCGAGCAGCTTGCGCTGATCCTGCACCTCATCGACGCCGGCCACACCTGAGAACGCCTCGCTGATCACATCGGAGCGCTGTGGGTCTTCGAGCGTGATGCGGAACACCTCACCCATGTTCTCGACACCGAACGCTCCGGCCTGCTCTTCACCGAAGCGCTCCACCCACAGATCGAACGTCGCCTGCTTGTCTTCGAAGACCACCTCGCTGATCAGCGGTGCCAGGGCATCGCCCTGCAGGTCCTGCTCGATGCGCTCCACCTGTTCGGTCGTCGCCGCCCCATCGACGCAGTTCGCCGACGTCGACAACGGGGAGCACATGTACACCGTGACCTCGGCCTGCTCGCCCCAGTAGGCGCGCATCGTGCTGATCTGTGCCTGCATCAGGATCGCGGCGCCCACGAACGTCAGTGAGACGAAAGTGACAAGCACCACCGAGATGACCATCGAGATGTTGCGGCGCAGCCCCGCGAGGGCCTCGCCGACGATGAGGGAGAATCTCATGAGGTCGGCCCCACTTCCTCGTCGTCGTCCGAGAGGCCCAGGCGGTCGGCCATCCCGAGCTCTGCGACGTCGACCTCGGGAATGATGATCGGGTTCGTGCGCGGGCCCACCTGTGTGGCGCTCTCCTGCGGCGGAGACGGCTCCTGCGGTCGAGACGGCTCCTGCGACGGGGTCGGCTGCTGTGCCACGGCCGCGGCGGAGTCCGGCATCGTGGCGTCTGTCGTGCTGGGCGCTTCGTCTGCGGCATCCACCGACGCTGCTGCGGTCAGCGACTCGCGCTGCACCTCTTGCATGGCGCTGAGTGCCGCGGCGGCGGCGGCGCCCGGCACGGCGCCGGGCAGCAGCCGCGGGATGCCCGAGGTGTCGCCGTACCCACCGCCGACCTCATCGCGTACCAGGTCTCCGCCATGCAACTCGATCACGCGGCGTTGCATCTGGTCGACGAAAGCGGCCTCGTGCGTCGCCATCAACACCGTCGTGCCGCCCGCGTTGATGCGGGTCAGCAGCTGCATGATTCCGACCGAGGTCGCGGGGTCGAGGTTTCCGGTCGGCTCATCGGCGAGCAGAATCTTGGGGCGGTTCACGATCGCACGCGCGATCGCCACGCGCTGCTGCTCACCGCCGGAGAGCTCGTGCGGCATGCGCTTGGCTTTGCCGTCGAGCCCCACCAGGGCGAGAGCCTCGGGCACCGCCTGCTGGATGAACCCGCGCGATGAACCGATCACCTGCAACGAGAAAGCGACGTTCTGCGCCACCGTCTTGGACGGCAGCAGGCGGAAGTCCTGAAAGACCGAGCCGATCTGACGGCGGAAGTAGGGAACCTTACGATTGGCGAGCGAGCGCAGATCGCGCCCGAGCACGGCGACGCGCCCCGTGGTGGGCACGTCCTCGCGCAGGATCAGTCGCAGGCACGTCGACTTGCCCGAGCCCGAGGCTCCGACGAGGAAGACGAACTCGCCCGCCTCGATGTTGAAGTCGACATCGGAGAGCGCGGGGCGTTTGGTGCCGCGATAGCGCTTGGTGACGTTCTCGAACCGAATCATGGCCCTTCGAGCCTAGGCGCGCCCGGCGCCGGTACGCCCAGCGACACTCCCCCGACCCCGGTCGGACATGAAGTGGGGCTCATGCGCGCAGCGCACGACTGATATACACATAAGGGCGCATTTCGACGCCATGAGGGGAACACCGGTCACGACCGGGACGATGTGAGGAGGGCGCGATGAGCACGCCTGCAGGGTGGTACGACGACGGATCCGGACGCCAGCGCTGGTGGGACGGCCAGCAGTGGACCGAGCACTTCGCCCCGGAAGGGCAGCTGCCTGAGGCCGAGCAGCCCGAGCCCCAGCCGTCCTCCGAGGCGGATGCGAACGCTTTCGACCCGGATGCCACCGTGCTCCGCGAGGAGATCCCCGCCGCGTCACAGGACGACCAGCCCACCCAGGTCTACCCGCCCTCGGACGTGACCGCCGGCACGTACGCACCTCCGGCCGCACCCGGCTACGCAGATGTCAACGCGACCGCGGCGTACCCCGGCGCCTACCAGGCACCGGCCGCCGGTCAGGCATACGGTGCCTACGCACCGGCCGAACCCGCGGGCCCCAAGAAGACGCCCGTGCTCGGCTTCGTCGGTCTCGGCCTCGCGATCGTCGGCACGATCCTGGCGTGCATCCCGGTGACCTTCATCTTCGGTGCCTTCGTGCTGTTCGCCGCGTTCGTCGTGTCGCTGATCGCGGTGTTCCTGAAGAACACCAAGAAGTGGCCGTCGATCACCGGTCTGGCGCTGTCGGTCGTGGGCGGGATCGTCGGCACGATCATCTTCACCGTCGCCGTGCTGTTCGCCGTGGGCGAGGCTGTCGACTCGCTGCCTTCGAGCGCACCGACCTCTGACTCGGGCTCGTCCGTTCCGGATGAGACCGATGACCCGGACGACTCCGGTACGACCGGCGGCGAGGGCCGCCCGTCGACCGCCGAGGTAACCGCCGGTTTCGTGGAGATCATCGAGGCGATGGGTCTCACCTCAGACGACCTCACCGATGAGCAGATCACCTGCTATGCCGAGTACTTCATCGCTTCCGACATCCCCGACGAGACCCTGTGGGTCATCGCCTCGGGTGAGGACGCACTCGCGGACATGGACGCACTTGGTGAGTTCTCCGAGAAGCTCGCCGAGGGAACACCTTCCTGCCTGATCCCCTGATCGCGCACTGACGAAGAGGGCCGCCGGATGATTCCGGCGGCCCTCTTGTTGTTCTCGTGGGTCTTGTTCCCGTGAGCGATCGGCTCGGGATCAGTCCTCTTCTTTGCGCTTGCGCCAGCGGATGCCCGCCGAGATGAAGTCGTCCAGGTCGCCGTCGAACACGTTGGCCGGGTTGCCCGACTCGTGTCCGGTGCGCAGGTCCTTGACGAGCTGCTGCCCGTACAGGAAGTACGAGCGCATCTGGTCGCCCCAGCTGGCGGTGATGTTTCCGGCCAGCTCTTTCTTCTTCGCCGCCTCTTCTTCCTTCTGCAGCAGCAGCAGGCGGGTCTGCAGCACCCGCATGGCGGCGGCGCGGTTCTGGATCTGCGACTTCTCGTTCTGCATCGACACGACGATGCCGGTCGGGAGGTGCGTGATACGCACGGCGGAGTCGGTGGTGTTGACCGACTGACCACCGGGGCCCGACGAGCGGAACACATCGACACGGATGTCGTTCTCGGGGATCTCGACCTCGGTCGCCTCTTCCATCAGGGGGATGACCTCGACGGCGGCGAACGACGTCTGGCGCTTGTCGGCCGAGCCGAACGGGCTGATGCGCGCGAGGCGGTGCGTGCCGGCCTCGACCGAGAGCGTTCCGAACGCGTAGGGCGCGGTGATCTCGAACGTGGCCGACTTGATGCCGGCCCCCTCGGCGTAAGAGGTGTCCATCACCTTGACGGGGTAGCCGTGGTGCTCGGCCCAGCGCAGGTACATGCGCATGAGCATCTCGGCGAAGTCGGTGGCGTCATCGCCGCCCGCGCCGGAGCGGATGGTGATGATGGCGTTGCGCTCGTCGAACTCGCCGTCGAGCAGCGTCTGCACCTCGAGCTGGTTGATGGTCTCGGTCAGCGCGGCGAGCTCGGCGCGTGCCTCGGCGGCCGAGTCGTCGTCCTGCATCTCGTTGGCGAGGTCGACGAGCACTTCGAGGTCTTCGAGGCGCTGCTCGACCTCGGTGACGCGCTTGAGGTCGGCTTGTTTGTGGCTGAGTGCGCTGGTGACTTTCTGCGCCTTCTCAGGGTCGTCCCAGAGGTCGGGTGCCCCTGCTTCGTCGCTGAGTCGCGCGATGTCCTCGCGCAGGGCGTTGACGTCGACGACCTCGCGGATGTCGCCGAAAGTCTGTCGCAGGGCCTGGATGTCGGCGGAGAGATCGAGTTCGAACATGGCAGTTCAGCCTACCGCGCTACCGTGATGGTGTGAGCGACAGTGCGGCAAGTGTCCTGAAGCGGTTCGGACCGATGGTCTACGCCCCCACGGTGCTGTTCGCGCTCGGTGAGGGCGCGGTGATCCCGCTGATCCCCGTGATCGCCACCCGACTGGGCGCGGATGTGTCGATGGCCGCGCTCGTGGCATCCGCTCTCGTGATCGGTCAGCTCTTCGGCAATCTGCCGGCCGGGGCGCTGGTGGCGCGGATCGGCGAGCGACTCACGATGGTCTTCGCGGGAATCGCGTCGTTGCTCGCCGGCGTCGGCATGCTGCTCTCGCCGACACTGGCGTTGTTCGCCGCGGCAGTGTTCCTGCTGGGTTTCTGCGCGGCCGCGTTCGGGCTGGCCCGGCACGCGTTCATGACCACACGCGTTCCGCCGCGGTTCCGTGCCAGGGCGCTGTCTCTGCTGGGCGGGAGCTTCCGGTTCGGGGTCTTCGTCGGCCCGTTCCTGGCTGCGGGACTCATCCAGCTGACCGGCACCGAGTCGTCGAGCATCTGGGTGCTGTTGGCGTGCGCCGGGGTGATCGTGCCGCTGGTGTTGTTCGGTCCCGACCCCGAGAAGAGCAGCCCGGCACTGCTCAAGCCCACCGGCGCGGCGGTGGCCGAGGACTCCGGTGAGGTGGTGACCGGGTCGATCCCCACGCTCGATCAGCGCGGTGTGCTGCACACCATGTGGGCGTACCGTGCGGTGCTGGCCCGGCTGGGGTCGTCGGCGGCGGCGCTGTCGGCGGTGCGCTCGGCCCGCCAGGTGATCTTGCCGCTGTGGGGTGTCTCGTTGGGGCTGGATGCCACCACGATCGCCCTGGTGGTGGGTGTGGCGGGTGCGATCGACTTCGCGCTGTTCTACGCGAGCGGGCAGGTGATGGACCGCTTCGGACGCATCTGGGCGGCGATGCCGGCGATGCTGATGATGGGCGCCGGTTTCATCGTGTTGTCGGTCACGCATGATCTCGATGAGGCGACGATGTGGTTCGCGTTGATGGCGGCGGTGCTCGGGGTGGGCAACGGGCTCTCCAGTGGCATCCTGCTGACCTTCGGCGCCGACCTCGCCCCCGAGCGTGAGCCGGCGGCGTTCCTGGGGTCGTGGCGGACGCTGACGGATGCCGGTGGAGCGGCAGCCCCGCTGATTGTCGCCGGTGTCGTTGCGGCGGCGTCGCTGCCGGTGGCGACCGGGGTGATGGGCGGCGTCGCGCTGCTGGGCGCGGCCGGTTTCATCCGGTGGACGCCCCGCTACCTGCCGCGGCACCCCGCGTAGGGCGGGTCAGCGCAGCGCCGTGCGGCTGGTGCCGGTCGCTTCGAGCGGCACACCGCCCGGCACGAACGGCGACAGCAACGGCGGATGCCAGGTGACCGCGACCGTGACGCGAGCAGAGACACCGTCGGGCGTGCCCGCCGAGACCAGGTGCGCTCCCTGGTCGAGCGCCGCGACGACGGCATCCGCCTGCTCGTAGACACCCGCATCGGTCAGCTCGGCACGCACATCGCCACCGTCGACCCGCAACACGAAGCCGTCGGCTCCGGCGAGCGCGGCCGCGTCGGCGAGGGAGTCGAGGCGTTTCTGGGCGATGTACAGGTCGGTGGCGCATACGCAGGTGAGCACGACGGCGATCGCCAGCAGCAGGTAACCAAGGATCAGCGGCAGGATGCTGCCGGTGTCGTCGGCGGCGAGCGCGCGCACGCGGGCGCTCACAGAGGCGCGGGCCGTCATTCGCTCCCCCACAGGCGTGAGATCTTCTGCGCCGATTGCGCCTCGACGGGGATCGCGGTGATCTGGTCGAGGCCGAACAGCGGGGGCATGAACGGCAACGAGACCTGTGTGCGCACGGTGACGATCACGGTCGCACCCGCCGCAGGACACTGCGCGCCTGCCGGGCGGCAGGTGAGGCCGACCTCGACGGTGTCCGGGTCCATGCCGTACTCGCGGATCACGCCGGCGAGGACGGCGTCGCCCGAGGCGGCCGCCGATTCGGCATCCGATGCCTGTCCGATCACGCGCGCGGTGTGCCGGGCGGCGGCCTCGGCGCCGAGCGTCTGTTCCTGCACGGCTCCGAGGGTGAGCACCAGGTAGACCAGCGGCACAAGCAGCAGTACCCCGCGACGATGAACTCCAACGCCGCAGAACCCGCGTCATCCGCCAGTGGGCGCGTCGTTTGTTCCGCCTCAGTCATCGCCGAACGTCTCTGCGGGGGCACGCGCTTCCACCTCCGGACCGTAGGGAACACCGATCAGCCCGAGCACGGGAAGAGTCGCACGCGCACCACGACACTCGGATGCCCGAGGCTGTCGTCCGCGCCGATGGTGATGTCGTCGGCATAGGCCGCGCCAACGGCCCGGGTGATCACGGCCTGCGTCCGGGCGACGCAGTCGGCGGGTCCGGTGTCGGCGAGGGCCGCGTAGTGGGCGCCCTCGACCGCGGCGTCGTGCACGACGTTGCGCACGTACACGGCGAGAGCGATCTGCAGCACCGCCAGGGTGAGCGCGGTCAGCACCGCCCCGACGAGCACGAACTCGACGGGACTCGATCCCCGCTCGTCGGCGAGGTGCTGCCGCACCCGCATGTCAGATGCCGGAGACGCGCGAGATCGCCTGTTCGAACAGGTTCACCAGCGCCGGTCCCGCAACGGCCCAGATGACGACGACCAGCGCCGCGGTCATCAGTTGACCGCGGGTATTTAACTGGTTCGTGACCGTGACGCTGAAATCATCGACACCTGAGCGACCATCACGAGGCTCACGCTCGCGCGTGACTCACGAGATCGAGTGATAACTGTATATTGCATGCGACGGACTAGAAGGAGATTCAAATGCCGGCACCGACAGCGTCGAAGCTGACGAGCACCTGGGATACGGCGCGCCACGATGGTCACGGATGGCCGTTGTTCTTATCGTCGGTCACAATCGAAGGCCTTCGGGGGTGGAACGGAGAGTCAGTCGAATTCCGCTACCCGGTCGTCGCAATCGCAGGAGTCAACGGTGCTGGAAAGAGCACAGTACTCAAAGCAGCGGCTGCTGCTTATCAATCGGCGGCGGGCTCGACGACGCTCTATCCTGACGACTTCTTCCCGCGGACTCCTTGGGAAGATGTGCGCGGTGTCGTGCTCGGGTACACAACACGAAGTGGGGCCGTTACCGACACCGTCACCGTGAGGAAACCAACCTCGCGCTGGCGCGGTGCGCCGGACAGAAAGAAAAGAGACACATTCTTCCTGGATGTCTCTCGGATCCAGCCGGCGAACACGCAGATCGGTTACGGCCGAACGGCTCAGGAGGCAATCAGTCGTGGAGTGACAGCGACCCTGGAGGCGAACGAACTGTCGCAAGTGAGCAGAACCCTTGGGAGGTCATACGACGGCGCGAGGATCGAACGATCTCAGGGAAAACAGATTGGCGTACTCATTCGCGACGGGATCGAGTACTCGAATTTTCATCAAGGAGCTGGTGAAGACTCCATCCTTGACCTCATTGCCCTCGTCACCGAAGCGCCTGATAAGGCTCTCATCATCATCGACGAAGTCGAAGCATCGCTGCATCCCATGGCTCAGCGCGGTCTGATGACTGAGCTCATGCGCCTCGCTCTCGAGAAGAAGCTCCAAGTCATCGTTTCTACGCACTCGCCCTTTATCCTCGAACAATTGCCATCCGTAGCCCGAGTGTTTATCTCCGTGGACCGAGCAGGATCACGCACGGTGCTATATGGAGTGAGTAGCGACTTCGCGCTCAATCTAATGGACGATGAGCGGCACGACGAACTCGACATCTACTGTGAAGACGACGTGGCCGTCTATCTCATTGAGCGAATTCTCGCTCTTGGTGCGCCTGAGACTCTCGCCCGAGTCAGGATCACTCCCGTCGGCGCAGCGTCTGCAGTGCAAGCCCTCTCGGACGTTGCGTCACGCGGCAAACTTCCTAGGCCGGCATTGTGCGTGGTGGACGCCGACATCGCGTCGGGGAGCACATACCTGCAGCTACCTGGTTCTCGAGCCCCCGAGAAGGAAGCGATAGAGGACCTGGCGGATACGCACTGGTCTGCCGTCGCGGAAAGACTCGGACGACCTGCGGGCGAAGTACTCGACGCGAAGGACGCCGCGCTACTGATCCCGAACCATCATGCATGGTGTGGCGAAATCGCAACGCGGCTCGGTGGGACGATGCGTCCGTCGAAGGTCTGGGAGGCGGTCGCAGACGTTTGGGTGCGTGACGTGCTCGGGGAGCCTGCCGCAAAAGACTGGTCAGAACCAGTTGACGGGGCTCTTCGCGCAACGGAGTAATTACGGTTCGAACTCGGGTACGCATGCCAGCGAAACGGTTGCTCGTTTACACGTTGCGGCTGCAACCTGAGCTCTGGGGCACGCCCGCGGCATCATACGGCTGTCGCTGGATTGTCGTCCGAGGTGGCCCGCCTGACCAAGGGGAACAAGCAGAACGTTCACGAGACGACCACTGATGTAGTCGAAGGTGCCTTCGACGGATATCTTCCACTCAGGATTTCTGGGGACGTGGAAGGTGTTGCCCAAGTTTGTGAGCGTCCCCATGTCCGCTCTGACGATGTCCCCGAACGGGCCCCGCCCCCCTCGTGTACGTAGGCAGATCGCGGCCACTCGCGCGGCTCAAGATCGGACAGCTCACCGAAGCGCTTGTCGACGCTGGATACTCTGCGTGGTTTCCTAGAGCCCGTGCGTGTTGGACGGCAGGCCTGCTGACAAGCACGATTTACGAAGGTGAGCCTTTCGAGCGAAACTTATCGCATGACTGATGCCGATTGTGCGCGTGAGGACGCTGGCCCTGAACGAAGCACAGCGGTGGTAAGCCCATACGCTGGCGGGGGTGGGGGCAGCACATTCGGCCACCGGGTGGCCACCAGTTATCTCGTCGACATGCTGCTCGGGCACGGGAGAGCAGAAACGGATGAGCTGCCAGTGCTCCGCGTTGCTTTCCAGACCAACCCCACGGACCCTGTTGATGACTTGAGAGTCGAAGCCTCCGACGGCGAGGCGCGTGTCGTCGTTCACGTCGCCGCTCGACGCTCCCCCCAGTTCGTCAAGAGCCACGAGAAGACGGCGACACTCGTAGAAAATCTGCTGGATCAGATAGATCAGTTCGGCAAAGAAGAGCGCGGGTACGTCGCTGTCGCGGTCGCGGGAATGACGGCGCCCCTCAAAGAGGTTCAGGGGCTGGCCTCCCTCGCACGCAACAACGCCTCGGAATCTGCTTTCCATGACCAAGTCCACACACCAGGAAGGCACGCCGGGTACCGCGCTCGGTACGAGCACCTCACGGGGCTCGTCAAGAAAGCACGCCCGAGAACGCCCACGAGCAAGCTTCGCACCCTGGTCTGGTCGCTTCTCAGTCGCCTGTGGATTCTAGACTTTCGCGTCGAGTCCGGGGATGAGACCGACTGGACAGATATCGGCAATCGACTATCGCCCTTCGCAAGAGCCGACGCCGGTGGAGGTGAGCTTCGCAATCACCTCTACGCGCTTGCTGCCGAGTTTGACCAGCAGGGTACGGAGGTCGACCGTGCTCTCCTCCGACGCCGGGCGCATGCAGTCCTGACCCCGACGGCTGGAAGATCTGCGTCGGCTTGGCAAGCGCTGGAGATCGAACAAAATTCTGCGCTGGTCGCGGTCCGCCATGTGATTGCTGGAGGGATCGAACTGCCGCGCACAGAGCTGCGGGCGAAAGTCCAGATCGAGCTCGCGGAAGCGGGCCTGACCGCGAGCGTTGTACTGATCACCGGCGAATCCGGCACAGGCAAGAGCGCTCTGACCTTGTCGACCGCGCAAACGCTCGACCTCACCTCTGACGAGTTTCAGCACGTCGCAATAAATCTCCGCCGTGCACCGGAGACAGTGTCGAGGCTATCCTCCGACCTCGGAATGCCGCTCCGGGCCGTCCTCAGCGAAATGACAGCGGAGTCTCGTGTCCTTCTCATCGATGCGGCGGATGCCGCAGTCGAAGGGCGATCCGCGCTGTTGCGCGAACTCGCCGTCGAAGCACGGGCAGCCAAGGTCGGACTCGTGCTAGTCACCGCGGATACAGCCGTCGAGGACGTAAACGAGTGCATCCGGGATATCTTCTCGACAGTTGAGCGGTTTGAGATCGAGAACCTCAGCGACGAAGAGTTGCGCGTCGTGAGCGCTGCGGTGCCGACCATCGCCGGCGCTCTGCGGAACGCACCGGCCAAGTCGATATACCGGCGGTTGGCGGTTGTGGACCTTCTGGCACTGACCGGAGTCGAGATGACTGAATCACTGGGGAATTGGGATTGCCTCCAGTTGGTGTGGACGAAGCTCATCGGCAGGGCTACCGTCGGCAGTCCTGCGGCGGCGCGCACGCAGACCCTCCTGGCAATCAGCGAGGAGGAGCTTGAACTCCCCGACGCGGAACGACACTCGCGAGTCGAGTATGCCGCCCTTGACGCGCTACGGGCTGACCGTTTGGTGTCGGCCGAGGACCTGCGGAAGCCTCGACCTACGTTCGCGCATGACGAGGTCCGCCGCTTCGCTGTTGCCGTGCGGCTGGTACAAGCTCCGTCCATAGTTCAGGCTCTAGAGGCGTCCGGTCCGAAGCGATGGTCCATGTCAGCCGCCAAGCTCGCTTGCGAGGGTCTGCTTACGGAGGCCGACGACGCGAACGCGCTGGCCGCACTTGTGACGCAGTTCGAGTCGCTCGGCACGAAGTCTTCGGTGCGCTGGCGAGATGTGCCGTTCGAGGCCGTGCTCGAGATGCCAAACGCATACGAGTTGCTGCGACATATGGTCGACGCGAATCCGGCACAGCGTGACGCTGTTCTCGCAACGTTGGTGAAGGTGGTCTCGCTTCACCAACGACACAACGGAATGGTTGATGTATCGCGTGGCGAGTCAGTCGTACGGCTGCTACTTGAGGGTAGTCAGCCACCGTGGGACCGGGATGACGAAGCGTTCCAGCTGCTATGTGAGTGGCTCAACTCTGCGTTGCTCACGAAGCTTCCTGCCGGGCAGCGGTTGAGACTGCAACTACGCGAACGGCTGCTCGTTCGGTGGCGCGAGCATCGCCCCACTGCGACCGATGACGGCTCCCCCGAAGAATCGACCGAGGACGTCATCTACAACGTCTTCGACGGCTACTCGATCCCGCGACGGAGACCGAAACATCTCAGTGGGGAGATCACCCAGGAGCGGTACGTTCGTTTGCTCGCCCTCCTCGGACCCGATATCGACGACGAAGTACGAAACTGCCTTTCTGAGATCGCTGCACGCGCCCCGTCCCGCCTGTCACCCGCTGTTGACCTGGGCTGGAGCGCCTGGGGACTAAGCATGTACGACCCGGCGTTCCTCTTGCAGTTGACCGAGGCCTACTTCATCGACGACAGAGGAGACCGCGGCGCTAGCCTTTGGAACGGCATCCGAAATCACGAGCCCCGCGGCGGAGGGGCCCTTCAGGGACCGACTCGGGGACCATTCTGGTTGTTGGTGGAGTCGGCCGCTGCAGCAGACTGGGTCCCTGTTGTAAACCGGATACTCAACCACGCTGCGAGAGTCCGATGCCTCATGGATGAAAGCTCCAGACCGGACGATGCACCGGGTCTAGTCACTCTGTCCATTGACGGAGTACAGCGCGAGTATGTCGGCGACGACGCCGTATGGGCTTGGTACCGCGGCAGCACCGGCGGCCCCTATCCTTGCGTGAGCGCGCTGCAAGCTATCGAGCGGTGGATCGACCGCAGCGTCGAAGCTGGCGTTTCGATGGAGTCGCTGGAAGCCGATCTGCTCAACGGATGCGAGAATCTCGCGATGCCCGGCCTCGTCATCGGAGCAGCCATCCGACACTTTGGTGAGGATCCGAGGTCACTCGACCGGTACCTCGTCGAGCCTTATGTATGGGCGTTTGAACAATACCGCGCCGCGAAAGAGGGCTTCGGCTTCCTTCACCCGTCAGATGAAGGAATCACCAATCCAGAGCGTCGCAGCTGGCAACTCGCGAACCTGATGCCGCTCCTTGTGCTCGGCGCGGACGACGCGCGCCAACAGGAACTGAGAGGCCTAGGTGCCGAGCTCATCGAGAAAGCCACTCATTCGGATGTCAGCGAATCCCGGTTGCGCCGCTGGGCGGCCTCGTTCGACGCCAACAACATCACCACCAAGCGTGTGGAAGGCGGAGTTGAGGTGTCCGTCAAGGAACCGGAAGACATTGAACAAGCGCTCGCCCCGGTGCGCGCTGACCTTGAGCGCGGCAACCTACTCCTGAGCCTTCAGAACAAGTATTGGATTCCGCCGCGCGAGCAGAAGGGAGATTGGAAGCCACCAACGGCGTCTGAGATTTTTCAGGACTTGGCTCAGGTTAAAGAGTTCCACAACGACCCTCCAAGACACGCCGGAACCGAACCCCATCTTGCACGCGCGCACATCGCCAAAGAAGCCATTCGCCTCGCCGTCGCTGAGAGCAGCGAGCCGTTCGCTTCCCAGATCCCCTATGCCATCGAGTCGATCCTCGACATTCTCAGGCAAGCCGCTCACGACGCGGAAAGCGACCCCAGCGCCCGCGACTACGAATCCGACATCGGCACGCGTCGAGCCGCGGCCGAAGCCCTCCCCTGGCTGTTCCTTCCTGAGCTGGCGACCAGTCTCACGGCGGCGGGCGCGAACTCGACGGACGTGGCGGACTCCGTAGCAGCGCTTAGCTCATCCGCCGCGACCGAAACCTGTCTAAGCTTCGCCCGCGGCTGCGATCTCGTATGGAGCCATGCGTGCAGCGGCGACCCGTGCATCCACAAGACCGTCTACGACTGGGTACTCGACCTCGCACGCTACTGCGAAGTGGGCGAGTTCGATGAAGACCTGCATGACGCCGTGGATGCGCCGCTCGTCGGAGATGTCATTTCCCGGCTCTCTTCTATCCGGCACGACCGCCTAGATACGTCACGCATGAGCGCAACCATCCGAGCGGTTGGGCACGCCGCGGCATCCAACGCTTGCGTGGCAACTGCCGCTCATGAAGACCTGGACAGGCTGCTCAGAACACAAGCGCAAGCGATGGCTGCACTGGAGTCCTCCGAGCGCATCCTCTTCGTCGATGAGCGGGGTGCTGAGACCCAGACTGCAGCCCGCGCTCTACTGCTTAGGTCCGCAGGCGCGGGCGACGAATTGCTGATGGACTACATCACCATCGTCGCCCCCACACCCCACCTGTTCAGCAGCTTCTTGCAGCACCTCGCGACTGCGGGTGCCGAATCTCAGGAACTCGCGGATGCCGCGAGGCGGGTGTGGCCGCGCGTATTCGCCCATGCTCTTGATGAAGTCGACGCGAACGCGGAGACCTACAGCCGATCTGATGCGTTCGTTGGGCACGCGCTGAGCGAATTGCTTCCGAACCATCCCGAGACAACGCAGACGATGCATGGCGAGATCGGCTTGCGGACGTTCGATTGGATGCGGCCGGACGAGCTTACGGAGTACATCCCGCGGTGGCTTCCCTACGCGGCCGGCAGGAGTGCGTGCTTGCTCGAACTTGTCCGATTCATAAGACAATTACCTACCGACATACAGGCACGCCAGGGGACCAGCTGGGTGGGCGACCTCTGTCTCTACGAGCCCACCCGGCAGCTCGTGCACTATGCCCCGATGGAGGAGTGGCTCGTCAGCATTAAGTCGGAGGCCGAACGCGTTGGGGCGGGAGTTGCGTGGCTCGATCTGGTGGACCGCTTGGTTTACGAAGGGAACACGACGCTCGCTGCTCACTCTCGTTGATCCTGATGTCGAGCATGTCAGTTCCGCGCGCGCGGTTCACGACCGCCGTCCCGTTCCGGAGCACTCGCGACGCGCCGCGCGGCTTCCGGCTGTGGTCGATACATGCGGAATCGATGGGAAGATCGCGGTCACTGAACAGCTCCCGCTGCGTTCCCCGACCAGGCAACCGAAGGTCGGGGTCAGTCGGTTTCGGCGCCCTTCACAGTGAAGGTCTCACCGAGGAAGCCTTCGGTGAGCCGCGACGGCGGGTCCTGGGAGGCGTACAGGTACTCGGTACCCATGTCCGGGGTAGTGTAGAGCGGTTCGTCGTTCGCGGCGGGGTCGTAGTCGGGGCGTCCCATGTCAGGCTCCTAAGAGTTCGGCGGAGAAAATGATGGCGAGCAGGATCGCTGCGCCACCGAGAGCGATGAAGCCTACCCACACCCACACAGAGCGGGCTCGAAGGTCGTCTTCTCGCGCAGTGAGATGGCTGGCTTTCTCACGGACGAGGATCGGTTCGATCTGTTGCACAGAAGCGGAGGAGTCGATGAATCGGTCCGCAAGCGAGCGACCGGTCGTCCCTTGACGTCGGCCGGGCCGGAGCGCGACGGCTGCGCAGAGCAGGCCCGCAACGGCGAGCGCCATGGCAACGACACCAACGATTGGGAAGTGCTCCCAGACTTGCGCGGTGAGCGCCGCGATGATCACCCCCGCAGACACGGCCAAGAACGACGCTTTGGTGGAGATGCTAGCGGTGCGTTCGCTGGCGTCGGTGGTCAGCCGGTCGAGGTCTTCGTGGATGAGGCGAACCCGGTCAAACGCAATGCGTTTCGCCGCTGCGGTTGCCGCAGCTGCTTTGTCATCCTTCGCCATGCCCCCGAGTGTACTTGCGGTCACCGACATCGAAGGTCGGAGGCGAGGTCTACCGTGGGGGTGACTCTCTTGCGAAGGAGCAACATTGGCCTCTATCAGTCACCCGTCGCTGTCGAATGATGATGCGGCACGCGCCAAGGACCTCCACGACTGGCTGACTGGATGCTATCGGCTTTCCCCACGCCGATACGCTCAGCCCATGACCGACCTCACCAACCTAATCCCGTCGCACGAACCCTCCGAGGACACCCTCGCCACCGTCGGCGGCATGGCACTGGACGCCATCCCGCTCGTCGGCCCTCTCGCCGGTCGCGCCCTGGACCATGCCCTCGCCATGCGCGAACGCGAGCGCCGCCGCGAGTTCGATCTCGCGATCGTCGGCGAGGTCCAACGCCTCGCGGAACAGGCCGAGACCGCCCTCACCGTCGCCGACGTCGTCAGCTCCGACGAGTTCCTCGCCACCCTCGCCCGTACCCGGCGCGAGGCCGCCGAGACTGCGAGCACGACCAAGCGGCAACGCCTCGCCCGCGCCGCGGTATCCTCACTCGATCCCGGCGCGCCGTCCCGCGCCGAGCGCGAAGGCTACCTCCGCCTAATCATCGAGCTAGACGACCTCCACATCTGGCTCCTGTCGTACTTCGTCCACCCGCGCAAGTGGCTCGAAACGCACGATCTCGCACACACATACGCGAACGTCAGCGCAGGAAGTCCCGCCCTGCCTCTAGAGGCTGCCCTCGGCCACTTCGGGCACACATCCAGCGCACCTGTCGAAAATGCGCTCGCCGACATCCAGCGGCGAGGTCTAGTCGACGTCCCGCTCCGCACCTTCATGAGCCAGAGCGGCATGCTCCAGCCACGCATCACCAGCCGCGGTCGCGCTCTCCTTCACTTCCTGAACCAGGGAAACGCTGCCGATGCGGTCCCGCCAGCCGCATAGGGGAGGATGACGCCATGGGCCTCCTCGACTCCATCCGCGCGTTGCTCGGCGCCAAGCCACCAGCGCCGACTGCCCCCTCCTCACCGCCCACAACGCGCGTCGCCTTCCGCGCCGAGGTGGTCCGCGAGCCACAAGAGAGCGCCTATCTCGACCAGGAAGACCACGCCCGTCTCCTCCAGCCCGGCGCCGACGGCCTGGCGCCCCTGCATTTCGTCCGACGCAACGGCGCCCTATGGCTCGCAGAGGACACGACCGGCAAGCTCCTCAACGTCGACAACCGCTACCTCCGCCGCCTCGGCATCTGGGGCGTCAAGGTTCGCGGGCGCACGCTCTACGGTGGCGCGCAGCGCCTCGGCCCCGCCGACCTGATCCGCGAGCCGGACAACCCCCACGACGCCAACGCCGTCGCCATCCACGTTGAGGGCCGGATGATCGGCTACTACAACAAGGGCATGGCCCCCGGCCTCGCCAAGCTCCTCGACGCTGGCGAGCCACTGGAGGCCGTCGTCATATCCACCGATCCCGCCAAGGTCCTGGCAGCTCGCCCGGAGGTGCTCGCCCACCTCCGCCGCCGTCTCTGAGCGCTGCATGACCGTCAGCGCCGAAACCAGCCCGTCTTCTCCGACGACCTTGTCAAACACGCCGCCTAAGCCGCTCTCCGGCGCTACCCCTCGCCCTCACCGCCGACGGCGTCGACGCCAACGCGACTCCCTGCGCGGCCTACGACGCGGGGATCGACCGGGTATCTAGATCACGACGGCTAGTCACAACGGACAGAGCCGGGGACCTCGGCGCCCCGATCTCGCTCGTCAGCGAGATCGTCTACCTAGTGCCACCGTCGCGGGCCGGAGCGGCGCCGACGACCTCAATCTCGGTTGCCGTGTAGCTGACCGTCTTGCCCTTGCGCGGGCCGTTCTTGGGCTTGAAGCTCACGGGCACGAGCTTGAGGCGGAGGATCGCCGGGCCGTCGAGCGCCTCGATCTGGCCCTCGATGTCCTCGGCGGCCAGGAAGTGCGCCAGGCCCCACGAGTTCGACTTGAGCACGAAGATGCCCAGGTCGGGGTCGTCGGCCAGGCGGAAGGTGATCTCGGCGGACGGGTTGGCGCCGTACGCCTTCTTGTCCGTGCGCTCCTGGAACGTCAGCTCGGCGTCCGGGTCGCGGTCCTCGGTCAGGTGCCCGTTGTCGTCCAGGATGAACTCGCCGTCGGAGATGTAGACCGGCTTGCGGTCATTGCCCCACAGAATCATGCGCTGGCGGATGGCCTTGGGGCCGTCCACGATGACCTCGATGGCGGCGGCATCCGTGAACACCTGGAGGTTGCGCTCGGACTTGGTTTCCCACTCCTCGGGGGCCTCGCCCTTGTAGAGCTCGTGGACGCGGTCGGCCACCTCGGGGTCGCCGGTCGTGATGCGCCACTCCTCCAGGGCGCTCGGCGTGCCGTCGAGCTGGTAGCTGGCGTGGAGCTGCCCGACGAAGTTGTCAGAGAAGTGCTGGCGCGGCTTGGGCTTGTTCTCGGGTTCGGTGCCGAAGATCTTGAGTGCCATCAAAGTAGTTCCCTTCGTCGATGCAGTCGGTCGCCCAGGCCCCCACCCATGGCATAACTTATGACCATGGCCGACGACTCCCTCAGCGCCGACGGCATCCCCGGAGGCCTGGACTGCCCCATGTGCGGGGGGCCTCTGATCCCCGAGCATCTCACCGGCATCGCCCTCGCGTGGCGCTGTCCCGCGCACGGCGCGGTTGCCGTCATCGGCAACCCCTTCGAGACCGAGAAGTAGCGGCCAAGAACGTCCGCCGGGTGTTAATCTGAAACCCCGGTACATCGGACGGATACCCTCGACCGTGTCGTCATCGAGCAGCGGCTGCAGAACTCCGAACCCCGACACCGACGCGAGCACGTCGCGCACGAGCGCCGCCTCGTCGTCGATCATCACCCCGCCGCGCTGCAGCGCCTGATCGTTGTGGCGCCGCACCTCGGTCTGCGCGATGCGCCTGGCCTCGTCTGGCTGCGCCGACGGGTCGGTGTGCTCCAGGCGCAGGCGGCGCCGCACCCTCTCGGCGACGATCACAGACGGATGACTCACGCAGGCATCCTGACAGAACCCGCGATCCGGGCGCAGAAGTTATCCACAGCCGCGGAGCTCTCGGCACGATTTCCAGCGGATAGACGGAAACGAGCACCGCTCCCGCCAGTAGACTTGTGCCTGCGCGGGAGTGGTGGAATTGGTAGACACGCAGGATTTAGGTTCCTGTGCTTTCGAGTGTGTGGGTTCAAGTCCCACCTTCCGCACCGGTGCCGACGCGCGGATCACCGGGCCGTGACGGGCCCGGTCCGCCGTCCGGCGGACCGCTGACATCCGACGACGGGAACCCTCTTGCTCCACTCCGCACTGACGGCTCCGGCGAGCATCCTCCCCGACTGGCTCGATCCCGCCGTCATCATCGAAGCAGCCGGCCCCTGGGCGCTGCTCGTCGTGTGCTTCATCGTCTTCGCCGAGACCGGCCTGCTGGTGGGCTTCCTGCTGCCCGGCGACACGCTGCTGATCATCTCGGGTCTGCTGACGCACACCAACGACATCTTCGGTATGAACATCTGGCCGGTGTCGCTGCTGATCGCCCTGTCGGCGTTCGTCGGCGGCGAGGTCGGGTACTTCATCGGGCACAAGGGCGGACCCTCCGTGTTCGAGCGCAAGGAATCGGGTCTGTTCAGCCGCACGAACGTCGACCGCACCAACGCCTTCTTCGAGCGTTTCGGCGGCATCACGATCATCCTGGCCCGCTTCGTGCCGATCGTGCGCACGTTCGCCCCTGTCGCCGCCGGCGTCGGACACATGCCCTGGAAGCGGTACTCGCTGTACAACCTGATCGGCGCTCTGCTGTGGGGCTTCGGGCTGACGATGTTCGGCTACCTCATCGCGTACATCCCCTGGGTGTCGGAGTTCGTCGTGGAGTACATCGACCTGATCCTGCTCGTCGCCGTGGGCGGCACGATCATCGTCACCGGCTGGCACTACCTCGTCGAGCGACACCGCGCGAAGAAGGCCGCCGCGGCCGACGCATCGGTGGACGACCCGAGCTGACTCAGCCGGCGTCCTTGGCCTGCGGCGCAGCCGACTCCGCCGCTGCCGCACGCTCGGCCTTCGTGCGTTCGACGCTCGCGCGCAGCGCCTCCATCAGGTCGATGACTTCGCCGCCGCCTGCCTCGCCCGTCTCGCCGAACGTCTCGGTCACCTCGAAGCCCTCGCCCGCCTCGATCTTCGCGTCGATCAGCGTGCGTAGCTCGTTCTGGTACTCGTCGACGAACTCCTCGGGTGCGAAATCGGCCGAGTAGCTGTCGACCAGCGCCGCCGACAGCTCGAGTTCCTTGTCGCTGATCGTGATGCTCTCCTCCAGCGCGGGAAACGCCGCCTCGCGCACCTCATCGGCCCACAGCAGTGTCTGCAGCACGAGCACGTCGCCGCGCACCCGCAACGCCGCCAGACGGGTCTTCTGCCGCAGGGTGAAGCGCACGATCGCGGTGCGATCGGTCTTCTGCAGCGTCTGGCGCAGCAGCACGTACGCCTTCGGCGAGTTCGAATCGGGTTCGAGGTAGTACGGCCGGTCGAGCAGCAGCAGATCCACCTGATCGCTGGGCACGAACTCGACCACGTCGATCTCGCGGTTGCGTTCGGCGGGCAGCGCCGCCAGATCGTCCTTCGTGAGCACGACGGTCTGCCCCTCGTCGACGTAGGCGCGGTCGATGTTGGCGTACGCGACCGTCTGACCGCACACTTCGCACACGCGGTGGTAGCGGATGCGCCCGCCGTCCTCGTCGTGCACCTGGTGCAGCGAGACATCGTGATCCTCGATCGCCGAGTACACCTTCACGGGCACGTTCACGAGCCCGAAGGTCAGTGAGCCCTTCCAGATGCTCCTCATGGCACCAGTACACACCAGGGCCACGCAGGCGGCTACCCTTTCTGCATGGCGGGCACCGGGCAGGTCGTGCAGATCGACGGCCGCCGCCTGCGTGTGACGAACCTCGACAAGATCGTCTATCCCGCCACCGGCACGACCAAGGGCGAGGTGCTCGCGTACGCCACTCGGATCGCCCCGGTGCTGCTGCCGCATCTGCGGGGGCGTCCGGTGACCCGCAAGCGCTGGGTGGGTGGTGTGGGAACAGCGGATGCCCCCGAGCCGAGCTTCTTCACGAAACAGCTCGAACCCGGTGCGCCGGACTGGGTGCGGCACCTGCCGATCGAGCACTCCGACGGCCCGAAGCAGTATCCGCTCGCCGACGATGTCGCCACCCTCGCCTGGTTCGCCCAGGTCGCCGCGCTCGAACTACACGTGCCGCAGTGGCGGTTCTCGCCGTCCGGGCAGCGGGCGAACCCCGATCGGCTGGTGCTCGACCTCGATCCGGGGCCGGGCGCCGGACTTGCCGAGTGCGCTGAGGTGGCGCGCCTTGCCCGCGACGTCCTGGTCGGGATGGGGTTGGCGCCGATCCCGGTGACCAGTGGCAGCAAGGGCATCCACCTCTACGCATCGCTGCCGGCGGCCGCCGATGGAACCGGTCTGCAGAGCAGCGCCGAGGTCTCGGCCGTCGCGAAGGAACTCGCCCGACTGATCGAGGCCGACCACCCCGATCTCGCCACGCACGTGATGGCGAAGTCGGCGCGACCCGGTCGGGTGTTCATCGACTGGAGCCAGAACAACGCCGCCAAGACGACCATCTCGCCATACTCCCTGCGCGGGCGCGCGCACCCCTGGGTCGCCGCACCCCGTGAGTGGCACGAGCTCGACGACCCGCATCTGCGGCAGCTGGAGTTCACCGAGGTGCTCGAACGGGTCGACGCCGGGCTCGACCCATTGGCCGCCCTGGCTCCCGCCCCGGCTGCGCTGGCCGCCTATCTCGCCAAACGCGACGCGGCCCGCACCCCCGAGCCCATGCCGACCACAGCCGGGGCCTCCCCCGCCGGTACGACACGGTTCGTGGTGCAGGAGCACCACGCTCGGCGTGTGCACTACGACTTGCGCATCGAGCGCGACGGCGTGCTGGTCAGTTGGGCGGTGCCGAAGGGCATCCCCACGTCGGGCACCGAGAACCACCTCGCGGTGATGACTGAGCCGCATCCGCTGCAGTACCTCGACTTCGAGGGTGAGATCCCCCGCGGCGAGTACGGCGCCGGGTCGATGACGGTGTGGGACACCGGCACCGTGACCGTTGAGAAGTGGCGCGATGACGAGGTGATCGGCACGTTCACGGGGCAGACCGGCGGCCGGCTCGGAACCGCACGGCTCGCCCTGATCCGCACCACCGGCGAGGGCGAGAAGTCGCAGTGGCTGCTGCACCGGATGGCATCCGCCTCGTCCGCCGCACCACACCGGCCGGCTCCGGTAGAAGCGCCCGCCGCACCGGCTCCGATGCTCTGCGAGCCCGGCACGCCAGGTCTTGCGCGCGCCTTCGGCACGCCCGCCTGGGCAGAAGTCAAGTGGGACGGCATCCGCGCCATCGGCACGTGGCAGACCTCGGATGCCGGTGGCCGTTTCACCCTGCGGGCCCGCAGCGGCACCGACATCACGTCGCGCTACCCAGAGCTCACCGCCGACGGGGCGCCCGACCTGCCGGCATCCGACGCCGTCGTCGACGGCGAGGTCGTCGCCTTCGACGCGCAGGGACGCCCGAGCTTCGCGCGCTTGCAGGACCGGATGCACCTCACCCGACCCCGCGAGATCGAACGCGAGGTCGTGCGCACGCCGGTGATCTACGTGCTGTTCGACCTGCTGCGCCTGGACGGACACGATCTCACCGGTCTGCCACTGCGGCAGCGGCGCGAACTGCTCGAACGCCTCGCGTCGGATCTCGACGCGCCCGTGCAGGTACCGCCGGTGTTCGACGACCTCGACGCGGCTCTGGCACTCAGCCGCGGCTACGGCCTGGAGGGCATCGTCATCAAGGACCCCGCGTCTCCCTACCGCGCCGGCACCCGCTCAGCGTCGTGGCTGAAGATCAAGAACACGCAGACACAAGAGGTGGTGATCGTCGGCATCCGCACGGGTCAGGGAAACCGCGCGGGTGGCATCGGCTCGCTGCTGCTCGCCGTGCCCGAGGAGGCCGGCCGGCTGCGGTACGTCGGCCGCGTGGGCACCGGCTTCACCGATCGGATGCTGCGCGACCTCGACCAGCGCCTGCAGCCGCTGCGCATCGAGCATCCGCCACTCGAGGGCGTTCCGGACGCCGACCGCCGCGACGCACTGTGGGTGCGACCGACGCTGGTCGGCGAGGTGGAGTTCGCGAACTGGTCGCCCGCCGGGGTGCTGCGCCACTCGCGCTGGCGGGGCCTGCGCCCCGATAAGACAGCGAATGACGTGCGGCGCGAGAGCTGAGCCGACCAGGTGGCACGCTCAGGCGTGCGTCGCCTCGCACTCGTCGTGCCCGGCGGGTTCGAGCTGGAACGTCGAGTGCTCGACGTCGAAATGATCGGCCAGGCACGACTGCAGCTCCTGCAGCAACTGCGCCGAGCGCCCTTGCGCGAGCACCGCAGGGTCGACCGCGACGTGCGCGGTGAACACCGGTGCGCCACGCGTCAGCTGCCACACGTGCACGTCGTGCACGTCGACGACCCCGTCATACACCTTCAGGTGCGTGCGGATCTCGCTCACCGCCATGCCCTTGGGCGCCGACTCGGCGAGCACCGAGAACACCTCGCGCAGCAACGAGATCGCGCGCGGCAGGATCATCGCCGCAATCAGCAACGAGGCGATCGCGTCAGCCGGCATCCACCCCGTCGTCACGATCACGACGGCGGCGATGATCACGAACGCCGAGCCGATCAGGTCACCCATGACCTCCAGGTAGGCGCCCCGCACGTTGATGCTGGTCTTCTGCGCTGCGCTCAGCAGCCACATCGACACGGCGTTGGCGAGCATGCCGATGACGGCGACGATCAGCATCAGCGGTCCGGCGACCTCGGCGTCACCCGGGTCGATCAGCCGCCCGACGCCTTGTACGGCGACGACCACCATCAGCACGATCAGGATGATGGCGTTGATCAGCGCGCCGAAGACCTCGGCCCGCTGGTAGCCGAAGGTGCGGCGGTCGTCGGCCGGGCGCGCCGCGACGATGCTGGCGATCAGCGCGATCACCAGTGCGGACGAGTCGGTGAACATGTGCGCTGCATCGGCCAGCAGCGCCAGGGACCCCGACAGGATCGCGCCGATCACCTGCACCACCATGATCGTGGCGGTCAGTGCGAGCGAGATGGCAAGCAGGCGGCGGTTTCCGGCGCCGCGGATGCCGCCGGGGGCAGGTGCGTGATCGTGCATGCCTCCAGGCTAGGCCGGGCGAATGCCCGCGGATGCCGGTTTCGCGCAGTCGGGAACGGTAACGATTCTCATCGGCATCGCGGGCTCCGTCGCGCAGTGCGTGTTCAGGTCGTGTGCGCCCGCGCATGGCACGATGGGAGGGACGCACCTGCGTCGCGAGACGAGAGGACGACGCAGATGATCACGAGTGCGCTTGTGGCGCGCAGCGCCGCCGATGCCCAGTACGAGGGATTCATCGGCTGGGTGCTCTCGCTGATGCAGTCGCTCGGTGAGGTCGGCGTCGGCGTCGCCGTGCTGATCGAGACGTTCGTTCCGCCGGTGCCCTCCGAGGCGATCCTGCCCGGGGCCGGTTTTCTCGCCTACGCGGGGCTGATGAGCTTCTGGGGTGCGTGGATCGCCGCCACCGCCGGCGCGCTCGTCGGAGCATGGATCTGGTACGCGCTGGGTGCCGCGCTCGGACGCGACCGCACGCGCCGGCTGGTCGGCCGCATCCCGCTGATGGACACCGACGACTTCGACAAGGCCGAGGTGTTCTTCCAGCGCTGGGGCGGCGTTGCCGTGTTCGTCGGGCGGTGCGTACCGCTGGTGCGCTCGTTCGTCTCGATCCCCGCGGGCATCGAGCGGATGCCGCTGTGGAAGTTCACCACGTACACGTTCCTGGGCTCGGCGATCTGGAACGGCATCTGGATCGGCCTCGGCTTCGCGTTCGGACCCGCCATCGACCCCGTGCTCGAACGATGGAGCGGCGTGCTGTCGAAGGCCGTGCTCGTCGTGATCGCCCTGCTGATGATCTGGTTCGTCGTCGCGCGACTGCTGCGGCTGCGCCGCCGCCGGATCAGCGAGGCGAACGGCACCGGCCCCGCTGAGCTCGGCTAGAGGTTCTCCAGCAGCGGCACCAGCGCGGCGAACGCCCGCGCACGGTGCGACTGTGCCTGCTTCTCGTCGGCTGAGAACTCCGCGACCGTGCGCTCGGATGCCGGATCCTGACCGGCCGGGATGAAGATCGGGTCGTAGCCGAAGCCGCCCTCCCCCGCCGCAGCATGCGCGAGCCTGCCCGCCCAGATGCCCTCGACCACGTGCTCAGCGCCGTCGGCGGTCACCAGCGCGATCGTCGAGCGGAACTGCGCCGCGCGGTGCGGATCGGCGATGTCTCGCAGCTGGTCCAGCAGCAGGTCGAGGTTCGCGACGGCATCCTTCTTCTGCCCCGCCCAGTAGGCCGAGAAGACCCCGGGTGACCCGCCGAGCACGTCCACACAGATGCCCGAGTCGTCGGCGACAGCGGCAAGACCCGTGTGCGCCGCCGCGGCGCGCGCCTTGATCAGAGCGTTCTCGGCGAACGTCACGCCATCCTCGACCGGCTCGGGCCCGTCGTAGCCGACGACCTCGAGATCGGGCCGGGTGAGAGCGACGATCTGCTGCAGCTCGGCGATCTTGTGCGGGTTGTGGGTGGCGAGAACGACCCGCATCACTCGGCCGCCAGTGCGGTCAGCTGGTGCTGCTTGAGCTCGGCGCAGCCGTTCATGCCGAGCTCGGTGAGGGCATCGAGCTCGCGCTTGTCGAACGGCGCTCCCTCGGCGGTGCCCTGCACCTCGACGAACAGCCCGCGGCCGGTGACGACGACGTTCATGTCGGTCTCTGCGCGCACGTCCTCGACATAGGCCAGATCGAGCATCGGCTCGCCGTCGATGATGCCCACCGAGACGGCCGCGACCGAATCCAGCAGCGGCGTGGCGTTCTTGCCGATGAACTTCTTCTCGCGGCCCCATTCGATCGCATCCGCCAGTGCCACGTACGCACCGGTGATCGCCGCCGTACGGGTGCCGCCGTCTGCCTGCAGCACGTCGCAGTCGATGACGATGGTGTTCTCGCCCAGGGCCTTGGTGTCGACCACGGCGCGCAGCGCGCGCCCGATCAGCCGAGAGATCTCGTGCGTGCGTCCGCCGATGCGTCCCTTGACGCTCTCGCGGTCGTTGCGCGAGTTGGTGGCGCGCGGCAGCATCGCGTACTCGGCCGTGACCCAGCCCTTGCCCTTGCCCGTCAGCCACCGGGGCACGCCGTTGGTGAACGAGGCGGTGCACAGCACCTTCGTGCCCCCGAAGCTGATCAGCGCGGATCCCTCGGCGTGCGCAGCCCAGCCGCGTTCGATGGTGATCTCACGGAGCTGATCGGTGCTGCGGCCGTCTGCGCGGACGATGTCGGTCATGGTGTCCTCTCGAAAGGGTTCAGTGCCGGGCGGCATCTGTGAAATCGGTGCCGTCGGGGCCGGCGAGCTCGGGCAGCACGATGACGCCGGTCTGCACCAGCTGCACATCGCGTACCTCACGGCCCATCAGCCGGTTGGCGAGCGTGGCGAAGTCATCGGCCGATTGACCGGTCGCCTCGTAGGTGTAGGTGGGCACGGCGTCAGGCGACGCCAGCAGGTCGCCGCGCACGAGCTGCCGGTACACGTCGGCGGCGGTCTCATCATCGCTGGAGACGAGCGAGACGCCGTCGCCCATCACGTAGCTGATGGCACCACGCAGAAACGGGTAGTGCGTGCACCCGAGCACGAGCGTGTCGACGTCGGCCTGCCGCAGCGGTGCCAGGTAGTCCTCGGCTGTGGCGAGCACCTCGGGCGACCCGGTGATGCCGGCCTCGACGAACTCGACGAATCGCGGGCAGGCGGCGGTGAAGACCTCGAGCCGCTCATTGACCTCGAGCATGTCCTGGTAGGCGCGCGAGCCGATCGTGCCGATCGTGCCGATCACGCCGACACGTCCGTTGCGCGTGGTCGAGACGGCACGGCGCACGGCAGGACCGATGACTTCGACGACGGGCACGTCATAGCGCTCACGGGCGTCGCGCAGCACGGCCGCCGATGCGGTGTTGCACGCGATCACGAGCATCTTGACGCCCTGATCGACGAGCGTGTCGAGCACCTCGAGGCTGTACCGGCGCACATCGGCGATCGGCTTGGGGCCGTACGGTGAATGCGCGGTGTCACCGATGTAGACGATCGATTCGCGCGGCAGCTGAGCGCGGATGGCCCTGGCGACCGTGAGCCCGCCGACTCCGGAGTCGAAGATGCCGATGGGCGCGTCGTTCATGATCATCCAGCCTAGTCGGGCCGTCCACCCGCCCGCGTCGCTGCCAGCGCCTGGCGCAGATTGCCCCCGGCCGCGTCGAGCGCGGCGCGGGCCGTGGCAGAGTCCGCTCCGGTCTCGACGATCGCGATGGCGAGCTTCACCGATCCCCCCGCGTCGCTGAGTGCCGATGCCGCCTGCTCGGGCGAGCACGCCGTGGCGTGCATGACGGTGCGTTCGGCGCGTACGCGCAGCTTCTCGTTGGTCGACTGCACATCGACCATCAGGTTTCCGTAGACCTTGCCCGACTGCACCATCGCCAACGTCGAGAGCGTGTTCAGCACGAGCTTCTGCGCCGTACCGGCCTTGAGCCGGGTGGAGCCTGCGACGACCTCGGGGCCCACGACGACCTCGATGGCGACATCGACGCCCTGCGAGATCTCGGCGTCACGGTTGCACGCCAGGCTCACGGTGAAGGCACCCCGCTCGCGCGCGGTGTGCAGGGCGGCAGCGACATAGGGGGTGCGCCCCGAGGCCGAGATCCCGACGAGCGCGTCGTCGGGGCCGAGCTCGGCCACCGCGAGCGCGCCGGCGTCGCGGTCGTCCTCGGCGTTCTCGACGGCGTTGCGCAGCGCATGCTCGCCACCGGCGATCAGTCCCGTCACCAGCGACGGATCGGTGCCGAACGTGGGCGGGATCTCACTGGCATCCAGCACCCCCATGCGTCCGGCCGTGCCGGCGCCGATGTAGACGAGGCGCCCGCCGCGTCGCAGTCGCTCGACGATGCCATCCACGGCATGGGCGATGCTCTCACGCTCGGCGGCGACGGCCTGCGCCGCGACGATGCCCTGCTCGGCCATCAGGGCGACCTGGTCGCCGGTCGCGAGCACATCAAGCTCGGCGAAGGCGGGGTCGACGCCCTCGGTGGCGAGTGTTCCCAGGGTGGCGCGCAGCTGTTCACGATCTGACATGTGAGTGTTCTCCGGTCGGCGGGTGCCCGGCGGCGGTCGCCGTCGGAGGGTCGGAGCCCGCTGATCAGTATTGCCGATGCGCGCCCTCGATACACTGGGCCGATGAGCTCCGCGTTCCTCACCGACCGGTACGAACTGACCATGCTCGCCGCGTCGCTGCGCGACGGAACGGCGCAACGCCCCAGCGTCTTCGAGCTGTTCTCGCGCCGTCTATCGGGCGGACGCCGTTTCGGCGTCGTCGCCGGTGTGGGCCGGCTGCTCACGCTGCTGCGCGATTTCCACTTCGGTGAGGACGAGCTGCGGTACCTGCGTGACAACGATGTGGTGGATGCTGCCGCCCTGCGCTACCTGGAGGATTACCGCTTCACCGGCACGATCCGCGGATACCGCGACGGTGAGCTGTACTTCCCCGGTTCGCCGATCCTCACCGTCGAGGGCAGTTTCGCCGACGCCGTGGTGCTTGAAACGCTCGCGCTGAGCGTGCTGAACCACGACTCGGCGGTCGCGACGGCCGCCTCACGCATGAGCATCGCCGCGGGCGAGCGCCCACTGGCCGAGATGGGTTCCCGTCGGGCCGCCGAGCAGTCGGCCGTCGCCGCAGCACGGGCCGCCTACATCGCCGGCTTCGCGGCCACGAGCAACCTCGAGGCGGGCCGCCGCTGGGGCATCCCGACGATGGGCACCGCCGCTCATTCGTGGACGCTGCTACACGACTCCGAAGAGGCGGCGTTCCGCTCGCAGGTCGAGAGCCTGGGCGTGGAGACCACGCTGCTCATCGACACCTACGACATCCGCACCGGCGTCGAGACGGCGATCCGCGTCGCCGGAACCGGACTGGGCGGCGTACGCCTCGACTCGGGCGACCTGCCGCTGGTGGCCGCCGCGGTACGCACTCAATTGGACGAACTGGGCGCGACCGAGACGGCGATCACCGTCACCAGCGATCTCGACGAATACGCCATCGCCGCTCTCGCGGCGTCACCGGTGGACTTCTACGGCGTCGGCACCTCGGTGGTGACCGGGTCCGGGTACCCGACCGCGGGGATGGTCTACAAGCTCGTCGCGCGTCAGGACCCGAGCGGGGCATGGGTCTCGGTCGCGAAGGCTTCGGCCGACAAGGGGTCCAAGGGCGGGCGCAAGTCGGCGTTCCGTGCGCTGCAGAACGGCGTGGCCGTCGCCGAGACGATCTCGGTGGCCGACGGGTTCGAGCAGGTCGACAGCGCCGCTGAGCACCCGGATGCCCGTGCCCTGCAGGTCGTGCTCGTGGACGGCGGCGAGATCGACTCGGCGCACGAGGGTGCCGCGGGTACGGCAGCGGCTCGCGAACATCACCTGCGGGTGCGCGAGGAGCTGCCGGTGCGAGCGCTCGCGCTCAGCAAGTCCGACCCGGCGATCCCGACCGTGTTCGTCGACGCGGACTGAGCGCTCGGCTCAGCGGACCATCGACTCGTAGATCTCTTTGCAGGTCGGGCAGATCGGGAACTTCTCGGGGTCGCGCCCCGGAGTCCACTTCTTACCGCACAGGGCGCGCACCGGCTTGCCGGTGATGGCCGATTCGAGGATCTTGTCCTTCTTCACGTAGTGCGAGAAGCGCTCATGGTCGCCGGGCTCGACGTTCTCCTCGCGGAGGAGTTCTTCGAGTTCGCGATCAAGTGTTGCCACGCCACCCTGATCGGGGCTGTCCAGCGGAGTACTCATGCCGCGATTCTAGCCGCCGCGGGCTGCTCACGGCGCGGCGGTTGCACAACCGATCAGGTCGTCTCGACGAACTCCATCAGCCGCTCGCCGCTGCGTTCGAAGATGGCACCGCCGATGGCTGCTCCACCGAACAGCACCAGCACGCCGGTCAGGATGCCCACCCAGAACGCCGCCGGGGCGTGCTGGTCGCCCTCGGCGATCGTGAGCGCGAACAGCCAGATCGTCGGTGCGCTGAAGGCCAGTGCGCCGAGGAAGGTTCCGGCCGCGCCGAACGACCCGTGCGACGACGAGCGCTGCGGCTGCTGGAACGGGCTGTCGCCGGGGCGCGAGACGGCGTAGGGGAACACGACCGAGGCGATGCTCGACATGCCCAACGCGCTCAACAGCAGGGCGGCCGTCACACCGATGAAGGGCAGCAGCAGGCTCCACTGGGCGATGAACGCGAGTGTCACCGAGATCGCGATCGCCAGCACCGGGATCGACACCATCAGCACCGGCACCAGCCGCCCGAGACGGTCGGGCAGTCCGCGTACGCCGCTGGCGACGTGCACCCACAGAGCTGTCGAGTCGTACGCGACGTCATTGTGCGGGAGCCAGCCGAAGAACAGCGCCATCAGCGGCACCGGCACCAGTGCGGCGATCCACACCGGCACGCCGGCGACGATCAGGGGGAAGACCGTGAGCACGCCGGCGATCGGCACGACGAGCACGTTGACGATGTAACGCCGGTCACGCAGCCAGTAGACCAGGCTGCGCGCGGCGACCGCGCCGAACGCGTTCGCCGGCAGCAGACCGAACCAGCCCAGGCCCGACCGCTCTCGTGTGGCATAAGGACGCTCGGTGACGGTCAGCAGGCGGCGCACGAGGAAGGCCCACAGGCCGAGCAGACCGGCGATGGATGCCAACGCGACCAGTCCGCTCCCCCAGGCCGCGGCGCTGTCGCCGGCGGCCGCGTGGAACGGCAGCGCATAGGGCGCGGCGAGAGGTGAGAAGCCGACGATCGTCGTGGCGGTATCGACGGCGGCGGGAACCTCGCCGTCCCAGCGGATCGAGGCGAAGTACGCGGCGACGGGGAACGCGACCACCAGCACCGGGATCGTGATCAGCACGGTGAGTTCGCGCGAGCGTCGCTCGGGCAGCAGGATCGCACTGATCGCCATGCCGATGCGTGCGGCGAGGGCGATCGAGATGACACCGACGATCCCGGCGAGGATCGCCAGCAGCGCGGGGGCGCCGGCCGAGACGGCGACGATCACGACGCACGTCGTCGCGGCGATCAACGCGAAGCTGGGGACGCTGACGAGTGCACTCAGCGCGAGGATCCAGGGCAGTTCCCGTTGGTCGACGGCGAACGGGGCGAAGCGTCGCGGATCGAGCTGATCGGGGGTGCCGGTGAGCATCGGTGCGAGCACGAACGAGATGAATGTCGCTGCGGCACCCAGCACGAGTACCGCTTGCGCGGTGGGCAGCGGTGCGCTGCCCATGCTGAGGATCGCGATGCACACCGCGACCGTGATCGCGGCGGATGCCAGCAGTGCGAGCACACGGCGCACTCCGTGCTCTCCGTGCGCCGCGCCGACCAGCAGGGCGAGCCTCAGCCGGAGAACGTGTGCAACCACTCCAGTCCCTCCACTTCGCCGCTGGAACCGGAGAGCTCGACGAACCGCTCAGTGAGCGTGCGCCCGGCGCGCACCTCGTCGATGGTGCCCTCGGCAAGCACCTCGCCACCGACGATCACGGCGACGCGCGAGCAGACGCGCTCGACCAGATCCATGCCGTGACTGGAGAGGATGACCGTTCCGCCATGCGACACGTAGGCGCGCAGGATGTCGAGGATGACGCCGGATGAGACCGGGTCGACGGCCTCGAACGGCTCATCGAGCACCAGCACCCGCGGCGAGTGGATCAGCGCCCCTGCCAACATGAGCTTCTTGGTCATTCCGGCCGAGTAGTCGGACACGACGCGGCTGAGCGCCTCGGTGAGGTCGAACGCACGCGCGAGGTCGGCTGTGCGGCTCTCGATCACCGCGCGCTTGAGGCCCCGGAGCTGACCGTAGTAGAACAGCAGCTGGCGACCGGTGAGCCGGTCGAACGCGCGCAGCCGATCCGGCAGCACGCCCATCACCCGCTTCGCGGCCAACGGCTCGGCGCGCTGATCGATACCGCTGATGTGCACCGTGCCGGCGTCGGGCCGCAGCAGCCCGGAGATGATCGAGAGCGTGGTCGTCTTGCCGGCGCCGTTGGGGCCGACGAGACCGTAGAACGATCCGGCGGGAACGGTGAGGTCGATACCGTCGACAGCCGTTGTATCGCCGAAGCGCTTCACGAGTCCGCGGATGTGTACCGCCTCGGGGCGATCGGCATCATCGGAGGCATCCACGGCGCCGGAGTCGACGACCGCCGTAGCGCTCGCGTCGTGCGCCACCTGATCGTCCGACATCGGATGCGCGTCGTCCGCGGCTTCCTCCGAGAGAGGTGCGTCGTCGTCACTCGACGGCGCGTCCTTGACCGCGGCCTCATCGGCGACCGGGGCTTCTTCCACTGCCGCGGCTTCTTCGACCACCGGTGCGTCTTCGGACGCCGGGGACTCGTCGGACGCCGGGGTCTCGTGCTGTTCAGTCGGCACCGGGGCCGGCACTTCGGCGACGATGGGCGCGGCTGCGGCCGCGACGGCGCCCCGCGGCGGCCGGGCCTCGGACCGCTCGGGTGCGCTGTGCTCAGCAGCGACAAGGCGACGCGCCGACGGCGACGCCTCCAGGTCGATCCGCGTGTCGGTCGTGACCTCCGCTGCCGGTGGCACCGTCAGATCGGTGATGAGAACCGGCGTGGCGTCTTCGGTTGTGGGCGTCGCGGTCTTCTTGGCTGTCGACGCCTTGGCCGAAGGTCGCTGAGACGCCACGCTCGTCTTCGACGCTGTGCTCACGGTCTTCGTCGCGGGTTTCTTCGCCGTGGATGTCTTCGCCTTGGCACCCGTCGTCGACGCGGAAGACTTCGCGGCGGCCGTCTTGGCTGCGGTCGTCTTGGCAGCTGTGGTCTTGGCTGCGGTCGCCTTGGTCGCGGCCTTCGTCGACGCGGTCCGAGCAGCGGCCGCCTTGACCGCCGTCGTCTTCTCCGCCGTCTCGGCGGCAGTCTTCTTCGCCGCGGCGGACTTCGCCGCCGCACTGGTCGCTGCGGCCTTCTTCGCCGCCGCGGTCTTGGACGCCGTGCTGCTCTTGGACGCCGTGGCGGCCTTCGAGGTCGCGCCGGTCTTTGAGGTCGCGCCGGCCTTCGAGGTCGCACCGCTCTTCGACGTCGTACCGGCCTTCGACGCCGTACCCGTCTTGGCGGTCGCGGCCGTCTTCGACGCTGCAGCCGTCTTGGTCGCCGTGCTGCGCGAGACGGTCGTCTTCGACGTCGACGAACCTGTTGCGGTCTTCTTCGCGGCCGTCCTCCTCGGCGCTGCCTTCTTGACGGCAGGCTTGTCCTCGGCCGTCGACGACACGTTCGTGTCGGAAGCCGAGTCGGTGGCATCCGATGTCTTCTTCGCCGCCGCGGCACCCCGCTTCGGCTTCGGCGTGGCGGCGGTGTCAGCGCCCGCGCTCGCGGTCGGCACCCCCTCGGTGCGGTCTTCGTGCGTCTCCCCGGATGCTGTCACGCCTACTAAGGTACCAATCCGCCCTGACAGAGCCGCCGACCCGGTGACGACGTGTTTCGGTGCCGCAGAACCCCTCGACGCGGCTCACGGTTCCTGACAGACTCGTGTGGAACAGGTCACGAAACAGCAACAGCGCCCCTGAAGCCTTCGGCCTCCCAGGTGTGATCAGTAGCATTGCGGAGGCACGAAGAGGTGTCGCGTCGATGAATCGACAGTGAACACAGTTCCTATTAGGAGAAAACGTGACTCTTCAGACCGTCATCCTGGCTGCGGGCATGGGCTCGCGGCTCGGCCGCGCGCTGCCCAAGCCGCTGACCGAGCTCAGCGACGGCCGCACCATCATGCGCCAGCAGCACGACAACATCCGCGCGGCCTTCGGCAGCGACGCCCGCATCACCACCGTCGTCGGCTACCGCGCCGAGACGATCATCGAGGCGTTTCCCTCGGCGAAGTACGTGCACAACGAGCGCTACGACGTGACCAACACGTCCAAGAGCCTGCTGCGCGCGCTGAGCGTGACCGGCAAGAGCGGCGTGCTGTGGATGAACGGCGACGTCGTCTTCGACCCGCGCATCCTGGGCCGGGCGATCGAGTTCATCGAGCGCGACCAGTCGTTCGTTACCGTGAACACCTCGAAGGTCAGCGACGAAGAGGTCAAGTACACCGTCACCGCCGAGGGCTTCATCAACGAGCTGTCCAAGACCGTCAAGGGCGGCCTCGGCGAGGCTGTGGGCATCAACTACATCTCGTCGCGCGACAAGAAGGCGTTCATGCGCCAGCTGCAGCGCGTCGAGGATCAGGACTACTTCGAGCGTGGTCTCGAGCTGGCGATCGCCGAGGATGGCCTGCTGCTCGAGCCGATGGACGTCTCGGACCTGTACGCCGTCGAGGTCGACTTCGCTGAAGACCTGGAGCGCGCCAACCTCTTCGTCTGAGCGCCTCCCTCTCGAAAGCCGTCTCCCCTCGGGAGGCGGCTTTCGGCGTTCTCGCGGATGCGATGCATAGGCTCGGACCATGCAGGTTCACAAGATCCATTCGCTGCCGGATGACGCACCGTGGGATGCCCACGTGCCTCCGGTCGGGTCCGACGAGCACCCGCTCTCCGTGCGCGGGATCGATCGGGTGATGTCGGTGCAGCGCCCGTTGGTCGTGGCGCACATCCGTAGCATCCGCCTGCGCAATCCGCGCGCAACGCCGGACGAGATCGTGCGCATGCTCGAGATCCGCTACCTCGCCGCGGTGACCACCGGTGGCGCGGCCGTCGGTGCGACCGCTGTCGTTCCGGGCATCGGCACCGGGGTGACTCTGGCGCTGTCGGGTGTGGAGACCATCGGGTTCATGGAGTCGACGGCACTCTTCGCGCAGTCGGTCGCAGAGGTGCACGGCATCGCGATCGAGAACCCCGACCGTGCTCGGGCGCTGGTGATGACCCTGATGCTCGGCAAGGAGGGCGTCGACCTCGTCTCGCAGCTGGCGCAGCAGGCGACGGGCCGGGGCGGCACGCGGTCGTCGTACTGGGGCGAGCTGGTGACGAAGTCACTGCCACGCGCCGCCGTCGGTCCGCTTGTGGATCGTTTGAAGTCGGCGTTCATCCGGCAGTTCGCGGGCCGCGGCGGGGCGTCGTTCATCGGCAAGGCGCTTCCGTTCGGCATCGGCGCGGTCATCGGCGGTGCCGGTAACAACATCCTCGGACGACGGGTGCTGGTGACGTCGCGTCGCGCCTTCGGCGCGGCGCCCGTCTTCTTGCCGCCCGAGTTGGAGCCGACGCCCGGCAGCGAGCGACTGGAGCGACGGATGCTGTCGGGCGCGCGTTCCCTCGGCGGTGGCGTTGTCGGGGTCGCGGGCAGCGTGGGCCGGGGCTTCGGTGCCGCCGGTCGCGGAGTGGGTGCGGCGGGGCGCGGGCTCGGCGCGGCGAGCCGCGAGGTCGGAGCGAAGCTGCGCCGACGGAGGGAAGGACTCGCCCCCGGGTCGGATGCTGCCGATTCGGATGCTGTTGATTCGGCGTCCCCAGAACCGGCTTGAGCACGACTTCTGCACAGCGGACGTCATGACGCGCTCTGACGCGCTCTGACCGTCGGAGGGCGTTCCTAGCTTGGCGGGATGCTGCATCCCATCGATCCCCGCCAGCCCCCGCCGCCGACCGCGTACTGTGTGCCCTGGGTGGTCACCCGCGACGACCGCGCCCACCCGGTGGTGATGAATGCCAGCCAGGAGCCCGTCGATTTCGTCCGCGTCTTTCGCGACGATGTCGATGCCCGTTGCGTCGTGGATCTGTGGGGTCAGGTCCTTCCCACCGAAACCGTCGAACTGTGCCTGTGCGCTTCGGACCCCGACGAGGCGGTTGTGACGATCGCCTGGTTCCGCCAATCCGACGGGTTGGAGTACGTGTGGCGGTTCGTCGTGTGATGGCCGGTGCGCGACGAGACGCTGCTGCGCTTCCCCGGACTTCAGCGCTTGCTCAGCAGCCCGGTCGTTCTCAGCGATCGCCTGCTCGATCGGATGGAGGCCGGCGCGGACGATATGCACGACATTGCAGGGCGCACGCGAACGAGCGACTACGTGAACGCGAAGTCGGGCAACGACAGGCGCGGGGTGCGCCAGTGATGCAAAGGATCCCACCAGGCGGGTCCGCGGATCTCGGGTAGGCCGTCGTGCATGCGGATCTCCCAGCCGGAGAACTCGAGTGATCTGTGGTGCCACCAGCACAACGGCACACCGTTGTCGGTGCTGGTCGGCCCACCGCGGGAGTGTTCGGTGACGTGGTGGATCTCACACCAGGAGGCCGGCACGTGGCATCCGGGAATCAAACACTCCTTGTCGCGAAGCGTGATCGCCCGGCGCTGGTGAACGTTGAAGATGCGGTCGGTCACCGTCATCCCGACGATCCGCCCCTGCTCCGTGAACACGCGCTGAATCGCACCGGTGCAACCGGTGTGCCGGGCGACTGCGGCGCTCACCGGGCCGTCATCGGCCTTCCATCGGTCGGTGACACCGATCCGGTCGCCGGCCGACTCGATCGGCCCCGTGGCGGCCAGCAGCCCATCGGTTCCGACGGCACCGTCGAGCATCACCCGTCGAAGAGCGGGCCACCGCGCCGGCAGCGACTCCCCCGACGTGAGGTCGACGTCGCGGCGCACGACCTTGCCCGCTTTCACGAACCGCGCCGCGCCCCGCGAGTCGACCCGCAGTGTGCGCTGCAGCAGTTCGTTCACGTTGCGGCACCCCGCGCCGTTCGGCAGGTCAACCGGATCGCCCGTTGCGACCGTCTCGATGATGGTCGCCTCAACGCGCCGCATCACCTCGCCGGCAGTGCTCAAGAGGACGCGCCTCTCGGCATCGGTGAGGCTCATGAGCGCATCCGCACCGAGCAGCTGATCGAGGTCGGTGACGACTCGATCGAGAACTGCGGCGGGGTTGGTCATACCTCCATTCAACAGGGGGCCACCGACAGTGACTGCGGGGATTCTGGCTGATCAGAGAAAGTTTTTAACCGATCCTCGAAGACCGCAGGACATCCGCCCCCTCACTCCGGCAGCGTCAGCACCGTCTTCAGGAACAGGTCGGCGACAGCATCCGCATCGATACCCAGCGCCACCTCGGAACGCGACCACACCTCGTCGAGGCCGTGCAGGCTGTCCTCCCCCGTGTACGCACGGCGGTCGACGACCGTCTGGCCCCGGCTGTAGCCGCTCAACTCGACCCGCACCGGGAGCGATTCGAAGCTCACCAGTTCGGGCGCGACGATCGCGCACACCGCACCGGCGTCGCCGATCAGCCCGGTGTACTGCAGCGACTCGTCCTCGCTCATGGCCACCCGGTTGCCCAACAGCTCACCGACCGCCCGTCCCGCACGGTGCGCGCCGGCCGTCAACGCCTTCGCGCGTTCCAGCGGCACCGAGACGCGCTCGAAGACGTCGAGGCCGTACATCGTGGTCGGCACCCCGGCATCGAGCACGATCGCGGCCGCCTCGGGGTCGTGCCATACGTTGAACTCCGCCACGGCCGTCGCGTTGCCGACACTCGCCGAGCCGCCCATGAACACGATCCGCTCGATGCGTGCCGCGACTTCGGGGTGGGTGCGCAGCAGCAGGGCGAGGTTGGTCTGCGGCGCGAGGGCGACGAGCGTCACCGGCTCCGGATGCTGCATGATCAGCCGTCGCATCATGGCGACGGCCGACTCGTCAGCCGCGCCGCGCGTCGCGGGAGGCAGCGCGATGCCGCCCAGACCGTCTTCGCCGTGCACGTGGGCCGCCGCGCGCGCCGGGGCGATCAGCGGGCGAGCGGCACCGGCCGCGACCGGCACGTCCGCCGCACCGGCGAGATCGAGGATGCGCAGGGTGTTCGCGACGACGTCATCCAACCCGGCATTCCCGGCGACGCAGGTGACACCGAGCACCTCGATCTCGGGGTGCGCAACAGCGAACAGCAGGGCGAGAGCGTCATCGACGCCGGTGTCGACATCGAGAATCACAGGTGTGGGCATGATGTCCAGCCTAGATCTCCGCCCCCCACGCACCGAGCAGATCAACCAAAGGAATCGCGTGTGCGTTGTGCCGAGCATCCAACGCCGCTCGGCGCCCCGGCGCTAGTGTGGAATCCGTGACGGAAAAGCCTGACCTCTCGACCACGGCCGCGAAGATCGCGGACCTTCGCTCCCGCTTCACCGAGGCGGTCGTCGAGCCCGAGAAGCTCGCCCAGCAGAAGCAGCACGCCAAGGGCAAGATGACCGCACGCGAGCGCATCGAGCTGCTCGTCGACACCGGAAGCTTCGTCGAGTTCGACGAGTACGTGCGCCACCGCACCACCTCGTTCGGCATGGACCGCAATCGCCCCTACGGTGACTCCGTCGTCACCGGCGTCGCGACCATCCACGGCCGCACCGTCGCCGTCTACTCCCAGGACTTCACGACCTTCGGCGGCTCGCTCGGCGAGGTCGCCGGCGACAAGATCATCAAGATCATGGAGTTCGCGCTGCAGGGCGGCATGCCGATCATCGGCATCCTCGACTCGGGCGGCGCCCGCATCCAGGAGGGCGTGCTCGCCCTCAGCAAGTACGGCGAGATCTTCCGCTGCAACACCCGCTCGTCGGGCGTCATCCCGCAGATCTCGATCGTCATGGGACCGGCCGCCGGCGGCGCCGTGTACGGCCCGGCCCTCACCGACTTCGTCATCATGGTCGACAAGACCAGCCAGATGTTCGTCACCGGCCCCGACGTAATCAAGACCGTCACCGGCGAGGACGTCGGCATGGAAGAGCTCGGCGGTGCGCACACGCACAACACCCGTTCGGGTGTCGCTCACTACCTGGCCGAGGATGAGGACGACGCGCTCGACTACGCGCGCACGCTGCTCAGCTATCTGCCCGACAACAACATGGCCGAGGTGCCGGCGTACGACTCGGCGTTCGAGTTCGAGACCACCGACGCCGATCACGTCCTGAACACGATCATCCCCGACTCGCCCAACCAGCCGTACGACATCCACACCGTCATCGAGCACGTGGTCGACGGCGGCGAGTTCCTCGAAGTGCAGCCGCTGTTCGCGCCGAACATCGTGATCGGCTTCGGCCGGGTCGAGGGACGCTCGGTCGGCATCATCGCCAACCAGCCCTCGCAGATGGCGGGCACCCTGAACATCGAGGCCGGCGAGAAGGCCAGCCGCTTCGTGCGCTTCTGCGACTCGTTCTCGATCCCGATCGTCACGCTCGTGGATGTTCCCGGCTACCTGCCCGGCACCGACCAGGAGTGGACCGGTGTCATCCGCCGCGGCGCGAAGCTGATCTACGCCTACGCCGAGGCGACCGTTCCGCTGGTCACCGTGATTCTGCGCAAGGCCTACGGTGGCGCCTACATCGTGATGGGTTCGAAGCAGCTCGGCGCCGACGTCAACCTCGCCTGGCCGACCGCCGAGATCGCGGTCATGGGCGGACAGGGCGCCGTCAACATCCTGTACCGCAACGAGATCAAGAAGGCCGAAGAGAACGGTGAGGACGTCGCGGCGGTGCGCACCCGGCTCGCGAACGAGTACACGTACAGCGTGACGTCCCCCTTCCTCGCCGCCGAGCGCGGCGAGATCGACGGCATCATCGAGCCGGCCGCGACGCGCGTGGCGATCGCCAAGGCGCTGCGCTCACTGCGCGGCAAGCGCGCGGAGCTGCCGCCCAAGAAGCACGGGAACATCCCGCTGTGACCGAGCCCGAGCAGACCCCGCGTATCGAGATCACGCGCGGCCAGCCGACCGAGGAAGAGCTCGCCGCGCTGATCGCGGTCGTCAGCGACGCCTACGTACGCGAATCGGAAGAGGCCGTGGCCGATGTACCGCACGTCTCGGCGTGGCAGCGTACGCAGCGTGCACTGCGGCGACCACTGCGACGAGACATCCCGTGGGGCCGTTTCAGCGGCTGAGCGAGACGAATCGGCCCGACAACGTCGATTTCTGGACAAATGGCCAGCATTTGTCCCCCAAAATACCTACAGACAGACGCCGATCTACGCGCGAAACTAGTATCAACGCTTCGCGTTAGGCGGCTGCTCTGTCCCAGGGTAGACAGACGCAGTACGCCCCCTTGCGGACAGTTTTCGGGTAGCTGGTCCGCGCTGGCGAGGGGCGGGCGGCTTCGCCGCCCCTCGCCCTTCTCAGCCCGAACTTCTCAGCCCGACGCCCGTGCCACCTGCACGCGCCGGTCTGTCATCGACGCGAGATCAGGTCCGTCATCGACGCGAGATCAGTCCGCGCGGCGGGGAATCTCGTGCCACAGATCGACCGCGTCGTCGTCGTGTGCACCGCCGGCGGCGCGCCCCACGACGGTCACCGCCACCCGATCGTCACGCCCCGCGCGGATGATCACCCGATTCGATCGCGACCCGGCGACGACCTCGGCGAGCTCGGCACGGATCTGCCCGACGCGGTCGGCCGGCACACCCTCCATGCCCCCCTCGTCGAACACGGTCACCATGGCGCCCCGGCGTCGGGCATCCGCGATCGAGGCGCGCACCGCGTCGTTCAGCAGCACCGCACCGCGCAGTTCGTCCCGCAGTGTGCCCTCTGCCAACCGTGCGTCGAGCCGCTCCTGCTCGCTGAGGTGACCGTGTGCGGCGACCGTGCGCGAGAGCACCGGGCCGGCGACGGCCAGCGCCAACTGCGCCCGCACGCGACGCTCGCGCTGACGTACCTCCTGGGTCGCGTTCCACGCCGACACCGCGCGTTGGATGTCGGCGAGCCGCTCGGTGTCGCGCACCGCCCGGCCCCAGAACAGCACCAGCAGCTGCGCCACGACCACCCACGTGATCGAGCCCACCAGCCCCAGCGTGAACGCCCGATCGATGCCGAGATACAGCGACGACGAGACGATGAGAGCCGCGAGCATCACCCAGCCGCACACCATGCGGCGTCGCACGATGCAGATCACCGCGAGCAGGCCGATCGCGCCGATGTACCAGGTCGCGAACGGTGCCTCTCGTGCGTCCGGCGGCAATGACAGACTCACCAGGGTGGGCACGGCCAGGCTGGTGCCCAGTGCCAGGAACCCGGGCCCTGCGGGCAGGCGAATGCTGTGCCCGGCGCCCGCCAGCACGGCCGTCAGCGTGGCCGCGAGGTACAGTCCGATCGCCGCCACCATGAACAGCGGGGCAGTCGGCTGCTCGGTCCACCAGATCGCGCGTGCCGCGAAGTAGATCGCGAAGCCAAGCGCCAGCGCGGTGACGATGCTGCGGACGGTGCGCCTCATGCCGGCTCCCATCCCAGAACGACCATCGTGCCGCGGGCATCCGTCCGGATCTCGGATGTGCCTGCGACCGCGGCCATCCGCGCCACGATCGACGCGCGGATGCCCAGGCGATCCTCGCCGATCGCATCCGGGTCGAACCCCGGCCCCGTATCGATGACCGAGAGCACCAGACCGTGCCCGGTCGTCGTCTCAGCCACGACGTGCAGGCCACGCCCGCCGGCGTGCATCAGCGCATTGCTGATCGCCTGGCGCGCAGCGAGCACCAGGGCGCGCGCAACCCGCCCCGGCACCTGAACAGACGGTCCGCGTTCCTCCACGACCGCATCGACGCCCTGCTCCGACAGCGTCCGTCGCAGCTCCGCGACCACCTGCGCGCGGTGCACAGGCTCATCGTTGCCCTCCTGGGCAAGCAGCGCCTCAGTGTTGGCCAGGCGTGTCAGCGCCTCGCGCGCCATCACGACCGCCAGGTCGCGCTCGCGCTCTGAGCTGGCCCGCTCAGCCGCGATCAGGGCAGCGAGCACGCTGTCGTGCATCAGCGCCGACATCGCCCCGCGTTCCTCTTCGGCGGCTGTGGCCGCCGCCGCGCGCGCATACGTCGCCACGGCGTTGTCGCGCGCCTCGTCGACGCCGGCGGCCACCTGGCGGAACATCCATCCCAGCGACACGATGACCAGCCCGAGGATCAACGTGAACGACACATCGAACGCGGTGGTGATCCAGTACTGCTGCGAGAAATCCCCCTCGACCAGCCGGACGTATCCGTAGACGAAGGGCATGCCGGCCGCCCACAACACCTGCAACCGGGGCGGGAAGGCGAGCATCGCCGCGATGACCGCGATGTTCACGAGGAAGAAGATCCACGGCTGACTGGACGGCTCACGGGTCGCCCGATCGACGATCACGGGCCACAGCAGCAACCCGATGACATAGGCGACCGCGAACGTACCGCACGCGGCGCGGACGGTCTTGGCGCTGATGCACGCCACGATCATCCACAGCAGCGGACCGAACACCAGCAGCATCAGCGCGACGCGCGGCGCGTCGACACGGCTGATGGTGGTCGTCGCGGCCAGCAACGCCTGCAGCCCGAGAGCAGACGAACCGATCGCTGCGACGATCGCGAGGATGCGCTCCATCCGGTGACCGGTGAAGCGCTCGAGTCCGGCGCCGGCCTCGCCCGGCGAGGGGACGCTGAGCCAGGCGTCGCGGATGCTTCGGGTATCAGCTCCCACTCGGGACCCCGTCGGGTGCGACGATGCCGTCCTCCATCGCGCGACGCAGCAGGTCGACCTTGGTGGGTGCGGGACGCCCGACCTCGACGTACTTGACCCGGATGCGGGTGATGTTCTCCTTGGCGGTGGAATAGGCCACGCCCAGACGCTCGGCAACCGCCTTCAGCGGCAGACCGGCCGCGTAGAGCCGCAACACCTCGCGCTCGCGCGTCGACAGCTGCGCATCGGCGAACTCGCGGTCGCCGTCGACCGCACTCGCCCACTCGACATTGTTCAGCGCCTCACCCCGTGCCACGGTGCGAATCGCGTCGAGCACGTCGTCGAGCGCCGAGGATTTGCTCACGACGCCGACGGCACCGGCCACCAGCGCTTCGCGCACCGAAGCGGGTCGGTCGGCGACGCTGTGGATGACGACGCTCGCGCCGTCGGCGACGAGCGCCGTGACGTTCTCGGTGACGGTGGTGCCATCACCGAGCGTCAGATCGAGCACGACGACGTCGACGGGACCGGACTCGGATGCCCCGCGCCAGGCGAGGTATTCCTTGACCGTTCCGCCCGAGAAGACCACCTGCTGCTCGCCATCGCGCAGACACGCGGCTTCCAGGCCGAGACGAACCGACTCGTGGTCGTCGATGAGGGCGACGGTACTCATCCCGCCAGCCTACTCAGTGCGTGCCGGGTCGTACGTGCCGACGCAGGCGCGCACATGCCCTCAGCGGGTCAGCAGTGCGACGGCCTCGAAGTGGTGCGAGTGCGGGAACAGATCGAATGCCCGCAGCGACGGCACGTTCCAACCGAGCTCACGGAAGGTGCCCAGGTCGCGGGCGAGCGCGACCGGGTCGCACGCGACGTACACGATCGCCTCGGGGTCGAGCCCATGGATCGACTCGACGACGGCACGACCGGCACCCGCACGCGGCGGATCGAGCACCACCGCGCCCGCGCGCGTACCGGCGGGCAGCCCGCCCAGGAATCGGTCGACCCGAGCCGTGACAGCCTGAGCGTCGAACACCGCGAGGTTCTCAGCCGCGTACTCGGTGGCACGACGGTCGGACTCGACCGTGACGATGTCGGTCGCTCCCTGCTCCCCCAGCGTCGCAGCGAACAGACCGACGCCGCCGTACAGGTCGAAGTGGGTGGCATCCGCGTCCACCCGGCCCGCGAGCGCCGCGCCGACCGCGTCATGCAGGGTGTCGCCGGCGCGGGGGTGCACCTGCCAGAACCCGCCGGCGTCGACGCGGAAGCGGCGACCCGCGACGCGCTCGACGATCGTCTCGCTCTTGCCCCGGCGCGCGCCCTCCGGCCGCGGGAGCACACGGACCCGGCCGTCCTCGGGCTCGACGAGATCGACGCGTCCCGGCTTGTGGTCACGCAGTGCGAAGGCGGCCGCCTCGACCGCCGGGCGCGCCAGAGGCAGGGAGGCGACCTCGATCACCCGATGGCTGCGCGCGGCGTACGGGCCGATGCGTCCGGCGTCGTCGACGTGCAGCGAAACGCGCGTGCGCCAGCCGGTGCCGTCGCCGGCATCCGCCGCCTCGACTTCAGGGGCGTCCAGGCCCGCTCCGGCGAACTTGTCGAGCGCCTCCTGCAATACCTGGCGCTTGAGGACGCGCTGCTCGTCGAGGGCGATGTGGCCGAGATCGGCACCCCCGGCGCGGTCGTGGGGAGCGCGCGAGACGTCCGCCTCGGCCCACACGTGCGGGCGGCGGTGCGGCGACGCGTCGAGCACCTCGAGCGTCTCGGCACGCCAGAAGCTCGACTTCGTGGCATCCGTGATGCGCGCACGCACCCGCTCGCCGGGAATGGCGTCCGGCACGAAGACGACACGCCCCTCGTGACGGGCGATGAACGTCCCACCGTGAGCGATGCCGGTGATGTCGAGGTCGAGAACGGGAGCCTGCGAGGTCATCGTTCCAGGATCCCACACCGACTACCGTGTAACCATGCGCGTGTGCCTGGCATCCACCTCCCCGGCCCGACTGATGCTGCTGCGGCAGGCGGGCATCGAACCCCTCATCGTCGCTCCGGACGTCGATGAGGACGCCGTCGCCGCGTCCGCCGAGGCGGCGCGCGGCGCCCCGCTGTCGCCGGACGAGCTGGTGCTGCTGCTCGCCAGGGCGAAAGCGGCCGAAGTGGCCGCGCGGATGCCGGACGAACACCCGCGCTTCGACGGCATCGTCATCGGCGGCGACTCGATGTTCGCCATCGACGGGCAGGTGCACGGCAAGCCGTACACCGCCGAGGTCGCCCGCGAGCGCTGGCAGCAGATGCGCGGCGCCACGGGCATCCTGCACTCCGGTCACTCGGTGTTCCGTGTGCACCCCGACCGCACCCCGGTCGAGGCGACCGCGGTCGCCGAGGCGGCGGTCACCTTCGCGGACGATGTCTCGGATGCTGAGCTCGACGCCTACATCGCCAGCGGCGAACCGCTGTACGTGGCGGGCTCGTTCACCGTCGACAGCCTGGGCGGGCCGTTCATCACGCGCGTGGACGGCGACCCGTCGACCGTGGTCGGCATGTCGCTGTCGACGCTGCGCCGTTTGGCCGGCGAGCTCGGCGTCACCTGGACCGATCTGTGGACACAGTCATAACGAATCGACGGTTTCTTGTGGGTGGTCGTCAAAAGGAACGCCCCCGCACTCGCTAGGCTGAAACCCATGCCTGCTATCGCCAAGGTGCTCATCGCCAACCGCGGCGAGATCGCCGTACGCATTATTCGTGCCGCCCGTGACTCGGGGATCTCGTCCGTCGCCGTGTACGCCGACCAGGACCGTGACGCGATGCACGCGCGGCTCGCCGACGAGGCCTACGCCCTCGACGGATCCACCAGCGCAGAGACCTACCTGCAGATCGATAAGATCCTCTCGGTCGCGCGGCGCTCGGGCGCCGATGCCGTGCACCCCGGCTACGGGTTCCTCGCCGAGAACGCCGACTTCGCGCGCGCCGTGATCTCGGCCGGGCTGATCTGGATCGGCCCCTCCCCCGACGCCATCGAGGCACTCGGCGACAAGGTCACCGCACGCCACGTCGCTGAGAAGGTCGGCGCTCCCCTCGCCCCCGGCACCCCGGGCCCCGTCTCGGGAGCCGACGAGGTCATCGCCTTCGCGCAGGAGCACGGCCTGCCCATCGCCATCAAGGCCGCCTACGGTGGCGGCGGTCGCGGCTTGAAGGTCGCCCGCGAGCTCGACGAGGTCGCCGAGCTGTTCGAATCGGCCACCCGCGAGGCCGTCACCGCTTTCGGCCGCGGCGAGTGCTTCGTCGAGAAGTACCTCGACAAGCCGCGCCACGTCGAGACGCAGTGCCTGGCAGACGCCGCCGGCAACGTCGTGGTCATCTCGACCCGCGACTGCTCGCTGCAGCGTCGCCACCAGAAGCTCGTCGAAGAGGCGCCCGCGCCGTTCCTGACCGACGCGCAGAACGAGCAGCTGTACGCCGCATCCAAGGCCATCCTGAAGGAGGTCGGCTACGTCGGCGCCGGCACCTGCGAGTTCCTGATCGGCGCCGACGGCACCGTGTCGTTCCTCGAGGTCAACACGCGCCTGCAGGTCGAGCACCCGGTCTCGGAGGAGGTCACCGGCATCGACCTCGTGCGCGAGCAGTTCCGCATCGCTGCGGGTGGCACGCTCGACTATGACGACCCGACGCCGCAGGGGCACTCGATCGAGTTCCGCATCAACGGTGAGGACCCGGGGCGCGGCTTCCTGCCGCAGCCCGGCCCGATCAACGTCTTCAAGACCTTCGGCGGCCCCGGTGTGCGCCTCGACTCGGGTGTGACCGCCGGTGACGCCGTGTCGGGTGCGTTCGACTCGCTGCTGGCGAAGATCATCGTCACCGGCCGCGACCGCGCAGAAGCGCTGGAGCGCTCGCGCCGTGCCCTGGACGAGTTCGAGGTCGCCGGTCTGCCGACCGTGCTCCCCTTCCACCGCCTGGTCGTCCGCGACCCCGCCTTCGTCGCCGAGGACGGCGAGTTCGGTGTGTTCACACGCTGGATCGAGACCGAGTTCGCCGGTGACATCGCGCCGTGGGACGGCGAGCTCGACGACCCGTCCCCCGCCCCCGGGCGGCACACCGTCGTCGTCGAGGTCGGCGGCAAGCGCCTCGAGGTGAGCCTGCCCGACCGCGTCGCTGCAACGGTCTCGGGCACCGCCGGTCGTCCCGCCACTGTTCCGCCGTCGCGCCGCAGCCACACGACCACCGCCAACGCCGGCGCCTCGGGTGATGCCGTGAAGTCGCCGATGCAGGCCACGATCGTCAAGGTGGCTGTCGAAGAGGGCCAGCAGGTCGTCAAGGGCGACCTGGTCGTCGTGCTCGAGGCGATGAAGATGGAGCAGCCTCTGCAGGCGCACAAGGATGGCGTGATCGGCAACATCAACGCCGACGCCGGTACGACGGTCTCGGCCGGCCACCAGCTGCTGACCATCAGTTGACCCCGCGGCGGACCCGGCCTCGCGCCCCGTCCGCCAGCGCACACGCGAAGAGGCCCGGTCGATCTCGACCGGGCCTCTTCGCGTGTCTCGTCTGCGCGACGGATCAGGCGTTGTTGACCTCGTGCATCGCCCGGCTCGCGTCGGTGATGCTCGATGTGAGCGACGGGTATGCCGCGAACACGCGCGAGACCTGGTCGACGTTCATCCGGCGCTCGACGGCCATCGCCAGCGGGTAGATCAACTCGGACGCCTTCGGCGCCACGATCACGCCGCCGATCACCGTGCCCGATCCGCGGCGGGCGATGATCTTCACGAAACCGTCCTTGATGCCCATCATCTTGGCCCGGGGGTTGGCCGCGAGCGGCAGCTTGTACGAGATGCCCTCGGCCGCACCGTTCTCGATGTCGCGCTCCGAGTAACCGACCGTGGCGATCTCGGGGGCGGTGAAGATGTTTGCGGTGATCTTGCGGTGCTCCAGCGGGATCACGATGTCGCCGAGCGCGTGGAACACCGCCGTGCGCCCCTGCATCGAGGCGACGGATGCCAGGGGGAAGAAGTTCGTGCAGTCGCCGACCGCGTAGACGTTCGGCACCGAGGTGCGTGCCACGCGGTTGACGCTCACGTGCCCGGACGCGTCGAGCTCGATGCCGGCCTCTTCGAGGCCGATTCCCGCGGTGTTGGGGATCGAGCCGACGGCCATCAAGCAGTGGCTGCCCTCGACGGTGCGTCCGTCCGAGAGCGTCACCAGCACGCCGCCCTCGGTGCGTTCGACCTTCTCGGCGCGCGACTTCGACAGCACCTGCATGCCGCCGCGCTTGAAGACCTTCTCAAGCACATGAGCCGCATCGACGTCCTCGCCGGGCAGCACCTGGTCACGGCTGGAGACCAACGTCACCTTGGCACCGAGGTTCATGTACGCCGAGGCGAACTCGGCGCCGGTCACGCCCGAACCCACCACGATCAGGTGCTCGGGGAGCGCCTTCATGTCGTACAGCTGGGTCCACGTGAGGATGCGCTCCCCATCGGGCTTGGCCGAGTCCAGTTCGCGTGGCGACGCACCGACCGAGACGACGACCGTGTCGGCCTCGATCCGATCGAAGTCCGTGCCGCCCGGGCCGGTGGCGACGATGATCGCATTGGGGCCTTCGAGGCGCCCGTGACCCGACAGGATGCGCACGCCTGCTTCGAGCAGCGTGGCACGCATGTCTTCGGACTGCTGGCCGGCCAGTGCGAGCAGTCTCTTGTTCACGGCGGCGAGGTTGATCGCGATCTCGGGCTTGAGCGGCTTGCCGTGCGCACCCTTGGCATAGAACTGCACGCCGAGGTCGGTCGCCTCAGAGATCGCGACGGCAGCATCCGCGGTCGCGATGAGGCTCTTGGACGGAACCACGTCGGTGAGCACAGCGGATCCGCCGACGCCCACGCGTTCGACGAGTGTCACCTCGGCACCGAGCTGGGCTGCGGCGAGCGCTGCCTCGTAGCCACCGGGGCCACCGCCGAGCACAGCCACACTCTGACGGTTCGCGAAGGAAGTCTGAGACATGATCTCCATTCTTCCCCAATCCTGGCACCACAGCCGACACCTTCCTAGAGTGGAGTCATGCTTGACACTGCTTCTCACCCCCTCGACGACGCGAACGCCGATCCGTCCGCCATCGCCGCCCAGGCCGCTGCCGACATCGCGCGTCTGACCGGGGTCGACCATCACGACATCGCCCTGACGCTCGGTTCGGGCTGGGGCAAGGCCGCCGAGATCATCGGTGAGACCATCGCCACGGTTCCCGCCACTGAGGTCACCGGCTTCTCGCGCCCCGCTCTGGAGGGCCACGTCGGCACGCTGCGCAGCATCCGCACGCCCGACGGCAAGAACGTGCTCGTCATCGGCGCCCGCACGCACTACTACGAGGGCCACGGCGTGCGACGCGTCGTGCACAGCGTGCGCACGGCGGCCGCGACGGGCGCGAAGATCATGGTGCTCACGAACGGTGCCGGCGGCATCCGCGAGAGCTGGAAGCCCGGCCAGCCCGTGCTGATCAGCGATCACATCAACCTCACCGCCGACTCGCCGCTCGAGGGCGCGACGTTCGTCGACCTGACCGACCTGTACTCGACCCGTCTGCGCGAGGTCGCGCGCGGCGTCGACCCGACGCTCGACGAGGGCGTGTACACGCAGCTGCGCGGCCCGCACTACGAGACCCCCGCCGAGGTGCGGATGGTCGGGCGCATGGGCGGCGACATCGTCGGCATGTCGACCGCACTCGAGGCGATCGCCGCGCGTGAAGCCGGTATGGAGGTGCTGGGCTTCTCGCTCATCACGAACCTCGCCGCCGGCATCCAGCAGACCCCGCTGAGCCACGAAGAGGTCATCGAAGCCGGACGCGAGGCCGAGCCGGTGATCTCGGCACTGCTGGCCCGAGTGATCGAGGCACTGTGAACGACACGCATGCCGCTGAGCGGCTCGCCCAGGCCCGCGCGTGGCTCCGGCAGGACCCCGACCCCGAGACCCGCGATGAACTGGCCGGTGTGATCACGCGCGCCGCGGGAGGCGACGCGGCCGCCGCGGCCGACCTCGACGACCGCTTCCGCACCCGCCTGGCCTTCGGCACGGCGGGCCTGCGCGGTGCGCTCGGTGCGGGCAGCAACCGCATGAACCGGGTGCTGGTGGCGCAGGCCGCCGCCGGCTTCGCCGACTTCCTGCGCAGCCGTGGGAGTGCGACCGACGGGCGACCGACGGTCGTGGTCGGCTACGACGGACGCCGCAACTCGCGTCGTTTCGCGCAGGACTCTGCCGAGCTGTTCGCTGGGGCGGGTCTGCGGGCCATCCTGTTGCCGCGTCTGTTGCCGACGCCGGTGCTCGCCTTCGCCGTGCGCCACTTCGACGCCGATGCCGGTGTGATGGTCACCGCCAGCCACAACCCGCCCGACGACAACGGCTACAAGGTCTACCTCGGCGGCGCCGATGGCGGGTCGCAGATCGTCGCGCCGGTGGATGCCGAGATCGCGGACTGCATCCAGCGGGTCGCGGATGCCGGTGACGTGGGCTCCCTGCCGCGTTCCACGGCGTACGAGACCGCGGGTGAGGAGGTGGTCGATGCGTACATCGCTGCCACCGCCGCGCTGGCGCCCGCCCCGTTCGGCGTGCAGGAGATGCGCTGGGTCTACACCGCGATGCACGGAGTGGGCTGGGAGACGTTCTCACGCGTGTTGAAGGCGGCAGGCTACCCCGCGCCCCGCGTCGTGGACGAGCAGCGTGACCCGGATGCCGGTTTCCCGACCGTCGCGTTCCCCAACCCCGAGGAGCCGGGCGCGCTGGACCTGTCGTTCGCGCGGGCACGCACCGCGGACGCGGAGTTCATCTTGGCCAACGACCCCGACGCCGACCGTCTCGCCGTGGCGATCCCCGACGGCGACGGCGGGTGGCGCCGCCTGACCGGCAACGAGGTCGGCCTGCTGCTGGGCTGGCGCGCCGCGAAGGCCGCGCAGGAGGCCGGAACGGCTGGTGCCTCGCTGGCGTGCTCGCTGGTGTCCTCCCCCGGCCTCGGCGTGATCGCCGAGCGCTACGGACTCGACTTTCACGAGACCCTGACCGGGTTCAAGTGGATCTCGCGTGCCCCGGGCATGGTGTTCGGCTTCGAGGAAGCCCTCGGGTACCTGGTCAACCCCGACACAGTGCGCGACAAGGACGGCATCTCGGCCGCGGTCGCGATGCTCGGAATGGCCGCGGATGCCCGCGTGCGGGGCACCACGATTGCCGGGCTGCTCAACGAGCTGGGCGCCGAGGTGGGTCACTTCGCCAGCGGTCAGGTCTCGATCCGCGTCGACGATGTGGCCGTGATCCCGGCGCTGATGGCATCGCTGCGCGGGCAGCATCCGACGGCATTCGGTGCGCGTAGCGTCGCCGGCGCCGAAGACCTGGCCGAGGGCGGCGACGGCGTGCCCGCCGGCGATGTGCTGCGGTACCGTCTCGACGACGGGTCGCGGGTCATCGTTCGCCCCAGCGGCACCGAGCCCAAGCTCAAGGTCTACGTCGATGCGCGCGGTGCGACACCGGACGAGGCGACGACCGCGGTCTCGGAGATCGAGTCGGCCGTGCGGGAGCTGCTCGCGGAGCGGGGATGAGCCCGCTGCGTCGGCGCGTCACGGTCGCCGTCGAGCACGGCGTGCACGCACGGCCGGTCGCGGAGCTGGTGCGACTGGCCGAACAGCACGGCGCGCCGGTGATGCTGTCGACCGACAGCGGTCAACGCGTCGATCTCTCCAGCGTGCTGGCGGTGATGGATCTGGCCATCGCCGCCGGCGACGAGGTCGTGCTCGAGGTCGCCCCGTCACCGGGGGCCGACGCACTGCTGGATGCCCTGTCAGAAGTGCTCGCCGCTACCCGTCGATGACGGCGACCAGCTCGTCGAGGAACGATTCGACGTCGACCGACCGGCGCACGATGCGCTGCACGCTGTCGCGTTCGCTGAACACCTCTACGAGCTGTTCGAAGATGGTCTGGAACGCATCGCGGTCCGTGCTGCTGAAGGCCGCCAGCGCGACGACCTGAACACGCCCGCTGCCCCAGGCGACGGATCCGTCGGCGATGCCGATCGCGATCGCGGTGCGCCGTGCGCTCATCTGCAGGGCGTGCGGCACCGCGAGCGCATCGGTGAACGCCGTCGACGACATCCGTTCGCGCGCGATGGTGTTCTCGACGTACTCCTCATCGATCAGGCTCGCCCGCACGAGCGTGCCACCCAACCGCCGGATGATCGCCTCATCGCCCTCATCGGGCAGCGGGACGATGAACGCATCGGCTGAGAAGTAGCGTTGCAGCTCGTCGCGCAACCGACGCAACCGCCGCGTGCGCCGGATACGGCCGGCCGCCTGCTGCACCCGGTCGACGTCGGCTTCGGAGAGGAACGGCTGGATGCGCACGATGCGGTCGTCGACACCGCTGAGCGGAACCGTGCTGAGCACCAGGTCGGTGTCGAGCACCGCCCGATCCGGGTCGACACTGGTCTCCACCCGCACGACCTCGATGAGCTGCCCCAGTGATCGGTCGACGCTGGAGCGCAACAGCTCCTGCAACTCGCGATAGCCGGGGCACACGATGGTGGCGGTGAGGATCACGTCGTCTGCCCGGCTTCGCTCAAGCCTGCCACCGACGTGCATGGCGATGTAGGCGATCTCGTCCTCATGCAATGGGACGCCGAGGCGTTCGTGCAAGCCGCTCGCGATCGAGACGGCCACCTCGAAGATCATCGGGTAGGAGGATTTCAGCGAACGGGTGAGCGGGTTGCGCGTCCACGCCTGCTCCTGTGAGCGCCGCAGCAGGTTCTGCACGTGCAGTGTCAGGCGCAGCAGGAACGCGTCGTCGACGAGGTCGACCTGGTAATCATGCGCCGCTTGTTCGATCTCGGTCCGCACGGCGTCGGCGACAGCGGCGTCCACGAGGTGCGAGGCCTCCCGACGCCGATGGTCATCCGGTGCGACCACCCTGGTCAATACGAGATCAGCGAGGTGCTCGCGATCGCCGTCCCCCAAAGCGATGCCGAAATGCTCGGCGGCGAGGTCGACGATCGCCGCGCCGACGGCATCCACGGCGGTATCCGTCGAGACCGCACGGGCTTCCAGCGCCCTCCCCGCAGCGACCCGCTCGGCGGCGATCGTGATGTGCAGCAGCACGTCACTGATGGCGAGTTCGTTGACGTAGTACCCGAGGGCGCCGAGCTCGGCCACCAGCGCCGCTTTGAAGGGCGCCACAGCCTCGGCGGGCACGGCTGCGGGCGCCAGCGCACGCTGCAGCGCATCGGCCCTGAGCGGGCCAGCATCCATCTCGTCCTGCGCGAGCCTGCTCAGCAGGCGGCGCAGAGCCTGCTCGTCACCGCGCAGGCGTACGCGGTCGTGATCCCGCTCCAGGCGCACGGCGGACCCCTCGAGCAGGGCGCGCACACGGGCGAGGTCGCTCTCCAACGTGGTCTCGCTGATGTGCAGCACCAGCGCGGTGTCGAAAATGTCGATGCCGTCGGGGTCATCGACCAGGGTGCGCACGAGCTGGTGCAGCCTGGCGCGTGGCGTTCCCGCGCGGTCGACCGTGCTTCTCGCTTCGGCGGCTGCGGCTCCAGCCCGGTAGCCGGCCGGGCCGGATTCGACGGCGTCCGCGTGAGGGACGCGCGCATTCAGCGCCGCAACGTACGAGCGGATACTGCGCGGTGTCACCCCGAGCTGATCGGCGAGGCTCGCGGCGGTCGCCCATCCGTCTTCCCGGAGCAGGACGGCGAGTAGCCGGTCCTGACGCTGCCGTGACATTCGTGCGCACCTCCCCGTGGTGTCTGGGCCTCCATGATGCCAGCAGCCACGGCGCGGCGGGCCGTGGCCGAAGTTCCGCGGGGGCGGAAGAAAGCCCATTGGAATGGCATGCACGCCCCTGGGCACACTGAGATCCTGGGCCCGATCCGCGGGTCCGACAGGCTCGAAGAGAGACATCGATGAGGATCCTCGTGGTGTGCGGCGCCGGTGCGTCCAGCACATTCGTCGCACGGCGGCTGGCGCGAGCGGCCGATGCCACCGGCCTGGCGCTGTCCACCGAGGCAGGCACCGAGCACACCGCCCTGACAGCCGTGGGCATCGATCTGGTGCTCATTGGTCCGCATCTGAGCGACCGGTCCGACCGCATCCGCACGGCGCTCTCCGGCCGTACGCACGTCGTCGATCTTCCCGATGACGTCTTCACCGATCTCGACGGCAGCCGCACGCTGCGTCTCGTCCGCGACGCGATGGGCGCGCCGCATAACCGGAAGGGAACACCATGACCTCCTCCCGCACCGTACGGGTCGGCTCCTCGCACGGCCTGCACGCCCGCCCCGCCAAGCTGTTCGCGCAAGCGGCGAAGGAAGCGGGCATCCCGGTGACCATCGCCAAGGACGCCGGCAAGGCCGTCAACGCCGCCAGCATCCTCAGCGTCATCTCGCTCGGTATCGACTTCGGCGACCACGTCGTACTCACTGCAGACGGAGACGACGCCGAGCACGTGCTCGACATGCTCACCGAACTGCTGACCACCGACCACGACGAGGACGCATGAGCACGCTCCGCGGTGTCGGAATCGGGCTGGGCGCGGCATCAGGCCCGGTCGCTCGCATGGCCGAGGCGCTCCCCGCCCCCACGAAGCAGTCCAGCAGCATCGGCACTGACGCCGAACGCTCGCGCGCCCGCGACGCCGTCAATACCGTCGCCGCGGATCTGCAACAGCGCGCGGATGCCGTCACCGGAACGGCACGAGAAGTGCTCGAAGCACAGGCCATGATCGCCGAGGATCCCACGCTGCAGGAGGAGATCGACGCACGGCTCGACGAGGGCACGACGGCGGAGTGGGCCGTGCACGACGCCTTCGCCGGCTTCCGCGCCACGCTCGAGGCGGTCGGTGGATACCTCGGCGAGCGTGCAGCCGACCTCGACGACATCGCGCAGCGCGTGCTGGCGCGTCTGCGCGGCGTCGCCGCACCGGGTGTGCCCGATCCGGGGCATCCGTTTGTGCTCGTCGCCCGCGATCTGGCACCCGCCGACACCGCTCTGCTGAACCTCGACCGCGTACTCGCCCTGGTCACCACGGACGGTGGCCCGACCTCGCACACCGCGATCCTCGCGCGTGAGAAGGGCATCGTCGCAGTCGTCGGCGCCGCCGGCGCCGCACATCTCACTGACGGTCAGACGGTGATCGTCGATGCCGCTACGGGCATCGTCAATGACGCGCCGACGGAGGACGAGGTCGCCTCGGTGCAGGAGCGGCAAGCAGTACGCGACGCGACCGAGGCCGAACCGACCGCCGGCGCGCTCGCGGACGGCACGCCTGTCGCCCTGCTGGCCAACCTCGGCAAGCCCGGTGACGCCGCCGATGCGGTGGCGCGCGGCGCCGAGGGAGTCGGGCTGTTCCGCACCGAGTTCCTCTTCCTGTCCGCGTCGCAAGCGCCGACGATCGCCCAGCAACGGGAGTCCTACATCGAACTGCTGCAGGCGTTTGCAGGGCGCAAGGTCGTCGTGCGGCTACTCGATGCCGGCGCCGACAAGCCACTGGCGTTCCTCAACGACGCACACGAAGGCAACCCCGCCCTCGGTCTGCGTGGGCTGCGGGCGCTGCGCGCCAGCGAAGACATCCTGCGCGAGCAGCTCACGGCCCTGGCAGAGGCGGATGCCGCCACCTCGGCGGATCTGTGGGTCATGGCGCCGATGGTGACCACGGTCGAAGAGACCGCCTACTTCACGGGGCTCGCCCGGGAATTCGGGCTGAAGACAGCGGGGGTCATGGTCGAGGTCCCCGCGAGCGCACTGCTGGCCGACCGCGTGCTCGCTCATGCCGACTTCGCTTCAATCGGCACCAACGATCTCACCCAGTACACGATGGCCGCAGACCGGCTGCTCGGGTCGGTCGCCGGGTTCCAGGACCCCTGGCATCCCGCCGTCCTGCGGCTGGTGCGCGAGGTCGGCTCCGCCGGCGAGCGGCACGGCAAGCCCGTCGGCATCTGCGGTGAGGCCGCCGCCGACCCCCTACTAGCGGTCGTGCTCGTCGGCCTCGGCGCGACGAGCCTGTCGATGGCGCCCGCCGCTCTCGCCGATGTGCGCCGGGCACTCGCCATGCACACTCGCGACGCCGCCCGCACGCTCGCCGACGCCGCTCTGGGCGCCGATGACGCCATCGGCGCGCGCGAAGCCGCGCGCGCCGCCTCCCACCCGTTCTGACGCTGTACCCGCCTCACCCGAGAAGAGAGAGACACATCATGACGACGACGTCACCCACCAGAGTCGGAGGAGCCCGCGTCGCGGTGCAACGCTTCGGCACGTTCCTGTCCGGCATGATCATGCCGAACATAGCGGCGTTCATCGCCTGGGGCTTCATCACCATGCTCTTCATTCCCGCCGGCTTCTTCGGCGAGAAGAGCCCATTCGGCTGGCACTGGTATCCGGTCGCCGAGATCATCGGCGGCGGCGGCGATGCGGCCGTGATCAACTGGCCGGGTGCCATGACCGCTCTGGCGGAAGGCGACGGCGGTAACTTCTTCGCCTACGTCGGGCTGGTCGGCCCGATGATCACCTATCTGCTGCCCCTGCTGATCGCCAACACCGCCGGCCGCATGGTCTACGGCGAGCGCGGTGGCGTGGTCGCCACCATCGCGACGATGGGTGTCATCCTCGGCACGAACATCCCGATGTTCCTTGGCGCCATGATCATGGGCCCGATCGCCGCGTGGATCACCAAGCGGATGGATCGCCTGTGGGACGGCAAGATCAAGCCCGGCTTCGAGATGTTGATCAACAACTTCTCGGCCGGAATCCTGGGCATGGTGCTCGCCATCGCCGGCTTCTTCGCGTTCGGTCCGTTCTTCCTCGGCATCAGCGCCGTACTGGGCACCGCCGTCGACTGGCTGGTGACCTACAACCTGCTGCCGCTGGTGTCGATCATCGTGGAACCGGCGAAGGTGCTGTTCCTGAACAACGCCATCAACCACGGCGTGTTCACGCCCTTGGGAATCGAGCAGGCTGCCGAGACCGGAAAGTCGATCCTGTTCCTGATCGAGGCCAACCCCGGTCCCGGCGTGGGTTTGCTGCTCGCCTTCAGCTTCTTCGGTGTCGGCGCGGCCAAGGCGTCGGCCCCCGGCGCGGCGATCATCCAGTTCTTCGGCGGCATCCACGAGATCTACTTCCCGTACGCGCTGAGCAAGCCGGCCACGATCCTGGCGCTGATCGCCGGCGGCATGGCGGGCGTGACGACGAACATGGTCCTGGGCGGCGGGCTGGGCTTCCCGGCGGCGCCCGGCAGCATCATCGCCGTCACGGCAGCGGCCATCGGTCCTGGCGTGGGCAACCTGCTGGTCGTGTATCTGTCGGTGGTGATCGCGGCGACGGTCACGTTCCTGATCACGGCGGTGATCCTGCGCGCCTCACGTCGTCGCGACCTGCTCGCCGAGACCGACTCCTTCGACGCAGCCATCGCGCAGACCGAGGCGAACAAGGGGCGTTCGTCCGCCGCGATGGACGCGCTGCGCGCCCAGGGCGGAGCGACCACGACTGGAACCGTCGCAACCAAGCAGATCACCAGCGTCGTGTTCGCCTGCGATGCCGGTATGGGGTCGTCGGCGATGGGCGCCAGCGTGCTGCGCAACAAGATCAAGAAGGCGGGAATCGAGGGAGTGACCGTGACTAACGCCGCGATCGCGAACCTCGACGGCACCGCAGACGTGATCATCACGCAGCAGCAGCTGACCGACCGCGCCACGGCCAAGTCCCCCGACGCGGTGCACGTCTCGGTCGACAACTTCATGAGCTCGCCGCGCTACGACGAGGTCGTCGAGATGATCCGCGAATCCACCCCGGAACAGGAGAAGAAATGAGCGTTCTGACACTCGACCGCGTCCGCATCCGCCCCGGCGGAGTCACGCGGGACGAGGCGCTGCAGGAGGCCGCCGACGTGCTGGTCGCCGCCGGTGCCGTCACCGGCGACTACCTCGCCGCGATGCACCAGCGCGAGAGCACGGTATCGACGTACATGGGCAACGGGTTGGCCATCCCCCACGGCACCAACGACGCCAAGGAGACCGTGCTCGGCTCGGCTCTGAGCGTCGTGCGCTACGACGGTGGTGTCGACTGGGACGGCGAGCGCGCGACGTTCGTGATCGGCATCGCCGGCAAGGACGGCGAGCACCTCGAGATCCTCTCGCAGATCGCCCTGCTGTTCTCGGATGAGGACGAAGTGAACCGGCTAAACACCGTCGGCAGCAGGGAGGAGCTGTTCGCGCTGCTGTCATCGGTCAATGAAGCGTGAGCGGGGGCTCATGATGAAGGCCGTCCACTTCGGCGCCGGGAACATCGGACGCGGGTTCGTCGGGCTGCTGCTGCACGAGGGCGGCTACGAGCTGGTGTTCGCCGACGTCGCCTCCGCTTTGGTCGACGCGATCAACGCGGCCGAGGATTACACGGTGCACGAGGTCGGCGAAGGCGGTCGGAACACCCGGGTGACCGGGTTCCGGGCGATCAACAGTGCCACCGCCCCTGAGGCGCTGGTCGCTGAGATCGCGGATGCTGACCTGGTGACCACCGCGGTGGGTCCGAACGTGCTGCCCTTCGTCGCCGCACCGATCGTCGATGCGCTGCGACGTCGGTCCGCCGCGTCAGCACCGTTGCAGGTGATGGCGTGCGAGAACGCGATCGGCGCCACCGACACGCTGCGTGCGGCGGTCGCCGACCAGGCGGGGGCAGAGTGGGACGCGCTGTCCCGCCGTGCAGTGTTCGCCAACACCGCGGTCGACCGTATCGTGCCGGGTCAACCTGCAGGGGGAGGCATCGATGTGACGGTCGAGCCGTTCTTCGAATGGGCGATCGAACGCGCGCCGTTCGGTGACAGCCCCCCGCGGATTCCCGGCGCGCACTTCGTCGACGATCTGGCACCCTACATCGAGCGCAAGTTGTTCACCGTGAACACCGGCCACGCGACGACGGCCTACCTTGGCGCGCAGGCCGGAATCGAGCGCATCTCGGACGCGCTGGCCGATGACGGCATCCGCTCGGGAGTGTCAGCGGCCCTGGCAGAGACATCGGCCTTGCTCGCAGCCGTGCACGGATTCGATCCGGACGATCTCGCGGCGTATCGTGCGACCATCCTTCACCGGTTCGCGAACCCCGCGCTGCCGGACACCGTCTGGCGCGTCGGCCGCCAGCCCGTGCGCAAGCTCTCACGGCACGAGCGGTTCGTGGGTCCTGCCGCGCGGGGCGCCGAGTTGGGACTGCCGACCACGGCGCTCGTGCGCGCCATCGCGGCCGCCCTCGCGTTCGATGATCCCGCCGACGAGCAGTCCGTCGAACTGCAGCGGCGGCTGCGCACCGAGGATGCCATCTCGCTGGCCACTTCAGTGACGGGCCTCCAGGACGGGCATCCGCTGTTCCCCGCCGTGAGGGACGCGTTCGTCGCGCGCGCCGACACACTCAGCGCGCGCGGACCACACGCCCCGTAGGGCGGGCTTGCGAGATCTCCCCGGGTAACCGCTACGATCAGGGTTACCCGGGGGGATCGTCTGCGATGCACGACGTCGTGCGGGAGTGAAATGAACAGATATGCCGTCATCGGTGCCGGCCCGTCAGGTCTCGCCGCCGCGCGCGCCCTCCAGCGGCGCGGCATCCACGTCACCGGCTACGAGGCCTCGTCCGGGGTCGGCGGGCTGTGGGACATCGATAATCCCCGCAGCACGATGTATGAGTCGGCGCACGTGATCTCATCGCGCACCACCACGGAGTTCACCGAGTTCCCGATGGACTCGGACGTCGACTATCCGGGTCACCGGCTGCTGAAGGAGTACTTCGACGCGTACGCCGACCGGTTCAGTCTGCGTGAGCTGTTCCGGTTCAACACCCGGGTCATCAGACTCGAACCGGCCGGCGGCGCCGGCGACGGCTGGACGCTGCTCGCCGAGGGCGACGATCCCCAGCACTACGACGGCGTCATCCTTGCCAACGGCACCCTCGCCGAGCCCAACGTGCCGACCTTCACCGGGGCGTTCACCGGCGAGATCATGCACACCAGCCGGTACAAGCGCCCCGAGCAGCTCGCAGGACGCCGCGTTCTGGTCATCGGTGCGGGCAACTCCGGCTGCGACATCGCCGTCGATGCCGTGCACCATGCCGCGTCGGTCGACATGAGCGTGCGACGCGGTTACTACTTCGTGCCGCGGTATCTGTTCGGTCGTCCCTCCGACACCCTCAATCAGCGCCGCCCGCTTCCCGCACGCATCAAGCAGACCGTCGACGCGCGAGTGCTGCGTGCGTTCACCGGCGATCCGGTGCGCTTCGGATTCCCGAAGCCCGACTACCGCATCTACGAGTCGCACCCGATCGTCAACACGCTCATCCTGAATCACCTCGGGCAGGGCGACCTGCGCATCCGCGGTGACGTCGAGCGCTTCGACGGTACCCGCGTGCACTTCGGCGCATCGACGCACTTCCCCCAGGGCTCCGCCGCCGAGTACGACCTGATCCTGCTCGCGACGGGCTACACGCTCGACTATCCCTTCGTCGATCGGGAGCATCTGCACTGGGAGGCAGCGGCGCCGCGCCTGTTCCTCAATGTGTTCCCGCCCTCGTTCAACGGCCTGTACGTGATGGGCATGATCGAGGCGTCGGGCATCGGCTGGCAGGGGCGGTATGAGCAGGCCGAGCTGCTCGCGGCGTACCTCGATGCCGTCGACACGCGGCCCGCCGCGGCGACGGCGTTCCGCGAACGGGTGACCGGCGAACCCTGGCCCGACACCAGCGGCGGCTACCGGTACCTCGGGCTCGACCGCATGTCGTACTACGTCAACAAGGACGCCTACCGCTCGGCGGTGCGCACCGCCGCCCGGGCGCTGGAGGACTGATGGACTTCGACGACCTGGTGCTGAACTTCACCCCGGGCACCCTGCTGATCCTCAACGTCGTACTCGGCCTGATCATGTTCGGCATCGCTCTCGACACCGCACCGAAGGACTTTCGGGTCGTGGCGCGGCACCCGAAGCCGTTCGTCATCGCAATCCTGGCGCAACTGCTGGTGCTGCCGGCCGTCACGTTCGGACTCACCCTGATCCTGCCGGTCAGCGCATCGATGGCGCTCGGCATGATCGTCGTCGCCTGCTGCCCACCAGGCAACATCTCGCAGGTGCTCACTCATCGCTCGGGCGGCAACGTCGCCCTGTCAGTCTCGATGACCGCCGTCGGCAACCTGCTCTACATCATCGCGATGCCGATCAGCATCGCGTTCTGGGGCTCGCTGCACCCCACCGGACGCGATCTGCTGCGCACGGTCGCGTTGGATCCGTCGCGGATGCTGCTGGAGATCGTGCTGATCATCGGTGTGCCGTTTGCGCTCGGCCTGCTCTTGCGGGCGGCGCTGCCCGGCTTCGCGCGGCGCGTGCAGCCGTTCGTGCGCTGGTTCAGCCTGATCGCGCTGCTCGGGTTCATCATCGGCGCGCTGGCCGGCAACTGGGTGATCTTCGTCAGCGTCATCGGCACGGTGCTGATCGTCGTGGCGGTGCACGACGCCGTGGCCCTGGCGATCGGCTACGGCACCGCCGTCGTCGGCGGTCTCGGCAGTCGCGAACGCAAGGCGATGACGTTCGAGGTCGGCATCCGCAATGCCGGACTCGGGCTGGGGCTCATCTTCGCGTTCTTCGGCGGACTGGGTGGCATGGCCGTCGTCGCCGGTTGGTGGGGAATCTGGGACATCATCGCCGGGCTCCTCGTGGCGGGCCTGTGGGCGCGGCACACGCGCCGGCGCACCGGATCGGCGTCGGGTGACGCGAGCCGTCACGCGGCCGCCCCCGGCGCCGCGTCGGGCCCGAGCAACGAGGATGCCCGATGACGCGCGTTCTGGTCACCGGCGGTGCCGGGTTCCTCGGTTCGCATGTCACCGCTCTGCTGGCGGCACATCCCGCCGTCGATCTCGTCGTCAGCGGTGACCTGCGCGACTCTTCGGTTCCCGGTGTCGTCTCGGCGCCGTTCGACGTCACCGACGGTACGGCGCTGGCGCCCGTGCTGGCCCAGCACCGCATCGACACGGTTGTGCACTTGGCGGCGATCGTCAATCCGGGGCGCGACACCGACCTGGAGTACCGCGTCGACGTCACCGGCACTGAGAACCTGCTCACCGCCTGCGTGGCCACGGGCGTGCGACGCCTCGTCGTCTCCAGCTCGGGGGCCGCATACGGCTACCATCCCGACAATCCCGACTGGCTCACCGAGGACGATCCGGTGCGCGGCAACGACGAGTTCCCGTACTCGCGGCACAAGCGCCTCGTCGAGGAGCTGCTGGCGCGGGCGCGCGACGAGCATCCGCACCTTGAGCAGGTCGTCTTCCGCATCGGCACGATCCTCGGCCCGACCGTGCGCAACCAGATCACCGCGCTGTGGGACGGCCGCCGCCTGCTGCGCGTGGCGGGCTCCGAATCGCCGTTCGTGTTCGTCTGGGTCGACGACGTCGCCGCGGCGATGGTGCGCGCCGCGACCGATGGCCCGGCGGGCATCTTCAACGTCGCGGGCGACGGGCGCATGACCGTCCCCGAGATCGCCACGCGTCTCGACAAGCGGATGCTCGTGGTGCCGGCCTGGGCACTGAGTGGCGCCCTGTGGGTCGGCCGTGCACTGCGGCTGACGCCGCACGGCCCGCAGCAGGTGCGCTTCCTGCGGTACCGCCCCGTGCTCGACAACACTCGCCTCAAAGACCAGTTCGGCTACACGCCCCACCGCACCAGCCACGAGGCGTTCGAGCAGTACCTGCGCACGCATCCGGGCGTCGCGCGCGGGTAGCCTTGCGGGATGGCGAAGACACGCGCGGGTCGAGGCAGACGCGGCGGCCGCTGGCTGCGATGGACGCTGTGGGGCCTGCTCGCGGCCGTGGCGCTGGCGATCGCCGGGATGCTGGTGTGGAGTCAGGTCGGGGTGATGTCGGCCGAGCCGGAGCCTCTCGCCCGGGCCGAGGCGAACCCCGGGCTGGTGATCGACGATGCCCCGCAGGGCGTCGTGCTGACGCCGGCCGCCGGCGGATCAACCCGCGGGCTGGTGTTCATCCCCGGGGCGAAGGTGCAACCCGAGGCATACATCGCGATCCTGCAGGATGTGGCGGTCGAGCACGGTGTCTCGGTCGTGATCACCCGCCCCTGGTTGAATCTGGCGTTCTTCGACCCGCGCGGTATGGACGCCTTCACGTCGGCGGCGCCGAACGTGGACACGTGGATGGTCGGCGGGCACTCGCTCGGCGGAGTGCGCGGTTGCCAACTCGCCGGTGACGCCGACGCGCTCGTGCTGTTCGCCTCGTACTGCGCGGCGGACCTGTCGGGTTCCGGGCTGCCGGTGCTGAGCATCTCGGGTAGCGAGGACGGCCTGTCGACGCCGCAGAAGATCGCCGATGCCCGGGACCTGCTGCCCGCGGATGCCGAGATGGTGCAGATCGACGGCGCCGCGCACGCGTCGTTCGGCAACTACGGCCCGCAAGCTGGCGACGGCACGCCGAGCATCTCGGACGACGACATGCGAACACAGATCACCGAGCTCGTCAGCGGTCTCGCGGACGAGCTCGGCTGATCGCCGATCAGCGCTCGGCTCGGCTCAGCGTTCGAAGCCCTCGGCGATCATCTCGACAAGTTCCTCGCGCTCCTCGACCGGCAGGAACGCCGCCGCCGCCGCGTTGAACTGGAATGTCTCGAGGTCGTCCAGGTCATAGCCGAACGCGTCGACCAGCAGACCCAGCTCACGCGTGAGCGTCGTACCGCTCATGGTGCGGTTGTCGGTGTTGACCGTCACCGAGAAGCCGAGCTGGTACAGCAGATCGAACGGGTGATCGGCGATCTCGTCGCCCCAGCGGGCGATCGCACCGGTCTGCACGTTCGACGACGGCGACATCTCCAACGGGATCTCGCGGTCACGCACCCAGCGCGCGAGGTCGCCGAACTGCACGTGCACCTCGTCGCCCTCCTGTTCGATGATCTGCAGATCCTCGGCCAGACGCACACCGTGTCCGAGGCGCAACGCGCGCCCGTCGATCAGGGCCGAGCGGATGGATGCCAGTCCGGCCGCCTCTCCGGCGTGTACGGTCACGGGGAAGAACTCCGACGCCAGGAAGTCGAAGGCGTCCCGATGCTGCGAGGCGGGGAATCCGTCCTCGGCACCGGCGATGTCGAATCCGACGACGCCGCGCTCGCGGAACGCGACCGCGACCTCGGCGACTTCACGGGCCCGGTTGTCGTGGCGCATCGCCGAGAGGATCTGTCCGACGCGAATGCCACTACCCGCAGCATCCACCTCGTCCTCGCCCTCTTCGATGCCGCGCTGCACGGCATCCACGGCCTGCGCGAGGCTGAGGCCGCCGCCGACGTGCTGCTCGGGCGCCCAGCGCACCTCGCCGTAGATCACACCGTCCTGCGCGAGGTCTACGACGAACTCACGCGCGATGCGCGTGAGCGCGCGCTCGGACTGCATCACCGAGGTGACCAGGTCGAACGTCTTCAAGTACTCGGTCAGCGATCCGGCATTCGACTGCTCGGCGAACCAACGGCGCAAGCCGCGGGCATCCGCCGCCGGGGTCGGGATACCGGCCTCATCAGCCAGTTCCAGAATCGTCGCGGGCCGCACGCCACCGTCCAGGTGGTCATGCAACGACACCTTGGGGAGTTCGCGCAGGGACAGTCCCTGGATCTTGCGGTCTTCGTTCTGCGCGTTGGTCATCGCGTCATCTCCTCGGCTGTGATCCGCTCTCGGACGATCGGGGTCGTATCGGGCGCCGCGTCACCGATCGCATAGGAACCGTCGAGCGCCTCCAGGGCTCGGGCGAAGCGGCTCTCATCGTCGGCCGACAGGGTGAACAACGGCTGCCCCGCCGTGACGCGCTCCCCCGGCTTGACCGCGAGGTCGATTCCGGCAGCGTGCACGACGGCGTCCTCGGCACGCGCGCGCCCCGCACCCAGGCGCCAGGCCGAGATGCCGAACGCCAGGGCGTCCATGCGGGTGACGAAGCCATCGCGCTCCGCCGTGACGACGTGGGTCTCACGGGGCTGCGGCAGCGGTGCGGTCGGATCGCCGTCTTGCGCGCGGATCATCGCATTCCAGCGGTCCATGGCACGCCCGTCGTCGAGCGCGGCCTCGACATCCGCGTCCGGTTGCCCGGCCAGACTCAGCATCTCACGGGCCAGCGCGACCGTCAGTTCGCGCACGTCGGCGGGGCCGCCTCCGCCCAGCACCTCGACCGACTCGCGCACCTCGTTGGCGTTGCCGATCGCGCGGCCCAGCGGCGTGTTCATGTCGGTCAGCAACGCGGTGGTCGCCACCCCCGAGTCGGTGCCCAACGCGACCATGGTGCGTGCGAGTTCCCGGGCGCGATCGATGTCTTGCATGAACGCACCGTCACCGAACTTCACGTCCAGCACCAGCGCGTCCGTGCCTTCGGCGATCTTCTTCGACATGATGCTCGACGCGATCAGCGGGATCGCCTCGACCGTACCGGTGATGTCGCGCAGCGCGTAGAGCTTCTTGTCGGCCGGCGCCAGGCCCGAGCCAGCCGCGCAGATCACCGCGCCGACCTCGCCCTGAAGCTGGGCGAACATCTCGTCGTTCGAGAGCGCGGCGCGCCATCCGGGAATCGCCTCGAGCTTGTCGAGCGTGCCACCGGTGTGACCGAGTCCACGACCGCTCAACTGCGGCACCGCCACGCCGAACACGGCGACCAGGGGCGCCAGTGGCAGCGTGATCTTGTCGCCGACACCACCCGTCGAGTGCTTGTCGACCGTGCGCTTGCCGAGCGCAGCGAAGCTCATCCGCTCGCCTGAGGCGATCATCGCGTCGGTCAGCACCCGGATCTCGTCGCGCTGCATGCCGCGCTGGAAGATCGCCATCGCGAAAGAGGCCATCTGCGCATCCGAAACGTAGCCGCGCGTGTAGGCATCGACCATCCAGCGCAGGGCCGCCTCGGGGACGACACCTCCGTCGCGCTTGGCGCGGATGACGTCGATCGCGTCGAACGGCTCGATCGCGGTGGTGGCGCTCATCGGGCATCCTCCAGGTCTCGGGGCCCGAACGCGTCGGGAAGGACTTCATCGATGGTGCGGATGCCCGAAACGGTCTCGAGCAGCATGCCCGGCATCGCGTGCTCGAACAGCAGCTGGCGGCAGCGCCCGCACGGCATGATCGTCTCGCCGTCGTTGTTCACGCACACGAACGCGACCAGCTGGCCACCGCCCGACATGTGCAGGTCGCCCACCAGGGCACACTCAGCGCACAGCGTCACACCGTACGACGCGTTCTCGACGTTGCATCCGGCGACGATCCGGCCATCCCCCACGAGGGCGGCCGCCCCTACGCGGTACCGCGAGTACGGTGCGTAGGCCTTGTGCATGGCATCGGTGGCGATCTGACGCAGCTCGTCCCAGTCGATGTCGGTCATCTCTCTCCTCTGTCGCAGCTACGACTTGATGTACGGCTCGCCATCGGCGGCCGGCGGGCGCGAGCGCCCGACGAGACCGGCGACGGCGAAGATCGTCACCACGTACGGCAGCATCAGCATGAACTGGCTCGGCACCGGAGAACCGATGACGCTCAGCACGCCCTGCAGGTTGGTCGCGAAGCCGAACAGCAGTGCGGCGAGAGTCGCACGGATCGGGTCCCACTTACCGAAGATCACGGCGGCCAGAGCGATGAAGCCGGCACCCGCCGTCATCTCCTGGTTGAAACGCGGCACCGAGACGAGCGTGTAGAACGCACCGCCCATGCCGGCCACGGCACCGGCCAGCAGAACGGCGCGGTAGCGCGTCGCCGCGACCTTGATTCCCACGGTGTCGGCCGCCTGAGGGTGTTCACCGACGGCGCGCAGGCGCAGACCCCAGCGCGTGCGATACAGCGAGTACGCGACCAGTGCGACGACCGCGTACATCAGGTAGACGATGAACGACTGCTGGAACAGGATCGGGCCGATGATCGGGATCTCGCTCAGCACCGGGATCGGCAGCACGGTGAACGTCTCGGGATTGTTCAGCGTCTCGGTGTTGGGTGCGAGCACCTGCCGGAACAGGAACGTCGTGATGCCGATCACCAGCACGTTGAGCACGACACCGACGATCACCTGGTTGACGTAGTACGTGATCGTGAACAGACCGAGAACCAACGCGACCAGCATGCCGGCCACCATGGCCGCGATCAGGCCCGCCCACGGCGAGCCCGCCAGCGACGCCGCAACGGCCGCGGTGAATGCGCCGGCGAGCAGCTGCGCCTCGATGGCGATGTTGACGACACCGGCACGTTCGCCGATGACTCCACCGAGGGCCCCGTAGATCAGCGGCGTCGCCAGCGCGAGCGCTCCGGCGAGCAGACCGATCATCGGCAGCGTCGCGCCGGCAGCGGCCCACGCGAGGAAACCGATCAGCAGCACGACAACGTAGACCACGATGAGCCACAGCGGGATCTTGCGGTGGCGCTGCACCAGTGCAGCGGCAGCTGCGGCGCACAGGGCCATGAGCAGCACGGCGACCCAGGCCGTCGGCGTGGCCGGAAGCACCACGTCGGGCACGGGGATCGCGGCGTTCTCCTTGCCGAGACGGAAGGTCGTCACTCCCTCGCGCGGAGCGAACAGCGGCAATAGCGCGAACAGCACGGTGAAGATACCGAAGATGATCGGCGTCTTCCACGAGACGACGGCGATACGACGCGGCTCTTCCAGCTGCGCGTCGACCTGAGCGGTAGTGCTCATGCCGACACCTCCTTCTCTTCGTCAGAACCCGATGCCTGCGGCTTCGACGCGGCACGGCGCTTGGCCGCGATGCGCTTGCTGCGGCGTGACGGTCGCCCGGGCTGGGGCAGACCGAACATGGCGCGCACCAGCGGCGGCGCGGCGATGAACAGCACGATCAGCGACTGGACGACGAGGATGATCTCGACCGGGATGCCCTCAGCCGACTGCATCGTGAAGCCACCGGTCTTGAAGGCGCCGAACAGCAGGCCGGCCCCGAGGATGCCCAGCGGCGCCGATCTGCCGAGCAGCGCGACAGTGATCGCGTCGAAGCCGATGCCCGCGTCGATGCCGCCGCTGAAGCCGCTGACCTCGGTGCCGAGCACCTGGCTGACGCCGGCGATACCGACCAACGCTCCGGCGATCAGCATGACCACGAAGTACATCCGGCCCACGTCGATACCGGCGACACGTGCCGCGGCCGGGTTCTCGCCGACCGCACGGAAACGGAAGCCGAGCGCCGAACGCTCCAGCAGCCACCAGGTGAACGCGACGGCGAGCAGGGCGAGCAGGAAGCCGGCGTGCAGCTTGTACTGCGGGCCGAGCAGCTGCGGCAGCTGGGCCGTCTCGGCCATGGGAGCGGTCTTCGGGTTGCTCGATCCCGGCGCCTGCAGGATTCCCTGCGTGGCGAGCATCCAGGCCAGCAGATACACCGCGATGTTGTTGAGCATGATCGTCGTGATCACCTCGTGCGCACCGGTGCGTGCCTTCAGGAATCCGGCGATGCCACCCCAGATCGCCGCAGCGGCCATACCGGCGACGATTGCGGCGACCAGGTGCAGCCCAATCGGCAGGTCCATCGCGGTGGCGACGTAGCCCGCCGCGGCGGCAGCCATCAGCATCTGACCCTGACCACCGATGTTGAACAGACCCGCGCGGAACGCCAGTCCGACACCGAGGCCAGCGGCGATCAGCGGCGTGGCGAACTTCAGCGTCTCGGTCAGCGGTCGAATGCCGGCCGCGAACGTGTCGGCGTTGTAGTTGTAGATCGCGCCGCGGAACAGCGCCGCGTATGCGCCGGCGACGGCATCCCAGATCGCGACGAACGTGTCGGCGGGCTGGGCGAAGAAGTATCCGGCTGCGGCCTGGACGTCTTCATCGGTCGCGGCGATCATGATCGAGCCGACGAGTACGGCCAGCAGCACGGCGAGCAACGAGATGATGCCGTTGCCGTGCACGATCGCCTGCAGGGTCACCTGCCAGCGCGAGGGAGCGACCTTCGTCTCGGGATCGGCCAGCGGATTCGACGTCTGCATGGTGTTCATGCGATCTCCCCGTTCTGGTCGCCGCGGGCCGGCGCCTCGGTTGCCTCGGCGAGGGCGGCCGTCTCGCTCATGCCGGCCATCATCAGGCCGAGCGTCTCGCGGGATGTGTCGCCGGGAACGATGCCGACGATGCGGCCGCGGTACATCACCAGGATGCGATCCGCGAGTGCCGACACCTCGTCGAGCTCGGTCGAGATGAGGATCACCGGTACACCGGCGTCACGCGTCTCGACGATGCGTTTGTGGATGAACTCGATCGAGCCGACATCCACACCGCGGGTGGGCTGCGCCGCGACGAAGAGCGACAGGTCACGGCTGAGCTCGCGCGCGAGCACGACCTTCTGCTGGTTTCCGCCCGAGAGACGGCCCGCCGACTGTGTCGGGCCCTGTGTGCGAATGTCGAACTCGGCGATCTTCTCGTGCGCGAAGCTCTCGAGCAGACCGCGCTGCACGCTGCCGGCGACGACGAACGGCGCGCCGAAGGAGCGGTCGAGCATGAGGTTCTCCGAGATGGAGAACTCCTTGACCAGGCCGTCGACGCTGCGGTCCTCGGGCACGAAGCCGACCCCGGATTCGAGGATGTGGCGCACCGAACGCCCGACGAGTTCCTTGCCGTCGAGGCGGATGCTGCCGCGCACGTCGTCCTGCAGACCGATGATGGCTTCGGTGAGCTCGGTCTGGCCGTTGCCCTGCACACCGGCGATGGCGAGCACCTCGCCGCCACGCACCTCGAAGCTGGCTCCGTCGACGGTGACGGTGCCCACCTCGTCGGCGACGGTCAGGTCGCTGACGACGAGACCGTTCTCGCGCAGCGTGGGGGCGTCTTTGGTGACGGTGAGCTCGACCGCGCGTCCGACCATGAGGGAGGCGAGTTCGGCGTTGGATGCCGTCGGCTCTGCCTCGCCGACGACCTTGCCGAGTCGGATGACGGTGATTCGGTCGGCGACCTCGCGCACCTCGCGCAGCTTGTGCGTGATGAAAACGATCGAGGTGCCCTGCGACTTGAGCTGACGCATCGTCGCCATCAGCTCGTCGGTCTCCTGCGGCGTGAGTACGGCGGTCGGCTCGTCGAACACGAGCACCCGCGCGTCGCGTGAGAGCGCCTTGATGATCTCGACCCGTTGCTGCACACCGACGGGGAGGTCTTCGACGAGCGCATCGGGATCGACCTGGAACCCGAAACGGTCCGAGATCTCGCGCACCTTCGCGCGGGCGGCCGCCAGGTCGAGACGTCCACCGAACGTCGTCTGCTCGTGCCCGAGCATGACATTCTCGGCGACGGTGAAAACGGGGATCAGCATGAAGTGCTGATGCACCATGCCGATGCCGGCTGCCATCGCGTCACCCGGGCCGTCGAACTCCTGCTCCACATCGTTGAGCAGGATCTCGCCCTCATCGGCCTGGTACAGACCGTAGAGGACGTTCATCAGCGTCGACTTGCCGGCACCGTTCTCGCCGAGCAGGCAGTGGATCTCCCCTGCCTCGACGGTGAGGTCGATGTGGTCGTTGGCCGTCAGCGCGCCGAATCTCTTCGTGATACCGCGCAGTTCAAGCTTCATGTTGTTGATCCTATTCGGGCAGCCGTCCTGATCGGGAGGGCCCGACAGGCAGAATCGGGGAGGTCGGCAGCTGCCGACCTCCCCGATCCGATGGCATCAGCCTGCGAGGTACGAGGTGACCTCGACCTTTCCGTCGATGATGTCCTGGCGGAGCTGGTCGACCTCGTCCTGCAGTTCCTGGTCCACCTTGTCGGCGAAGTTGTGCAGGTCAGCGATACCGACGCCCTCGTTCTCGAGAGTGCCAACGTACGCCTCGGGGTCGAACTCACCGTTGCCGCTGGACAGCACGGCCTGGTAGGTCGACAGGTCCATGGCCTTGAGCACCGAGGTCAGCACGACGTCTGCGGTGCTCGGGTCGGTGACGAACAGGTCGGCGTCAGCACCGATCAGGGCGATGTCCTTGCCGGACTCCTTGATGGCCTGCTGAGCCGACTGGTAGATCGGTCCACCCACGGGAAGGATGACGTCCACACCCTGGTCGAGGATGTTCACGGCGACCTGCTTGGCGTCCTGGTTGGCTTCGAAGCCACCCGTGAACGAGCCGGTCGAGCCGTCCCAGCCGACGACCTCCACGTCGGCGCCCTTGACCTCGTTGTAGTGGTCGACGCCCTGCTTGAAGCCGTCCATGAAGATCGTCACGGTCGGGAACTCGCGTCCACCGAAGGTGCCGACCTTGCCGGTGGTCGAGTATCCGGCCGACAGGTAGCCGGCGAGGAACGCGGCCTGAGCCGTGTCGTACAGCAGCGGCTTGACGTTGTCGGCGTCCTTGGTGCCATCGAAGTCGTTGTCGGCGGCGTCGTCGACAAGGATGAAGTCGATCTCGGGGTTTGCCGAGGCTGCCTCGACCGTTGCGGCCGACAGCGCGAAGCCGACGGCGACGATGGCGTCGCAGCCCTCGCCGACCAGGTTGGTCATGTTGGGGCCGTACTCGGTCTCGGCGTTGGACTGCACGTCCTTCAGCTCGACGCCGAGCTCGTCAGCGGCCTTCTTGGCACCCTCGAACGAGAGCTGGTTGAACGACTTGTCGTCGAACCCGCCCTCGTCGGAGACGATGCAGGGCAGGAAGTCGAGGGCTTCAGAACCGCCATCGCCCGCGGGCGTGTCGGTGGGCGCCTGACCGCACGCGGCCAAGCTGAGGACGACGCCGGCAGCGACCGTCGCGCCGAGCAGCTTCTTGGTGATGGAGATGGACACTCATGCCTCCCTGAACGGTTCCGCGGACATCGCGGATCGATCGAGATTACCGAGTGTTACGCGCCGCTCGCATTACGGATCGCAGTGCGCTCGCGAAAGGTTACAGATCTGCAATGATCACGCGCGGCGCGCACGAGAGCCACCTCGGGCACCGCTCAGAGGACGTCATCCCGCCCCGTGATCTTCAGCGATTCCACGACGCCCTTGACCCGCTGCGCGTGCTCCACCGTGGTCACCAGCAGGGCGTCGTCCGTGTCGACGACCACAATGTCCTTCACACCGACGAGGCTGATCACCCGCGAGGTCTGACTCACCAGGATCCCGCTGGCGGCATCCGAGAGCACGCGGGCCTTGGGGCCGAGCACGGCGAGATCGTTCTTGCGCCCGTGCGTGATCAACTTGGTGAGCGAGGCGAAGTCGCCGACGTCATCCCAGTCGAAGTGTCCGGGGATCACCGCGAGGTGACCGCGCTCGGCGGCGGGCTCCGCCACCGCATAGTCGATGGCGACCTTCTTCAGAGTCGGCCAGATGCGATCCACCGCGGGTCCGCGACGTTCGCGGTCGTCCCACGCCTCGGCGAGCTCGAGCAGACCAGCGTGCAGATCCGGCTCGTTCGCGGCGAGTTCCTCGAGCAGCACACTCGCCTTGGCGATGAACATCCCCGCGTTCCACAGGTAGTCCCTGTCGGCAAGGTACTGCTTGGCGGTCTCGAGGTCGGGCTTCTCGACGAAGCGTTCAACCAGCGTCGCCTCGGGCGCGCCGTCCACCACGATCTCGCCAGCGCGCTTGATGTACCCGAAGCCGACCGAGGGCTCGGTGGGGGGAATGCCGATCGTGACGATGTAGCCCTGCCGCGCGACCTGCACCGCCTGTTGCACGGCCCATTCGAACACCTGTGTGCCTCGGATGACGTGATCGGCGCTGAACGACCCGATGATCACGTCAGGATCGCGGCGGTGCAGGATCGCCGCCGCCAGGCCGATCGCGGCGGCCGACTCGCGGGGCTCGGATTCGAGGAACACGTTCGCATCCGGGATGCCCGGCAACTGGCCCTCCACGGCGGCGCGGTGCGCACGGCCGGTGACCACGGCGATGCGGTCCTCACCCGCCAGCGGCACCAGGCGGTCCCACGTGTCGCGCAGCAGGGAGTGCCCCGATCCGGTGAGGTCGTGCAGGAACTTCGGTGCGTCCGCCCGCGAGAGCGGCCACAGCCGGCTCCCGATGCCGCCGGCGGGGATCACCGCGTAGAAGTCGTCGATTCTGGCCATGGCATCCAACCTATCCGGCACCTCACCCTGCCCCTGTGCCACCCGCCGACGACGCGCTAAGGTTCCCCTTCGTCGCACCCAGCGTTCTGACAGGAATAGGATGGGTGCGGCGGGGCATGCCCTCACGCAAGCACCCGACATCTCATCGATCAGGGAGGACGACGTGTCCACGAGCACACGCTTGACACCGTCGATTTCGGAGACGACCTCGAAGTCTCCGCGCGGAACGCTCTATCGCGGCCGGGAAGGCATGTGGTCCTGGGTGCTGCATCGCATCACCGGCGTGGCGATCTTCTTCTTCTTGCTGGTGCACGTGCTCGACACGGCGCTCATCAGGGTCTCGCCCGAGGCGTACGACGCGGTCATCGGCACCTACAAGAACCCCATCATGGCGTTCGGTGAGGTCGTGCTGGTCGCCGGCATCGTCTTCCACGCCATGAACGGTCTGCGGATCATCCTGGTGGACTTCTGGGCCAAGGGCGCCCAGTACCAGCGCCAGATGTTCTGGATCGTCATCGGCGTGTGGGCGGTCGTGATGGCCGGATTCATCCCGCGTCACCTCGGCCTCGCGTTCGCCGGATTCGGAGGGGACCACTGATGTCCACCCAGACTGCTGTTCCCGTCGCCCGCCGTCAGCGCGGCATCAACCTCGAGAAGTGGGGCTGGCTGTTCATGCGCGGCTCGGGCGTACTGCTCGTCGTGCTGATCTTCGGCCACCTGTTCGTCAACCTGATGCTCGGCGAGGGCATCCACGCGCTGGACTTCGGCTTCGTCGCCGGCAAGCTCGCGTCTCCCTTCTGGCAGTGGTGGGACGTGCTGATGCTGTGGCTGGCGCTGATCCACGGGTCCAACGGCATGCGCACCATCGTCAACGACTACGTCACCCACCCGAAGGCGCGCAAGGCGCTGGTGTGGGCCCTCGGCCTGGCCGCCGGCCTGCTGATCATCCTGGGCACCCTCGTGGTGTTCACGTTCGACCCCTGCGCTGGCGTCTTCGAGGACGGCACGCTGTGGGAGACCTGCCAGGCACTTGGCGAGTAACGAAGAAGGCAGACACAGAGTGACTACTCAGACCCAAGATTCCGTCGTCCGCGACGGCGTGCACTACCACCAGTTCGACGTCGTCATCGTCGGCGCCGGCGGCGCCGGAATGCGTGCCGCGATCGAGGCGGGTCCCGGCGCGAAGACGGCCGTGATCTCGAAGCTGTACCCCACACGCTCGCACACCGGTGCGGCGCAGGGCGGTATGGCCGCGGCGCTCGCGAACGTCGAGGACGACAACTGGGAGTGGCACACCTACGACACCGTCAAGGGCGGCGACTACCTGGTCGACCAGGATGCCGCTGAGATCCTGGCCAAGGAGGCCATCGACGCGGTCATCGACCTCGAGAACATGGGTCTGCCGTTCAACCGCACGCCGGACGGCAAGATCGACCAGCGCCGTTTCGGCGGCCACACCGCCGAGCACGGCAAGAGCCCGGTGCGCCGCGCGTGCTACGCCGCCGACCGCACCGGCCACATGATCCTGCAGACGCTGTTCCAGAACTGCGTCAAGCTGGGCATCAACTTCTTCAACGAGTTCTACGTGCTCGACCTGATCACGGTCAAGGACGACGCCGGCGCCACCCAGGTCGCTGGTGTGGTCGCCTACGACCTCGCCACGGGTGAACTGCACGTGTTCCAGTCCAAGGCCGTCGTGTTCGCGACCGGTGGATTCGGCAAGATCTTCAAGACGACCTCCAACGCGCACACCCTCACGGGTGATGGCGTCGGGATCATCTGGCGCAAGGGCCTGCCTCTGGAGGACCTGGAGTTCTTCCAGTTCCACCCGACCGGTCTGGCCGGCCTCGGCATCCTCCTCACCGAGGGTGCGCGCGGTGAGGGCGCGATCCTGCGCAACGCCTCGGGTGAGCGCTTCATGGAGCGCTACGCGCCCACCATCAAGGACCTCGCACCGCGCGACATCGTCGCCCGCAGCATGGTGCAAGAAGTGGCTGAGGGCCGCGGCGCCGGCCCGCACCGCGACTATGTGCTGCTGGACTGCACGCACCTGGGCGCCGAGGTGCTCGAGACCAAGCTGCCGGACATCACCGAGTTCGCCCGCACCTACCTGGGCGTCGACCCGGTGGTCGAGCCCGTGCCGGTGATGCCGACCGCGCACTACGCGATGGGTGGCATCCCCACCAACAACGACGCCGAGGTGCTCGCGGACAACTCCACCGTCGTTCCGGGGCTGTACGCCGCGGGTGAGTGCGCGTGCGTCTCGGTGCACGGCTCGAACCGCCTCGGCACCAACTCGCTGCTCGACATCAACGTCTTCGGCAAGCGCGCCGGCCGCAACGCCGTCGAGTACGCGAAGAACGCCGAATTCGTGCCGCTGCCCGAGAACCCCGCTGCGTTCGTCAGCGACATGATCGAGGGCCTGCGCAACAACCAGGGCACCGAGCGCATCGCCGTGCTGCGCAAGAAGCTGCAGGACGAGATGGACAAGGGCGCCCAGGTGTTCCGCACCGAAGAGTCGCTCACCCACGTGCTGGGTGTCATCGAAGAGCTCCGCGAGCGTTACAAGAACGTGCACGTCGACGACAAGGGTCGCCGGTTCAACACCGATCTGCTCGAGGCCGTCGAGCTCGGCTTCCTGCTCGACATCGCCGAGGTCGTCGTCTACGCCGCACGCAACCGCCACGAGAGCCGCGGCGGCCACATGCGCGACGACTTCCCCAAGCGCGATGACGAGAACTTCATGAAGCACACCATGGCGTACCTGGTCGGCGACCCGCACTCGTCGGATGCCGCCGATCACATCAAGCTGGACTGGAAGCCCGTGGTCGTCACGAACTACCAGCCGATGGAGAGGAAGTACTGATGTCCACCGCAGTCGTCGATCCCGAGACCGCTGCCCAGGCCGAAGCCGCGGACGCGGCGGCCGACTCGGGCGTGCAGTCCTTCCTCGTGACGTTCAACATCCGCCGCTTCGACCCCGAGGTCGACGAGGAGCCGCGTTGGGTGGACTACGACGTCGAGCTGTACGCCACCGACCGCGTGCTCGACGCGCTGCACAAGATCAAATGGGAGGTCGACGGCTCGCTGAGCTTCCGTCGGTCGTGCGCCCACGGTATCTGCGGCTCCGACGCCATGCGGATCAACGGCCGCAACCGTCTCGCGTGCAAGACGCTGATCAAGGACCTCGACATCTCGAAGCCGATCTACGTCGAGGCCATCAAGGGCCTGCCGCTCGAGAAGGACCTGATCGTCGACATGGAGCCGTTCTTCGCCTCCTACCGCGAGGTGCAGCCGTTCCTGATCGCGAACTCGACGCCTGAGAAGGGCAAGGAGCGCGTGCAGTCGATCACCGACCGCGCGATCTTCGACGACACGACCAAGTGCATCCTGTGCGCCGCCTGCACCTCGTCCTGCCCGATCTTCTGGACCGACGGTCAGTACTTCGGGCCCGCCGCGATCGTGAACGCGCACCGCTTCATCTTCGACTCGCGTGACGACGCCGGTGATGTGCGTCTGGACATCCTCAACGACAAGGAGGGCGTGTGGCGCTGCCGCACGACCTTCAACTGCACCGAGGCCTGCCCGCGTGGCATCGAGGTCACCAAGGCGATCGCCGAGGTGAAGCAGGCTGTCCTCAGCGGCGGCCGCTGACGCGGATCGCTACTCTGGGGACGTGAGCGCCAGCGAACCCGACGTGACCTTGGCCGCCAGTCCGCGTGAAAAACGTGGACTGGCGGCCAAGGCCGTGCATGAGGAACAGGCTCTGCGTGAGCGCTGGGAGGCCACGCAAGAGAACCTGCGGGAACGTTTCGATGTTCCGATCGCCCGGGCGACGACACTGACCCGGCGCACGCTCGCGCTGTTCCCAGTGCGCGTGTGGCGCAACTTCCTGCAGAACCAGGGGTTCCTGCTGGCTGCGGGCGTCAGCTATCAGACCCTGTTCGCCGCGTTCGCCGCCATCTACGTCGCCTTCGCGGTGGTCGGATTGTGGCTGGGCAATGATCAGGACGCCATCGACGGCCTGATTCACGTGATCAACACGTTCGTGCCCGACATGATCAGCGAGAACGGGATCGCGACACCCGACGATGTGCGCACGATCACCCGCGAGATGACCGGCACGTTCAGCATCACGGGTTTCATCGCTCTCGGGGCCCTGATCTGGACGGCCATCGGCGCGATCTCTTTCGCGCGCCGCGCGGTGCGGGGCGTGTTCGGCATCGCGCCCGACCGGCGCAACTACTTCCTACTCAAGTCGCTGGACCTCATGGCCGCGCTCACGTTCGGGCTCGGGCTTCTGCTCGGCACCGCGCTGAGCACCATGGCCACCTGGGCGCTGAACCTCGTGTTCGATCTCATCGGCATCAGTAATTCCTCGGCACTGTTCAATACCGGGGTGCGCCTCATCACCCTGGTCGTGCTGTACGGGATCAATACCGCGCTGATGGCGGCACTGTTCCGCTTTCTCACCGGCACGAGCCTGACGTGGCGGCGGATCCTGCCCGGTGCACTCCTCGGTGCGAGCGCCACGACCCTGCTGCAGCTCGGCTTCGGTCTGTTTCTGTCGTACTCGCCGTCGAACCCGCTGTTGGTAACGTTCACGGTGTTCATCGTGCTGCTGCTGTGGTTCCGGCTGATCGGCATCGTGCTGCTGGTGTCGGCGTCCTGGATCGCCGTGGCCGCGTCCGACGACCACATCGCGCTCATCCCGCAAACCGAGGCCGAGCGGCTGGCCGCCGAGCACCAGGCGCTGCTGCTGGCCGCCCAGGTGCGATTGCGCACCGCGGTCGACGAGCGCGACTCCGCGCCCTGGTATCGCCGTTGGGCGGCGGATCGCGCCCTGCGCGCCGCGCAGGAGGAGCTCGAGCAGGTGGAGGATGCCACTCCCCCGGCCCCCGCCGCCCGGCGCGGGGCGAAGCGTGTCGGTGGCGATCGTTAGGCTTGGTGCATGCCCCATCTGCGTATCGCCTCTGTCAACGTCAACGGCATTCGAGCGGCGGTGCGCAACGGCATCCACGCGTGGTTGGACGCCGCCGACGTCGACGTTCTGACGGTTCAAGAGGTGCGCGGTGAAGACGAGCATCTCGCCGCTGCATTCCCCGATTGGTCGATTGTTCACGACAAGGCGACCGCCAAGGGACGCTCCGGGGTCGCGATCGTGAGCCGTGACCCCGCTCTGGCCGTGCGCACCGCCTTCGGCGACGACGACTTCGACTCGGCGGGTCGCTGGATCGAGGCCGACTTCACGCTCGGAGACACACCGCTGACCGTGGTCAGCGCGTATGTGCACACCGGTGAGGCTGACACCCCGAAGCAGGACGAGAAGTGGCGCTTCCTCGATGCGATGACCACACGCATGTCGGAGCTCGGGGGCGAGGGACGTCTGGCACTCGTCACCGGTGACCTCAACGTCGGGCACCGCGAGCTCGACATCAAGAACTGGCGGGGCAACCGCAAGAAGTCCGGCTTCCTGCCCCGTGAGCGGGCCTACTTCGATCGCTTCCTGGGCGCCGGCGGAGAGCAGATCACCGGCGTCGACGGCACCGTCGGCCCCGGCCTCGGCTGGGTCGACATCGGCCGGGCGCACCACGGCGAGGTCGAAGGGCCCTACACCTGGTGGTCGATGCGCGGTAAGGCTTTCGACAATGACAGTGGCTGGCGCATCGACTATCACCTCGCCACACCTGCGCTGGCCGAGCGCGCGACCGGCTACACGATCGCCCGGGCCGCGACCTACGCCGAACGCTGGAGCGACCACGCGCCGGTCATCGTCGACTACACGTACGAATAGGATTGACCTCGTGACCAAACCACGCCTTTACTCCGGAATGCAGCCCTCCGCCGACTCCCTCCAGGCCGGCAACTACATCGGGGCTCTCCTGCAGTGGCGTGACATGCAGGCCTCGTACGACGCGTTCTTCTCAGTGGTCGACCTGCATGCCATCACGGTGGCCCAGCAACCCGAAGAGCTGCGTGAGAAGACTCGGCGCACGGCGGCGCAGTACATCGCCGCGGGCATCGAGCCGTCGAAGTCGACGCTGTACGTGCAGTCGCACGTGCGCGCGCACGCCGAGCTGGCCTGGATCCTCAGCACCATCACCGGCTTCGGCGAAGCCGGCCGAATGACACAGTTCAAAGACAAGTCGCAGCGCTACGGCTCGGACGCGACGTCGGTGGGTCTGTTCACCTATCCGGTGCTGATGGCCGCCGACATCCTGCTGTACCAGAGCGAGCTCGTGCCGGTCGGCGACGACCAGAAGCAGCATGTGGAACTGACCCGCGATCTCGCCGAGCGCTTCAACAGCCGCTTCGGCACGACCTTCACGGTACCGACTCCGGTGATCCAGAAGGACACCGCGCGTATCTACGATCTGCAGAACCCGACCTCGAAGATGTCGAAGTCGGCCGAGACCGATGCCGGTGTGCTCTGGTTGCTGGATGACCCGGCGAAGTCGGCGAAGAAGATCATGCGCGCGGTCACCGACAACGAGGGCTCGGTGCGATTCGACCGCGAGGCCAAGCCCGGCGTGTCCAACCTGCTCACGATCTACGCGGCTCTCACCGGCCGCCAGGTCGGGTCCATCGAGGACGAGTATGCCGGCCGGGGCTACGGCGACTTCAAGAAGGGGCTCGCCGAGGTGGTCGTGAACGAGTTCGGCCCGGTGCGCGAACGTGCGAACGAGCTGCTGGCCGATCCCGCTGAGCTCGACCGCATCCTGGCCGTGAACGCGGCGAAGGCGGATGCTGTCGCCGATGCCACCCTCGCCGACGTCTACGACAAGGTAGGGCTGCTGCGTCGCGTGTGACGCACCGCAGACCCGTCTGGAGGATCTCCGTTGACTTCGCCTGATCTGCCGTCGATCCCGCCGCCTCCGCCGAGCGGTGCGTATGCGGTTCCGGTGGGCGGCTACACCGCTCCCCCCGGTTCTGCACCGGCACCGTTCGCTCCGCCCGCACCGAGCAAGACACTGGGGGCGCTCGCACTGGTCGCCGCGTTCCTCGCCGCGGTGGTCGCACCGATCATAGGGGCAAGTCTCGCGTTCGTCATCGGCACGGTTGTCCCCGCAACCGCGCTGGACGTCGACACGACGTTCACCGACGATCTCGCGTTGCTCTCGCCGGCGCGGATGCACGTGCTGTGGGCCGAGATCACCTTCTGGGCGGCCACGGTCGTCGGCGTCGCCGCCATCGTGCTCGGCATCATCGCCGGCGTCACACGTCGTGGGCGCGGGATGGGCATCGCGGCGATCGTGATCGCGGCAGTCGGCCCAGTGTTCTTCTTCGTCGGCGTCGCGATTCTGTTCGGCATCGGCACCGCTGTCGGCACCCTCTGAAGCAACGGTGCGGCGGTCTGTACCGCCGCACCGCAAGGTGTCAGCCGCGCGAGTGGTGCTTCTGCTGCGCGGCCAGCAGTCCCTCGTCCACGAGCTGCTCGACAGCATCCGCCAGGTCGGAGAGGAAGATCGGTAGCGTCTTCTGCTCGACGGTGCCGAACGGTGCGAGCACCCAGTCTGCGGGGTCCTGCCGCCCCGGCGGACGGCCGATCCCGGCACGCACGCGGGGAAAATCGGCGGTGCCCAGGGCACGGGCGACATCGCGCACTCCGTTGTGCCCGCCGTGACCGCCTCCGATCTTCATGCGGATGCTGTCGAACGGGATGTCCAGCTCGTCGTGGATCACGAGCACCCGCTCGGGGTCGACCGAGTAGAACCTGGCCAGCGCCGCCACGGGAGTACCGGACGTGTTCATGTAGGAGTTGGGCTTGGCCAGCACGAGCTTGTCGCCGCCTGGACGCAGCCAGGTCTCGACGACGCGCGCTCCCGCCTTGTGCTCGCGGAAGCGCTCGCCCCGGCGATCGGCCAGTTCGTCGAGCACCATCTGCCCGATGTTGTGACGGGTCGGCGCGTAGCGCGGGCCGGGATTACCCAGTCCCACGATCAGCCAGGTGGATGCCACGTGCTGCTCCTCAGAAAGTCAGGTCAGGGGAATAGACGAAGGGGACGCGATGACTCGCGCCCCCTTCGTCGACATCAGCGGCGGATCACTCCGCGGCGGCCTCCGAAGCCTCAGCGGCCTCAGCCGCGTTCTCTTCAGCAATCTCAGCGGCCGGCACCGACACGGCGACCAGCAGCAGGTCGGCGTCATCCAGCAGAGCGGCGCCCCTGGGCAGGGTGACGTCGCCGGCGGTGATGTGAGCGCCCTCTTCCAGGCCCTCGACGCTGACCTCGACGTGCTCGGGGATGTGCGTGGCCTCGACCTCGAGCTTGATGGTCGTGACGTCCTGAGTCACGATCGTGCCCGAGAACGACTCACCGGCCACGACGACGGGAACCTCGACGGTGACCTTCTCGCCCTTGTTGACGACCAGCAGGTCGATGTGCTCGATGATCTGGCGCACGGGGTCCTTCTGAACGTCCTTGACCAGCACGAGCTGCGAGGTGCCCTCGATGTCGAGGTCGAGCAGCGCGTTGGCGCGGCGGATGATCAGCGAGACCTGGTGGCCGGGAAGCGCGACGTGCACGGGGTCGGTGCCGTGGCCGTAGATGACCGCGGGGATCTTGCCCTCGGCGCGCAGACGGCGGGCGAAGCCCTTGCCGAAGTTAGTGCGGAGGTCGACGTGGACCTTGTTGTCATCAGACATGAGTGGTTCTCCTTCAAGACGCGCGACTGGCGCCGCACGGTGGTCGTGGATCGACGTCTCGAACACGGACGAGGAACCAGCGTGCTCATCTGACCACAGGGCTCACATCACCGCGTCGATTACGGATGTGCGCGCACGCGCGACACATCCCTCGCCGAGGAACTCCTTCATCGTACCCGAAACGCCGATATGCTGAAGCCATGTTTGATGCCGCATTCCTGTCTCACGCGATCCTCTGGCTGATCGGCGCCATGTCCCTCGGTGCGGTCGTGGCCGTCTCTGTCGCCCTGTTCGCCATGGGCCGCGACGCCTACCGCAAGGACTGATCCCCCGACGGGGCCGGCCGGCACCGTCACATTCGCCGTAGGCCGCGTGCGCACGAGTACGCTGAGATCGATCCACCCGTTGCCCTCGAGGAGTTCACTGTGCCCGAAGCATCTGCCAACATCGGAGTCGTCGGCTTGGCCGTGATGGGGTCGAACCTGGCCCGGAATCTGGCGTCTCGCGAGGGCAACACGGTGGCGGTGCTGAACCGTTCGCGGTCGAAGACCGATGAGCTGGTGGCCGCGCACCCCGAGGCGGGTTTCGTTCCGGCGTTCTCGTATGAGGAGTTCGCGGCGTCGCTTCAGCGACCGCGCACGGCGATCATCATGGTCAAGGCCGGTGGGCCGACCGACGCGGTCATCGATGAGCTGGTGCGGGTCTTCGAGCCCGGCGACATCATCGTCGACGGCGGCAACGCCTACTTCCCCGACACGATCCGCCGCGAACGTGCGGTGCGTGAGACCGGGATCAACTTCGTCGGTGCCGGGATCTCGGGCGGCGAGGAGGGCGCGCTGACGGGCCCGTCGATCATGCCGGGCGGCTCGGATGAGTCGTGGGTGACCCTCGGGCCGATCCTGCGGTCGATCGCGGCGGTCGCCGAGGGCGAGCCGTGTGTGACGCATGTGGGTCATGACGGTGCCGGGCACTTCGTGAAGATGGTGCACAACGGCATCGAGTACGCCGACATGCAGCTGATCGCCGAGGCGTATGACCTGATCCGCCGCGGCACGGGCAAGACCCCCGCGCAGATCGCCGACATCTTCGCCGAGTGGAACCGCGGCGAGCTGGAGTCGTACCTGATCGAGATCACCGCCGAGGTGCTGCGTCAGGTCGATGCCGCGACCGGGCAGCCGCTGGTCGATGTGATCGTCGACCAGGCCGGCGCGAAGGGCACCGGCGCGTGGACCGTGCAGACCGCTCTTGCCCTGGGCGTTCCGGTCTCGGGCATCGCCGAGGCCACCTTCGCCCGCTCACTGTCCAGCCACCCCGAGCAGCGTGCCGCCGCCGCCCACCTGCCCGGCCCCGACGAGGCATTCACCGTCCCGGCAGATCAGGTCGAGGCGTTCATCGAAGACGTCCGCCAGGCCCTCTACGCGTCCAAGATCGTCGCCTACAGCCAGGGGTTCGATGAAATCCGCGCCGGGGCGGCCGAGTACGACTGGAACATCGACCTCGGTGCGATCGCGAAGATCTGGCGCGGCGGGTGCATCATCCGCGCCCAGTTCCTCAACCGCATCGCCGACGCCTACACCGACACCCCCGACCTGCCCGTCCTGATGGCCGCGCCGTACTTCGCCGACGCCCTCACCCGCGGGCAGGACGCGTGGCGGCGCGTCGTCATCGCCGCCGCGACCGCCGGCATCCCCGCCCCCGCGTTCTCGTCGTCGCTGTCGTACTACGACGGCATCCGCGCCGACCGCCTCCCCGCCGCCCTCGTACAGGGACAGCGCGACTTCTTCGGCGCGCACACCTACCGCCGCACCGACAAGCCCGGCACCTTCCACACCCAGTGGTCTGGTGACCGCACCGAAATCGAAGCCGAAGACACCCACTGACACCAAGTGTGAAGAGGGGCGAACGCATCGCGCGTTCGCCCCTCTTCGTGCTCTGACGAGGTCTCGCTCACTCAGACAACGATGTTGTGGTTGCTGCGGAACATGTTGCGCGGATCCCATTGCGCCTTCGAAGCGCGCAGACGTGCGTACGCATCGGGAGTGAACATCTCCGGAACGGCCTCGGGCGATGGCTCGTGCGTGAAGTTGCTGTACTGCGCGACGCGTCGTTCCTGAATGCGCGCAGTATCGGCCACGAGCGAGGTCCGCTCGGCATCGTCGACGACGCCGGGCACGTCGAAACCACCGGCCATGATGAACCAGGTGGCGTCCCGGGCCGGGAAGGGAGTGCTGTGTTGCGGAACGGCTCCATACGCCCCGCCCAGCGAGCGCATCAGGACCACGGATGTCGGATACGTCGCACGCAGCGCGACCAACTCGTCGATGAGATCGTCATCCAGCGAGGCGAACAGCCCGTTGCCTCCGATGAAGGCCGGCGGCGCCTGCTCGGGGTCGGCGAACCCGGGCGGCTCATCCAGCACGTCGCGATAGGCGCAGGTCGCGACTTCTACGGTGATTCCGTCGACGGCTTCGACGCCGGCAAGTGCTTCGCGCAGGGCGGCCTCATCGTCCCCTGCCCAGACGGCCACCAGCGCGGCACCGGGTGGCGCGCTGGGATCCATCGGCGGAACATCGAGGTACGTCGTGGTCAGCGCATGCGGCGCGTCGATCATCGCGTCACGCGCCGCCCGAAGCACCGCACCGGCATCCGTCGCCCCGGCGTACTGCGCACGGACGACTGTCGGCAAACGGTGCGCGGCGAAGTCGAAACGCGTCACGACCCCGAAGTTGCCACCGCCGCCGCGCAGCGCCCAGAACAACTCGGGATGTGCCTGTGGCGAGGTCTCGATCACCGTCCCGTCAGCCGTGACGACCTGCGCACCGACCAGCTGGTCGACCGCCAAGCCCCAGCACCGGGTCATCCAGCCGATGCCGCCGCCGAGCGTGAGGCCGCCGACCCCCACGGTCGTCGTGTCACCCGAGCTGATGGCCAGTCCGTCTTCGGCGAGCCTCGCGGCCACCTCGCCCCACGTCGCTCCTCCCCCGATGCTCACCGTCGTGCCGTCGACGGAGACACCGGAGAGCGACGCGAGCTCGATCCGCACACCCGGTTGCTCTACCAGTGCCCACGGCCCATGCCCACCGGCGACGACGGAGACGGGAAGATCGTGGTGCCGCGCATGCTGCACGGCGTTGACGACGCCGGCGACGTCGGTCGGGGTGAACACGGATTGCTGGGTCATGACGCTTGACGATAGACCTCGGCACGGACATCCGAAACCGTGCCCGCGTCGCCACGGCCGACTCACAGGCGGCACACAGCGGAACCTATGGATATTCGATGATCCAGGTCGCAGAATAGGCGCATGAGCACCGAGCACCCCGAACTCCGCCGCCCTGACGGATCGCCGCTGCGCATCCTCGCCGTCGACGACGAGGCCATGCTCACCGATCTGCTCGCGATGGCCCTGCGCATGGAGGGCTGGGAGGTCCGCACCGCGGGCTCGGGCCTCGAAGCGCTGCAGGTCGCGCAGGAGTTCGAACCGGATGCCCTGGTGCTGGATGTCATGATGCCCGACCTCGACGGCATGAGCGTGCTGCGCCGGCTGCGCGAGTCGGGCAACCTCGTACCCGTGGTGTTCCTCACGGCGAAGGACGCCGTGGCCGACCGCATCGCGGGACTCACGGCCGGCGGCGACGACTACGTCACGAAGCCCTTCAGCCTCGAAGAGGTGATCGCCCGTCTGCGCGCCGTGATCCGGCGCTCTGGGCAGGGGCAGGCCGAGGACGAACAGGCCATCCTGCGGGTCGCAGACCTGTCTCTGAACGAGGACAGCCATGAGGTCATGCGCGGTGACGACGAGATCGAGCTGACCGCAACCGAGTTCGAGCTGCTGCGCTTTCTGATGCGCAACGAACGCCGAGTGCTGTCGAAGGCGCAGATCCTCGACCGCGTATGGAGCTACGACTTCGGCGGCAAGTCATCGGTGGTCGAGCTGTACATCTCGTATCTGCGCAAGAAGATCGATGCCGGGCGCACTCCCCTGCTGCACACGGTGCGCGGCGTCGGCTACATGATCAAAGCGCCCCAGTAGGACATCGCCATGCTCGCCGCTCCGCTGAGCCTGCAGGCCCGGCTGATGGCCGCGGTGATCGGGTTCGTCAGTCTCATCCTGGTGATCGTCGCGATCATCACCAGTGCCACGCTCGGCAACACGCTCGAGATCCGGCTGCAAGAGCAGGTCAACGGTGCTGCCGCCGAGACCGTACCGCTGGTGACCAGCCGCGCCCAGACCGCATCGATCCTCGGCGAACCGCTCACCGCCGAGTATGCAATGGAGGGACAGCGCGTCCCCGCCAACAGCCTGTTGCTGATGGTCGCGCCCCCGAGCACGGCCCCCTCAGGCATCATCGTCACCCCCGACGACCGCACGGTGCTCTCCGGGGCGGATCTGCTGACGTTGACCTCGGCTCTGCAGCACTCGCGCAACGCGACGGTGACCCTGCCGGACTTCGGGTCGTACCGCGTGACGGTCGATCAGACCGACAACGGCGTGCTGGTGATCACGGGGCTCCCGCGGGCAGACGTCCAGCACACCATGACCTCGCTGTTCACGACCATCGCGCTGGCGACGCTCGGCGGCCTCATACTGCTCGCGATCACCACCGCACTGACGATCAGTATGGGCTTGCGTCCGCTGCGCGCCGTCGCCGCCACGGCGACGCGCGTCGCAAGTCAGCCGCTGGACCGTGGTGAGGTGACGATCACCGAGCGCGTGCCCGAGTACGAGGCCGACGCGCGCACCGAGGTGGGACGGGTGGGCGTCGCCCTGAACACGTTGCTCGATCACGTGGATGAGTCGCTCGCCGCGCGGCAGCGCAACGAGGATCGGATGCGACGTTTCGTCGCGGATGCCAGCCATGAGCTGCGCACGCCGCTGGCGTCGATCCGCGGGTACTCGGAGCTCTCGCTGCGCGCCCTGAGCCAGGGGGACGGACCGGATGCCCTGCAGCACACGACCTCGGCGCTGGAGCGCATCCAGGCGCAGTCTCTGCGGATGACCCGTCTGGTCGAAGACCTGCTGCTGCTGGCGCGCCTCGATGAGGGCACCGAACTCGTGCACGGCACCGTGGATCTGTCGCAACTGGCCGTCGAGGCGGTTGCCGATGCGCAGCCCACCGGTCCTGAGCACGTGTGGAAGCTGGAGGCCCCCGAAGAGCCGGTGCTCGTGCCGGGTGACACCGGGCGACTGCATCAGGTGGTCGGGAACCTGCTTGCGAACGCCCGGACGCACACGCCACCCGGCACCACGATCACGCTGAGCGTGGCGGCGGTCGACGGCGGCGCCGAGCTGCGCGTGCACGATGACGGCCCGGGTATCGATCCCCAGGTGCGCGACGAGCTGTTCGCCCGCTTCGCTCGCGGCGACGTGTCGCGCGCACGCCAGAGCGGCGGCACCGGCCTGGGCCTCGCCATCGCGAAGGCGATCGTCGAGGGACACGGCGGGTCGATCACCGTCACCAGTGAGCCGGGCGATACGTCGTTCACCGTGCACCTGCCTGCGGCACGCACCGCTTCGTCGGAGACGCCGGCTCAGTAACCCGCGAAGGCGTCGGTCGTCAGTCCGTGCGCCTTGTGCAGCGCCGGCGCCAGGTCGGCGATCAAACGGGGCGGGCCCGAGATGAACGCGTGCCGTGCGGCGAGGTCGGGAACCACGCGCTCGAGACCCTCGGCGTCGAGGCGTACGCCGCGCGGCCAGGACCAGTGCGCGGGCAGGTCGGCCGGCGCGTCGCGCGTGAAGACGATCGTCGGCACCCCGGTCGCCTCCAGCTCCGCGCGGAAGGCGAGCTCGGCGGCCGAGGAGGCGACGTACACCAGCACGATGTCGCGTTCAACGCCGGTCGCCTGCAATTGCCGTAGCTGTGAAACGAACGGCGTCACACCGATACCTGCCGCGACCATCAGCACGGGTGCGCCACCCCGGGGCAGCACGAAGTCGCCCCAGGTGCCCGTGACACCCAGCACCGCGCCCGGTTCGGCGGCCTTCAGCGCGCGCTTGTAGCTGGACGGATGCTTCTGATCGCCGTCCTTGTAGGCGATGCGCAGAGTCGGCAGGTCGGCGGGAGCCGAGACGATGCTGAACTCGCGCCGGGTGCCGCGGGCATCCGGATTGCGGTGCGGCACCTCGAGCTCGACGTACTGTCCGGCGATGAACGACAGGCGCCCCTTCGCGCGGAACGTGAGTTCCTGTGCGGTCGGCGTGATGAACTCGCGCCGGGTGAGGACGAGCCGCACGGATGTGCGCACGGCGAAGGCGAAAGCGAGCAGGTTGCCGATCAGCAGGGCGCGCTCCTGCCCGAGTGTGAACAGCCCGCCGATCGCGATCGGCCACCCTGCCAGGATGCCGACGAGTACGGCGACACTGAACTGCTGCCAGCGGCGCGGGGGCAGCGTGAGCGGCTCAGACAGCATGAAGATACCGAGGAACAGGTACGGCGACTGCAGCAGCGCAAAGCCGATGGCATCCGACAGTGCGAACGACAGCCCCGCGTTCTGCGCGAGGGCTGCCTGCCGTACCACGGCGACGCCGACCGCGACGAGCAGGAAGACGAGGACGACGCGCACCTTCTCGGTGCGCCACAGCACGATCAGTCCGAGCACGGCGACCGGCAGCGCGAGTGCGGGGGTGCCCACCCACCACGACGAGAACGTACCGATTCCGGCGATGGTGACCACAGCGGCACCGAACGCCGCGGGGTTCAGGATGTGACGGCCTCGCCACGCGATGACGTACTTCGACGCCGCGGCGAGTGCGCCGCCGAGAGCGTTGCCGGCGAGTCCCGGCACCGTGAGCGACGGTTGCAGCACGAACAGCAGGATCAGCGCCGTCACCAGCGACGACTCGATGCGCCAGGGCAGGTGCAGCAAGCGCTGCGCCGCGGCGTCGACGGCCGAAATCGCGACGACCAGTACCGCGAAGGATGCCAGGATTTCGAGCGCCGACGGGGCGACGAGCCCCGCCAGCGACAGTCCGAGGGCGATGACCCCCAGAGCGAGCAGGGCGAAGAGCACGAGCCGGTACATCGAGAGGGCGCCGAGGAGCGCGAGGGTCCGCTGCCGCAGCGCCGTGAGAGAGGTGATCACACCTCTACTCTCGCGCATGTTCTGCCCCCGGGGCTCGCCGGGTCGCCCTGTTTCGCTACGTGAACAGCTCACCGGCGAAGGCCGCTGAGCGTTCGACGCGGCCGTCGGTGGTCATGCGCACCCAGTCCACACCCCATGCACCGGCAAGGCCCGGGCCCCCATCGAAGAACAGGGCGGTCGCGACGGCGTCGGCCCGCATGGCGTCGTCGGCGATGGCCCACGTGGCGGCCCAGGTGCGCACGGGCATCCCGGTGCGGGCATCCAGCACATGGTGCAGCCCATCGCCCCACACCCGCCGGTTCACCGCCGACGCGCACAGAGCCCGGCCTGCGACCTCGACCACACCGATCGCGCTGGTGGGGTCGTAGGGGTGCTCCAACGCGACGAGCGCTGCTCCGCCGCGCACGAGCAGATCTCCCGAGGCGTCGATGATCGTGCGTCCCGGCAGATCCCGCAGCTCTGCGGCGACGAGGTCGACCAGGCGTCCCTTGCCGAGCGCGCCCACGTCGATCACACCGGGTCGGTGCATCGTGAGCGTCGTCGGCGTCCAGGTGAGGATGCTCTCCCAGTCGGCCGGGGCGCTCTCTGGGCGACCGGACTGCAACGACATCGCCGCGTCATAGCCGAGTGCCTCCAGGCCCAGACCGATCAACGGATTGACGGCACCGTCGGTCACGCGGCTGAGCTCACGGAATCCGTCGAGCATGACGCCGGCGTCCGGTGGCGCATCAACGGTCCCACCGCGACGCAGCGATGAGACCACCGAGTCGGCGCGGAACCGCGACCACTCCCGGTCGAACCGCTCGACCGTCGCCGTGACCCGCCCCTGAAGCTGTGACGAGAGCGGCTGGTCGGTCTCGATCTCCCAGCGTGTGCCGATCGCGTCGAACCGCCAGGTCATGGCATCCGCCTACTCGGTCTCCGTGTCTGCGTCGCCGTTGTCGGCGGCGGAGATCACGGCCTCTTCCTTGATCCGCACGAGGGCCTGGTTGAAACCGCCGCTGGTCAGCGACGAACCGGCAACGCGGTCGACGTCGAGTTCGTCGAGTTTCTTGCCCACCACCTCGGCGGCGATGCCGTCGATGAACTGGCCCTGATAGCGCGTGCTCTCGGGCGCGGTCGGATCGCCGACCACCTCGACATCGGTCACGACGTCGTCGCTCAGGGTGAGCGTCACCGAGATGTTCTCGACCGTCTCGGGCGTCTGATAAGCACCCTCGGCGGTGTAGGTGCCATCGGCGTACGGTGCGGTGGCATCGGTCGAGACCGGAGAGGGATCGCCGGCATCGGCGGCCCCTCCACCGGCGCAGCCGGACAGCAGCAGGACCCCGGCCGCCCCGAGCAGCGCGGTTCCGGTACGAGCGGCGTGGTGTGCGTTCATACGCCCAGCCTCGGGCATCCGACTATGTGCCCTTCTCAGGCGTCGCCGCCGAACATGCTCGTGACCGAGCCGTCCTCGAAGACCTGCTTGATCGCCGCCGCCAGCAGCGGCGCGATCGGCAGGATCGTGAGCCCGTCCCACTGGCGCGACTCGGTCAGCGGAATCGTGTCGGTGACGACGACCTCGTCGATCGCGTCGTCCTGCAGACGCTCGGATGCCGGATCGCTGAACACCGCGTGAGTGGCGGCGACGATCACCCGACGAGCGCCGTTCGCCTTCAGCGCCTGCGCGGCCTTGACGATCGTGCCGCCGGTGTCGATCATGTCGTCGACGAGCAGGCAGGTGCGTCCCTCGACGGTGCCGACGATCTCGTGCACCGACACCTGGTTGGCGACCTTCGGGTCGCGACGCTTGTGGATGATCGCCAGCGGTGCGCCGAGGCTGTCCGACCACGTGTCGGCCACGCGGACGCGCCCCATGTCGGGCGACACGATCGTGAGCGTCTCACGGTCCTCGGGCGTCAGCGTGCTCTCGAAGTGCTCGAGCAGAACGGGCTTGGCGAAGAGGTGGTCGACCGGGCCGTCGAAGAAGCCCTGGATCTGCGCGGCGTGCAGGTCGACGCTCATGACGCGGTCCGCGCCCGCGACCTTGAGCATGTCGGCGACCAGACGCGCCGAGATCGGCTCGCGGCCGCGACCCTTCTTGTCCTGACGCGAGTAGGGGTAGTACGGGGCGACGACGGTGACGCGCTTGGCGGATGCCCGCTTCGCGGCATCCAGCATGATCAGCGTCTCCATCAGCCACTCGTTGACCGGCTGGCCGAACGACTGCACGATGAACAGGTCGCAGCCGCGGATCGAGACCTCGAAGCGGGCGTAGATCTCGCCCGAGGCGAAGGTGCGGTGCTCGACCGGAGCGACCTCCTGACCGAGTGCGGCGGCGACGGCAGCCGTCAGTTCGGGGTGCGAGCGACCGCCGGCGACGACGAGCCGCTTCTTGGTCTTCGCGATCAGTCCGGGGGCGACCCCGTTCTGGACATCCAGTGCTACGCGCTTCTTCTTCTGGCCCATGGCTGTCGCCCTACTCCGCCGCTCGTTCGCGGGCCGCCGCATCGGCTGCACCCGTGCCTGCTCTGTTCTTCTCGACCCACCCGACGATGTTGCGCTGGGGGGCGATGCTCATGGCCAGCGCACCGGCGGGCACGTCCTTGCGGACGACGGCGCCGGCGCCGGTCTTTGCACCTGCTCCCAGCCTAATGGGCGCGACGAGCACCGTGTGAGATCCGGTGTGCACCTCGTCGCCGATCTCGGTGCGGTGCTTGTTGACGTCGTCGTAGTTGGCGGTGATCGTGCTCGCGCCCAGGTTGACGCCGCGGCCGATGGTGGCATCGCCCACGTACGACAGGTGCGGAACCTTGCTTCCCTCGCCGATCTGGGCGTTCTTGGTCTCGACGTAGGCGCCGATCTTGCCGCTCGCACCCAACACGGTGCCGGGGCGTAGGAACGAGTAGGGGCCGACTGTGGCGTTCGCACCGATCACGGCAAGGTTGGCGTCGCTGCGGCGCACAACGGCATCCTCGCCCACCTCGCAGTCGACCAGCGTCGTGTCGGGACCGATGGTGGCGCCGGCGGCGATGACCGTCGCACGCAGGATCTGGGTGTTCGGCAGGATCGTCACGTCGGGGGCCAGCGTGGCGTCGTCGTCGATCCAGGTGGTCGCCGGGTCGACGATCGTGACGCCCTCGCGCTGCCAGTGCCGCACGATGCGCTGGTTCAGCACCCGGCCGGCCTCGGCGAGCTGGGCGCGGTCGTTGATGCCGAACGTCGAGGTGACGTCATCGGCGAGTTCGGCGGCGACCTTCTCGGCGGCGCCGCGCAGCAGACCGATCACGTCGGTCAGGTACATCTCGCCCTGCGCGTTGTTCTGGTCGACGCGGGCCAGGTAGGTGCGCAGCGCCGGGGCACGGAACACGTACACGCCGGCGTTGATCTCGGTGACTGCGGCCTCGTCGGCGCTGGCGTCCTTCTGCTCGACGATCCGCTCGACGATGCCGTCCGCGCCGCGGATGATGCGACCGTACCCGGTGGGGTCGTCGAGGTGCGCGCTCAGCAGCGTGGCGGCGGCGGATGCCGCCCGGTGGCCGGCGACGAGGGCTTCGAGCGTGTCGGCCTGCAACAGCGGCACGTCGCCCGAGAGCACGAGCACATCGCCGTCGAAGTCGGCGGGCAGCGCGTCGAGAGCGACCTGCACGGCGCGTCCCGTACCGGGAATGTCGTCCTGATCGACGACGATCGCCTCGGGGTACTGCTCGACGATCGCGGCGACGACCTGGTCGCGCTCGTGACGGACGACGACCTCGATGTGCTCGGCCCCGAGCGCACGCGCGGTGGTCAGGACGTGACCCACCAGGGGCCGCCCGCCGATCTCGTGCAGCACCTTGGGCCGACGGGACTTCATGCGCGTTCCCTGCCCTGCGGCGAGAACGATGATGGCGAGTGGGTTCTGCGTCATGCTCCGCCGCCAGGATTCGAACCTGAACCTCACAGCTCCAAAGGCTGTCGTGCTGCCGTTACACTACGGCGGACCACGGCCGTCCGCGCAAGCAGGGCCGCGTGACAAGTCTGCCACGTTCCACCTGTGTCCGACGTCCGGACGTGCCCGAGGAGCGCGCGATAATGGACAGATGAATGAGGCGGATGAGGTGGATCGCATCGTCGGTGCGTGGAACACTCAGCGCCCCGACCTGGACTTCTCGCCGCTCGAAGTGCTCTCGCGCGTGGATCGGCTCTCGCGGCATCTCGATCGCGCACGTCGCGATGTATTCCACCGCAGCGACATCGAACCGTGGGAGTGGGATGTGCTCTCGGCGCTGCGCCGCGCAGGTTCTCCCTTCCAGCTCTCGCCGAAACAGCTGCTGCAACAGACCCTGGTCTCGAGCGGAACCATGACCAACCGCATCGACCGCTTGGTCGGTCGGCGCTTCGTGCGACGGCAGGCCGACCCCGCCGACGGCCGCAGCGTGCTGGTCACGCTCACCGACGACGGCAGGGTGCGTGTGGATGCCGCGATCACCCGCCTGGTGGATGCCGAGGCCGAGCTGCTGAGCGCTCTGCCGCGCGCAGAGCGCGAACGCCTCGCCGGCCTGCTGCGCAAACTCAGTCTGAGCTTCGACACGTGAGCGCCCGCTGATGGCGATGGCTTCTCCCCTGCCGGTGCGCGACGGCGTCGGTGCGACCCGTCTGCATCTGCCGATGCACGGGCCGTGGCCGACGATCGGCGCGTACATGGCCGAGCGCTTCTTCCATCTCGACCCCGAACGTCTCCTGGCCCGCTTCGACCGCGGTGAGATCGTCGCCCGCGACGGCACCGCGCTCACCCGCGAGGCGCCGCTGGGCGCGCACGAGTTCGTCTGGTACTACCGCGAACCGCCGGTGGAGCGCGAGATCCCGTTCGAGGTCGAGGTGCTGCACCAGGACGGCGACCTGGTCGTTGCCGACAAGCCGCACTTCCTGCCCACCACCCCCGGCGGCAAGTACCTGCAGAACTCCGCCCTCGTACGGTTGCGCAACCTGCTCGCGATTCCCGAGCTCACCCCGATCCACCGCCTCGACCGGGCCACGGCCGGGCTACTGATGTTCTCGGTGCGCCCCGAGACTCGCGGCGCCTACCAGCTGCTGTTCGAGAACCGGCGGGTCGAGAAGGTCTACGAAGCCGTCTCCGCTCTGCCGGAAGGCTGGGATCCGGCATCCCCCGCCCTGGGCGGGCATCCGTTGCCGATCGTGTACCGCAACCACATCGAGAAGCTGCGGGGCAACGTCTGCGTGCGGGTGGATGCCGAACGCGAGCCGAACTCCGAGACGCTGATCGAACTGATCAATGCGGACGACCGCGTCGTGCACACGCGGCTGCGTCCGCACAGCGGCAAGATGCACCAGCTACGCGTTCATCTGTCGGCGCTCGGCGCCGGCATCCTGAACGACGGTTTCTACCCCGAGCTGCTACCCGAGACGCCCGACGACTTCGAGAAACCGATGCAGTTGCTGGCCCGTGAGCTGCGCTTCACCGACCCGCTGAGCGGGGCGCCGCGCGAGTTCATCACCCGCAGGATGCTGCAGGACGCACCGGCTGCGTGACCGGCGGAGCCTGAACTCAGCCGATCTGCTCGGTGACCTCGAACCAGCGCAGCTCGAGCTCTTCGACCTCGTCCTGCTGGGCTTGGATCGCGCGCATCTTCTCGCCCAGACCCTCGTAGTCGGACTGGTCATGGTCGGCGAGAGCGTGCTTGGCCTTGTCGATCTGATCGTTCAGCTTCTGCATCTTGCGCTCGAGCATCGACGCCTCCTTCTCGGCGGCGCGCAGCTCGGCCCCAGACAGCGACGACGCGGCAGGAGCGGGTGCGGCATCGTGCGCCGTCCGCGCGCCGGTGGGCATCGCCGCACGCAGGCGCAGATACTCGTCGATCCCGCCGGGCAGGTGCCGCAGGCGCCCTGAGCCGTCGGGGCCCGGCAGCACGGCGTACTGCTGATCGGTGACGCGCTCGAGGAAGTAGCGGTCGTGGCTGACCACGAGCAGTGTGCCCGGCCACGAGTCGAGCAGGTCCTCGATCGCGGCGAGCATGTCGGTGTCCATGTCGTTGGTCGGCTCATCGAGGATCAGCACGTTGGGCTGGTCGAGCAGCACGAGCAGCAGTTGCAGTCGGCGCTGCTGTCCACCCGATAGATCCTTCACCGGGGTCGACAACTGCGCCGAGGTGAATCCGAGCCGCTCGAGCAGCTGCCCCGGGGTGAGGTCCTGCGCCTTCGACCCACTGCCGAAGGTGTACGACGTGCGCAGCCCGTTGATCACCGTGCGCACGGGGTCGGTCCAGTGTTGTTCGAGCTCGTCGATCCGCTGGGTCAGGGTGCGCACCTGCACGGTCTTGCCGCGCTTGACGCGACCGCTGGTCGGTTCGACGGTGCCGGCCACCAGGCCCAGCAGCGTCGACTTGCCCGCACCGTTGACGCCGAGGATGCCAGTGCGCTCGCCCGGCGCGATGCGCCACTCGACGTCCTTGAGCACCTGGCGGTCGCCGTAGGCGACACCGGCGTCGAGCAGGTCGACAACGTCTTTGCCCAGCCGCGCCACGGCGAGCGACTGCAACGATACGGTGTCTCGGATCGGCGGCACATCGGCGATGAGTGCGTTGGCGGCGTCGATGCGGAACTTCGGCTTGCTCGTGCGCGCGGGCGCGCCACGACGCAGCCAGGCCAGCTCTTTGCGGGCGAGGTTCTGGCGCTTGGCCTCGGTCGCGGCGGCCATTCGGTCGCGCTCCACGCGCTGCAGGATGTACGCGGCGTATCCGCCCTCGAAGGGCTCGACGATGCGGTCGTGCACCTCCCAGGTGGCCGTGCAGATCTCGTCGAGGAACCACCGGTCGTGGGTGACGACCATGAGTGCCCCGGCGTTGCGGGCCCAGCGGGTCTTCAGATGCCCCGCCAACCACGTGATCGCCTCGACGTCGAGGTGGTTCGTGGGCTCGTCGAGCGCGATGATGTCCCAGTCGCCGGTCAGCAGTCGCGCCAGTGAGACACGGCGGCGCTGACCGCCGCTGAGCGAGGCCACCGAGGCCTCCCAGTCGAGGTCGCCGACCAGCCCGGCGATGACGTCGCGGATGCGGGCATCCCCCGCCCACTCGTGCTCGGGGGTGTCGCCGACGACGGCGGTTCCCACGGTCAGTGCGTCGTCGAGCGTGTCGGCCTGGTCGAGCACGCCGATGCGTGTTCCGCCGCGCACCGTGACGCGGCCGGCGTCGGGCTCCTTGCGGCCCGCGAGCATCGCGAGCAGACTCGACTTGCCGTCGCCGTTGCGTCCGACGATGCCGATGCGGTCGCCCTCCTCGATGCCGAGGGTGACGGAGTCGAAGACGACGCGGGTGGGGTATTCGAGGTGGAGCCCTTCGGCTCCGAGCAGATGTGCCATGTCGTACCCAGGCTATCCGGTACCGCTGTGCGCCCGCCGGTCAGCGGATGCGACCGCGTCGGCGCACGACGCTCTGCAGCGTGTCGCGCACCGGTGCACCGAGCACGAGTCCGAGCGATGCGCCCGAGGCGAGGGCGAGGCCGATGGCAGCCGCCTGGAACAAGTCCGCGAACCCGAGGATCAGCCCCATCGCCTCGCCTTCTGCCTCGACGATGCCGAGTAGCCCGCGGTAGACCACGGAACCGGGCACCATCGGCACGATGGCGGCGGTCGTGACGGCGATCGATGGCACGTGCAGACGGTGCGCGATCAGCGTGCCGATGAAGCTGGCGACCAGCGCCCCGATCGCACTCGCGAGTGCGACGCCGATGCCGCCGGCGACGGCGGCACTGTACCCACCCCAGGCGATGCTCCCCAAGAGTGCCGAGACGAGGATCGTGCGCGCGGTGGCACCGTTCCACACGGCCACCGTCACGGCGATGAGCACGACGCCGACGAGCTGCATGGTTACCGGCCCGAGCTCGGGCGGGTCGGTGGAGAGCGGGAAGCCCACCCCGAGTCGCTGGGCGAATGAGACGCCGCCGACGATGCCGACCACGACCCCGAGCGTGAGCAACGCCAGGTCGAGGATGCGCCCGCCCGCCGTGAGCGCAAAGCCGTCGATGGCATCCTGCGCCGCAGCCACGACCGACATCCCCGCCAGCATCAGCACGATACCGGCCGCGACGATGATACCGGGGCTGGCGCCTTCGAACAGGGGCACTTCGTGGACACGCAGGGCATTGGTCACCGCGGCGAACGCGGTGACCACGAGCGCACCGGCGGCCTGCGAGAAGAAGAACGGCACATGCATCCGCGCCATCCAGCGCTGAGTCAGCGCCGCGCCGCACGCGGCGAGCAGCGCGACAAGGGTGGTCATCCAGCCCGCACCGAAGAGCAGGCAGACGCCGACGGCGAGCAGTCCCTGTGCCAGCACGATGACGGCGGGACGGTACCGGAAGGGTGTGCGGCGGATCACGTGGAAGCGGATGCGCGCCTCGTCGAGGTCGAGACCCGCCTGAATCTGCGCGACGAGCGCCTGCAGCTGCTGGAGTTTGGAGTGATCGGGCACGGGCGCGCGGACGACCCGGATCAGGGTGAACGGCAGGTCGGACTCACCGCCGTGATACGACACCGCGATCGAGTTGAACGTGATGTCGACGTGCACCGGACGGATGCCCCATGCCGCCGTCACTCTCGTGATCGACAGCACGACTTCGTTGGCCGCGGCGCCGACGGCGATCAGAGACTCGGCGATGCGCATCGCCAGCTCGATGACGCGACGCGCATGCATCTCGTCGATCGAGAGCATCGCCTGGGTCTCGGGGCGCGAGGCCGCATCGACGTGGATCGCGTGGACCAGTCGCGCGCGCCAGTTCTTTCCTGCTGCACCCATCGTCCCATCCTCACAGTCGCACGAGGTGCCGCTCAACCCTGACGCGTTCGCACTCAGACCACGATGCGTGCGCCGGCGACGGGCCCGTGCACGTGCAGCGCCGTATGGCCGGCCGCCTGCAGTTCCTGCTGCACCGCACGCGCGGCTTCGGGGCCGCCGCACAGCAACGCGACCGTGGGGCCCGAGCCCGAGATGATTCCCGACAACGCCCCAAGGCGTACACCGTCGGCGAGCGCATGCTCGAGATCAGGACGACCGTCCAGAGCCGCGCGCTCCAGGTCGTTGAACATCACGGGGGCGAGGGCTGCGGCTTCCCCCGCCCGCAACGCCTGCAGTACCGCCACCGGCACGTCCAAGGACGGCTGCGGGTCGTCGGCGAGCGCCTCGCCGTGGGCGCGCATCGTGTCGAGGCGCCCGTAGATCTCGGGGGTCGACAGTCCCTGTGCGCTCATGATCAGCACCCAGTCGAAGCGTCCGCGCGCCAGAGCGGGCGTCAGCTCGTCGCCTCGACCCGCGCCGATCGCGGTTCCGCCGTGCAGCGCGAACGGCACATCGGCCCCGAGCCGTGCCGCCAGCTCGTGCAGCCGGTGAGCACCGAGATCGGTGCCCCACAGCGCATCGCACGCGACCAGCGCGGCCGCGGCATCTGCCGAGCCACCGCCCATTCCCCCGGCGACGGGCACGCCCTTGCGGATCACCAGGTGCACGCCGGCCGTGACCCCGGTGGCCTGAGCGAGCAGCTTGGCCGCGCGCATGGCGAGGTTGCGGTCGTCGGTGGGCACGTCGTCGATGTCGACGTCGCCGTGCACCTCTAGCGAGAACCCGTCGGCGGGGTAGGCCGTGACGTCCTCGTACAGCGATACGGCCTGGAACACCGTAGCCAGGGCGTGATAGCCATCATCGTGCGGTAGCCCGACCCCCAGGTAGAGGTTGATCTTGCCGGGGGCGCGTACGTGCACGGCTTCGGTGCGCTGCGCTGTGCTCATCTCGGCTCCCTTCTGTCACGGCGCGCCTCGCGCGCACGGTTCACAACTCGGACGACACCGACCACAGGTTGACGTCGATGCCGTGCGAGAGTGCGTCGATCGCCGTGAGTTCTTCGTCGGTGAACGCGGGACCATCTACCGCGGCGATGTTCTCATCGAGCTGCTCCGGACGCGAGGCGCCGATCAGCGCCGAGACGACCACCGGGTCGCGCAGCGTCCACTGCAGGGCCATCTGCGCAAGGCTCTGCCCGCGGTCGGCGGCGATGTCGTTGAGCCCGCGCAGCAGGGCGAGTCCTTCGTCTGAGAGCGGCCGGTCCGACAGTGACCCGCGCTTCTGCGCACGATCGGCCGTGCCGTCGCCGAGGTACTTGCCGGTGAGCAGTCCCTGCGCGAGCGGCGTGAAGGCGATCGCACCGACGCCCTCGGCGCGCAGCACATCGGTCAGGCCATCCTCGACCCAGCGGTTGAGGATCGAGTACGAGGGCTGGTGGATGATCAACGGCGTGCCCAGGTCGCGTGCCACGGCCAGTGCGGCCTCGGTGCGCTCGGGGCTGTACGATGAGATGCCGACGTAGAGGGCCTTGCCCTGCCGCACCAGGGTGTCGAGCGCCCCGATGGTCTCTTCGATCGGGGTGACCGGGTCGACGCGGTGCGAGTAGAAGATGTCGACGTAGTCGAGACCCATGCGGGTCAGCGACTGCTCGGCGCTGGCGAGGATGTACTTGCGGCTGCCGAGGTCGCCGTAGGGCCCCGGCCACATGTCCCAGCCCGCCTTCGACGAGATGATCAGCTCATCACGGTAGGGCGCCAGGTCTTCGGCGAAGATGCGCCCGAAGTTCTTCTCGGCCGAACCGTATGGCGGGCCGTAGTTGTTCGCCAGGTCGAAGTGGGTGATGCCGTTGTCGAATGCGTGGCGCAGCAGCGCGCGCTGGTTGTCGAGCGGGATGTTGTCGCCGAAGTTCCACCACAGGCCGAGCGAGATCGGCGGCAGGTACAGGCCAGAGGTGCCCACCTGACGGTAGGCGAAGCGCTGATAGCGATCCGGAGCCGCGACGTACGGGCGGTGGATCTCGGGAACGTGGGGCTGAAAGCGCGGTTCGGTCACGGTGCCAGAGTATCCGCATCAGCCGATGCGGTGCCTGTCGGAGCCGTGCGTGCGATGCGGTGGTAGTCGTCGACCGTGAGGTCCTCGCCGCGTGCGGTGGGTGCGACACCGGCGGATTCCAGAACGGCGGATGCTGCCGCAGAGCTGCCGAACAGCCCCGACAGCGCCTGACGGAGCATCTTGCGACGCTGGTTGAACGCGGCGTCCACGATCTGGAACGTGCGACGGCGCTCGTCCTCGCTGCCGCGGGGTTCGTCATCGCGCACGAAGCCGACCAGCAGGCTGTCGACGTTCGGCACGGGCCAGAACACCTGCCGCGAGACGGTGCCCCGCAGCTGCCAGGGGCCGTACCACGCGGCCTTCACGCTCGGGGCGCCGTAGATCTTCGAGCCGGGCCGCGCGGCCAGCCGCTCGGCGACTTCGGCCTGCACCATCACGACCCCGCGCTGCAGCGCCGGGAAGGTCTCCAGAAAGTGCAGCAGCACCGGCACCGAGACGTTGTACGGCAGGTTGGCGACAAGGATCGTGGGGTCTCCGGGTAGATCGGTGACCTGCATGGCATCCGCGTCCACCACGGTGAGTGCGCCGTCCTCGACGCCGCGTTCGGCGGCGGTGCGCGGCAGGCGCTCGGCCAGGCGGTGGTCGATCTCGACGGCGGTCACCGTCGCGCCCGCTTCGAGGATCGCCAGGGTCAGTGAGCCGAGGCCCGGGCCGATCTCGACGACCCGTTCGCCGGGCTGCACGCCCGCGGCGTGCACGATCTTGCGCACGGTGTTGGCGTCGACGACGAAGTTCTGCCCCAGCTTCTTGGTGGGGGTGACGTCGAGCTCGGCGGCGAGTCTGCGGATCTCGGTGGCGCCGAGCAGTGAGACGGTCATCCTCACATTGTTCCGCATTCCGTCACGTGCCGCGGGAAACGACCCTAAGATCAACCGGGTGACCGCACTCGGAGAGCTCATCGCACCGCGCCGTCTGGGCCGCGATTTCCGCTGGCTGCTGGCGTCGTCGTGGACCAGCAACATCGGCGACGGCGTCGCGTTGGCCGCCGCTCCCCTGCTGATCGCCTCGATGACCTCGTCGCCGATCCTGGTCGCCTCGGGCGCCGTGCTGCAGTTCTTGCCCTGGCTGCTGTTCGGGCTGCATGCGGGAGCCATCGCCGACCGCTTCGACCGCCGCCGCCTGGTGATGTTCGCCAACGCCGCCCGCGCGATCGTGATCGCGGCGCTGTGCGTCTTTCTGCTGACCGGGACCGCGAACATCTGGATCGTGCTCGCGGTGGCGTTCCTGTACGGCACCGCCGAGGTGTTCGTCGACACGACGGCGAGCACGCTGCTGCCGATGCTGGTGCGACCCGTCGACCTCGGCATCGGCAATGCCCGCCTGCAGGCCGGGTACCTGGTGGCGAACCAGTTCGCCGGCCCTCCGCTTGGAGCCTTCTTGTTCGCCGCCGGTTCGGCGTGGCCGTTCCTGCTGGAAGGGCTGTGCATCGTGCTGGCGATCGTGCTCGTCTCGCGGATGGCGGCGACGCCGGTTCCGCCGCGTGAGGGCGGCCCCGACGCGGCGCGCGCCCCGGTGCACACGGACATCGCCGAGGGCATCAAATGGCTGTGGCGCAATCCCCCGGTGCGGATGCTGGTGCTCATCATCCTGCTGTTCAACATCACCTGGGCGGCCCCCTGGGGCGTGCTCGTGCTGTACGCGACCGAGCACCTGAACATGGGCGCGGTCGGGTTCGGCGCGCTCACCACAGCGTCCGCGGCCGGAGGTCTGCTCGCCACCTTCAGTTTCGGCTGGCTGGAGCGGCACATCTCGTTCGCGACACTGATGCGTGTGTGCCTGTCGATGGAGGTCGTCATGCACCTCGCGTTCGCGCTGACCAGCACCGGGTGGGTGGCGCTGGTGATCATGCTGTTCTTCGGCTTCTACGCCTTCGTCTGGGGCACGATCTCGACCACCGTCCGCCAGAGGTTGGTGCCACCCGAGCTGCAGGGGCGCGTGGCGTCGGTGAACATGGTGGGCGTGTTCGGCGGCATGGTCATCGGGCAGGCGTTGGGCGGCGTGATCGCCCAGGTGTGGGGGCTGACCGCACCGTGGTGGTTCGCCTTCGCCGGTGCCGCACTGACCCTGCTGGTGGTCTGGCGCCCGATCTCGCACATCGTCAACGCCAAGCCGGCGCTGGATGACGCCGATCCGACGAGCCCGGCGCCCGCGAACTGAGACTCAGTCGAACGAGCCGTAGACCGCCAGGGTGTTCGCGGCGAGCCGAGCGCTCAGCTCATCCACGTCGATGCCGAGTTCGGCGGCCAGGAACCGCACGGTGATCGGCACGAGGTACGGCGCGTTGGGGCGGCCTCGCAGCGGCACCGGGGTCAAGAACGGGGCATCCGTCTCGACGAGGATCCGCTCCAGCGGGGTGACCGCCAGCGCGTCGCGCAGGTTCTGCGCGTTCTTGAACGTGACATTGCCCGCGAACGAGAGGTAGTAGCCGGCATCCGCCGCGATGCGCGCCATCTGCTCGTCGCCCGAGAAACAGTGGAACACGGTGCGCTCGGGCGCGCCAACGCGATCGAGCACCGCCAGCACATCGTCATGAGCGTCACGGTCGTGGATCTGCATCGCGATGCCGTGCTTCTTGGCCAAGGCGATGTGTGCCTCGAACGACTCGTGCTGGGCGGGACGCCCCTCCTCGCGGGTGCGGAAGTAGTCGAGCCCGGTCTCGCCGATGGCGCGCGTGCGCGGGTGCGCGGCGAGCTCGTCGATCACGTCGAGGGCTTCGGCGAGGCGCCCCGCCTGCGCGTACACGGGGGCGTCGTTGGGGTGGATCGCCACCGCCGCGAGCACGCGGGGATCGGATGCCGCCGCCTCGACCGCCCAGCGGGACGACTCGATGTCACCCGAGGCCTGCACCACGCCAGCGACGCCCACGTCGGCGGCGCGATCGAGCTGCTCGGCGAGCGCAAGGGGCTCGACTCCGTCGACGATCTCGAGGTGCGCATGGTTGTCGTACACCGGAACGGCCAGCGGCTCAGGCGCCGCCGGGTACCGCAAATCCTTGCGCCCCTCGGAGGAGCGCTCGCGCACGTATGTCTCGGTCATGGCTCGGTCGACTCGTCGCTCAGGCGGTCTGCTCCACACGCGGGAACAACGGCGCCAGTGCACCGACCTTGGTGCCGGGCTGCAGCGCACCCCACGCGCCTGCCTCACGGATCGGCTGCGCCGTCAGCTCACCCAGCGCGTCGGTGACGCCGAGGGCATCCCACAGCTTCGCCGTGGACTGCGGCATCACCGGCGACAGCAGTACAGCCAGTGCACGCAGACCCTCGGCACAGGTGTACAACACGGTGGCCAGACGGTCGCGCTGCGCCTCGTCGCCCGCATCCGCCTGCTTGGCGAGCGCCCACGGCTCGTTCTCGGTGATGTAGTGGTTGAGCTGGTCGACGATCGTCCAGATCGCGTCGATCGCCTCGTCGATCCGGAACTGCTCCATGGCGGCATCCGCGCCAGTCGCAGCATCCGCCACCGTCTTCTGGATCTCGAGATCGCGCTCGGTGTACTCGGCCGCGGTCGGCACGACGCCATCGAAGTACTTTTGGATCATCGCGATCGTGCGCGAGGCGAGGTTGCCGAAGCCGTTGGCGAGCTCGGCCTGGTAGCGGGCCGAGAGGTCCTCCCACGAGAACGAGCCGTCCTGTCCGAACGCGATCGCCGACAAGAAGTAGTAGCGGTAGGCGTCCGAGCCGAAGACATCGGTGATCTCGGTCGGTGCGATACCGGTGAGCTTCGACTTCGACATCTTCTCGCCGCCGACCAGCAGCCAGCCGTGCGCGAAGACGCCCTTGGGCACGTCGACACCGGCGGCCATCAGCATCGCCGGCCAGATCACCGCGTGGAAGCGCAGGATGTCCTTGCCGACGACGTGGTAGCCGGGCCAGCGGCGGTCGAAGTTCTGCTGGTCGGAGCCGTAGCCGATCGCGGTGGCGTAGTTGAGCAGCGCGTCGACCCACACGTAGATGACGTGCGACTCGTCCCACGGCAGCGGGATGCCCCAGTCGAACGTGGAGCGCGAGATCGACAGGTCCTTCAGGCCCTGGCTGACGAACGACACGACCTCGTTGCGCGCCGAGTGAGGGCGCACGAAGTCGGGCTCGGTCTTGTAGAGCTCGAGCAGGCGGTCCTGGAACTCGCTGAGCTTGAAGAAGTAGTTCTTCTCCTGCAGCAGCTCCAGCGGCTTGGAGTGGATCGCGCAGACCTTGAGCCCCTCGAACGGGCCAGTGCCTTCGACGATCTCACTGTCGGGCTTGAACTCCTCACACCCCACGCAGTACAGCGCCTCGTACTCGCCGGCGTAGATGTAGCCCGCGTCGTACAGCTTCTGGAAGAACGTCTGCACGTTGCGCTCGTGACGCTCCTGCGTCGTGCGAATGAAGTCGTCATTGGCCACGTCGAGGGTCTTCAGCAGCGGGAACCAGCTCTCGCCGACCAGACGGTCGACCCATTCCTGCGGCGTGACGTTATTGGCCGCGGCCGCGCGCAGCATCTTCTGGCCGTGCTCATCGGTGCCCGTGAGCATCCACGTGTCATCGCCCGCCTGGCGGTGCCAGCGCGACAGGGTGTCGACGGCGACCGTCGTGTACCCGTGGCCGATGTGAGGCACATCGGAGGGGTAGTAGATGGGCGTGGTGATGTAGAACGATTCGCCTGCGGGCATGCTCTCGATTCTAGGCGGGAAAGGCCCGCGCGTTGGCCGCGTGACCGGGGCTCGGGGCAGGCGGTCCCTCAGCGCCGGGTAGCCATCAACGATGCATGCGGGCGGGCGCTGATCTCGCCTTCCGCACGCGCGCGGGATTCGGATGCTGTCGCGGTGAGGCCCGCACGATCAAGCAACTCCCCGAGGGCATCCGCGCTCCAGTAGTAGGCGGGCGCGACGGCGTGGTCGAAGGGCTCGCCGGGCGAACCGTCGAAGAACCCGATCAGGATGCTGCCGCCGGGGGCAAGCACCCGGGCGAACTCGGCCAGGGCGACGGGCAGCTCTTCGGGTGGCATGTGGATCAGCGAGTACCAGGCGAGGATGCCGCCCAGCGACGCGTCCGACGCCGGCAGATCCGTGAATGAGCCCGCGACGAACTCGATCTTCGGATACGTCGAGCGTGCGTGCGCAATGAACTGTGCGGAAAGGTCGACACCGAGAACCTCGCGCCCACCGCTGCGCAGAAACTGGGCCCAGTGCCCCGGCCCGCACCCGGCATCCAGCAGCCGTCCCGGAGTGGCATCCCGCCATGCACCGATCAGGTCGAGGTCGGCAGCGTCCATCTGAGTGATCTCGCCGAGCACGGCGATGTACTCGGCGGAGCGCCGATCGTAGGCGTCGGCGACGTGTGCGCTCATCGGGCGGCGAGCGCCGCCTGGTACAGGTCGCGTGAGCTCAACCCGGTGGCGGCGGCGACCTCGGCGCAGGCCTCTTTGAGGCGGAGCCCCGAGGCGACGAGAGCCTGCACCTGCGCGAGCGCGTTCTCGGCCGATACGGCAACGGGCACGGCGCCCTCGACGACGACGACGATCTCGCCCTTCACACCGGCCTCAGCCCAGGCGACGAGTTCGTCGGCGGTGCCGCGGCGCACCTCTTCGTACAGCTTCGTCAACTCACGGCAGACCGCGATACGACGGTCGGCGCCGAAGGCCTCTCCCATGTCGGCGAGCGACGTGGCGAGCCGCGCGGGCGACTCGAAGAAGATCATCGTGCGGGGCTCGGATGCCAGCATCCGAAGCGTCTGCCTGCGCTCCCCCGGTTTGCGGGGCAGGAAGCCCTCGAACGTGAACCGGTCGGTGGGCATTCCCGAGATCGCGAGCGCCATCAGCGCGGCGCTGGGCCCCGGCACTGCGGTGACGGTCACTCCGCGTTCGACCGCCGCGGCGACCAGCCCGTAGCCGGGGTCGCTGATCGCGGGCATCCCGGCGTCGCTGACGACGACGACGTCCTGATCGGCGGCGATCTCGGCCAACTCGACGGCCTTGTGCTTCTCGTTGTGGTCGTGCAGGGCGATCAGCCGCGGACGGTTGTCGATCTGCAGTGCCTTGAGCAGGCGCTGGGTGGTGCGGGTGTCTTCAGCCGCGACGATCTCGGCGTTCTCAAGCACCTCGATCAAGCGCCGCGACGCATCACCGAGGTTGCCGATGGGAGTCGCGGCGAGGATGATCATCCGACCAGCTTAGGCGCCGCAACTAGGCTGTTCGGGTGACCTCGAGCGACGCGCTGCCGCAGCATCCGCGGGCGACGACGCGCTGGGAGAGACTGCGCGACGGCCTGCGCGCGGAACCGGCGCGGGCTCGGATGCTCGCCTGGCTCGCCCCCACGCTGGTCACGCTGCTCGCGGCGGTGCTGCGCCTGGTCAATCTCGCCCACCCGCACGAGATCATGTTCGACGAGACGTACTACGTCAAGGACGCGTGGTCACTGTGGACGCTGGGCTATGAGGGCACCTGGGGCGAGGGCGCGAACGAGCAGTTGCCCCAGGGCGATGCCTCCGCGCTGCAGCCCGAGGGCTCGTATGTCGTGCATCCGCCGCTCGGCAAGTGGATCATCGCCCTCGGCATGGCCCTGTGGGGTCCCGGATCGAGCTTCGGCTGGCGGGTGACCACCGCCGTTCTCGGAGCGCTCACGGTGCTGGTGGTCTACCTGATCGCCCTACGGCTGACACGTTCGCACACCGTGGCGACCATCGCCGGCGGCCTGCTGGCCATCGACGGCGTCGCGATCGTGATGAGCCGCATCGCCCTGCTCGACGGCATCCTCACCTTCTTCATCACGCTGGGGGTGCTGTTCGTACTGATCGATCGACAGCGCACCATCCCCCGCACCGAAAGGCCCGCCACCACGCAGCGGATGATCGGGCGGGTGCTGTGGGCACGGCCGTGGCTGATCGCCGCGGGCATCGCGCTGGGTGCCGCCTCGGCCGTGAAGTGGTCAGGCCTGTATGCGATGGCGGTGCTGGGCCTGTACACGGTGTTCACCGACGCACTGGCCCGACGCCGCGCGGGCATCGTGCTGTGGCCGACCGATGCGGTCTTCCGGCAAGGTCCGGCGTCGTTCGTGTTGCTGGTGGGTCCGGCGCTGGTCGTCTACCTCGCGTCGTGGACGGGTTGGCTGGTCACCGCGGGCGGGTACGGGCGAACGACGGATGCCCATCCGCTGATGGCGCTGTGGGACTATCACGCGTCGATGCTGGGCTTCCACGTGGCTCTCGCCAGCCCACATCCGTACGCGAGCCCGGCGTGGCAGTGGCCACTGCTGCTGCGCCCGACGGCCATCTGGGTGGCGGACGATCCGGCTCCGTGCGGCACCGACCACTGCATCGCGGTGATCTCGTCGGTGCCGAATCCGCTGATCTGGTACGGCGGGGTGGCCGCGTGCCTGTATCTGCTGTACCGATTCGTGCGGGGACTCATCGAGCGCTCCCCCGTCGGCCCGCGGCTCACCTATCCGCTCGTGGGACTGCTGGCCACCTACGTGCCCTGGCTGCTGGTGCCGAACCGCACGATCTTCCAGTTCTACACGGTGGTGATGGTGCCGTTCCTCGTGCTCGCCCTCGCCGTCGCGCTGCGCGAGTTGGCCGGCCGCGCCGACGATCCCCTGCACCGACGCCAGGCCGGGCAGCGCACCGTCGCCGTATTCCTCGTCGTCACCGTGCTGGTCTCGGCCTTCTTCTACCCTGTCTGGACCGGCGTGAGCGTGCCATACGACTTCTGGCTGATCCACAATTGGCTGCCCGGGTGGATCTGATCATGCCCGCAACGAACACGGATCCGTTCCGCACCCAGAGCGGATCGGCTCCCGCTACCGTGTCCCCGGTCGCTGTGGCTCGACACCTCGGGAAGATGCTGAGCCATGGACTGCGCGAACGCAGCGAGTTTTCACGCCACGCAACACCCGAGCACATCACTTGATGAGCACGGTACCAGCATCATCGGGAGGCACACGTCGCCTACCGTCATGACCACACCGCTTTACTGCGCAGTAATCACAGCTCGGCGTCCGTCTTCAGACCATTGCCGCGGAACGCGTTCTCGGCACGTAAGGCGAAGTTCTGTCAGGGAGCGGCGAGGCTCTCAGTGAAACTCTGGCCGTTGTCGTGCGCTCTTCGCCGGCGACTTCGTACGTGGGTCTTTGCGCCCATGCGCTCACGTTGATGTTTAACGCCACGGGAGGGTTTCTGTTGCAGTGCCGCCACACGGGAGCGCTCGCACCTGCGGCGACGGGCGATGACGAAGAAGCCGGGGAATGCAGGGACGCATCGCTCTCATTCAAGCCGTCGACACTATCCGCGCACCTAACTCGTGATGATCGCGATGTTAAGGATGGATTGCGCAAATCCTGCCTGGCTAAAGGTTGAGTAGCCACCCGACTTCCCAAAGTGGATCCCCACGGCCGAGTTGTTGATGAACCAGGGGCCACCGCTGTCTCCGCCGTTCGTGAACGTCCCGTTGGACTGCACCATCCTACTGATGTACAGGTCCGTCCCATCGACGTCAGCGTAGAAGGCGAGTCCGACCTTCCGAACGGTTGTGCAACTATGGGCCGAGCGGGTCTTCCCATAGTTGCAGACCGACTGCCCCGCGGTGGGGTAGACGACGGTTGTGATTGAGCGATACGTGGAGGGAGCGATGATGATCGTGTTTCCGATCAACGGGTCGGACGAAGAGTGCTTCTGAACCTCCCCATACGCACCCGCGTGCTGCCCCCGATAAACAGTGCCGTACGTACTTCCTGACGGCGTTCCGGCGGCATTGGGGCAGTGGGCCGCAGTGACGAAACCCTTGTACTGAGGACTTCCGAGGATACGAACGTTGAAGCCTGCTGTGCAGCCAGAAATACTCGCACCGCCGCGGATGAGCTCCGGGTCAATCGAGATGTCTTCCGTCGCCTCGATGACATCGATGTCGGCTCTACCGTTGGACTTCATAACCGCACTAACAGCTCCGGCCACATAGGAGTCAATTTCCTGCCCAGGCTCGACCTGATACCGAATACTTACGGTGCCTGCAGTCGGGTCTGCCTCGCCAACAAGCTGCGAGAACGCGCCCGTGGCCATCAGATCTGACATTGCGTCGTGGCGAATATCCTCCGCCTCGGACTCCGAAAGCTCCGCGCCAAACCGGACCTCAACCTTGATGGGAAGATCAGCGAAGAGGTCAACGATCTTGCTGTCCTCTGCGCCGGTGAACGAGACCCATGCGGCGCTTTCACCCACGGGCCCCCATTCCGAGCTTGAGTATCGGTGCGGCACTCCGTCGATGGCTTTCGTCAGCGCTTCGAGGAACTCTTGCTGGCCCGCGAATCGACGCTGAGCCTCGTCTTCACTGATGCTCAGATCGTCAGCGAGTGCGCGTGCGTCCTCAGGCAGCAGGCTTGAGGCGGACGCTTCTAGTGCGCCTCAAGTTACCACCGTGACGCCGTCTTCACCGGCCGAATCGTCGGCTGTCGCCGGGCCGACACCGACCACAAGCGCTGCCGCAAGGGCGACGCATGCGCCAAGAGCAAGGGATCTGTATCGTGCAATCATCATTGATTCCTCCTCACCGTTTAGTACAAAGTGGCCAGAGCCTAGCCTCTGGCCAAGCGGCGTGCAATCATCAGCGCATGAGGAAGATATTCTCTGTCCTTGGTGCAGCGGCTGTGCTCACGCTCCTTCTTGCCGCCTGCACGACAGATAGCGACAGGACGGTTACTTCGCCCGACGACGGGAAGCCCGTCGTTCTCGTTCCTGACACGCCCCCGTCAGCATTCCGAGAAGCAGAAGTCGACGGCGTCGTAGAACTTCGAGATGGTTGCTTCGTGCTGGTCTCCGCTACGGGCAACTGGCTCATCGAGTGGCCGTTTGGCACCACCCTCGGCGGCGATGAGACATCGGTCCAGAACGAGCAATTCGGAATCGTCGAGGTCGGCAACCGCATCCGTGGCGGTGGCGGGTACGGCGACAACGTCGGCTGCGTTGTGGCTGCTGTGGAAGGAACGGTCTCGGTCGACGAGATCACCGAGACGCACGCGCACCGATAGCAGTCCACCCGCTGCGCCCTCGGCAACCAGCGAGGCGAACTAGGCACAGAATGCCGTCACGACACATCAGAATGGACGCATGCCCGCTCCCCACGGCTTCGAGCACATCGTCAGAGGAGACGACGTGGTGATCCTGCACCATGGCATCCGAGCCGCGACTCTTCGCGGGGCGAAGGCTGCGGACTTCCTCGATCGTGTCGAAACCGAGGATCCGCAGCTGCTCATGGCGCGCCTCACGGGCAACTATCGCCGCGGCAACGAGCGCACCGCCCGCCAGCATCCCCGCAACAAGCGCTGAATCTCTCGCGGCCTCAGTGCTGCGCGCCGGCCGTCGCCTTCGGCATGCGGTGACCTTCATCGAAGCTGGGCTTTTTGCCCAGCATCCGACCAATGCCGAGCACCACGCCTACAACCACCAGTCCCACGATGAGCCCGACCACGGCCGACAGTGCGGTGCCACCGAGCCACACGACGAATCCGCCAAAGCCGGCGAGCAGCTCTTCCACGCCGTGCAGCAGGTCAGCGAGCCAGTGCAGCCCGACCTCGCCGAGGTTGACGACGACGAGGTGACCGCCGACCCACAGCATCGCGACGGTGCCGATCACGCTGATCACCCGGAACACTGCTGGCATCGAGCGCACGATGCGTGTGCCGGTGTGCCGCACGCGACGCACCGGGTTCTTCGCCATCTTGAGGCCGACATCGTCGATCTTGACCAGCAGTGCGACGGCGCCGTACACCACGACGGTCATCAGCACGGCGATCACCGCGAGTACGCCCAGCGTCTGCCACAGGCCCATGCCCTTGTCGAGGCTGGCGAGCGAGATGAGCATGATCTCGGTCGAGAGGATCAGGTCAGTGCGGATGGCGCCCCAGATCAGCCGGTTCTCGTTGCGCTCGCCCTTGTCGGCGTGTCCATGCGCGAATCCGAACCACTCCAGCACCTTCTCGGCGCCTTCGAAGCACAGATACGTGCCGCCGATGATCAGCAGGTACGGCAGCACCCACGGGGCGAACGCGGTCAGCAGCAGGGCGATCGGAATGATGATCAGGAACTTGTTGCCGATCGAGCCGAGAGCGATCTTGCCGACAACGGGCAGTTCGCGTGCAGGCGTGAGGCCCTGCACGTACTGCGGCGTCACTGCGGCGTCGTCGATCACGACACCGGCCGCCTTCGACGACGCCTTCAGAGCAGCGCTGAGAATGTCGTCGACGACCGCCAGCAGACCAACCGACATGTGGGTTCCTCCCCGCGGCCCGTGAACAGACGAAGCGCACCGCAGGCGACAAGACTACTGGGCGGTGGTGACGCGCGTGCAGCCTCACGCGGTGTCGGATGCGGCACGCACCGGCTGCCGCAGCAGCGTTCTGAGCCGCTCAGGTGCCGTGCGGCGGGGATCCGAGAGATAGATCTCGTGATGCCTGCCCGTCATCCGCAGCCCGGCGCCGGGGACGAACTCGTCGTGCATCCGCGCCAGCAGCGGCCCCTCGTCGTCGAACGCGCCGACGTGCAGAGTATGCACGCAGAGCCCCTCAGTCAGCGTCTCGAGCCGATCCTCGTCCAGCCGCGCCGGCGGCGCCTTCTTCGGGTCGCCCTCACCGTCGATCATCAGGTAGCGCGTCGCGGGCACCTCAAGCACCCGGAACTCACCGGGCGCACTGCGGTACCGGTCGAGTTTCTTCTTGAAGTCGACTTTCGTCACGCTGCGGATCCCCTCTCGCGATGCACCGTGGCGGGATCCGACACCGGCAACCGGCATGCGAACGCCAGGCAGTCGTAGACGACCCCGTCTGCGGCATCCTTCTCATCGAACAGGGCGAACCCGGCATCCGAGAATGCGCGGGCCTGCGAGGGCGAGACCACCGCGATCACGTCGGCGTCGGCATCGAGCGCGGCGGATGCCAGCGCGCCGCGACGATCGGATGCCACCGCCACGATATGCCTCGGCGACTCCTGCAGCCCGCTCACGACGCGCAGCAGTGCACCAAACGCGAGCGGCTGCTGCAGCGCCCTGGCCACCAGGCCGGCAACCATCTGCTCGGCGCGCTCGCGGTGCGACTCACCGGCGCCGAGCCACCATGCGGTGAGGTGGGCGGATGCCACCGCCGCCGTACCCGACGGCAGATCACCATCGCTCTCATCCGCGCCCGCCGGGATGTCGTGCGCCGCGAGCACAGGATCAGGGGCCGCATTGTCGCTCAGCACGTCGAGTGCGATCGTCGCCCAGTCCGCATCACCGGTCGCCAGCGCGAGAGCGAAGAGCCCGTCGGCCAACAGCCCCAGATCGCTCGCCGTCGCCACCGCACGAGCCGCGACCCCGTCGAGGGACGAGCGCACGAGTTCACCGCGCGGCCCGCGGTTGATCGCGAGTACGACGGCTGCCGCCGCCGCGGCAGCATCCACCCATTCCTGCTCGCCGAGCACGGCCCCGGCCCGCGACAGCGCGCCGATCGCCAGCCCGTTCCACCCCGTCAGCACCTTGCCGTCGACCGCCGGGGGCTCCAGCGAGGCGCGCTCCGCGGCATCGCGACGGTAGAAGCCGCCCTCACTGCGCTCACCGTCGATCCACGACTCGGAATCCTGCGCCGCACCGAACGCGCCGTCACCCCGGCGCAGCACCCGCAGCAGGAAGTCGGCGATACCGCGCACGATATCGTCACGCCCCGCATCGAGCGCCACCTGCATCAGCTGGGCGTTGTCGGTCAGCATCCGCTCGTAGTGCGGCACGGTCCAGTCACGCCCGGTCGCGTAGCGGAAGAACCCGCCGTCGGGATCGCGCAGCTCCGACCCCGACATGGCGGTGAGCGCTCGCCGCACCGCCTTGTCGCCGCCGATCAGCGGATGCTGCAGGAAGCGCAGTGTGGTGGCCATCGGGAACTTCGGTGCGCCACCGAAGCCGCCGAACACGCGATCCTCCCGATCGAGGATCGTCGCGGCAACGGCGCGCAGTGCCTCGGCATCCGGCGGCGGGGACGGCGTGCGGGTGGCGGCATCGCGCAGGGCGTCGGCGACAGCATCCGATGAGGCGAGAACCTCACCCCGACGCTCGGTCCATGCCTCGGTGACCGCGGTCAGCACGTCACCGAAGGCGGGCACGCCGCCTCGTGCGGCGGGTGGGAAATAGGTGCCCGCATAGAAGGTGCGCCCCGCGGGCGTGGCGAAGACGGTGAGCGGCCAGCCCAAGCTCTGAGTGAACGCCGAGGCCGCCGACAGGTAGGCGCCATCGACGTCGGGATGCTCCTCACGGTCGACCTTGACCGACACGTAGTCGCGGTTCATGTGTTCGGCGGTCGCCGCGTCGGCGAACGATTCGCGCGCCATCACGTGGCACCAGTGGCAGGTCGAGTATCCGATCGAGATCAGTAGGGGCACGTCGCGCCGCTGCGCCTCGGCGAACGCCTCGGGCCCCCAGGGATACCAGTCGACCGGATTCTCGGCGTGGGCGCGCAGGTACGGACTGCGGGTCTCGGCCAGCCGGTTGCTCATGCCCCCACGCTACGCGCCGGTTCCGGCCCGCCGACACCCCCGGATGCCGCCGACACCCCCACGTGCACGCGTCCGCACCTGGGGGTGTCGGCGCGACGTGGGGGTGTCGGCGGTGTGCTCAGTTGAACTCGTTCGGGTGCGTGCCCACCCGGCCGGAACCGTCGAGCGGGTCGAGGGCATCAATCGCCGCCATCTCGGCATCGGTCAGCGTGAAGTCGAACACGTCGAGGTTCTCACGCAGGCGCTCGAGACGCACCGACTTCGGGAAGACGATGAAGTCCTTCTGCAGGTGCCAGCGCAGCACGACCTGGGCGGGCGACTTACCGTGCGCAGAGGCGGCCCCCGCCACCGGGGCGGTTCCGAACAGGTCGTACTTGCCCTGCCCGAGCGGACCCCACGACTCGGTGCGGATGCCGTGCTGAGCACCCCACGCGACGACCTCGCGCTGCTGATAGGCGGGATGCAGCTCGATCTGGTTCACGGCGGGCACGACGCCGGTCTCGGCAACGACGCGCTCGAGGTGCTCGACGAGGTGGTTCGAGACGCCGATGCTCTTGGTCAGGCCCGCCTCGCGCAGTTCGATCAGTTTCGCGAACGCGTGCACGTAGTTGTCGTGCGCCGGAGTGGGCCAGTGCACCAGGTAGAGATCGACCTGGTCGAGCCCGAGCTTGTCGAGGCTCTCGGCGATGGCCTTGCGCGGCTCGTCGCCGTCGTGCCGGTCGTTCCACAGCTTCGTGGTGACGTACAGCTCGTCGCGCGGGATGCCGCTCTTGGCGATTGCCGCACCGACACCGGCTTCATTGCCGTAGATCGCCGCCGTGTCGATGTGGCGGTAGCCGACCTCGAGTGCGTCACTGACCGCGCGCTCGGCGTCGTCTGCCGGCACCAGGAAGACGCCGTAGCCGAGCTGGGGAATCGTGTGTCCGTCATTGAGTTCGAGAGTGGGGATGGTCATGTCCCCCAGCCTAGGGGTTGTCATGACAGGTCGGCACTGTTTCGTAGCTCTGCTTCGTAACTCTGCGTTGCACCGTCAGCTCGAGCCCAGCAGAGCGCGCAGTTGCGCCGTGTAGTCCTCGAACGCGCGGCGTCCGGTCACGCTCAGTGCAAGATACGTCACCGGCGTTCGACCCCGGTGTGTCTTCTCGATGACGATGTACCCGGCATCCTCGAGTTTGCGCAGGTGGGTGGCGAGGTTGCCCGCCGTCATGTCGAGCAGTTCCTGCAGCCGCGGGAAGGTGACGTAGTCGCTCGCGGCGAGCGTCGCCAGCGCCGCGACGATGCGCAGCCGCGCCTGTGCGTGTATCACCGGGTCGAGGTCAGGCACCGTGTGCCCCCGCCTGCGCGAGACTGCGCCGCGCGCCGCGGCGCCACCAGGCGCTCCACGCGGCGACAACGAGGAACGCACCACCTCCGGCGATCGCGTAGACGAGGAATGCTGTCGGATGCTGAAGACTGGCACCCACGGCCGCGAGAATGACCGACCAGATGCCGAGCGCCAGCATCGGGGCGGCGTTCCAGATCACCCCGGCCATCAGGTACATGATGCCGCTGAAGAAGATGAACACGCTCGGGTAGAAGACCACCAGCAGCGCATCGGACATTCCGTGCGCGGCAAGCGCCTGCCCGATCACGAACAGCACGATGCCGCCGACCCACCAGGTGTTGCCGTACACGATCCCGACGAAGGCGGCCTGGTGCGTGCCACGCAGCCCTCGCCCCGAGAGCGCACCGAGCACCGTCGAGAGCACGCCCGCGGCGATGAGGAGGGCAGCGAAGGTGACGCCGGCTGCGAGAGACGGCAGCGGCTCGTCGGGATGCTGTCGGGCATCCGCCCACAGCACGAGGAAACCGGCGAGCCAGGCGACGCCCCACGCTGCGAGGATCCACGGCGTGAAGGCCGCGGTGCGGGCGGCCACCTGCTGCTGTTGCCGGTGCACGAGCGACAGCATCCGTTCGGGGCTCAGCGCGGCATCGTCATCGGAAGTGTCATCAGGCGTGGTCAACTCAGGCTCCGATCATGAACGGGATGAACAGGGCGGGCAGGGTGAAGAAGAGGTTCACGAGCCCGTGCGCGAACACGAGCGGCATCAGGCGCCCCTGCCACCGGTAGATCAGCCCCGAGATGAGCCCCCACACGGTGAAACAGCACACGAAGATCACCACCGCGTCGGGGGTCGGTGCGTACCAGATGTGCTGCACACCGAACAGGACCGCGGGGATGGTGATCGCCAGCGCCACGGGCATCCGCTTGGCGAGCCCTCCCTGCACGTAGCCGCGGTACACGAGTTCCTCAGCCGGGGCGTTCAGCGGCGCGAACGTCAGCGCGGCGACGACTCCGAGCACGCCCCAGACCGCGGCGGGCAGCTCGGGCAGCGTGCCACTGACGAAGACCGTCTCGAACGACTCGAAGACGTCGGCTCCGAACCTCAGCGCCATCAGGCCAATCATCACCGCGACGAACGGCAGATACATCACTGTCAGCCACAGCACACCCCAGGCGAGATCTCGCCATACCCGATCGCGGCGCCAGCCGAGCATCTCGCGCAGGCTGCCGCCGTCCCGTCGTACCAGGCGGTCGACGACGGCGAGGCAGACGATGTTGACCGGCAGCATCGCCACCGATGACAGCAACGGCGACGGCGGGAACGCCTCGGGCTGTGCGCCGGCCAGCAGCCAGACGATGGTCGAGGCGACCGCGACGAGCCCGATCCGCAGCAGCGGCAGGCCGATCGTCCACCTGTCGGCGGTTCGCGCTTGCGTCGTCGTCATGTCTACTTTGTAACGCAAAGTACTTTGCGAATCAACGCTCTGTGTGCGCGCACCCTCTCAAGGGCGCAGCATCGCCGCGGCGTCGCCGGCGCGCGCGGCCAGCGTCTCCAGCGGTCCGCGCCCGATCAGCGCCGACCACAGCGCGCACGCGACGAGCAGGATGGCTGTCGACCAGAGCAGGATCTGTGACTCGGCGAGCCGACCATCCGGCCGCGCCATCACGAAGTACGACACCACATGGGGCGTGTATGCAGTCAGCGGCATAGACCCGAGAGCCGCCACCGGCAGCAGCTGCCAACGCAGCGGATGAGACGCCCCCAGGCAGACCCCGACCACCAGCAGCCCGAGTCCCAGAGCGGCCACGAGCTCGACCATCGCCCCGGAATGCGGCGAGATATCGAACACGGCCGCCTGCAGCAGCCGGTCGGACACCGGCACGAGCGCCACCAGATGCGCCGCGACCAGCAGCACCGAACCTGCCAGGACGAAACCCCAGGCCGTCGCAGACCTGTGCAGCGACAAACGGCCCAGCGCCATCCCGATCAGCGCGAGGAACAGCCACACCGTGATCGGGTACGAGCCGCGCAGCAAGAACTCCCACACCGGCCCATCGCATCCTCGGGCAGCCCCGCGAGCACGGCAAGCCATACGGGCCCGAGCAGACCGAGAACCGCCGCGCAGAGCGCGAGCGAGAGCGTTCGCCAGCGCAGCGCGGGGATCAGCACCAGGTACAGCACGCCGTACAGCGTGAGCACGATGGCGATCGCGGTATCGAAGGCCTCCAGCAGCAGGCCGATCACGAAGATCGTCACGCCGCGCCCCAGCATCCGAAGACGCGCCGACGCGATCTCCGCGTCGGAAACCTGGCCACACTGGGTCATCAGCGCAATCGAGAATCCGGCGAGCAGCGCGAACAGCAGCGACGGGTAGCCGTTGACGATACCGGCCCAGCTGCGCGGTTCGAACAACGCGAACGCATCATCGATCCCGGCGACGTGCGCGCCCATCATTCCGATGATGGCGAGCGCACGCGCCACGTCGAGACCCATCACGCGCTGCGGCCGGCCGAACGAGCGCCACCAGTGCGCGACTCCAGGCGCCGCGGGCGCCCGTGTACCGGTCATGCCTCGACGGTACTGAGCACAGCGCGCGCTGTCACCACGGGATGACCGTGTCGCGCCGTCCTACGGCCGGGGCGCGCCCGCCGCCTCGGACGCGTCACTCGCAGGTGCGGAGACCCCCGAGGTGTCGCCCTGCGATGCGCGGGCACCGGATGCCATCGCCGACGCGGCCCGTGCGACCAGACGCTCCAACGGGCCCTGTCCGAAGAACATCGACCACGCTGTCGCCGCCGTGACCATCGCCAGGCTGAACCACCCCCACCATTCAGAGGTGTCGAACGGCATCGCCATCGGTCCCGCCACGACAAGGAAGACCAGAATGTGTGCCGAATAACCCGTCAGGGGCATTGAGCCGAGTGCGGCCAGGGGCAGCAACACCCAACGCAGCCAGCGAGTGACCAGCAGGCACAGCGCGATCACAACGACCGCGAACCCTCCCGAACCGACGATCTCGGCGGTGCCACCGCTGTGCGGATACACAGCCACGAGGGCGTCGAACATCATGACTCCGGGCTGCATCTCGGCCAGCTGCGTCGGGTAGGTCGCCCACCCCGACTGTTCCTCATCGACGCCGAGTTCCCCTTCGTCATCGACGAGAATCTCGTCTCCACCGTCGGCATAGCAGTAGATCTCACCGCCACCCCAGTCGTCGCAGACCTTGCCGCTAAAGTCGAACTCCTCGGCGGGGACGCCGTACATTCCAGCATCCGCGTCATCGGCGTACAAGAACGACGAATACGACGAGTACGAGTCCGTCGCCGTGTCATCCCCGCCCTGGCTCTCGGCCAGCGCCCCCACGCCGTACCCGATGGCCGCGAGCACAACGCCGACCACCAGCATCCACACCGCGGTGCGCACACGGTCGAGCCGCAGACGGCCCAGGGCCATTCCCCCCAGCATGAGCGCGAGCCACACCGTGATCGGATACGTGCCGAACAGCACCAGATCCAGCCCCGGGGCGCTGGCTGACAGATTCACCGCGTGCAGTCCAGCCAGCAGGGGCGGTGCCGCGACGGCGAGCACGCCTGCGGCGATGAGCAGCCGGGTGGCGCCCCAGCGCAGGAATGGGATCGCCGCGACGTAGAGCAGGCCGTACACCGTGAGGATCACCGCGATCGGCGTGCCGAGCGCCTCAAGCGCCACACCGATCACGAAGATCGCCGCACCCCGCCCGAGAAGCCGCAGCCGCAGCACCGGCAGCATGTGCGGTTCGGGCACCTGGGTGCGGCCGGTCATCAGCGCGACCGAGACGCCCGCGAGCACCGCGAACAGGATCGAGGAACGACCGTCCACAAGGCCGCCGACGCCGAGGTGCGCACCGACCATTCCCAGCAGGGCCAGAGCGCGCGCCACGTCAAGGCCCATGATGCGCGGAAGGCGCCCGAATGTGCGCCACCACCGCACGGGAGCGGGAACGGCGGCGGAGAGATCAGTGCTGGTCACCGATAGATCGTACTCAGCTCCCGGCGCCGAACCCGCGTACGCCACGAACCGACATGCGCCGCCGAAGCGGAATACGATGAAGGGTCATGTCCACACCGGTGATCGCGTATCCGTCCGAGCTGCCCGTCAGCGCCGCTCGGCACGAGATCGCCGACGCCATCCGCGACCATCAGGTCGTCATCGTCGCCGGCGCGACCGGCTCGGGCAAGACGACCCAGTTGCCGAAGATCTGCCTGGAGCTCGGCCGCGAGCACATCGCGCACACCCAGCCCCGGCGCCTCGCCGCCCGCACCATCGCAGAACGCGTCGCCGAAGAACTGCACGTCGAGCTCGGCGACCTCGTGGGCTACAAGGTGCGCTTCACCGACCAGGTCTCGAAGTCCACGCGCATCGCGCTGATGACCGACGGCATCCTGCTCAACGAGATCCACCGCGACCGGCTGCTGAGCCGCTACGACACGATCATCATCGATGAGGCGCACGAACGCTCGCTGAATGTCGACTTTCTGCTCGGGTACCTGCGCCGGATCCTGCCGGAGCGCCCGGATCTGAAGGTGATCATCACCTCGGCCACCATCGATCCCGAGAGCTTCGCCGCCCATTTCGCGGATGCCGACGGCGAACCGGCACCGATCATCGAGGTCTCCGGACGCACATATCCGGTCGAGGTGCGCTACCGCGCGCTCACAACTCCGGAAGAATCCGCCGAAGACGGGCCCACCCCCGCGAATCCGGCCCGGTCGGGCAGAAATCTCCGGAGTTCCGAACAGTCCGAGCCCGACGACGAGGTCTCGGCGATCGTCACCGCACTGCGCGAACTCGACCGCGAACCGGCCGGTGACGTGCTGGTGTTCCTGCCCGGCGAAGCCGAGATCCGCGACGCCGCCGACGCGGTGCGCGGCGCCTACCGCTCGGCGACCGCGCCCATCGAGGTGCTGCCGCTGTTCGGCAGACTGTCTGCCACCGAGCAGCACCGCGTGTTCGAGCCGTCGAAGGTCGCCGGAGTACGCCGGCGAGTGATCCTGGCCACGAACGTGGCCGAGACCAGCCTCACAGTGCCCGGCATCAAGTACGTCATCGATACCGGCACGGCCCGCATCTCGCGCTACAGCGCCCGCTCGAAGGTGCAGCGGCTGCCCATCGAGGCCGTGTCGCAGGCATCCGCCAACCAACGCTCGGGTCGCGCGGGCCGCACCAGCTCCGGCATCGCCATCCGCCTGTACAGCGAAGAGGATTTCGAGCGCCGCCCGGAGTTCACCGAGCCCGAGGTGCTGCGCACCTCGCTGGCCTCGGTCGTGCTGCAGATGCTGTCGCTCGGATTCGGCGACATCGCAGCCTTCCCGTTCCTCACTCCCCCGGACTCGCGCGGCGTGAAGGCCGCGTTCGACCTGCTCACCGAGATCGGGGCCGTCGAGACGACCCGCGGAGCCGAACCGCGTCTGACCCGGATCGGACGCGACATCTCGCGGATGCCGATGGATCCCCGATTCGCGCGGATGCTGGTCGAGGCCGGCCGCACCGGCGTGATCGACGAGGTCATGCCGATCGTCGCCGGCCTGTCGATCCAGGATGTGCGTGAGCGACCGAGCGCCGATGCGCCGCCGTCGGCGCGTGAGGCCGCCGAGCGCGCACACGCGCGTTTCATCGACCCGACCAGCGACTTCCTCACCTTGCTGAACCTGTGGAACCACCTGCGCGAGCAGCAAAAGGAACTGGGATCGAGCGCATTCCGCCGCATGTGCCGCACCGAGCATCTCAACTACGTGCGCGTGCGCGAGTGGTTCGACGTGCACCGGCAGCTGCGCACGCTGGTGAAGACGGCAAAGCCCCAGGACCGGGGTGAGGCGGCCGCCGATCCGGATGCCGTGCATCGTGCGATTCTCTCGGGCCTGCTCTCACAGATCGGCATCCTCGACGAGCGCACCGCGGCGAAGGGCGTGAACAAGACTCCGTCGAAGGAGCAAAAGCGCCGCATCACCGAGTACCGCGGATCCCGTGGCATCCGCTTATCGATCTTCCCCGGTTCTGGTCTGCGCAAGAAGTCCCCGCAGGCGGTGATGGCCGCCGAGATCGTCGAGACCTCGCGCACCTTCGCCCGCACCGTCGCCGCGATCGACCCCGCCTGGGCGGAGTCGCTCGCCGGCGACCTCGCCAAGCGCCAGGTCTCGGAACCGCATTGGTCGAAGGATGCCGGTGCTGCCGTCGCGTTCGAGAAGGTGACGCTGTTCGGAGTCGAGATCATCCCGCGTCGCCGCGTGCAGTTCGCGCGGATCGACCGCGCCGGCGCACGTGAGCTCTTCCTGCGTCACGCCCTGGTCGAGGGCGAATGGGATCCGAGCCGAATCGACAAGCGGGTCAGCGCGTTCTGGCGGGCGAACACCGAGCTGCGGCGACGTCTGGAGAAGCTCGAAGAGCGCGAACGGCGCCGCGATATCCTGGCCGGAGACGAGGCGGTGTACGCCTTCTACGACGAGCGCATTCCCCGCGACGTGTTCGACGTGCGCTCCTTCGAGAAGTGGTGGCGCGAAGCGCTGGCATCCACCCCGAAGCTACTGGTGATGCGCGAGAGCGACCTGCTCGACGATGACGGGCGGACCGACCAGGGCGAGTTCCCCACGCGGTGGACGCAGGGCGATCAGGTGCTCGGACTCGCGTACCGCTTCGAGCCCGGCGCCGCCGATGACGGCGTGAGCGTCGTCGTGCCCCTGGCACTGCTGCAACAGATCCGCGACACCGGCTTCGACTGGCAGGTGCCAGGACTGCGCGCCGAGCTGATCACCGCGCTGCTGCGCGCGCTGCCGAAGGCCATCCGGCGGCACGTCGTGCCCGCGGCCGACTGGGCCGAGAAGTTCGGCGCCGAGCTCGCCGCCGAGGCACCCGAACACCACCTGGGCACGCCGACGCGGTCGCTGAAAGAGGCTCTTGCGCGACTCATTCAGCCCCTCGCGAACCAGCCCGTCAGCGCCGCCGACTTCGATGACACCCGTGTGCCCGGGCACCTGCAGATGAACTTCCGCGCCGTCGACGAACGCGGGCGGGTAGCGGGCTCGGCCCGTGACCTGGGTGAGTTGCAGCAGAAGCTGTCCGACCGCTCACGGCAGAGCGTCACACGGTCGCTGCAGCGGCCCGCGCCGCGTGCGGGCTCCGCGCACGATGCGAAGGCCGTCGCGGCAGCATCCGTCCGCGCTCCGATCGAGCGCGACGACCTCACCGACTGGACCTTCGGCGACCTGCCCGACGTACTCGACACGAAAGTCGCCGGCGGCACCGTGCGCGGGTACCCCGCGGTCATCGACCGCGGCGCATCCGTGTCGGTGCGGGTCGAGGCGACGGCGGATGCTGCGACAGCAGCCACCCGCGAGGGCGTGCTGCGCCTGGTGCTGCTGAACCTGCCCTCCCCCGCGTCGTACGTGCAGAGCCACCTCACCGCACCCGAGAAGCTGGCACTGGCCGCGTCACCGTATGCGTCGGTTGCGGCGTTGATCGAAGACTCCCGCGTTGCGGTCGTGCGCGCCCTGATCGAGCAGCACCTGCCGGGCGGTGTGACACGCAACCAGGCCGAGTACACGCGCGTCCGCGATGCGGTGAACGCCGAACTGGTCGACAGCCTGTTCGCCTGCGTATCGCTGGTCGCCCGCATCCTCACCAAGAGTCGCGACGTCGAACGCGGCATCAAAGCACAGAATTCGCTGGCTCTGCTCGGTCCGCTGAACGACATCCGCACCCAGCTGGCGGGGTTGATCCGGCCCGGCTTCATCTCGTCGACCGGAGTCGAGCGGCTCAGCCACCTGCCGCGCTACCTCGACGGCATGCTAGACCGGCTCAAGACGCTGTCGAACGAGCCGGGCAAGGACCGCACGCGCATGACCGAGTACGAACGCATGCAGAAGGTCTTCGAAGACGCGGGCGGCACGATCCCGCTGCCGGCCGACGCACCCGCCGCGCTGGTCGAGGTGCGCTGGCTGCTCGAGGAGTACCGCATCAGCGTGTTCGCCCAGCGCCTCGGCACCGCACAGCCGGTGTCGCCGCAGCGCATCATGAAAGCGCTGACCGCCGGACGCTGAGAAGTTGCCGATCTGTGCCACATCGGTAGCCTGGCGGCATGGCTCGCGCAATCGTCTACACCGAGATCGGTACCCCTGACGTTCTTCACCTCGTCGATATCCCCGACCCGGTAGCCGCGCCGGGCGAGGTCGTCGTGCGCATCGAGGCCGCGGGGGTGAACCCGCTCGATGCCAAACTGCGCCGCGGCGCGCGCCCCTCGCCGCCGATCGTCGAGCCGCGCCGGGTGGGCTTCGACGGTGCCGGAGTCGTAGCCGCTCTCGGCGACGGGGTGACCGGCTTTGCCGTCGGCGACCGCGTCGCCATCAACAACGTTCTCGGTACCTACTCCACCGCGTTGTCCGTTCCGGTCTCGCGGCTGGTGCGGCTGAGCGACGGCGTCACGATGGCCGAGGGCGCGAGTCTTGGCATCCCGATCGGCACGGCCTACCAGTGCCTGCGCTCGCTCGGCGTCGGCCAGGGCGACACTCTGCTCGTGCACGCCGGCTCGGGCGCCGTCGGGCAGGCCGCTGTGCAGTTCGCCGCACTGTGGGGCGCGACGGTGATCGCGACCGGTAGCCCCGCGCGCTTCGAGCAGCTGCGCGCCCTCGGCGCCATCCCCGTCGCATACGGCGAAGGGCTGGTCGAGCGGGTGCGCGAGGCGGCGCCGGACGGCATCACGGTCGCGTTGGACTGCATCGGCACCGACGAGGCGATCCAGGCCTCGCTGCAGCTGGTCGCCGACCGCGACCGCATCGCCACGATCGTGCGCGGACCGGATGCCGCAGACTTCGGCATCCGCGCGTTCTCGGGCGGCAGCCCGGTGCCGTTGACCGAGCAGGAGCTCGCGTGGCGCGACGAGGCTGTGCCGCTGGCGGTGAATCTCATCGAGGCCGGCGACTTGCAGGTCGAGCTGGGGCCCGAGCTGCCGCTCGCCGAGGCGTCGCGCGCGCACGAACTGATCGAGCAGCACGCCGCCCGCGGCAAGATCGTCCTCGTGCCCTGACGTTCTCGCTTTCACGCGCTCTTCCGCTCCCCTCTCCCGCCCCACCTCCTCTCCTCACGAGGGGTCAAATTCTGTCGTGTTCACGCCCCCGCACCCGACAGTTCTTGACCCCTCGTGGGGGTGTGCGGGGGTGCATGGGCGTGGGGGCGCCCGCGGGGTGCGCGGGCGGGGCGAGCGGGGGCGTCGTGGGAGGGGGCGCGCTCAGGCGCGCAGCAGGCGTCGGATGCGAGTGACGAGCGCCGTCGGATCGTCGAAGTCACGACGGGTGACGACCGTCACCCGGTAGCCGAGCGCCTCCAGTTCGGCGCGGCGTATCTGGTCCTTACTCCACTGATCCGGATCGCGGTGGTAGTCGCCGTCGTACTCGACGATCAGTTTCGCCTCGGGGAACAGCATGTCCACACGGGCGACGAACCGGCCGTTGTCGAAGATGTCGACATTGCACTCCGGGCGTGGCAGTCCGGCTTCGACGAGGATCACTCGCACCATCGACTCGCGTGGTGACTCCGCACGAACGTCGCTGAGATCCAGCGCTCTTGTTCTCAGGCGTGCTCCCCGGCCCCGCACGAATCTCGCCGAGAGTTCGGCGAGCTCTTCGCCGGTGACGAACGGGTAGGCGCGCAACAGGGCGTCGGTGATCGCCACGAATCGGCCGAGCGGCTGCGAGCGCGACAGGTCGATCCAGGCGCGCTGCGGCGACAAGGTCGGCAGGCCGTCGACCATGACGATGTCCTCGTCGACGACGACAAGCCGGTGCGGACGCACCTGTGGACGACGGATGCGCGTGCTGTCATGCGGCACACCGATCCGAGGTCTGCCCCAGGCATCGTGTTCGTCGTCACGCGCCAGAGGCAGGCCGAGCACGGCACCCGCGGTGATTCCGCACAAGAACGCCCGGTCGGGGATGACCTTCAGCAATAGCTCCAACGCTTCGCGCTTCTCGAGGGGTACGCGCGCTCGGGCCCCGTGGAACGGGCTCGACAGGTCCTTGGCACGCAACCTGCCGGGCGTGATGCCGCGCGCGGCTGCTTCGTCAACGGTGAATGTACGCGGGGTACCGGGCGGAAGCGGAGCGGGGTGCATCGCCCGATGCTGGCATCCGATTCTCTTCCCGCGCCCGCTTTCCACAGCCCGCGGGCCAGTCCGCGCGAACTCCTTCGTTGTGCACGACGAGTGAGCCCCGCGCCCGCACCCCACGACCTCCCCCGCCCCACGAGGGGTCAAGAAACGCGCAGTTCCCACCCCTCAACCCGACATTTCCTGACCCCTCTTGAGAAGGGGCGCAGCGCCTTCCTCCACGAGGGGTCAAGAAATGAGGCATGTGGGGCGTTGGATGCGACATGTTTTGACCCCTCGTGGAGGGAGGCAGAGGCAGCGCGAGCACCGGTCAGGGGGCGACGGCCCGTCCGAGCGAGAGCATCAGGCGGTTCGCCCAGTTGAAGAACGCGGCGCCGTGCACGACGTCGGCGATCTCCAGATCATCAAGGCCCGCCTCGCGCAGACGCGCGATGTCGAGTTCCCCGAACGCGCTCGGGGTGTCTGTGAGAGCAGCGGATGCTGAGACGACGGCCTCCCACCGCTCACCGGGATCGGCCGTGACCCCCTCATCGAGAAGCCGGTCAACATCGTCGGCACGCTTCGAGAAGTGCGCGGCGAACCGAGCGTGCACCGACGCGCAGAACACGCAGCCGTTGTGACGCGACGCCGCCGTGGCCGAGAGTTCTCGGTCGGCACGCGGCAGCCCCTCGGCGGTGTTGTAGAAGATGTCCTTGTCGACCAGCGTGCGCGCCCTCAGAACCTCGGGGTCACGCGCGAGCAACCGGAAGTACTCGTTCTTGGCGCGCGCGGCATCGACCAGACCGTCGAGGTGCCGCTCGGTCAGCTCGTCCTCGGCCAGCGGCGCGATGTGCGGCGTCCAGCCGACCTCGGCGCGGGTGAACCGTTCGGGGTGCGGACGGTCGTCGGTCAGTGTGCCGGTCATGCGGCATCCTCCTCGTCTGAATCGGTGACGATGCCGACACCGACGGCGTCGAGTGCCCGCAGTCCCGACACCACCCGCTGCTGAAACGCCAGGAATGCCACGAGCTGCGACAGCGTGACGATGCCGTTCTCGTCCCAACCGGCCTGCAGCAGCCGATCGAGATCGTCGGCGCCGGCTTCGCGCGGGCGGTACACCAGCAGGTGCGTGTGCGCGAGCGCGGCGGCCAGCCGACCGCCAAGCGCGTGCACGACGTCCGGGCCCGGTGCGTACCGTTCTCCGTCGGTGTTCTCCCCCTGCAGACCGACCTCGATGTACGAGCCGAACGGCCCCGTGGTCGTCGCGTGAACCGCCTGGTCGATCACGATCCTGGCGACGGCGGCATCGGCGGCGAGCGCTCGCGCGGCGTAGAACGACGAGGTGCGATCCACACCGGTCAGGCGCGTGGCGAACGCGGCCACGAGCTCGCGCTCGAGCTGCGTGACATGCGCCGTCGACACCGGTGAGAACAGGGCGTCGAAACTCGCCTGCAGCTGCGCGCGGGTCTGCGGACGGCGGGCGCGCAGCGCGACGACGGCGGGTGAGGTGCCCGCGATGGTGTCGACCACATCGAGTGTCATGCGCCGGCCTCCTCATCGTGTGCGCCCACGGTCTGCAGCCCGGTGCTCCACCCGAGTGCGGGCGCAACCTCGTCGGCGATCAGTTCGATCGACCGCAGCACGTGCTCATGCGGGGCGTCGACGGAGTGCACCTGGAAGGCCACCTCGGTGGCGCGGTCGAGGGTGCGGTCCTGGGCGAGCGAGGCTGCCACTTCGTCGGGGGTGCCCAAGTGCGTGTCGGTGAGCGTGATGAGCGCTTCGAGCGAGTCGTCGGGGAACTCCTGACCTTGCCGGCGCAGGCTCTCAGCTCCGCGCCGTAGGCCGACCTCGGCGAAGCGCAGGGCCTCGGCGCGGTCGTCGGCGACGAACACGGTGCGTGACGCGGTGATGCGGGGCGTCGCCCCTTCCGGCAGCGCCGCGAGGTACTCGTCGATGATCGGATCCTGCACCTGCGCGAGCGGGGTGTAGGGGTCGACACCGCGGCGGGGCTGGGTGCGCGAGAGCAGCAGTCCGTGCCCGTGTTCGCCGGCGCGGTGTCCGCCGAACGACGAGAAGGTGGCCTGCCAGATGCGGTCGGCTAGCTCTGCGGCATCCGGATACAGGGCGTTGCCGGCGCCGACGTCACCACCGCGCAGCGCGTTCAGCAGCGCGGCGAGCTTGCCGTCGTAGACGGCGGTCTTGTCGCGCACGTCCTGCCCGAAGGGTGGGAATGACGTGGGCGTTCCCCCGCTGCCGAGTCCCAGGTCGAGGCGTCCGTCCGAGAGCAGGTCGGCGACCACGGCGTCCTCGGCGACGCGCACCGGGTCTTCGATCGGCAGCGTGATGATGCCGGTACCCAGGCGGATGCGCGAGGTGTGCGCTGCGGCGTGGGCGAGGAACACCAACGGCGACGGCAGTCCGCCTTCGGCCGCGTGGAAGTGGTGCTGCGCCACCCAGGCGCGGCCGATGCCGTGTCGTTCGGCGCGCTGGATCTGCTCCAGCGCGTAGGTGTAGCGCTGTCGTGGCGCGGCGTCGTCGAGCAGCCGCGTGAAGAACCCGAGTGTGGGGGCGGTCATGCGTGTACCTCCGATCGGCCGGGAACCGCCGCGAGCAGTTCCCGGGTGTAGTCGTGCTGCGGGTCTTCGAAGATCCGCTGAGTGGGGCCGTCCTCGACGATGCGTCCGTGCCGCATCACCGAGACGGTGTAACTGATGCCGCGCACGACGGCGAGGTCGTGCGAGATGAACAGGTAGGTGAGGCCGAGTTCGGACTGCAGCGAGGCGAGCAGTTCGAGGATGCGTGCCTGCACGGTCACGTCCAACGCCGACACCGCTTCGTCGAGCACGATGATGTCGGGATCGATCGCGAGCGCGCGGGCGATGGCGACGCGCTGTCGTTGCCCTCCCGAGAGCTCGCGGGGCGTGCGCCGCGCGACATCGGAGGGCAGCGCGACCCGCTCGAGCAGGTCGACGGCGCGGTCGCGCCGTTCCGCCTTCGTGCCGATGCGGAAGTTGACCAGCGGCTCGGCCACGATGTCCTCGATCCGCTGGCGCGGATCCAGTGAGGCGAACGGGTTCTGGTAGACGAGTTGGATGCGGCGGCGGAGCGCGCGCAGGTCCTTGCCCGCGGCGTGGGTGACGTCGGTCCCGTCAATCGTGATGGCACCGGCATCCGGATGCTGGAAGCGGGTGATCAGTCGCGCCGTAGTCGTCTTGCCCGAACCGGACTCCCCGACCAGCGCGTGCGTGGTGCCCTTGCGCACGCGGAACGACACGTCGTCGACGGCGCGGAAAGGCGCTCGCCCGCGGCTCTCGAAGCTCTTCACGAGCCCCGTCGCGGTGATCGCATTCGGGTTCTCTGCCGCGGCCACGGCCGCGTCGCGCAGGAAGTTCGGCGCCTGCGCGTTGCGGAATCCACTGGCGAACGCCGGGGCGTCGGCGAGCAGCTGACGCGTGTAGCCGTCGGCCGGGGCGCTGAGCACCTCGGCGCTCCTCCCCTGCTCGACGACACGACCGCCCTGCAGCACGACGAGGTGCTGCGCGTGGTCGGCGGCGACACCGAGGTCGTGGGTCACGAGCAGGATGCTGGTGCCCTCCTGCGTCCGCAGCTCGTCCATCAGGTCGAGCACGCGGCGCTGCACGGTCGCGTCGAGCGCACTGGTGGGCTCGTCGGCGATCAGCAGCCGTGGGCGCAGCGCGACGGCGCTGGCGATGAGCACGCGTTGCCGCATGCCGCCCGACAGCTCGTGCGGGTACTGCCTGGCGCGCAGGTCGGGGTCGTCGATGCCCACGCGGTCGAGCAGTTCGATCACGCGGGCCTGACGTGCCCTGCGGTCACGGTGGCCGTGCAGCCGCAGCGCCTCGCCGACCTGCGCGCCGATCGTGCGCACGGGATCGAGCGAGGTCACGGGGTCCTGGGGCACGAAGCCCACCTGGGTGCCGCGGATCGTGCGCAGGGCCCGTTCGGACCAGCCCGAGATATCGAGCCCGCCCAGCAGCACCCGGCCGCTGTCCGTCCGTCCGCCGTGCGGTAGCAGGCCGAGCACGGCCTGCGCGGTGGTCGACTTGCCCGACCCGGATTCGCCGACGAGGGCGAGGGTCTCTCCCTCGCCGATCTCGAGCGAGACACCGTGCACGACCGCACGTCGTCCTTCGGGGGCCGCGTACGACACCCGGAGCCCATCGATGGTGAGCACGCTCATGAGGCGTTCCTTCCCAGGCCGTGGCTGATCCGATTGGCACTGAGCACGACGGCCACCACGACAAGTCCCGGCAGCGCGGTGAGCCACCACGAGGTGGCGACGTAGTTGCGTCCCTCGGCGATGAGCAGCCCCCATTCGGGGGTCGGCGGCGGGGCGCCGTAGCCGAGGAAGCCCAGCGTGGCGATCGCGAGGATCGCCGTGCCGAACTGCAGTGCGGCCAGGGCCAGCACCGGTGTGAGCGAGTTGGGCAGCACGTGCCGGCGCAGCACGGTGAGGAGTGTGGCGCCGCTGCCGAGGGCGGCTTCGACGTAGTCTGTGCGACGCACCCTGACGACCTCGGATCTCATCAGCCGTGCAAACACCGCCACGCTGCCGAGGCCCACGGCGAGCGCGGCGTTCACGGTGCCGAACCCGAGCAGGATGATCACCGACAGCGACAGCAGAAGGCCGGGGATCGCGAGCAGCACGTCGACGATGCGCATGAGGATGTCGTCGAGGAGTCCGCCGATGGTGCCGGCGAGCAGGCCGATGATGCCGCCGAGAGTCAGGCCGACGGTCACGGCGATCAGTGCGCCCGAGAGCGACTGCACGGCACCGTGGACGACGCGGCCGTACAGGTCTCGCCCGAGGATGTCGGTGCCGAACCAGTGTTCGGCGCTCGGCGGCAGCAGTTTCTGCGCCGGCACCCCGCTGAGGGGGTCCCCGGGGGCGAAGACACCCGGCACGATCGCCCACAGCACGGCGATCGAGACGACGGCGATCGCGAGGACCAACGTCGGCGACGGCACCCGGCGCCGCCGGCGGGGCGCATCGGATGCTACGGACGCGGCGTTCACGGTGGCATCCGCCTGCTCGTTGCGGCCGCGGGTCGCGTTCGGTTCCGCGCTCTCGGACGTGTGCAGCACGGGGGCGCTCATGCGATCACCTCCTGGGTGCGCGCCGTCACCGCTGCGGCCGGCGACGCGCGCCGCGCGGGCGGGCGCAGGCGCGGGTCGATCACGGGGGCGATGAGGTCGACGGCGAGGCTGACGATCACGAAGCCGAGTGCCGACAGCAGCACGATCGCCTGCAGCACCGGGATGTCCTGGTTGGTGACGGCCTGTTCGGTCAGTCGCCCGATGCCGGTGCGCCCGAACACCGTCTCGGTGACCACGGCACCACCGATCAACTCACCGAACAGCACGCCGGCGATGGTCAGTGCGGGCAGACTCGCGTTGCGTGCGACCGACCGGGTGAGCACCCACACAGGCGAGGCGCCCTTGGCGCGCACCACGGCGATGAACGGCGCGGACTGCACCTGATCGATCGAGCGCACCAGCACCTGTGCAAGGGGTGCGGAGATCGGCACCGCCAGGGTGAGCACGGGCAGGATGAGGGCGGCGGCCGGGTCGGCGCCGATCACGGGCACCCAGCCGAGTCCGAACGAGAACACCTGGATGAGCAGGATGCCGAGCCAGAACACCGGTACGGCGACGAACAGCGCCGGCGCCTGTCGGATCGCGTTACGCAGCCAGCCGAACGGTGCAAGCGTCGACAGCGCCGCGATGGCGACCGCCAGCAGAACCGCGAGCACCAGACCGAGGCCCGCCAGCAGCAGCGTCTGCGGCAGCGCTTCGGCGAGCATCGCCGCAACGGGGGTGCCGTACTGGGTCGAGTACCCGAAGTCGCCGACGAGGAACCCGCCGAGCGCGTGCAGGTACTGCTGCCACCACGGCAGGTCCGCGCCGTACGTGGCCCGGATGTCGTCGATCTGCGCCGCGGACAACCCGAGGCTCGGGTCGGTGAACTTGATCAGCACGGCATCGCCGGGCAGGAGCTGCAGCAGGAAGAACGTGGCCGTGAAGGCGGCGATCAGAACGATCGCCGCCTGTCCGGCCCGCCGAAGCAGGAAGGGCATCAGTGCTCCTGGAGCCACACGCCGAAGAACGAGGGGCGCCCGACCGATTCGTAGTCGATGCCACGCACGTGGGGTGCCGCACCGTAGACCTGGGGCTCTTCGAACAGCGGGATCACGTAGGCCTGCTCGGCGAGGTAGTCCTGTACCGCCTGCGAAGCGGCGATGCGCTTGTCGGTGTCGGCTTCGGAGGCCACCACCTCCAGCAGCCGGTCGAGTTCGGCGTCGTTCGAGAGCAGCACGTTGCGGTTCTCGGTGTGGTACTCGCTCTTGATCACGTCGAGGTCGCTTCGGCCGACCATGTCCTGCGATACAGGCGTCTTGAGCGGGTCGAGGATGTCGGCGGCGCGGCTGCCGGCGTCGCCGGGCTTGACGTTGAGCTCGACGCCGACGGCCCGCCACTGCTGCGCGACCAGTTCGAGCGTCTGCTTGGACTGCGGCTGCGGCTTGGACTCGAAGATGGTCAGTGCCAGCCGTTCGCCGTCCTTCTCGCGGATGCCGTCCGCGCCCGGCTCCCACCCTGCGGCGTCAAGTAGTTCGGCCGCCTTCTTCTCGTCGTGGACGTAGTGCGCCGATTCGTCCTTGTACCCCGTCGCAGACGACGACAGCGCCGAGGTCGCCACGGGGTAGTTCTCGCTGAAGAGCGTGTCGACGACCTCTTGGGCGTCCGTCGCCGCCACGAGCGCCTGCCGCACCCGGATGTCGGAGAGCAGCGGGTTGGTGAACCGCAGCGAGAGGTTGTTGTTGACCCCGCGGGTCTGCGGTGCGTACAGCTCGATTCCGGCCTGGGCGACCCGTGCCTCGTCGAAGGCCTGCACGTAGCGCACGTAATCGGCCTGGCCCGAGAGCAGCGATCCGATGCGCACGGAGTCCTCGGGGGTGACGATGACGCGGACGGCGTCGAGGTACGCGCGGCCCTGGTTCGGCACGCTCTCGGGCGCCCAGTCGTAGTCCTCGCGGGCCGTGAGGGTGTACTCGGTGCCGAGCTTCTCGCCGCCGATGGTGAAGGGACCGGCACCGATGATGTCTTCGGCGTTGCCGGCGCCGAAGTCCTCGATGGTGCCGTCGAGAGTCTCGGGCGAGAGCAGTCCCGAGTTGATCGTCGACGTCGCCTGCAGGAAGCCGGGCGACGGGGCCGAGAAGCGGAAGACGACGGTGTCGTCGTCGATCACCTCACTGCTCGCGTAGTTGTTGATCGCCTCTGACACGGTCAGCCCGCGGTCGGCGTCGCCGAGGCCGTACGTGTCGAAGTTCTTCTTCACGGCGGCGGCGTCGACGGGCGTGCCGTCCGAGAAGGTGACGTCATCACGCAGGTCGAAGGTGTACTCGGTGGCGTCGGCGTTCACCTCCCAACCACTGGCGACCCACGGCTCGATCTCGAGCGTCTCGGGGTCCTGCCAGGTCAACCGTGCGGCGATGTTGCCCACGATGCCGCCGTTCGGGTAGAAACCCGCCTGCGGCGGGTACAGGTTCGTGTACGTCTGGTGCTCGAGGTAGGTGAGCGTTCCGCCCGTGACCGGTTCACCGTCGGAGGCGGCGACGTCGGCGGGGGCCGGTGACGACGAGCATGCGGCCAGGCCAGCCATCATGACGAGCGGCAGTGCGACGGCTGTAGCGCGGACGATGCGACGGTTCATGCAGACCTCCTGGGTGCGGTGACGGGGTGGAACGACGATCACGCTAGAGAAGTCGGATGCCGCCGCGCGAGTGATGACGTCACGTGACGACACCACCCGTCATGTGCGGTAACCCGGGGTAACACGACCCGTGTCATACGCGGGTGCGCACAGATGATGGGAGCCATGACCACTCTCGATGCGCCGACGGGTTTCGCCACGGCACAGGTGCAGGCCGGCTATGCGGCATCCACTGCCGTAGGCGCCGTGCCGCCGATTCATCAGACGGCGGCGTACGAGTTCTCGTCACTGGCCGAGGCGGCCGATCTGTTCGCGCTGCGCAAGGCGGGCATCATCTACAGCCGCAACGCCAACCCCACCCAGCAGATCCTCGAAGAGCGCGTGGCTCTGCTCGAAGGCGGCGTCAGCGCGGTCGCGGTCGCTTCGGGGCAGGCTGCCGTCGCTGTCACACTGCTGGCCTTGGCGCATCGCGGTGGACACATCGTCGCCGCGCATCAGCTGTACGGCGGCACGATCGACCTGTTGCAGGAGACGCTCGACGACTTCGGCATCGGCGTCACGTTCGTCGACCAGGACGACCTCGACGCGTGGCGCGACGCGATCACGCCGCAGACGCGGGTGGTGTTCGCCGAGACGGTCGCCAACCCGATCGCCCAGGTGCTCGATGTTCGCGCGGTCGCCGACATTGCGCACGAGGCGGGGGTGCCCCTGGTGATCGACAGCACCGTCGGCACACCGCACCTGATCCGACCGGGTGAGCACGGCGCCGACTTCGTGGTGCATTCGGCGACGAAGTTCCTCTCGGGGCATGGCAGCTCGCTCGGCGGTGTCGTGGTCGACCTGGGCACGTTCGACTTCGGTGCGGATGCTGCCCGCTGGCCGCAGTTCACCGGCCCTTATTCCCGCTTCGGCGACATGGTGCTGTGGGACCGCTTCGGTCAGGGCCAGGCGTTCGCGGCGCTGGTCAAATCGAAGTACGTGCACGACCTCGGCCCGTCGATCTCACCGTTCAACGCGTGGCAGATCCTGCAGGGCATCGAGACCCTCGACCTGCGCGTCGGGCGTCAGAGCGCCACCGCGCAGCGGGTCGCCGAGCACCTGGCCGCACACCCCGCGGTCAGCGCCGTGCACCATCCCGGATTGCCGGGCAGCCCGTGGCATCCGCTCGCCGAACGCTACCTGCCGCGCGGAGTACCCTCGGTGTTCTCGTTCGACCTCGCCGGGCCACAGGATGAGACCTCGTTCGACCGGGTCGCCGAGGTCTTCGGCGCGCTGCGCGTCTTCCGCCTGGTGGCGAACATCGGCGACGCCCGCAGCCTGGTCGCGCACCCGGCATCCATGACCCACGGCCACCTCACCGCCGACCAGCGCGCCGCCGCGGGTATCTCGCTGACCACGATCCGCGTCTCGGCCGGGCTCGAAGACCCGGCCGACCTCATCGCCGACCTCGATCGAGCGCTCGCGCTGGCCTGACGCACCGCGTGCCCACCCCGGTACGCTGAACCCATGACTGGACTTCGCTGGGGCATCCTCGCCACGGGCGGCATCGCCGCCGCTTTCGCATCCGACCTGCGCACCGCCGGTCTCGACCTCGTCGCGGTGGGCTCGCGCAGTCAGGAGTCGGCCGACGCGTTCGCCGCACGCTTCGACATCCCCCGCGCACACGGGTCGTACGAGGCACTCGCGGCCGACCCCGAAGTCGACATCATCTACGTCGCAACGCCCCATCCGATGCACCATGCCGACGCCCGTCTCGCGCTCGAGCACGGCAAGCACGCCCTGGTCGAGAAGGCGTTCACCGTGAACCGCGCCGAGGCCGAAGACCTGCAGGCGCTCGCCGCTGAGAAGGGCCTGCTCGTCATGGAGGCGATGTGGACCCGCTACCTGCCCCACATGGTGCGCATCCGTGAGATCCTCGCCGCGGGCACTCTCGGTGAGATCCGCACGGTGTTCGCCGACCACACCCAGAAGCTGCCCACCGACCCCGCACACCGCCTGAACGCGCTCGAGCTGGGCGGCGGCGCGCTGCTCGACCTGGGCATCTACCCGGTCTCATTCATCTGGGATGTGCTGGGCGCACCCGAGTCGATCCAGGCGACGGCGCGTCTGATCGAGACCGGCGCCGATGCCGAGGTCGCCACGCTCATGACGCACGCCGGGGGCGCGGTATCGACGAGCGTCTCGTCCTCGCGCGCGGCCGGCCCGAACACCGCGGCGATCGTCGGCACGGATGCCCGCATCGAGATCGACCGGATCTTCTACGCCCCCACGACCTTCCGGGTCATCGCGCCGGACGGCACGGTCATCGAGGAGTACGTCTCGCAGGTCGAGGGACGCGGGATGCAGTACCAGGCCTTCGCGGCCGAGGACGCCGTCGCACACGGAGAACCGGCCGGTTCGATCCTGGCATTGCCCGTCGCCGAGAGCGTCGCCATCATGGGCACACTCGATGAGATCCGCCGCCAGATCGGCGTGACCTACCCGAGCGAGCGCTGATCATGGCCGAGAGCAGCGGACGCGTCGCCGTCTACCTCGATTTCGACAACATCGTCATCGGCTGGTACGACCGGGTGCACGGCCGCAACGCCTACGGCAAGGATCGCCAGCGCATCGCCGAGAACCCGAACGACCCCGAGGTGGCCGAGCGGCTGAAGCAGGCGGCGATCGAGGTCGGTGCGATCATCGATTACGCCTCGTCGTTCGGCACGCTCGTGCTGACCAGGGCCTACGCCGACTGGTCGTCGCCGATCAACGCCGAGTACCGTTCTCAGCTGGTGGCCAGGGCTGTCGACCTCGTACAGCTCTTCCCCGCGGCCGCGTACGCCAAGAACGGCGCCGACATCCGTCTGGCGGTCGACGCCGTCGAAGACATGTTCCGGCTGCCCGATCTCACCCATGTGGTGATCGTCGCCGGTGACAGCGACTACGTGCCGCTGGCGCAGCGGTGCCGGAGACTGGGCCGGTACGTCGTCGGCGTGGGGGTCGCCGGGTCGACGGCGAAATCGCTCGCCGCGGCATGCGACGAGTTCGATTCGTACGATTCTCTGCCCGGCGTCGTGCGTCCCGCGCAGAAGGCGGATGCTGCCGCCGGCGCCACGGCCAAGGACGCCAAGAGCCGTCCAGAAACGAAGGCCGCGGCCAAGACACGTCGCGCCCGTTCGTCGGCGAAGACCGACGAGCAGACCGAGGCCACCGCGCTGCTGGAGCGGGCGCTGCGACTCGGCCACGACAAGGCGGATGCCGATGAGTGGCTGCACGCGTCTGCGGTGAAGACGCAGATGCGACGGATGGATCCCTCGTTCAGCGAGAAGGCGCTCGGGTTCCGGTCGTTCAACGACTTCCTCAAGTCGCGCAACGACGTCTCTGAGCTGTCCGAAGAAGGTCACGAGCGCATGATCCGCCTGCGCGAGGCGTGAGAGGTCACCTCTGACACCGGGCTACGCTCGAAGCATGGAACACGTTCCGCATTCACCGTACCTGCGGGCTTTGGGCGGGCAGCGCGGGGCGTTGCATCCCGCTCTGCGCATGTACTTCGCGGCGACGCCCTGCGGTCAGGTCGGCGTCGGTAAGGGCACCTTCTCACGCGTGGGCACGCCCAAGCGGTGGCTGTGGCCGGTGCTGCGCATGCTGCAGCGTCACGGTGTCGTGCACGCCGGTTGGCATCACGATGTGCCGTTCACGATCCGCAACCTCAGCGTCGCCGGCCGGGTGGTCAGCGAGCGCACGCTGCATCTGCCCGACGGCGACTGGACGATGACCGACTCGGTCTCGGCCGGCGCACACGGTCGCGTGCTCGACCAACTCGGTGAGCCCGTGACGCTCTCGGCGGTGTTCGACGTGTCGGTCGATGAGGATGCGCTGGCGCTGCGCAGCCGCAGGGTGGGCATCCGTCTGGGCCGCGTGCGTGTGCGTCTTCCCCGTCTGATCGCCCCGGTGGTGCGGTTGCGTGAGAGCGCCGAGAAGCAGGCCGGCAACCAACGCGTCGCGCTCACCGTCGATATGCCGCTGATCGGGCGCATCTACGAGTACGAGGGCGTCTTCACCTATCGCATCGAGCGCGTCGCATGAGCCGGGTCGTGATCGGCGGTTCGACAGGATTCATCGGCCGACATCTGCAAGACGCGTACCGAGCCGAGGGGCGAGAGGTCGTCACGATCTCGCGCTCGGGCGCAGACCTCACCTGGGACGACCAGCCCGGAATCGACGCCGCGGTGGACGGTGCCGGTCTGGTCATCGGCCTCGCGGGCAAGAGCGTGAGTTGCCGCTACACGCCCGCCAACCGCGCCGAGATCTTCCGCTCGCGTCTGGAGACCACGGCTGCGCTGGGGACAGCGATCGCCCGGGCATCCGCTCCCCCGCCCCTGTGGGTGAACTCCTCGACGGCGACGATCTACCGTCATGCCGAGGACCGTCCGATGACCGAGGACGACGGCGAGCTCGGCACCGGCTTCTCGGTCGAGGTTGCCAAGGCCTGGGAGCGTGCGCTGTACGAGCGGGATCTGCCGCACACCCGGCGCGTCGCCCTGCGCACGGCGATCGTGCTGGGCGATGCGGGCGTGCTGGGCCCGCTGCGCCGGCTCGCCCGCGTCGGGCTCGGCGGCACGCAGCTCGACGGTTGGTGGCCGGTCTCGCGTGCGCGGCGAGAGGCGGGAACGGCCCACGATCCCGGCGCCCGCGGCGGGCGTCAGCGGTTCAGCTGGATCCACGTCGATGATGTGCTCGGCATCATCGACTTCCTCGAACAGCAGCCGCAGTTGGACGGCCCCGTGAACGCCTCCTCACCCGCGCCGGTCGACAACCGCGCCTTCATGGCGGCTGTGCGCCGCGCGCTCGGGGTGCGCTTCGGTCCTCCGACGCCGCGGTGGATGCTCGAGATCGGCGCCCTGGGCATCCGCACCGAGACCGAGTTGATCCTGAAGAGCCGCTGGGCGCTGCCGGCGAAGCTCAGCGCAGCGGGGTACACGTTCCGGCATCCGGATCTCGACGAGGCGCTGCGCGCGTCGTTCTCGGAGGGGTGAGGGCTCAGCCCTCCTGCGTCTCCGGGCCGGTCGAGGAGCCGCCGTGCTCCTTCTTGCGCTTCTCGATCTCCTCGCGCAGCCGCCATTCCTCGATCTCGCGGTCGAGGTCGGCGATCTGCTGCTCGGTGGTGCGCGTGTCGATCGGCATGGCCGGCGCAGCCGGCGCCTGCTGTTGCGATGGCTTGGGCCGGCGGCGCGGTAGACGGATACCGCCCTCGGGGTACACCCGCCCGAGCGCGAACCACAGCACGCTGCCCAGCAACGGCAGCAGGATCACCAGCAGCAGCCACACGATGCGGGGCAGGTACCGCACGTCGGAGTCGTCGCGGCGGATGATGTCCACGACGGCGAACACCATCAGTCCGATGGTGATCAGCGAGAACAGGATCGGCATGGTCTCAGGGTATCCCGGCGACGTGCCGTATCGGATCGGTTCTCAGGCGTCGCCGGTCGCGACCGGCGCACCCGGAGTATTCGACCAGGCACTCCACGACCCCGGGTACACGGTGACGTCGCGGCCGATGATGGCTCCAGCCAAGGCGAACTGTGCGGCGGTGATTCCCGATCCGCAGTACGACGCGATGGGCACGGCACCCGTGGCGCCGACCGCGTCGAACGCGTCCGCGATGTCGGATGCCGGCAGGAAGCGCCCGTCGCCGGTGAGCAGATTGCCGATCGGCAGGTTCTTCGCACCCGGTACGTGCCCGGCGATCGGGTCGATCGGCTCGGTTTCACCGCGGTAGCGCTCGGCGACACGCACGTCGATCAGCACGCCGGCATCGGGCCACGAGGCCACTGAACGGGTGTCGATGGTTCCGCGATCGGCGGGATGCTCCAGCCGCACGTCTCCGGGTGCCACGACCACGTCTCCGGTCTCGGTCGCGCCGCCGGCAGCCAGCCAGGCCGGCCATCCGCCGTCGAGCACGCGCACATCGGTCAGTCCCGCACGGCGCAGTGCCCACCAGGTGCGCGAGGCCGCCAGCATCCGATGGTCGTCGTAGACGACGACAGTGTCGCCCTCGTCGATGCCCCAGCGCTGTGCCGCCGCCGCGAGCGCCGCATCCGCGGGCAGCGGGTGGCGCCCCTCGTGGGGCTCGCCGTGTCGCGAGAGATCGCCTTCGACGTCGATGAAGACGGCGCCGGGGATGTGGCCGGCCAGGTACTGTTCGCGGCCGTCGTTGCGCCCGAGCTGCCAGCGGGCGTCGAGCACGTGCACGGCATCGAGGTGCTCACGCAGCTCGTCGACGGTGATCAACGGGGTACCGGGGGCGCGCGTCATGGGCTCAACGCTAGCGTGCAACACCGACGATGCGGCGTACGGCTGGCGCTAACGTGGGGAGCATGACAGCGCCGATCGACCCCGTCACCACTCCCGCCTGGGCCGACCTCGCGGCCCTCCGCGACGGCTTCTCACCCGACCTGCGCGGCTGGTTCGCCGACGACCCCGAGCGCGCCGAGCGGCTCTCGCTGCCGCTGGCCGACCTGCATGTCGACCTGTCGAAGAACCTCGTCACCGATGATGTGCTCGCCGCGCTCGTCGCCCTGGCCGAGCAGACCGGTGTCGCCGACCGCTACGCCGCGATGCTCACCGGCGCGCACATCAACACCAGTGAGGACCGCGCCGTGCTGCACACCGCACTGCGTCGGCCGGTCGGTGCGGAGCCGACCCTTGTCGTCGACGGCCAACAGATCGACCACGACGTGCATGAGGTGCTCGGTGCGTTGTCGGCGTTCGCCGACCGCGTGCGTTCGGGTCAGTGGCGGGGTGTGACCGGCAAGCGGGTGACGCATGTGGTCAACATCGGCATCGGCGGCTCCGACCTCGGCCCCGTCATGGTGTACGAGGCGCTCAAGCCCTACGCCAACGCGGGGATCGAGGCGCGCTTCGTGTCGAACATCGACCCGACCGACCTCGCCCAGAAAACCGCCGATCTCGACCCCGAGACCACGCTCTTCATCGTCGCCTCGAAGACGTTCACCACCCTCGAGACGCTGACCAACGCGCGCCTCGCGCGCGACTGGCTGTGGGCGGGACTGACAGCATCCGACGCGATCGACGGTAGCGACGAGAGCCGGACGGATGCTGTCGCGCACCACTTCGTCGCCGTGTCGACCGCACTCGACAAGGTCGCCGAGTTCGGTATCGACCCGGCCAACGCCTTCGGCTTCTGGGACTGGGTGGGCGGACGGTACTCGGTCGACTCGGCGATCGGACTGTCACTGGCGATCACGCTCGGCCCGGATGCGTTCGACGAACTGCTCGCGGGGTTCCACGCCGTCGACGAGCACGTGCGCACCACCCCGCTGGAGCGCAACGTACCGGTGCTGATGGGGCTGCTCAACATCTGGTACGTCAACTTCCTTGACGCGCAGACCCACGCCGTGCTGCCGTATGCGCAGCAGCTCAGCCGGTTCCCCGCGTACCTGCAGCAGCTGACGATGGAATCGAACGGCAAGTCGGTGCGCTGGGACGGCACCCCGGTGACCACCGATACGGGCGAGGTCTTCTGGGGCGAGCCCGGCACCAACGGCCAGCACGCCTTCTACCAGCTGATCCACCAGGGCACGCGGCTGATCCCCGCCGACTTCATCGCGTTCGTGAACCCCGCGTACCCGCTGAGCGACGACGGGCAGGACGTACACGCCCTGTTCCTGGCCAACTTCCTCGCGCAGACCAAGGCACTGGCGTTCGGCAAGACCGCCGCCGAGGTCGAGGCCGAGGGCACGACCGGGGCCCTGGTCGCCGCGCGCACGTTCGAGGGCAACCGGCCGACCACGTCGATCTTCGCCCCGGCGCTCACCCCGGCGGTGCTCGGTCAGCTGATCGCGTTGTACGAGCACATCACCTTCACGCAGGGGACGGTGTGGGGCATCAACTCGTTCGATCAGTGGGGTGTCGAGCTCGGCAAGCAGCTGGCGCTGCAGATCGCCCCGGCGATCGCGGGCGATACCGATGCCGTGGCCGCACAGGACCCGTCCACGCGCGCGCTGCTGGACTACTACCGCGCGCACCGCACGGCGTAGGACGCCCGGGCTCAGCCGCTGAGCGACTGGTAGGCGTCCAGGGCTCGCGCTCTGGACGCCTTCAGGTCGATGATCCGCAGCACGGCGTCACTGTCGGGCGCCCATCGCTGCACGTAGTGACCATCCGAATCGAACTTCTGCTGCTGCAGCTCGGGGTTGAAGATCCGAAAGTACGGTGCGGCGTCGGCGCCGCACCCGGCGACCCACTGCCAGTTGAACGGATTGCTCGCCTCATCGGCATCGACGAGGGTGTCCCAGAACCAGGCTTCTCCCACCCGCCAGTGGGTCATCAGGTTCTTCGTCAGCAGCGAGGCGGTCACCATCCGCGCCCGGTTGTGCATGAAGCCCGTCTGCCAGAGCTCGCGCATTCCGGCATCCACCAGGCCGAACCCGGTGCGCCCCTGCTGCCATGCGGCGACCTCGCCGTGCGAGTCGGTCACCCAGGGAAACGCGTCGAAGCGGCGGTTGAGGTTCCTCGCGTGCAACGGTCCGAAGTGGAACGCGGTGTGCTTTGCGAACTCGCGCCAGCCGAGTTCTGACAGGAACAGGCCGATGTCACCGGTCGCGTCCACCGCCGCATGCCACACCGAGCGCGGGCTGATCTCGCCCCAGCGCAGGTGGGGCGAGAGCTCCGAGCAGTTGTCCTCCGCGGGAAAGTCGCGAGCGCGGTAGCGTCCCGCACGATGCGACAGGAACTCGTCCAGCCGCCGCTGCGCCCCCGCCTCGCCCGGCGTCCAGCGCTCGGAAAGGCCTCCCGACCAGTCGGGTGATGTCGGCAGCAGCGCCCATTCGTCGAGCGCATCGCTGCGCGGCTGAGAAGGGGCGGGCGTCAGCTCTCGCGGAGCGGGCAGCGGGCCGGCTGGTTCCCGCTCGGCGGTGCAGGCGCGCCAGAAGGCCGAGTACACCCGGTAGGCCCCGCCATCCTGCGTGGCGACGGTGTGAGGTTCGAAGAGCAGGTCGCCGATGAAGGTGCGCACACGGATGCCGTCCGCACCGAGGGCCTCGACGAGGGCGGCGTCGTGATGCCGGCCCTGCCCGTAGCGACGGTTCCACAGCACGGTGCGCGCGCCGCTCTCGGCGACCACATCCGCCAGTACGCCCTCGGTCGCTCCCTGCCGCAGGATCAGCGGGACGCCGCGCTCGGCGAGCGCGTCGGCGAGCGCCCGCAGCGAGTGGTGCAGCCACCAGCGCGCCGCGCCGCCGTGGGCGCGGATGTGCTCGGAGGCGTCCTCGAGGATGTACAGGGCGACGATCGCATCGCCCGATTCGGCGGCCGCGTGCAGTGCCGGGTGGTCGGCGACTCTCAGATCGTCGCGGAACCAGACCAGGGTCGTCATCGCCCCATGCTATCGAGCGCTCCGACGACGGGGATCGCCGCTCGGCGACAATGAAGTCATGCGCATTCGTGTCGACACCGCTCTGGACTGCTCTGCCGATGCGGCGTGGGCTGCCGCGCATCGCCCGGCCGTTGCCGCGCGACTGTACGCGCCGCTGCTGCGCATGGTTCCGTTGGATGGCGCACCGCCCGAACGGTTCACCTCAGGAGACCGTGTGCGCGTCTCGTTGCGTCTGCTGGGCGCGATCCCCGTGGGTTCGCAGCTGATCGCCGTCGACGATCTGGTGCCGGCAGCGCCCGGCCGCCGCACCATGCGCGATTCCGGATGCCCGCTGTCGGGGCCGCTCGCGCTGCTGCGCACCTGGAATCACGAGATGACAGTCATCGACGCACCGGACGGGCGTGCCCGCTGGTGCGATGAGCTGCGGATCGGCGGAGCGTTCGCCGTGCCAATGGCGCCGGTGCTGTGGGTGATGTGGCGATGGCGCGTGGCACGGCTGAGGCGTCTCGCCCGCGGGTGGGACGACGAGCTCAGGAGGGACGGTACTGAGCCGTGATCGGGCAGTCGAAGGGATCGCGGGCTGCGAGGCCGACGGTGTTGAGGTAGCGGATGACGATGCCGTACGAACGCAGCACGGTCGTCTCGGTGTACGGCACGTCATTGGCCGAGCAGTAGTCGCGCACGATCTCGCGCGCCTTCGACAGATGCAGGCGCGACATGCTCGGGAACAGGTGGTGCTCGACCTGGTAGTTGAGACCGCCGAACAGCCATGTCGCCCACCAGCCGCCCGAGATGTTGCGCGAGGTGCGCACCTGCTTCGAGAAGAAGTCCAGGCGCGCGTCGCGGGCGATGATCGGCATGCCCTTGTGGTTGGGCGCGAACGAGGCCCCCATGTAGACGCCGAAGACCGCGACCATCACGCCGAAGAAGGCGAAGGCCATGCCGACGGGGAGCAACAGGAACAGCGGCACGAGCAGCACGGCGAACCGAACGGTGATGATGCTCAGCTCGAGCCAGCGCCCCTTGACAGGGCCTCGCGAGAACAGGTGCGCGAAGCTCAGCCTGTGCAGGTTGAGCCCCTCGAGCGTCAGCAGCGGGAAGAACAGCCAGCCCTGGCGCTGGGTGATCCACCGCACGACGCCGCGCGAGCGCGCCGCGTCGTCGTCGAGGAACGAGATCGTGTCGACCTCGATGTCAGGGTCGCTGCCGACCTTGTTCGGGTTGCCATGATGCCGGGTGTGCTTGGAGTCCCACCACGAGTAGCTCATGCCGACGATGCCGGCGAGGATGCGGGCGAGTCGGAAGTTCGCCGGTCCCGAACTGAGGATCTGCCGGTGCGCGGCCTCGTGCGCGAGGAACGCGACCTGTGTGAACAGGATGCCGAGTGCTGCCGCGATCAACAGTTGGAACCAGCTGTCGCCAAGCAGCAGGAACCCGGTGATCGCTCCGGCGAACGCCAGGGCGAGCGCCGCGGCGACGAGACTGTAGAACACCGGCGTGCGATGCAGCAGCCCGGTCTCTTTCACGACGTGCAGCACGTCCTTGTAGGCGCGCGCCATCGGCGGGAACTCGGCTGTGCCGGAGTAGGTTTGGCGGATGCGACCACGGATGGTCTCGGTCGTGTCGACCTGAGTGAGAGAGATGGTGTTCTCCTGCCGATCGGAGCCCTTGAGCCAGGAAGCCAAGGGCGGATGCCGATCGCTGGTCTCAGGCTACGCAGGGCGGTATACGCGATGCGGCATACGTTGTGTCAGCGCGCGATGATGAGCAGCGGTCGGTCGTGGTCGCCGACGACGCCGCTTCCCGACAGGGAGATCTGCCGCGGAATGACGGCGTCGGCGTCGAGCAGGGCCCGGCGCCGCCCCGACATCGTGTCGAGCACGCGGATGCCCTCGTCGGTGCGGACGTGCACCGCACCGTGTCCGGCGGAAACGAGCGCTGCGCCCTCATCGGCCGCGCGCGCCCAGAGCTGTTCCCCGGTCGGCGCGATGGCACGCAGCCCGTGCTCGAGCACGATGCGGACGCCCATCGACTCGTCGACGACGGTCGCCCGTGCCGTGCGCGAGAGTACGGTTCCTGTCTCGAGGTCCACAAGCACGGCGCCGTCGTCGGGGCCGCGCTCGTGCGCGCCGAGCAGCGCGGTGTCGCCGTCGATCACGAGGGCGGCTGACGCGGGCTGCAGGCCCTCGGGCAACCCGAGCTGTTCCCGCGGGATGGCCCAGAGCTCACGGTCGTCAGCCGTGCGCGCGATGACCCGGGTGCGATCGCCGAGCAGCACGATGCCACCGCGTTCGCCCAGGATCCTGACGCTCTCGTCGGACTCGTCGGCCAGCGTCGCGCCGGTTGCCGGGTCGATGGCCACTCGCGGCCCGCTGCGTCCCATCGCTTCTGGCGGGGGTGCGGCGAACACGAGCCCCGGACCGATGTGCGGCCCGGGCACGGCGACCGGCCCCCAAGCTTCCTCGCCGGTACGCAGGTCGTACGCCGAGATGCTCGATCCGGCGAACCCGTCTTCTGTGGCATCCACGTCCATCAGGATCGCGAGGGGGCGATCGGCTCCCCCAGAGACGACGAACGCTGAGCACAGCATCGGCCGCTCTGCTGTCCAGAGCACCGTTCCCCGGTCCGAGACGGCAGAGAACACGATCCTGTCCTGCTCGGCGCGCAGCGCCAGATAGATGCCGTCCTCCGCCTGCGGCGGGGCATCCCACCCGGGGTCGATCACCCGCATCCCCTCGAACGGCGGCGGCAGCACGAGCGGGGCACCCGGCAGTTCCGGCGCCGCCGTCCCCACCGGACGCGGCGCCGACTCGAGGCGCGAGGGTCCGAGCGGCGCAGCGCACGCGGTCGCTGCGACGATCAGGGCTCCGGCGGTGAGCGCAATGCTCAGGGGTCGGCGCACCTCGTCACCGCTTGCTGGTGCTCGGCACCGGTCGCGACGCGTCGGCGTCCCGCTCGTGTGCAGGCTCCGACCGTCGTCGATGGCGAAGCGCCCAGACGGTGAGCACGATGCCTGTCACCACGACGATCGCGATGACATCGACCCGCGGGTCGGCGAGCAACGCGCCGCGTTCCTGAATCCAGGACTGCACATCGGTGGGGATGAGCGCGGGCATCGCGACCAGACCGTTCGTCGTCCAGAACAGCACCCCGACCGCGACGATCATCGTGCCGGTGATCACCGACGTGGTGTGGAACTGCCGTCCGAGGATGGTGAACGAGCGCCCGCGCAGCATCCGCCGCGCACGGTCGCCCATCCGCTGCCAGAGCGCGGCGATGACCACCAGGGGCCCGACCATTCCCGCACCGTAGACAGCGAGCATCGCGCCGGCACCCCACGGGCTGCCCTGCGCGAGCGCCAGCGTGAGGATGGCGCCGAGAATCGGGCCTGCGCAGAACCCGGCGACCCCGCCGACCGCTCCCAGCAGAAGCGTGCGCAGGAAGCCCGTGCGCGTGGAGGCACCCCGCTGCATGCGGTCCATGCCCGGCACGATCCGGGCCAGGTCGAACCCGATGCCGAAGACCTGCATGAGGCCGAGGGCTACCAGCACGGCGGCGGTGATCGCGATGACCAGCCCGCGTTCTGAGATCAGCACCGAGCCGAGCGCCCCGAGCCCCAGCCCGAAAGGCACCAGTGTGAGGACGAGCCCGAGGTAGAACACGCCGCCGTGAGCCAGCAGTTGCAGCCGCGTACCGACGGTCGAGGCGAAGAACGCGGGAAGCAGCAGCGCGCTGCACGGGCTCAGCAGTGCCAGCATCCCACCCAACAGTGCCGTGACGAAGCCGATCTCCATCTATCGGTCCGCCTCGATCAGTGCGTTCTCGACGGCATCGATGAAGATGTCGGTCGGTTGCGCTCCGACGATCGGACGCCCGTCGAGAAGAAAACTCGGGGTGCCCGTCACACCGATGGTCCGCGCCTCGTGCGCCCGTTCGGCGACGATCTGCTTCACCTCGTCGGAGGCCATGTCCGACGAGAATCGATCGACATCGAGCCCCATCTGCTCCGCGAGGCCGGTGAGTGCCTCGATACTCAGTTCTGCCTCGGTGCGGATCTCGCCGTCGGGGTAGAGCGCGTCGTGGAAAGCCCAGTACTCGCCCTGGAGACCCGCGGCGCGGGCGGCAAGCGAGGCACGCTCGGACGGCGCCCCGTACATGTTGATGTCGCGCCACTCGATGCGCAGGTCGCCCGCGTCGGCGTACTCCATCATCCGCGGCAGCGTGCTCTGCGCCCACTTCGCGCAGAACGGGCACTGGTAGTCGGAATACACCACGAGGCCGACCGGGGCGTCGACCGGGCCGGCGGCCTGCACGTCGTCGGCGTCGCGGTACTCGAACTGCGTAAGGTCAGGCAGCCCGTCCGGCACCACCGTGATGCCGTCGGTGGCCGGTTCACCGGCATCCGACGCCGCGTCCGGTCGCATCTGCAGGATCACCAGCGCGATCAGGAGTCCAGCGATGAGCAGGATCCCCACCGGTGCGATCCAGCTGCGGATACCTCGTGCCGACTGTCGTGATCTCTGCGTATGCCCGCCCATCGGCCACCCTTCCTCTCGTCAACTATCCTGCATAGTCGACTATGCAGGATAGTAACCTATCGGGCATAGTAGAGACATGCACCGGAACCGTCGGCGAATCGCCGCTCTGCGAGAATCGCTCGCCCTCGCCTGGCAGGCACTGCGGTCGTGGAGCACGCGGCAGATCCTGATCGCGACGGCGTCGGCGGTCGCGGTCGCGATCGTGCTCGGAGTGGCCACCGTGCTCATTCCCAACGGACTGTTCACGCGCGAGATACCACCCGTCTGGTGGAACTATCCGGTCTGGCTGATCACCTCGGCCGTGACCGGCCTGCTGATCGGCACCTACGTCCAACCGCAGCGTTCGGCGGCCGATGTCGTAGCGCCCACCCCCGACGCATCGCACGAGGGTTCCGGGAGCGCCGCTTCATCGCGCGAGGAGCGCCGCACCGGTCGATTCGCGGTCGCAGGCGGCATGCTCGCCTGGTTCGCCGTCGGCTGCCCCGTCTGCAACAAGATCGCCCTGATCGCCCTGGGCTACACCGGCGCGCTCACATGGTTCGCTCCCGCTCAGCCCCTGCTGGCCGCGGCCGCCCTGATCCTCTCCACCGTCGCCGCCGTCTGGCGACTGCGCGGCCAGGTCGCCTGCCCGCTCCCCGCCCCACGTGCACAAGCGGTGACGGCATGAGCCCGGATCGGTCGGCGGCACAGCCGTGTGGGCCGTTGCGGCTCGGCGCGTTGGAGCAGCAGGTGATGGACGCGCTCTGGGATGACGGCCCGCTGTCGATCCGCGAGGTGATCACACGGCTCGGCGCCAAGCATGCCTACACGACCATCGCCACCGTGCTGGGCAACCTCGAGCGCAAGCAACTGGTGGTCCCCGAGCGGCGAGCGCGCGCGGTGACGTACACGGCCCGGTGCACGCGCGAGCTGCATGCTGCACGGCTCATGGAGCAGGCGCTCGACACCAGCCACGACAGGGACGCCGCGATCCTGCACTTCTTCGACGCGATCGACGAACGCGAACGCGATCTGCTGCGCGACTACCTCGCACGCAGAGAACCCGACCGATGACAGCGCTGCTCGTACCGGCTGTGCTGGCGGTCGCGCTGCTGACCACCGCCGTCGCGGGACCGCTCGTGATACGCGCGGCGGCACCGGCGCTCATGCGCGCACCGCGTGCCGCCGTCACGCTGCTGCTGGCGGTAGGCGCACTCTGGCTGGTGGCGGCCGCCGCCCTCAGCCTGCTGCTCGCGTGGGTGCTCAGCGGCCCCACCGTGCTGCCGAGCGGCATGGCCGGCGTGTGCCAACGGTGCCTGGACGCGTCGTCCCCCTTCCCCGCGGTCGACCTCGTCGACACCGTGGTCCCCGTCGCGCTGCTCATCGCGCTTCCTGTCGCGGGGGCGCTGGTTCTGGTGGCGACGGCGATCTTCCGCGGGGTGCGCAGACTCCGCGCGACACGGGCCACCGCGCGCGATATCGCCGCTCGCGCCGACTCTCGCATCGTCGGCGGCCACCGCGTGATGCTCACGCGCGACCTGCGCCCGACCGCGTTCTCACTGCCGCACCGACACGGCGGTATCGTCCTCTCCCGCGGGCTTCTCGAAGTCCTGCACCCCGATGAGCTCGCCGCGGTGATCGCTCACGAGCGCGAGCATGTGCACGGACGCCATCACCTCGCACTCGGCGTGCTCGAGACCGTGATCGCTCCTCTGCACCGGCTCCCGCTGATGTCCGCGATCCGCAATGCCGTGCCGCTGTACCTCGAGATCGCCGCCGACCGGGCCGCTTCGCGCCGAGCGGGCACCCCGGCCCTCGCCAGCGCACTGCTCAAACTCGGCGGCACGGTCGGCGCTCACGCTCCGACGCCCCATCGGGTCGTGCTGCATGCCGCAGGGCCCGATCGCATCGGGCACCTGGTCTCCCCCGCGCGCATCGGCGCGTCGCTCGTTCCCGCGATCGCGCTCGGCGCGGCGACCGCCGCGTTCGCCCTGATGGCCGTCGTGGTGCACGGACCATATCTGTCGGTCATCCTCACCGGCTGCCGTCTCGCGACCTGAGTGGCCGACCCGGATTTGCCCACCTTCGTCGTCCGTAGTACACATGGACTGTCCACACGGGTGCCCTGAGAAGGGCTGAGATCAAGCTGACGCGCTTGAGACCGTCGAACCTGATCCGGTTGATACCGGCGTAGGAAGTGAGAGAGTTCCGTGGTTGCACGCACCCCGAAATCCGAAGTCCCGTCCTCGGCATCCGCCGCCTCGACATCGGCGACGCCGCAGTCGAGTGAGCAGCATCCCGCCCACCGGCTCGCCTGGCTCGAAGACGCGACCCACGGGATCCGCGTTCCGGTCACCGAGATCCAGCAGAGTGATTCGCCCGACGGCTCGGCCAATCCCCCGCTGCAGGTGTACCGCACGATGGGTCCCGGCAGCATCCCCGAGGAGGGGCTCGCACCATGGCGGTCCGCCTGGATCGCCGAGCGCGGCGACACCGAGACGTACGCCGCCCGCGGGCACCGCCTCGAAGACGACGGCCGCACGGCCGTGCGCCGCGGCGCACCCTCGCAGCAATGGCAGGGGCGCACACCGGTACCGGTCCGTGCCAAGGCCGGCCACCGCGTGACGCAGATGCACTACGCCCGCCGGGGCATCATCACCCCCGAGATGCGGTTCGTCGCGCTGCGCGAACAGTGCGACGTCGAGCTGGTGCGCAGCGAGATCGCCGCGGGCCGCGCGATCATTCCCAACAACGTCAACCACCCCGAATCCGAGCCGATGATCGTCGGCAAGGCGTTCCTGGTCAAGGTCAACGCGAACATCGGCAACTCCGCCGTGACCAGCTCGATCAGCGAAGAGGTCGCGAAGCTCGAGTGGGCCGCGAAGTGGGGCGCCGACACTCTCATGGATCTGTCGACGGGCAACGACATCCACACCACGCGGGAGTGGATCATCCGCAACTCGCCGATCCCCATCGGCACCGTGCCGATCTACCAGGCCCTTGAGAAGGTGGACGGTGACGCGAACGCCCTCACCTGGGAGATCTACCGCGACACCGTGATCGAACAGTGCGAGCAGGGCGTCGACTACATGACCGTCCACGCCGGCGTGCTGCTGCGCTACGTGCCGATGACTGCCGAGCGCGTCACCGGCATCGTCTCGCGCGGCGGATCGATCATGGCCGGCTGGTGCCTCGCCCATCACCAGGAGAACTTCCTGTACACCCATTTCGATGAGCTGTGCGAGATCTTCGCGGCCTACGACGTAGCGTTCTCGCTCGGCGACGGCCTGCGCCCCGGCTCGATCGCCGACGCCAACGACGCCGCGCAGTTCGCCGAGCTCGACACGCTGGCCGAGCTCACGCAGCGGGCCTGGGAGTACGACGTGCAGGTCATGGTCGAGGGGCCCGGTCACGTGCCGCTGCACAAGATCCGCGAGAACGTCGAACGCCAGCAGGAACTGTGCCACGGCGCGCCGTTCTACACTCTCGGACCGCTGGCCACCGATATCGCCCCCGGCTACGACCACATCACCTCGGCGATCGGCGCAGCCGAGATCGCCCGCTACGGCACGGCGATGCTCTGCTACGTCACACCGAAGGAGCACCTCGGGCTTCCCAACCGCGATGACGTCAAGACCGGCGTGATCACGTACAAGATCGCCGCGCACACCGCCGACCTCGCCAAGGGGCATCCGGGGGCGACCGAACGCGATGATGCCTTGTCGAAGGCCCGATTCGAGTTCCGTTGGAACGACCAGTTCGCGCTCGGCCTCGATCCGGTCACGGCGCAGGAGTTCCACGATGAGACCCTGCCGGCCGAGCCGGCCAAGACCGCGCACTTCTGCTCGATGTGCGGACCCAAGTTCTGCTCGATGCGCATCTCGCAGGACATCCGCGACACGTACGGCAGCGCCGAGGCGCAGGCCGCGATCGCCGGAATGCAGGCCAAGAGTCAGGAGTTCCTCGCCGCGGGCGGCGAGGTCTACCTGCCCGACCCGGCGATGCGCACCGTCTGATCCCCGACGGGGTCCAGACGGTGCGCGGCCGCCTCAGGCGGCGCCGTGCGTCGTCTGGAACCCGGCCTGCCTGATCGACTCGCCCAGCAGCACGAACCCTGCCACGCACAGCGTCAGCGCGACCGCGGGAACGTAGAGCAGGTGCGGCGCCGAGGCGAAGTACGGTTCGGCCTGAGAGAGCTGAAGCCCCCACGAGAACGCCGGCGCCTGCAGTCCGATGCCGAGGTAGGTCAGGGTGGCCTCCGTGGCGATCACGGCGCCGACCTGCAGGGTGCCCAGCACGATCACCGGACCGATCGTGTTGGGCACGACGTGCGTGCCGAGGATCTTCCAGGTGGGCAGGCCGAGTGATTTCGCCGACGTGACGAAGCCACGGCCGGCGACCGAGATCGTCGAGGTGCGCATGACGCGCATCGCGGTCGGCCACGAGAACAGGATGAGCACGAGAGAGACCATCCACACGCTGCGCACCTCGACCGAGTTGAGCACCAGTACGGCTCCCAGCAGCAGCGGCACCGAGATGACCACTTCGGACAGACGCGAGAGCAGGGCGTCGAGCCAACCGCCGTAGTAGCCGGCGAGCACACCGAGAACGACCGCGATCAACGACGTGCCGAGGGTGACGACGGTGCCGACGATCACCGAGTTGCGGGCACCGTAGACCACGGTCGTGAACAGGTCGCAGCCCTGTACCGAGAAGCCGAGCGGATGCCCGGGCTCGGTGCCCGGACCGACGCGCGAGTTGCTCAGATCGCAGGCCGCAGGGTCGCCGTTGCCGAAGAGCCCGGCGATCGCCGCCGGCCACACGGCCATCACGACGAACGCGGCCACGAGCACTCCGCCGATCCAGAACTCGGGGTTGCGGCGCAGCTTGTGCCAGATGGTCGGCCGGGTCTCGGCCAGCGCGATCACGGCCGTGGAGTCGGGAGAGGTGGTGAGTGTCATGGCGCGATCCTGGGGTCGAGGAGTTTGTGAGCGATGTCGACGAGGATGTTCATCACGAGCACGACGAGCACGCCCGCGGTGACAATGCCGACCACGACCGAACCCTGCTGGGTGTTGATCGCGGTGAACAGCGCGCGTCCGATCCCGGGCAGGTTGAAGATGCCCTCAACCACGACCGCGCCGCCCAGCAGTGCCCCCAGGTCGACTCCCAGATAGGTGACGACGGGCACCAGGGCGTTGCGGAACACGTGGCGGCCGCTGAGTCGCAGCGGGCTGATGCCCCGCGCCTTCGCGGTGCGCACGTAGTCGGCCGAGACGGTCTCGAGCAGGCTGGTGCGCATCAGCCGCGCGATCGGACCGACACCGAGCATGGCGATGCAGAACGCGGGCAACAGGTAAGCCAGGGGCCAGCCCGCCGAGACGCCGGCCACGGGGAACCATCCCAGTGACAGGCCGAACCATTGCTGCAGGAAGAAGGCCAGCACGAAGGTGGGGATGGCGAGCGCGAGGATCGCCACCGACGTCGCCATGCGGTCGGCGATGCCGCCGGGTCGCAGCGCGGCCACGATGCCGAGCGTCACGCCGATGATCAGCTCGAGCACCCATGCGGTGAGGGCGAGCTGGATTGTCACGGGCCAGGCGTGGGCGAAGATGTCGCTGACGTTCTCGCCGGTGACGGTGGTGCCGAAGTCTCCCTGCAGCAGCCCGGTGATGTAGTACCAGTACTGCACGAGCACCGGTTGGTCGAGGTGGTAGCGCGCCTCGAGGTTGCGCACGACCGTCTCGCTGAGCTCGGCGTCTCCCGCCAGCGCTCCGAGGGGGTCGCCGGGCAGTGCGAACACCGCGAGGAAGACGAGCAGCGAGGTGCCGAAGAAGACCACGACTCCCTGCAGGAGTCGGGTGAACAAGTACGTCATGAGGAGGATCCCTTTCGGGGCCGGGTGGGGCCCGCCGAGGTCGTCGGCGGGCCCCAACGGGGTCAGTTCACCGCGACCTGCGAGAACTCGCCCTTGTTGAAGGCGTCGGGCTCGTATGCCTGAGCGCGTTCCGAGACGACGTACGTGCTCGGGTAGGTCCACAGCAGAATCGAGGGCATGTCGTCGATGACCAGGTCCTTCGCTTCGTTGTAGAGCGCCTTCTGCTCTTCGACGTCTCCGGTAGCGGCCGCCTGCTGCAGCAGGGCGTCGAATGCGTCGTTGTGATAGAACGAGCCGTTCACGCTTCCGCTCGACGAGTAGGACGGTCCGAGCGTGTCGATCGGCGACGGGTGACCGGCCGGTGCGCCCAGGGTGACGGGCGACTGCACCTCGCGGCTCTTGATGCCGGGCCACGTGTTCTCGGAGGCGACCTGATCGAGCTTGACCTCGACGCCGAAGACGTCGCTCCACTGTCGGGCGATGGCCTCTGCCCAGATCTCACGACCGGTGCCGGTCACCGAGGCGATGCGCAGCTCTCCGGGGATGCCACCGGCCTCGTCCCAGAGTTGCTTGGCGCGCTCGGGGTCGTACTGGCACAGCTCTCCGCAGGCGTCGTCGCGGTAGCCGACGCTAACCGGGATGTCGACGTCGGTGGCGACGTGCGCCTCGCCGTCGAGCAGCGAGGTGATGATGGCGTCGCGGTCGATGGCCAGCGACAGTGCCTTCCTGATCTGCGGGTCGTCGTAGCCCGGCAGGTAGGTCGGCAGGCTGAGGTAGTTGCGCCAGTCGTCGACGGCGGCCCGGCGCACGAGGTCGGGGTAGGACGCCTCGGCGGTCGGGATGTCGGCCGGGTTCAGCGAGACGATGTCGACCGAACCGGCTTCGTAGTCGGTGTAGGCGATGTCGTTGCCGGTGTAGACCTGGAACACCACGCCGCCGTTGAGCACGTCGCCGCCGGCGTAATCGTCGTAGCGCTCGGTGATGATCTCGGCGCCGCCGGTCCACGGCTCGGTCACCCGGTAGGCGCCGTTTCCGATCGGCTGCTTCGCGAAGCCCTCGGGGTCATCGAGCGCTGCCTGCGGGATCGGCGAGTAGTACGACTTGGCGAGCAGGAACGGGAACTGGCTGTCGGGTTCGACGAGCTCGACGGTCAGCTGCAGCGGGCCGTCGACCGTGACGCCCGCCAACACCTCCGCCGTGGGCTCGCCTTCGGCGGGGGCGACGGCGTCGTATCCCACGATGTTGGCGAACTGCTTGGCCTGTACCCAGGCGTTCTCGGGCGCGACGGCGGCGTTCCATCCTCGCGCGAATGCTTCGGCGTCGACGGCTTCGCCGTTGTGGAAGGTCCAGCCGTCCTTGAGGGTGATCTTCCACACTCGCTGGTCGTCGGACTCGATCGTCTCGGCCACGAGGTTCTGGGGCTGCCCCGAGACCGGGTCGAAGGCGACGAGACCGTCGAACACCGCGCCGACGACAGTGTTGGCGAACAGCCCGGTGCTGTTGCCGGGGATGAGGCTGGTCGGCTTCTGGATGCCGACGCGCAGCACCGCGTCGCCGTCGGCGGCGTCGGCGGAGCTCTGCGACGGGGTGCATCCCGTGGCGATCAGCGAGATCGAGAGGGCCGCGGCAATGAGGCCCCCTCGTCGGAGGGAGGAGAGTCGAGACATGGGTGTGCTCGTCCTTTCGGGTGGGTGGTGGTGAGGGGTGAGGGAAAAGCGGGAGAGGATGGCGCTACGCGCCGACGGCGTCGCGGAACAGCGCGCGTCCGGGGATCGCATCGATCAGTTCTCGGGTGTACGGATGCTGCGGATCACCGAGAACGTCGGCAGTGGCGCCGTGCTCGACGACCGCTCCTCTGCGCATGACGAGCAGGTCGTGGGAGATCTCGGCGATCACGCTCAGGTCGTGCGAGATGAACAGGTAGGAGACGCCGAGTTCGCGCTGCGCCTCGGTGAGCACGTCGAGGATCTGCGCCTGCACCAGCACGTCGAGCGCCGAGACGGGTTCGTCGCACACGACGAGTTCGGGTGACGGGGCGAGCGCGCGGGCGATCGCGACGCGCTGGCGTTGCCCTCCCGAGAGCTCACTGGCCGTGCGGTATCGCACCGTGCGGGGCAGTTGCACCAGGTCGAGCAGTTCCAGGACGCGCGCATCGCGTTCGGCCGGCGTTCCGATGGCGAACGCGTCGAGTGGCTCGCGCAGGCTGCGTTCGATCGAGAACAACGGGTCGAGTGATGCGTAGGGGTCTTGGAAGATGGACTGCACCGCGCGACGGAAGCCCTTCATCTGCCGTTTCGACAGCGAGCCGGTGTCACGTCCCTGAAAGACGATGGCCCCGCTGGTCGGGCGCAGCAGCTGCAGCACCATCTGCGCGGTGGTGCTCTTGCCAGATCCTGATTCCCCGGCGATCGCGAGCGTGCGACCGGCGGGGATGGAGAAGGACACGTCCTCGACCGCGGTGAAGGGTGGGCGACGGTTCTTGCCCCAGCCGCGAGCCGGATACACCTTTGACAGTCCGTCGACGCGGAGCGCCGGGGCCGTGTCCGTCGACGGCTGCGCGGTCGCGTTGCCGCGCGGCGCTGCGGATGCCCGTTCTCCGTCGCCGAAGCGACTGGCCACGGCGAACGGAGCCGCGGCGACGAGCGCCTTCGTGTACTCGGCCTGCGGCGCGAACAGCACGTCTCGCGAGGCCCCCTGCTCGACGATGCGCCCGTGGTGCATCACGATCACGCGGTCGGCCCGTTCGGCGGCGAGCCCCAGATCGTGCGTGATCAGCAGCACCGCGGTGCCCGACTCGGCGGTGAGCTCGGCGAGGTTGTCGAGGATCACCCGCTGCACCGTCACATCGAGCGCCGAGGTCGGCTCGTCGGCGATCAGCACGGTGGGTGCGTTGACGACACCGGCCGCGATGAGCGCACGCTGACGCATGCCGCCCGAGAACTGATGCGGATAGAGACGGTAGCGTTCCCGCGCGTCATCGAGGCCGGCCCTGCCGAGCGCATCGATCGCGCGCTCGCGGTAGACCGCGGTTGTGGCGTCGCGGGTCACGCTGGCCGCTTCGGCCACCTGGTTGCCGACGCGCATGACGGGGTTGAGGTTCGACATCGGGTCCTGCGGAACGTACGCGAGCGCGGTGCCGCGCAGCGGACGGATCTCGCTCTCGTCGGCGCCGAGGATCTCGCGCCCCTGCAGGACGACGCTGCCCGAGGTGCGGGCGTTGCGCGGAAGCAGGCCGAGCACGGCGTTGATGACGGTCGTCTTGCCCGAGCCGGATTCGCCGACGATGGCGACGGTTTCGCCCGCCCGAAGGCGGAAGTCGACGGCGCTCACGACCTCGCGGTCGCCGTACGAGACGGCGAGGTCGACGACGTCGAGAACCGTCTGCCCGTCCGTGTGTTCGCGGTGCGGGTCTCCTGATGGCGGGGTGGTCCATTGGGGGGACATGGATGCTCCTCGATGAGCTGAGTGAGGAGCTTGGGCGCCGGGTTCAGCATAGGGAAATCGTCCCGGTGCATGTCAAACACGAAACGCGCGAAATCAGCACTGCCTGCGCACCGACAGCATCCGACCCCCTCAGCGAAAACCCCTTTGATCTGCGCTTCTTTTCGCAACTTTTGTTCACGAACATAAATCTTTGTTATTCGACAAACCGCGTTCCTATGCTGGGAACCAGTCAGCATCAGATCCCTTGAGCTTGGGCGCTCAGATCGATACCGACGAGTTCCCCTGAACGGATCACGCTCCCCGCGGGCACCTCCAGGCGAAGTCGACATGCAGAGAGGCACGACATCCGTGATGCGCAGTACCCCCAGTACCCCCGGGAGCAAGTCATGACCCGCGGGGCACGCTTCTTCCGTACCGGAGCGATGGCACCCCGCCTCGACGAGCAGCTGGTCGACCGGCTGCGTGCGTCGTCGACCGCGACGCTCGGCCATCTGACCGATCTCGGCTTCGTACGCGGACTGACCGCCATCGCCCCGATCCGGTCGTCTTTCGTCGGAAGCGCGCTCACCGTGCGCATCCCCCATGCCGATTCCACGGCCGTGCACCATGCCCTGGGCCTGGCGCAGCCGGGCGACGTGCTCGTCATCGATCAGTCCGGCGATGACGCGCGCTCATCCTTCGGCGGTACGCTCGCCGGCATCGCGGCCGATGCGGGCGTCGTCGCCGCGATCAGCAACGGCCGTACCAACGACATCGACGAGATCGCCGAGCTCGGCTTCCCGCTGTTCTCGCGCGGCGCGACTCCGCTGACGACGCGGCTCCACGGGTTCGAGGGCCGCATCAACGACCCCGTGAGCGTCGGCGGTGTCGCCGTGCTGCCCGGTGATGTCGTCTTCGGCGACGCCGATGGTGTCTGTGTGATTCCGCGCACGGACGCGCAGCGGATCCTGCAGACCCTCGAAGAGCTCGATGCCGACCCCGTGATCCTGGGTCTGCGCGATGCCGTGCGTGCGGGCACTCCGCTCGGTTCGATCACCGGCGCGAGCGCCCTGTACAAGGCGAACCATGGGTGAGCGTCTGCGGGTCGGCGCCGTCCAGCTGCACTCCCCGCTCTCGCCCGCCGAATGCGCCGTGCAGTGCGGTGAGTGGATCGCCGCGGCACGCAAGGCCGCTCTGGATCTTCTGGTGCTGCCCGAGTCGGCGTCCAGCCGCACGGACGACCCTGCCGAGACACCAGTCGCCGAACCGCTCGACGGTCCGTTCGTGCAGTCGTTGATCGCGGCGCTCGACGGCAGCGGTCTGACAGTGATCGCCGGGATCACCGAGTCGGCCGGCGATCGCCCGTTCAACACGGTCGTGGTCGTCGATGCCACGGGCATCCGCGCGGTCTATCGAAAACTCCACCTCTACGACGCGGCCGGCATGCGCGAATCCGATGCGATCCGCCCGGGCGAGCACGCTCCCCCGGTGATCGACGTCGGCGGCTTCGGCGTCGGCGTGATGACCTGCTACGACATCCGCTTTCCCGAGACGGCGCGCGCGCTGGCCCTGCAGGGGGCCGACGTTCTCGCCGTGCCGACGTCGTGGGTGCGCGGGCCTTTGAAAGAGGCGCACTGGAGCACGTTCTGCGCAGCGCGCGCCCTGGAGTCGACCTGCTTCGTGATCGGGGCGGGTCAGACCGGCGGCACTCGGATCGGATGCTCGATGATCGTGGCGCCGGACGGCACGACGATGGCCTCGGCCGGGGTCGAGCAGACGCTGCTGGTCACCGAATTCGATCGCGCCCGGGTGGATGCTGCCCGCACGGCGTTCCCGCTGCTCGCGCAGCGTCGATTCGACCTCGATCTCGTACCTCGTTCGCCCGAGCTCGTCACCGGGGTCCGCCGCCATGACGGGTAACGGTGCGATGCCGGCCTGGGCCCGGCGCGATGTCTTCCCCGATGTGACGCCCCGCGGCATAGCATCGTCGATCGCGACGTCCATCCGCGATGATGTCATCGCCCCCGGCGAAGCCCTGCCCACGGTGCGCGACCTCGCGGCCGAGCTGCGGGTGAGTCCCTCGACGATCTCTGCGGCCTGGGGTCTGCTCAAGCGGCGCGGTCTGATCGCCGGTACGGGCAAGTCCGGAGTGCGGGTCACGAGCGCGAGCGGTCAGGTGCGCCGACTCGAGCTGATGTCGACGGTGCCGGGCACACGCGATCTGCGTCTGTTGCATCCGGACGTCTCGCTGCTGCCGGCCCTGGACCAGGCCTTGATCGGGGCCGCGCAGCAACCGAATCTCAACGAGTACTACGACTCCCCGATCCTGCCCGAGCTCGAAACGGCCATCGCCCCGACGTGGCCGGTGCGCTCCCATCGCTTCGCCGTGGCGAACGGCGGCGCCGACGCGATCTGGGCGGTGCTGCACGCACACTCGGTCCCGGGTGACCGTGTCGTCGTCGAGATGCCCACGCAGCCGCAGCTGATCAGCCTGATGGTCGATCTCGGGCTGAGCATCGTGCCGGTGCCGTACGGGCCCGACGGTCTCGACGAGCGTGCGCTGCGCGATGCGCTGCAGACGCTGCCCGCCGCAGTGTTCCTGCAACCGCGTTCACAGGCGCCGACCGGGCGTTCGATGACGCGCGAGAACCGCGACCGCATCGTCTCGCACATGAGCGGACGCCACCAGCCCCTGGTGATCGAATACGACGACCTCGGGCCGCTCTCGCGCCGCGAGTACTGGTCGACGGCCGAGCTGCGCCCCGCGCACACGGTCGTCATCCGCTCGTACGAGAAGTCGTACGGTCCCGACCTGCGCCTGGCGGTCATCGGCGGACCCGACGAGGTCATCCAGCGCGCGCACGCCGAGATCCGCCTCACCCGGCAGTGGACCTCGCGTATTCTGCAGTCGGCCCTGCTGTGGATGCTGCGCGACGGCGCCACAGAACAGCAGGTGCAACGCGCGCGCGCCGAGTACGGGGCGCGTCTCGACGCCTTCACCGAGGCATTGCGCGCGCGAGGTGTCGATGTCGACTCCGACGACGGGTTCTGCGCATGGGTGCCCGTGCACGACGAAGGGCGCACGATCGAGGCGCTCGCGCTGCAGGGCGTGGTCGCACTGCGCGGCGAGTCGTCCTGGTCGGCCCCCAACCCGCCGCACGTGCGCATCGCCACGTCACGCCTCCCGGTCGAGGACGCCGACGCGATCGCCGATGCGCTGGTGCGCACCGGTGAGGTGACGCGATGAGGTTCGGAACCGGCACCGCACTCGTGAAGGACCCGCGGTTCAGCTGGTGGAGCGCCGTGCCGGAGTCACCCTGTGGGGCGGTTGCGGTGCTCATCCATGGCAGTGATCGCGATCCGGTCGGCATGCGCCGGGAGTTCCTCGACTGGGCGGAGCGCACCGGCACTGCGCTGCTGGCACCGCTGTTCCCCGCCGGCGTGCCCGATGCGGGCGACGCGAACGGGTACAAGCAGCTGCGGTCGGGTGACACGCACTTCGATGACGTTCTGCAGTGGACGCTCGACGCCTTCATCGAACGGGAGCTGTTGGACGTCGACCGGCTCGAGCTGTTCGGGTTCTCGGGTGGCGCGCAGTTCGCCCATCGTCTGGCTCTCGTGCATCCGTCGGATTGGTCGGCGGCGGCGTTCGCGGCCCCCGGAAACGTGACCCTGCTGGGTTCCGAGCATGCCTGGTGGCCGGGCGTGGGCGACTTCGCCGCGGTGTTCGGGCGTGAGCGCGATCACGCCCGGCTCCAGGCGTTGCCCGTGCACGTCTTGGTCGGCGCGGACGACGACGGCTCCGGCGTCATCCACGTCGGCGAGCATGAGTCCCGCTGGCGGGCCGGAGCCAACGACGCCGGCCGCACGCGCGTCGACCGCGCCCGCCACCTGGCACAGAACTGGCACGACCACGGCGTGCCGGCGACGTTCGAGATCGTCGCCGGTGCCGCACACGAGCTTGCGCCTCTCGCGCCCCGGGCACAGGCGTTCTTCGACCGCGTCCGCCGGGCGGACGGCTTCTCCGACGCCCGGGAAGGGAACTGACATGACTACTCATACCGCCGCAGACGTCGAGATCACCGAAGGACGCTTCTCGTGGCATGCCGGCAGCACGTACTACCGCGTCGCCCGCCCCTCCGGCGGGTCGCCCGATGCGGACGGCTCGGCTGTGCCGTTGCTCGCCGTGCACGGCGGACCGGGCTGCACGCACGACTACCTGCTGAGCCTCGACGACCTCGCCGGGCAGCGCACCGTCGTGTACTACGACCAACTGGGCAGCGGGCGCTCGACGCATCTTCCCGGTGCGCCGAGTGACTTCTGGACCGTTGACCTCTTCTTGGAAGAACTCGAGCTGTTGCTGCGCCACCTCGGCATCACCGAGTACGACCTGCTGGGTCAGTCGTGGGGCGGAATGCTGGGATCAGAGCATGCCGTTCGGCGCCCGCGCGGACTGCGGCGCCTGATCATCGCCGACTCCCCCGCGTCGATGCCGCAGTGGCGTGCGGCAGCCGTCGAGCTTCGCAATGCGCTCCCGGGTTCGGCGGGCGAGGTCATCGCCCGGCACGAGGCGGCGGGCGACTTCACGTCAGCGGAGTACGCCGCAGCATCCGATGTGTTCTACGCGCACCACGTGTGCCGGATCTCTCCGCTGCCCGGTCCGGTACAGCGCACATTCGATCTGCTGGCCGAGGATCCGACGGTGTATCACGCGATGAACGGCCCGAGCGAGTTCATGGTCATCGGCTCGCTCCGCGAGTGGTCGGTGATCGACCGCCTCGATCGCATCGACGTGCCCACCCTCGTCATCAACGGCGCGTACGACGAGGCGACGGATGCTGTCGTGCACCCGTTCGTCGAGTTCATCCCCCAGGCCGAATGGGTGCGGTTCGACCAGTCAAGCCACATGCCCCACTGGGAGGAGCGGAACGAGTTCATGCGGGTCGTCAGCGCATTCCTCGACCGGGACGAGTGAGTCTGAGCGTGTCTCCTAGCGTGACCCGTACGCGTCGCGCAGTTCGAAGAGCTCGGTGCAGACCCGCTCCGGGTAGTCGCTCGGCGGTGAGGAGTCCGGAACCGATAGCGAGCACGAGTACTGCCATCCGTTCAAGCCGGCGGCGACATCGAACGCGGAGACGCCAAGGTTGCACCCTTCGTCCCACTTCCGGGTGAGACAGGACTGGCTCGGCTCGTCGAGCATCTGGTCCATGAGGTATTTCGGCGCGGCGTTCACGCCGTAGATCTGTCCATCGCTCGATGTCAGAACCACGGGGCCGGGAAGGACGTCTGATCGGGTGCTGCAGGCGACTCCGACAGGTGACGGGCAGGCGAGGTCGGTGAGCCCATACGAGAAGCCGGGGAGGCAGGTCTGGCCGGTGTCGCAGGATGCGATGACCCACCCACCACAGCTCACGTTCAGCAGGACATCGCAGGGTGCAGGCATCGACGGTGTCAGCGACTGCCACAGCCAGGTGCTGTAGGCGCGGTCTGCGGCGAGTCTCGTAGGACCTGACGCACTGGCATCGGGGATCGTCCACACCTCCTTCTTGTACGTTTCCCCCACCGCTTGCAGGAGTCCGTAGTCAGATGCGATCTGGGCGGCGACCTTCTCGTTCGTATCCTGCGCGGTCTGGCGCCACTTGCCCAGCCAGTTCGAATCACCGGTGAATTTCTCGAGGTCTCCGGAGAACGTCGACGCGCCGTCGTTCAACGACATTCCGTACGACACCGCCGCGTCGATGATTCCGAACGCCACCATTGCCGCTTCCTCACCCCCCGGCGCCAGGTTGGACGCGGCGTCGGCGATCCCCGCGATCAATTGCACACCGTCGGCGACAATCGCATGAGAGGTCTTGTCGTAGGCGTCATCGGTTGCGGCCTTCCACAGATGCTTGGCCGTCGTGTTCGTGGCCTCGTCGGCGAATGTGTCCTGAATGATCGAGTAGTTCGCTTCGCGCATCTGAGCCACCCAATACACCCAGGTCAGCTCGAGCGTGAGCTGCGCCCTGACGTCGTCCCACACCGCCGGCGGGATGCCCGCCGCTGGCGCTTTGGGCAGGTTCTTCTTGAGCTGGTAAGCGGATGCTGAGCTGAGGGTTCCGTAGAGGCTGCGGATGTCGCAGGGCTCTCCGGCGCCCGGACACGACTGCGGTGTGGCGTCCTGGCTGAGTTCCTCGTAGGCGGTCTGGGCGTTCCCCGACCAGGTCGGCCACGTCGCCGAAGGCGACCCCCACGACCCTGCCTTCGCATCGAACCGGTACGTCTGAATGCCGGTCGGGCCGCGGCCGATCAGTTCGGCGCGCGTCGCACCCTGGGCACCGGGAGACCCGTTCGGCATGTACCCGTCGACATCAGCGACCTGAATCGTCGCGTACTGACTCGCGTTGTTCCATCCCAGCGCATTGGTGAATCCCGGTCCCGCCACGTCTTGTTCGTTCACCCAGGCCGCTTTGCCCTGACTCTTCTGCTGCGAGCAGTTCTTGACGGCTGGTTGCAGGCCCCACACCGTCATCCCCGACCCGTGTCTTCCGATGACTTCTTCGCGGCCATCACCGTCGACATCCGCCGCCTGGATGGTGGCGTAATTGTCGTGCGTCGTCCAGCCGTTCGCGTTGCTGAACGCATCGAGGATGCCGCATGCCGACCACTCCACGGTGATTCCGCCGTTCTTCGCGTACACGAGAGAGAGGGCATAGGCCTCGATTCCCGCGTTTGCTCGACCGAACACCTCCAGATCGCCGTCGCCGTCCAGATCCGCGGTCTGGATCGTCTCGTAGTGCTCAGGAGCGGTCCAGCCCTCCGCGTTCGTGAACGGTGCATCCGCGATATCGAGTGCTTGCCACTTGCCGCCCACGAGGCTCCACACCTCCAGACCGTCGCGCCCACGACCGAAGATCACAGAGCTGCCGGTATCGAAGAGGTCCGCCGCCTGGATCGTTGTGTAGTACTCCCGGGAGGACCAGCCGTCGGAGTCGGTGAATCCGGCGAAACCCGAATTGCTCCATCGGGTGCCGTCGAAGCTCAGGATCTCGACGCCCGTGGGGCTACGCCCGAAGATCTCGGCACTACCATCGCCGTCGAGGTCGGCCGCCTGAATCGTCTCGTAGCTGCTTGCCTGTCCCCAGATGTCGTCGTTCTGCCCATCGGGAAAGTTCACAAGATCGAGCTCATGCCATCCGGAGCCCGTTCCGGGGCCCGCGGGGATGTACTCGGCGACCTGGATGCCGTTCGGTGCCCGGCTGAAGATCTCTTCCTTGCCGTCGCCGGTGATGTCGCCGGTGCCGATCGTGCGGAAGAACTCCTTCCGTTGCCAGCCCTTCGCATCCGTCCAGGCGATCTCGCAGTCATCACCGAGGCAGGGCGGCACCAACGGGAGCCATTGGCCCGATGTGACGTCGAAGTCCCATGCCTCGAGTCCGGGGGACGACCGGCCCACAAGCTCGTGATCCCCGTCGCCGTCGAGGTCAGCGGTCTGGATCGTCTCGTAGTCCTCCGATGACCCCCATCCCCCGTCCGCCCACGTCGGCTGCGCGTACACCGGTTGCTCCGCGTTCGATGAGGTCGCGCCCGGATCCGAGGGCTTCGCCGTCGAGACTCCGGGTGGTGGGGATGCGGGCTGCACCGCTGCCGCTGGGGGCGCCGCCGCTCCTGCTACTACCAAGCCCGATACGACAAGAACGCCGACTCTACGCAACACGCGGCACCTCCGTTGGTCCCGTCACTCACCCCAGATGCGCATGCACGTATTCGGCAGCGCTCGACTACCCACAGAAAAGATGGCGCCAGTATTCCGAAACCTCACACAGTGCGCAAGGGCTTCTCGATCGGCTGGCCCGCCGGCACGTCATGATGCCGAAAGCAACAACGTGGAGAGCGTGCCGAATCTAGGCGCTCGGAGCGCCCCGCAGCACCTCCGCCACGAACGAGTGCGCTCGTTCACGCAGCCCCTGCCTGCGGCCAGCGACAAACTCTTCCGCGCTCCCTTCCAACATCGAGCTGGGAAGCAGTCGATTCACTCTGCTGTTGCAGTCCAGTTCTGCACAGAGGTAACTCCCGCGCGATGAACGACTCTGGTCGGACGCGGCCGACCGCCCCGTGAACAGGATCACCTGCTCGAACCGCCTTGGCATCCTGCACAACGTGCACATGACAGCGCGCGCGGGCGCCGAAGCAAGCCGAGCGCGTTCCAGCATGATGCCCTGAAGCTGCCCTTCTCGCTCAACGAAAAGGTAGCCGCGTTGGCGCGCACTGGGGTCCCTCCACCCGAGGTAGTCCAGGTTCTGCCAGCCCGCCTCCCACGACTTCGGCATCCGAACTGTTCGGCGAGTTGCTTCGCTCACGTTCTGCAAGGCACGGCGCAGCTCACCGAGACTTCTCTTCTGCATCACGACCTCCACTCAATTTGTACAGGTGTACAAATTAGCAAATGATCTACGCCGGCGCACCCTAGAATGAATCGCCATGGCCTATCTCCCGCGCGAACAGCGCCGCGCCGCAATCGTCGACGCAGCACTCCGCGTCGCGCGACGCTCCGGCCTGGCCGGCATCACCGCACGCACGGTCGGTCAGGAGGTCGGCGGCTCCCCTGGGCTGATCCATCAGCATTTCGCGAGCATGGTGGAACTGCAGGCGGCGGCGTGGCGAACCTATGTGGCTGAACAAGTTGACGGCTTCACTACCGCTACGCGGACTCCGACGACGAATCCCGTACTGGAGTTCTTCGCCAACCACCGCGCCTCGCCATCAGCGCCAGACCTCAACTTGTGGGCCGACGCGTGGGCGCACGCTCTGCGCGTGCCTGACTTCGCGCCAACCTATGCAGATAGCCTCGACGTCGTTGTCACAGCACTGCAAAGCTCGTCGCCCGAACTGGGGGCCATAGAGGCTCAGCGATACATGCTTCTTGCCGTGGCGTTGGCTGGCATGAGGCGCATCTCGCCCGAGCGCTACCCCCCTGAGGTCGTCGACGACATCATCGCCGACGCCGCGACACCCTCCGACGACTGAAGGGGCGCCCAGCGACCGAGCGCGCGCCGCTTCGAACACGCACAAACGCCAGCATCGGCGACTCGGCGGAGGCCCCTCCTCGCGTTTGCCCCTTGGCGGATGCATCTGTAGTCTTCCCGGGCCCCGCCGGGCAACGCAGACAACCACCGCCCCTGGAAAGGGAACCCGATGCTCTCTCTCGCTCCGAACGCCACCCTCATCCACCCCCATCACGGGGCGGTCACTGTCGTCGGACGCGAGGTGCGCGTGGTACGCGGAGAGCCCACCGAGTGCATCGTCCTGCATTCCCTCGTCAACCGCCTGACGATCCGGATCCCCATCGACCGCATCGACGATGTGGGCATCCGCCCGGTGATGAGCGACGCGACCCTCAGCCTTGTCGTCGCCGCGCTCGGCGAGACGATGACCGATGAACCGGCGAACTGGTCTCGCCGCTTCAAGACCTACGAGCAGAAGGTGGCGAGCGGCAGCATCGTGCAGGTGTCCGAGGTCGTTCGCGACATCAGCCGCCGCGATGTGGACCGCGGCGTCTCGCCGGGCGAGAAGCGCATGCTCACCCGCGCGCAGACGAACCTCATCGCCGAACTCTCGCTGATGCCGCAGTTCGCTGACGAGGGCGAGGCGATCGCCTTCGTCGACGGACTCATCCACGCAGAGCCCCGGCACCGGGAGCGCGCCACGGCATGATGCCGGAGGCGCGCGCCTTGGCCGCGGCCGCGATGCGCGTGGTCGCCTGATGCTTGCCCATGACGGTCTCTTCATGTAGCCCGTGAGGGTGAAGATTGTCAGAGACCCACGCAGGCGTCGAGGCGATTCTTCAAACCGCCGCAGCGCTGAGCACGGCGCTTGTGGGGCTGGCAGACACCGCCACGGGCCGGCGACCTGCACACCGACAGGCAATCCGTCGATGAACCCGATGGGCACGGTCACGGCGCGGTTGCTGCGCGCTCCAGCGCATGCGACAAGCACAGGGCGAGGCGTTTGAGGACCAACTGAACGTTCGGACCGGTTGTTCCTCCATGACGCGTGCCCCATCACCGACCGCCCCGCGTCCGCGCGCTGACGGACCTTCAGGAGCTAAGTTGAGGGGTCCTGCCGACGTCACTCCGATGGGGAGGACCCCTCGATGCTGCCCGCCGCAGCGAACTCAGTGGGGCAGGGGGTGTGCACCTTCGGGTCGGAGTCCGTCCAGGATGATGCCGAGGTAGCGCCGCCAGAGGTCGGGGCCTCGGCCGGGCGCGAAGCCTGCGACGTGGCCGGGAGCGCAGATCAGCAGAGCGACGTCTTCGCCGGTGACGTCGGGGCGGAGGACGCCGGCGGCGCGCGCATCGGCAACCAGCCGCTCCATGAGTGCGAACAGGCGCGACTGCGCATCGTCGAGCTGATCGTTGACGGTGTCGGTCGCGGTGAGGACGGACAGTTCGTCCTGCTGCTGGCCGGCTGCGAGGGTGACGAACTCGAAAAGCGCGGTCTCGGCGGGAGAGGTGTCGGCCAGCCGCTCTCCATCGGCAATGAGCCTCTCGAGTCGGTGCACGACGACGGTGGCCAGGAGGTCTTCTTTGGTCGTGAAGTGCCGGAAGACGGTTCCCTTGCCCACGCCCGCACGCGCGGCGATGTCAGCGACGGACACGTCCAACCCGCGATCGGCGAACTCAAGCTCGGCCGCGTCGAGCAGCCGGGCACGGTTGCGCACGGCATCCGCACGGGGAGCTCTCACATCGGTCATGCCCTCGAGCCTAGCCGAACTTGACCATACGGTCCGTTTCGCGTAGTCTTCCCGCGCAAGGTGACCATATGGTCCGTTTAAAGGGAGTGGATACGTGAGAATGAAGGCGCTTGTCGCGCATGACTATGGACAGCCCGACACCTATCAGGTGGTCGAGGTGGATGCACCGGAACCTGCCGCGGGCGAGATTCTGGTGCGGGTCGCCGCGTCGGCGGTGAACATGGCCGATCTGCGGGTTGCCCGCGGTGATCTGAGTCAGTTCGTACAGCTGCCGCTGCCGCACGTGCTCGGTGCGGACTTCGCCGGCACCGTCACCGCGGTCGGCGATGGTGTGTCCCGCTTCGCGGTGGGCGATGAGGTGTTCGGCTACACGACCTCCGCCGCCATGGCCGCGTTCGGTGGGCCGAACTCACCGACCGGGACCGGATCGATGGCCGAGTACCTCACGGTCCGCGCAGACACCCCGTTCGTCGCGCACCGACCCGCGAGCTTGAGCGTCAAGGATGCCGCCGCCCTCGCGACCACGGGTCTCACGGCGCGCGCTCTCGCGCTCACCGCAGACGTTCAGCCGGGCGAGCGTGTGCTCGTGGTCGGCGCGACCGGTGCGGTCGGCACCGCGCTGATGACGATCCTCAGCTCTTCCGGTGCCCAGATCACCGCGACCGCCATGCCGGCGGACGCCGACGCGATCACCGCGCTCGGTGCGGACCATGTGATCGGTTTCGACCCGGCCGAGTATCCCGCCGATGTCGATGTGATCCTGAACGTTGCTCTTCCCGGGAACTCGCTCGATGACCTGATTGCCACGGTCAAGCCCGGTGGACGGCTTTTCACAATCGTGCCGCCGCCGCCGAACCCCGAGCAGATCCCCCGCCAAGACATCACCGTCACCTACGTCGCCGACGCGAACGCCGACCTCGGCGGCATGATCGAGCTCGCGCAGCTCGCGCTCGACGACGGCATCCGTCCTGTGATCGCGAAGGTCTACACGCTCGATGATGCAGTCCAGGCCTACGTCGACTTCGTGGGCGAGCACCCCGTCGGCAAGCTCGTCGTCACGGTGCCGCAATGAGCGCCCCATCGACGACCCCACTCAAAGTGGACATCTGGTCGGACGTCACCTGCGTGTGGTGCCACATCGGCAAACGCAAGTTCGAGACCGGCCGCGAACGGTTCACGAGCAGCAGCGGAATCCCCGTGGAAGTCGAGTACCACTCATACCAGCTCGACCAGAACCCGCCCGTCGAGTACGGCGGCCGCTACGCCGAATACCTCACCGACGTCATGAACCTCACCGAACAGCACGTTCGTGACAGGTTCGCCATGATCGACCAGGTCGGCGAAGGACTCGGGCTCACGTTCGACTGGGACAGGCTGCAGCCCGCGCTCACCCTCCTCGCCCACCAGGCCATCCACTTCGCGAAGGCCCACGGCAAGCAGAGCGAGATGAACGACCGACTGCTCGCGGCGTACTTCGAACACGGCCGCGACGTCGGCAACCTCGACGAACTCGTCGACCTCGCCGCCGAGATCGGCCTCGACCCGGACACGATCCGCCACGCGCTCACCACCGAGGAGTACCTCCCCGCCGTGCACGCGGACATCGCCCGCGCCGGTCAGCTCGGCATCAACAGCGTCCCCTTCTTCGTCATCGACGAGAAGTACGGCGTGTCGGGCGCGCAGAGCCCGGGCATCTTCGAGCGCGCCCTGGAGCAGGCAGCGGGCGACCGACCATGACCCACGACAACCATGCCACCACCGCGGAGACGGTACGAGCAGGCGACCGAGATCGCCTTATGCCGTCGGGCGACGCGCGCAGATCACAGTGCGACAGGGTGCTCGCTGTCAGCCCCAAACAGATGCAGTAGCTCGACCGTGGTGCCATCTGCGGGGCCGAACCAGTGTGGCGTCATGGGGTCGAACCGTGCTGTCTCACCCGGCTCGAGCAGACGTTCCTCATCGCCGAGAAGCAGGCGCAACTGGCCGGCAAGAACATACAGCCAGGCACTGCCTCGATGGCTGCTCATGCGCACCCGGCGCGGCCCGAGCACCTGCTTGAACACCTGAACCCGGCCGGGATACTCGGTGAGGGGAATGATGACGCCGGCATGCCGCAAGCGCCGCGGCTCGAGGTGCACGCGTGGGTCGCCGGTCTCTGGCGCCCCGACCAGCACACCCAGCGACACCCCATACACGCGAGCGAGGGGGATCAAGAGCTCCAGCGTCGGTTGACGATGCCCGGTCTCCAGCCGCGATAGCCCACTGATAGACAGCCCAGACCGCTCGGCGACCGCGGCGAGCGTCAGTTTCCGCTCGCGGCGGAGCCGACGCAGACGCGGACCGATGGCTTCGAGGATTCCCGTCACGTCCGCATTCATGCCTCGATCTTTGCAGAATTCGCAAGGAACGTCGCGAGGTGCCGCCGCGGCCGGGGATCATCGAACACGCGCGCGGCATTTCGGCCCGCGTCTTGCAGAGAGAAGGCGGGCCGACATGACAGCTACCGACGCAGCGAGAGGCACGATCGCGCTCAGCGCACGACGCCGATGGGCAATACTCGCGGTGTGCGCATCGGCGCTGTTCTTGGTCGGGTTGGACACGACCATAGTCAGCATCGGGCTGCCGCAGATCGGGCTGGGCCTCGGCCTCGATGTGGATCGCCTGGCATGGGTGATCGACGCGTACACGGTGCCGTTCGCGAGCCTGCTCATCACCGCGGGCGCGCTGGCGGATCGGTTCGGACGGCGACGGGTCTTCCAGATCGGGCTGGTCGTGTTCGCCGTCGCGTCCCTCGCCGGCGCCGCCGCACCCTCACTCGGGTGGCTGATCGCGGCGCGCGCCCTCCAGGGGGTGGGAGCATCGATGCTCACGCCCGTCGCCCTTGCCATCGTCGTGGGCGTCATGACTGACCCGCGAGAGCGGGCACAGGCCATCGGCATCTGGGCGTCAGTGTTCGGGGTGAGCCTGGCCGCCGGTCCGCTGACCGGTGGGGCACTCATCGCCGCGTTCGACTGGCGTGCGGTGTTCTGGATCAACGTGCCCGTCGTGCTCGTCGCGCTGATCCTCGTAGCCGTCCTGGTGCCGGAGTCCCGCGCTGCTCATGCACGCAGACTCGACATTCGCGGCCAGGTACTGCTCGTGCTTCTCATCGGCGGGATGGTTGCTGTGCTCATCGAGGCGCCTCACGTCGGATGGACCTCACCGGTCGTGATTCTCGGGATCGGCGCCGTGCTCCTGACAGCGCTCGGCTTCTTCTGGGCCGAGTCACGCAGCCGTCAGCCGCTCATCGACCCGCACCTCTTCCGGCATCCCGGGTTCGCCGGAGCAGTCGCAGGTGCCGTCGCTCTCTTCGTCGGGTTCAGCGTGACGCTCTTGCTGACTACAGTTCTTCTGCAAGGCGGCGAGGGCTGGACGCCCCTGGCAGCCGGCGCAGCGACGCTGCCGATGGCAATCGGGGCGATCGTCGGCGCCCCACTCTCCGGCTACCTCGTCGGGCGGGCCGGGCCGAGAATCCCGCTGTTGGTTGCGGGCGCACTCCTCACCCTCGGCGGGGCGTTGCTGACGACACTCGCCGCTGGGATGAACCTCACGGCGCTCCTGGTGGCGTTTCTGCTCATCGGCCTGGGTGTCGGTCTCGGAAATCCGCCCATCACCAACACCGCTGTGAACAGCTTGCCCCTCGACCGGGCGGGCGTCGCGGGCGGCGTCACCTCGACCGCACGCCAGGTCGGCACGGCCCTCGGCATCGCCCTGGCAGGCACCATTGCCGCGTCGGAGTCATTCGTGTCGGGATGGATCATCATCACCGCCTGCGGTGCGGTCCTGCTCGGCGTCGCCGCCCTCGCGCCGGCGCGCCCCGAGCACCGTTGACGCGGCCTATTCGCTCGGATGCTGGGATGGACGTGCCCGTGTGGGTGAGCCGCTCGTCAACGGTGCTGCATCGGCGCTGTTCGGCTCGACCGGACAGTGATGACGATCCACAGCACAAGTGTGATGAGGATCGCCACGTCCGTAGCGATGTACACGTAGTGCAGCACTGACGGCCCGGGGTCACCGCCAGCGATCACGATGTCGCTACGAGCACTGAGCGCCGGGCGGATGGCGAAGGACTGCACGAGCATCAGCACCCACAGGCATCCGATCAACGCCCATCCACCCACAGGCACACGTGGCCGAAGCACCGCGCTCGCCGTCAGCACGAGAAGCAAGACAAATCCACCGATGGCAAGCGCCCAGAACATCAGCCGCCCGATCCCCAGCCCCAGCGGAACGGTGATGCCCGGCGCCATGAACTTCAGTGGTGCCTCAATGAAGGACAGTCCCAGGATCAGCCCGATCCAGACGCTGGGGACGATCAATCGCAGGGCAGAGATGGCGGTCATACCCGCTACCGTAGCGAAGCCACCCGACCGCGACTGGGTGCCCGCGACGCAGTGAAGTAGCTGATGTCGCCACCGCACGTTCGCCCACCAGCGCGCGGAACGCGGAATCCAGCGCGATCCTCGGACGCATGGTGTGCGGCGCCACGATCTGTGACGCCGCACACACCGACTCAGAAGTCCCAGTCGTCGTCTTCGGTGGCCTCGGCCTTGCCGATGACGTACGAAGAGCCCGACCCCGAGAAGAAGTCGTGGTTCTCGTCTGAGTTGGGCGACAGCGCCGAGAGGATCGCCGGGTTCACGTTCGTGACGGTCGAGGGGAACATCGCCTCGTAGCCCAGGTTCATCAGCGCCTTGTTGGCGTTGTAGTGCAAGAACTTCTTGACGTCCTCGGTCAGTCCGACACCGTCGTAGAGGTCCTGCGTGTACTGCACCTCGTTCTCGTACAGTTCGTACAGCAGCGAGAACGTGTAGTCCTTGAGCTCTTCACGCCGCTCGGGCGTCTCGGTCTCGAGCCCGCGCTGGTACTTGTAGCCGATGTAGTAGCCGTGCACGGCCTCGTCGCGGATGATCAACCGGATCAGGTCGGCGGTGTTGGTCAGCTTCGCCTTCGACGACCAGTAGATCGGCAGGTAGAAGCCCGAGTAGAACAGGAACGACTCCAGCAGGGTCGAGGCGACCTTGCGCTTGAGCGGGTCATCGCCACGGTAGTAGTCGACGATGATCTGCGCCTTCTTCTGCAGGTTCTGGTTCTCGACCGACCAGCGGAAGGCCTCATCGATCTCCTTCGTCGACGCGAGGGTCGAGAAGATCGACGAGTAGCTCTTGGCGTGCACCGACTCCATGAAGGCGATGTTGGTGTACACAGCCTCCTCGTGCGGGGTCAGCGCGTCGGGGATCAGCGAGACCGCGCCCACCGTGCCCTGAATGGTGTCGAGCAGCGTCAAGCCGGTGAACACGCGCATGGTCATCAGCTGCTCTTGCTCGGTGAGCGTGTTCCACGACTGCACGTCGTTCGACAGCGGCACCTTCTCAGGCAGCCAGAAGTTGCCCGTCAGACGGTTCCAGACCTCGAGGTCCTTCTCGTCTTCGATGCGGTTCCAGTTGATCGCCTGCACGTGGTCGACCAGCGTGAGCTTCGGAGAGGGAGTCATCTTGCCATTCCTATTCTGAAAAAGTCCCTGGTCAGCGCGTCACAGCATGCAGCTGACGCACTCCGTCATGTCGGTGCCCTCAAGCGCCAGCTGACGCAGACGGATGTAGTAGATCGTCTTGATGCCCTTGCGCCATGCGTAGATCTGCGCCTTGTTGATGTCACGGGTGGTCGCGGTGTCCTTGAAGAACAGCGTCAGCGACAGTCCCTGGTCGACGTGCTGCGTCGCCGCGGCGTACGTGTCGATGACCTTCTCGTACCCGATCTCGTAGGCGTCCTCGTAGTACTCCAGGTTGTCGTTCGTCATGAACGGCGCCGGGTAGTACACGCGACCGAGCTTGCCTTCCTTGCGAATCTCCACCTTCGACGCGATCGGGTGGATCGACGACGTCGAGTTGTTGATGTACGAGATCGAACCGGTCGGCGGCACGGCCTGCAGGTTCTGGTTGAAGATGCCGTGCTGCTGCACGCTCTCCTTCAGCTCGGCCCAGTCCTGCTGCGTCGGGATGCGGTGACCGGCGAAGAGCTCCTTGACCTTCTCGGTCTCGGGAGCCCAGACCTGGTCGATGTACTTGTCGAAGAACTCACCCGACGCGTAGGTCGAGTCGGCGAAGCCCTCGAAGGTCTCGCCGCGCTCGATGGCGAGCTTGTTCGATGCCTTCAGCGCGTGGAACAACACCGTGTAGAAGTAGATGTTCGTGAAGTCGATGCCCTCTTCAGAGCCGTAGAACACCCGCTCGCGAGCCAGGTACCCGTGCAGGTTCATCTGCCCGAGGCCGATCGCGTGCGAACGGTCGTTGCCGTCTTCGATCGACCGCACCGAGCTGATGTGGCTCTGGGTGCTGACCGCGGTCAGCGCACGGATCGCGGCCTCGACGGTCTTGCCGAGGTCACCGGCATCCATCGACAGCGCGATGTTCATCGAGCCGAGGTTGCACGAGATGTCCTTGCCGATCTGGTCGTACGACAGGTCGGTGTTGTACGTCGTCGGGGTGTTCACCTGCAGGATCTCGCTGCACAGGTTCGACATGTTGATCCGACCCTTGATCGGGTTGGCCTTGTTCACCGTGTCTTCGAACATGATGTACGGGTAGCCCGACTCGAACTGGATCTCGGCGAGCGTCTGGAAGAACTCGCGCGCGTTGATCTTCGTCTTCTTGATGCGCGCGTCGTCGACCATCTCGTGGTACTTCTCGGTCACCGAGATGTCACCGAACGGCACCCCGTAGACCTTCTCAACGTCGTACGGCGAGAACAGGTACATGTCCTCGCCCTTCTTGGCGAGCTCGAAGGTGATGTCGGGCACGACGACGCCCAGCGACAGCGTCTTGATGCGAATCTTCTCGTCGGCGTTCTCACGCTTGGTGTCGAGGAAGCGCATGATGTCGGGGTGGTGCGCGTGCAGGTAGACCGCACCGGCGCCCTGACGCGCGCCCAGCTGGTTGGCGTAGCTGAAACTGTCTTCGAGCAGCTTCATGACGGGGATGATGCCCGAGGACTGGTTCTCGATCTGCTTGATCGGAGCACCCGACTCACGGATGTTGCTCAGCAGCAGAGCGACACCGCCACCGCGCTTGCTGAGCTGCAGCGACGAGTTGATGCCGCGGGCGATCGACTCCATGTTGTCTTCGATGCGCAGCAGGAAGCAGCTGACGAGCTCGCCGCGCTGCGCCTTGCCGGCGTTCAAGAAGGTGGGCGTGGCCGGCTGGAACCGGCCCGAGATGATCTCGTCGACGAGCTCGATCGCGACCTGCTCGTCACCTTCGGCGAGGGCGAGGGCCGTCATGACGACGCGGTCCTCGAAGCGCTCGAGGTAGCGCTTGCCGTCGAACGTCTTGAGCGTGTAGCTGGTGTAGTACTTGAACGCGCCGAGGAACGTCTCGAAGCGGAACTTCTTCGAGTACGCGAAGTCGTTGAGCTTCTGGATGAACTCGAAGGAGTACTGGTCGATGACCGCGCCTTCGTAGTACTGCTTCTCGACGAGGTAGTCCAGACGCTCCTTGAGCGAGTGGAAGAACACCGTGTTCTGGTTGACGTGCTGCAGGAAGTACTCGCGTGCTGCGCGCTTGTCGGCGTCGAACTGGATCTTGCCGTTCGCGTCGTACAGGTTCAGCATCGCGTTGAGGGCGTGGTAGTCGAGCCCTTCGAAGGCGGGGTTCACCTTGAACTCGACTGCGTCTGTCACTGTAGCTTCCACCATCGTTCCAATCCGTCGCTCACGCGATCGACGTCGTCCTGCGTGCCGAATACCTCGAACCGATACAAGTGCGGCACGTTGCACTTGCGGCTGATGACTTCACCGGCGAGGCAGAACGCATCGCCGAAGTTCGTGTTTCCCGCCGAGATCACCCCGCGGATGTTTCGCCGGTTGCGCTCGTCGTTGAGGAACCGGATGACCTGCTTGGGCACGGCGCCCTTCTCGACGCCGCGACCCTGCCCACCTCCGTACGTGGGGGTGACCAGCACGAACGGCTCATCGATGATGAGCGGCTCGTCGGTGCGAAGCAACGGGATGCGCCGCGCGGGCAGATCGAGCTTCTCGATGAACCGTGCGGTGTTACCCGAGACGCTCGAGAAAAACACCAGCAGCGGCACCTCGGTGGCGACCGCGCTCATGATCCACTCCCTTTGGTGTCTGCGCCTGTCGCCAGGTCAGGACAGGCGCGCTGCGAGCTCGTCGATCTTGTCGGGACGGAAGCCCGACCAGTGGCCCTCGTCGGTCACGACGACGGGTGCCGACATGTAGCCGAGAGCCTTGACCTGCTCGAGGGCGTTGGCGTCTTCGGAGAGGTCGTGGATCTCGTATTCGATGCCCTTGGCGTCGAGGGCGCGGTAGGTGGCGTTGCACTGAACGCAGGAAGGCTTGGTGTAGACCGTGATCGACATGATGACGACTGATTCCCCTCTAATCCGATGTTCTCCGACAGACCCCCCGCCGGGAGTATCAATACTACATATGGGGACGGACATTGGGGGTGACCACAAGGGGTAGTAGTTACATCCGTGTAGTTTTCCACCGTCCTCCCCAGGTTCAACACAGCTTGTCCACGCTTTCTTCCACAGGCCGGCGGCACCTCTGACGGGTCGCGAACCGCGGATTCACGCGGGTCTGTCGACCCGGTTGCGGATCCATCCACAGGCGGCACGCTAGCTGCCCCCACCGACATCCGATTTCCTGTGGAGAGCGCGCTTCGGCGTGTCGCGGGCGTGTCGCCCACGACGCCGTTCGCACGCCCCGCGCGTCGCGCCGCGCGTACGCGCGCGCGGATACCAAAGGGGACTAATCTCGTCTCGTGGCGGGATACCGGGACCTTCTTCGCACGCCCGGAGTGGCGCGCATGATCGCAGCGCAATTGGTGGCGCGCTTCCCCAGCGGGATGCTGAGTCTGGCGATCCTATTGCATGTCGAGCAGCAGACCGGATCGTACGGCGCGGCGGGCATCGTCCTCGCGGCGGCATCGGTCGGACAGGCTGTCGCCGGACCGGTCACGAGCCGATGGATGGGCGCCTGGGGCATGCGCCGGGTGCTCACGCTCACCGCGCTGGTCTGCGTCGTCGCCTTGCTCTGTCTCGCGCTGCTGCCGCTGAATGTTCCCGGCTACATGGCGCTCGCCCTGCTGGCGGGCCTCTCTACGCCCCCAGTGCAGGCGGCCGTGCGCACGATCTACCCGAAGCTGGTCAACTCCGGGCAGCTCACCCCGCTGTTCTCACTCGACGCCTCTCTGCAGGAGATCATCTGGATCGTCGCCCCCGTGGTGATCACCGTGGTCTCCACCCAGGTCGGCACGGTCGAGGGGCTGCTGCTGGTCGCCACGATCCTGCTGTTCGGCGGCGCCTGGTTCATCTTCTCGCCCGAGGTGGGCCGGGTACGCATCCCGCGCAGCCGACGCGCATTCGGCCGGGTCGTCCTGAAACCGCCGGTGATGCTCGCCACCGCGATCGGCTTCCTGCTCATCGGCGCCGCGTCGGCTGTCGAGGTCGGCGTCGTCGCGACCTTCGGTCACGACGGCCTGGAGGCAGGGCTGGTGCTGGCTGTCTTCTCGGTGGGAAGCCTGGTCGGCGGACTGGCCTTCGGGCACATCCCGATCGGCCCGTGGGCGATGGCACGCCGCCTGCTCATCGTGACCGTCGGCCTGTGCCTGACGATGCTGTCGCTGAACGTCTTCTGGCTCGGCGGCACACTGCTGCTGGCCGGACTCGGCGTCGCGCCCGCCCTTGCCGTCCTCTTCGCGATCACCACGGCCAGCGTGAAGTTCAGCGAGACGGCCGAGGCCTTCGGGTGGGCGGGCACCGGGCAGCTGATCGGGGCCGCACTGGGGTCGGCCATCGCCGGCATCCTCATCGATCTCAACGGCCCGACCGGCGCCTACCTCGCCGCCACATTGTTCGCCGCCGCGGGCCTGCTCGTCTCGGTGGTGTTCGTGCGGTTCTTCCCCGATCTGCGCGACCGTGATCCCTCGCCACATCCCGACACCGAACCGATCACGACCGCCCAGCCCTGACGCCTCGCATCTACTGTGGAGGCATGAGCGCGTTCGACCCGTCCCTGTATCTGCCCGACGCACTGCTCGAGCGCATCCGCGAGCGCGCGGGCATCCACGATCGCGAGAACACCTTCCCGCAGGACGATCTCGACGAGCTGCAGGACGCCGGCTATCTGTCGATCCTCGTGCCCGCCGAGCGCGGCGGCGCGGGGCTGGGCCTGGAGCAGGCGGCGCTGCTGCAGCAGCGCCTCGCGACGGCATCCCCCGCCACCGCTCTGGCGATCAATATGCACCTCGTCTGGACCGGCGTGGCAAAGGTGTTCAGCGACCGCGGCGTCGCGGGCCTGGAGTTCGTGCAGGACGGCGCCGTCGCCGGCGAGGTCTTCGCGTTCGGCATCAGCGAGGGCGGCAACGATCTCGTGCTGTTCGGCAGCGACACCGATGCCGCTCCACAGCCGGACGGCGGGTATGCCTTTACCGGCACGAAGATCTTCACCTCGTTGGCGCCGGTGTGGACCCGCCTGGGTCTGCACGGCCTCGACACGACCAGCGCCGACGCGCCGAAACTGGTGTTCGCCTTCATCGACCGCACCGATGCGGTCGTGACCGGAGACGACTGGGACACCCTCGGCATGCGCGGCACGCAGAGCCGCACGACCCGACTGAACGGCGCCGTCGCGCCGCCGGAGCGCATCGTGCGCCGCATCGACCCGGGCCCGAACCCGGATCCGATCGTGTTCGGCATCTTCAGCGTGTTCGAGCTGCTGCTCGCCTCGGTGTACACGGGCATCGCCCGGCGCGGCCTCGATCTGGCCGTCGCCACCGCGCACAAGCGCACGTCGAAGAAGAGCGGCACGACGTACAGCCAGGACCCCGACATCCGCTGGCGGATCGCCGACATGGCACTGGCCTACGACGCCCTGCCCCCGCAGATCGCAGCCCTCACCCGAGACGTGGATGCCGGCGCGGATCACGGCGCCCGCTGGTTCACCCTGCTCTCCGGTGTCAAGCACCGCGCGGTCGTGATGGCCAAGCAGGTGGTCGATGAGGCGATGCTGGTCGCCGGCGGCGGCTCGTACTTCTCGTCGAACGAGTTGTCGCGGCTGTACCGCGATGTGCTGGCGGGCATGTTCCACCCGTCCGACCCCGAATCGGCGCACGCGACGGCGGCGAGCGCGTGGCTGGGCCCGCTCGACGCCTGAGGCGTCGAGGCACCCACGAGGGGCGGATGCTGATTTCGTAGCATCTGCGGCATTTTCCCTGCGAATTCTGTTGCCAACAGTAACGTTCAGTGTCAATATCGACACATGAACGCCGAACTGCAGCAGAAAGCGAAGGACCATCTCTGGATGCACTTCACTCGTCAGTCGACGATGGAGTCCTCTGGAGTGCCGGTGATCGTCAAGGGCGAGGGACACCACATCTGGGACTCCGACGGCCGCAAGTACATCGACGGGTTGGCCGGGCTGTTCGTCGTCAATGCCGGACACGGTCGCCGCCGGCTGGCCGAGGCTGCAGCGAAGCAGGCCGAAGAGCTGGCGTTCTTCCCCCTGTGGTCGTACGCGCACCCCGCGGCGATCGAGTTGGCCGACCGGCTCGCCGATGAGGCCCCCGGCGACCTGAACCGGGTCTTCTTCAGCACCGGCGGTGGTGAGGCCGTCGAGACCGCCTTCAAGCTCGCCAAGCACTACTGGAAGCTGCGGGGCCGCCCCGGAAAGCACAAGGTGATCTCGCGCTCGGTCGCGTACCACGGCACCCCGCAGGGGGCCCTGGCGATCACCGGCATCCCCGCGATGAAGGAGATGTTCGAGCCACTCACCCCCGGCGGGTTCCGCGTGCCGAACACGAACTTCTACCGCGCCGCCGAGATGGGCGGGCCCGCCGACGATCCCGAGGCCTTCGGCCGGTGGGCGGCGAACCGCATCGAAGAGATGATCCTCTTCGAAGGACCCGACACGGTCGCGGCGGTCTTCCTCGAGCCGGTGCAGAACTCCGGCGGCTGTTTCCCGCCTCCCCCGGGCTACTTCCAGCGTGTCCGCGAGATCTGCGATCGCCACGACGTGCTGCTGGTGTCGGACGAGGTCATCTGCGCCTTCGGCCGCATCGGCCACACCTTCGCGTGCGACGCGTACGGGTACGTCCCCGACATGATCACCTGTGCCAAGGGCATGACCAGCGGATACTCCCCCATCGGAGCCACCATCATCTCCGACCGCATCTACGAGCCGTTCTCGAAAGGGCAGACGTACTTCCCGCACGGCTACACCTTCGGCGGGCATCCGGTCTCGGCCGCTGTGGCGCTCGAGAACCTCGCCATCTTCGATGAGGAGGGACTGAACGCCCACGTGCGCGAGAACTCTCCGCTGTTCCGCGCCGAGCTCGAGACCCTGCTCGATCTGCCCATCGTCGGCGACGTGCGCGGCGACGGATACTTCTTCGGCATCGAGCTGGTCAAGGACAAGACCACCAAGGAGACCTTCGACGAGGACGAATCCGAGCGTCTGCTGCGCGGGTTCCTCTCGAAGGCGCTCTACGACGCGGGGCTGTACTGCCGTGCCGACGACCGCGGCGACCCCGTCATCCAGCTCGCCCCGCCGTTGACGATCGGCCCGGCGGAGTTCCGCGAGATCGGCAGCATCCTGCGCGGTGTGCTCACCGAGGCGGCGCGCATCCTCTGACACCCCCAGCTAGCGCCGAGACCCCCTGCTGCAGACGTCTGCAGCAGGGGGTCTCGGCGCGAAGTGGGGGTGTCAGGGGGCCGCGCGCATCGTGCCGGATCCTCCGCCCGCCGCTGCCTCGCGACGTCCCTCGGCGGCGAGATCGCGCAGCGCCCGAGCCTCCTGGAGGCGACGCTCGACCGTATCGACAGAGAAGAGCAGCAGCTCGGGCATCGAGGTGGCGAAGTAATCGCTGCGATCCGCTGCCGCTTCCAGCTCCGCGGCACGCGCCTCAAGCGCGTCCCACACGCGCGCGGCCTGCGCCCACTCCCCCAGACGCAGATGCGCCCGACCGATCCAGACATCGCTCGCAGTGATGCGATGCCCCTCAGCCGCCAACGCCGTGTCAACTGCTGTCGCCCGACACCAGGACACCGCCGCGGCCCGGTCATCACCGAGCGCCGCCTCGGCGTCTCCCAGGAGCACGAACCGTTCCGCGACGATATCAGCGGGGTGACGGCCCTCTCCGAGGTTCTGCGGAGGCACGACCCCGGCCCGCAGCAACCGTCTGGCGCGCTCCGGATCCCGTGCGAGCACCTCGCGCGCGACGGCAGCCGATGCCCGGTCGAACACGGCGAGCACCGTGCCCTCGCCGCCTTCGAACGGCTGGAACTCCCGCCGCTGCAACACCTCCAGCGCCTGCTCGGCCCGGTCGAGATCGACCAACAAGCCGAGATAGGCGACCATGAGATCGTCGCGGATCAGCACCTCGGCTCCGGCACGCTCGATCGCCTCCAGCCGATCGGCCGGGTCGACGCCGCGCAGTCCGGCGAGCTGATCCCGCTCGTACACGAGCCGAGCGTCCGCGGCTCCGCTGCGTTCGAGCGCCGAGGCATAGCGCGCGTCGGCGAGATCGAGGTCGCCGCCGGCGTTCACCAGGGCGACCGCGGCGTTGCGCCAGACAACCGGGTCTTCAGCGCCCTGCTCGATCGCACGATCGAGGGCTTCGAGCGCTGCGCCGGTGCGCCCGGCGTCGAGCAGCCAGCATCCGAGCATCCCGTTCGCCCGCGCATCATCCGCCTCCGCGGCGAGGGCGCGGCAGAGCACATCGTGGTCGTCGAGCCCCGCGGGGAATGCGAGTCGGGCACCGACAGCACGCGCACGCCCGCGCGCCATCGCAGCCTCGCGGTGCGCTCCGGCGCCATCCAGGAAGGCGGCGACCGCATACGCCGCCATCGGGGCCGGGTTGCCGAAGGCACTCGGCCCCGCCGAGGCCGCCCGCTCGGCGAGTCGGATGCCGCGGGCGTGGTCGCCGTACCGGTGCACCTCGTGCGCCATCGTGAGCAGGGTACGCGGATCGAGCGGGTCGAGCGCATCGTCGAGCGCCGCGAGCAGGGGGTCCAGCGGATCGGCGTCGCGGGCGGACGCGAGCAGATCGCGGGCGCGCTGGTCCGCACCGAGGGCGCGCAGGGCGACCACGCGCGCCGCGAGGAGCTGCGTGCTCAATGGATCGTGCGTTGCCGCTTGCTCGGCGAGTTCGAGCGAGCGCTGTGCATCGCCCGCCCGCAGAGCGAGCCGAGCGCGCCCCAGGGCCGCCGGGGTGCGCAGAGCGCTGTCCCAACTCGCCTTGCCGAAGGCATCCGCGGCGTCGCTCCACCGTTCCAGCCTCTCCAGCACGAGACCGCGCAACAGGCTGACGCCACCGTGCTCGGGGTTAAGGTTTCGTCGTGTCTCGCGGGCCTGCGCGGCATCGAGATGCTCGAGAGCGGCCAGGTACTCCCCACGGGAGAAGCACAGGCGGGCGAGGCCCTCATGTGCGCGCGCATCGCCGGGGTCGCGGCACACGGCCTCGCGGAAGTAGGGCTCCGCCGCGCGGGTGGGGTGGCGGTACTGCACGAGGTGGCGTGCCGTGACGACGAGTTCGTCGTTCGATTCGATACCCGCCGGCTCCGGCGGCTCGCTCGCCACCCACGGCTCGACGACAGCCGCATCGTGCGCGCGCCAATGCACGAGCTCATGCACACCGGTGTCTGCCGAGGTCACGACGACCTCGATGTCCTCCCGGGTCGCGGGCGCCGTCAGCAGCACCTCATCGACGAACGGCGCGCCGGGCGAGACGGGCGACGTCCACTCGACGATCGTCATATCCTCGCGGCGCACGGAGATCCGCACCGCGGAGTGCACGCCGGTCGTGGCGACCCCCACGCGCACGCGGCGATCATCCACCTCGAGACCGATGGCCGCCTCACGCGTCGCCTGCACGGCAGGACCGATCCGCTGAATCGGGTACCAGTACTGCGCGAACGATCGTGTCTCGCCGGGGCGCAACCACGTGAAGTCCGGCTGGTTGTCGGTGAAGACCCCCGCCATCAGCTCGACGTACGGACCGTCGTGATCGGTGAGGTGACGATCCCACGCATGGCCGACCGGACCGTTTCCCCACGTCCACATCTTCTTGCCCGGCGCGATCGCGCGATCCGCCCAGTGCACGAACCCGGCGCGCGCATCGTGGTCGTAGCCGCCGAAGAAATCGTCGACGGTGTCGGTGATCATGTACGAGGTCGGAACCGGCACGTTGCCGTAGAAATCGATACGGTCCGCCCCCGGTGTCTGCTGTGCCAGAGCCGCGTAGTCGACCCCGTAGTACGGCCGATCGGCTGCCGGGAACGCCGTGATCGCACGACGGGCGTGATCAGCGACATAGCCGACGTCGGTCGGGAAGAACGACTGGTACCGATCATGCGCACGTGCCGCGACGTTCGCCCACCACAAGAAGGTCTGCGGCACATCGGTGCGGTTGACCAGGCGTGCTTCGAGCCCGATCAGCGCGGAGTCGCCCCGCAGGCTGATGCCATGGGTGGCGCGCATGCGCTGCAGGGGGTCGAGATCGCTGTGCCAGACGATGACCGTTCCGTCCTGACGCCGTTCGACACGCGTCTCGACGGGCAGATGGGTCGCGGGACGGTGATGCTGGGGCCAGTTGAACTCGACACCGCCCGATACCCACGGCCCCGCGACGCCCACGAGTGCGGGCTTGATGACATTGTTGCGGTAGAAGAAGTCGTAGTCACAGGTCTTGTCGTAGCCGACGTGGATGCGCCCACCGAGCTCGGGCAGCATGACCAGGCGAACCCACTGATTCTCGAGGTGGATCGCGCGCCAGGTCCGCGGCGCCGCCTCTTTCTCGATGCGGTCGACGAACGGCATCGGGTAGATACGTCCGCTGGAGCCCTGATAGACCCGGCGGTCGAGAAAGGCAGGGTACCGATCGGGCTCGGCGGCGGCGTAGGTATCGATCGTGATCGGCTGTTCCCAGCAGGCGACGCCGCCCGCTTCGAGGATGGCGCGCTCCGACGCCGGCGGGTCCGGCAGCACGATCGACTGAGGTGAAGAGGTCATGTCCTCCACGCTAGGCTCGCCGGTTGCGGCACGACCATGGGCGTTCTCGGCGCATACCTGGACGTTTCGCTGATCTATGGCATGCTCAATTGCATGGAGCGCAGGGAGGGGTTCGCACGCCAGCGGCTCTGCGTCATCCCGCGTCCCGTGGTCACGGACGCCCTCACCCGACCGGTCACCAGCAGTATGCTCGTGACCGACGCAGGCTGGTTCCCCGAGGCTCGGGATCACCTGCGCGTCAGACCGCATGGAGCGCCTGAGACGGTACTTCTGGTCTGCACAGACGGGCAGGGGTGGGTCGACGTGGGGCACGGCCGCATCACGGTCGAGCCTGGAACCGCCGCCCTCATCCCTCGCGGCACACCGCATTCCTACGGCGCGCAGACTCATCATCCCTGGACGATCTGGTGGTGTCATCTGCAGGGCGAGGATCTGGACCATCTCTGGCACGCGATCGGCTCCGAAGAGCCGGCCGCCGTCTTCCCGCTGCAGTCCCCCGAACGCATCACGACGCTGGTCGAACAGATCGTCGCCGCACTTGAACGGGATCATTCGCCACCCCGTCTGCTCGTCACCACCGGACTCGCCTGGCATCTGATGACCCAGCTCGCCGCGGATCGCCGCCTCGCCGAACGCAGCGAACCGCTGGAACGGGCAATGCGCGTCCTGGACGAACGCGCCGAAGGCAGCATCCGCGTCTCTGAACTCGCCCGGCTCGTGGGCGTCTCACCCTCTCACCTCGGGGCGCTCTTCCGAGCGGCAACGGGTGGCGGAGTACTCGCCTACCATCGCGATCTGAAGATGGCACGGGCGCGACGACTTCTCGACACCACGACGCTGAACATCACCGAGATCGCCGACCGGCTCGGATACACCGACCCGTTCTACTTCTCGCGTCAGTTCCGGCGCGTGCACGGTACGAGCCCGAGCGACTACCGCCGGCTCCGCAAGGGGTGACCGCCGCCGAGGCCGTCAGCCCTCGTACACCCGCTTCCCCTCGACCCACGTGCCGATCACCCGGGTGTCGCCGATCTCGTCGAGGGGGCCGTCGAACGGATCCCGATCGAGCAGCGCGAGGTCGGCCAGCATCCCCACTCTGATCGTGCCAGTCTCGGGCAGCGAGTTCACCCGCGCCGAGCCGGCCGTGTACGCCTGCAACGCGGTGCCGAGGTCGATCGCCTGCTCCGGAAGGAACGCCGGGTAGTCGCCCTCCCACTCCGAGGGCGCCGAACGCCGGTTCACGGCCGTGTGGATGGCCGCCATCGGATCCGGTGTCGACACCGACCAGTCGCTTCCGGCGGCGAGCGCGGCCCCCGCACGCAGCAGGTCACCGAACGGGTACTGCCAGCTCGACCGCGCCTCTCCGAGGAACGGCAGCGTGAGGTCGACCATCTGGGGTTCCAGAGCGGCCCAGAGCATCTGCATGTTCGCCGTCACGCCGAGCCTGCGGAACCGCGGCACGTCGTCGGGGTGCACGACCTGGATGTGCGAGATGTGATGCGGGTTGCCACGGGGCCCGTTGCGGCGCAGCGCCGACTCCACGGCGTCGAGGCACTCGCGCACCGCCCGGTCGCCGATGGCGTGAAAGTGCAGGGTGAATCCCAGAGCGTCCAGACGCGCAGCGGCCTCGTTGAGGATCTCGGGTTCAACGAACGAGATCCCCGCGTTCTCGGTGGGATGCCCGTGCCCATCGCAGTACGGTTCCAGCATCGACGCGGTGAAGTTCTCGGCCACGCCGTCCTGCATGATCTTGATGCTGGTCGCGGCGAACCGCCCGCCCCGGGCGCTCTCGCGCCGCGCGACGAGGTCATCGATCTGCTCGAGCCCGCGGGTGCGGTCCCACCACAGCGAACCCACCACGCGCCCGGTGAGCTCACCGGCGGCATCCGCCGCGATGTACACCGGGAGGGGGTCTCCGGCATCGCTGTACTGTGTGCCGACGATGGCGTCCTGCCAGGCGGTGATCCCGAACGAGTGCAAGTACGCCTGGCCGACGGCGAGCGCCTCACGCAGTCGTTCGTGCGGTTCCTCGGGCAGCAGCCGGTTCACCAGCGTCATCGCGCCCTCGTGCAGTGTGCCCGTCGGGTTGCCGTCGGCATCGCGCTCGATGCGCCCATCGGCCGGGTCGGGGGTATCGCGGGTGACGCCCGCCAGCTGCAGGGCGCGGCTGTTCACCCAGGCGCCGTGTCCATCGCGGTTGGGCAGAAAGGCCGGGCGATCGGCGACGACCGCGTCGAGCGCCGCCGCTGTCGGGGTACCACCGGGGAAAGCCGACATCTGCCAGCCGCCGCCGAGGATCCAGTCGTCGCCTGGGTTCGCCTGCGCGTAGCCACGGATGCGTTCGAGGTAGGCGTCCGCCGTCGACAGGTCAGACAGATCGCAGCGCAGCAGGTCGAGGCCGCCCCACAGCGGATGCACGTGCGCGTCCTGGAAGCCGGGGATCAGCAGCCGACCGTCGAGATCGATGACCTCGGTATCGGGACCGATCAACGCGGTCGCCTCGGCTCCGAGCGCGACGATGCGCCCGCCGCGGACGGCGACGCTATCGGCGCGTCCCCGGCTGGAGTCCGCACAGAACACCCGCCCGCCGTATGCACCACCGGTGAAAACCAGATCTGCGTGAGCCAACTCAGCCGCCTCCCATCGTTCGAGCAATATCCGTCGCCGAGTCGCCGGCGCGTTTGAGAACCAGCGCCACGAGCGCCAACGACACCAGGGTCAGCAGCAGCATGACCGTCGAGACCGCGGCGATCTCGGGGCGGAGTCCGCTGCGCAGCGAGCTCAGCACGTACACCGGCCAGGGCGTGGTGCCCGAGACCTGCACGAACGCCGACACCACCGTGTTGTCGAGGCTGAGGGTGAACGACAGCAAGAACCCGGCGAGCACGGCCGGCATGGCCAGCGGCAGGGTGACCCGCAGGAAGGTGCGCAGCGGTGGCGCGTACAGGTCGGCCGACGCCTCTTCGAGCTTCTCGTCAAGGCCGACCAGCCGCGAGCGGACGATGTACGACACGATCGCCACCGAGAACAGCGAGTGACCGACGACCAATCGCATGGTGCCGTCGTTGAAGATGCCGATGCCGAGGTCCTGCCCCAGGAAGACCATCCACGGCAGCAGGGCGATCGCGTCGACGATCTCGGGCGTGACAGCGACCAGCAGCAGCAGCATCAGGAACCACCACACCCAGCGGCCGGGGCGTCTGGCCATCGCGACTCCGGCGAGCGTGCCGAGCACCGATGCCAGCAGCGCCGCGATCAGACCGGTGCGCAGCGACACCATCACGGCGTCGCGGATCACGGGCTTCTCGAACAGGGCGGCGAAGGGTTCGAGGCTGAAGCCGTCCCAGGCGACCAGCAGGCGCCCCGAGTTGAACGACGACAGCACGATCACGATGATCGGCAGGAACAGGAACGCGTACACGAGCACCGACCAGATCCCCAGGATCCGGTCGCCCGTGCCGCGGCGACGAATGCGCACGTCGGTCATGAGGCCTCCCCGAGCACGAGACGGTTGCGCCGACGGAACGGCAGCGTGACCAGCCACAGGATGGCCGCGGCGACGCCGATCGTCAGCATGATGATGAGGATGAGCAGCACCGCCATCGCCGAGCCAAGCGCCCAGTTCTGCGCGGTGCCGAACTGGCTCGCCACAAGCTGACCGACCATGTTGCCCTGGGCCCCGCCAAGCACGGTGGCGGTGATGTAGTCGCCCATCAGCGGGATGAAGACCAGCAGCACACCGGCGACGATGCCCGGCTGCGCCAGCGGAACGGTGACGCGCAGGAAGGTGCGCACCGAGCTGGCGCCGAGGTCTTTGCTCGCCTCGCGCAGCGGGGTGCCCACGCGGTCGAAGGCGACGTACAGCGGCAGGATCATCAGCGGCAGGTAGTTGTAGACGACACCGATGAGCACCGCCCCGCGGGAGTACAGGATGTCGAGCGGCCCGTCGAGCAGCCCGATGCCCTGCAGCGCCGACGACAGCCAGCCCTCGGGGGCGAGGATGACCTGCCATCCCAGGGTGCGCACCAGGAAGTTGGTCCAGAACGGCACCATCACCAGCGCGATCAGCAGACCGCGCCGCGAGGGCGGAGCCTTGACGGCCATCCAGTAGGCGACCGGGGCTCCGATCGCCAGGCACAGCACCGTGCCGATCACGCCCACCCACAGGGTGTTCTGGAACGTCGCGAAGAACGTCGGTGACATCGCCTCGGCGTATCGGTCCAGCGACAGCACGTCGTTGGCGTGCGTGCCGAAGATTCCGGGCTTGTAGCCGAAGCTGAACCAGACGACCATCGCGATGGGCGCGATGAAGAAGATGGCCAGCCATGCCCAGGCGGGAACGGCCAGCCCGAAGCGCGGACTACGCACCGGCAGCGGCCTTCGTCTTGTTCCAGATCTCGACGATCCGCGCCTGCGACTCGGTGACCTTGCCCTCGTGCATGGTCGCCACCTGCGCCTCGTCGAAGAACACCATGTCGAGCATCTCGAGTCCGGCGTCCTCGGCGGCGGCGCGGATGTCCTTGGCGCCGGTGTCGTAGCCGATGTAGTCGACCTGCAGCAGCTGGTTCTCGGGCGTGAGGATGAAGTTCAGGAACGCGTGGGCAGCCTCGGGGTGGGGCGCGCCGACGGCGAGTGCCCAGTTGTCCATCCACAGCTCGGTGTCGGGCGCACCGAGCACCCACTGCCAGCGGTCGGGGTCGGATGACTCCATGATGCCCAGACGCGCGTCACCGTTCCACACCTGCATGAGTGCGTGCGAGGCCTGGGGGATCGCGGCGCCGCCCGGGTACGAATCGAAGGCCGAGATGTGCGGGGCGAGCTCTTCGACGAGGAACTTCTCGCAGGCGTCGTGGTCGGCCGGATCGGTCGTGTTCCAGTCGATGCCGTTGGCCCAGTAGTAGATGCCGCCGAGGGGCGCCGGGTCATCGAGCACCGAGGTCTTGCCCGAGGCCTCGTTCTGGGCGGCGTCGATGAAGTCGTTCCACGTCTTCAGTTCGCGGGTGATGACGGTCTTGTCGTAGACGAAGCCGGTGGTGCCCCAGGCCTTGCAGATCGAGTACTCGTTGTTCGGGTCCCAGGCGCGGCCGAGGAACGCGGGGTCCATGTACTCGATGTTGGGGATGAGGTCGAGGTTCAGCTTGGCGAGCAGTCCGTTCTCGATCATCTGCGGGATGAAGATGCCGGTCGGGACGACCAGGTCGAACCCGCTGGTGCCCTTGGCCGCGATGAGCTTGGCGATCATCTCTTCGTTCGAGGCGAAGGTGTCCATGATGACCTTGGCGCCGTGTTCGTTGGTGAACGCTTCGACGACGTCGGGAGAGTCGTACTCTCCCCAGCTGTAGATCGACAACTGGTCTTCGGTGGCCCCTCCGGTGGCGCCCGGTGCGGGCGCGCTGGATCCGCCGGGTGAGCAGGCGGTGAGGACGCCGGCGGCGCCGACGGCGGCGACCGCGGCGATGAAGCCGCGGCGGGTGAGCTGGCGGCGCACGAGGGGCGCGATGGTGCTGTCGGCGAGAATGCGGATGCTGTTGCTGTCGTTCATGAGTGCACTCCTTCGTGCGTCGGGTAGGTGCGTGGGGTGGGAACCGCGCGGTCAGGTGCCGGAGCGGTCGGGCAGGGTGATGACGTGGGTGGATGCCAGCGGCGCGCCATCGGTGGCGAACAGCCGCACATCGTCGGGTGACCAGACGCAGCGCACGTCGTCGTCGACGCGGACCGAGGGTGCCGTCGGTGCGGGCGTGCGCACGAGCAGGGTCTGCTCGCCGGCGCCGACCACGACCTGCAGCGTCTCGCCCAGGTACGACACGCTGAGCACGCGGGCGTCTGCGCCGTTCGCGGTCGAGCCCGCGGATTCGAGGCGGATGAACTCGGGGCGGATGGCGGCGACGGCCGATCCGCCGGGAGATACCCGTTCTCCGCCCCACGGTCCGGCGATCACACCGAGGTCGGTGTCGATGGCCGCGCCGTCAGCAGCGACGGTGCCCTGCACGAAGTTCTGCTGGCCGATGAACGAGGCCACATACGCCGACGCGGGCGCCGCGTAGATCTGCTCGGGGCCGTCGAGCTGCTCGATGCGCCCGGCCCGCATGACGGCGATGCGGTCGCTCATCGACAGCGCCTCGCCCTGGTCGTGGGTGACGAACACGAAGGTGGTTCCCAGTCGTGCCTGCAGCAGCTTCAACTCGACCTGCATCTCTTCGCGCAGCTGTCGGTCGAGCGCCGCCAGAGGCTCATCGAGCAGAAGGACGCTGGGCCGGTTGATCAGTGCCCGCGAAAGCGCGATGCGCTGTTGCTGACCGCCCGAGAGCATCGTGGGTTTGCGGTCAGCGAATCGGCGCAGCTGCACCATGTCGAGGGCCTCGGCGACCCGCTGGCGCTGCTCGGCCTTGGGCACGCCGCGCTGCTGCAGACCGTATGCGACGTTCTCGGCCACCGACATGTGCGGGAACAGCGCGTAGGCCTGGAAGACGGTGTTGACCTCACGCTTGTACGGCGGCAGCCCCAGCACGCTGCGTCCCGAGATGCTGATGTCGCCGCTGTCGGGATGCTCGAACCCGGCGATCATGCGCAGGGTCGTCGTCTTGCCGCAGCCGGACGGGCCGAGCAGCGAGAGGAACTCCCCCGGCTGGATCGAGAGTGAGAGGTTGTCGACGGCGATGGAGTCGCCGTAGCGCTTGGTGACGCCGACGATCTCGACACCCCCGGTCGTGTTGCCGGTATCGGGTGCGGTCGCCGCCGGTGCGGAATCGGCCATGGAACCTCCACGTTGAGTTCTGACGTGCCGATAGTCAACCACAACTCAGCGGGGAGGTACAGCGAAAAGCGAAGAATTTACCGGATAGCGCGACGATATCCGTTGTCAGAATGATGCTTGACAACGGAAATGAACCTACTTTCGATCGAAATCGAAGGCCTTGAGCAGCTCGCCGACCGCCTGGTCGCGCTCTTCGCCCCCGGCTTCGAACATGTGCGTGACGTGCGTGCGCAGGTGGTTCTCGAGCAGCAGTCGGTTGAGCGACTCGAGCGAGCGCTGCACGGCACGCGACTGCGTGATGATGTCCATGCAGTACTCCTCGTTCTCGATCATCCGGGTGATGCCGCGCAGCTGACCCTCGAGGATGCTGGTGCGGTGCAGGGCGCGCTTCTGGATGTCTTCGATCACATCTCCGAGCGTAGTCCGCCCTGACACGCTCGCGCCGGTGCGCGTGAAAGGATGACCACATGCCGCGCACACCGATGGCACTGCTCTCACCCGCCGACCAGGAGCGACTCCGCGGGCTCCGCCGCATGAAGGCGGTGGCGCTGGGCGCGCTGCTGCTGATGGCGGTGGTCTTCGTGATCGCATTCGCCCTCCAGGGCCGCTACCCCGCGTTCGGTTATGTACGCGCGGCGGCCGAAGGCGGCATGGTCGGGGCGCTGGCCGACTGGTTCGCCGTGACCGCTCTGTTCCGCCGGCCCCTCGGGCTCCCCATCCCGCACACCGCGATCATCCCGAACCGCAAGGATGAGATCGGCCGGTCACTGGGAGAGTTCGTCGAGACGAACTTCCTCTCCGCCGAGGTCGTGCGGCAGAAGGTGTCCTCGACCGCGGTGGCGCATCGCCTCGGCGATTGGCTGTCCCAGCCCGCGCACGCGCAGCGCGTCGCCGCCGAGGGCTCGACGATCGCCGCAGCAGTGCTGCGCGCGCTCAGCGACGACGATGTGCGCGATCTCATCGCCGACCTCGCCCACGACCACCTGGTCGAACCGGAGTGGGGCCCGCCCGCAGGGGCATGGCTCGAGAAGATCGTGCAGGCCGACGCCCACCGTGGCGCCGTCGACCTCGCCGTCGACAACATCGCCGGCTGGCTCGACAACAACTCCACCGCGTTCCAAGGGTTGATCTCGCGACGTCTTCCCGCCTGGGTTCCGCACCTCGCGCACCGCTTCGTCGACGAGACCGCGTACGCCGAAGCCGTGAAGTTCATCCGCGCCGTGCAGGCCGATCCGCAGCATCCGGCGCGTCTCGCCGTCGACGGCTACCTGGCCCGCCTCGCCGACGGACTGCAGCACGACCCGGCAATGCGTGCACGTCTGGAGGGGGCGAAGGCGAGCGTCTTCGACAGCCCCCGTGTCGGCGAGCTCGCCGCTCAGGCCTGGAACACCGCCAAGGCCGGGCTGCTCGCGGCCCTCGCCGACCCGCAGAGCGGTCTGCGGCTGCGCGCGACCACGGCGCTGGAAGACATCGGCCGACGCCTGACGACGGATGCGGCCCTGCAGCGACGCGTCGACGGCTGGGCCACCGAGGGCGCTGTGTTCCTCGTCGACCGTTACCGGCACGACATCGCCTCGATCATCACCGACACCGTCGAACGCTGGGATCCGGCCGAGACCACCGAGAAGATCGAGCTCATGGTGGGCCGCGACCTGCAGTACATCCGCCTGAACGGCACCGTCGTCGGTGCCCTCGCCGGCGTGACGATCTTCGCGATCGCGCACGCCCTGATCCCCGGAGTCTGAACGCATGGCACTCTCGCACGATCCGTCCTGGCCCCGCGCCGGAAGTTGGCCCGCGTTCGACGGCGAGCGCGTGGATGCCGCGCTGCTCGGCGTTCCGGTGCACAGCACCTCGCTGTCCCCCACCGGGGCCCATGCCACCCCTGGAGCCATCCGCGACGCTCTCGCCCGATACAGCCCGACGCTGATGGGCCCGCCGGCGATCGACCTCGGCGCAGCGCTGCGCATCGCCGATGCGGGCGACATCGACGACCCGGACTCCGCCGCGGGCACCGAGCGCACGGTCGACCGGGTGGCCGAGCTGGCGGCATCCGCTCGCCGGGTCATCGCCCTCGGCGGCGACAACTCGCTCACCTACTCGGTCGCCCGCGGTGTCTCCGCGACCGGCCTGATCACGTTCGACGCGCACTTCGACCTGCGCGACGGCGTCTCCAACGGCACCCCCGTGCGCCGACTCGTCGAGGATGCCCCCGAGGCGCAACGGATCGATCCGCGGCGCATCGTGCAGATCGGGATCGCCGACTTCGCGAACTCTGCGTTCTACGCGCAGCGCGCGGCCGACTGGGGCATCCGTGTCATCACTCTCGACGAGGTGCGCCGGCGCGGCATCGACGACGTCGCGGCGGAAGCGCTCGAGGTGGCGGGTGCCGGGGCGGATGCCCGCGTGCACCTCGACATCGACGTCGACGTCTGCGACCGCTCGGTGGCGCCGGGGTGCCCTGCCAGCGTTCCCGGCGGCCTCGCCGCGTGGGAGCTGCGGGCGCTGACGCGCCGTGTCGCATCGGATGCCCGGGTGGTCGGCGCCGACATCGCCGAGGTCGACGCGACCGCGGATGCCCCGGACGGGCGCACCGTTCGCCTGGCCGCCCTGTGCGTGCTGGAACTGCTCGCCGGGCTGGTCGATCGGGGGTAGGCCGGGTCAGCGGCCGCGGATCGCCTCCGCGATCGGCGTCTCCCCGTCGTTGAACCGAATCGTGCGACCGATCGTCGAGGGGTCGTGCAGGGTCGCGGCGATCGCCTCGGCGACATTCGCGCGCGAGACCTCCCCCGACACCTCGGCCGTCGCGTCGATGCGGCCGCTCGGGGCGGCGAGCGTCAGACGGCTCGGCCCGAGGATCGTCCAATCCAGTGCGGATGCCCGCAGGTGCGCATCCGCGGCGGCCTTGGCCTCGGCGTACGCGAAGAACCCGTCCGCAGGGTCGATGCCGTGATCCGGTGAGGCGTTGAAGTACGAGACCATGACGTAGCGCTGTACTCCGGCATCCGCCGCGGCATCCATCGAACGCACCGCGGCGTCGTGGTCGACGGCTTTCGTGCGCTGCGGGTTGCCGCCGCCCGCGCCAGCCGACCAGACGATGGCGTCGTGCCCGGCGATGACGCGCGCCAGCGCGGCCTGCCCCTCGTGCTCCACGTCGAAGACGATCGGTACCGCACCCGTCGCGCGCACGTCTTCGGCGTGCTGCGGGTTGCGGATCACCGCCGAGACCTCGTCACCACGCGCGACGAGGAGCGGAGCGAGCAGCAGCGCGATCTTTCCGTGACCGCCGATGATGAGGATTCGAGCCATGCCCCCACGCTACCCGCGTCCACCAATGGCAGGGCCGTCTCAGCGGATCCGCTCACCGTCCTTCCAGACGTGCGCGATCAGGGGCACGCCGGGCCGGTACGCCAGGTGCACGCGCGTGGGAGCATCGAGCAGCACGAGGTCGGCCCGTTTGCCGACGGCGATCACACCGATGTCATCGCGGCGCAGCGCCTGCGCACCTCCCGCCGTCGCTGCCCAAACCGCCTCGGCCGTTGTCATACCCATGTCCCGCACGGCCACGGCGATGCAGAACGGCATCGACGAGGTGAAGCTCGACCCTGGGTTGGTGTCGCAGGCCAACGCCACCGTCACCCCCGCGTCGATCAGCGCACGCGCATCGGGGTACGGCTGCCGGGTCGAGAACTCCACACCGGGCAGCAGGGTGAGCACGGTCTCGGATGCGGCGAGCGCGGCCACGTCCGCCTCGGCCAGGTAGGTGCCGTGGTCGATCGAGGCTGCGCCCAGCTCGACGGCGAGCTGCACACCCTCCCCCGGGCCCAGCTGACTGGCGTGCACCCGAGGCTGCAGGCCACGCGCGATGCCCGCTTCGAGCACCCGACGCGACTGGGGCACCGTGAACGCACCGGTCTCGCAGAACACGTCGATCCATTTGCTGTGCGGCGCGCATGCGTCGAGCATGTCGCCGACGACCAGGTCGACGTATTCGTCGCCGCGATCGGCGTACTCGGCCGGCACGACGTGCGCCCCGAGGAACGTCACCTCGTCGGTCACCTCGGCGGCCAGGCGCACCAGGCGCGCCTCGGTCTCGACGTCGAGCCCGTAGCCGCTCTTGATCTCGATGGTGGTGGTGCCCTGCGCGAGCATCTCGTCGAGGAACCCGCGCAGTCGCGTGCGCAGATCGTCGTCGGATGCCGCGCGCGTAGCCGCCACCGTCGATCGGATGCCCCCGGCGGCGTACTTCTGCCCGGCCATGCGCGCCTCGAACTCGGCGGCGCGGTCCCCGCCGAACACGATGTGACTGTGGCTGTCGACGAATCCGGGGATGAGCGCCCGGCCTCGGGCATCCACTTCCAGATACCCCTCGGGTGTCGTGGGAACCGCGTCGGCCGCGCCGACCCACTCGATGCGGCCGTGGTCGATGAGCACGGCGGCGTCGCGCATGGTTCCGGTCGCCGTCCCGTCGACCGCCGGGTCGTTGGTCGTCAGCTCCCCGATGTTGGTGATCAGCGTCCTCGTCATCAGCATCCTCTCTCCCTTTCTCCGTCTCCCTCTCCCCACCCCACCCCACGAGGGGTCAAATTCTGTCGGGTTCGCGCGGGGTGACACGACGTTTCTTGACCCCTCGTGGGGAGGGTACGCGAGTGCGGGGCGACTACAGGCCCATCGGGATGTTCAGGCCGCGCTCGCGGGCGATATCACGGGCGTGTTCGTACCCGGCGTCCACGTGCCGCATGACACCGGTACCCGGGTCATTGGTCAGCACGCGCTCCAGCTTCTGGGCGGCCAGTTCGCTGCCGTCGGCGACGGTCACCTGCCCGGCATGGATCGACCGGCCGATGCCGACGCCGCCGCCGTGGTGCAGCGACACCCAGCTCGCCCCGGACGCCGTGTTCAGCAGCGCATTCAGCAGGGGCCAGTCGGCGATGGCATCCGATCCGTCTTTCATCGCCTCGGTCTCACGGTAGGGAGACGCGACCGATCCCGAGTCGAGGTGGTCGCGGCCGATCACGATCGGCGCCGAGAGCTCGCCCGAGGCGACCATCTCGTTGAACTTCAGACCCGCCAGGTGGCGCTCCTTGTACCCGAGCCAGCAGATCCGCGCAGGCAGACCCTCGAAGTGCACCTTCTCGCCGGCCTTGTCCAGCCAGCGGTGCAGCGCAGCGTCTTCGGGGAACAGCTCGGCGATCGCCCGGTCGGTCTTATAGATGTCCTGAGGGTCGCCCGACAGCGCAGCCCAGCGGAACGGTCCGCGCCCCTCCTCGAACTGCGGGCGGATGTACGCCGGCACGAACCCGGGGAACTCGAACGCCCGGTCGAATCCGCCCAGCTTCGCCTCGGCACGAATGGAGTTGCCGTAGTCGAACACGGCCGCACCTGCGTCCTGGAACGCGACCATCGCGGCCACGTGCGCGGCCATCGACTCACGGGAGCGGCGGGTGAACGCCTCTGGGTCGCGTTCGGCCTCGGCCTTCCAATCAGCGAACGCGATGCCCAGCGGCAGGTAGGCAAGCGGGTCGTGCGCACTGGTCTGGTCGGTGACGACATCGATCGGCACGCCGCGCGAACGCAGTTCGGGGAACACCTCGGCCGCATTGCCGACCACGCCCACCGAGAGGGCCTCGCCGGCCCCCTTGGCGGCGACGACGCGCGCGATGGCCGCATCGAGATCAGTGGTGTACTCGTCCAGATAGCCGTGCGCCACGCGACGCTCAAGACGCGACTCGTCGACGTCGACGATCAGCACCACGCCCTCGTTGAGGGTGACTGCCAGCGGCTGCGCGCCGCCCATGCCGCCGGCACCGCCGGTGAGGGTGAGCGTGCCCTTGAGCGAGTCCCGGCCCAGCGAACGTGCAACCGCGGCGAAGGTCTCGTAGGTGCCTTGCAGGATGCCCTGGGTGCCGATGTAGATCCACGACCCGGCCGTCATCTGCCCGTACATCGTCAGTCCGAGTGCTTCCAGGCGACGGAACTCGGGCCAGGTCGCCCAGTCGCCGACGAGGTTCGAGTTGGCGATCAGCACCCGCGGCGCCCACTCGTGTGTGCGGAACACGCCAACGGGCTTGCCGGACTGCACCAGCAGCGTCTCATCGGGTTCGAGCTCGTCGAGGGTGCGCACGATCGCGTCGTACGCCTCCCAGCTGCGGGCGGCCCGTCCCGTTCCGCCGTAGACGACGAGATCCTCGGGATGCTCGGCAACCTCGGGGTCGAGGTTGTTCATCAGCATCCGCTTGGCGGCCTCGGCGCCCCAGGTCTTGGCGGTGCGCTCGTTGCCGCGCGCGGCACGGACGGTACGGGTGGTGGTGTCAGACATCGGCGTGCTCCTTCGCAGTGCGGGCGACCGCGCCCGAGCGCACGAGCTCGGTGACGGCCTCCATGTCGGGTGAGAGGAAGTGGTCGGGCCCGGGACCTGCGGCGACCGTGCGCACGAGATCCCGCACGGCGCCCGTGGCGGGCCCCGCTTTCAGGGGCGCACGCAGATCGAGCGCGCGGGCGCCGGTGATCAGCTCGATCGCGAGCACCCGCGCGAGCCCGTCGATGGCGCGGCGCAGCTTGCGCGCACCCGCCCAGCCCATCGAGACGTGGTCCTCCTGCATGGCCGACGACGGGATGGAGTCGACGGATGCTGGAACGGCAAGCCTCTTCAGCTCGGAGACGATTCCGGCAGCGGCGTACTGCGCGATCATCAGCCCCGAGTCGACGCCCACTTCGTGAGCGAGGAAGGGCGGCAGCCCGTGGCTGCGCGCCGGGTCGAGCGCGCGATCGGTGCGCCGCTCCGAGATCGAGGCGAGGTCGGCCACCGAGATGGCCAGGAAGTCGAGCACTGCGGCGACCGGTGCGCCGTGGAAGTTGCCGTTCGAGGCGATGCGCCCGTCGGTGGTCACGACGGGGTTGTCGACGACGGATGCCAGTTCGCGCTCACCGATCAGTGCGGCGTGCGCCATGGTGTCGCGCACGGCACCGTGCACCTGTGGCGAGCACCGCAACGAGTATGCATCCTGCACGCGGCCGTCCTCGGGGCCCTTGTGCGAGTGGACGATCGGCGAGTCCCCCAGGAACGCACGCAGGTTGGCGGCACTGGTGGCCTGCCCGAGCTGCGGTCGCAGTGCCATGAGGTCGGCGGCGAACACGGCGTCCGTACCCAGCTGCGACTCGATCGACATGGCCGCTGCGAGGTCGGCGGTGGTCACAAGGGTCTCGAGGTCGTGCAGCGCCAGCAGCAGCATGCCCAGCATCCCGTCAGTGCCGTTGATGAGGGCGAGACCTTCTTTTTCGACGAGCACGAGCGGCTCGATGGATGCTGCCGACAGGGCATCCGCCGCGGGCATCAGCTCACCGTGCGCATCCCGCACATCGCCCTCGCCCATCGCGGCCAGCGCGACATGCGCGAGCGGCGCGAGGTCGCCGGAACAGCCGAGCGAACCGTACTCGCGCACGACCGGCGTGATGCCGGCGTTGAGCATCGCGGCGTACGTGTCGACGACTACCGGGCGCACGCCGGTGTGACCGGACGCGAGTGTCTGCAGCCGCAGCAGCTGCAGTGCGCGCACCACCTCGGTCTCGACCTCGGCACCCGTACCTGCGGCATGCGAACGGATCAGACTCGCCTGCAGCTGACGACGCCGCTCCGGGGCGATGAAGGTCGTCGCGAGCGCACCGAAACCGGTGGACACGCCGTAATGCGGATGCGGGTCGGCGGCCCGGTCGTCGATGACGGCACGGGCAGCGGCGACGCGCGCTCGCGCGCCGTCACTGATCTCAACGGGTGCGCCGCCGCGCGCGACGGAGACGACCTGTGCGGGTGCAAGCGGCGCATCGCCGATGATCACGGAGGAAGATGACTGCATGTATCGATTCCACCCGCTCCGGGGCACGAACGGGTGCTGCGGTGAGAGACTGTGTCTGTGATCCCAGACAAAAGCGACGCCCACCGACCTCAGGTGCCGGCGGCGGATCAGACGTTGCGCGTCCTGCGCCATCTGGCGCGACGGCCTGCACCGGTCGCGGCTTCGTCGCTGGCCCGGGATCTCGGCATTCCGCGGTCGACCATCTATCACCTGCTCGCGACGCTCGAGACGCACGGCTTCGTCGTGCACCTCCCCCAGGAGCGACGCTGGGGTCTCGGGACGAGCGCGTTCGAACTCGCCGGTGGCTACGCGCGACAGGAGCCGCTCGCGCGGCTGGGAAGGCCCGTGATCGCGGCCCTCGCCGACCAGGTGGGCGAGAGCGCTCACCTTGCGGTGATGAGTGGACGCGACGTGCTCTACATCGTCGAGGAACGCGCGGCTCGACGCCCCGCTCTCGTCACCGACGTCGGCGTGCGGCTCCCGGCTCACCTCACCGCAACCGGGCGCGCGATGCTCAGCATGCTGCCTCAGAGTCAGGTACGTGCGCTCTACCCCGATGCCGCGGCGTTCACCGACCGTACCGGGCACGGGCCGGCGCGACCGTCGGAGTTGCGCGAGGTGCTGCGAGAAGCCCGGACCACAGGGATCGCATCAGAGGACGGCGAGGTGACGCCAGAGTTCCGTTCGGTGGCCGTCGCCGTGCGAGACCACGCGGGGTGGCCCGCGGCGGCCGTCGCCGTCACGTGGGAACAGCGCGGAGACCCAAAGGCGGCGGATGCTGTCCGCGCCGCGGCGCGCACGCTGGAAAAGCACCTCGGATACAGCAAAGGCCGCGCGTGAGCCGCGCGGCCTTTGAGTCGTTGTCGTGTTAACGCGAAAGAGCCACCCAGCGTTGGGTGGCTCTTTCGTTTAAAAGGAGTCCGGCGGTGTCCTACTCTCCCACAGGGTCCCCCCTGCAGTACCATCGGCGCTGTGAGGCTTAGCTTCCGGGTTCGGAATGTGACCGGGCGTTTCCCTCACGCTATGGCCGCCGTAA
>NZ_JAEMWU010000002.1 GCF_017303215.1 Microbacterium esteraromaticum | reverse complement strand
AAAAAGACTGGACGAGGATAATTTGGCATTTGACAAGTGCACGCTGTTGAGTTCTCAAGGATCGGACGCACCCACACACCAACCAACAAAGGCCAGACGCGCAAGGCAACTTCACAATCATAATCATCCCGACCCGACTGTCAAATCGACTCCGGGCGGAACCGTCACGCTCTCCGACACGGGGCCGTTCATCCGAGGATGAAGTGGAGGTGACTTGTTCGCTACTTGGAGGGGAGCTGAGCCCGGAGGCTTTCCGCTCAACCGCTTGGGGCGAACAAGTAATAATTTACGTGGCTCCGGGCATCCCGGCAAATCACCCCCGCACCCGGGCGTGTCGCGCGCTCCCCCGTGAGCCGGCGCTCTGCAGCCAGGCGCTCCGATACAACGAAGAGGGCCTTCTCCGCGCTGAGCGCGGGGAGGGCCCTCTGTGTTCTGTGGACCTAAGGGGATTCGAACCCCTGACCTCCTCGATGCGAACGAGGCGCGCTACCAACTGCGCCATAGGCCCGTGAACTCAGTCAGAATATCACGCGTTCAGCCTGCGGATCGACGAGCGAGCAGTTCGCGCACGTGCGCCTCGATCTCAGCGTCATCGATCACACCCATGCGCGCGTACGGCGACTCCGCCTCTACACGTGCCGCAGGTAGCTCGGCCGGTGCCGGCGGTGCGATCTCCTCCGCCCGGCGGCGCAGTTCCTCGCGCTGAGCCGAACGACGGCGTTCATCCTGGGCATCCGCCTCGGCCCGAGCGCTCTGCGCACGTGAGCCGGCGACGGTGACCATCGGCTGCGGCAGCGGGCGCGGCGTCCAGTAGGCGGGGCCCTGGTCGTGAAGCGGCGGCGACACGCGTTCCGCATCGGCGGCGACGATCTGCGGGCGCGCACGGCGCGCCGCACGGCGGGCGACGCGCGCCATGCGGGCCAGCACGGTGACACCGAGAACCATGAGGGCCAGTCCGCTGGCCGCCGCAGGCCAAGAGCCGTTCGCCATGAGCGGCCAGATCCCCAGGGCCAGGAGCGTCAGTCCGAGCACCAGCATGCTGCTCGCCGCCAGACGTACACGTCGGCGCGCACGCGCCTGCCGGACGAGTGGATCCTGCCGCGCCGCCGCGAGCTCCTGACGAAGCATCTCCAGACGCGCGTTCTCTTTCTCTGCCTGCACGCGCTTGGCCAGCTTCTGCTGTGCGTGGGCGGTGCGGGCGGTCAGCTCGAGGCGGACTTCCTCGGGAGTCTCGCTGGTCTCGGCGAGCACACGCAGCGCCTGATTGAGACGCACCGCATTGCGCTCGGCCGCGTAGTACTGATGACGGCCCCGCCAACTCGGCAGGAAGTACAGCGCCCAGAGCAGCACCGCGACCAGTACGATCACGCCCCCACTCAGCACCGGCCCGTCCATACAGACCACGGTAGGCGACCAGCCGCAGGCCAGCCCAACTTTCGATCGCGTGTCGTCACGACATGCTCAGACGTGCGGGAGATCCCCAGGTGCGATCATCGCGGCCGACTCCGGAGCGTCACCTGCCACCCAGCGCGCCAGCACGCCACGGGGCACGTCCTCGCGCGTCAACGCGAACGCATAGTGGTCACGCCAATCGCCGTCGATGTGGATGTACCGGCGCCGCAGACCCTCGTATCGGAAGCCGAGTTTCTGCACGACCCGCAGGCTCGCCACATTCTCCGGTCGGATGCAGATCTCCATGCGGTGCAGGCCGTACTGCTCGAACGCGGCGTCCGTCGCCAGGGCGACCGCGGTCGGCGTGATGCCGCGGCCCGCGAAGCGCTCGCTCACCCAGTACCCGATCGTCGCCGAGGCCAACGAGCCGCGCGCAACGCCCCAGATGTTGAGCTGCCCGGCGATCTCACCGTCGTACTCCATCACGAACGGATAGCCCCCACCGTCGCGGTACTGCTGGAGCAGGCGGCGGATGCTGACGCGCATGTCGAAAGTGGCGACGCCACCGGGGATCGTCGCCTCCCACGGCTGCAGCCAGGAGCGATTGGCGAGCAGTTCCCGCTGCAGCGTGCGGGCGTCGCGGACGCGCACCAGGCGCAACGCCACGCGATCGTACTGCAGGGCGGGCAGCGGTTCCGAGGGGAGGATCATCGTCGGACGCCTACCGCGTTCCCGATCCCGACGTGGGAACGACCGCCGTCATCTTCGCCATGCGGCTCAGCATAGCCGCGCTGTTGCGCGGATCCTCGGAGAAGGCGGATGCCCGCGACGCACGTGCCCGTATGCTCGATGCCATGTCGAGCGAAGCAGAACAGCACAAGAGGGCCCTGCGCGCCGAACTGCGCGAGCGCCGCCAGCTCCTCTCCGACGCGCAACGCGAGGACGCCGCTACCGGCCTGGCCGCGCAACTGGATGCGCTGCTGGCCGTGCACGATGCGCAGTCCGTCTCGTGCTACCTCTCCACCGTCAGCGAGCCCAGCACGGCGGTGTTCCTGCAGGGGGCGCTCGAAAGAGGCATCCGTGTGCTGCTCCCCATCACCCGGGCCGACGGCCTGCTGGACTGGGCCGTCGCCGGCGATGCCGACGACGTCGCCGAGGGGCTCTTCGGGCTGCTCGAGCCGACCGGCGAGGTGCTCGGCCCGATCGCCGTCGGCGACGTGGACCTGATGCTCATCCCCGCAGCCGCCGTCGACCGCGACGGCACCCGGTTGGGCTGGGGGCGCGGCTACTTCGACAAGACGCTCGGGTCGATGGAGAAATGCCCACCCGTCTACGCGGTCATCTATGATTCGGAAGTACTCGATTCGCTGCCGCGCGAGATGCACGATCAGCCGGTGGACGGCGTCGTCACCCCGACGCAGACCATCACGTTCTCCCCTGCGCGCAACTGACAGGGAGCCCCATGCCCACCTATGCCTACGCCTGCACCGCATGCGAGCACCGTTTCGACGCGGTGCAGAGCTTCTCGGATGACGCGCTCACCATCTGCCCCGAGTGCGGTGGCGCCTTGCGCAAGCAGTACGGCTCGATCGGCGTGACCTTCAACGGTGCGGGGTTCTACCGCACCGACTCGCGGGGAAATGCTCCCGCTGCGAAGGCCGATCAGGCATCATCGAAGTCGGCTTCTTCGAGCAGTGCCGCTCCTGCGGCCTCGAAGAGCCCCGCATAGGTCTTGCGTACACAGGGGGAATCATGATTCAGGGCTTCAAAGAGTTCATCACCAAGGGCAACGTCATCGACCTGGCCGTCGCGGTGGTCATCGGTGGCGCCTTCACCGCGATCGTCAACGCCGTCGTCTCGGCGATCATCACGCCGCTGGTCGAGCTGTTCTTCCAGGCGGATGAGGCCGGCAAAGTCGGTTGGACCGTCACCGGGCTCTACGGCCAGCCGGTCACGTTCCCGATCGGTGAGCTCATCTCGGCGGTCATCAGCTTCTTCGCCGTCGCGATCGTGGTGTACTTCGTCTTCGTCGTGCCGATGAACAAGTACAAGGAGCGCCAGGCGGCGAAGAACCCCGCCGTTGAGGAAGAGACCCTCCCGACCGAGCAGGAGCTGCTCATCGAGATCCGCGACGCCCTGCGCCGCCACAACGCCGACGACTGAACGAACCGTCCGCGAACGCCCCGCTCCTTCTCGGTGCGGGGCTTTCGTCGTTCCGGCACACGATCTCGCGGCAGGTCCGCCCCGCGAGACAGCCTGCTCAGTAGTGCGGAGGGACGTCGCGCAGCATCCGCTCGTCATTGGGTCCGCTCGCGCCCTTCGGCGCGGCGGTGCGCTCGCTCGGGGTGTGAGGCTCGCTCGTCGCCCCCTCGACCGCGGTCAGTTTCGCGCGACGCGCGCCCGCGACGCGCACGATGCGCTGACGCGGCTGGTCAGTCATCGATATCCAGGGGCTGCGTGTCGTTGTCGGCACGCACCGTGTCCTCGCCGATGCCGAGCACGGTCGCCACGCGCCGTGCGACGGTCACCGGGTCGCTGTACAGGTCGAAGGCGTGCACGCGCACGTAGTGCCATCCCAGTCGGCGCAGCACCTGCGGGCGCAGCCGCAGGCTCTCACGCAGCGACTCGCCACCCAGCTCGGTATCGGATTCGATGATCACGGCACGACCGTCGTGCTGCGCGACCAGCGGCAGAAGCCCGCGGTAGTCGACGTCGACGGCGGCGCCGAGGCGGCGCAGTTCGCGTGCCAGAGCCAGCGTGAGCGGATCCGCGAGGTCCTCCAGGCGTGCGTCGCGGCTGCGCGCCGCGAGCCCGCCGAGGATCGACATGAGCGTGGCCGCGCCGTGCGCGAGGCGCCCCTCATCGAAGGACGACGGGCGGATGCACGAGACGATCACCATGGATCGCCGGGCCCGCGTCATACCGACCGTGAGCAGACGGTCGCCGTCCTCCTGCGACAAGTCGCCGAAGTCGCTGAGCACACGGCCATGACGAGTCAGCCCGTAGCCCAGCGAGAACACCACACGGTCACGGCTCTCGGCGACCGACTCCTCCAGCGTCAACACGGCGAATGGCTCGGCTGTGTCGCGTCCGACGAAGTCCGAGACGTCCGATCGCCCGGCGAGCGCCGCGGCGACGGCGGTGCGCACGCGCTCGGCGTGACGCCGGCTCGCCGTGACCACCATCAGCGTCTCTGTGGGCCGGTGCACCGCGTGCTCGACCACCAGGGTGACGACCCGGGCGACCTCAGCATCGGGGCTCTCGACCGCGCCGGTGCGCGGGTCGGGCATCCCCACTCCGCCTTCGACGTAGTCGACGGTGAGGCTTCCCCGACCCAGATATGAACCCGCCCACGGCAGCGAGACGATCTCACCGCCGTAGAAGGCATCGTTGATCAGCTCGGCCAAGTCCTCGCCACCCGCGCGGTAACTGCGGGTGAGTGTGACGACCGGGAACAGGTCGGCGAGACGTTCGAAGGCCGAGACATCGTCGAAGTCCACCTCGCGTTCCCAATCCGCCGCCGGCAGCGTCGCGACGTCGAACGGCGTCGGACGCTGCGTGACCGGGTCACCGAGCGCGACGATCTGACGGGCACGACGGATGGCCGGTGCCGCCTCGGCGAGGTTGACGGCCGCGGCGTCCACCAGCAGGACCGCGTCGAAATCCACGGAGTCGGGGATCTCGGGCACCTCGTAGGGCGAAGCTATCCAGACCGGGGCGAGCACCCGCACCAGGTCGGGCGCGGCCGACACGATCTCGGCGGGTGTGGCCTCACCGCCCTTCAGCGCACGACGCAGGTTCGCGGCCTGCGCGGGCTCGTCGACGATCGCGATCCGCCACTGGTTCGCGAGGTTCCAGGCCAGCAACGGGCCGGCCATCGCCGTGTGCGCCTCATCCACCAGACGAAAATCGCGCTCGAGCCGATCGACGACCGCAGTGTTGGCGCCGAGCAATGAACGGTCATCCTGCAGGGCGCGTTCGAGCAGCGACTGCCACCAGCAGAACTCCAGTTCGTCCGCCACGCGCTCTTCGGGAACGTGCCGCACCGATAGGTCGGCCAGCAACGGGCGCAGACCGAGATCGGTGAGCGCGTCGCGGATCTCAGTGCGCTCGATCAGGTTGTCGAACACCGCCGAACGCGCGGCGAGCCCCGACAGCGTGCGCACCAGACGTGCCACCGGCAGCGCCGACAGCGGTTCCTTGCGCCCCAGGGCGGTGTCGAGTTCAGCGAGTTCAGCCGACACTCGCTGCCATGCGGCGTGCACATCCGACAGTCCGAGTGGTACCTGCGGTGCGACGCCGGCCTCGACATAGCGCTGCCACTGCGTGCGCTGCTGCTGGATGCGCAGCAGCGCCTCGTGCATCTCGGTGACATGAGCGCCCGGACGCACGTACTCGCGAGCGAGCTTCTTCAGCCGTCGCCGGTTCGCCGCCGACATCCCGGGAGCGTCACGCCGCGAACCGTAGGCACGGATGAGCTCGCCCAGCGGGCGTTCGAAGACGGTCGGACTGAAGTGATCGAGGGAGTCCCGAACGCCCTGCAGCAGACGCACGTATTCGCCGAGCTCGTCGATCGTCGAGAACGGACGCATGCTCGTCTGGGCGATGAGCTCGTAACCCTGCTCCAGCACGGCGGGAACGGCCGCGGTGTGCAACCGCCCGGCAAGCTCGTGCGCGTGCTGCGCCTTCTCGGCGCTGTCGAAGCTGACGCCGTACCAGGGTGAATCATCGGGTCCGAACCGGAACTCACCCAGTCGTGCGGCGCGGGTCAGCGCCTGCGCTGCATCACTGCGATCGCCGGAAAGGCGCTCCAGCGCATCCATCGACAGGCGCGCGCCGGTCGACGGCGGGACCGCGTGCAGGGCGAGTCGGGTCAGCTGTCGTGTGGCATCGAGGACGGATGCCCCCGTGCGCCCCACCGGTTGGGTGACGGCGGCACGGTAGTCGCGAAGCACGGCGCGCAGGCGCACGAGCGCCTCGTCGATCTCGGTGGCCTTCGGCCTGGTCGCCTTCTCGTTGCGTCCGATGGCCTTGATGAGGTCGCGGCGCACGGCTCCCGGCGAGACAGCGAGCCCCTCCAGTCCGACACCGGCGAGCCGGTGTGCCACCCCGTCGAGCGTGGATCGGCGCGCCGAGACCACGAGCACACGCTTGCCTGCACGCACGAAGGCGCCCAGCGCGTTGATCACGGTCTGGGTACCGCCTGTTCCCGGCAGCGTAGACACCACCAGCGAATGCCCGGCCGCGATGCGCGCGAGCACCGCCTCCTGTTCGGCGTCGGCATCGAGCAGGAGGGTCTCGGATGCCGGTGCCCGGTCGTCCGGATCGGTGACGGCGGGCGCCTCGCGGCGAGCCCTCGCCTGCTCACGATCATCGGCGTGGCCGCCGAGCGCGTTGAGTACCGGGTGGTCGAGGTCGACCATGTCGCGCACCATCGGTCCGGCGACGTCGGCGAACGTCGAGACAATCAGGCGCGGGTGCACCGCGAAGGTATCGATGGACTGGGTCAACGTGCGCAGCCGGTCGATCACCGGCTGCGGCTTGAAGATCCCACCGTCGTACGCGAGACGGGCGAGCCCGGCCGGATCCAGATCGATACCGAAGTGCTCACGTGCGACCCGCACGAGCTCTGGGTTAACTTCGAACGCACCGTGCAGTTTGAGTTCGAAGTCGGCGTGGTGCCGCCGGATGGCCAGGGGGCGTAGCAGCACCGGAGCTGCGAAGTCGACGCCACCGAGCCTCCAACGCGCGATCCCGACGGCCAGTCGCACCGCGTCGATGCCGCGCACGGCGCGCAGTTCCGCACCGCGAGTGGTGATGCGCTCGGCGGCGAGGCGCGCGGTGCGCAACCCCACCTCATCACGGAAGAGGTTCGACAGCAGCGTCGAGCGCCCCGTGATGAACTGCGGCAGGCTTCCGGGGTGCGCTGTGGAGATGTCGATGCCGGCGTCGGGCGCTTCGACGAAGGTCACGAGCGGCGAGGACCCGCCGAGGTCGGCGGCTTGGGCGCGCAGACTCGCGCGCAACGTCTCGGCAGCGTGCGCGATCTCGACGCCGGTTGCGGAGTCGCTCAGATCGCCGAGTCTCACCGTGGGTTCAGCTCCGGCATCCTCGGCGCCTTTCGTATCTCGTCGCCACACATGGCCAGCCTAAGCGGCGCACGCGCCGTGCCTCGTATTTCTGGCCGGTACACGGCGTTTCCCGGCCCCCGCGCCCACTTCTCCTCCACAATCGGCACTCTCGTGCGGTTCTCCACCGACAGCGGCACTCGGGACCACGCCGTCCGTGCCCGACGCGATGATGGGGTCATGACCTTCCGACACGACTACGTTCCGACACCGTTCGGCGATGCGCTGGCGGTGTTCTCCGATACCGGCGTCGTCGGCTTCGATCTCTCCGAGACGGACGACCCCAGCGTGCCGTGGCTGCTCGAGAGCTTCGGCCGCCGCCTGGGTGTACCGCTGAGGCACGACCCGGGCGCCGCCGACGAGCTCGCACATCTGGTCGCCGACTACTTCGAGGGCGAGCCGATCCGATTCGACGAACGCATCGCCTTCGATTGGCGGCTGATCGACGGGTTCGCCCGCGCGGCGTTGCAGACGATCTGCACGATTCCGTGGGGCGAGACGATGAGCTACGGCGAGGTGGCCATGACCGCTGGCAGCCCGGGTGCGGCGCGGGCCGTGGGCACCGCGTGCCGACTCACCCCGTTCTCGGTGATCGTGCCGGTGCATCGCGTGATCCGCTCCGACGGGTCGCCGGGCCAGTACGGCTCCCACCCCGAGCGCAAGCGCTTCCTCCTCGACCTCGAACGTGAGACGGGTTCGGGATCGTGAACGCAGCGGACCCCGGCGAGTAGGCCGCCGGGGTCCGCTGGTCGGTGGGCGCTGGTCGCGCCACGCGCGGTCGTCTAGTGATCGACCGCCTTCTCCGCACCGAAGCCGGTGAGCGAACGCACCTCCATCTCGGCGGCGAGCGCACGCGACTCCTTCGTCCTGGCGGTCACGGTACCGAGCCAGCCGAGGAAGAATCCGAGCGGAATCGAGATGATCCCCGGGTTGCTCAGCGGGAAGATCGCGATGTCGATACCGGGGACCATCGAGGTCTCCGAACCCGAGAACACCGGCGAGATGACGATGAGACCGATCGCTCCCAGCAGACCTCCGTACATGCTCCACACCGCGCCACGGGTGTTGAACTTCTTCCAGAACAGCGAGTAGAGGATGGTCGGCAGATTCGCACTGGCGGCCACGGCGAAGGCCAGCGCGACGAGGAAGGCGATGTTCTGCCCCTGGGCGCCGATGCCGCCGAGGATCGCCAGCACGCCGATCACGATGACGGTGCGCCGAGCGACCTTGACCTCGCCGTTCGGGTCGGCCGTCACCTTTCCGTTCTTGTCGCGCTTGATGACGTTCGCATAGATGTCATGGGCGAACGATGCCGCCGCCGTGATGGTGAGGCCGGCCACGACCGCCAGGATCGTGGCAAAAGCCACCGCCGAGATGAAGCCCATCAGCACGGGGCCGCCCAGCGCCTGTGCCAGCAGGGGCGCGGCCGAGTTGACGCCTCCGGGAGCGCTGAGGATCGTCTCGCCACCCACCAGTGCTCCGGCACCGTAGCCGAGCACCAGCGTCAGCAGATAGAACAGGCCGATCAGCCAGATCGCCCACACCACCGATCGGCGCGCCTCCTTGGCCGTAGGCACGGTGTAGAAGCGCATCAGCACGTGCGGCAGCCCTGCCGTGCCGAGCACCAGCGCCATGCCCAGCGAGATGAAGTCGATCGGGTTCGCACCGTACTTGAGGCCCGGGCCGAGCACCTTCTCACCGTCAGGCGACTGCGCCACCGCGGCCTCCAACAGCGTGTTCAAGCTGAACCCGTTCAGGGCGAGCACCCACAGCGCCATGCCGACGGCGCCCGCGATGAGCAGGCCCGCCTTGACGATCTGCACCCACGTGGTGCCCTTCATACCTCCGATGAGCACGTACACGATCATCAGCACACCGACGATCGCGATCACGACCGATTGCCCGACACGACTGTCGATGCCGAGCAGCAGTGAGACCAACCCGCCGGCGCCGGCCATCTGCGCGAGCAGGTAGAAGAAACACACAGCGAGGGTTGTCACCGCAGCCGCCATCCGCACGGGACGCTGCTTGAGACGGAACGCGAGCACGTCGGCCATGGTGAACTTGCCGGTGTTGCGCATCAGCTCTGCGACGAGCAACAGGGCCACCAACCATGCGACGAGGAATCCGATCGAGTACAGGAACCCGTCGTAGCCGTTCACGGCGATCGCCCCGACGATTCCGAGGAAGGACGCGGCCGACAGATAGTCGCCCGCGATCGCGAATCCGTTCTGCGTGCCGCTGAACGAGCGACCGGCCGCGTAGTAGTCAGCCGCCGTCTTGTTGTTGCGGCTGGCGCGGATCACGATGAAGAGTGTGACGGCGACGAATGCGCCGAAGATGGCGATGTTGAGAACGGGATCGTTCTGCGAATTCGCGGCGGCATACGTGATCTCGGTCATTTCGCGACCTCCGCCCGCTCCAGGTCCTCACGGATCTCTTTCGCCACCGGATCGAGCTTGCGGTTCGCGAAGGAAACGTACGCCATCGTGATCGCGAATGTCGTGACGAACTGTCCGAGTCCGAGAATCAGTCCGACCGTGATGTCGCCCCAGACGCGCTGGCTCATGAAGTCCGCAGCGAATGCGGCGAGCAGTACATAGGCGAAGTACCACAGCAGGAAGAACGCCGCGAGCGGGAAGATGAATGACCGTTGCATGCGCTTGAGTCCCTGGAACCTCTCGGATTCCTCCACCGCGATGTAGTCGATTCCGCCACCGGATTCATCGATGATTCGATCTGTCATGAGGCCTCCTTGCCGCATGTCCATTGCCACGCGGCAGTGCCGCGCGAGTGATAGGGTCGACGCTACGAAATGGGTGGACGGGGTCGTCACCCCCGAAAGTTGGTAGTCGTTTGAGCACGATCGCACGGTGCGAACCGGTCGAGCAGCTCGTCGCCGAGGGGGTGCGCGAGCTGGCTCGCTGTACCCGTTTCCCGGTCGCATTCGGCGGACTCATCGATCACGGCACCGTGTCGGTGACCAACATCATCGGAAACCGCACGCGCAGCTTGGACGGACTGAGCGTCCGACCCGAGCGCGGATTGGGCGGACGAGCGATGATCGAGTTGCGTCCGCGGATGACCAATGACTACCGCACCTCCCGACAGATCACTCACGACTACGACGTGTACGTGCTGGGCGAAGGCCTGCGCACTCTGCTGGCGCTGCCGATCATCGTAGACGGCCGCCCCCGAGGCGTCCTCTACGCCGGCGCGTGGGAGGAATCGCAGATCGGCGGAGTCACGACGGCTCCCGCCATGGGCGTCGTGCAACGGATCGGCACCGAGCTGCGGGTGCGCGACGAGGTAGAGCGACGCGTGCGCGAGATGGCACCGGCCCCGGTGCTGGACGCCACGCAGCGCGAGGACCTGCGCGAGAGCTTCGCTGAGTTGCGCAGCATCGCCGCGTTGCTCACCGATGACGCGCTACGCGGTCGGATCGCGTCCGTCGAACGGCGGCTGCTGGGACTTGCCGCGACCCAGGCAGAGCCCGTGACCGAACCCGTGCAGACCGTGCACCTCTCGCGACGCGAACTGGATGTGCTCTCGTGCGCCGCGATGGGATCGACGAATGCACAGATCGCTGCCCAGCTCAGCCTGCGCGAAGGCACTGTCAAGGCGTACCTTGGTGCGGCGATGTCGAAGCTCGATGCCTCGACGCGCCACGCGGCTGTGACCCGAGCCCGCCGTCTCGGCCTATTGCCCTGAATCGATCGACTGAATTGATTCGTCGAATTTGAGATCTTCGGCGGCGCAATTCTCTGACATCAATGCGCGTGGCGTATTGCCACCTCCGAGATATCGGAATAGTGTGACCTGCATGGCTCGACGAATTGTGCATCAACTGGTTGACGACATCGACGGAACACTGCTCGAGGTCGGCGAGGGCGAGACCATTCATTTCTCTCTGAATGGAACCGCCTACGAGATCGATCTGACGGCTGCTCACGCCGAGGAGCTGCGTGTCGCGCTCGCGCCGTACATCGAAGCAGGACGCCGGTCGTCGGCGTCTGGAGCCCGCGCATCGGCCCCCCGCCGCCGTGCGGCACGCAACTCCGATTCCGCCGCGATCCGCGCGTGGGCGAAGGAGCAGGGCCACGAGGTCTCCGAGCGCGGGCGCATTCCCGCCGAAATCGTAGACGCCTACAACGCCGCTCACTGACGACGCCGAGAGGGTGCCGGGTTCTTCCCGGCACCCTCTCGCGCTCTCGTCACCGATCCGACACGGTTAGACTTGCCGTGCGCCTTCGTAGCTCAGTTGGATAGAGCAGCCCTCTCCTAAAGGGCAGGTCGCAGGTTCGAATCCTGTCGAGGGCACCAGCAATGCGTCGGCCGAACGGCTAGGCTGCAAGCGCCAGATACGGCTCCCACCGCGGGTCTCCTCGCTCCGCGCCCCGCAGCGTCCACGACGTACCACGCGGTTGCCGCGGCGTCACTCGCAGCGCCCAGCCCATCTCCTGCGGCGTGCGATCGCTCTTGGCGTTGTTGCACCTCAGGCAGCAGGCGACGAGGTTCTCCCAGCTGTTCCCTCCCCCACGGGAACGGGGAAGCACATGGTCGATGGTCGCCGCGGATTTGCCGCAGTAGCCGCACCGGTGCTCATCGCGACGCAGCACGCCGCGACGCGTCACCGGCACTCTGCGCGTGGACGGCACGCGCACGTAGCGGGTGAGCAGGATCACGACGGGTCTGTCGTACGCGTTGCGTCCGGCCACAACGGGGTCGTTCTCCACGTGTTCGATCACGCTCGCCTTGTCATTCATGACCAGGACCAGGGCTCTCTTGAACGAGACCACCGTGAGCGGTTCATATCCGGCGTTCAGTACCAGTGTGCGCATCGTCGTCATCCCTTCGATCCGCCGGGATGGCTTCCCGGCACTCTCGACTCACACAACGTCGCACGGGCGGCAGATGAGGGCAGAGACGAAAAAGGCGCTGTCTAGCGACAGCGCCATTCGCGCTCGGCGGAACCGAACCGTCCCTGCGGACGGTGCAGATGGCTCCGATGGCCGTGCGCATCCATGGTTCGGATGCCCGGTATCGGTTCCATCTGCTTCTCCTGCCTGTACGACGACGCGTACAGGCTAGCCCATCGCCCTGACCAGAAGGCGAACCGCAGATGAACCGCGGCAACGTGTCGGGTCAGGAAGCGTTGGCGCGCAGCCAGCTGATCGGCTCGACGAGCGATCCGTTGACCCGCACCTCGAAGTGAAGATGCGCTCCGTAGGAGCGGCCGGTGTTGCCGACCTTGCCGATGAACTGGCCGGCCTCGACGGTCTGCCCCGCCTGCACGGCGCGGCTTCCGTTGATCATGTGCGCGTAGAGCGTTGACACGCGCTGTCCGCCGACGACCGAGTCGATCACTACGGCTACACCGTAGCCGTAGTGGCTCTCGGAGGAGATGCGCACCACACCGCTGGCAGAGGCGAAGATCGGCGTGCCTGCGGGGGCGACCATGTCGGCGCCGTTGTGTCCGCTGTTGAGCGTGCGGCTGACGAAGTACGAGCCCTGCGGAACCGGATAGCGGACCGCACCCGAGCCGGCGGCTGCCAGCCGGAGGTCGGCATCGCTGATCGCAGCGCCGCTGTTGTTGGCCGCGGCGACACGAGCGGCCGCCGCGGCACGGGCCTTGGCTGCCTCTTCGGCCTTCTTCTTCGCGATCTCGTCCGGCGTGGTCGCCGAGTACTCACCGCGCTCCAGAGGCGCTGCAGTGGCCTCTGAAGCGACAACGAGCGACTGCGCATCGCTCACAGCCATCTGCTGCAGGGTGGTTGCCTGGTCTGTGACCGGGTTGGTCGCTGCGTAGGCGGGAAGCGCGACAGCGGCGACCAGTGCGCTCACGGCCGCGAAGATCGCGACCGTTCGCATCGGCTTGACGCTCGCGCGGCGTGCGTCGGATACGCGCGCCCGTACGGACTTCTTGTCTTCAGCTGTCTCGGTCGTGACGATATCTGCGGCCAAAAGGGTGTCCTCCTGCGCCTCCGCGCTCGGGTAAAGCGCCGGTTCATCAGCAATGTCGATTCTCGGGCACGTATGACACGGCACGTTGTGCGAACTGCTCGCGAGGACGATGAACCGGGGAGGCGATCCTCGCGATCGTCACCGGCGGGCTTCTGCGCCGACGACTTCACCGAGGCTACCGGACGATAACGTTTCTGTCACCCTCAGAACCTGGCAATCCGCCCCACTGACCAAAAAACGACTTCTGATCAGGCCTTTTGCTGAACCAGGAAGATGTGCGATGCGAGCTCGACCGGAAGCTCCAGCCCCTCTTCCCGACCCTCCATACGGATCAGGACGTACCCCTCGCTGTAGCGGTAGTCGCCTGTTGCGCCGGGCACGACACCGGCCTCGCGCAACTGCTCGAGAAGCTCGGGGTCGACCTGCGCGGGCTCGGCGAGACGGCGCACGGTGCCCTGAATGGGGCCGCCCTCGGCGTCGAGCTTCTTGACCAATCCGATGACGCCCTCGTCGAACGCCGGCGTGGCGACGTCACCGAGCTGGTCGAGACCGGGGATCGGGTTGCCGTAGGGGGATTCGGTCGGATGCCCGAGCAGTTCGACCAAGCGGCGCTCGACCTGCTCGCTCATCACGTGCTCCCACCGGCACGCCTCGTCGTGCACGTACGCCCAGTCCAGACCGATGACATCCGACAGCAGGCGCTCGGCGAGACGGTGCTTGCGCATCACGTCGACGGCCTTGCGGCGACCGTCCTCGGTGAGTTCGAGGCGCCGATCCTCAGACACGACGACCAGGCCGTCGCGCTCCATGCGCCCCACCGTCTGCGAGACGGTCGGACCGGAGTGCCCGAGGCGCTCCGAGATGCGTGCGCGCAGCGGCACGATGTTCTCCTCCTCGAGTTCGAGGATGGTGCGCAGATACATCTCTGTGGTGTCGATCAAATCGGTCATGCGGGCCCTCCGAAGCGTGTTAGGCAAGCCTACCTTCCCGGCGGTCGTCAGCGGCTCGTCACACGACGGATGGCACTTCCCATGCGGCATACAATCAACAGCATGGCGATCGAGATCCCCCGTGAACTCCTGCCCGTCGACGGACGCTTCGGCTGTGGTCCGTCCAAAGTGCGCCCCGCGCAGATCGAGGCGCTGTCCTCGGTGGGCATGAGCCTGCTGGGCACCTCGCACCGCCAGGCGGGCGTCAAGAACCTCGTCGGCAGCGTCCGAGAGCGTCTCACGACCCTGTTCCGCCTGCCGGACGGGTACGAGATCGTGCTCGGCAACGGTGGCTCCACGGCGTTCTGGGACGCCGCGGCATTCGGCCTCATCGAGCGCCGCAGCCAGAACCTCGTGTTCGGCGAGTTCGGCGGCAAGTTCGCCAAGGCCGCCGCCGCTCCGTGGCTGGAGACACCCGACGTCCGCCAGGCAGAGCCGGGCACCGCGACGACGCCCGAGCCCGTCGACGGCGTCGACGTGTATGCCTGGCCTCACAACGAGACCTCCACCGGCGTCGCCGCCCCTGTACAGCGCGTCGCCGCCGACGGGGCACTGACGGTCATCGATGCGACCAGCGCGGCCGGTGGCATCGACTTCGACGCCACGCAGGCGGACGTGTACTACTTCGCACCGCAGAAGAACCTCGGCTCGGACGGCGGCATCTGGTTCGCCGCGATGTCGCCGGCTGCCATCGAACGCATCGATCGCATAGCCGCCTCGGACCGATACATCCCCGAGTTCCTCAGCCTGAAGAACGCGGTCGACAACTCGCGCCTGAACCAGACGCTGAACACACCGGCGCTCACCACCCTGCACCTGCTCGACTCGCAGCTGGAGTGGATGCTGGGCAACGGAGGCCTCAGCTGGGCCGCTGCCCGCACCGCGGAGTCCTCCGGCCTGCTGTACGACTGGGCAAGCGCATCCGACGTCGCGACGCCGTTCGTCGCCAACCCGGCCGACCGCTCCCCCGTCGTCGTCACGATCGACTTCGACGACAGCATCGACGCCGCAACCATCGCCAAGACGTTGCGCGCGAACGGCGTCGTCGACACCGAGCCGTACCGCAAGCTCGGCCGCAACCAGCTGCGGGTGGCGACGTTCGTGGCGATCGAACCCGATGACGTGCGGCAGCTGATCCGCTCGATCGACTACGTGCTTGCACAGCAGGGCTGATCCAGGCCTGACTTCAACACAGAGCCCCGCCCGCAGACCATCGGTCCGCAGGCGGGGCTCTATCGTCGTCAGCGCGCGAGTTCGTCAGTGAGCGAGCGGTTAAGGCGTCAGAGAGCGAGCGGTTCAGAGCGCGGGGCTCGGCAGACGCGCGGCTTAGGACTCGTCGTCCACCTCATCAGCGTCATCCTCATCGAGCTCGTCGATGTCGACGCCGTCGAGATCTCCGCCGTGCAGGTGCGGCGAGCCGTCCTCGTCGAAGTCCGACGCGTCGAGGTCGTCGACGTCGTCGAGGTCGGCGTCATCGTCCTCGGCGTCTTCTTCGTCAGCATCCGACTCTGCGCCCTGCGCAGCGAGTTCTGCCTGATGTGCACGGTACTCGGCCAGGCGCTCAGCCCACGGCACCCAGTCCGGTGCCAGTAGCGCACCCTCGCCCGGCATGAGCTCGACCTCGAGCACGGTGGGCTCCGCGTCGTCGACCTGGGCGACACTGACCGTCCAGTACCACCCCGGATACCCGGAGAGACGGTTCTCGAAGCGCAGTGAGACGGCGCCCGAGTCGTCGACGCTGTACCCGGCGGGCGGGCCGACCGTTGCCGCAGGAGTGATCTCGTGCAGCGCGGCCAGGGCGAGCTCTCGCGTCGCCGCGGCGAGTTCGTCAGGCGTCGAGGTCATCGGCGACCTTGCGCAGCACGGCAGCGATCTTGCGACCCTGGGCCGGGGAGGGGTAGCGCCCGTGGCGCAGTGCTCCGCCCATCTCGTCGAGCAGACGCACCAGGTCCTCGACGATGATGGCCATGTCGTCGGCGTTCTTGCGTGCGGCCTTCGCCAGGCTCGGCGGGGCGTCCAGCACGCGCACGGACAGCGCCTGCGGCCCCTTGCGACCGTCGGCGAGACCGAACTCGACGCGCGAGTTCTTCTTGACCGCGACGCCTTCGGGAAGGGCCGAGGCGTGCAGGAAGACGTCCTGACCGTCATCGCCTGCGATGAAGCCGAACCCCTTCTCGTCGTCGTAGAACCTGACCTTGCCGGTGGGCATGCGAGAACCTCACTGAAGAATGATGAAAAGCCGCGCGGCGCGCGACTACCTCCAGCCTACCCGTCTGCCGGTGAGCCGCAGGCGATACGCTGAGAAGGATGAGCACGCATGAGCAGAGCCCCGAACCACGCACCGGCAGCCTGGAACGATTCCTGGCGTACGGGGCGCTCGGCCTCGCCGCCGCCTCCATCATCAGCTTCTTCGCGATCATCATCGGAACGTCCACCGGCATGGATCAGGAGTCGTTCGGCAGCGGTGTCTGGCCGTTCGTCGCGGCGCTCCCCCTGTTCGGGCTGCCGCTGGCGTTCGTGATGATCATCGCGCTGCTGACGATCAGTTTCGTGCGCAAGGGACGCGCGAACAAGCGGTCCTGAGAACAAGCGGCCCCGATGAGCACCCACGCACGCCCGCTGGCCGACCGGCTCGCCGCGGCGAGCGATGCGCAGCTGGAACGGCTGCTGCGCATCAGGGGGGTGCGCCCGGACGTCGCGTGGGAGGACTTCTTCGACGCGGCCGAGGCGTTGCTCGAGTCCGCGTCGATCGATCGCGGTCTCGAAGCGCTCACTCTGCCTGAGGCGCAGACGGTGCATGCGGCGGTCACCGGATCATCGGATGCCACAGCTCCGGCCGCCCTGGACGATCTCGCGCTTCTCGACGCCGACGGCCGCGCACCGGCACCGGTCGCCGCCGCCGTGACGGCCCGCGGCCCGGTGCCGCACCCCGCGCAGACCACCGTGGAGAGGGCATCCGACGCCGTCGCCGCACGCGCCGCGGAACGCGCCTTCACGACCATCGGCGCGGTGGCCGATCTGCTGCTTGCGACGCGTTCCGCACCGCTGTCGTTGGTGGCGACCGGCGCGCTGAGTGCCTCGGAGCGGCGACAGTTCGCCGGTGCCGGCAACGTCGAGGATCTTCGGACGCTCGCCGAGATGGCCGGGCTCGTGCGTCCGGTCGACCGCGAACTGCGCATCACCGCCGGCGCCGAGGAGTGGCTGACTGCCTCGTTCGGACCGCGATGGGCGCAGGTCGCCGACGCTTTCCGGGCGGCTCTGCCGCGCGGCATCCGCTCCGCGAACGGGTGGCTTCCGGCGGCGCACTGGCCGCAGGCGCATCCCTGGGACCCGGCCTGGCCGGCGCGGGCCGCGCAGCTGCAGCGGCTCGCCGAGCACCTGGGCTTACTCGCCGAGGACGGCACCGAACCCGAGTGGGCTGAGCCGCTGCGCACCGGCGCAGCCGTTGACACGAGCGCGCTCGAAGCGCTCCTGCCGACCGAGGTGGACCGGCTGTTCCTGCAGAACGACCTCACCGCGATCGCGCCGGGCCCCCTGGTGCCGGCACTCGACAACCGGCTGCGGGCGATGACCGAACACGAGTCGGCGGCGCAGGCGTCGTCGTACCGTTTCACGGCGGATGCCCTCGCTCGTGCACTGGCCGAAGGTGAGACCGAGCAGAGGATCCTCGAGTTCCTGCGCGAGGTGTCGCTGACCGGCGTCCCGCAACCCCTGGAGTACCTGCTCGCCCAGACGGCGGCGCGTCATGGCCTGGTGCGAGTCGGCCCCGACGCGACCGGCGGCACGGTGGTGTCGAGCGCTGACGACCATCTACTGGAAGCGATCGAGATCGATCGCAACCTGCGCCCGATGGGCCTGGTGCGCGATGGCGACGTGCTCGTGTCGCGGGTCGGTGCGCAGACCGTGACCTGGGCTCTGACCGACGCCCGCTACCCGGCGACGTTGGTGGATCGAGACGGGATCCCGGTGGCCGCCTCGCGCACCCGGCTGGCACCGGCCGAGGGCCCGCACGAGCCGTCGTACGCGCCGCTGATCGCACGGCTGCGCGCCCGGCAGGGGCCGGATGCGGATGCCGCCTGGCTCGACCGCGAGTTGGATGCAGCAGTCCGCGCTCGCGCACTCGTGGTCGTCGAGGTGGCGATGCCCGACGGTTCGAGCCGGGAGCTCACGCTGGAGGCATCCGGGCTCGGCGGCGGCCGCCTGCGCGGTCGCGACCGCGCCGCCGACGTGGAGCGAACGCTGCCGGTGCGCAGCATCCGCTCGGTGCGGATGCTGGAGAGCTGACCACATGGGCGGCGGGTAGACTGATCCGCTATGTCTGATGGCCCCCTGATCGTCCAGAGCGACCGCACCGTGCTGCTGGAGGTCGCGCACGCCGATGCCGAGTCGGCCCGGCACGAACTGGCGATCTTCGCCGAGCTCGAGCGCGCGCCGGAGCACATCCACACCTACCGCATCACGCGACTGGGTCTGTGGAACGCTCGCGCGGCGGGCCACACCGCTGAGGACATGCTCGAGACACTCGACCGGTGGTCGCGCTTCCCCGTGCCGCCATCGGTCGCCGTCGACCTGCGCGAGACGGTGAACCGGTACGGCCGCCTGGTGATCGAGCGCGACGACGAGGGCGCGCTCATCCTGCGCTCCAGCGATCCGGCGGTGCTGACACAGGTGGCGGGGAACAAGCGCATCCAACCGCTGCTCATCGGGCATCCGAGTCCCGACACCTACGTCGTCGACGCCTGGGCGCGCGGGCAGGTCAAGCAGGAGCTGCTCAAGATCGGATGGCCGGCCGAGGATCTCGCCGGGTACACCCCCGGCACTCCGCACGAGATCGATCTCGCCGAGGACGGCTGGACGATGCGCCCCTACCAGCGCGAGGCCGTCGACGCGTTCGCGAAGGACGGTTCTGGGGTGGTCGTACTCCCCTGTGGCGCCGGAAAGACGATCGTCGGCGCGGGAGCCATGGCGGCAACCGGGACGACGACGCTGATCCTGGTGACCAACACCGTCTCGGCCCGCCAGTGGCGCGACGAGTTGCTCAAGCGCACCTCGCTGACTCCCGAGGAGATTGGCGAGTACTCCGGGCAGGCCAAGGAGGTCAAGCCGGTCACGATCGCCACCTACCAGATTCTGACGGCGAAGCGGAAGGGCCAGTACGCCCACCTGTCGCTGCTCGACGAGATGGACTGGGGGCTGATCGTGTACGACGAGGTGCACCTGCTGCCGGCGCCGGTGTTCAAGCTGACCGCTGATCTGCAGGCGCGCCGCCGGATCGGACTGACCGCCACGCTGGTACGCGAGGACGGCCGCGAAGGCGATGTGTTCAGCCTGATCGGACCGAAGCGCTTCGACGCACCGTGGAAGCAGATCGAGGCGCAGGGGTTCATCTCGCCCGCGGCGTGCTTCGAGGTGCGGGTGGATCTGCCGCCGAGCGACCGGCTGGAGTACGCCGCCGCGACCGACGACGAGCGCTACCGCCTCGCGGCATCGGCACCGGCGAAGATCACCGCCGTGCGCGAGCTGATCGACAAGCACCCCGGTGAGCGAATCCTCGTCATCGGCCAGTACCTCGACCAGCTCGAGGCGCTTTCGGATGCCCTCGGTGCGCCGCAGATCACCGGTGCGACACCGGTCGACGAACGTGAGGAGCTGTACCGGCAGTTCCGCGAAGGCGAGATCTCGCTTCTCGTGGTCTCGAAGGTCGCGAACTTCTCAATCGACCTGCCTGAGGCATCCGTCGCCATCCAGGTGTCGGGTTCGTTCGGTTCCCGCCAGGAGGAGGCCCAGCGTCTGGGCCGGTTGCTGCGCCCCAAGCAGTCGAACCACACGGCGAGCTTCTACACGCTGATCGCCCGCGACACCGTCGACCAGGACTACGCACAGAACCGGCAGCGGTTCCTCGCCGAGCAGGGGTACAGCTACACGATCCTCGACGCCCACGACCTCGCGGCCTGAGCTGTTTCGGCCTGATCGTTCTCCGGCTGGCTGGCCTGCCCCGGGCCGTGCCGGCGGATCATTCCGCCGCCGCGCCGCCGCACACCCTGCCGGTCGGCGGTGCGGACCACCAGCAGCGCGTAGCCGACGATGATCGAGGACTGCGCCAGCAAGACGACCGGTGTGCCCGAAGTCGCGTTGCCATCCACCAGCCCGATGCTGGCGAGCGCGAAGATCATCACGTTGTTGACGATGTGCATCGAGATCGCTGCTTCCAGCCCACCGGTGCGCCAGCACAACCAGCCGGCGACGGCAGCGAACACTCCGATCGCGAGCCCGCCCCACACGTCGTAGCCGTGGCCGAGCACGAACAACGGCACCGGCAACAGGATGGCGAAGGCGGGATGCCGCAGCCATGCGCCGATCAGCTGCATCAGGTATCCACGGAACACGTACTCCTCCGCTGCGGCTTGGAACGGCACCAGCAGCACGACGAGCAGCAGCATGACCGGGATGCCAGGATGTGCGAACGTCAGCTCGAGCGGCACCCCCAACGCGGTTTCGAGGCCGATCCAGATCGCGAATCCCGTCGTGAACACTCCCATTGCCAGCAACAGGGTGCGGCCAAGCCAGCGCCAGCGGATACGGCCGACCACCGAGCTGAGTAGCCCGGTGTCGCGGCCCTGGACCAGCCGCGAGGCGATGAGCAGCACCGGGAACAACATGATCAGCGGCACAAGCAGGCTCGCCACCAGCCAGGGGTTGTCGAGGTCGAAGCTACCCGTATCCGACGAGGCCATGAACGAATCAACGGCCACGCCAACGGCCGGCAGGAACACGGCAGCGATCGCCAACATCATCATGACTGTCCCGCCCAACGACACATACAGCACGATGCCGACCACCCCGGTGAGCAGCACGCGCCACCAGCGGTAGTGGGGGCGCATGCGGGCGAGTCGGTGGAACTCGACGTCGTAGGGGAAGTCGGCGTTGGCGAGCGGGACAGATGTCATGCTCTCATCGTCATGGTCGGCATCGTGCGCGCGCATCGACCGAAAGACTCACGCCCCTTCCCGGCGGATGGATCTCCCGTCGTGCGGCTCAGTCTTTCGGTCGATCCTGAGCCGTGTGCGTGCGCAATAGTGTTGAGCGGTGACCACACCCATCCCGGACGCCCGCGCTCAGCGCGCCCGCCGTTGGTGGCGTGCGATCTGGAGACTGGGCGCGGTGACCGTGCTCGGCGTCGCGGCATTCATTCTCACCTGGGGGATGGCCCTCGAAACCGCGCCGCTCGACGCACCCGAGGCGAACCTGATCGGGCTGAGCATCGTGCTCGACCTCGCCGTCGGCCCCCTGATCATCGTGCTTTATGCTCTGCGGCATCGCCTTCCGCGTGTGGCTCCCTCTGTGGGCGTCGCCCTCTCGACCTTCTCCACCCTCGGAGCGGTCGCTGCGGCCGCACTGGTCGTCACGGTCGCAGCGCGCCGTCGCTCTCGGACGACAGCTGTGCAGACGGCGCTGATCGCCGCGCTCTTCTTCGCGATCGCGGTAGCTCCCCTGCCCATCCATCCGCCCTCTGACAACGTTCCGTTCCGGGAACTCGTCATCGTCGGCGCGGTCGCCACGGCATCACTCGTGTTGCTCGGCCTGCTGGTCGGCGCACGACGCCAGCTGCAGCGGGAGCGACAGGAGCGGGGCCTCGCCGCTGAAGCCGGCCGGCTGACGCAGGCCCGCACACAGGAGCGTGCACGCATCGCCCGAGAGATGCACGATGCCCTCGGGCACCGGCTCTCACTGATCACTGTCCACGCCGGCGCTTTGGAGTATCGCCACGATCTGAGCGCGGGGCAAATCGGCCAGACCGCTGCACTGATCCGCGAGAACACCCGAGTCGCGCTCGACGAACTCCGCGTCATTCTCGGCGTCCTGCGCGACGGTGCTCCGGTCTCCCCGATGAGCGGACCGCCTCCCCAGGCCGAGGACATCACCTCGCTCGTCGAAGAGGCGAGAGCCGCAGGCGCGGTGATCGATGTCGAGGAGTTTCAGATCGACGGCATCCCCGGTGCCGTCGGCAGGAGCCTCTTCCGCATAGCGCAAGAGCTGCTGACCAATGCGCGACGCCATGCGCCCGGAGAGAGGGTCACGCTCCGATTGACGCAGCACGACTCGACGGTGCGACTCGTCGCGCGCAACGCCGTCGATGCGACCCCGCCGTCTGAGACTGAGCCGGGCGGGTACGGACTGATCGGCGTCGCCGAGCGCGCGCGGCTCTCCGGAGGCGAGTACACGATGACTCGGAATGCCGGCACGTTCGAGGTCTCGGTGGTGATCCCATGGCAGAGCTGAGACTGCTACTGGTCGACGACGAACAGCTCGTACGCGCGGGACTGCGGCTATTGCTCGACGGCAGCGAGGGCATCCGAATCGTCGGCGAGGCCAACGACGGGCTGTCGGCCGTAGAGGCGTACGCGCGAGTGCGGCCGGACCTCGTACTGATGGACGTGCGAATGCCGCGCATGAACGGCATCCAGGCAACGGCGCAGATCCTCAGCGAGGACCCGGCGGCGAGGATTCTGATACTCACGACGTTCGATGCGGATGCCGAGGTGCTCGGCGCCCTGCAGAGCGGCGCACAGGGCTACCTCCTCAAAGACACCCCACCGGTCGAGCTGGTAGCCGCGCTGCACGACGTGGCGCACGGTCGGATGATGCTCTCGCCGTCGGTGACCCGCCAGCTGGTGGGCGCAGCCACCAGCGGCCGTTCAGAAGGCCGACGCCAGGCCGCTCTCGACCGACTCGCCCTGCTCACCCCGCGCGAACGCGAGGTCGCCGAGGCCGTCGGAAAGGGCCTCACCAACGCCGAGATCACTCAAGCGCTGTACCTGAGTCTGGCGACGGTGAAGACACATGTGCGGCGGATCATGGAGAAGCTCCCCGCAGAGAATCGCGTGCAGGTGGCGATCTGCGTGCACGAGGCCGGTCCCCCGGCGGCCGACGGCTGACAGAATTTCCTGAGGTTCGTCCCCCGCACCTCCGAAGACAATCAGCCGACACCATGACGAAGTCACCATAATGGGGTCATGACTGATGCGCGCATTCTGGTCGTCGATGACGAACCGAACATCCGCGACCTGCTCTCCCGGGGTCTCAGCTTCGCCGGCTTCAAGGTGAAGACGGTCGCCAACGGCGCGGCCACCATCTCGGCCGTCCTCGAAGAGGAGCCTGACCTCATCATCCTCGACGTGATGCTGCCCGATATGAACGGTTTCAGCGTCACCAAGCGCCTCCGTGGTGCCGGATTCACCGCGCCGATCCTGTTCCTCACCGCGAAGGACGATACCCAGGACAAGATCGAGGGCCTCAACTCGGGCGGCGACGACTACGTCACCAAGCCGTTCGCGCTCGACGAGATCGTCGCCCGCGCGCAGGCGATCCTGCGACGCACGATGCAGGCCGATGAGGAGTCGCTGATCCGTGCCGGCGAGCTCTCGATGGACCAGGACACACACGACGTCTTCGTCGGCAAGATCCCGATCGAGCTCAGCCCGACCGAGTTCAAGCTGCTCAAGTACCTCATGCTCAACCCCAACCGCGTGCTGTCGAAGGCCCAGATCCTCGATCACGTCTGGGAGTACGACTTCAACGGCGATGCCGGCATCGTCGAGAGCTACATCTCGTATCTGCGACGCAAGATCGACCCGCACACCGAGGAGTCCGTGATCCAGACCAAGCGCGGTTTCGGATACATGCTGAAGGTCGGCAAGTCCGCCTGACGCCCAGCGGAAGACGGTCATGGCAAACGGATCCGATGCCGTCACCCAGTGGTGGCGGCGCATCAGCCTGCGCGCGAAGGTCACCGGCGTCACCGTCGCGGTGCTCGCCCTGGGCCTGGTGATCGCCGGAATCGGCACCGTTCCCATCCTGCGCACGGCGATGATCGACAACATCGACGCGCAGTTGCCCGCGCTGGCGACCACCGGGCAGGCCGAGCGCTTCTTCGACGTGTCGGCGGGCGACGGCGGCTTGATCTTCAATCCCGCGGCGGACGCGCCGAGGGCCACGGACTTCGTGGTCGCGTTCTACCAGACCGATGGCACGATCATCGCCGAGGCCGGCGGTCACTCCGCAGAACGCCGCCCCGTCTTTCCCGAGACTCTCACCCTCCAGCAGGCGAAGGCCCGAGAAGACCAAGTCATCCCCCTGAGCGGGCCCGACGGGCTGCAGTTCCATGCCGCGGTCTCGCCACAGCCCGCGCAGAGCGCGCCGAACAACCTGTATGTGCAGGTCGTCGCGCTGCCCTTGGAAGAGGCCGACCGGATCGTCGGCACCTACTCAGCCGTGTACACGACCGTCGCGCTCGTCACGATCCTGCTGGCGGCATTGCTCACGCGCGTGCTGGTGACGCTGACCTTCCGGCGCCTGGGCCACGTCGAGTCCACGGCCATGGCCATCGCCGCCGGGGACTTCAGCCAACGACTCACCGACCTCGAGCCGACCACCGAGGTCGGACGCCTCAATGCGGCCATCAACACCATGCTCGACCGCGTCGACAGGTCGATCGCCCAGCGCGATCGCACCGTGCAGAACATGCGCCGCTTCATCGGCGATGCGAGCCATGAACTGCGCACTCCGCTCGTGAGCGTGCGCGGATACGCCGAGCTGTACCGCATGGGCGCCATCCACGGCGATGAGGACACCGCGCGGGCGATGGAGCGCATTGAGAAAGAGGCGATCCGCATGGGCGTCCTGGTCGAGGACCTCCTCGCCCTGGCACGTCTCGACGAGGAACGCTCGCGGGAGCTGCAGATCGAACCGCTCGATCTGCGTCCGATCGCTCGTGACGCTGCTCTCGACGTGCGCGTCGCCGCCCCCGGTCGCACGGTCACGGTGATCGACACCACCGCCGACGGCCCCGTCGAACCGCACCTGCACGCACCGGTGAGCCCCGCTCCGACCAAGCCGACCCCCGCGCCGGGGCGCGCCGGCGGGCCGCTGTCTCGGCTGCGACGCCGCCCCAAGCCCACCCCGACCGAGCAGGTGCCGTCGATCGACTTCACCGAAGCGACCGATGCCCCCGTGCGCACGCCCCCGATCGTGATGGGCGAGGACAACAAGGTGCGGCAGGTCGTGACGAACCTGCTCGGCAACGCGCGCCGCTTCTCGCCGGAAGACGCGCCGATCGAGATCGTCGTCGGTGCTGACCGGCGCCGCGGCGTCGGTACGATCGCGATCGTCGATCACGGCGATGGCATCCCCCCGCAGATTCGTGAGCACATCTTCGAACGGTTCTGGCGCGCCGACACCTCGCGAGCCCGTGAGACCGGCGGTGCCGGTCTGGGACTCGCGATCGTGGCGTCCATCATCGAATCGCTGCACGGCTCGGTGCGGGTGGATGAGACCCCCGGTGGCGGCGCGACCTTCGTGGTATCGCTTCCGCTGGCCTCGCCCCAGGCGACGCCAGCGCACCTGCTCGAAGAGACGCAGCCGATTCAGCGCCTCGACCTCTGACGGTTCGTCGTGCACATTCGGCGGATGCCGGAAGTTGTGCACAGCTCCCGCGAACGGCACCTCTCGGCCCTGCCGCGCGCTTCTAGAGTCAGAAGCCCGTTGAGAGGAGAACCCATGTCCGTCTTCACCGTCGACACCGATGCGGTCAACGCCGCACACGGAGCCGCCCGCGCCACCATGGAGCGTCTGCAGAGCGAGTCCACCGCGCTGATGGCGCAACTGACTCAGCTGCAGTCCACCTGGACCGGCACCGCGGCCAACGCCTTCCAGCAGTGCGGCGAGCAGTGGCGCGGCGCACAGATGCACGTCGAGCAAGTGCTCGCGTCGATCAGCACCGCGCTCGGGTCGGCCGCCAGCCAGTACGCCGAGGCGGACCAGTACTCGGCGAGCCTGTTCCGCTGAGGCCCGTTTCAGCGGCCGGCGGGCCCGACACACAGAACGCCCCCTGCACAAGCAGGGGGCGTTCTGTGTGTGAGCCGATGGGCCCTGATCAGATCAGATCAGATCAGAAGTCCATGCCACCGGTCGGGTCAGCCGGAGCGACCGGAGCCTTCTCGGGCTTGTCAGCGACGACGACCTCGGTGGTGAGGAACAGACCGGCGATCGAGGCCGCGTTCTGCAGCGCCGAGCGGGTGACCTTCGCCGGGTCGATGATTCCCTGTGCGAACATGTCGCCGTACTCGCCGGTGGCCGCGTTCAGGCCCTGGCCCGCGGGGAGCTCCGAGACCTTGTGCGACACGACACCGGGCTCGAGGCCGGCGTTGATGGCGATCTGCTTCAGCGGTGCCTCGGTGGCGACGCGCACGATGTTCGCGCCCGTTGCCTCGTCACCGGTGAGCTGCAGGTTGTCGAGAACCTTGGCCGACTGCAGCAGCGCGACGCCACCGCCGGGGACGATGCCCTCTTCAACCGCAGCCTTGGCGTTGCGGACGGCGTCCTCGATGCGGTGCTTGCGCTCCTTGAGCTCGACCTCGGTGGCCGCGCCCGCCTTGATGACGGCGACGCCACCGGCGAGCTTGGCGAGGCGCTCCTGCAGCTTCTCGCGGTCGTAGTCGCTGTCGGTGTTCTCGATCTCGCGACGGATCTGGGTCACGCGACCCTCGATCACGGATGCCTCACCGGCACCCTCGACGATCGTGGTCTCGTCCTTGGTGACGATGACCTTGCGCGCGCGGCCGAGCAGGTCGAGCGTGGTGTTCTCGAGCTTGAGGCCGACCTCTTCGGTGATGACCTGACCACCGGTGAGGATCGCGATGTCCTGCAGCTGCGCCTTGCGACGGTCGCCGAAGCCGGGAGCCTTGACGGCGACCGACTTGAAGATGCCGCGGATCTTGTTCAGCACGAGCGTCGCGAGAGCCTCGCCCTCGACGTCCTCGGCGATGATGACGAGCTCCTTGCCGTCCTGGATCACCTTGTCGACGACCGGCAGCAGGTCCTTGATGTTGCCGATCTTCTGGTTGGCGATGAGGATGTAGGGGTCCTCGAAGACCGCTTCCTGACGCTCGGGGTCCGTGACGAAGTAGGGGTTCAGGTAGCCCTTGTCGAAGCGCATGCCCTCGGTGAGCTCGAGCTCGGTGCCGAAGGTCTGCGACTCCTCGACGGTGACCACACCCTCCTTGCCGACCTTGTCGATCGCCTCGGCGATCAGCGCGCCGATCTCGTTGTCGGCGGCGGAGATCGACGCGGTGGCGGCGATCTGCTCCTTCGACTCGATCTCCTTGGCGCTGCTCAGCAGGTCTTCGGTGATGGCCGCGACGGCCTTCTCGATGCCGCGCTTGAGCGAGATGGGGTCCGCGCCGGCTGCGACGTTGCGCAGGCCCTCGCGCACCAGTGCCTGGGCGAGAACGGTTGCGGTGGTGGTTCCGTCGCCGGCGACGTCGTCGGTCTTCTTGGCGACCTCCTTGACGAGCTCCGCACCGATCTTCTCGTACGGGTCGTCGAGCTCGATCTCCTTGGCGATCGACACACCGTCGTTCGTGATGGTGGGGGCGCCCCACTTCTTCTCGAGCACGACGTTGCGACCACGCGGGCCGAGGGTCACCTTGACGGCGTCGGCCAGGGTGTTCAGGCCGCGCTCGAGGCCGCGGCGGGCCTCCTCATCGAAAGCGATGATCTTTGCCATGAGTCTTTCGTCCCTCCCGGACGTAGGCGATGGGTGTTAGCACTCAGAGTACGCGAGTGCTAACACCCAGTTTGGCACTCGACCCATGAGAGTGCAAGCCGCGTGGCGCCGGTGCGTCCGGCACGGATCATTCGGCGGGAGAGTCTTCGGATTCGTTGGTCGACGGGGCCCCGCCACTCACGCGGTCCGTTCCCAACACGACCGTCAGCTGTGGGTGTTCGCTGTCGTTGAAGTCTGCGTAGAAGTCGCTCTGCTGCACGGCAGCACCGCCGATCACCTCGGCCACGCCGAGCGCGGCCGCCTCGTCGGCGTCGTCGACGTAGAACACCGTCGTGGTCTCGAACTCTTCGCTGGCCCTGTCACTGCCGAACACGTCGCCCTGCGCCCACCCCTGCGCCTGCAGCGCCTCCTCGGCCGCGGCAACGAGCCCCTCTTGCGAGGTCGCGTTGAGGATCAGCACACGGTACGACGTGTCGATCTCGGCCGCCGTCCCTTCCTCGCTCTGCGACGCAGAAGGCGAGGAATCCCCCGGCCCGAACGAGATGCGATCCATCATGACGAGGGCTGCGAAGATACCGGCGACGATGAGCACGAGAGCGACGGCCGCTGACCAGAGCAGCACGACCAGCGCATTCATACCGGGCTGCTCGGCGCGGTGGGCGCCGACGCGCCCCGAGCCGCGGGGGATGTCGTCGAAACGATCGTGGGGCTGCTGTGACACCCCTTGATGCTAGCGGGCGGTTGCCGTGAATCCCCAGCGAGCGCCGGGCTCGACGTCGGTGTCAGCCGACGAAGCCCCGCATCCGAGACGAGCGCTGCGCGCCGCGGGCGTCCCGTAGCCGACGGAGCCGCCGCACCAGCAGCGGGTCGAACTGCAGCGCCTGCTCGGTCTCGATGAGCCGGCCGAGCAGTTGGTAATAGCGTGCGGGGCTCATCCCCAGCTGCGTACGGATCGTCTCCTCTTTCATGCCGCCGTGCCGCGGCCAGGCCGCTTCCAGCGTCAGGATCGCGCGGTCGCGATCAGAGAGGTCTCCGAGCATGGTTTCAGGCTACGTCGCATCCGTCCCACCCTCGGCACGCCACTCCCACCAGCGCCCGAGTGGATCGGCATCGGCACACACCCGCCCGTCAAGGGCGACCGCGAACCCGCGGAAGTCCTCCACCCTGATCGGCGGTTCCCAACCGTCGTGCAGACCGGGCTGGTCGATCGTGATCCATCGGGCATCCATCCCGCCGATGCGATCGATCAGCGTCTCCCGCTCGGCGCGGGGAAGGTAGACCAGCATGCCCGGGGTGCTGATGACGAGCGTCGCGTCGGGCGGCGCGGCGGATGCCAGTTGCTCGAGCCGCTCGATCGCGTCGCCAGCCACGAGCAGCGGCGGGTCGGCTGCGACGATGTCGATGGCCGCCGCGATACGGGCAGCGCGCTCGTGCTCCCCCGGCCAGATCAGGGCATCCATCCACGCCCGGTCCTCGGGGTCGCGCACGTTGATCGGGGCGAGATCGATGCCCGCGCGCCAGACGATGCGTGGCATCCGCAGCGGCGGGAGCGGTCCGCGCACGACGCTGGTCAGTACGACCGATGACGGGCCGCCGTCGGGGTCGAGGCGCATGCGTTGCGCGCCGTCGCCATCCACGTACCGGTAGGAGTACCGATCGGGGTAGAGGCACAGCCCGGCCGCAGCACCCAGCTCGAGCAGGGCGATGCGGCCCTCGATCGCGCTGAGCGCGGGCAGCAGCGCGGCCAGACGCAAGGGCTCGTTCGCCTGCACCGTACGGCATTCGCATTCGGCGACCACGTCGTCGGCGTGCGCGAGCACGAACTCGCGCCAGGCCACGTAGCCCCCGAGGGGCGCGCCGAGCAGGCGGGTGACGGCGAACACCAGAGGTGGCTGCCGATGCTGCGGATCGATCCGGGTGAGAAGCCGCTGCATCTGCGCATCCGACGCGATCCCTGCCGCCCACTCGGCGTACATCTCGCTGCGGCCAGGCGCCTCGGCCTGGGCGAATCGGTCAAAGCGTTCACGCACAGCATCCGTCACCCCTTCATTCTCACCGGGAGAGGGCCGCCAATGCGACACGTCGAACACGACCCCGCGCCGCCAGGAACGCGCGAGAATGGAGGCATGTCGTACAGCGTGAACAAGACCGATGCCGAATGGCGGGCCGAGCTCGGCGAGGAGCAGTACGCGGTGCTGCGCAACGCCGCCACGGAACGCCCCTGGACGGGTGAGCTGCTCGATGAGAGTCGCAGCGGCCTGTACACCTGCGGTGCGTGTGATGCGGAGCTGTTCCGCAGCGGCACCAAGTTCGACTCAGGATGCGGGTGGCCGAGCTTCTACGAGTCGGTGCGTCCCGAGGCCGTCGAACTCATCGAGGACCGCACGCTGGGCATGGTGCGCACCGAGGTGCGCTGCGCTGCCTGCGGATCGCACCTCGGGCATGTCTTCCCGGACGGGTTCGGCACACCGACCGGCGACCGGTACTGCATGAACTCGGTCGCGCTGTCGTTCACGCCCGACGCATGAACGCGCGCGAAGCGGCGCTGGCGCGCACCTCCTGGTCGAAGGTCACCGAGGCGGCGCCCACGCGTGATGAGCTGGTGCCGCTGATCGAGGCCGCCGGCCGGGTCGCCGATCACTCGTCGTTGCGCCCGTGGCGGCTGATCGAGCTGCGCGGAGACGATCGTCTGACACTCGGAGCGGCGCTGGCCGAGGCAGCCGGCGACGACAAGCCGTCGACGAAACCGCTGCGCGCGTCGCTCTTGATCGCGATCGTCGCCTCATACCGCAAGACCGACAAGGTGCCTCGCTGGGAGCAAGAGGCCGTCGCCTCGGGCGTCGCACACACCCTCAGCCTGCTTCTCGATGAGGCCGGCTGGGGTGTGATCTGGCGCACGGGTGGGCTCACACGGGCCGAGGCCGTCGCGCGGGCGCACGGACTGCACGAGAACGAGGAGCTGCTGGGCTGGCTCTACGTCGGCGGGAAGCCGGAGGGCAAGAGCGCGGGACGGCGCAAGCCCGTCGACGTCGACACCGTGCTCACGCGGATGCCCGACGCTGGCCACGAAGGCGACGAGCAGCCGCCCACCTCGACGGACAAGAAGAAGTCGAAGAAGAAAAAGCACAAGAAGAAGTCGAAGAAGGACTGACCGGGTCGCTCAGCGCCGGCGGGGCAGCGCGACCACGACGGATGCCACCGCGACGACCACCATAGCGATGAGCTGCCACAGTGCGGGCGCGCCCGTGACCGGCCAGACGAGGTCGATCACGACCGATGCGACGAGTTGCCCGAGCACGCTGCCGAGTCCGAGCAGCAGCACGCCGGTGTGCGCCACGAGCCAGGCCCCGAGCAGGATGTAGACGAAGCCGAGCAGACCGCCGACGTACAACCAGGGTTCTGCGGGGAGCGCCGCGGGCATGCCGGTGACGGCGACACTGAGCCCCGCGGCGAGCGCCAGCACGACGGTTCCTGCGGTGAAGCTCATCAGCGTGGCCGTGATCGGCGACGCCGTCGCACGCGCGAGCCGCCCGTTCGCCCCCGACTGCCAGGCAATGCCGGCCCCCGCGGCGAACGGCAGCAGCAGGAGCCACAGCGGGGCGCTGGCCAGTACATCGCCGCCCAGCGAAATGGCGACGGCGGCGAGCGCGAGTGCTCCTCCCAAGACCCGACCCGGCGTGACGGCGATGACACCGGACGGCCCGAAGCCGATGCGGTCGAGCACCAGACCGTGAATGGTCTGCCCGGCCACGACGCCGACGGTGAACAGCGACACGCCAAGCACACCGGCGACAAGGCCCTGCGTCGAGACCGTGAGGGCGCCGCACATGCCTCCGAGCAGCATCCAGAACGGAATGGTTCGTGAGCGGATGCCCTGCCACAGGCGTCGCACGCCCGCGCGGGCCGATGGGATCAGCGGCACGACGATCAGCAGCGCGGTGAGCCCGACCGCGAACGACACGAACCCGGCGATGATGCCGTCGTCGAGCCGCACGCCGAGCACCCCGTTGATGCGCGCCTGTACGGCGGTCATGACGCCGATCGCCACGGCCCCGCCGAGGGCGATCCAGGCGGGCATGCGTCGGGTCTCGGTCATCCTGGCAACCTTATCCGAGCCGGACGACCGTGATGTCGGATGCCCGGTCTACGCTGAGGCCATGTGCGCGAGCTACGGGCTGGATCCGAGATTCGACGACAGCGAGTACCGGGCTGCGGTCGACGCGGCGGTGCTCGACGGGCTGCGTTCGTGGGCGGCGGGCAATGCAGATGAGGTGCTGCGCCCCACCGGCAAGAACCTGCGCAATCTGAACCCGATCCTCACCGGCCCCGACACAATGGAGCTGGCCTGGTGGGGATACCTGGTGAACGGCGCTCCGGCGAGCTTCGCGTCGATCAACACCCGCTGCGAGCGTCTCGCGGGCACCCGCGGTGCGCTCCCTGCGCGCGCGATCGTCCCTGTCTCGTACTGGCGCGAGATGGCCAAACCGTCACGCGTCTGGCAGCACTTCGCCACGGCAGGAGGGGATCTTCTGGGGCTGGCCGCGGTGACCCGCCCCGGCCGCACGGCCGACGGCGCCGACTACACCTGCTACAGCATCATCACCCAACCCGCCGCGGCGCATCTGCAGCATGTCCACGATCGCATGCCGCTCCTGATCGCCCCGGGCTTCGCCGAGGAGTGGCTGCTGACGCCGCACCCGGGCGGCGAGATCGTCGAGGGCGCGGTCGCCGCTGCGATGACTGTCAGCGAGCGGATCGAGATCACTCCCGACCCTTGCCTGTGATGACAGGCTGCTGCCACACTGGCCCCATCCCCCGTCAATGACGACATAGGAGCAAGTGATGCAGGATCGACGCCCCCCGTTCTCTCTCACCCGACGCCAATTGCTGGCAGCCGCGCCGCTGGCGGCAGCACTCCCCCTGCTGGCCACCCAGCCGGCCATCGCCGCCGGGTCATTCCCCGAGCCCGGCCCCTTCCCGCCCCGCGACGCGCTGATGACCTATGACGATGTCGTCCAGGCCCTCAGCAGCATCCAAAAGACTTCGAAGGGTGCCGTGCAGGTGCACACGCTCTCCGGGCTCGGCATCTCGCCCGGGCTCAGCGAGGCCGGGCGCGAGCTCTACGTCGCGACGGTCGGTACCGGACCGACTTCCGTGTGGTTGCAGGGACGCATCCACGGCAACGAACCGTACGGCCCCGACACACTGCTCGCCATCCTCAAGGCGGCGGGGTCCAGCGGCTCCCCGCTGTGGAAGGCCGTGCGAGAGAACCTCACCCTGCATGTGATCCCGATGTACAACCCCGACGGTTCGGAGCTGTACATTCGGCACACGGTGCTGCAGGACGGCAGCGAGCGGCGTATCGACCTCAACCGGGACTGGTCGCCGACCGGCTTCGCCGCCAAGGAATCGCTCGCCTGGTACACGTACTGGACTCAGGTCAAGCCCGACGTCGGCCTCGACATCCACCACCAGGGGCTCAAGTACGACGACTCCGACGAACCGATCACGATGTCGCTCGGGATCTCGCTGGCGCCCAGCGGCCCCACGCTTCCCGGCATCCTCGGAGGAGAGTACGACATCTCGACGCGCCGGCTGCAGGGGCATGTGTACGACGCGCTGCAGCAGTACGGCTACATCAACATCGACCGCTACAGTGTCGGGTCATACGAGATCGACATCAAGGGCGGTGTCGCTTCGGCCGTGATGCTGGGTCTGGACTACAACGGTCTCAACCCCACGGGACACAGCCACCCGATGGTGTTCTTCGAGACCTACGGCGGTTCCATCGGGCAGAAGAGCCGAGGCAAGGCGATCAAACAGAACGTCCAGGGCGTCGAGGCGCTGCTCGCGGGCCTGGCGGACGGCAGCATCTGGAACACCGACCCGATGATCTGGCACAACATCCCGCACGTCGATTACACCGGGTACTTCACCGATTCCGGCGCGGTAGGCGGCTGGCCGACGCAACCGCCGGTGGTCTGACCCCCGCGGACTCGACTGCGAGCTCAACGGAACACCGAACAGAGCCCCGGAAACACCGAGAGTCCGCCCGAACCGGCAGTGCCGGTTCGTGCGGACTCTTTTTCGTGGAGCCGACTACGGGACTCGAACCCGTAACCCCCGTATTACAAGTACGGTGCGCTACCAATTGCGCCAAGTCGGCGGACAGGTGACCGTGACAAGCATAGTCACCACGCGGCGAGTGGCCGCATCCGGCGTCAGGACGTGGGGGTGGTGGTCGGCACCGGCGTGGGCGTCGGGGTGGGCTGAGTCGCCCCGAAGTACTGGTCGCTGGCCGTGGTCAGCACGAACTGCGAGAACTCGGCCGGATCCCCCATCGCACCCACGTACGCCTTGCCCTCGACGACGACGAGCGCCTCGTTGGTGAGCTTGAGGTCCTTCGAGCCGGGAAGCGGGCCTTCCAACGCACGCGTGGTCGCGCCCTTCGCCCACTTCACGAAGTCCTGTTGCTCAATGCACTCGCGCACCTGCTTGGGGTTCTCCACGCCGACGGCGACGGCCAGGTCGGCCAGCTGCATATCAGTGCGCCCGTCGGTGTCGATCTCAGGCTGGTCGGTGAGCAGTTCGTGGTTGTAGTCGTAGAACTGATCCTGCGAGTAGGTGGCGACGCACGCGGCCGCCGAGGCAGCGCGCAACGAGTACTTGGTGCCGTTCGAGCTCGCCGTCAGCATCGCCACCGGGTGGTACGTGACAGTCACCGCGCCCTGCTCGATCCAGGTGGCGAGCTGCCGCGCGTTGGCGCGCTCGAACTCGGATGCTGCCGCGGAGAGGTAGTCCACGTACACGTGGATCTCAGTCGGACCGCTGGCGGTCTCGGTCGGGTCCGGTGTCGGCGTGGCCGTGTTCCCTGCCTCGGAGGCAGTCGCCTCCGGCGTCGGCGTGGCACCGTCGCCTGGGGCCAGGGTGACATCACTGACCGTCACGCCGTCAGCATCCATTCCGAGCGGGCTCAGCTCCGGCTTCGAGATCGAAGAGCCGACGGTGTACGCGACAGCAGTGCCGATCGAGCCCACCGCGACGATCGCGACGACTCCGATGATGATTCGTCGCATCACACGGGCTCGGGATTGCTGAGCTCGCACCTGCTGTGCTTTGTTCCGCACCGCGTCGCGCGAGTTGCGAGTGGTGGGGACGTTCGGCGTTTCGTCGCTCGACATCGTTCCTCTTGAAGATCGGGTGGGACGGGTGATCCCGCGGCCGCAAAGAAATGCGGCGTCGGGTTCGATGTTAACCAGGCAGCCTGAGAAATACCCAGATGCGCCACCGCATGCCATACTGATCTCGACCCGATGACGGGTCACGGCGGGCAGGTGCCCACCGCTTCCATCACGACGGATCGTCCGGCACGTACCTGCCGGTGAAGGAGAAACGCAATGGCAACTGTGACCTTTGACAACGCCACCCGCCTCTACCCGGGCGGCACGCGTCCGGCGGTCGATAAGCTGAACATCGAGATCGCCGATGGCGAGTTCCTCGTTCTCGTCGGCCCCTCCGGTTGCGGAAAGTCCACGTCGCTGCGCATGCTCGCTGGCCTCGAAGAGGTCAACGGCGGCCGCATCCTGATCGGCGACCGTGACGTCACCGATGTGCCGCCGAAGGACCGCGACATCGCCATGGTCTTCCAGAACTACGCGCTGTACCCGCACATGACGGTCGCCGAGAACATGGGCTTCGCGCTCAAGATCGCTGGCGTCGGCAAGGAGGAGCGTGCTGCTCGCGTGCTCGAAGCGGCCAAGCTGCTCGACCTCGAGGAGTACCTCAACCGCAAGCCGAAGGCACTCTCGGGTGGTCAGCGTCAGCGTGTCGCCATGGGCCGCGCCATCGTCCGCCAGCCGCAGGTGTTCCTCATGGACGAGCCGCTGTCGAACCTCGACGCGAAGCTGCGTGTGCAGACCCGTACCCAGATCGCATCGCTGCAGCGCCGCCTGGGCGTCACCACCGTCTACGTGACGCACGACCAGACCGAGGCGCTCACGATGGGTGACCGCATCGCCGTGCTGAAGGACGGCCTCCTGCAGCAGGTCGGCACGCCGCGCGACCTGTACGAGACTCCGAGCAACGTCTTCGTCGCCGGCTTCATCGGCTCGCCCGCCATGAACCTCTTCGAAGTCCCCCTCACCGAGGGCGGCGTGCAGTTCGGCACCAAGTCGGTCGCCACTGAGACGGCAGCCGTCACCAAGGCGCACGGTTCCACCGTTACGGTCGGCATCCGCCCCGAAGACATCATCGTCGCTCCCGAGGACGGCCTCGGCCTGACCGTCACGGTCGACCTCGTCGAGGAGCTCGGCGCCGACGGATACCTCTACGGCCACACCGAGATCAACGGCAAGCGCACCGACCTGGTCGCACGCGTCGACGGCCGTCGTCACCCGATGGCCGGCGACACCGTGGTGCTTGCCCCCATCCCGGGTCACGTGCACCTGTTCGACATCGAGACGGGTGAGCGTCTCAACGAGCAGCCGGTCCTCTCGGCCTGACATCCCACATCCGACGGCGCGGGCCGACCTCCGGGTCGCCCGCGCCGTCGTCGTCCCGGCGGCCACGTCGAGAGATCGGCATCGGAGGATGCATGAACACGACCGAATCCTTGCGCATCACCGCCAGCACGGTCGACCCCGGCCTGCTGTCGCTACCGTGGTCGACGCCGCTCGGGAAGTGGCCGTCCGAGCACATCGTCTCGCTCCCCAAGGGTCTCTCACGCCATCTGGTGCGCTTCGCCGACCTTTCGGGCAAAGTCGTGGCGGTCAAGGAGACCACCGACGAGATGGCGCGTCGCGAGTACGAGATGCTGGGCAGCCTCGCCAAGCTCGATGTGCCGTGCGTGAGTCGCGTCGCCGTTATCGCGGGACGCACGGATGCCGATGGCAAGCCGCTCCCCGCCGCGCTGGTCACGTCGCACCTGCGGTTCTCGATGCCGTACCGTTCGCTGTTCACGCAGCTGCTGCGTCCCGACACGGCCACGCGTCTGGTCGATGCGCTCGCGCTGCTTCTGGTGCGCCTGCACAACGTGGGCTTCTACTGGGGCGATGTCTCGCTCTCGAACACCCTGTTCCGCCGCGATGCCGGCGCGTTCGCCGCCTATCTGGTGGATGCCGAAACCGGAGAGCTGCACGAAGAGGGCCTTACCGACGGTCAGCGTGCATACGACCTGGATCTCGCCCGGACGAACATCGCGGGCGAGATCATGGATCTCGCCGCGGGCGGCCGGCTCGAGCACGGCATGGATGCGCTCGAGATCGCTGATGGCATCGTCTCGTCGTACCGATCGCTGTGGGCGGCGTTGACCGACGAGGAGTCGTTCTCGGTCGGAGAGACCTGGCGGATCACAGAGCGGGTCGAGAAGCTGAACGCCCTCGGTTTCGACATCGACGAGATGTCGATGGTGGCCACTCCCGACGGTACGTCGGTGCGGATCCAGCCGAAGGTGGTGGATGCCGGTCACCACCAGCGTCGCCTGCTGCGCCTGACCGGGCTGGACGTCGAGGAGAACCAGGCGCGCCGACTGCTCAATGACCTCGATGAGTTCCGGGTGCGGTCGAAGAAGCACCTCGCGGACGAGGAGATGTACGCCCACGAGTGGCTCACGCGAGTCTTCGAGCCGGTGGTGCGCGCAATCCCCTACGACCTGCGTGCCAAGCTCGAGCCCGCTGAGGTGTATCACCAGGTGCTCGAACACCGCTGGTACCTGTCGCAGGCGCAGGGGCGGTCCGTGCCCCTCGCCGAGGTGCTGACCAGCTACATCAACGAGGTGCTGCGGCACCGCCGCGATGAGGCCACGATCATGGGCCCGCCCACCGAGACCATGGGACTCCCCGTGGTGACCGGCGCTGTCGCCGTCTCACCCGAGACCGCGGCGATCAACTGGCGCGACCTGGTCTAGGCGGGCTCCGCACTAATACCCGACGGTGAACCGCCCCCGGTGGTGCTTCGGCGTCTCGACCTCGTCGATGACGGCGATCGCGAAGTCGGCGCCCGAGATCGTGGACGTGCCGTCCTCGGCGCGCACGACGACGTCGCCGCCGTCGCGGTAGCGTCCGGTGCGCTCACCTTTTGCCCACGGCCCGAACACCTCAGCGGGGTGGATGAAGAACCAGTCCAGATTCTCGTCCGAGCGCTGCAGCAGGTCGAGCGAGTCGATGCCGACCTGCGCCTCGTGCTTGTACTCGTCCGGGAAACCCTGATCGAAGAGCCGCGGCCCGCCAGGAGCGACCAGGCTGCCGCCCGCTCCACCGACGACGCCCAGGCGCGTACCGGTGCCGGTCAGGCTGGCTACGAGCCCTTCGAGCGCGTCGAGCACGGCATCCTGCATGTCGCCCCGCGGCGAGAGCGCCGAGACGACGGCATCCGCTCCGTCGAAGACGTCGCCCAGCGCGGCCGGGTCAAGCACAGAGCCCCGCGCATAGCGGACGCCGTCGACAGGGGCATCCGGCATCGATCGCGAGACCGACACGATCTCGTGTCCTCGGCGCACCCCCTCACGGACGATGTGCGATCCGGCGTAGCCGGTTCCTCCGATGACGACGATGCGAGCCATGTGGGGCCTCTCCGATGCGGTGCGTATTGAGTGCCGCCCGCTGCGGGCGGCACTCAGTACAAGCGTCGAACGGTCTCCGTCATTCCGCGGCGCGGATGGTCGACACCTGGTACAGGGCGACGGATGCGGCGATGCCGGCGTTCAACGACTCGGTCGCGGCCGAGATCGGGATCGACACGATCTGATCGCACGTCTCGGTGACCAGGCGCGAAAGGCCCTTGCCCTCGGAGCCGACGACGATGACGACCGGACGGTCGGCGAGCTCGAGCGCGGGCAGCGCCACGTCTCCCCCGCCGTCCAGGCCCAGCACGAACACGCCCTGCTTCTTGAACTCCTTGAGCTGCGTGGTCAGGTTCGCGGCGAGAGCGACGGGCAGGCGCGCGGCCGCACCGGCGCTGGTCTTCCACGCAGCCGAGTTGACGCTCGCCGAGCGACGCTGCGGCAGGATGATGCCGTGGCCGCCGAACGCCGCGGTCGAGCGGATGATCGCGCCGAGGTTGCGCGGGTCGGTGATGCCGTCCAGCGCAATGAACAGCGGGGTCTGACCGCGATCGATGACCTGCTCGAGCAGGTCCTGCGGGTGCGCGTACTCGTACGGCGGCACCTTCAGCGCGACGCCCTGGTGCACGCCGTCGAACCCTGCCATGCGGTCGAGCTCCTGCCGGGTGACCTCGAGGACGGGGATCTCTCGGTGACGGGCGATCGCGAGCATCTCCTTGACCCGGTCGTCCATCTCGACGCGCTGGGCGATGTAGAGCGTGGTCGCGGGGATCTTGGTGCGCAGCGCCTCGAGCACCGAGTTGCGGCCGGTGACCGTCTCGGTGTCATCGGAGGACTTCGCGCGCGCCTGACGGTTCACGTCGTTGCGCTGCGGCTTGCCTCCGGGACGCCCCTTACCGCCGGCCGCGGCGAAGCGCTCCTGGGCGGCCTTGCGCTTTCCGGCGACGTGCCAGGCTCGGTCCTCGGCCTTGGGTGTGGGCCCGCGGCCCTCGAGCGCCTTGCGGCTGTGCCCTCCGGTGCCCTTGGTGGCACCCTTCTTCTTGCTGTTGCCCGCTCCGGGGCGCTGAGGCTTAGCCATCGATACTCCAATGTGTTCCGTCTGGAGTGTCCTCCAGAGTGATTCCTGCTGCCGCGATCGCATCGCGGATGCGATCGGCTGCGGCCCAGTCCTTGTCTGCGCGCGCCTGCGCGCGCTGCGTGATCATCGTCTGCACCAGCGTGTCGAGCGCGGATGCCGTCGCGCCGTCGTCGCCGGTGGTGGATGCCGTTGGCGCCAGGCCCAGCACGTCGGTCATCCCTGAGACGGCCGCGAATGCCCGCGCCGCGGCATCGCGGTCGCCGACGTCGAGCGCGGAGTTGCCGGCTCGCACTGTCTCGTGCAGCACGGCGAGCGCTTGCGGTACGCCGAGGTCGTCATCCATCGCGGCTACGAACTGCGCCGGGATCTTCGGCGCAACGGCGAAGAAACCTCCGCCTGCGAAGATCGGCCCCTGCTCACCCGCACCGCTGACCGCACGTGCGTACCGCTCGCGGAAGCCTTCGACGCGCCCGAGTGCGGCCTCGGCTTCCGCAAAAGATGATTCCGACAGGTCGAGGCTCGAGCGGTAGTGCGCGGCGGCGAGTGCGTAGCGGACGACCAGCGGATCGTGCTTCGCGAGCACATCCGACGCCAGGGTGAAGTTGCCGAGCGACTTCGACATCTTCTGGCCGTCGACGTTTACCAGGCCGTTGTGCACCCAGTAACGGGCGAATCCGTCACCGGCCGCGGTCGACTGGGCGAGCTCGTTCTCGTGGTGAGGGAAGCGCAGGTCGAGTCCGCCGCCATGGATGTCGAACTCGGCGCCGAGGTACCGGCGCGCCATCGCCGAGCACTCGATGTGCCATCCGGGGCGTCCGGCGCCCCAGGGCGATGCCCAGGTGGCATCCGACTGCTCTTCGGCTTTGGCGCCCTTCCAGAGGGCGAAGTCCTGAGGGTTGCGCTTGCCGCGCGGGTCGGCGTCGGCGGCCGCTTCCATGTCGTCGATGCGCTGACGTGTGAGCTCGCCGTAGGCGGGCCAGGAGCGCACGTCGAAGTACACGTCGCCCGATCCGTCGGATGCCGGGTACGCGTGACCGCGCTCGATGAGCGTCGCGATCAGCTCGTGCATCTGCGGGATGAAACCGGTCGCGCGCGGTTCGTAGGTCGGCGGCAGAATGCCGATCGCGGCGTAAGCGTCCGAGAACTCCTGCTCCATGCGGTAGGCCAGCGCCCACCACGGCTCGTCATCGGTAGCGTTCGCGAGCACCTTGTCGTCGATGTCGGTGACGTTGCGCACGAAGGTCACCCGGCCGTACCGGTACTCCAGCCAGCGGCGCAGCAGATCGAAGCTGAGAGCTGCGCGGACGTGACCGATGTGGGGGCCGGACTGCACGGTGGGTCCACACACGTAGATCGTCACGTTCGAGGCATCGAGCGGAACGAAATCGCGCAGCTGCTGCGCGCGGGTGTCATGGAGCCGGAGAGTCACCTCCCTAGCGTACCGGGGTGCACCTGGAGCACAGCCGTCGATCGGAGATCTGCAGTTCTTCGGACACTCTGGCCGGAGGCGTCCGACGTTGCGCAGAACTCCGCAGAGCGGATGCTGTCAGCGGGTCGGCACGACCAGCGCGACGGCCGTCACCGCGATGCCCTCGCCACGGCCCGTGAACCCCAGGCCGTCGGTGGTGGTGGCCGCGACACTCACCGGCGCCCCGCCGAGCGCGGCCGACAGCGCGGCCTCCGCCTCGAGACGTCGTGCGCTGAAGCGGGGACGGTTGCCCTGGAACTGCACGGACACGTTGCCGATCGCGAAGCCGGCCTCAGCGAGCATCTCGGCGGTACGGGCGAGGAACACGTCGGCGTGCGCTCCGGCGTACTCGGGGTGCGCGGTGCCGAAGTGCTGGCCGATGTCACCGAGTCCCGCGGCGCCGAGCAGCGCGTCGACGATGGCGTGCGCCACGGCGTCGCCGTCGGAGTGCCCGGACAACGGCTGTTCTCCCGGCCACTCCAGACCGGCCAGCCAGAGGTTGCCGTCACCACCGAAGGCGTGCACATCGGTGCCGACGCCCACCCGGGGCAACGAGGGGTTCGCGGGGGTGTCGGCGAGCAGCATTCGTGCCCTCTCCAGATCGGCGGGTGTGGTGATCTTGAAAGCGCGTGCCGAGCCGGCGATGCGCTGCACAGCGCCCCCGGCCGCGGCGAACAATGCGGCATCGTCGGTGTAGTCGATGCCATCCGCCTCGGCGTGCGCATAGGCGGATTCGAGGGCCGCGCGCGGAAAACCCTGAGGAGTCTGAGCGGCCGCGAGCACCGACCGATCGACTCCACCCACGATGACATCGCCGTCGACCTGTTTGAGCGTATCGATCACTGCCAGTGCCGGGATGATCCCCGCATCCGACACCGCGGCCACGACCGCGTCGATCTGCGCGGCGGGCGTGAGAGCGCGGGCGGCGTCGTGCACGAGCACCGTCTCAACCGTACGGTCAAGGGCCGCGATCCCGGCGGCGACCGACTGCTGGCGCGTCTCACCGCCCGTCACGACAGTCGTCCGCCAGCCTCGATCGCGATTGGCATCCGCCAGTGCGTCCGCCGCGGTCTGCTCGTGACCGGCCGGTGCGACGACGATCACCTGTGCCGGCTGCGCCGCAAACACGCCATCGAGTGCGTGCCGCAAGATCGAGCGTCCATCGAGCGCGACCAGCGCCTTCGGCGCGCCGGCGTCGAGTCGCGTGCCGGAGCCTGCTGCGACGACGATGATCGCGGTGCGAGGAGAGGTGTGCACAGTCACGCTCACACGTTACCCGCCCCGCCGCAGGCCACAGACGCGAAGAGGACGGATGCCCATGGCATCCGTCCTCTTTCCGACTCCGGTCGGTCTCACATCACGAGGCGAGCACCTCGTCGAGCAGAGCGCCCGCCTTGTCCTCGTCGATCTTCTCGGCGAGGGCCAGCTCCGAGACGAGGATCTGGCGAGCCTTCGCCAGCATCCGCTTCTCGCCGGCCGACAGGCCGCGGTCCTGATCGCGGCGCCACAGGTCGCGCACGACCTCGCTGACCTTGATGACGTCCCCCGACGCCAGCTTCTCGAGGTTCGCCTTGTAGCGGCGGGACCAGTTCGTGGGCTCTTCAGTGAACGGGGCACGCAGAACCTCGAACACGTGGTCGAGGCCCTCCTGGCCGATCACGTCACGCACGCCGACGAGGTCGACGTTCTCAGCGGGAACCTCGATGATCAGGTCGCCCTGAGTGACATTGAGCTTCAGGTACTTCTTCGTCTCGCCCTTGATCACGCGGTCCTTGACCTCGATGATCGTTGCGGCTCCGTGGTGCGGATAGACGACGGTTTCGCCAACCTCAAAAAGCATAAAAACGTGTCCTTTCGGCAATCTCCAGGATACCACAGCGACTATGTACTAGAGTTCGCGCCGACGTGCGCGAACCGATCCGGCGGTCAGGTCCTGAACCGCGGCGCACGACCCACTAGACTGATCCTCGACACCCGTCGCATCTCAGGAGGATCCGTGAACTCGCGCTCTGCTGCGTCCATCGCCTCGCGTCTCGTCGCCGCTGTCGCTTTGGGCGCCGTCGTCGCGCTCGGCACCACTGGCTGCACGTTCATGACGAACCAGGCCACGACCATCGACTACTCGCCGTCCGACGGCGTCAACGTCGACGCGACCGGCGGCGACATCGTCGTCCGCAACGCGATGGTCATCGCCACCGAAGACGGCTCAACCGGCAACCTCGTCGCCGCGTTCGTCAACACCGGCGACAAGAGCGGACGGGTGAACATCGACATCGCCGGCACCATGCTGACCGTGCGGGTTCCCGCGGGCGACTCCGTCAGCCTCGGCGCCGACAAGGATCCGCTGCCGATCGACGGTCTGAACGTCATGCCCGGCTCCAACATCGAGGCGCTCTTCGTCTCTGGAGACGGCGAGGCCACAGCCACCGAGATTCCGGTGCTCGACGGCACCCTGCCCGAGTACTCCGACCTGGTGCCCAGCGCCGGCGAGTGACTTCCGCGCTCCGCGCGAACGACAGAAGAGGCCGATCCCGAATGGGATCGGCCTCTTCTGCGTGAGTGCCAGGACGACGTACTCAGCCGGCTGTGCCCTCGAAGCGGTAGCCGAGACCGCGCACCGTCACCAGCATCACCGGGTCACCCGGGTTCTTCTCGATGCGGGAGCGGATGCGCTTGATGTGCACATCAAGAGTCTTGGTGTCGCCGAAGTAGTCGCTCCCCCAGACCCGGTCGATGAGCTGCCCGCGGGTGAGCACACGACCCGAATTGCGCATCAGCACCTCGAGCAGCTCGAACTCCTTCAGCGGCATGCTGATCTCGTCGCCGTCCACGGCGACCGTGTGCCGGTCGATGTCGAGCACCACGCGTCCGCCTTCGAGCACGCGCTCGTCGAGCTCCGCCTCCGGCTGCACCACGCGGCGCAGCACGGCACGCATGCGGGCCAGCAGCTCGCGCGATGAGTACGGCTTGGTGATGTAGTCGTCAGCCCCGAGCTCGAGCCCGACGACGATGTCGACCTCCGAATCCTTCGCCGTGAGCATGATGATCGGCACCGACGAACCCTGCCGCACCTGGCGGCACACCTCAGTACCCGGCATGCCCGGCAACATCAGATCAAGCAGGATCACGTCGGCACCCCGCTCGCGGAACGCATTCAGCGCGCCGGGACCGTCCTCGCAGATCTCGACCTCGTAGCCTTCTCTGCGCAGCAGGTAGGCGAGCGGGTCAGCCAGGTCGGGTTCGTCCTCGACCAGCAGGATCCGGGTCATGCGTTCTCTCCGTTTCGTGCCGCGACAGCCTTCGCGGCGCTCTTGTCCGTGCGCTTCTTCTTGCTCTTCTTGGTCTTCTTCTTGCCGGTGTCCGGCGCCTCGATCCGCGGCAGGCGGATCGTGAAGGTCGACCCCCGTCCCGGCCGCGACCACAGTCGCACCTCTCCGCCGTGCCGCTGTGTCGCGTGCTTAACGATCGACAGCCCGAGCCCGGTGCCCCCGGTGCGTCGCGAGCGGGCTTCGTCGGCGCGGTAGAAGCGCTCGAAGATGCGCTCAGCATCCGCTTCCGCGATACCGATTCCCTGATCTGCGACGGCGATCTCGACGATGTCGTCGACGACCTTGACGCCGATTCCCACGCTCGAGCCCTTGGGCGAGTAGACGATGGCGTTCGCGATCAGGTTGCCGACGGCCTCGACGAGCACCTGTGCGTCACCCCGCACCCATGCGCCCCGCTCGCCGCCACGAGTCAGCGTCACCCCCGCCGAATCGGCCTGCACCAGGTGTGCCTCGACCGAGGCCGCGACAACCTCATCGATCGAGATCGGCCGGACCTGTGCCAGAGTCTCGGCGGCCTGCAGTCTGGCCAGGCTCAGGATGCGACCGGTGAGCTGTCCGAGGCGACCGGCTTCGGCTGCGATCCGCTTGGCGAACACGCGCACCTGGTGCGGGTCGTCGGCCGCCGACTCGATGGCCTCGGCAAGAAGGCTGACCGAAGCGACCGGCGTCTTGAGCTCATGGCTGGTGTTGGCGACGAAATCGGTGCGCATCTGCTCGAGGCGCTCCCGCTCGGTGACATCGCGGATGATCAAGAGAGTCAGCTGCGCACCGATACGACTCGACCGCGCCGACACCAGGCGCGGGTCGAGGCTTCCGCCCACGGCAAGACGCAACGTGTCGGCCGCGGTGTCCCCGTCATCACGCGCATTGCGCACGAGCCGACGCAGATCGGCGTTGTCGAGCACGGCCCCCGGACGGATCCCGAACCGCTCGGCGGCATGGGACATCGCGACGACCACACCCGAAGCGTTGAGCACGCAGGCCGGATCATCCATGCCCCGCAGAACCTCGGCCACGCCAGCGGGCACCGCGGTGGACGTCTCTTGTGCGGCCAGCGCCCGGACGCGGTAGGCCCAGACGACCAGCAGCACGGTACCGGCCCCGATGATCGCGCCGATGGCGAGTGCGAACAGCGCGAGCTGGGGCGAATCCATGGCTCCAGCGTACGGGGATCGCGCGGCTTTGCCTGCCGTTCAGCGCGCCGTCATGCGGCGGGAAGGCTAGTATTCACATTCCGGGCACCGTTCGTTAACCTTCGGCGAACACAATCGTGTCGACCTCGCGCGAGCGTGCCCCTCAGGCACCCGTGCCCGCGCACTCACCGTGCCGAGTCCCCGACGAAAGGTTGCGCGACATGCGCCAAGTGTTCCACCAGTCCCTCGAGGACCTGCAGGCGAAGCTCACCGAGATCGCCGACCTCGTCACGATCGCCATCGAGAAGGCGACCACCTCGTTCGCCGAGAGCGACGTCGCACTGGCTGACGAGGTCATCGCCGACGACGCCAAGATCGACGAACTCGCCGTCGCGCTCGACGAGCAGGCCATCGAGATCCTGGCGCGCCAGCAGCCGGTCGCCCGCGACCTGCGCATCGTGATCACCGCGCTGCGCGTGAGCGCATCGCTCGAGCGCATGGGCGACATGGCCGAGCACATCGCTCAGCTCGCCCGCCTGCGCTTCCCCGAGCGCGCCGTGCCGAAGGGCCTCAAGGGCACCTTCCGCCGCATGGGAGAGCTCGATGTCGAAATCGCTCGCACGCTCGCCGACCTGCTGCGCACGCAGGACCTGCGCTTCGCCGACGCGATCCGCAACGCCGACGATGACGTGGACGAGCTGCACGCGCACGTCTTCGACAAGGTGCTCAGCGACAACTGGAAGGGTGAGGCCGAGGCCACCGTCGACGCCACCCTCGCGAGCCGTTACCACGAGCGCTTCGCCGACCACGCGGTCGCCGTGGCCAAGAAGGTCGTCTACCTCGCCACCGGCGACTGGGCGGTCGAAGAAGAGGACATCGCCCTCGCCGTCGAGGCACAGCTCTCGGCCCCTGGCGAGGACGCACCAGAGGCCTGATCCGCGGCATCCGCTGTTCGACACGACGAAGCCCCTCTGAATCCGCCCAGGATTCAGAGGGGCTTCGTCGTTGCGGGGATTACTTCTTGCCCTGCGCGGCGACAGCCGCGGCACCGGCCGCAGCGGCCTCAGGGTCGAGGTAGCGAGCCGGTCCGGTCGGCACGTTGTTCTCATCGAGTTCGTACACCAGCGGGATGCCGGTGGGAATGTTCAGCTCGGCGATGTCGTCGTCGCTGATGCCGTCGAGGTGCTTGACCAGACCGCGCAGCGAGTTGCCATGCGCGGTGACGAGCACCGTCTTGCCGGCTTCGAGGTCGGGGACGATCGCGTCCTCCCAGTACGGCAGCAGGCGGTCGATCACGAGCTTGAGCGACTCGGTGCGCGGCACGTCGCCGTCGATGCCCGCGTAGCGCGCGTCGTGCACCTGGCTGAACTCGCTGTCGTCGTCGAGCAGCGGCGGCGGCACGTCGAACGAGCGGCGCCAGAGCTGGAACTGCTCGGGACCGAACTCTTCGAGCGTCTGTGCCTTGTCCTTGCCCTGCAGCGCGCCGTAGTGACGCTCGTTGAGGCGCCACGAGCGGGTCACCGGAATCCACAGCCGATCGGCGGCATCCAGGGCGATGTTCGCGGTCTGGATCGCGCGGCTCAGCAGCGACGTGTGCAGCACGTCGGGCAGCAGCCCGGCTTCGGCCAGCAGCTCGCCACCACGGCGGGCCTCTTCTTTGCCCTGCTCGGTCAGGCGAACGTCCACCCATCCGGTGAACAGGTTGAGCTTGTTCCATTCGCTCTGGCCGTGCCGGAGCAGAATCAGGGTGCGCGTCATGCACCCAGCCTATCGGCCGGGCACGACCGGCTCAGCGGCTGTTGCGAGGATCCTCGCCCAGCGGTCGCCGCGACAGGCGCGTCAGACGCGGCACCTCGGCCGTGGCCCCGGCGTCGGCCGGCACGATGACCTGCTGCGCCGCCGCGATGTCGACGCCGTCAGCGCGCACGACCAGGTCGCCGATCGGCGCGCGTCGTGAGAGCATCGCCAACGCGATCGGCCCGTCCTCGTAGTGCAGCGCGGCGGACGTCACCTGACCGACCTCGGCGTCACCGGCCAGCACGGGCGATCCCGGCTGCGGCAGGGTCACCTCGCTGCCATCGAGGTGCAGGGCCGCGAGTCGTCGCGGCGGATGCCCGAGATTGTGCACCTTCGCGACGGTTTCCTGGCCGCGGTAGCACCCCTTGTCGAGGTGCACGGCGGAGCGGATCCAATCGGCCTCGTGCGGAATCGTGCGCTCATCGACCTCGTGCGACCAACGGGGGCGCCACGCGGCGACACGAAGAGCCTCCGCCGCCAGTGCCCCCGCGAACGGCCCCGTGAGCGCGTCCGCGTCATCGAGCACGGCGATCGTCCAGGCGTAGTCCGCGCCGGGATGCCCATCGACGGCGGCGTACTGGTGCCCGCCCGGCTGCACGCTCTGCCACGGGTCGTTCCAGACGAGCGCGTGGCCATTCGGAGCCGCCACGGCGACGCGGGCCTGCGCACCGCCTCCTGCGAAGAAACCCACCAGGACAGCATCCGACTTCACCGTGACGGTGACGCGGGAGCGGAAGACCATGCGCTGCAACCAGGTGGCCAGCGCATCGGCATCCGCACTGTCGGCGATCAGCCACGTCGCCGTGCCGTCCTCGAAGACGGCGGCGGCGTGCTCGACGCGACCCTGCGGGTCGAGCACGAGCAGCTCAGTGCTGGCACCCGCGGGCAGGCCCTTCAACGCCTGCGAGGTGAACGAGTCGAGCCAGGTGAGGCGGTCTGCGCCGGCGACCTCGATCAGGGTGCGATCGGTCAGCGGCACCAGAGCCTCGCCCGCGGCCAGCTGTCGCTGCTCGATGAGCGGGTTGCCGAAGTGGGCGATCACGTCGCCTTCACGGACGGCGCCGGGGATGCTGTCGAACACCGCCGACTCAGACCTTGGCCAGGCGGGCGGATGCGTGCGACTTCAGCGTCTCGCCCATCGCCGCGATGTCCCATGCCCAGAGCAGGTGTCCATCGACCAGGCCGTACATGCGGCTGGCTGCGGTGTACTGTTTTGCACCCGCTGGACGCACGACGGCATCCGTGGCGATGTCGATACGGGGGCCGGCGATGCGCCCGAGGTAGAGCTCGAGCGTGCCGTCCGAATGCGCGACCGAGACCTCGAGCGGGAAACCGTCGTCGGTACGCAGCGCCTCGACGTCGTCGACCGTGCGCTCGGTCGCGGCCTCGGCGGGAGGCAGGAGTGCGGGGCCGGGATCGGATGCCGTGCGCGGCCGTGCGAGGTGCCAGAAGCCGGTCTCGGACAGCAAGGCGATCGGCTCGTCCTGACCCTCAGTGCCGCGGAACGAGGCCGTGGCGGCGTAATTCAGGAACGGCCCGCCATCGTGGCTGAAGCTCACGCGATGGGTGAACTCGCCCTCGAAGCGCTGGTCGCCCGCGCTGTACTCGATGACGCCGGTGCCCTCCCAGACGCCGAGCAACCACGACAACGGTGCCAGATCGGCAGGCAGATCCGTGGGCAGTTCGATCATGATCGGCTCTGGATCAGCGCTGACCGCGGAACAGGTTCACCAGCACGACGCCGGCGACGAAGGCGATCGCGAGGCCCGCAAGGCCCAGCAGACCGAGGAAGAAGAGTTCGAGCGCGACGATGTCCATGCCCGACAGTCTAGTCACCTGTCACGCAACCCGGTCGCGTCAGAACGCCGAGACGAGTGTCGCGACGCCGAAGGCCGCCGACACCATCCCCATCAGCACCAGCGATCCCACGATGCTCGCCGATACCCGCACGACGAACCCCTGCGGACGGGCATACGCCAGCTGCACGGCGAACGACAGCAACACGACACCACCGAAGGCGATCAGCAACCAGCCGATCCGGGTGTCGGCCGGCAGCAGGAATCCCAGCAGGATCGCCGTCACCGCTGCCACGCCCAAGACGGCGATCACGCCGTGGAACGCGTTGCGCGGAGCGAGTGCCACTTCTTGCATGACGCCATCGTACCCGTCACATACCCGCACCCGTCTGACGCATTCCTCCGACGGCGGGACGCACCCGACTAACATGTGTGCGTGGCCGTGTTGGTGGTACTCACCCCGGCTCCCGATGCGGAGCCGGTGCTGCCAGCGCTCGGGTTGCTCGCCCACAGCATCCGCCATCACCCGATCGAGCCGTCCCGTCTGCTATCGCTCCCCGAGTGCGCGGCGATCGTCGTGGACGGCCGCGAAGACCTCGTCGCGGCCCGAGCCGCCTGTCGTCTGTTGCAGACCGCGGGCGGCGAGGCGCCGGTGCTGCTCGTGGTCACCGAGGGCGGCATGAGCGCGATCTCCACCGAATGGGGCTTCGCCGATGTCGTGCTGGCCACCGCGGGCCCCGCCGAGGTCGATGCCCGCCTGCGTCTCGCACTGACCCGGCCCGACGCCGAGACACCCGTCAGCGTGCAGGCATCCGGGATCACGATCGACGAGCAGTCGTACTCTGCCAAGTTGCACGGACGTCCGCTGGACCTGACGTACAAGGAGTTCCAGCTGCTGCACTTCCTGGCGACACACCCTTCCCGCGTCTTCACCCGAGAACAGCTACTCAGCGACGTCTGGGGCTACGACTACTTCGGTGGCACCCGCACCGTCGACGTGCACGTGCGTCGCCTGCGCGCCAAGCTCGGCGACGCCGAGCAGGTCATCGGCACCGTGCGCAACGTTGGCTACCGCTTCAATCTGAACGACGAACCGGGACAAGCGGCGGGCTGAGTTCTCCTGCTCGTAACCGACGGATGCAAGGATGTACCCCATGATCGATCACGTACTTGTCGACGCCGGACTCGAGGACGCCGAAGACGACGACTTCGACGCGCATGAGACCCCGGACTCGGTTCTGCCCGATCATCGCTACCACGACCGGGAACTGAGCTGGTTGGCGTTCAACCAGCGTGTGCTCGAACTGGCCGAGGACCCCACGGTCCCCGAACTCGAACGGGCGAACTTCCTGGCGATCTTCGCCAGCAACCTCGACGAGTTCTTCATGGTGCGCGTCGCCGGACTCAAGCGGCGCATCCTCACAGGGCTGGCCGTGCCCACCAATGTCGGCCGCGCGCCCTCCGACGTGCTCAGCGACATCTCGCGCGAGGCCCATGCGCTGCAGCTGCGGCACGCCGCCGTCTGGAGCGAACAGGTCAAGCCCGCACTGGCTGACGCCGGCATCGAGATCACCGACTGGGACGAGCTGACCGACGCTGAGCGCGCCGCGCTGGGCGAGTACTTCCAGGCGCAGGTCTTCCCCGTGCTCATGCCGCTGGCCGTCGACCCCGCGCACCCGTTCCCCTATATCTCCGGGCTCTCGCTGAACCTCGCCATCCGCATCCGCAACGCCCGCACCGGTCGCCAGGAGTTCGCGCGCCTCAAGGTGCCCTCGATGCTGCCGCGCCTCATCGCCGTCCCCGGCGGCGGGCAGATCGTGCGCTACATCCGCCTCGAAGACCTCATCGCCAACCACCTGGATGATCTGTTCCCGGGAATGGAGGTGCTCGACCACCACGCGTTCCGGCTGACCCGCAACGAGGACGTCGAGATCGAAGAGGATGAGAGCGAGAACCTGATCCAGGCGCTCGAAGCCGAGCTGCTCAGACGCCGGTTCGGTCCGCCGATCCGCCTCGAGATCACCGACGACATGGACGATGTGACGCTCGAGCTGCTCATCACCGAGCTCGACATCACCGACCAGGAGGTCTACCGCCTACCTGGGCCGCTGGACCTGCGCGGCCTGTTCGGCCTGTCGCGGATCGACCGCCCCGACCTGCGCTACCCGCCGCACCTGCCGACCACGGCCGTGGCGTTCCAGCCCGGCGACAGCAATGAGCGGCCCGACATCTTCCGGGCCATCGGCAAGTCCGATGTGCTCGTGCACCACCCCTACGAATCGTTCGCGACGAGCGTGCAGGCGTTCCTCGAGCAAGCCGCGCGCGACCCGCACGTCCTGGCCATCAAGCAGACGCTGTACCGCACCTCGGGCGACAGCCCGATCGTGCAGGCCCTCATCGACGCCGCCGAGGCCGGCAAGTCGGTGCTGGCACTCGTCGAGGTGAAGGCCCGCTTCGACGAAGCCGCCAACATCGTCTGGGCACGCAAGCTCGAGAAGGCCGGTGTGCACGTCGTGTACGGACTGGTGGGTCTGAAGACGCACTGCAAGCTGGCACTCGTGATCCGCGAGGAGGACGGCGTACTGCGCCACTACTCGCACGTCGGCACCGGCAACTACAACCCCAAGACCAGCCGCATCTACGAGGACTTCGGTCTGTTCACCGCCGACCCGCTCGTCGGACGCGACCTCACCCGCCTGTTCAACGAGCTCAGCGGCTACGCGATCGAGAAGAAGTTCAAGCGTCTGCTCGTGGCGCCCCTGCACCTGCGCAAGGGGCTGCTGCGTCACATCGACAACGAGCGCAAGCACGCCGAGGCCGGCCGCCCGGCACGTATCCGCATCAAGGTCAACTCGATGGTCGACGAGCAGATCGTGGACGCCCTGTACCGCGCCAGCATCGCCGGCGTGAAGGTCGAGGTGTGGGTGCGCGGCATCTGCGGCCTGCGCGTGGACCTGCCCGGCGTCAGCGACAACATCACGGTGCGCAGCATCCTGGGGCGCTACCTCGAGCATTCGCGACTGTTCATGTTCGACAACGACGGCGAGCCCATCGTCTACATCGGCAGCGCCGACATGATGCACCGCAACCTCGACCGGCGCGTCGAGGCGCTGGTGCGCCTTGATGACCCGGCGCACACCAAGGAACTGCACGCACTGTTCGATCTCGCCATGGACCCGCGTACCAGTTCGTGGCATCTGGGTGAGGGCGGGGTGTGGACGCGCGCCCAGTCGACAGAGGAGTCACCGCTGATCGACCTGCAGGACCGCATGATGGCGGCTGTGCAGGGACGCCGCCGTCGCAAGCAGACCCGTCGATGACCGACACCGCCGTCTACGCCGCCGGCGCCGTCGTCTGGCGGATGCTGGAGGGCAAGCTGCGCGTGCTGCTGATCCACCGCACGAAGTACCGTGATGTGACGCTGCCCAAGGGCAAGGTCGACCCGGGCGAGATGCTCGCCGAGACCGCGGTGCGTGAGGTTCGTGAAGAGACCGGCATTCGCGTCTGCCTGGGCGTTCCGGTCGGCGTGAGCAAGTACTGGATGCGCCCCAAGCGCCAGAAGGTCGTGCACTACTGGGCCGCCGAGGCGACCGATGACGCGATCCGCGCCTCATCCTTCGTCCCCAACGGTGAGATCGCCGCCATCGAATGGGTCAGCGTGAAGCAGGCGCGCCAGCGCCTGAGCTATCCCGTCGACATCGAGATCCTCGAGAACTTCGCACGGCTGGTCGAGGACGGCGTGCTGCACACGTTCCCGTTGATCGCGCTGCGCCACGCCAAGGCGATTGCGCGATCGGACTGGGACGGGCCGGACGCTGCGCGGCCGCTCACCGGCAAGGGCGCGCGCCAGGCGAAGGCGATCGTCGCGCCACTGCGGGCCTTCGGGGTGCGGCGCATCGTCACCAGCGACGCCGAACGGTGCCGGCAGACCGTGGCTCCGCTGGAACGCAAACTCGGGCGGGCCGCGCGCGTCACCGACAAGATCAGTCAGGATGCCTGGGAACACGGCACCGCCGATATCCGCTCCGTCATCGGACGCCGTGTGCGCTCGCGCAAGCCCGCTGTGCTGTGCAGTCACGGCCCCGTTCTGCCGGAACTGCTCTCAGAGATGGCACTGGCGACCGGCACCATGCGCGGGTCGTATGTCAACAGCGCGAGCGCACTGGCCATGTCCGCGTTCTCGGTTGTTCACCTCTCGGCAACCAATCCGGGGTCAGGGATCATCTCGATCGAGACCCATGAGCCGAAGGTCTAGCCGACAGCAGTCGTTCACCTTCCGTTCACCATCGTGGGAGAGTCTCGTTAACCGTCGCTCGTAGCGTCACTGTGTGCCCCGCACCAGGGCATCCACAAGTCCCCGATCGAACGGATCCACAGTGAAGATCTCCAGCATCGCTCGAATCGGCGCCATCGGCGCCGTGGCCGCACTCGCCCTCACCGGTTGCGCCGCGAACGAAGCCCCGGCTACCGAGGGCTCGACCTCCGACTCGACTTCGACGCTCGAGGGCACCCTGCGCGCCACGGGCGCTTCCTCGCAGGGCGCCGCCCAGGAGGCATGGGTCGCCGGCTTCCAGACCGCCAACAACGGCGTCACCGTCAACTACGAGCCCACCGGTTCGGGCACCGGCCGCGAGAACTTCCTCGCCGGCGCCAGCGACTTCATCGGCTCGGACCGCGCGTTCAAGCTCGACGAGTTCACCGAGGGCGGCTTCGGTATGTGCTCCAGCGACGCCATCGTCGAGGTGCCGCTGTACATCTCGCCCGTCGCCGTGGCGTTCAACCTCGAGGGCATCGACTCGCTCAACCTCGACGCCGCCACCATCGCGGGCATCTTCGCGGGCACCATCACCAACTGGAACGACGCGGCCATCGCCGAGCAGAACGAGGGCGTCGAGCTGCCCGACCTGGTGATCTCGCCCGTCCACCGCTCGGACGACTCGGGCACCACCGAGACGTTCACCACCTACCTCGCAGCGACCGCTGCCGATGTCTGGACCCACGAGCCCGACGGCGAGTGGCCCATCAACGGTGGCGAGGCCGCTCAGGGCACCTCGGGTGTCGTGCAGGCGATCACCGCGGGCAACGGCGCGATCGGCTACGCCGACGCATCGCAGACCGCAGAGCTCGGCCAGGTGCACGTCGGTGTCGACGGCGAGTACGTCGCGTACTCGGCAGACGCCGCCGCAGCGCTCGTCGAGGCCTCGCCGCTGGAGGAGGGCCGCGGCGCCGGTGACCTCGTCTTCGCCATCGACCCGGCCGCCGCTCCGGCAGGTTCGTACCCGATCGCCCTGGTCAGCTACCTGATCGCATGCGAGCAGTACGAGGACGCCAACACCGCTGCCCTGGTCAAGTCGTACTTCGAGTACATGGCCAGCGAAGAGGGCCAGCAGGCTGCCGCCGACAACGCAGGTAGCGCTCCCATCTCGGCCGGACTGCGCGACAAGGTCCTCGCCGCGATCGACACCATCAAGGTCGACTGATCCACGAGTTGAGCTGAATCCGATGCCCTCACGCCCCGCATAGGGCGTGGGGGCATCGGGCGGTCGACACCCCGACTCCGACACCACAGCATCCGATTCCACCCGAACAGCAGGAGAACATGACCACGACGACCAGGCCGGCACAAGCCGCGCCCCCGATCAAGGCCAAGCAGCGTCTCGGCGACCGGGTCTTCTCGGGCACCGCGCTCGGCGCCGGCATCACAATCCTCGTCGTCCTCGTGGCGGTCGCGGCGTTCCTGATCATTCAGAGCCTGCCCGCGTTCGCTCCCGACACGACCGACAACCACATCCTCGAAGGTGACTCGTTCTGGCAGTACGTCGGACCGCTCGCGTTCGGCACGGTCTGGGTGTCCTTCATCGCGCTGCTGATCGCCGCCCCGATCTCGATCGGCATCGCACTGTTCATCTCGCACTACGCCCCGCGCCGCCTCGCCGGCGTGCTGGGCTACATCATCGACCTGCTGGCTGCTGTGCCGTCGGTCGTGTTCGGCCTGTGGGGCGGTCTGGTACTCGCCCCGCTGCTGCAGCCGATCTACGCCTGGATGAACGAGAACATGGCCTGGGTGCCGTTCTTCGGCGGACAGGTCTCGTCGACGGGAAAGACGATCCTGACCGCCGCACTCGTGCTTGCCGTGATGGTCATCCCGATCATGACCGCGATCTGCCGCGAGGTCTTCCTGCAGACGCCGAAGCTGCACGAAGAGGCCGCGCTTGCGCTCGGCGCCACCCGTTGGGAGATGGTGCGCATGGCCGTGCTGCCCTTCGCTCGCGGCGGCATGGTCTCGGCGACGATGCTCGCTCTCGGTCGCGCCCTCGGTGAGACCATGGCCGTGACCATGGTGCTCTCCCCCGCTGCCGTCTACAGCTTCCTCGTGCTGACGGCGACCAACCCGACGCCGATCCCGGCCAACATCGCCCTCGCCTTCCCCGAGGCGCACGACACGGGTGTGAACACCCTGATCGCCACGGGCCTCATCCTGTTCATCGTGACCTTCGCGGTCAACGCGCTGGCGCGCTGGATCGTCGCCCGCCGCGCCGAGTTCTCGGGAGCGAACTGACATGACCATGCAGACCCCCGCCTCCGCCTCGCTCACCTCGGGCCGCCTGGCATCGTGGGCCCCGTGGGCCCTGCTGGCCGCGTCGCTCGTGCTGTCGGCCGCCGCGTTCGCGGTGACCGCTCCCAACGGCAACCTCGCCGACTTCAACATCGCCGGCGCCGTGATCACCGGCGTGCTGCTGTACATGGTGCTCATCACGGCCATGTCGGCCATCGCCGAGAGCCGCCGCAAGGCTGTCGACCGGCTGATGACCGCGCTGGTCGCCACCGCGTTCACCGTCGCGCTGCTGCCACTGATCTCGCTGCTGTGGACGGTCATCAGCAACGGCATCGCACGATTCGATGCCGAGTTCTTCAGCTACTCGATGCGCAACGTCGTCGGCGAGGGCGGCGGTATCGTGCACGCCATCTGGGGCACGGTGCTGATCACCCTGGTGGCGGCCCTGATCGCGGTCCCCATCGGCCTCATGACCTCGATCTACCTCGTCGAGTACGGTCGCGGGCGCATCGCCAAGGGCATCACGTTCTTCGTCGACGTCATGACGGGCATCCCGTCGATCGTGGCCGGTCTGTTCATCTACTCGGTGTTCGCCCTGCTGATCCGCCCCGGCATCTCGATGGGCTTCATGGGTTCGCTCGCGCTGGCCGTGCTGATGGTCCCGGTGGTCGTGCGAGGCAGCGAAGAGCTGCTGCGGATCGTGCCCAACGAGCTGCGTGAGGCCTCGTACGCGCTCGGCGTTCCGAAGTGGCTGACGATCCTCAAGGTCGTGCTGCCCACCTCGATCGCCGGTATCACCACCTCGGTGATGCTCGCCATCGCCCGCGTGATCGGCGAAACTGCTCCGCTGCTGCTGACCGCCGGGTTCACCGCCAGCCTGAACACCAACCTGTTCAGCGGGCAGATGATGACCCTGCCGGTCTTCGCCTACAACTCGTACATGAACCAGGGCACCAGCCCCGACGCCTCACTGGCTCGGGCGTGGGCCGCCGCGCTCACGCTGATCCTGATCGTCATGTTGCTGAACCTGCTCGGTCGCCTGATCGCGAAGTGGTTCGCCCCCAAGACCGCCGGCCGCTGAGCCGCATCCCGATTCCACCCGATAGAAGGAACCTCGTGTCCAAGAGCATCGAAGTCAACGACCTCAACGTCTACTACGGCGATTTCCTCGCCGTCGAGGGCGTGTCCCTCGAGATCCAGCCCCGCAGCGTCACCGCGTTCATCGGCCCCTCGGGCTGCGGCAAGTCCACGTTCCTCCGCACGCTGAACCGCATGCACGAAGTCATCCCCGGCGCGCGCGTCGAGGGTGAGGTGCTGCTCGACGGCAAGGACCTCTACGGCCCGGGTGTCGACCCCGTGCTGGTGCGTCGCCAGGTGGGCATGGTCTTCCAGCGTCCGAACCCGTTCCCCACGATGTCGATCAAGGAGAACGTGCTGGCGGGCGTCAAGCTCAACAACGGCAAGATGTCCAAGAGCGACCAGGAGGCCCTGGTCGAGAAGTCGCTGCGTGGCGCCAACCTCTGGAACGAGGTCAAGGACCGCCTGGACAAGCCCGGTTCGGGTCTGTCGGGTGGTCAGCAGCAGCGTCTGTGCATCGCCCGCGCGATCGCCGTCTCGCCCGAGGTCATCCTGATGGACGAGCCCTGCTCGGCCCTCGACCCGATCTCGACCTACGCGATCGAGGAGCTGATCGGCGAGTTGAAGAACGACTACACGGTCGTCATCGTCACGCACAACATGCAGCAGGCCAGCCGCGTCTCTGACAAGACGGCCTTCTTCAACATCGCCGGCACCGGCAAGCCGGGCAAGCTGATCGAGTTCGACGAGACCTCGACCATCTTCACCACGCCCAGCGTGCAGGCCACCGAGGACTACGTCTCGGGCCGCTTCGGGTGATTCCCGGGGCGCGCTGAGCGCCCGCACCGTCGGAAATCCCAGACGATCGTCTGCGGCCCCGGCGTGTCACATGCTGACACGCCGACCGGGTTGCTGATCGTCTGGGATTTCCGTTTGTCCCCAGGCGCCGTGCCGAGGCGAGTTGTGCACAGCGGCCGGGAATCGGGCATCCGCGGTCCCTGCCCGGCAGGCATTCTCGACGGATGCTGGTGCGCCTCGCCCTCTCCGAACTCGGCCGCCCCGCGCGCACGAGTGAGCTGAAAGCGCGCGGGGTTCCCGAGCGCGAGCTCACCCGCGCCGTGCGCGACGGCGACGTCGTGCGCGTGCGTCAGGGGGTGTATGCGCTCCCCGATGTGCCGGCGACATTCCGCCACGCGACAGAGCACGGCGGCGTTCCCGCCTGCGCCGAGGCGGCCCGCCTGCATGGACTGTGGGTGCTCGACGGCGCGGCCGACCACGTCTGGCTGGGTGCCGCGGGCGTGCCGCATGGCACATGCACCCGGTGCACACTGCACTGGGATGACGGATCCGCCATGGTCGGCGAGCTGCCTCCGGTGCACAACGTGCTGCTGCAACTGGCCTCGTGCGAGAGTGAAGACACCTTCTTCGCGGCGTTGGAGTCCGCCCTGCGGCAGGCGAAGATCTCACCGGCGGGCATCGCCTGGCTGTGGCACCGTCTGCCGCTCGACATGCGCTGGCTGGTCGGCTTCGCCCGCTCGGATGCCGACAGCGGCCTCGAATCACTCGTGAGGCTACGGCTGCACAGGCTCGGGATCACCGTGCGCTCGCAGGTCAGCATCCGCGGTGTCGGCGAGATCGACTTCGTCGTCGGCGACCGGCTTCTGATCGAATGCGACGGACGCGAGAACCACGCCCGCGAGCAGAATCGGCACAAAGACCTGCTGCGCGACGCTCGTGCCGCAGCCCGGGGCTATGAGACGTTGCGCTTCGACTACGCGATGATCGTGCACGACTGGTCGAGTGTGCAGGCGGCGATCCTGGCGAAGGTCGATGCCGGCGCGCACCTGCGGGCGCAGGATGCCCCGGACGGCCGTTGGAAATCCCAGACGAAGATCGCTCGGCGCGGCGCGTCGCGCCCCGACACGCCGCCCGCGGCGGCATCCGTCTGAGATTTCCGACACTGGGCACGGGGTGCGGGGCCGAGGGCGCGGCGCAGAGCGCGCTGGGCGCGGCTCAGCGCGGGGAGAGCAGGAAGGTATTCAGTTCGGCGGTCAGAGCGGCGTCGGATGCCAGTGGCTCACCGTCGATGGCGGTGATCGCCACTGCCAGTCGGATGCTGGAGACCAGCCATGCGGCATCCGCCCCCATCAGGTCGGCCGTCGACAACGTCGCATAGCGCGTACGAAGACCCTGTGCCTCGAGGTACTCGAACACGGCCAGCTGCGTGGTGCCGTGCAGAATGCCGGCCGACGGCGCCGTGGTGATGAACTCGTCACCGGAGCGGATGATGAGCGACGCGGTCGGCGCTTCGAGCACGTCACCGTCGCGCGTGACGAAGATCGCGTCGTCGGCGCCGCGCCGGTGCGCCTCGCGCAGCGCCGCCATGTTCACGGCGTACGACAGCGTCTTGGCGCCGAGCAGCAGCCAGGGTGCCCGCTCCCCCGCCCCGAGGTCGTAGCCGCGGTCGAGCGTGACCACACGCACGCCTTCTCTGCGCACGCGCGTGTAGTCGGGCGCGGTGGATGCCGTGACCCACGCCGTCGGCGCCGGCCCATTCTCAACGCCACGGCTCAGGATGAGTTTGACCACGCCCTCACCCTCGGGCGCCTGGGCAGCGGCGACGGCGACGGCCTGTCGCCACTGCGCGAGGTTCGGGGCGGGAAGATCGCACAGCCGCGCGGAGTGCGCCAGGCGCTGCACGTGCGCCTCGACCTCGTTCGGATGACCGTCGATGACGCCGATCGATTCGAAGACGCCGTCGCCGCGCTGGGTGCTGAGCTCGCCGACGCTCAGTGCGGGTGCGGCGACATCGACCGGGGTGAAGGTCTCGGAGTAGTCCGTGCGGGTGTCGGTCGCATCCGCGGGCGTGATCATGAGGGCGTAGCGCTGAGCCATGCGCTCAGCCTATTGCCCGGCGGCTTGCGCCCGGCAGAAGGGCCGCCCGTGAATCACCACGGCCGCGTACGCGTTAGACTGGAATCGGCCGGGCCGCATAACCCCGGGCTCCAACTTCTGCCGCTGCGAGCGGCCTTCCGCCGAGAGGCGTTCTTGCGGTCCGGTCTTTTTCATGCCCGCTCCCGCGCCCATCCGGGGCACCGAACAACAGGTGCCGCGCCGCGTTCTCAGACGAGGGTTCCGCGCCGCCAGGCCGTTGCCGACGCGGCGAGATCCTCGGCGTAAGTGCTCAGGCGCAGTGCCCGGCGGGTCAGGGCGCCGGCGCGCTCGGGCTCGGTCGCCTCGTAGTCGTCGGCGACGTGGGTTGCGCCGGATGCCTGCACCCGGCAGTACGCGGCCGCCCTCTCGAGGGCGAGGGCGAAGTCGCCTCGGAAGACCCCGCGCAGGATCGCGTCGACCAGGGCGACGATCTCTTGCGGGTCGGCGGGTGCGGGTGCACCGGCGATGGCGGCGTCTGGCGAGCGCAATTCGACGCGCCCCCGCTCGTACAGCAGCGCGGTCTGCTCGGCGTCGTTCCGCGTCGCGAGCTGCAGCAGATACAGCCGCCAGAGAGCGCCGGGCAGTGAGCGCGCCGGCGCATGAGACCACAGTTCGGCGATCTCGTCGATACCGTGTTCAGCGGCGAACCCGATCAGACGGTCGGTGACGGCGCCGCTGTCATCGGTGCGAGCACGGTCAAGGAGTGCGGATGCTGTCGCGTGAGCCATGCGCGACTGCTCGGCCGGATCCTCGTGTCCGACCAGGTTGTCGAAGGCGGCCGTGGGGCGGCGGACGGGGCGGTGGAACTGCTCGGGCATCCCTCCAGGGTACGCGCGCTGCGCGCGATCGGCACCGGCCCGGCGGCGGCACCCGATACCCGGCACCGTGTGGTGGTCAGCTGGTCGGGATGACGATGACCGGGTCGGTCGTGGGTTGCCCAGTCGGTGACCCACCGGCGGCCTCGATGGTGACGGCGATGGCGTCACCGGGTTGCATGGGTTGATCCAGCAGGGCGGTCGCCTCGCCCTGCGACGTGTCGAACACTCCCGCGGCAATGGGCTGATCGCCGCGCACGAACCACAGCTCGTAGCTCGCATCGGCCGGCAGATCGTCGAGTCCGTGGGTGACGAGCACCGCTGTGCCCAGGGTGTCGGACCAGTGCGCCGTCGCGGTACCGCCGGCGACGGTCTGCACCGTCGCCTCATCGGCATCCTCGGCACCGAGGATCTGCTCCAGCGCGACGACCGCCTCGGGACGCTGCAGTTGCGCCAGCACGACAGCGGTGCCGATGCCGGCGCCGACCAGCAGCACCAGGCAGGCGGCGAGCGCGAACAGCATCCGATTCCAGCGTCGACCGCCGGGCCCGCTCGTGCCGGGAGCGGGGACCTGCTCGGATGCCACCGGCGCTGCCTGCGGTGTCGTCGCGATCTGGGCGAGAAGGTTTTCGCGCAGAGCGGCGGGCGGAGCGATCGGCGTGAGCATCGCTCCCAGCGCGGACGCGGTCTCGAGCTCGGCGTCAAGGGTCGCCTGCCATTCGGGGTGGGCGGCCAGTGCGGCAGTGAGGCGCTGCTGGTCAGCATCCGACAGCGCGTGCAGGGCATGGCCCGCCGCGAGCTCGGAGAACTCCTGCTCGTTCATGTCGTCACCCCCAGTTCGCCGCGCAACCGCGACATCCCATCTCTCATCCTCGTCTTGACCGTCCCCAGCGGAATACCCACCAGGGCCGAGATCTCACTCTGGCTGTAGCCGCCGTAGTAGGCCAGAATCAGCGCCTCCTGCTGGGCCTCCGGCAGGATCTTGAGCGCACGCACCAGTCGGTGACTCTCCAGCCGCGACTCCACTTCATCAGACACCACGTCCCGCGCGGGGTCCAGATCTCGTGCACCGGCCCGAACGTCCCGGTCAGCGCTGGACTGCGATGACCGCACCCGGTCGACCGCTCGTCGGTGCGCGATCGTGAGAACCCACGATCTTCCCTGCCCCTTGTTCGGAGCGAAACGCCCGGCGGATTGCCAGATCTCCAGGAAGACCTCCTGCAGCACTTCTTCGGCCTGCGAACGGTTGACGATGACGCGCAGGATCAGCGCGAACACGCGAGGCGAGAGCAGGTCGTAGAGTTCGGCGAACGCCTGCTGATCGCCGTCAGCGATGCGCAACAGGAGCACGGTGGCGTTGTCTCCCGCCGAGCCGTCCTCCGGCACCTCTACGCCGTCGATGACCATATCGACCAGCATGCCGCATCCTCTCTCGCTGCCCCTGTACGCCACTCCGTCACCCGAAGGTGAACGAGTACACCTCGACACCCTCGGAGACGTCGACGGTGAGCACACCCGTGTGCGGGTCGTCGTCGACGACCTGATACGAGCGCGGGGTCCCGTCGACGCGCAGTGTGCGCGTCGAGCCGTCATCACCACGCACCGTGACGTCGCCTGCGCCGGCGAGGACCATACGAACCTCGGATGCCCGATAGTTGAGCCGGATGCCGCTCTCCCCCGCTACAGGCGTGGCGTACTGCGTCTCGATCTGCCAGTCGCCATCGAGAGCGAAGGAATCATCCGGTTGCTGCTGTGGCAGCGTGTAGCTGCCACGCCCGGCCCGGTAGGCGCCCGGCCCGCCGTAGTTGACGTCCTTCGCCGAACCGAGGAAGGTCTCTCGTGTGGTCGCCCCCACCTCGGGGGTCACATCGGCGATCTCGGTGGCCCCGGGCAGGGACGCGTTCGGATCGGCATCCTGCAGCAGCTCGCGGATCATCTTCTCGGTGGCGGCGTAGTTGCCCTCACCGAACGAGATGTGGCGCACCGTTCCCTCGGCATCGATCAAGTAGTGGGCGGGCCAGTAGCGGTTGCGATACGCCGTCCACGTCGAGAGGGTGTTGTCGAGCGCCACCGGGTATTCGATGCCGAAGTCGTCGATCCCGGCGCGGACGTTGCCGGCGTCCTTCTCAAAGGCGTACTCCGGAGAGTGGATGCCGATGACGTTCAGCCCCGCATCGCGGTACGCGTCATCCCAGGCGACGACGTGCGGGATCGAACGCTGGCAGTTGATGCACGAGTACGCCCAGAAGTCGATCAGCACCACCTCGCCGCGCAGTTGCTCCAGGTCAACGCCTGCGCCGTCGGGGGTGTTCAGCCATTGCTCGATACCGCGGATCGCGGGAGCGGTGCCGCACTCCTCCAACACCGTCGCGCCGTTCGTGCAGTTGTCGAGCTCGCGGTTCTCATCGGTGACGAGCCCGCCCAGGTCAAGCGCATCGCCACGCTCTGCCAGATCCTGCTGGAATCCAGCGGTGTAGTCGGGCACGAGCCGTTGCAGCATCTGCGGCACGTTGAAGACCAGGCCGACCGCCAGAGCGATCATCGCCACACCCGCGGCGATCCGCAGCATCCGCTCGCGCGAACGGAACGCACGGATGCGCTCGACCAACCCGCGGCCGGCGAGCGCGAACGCCAACAGCGGAGCAGCGACACCCACCGCGAACGAGGCGGTCAGCAGCACGGTGTCGAGCCCGATGCGTCCGGTGGATCCTGCCACGATGATCGCGGCCAGCACCGGGCCCGCGCACGGGACGAACACGGCGCCGAGCGCCAACCCCACCCCGAACCCGCTGCCCCGGTTCTCGACCTGCTTGCGCGGGATCCACTGGAACGGCTTCTCGAGCAGGTGCTCCAGCCGTGGAATGATCAGCGCCAGTCCGAGCAGCAGCAGCACGATGATGCCCGCCCACCGCAGCACATCCTGTGGCAGGTTGAGCAGGCCCAGCAGCAGCGAGCCGAGCAGAGTCACGAGCGTGAAGCTGAGCATGAGCCCGGCGATCACAAGAAACGGCCGGCTGCGTCGCGCCGGCAGGGCCTCTCCCTCGAACCGCGCGGACTGCGCGCCGCCCGTGAGGAAGATGACCGGCAGCACCGGCAGGATGCACGGCGAGATGCCGGTGATGAGGCCGCCCAGCAGCCCGATGATGATCAGTTCCATGATCCGCCTTCCGTTGCTGGTGCTTCGGCCCGGCACCCCGGATCGGATTGCTTCAGCCCGGAAATCCGCGGCGCAGAGAAAAATCTCGAGATTCTCCGATCCGATCTGGCGAGGCCTCCGAACAACCGTCAACGCCGCGGGAAGTCCGCGGCCCCGAACCCCGGAGGTTGAAATGCTCAGCACCAAGAAGAAGACCACCGCAGCTCTCGCCCTCGGCTTCGCCGGCGTTCTCCTGCTCGCCGGATGTTCCGCTGGGTCGGACACTGAGTCGGCATCGACCGAGCCCGAGGCCCCTGCGACGTCGGAAGAGGCAACCGACGACATGATGGACCCGGCCGCGAACCTCGTCGGACCCGGCTGCGCCGCCTACGCCGAGCAGGTGCCGGACGGCGACGGCTCGATCCAGGGCATGTCGCAGGACCCGGTCGCGGTCGCAGCGTCGAACAACCCGCTGCTGACGACGCTCGTCTCGGCGGTGAGCGGTCAGCTCAACCCCGACGTGAACCTGGTCGACACGCTCAACGGCGACGAGTTCACCGTCTTCGCGCCCGTCGACGACGCATTCGCGAAGATCGACCCCGCCACCATCGAGGCACTGAAGACCGACGCCGACACGCTGTCGTCGATCCTCACGTACCACGTGGTGCCCGGCCAGATCGAGCCCGCCGACATCGCCGGCATGCACACCACCGTGCAAGGCTCCGACCTCGAGGTGACCGGCTCGGGCGAGGAGTGGATGGTCAACGACGCCAACGTCATCTGCGGTGGCGTGCAGACCGCCAACGCCACCGTGTACCTCATCGACTCGGTGCTGCTGCCGACCGAATGAGTGCAGTCGCGCCAGTGGTGGGGACCGCTCGGCGCGAGATCTGAGAGGGAGTGCGGCTTCGGGGGATGCCGCACTCCCTCTTGTGCGTCTACCCGCCGGGCCGCTCGTTTCGCCCTGGATGATCACGTCGCCCTAGACTGGAGCCACGGGCCTCTAGCTCAGTCGGCAGAGCATCGGACTTTTAATCCGCGGGTCGTGGGTTCGAGCCCCACGGGGCCCACCGCACAGGTTTGTTCCGCACGCCCGCATCTCGATACGCGGCACGCATCGTTCACCGGCCGTTGTCCACACGGCCGCCCAGAATCACTACGGTTCGGAGCGTTCAACCGGAGGAGAGCAATGCACATGGTCGGCGTACGACGGGTATCCGCACCCGTGTGCATGGCATCCTCGTTGGCATGAACGCGTCGCTTGGCGAGCCGCCCCTGGGCGGCACGATCGAACAGATCCTGTCGTTGTTGCCGTCCCTGGTGCCGAGCGCGCAGCGCGTGGCACGGCTGTGTGCTGAGCGGCCGCAGGATGTCGTCGAGATGTCAGGAGCTGAGCTCGCAGAAGCTGCCGAGACCTCCCCCGCCACGGTCAGCCGTGCGAGCCGCGGGCTGGGATTTCGAGGGTTCCAGCACCTGCGCATGATGCTGTTGCGCGACCTCGCGGCTGAGGGAGCACAGCGACAGGAATGTCCGACGGGCACAGAAGGGTATCTGCGCAGCCTCGCCGAATCGGCAGGGACCATGCTGCAGACCTCATTGGCTTCCGTCGACCCCGACGCGTTCGATGCGGCGGTCGCGGCCATTGCCCGCGCGCGGCGAGTGCTTCTGGTCGGCACGGGCGGTTCCCACGCGGCCGCGCAGGCCGCCGCCATGGCGTTCACGATCAACGGGCGCCCCTGCGAGGCACCGAGCGATGGCGTCGTCGCGCAACTGACGGCACGCGTGCTGAGCCACGACGACGTGTGCCTGGTGGTGAGCGCCAGCGGCGCAAACTCGCTGTCGCTGGCTGTCGCGGATGCTGCCATCGAGGCCGGTGCAACGGTCATCGGGCTGAGCAGTTTCGCTCGTCCTCCGCTCGCCTCCCGCGCCGCGCACATGCTTGTGACTGGCGCCCGTTTTCAGAGCTGGGACCAGGGGACGATGGCGAGCGGGTTGGTGCAGTTGCTCGCACTCAACGCCTTGCAGATCGCCGTCGCTGAACGAATGTCCGATGCGTCCGAGCGCGCCCGCACCGCCGTACGCGAGGAAGTGCTCGACCTCGTCGCCGACGATGCCACAGACACGGATGAAGATGAAGATGTTACCGCCGAGGGCTATCGTCGTTGACCCCTCGTTAGCAGGAAATTAACTTTCCCAGATTCGAATGTAACCGCAAGCGAATTTCACGGGAGGGTCCCGGCATCATAGGTCGCTTGCGGAAAGCGACTCATGGGAACCATCCAGCTCTCGGGCATCGGTCGTAGCTTCAGGAGCACCGTAGCTGTCGGCGACATCGATCTGACGATCGAGGACGGCGGGTTCGTCGTCCTGCTCGGTCCCTCGGGGTGCGGCAAGACGACACTGCTGCGCATGATCGCCGGCTTGCTGGAGCCCACCGCCGGTCGCATTCTGCTCGACGGCGATGACATCACCGAGCTGCCCTCGAAGAAGCGTGACCTCGCGATGGTCTTCCAGAGCTACGCCCTGTACCCGCACCTGAGCGTCCGCAAGAACCTCGCCTTCCCTCTCAAGGTGCAACGACTGAGCGCCGCAGAGATCGAGCGGCGCGTCGAGGAGGTCGCAGAAAGCCTCGAGATCGGCCATCTGCTGGAGCGCAAGCCCAAGGAGCTGTCCGGGGGGCAGCGTCAGCGCGTCGCCGTCGGGCGCGCGCTCGTGCGGAACCCGAAGGCGTTCCTGATGGACGAGCCGCTGTCCAATCTCGACGCGAAGCTGCGCACCCAGACCCGACACGAGCTGACCGCGCTGCACCGGCGGCTGGGCGCGACCTTCGTCTACGTCACCCACGACCAGGTCGAGGCGATGACGATGGCGACGAAGATCGTCGTACTCAACGCCGGCCGCATCGAGCAGTACGGCACTCCCGAAGAGGTCTACGATCGCCCCGAATCGGTCTTCGTCGCGGGGTTCCTCGGCAGCCCGGCGATGAACCTGATCGACGCGCGCATCACCACGAGCGACGGCGAGGTCGCCATCGAGGCAGACGGCGTCACCGGCCGGCTGTGGGCGGGACGCAGTGACGACCTCGACATCGTGCTCGGGGTACGCCCCGAACAGGTCGCCGTCGCGACGGCACCGCTGACCGGCCCCGGAGTGCGATTCGCCGGCCGTGTCGAGATCGTCGAGAATCTCGGCGGTGAACAGATCGTGACATGTCTCGTCGCCGGAAGCCGGGTCTTCGCGCGCACATCACGCGATCTGATCGTCACGCCCGGCCAGGACGTGACGCTGTGCGTCGCCGTCGAAAACGTGCACCTCTTCGATCGTGACTCCGGGCGACGACTCGTCTGGGTCGACGACGCCGAACCTGCCGCCGTGGCGGACACCGAACTCGCTGCCGTCTGAGCATCGCCCTTCCTTCCCCCTTCTCTACCCACCCCTCATCAAAAGGAACATCATGAAACTCCGTGCCCGTCGCGCCAGACTCGCCGCCACGGCGATCCTCGGCGTCGCCGCCCTTGCAGGGTGCAGCTCTGCCACCGGCTCCGCTGCGGATGCCTCCGGAACGCTTGTCGAGCTGTCGGACGACCAGCAGGTCGAGATCGTCTTCGAGTCGTACAACCTCGCCAACGTCGGCACCTGGTCGGATGCCATCAACCAGTTGCTCGACGAGTTCATGGTCGAGCACCCGAACATCTCTGTCGTCGGTCAGCCGAGCTCCTCCGCAGGCACGGCGGCGAGCGTGCAGCAGCAGCTGCTCGCCGGCGCCGCCCCCGACATCGCACAGCTCACGTTCAACGAACTCGACTTCGCGGCGACCACGCTGGGCGCTCAGAACCTCACCGCGCTGGTGGGACAGGAAGGCCTCGACGCGCAGTTCGGCGGCGAGTACCCGTACCATGAGCGCGCCGCTGTGCTCGCGGACTGGGACGACGCCGCCTACGGCCTCCCGTACGTGTTCTCGACTCCCGTGCTCTGGACCAACGCCGAGGCGTTCGCCGCCGCGGGCCTGGACGCCGAGACGGTCGACCTGTCGACGTGGGAAGCCGTCTCGGAGGTCGCGGCGACGATCACGGCCGCAACCGACGCGCCGTCGCTGAGCATCTCGTGCGTGATCACCGGAGGAAGCTGGTGCATGCAGGGCCTCTTCCGCTCCAACGGCGCGGATGTGCTCAGCGCGGATCGCGCATCGATCGAGTTCGGCTCCGACGCCGCGATCGAGACCGTCCAGACGTTCACCGACATGTTCGAGTCCGGCATCCTCACCAACGAGGACTCCACCAGCCAGTACGAGGCGTTCGCCCAGGGCAAGACGGCCATTCATGTGAACACCTCTGCCCTGCAGGGGGCGTTCATGATGGGTGCGGAGGCCGGTGGCTGGCAGCTGGGCGCTCGCACGCTCCCCGCCTTCGACGACCAGGCCGTCGTTCCGACGAACTCGGGCTCGTTCCTGGCGATGTTCGCCACCGACCCCGCCAAGCAGGCCGCGGCATGGGAGCTCATGCAGTGGATGACGAGTGAGCGCGCGTACGAGATCATCTCCACGCAGATCGGCTACCTGCCGCTGCGCAGCAGCATGACCGAAGAGGGTGGCCCGCTTCACGAATGGGTCGCGCAGAACCCGCTCGTGAAGCCGAACCTGGAACAGCTCGACGCACTCGAGCCCTGGGTGTCGTACCCGGGCGACAGCTACGCGCAGGTCGATCAGGTCCTGGCCACGGCGATCGAAGAGTCGATCTACTACGGCGCTGACCCGACCGCGACCATGCGCGAGGCGGCAGACCGCGCCCAGGGGCTGATCGAGTGACCGGCCACCCTCTGCTCGACGCGGAACACGCGGCATCCGCGCGCCGCAACCAGCCGCTCCGCGGGCTCTACAACCTGCGTGACACCGGCGGTTACCCGGCAGCATCCGGCGCCAGCCGCTGGGGCAAGCTGTTCCGGTCCGACGCCCTGCACCGGATCGACGATGCCGGACGCGACCGTCTCAGTGAGCTGGGCATCACCCGGGTGATCGACCTGCGGGGCACTGAGGAACGCCAATCGTCGCCGAGCGCACTGGACGGCATGGATCTCACGGTCTATCACCTGCCGGTGTTCGATGACGCCGCTCCCGCCGCGCAGGCCGCAGGCGGTGTGGCCCTCGCCCCGGTGTACGACCACATGGTGGACCGACGCGGACGCCAGCTGGCCGCTGCCATCAAGACCATCGCAGACGCCCCGCAGGACGAGGCCGTGCTGGTGCACTGCACGGCGGGCAAAGACCGCACCGGCATCGTCGTCGCGTTCGCGCTGAGCGCGGCCGGCGTCGAACGCCGCGCTGTGGTCGACGACTACGCCGCCAGCGAGGAGAACCTGCGCGGCGAATGGGTCGATGCCATGGTCTCGTCGTTCGAGCAGCGTGGGTTCACCCTCACCCCCGACGTCCTCGGGCTCATCGCCGAGAGCCCGGCCCCCGTGATCGACGCGCTGATCGACCGTGTTGAGAAGCAGCACGGGTCGGTCGCCGACTACCTGCTCGCGCACGGCCTCACCGGTGATGACCTCACGCGGCTCACCGCCGCGCTGGTCGACACCCGTACGTCCGCCTGACCCCCGACTCCAGAAACGAGACACATGTCCACTCTCATCGGACAGCACCCCGCTCCCGAACACTTCATCCTCCACGTCTCCGACACGCACTTCGTCGGCGACGGCGACCTGCTCCACGAGAAGATCGACTCGGACAAGAACCTCGCCGAGCTCTTCTCCGGCTTCGAGAAGGCCAACGCCCGCCCCGAAGCGATTGTCTTCACCGGAGACCTCGCCGACACCGGCCGCCCCGACGCCTACCAGCGACTGCGCGCCATCGTCGAGCCCGCCGCTGCCGCGCTCGGCGCCCAGATCATCTGGGTGATGGGCAACCACGACGAGCGCGTCGCGTTCCGCCGCGGTCTGCTCGACGAAGACGCTGAGCAGTCCGAACCGGTCGACCGCGTCTACGACATCAACGGCTTGCGGATCATCGCCCTCGATTCAACACGGCCCGGTCAGCACTACGGTGAGATCACTGACGCGCAGCTCGAGTGGCTTGCGAACGAGCTCGCCACCCCGGCGCAGGACGGCACGCTGCTCGCGCTGCACCACCCGCCCGTGCCGAGCCCCCTGGGCCTGATGGGTCTCGTCGAACTGCGCGACCAGGAGCGCCTTGCGGATGTGCTGCGGGGCTCAGACGTCCGTGGCATCCTCGGGGGCCATCTGCACTACTCGACGACCAGCACGTTCGCCGGCATCCCGGTATCGGTGGCCTCTGCCACGTGCTACACCCAGGACCTCGCGGTGGCGCACCCGGGGGCACGCGGGCAGGACGGCGGCCAGTCCTACAATCTGGTGCACGTGTACGGCGACCGGGTGCTGCACTCTGTCGTGCCGATCGGGCAGTTCCCGACGGTGTACGAGATGACCCCCGAGATGCTCGAGGCGTTCATGAAGATGAGCGCCGACGAGCAGCTCGCGGCCGTCAACGGATCGGTGCAGGAGTAACTCCGGATGTTCGTCACCGTCACCGCACCTTCGCCGGCCCGACCGGTCGGCGAAGGTGCGGGCGCACCCGCGGCGCCGGCACGCCGTCGCCGTCTGCGCCCGCAGTCGCTGCAGCCCTACCTCTACGTGCTGCCGGGCGTCCTGTTCCTCATCCTGTGGACGTACAGCCCGCTCGCGCAGACCTTCGGCCTATCGTTCTACGACTGGAACCTGCTTCCGACCAGCCCCAAGACCTTCGTCGGCACCGACAACTACGCCGAGGTCCTCGCTCTTCCTGAACTGCACACGGCACTGCTCAACACCGTCGTCTACATTGCGGCGTTCTTCGTGTTCTCTCTCGTGTTGCCGATCGCGATCGCCATGATGTCGTGCCAGGTCACGGGGCGCGCACGCACGTTCTACCAGGCGCTCATCTTCGTGCCGTTCCTGATCACGCCGGTCGCGACAAGCGCTGTGTGGCGCTGGCTGCTCGCCGAACAGGGCGCCTTCGCCACGGTGCTCGCGCACTTCGGTGTCGACATGCCGAATGTGTTCCGCGACCCGAACCTGGCGATCTGGAGCATCATCGTGATCGTCGGCTGGCAGATGTTGGGGTTCGGCGTCCTCGTCGTCGCTGCGGGCTTCGCCGGGATCGCCCCGGAGTACGCGCAGGCGGCTTCGCTGGACGGCGCCGGTTCCGGTCGCATCTTCCGGAGGATCACCCTGCCGCTGCTCTCGCCGACGCTCGTATTCCTCTCGCTGATGACGATCCTGCTCGCGGCGCAGTGGACGTATCCGATCATCGACCTGCTCACCCAGGGTGGCCCGACCAACTCGACCACGAACATCTACTACCTGCTCTACCAGTTCGGGTTCCAGAACTTCGACGTCGGCATCTCGTCGGCCGCAGGCGTGCTCTTCTTCGTCGGATTCGGAGTCATCGCGTTCATCTTCCTCGAGCTGCAGGAGCGGCTCAGCTTCTACGACAACTAGGACCGACATGTCTTTCGTCACCGTCACCACTCCTGCGCTGGCAGCAGCGCCACGGCCGTCCGCCGCGCGCCGGCAGGGCGAAGAGGACATCGCCGTCGCTTCACGGAGTCGCGTCGGCACGGTCGTCGGGCACCTCGTGCTCGTGCTGCTGGCCGTGTTCAGCGTCTTCCCCGTCTACTGGATGTTCGCCACCGCGTTGCGCGCCCCTGAGAACGCCCTCGACCAGACGCTGCTGCCGTGGCCACTGAGCCTGGAGAACTTTGCGTACGTCTGGGACACGATCCCGATCGGTTCGATGCTGGTGAACACGTTCGTCATGGCGCTCACCCTGGCAACAGCCCAGCTGCTGATCGCCGTGCTCGCCGCCTACGGGTTCGCGGTGTGGAACTTCGCGGGCCGAAAACTGCTGATGTTCCTCTTCATCGGGTCCTGGCTCGTGCCGTTCCAGGTGACCATGATCCCCAACTACGTGCTGGTCTCGCAGATGGGGCTGCTCGGAACGATCGGCGGCGTCGTCGTACCGCAGCTCGCGGGCGCGTTCGCGGTGTTGCTCATGGTGCAGCACATGCGCGCGTTCCCGCGTGAGCTGATCGAGGCTGCGCACCTCGACGGCCGCTCGAGCTGGGCCACTCTGTGGTCGGTCGTTGTCCCGAACATGCGGCCGGCACTGGCGGCGCTGGGCATCATGGCATTCATCTCGGCGTGGAACGAGTACCTGTGGCCCACGCTGATCATGCGGCAGAGCGATGCACTGCTGCAGGTGGGCGTCCGCAGCTTCCTCAGCGCCGAGGGCAACAACTGGGGCGCCACGATGGCCGCCGCCGGACTCGCCTGCGTACCGGTGCTGCTGATCTACATCTTCCTGCAGCGCTACGTCGTCGACGCGTTCGTGCGCTCCGGCTTGAAGTAGGCCGCGCCTGCGGCATCCGCGGAGTGGGTGCGGGCCGGGAATCCGGTCCGCGCCCGCATCATGTCTGCTCCCCCGTGCGCACCCGATGGACGCGACGCGTCGTCGCCACACGCGCGCTCGGGGCCAGCGAGTCGAGGAACTGCTGCGCATCCTGCCCGGCCAATGACGGCACCCGCAGCACGTATCGACCGAAGATGACACCGATCACCAGTGTCAGTGCTGCCGTCGCTCGTGCGCGCGCATCGCGGCCGCCGAAGTATTCAACAATGCGGGTCATGACCTCTCGATCGAGGTATTCGAGGAACGGCTGGCGCACCTCTTCATCGGTCATCGCCATCTGCACGAGGTGCGTCAGCGAGCCGGACACCTCGGGACGCTCCCATGCCGTCGTGACGAGCACGAGCAATCGGATGCCGAGCGTGTCCGGATCGCCGGGGAATGCCCGCTCGAGAACTTCCGCCGGGGCCAGCTCTAGAGCCATCGCCTGCGCGAACAGCCCTTTCTTGGAGCCGAAGTGGTAAGAGATGAGCGCCACGTCGCACCCCGCTTTCTCGGCAATGGAACGCAGTGTGGTGCGCTGATATCCGCCGCCGACGAACAGCTCACCCGCGGCCGCGAGAATCCGGGCCCGCCCGTCGTCGGCCCCCTTCTTCGGGCGACCTCGCTGCTTATTCATCACGCTTGATCCTACTGGCGCGTCGGGCGCAGGCTCATCTCATCCGACCACGAGATGAGGAGAGCGAACGTGACCGCAGCGATCGACCTGGTAGGCGTCGACGTCGAGTTCAAACGGCGCGGACGGGCCCCGTTCCACGCCCTCAGCGATCTGACGGTGCGCGCCGAGCGCGGTCAGGTGACCTGTTTGCTCGGACCGAACGGTTCCGGCAAGACGACACTGATCAACGTGCTGACGGGATTGCTCACCCCGACAGTCGGAGAGGTGAAGGTGCTGGGTCTGATCCCTCGTCAGAACCGCAGGGAGCTCCTGAGCCGCGTCGCAGTGGTCCCTCAGGAGACGGCACTGTACCCCGAACTCACCGCCCGGGAGAACCTGACCTTCCACGCCGGCTACTACGGGGTGCCGCGCGACCAACAGAAACGTCGGGTGGCCGAGGCGATCGAACTGGTGCAGCTTCAGCAACGCGCTGACGACCGCGCGGGCACGTTCTCCGGCGGGATGCAGCGTCGGCTGGCGTTGGGGAAGGCCCTCATGATGGCCCCGGACCTGTTAGTGCTGGACGAGCCCACGCTCGGGGTCGACGTGCAATCGCGAGAGGCGATCTGGGCGCGCATCCGCGAGACCGCCGCCGAAGGACGCGGTGTACTCCTGACGACGAACTACATGGAGGAGGCGCAGCGTCTGGGCGACCGGGTCATCATCATCGACCGTGGTCGGAACGTCGCCGCCGGCACGATCGACGAGCTCACCGCGGTCGTGCCCGAGCCCGAGCAGGTGCTGCGGCCGCAGGCGAGCCTGCAGGACGTGTTCCTGCACTACACCGGTCGAGACCTGAGGGATTGAGAGGACGTCATGCGATCCATCACGGCTCTGCTGTTCAAGGATCTGAAGGTAGCGTGGCGGGCTCCGCTGTTCGCATTGATCAGCATCCTCGTGCCCGTCGCGTTCACCTTTCTCTACGCGATCGTGATCCACGTGTCGACGACCGCGACCATCGCTGTTGCCGATGAGGACGACTCTCCCCGATCGCACCAGTTTGTCCAGGTCATGGAGGACATGCGAAACGACGACGGGCAGTACTACGAGATCCTCACGACAGATCCCGAGCGGGCACGAGAGATGTACTCCTCCGGCGAGGTCGGCGCGGTGCTGACGATCCCCGACGGCTTCGACGACGACCTCGCCTCCGGACACGCTCCGCAGGTCGAGCTCGCGCTGTTCAACATCAACTCCGACGGCACGAAGAACCAGCATCTGCGCCTGGAGCAGGCGCTGCGCACGTTCAACGCCGAGGTTGTCCCGGCCTCTTCACCGCGTCTTCAGATCGTCGAGACAACGGCGATGGAACATGACATCCCGATCACGATCTACCTGGGGTCGGCACTCATCCTGTTCGCCGCCCTGTACTCGGGCATCGTCAATGCCGGCGTCTCTCTCACCCGGGAGTGGGAGGAGCGCACCGCCAAGGCACTGATCGTCTCTCCTGCGGGCCCGGGCGCGCTCGTCGCGGGCAAGTGGCTCGCCAGCTTGGTGCTCTCGCTCGTGACGATCGGCTGCGCGGCTGTCGGAATCGGCTGGGTGCTGGGCTTTCCGCTCGGTCGGTTGGGACCGTTGGCTCTCGTGTCGGTGATCGTCATCTGGGCATACGGCGCGGCCCTGGGAACGCTTCTGGCCGTGACGCTGCGCCGCAGCCTCCCGCTGATCCCGATTGCGGTGATCCTCGCGGTCGGGCACTTTCTGGTCTCGGGGTACGAGTCGTACATCCGCGGTTTCGCTCACGGCGGGATCGCCGAAGTGCTGTGGCGGTCGACCGAGTGGATCCCCCTGCACCATCTCTTCGACGCCGTCCGGTTCGAGGCGGCCGGTCTTTCCCAACCGCCCGGGCTGGCCTGGGGGCTGGTGAGCAGCATGCTGATCGCCGCAGCTCTCGCCGCCTTCGCGATCGTTCGACTCACCCGCACCGCGACATTCACCCAAGGACAATGACATGACGCAGCTGAACGCCCTGTTCGCCCTCATCAGCAGGAACCTGCGCCTCGCCCGCCGCCGGATCGACCTGCTGATCCAGACGATGGCCGTTCCGGTCGTGGTGCTGGGACTCGCCTCGATCATCTTCGGTGCGAGCGATGCCTGGCCGATCGCCGTCATCGACGAGAGCGATTCCGCCGATTCGCGCAGCCTCATCCGCACTCTCGATGTCACACAAGGTGCCACGGGCCCGTACTTCGACACGATCACCACGGACGCCGATGTGGCCGAGGGGATGCTGCGCGATGGCCGGCTGCACGCGATCGTGACCATTCCGCCCGACTTCGCCGAGACGCAGCGCATCCTCACGAGCACGTACAACATCAATACCGATGCGATGAAGAACGTGCGGTTGCGTCTGACGACCACCGCGAACCTCTACGACGACCTCTCACATCTGACAGGGGTCTCTGCCAGCACCATCAAGGAGCAGCGAACGGACGTCACGCGGACGGCGTTCATGGGCGGCTCAGCGGTCATCCTCGCCCTGCTCCTCGGAGCCGCCCTGATCTCGGCGAACCTGTACGCCGTAGAGACAGAGCACCGCACGCGCAAGGAGATCGCGCTGACGCCGGTGGGCACGCATCTCGCGGCGGCAGGCGCCGCGATCGCGGGATGGATGCTGTCGCTCGTGGCAGCGATCCCGACGGTGCTGCTGGCGTTGGCTTTCGGTACGCGCATCGCCCCACTCGACCTGATGCAGGCCGCACTCATTGTGGTTCCGGCCGGTGTCGCTTGCGCGGGTCTGGGCGTGCTGGCGGCCGTCGGGCTCCACACGCACCGCCTGATCCAGCCGGTCATGATCATGCTCGCCCTCGGCAGCTATTTCGCCAGCGGAGGGTTCATTCCGGTCTCCGGCCTGCCCCCGCTGGCGCGCACGGTCGCGGAGTGGTGGCCGCCGACCTACGTCTTCGAGTGGGCCAATCCCGTGCTGCATGGCTTCGCGGCTGGGCCCTCCGCGCTCTCTGTCGCGGCCGTGCTGACGGCAGCGGCGGTCACGGTGGGTGCGGCCATGTGGGCCGCGCGTCAGGACTACCGGCGCTCACACGCACAAGGCCAGTAGGGCGCAGCCACCCGGCACGGCGCGCGCCCGAACCATGCGTGGGAGGATCGAGGCATGAACACTCTCGACGCCGCTCTCGCCCGCATCGAGGACTGGCCGGCGCAGAACACCGCAGCCGCGGTGATCTCGGCCGACGGCCGCGTGCTCGCCTCGCACGGTGACATCGAGCAGCCCTACCGACTGGCATCGGTCACGAAGCCGCTGACCGCCTATGCAACGCTGATCGCGATCGAAGAGGGGGTCTTCGCGCTCGATGACCCGGCGGGCCCCGAGGGGTCGACGGTGCGCCATCTGCTCGCGCACACGTCGGGACTCGACTTCTCCGAGAACAAGGTGCGCTCGGCCCCGGGTACCCGACGCATCTACTCGAACCGGGGCTTCGACGTGCTCGCCGAGACGCTGACCGACCGGTCCGGTATCCCCTTCGACACCTATCTCGATGAGGCGGTTTTCACGCCTCTCGGCATGGACACAGCTCGGTTGGACGGGTCGGCGGGTGCCGGCGCGGTGGCATCCGTCGCCGATCTCTCACGCTTCGCCGCCGAACTGCAGAATCCGACGCTCCTGGCGCCGCAGACGCTCGCCGAGGCGACCTCCGTCGCCTTCCCCGGCCTGGACGGCGTCCTGCCCGGCTTCGGCGCGCAGCGCCCGAACGACTGGGGGCTCGGCTTCGAACTGCGCGGCCAGAAGAGTCCGCACTGGACCGGATCTGGCAACTCCGCCCAGACCTTCGGTCATTTCGGTCAGACGGGCACGTTCCTGTGGGTCGACCCGCAGGCCCGCGTCGCATGCGTCGCCCTGGGCGATCGCGACTTCGGCCCGTGGGCGGCGGAGGTATGGCCGCCGTTCTCGGATGCTGTCCTGACCGCTCTGCGCGGCTGACCACTCTGCGCAACTGACTACTTTGCGCAGCTGAGCGCGGGCACCTAACCGCGCGGCACGTCGATCACGCGTCGTTCGCCGGTCTGCACCGCCGCCACGGCACCGCCCGAGGCCTCGGCGACCTCGGCGGCGAGCGCGGGCAGCGCATCCGCCGGGGCCCACACCTCGAACCGGGCTTCTGCCGCGTAGACGGTCTCACCCAGCACCGCACCGTGTGCGGCCACCCAGGTGCGGACGAGATTGTCGAACCTCCCCGCATCGGCGTGCGGCACCGCCAGCGTGGCCTGCGCCAACGGCAGCCGGTCGACGAGAGCCGCCCCGTCGAGCGCCTCGGACACCGCCGTCGAGTAGGCACGTACCAGGCCCCCGGCACCGAGCTTGATGCCCCCGAAGTACCGCGTGACCACCGCGACGACGTCGGTCAGCTCACGCCGACGCAGCACTTCGAGCATCGGCATGCCGGCAGTGCCCGACGGCTCGCCATCGTCGGACGAACGCGCCCGGTCTCCGCTCAGCCCCGTGACCTGCGCGCTGCAGTTGTGCCGGGCGTCCCAGTACGTCTTCTTGAGCGCGGCGATGATCTCGTCGGCGTGCTCGGGCGACTCGACCGGTGCGACCGTGGTGAGGAACCGCGACTTCTTGATGACGAGTTCGTGTTCGACGGGGGCCGCGATCGTGGCGGGGAAGGCACTCACGTGCTCGTCAGCTCGATCAGGCGGCGCAACGTGTTGAGATTCCGCGCCGTCCCCGTGGTTGTGAGCGCCCGGTCGAGCACGCTCTTGGAGAGCTTCGTCGCTCCCGCCCCGCCGGGCCCGTAGTCGATCCAGAGGTCGCGTCCGACCAGCGCGATCCGCTCCCCCGGCAGCAGTCGCGGTGTGAGGGCAGCAACGGCATCCGGTGCGGGATCGGACGCGAGGAACATCACGTGCAGCGTCTTATCGAGCGGCGCATCCGGGAAAGGGTTGTCGCGCAGAGCGGCGACGAGCTGCGCATGCGTGCGCACGATCACCGGCGTATCGACGCCGAAGTGCTCGGCGATCAGCGCCCGGACCTCGGCGCTCACGTCTGCGGCATCACCGGCCAGATCGCACAGGATGTTGCCGCTGGCGATGTACGTCGACACGCCCGTCAGCGCGGTGTGCTGCGCAAGCACCGCTCGGAGCTCTGCCATCGGAACCCTGTTGCGGCCCGAGACGTTGACGGCGCGCAACAGCAGCGCACACCGCGGCGCGCCGGCGACCGGTTCGGTCACGTTCAGACGTCCGCGCTGACCGCGAGTTCAGCACCGGCGTGAGCGAGCTCGGCCAGCGCCGCTTCGCTCGTCTCCTCCCCGACGCCCGCAGTCAGATCGGTCAGCACACGCACGTGAACGCCATGGGCGATAGCATCCAACGCCGATGCGCGCACGCAGTGATCCGTCGCGATGCCGACCACGTCGGCGTCGGTCACGCCGTGGGACGACAGCACCTCGGCAACACTCCGCCCCTCATCGGTGACGCCCTCGAACATCGAGTAGGCGGGGATGCCCTGCCCCTTGCGCACATGGTGCGTGACGGCGTCGGTCACCAGCAGCGGATCGTACTCGGCGCCGTCGGTGCCGGCGACGCAGTGCACCGGCCACGTGTCGACGAAATCGGGAGCGTCGGCGAAGTGCCCGCCGTTATCGCCGTCGGCGTCATGCCAGTCGCGGGACGCCACGATGACGGCGTAGTCGCCCGCGCGGTCGGCGAGCAGCTGCGATACGGCGGATGCCACGGCATCACCACCCGCGACGGCGAGCGCCCCGCCCTCGGTGAAGTCGTTCTGCACGTCGACGATCAGCAAAGCCCGGCTCATGCCTCGAGAGTACGCCGAGATACCGACATCGCGAACACCGTGCGCATTTGACTTGACCAGGCGGATTGCTACGTTGGAGAAGCGGGCCCAGTGCGCTCGCTGCGCTGCCGCCGTTCGCGAGCGCCCGCCTTTTCGGGGCACGAGATGCCCCGCCTCAGGCGCGCCACGACTGCGCCTCGTCGTGAGCAGCGCGGCGCTCTCGCCGGTCTCGTGCGGGTGGAATCTCCGTCCGCGCACGCGTGCAGCACCCCGCAGGGCGACGGATGCTGTGGCGCGCGTGCTCACCGACGAAAGGACCTGTATGCCGGCCCGCGTGACGCCCGCCTCCCGCTACGACTCCGCCCGCACCTCCGGACCCCTCAAGGCCACGCTCCCCTCCCGTTAGCGCTCTCTCGCTCCCGTGATCCGGCACCGACGCCGACCTTCGATACGAGAGAGAGAAACGTGGAAAACCTTCAAGTGCTTTCCGGACCCATCACGGTCCTTCTGATGCTGCTGTTCTTCGGCGGCAGTCTGTACATGTCCCTGCGCATCCGCAAGCGCACAGAGAACGCCGACGGCTACATGACCGGCGGCGGCAAGATCGGGTTCGGCATCTCGGCCGCCTCGATGACCGCCACCTGGATCTGGGCCGCATCGATGTACGCCTCAGCCACCTCGGGATACACCTACGGCATCTCGGGCCCCATCCACTACGGCCTGTGGGGCGCGTTGATGATCCTGCTGATCTACCCCTTCGGTCGGCGCATCCGCCAGGTGGCCCCGAAGGCGCACACGATCGCCGAGGTGATGTTCGCCCGCCACGGCCGCTCCAGCCAGCTCATGCTCGCCGGATCGAACGTGCTCGGCAGCGTCATCAGCCTGACCTCGAACCTGATCGCCGGTGGCGCGCTGATCTCGCTGCTGTCGCCGTTCACGTTCAGCCAGGGCATCCTCGCCATCGGCGCCGGAGTGCTGCTGTACACCCTGTGGTCGGGATTCCGTTCCTCGGTGCTGACCGACTTCGCCCAGGTGTGCGCCATGCTCGGCGCGGTGATCGTGATCATCCCCGTCGTGTTCTTCGCGGCCGGCGGCCCGAGCCTGTTCGAGACGGGGGCATCGCACCTCACGCCGCAGCAGGCGGACTTCTTCTCGTCGGACGCGTTCTTCAACCAGGGCGCCCCCTACATCGCCGCCGTGCTGGCCTATGCGATCGGCAACCAGACCATCGCACAGCGCCTATTCGCGGTGCGCGAGGACCTCATCAAGAAGACGTTCGTGACGGCGACGTTCGGCTACGGCGCCACGATCATCGGCGTCGGCATGCTCGGCGTCATCGCCCTGTACGCGGGTATCACGCCCGAGGGCGGCGACGTCAACAACCTGATCCCGCAGATGGCCGCGACCTACCTCTCGCCGCTGCTGCTGTGCATCTTCTTCGTGATGATCATCGGGTCGCTGTCGTCGACGGCCGACTCCGATCTGACCGCGCTGTCGTCGATCGTGATGGCCGACATCTACGGCCAGAACATCGCCGGCAAGAAGAAGGCCAACCCGCGCACCATGGTGCTCATCGGCCGCATCACCATGGTCATCGCGATGGTGGCAGGACTCTACTTCGCCGGCAGCCAGTTCAACATCCTCGATCTGCTGGTGTTCGTCGGTGCGCTCTGGGGTGCGCTGGTGTTTCCGGTGATCGCGAGCTTCTACTGGAACCGGGTGACCAACCTCGCCTTCTCGGTGTCGGTGGTCGTCGCTCTGGCGGCGTTCCTGCCGGTGCGGTTCGAGTGGGTCGACCTGAGCGGCCCGATCGGCATCGCCGCAGACGTCCTCTCGACGATCGGCATCGGCGTCGTGTTGGGCCTCATGGCCTTCGGCTTCTTCGGCACGCGGGTGGCGCTGATCGTGGGCGTCGTCTCGACGCTCGCCGCGGCACCGTTCGCCATCGGCTTCCTGCACACCTACCCGGTGCTGTCGGGCTCGTTGATCGCCTACTCGGTCTCGACGATCGTGTGCGTCGCCCTGACGCTGCCGAGCCGCAAGCCCGACTTCGACTTCGACGTCATCAAGCAGCGCACCGGCGACTTCGACACCGTCGACACCGACGCGCTGAACGTCGAACTGGCGCAGCTCACCGACACCGAGAAGCCCCTGCGGGCCGAGAACGAGAGGAACTGACATGGAACTGTCGACCGTCGCACTCACCGTGTACGTGCTGATGTGGCCTGTGATCGTGGCCGGCACGCTGACCGTCATCGTCCGTGCCTTCATCAAGGAAGCCCGCAAGGCCAAGGCCGAGGGCCGCTCGGTCATCTGATCCGACGCGAGTACGCAGAAGGCCCGGGATGCTGGCATCCCGGGCCTTTCTCGAGCCACCTGTCAGGATCGAACTGACGGCCTTCCCATTACGAGTGGGATGCTCTACCACTGAGCTAAGGTGGCGTGCGCGGTGAACCGCGGCACGATCAAGAATCCTACTACGCCAGAGCCGTCATCGCGAAACCGGCCGTGTCACCACGGGCGTGTTCACGCCCGTGCGGCGATCGCGACAGCATCCGCTCCCGTCGGCAACGCGCCGAACAGGAACCCTCCCGCGTCATCGCCGAGGCGAGAGCCGACGAAGCTGTCCGCCACGGCGGACGGCGCGTGCTGCACCAGCAGGGCCCCCTGCAGGGCCAGCGCCAGAGCGCTCGTGAGTGCGCGTGCCCGCCGTTGGGGAGCATCATCCGCGCCGACCGCGCGCACCAGCGTGCGTGTTCTGTCCAGGTGCGCGTCGAGGCGGGCATCCGCTCCGCGCGCGCTCGAAACCTCCGCATCGAACGCGTCGAAGGCCTCCGGCTCGCGACCGAGCGCCCGCAGCACGTCGAGCGCGATCACATTGCCGGACCCCTCCCACACGGCCAGCACGGGCTGCTCACGGTAGCGCATCGCCAGCGGGAAATCCTCGGTGTAGCCGTTGCCGCCCAGGCACTCGAGCGCCTCGGCCGTATGCGCGGGACCGCGCTTGCAGGCCCAGTACTTCATCACCGCCGTGCCCAGACGCGCGAAGGCGGAATCCTGCGCGGTCGCGTCCCGGTCGTACGCACGCGCCAGGCGCAGCGCCGCCGCCGTGGCCCCCTCGGTCTCCAGCTGCAGGTCGGCGATCACCGCCGTCATGGCCGGCTGATCGATCAGCGTGCGATCGAAAGCCAGACGGTGCCTGGCGTGCCAGGCCGCCTCGGCGACGGACTGGCGCATACCGGCGACCGACCCGAGAATGCAGTCCAGCCGCGTGTGGGTGACCATCTCGATGATGGTCGAGACTCCCCGCCCCTCCCCACCGATCAGGTGAGCGATCGCACCGTCGTACTCGACCTCGCTGGAGGCGTTGGCGGCATTGCCGAGCTTGTCCTTCAACCGCATGATGCGCATGGCGTTGCGCGCGTCGTCGTCGAGCAGCCGCGGCACGAGAAAGCACGACAGCCCACCGGGCGCCTGCGCGAGCACCAGGAAGGCGTCCGACATCGGCGCCGAGCAGAACCACTTGTGCCCGGTCAGCTCGTACCGGCCGTCACCGATCGGGCGCGCGACCGTGGTGTTGGCCCGAACATCGGACCCGCCCTGCTTCTCGGTCATCGCCATACCGAACAGCGCGCTCTGCTTGCCCGGCACGAGCCGGCCGTCATATGACCGCGACAGCAGTCGTGGCATCCACTCCGCGGCGACATGCGGATGCTGCTCGATCACAGGCACGGCGGAGTGCGTCATCGACACGGGGCATGCGTGTCCGGGTTCGATCTGCGCGTAGAGCATGAAGGTCGCAGCCCTGGCGACGTTGGCACCGGGGCGCGGGTCGGCGAACGCGCTGGTGTGCGCGCCATCGGCCACAGCCGCCGAGATGATCCGATGGTAGGCGGGGTCGTAGTCGACCTCGTCGATGCGATGACCCCAGCGGTCGTGGGTGCGCAGTTCGGGCTTGTGCCGGTTCGCGCGTCGCGCGTCGTCCTGAAACTGTGCGGTTCCGACGCGGAGCCCGGTGGCGCGCAGCGCCTCTTCGGCCCAACCCGCGTCGTACCGCGCGACGCCCTCGCCCAGGGCGACGTTGGCGGTGTACTCGTCGAGGTCGACGCGGGGCGGCGCCTGGTTGAAGACCTGGTGCGTGCTCATGGCCCCGGTTCCTCGCCCGAGAAACCGTGCGCTGATGAGGGAGGATCGCACCGCGCACCGACGGCGCGCAGGCACAGCGCGGTGATCGCCTCGACGACGGCATCGGAATCGTCATGCTCGGCGCTCACCGGAGCAAGTGGCCCGGCCAGTGCTTCGCCGATGGCGCCGACGAGTCCGGCCGCGGTCAGTCGCGCGTTCTGCAGCGGGAACTCACCGCTGCGCACGCCGTCCGTGACGATCTCGGTGAGGATGCCGACATAGCCGCGACGATAGATGAGCCGTTCGTCGTCGACGATGCGGTCGACGGGTTCGGCCAGCAGCGCCCACGCGAGTCTGCCGCCGCGCAGCGCCCGATCGGCGAACGTCTCGATGAGCGCGACCAGTCTGCTGGTCGCGTCGGCGCTCGCGACCGCGGTCACGGCCTGGTCGACTGCGGCCATCTCGACACCGGCACAGCGACGGAACACCTCGGCGAGCACATCGTCGAGTCCATCCGCATATCGGTAGAGCAGACCGGTGCTCATCCCCGCACGCGCCGTCACCGCTTTGACGGATGCGGCGCCGAAGCCGGAGTCGCGCACGATCGCGGTCGCCGCTTCGACGAGGTCCTCGCGCCGGCCCGTGCCCCGACGTTGGAATGTCATGCGGGTATTGAACCACGGTTCACCGCGCTCTGACAGCCCTATGACCTCCGGGCTACTCGCAGCGCAGACCGTCCTCGGGCACGATGCCATCGATCAGGAAGCCCTCGACCGCGGCGTCGACGCACGCGTTGCCCTTGTTGTAGCCCGTGTGCCCCTCGCCGACGCGGGTGACGAGAACGCCGTTCTCGAGCTGGTCGGCGAGCGACTCGGACCACTCATAGGGAGTGGCCGGGTCGTTGGTGGTGCCGACCACGACGATGGGCCCCGAACCGGATGCCGCGATCTCGCCGCGCGTACCGGTCGGCGGGTACGGCCAGACCGCACACGGGTCAGGCCCCTCCCAGTACGGTGCGAAGGTCGGCGCCTGCTCGCGGATCCGCTTCATCGCCGCCTCTTCGGCGACGGGATCATCCTCGACCGGATAGTCCATGCAGTTGTACGCACGGAATGCCTCAGAAGAGTTGTCGAGGTAGACACCATCGACGTCGCGACTGTTGTAGCTGTCGGCGAGCAGCATCATCACCGACGGGTCGCCCTGCAGCGCCAGGGTGAGCCCCTGTGTGAGATACGGCCAGCTCTGCTCGCTGTAGAGCGCCGTGATGACGCCGGTGATCATGGTGTCGGCCGTCAGCATCCGCCCATCACCGTTGGGCAGGGGCGAGCGCTCGACGCTCGCCAGCAGCGCCTGCAGGTCGGCGGTCGCCTCGTCGACCGTGCCGTTGAACGGGCACTCGGCCGTGTCGAGGCAGTCCTGCAGGTACGCCCGCAGCGCCGACTCGAATCCGACAGCCTGAGTGGTTCCCACCTGCAGGCCCGGCACCGCCGGGTCGATGGCGCCGTCCAGCACGAGGCGCTGAGCCCGCTCGGGGTAGAGCTTGGCGTACGTCGCTCCGAGGAACGTCCCGTACGAGAATCCGAGGTAGTTCAGGTGGTCGTCGCCGAGCACTCCTCGGATGAGGTCCATGTCGCGGGCGGAGTTGACCGTGGTGATGTGGGGCAGGATGCCGCCGCTGTTCGCCTCGCACGCGTCGGCGAACTCGGCGTTGCGGGCCGTGACCGCGTCCTCCCACTCCGGTGTTCCGCGCTCGGCGGTCAGGACACCGTAGTTGTACTCGTCCATCTCGGCGTCGTCCAGGCACTGCACGGCCGTCGAGCGACCGACGCCGCGCGGGTCGAAGCCGATCACGTCGAAGCTCTCGATCAACTCGGGGCCCACCGCGTACTCGAGCGAGTCGGCGACGAAGTCGTAGCCGCTGCCGCCGGGGCCACCGGGGTTGATCAGCAGCGAGCCCTGGAACTCGCCCGTCGCCTGATGACGCACCAGCGCGAGCGAGATCTCACCGTCGCCCGGGTTGTCCCAGTCCAGCGGCGCGGTGACCTCGGTGCAGTCGAAGCGCGCACCGCACGATTCCCACACGATCTCCTGCGAATAGAACGGCACCAGTTCGGGCGCGATGCCCGCGGTGTCGGGTGCGCGCGTCTCAGAGGCCTGCATCTCGGGGATCTGCGCGTAGAGGCATCCGGAGAGGGCGAGGGAGGCCACCGCGAGCCCGGAGACGACAGCGACAAGACGACGCACGCGACCCGATCGGGGTGCGCGGGGTTCGGTTGAGTGGTTCACGGGGTCCTTCCGCTGGCGACGGTGACGAACAGGCTCTCCAGGGCGAGCAACGGGGCGACATTGCGCTCCAACGACTCCCGCGTCTCGGCGATCGCGTCGAGCACCACGAGAGTGCGCTGCACCGGCCAGGCAGCAGCGACGGCTTCGAGCTCGGCGAGCAGTTCGGCGTTGATCAGCCCCTCGCGACGCCCGAACTGCAGCATGACGACGTCGCGGTACATCGACTGCAGGTCGGTGAGCACCCGGTCGATACCGTCGCGCAGGCTGCGCGTGGCCCGCTTCTTCTGCTCGTCCTCCAGCGCCGAGATCTGCGATCGCAACGCGGGCGGTACGGCCTGCCCCTCGGCGACACCGACCATGCGCAGCAGTGCGGCGCGTTCGGCAGCATCCCGCTCGGCGGTGAGCGACTTCGCGTCCTCGGTGGCCGCCTGAATGATGCGCCCGGCCACCTCGACGGCGGTGCCAACGCCCCGCACGCCGAGCACGGCGCGCAGGCTCTCGTCGCGTCGACGTCGGGCGTCGTCGTTGCCGGCCAGCCGCTGCGCCATGCCGATGTGACGCTGGGCATGCCGAGCCGCCTGTTCAGCGACGACGTCATCGGCCCTCGTGCGCGCCGAGATCAGACGCGCGACGTCCGCCACATCGGGCTCGCGCAACCGCAGTGCACGCACGCGCGAGCGGATCGTGGGCAGCAGGTCTGCCTCGCTGGGCGCACACAGCACCCACACGGTCTGCTCGGGCGGCTCTTCCAGGGCCTTCAGCAGCACGTTCGAGGTGCGTTCGACCATACGGTCGGCGTCTTCGACGACGATCACGCGATATCGCCCGGCCGATGGCGCGAAGTACGACCGTTCCACGAGCGCGCGGGCCTCTTTGATCGTGATGATCACCTTGTCGGTGCGCAGCGCGGTGACATCGGGATGCGTTCCGGCGAGCACTTGCCGCATCGTGGCCTGATCTTCAGGGCCCGCGGCGATCAGCGCCGCGGCGAAGGCATAGGCGAGCGTCGAGCGTCCCGACCCCGGCGGACCGGTGATCAGCCACGCGTGCGACAGCGCGGCCGGGTCGGCTGCTGCCTGACGCAGCGTCTGCACCGCAGCTTCCTGCCCCCAGACATCCGACCACGGATACGGGGCGGTCGAGACGGCGGTCATGCTCTCCAGCCTAACGGCGTGACCGACATCGGCTGCTGTACCCGACGTCAGAGCAGGCGCGCGAGGCGCGCACGCACGACGACGGCGATGTCGTCGGGATCGGCCGTCGCGTCGACCACCAGGAACCGCTGAGGCTCGGCGGCGGCAAGAGCGAGGAACGCGTCGCGGACACGCGTGTGGAACTCCTCCTTCTCCGCCTCCAGACGGTCGAAGGGCTTGTCGTCGGCATCCAATCGCTTCCGCGCCAGCGACGGATCGATATCGAGCAGAACGGTCAGGTCGGGCAGCGCGCCTTCGGTGGCCCACAGCGAGAGTTCGCGCACCTCGCCCGCATCGAGCACTCGGCCCGCTCCCTGATAGGCGACGGACGAGTCGAGGTAGCGGTCCTGCACCACCACGTCGCCCCGCTGCAGCGCCGGCCGGACGACTGTCGCGACGTGGTGCGCCCGGTCAGCCGCATAGAGCAGCGCCTCGGCCCGCGGCGCGATATCGCCGCGGTGATGCAGGACGATGTCGCGAATCAGCACCCCGACCTCGGAGCCGCCGGGTTCCCGCGTGCGCAACACGGTTCGCCCCTGCGCCTCGAGCCAGGAACCCAGCAGCGCGGCCTGCGTCGACTTGCCGGAACCGTCGCCGCCCTCGAAGGTGACCCAGACGCCCGCTGAGCTCACGAACTCGCCTTGGCCTGCGCGGCCTTGATGCGGTTCGCCGCACGCGTGGCGGCTGCCTTCTTGGCGGCGGCGGAGCGAGCCGCAGCCTTCTCCTCATCCGTCTTGGCCGCTGCCTTCTTGGCAGGAGCCTTCTTGGCCGGCGCCTTCTTACCGCGCTTGGGCGCGGGGCCCTTTGCGCGCTTGTCGGCGAGCATCTGCACGGCGATCTCGAAGGTGATGTCGTCCGGAGTCTGACCGCGCGGGATGGTGACGTTCGTCTCGCCGTCGGTCACGTACGGGCCGAAGCGCCCGTCGCGCACGCGGATCGGCTTACCGCTGACGGGGTCGGCGTCGAACTCGGCGAGCGCGCTCGACGCCTTGCGGGCGCCGTACTTCGGCTGCGCATACAGCTCGAGCGCCTGCTCCAGCGTGACGTCGAAGATCTGCGCCTCGCTCTCGAGCGAACGCGAATCCGTGCCCTTCTTCAAGTACGGGCCGAAGCGACCGTTCTGGGCCGTGATCTCGTCGCCCGACTCGGGATCGACACCCACGACGCGCGGCAGGCTCAGCAGCTTCAGCGCGGCATCGAGGTCGATGGTCTCGACCGACATCGAACGGAACAGCGATGCCGTGCGCGGCTTGGGCGCATCCTTCTTGGTCTTCTTCGCCTTGGGCGCTTCGACGACCTCGCCCGTGGCCGCGTCAACGGCATCCTCGTCGGAGACCGGGTCGTTCTCCTGAACGTAGGGCCCGAACCGACCGTCCTTGACGACGATGATCTTGCCGTTCTCGGGGTTCTCGCCCAGCACGCGGTCGCCCGCGACCGGCGCGTCGATCAGCTCCTGAGCCTTCTCGGCGGTCAGCTCATCGGGCGCGAGATCCTCGGGAACGTTGACGATACGGGGCTTCGCCTCGGGGTCGGCGGGGTCGGTCACCTCGAGGTACGGGCCGTACTTGCCGAAGCGCAACGTCGCGGTGTCGGTGATCGGGGTGGAGTTCAGCGCCCGCGCATCGATCTCGCCGAGGTTGTCGACGACCTGCCGCAGTCCGACCTGCGAATCCGATCCGTAGTAGAACGAGCGCAGCCACTCGACGCGGTTCTGCTCGCCACGGGCGATCGCATCGAGGTCGTCTTCGAGTGCCGCCGTGAAGTCGTAGTCGATCAGGTCGGCGAAGTGCTGCTCGAGCAGACGAACCACACTGAAGGCGAGCCACGTCGGCACCAGCGCCTGACCGCGCTTCGAGGCATAGCCGCGATCGATGACCGTACCGATGGTGCTGGCGAACGTCGACGGACGGCCGATGCCGTGCTCTTCGAGTGCCTTCACCAGCGACGCCTCGGTGTAGCGGGGCTTCGGCGTGGTGCGGTGGCCCTTGGCGGTAGCATCCGACATCGCCACCTCGTCGCCGACGGCGACGGCGGGCAGCGACTGCTCATCGGCCTTGTCCTGGGCGTTGCGCTTCTCGTCGAGTCCCTCTTCGTACGCCTCGAGGAACCCACGGAACGTGTACACGGTGCCCGAGGCGGTGAACTCGGCGATCTGCCCGTCGGCGTCGACCACGAGCGTGACCGTGGTCGTCTCGTACTTGGCATCCGACATCTGGCTGGCGACGGTGCGCTTCCAGATCAGGTCGTACAGCTTCTGCTCGTCGCGGTCGAGTCCGGATGCCACCGACGAGGGCGTACGGAAGGTGTCGCCCGAGGGGCGGATCGCCTCGTGCGCCTCCTGCGCGTTCTTGCTCTTGGACTTGTACACGCGGGGCTTCAGCGGCACGGCCGCGTCGCCGTACAGGGCGACGGCCTGGCTGCGGGCGGCCTGCGTCGCCTGCGCGCTCAGCGCCACCGAGTCGGTACGCATATAGGTGATGTACCCCTTCTCGTACAGACGCTGCGCGACGCCCATGGCGTGCTTGGCGCTCATCGAGAGCTTGCGACCGGCCTCCTGCTGCATCGTCGAGGTGGTGAACGGGGCGTAGGGGCTGCGGGTTCCGGGCTTGGCCTCGACCTTGCTGACGGTCGCCGATGCGGCGGCGTCGACCGCCGCTGCGAGCGCGGTCGCCTGCTGCTCGGTGAGCACGACGACGGCCTTCTTGAGCTTGCCGGTGTCGTCGAAGTCGGTACCCCGTGCCAGCTGTCCGCCGTCGACGCGCACCAGGCGCGTGCGGAACGACTTGCCGGTTGCGGCGGCGTCGGCCTCGACGTCCCAGTACTCGGCCGACACGAACGCCATGCGCTCACGTTCGCGCTCGACGATCATGCGAGTGGCGGCGGACTGCACGCGGCCGGCCGAGAGACCGGACTTGACCTTGTACCAGAGCACGGGCGAGACGTCCCAGCCGTACAGACGGTCGAGGATGCGGCGGGTCTCTTGCGCATCGACCAGCGCGATGTCGAGCTCACGGGTGTTGCCGACGGCCGCCTGGATGGCGTCCTTGGTGATCTCGTGGAACACCATGCGCTTGACGGGCACCTTGGGCTTGAGCGTCTCGAGCAGGTGCCAGGCGATCGCCTCACCCTCGCGGTCTTCATCTGTGGCGAGCAGCACTTCATCGGCGCCCTTGAGCGCGCGGCGCAATTCGGCGACCGTCTTCGTCTTGCGGTCAGAGACCACGTAGAAGGGGTCGAAGTCGTTCTCGACGTCGATCGAGTACTTCCCGTACGCCTTCTTCTGGTCGGCGGGGATGTCCTTCTTGTCGGCCAGGTCACGGATGTGGCCGACCGAGCTGAGCACCTCGTAACCATCACCGAGGTAGCCCTGGATCGATCGCATCTTCGTCGGGGACTCGACGATGACGAGCTTCTTGCCTTCAGCCAAGGGTGCGTCCTTTCTTCGAAGCACACCATACACACCGCATTCCCGGCGTGAGCCGAGAGTACCGATGACCGGATTCATCGGAAAGGGGTATGCGTTAAGAGGGGTTCGTCGTCACGTTCTCCGCGTGTGCCCGCACGGGCTCGCGAGACGGCGACGACACCAGCGTACGCGGAACCGGCCCTGTCCGTCGCCGGACGACGGCGCCGATCGCCACCGGGAGCGGCCGAGACCGCGCCCGGTGACGGTCTCAACCCGCCATCTGGTCCGCCGTCGGAAGGATCTGCCGCAGCAGGTCGTCGACGGTCACCACACCGATGAGCTCGGCCTGGGAGACGACGACCGCGAACTGCGCACGAGCGGCGCGCATGCGGGTCAGAGCGTCGTATGCGGAGTCATCGGGCGCGAGCACCAGGGGCACACGGGCGATCTGCGCCACCGGCGTGTCGGAGGCGACCCCAAGGGTGTCGCGCACGTGCGCGACACGGCAGTCCGCGCCCGTTCCGACGAGGATGCGCAGATGCGTGGATGCTTCAGCCGCGGCCTGCACGTCGGCGGCCGTGGCATTCTCGGCCACCGCCGTCGGTCGTCGATCGGTGCGCACGATATCTCCCACCGTCGACGACCCCAGGGTGATGGCGCGCACGATCGGGCGCGAATACTGCTCCTCGAGAGCGCCGGCGGCGCGCGAGTGCGCGACGAGTTCGCGGATGGTGTCGGCGTCCTGCCCGCCCACCGCGGCCTTCTCAACCGGTTCGACGCCGGATGCCCGCACGAGCCGGTTCGCGATGCGGTTGATCCACAGCAGGAAGGGGCGCAGCGGCCACGTCATCGCGCGGGCGGCGAGCGCGGTCGACTTCGCTGCGGTCTCGGGGTGCGCGATCGCCCACGACTTCGGCGCCATCTCACCGATGACGAGATGCAGGAAGGTGACGATCACCAGGGCGATCATGAACGCGATGATGTCGGCGGCGACCGCCGGCACGTTCCACTGCACCAGCACCGGCGCCAACGCGTAGTCGATAGCCGGCTTGGTGATCGCGCCGAGCAGGAACGTACAGGCGGTGATGCCCAGCTGGGCGAACGCGAGCATGACGGTCAGCTCGTTGACGCTGCGCAGCGCAGCACGGGCCGAGGCGCTGTGCTCGGCCTCCTCTTCGAGCCGATGACGGCGCGCGGCGAGCAGCGCGAACTCGACGATGACGAAGAACGCACTCGCCACGATCAGAGCGATCGTGATGATCGTGACCATCCACCAACTCATCGTGCCGCCTCCTCGTCGCGTCGATCCTCTGTGGGCGCGTCAGCGGTAGCATCCGCGTCGTCGTCGGTCTCGTGCAGACGCACGGCGACCCGTGACGGCACCAGCCGCGCCACCTCGATGACCTCGACCTCCAGGCTCCGGTGGATCCGCAGGCCCTGCACCGTCTCGCTCGGCCGGTCGGCCAGGCTGATCGTGACGATGGCGCCGACCGGGGGCAGGTCTCCGTACTCGCGGATGATCAGGCCCGCGATCGTCTCATCCTCATCGTCGTCCTCGTCGAAGTCGTATCCGACCAGACGCTCGACCTCGTCGAGGTGCACGTCGCCGTCGATCCACCAGCGGTCGTCGTGCATGCGCAGGGGGTCGGGGGCGTCGTCGTGCTCGTCCGAGAGTTCTCCGGCGACCTCCTCGGTGAGATCCTCGATGGTGAGGATGCCGTCGAAGTTGCCGTACTCGTCGACGACGCAGGCCATCTCGTTGCGCGCCAGGCGCATGCGATCGAGCGCCACGGGCAGACGCATGGCGGTGGGCAGGATGACGGGTTCGCGCATGATCGTGCTCACCGGAGCATCGTCGGAGCCGCCGGAGCGCAGCAGGTCGATCAGCTCGACCACGCCGACCGGCACGTCCTCATCGCCGACCACCGGGTAGCGGGTGTGACCGACGGCCATCATCGCGCGCACCTCGGCGATCGTCGTATCGGGCTGGACGGAGTCGACCCGCGAGCGCGGAACCATCGCGTGCTCGACGTCGCGCTGCGGAAAGTCGAGGATGCGATCGATCATGATCGACAGGTCATCGGGCAGGTCACCGCTGGCGCGGGAGTCCTCGATGATCGCTTCGAGATCGCGAGCGGTCGCACTGGCGTCGACGTCTTCGAGGGGTTCGATGCGCAGCAGGCGCAGCAGGGCGTTCGCGGCGAGATCGAACACGGCGATCAGCCAACCGAACAGCAGCAGGTAGATGCGCGTCGGCACGGCCAGAGCACGGGCCAGCGGTTCGGGGCTCGCGATGGCGAGGTTCTTCGGGTACAGCTCGCCGAAGATCATCGTCACGACGGTCGCCAGCAACAGCGCCCCTGTCGTTCCGATCAGCACCGAGACGGCGGGATCGAGGCCCACGCCTCCGAGCAGCGTGCCGATCGACTGACCGATCAACGGCTCGGCGACGTATCCGATCAGCAGACCCGTCACGGTGATGCCGAGCTGCGCGCCCGAGAGCATGAACGAGGTGCGCTTGGTGATCGCCAGCACGCGCTTCGCCTGAAGATCGCCCTTCTCGGCTTGAGCGGCCATCCGCGACCGGTCGACCGACATGTACGCGAACTCCTGCGCGACGAAGAACCCGCAGGCCGCGATGATCGCCAGCGTCAGCAGCACACCCAGCAACAGTGTGAGCGCCGCGATCAGCATCCGATCTCACCCCCTCTCATCAGATCGAGAGGGCTCGGATATCCGCCCTCCTGGTCGGTGGAGGTTCGAGGAATGCTCACGGGTGTTCTTTCTTGTACGGTCCGCACGGCACGGGTGGGCACTGCCAGCGTAGCGAGAACTAGTGAGGAACGCGCTGTGAGGCCGTGGCCGCCGCGCGGATCACCCCACGAGGGGCCCGCCGACCTTCCAGTAACCGAGGAACGCCACCCTGGCCTTGGGCACACCGAGGCTCGCCGTGAGATGGCGACGCACCCGCGCCGTGGTGCCGGACTCCCCCGCCAGCCAGGCGTAGAACCCCGGGTCCGCGTGCATCCCCTCGCCGCGCTCCCGGCCCCATTCGACGACCGCGCGCTCGGCGCCGGTGCAGTCGGGGTCATCGCCGCGCGATACGCGCGTGATGTGCGCATGCGCCGGGGCATGCGCTGTCACGATGTCATCGGCCGGGTCGGTGCATTCGAGGATCACGTCCACCCGCTCGGCGTCGGGCACCGCGCGCAGGATCGCGGCGACGGCCGGGAACGCCGTCTCGTCGGCCACCAGCAGCATCCGCTTGGCATCGCCCGGCGCCCAGTGCAGCCCGTAACCGGTCCAGCCGTTGCGGCTGTCCGGACCGGTGATCACCACACGGTCACCGGGAACGGCCTGCGCTGCCCAGGCCGATGCCGGACCGGCCGGATCGTGCAGGTAGATGTCGACGTCGATCTCGCGCGACTCCGGACGGATGCCGGACGGCGTATACGTGCGCATCACGTTGCGCGCACCGTCAGGCAGTTCCTTCCATCGCGTGTACCACTGCGACGGGTGCGGTGTGGGTTCGTCGAGCAGTCCGACATCCGGAAAGGACCCGTCGGCCAGCGGCAGCACGATCTTGATGCGCTGATCGGTTCCCCAGGTCGCGAAGTGCTCGAGTGCCTCACCCCCGAACGTCAGCCGCACGAATCCGGGGCTGATCTGCCGCCGGGCGGTCACCACGACCGGAAAGGCGCTGTACTCCCATGGCCGCGGGCTGCTCATACGTTCTCCTTCATCTTCGTGTTCCGTGCCGCGCCGCCGAGAGGGACGACGAGCGGGCCGCCGGTGACCGGATCGTCGATCACCACGTTCGCGAGGCCGAACACCTCTTCGACCCGCTCGCTCGTGATCACCTCGGCGGGCGGCCCCTCGGCGAGGATCCGTCCCCCGCGCATCGCGATGATGTGCGAGGCATAGCGGGCGGCATGGTTGAGGTCGTGCAGCACAGCGACGATCGTGCGCCCCTGCGCGTTCAGCTCGGCGAACAGCTCCATCAGCTCGATCTGGTGAGCGACGTCGAGATAGGTCGTCGGTTCGTCGAGCAGCAACAGGTCCGTCTCCTGTGCGAGCACCATCGCCACCCACACACGTTGTCGCTGCCCTCCCGAGAGCTCATCGACCGCGCGTTCAGCCAGTTCGCTCGTGCCGGTCGCTGCCAGGGCACGGCGCACCGCGTCCTCATCGGCGACCGACCACTGTCGCAGCAGGTTCTGATGCGGGTACCGGCCACGGGCCACAAGATCACCGACCGTGATCCCGTCCGGCGCGAGCGCGCTCTGCGGCAGCAGCCCGAGCCGTCGGGCGACCTCTTTCGCGGGGTACGTCGAGATCGATCTGCCGTCGAGCACCACCTCTCCACTCGCCGGAGCCAGCAGCCGCGAGAGTCCGCGCAACAGTGTGGACTTGCCGCAGGCGTTCGCGCCGATAATCACGGTGAACGACCCGTCGGGGATCACGACGGTGGTGTCGTGCACGATCATGGTGCGGTCGTACGACAGGGTGATCCCCTCGGCGCGCAAGCGGGCGGAGGGGTCGTTGCGGGGTGCGTGATCAGGCACGGCGGCGTATCTCCCAGATGATCATCAGAACGAGGTAGGCGCCGCCGACCGAGACGGTCACGACCCCCACAGGAAGGGGCACCGGCAGCACGTGCTGCGCGATGAGATCCGAGGCGAGCAGCAGCACCGCACCCAGCAGCGCCGAGAGCCCGAGAGACAGGGTGGGCGTCCGCGCGATCCGGCGAGCGATCTGCGGGGCGGCGAGCGCGATGAACGCGACGGGGCCGGCGACCGTGGTGGCGGCGGCGACCAGCACGACGCCGATCAGCAGAGCCGCCGTACGCACGAAAGCAGGGCGTGCACCGGTAGCCGCGGCCATGTCGTCGCCGAGGTCGATCTGCCGCAGTCGCGGTACGAGCATCGCGGCGGCCACGGCGAACGGCGTCGCGCACAACAGAGCGATTCCGAGAGCATCCGCCGTCACACCGTTGAGCGACCCTGTGCCCCAGGCCGACGCGAACATCGCCGTCTCGAGTTCGATCTGCAACAGCATCCACGTATTGACCGAGGCCAGCATCGCCGAGATGCCGATGCCGATGATGATCAATCGGAACCCCTGCACCCCGCCCCGCGCGGCGAGCAACCAGATCAGCGCGGCGGTACCGAGCCCACCGATCAGCGCACCGGCCGTACGCGCGGGGGCGCTGGCCGACACGAACACCAGGGTCAGCAGCATCCCGGTGAACGCGCCGTTCGACAGTCCGAGGATGTCCGGGCTGGCCAGCGGGTTGCGCGTCACCGTTTGGAACAGAGCGCCGGCGATGGCCAGTAGAGCGCCGAGCGAGATCGCGGCCAGCGCCCGTGGCATCCGCCAGTCGAGGACGACGGTGCGGTCGATCGCCTCTCCCCCGCCGAGAAGGACGCGCACGACCTCGGTGGGCGCGAGTGGATACGAGCCGAGGCCGAGCGACAGTACGAGCAGAACCACCAGGGTCACGATGGCCGCCGCGCCGACCCACAGACTGCGCACGCGCACCGGTATCCGCAGCGGCCCCGCGGCGAGGACGACCCGGCGCGGTGCGGCGACGAGCGATGAGGCGGTCATAGTGTGCTGGCCTTTCTGCGGCGTGCGAGCACGATGAGAACCGGGGCGCCGACCAGAGCTGTGACGATGCCGACGGGCACCTCGGCGGGCGCGATGATCACCCGGCCGACCACATCGGAGAGCAGGACGACAATGGGTGCGAGCACCGCCGACAGCGGGATGATGAGGCGCTGATCGACACCGAACGTCCAGCGGATCACATGCGGCACCATGAGCCCGACGAAGGCGATCGGTCCGGCCAGCGCTGTCGCGCCGCCCGCCAGCAGGGTGACGGCGACGATGACGCCGATGCGGATGCCCGCGACGTTCGCCCCTTGTGCCCGAGCGACGTCCTCACCGAGGCCCACCGCGTTCAGTCCGGGCGACGATGCGATCGCGATCAGCATCCCGACGGCGAGGAACGGCAGTACCGAGAGCAGATCATCGGTGGTGCGTCCGAGCAACGAACCGGCGTTCCAGCTGCGCATCGAATCGAACGCGTCGGGGTTGCTGAGCATGAGTCCCGTGGTGATGCCCGAGAGCACAGCGCCGAGCGCCACGCCGGCAAGCGTGAGCCGGATCGGGTCTGCAGGGCCCCGCCCCGCCGACCCGACGAGGTACACGGCCACGGTGACGACGAGCGCGCCGAAAAATGCCAACCAGATCGTGTGCGAGGCACCGTGAACACCGAGGAACGCGACGCCGAGGGCGACGGCCATGGCGGCCCCCGCGTTGACGCCGAGGATGCCGGGGTCGGCCAACGGGTTGCGGGTGAACGCCTGAATCAGCGCACCTGCCACTCCGAGCGCGGCGCCCGCAGCGAGGCCGACGAGGGTGCGGGGAACGCGCAGGTCGAAGAGCACAAAGGAGGTCTCGGGTGTGCCTGCCCCGTTCAGCGCGGCGAGCAGCGCGGACGGCGAGAGAGGGTTGGCGCCGATCAGCAGGGACAGCAGCACGGCGACGGCCAGTCCGGCAACGAGCGCGGCGGCCCCGGCCGTCGCGCGACGGAACCGCCGGCGAGGCGGGACCGCACGCGGCCCCGCCTCGATGGCCGGCCTCACCGGTTCGCTTCGAGGTACGCCTCGATGTCGTCGAGCACGGTGTGGGCTCCCTTCGGTCCGACGCCCGACACCCAGTAGCTGGTGTCGACAAGCGTCGCGGCGGCGAAGGCATCGGCGTTCTGACGGAGTGCGGCGGGCATGGTCGAGGCGTCGTCGACATCGATGGTGGTGACGAAGACGTGATCGGCCTGCGCGTCGAGGATGTTCTCGGGCGAGAGGTCTGCCTGCAGGCCGTCGGCCCAGTCGCGCTCGGGGATCGTGTAGCCGACGCACTCGAGCAGGCTGCCGGCGAACGAGACCGGCCCGTAGAGGCTGAGGGTGGTCTCGTCGCGGGGACGGATCAGTTGCGCGGTCTGGCCGTCGACGGCGTACTCGTCGGCGAGGGTGTCACAACGCTCATCGACCGAGGCCAGCAGCGCGGCGACCTCGTCCTCACGGTTCAGGGCCTGGCCGATGAGCGCGGCGTTGTCGCGCCACGGGTCGGCCTGCGTCGCGATGAACAACGTGGGCGCGATGGCCGACAGCTGCTCGTACAGCGCGGAGTGGCGCGTCTCGGTGCCGAGGATCAGGTCGGGCTTGAGCGCTGCGATGGCCTCGAGATCGGGCTCGGGGACGGTACCCACGCTCTGCACACCCTCCACCCCGAGGTAGGCGGGCGCTCCGGTGATGTTCGAGGCGATCGCCGCGCCGACCGGCGTGATACCCAGGGCGACCGCCGTGTCGAGCTCCAGCGGCTCCAGCGTGACGACGCGCTGCGCCTGCTCGGGCACGTCCGTTGTGCCGCGTGCGTGCTCGACCTGGCGCAGATCGGCGTCCGTTGCGGAGGTGTCGTCAGCGGCGGTCTCGGCGACGGCGCATCCGGTGAGCAGAAGAGCTGCGGCGGCGGTGAGCGCGAGGAGCGCCGTTGCGGGACGGCGGAGGCGTGCGGGCACAGTGAGGCCTTTCATCGGGTGGGATTCGCAGGTCGAGCACCTACTTAGGTAAGGCTAACATTAGTAGATGCCTCGTCCGTGTGGGCTCCAGCGGTCAAACGCGTAGCGAGGCGTCCTTTGACCAGCTACCCAAAGCCTGGGATCCCGTGGGACCCCAGCCTGCATTTGACGAACGTGCGCCCTTCCCCAGGCAGCCCGGCTAACTAGCGCTGAACTCGCTGCGGGTGAGCGTGTTCGACACGCTGGACGCCTGCACCTGAAATGTGACCGTGTCGGGCAGATACCGGTCTTCCCCGAACTCGATGGGACGACCGCCGCTCGTGAAGCTTGTGCGCCGCACGCGCAACAGCGGGCTGGATCTGCGGACGTCGAGAAACACAGCGTCCGCGCTCGAGGCGGGCACGGTATCGATGGCGTAGTCCGCGTGCGCGGTTGTGATCCCGAACCGCCGCTGCATTGCGTCCACCACCGATGCCTCATCGGCGGGGATCGCGACGATATGGTTCGTCATCCACTCCGGGTAGGTCGTGCGCTCCAGCATCACGATGCGCCCGTCCAAGGTGCGGGTGCGCGTGACCCGCACCACCGGGCTGCGCAAGGCGACTCGTAGTTTGCGGGCTTCCAGAGCGCTTGCCTGACCAGCATCCGTTGCGTGGACGAGCCCGCCGGGAGTTACGCCTTTGCTCCGCGCCCACTGCGCGAAGGAGCGCAGCTCGACGAAGCTCTGGGTATGCAGCGTGGACTGCACAATCCACCCCGTCCCCTGCACGGGCATCACCATGCCGCGATCCGCGAGACCGGAGAGCGCGTTTCGTACCGTTCCACGCGCTACGCCGTAATGTTCCGCGAGCTTCGTCTCGGACGGGAGCGCGGTGCCAGCGGCAAACTCGGCGTCCACGATCCGCGCGAGTAGGTCACGCAGAACGTGTCGATACGAGGAGGTGGATGGAGGAGTCACCGGGCCAGCGTACGGGGCCGGTGACCTCCCCCGTGCCGAGGGCGGACAGCCGTTCGCAGTTGTCCGCCCTATCCGCCACAACCCTCCAGAGGGTTCACCAGACGTTCATGGATTCGTTCGGCCGTGCTCATCCGCGGCCGCCGGAATGTTCGGGTGAACATCGCTCCCGCCTCACTGATCGCGGATACCCCTCAACGCCCCGCGCCCGGAGTCCTCTCCTCGCGCCTGGCCGTGCTGTGCGACATGGACGGCACACTGCTCGACACCGAGGCGACATGGCTCGACACGGTGCGCGCGGTGTTCTACGCGTTCGGCGTGACCCCCGCTGAGGATGCAGTAGCAAGCCTCGAAGGAGCCACAACCGAGCAGGCGAGCACCCGAATCGCCGCCTTGATCGGCGAAGAGGTTGCCAAGCCCTCCGCGGTCGCGGCGCAGCTCGAGACGCGCTCGCTCACCGCCATGGAAGGCAACATCCGGTGGCGCCCGGGAGCGGAAGAGCTCCTACGGTCGTTGCACGATGCGGGCGTTCCGCTCGTGCTGGTGACGAGTTCCACGCGGCGCTGGGTCGATGCCGTTGCCAGCCAGGTCGACTTCTCGCTCTTCACCCACACGATCAGCGCCGACGACGTGGCCCTGGCGAAGCCACACCCCGAGCCGTATCTTCGGGCGGCCGAGCTACTCGGTCGCGCGCCGTCGGAGTGCGTCGTGTTCGAGGACTCCGCTGTCGGTCTGCAGGCTGCCCTCGCGGCCGGATGCACGAGCGTGCTCGTCCGCGCGGACAGCGCGAGCTGGACAGCGGACGCGCACGAGTCCGTGCCGGACTTGCGCGGTGCTGACGCGGCCTGGGTCCGCGCGGTCGCCCAACGGAACACGCATGCCTCCACACCCTGATCTCCGACTTCACTCACGTCATTTGTTCCGCACCCACCACTGAAAGGTATCCCCGTGAATTCACCACTCCGCCGCGGCCTCGCGCTCGTCGCTGGCCTCTCCCTCGTCGGCACGCTCGTCGCCTGCTCTGCGCCCGCTGAGTCCGCAGACACCGATGGCTTTGCCAAGGACGAGAACACCCTGGTCATGGGCATGGTCCCTGATCAGCAGTCGGTCGAGAGCAACTTCCAGCCTCTCGTCGACTACATCGCCGCGAAGACGGGCAAAGAGGTCGAGCTGGTGCAGTCCACCGACTACGCCGCGCTCGTCGAGGCCTCGATCGCCGGCCGGATCGACATCGGCAACTTCTCGGGCTTCACCTATGTAGCCGCCACGAACGGTGGCGCGCCGCTGACGCCGATCGGCGTGACCGTCACGAGTGAGGGCGCCGAGCCCGGCTACGAGTCGCTCACGGTCGTGCCCGCCGGTTCCGACATCACGAAGATCGAAGATCTCAAGGGAAAGAAGGTCTGCTTCGTCGATCCTGGCTCCACCTCCGGCTACCTCTACCCGAGCGCGGAACTGCTCGGCGCGGGGATCGATCCCGAGACTGACGTGACGCCGGTCTTCGCGGGCGGTCACGACGCGTCCGCGCAGAAGACGGCTCAGGGCGTCGAGTGCGATGCGGGCTTCGTAGAGGACGCCGTCGTGGAGGTGACGGGGATCGCAGACGGGCTCTTCGCCGAAGGCGACCTGGAGGTGATCAACCGGGTCACTGTGCCGGGTGCGCCTCTCGTAGTTTCCACGAACCTTCCGGATGACGTGCAGCAGTCCCTCAAGGACTCGCTCCAGAACATCACGATCGACCAGATCGCTGCTGAAGGGATCGAGATCACCGACGCATTCAGAGCCTTCTTCACTGAGCTCGTCCCCGTCGAGGACTCCTACTACGACAGCGTGCGCAAGGTCTGCGAAGAGACCGGCGCCGCGCAGTGCCAGCCGTAGCCCACGGATAAGCCCCGGAGGCCCGACGCCGCACGCCGGCTCGGGCCTCCGGAACCGTCCGCGGGGCGCCCCGCACCACGACATCCATCCCGACCTGAGGAGCACCGCCCCATGTCTGACACACCAGCTATCCAGCTCACCGACGTCTCGAAGCAGTACGGTTCCACACGGGCCCTCGACGGGGTATCGCTCAGCGTGGCCACCGGCGAGATCGTGGTCCTCCTGGGGCTCTCCGGATCCGGCAAGTCCACCTTGTTGCGGCATCTCAACGGACTGGAGATGGCGAGTTCCGGCGAGGTACGGGTCTTCGGATCTCCCGTCGGAGACGCACGGGGCAGACTGCTGCGAGCAATCCGCAGCCGTCTCGGCTTCATCTTTCAGCAGTTCGAACTCGTAGGCCCAATCTCAGTGCTCGAGAATGTGCTGACCGGCGCACTGGCCACGCTCCGCGGCCCGCGACTCGGGCTCCTCAGCTACCCGCGCAGACTGCGGATCCGCGCACTCGAGTTGCTCGCGGAGGTAGGACTCGAGCACGTCGCGTTCCAGCGCGCTGACACGCTCTCGGGCGGCCAGCAACAGCGCGTCGCGATCGCACGGGCGTTGATGCAGGAGCCCGAGATCCTTCTCGCGGATGAGCCCGTAGCCTCCCTCGACCCCGAGTCCTCACAGCAGGTGATGACGCTGATCCGCGAGATCGCCGAACGGCGCGGCCTCACGGTCGTGTGCAGCCTCCATCAGGTAGATCTGGCTCTCGCCTGGGCCGATCGTATCGTCGGTTTGCGGCATGGCGGAGTGGTACTCGACCTTCCCGCCGGCGGGCTCGACGCGCAGACCGTGATGCAGGTGTACCGACAGGTCTCCGTGGATGCTGACTCGGCGGCACTCGACCAGCCGGGTCCGCCCGTCGTTCTCGCGGGTACCCCCGCATCCCACGACGCGCGCGAGCTGAGCGAGGTGCTCGCGTGAGCGGCGTGACGACAGAACCGGTCACGCGACAGGCGCCGTCGGGGCCGCCGGTGCCATCCCCGCGATCGGGGCGCAATCGCGCCACGCTCCCGCCACCGAGTCGCAACGCGATCATCGCGACCACTCTGCTGCTCGCACTGCTCGCCGCAGGCCTGTGGTCGTTCCGTGGCGTCGGGCTCTCCTGGGATCAACTGCTGAGGGGAACCGAGTACACAGGGCAGTTTCTCGGTCGCACCGTACCGTTCGTCTGGCCCACGGTGGGAGAGACGGTCTGGCTCAGTGCGCTGACGCTTGCCATTGTGTTCTGCGGGACCGCACTCGCGGCCGCGCTCTCGATTCCGGTTGCGTATCTCGCCGCCCGCAACACGACCCCGGGCCGCGGTAGCGGGGTACTCGGGCGCTTTCTCGGCGTCACCACACGAGCGGCACCAGATGCGATCATGGCGATGATCTTCGCCCTTGTGATCGGGCAGGGTGCACTCGCCGGGGTACTCGCTCTCGGCATCCATTCCGTTGGCATGATCAGCAAGCTCACCGCCGACGCGATCGAGCAGATCGATGAGGGCCCTGTCCGCGCGCTGCGCGCAGCGGGGGCGAGCCGGGCGCAGCAGTTCTGGGGCGGCGTCTGGCCGCAAGTGCTGCCCGCGTACATCGCAATCGTGTTGCACCGAGCCGATATCAATCTCCGCGTCTCGGTGATTCTCGGCTTCGTCGGTGTGGCAGGTCTCGGTCAGCAGCTCAGCCACGCCATGCAAACGCTGAACTACCGCGAGGCCATCCCCTACGCGATCATCATCTTCGTACTGTGCGTCGTCTTCGAGGTCGTCTCGGCACTGATCCGGCGTTCCCTGCTCGGAACACAGCCCGCGGGCCGCAGCATCGCTCACCGACTGGTGCGACGTTTCACCTCGGCGCCAGCTTCGAAGAACGCCGCGGCACGTATCGCTGCCAGCCAGGATGCCGAGCTGCGGAAGGGGCGGGAGGGGCGCATTCCCTGGACACCGGATCGGCGACGCCAGGCGGGCCTCTTCTGGGGAGCCGCCCTCATCCTCTGCGTGTCCGTGGTCATCGCCGCGACGCAGGGCAGCAGCTTCGCATACTTCTGGAAGAACCTCGGGATCGCATCCGCACGGCTGTGGCCACCGTCGCTCGCGCACGCGAAGTGGGGCGATGTGGCACTCGCGCTCCTCGAGACAGTGCAGATCGCCTTCGCCGCGACTCTGTTCGCCGTGGTGTTCTCTCTGCTGATCGGCGCACTTGCCGCGCGCAACGTGGCTCCGAACCCGATCATGCGCGCCGGTGCTCGGCTCACGCTGATCGCGATTCGCGGCCTGCCCGAGCTGCTTCTCGCTTTGTTCTTCATCATCCTGACAGGGCTCGGCCCCGGTGCCGCGGTGCTCGCACTAGGGATCGGGGGCGTCGGGCTGCTCGGCAAACTTGTCGCGGACTCGCTCGAGGAGGTGAAGCCAGGCCCGGAACGTGCACTCACCGCGGTGGGTGCAACCCGAATGCAGGTCTTCGCGGGGGCGACGTTCCCGCAGGCGGTGCCGGCGTTCGTGGGGCACACGTTGTACCTCCTCGACACCAACATTCGTTCGGCTACGGTCCTCGGCATCGTCGGCGGTGGGGGCATCGGCTACATGCTCGCGAGTGCGGCACGAATCAACCAGCATGAGATGCTGTTCCTGCTTCTGAGCGTTCTCGTGATCGTCTTTCTGGTGGAGGGTCTCTCCTCCTGGCTGCGCCGCCTTCTCGCGTAGGCCGCGAGCATCGAACTTCGCGATGTCACGCGACATCGCTCACTGAAGACGGTGGCTTCTCCTAGGGGAAGCCACCGTCTTCCTCTGTCGGTGAGCGTCACCGCTGGGCTCTGAGTCCGGCTTCTGCTGCTGGAGACCGACCGTACGGATAACTCGCGAGGCGGTTGGCGCTCACGATCCCCCGCATAATCGCGGAGGGACAGCCGCGTGGTTACTGCGCCCGTCATGTCCTTCAGCATCCAAACATCTGTGAATAGATAAGCACTCCTCGTGCTGAGGTTGAGACCTCAGCACGAGGAGTGCGGCTTTTCTCGGGTTACTCGGTGACGTGTTCCCGTGTTCTGCGCCCACGGCGCGCGAGCACGAGTGCCGCGCCTGCCGAGAGCAGCGCAAGGGCACCAGCCCAGAGCCCTACGGCGCTGCCCGAACCGGTCGTCGCAAGCGCGGATGCGTCAGATCCGGATGCTGCCTCACCCGGCTTCGCCGTGTCAGGAGTGGGCTCCGGCGTGCTCGTACCCGGCTCCGTGCTGACGGGCACGAGCCCCGCGACGGCGGCGACGATCGCGTCGGCCATCGCGGCAACCTCGGCCTGGCGGTCGGCACCAAGACCGCGCTCGACGGCGGCAACGGCTGCGGCAACGACAGCGGCAGACTCCGGGGTGTACCCCTCAAGTTCGGCGGGTACGGTGCCGAGAGCAGTGTCCACAGCCGAGTAGTCCGCGTCCCGCTCGCTGTCCGGCGCGAGCTGTGCAGCGAACTCAACAAGCGGGTTCGGAATTGTGATCTGCCGCAGCTGCGTGTCGGTGGCGAAGTCGTGCGCGGTGATCACGATGCGGTCCCCATAGGAGTCCAGCGTGAGCCCGCGATTGACGTCCCGCGTGGTCACCTCGGTCGCTCCAGCGGTGTTCTCGCCCCGCGCATCCCATTCGATGTGCATCGCGAGCGTGTTCACAGCCCAGAACCCGTCCGCGTGGCCATCCGCGGTGCGGCGCTGCATCGCCCAGTCGCCGAGCTCGGCGGGGTAGTGCGTGTGGCCGCTCAGCACCACCGCGTTGGGGTAGTTGCCGAGAATGCTCGTGAGGCGCTGATTGTGCTGGTGGTGGGCGCTGTACCACGGCAGCCACGAGGCGGAGACGGTGTTCCCGAGCGGGAAGTGCGTCATGACAATGACCTGCGCGTTCTGAGCCGTCCAGTGTGCGAGCCGGTCTTCGAGGAACTCGACCTGCGCGTCCGTCATCGGCACATCAGACGGTCCTGCCATCTCCTGCCCGAGCACGATCACGGGGAGGTCGCCCGCCGGCCCTTCGAGCACGTACTCGTCCCACGCGCGATCCCTGTCAGCGAACGTCAGGAACCGCTGGAAGTTGGCGTCGAAACCGCCGTTGGCGTACCGCTCGTGATTGCCCATGCCCGCTACGGTCTTCGGGGGGCGGATAGCTGCAGAGGCCTCCATTACGTCGGCTACCTCCTGCCATTCACGGGTTGTGCCGGACGCCACGATGTCCCCCACCATCAGCAGCCCGTCAGCATCGGGAGAGAGCCGCGCGAAATCCTCGATTCCGTGAGCGAGGTCCTTGGGATGCCCCTGGATGTCCGAAACGACCCAGGCCTGCGTCGGCTCCGTATCGGTCGCGGCCTGTGCCTGATGCACCGTGATGGAGTCGATTCCCCAGTACTGCGCCTCGGCGCCACCGGTGAACTCCCACGAGAACACCACGGACTTCGCTCGCGCCGGGGTGTCAATGGTGACGTCCTGGGCAGCGTTCAACTGCATGCCGTCGTAGCCGTCTGTCACGCTCGTCGAATCGAGCCGCAGCACCTCGATCGGGGCCGCCCCGTCGAAGCTGGCCAGGACGACGCCGCTCTGCCCGGGCGCCCCGCGGTAGTGGCTGTCGAAAGTGAGACGCACCGCATCGAGCTCAGCGACGCCGACCGGCGCGCTGGCAAGCGCGGCGGTGAACGGAGCCCCGCCGAACTGCGCGGCGTCGGCGACCAGGAATCCGCGGTCAGTGCGTCCGAAGCGGTCCCGCATCCGGTCACTCGTTGCAGACCAGGCGGCGCGCGTTGTGGGTTGCCAACCGGCGTACCGGTCGTCGCCCGTGACGGACGCTTCGAACGTCGTCGACCACCCCTCCGGCAAGGAACCGTCCGTGAAGCCGGCCCGCAGCAGCACACCGTCCGTACTGACATCTGTTGCGACCGGGTCGATGTTCACGGGGGCCTCCGGGTCGCCCGGCTCAAGCGGTTCCGGCGCGTTTGGATCAGCCGTGACGGTGAGCGGCAGAGGCTCAGAGAGCGGGGTGTAGCCGCCATCTGCGAGGAACCACACCTCGTATGCGCCGGGCTCAAGTTCCAAGGTGAAGGCCGCCTCGCCGCTGGCGTTCGGCGTGTACTTCCAGATCACCGAGGGCGAATCCCCGGGGGTCACGTTCTCGCGGTAGATGCCGATCCAGTTCTGTGCGTCCGGCTGATCGGTCGCGTAGGTGACCACAAGTGGCGCGCCTGCGATCGCGTCGCTGGTGGAGAGCGAGATCGTGGAACCCTCCGCGGCGTCGGCGGCCGCGTCGGCGCTGGGTGCCCCGCTCGCGGATTCCGCGGGCGTGTTGGACGAACGCGCCGAGTCGTCGGTCTCAGTGATCGCTGGAGAAGTCGGCGGTAGAGCCACTTCCGTGGCGGTGGCGGACGCCGCAGCAGTTGGCGGCAGCACGAGGGCCGCAGAGAGCAGCACGCCCGCGACGGCACAGGTCCGACGCGAGAACGCGGAAGAGGACGATGTCATGAAGTTCCTTTCTGAGGTGCCCACTCGATCGGGCCACTCGGAAGCGTCCTCAGCACAGGCGAACATGGGCTGGCAGCTGGGTGAACGCTTCATGACACACCCGCCCCAACCGGGCCGTGGCCACAGACATCTGTGCAAACCTGTCCACGCAGGCGTCTGGCCCAGATGACGTGACCTCTCGCCAGCGCAGAAGAGGCCCCGGGGAGCTCGTGCTCCCCGGGGCCTCTTCGTCATGCCCTCCGCCTCCCCTCGGCATTCGCTGCGCGAGCGAGGGGTGAGCGGCGCTGGCGCCCTCAGACCGTGTGAGCTGCCGTGTCTTCCGCGCGCTCCGCGCGCCTGCGCCGCGCCGCAGCGATCAGCAGCAGTCCCGCTCCTAGAGGAACGAGAACGAGCGCAGAGAGCATCCACGGGTTCAGCGCACCACCGGTCGTGGCGAGGCTGTCTCCGGGGTCGCCGGGAGCGGGGGAAATCGGCTCTTCAGGCTCCTCGGGTGCGGGAGTCGGTTCCCCGGGAACGGGTGTGCTCTCGATGGGCGTGACGGTGCAGTTCGGCTGATCAGTATCGGCCGGTGTGCACTCGGGAGTGGCCGGCGCCACAGGGGGCGCTGACGGGTCGTCGGTCATCAGGAAGTTCGCGGCGATGTCATCACCGCGCTGTCCGTCAGCCTTGACCGTGACCTGATAGGTCACAGTCGCCACCTCGCCAGACGCCACCGTGCCGGTGATCGCGATCGTCTCACCTGTGCGCGCCGCCGTCAGGCCCGCAGAAGCCACTGGCTCCGCGGTCACCTCTGCGTCGTCGAGCACGTGCGCCAGAGCGTCGATCGAGTCCACCGCCGCGGCCGCAGACCCGGCGTTGTGGAAATGCAGCGCATAGGTCAGCACACTGCCGGCCACGGCGGGCGAATCCGACGACTCCACGCTCTTCCACTGCGTCAGCACCGCACCCGGGACCGTCACGAGATCACATGCATCCGCCCCGGCGAGAGTCTCGGATGCGGGTACGCAGACCGTATTCTCCAACACGGCATCCCCCTCGCCGGTGTAGGTCACCGCATAGGTCACCGTCGCCGACTCACCCGATGCGAGCGCACCCGCCCACGACAACTCCGGAGCGCGGAACGACACAGTGCCCGCGGACACCACGACGGTTCCGCTATCGAACGTCGCGTCGTCGAGAACCTCGGTCAGGTCATCGACAAACGTCGCCGGGTTCGCCGCCGTGTAATCCCCAGGGCCGGCGTTCGTGACCACGACCTCATACTCGACGCGCTCACCAATGCCCGGAAGCTCCGTGCGATCAGCGGTCTTCTGGACCGTCAACTTCGGCAGATCCCACTCCTCGACCGCGCATACCTCGTCCGAGGTCGCATCCGGGTTCTCCTTGCACGCAGGCGTCACCGCGTCCTGAGGATCATCGGGCTGCCACGCGACGTTCCTCACGGCACCATCACCACCGGCCATCACGGTCACGGTGTAGGTGAGCTCCACGCTCTCCCCGACTGCAAGGGCTCCCGCCCAGGACAGCAACGGCTCGGCATACGACACCGCACCCGACCGGTCCGCGACAGCATCCGCGTTGTACTCCGCATCATCGAGTACACCCGACAGATCGTCGAACACCACCGCCGGCTTCGCACCCGTGTAGTCGGCGCTTCCGGTATTCGTCGCCGTCACCGTGTACGTGACCTCGTCACCCACTCGCGTCTCCGCACTCGCATCGCTCGACTTGACGAGTTCGAGGCGGGGCTGGCTCAAGGTGATGGTCTGGTTGATGTCAACTGGGCTGTACGTCCAGTTGTCGACCGCGACCATGTTGCCCCAGGGGTTCGACCCTCCATTGCTGGACCACCCGTGAGCACCGGTGGAACTGTCTACGCCAGCTGTGCCGTCGATGGGCGAGGTGAGCGAGGTCTTCGTCGCTGCGTCGACCTGGGTGTCGTCCCAGTAGAGCATCGCGTTCCCGGGTGCGTTACCGCGGATCTGGGTGAAAACCATGCCGTCGTTCACGCCCTCGACGTCAGCCAGGACGATGTGGAACTCATCGGTGCGGTCGATTTGGACACGGGCATTGACGACTGTGCTGAACGGATCGATCGGGTTGTCTGCGCCGTCGAGGCCATCCCACACGTAGGTTTCATCACCAGAGCCACCCAGGGCGATCTTCCGGTCGAGCGGGCCGTCGTAGCTTCCGTCGCCGTCGGCGTCGATCTGCAGCGTGTAGCTGCCGGTGAAATTGATCAGGTCATAGGTGAAGGCCCCCGCCAGCGCGGAATCGCCGTCCTGCGTGAACATGAGGTTCTGCACCTCGGGTGTCACCACGTCGGGCATCACCCACAGGTCGCCGAGCGCCGAGGGCGCCGTCTGAGGGAGGTCGGCTGAGGGCTCTTCGAAGAAGAGCCAGTACTTGTCACCGCAGGAGATATCCGCGTCGTTGTAGACAGCGGTATTCACCGTCATCACCGTGGAGTGATAAAGCGAGGTGCAGGTGTCTCCGTCAACAATGCCGAACGCATCTGCCTGGATGTTCCACCCGCCACCGACGAAACGACCGAGTTCAAGCGAGTACACCGCACCGAACTCGGTGACCACCCAGAAGTCAACGTTGTAGCTCCACTGCGTTTTGTCGTAGCCCATGTATGTGTCAGACCACACGCGTCCCGTGATCTCTGCATTCGCGCGGTCGCGAACCGTGATGTCGAAGTCGAATTGTGAGTACGACGCAGGCTTGAGGTACACCGGATCGATTCCCACGACCGGGATCTCCTCAATGACCCACACGCCCGCCGGCCCCGTCAAGCCCAGCGCCGAGCACGTCGCGCCGGCGGCCTCTGCAACCGTCATCTGGCAGTCCATGTGCACGCCCCCTGAGGGATCAGTGACCTTGAACTGGACAGTCGCCGTGCGATTCAGGAACTTCGTGAACGCCACATCCAGTGATTCGCCATCCTGGACGTACGCGTAGTAGGTATTCCCACCTTTGCTGGCACTCCCCGTCGGATTCTCCGCTGCCGTTGCGGCCGCTGACCCCAGCACCGCCGCGACCAACGCCAAGCCCGCGACCAACACACCGGACAGAACCAGGGACAACGCACGGGGCGGAGGCGTAACCCGAACGGACCTCCCCTTCCTCCCCCGTAAGAGGTCGATTCGACCAGATCTCATTCGCACAGTCGTGCCTACTTTCACTTTGGGAGCAGCACTGCCCCAGCGGCAGCGCCGGCGGCCCCGCAGGCTCTCGAGCGCGCAGGACTCCGCAAGGATCGGGAACCCCATCCCGATCCCAGGACAGCGGGGACATGCGGTTTCAGGAGTGGGACCCTGACCGTTGACCTCACGTGTCGCAGCCCCCACCGCGACTCTCATCCAACTATGAGAGCTGGGCGAGGATCGGTGGAATCCCCCGAGTTAACCCCGGAAGTACCCCGATCACCAGGTACGGTTGCCGGGCGCTCGGGTCTACGGTTCGCCACCGAGCATCGACCACTCGGATGACGACGCACAGAAGTGGTACGTCGAGGGTGATTTTTGCGCTTAGGCAGCGTCAGCCACACAGTTCAGGAGGACACTGATCGCGGATGGCCCCTCATCCCGTTCCTACCCAGTGGAACAGGCTCTCGACCCCCAGATCGAGTGCCGACACCCGGTTCTCCGGCCCTGCCGGCTGCAGTCCCCAACCCTAGGGACCGTACCCGGCTGAGCCGGAGAACCGCCACCGGCGGTAGCGGCTGGGGTGCACCGCGCTCGCCGGTCAGCCCAGCACCGGAAGCCGACGCGCGGTCCAGGCAGGTGCTGCGTGGGCGGGCTCCGAAAGCCGGCAAGGAGGTACGTATGGGTCGCGTGACGAGTGATACCCGGTCTGCGGTTGCACCGAGCGCTTCGACGGATGACGTGGAGGCCGTGCTGATCGAACGCTGGTACGACCTCGACCAGTCGGATGCCGAGGCCGTGCTGGCTGTCGTCGCGACGTTGTCGGATCAGGAGCTCTTGGATCGTCCACGCCTGCTCGCGAGCGCTGTGATCGCCCGTAGTATCGTGGCCGACGCGGAGGCGGGTGCGAGCGGCGATCGCGCGGAGATGCTCGAACGCTTCGCCCGCGTCGCTTCGGCGGCACACGCGCGGAAGGTCGCCGCGCAGCAGCCGGTGACCGTTGAGCTGCTCGTGCCCTTGATGATCGCTGCGCGCTGGCGCGGGGACTTCAACGCGGCGCAGCAGCTCTCAGATCGGATCTCAGCGCTTCGACACGACCCCACGGCCGTAGACGATGATCTACGAGCACTAGTCATCTCCGCCAGTGACAGTCTCACGATCGACCGACCCGGTCATGCCACTGTGCAGCAGGGCATCACCGAGATCTTGGCGGCGGACTCCGAGAGAGCGATGAGTCTGTTCTCCCAGGCCTATCACGAGAGCGGGAACCCGCCGTTCCGCCACTTCGCCGGCGTCAGCGCCGCTGCCAATGCCGCGATGCTGGCGGCCGTCGAAGGTCATGCCGATGCGGCAACCACCTGGCTCGCGCGCGTCGGAGACACAGCCGAGCTCCCGACCTGGTGTCGCGACCTATTGACCATCGGTGCCACGATCGCCTCGACGGTCATGGCGACCGACGCCCGCGATCTCGGTACGGCGCGCGTCTACGCCGATCGTCTCTCCGACGCCGGCGACCAGTTCGAGCTGTGGCCCTTCCAGGTATACGCCCTCACGCAGTATGACCTCGCCCGGCATGAACCCGTAGTCGCCTTTGAGCGCCTCAAACGCATCGGCTTCGAACGCGGAATCGACGTAACGAGCGTTCCCATCGCGAATCACCTCGTGTTCCGCGCTTACCTCGACACGCTCATCGACGTCGCTGAAGGAGGCCTGGTGCTGCGACTTGCCGAGGGCGCAGGCGAGCCGCTCCGCTCCCTGATCCCCGTCGCGCGAACTCATCAGCTCGCGGGCGACCATCGCGCCGCCGCGCAAGTCTCCGCGCGCGCGTTGAGAAGGATCCGAATGCCGCTGCGAGACATGCGTGAAGCCAGCCTCATTCATGCAGTCGCGCGCATGCGCCTGGGTGATGCAGAGTCAGCGCTGCGTTCCTTCACCATCGCCACATCGGGCGATGCCGTCTCACTCCCCTCTTTGTTCTCTCGCCAGCATGCTCAAGACATCGCAGACATCCACGCTCTGGCCGGCATTGACTACGCGGCGCAGCATCCGTGCCCCGAGCGACGATCGATCGAGATCATCTCTCTCACGAGACGAGAGCGGGCGATTCTTCAGCGCCTGGCGGATGGCCTCAGCGCCACGGAGATCGCCGTAGAGGCTTTCAACTCACCGAACACCATCAAGACGCACATCAAGCGGATCTACAAGAAGCTCGGCGTCTCCAGCCGCGCCGAGGCCCTTGCCGCCGCGGATCAACAAGGGCTGATCCGCTGGCATCACCCAGAAGACACACGCAACGCCTCATAGCGAAGGCGTAGCGGTCCATCCGTCGGCACTAGCCCAGCGCGTGCCCGTGAGGGCGCTACGAGTCCGACGCACCCGCTCACCCTTCGACGGTGGCGTCACTCTGGTCGCCGTCCTCGCATGGCTCGACGGCGCCATCACGATCGTGGTCAGCCTCAAGTTGATCCGCGGAAGCAACGCGTCGCGGAACTTCCTGATCGTCGTATTCCTACGGAACACCGCGACACTTGGTGCACGACGAGTGCCCTCAGCACCGGCTAGCGCGAATCGCGCTGGGGATTGACCCGCTTGATCCAGTCGATGAGACTCGCGCTCGAGCGAGTCTGCAACCACACTCGGCCGGGACCGATGAAGTCGGTGACGAGCCCCTCACCGCCGAGGATCGTGGACTTCCAGTTGCCCGCCTTGCGAACCGAGTACTCCACCGTCTCGTCAAAGGCGACGACGTGTCCGGTGTCGAGGGTCAGTCTCTCGCCGGGCGCGAGTTCGGAAGGGAGGATTGCACCGTACGAGGAGATGAGCAGGTCCCCCGCGCCGGTGCAGCGCAGCAGCACGAGCCCCTCACCGCTGAAGAAGGTCTTGCCGCCACCCCATTTCGAGTCGACGTCGACGGTCGCATCGGAGGCGATCCACGAGCCGGACTGCACGAGTAGCGCCGTCCCGGCGTCGAGCGTCACCTTCGTCATGTCGCCGGGGAGCGTCGCCGCGACTCCGACTTGACCACCGCTCTCGGAGGTGAAGTCGTTGACGAAGAAGCTCTCGCCGCCGAGCGCGCGTTTGAACCCTTTGAAGAAGCCACCGCTCGCTGAGGTGGCGATCTCGATGTCGCCGCGAGTCATCGCCATCGCGCCTGCCTCGACTCGCACGGACCCTCCCGCGGGGAGGGCGACAACGCCCATCGCGAAGGCCGGGCCTGCGGTGATGTCTACATCCATGGTGGTCCTTTCGTTCTGTCTGTCTGGCCTGGCTGTCTGTCTGGCCTGCGGAATGCTCCGGAGCCGCGCCGGCTACAGGGCGGATGTCTCGTACTTGTCGGGAGGTGCGGATCAGGCTCCGAACTGCGCCATCTTCGTGCCGCGCTCCTTACGCAGAGTGATGAGCACGACGATGAGCGCGAAGATCCCCAGCAGGATGTTCAAGTAGACGCCGATGCTCGACGACGCCGTGGTGTGCACCCCGATGAACGTGGAGAAGTCCCACAGTCCGTGAATGAGCATCGGCACGAGCAGCGTTCCCGTTGAGCGTCGGGCGAGGTAGAGGATCGTGCCGGCCCCGAAGGTGAGCGGAAGCTGGATGAGTACACCGAGCCCCGCCCCGAAGAATCCGTTGGGGATATGAAGGGCCATGAACAGCGCCGTCGAGATGAGCCAGACGAGGGGCTCGGTAAAGCGGGCGCGTAGCCCCACAACGAGAACACCACGGGTGGCCATCTCCTCACCGAACCCGACGCCGATGCTGCCGACGATCGCCAGAATCCACACGATCGGTGCGAGTCCACTCGTGTCTTTGACGAAGAGCACTGCGATGGCGACCACAGCGAGCAGAGCACCGGGAATGATCGCCCAGCGCGCGCCGGGCTGTTTGTCGAACAGTGCCGGTTTCCACCACCCGAGTACTGAAGTCGCGACGACGAGCACGATTGCACCGGCAGCAAGCGGGGCGACGTACCACTTGAGCAAAGTCTCCGCGGAGTCACCGATATGCAGGTAGTCGATGCCCAGTGCTATCCACACGCCATAGAAGACGACCAGGTAGCTGAGATAGACGACAATGCCGATCCACGGCTTGGGCTGAACACGCATGGACACTCCCTCAGTCGAAGGGTACTGGTGCCCATGAGGCTAGTGATTGACGGGCGGCTTGCGCTAGATGCCCTCACCCGCCCGCCGGCGGCCCCGCGCGCGCCCGTGAGAGCGCGACCAGTCCGGCATACCCCGCCCGCACCTCGACGGTGGCGGTGAGCGCGTCGATCTTGCAGGCCGACAAACGGGCACCGGATGCCGCCGCCACGCGTGCGGCGAGCGCACACGGATCCTCACCGGTCATGACCGCCCCCGATGCGGCATCCGCGGCGGCCAGCGCGGCAGCATCCGCTGCCCCCGCCACACGCTGGGCGGTGACCGCGGCACCGCCCACGGCCGCCAGACCGAGCGACAGCGTCGCAGCCACCGTCAGCACGCCGGCCGCAAGAGCCGTTCCTGCCATCGTCTCGTCCTTTCCGTCCGCCGCTCGCTCACAGTCCGCCCGCGAGAGCGCAGCTCGATGCACGAAGCGGTACCGAGATGATCCGGCCCACCCGAAGGTCGGCCGAGGCCGTGACGCAGACCAGATCACCCGCACCCTGCGACGACGAACGCGCCCCGCTGACTGCCGCCGAGACGACACCCGCTGCTCGGGCGGCGCTCTCGCCCCGCCCGAGCAGCCTGGCCGCGTCCGCCGCAGCATCCTGCAACGCCACCTGCGTCGCGGCAGCGTTCAGCGCACCCACGCCGAACAGCACAGCCAACAGCGCCGCAGGAAGCGCCACAGCGAGTTCGGCCGCGACCGAACCGCGCTCACCGCGCAACCCGTCACGCACCGATGCCCGATCTCGGCGACCGATCACGACACCGTCAACGCCCGCCGCACCAGATCAGTGAGGATGCCACGCACCTCATCCGACCGCATGATCACCACCAACAAGCCCGCAAAGGCCACCGCCGCCATCGTGGTAATCGCGTACTCGGCCGTCGCGGCGCCCGTCTCGTCGGCGAACAACTCGGCAGCACGTCGCCGGGTCAGTGGGGGCAGTTTCTCGTCATTCATTCTCTTCTCCTTCTCTTTGTGCAGAGCGCGTGTCGCCCTGCAGGTCAACGTCGTGTCAGATCGGTAGTGGCGTCGAGCCGAGCACGCTGAGCATCAGCGGTGCGACCCCCAGCAGCAGAAATGCCGGCAGGGTGCACGCGCCCAACGGCAGCAGCAGCTTCGATGCGAGCCGTGAGGCCCGCACGCGACCCTGCACGCGAGCATCGTGACGTTGCTGCGCGGCTGAGGCGCGCAGCAGTTCTGCCGCGGGAACGCCCGCGGCACGCGACAGCTCGAGCACCGCATCCGTCGCGCCGCGACCAGCGCGCAGGTCTGCCGTGCTGTGCTCGACCAGGCGCAGCGCCCGCGGAATGCCAACGCCTCCTGCGAGCGCGACCGCGACGAGTTCGGCGTGCATCCCCGGGGTGCCGGGGGCGGGCCGAGCAGCGCGCACCATGCGGGCCGTCCACCACCGCGCCAGCAGCACCAGTCCGAGGCCGAGCACGACGCACGCCACCCCGAACGGGTTGGTGAACAGCACACCGATGGTGTCGAACCCGAGCGCGAGACCCAGCAGCAGCCCGGCGAACGGCAACCAGAGCAGCAGCCGTGCCGTTCCGGTGGGCTCGGCCAGGGCGATGCGCACATCGTCCGCGGCTGACGCAGCGTCCTGCAGCGACTCGGCGAGCGCCCGCAGCACGTCGGCGAGCGGGGCCCCGACGGTCGTCGCGATCTCCCATGCCGCGGCGACGTCCGACCAGGCGCCGCCCTCGGCATCAATCGCGCCGACGAGTTCGGCTCCCCCACCGCAGCGGCCCACGACACGTTCCGCGACGGGATGCCCAGAGTCTGCCAGGTGCCGCCACGCCGTCATCGGACGCGCGCCAGCCTGCAGCAGCACGGCGAGTGTGCGCACGGCGGTCGCCGCGCGACCCGCCTCGTCTCCGGCATCCGCTGCTGTCCCCCGCGTGCCACCCCGGATGCGGGCTCCGACACCTCTCACCACGGTGTGACCTCCTCGATTCCGAGGCGGTCTCCGGTGAGCGCGAAGCGCCCCGCCTGCGCGATATGACGCCGCCCGGCGGCGTCGCGTTGCAGGTGCAGCACGACTGTGAAGGCGCTGACCACCTGCCGCGCCAACGCGATGGCGTCCATCCCCGCGAGAGCACCGAGCGCCTCCATGCGCGCCGGCACATCGGGGAGGCCGCTGGCGTGCAGGGTGCCGGCGCCGCCGTCGTGACCGGTGTTCAACGCCGTGAGCAGTTCCCGCACCTCCTCACCGCGGCACTCACCGACGACGAGGCGATCGGGTCGCATCCGCAGCGATTCCCGCACGAGCATGGCCAGGCTGATCCGTCCCGCGCCCTCCAGGTTCGCCTGCCGCGACTCCAACGACACGTGGTGGGGGTGGCGGGGGCGCAACTCGGCGACGTCCTCGATCGTGACGATGCGCTCGGCAGGGCCGACCTCCGACAGCAGGGCCGACAGCAGAGTGGTCTTGCCCGTGCCTGTTCCACCCGTGATGAGCACATTCGCGCGCTGCGCGACGAGCCCCGCCAACCAGGTGCGTTGTGCGGGGGTGAAGGTGCCCGACGCGGCGAGCGCGTCAAGGCCGGCTCCGAGCACTCTCGGCACACGGATCGACAGTGCCGTGCCCGCCGTCGAGACCGGCGCGAGCACGGCGTGCACTCGGATGCCCGAGTCGAGCCGCACGTCCACACACGGCGACTGGTCGTCGAGGTGACGACCTCCCGCCGCGACGAGTGTGACGGCGAGGTCGCGCACCTCGCGTTCGGATGCCCGCCACTGAGGCACTGGTTCGGCTCCCTCACCCCGGTCGACGAAGAGGCCGTGTGCACCGTTGACGAAGAGGTCGGTGACCTGGGGGTCGTGCACATGCTCGGCGAGCGCGCCGAACGCCGGGTCGAGAATCGGCCGATCGATATCGGCGGGTTCCGTCGACGCCGTCGTACGGGTGTGTGTGCGTGGACGGAGCACGAAGGGATCGGTCATGGCAACGACGCTAGAAGCGCGCCGATGCCTGCCCCCGTCCGAAACCCATGGGCTGTGCATAAGAGGCGAGCCGTGCCGTCCTGTGCAGAACGCGGCACACCCGCTCAGAAAAGTGTGAGGCGGCACCTCACGGGGGGAATGAGGTGCCGCCTGAGCGCAGGCCCGCATAAGGGGGTATCGGGCGCGCTGAAGCCAGATGTCGAAATCGGCTGAGGTCAGTGTATGCGTGCGGGAGTGCGCTTGCCAACTGCCATGCCAGTACCGACTTTCGGCAGTAGGCTTCCGCGCGTCGGCTCGAGTAGATTCGCCGGATCACGGTCGCGCCCGACACGACCCTTCTACCCCGCGCAAAGGAGCGAGTGCCCATGAGCAGTCAGATCGATCATCTCCTCGACGAATCTCGGAGCTTCCCGCCCTCGGCGGAGTTCGCCGCCCAGTCCATCGATGACCCCGCGCTGTACGAGCGTGCCGCCGCCGACCGCGAAGCCTTCTGGGGTGAGCAGGCCCGCGAGAACGTGCACTGGCACAAGCCGTTCACGCAGGTGCTCGACTGGTCGAATCCGCCGTTCGCGAAGTGGTTCGACGACGGCGAGCTCAACGTCGCCTACAACTGCCTCGACCGTCACGTCGAAGCCGGGCTGGGTGACCGTGTCGCGATCCTGTGGGAGGGCGAGCCCGGCGACGAGCGCCGCATCACTTACGCCGAGCTGACCGCAGAGGTCAAGCGTGCCGCGAACGTGCTCGCCGACCTCGGCATCGGTCAGGGCGACCGCGTGGCGATCTACCTGCCGATGATCCCCGAGGCGATCGTCTCGATGCTCGCCGTGGCCCGCCTCGGCGCCATCCACTCGGTCGTCTTCGGCGGCTTCAGCGCCGACAGCCTGCGCTCGCGCATCGACGATGCCGGCGCGAAGGTGGTCATCACCGCCGACGGCGGTTTCCGCAAGGGCAAGGTCTCGGCGCTCAAGCCCGCTGTCGACCAGGCGCTGAGCGACCGCAACGGCGAAGGCGAGCAGCAGACCGTCGAGCACGTGCTCGTCGTCAAGCGCGGCGGCAACGACGTGGACTGGAACGAGCGCGACATCTGGTGGCACGACGTCGTGCCGGCGGCGTCGGCCGAGCACGAGGCGCAGGCCTTCCCCGCCGAGAACCCGCTGTTCATCCTCTACACCTCGGGCACGACCGGAAAGCCGAAGGGCATCCTGCACACCTCGGGCGGCTACCTGGTGCAGGCGTCGTACACGCACAAGTACGTCTTCGACCTGCACGCCGAGACCGATGTGTTCTGGTGCACGGCCGACATCGGCTGGATCACTGGGCACAGCTACGTGGCCTACGGCCCCCTCGCCAACGGTGCGACCCAGGTGCTCTTCGAGGGCACGCCGGACTCGCCGCACCCCGGACGCTGGTGGGAGCTGGTGCAGAAGTACGGCGTGACGACCCTCTACACGGCGCCCACCGCCATCCGCTCGTTCATGAAGCTCGGACGCCAGATCCCGCAGCAGTTCGATCTGTCGAGCCTGCGTCTGCTCGGTTCGGTGGGTGAGCCCATCAACCCCGAGGCGTGGATGTGGTACCGCGAGGTGATCGGTGCCGACAAGGCTCCCATCGTCGACACGTGGTGGCAGACCGAGACCGGCGCGATCATGGTCTCGCCGCTGCCGGGCATCACGGCGACGAAGCCGGGGTCGGCTCAGGTGCCGATTCCGGGCATCTCGATCGATGTGACCGACGATGACGGCCAGGAGGTCGGCAACGGCAACGGCGGCCTGCTGGTGATCACCGAGCCGTGGCCGAGCATGCTGCGCGGCATCTGGGGCGACCCCGAGCGTTTCAAGGAGACGTACTGGGAGAAGTTCGAGAAGCAGGGCTACTACTTCGCCGGCGACGGCGCCCGCCTCGACGAGGACGGCGACCTGTGGCTGCTCGGCCGCGTCGACGACGTGATGAACGTGTCGGGTCACCGGCTGTCGACCACCGAGATCGAGTCGTCGATCGTCGCGCACGAGGCCACGGCCGAGGCCGCCGTCGTCGGTGCAGCTGACGAGACCACCGGTCAGGCCGTCGTGGCGTTCGTGATCATCAAGCAGAGCTACCTCGAGTCGCACTCCCCCGAGGGCCTGACCGCTCTGATTCGCGCCTGGGTGGGCGAGCAGATCGGCCCGATCGCGCGCCCGCGCGACGTGTACATCGTGCCGGAGCTGCCCAAGACGCGCTCGGGCAAGATCATGCGACGCCTGCTGCGCGATGTGGCCGAGGGTCGCGAGGTCGGCGACGTCACGACGCTCGCCGACACCATGGTGATGAGCACGATCTCGAGCCAGGTCAAGTAACGCGTTCGCGCCGAGACCCCCAGTAATCGCCGAGACCCCCAGTTGCAGTCATCTGCAACTGGGGGTCTCGGCGATAAAGCGGGGTATCGGCGGGTAGCGCCGACACGGTCACGCGAGCGTGAACGTCACCTCGACCTCGACGGGTGCGTCGAGCGGCAGCACCGCCACGCCAACGGCGGCGCGCGCATGGGCGCCCGCCTCGCCGAAGATCTCGCCGAGCACTTCGCTGGCACCGTTGATGACGCCGGGCTGACCGCTGAACGCGGGGTCGGATGCGACGAATCCGCCCACCCGCAGCACGCCGGCAATCCGGTCGACGCCGCCTGCGGCGGCAGCCGCCGCGGCCAGGGCGTTCAGCGCGCAGGTGCGCGCGTAGGACTTCGCGTCGTCAGCATCCACTTCCGCTCCGACCTTGCCGGTCGCGAGCAGTCCACCGCCGGCGATCGGCAGCTGGCCCGAGGTGTAGACGAGGCCGCCGTGCACGACGGCGGGCACGTAGGCCGCAACCGGAGCGACGACCGCGGGCAGCTCGATGCCGAGCTCTTCTAGGCGGGCGGTGAGGTTCATCGATGATCTCCTTCGAACTGACGGGATGCCTCGGCCGCAGCCGCGAGGCCGGAGTTGGCCGTCGCGTCCTGCGTCACGGGACGCTTGAAGTAGGCGACCAGGCCGCCCTCAGGGCCCTGGATGACCTGCACGAGCTCCCAGCCCTGCTTGCCCCAGTTGTTGAGGATCGCCGCTGTGTTGTGGATCAGCAGCGGTGTGGTCAGATACTCCCACGTGGTCATGGCACTCCTGCGCGTCGGCGACCTCCGGCAACGGATGCCGGCGTCGAGGCTTCTATTCAGGGAACTCCCCTACCATCAAGCGTATGCCTCAAACGAAACGCACGGTGAAGGGTGTGCTCGGCGGACTGCTGGGCCTGGTCGGCCTCAGTGTCGTCGCCGGAGTGCTGGCCACGGCCGCTGTCACCCCCGCCATCGCCGTCGCCGGGGTCAGCGGCTCCCAGGCGCTGACCCTGTTCGACAATCTGCCGAGCTATCTGAAGCCGACGGCGCCGATGGCACCGACGACGATCTACGGCAATGACCGCGACGGCAAGCCGTTCGAGATGGCGACCTTCTACGAGCAGAACCGCGTGCCGGTCACCTTCGATCAGGTTTCGCCGCTGCTCTATGACGCCGTGCTCTCGAGTGAGGATAAGAACTTCTACTCGCACGGCGGCGTGAACCTGCTGCAGACGGCGAAGGCCGCCGTCGAGAACCTCACTGGCGCCTCATCGCGCGGTGCCTCGACGATCACGCAGCAGTACGTCAAGAACGCGCTCATCCAACAGTGCGAACAGGGCGTGCCACCCAACGATCCCGAGTACGACACCAAGATGCAGCAGTGCTTCATCGACGCCGCGCAGGCGAAGGGTGCTGAGGGCATCGAGCGCAAGCTGCAGGAGATGCGGTACGCGGTGCAGATCGAGAAGGACTACTCGAAGAACGAGATCCTGCTCGGTTACCTTAACGTGTCGAACTTCGGCGGAACGACCTACGGCGTCGAGGCCGCCGCGAACCGCTACTTCGGCACCACGGCCGCGAAGCTCAACCTGGCGCAAGCGGCCACGCTCGCCGGCATGGTGCAGGAACCCAATCTGTTGCGCATCGACCGGCCGACCGCAGGCACGTGGACCGACAAGGAGGGTGTCGCGCACAACACGGCCGAGGACGGCTACGCGACGACCAAGGAGCGCCGCGACTACGTGCTCTTCGAGATGCACGAGAACGGTCAGATCACGCAAGAGGAGTACGAGGCCGCTGTCGCCGCCCCGGTCGAGCCGAACATCCAGGAGACCGCGCAGGGGTGCGGCGCTGCCGGAGACAACGCCTACTTCTGCCAGTACGCAAAGGCCGTCGTCGAGAACGACGAGGCCTTCGGCGCCACCGCCGAGGAGCGCCTGGAGAACATGCGCCGCGGCGGCATGAAGATCTATACCTCGCTCGACCTGCGGGTGCAGGCCCCTGCCGTGCAGGCCGTGCACGACCGCGTGCCCGCGGCGATGGATGGCATCAACGTCGGCGGCGCTGGAGTCTCGATCGAGGCGAGCACTGGTCGCATCCTGGCGATCGCCCAGAACACGCGGTTCAGTGAAGCAGCCGATGCCAGCCTGGCCAACGGCGAGTCGGCACAGGTGTTCGCCGCCGACAGCGCGCACAACGGGTCATCGGGTGGTTTCGAGACCGGATCGACGTGGAAGCTCTTCACCCTGCTGGAGTGGCTCGAACAGGGCCGCTCGGTCAACGAGGTGCTCGACGGACGGTCGCGCATCTTCGGCAACTTCCCGCAGTGCGGTGGGACATACACCCAGGTCGAAGACGTCGGAAACTTCGGACAGGGACGAGGATCCGTCAGCACAGTCAGTCGCTTCACAGCTGTCTCGCTGAACACCGGCTTCCTGGCGATGGCGCAGCAGCTCGATCTGTGTGACATCAACAAGATGGCCAAGCGCCTGGGCGTCCACTACGGCGATATGGGTGATGTCACTAAGGATGGAACCGCGCCCAATGATCCCTTCCCCACAGTTCTGGGATCGAAGTCAGTAGCGCCGATTCAGATGGCCGGCGCATACGCGACCGTCGCGAACAAGGGCAAGTTCTGCGAGCCCCGGGTGATCGACAAGGTGATCGGGCAGGACGGCGAGGAGATCGCGCCGCCGAAGGCCTCGTGCACCCAGGTGATCTCTCCCGAGGTCGCCGCCACTGCCGCGTTCGCTCTGCGCGGCGTGATGGAGGGTGGCACCGGTGCAGGAGCGAACCCCTACGACGGCGTTCAGGTGATCGGTAAGACCGGTACCGCCGAGACCTCGCACACCATGCTTGTCGAGTCGAGCACGAACGTCACGACCGCTGTGTGGGTGGGAAACGTCACAGGACGCGAAGATCTGCGCCGCTTCTATGCCCACGGGACCCGCCTGGTCGACATCCGCTACCCGCTCGCCAAGGAGATCCAGCGAGCAGCGAACGCCGTGTACGGCGGTGACCGCTTCCCCGCACCGGACGCCAACCTCACGCGCCGCGTCGTGAAGGATCTGCCCAGCGTCATCGGTCTGTCGGTTGACGAAGCAACGCAGACACTCGAGAAGGCAGGCTTCACCGTCCGCGTCGGTGACCCCGTCGACAGCACGGTTGAGAAGGGCCTCGTCGCCGAGCAGGATCCCGGTGCCGGTTCGGCGCCCGGCGGCACCACGGTCACGATCAGCCCCAGCTCGGGCACACCGCCCGAGTCGGCGATCCCGAACGTCGTCGGATCGAAGTTCGGTCAGGCCAAGAAGGCGCTGGAGGATGCCGGCTTCTCGGTGAACGAGGACGGCTGCAACGGCGGAGCGACCGTGGTCGCACAGGATCCTGGCGCCGGGTCGAACGCGGCTCCTGGATCGACCATCACGCTCAGTTGTCTGAGCGAGGAGGAAGACGAGGAATGACCTCGCGTTTCACAGCGCATCCGGCCCTCACCGCGCTCGGCGCGGTGGGGGCCGTTGGCCTCGGTGCGGCGATCTGGGGCATCGGCATCGAACGGTATCTCTTCACCGTTCGCGAGGCGACCGCCCCAGCGCTAGCGCCCGGCAGCGCACCGATCCGCGTATTGCACGTGTCCGATGCGCACATGGCGCCGTGGCAGCACCGCAAGCAGGACTGGCTCGCCTCGCTGGTGGCGCTTGAGCCGGACCTCATCGTGAACACCGGCGACAACCTGGGCCACCGAGACGGTCTTGCGGGCATCCGAAGCGCCTTCGCGCCCTTCGCCGGCATCCCCGGCGTGTTCGTGCACGGTTCGAACGATGTGCAGGCACCCGCGCCGCGCAACCCGCTGAAGTACTTCACGGGACCGTCGAAGACGGCATCCGAGCCGAAGCTCCTCGACACCGCAGCTCTTGACGCGTTCTTCACTGACGAGCTCGGCTGGCACGATCTGAACAACACGGCGATGCGCCAGGTCGTCGCGGGAAACACCATCGACTTCTTCGGCGTCGACGACGCGCACCGCGAGTGGGACAAGCTCGATGTCATCCCCGGAGCGCTCGATTCGCTGGGCGCCGCCCCGGCGGGCGCATCGCGAATCGGAGTGACGCACGCGCCGTACCAGCGCGTGCTGAACGACTTCGTCGGCCTCGGGGCGGATGCCCTCTTCGCGGGCCACACGCACGGCGGGCAGGTGTGCCTGCCCGGCTACGGCACACTCGTCGCCAACTGCGATATCCCGCTGAAGCAGGCCAAGGGGCTCAGCACCTGGTCGCACGACGGCCGCACTGTTCCCCTGAATGTCAGCGCCGGTTGCGGCCACTCGATCTACGCACCGGTGCGATTCGCGTGCCGCCCCGAAGCCACGTTGCTGACGTTGACGGCACGCTCGAAATGACAGGCGGGCGCGCCCGGGGGCTCACCCGATTCGGTACTCGCGCGCTCGGCATGTAGACTTGAACGGTTGCAATCACGGGGTGTGGCGCAGCTTGGTAGCGCGCTTCGTTCGGGACGAAGAGGCCGCAGGTTCAAATCCTGTCACCCCGACAGCACACGAAAAGGGACTCGCCTGGAGCGAGTCCCTTTTCGCATATCCCGCTGGCTGTGTCATCGATTGCTCCCAGCCCGTTCTCCTACACTGGAGTCATCATGAACACCCTTCGCCTGGTCGCGTTCGACCTCGACGACACGCTCGCTCCGTCCAAGGGCCAGATCGACGACCGGATCGCAGACCTGCTGCGCTCCCTGTTGCAGCGGGTCGAGGTCGCCATCATCTCGGGTGGCAACGAGGACCAGTTCCGCTCCCAGGTAATCGCACGACTCGACGACCTCGACGCCGCCGCGCACCAGCGACTGCACCTTCTGCCGACGTGCGGGACCCGCTACCTGCGACACGACGGCACCGCATACACCGCCGTGTACGCGCACGACCTTTCCGAGGCCGAGAAGACCTCGGCACTCACGGCGCTGCGTGAAGAGGCCGAACGTCTCGGCCTCTGGGAAGCGACGCCCTGGGGCGAGATCCTCGAAGACCGCGGATCGCAGATCACGTTCTCGGCGCTCGGCCAGCAGGCGCCGCGCGATGCGAAGCACACCTGGGATCCCGCGGGCACGAAGCGCGCCGCCCTGCGGGATGCCGTCGCACCGCGGCTCCCCGGCCTCGAAGTGCGCTCAGGCGGCTCGACGTCGATCGACATCACCCGGGCGGGCATCGACAAGGCCTACGGCATGCAGAAGCTCGCCGAGCTCACCGGCATCGCGCTGACCGACATGCTCTTCTACGGCGACCGCTTGGACAAGGGCGGCAACGACTACCCCGTACTGGCGCTCGGTGTGCGCTCCATCGCTGTGGACGGCTGGGAGCACACCGCCGACGAGCTCGACGCACTGCTGCAGACGCTTCCCGTTCCCGCCGCACGCTGACGAGCATCCGCCGCTGCGTGACGGCGCCTCTCGCACCGCGCAGGAGAACAGGCTGAAACACGAGAACAGGACGGATGTGCAGCATCCGTCCTGTTCTCGGTATTCGTCCTGTTCTCGGTGACCACGCACGAGCCCGGGGCCGCGCGGCGCCGTCTCGGCCGCGCGCGGAGCCCTGCTCAGCGCGCCAGCGCCCCCGCGGCGCCCGCGGCGACCGGGACGAAACGTGCCAGCTGCGTGACGTGCTTGGGTTCGAGTTCTGCGAGCGTCGAGACCCCCAGCAGGCGCATCGTGCGCTCGATCTCGGTGCGTAGGATCTCGATCGTGCGATCAACGCCCTGACGTCCGCCGGCCATCAGTCCGTACAGGTACGCGCGTCCGATGAGGGTGAAGTCCGCACCCAGCGCGACGGATGCCACGATGTCGGCGCCGTTCATGATGCCCGTGTCGACCATGACGGTGAAGTCATCGCCGACCGCCTTGCGCACGTGCGGCAGCAGACGGAAGGGAATCGGCGCGCGGTCGAGCTGACGGCCGCCATGGTTCGACAGCACGATGCCGTCGACGCCCGCATCGCGCAACCGCACGGAGTCCTCGACGTTCTGCACGCCCTTGATCACGATCTTGCCGGGCCACAGGTCGCGGATCACGGCCAGATCGTCGTAGCTGATGGTCGGGTCCATGGCGGCATCGAGCAGCTCGCCAACCGTGCCGCCGGTGGTGCTCAGCGATGCGAACTCGAGCTTGGGCGTGGTCAGAAAGTCGAACCACCACCAGGGGCGCGGGATGGCGTTGATGATCGTGCCGAGCGTGAGCTGCGGGGGGATGCTGAAACCGTTGCGCTTGTCACGCAACCGGGCACCGGCCACCGGGGTGTCAACGGTGAACTGCAGCGTGTCGAAGCCGGCCGCCGCGGCGCGACGCGTGAGCTCGTACGAGATCTCACGGTCGCGCATGACGTACAGCTGGAACCAGTTGCGCCCGTCGGGGTTGGCAGCCTTGACGCCCTCGATCGAGGTGGTGCCCAGTGTCGACAGCGTGAACGGAATACCCGCCGCGGCGGCGGCACCGGCCCCGGCCGTCTCACCCTCCGTCTGCATCAGACGGGTGAAGCCGGTCGGCGCGATACCGAACGGCAGCGCCGAAGGACCGCCAAGGATCTCGACCGACGTGTCGACAGTCGGCGCGGGCTTGAGGATGCCGGGGTGGAACTCGACGTCCTCAAAGGCCTGACGTGCCCGAGACAGCGACAGCTCGCCCTCTGCAGCGCCGTCGGTGTAGTCGAAGGCGGCCTTCGGCGTGCGCCGCTTGGCGATGTCGCGCAGGTCGTAGATCGTGAGCGCGGAGTCGAGCCTGCGCTTCTTGCCGTTGAGCTCGGGCTTCTTGAACTTCATCAGCTCGAGAAGCTCAACGGGGTTCGGCACCTGGCGCGTGACCATGGGCGCTCCTTTCCGGGTGGGGATGTCAGTCGTTCTCAGTCAGAACGGGACGATTGTCGGGCACGAGGCCGGCCGCGGTGTAGTAGCCGGTGATGTGGTCGCGAACGCGCGCGCGGGCAGCATCCGCCTCGCCTGCCTCGATGGCGGCGACGATCTCACGATGCTCTCGGCGCAGATGCGCGACCATCGCGTCCCAGTCCTCGATGCGGGCCGAGCCTTCGAGCACGTACGACTCGATCGAGGTGCGCAGGCCGGCCATCATCGCCGTGATCACCGTGTTGCCCGAGGCCTCGGCCAGCGCGTAATGCAGCTGGGCATCAAGGGCGAGGAACTCCGGCGCCGAGAGGTGCTCGTCGTCCATCGCGTCGAGAAGCGCGTGGGCGGCCTCCAGTGCACGTTCAGGGGCCGTTGCGAGCGCCGAGACAACGGCATCCTCCAGCACGAGGCGGGTCTGCACGACATCGGCCAGGGGAAAGCCCTGCGCGGCCACTTGCAACCGCAGCAGCGCGGACATCCCCCCGGAAGGCGTGGCGATCACGATCGCCCCCGCCTGGGGCCCGGACCCGGTCGCGGTGCGGATGAGCCCCATCACCTCAAGGACACGGAGCGCCTCGCGCACGCTGGAACGCCCCACACCGAGATCGGCGGCGAGGTCGCGCTCCGAGGGCAATCGGTCGCCCGGACCGAGCACGCCCACGAGCAGATCACTCTCGATGCGCTCGAGCACGGTGCGCCAAGCGCGCTGGGTGGCGGGGGTCTCCGGCATCCGTCCTCCTGTGGTCTGACCACAGCGTAACCGGTGTGGTCAGACCACGCAACACGCCACGTTCTCCCCCGCGCGCTCCCGCGCACGCCCTCGCGCGCTTTCGCCAGTCCCGCGCGCACTTCCGCCCACTCCGTCGCGCCAGCACCCCACCACGAGGGGTCAGTAAATGTCGGGTCGGCGGGCGCGAACACGACGAATATTGACCCCTCGTCGGGCAGATGCGGGCGCGAAGGGCGCGGGGCGCGGGGCGCGAAGCCCACGCGAGGTGCGAGGCGAGAGGGCTACGCGACGTGCGGCTGGGTCAGCCGAGGATGCCGCCGGACTCCTCCAGGTAGCAGTTGCCGCACAGCGATTCGTATGTCACCGCGACGCCGTCGATGGCCACCTGGTCGCCGTCGAACACAAAGCGCCCACCGGCGCGACGCCCGTTGAAGACGGCCTTGCGTCCGCAACGGCAGATCGTCTTGAGCTCCTCCAGCGCGTGCGCGATCGCCAGCAGGCGCGCCGACCCCGGGAAGGCGTGAGTACGGAAGTCGTTTCGGATGCCATATGCCATCACCGGAATACCATCGAGCACCGCGATGCGGAACAGGTCATCCACCTGCTCCGCAGAGAGGAACTGCGCCTCGTCGATCAGCAGGCATGCGACATCTTCGGGGTCCGAGGGCAGCAGCTCATCAGCCACCTCATTGCGCACCCGCTCGCGCTCCGCGTAGAACAGCGCCCGGGCATCCGCGCCCTCTCCGATCAGGAAGTCGACCTCACGCGTGACGCCCAACCGACTCTCGATCTGCGAGGCACCCTTGGTGTCGATCTCGGGTTTGGCCAGCAGTACGCGCTGCCCGCGTTCCTCGTAGTTGTACGCGGCCTGTAGGAGGGCCGTCGACTTGCCGGAGTTCATCGCGCCGTAGCGGAAGTACAGCTTCGCCACGGTCGGCTACTCAGGCCGTGAGCGAGAGCGTGGATGCGGTGGCATCCATCGACTTCTCGGCGGCGGCCGCGTCGTCGTTGAGCGTCTCGCCGACCGTCGGGATCAGCTCGCGCAGCGTCGGCTCCCAGCCGGCGTACTGCTCGGGGAAGCACCGCTTCAGCAGGCCGAGCATGATCGGTACCGCCGTCGATGCACCCGGCGAGGCACCGAGCAGACCGGCGATCGTGCCGTCTTCGGCGGCGACGACCTCAGTGCCGAACTGCAGAATGCCGCCCTTCTCGGGGTCCTTCTTCATGACCTGGGCGCGCTGGCCGGCCTGGATCAGCGTCCAGTCGCCGTCCTGCGCCGTCGGCATGAACGTGCGCAGGCTGTCGACCTTCTTGCGGTGGTTCTTCATCAGTTCGCCGACCAGGTACGTGATCAGATCGGGGTTCGCGAACGCGACGCGCAGCATCGGCCAGAGGTTGTGCGGCCGCACCTGCGAGACGATGTCGAACATCGACCCCTGCTTGAGGAACTTCGGGCTGAACGTCGCGAACGGACCGAACATCAGCGACGCCTCGCCGTCGACAACTCGCGTGTCGAGGTGCGGCACCGACATCGGCGGTGCGCCGACGGATGCCTGCGAGTACACCTTCGCCTGGTGCTGGGCGACGATCTTCGGGTCGGACGTCTTCAGGAACTGACCGCCGATCGGGAAGACACCGTAGCCCTTGATCTCGGGGATGCCCGAACGCTGCAGCAGCTTGAGGGCCCAACCGCCCGCCCCGACGAACACGAAGCGCGCCTTGACCTGGCCGGGCGTGCGACCGATCACGTGCCGGTACTTGACCAGCCACGTGCCGTCGGACTGGCGCTTGAGGCTGCGGACCTCGTGGTCGGTGCGCACCTGGACGCCGGCGTCAGAGAGGTGATCGAAGAGCTGGTGCGTGAGTGCACCGAAGTCGACGTCGGTGCCCGAGGGCACGCGCGTGGCGGCGAAGGGCTCACCCTTGCGGCGCTTCTGCATCAGCAGCGGCGCCCACGAGTTGATGACCCGGGAGTCCTCGCTGTACTCGATGCCGGCGAACAGCGGCTGCTCCTTGAGCACCTCGTAGCGCGCCTTCAGGAACGCAACATCCTTCTCACCGCGCACGAACGTCATGTGCGGGGTCGAGTTGATGAACGTCGACGGCCCATCGAGCACGCCGCGGTCGACGAGTGTCGACCAGAACTGCCGGCTCTGCTGGAACTGCTCGTTGATCGAGATCGCCTTGGCGGGGTCGAGCGAGCCGTCCTTGCCCTGGGGCATGTAGTTCAGCTCGCACAGTGCCGCGTGTCCGGTACCGGCGTTGTTCCAGGGGTTGGAGCTCTCCTGGCCGACGTCGCTGAGTCGCTCGTAGGCGACGATCTTCCAGTCCGGCTGCAGTTCGCGCAGCAGGGTACCCAGTGTGGCGGACATGATGCCCCCACCGATCAGAACGACATCGACGGTTTCGGTCACCCGACCAGTCTAGCCGTCAGCATCCACCCTCATTTCGCCGCCCCACTCCCCCCGTCTATCTGTCACAAACCCGCGCTACTCGGTCTGAATAGCGCGGGTTTGTGACAGATAGACGGAGGGGCGCGTGCGTCAGCGGGGCGCGGGGACCAAGCGGCGGGTGAGCTCCTCGGCGATCTGCACGGCGTTCAGCGCCGCGCCCTTGCGCAGGTTGTCATTGCTGATGAACAGCACCAGACCCTTGCCCTCAGGAGCCGACTGGTCGGCGCGAATGCGCCCGACGAAACTCGGGTCCTTGCCGGCGGCCTGCAGAGGCGTGGGCACCTCATCGACGATGACGCCGGGAGCGGATGCCAGTACCTCATACGCCCGTGCCGGCGTGATGTCCGACGCGAACTCGGCGTTGATCGACAGCGAATGCCCGGTGAACACCGGAACGCGCACGCACGTGCCGGCGACCCGCAGGTCGGGAAGACCGAGGATCTTGCGGCTCTCGTTGCGCAGCTTCTTCTCTTCGTCGGTCTCGTTGTCACCATCGTCGACGACGGATCCGGCCATCGGGATGACATCGAACGCGATGGGAGCGACGTACTTCTCGGGCTGCGGGAAGTCGACGGCCGAGCCGTCGTGCACCAGACGCAGGGTGTCGCCCTGGGCGAGCACGCCCTCGACCTGCCCGAGCAGCTCCTGCGCCCCTGCCAGCCCCGAGCCCGAGACGGCCTGGTACGTCGATACGATCAGGCGCTCGAGGCCGGCCTCGGCGTGCAGCGCCTTGAGCACCGGCATGGCCGCCATCGTGGTGCAGTTCGGGTTGGCGATGATGCCCTTGGGACGGTCATCCATGGCATCCGGGTTCACCTCGCTGACGACCAGCGGAACCTCCGGGTCCATGCGCCAGGCGCTGGAGTTGTCGACGACGACGGCGCCCGCAGCGGCGAACTTCGGCGCGTAGGCGCGGCTCGCGGTCGCACCCGCCGAGAACAGCGCGATGTCGATGCCCGAGGCATCCGCCTTCTCAACGTCCTCGACGATCACCGTCTCGCCGCCGTACTCGATCGCCGTGCCCGCGGAGCGGGCCGACGAGAACAGGCGCAGCTCGCGGATCGGGAAGGCCCGCTCGGCGAGGATGTCGCGCATCACAGTGCCGACCTGGCCGGTGGCGCCGACGATCGCGATCGAGAATCCGGAATCGGAGATACGAGTCATGGGAATGGAGTCCTTGGCGTGGAGACGGTTACGCCAGGCTCAGCTCCAGGGTGCGGATGCTGCGCCTGGCGCCGATGTCAGGGTTGCGGCGAGTCTACCCCGTCGCCTCTGCGGCCGACCCGCGCGTGACGCCCGCGCTCCCGCGCGGGGCGGCCTCATTGAGAAACCACCTCCCGTCTGAGAAACCGCCTGCGGCGTGGTTTCTCGAACGGGAGGTGGTTTCTCAGCGGGAGTGGGCGCGAAGAGCGGATGCTGGAGGGCTGGGGCCTCGCGTCAGCGGCCGGTGCCGGCGTGGACGACAGCCTCGATCTCGCTGTCGAGCCCATAGGCGGTGTGCACGGTGCGAGCGGCCTCGGCGAGGTCCGAACCACGCAGCACGACCGAGATGCGGATCTCGGACGTGGAGATCATCTCGATGTTGATCCCGCCGGCACTGAGAGCCTCGAACAGGATCTCGGACACACCGGAGTGCGTGCGCATACCCGCGCCGACCACCGAGAGCTTGCCGATCTGGTCGTCGTGCAGCAGGTTCTCGAACCCGACCTCACCCTGCTCGGCCGCGAGCGCCTTGATGGTTGCCGGCGCGTCGGCCTTGGGCAGCGTGAACGAGATGTCCGTGCGCCCCGTCGAGGCCGCCGAGACGTTCTGCACGATCATGTCGACGTTGGCGCCCGCCTTGGAGACGATCTTGAAGATCTCGGCGGCCTTGCCCGGAACGTCGGGCACACCGGCGACGGTGATCTTCGCCTGGCTCAGGTCGGTGGCGACGCCGGCGACGATGGGTTCTTCCATGGCTTCTCCCTGGGATGCGCGCGGGGCCTGCATGCCCTCGCCGAGAACGTAGGTGCCCTCTGCCGACGAGAAGGTCGAGCGGGCGTGGATCAGAACGCCGTGACGGCGGGCGTACTCGACGGCACGGATGTAGAGCACCTTCGCGCCGTTGGCAGCGAGTTCGAGCATCTCTTCGCTCGAGATGGTGTCGAGCTTGCGGGCGCGCGGGATGACGCGCGGGTCGGCGGTGTAGATACCGTCGACGTCGCTGTAGATCTCGCACACGTCGGCGTTCAGCGCGGCGGCGAGGGCGACCGCGGTGGTGTCGGAACCGCCGCGGCCGAGCGTGGTGATGTCGCGCGTATCGCGGTTGAAGCCCTGGAAGCCGGCGACGATCACGATCGCCCCCTCGTCGAGTGCTTCGCGCAGACGCACCGGCGTGACATCGACGATGCGGGCCTTGCCGTGGTGGGAGTCGGTGATCATGCCGGCCTGGCTGCCGGTGAACGAGCGCGCCTCGAAGCCCATCGAGTGGATGGTCATGGCCAGCAGCGCCATCGAGATGCGCTCACCGCTGCTGAGCAGCATGTCGAGCTCGCGCGGGGCGGGAATCGGGGCGACCTGGTTGGCCAGGTCGAGCAGTTCGTCGGTGGTGTCGCCCATCGCGCTGACGGCCACGACCACATCGTGTCCGGCGCGACGGGTGTCGACGATGCGCTTGGCGACGCGCTTGATGCTCTCTGCGTCGGCGACGGACGAGCCGCCGTACTTCTGCACGATCAGTGCCACGATCACTCCCGGGTGCTGCGGGCGGATTCGCCCATGCGACATTCTACGGACGGCATCCATGCGCCTTCACGCATGTGACGGGTCGGATGCTATGTTCCGGTCACCCGGGGGCGCAGGCGCCCTCCGGTGGCGGCGAACCAGCATCCGATGAGAACGATCGGAAGTCCGATCAGCAGTCCGGGCGTGACGGGCTCGGCCAGGAGCACTGTGCCGAGAACGAGCGCGACGATCGGGTTGATGTAGGTGAACAGCGGCGCGCGCACCGGCCCGACCTCACGGATGAGCGCGAAGAAGGCGACGAAAGCGACCGCCGTGCAGATCACGCCCAGCAGCACCAGCGAGACCGTCGAGCGCAGCGTCGGAACCTCGGTCTGGGTCAGCAGCGCGGCCGGCAGGTACCCGAGCCCGATGCCAAGCAGCGCGAGCGTGATCGTTCCGATCGAGGGGACGTCGCTGAGCTTGTAGGCAATGACGAAGGGGGCGATGGCGTACAGCAGCGCGGTGAGCAACACCTCGCCGATCGCGAAGGCGCTGGCACCGTCGCGTGGGAACAGGCCGGGTCCGGCGACGACGATCGCGACACCGGCGAAGCCGAGCAGCAGCCCGCCGAGACGTATCGGCGCGAGCACCGAACGATCACCCCGCACGAGCGCGATGAGCACGGCGAACAGCGGGACGGTCGCGACGAGCAGTCCGGTAAGCCCCGAGGGAAGCTGCGTCTCTGCGTGGCTGAGCAGCAGGAACGGACCGGCCATCTCGATGAGACCGAAGGCCAGCACCCAGGGCCAGTGCTTCCATGCTGCCTTGAGCGCCCCCGCGCGGATCGCGAACGGCAGCAGTACAGCGGCGCCGAGCAAGGTACGCGCCGAAACCACCGCCGGAGGTGAGTACGACGCGACAGCCTCTTTGATGAACAGGTAGGTGATGCCCCAGACGAATGCCATGACGGCGAACAGCGCCCAGCCCTTGCGTGTGAATCCCGGATGCTGAGCATTCACAGCCGGCGACGGCCCTCGAAGGCGCGTCCCAGGGTGACCTCGTCGGCGTACTCCAGATCGCCGCCGACGGGGAGTCCCGATGCCAGGCGCGATACGGCGATGTCCATGCTCGTCAGCAGGCGGCTCAGATAGCTTGCGGTCGCCTCGCCCTCGAGGTTGGGGTTGGTCGCGAGGATGACCTCTTGCACAGTGCCGTCGGCGAGCCTGCTCATCAGCTGGGCGATACGCAGGTCGTCGGGTCCGACACCGGCGATGGGGCTGATCGCTCCACCGAGCACGTGATAGAGGCCTCGGAACTCACGGGTGCGCTCGATCGCCGCGACGTCCTTCGCATCCTCGACGACGCAGATCAGCTCGGGGTTGCGGCGCGGGTCACGGCAGATGCTGCAGCGCTCCTGCTCGGCGACGTTTCCGCAGATGTCGCAGAACCGCACCCGCGTGCGCACCTCGGTGAGCAGTTCCGACAGACGGGCGACGTCGAAGGACGGCGTCTGCAGGATGTGGAACGCGATCCGCTGCGCGGACTTGGGGCCGATGCCCGGCAGCCGGCCGAACTCGTCGATCAGCTCCTGAACGATGCCGTCGTACATCAGTTGAACCTCGTCGGGGCTTCGAAGGGCTCTTCACGAAGGAACTTCGCTCCGAGCACCTGGCGGATCACGGCCTCGCCGCGACGCTCGACACCGTCGTGCGCCGGACGCGAGGCGGCGGACGCAGTAACGCGGGAAGCGGTGGGGGTGGATGCTGCGGGTGGGGCGGCCGCCTGCCCTGAAGCGACGGCGGATGCGGCGGTCGGCGCGGTTGGAAGGGCGCCGGACTCCGCGGGAGCCGCCGGCCCTGCGGATGCCGGGGCTGCGACTGCCCGGGGCGCGGCTGCCTGCGGCGCGGAAGCCCGTGCGGGGCCGGATGCCTGGCGTCCCGGAGTTTCCCGTGGCGGCGGACCGTCGTACATCGGGTCGTACGGCGGTTCGTCGTCGAACGGCGGGTACTCGTCGTACGGAGGCTGATCGTCGTACGGAGGCTGGTCGTCGTAGGGCTGTTGCGGCGCTTGTTGCTGCGGATTCGGCTGCTGGGGAGCCGAGTGCTGCGCGGGCTTCGCCGCCACAGGTGCTGCCGCCGTGGACGCCCCGTCGGCCGGACCTGCCGGCGCGGGCGCGGATACCGTCGCGGCCGATGCCGCCGAGGGCGTCGGGGGCGCCGAAGTCGTGGATGCTCCCGACGCTATGCCCGGCGCGGGCACAGCGGGCGTTTGTGGTGGCGCTTCCGCGGGCGCCGGCGCGACGGGGGCATCCGAGGACGGGATGGGAGCGACCGCCCACTCGGTGACCGCCGCGTTCGATGGTCGCGCGGTCGCCGCGGAAGGCTCGGACGCCTGACGCGCCTTCCCCTTCGGGACGCCCACCCCTGAGGACTCGGACACATCTGTCGGCTTTGCCCAGCCTGCGGCCGGGGCATCGTCACCGGCACCGGCACCGGCACCGGCACCGGCACCGGCCACAGCGGACGCCGTTCGTGACTGCGCGGCGCCGTTCTGTGCCGCGGATGCAGAGTTCGACTGTGCAGAGTTCGACGGTGCAGGGTTCGACGGTGCAGCTCCGCCGGTTCCCCCAGAACCGCCGGAGCTCCCGGGGCCAGCAGGACCGGTCGAGCCGCCGGGGCCTCCCGAACCGTCAGGTCCACCCACACCAGTGGAGGCGCCGTCTGCCGGTGGCAGCGGCGCCGGACGGTACTTCACGGTGATGCCGAGTTCTTGCTCGATGGCCGTGCGCAGGTGGTCGGAGGTGCCCTTGCCTGGTGTCGCGCCCTTGAACCGCGACACGTCGCTGGGGCTGGAGAACCCGAGCGTCAGCACCTCGCTGTCGACGTCGTAGCCGAGCGGCTGGATCGCCGTGACCATCAGCCAAGAGGAACGACTGATCGATTCGAGGCGCTTGAGCACGCCGGCCCAGGAATCCCGGATCCGTTCGAAGGTCACCGGGCCCGAGGGCACAACGGTCGGCGTCTCAGCGGTCGGCGTCTCAGCGGCCGGCGTCTCAGCGGCCGGAGCAGGCGCAGGTGCCGTCGGCGCCGCAGCAGCGGCAACGGACGGGGCAGGTTCGGCGGATGGCGCGGGCGCCGAGGCCGGAGCGTTCAACGTGGCATCCGACGTCGTAGGCATCGCTGGAACCGCAGACGCGGCCGCGGGCGCAGCCGCACTCGGCGCCACCGCAGCGCTCGTTGCCGAGGTGGGTGCCGTCGGAGCCGCGGGGCGCTGCGGAACGGCACCGGACGACGCGGGAGCCGCAGCCTGCTCGCCGTCGGCGGCGGCCCCGGCGAGCACGCGCGCGACCATCAGCTCGAGGTGGAGCCGCGGCGAGGTCGCTCCGGTCATATCGTCGAGCGCCTGGCTGACCAGGTCTGCGGTGCGCGAGAGACGCAAAGCCCCGAACGCGCGCGCCTGGGCGTGCATGCGCTGCAGTTCGTCGGCAGGCAGACCGCGGAGCACAGCGGATGCCCCCTCGCCCACCGCCTCGATCACGATCAGGTCGCGCAGCCGCTCGAGCAGGTCGTCGACGAACCGGCGCGGGTCTTGCCCGGTCTGCACGATGCGGTCGACCGCGGGGAAGGCGGATGCCGCATCACCGGCGGCGAGCGCATCGACGATCTCGTCAAGGAGCGCGGCGTGGGTGTAGCCGAGCAGCGCGACGGCGCGCTCGTAAGTCACGTTGCCCGCCTCGGAGCCGGCGATCAGCTGGTCGAGCAATGAGAGCGTGTCTCGCGGCGAACCACCACCGGCGCGCACCACGAGCGCGAGAACGCCGTCGGCGACCTGCACGCCCTCTTCGGCGCACAGCTTCTCGACGTACTCGAGCATCGCCGCGGGCGGCACCAACCGGAACGGATAGTGGTGCGTACGCGAACGGATCGTGCCGAGCACCTTCTCTGGCTCGGTCGTCGCGAAGATGAACTTGACGTGCGCCGGCGGCTCCTCGACCAGCTTCAGCAGGGCATTGAAGCCCTGCGGTGTGACCATGTGCGCCTCATCGAGGATGAAGATCTTGAACCGATCACGGCTCGGTGCGAAGGTCGCACGCTCGCGCAGGTCGCGAGCGTCGTCGACACCGTTGTGGCTGGCCGCGTCGATCTCGACGACATCGAGCGAGCCGCCGCCGGCGCGCGACAGTTCGATGCAGCTCGGGCACACACCGCACGGGGTGTCGGTGGGCCCTTCGGCACAGTTGAGGCAACGCGCGAGAATGCGCGCTGACGTGGTCTTTCCACATCCGCGGGGGCCGGAGAACAGGTACGCGTGCCCGATCCGGTCGCCGCGCAGCGCGGTCATGAGCGGATCGGTCACCTGGGACTGCCCGATCATCTCCGCGAAGGTCTCGGGCCGGTAGCGGCGGTAGAGGGCTGTCGTCACCCATCCAGCCTACGGCGTGCGACCGACGTCCGCCGAGACCCCTAGCTTCTGCCGAGACCCCCAGCTACGGGCATCCGCACCTGGGGGTCTCGACGACACGTGGGGGTGTCGGCGGCGCGCGCAACGCGAGCAACACGCACGACACGCGACGCACGCAACACCACCGCGCCGGGTCAGTCGTCGTATGCGTCGAGCACCGGGAGCGCGCTGGTGGTGACGGGCACCGACGCCGACAGGCGCGTTCCGTCATCGCGACGGGCATCCTCGAACTTGCGCAGCGTCGGGCGCCCGGGGCGCACCGGGCCCTGATCGACCAGCCGCACGACGGCCGGTTCGTCGACGGCTGCGCGGTGCACGGCGCCGCGCACCGCGAACTCCACCGCGTCGCCCGAACGCACCTCGACACGCAGCGCATCGCGCGTCACGGTGACGTGCAGCGCCGACCCCTGCCATTGCAGGGGGAACGACAGCTCGGGCCAGTCCGCCGGCAGCCGCGGATCGAAGCTCAGTTCTCCGGCGTGGTCGCGCATTCCGCCGAAGCCGCTCACCAGCGCCGTCCACACGCCACCCGCCGACGCGACATGCACGCCATCCGAGGCATTGTGATGCAGATCTGCGAGGTCGACGTACAGGGCGTGCTCGAAGTACTCGCGCGCGAGGTCCTGATACCCGACCTCGGCCGCCATGATCGACTGCACGACCGCCGAAAGCGTGGAATCCCCCGTCGTCAGCGGGTCGTAGTAGTCGAAGTCGGCGAGCTTCTCGTCGTCGGTGAAGTGGTTGCCCTGCAGGAACAGCGCGAGCACGACGTCGGCCTGCTTGAGCACCTGGAAGCGGTAGATCACCAGCGGGTGATAGTGCAGCAGCAGCGGGCGCTTCTCGGCGGGCGTGCCCTCCAGATCCCACACCTCGCGTTCCAAGAAGAACGTGTCCTGCGGGTGGATGCCCAGTCCTTCGCTGTACGGGATGTGAATGGCCTCGGCCGCGCGCTCCCACGCCTCGGCCTCACCGAAGTCGAGACCGACCCGCTCGACCAGGGCTGCATACGCGGCGGGATCGGCAGCGTGCATCTCGCGCACGACACGGGCGGCGAAGCGCAGGTTGTACCGCGCCATCACGTTCGTGAACAGATTGTCATTGACGACCGTGGTGTACTCATCGGGCCCGGTCACACCGTGGATGTGGAACGAGCTCTCACCGTTGATGCCCCGCCAGAACCCCAGCGTCGCCCACAGACGCGCCGTCTCGACCGCGATGTCGGCGCCCTCCCTGCGAAGGAAGTCCTCATCCCCCGTGGCGCGCACGTACTTGCCGAGCGCGAAGCTCACGTCGGCGTTGATGTGGTACTGCGCCGTGCCGGCCGCATAGTAAGCGGACGCCTCTTCACCGTTGATCGTGCGCCACGGGAACAGTGCGCCCGCCTCGTTCAGCTGCGCCGCGCGCCGGCGAGCCGCCGGCAGCATCAGCACCCGTGCGCGCAGGGCGTTCTTCGCCCACTGCGGCGACGTGTACGTCAAGAACGGCAGCACATAGACCTCGGTGTCCCAGAAGTAGTGCCCGCTGTAGCCCGACCCGGTCAGGCCCTTCGCCGGCACACCGCTGCCGTCGGCGCGCGATGCGGCCTGGGCGAGCTGGAACAGGCACCAGCGCGTCGCCTGCTGCAGATCGTCGTGACCGGCGATGCGCACATCCGAGCGCTCCCAGAAGTCGCTCAACCACCGCGACTGGGCCTGGAAGAGGGCATCCACCCCCTCGACACCCGCCCGGTCGAGCGAACGGCGGCACCGGTCGACGAGCTCACGCGGCGGCACGCCGCGTGAGCTGTGGTAGCTGACAATCTTGCTGATGCGGATCGGCACACCCGCCTTCGCCTGCACCCGGAAGACGTTCTTCGCGATGTCGGGTTCGATCAGCGACCGCGCGCTGTAGTCGTTCTCGGTCTCGACGACGTGGTCGGCGACGACCGCCACGGTCATCCCCGAATCGGTGACGCGGTACGACAGCGCCGAGCGCAGCCCGTCCTGCCAGTACTCGACCGGCTGCAGCACCCGCTCGGTGATCTTCTCGGCCTTGCGCGGGTCAAATCCCTTGCGCTCGGACTTGGAGGCCATCGGGTCGCCAGCGTAGATACCGGCGCCATCCTGCCTGTTCAGCAGCTGACAGCTCACCGTCACCGGAGCATCGGCGTTCTCGACGACGATCTCCAGGCGCAGCACCGCCAGATGACGCTCATCGAAACTCACCAGGCGCTCATCGCGCATGCGCACGCGTTTGCCCGACGGGGTCACCCACAACACATCGCGCGAGAGCACACCGGTGCGCATATCGAGCACACGCGAGTACTCGTGCATCTCGGTCGCGTCGAACGACAGCGGCTCGTCATCGATGTAGACGCGCATCACCTTGGCGTCTGGGGCGTTGACGATCGTCTGCCCCACCTCGGCGAAGCCGTACGCCTGTTCGGCGTGCCGGATCGGCCAGGTCTCGTGCAGACCGTTGATGAACGTGCCGTGCTCGTGGGCACCGCGCCCTTCGATGTGATTTCCGCGCAGGCCGAGGTAGCCGTTGGCGACCGTGAAGACGGTCTCAGACACCCCGCTGGCGTCGTAGGTGTTCTCGATGAGCCGCCACGGGTCGACGGGGTGGCGTTCGCGGTCAATCATTCGTCTCGCTCCGCTCGCTCAGCAGCTGGGAAAGGTCGTCGACGACAACCGTCGCGCCGGCAGCGCGCAGCACCTCGGGTCCCGCGCCACGGTCGACTCCGACCACGACGCCAAAGCCCGCCGCGGCCGCAGACCCTACGCCGGCGACGGCATCCTCGACGGCGACCGCCGAGGCCGGGTCGACCTGTAGCATCCGCGCCCCTTCGAGGAACATGTCGGGCGCTGGCTTCGAGGCGAGGTGGTCGCGTTCAGCGACGACACCGTCGACGACGATGCGGAAGAAGTCCCGGATGCCCGCTGTGCTCAGCACCTCTTCGGCGTTCTTCGAACTCGACACGACACCCATCGGCACACCGGCGTCGCGCAGGCTCACCAGTACCGCGAGCGACCCCGGATACGGGGCGATGCCGCCCGCGCGCAGTGCGGCCGCGAACGCAGCGTTCTTGCGGTTCCCGACGCCGCACACCGTCTCGGCCTCGGGCGGATCGGTGACCTCGCCCCACGGGATCTCGATGTTGCGGCTGCGCAGCAGACTCGCCACGCCGTCGTACCGTTTCTTGCCGTCGACGTAGGCGAAGTAATCGGCATCCGTATACGGCTCGACGACCCCCCATCGGGCGAGGACATCATCGAACACGCTCTGCCAGGCGCGCATGTGCACCTCAGCGGTCGGCGTGAGCACCCCATCCAGGTCGAACAGCACGCCGGGGGCGCTGCTGAGGTCGAGGATGTGGAGCGGATCGGGAAGTTCGTGAACCATGGGACCTCCGGAATCGGACGTGCGCGTCAAGCCTAATGAACGCGGGGCCCTGTTCCGAAGCGCGCGCCCGAATCGTGCATCCGGAAATCACAGACCCATCCCACCCACCGAGGCGTGTCATGTCGCCCTGCGCGGCGACACGCCGCGCGCGTCTGGGATTTCCGACGGGAACGTCGCGCACCGATGAACGTCGGATGCCGGCATCCGACGCTCAGATCACACTGAGCGTCTGCCGCGCGATCTCGAGCTCCTCGTCAGTGGGCACGACCAGCACATCGACGACCGAGTCGTCGGCCGAAATGCGTCGGATGCCGGGCGCGCGCTCGGCGTTGCGGTGGGGATCGATCCGCACGCCGACGAACCCCAGGGTCGCGAGCGCATCGGCACGTACCTTCACGGCGTTCTCGCCGACCCCGGCGGTGAACGAGATCACGTCGACGCCGCCGAGCTGCGCGATGTACGCGCCGGCGTACGCACGCAGCCGGTGGATGTAGACGTCGTAGGCCAGCCGGGAGGCCTCGTCACCGGCATCCGCTCCCGCGAGGATGTCGCGCATGTCGTTGTGCCCGGCAAGCCCCAGCAGACCGCTGCGTTTGTTCAGCAGATCGTCGAGTTCGTCGATACCGAGCCCGGCGCGACGGGAGAGGTGCAGCAGTGCGGCCGGATCGATGTCGCCCGAGCGGGTGCCCATGACCAGGCCCTCCAACGGGGTGAGCCCCATCGACGTCTCCACCGAGCGTCCGCGGTCGACGGCGGTGACGGATGCCCCGTTGCCGAGATGGAAGACGAGCTGTCGGATGCTGTCGTTCGCCCGCCCCAGGAACTCCGCGGCATGCTCGCTGACGTACTTGTGGCTGGTGCCGTGGAACCCGTAGCGGCGCACCCGGTGTTCACGGGCGATCTGGGCGTCGATGGCGTAGGTGTAGGCGGCCGGTGGGAGCGTCTGGTGGAACGCCGTGTCGAACACGACCACGTGGGGCACGTCGTCGAAGACGGCCTTCGCGGCGACGATGCCGGCGAGGTTGGCCGGGTTGTGCAGCGGGGCGAGCACGCTGAGCTCGCCGATCTGGCGTTCGACGTCGGGCGTGACGACGGTCGGTGCGTAGAAGCGTGCGCCGCCGTGCACCACGCGGTGGCCAACGGCGACGGGCCGATGCTCAGTCAGGACGGGGCCGTGCTCGGCGAACAGCGCGAGCATCGCCGCGAAGGCCTCATCGTGGTCGGCGATGGGGCGGTCGTCCTCGTATCGCGCCTCGAGGATGGTCGGTGTGGGCTCGCCGGGAGAGGCCACCGTGTGGACGGTGTGCGCGACGGTGCTGATGGGCTGGCCGATGCGCTCGATGAGTCCGCCGGCGAGCTCGACCTCGCGGGTCATGTCGAGCAGGCTGTACTTCAGCGACGACGACCCGCTGTTGATGACCAGTACGTGACTCATTCGTCCGTCCCCTGCGCCTGGATGGCCGTGATCGCCACCGTGTTGACGATGTCGTCGACCAGCGCGCCCCGGCTGAGATCGTTGATCGGCTTGTTCAGCCCCTGCAGCACGGGCCCGATCGCCACGGCGCCGGCCGAGCGCTGCACCGCCTTGTAGGTGTTGTTGCCCGTGTTCAGGTCGGGGAAGACGAACACGGTCGCCCGGCCCGCCACGGCAGAATCCGGCAGCTTGGCCTTCGCGACGGCCGCATCCGCCGCGGCGTCGTACTGGATCGGCCCCTCGACCGGCAGCTGCGGGTCGCGAGCGCGCACGAGAGCAGTTGCCTCACGCACCTTGTCGACGTCGGCGCCGCTACCCGACTCGCCGGTGGAGTACGACAGCATCGCCACCCGCGGATCGATGCCGAACTGCCTCGCTGTGCCCGCCGACGACAGCGCGATGTCGGCGAGCTGCGTGCTGGTGGGGTCGGGGATCACGGCGCAGTCGCCGTACACGAGCACGCGGTCAGAGAGTGCCATGAGGAACACACTGGAGACGACATCGACGCCCGGCTTGGTCTTGATGATCTCGAACGAGGGCCGGATGGTGTGCGCGGTGGTGTGCGCGGCACCCGACACCATGCCGTCGGCGAGCCCGAGGTGCACCATCATCGTGCCGAAGTACGACACATCGGTGACGGTGTCGGCCGCCTGCTGCACGGTGATGCCCTTGTGCGCACGCAGCCGCGCGTACTCGGCGGCGAACCGCTCGACCATGACCGGATCCGTGGGGCTGAGGATCTGCGCCTCGCTGATGTCGAGCCCGAGGGCGACAGCGCGGGCCCGGATCTCGGTCTCGTCGCCGAGGATCGTCAGGTCGGCGACCTGGCGGGCCAGCAGCACGGCGGCGGCCCGCAGGATGCGGTCATCGCCGCCCTCGGGCAACACGATGCGCTTGCGGTCGTTGCGCGCGCGTTCGATGAGCCCGTACTCGAACATCAGCGGCGTGACGACGGTCGATTCGGCCAGCCCCATCTCGATCGTCAGCTCGGAGATGTCGACGTGGGTCTGGAACAGCGCCAGTGCGCTCTCGTAGCGGCGGCTGCTCTCGGCGCTGACGCGGCCACGGGTGTTCATGATGCGCACCGCGGTGTCGTAGGTGCCCAGATCGGTGGTCACGATCGGCACGGTCAACTCGATGCCGTCGATCAGCTGCAGCACCGGATCGGGCAGCGGGAAGGGGCCGTTGAGCACGATGCCCGCGAGATCGGGGAACGTCCCCGATGCTGCGGCGAGCAGCGTCGCCAGCAACGTCTCGGTGCGGTCGGCGGCGATCACGACGACGGCACTCTCGGTGAGGCGCGGCAGCACATTGACCATCGACATGCCGGCGATGACGATGTTGTACGCCTCGCGTTCGAGCAACTCGTCTTCGCCGCGCACCAGCGTGCCGTCGACCGCCCGCAGGATGCCCCGCATCGAGGGCGCGACCAGCGCCCGGTCCTCGGGCACGGCCCACACCGGGGTGCGCAGGTCATCGATGCGCTCGACGATCTCACCAAGCATGTCGGGTTCGGCGCGGTTGACGATGATGGCGAACAGTTCGGCCCGCTCGGTGGCGAGCTCGCTGCGCGCGAGCGCCGCCATCTGCTGAATCTGATCGGGTGTGCGGGCCGTGGTGGTGCCGAGCTGCTCGGCCTGGTTCTGACTGTCGCGCCCCGAGAGCACGAGCAACACCGGAACGCCGAGATTCGCGGCGATGCGCGCGTTGTAGCTGAGCTCTGCGGGGCTGGCGACATCGGTGTAGTCGCTGCCGAGCACGACGACGGCGTCGCACTGCGCTTCGACCGCCTTGAAGCGGGCCACGATCGTGCCGAGCGCACCTTCGGGGTCCTGCCGGACGTCGTCGTAGCTCACGCCGATGCACTCGTCGTAGTCGAGGTGCACGCCGTCGTGGGCGAGCAGCAGCTCGACGACGAAGTCGCGTTCGTCGGTCGAACGGGCGACGGGGCGGAACACCCCGACGCGCTCCGACACGCGCATCAGTGCGTCGAGCACGCCCAGCGCGATGGTCGACTTGCCCGTGTGCCCCTCGGCCGAGGTGATGTAGATGCTGCGTGCCACGGCTCCAGCCTACGGCGACGGGCACTCCGCAGACAGCGCCACGACGACGCGGGTGGCGTCGTCCTCGAAGCGCGCGTAGTGGTCGCGGTCGCTGTTGATCTGGACGCGATGGATGGCGTGTGAGGGTTCGAGCGTCTGCCACTGCGGCACGCGTTCGAGGCGGGTGAAGAACAGACGAGCGGCGGTGGCCGGGTCCATCCGGTCCTCGACGCTCCCCCACCAGTCCTGCTGTTGGAACAGCCCGATGCTCGAGGTTCGGGTGCCATCGGGGTTGGTGACGCCCGAGGTCTCCCAGTCGCCGTAGTCGATGTTGCGCAGTGAGCTCTCGCCCATCGCCGCCATCACACCGAGGATCTGTCCGTCCCTTTCGAGGCCGAACTCGTCGGCGGTGCGGATGATGATCGCCGCGTTCTCGAGCTGCTCGCCCTGCCACCCGTCGACCCCCGCGTCGGGGAACGTCCGCGGCTCATCGACGCAGTAGGCGTCGGATCGCGTGGCCGTCAGCACCCCGACCACGGCGAGCGCGCCCGTGATCACGATGGCGGCGGATGCTGTGATGCCGGCGATCTTCAGCATCCGACGTCGTTGTCGACGGCGCCGGGCGCGGCGCCGCATCCGCGCGGCGCGTGTGCGCCGCTCACTCACGGCTGCCGACCTCTCTGCGGCGGACGAACACGGTCAGGCCGCCGCCGATGGCCCCGAACAGATGCGCCTGCCACGACACACCGCTGTGCACGCCGAAGATGCCGGTGAACATCGTCGTGCCGTACATCACCACGACGATCACGGCGATCCCGGCGTACGCGAACCGGTGTGCGAGGCGACCGGGGGCGAGCACCCGCACGACGACGTACCCGAAGTAGCCGAAGACGAGCACGGACGATCCGACAGTGAGGGTGCCCGGTGCGTTCACCAGCCAGGTGCCCGCGCCTCCGATGAGCGCGACCATGGCGGTCACCGCCCAGAAGCGCTTCGCCCCTTCAACGGCGACGAGGCAGCCGAGCACCAGGAACGGCACGGAGTTCGCGATCAGGTGCGCCCAGCCGGCGTGCAACAGCGGACCGAGCACAACGCCCTGCAGACTCCCCAGATCCCACGACCGCAGGCCCCATCCGACGAAGCTGCCCGGGAGGACGGCATCCGCGAGCTGGATCACCCACATCAGCGCGAGCAGCCCCACTGGGGCGAGGAAGCGCGTGAAGTAGGGAGAGGCCGGGGCGGGAGCGGATGCGGTCACACGACGATCTTCGCAGGACAGAGCGGGAGGAGGCTGGGCGTCGACGCCTCGCCGCTGTGGGAGGATCGGGCCATGCAGTATGACGGTGTTCCGCGGGTGGTCTGGCGATGAGGCGTCGACGCATCGTCCTCGAGGAGAACCGCCGAACGTTCGATGCGCTGGTGGATCGCTTCGGCGCGGCCGCGCTGCGTCATGCGCAACGCGTCTTCATGACGTTGGAGGATGCCCAGGACGCGGTCGAGAATGCGTTCGAGCGCGCCTGGGTCGTTGTGCGCGATGGCGGGTCGGTGAACCTGAGCTGGCTGCTGCGCGTCATCGACACCTCCAGCGGAGACGGCCAGACCCCGGCGCCTGTTCGGCAGGCCCCGGCGCTACTCGGCGAGGTGCTGCGCGCTGCCGCGTCGCCGGAAGGCGATCTGCGGATCGATCTGGAGTGGGTGTTCTCAGGCCTGTCCATTGGGGAGCGCCATCTCATCGAACTGGTCGACATGGACGGCTGGACCGTCGCCACGGCAGCCAAGATGCTGGGGCTTCGCCAGGCCGTGGCGCGCAAACGCCTTCAGCGCGCACGGCAGAAGCTCCATGCGCTGCTGTTCGCCGCCGAGGTCGGCCTCCGAGCGGGAGGTGAGCATGTCCGATCTGCGTGACGATGAACGACTGCGTTCGCTGCTGCGGCGCATCGATCCGGCCCAGGCGGCATCCGACGCCGGTCCGCCGGCATTTCTGCGCGCACTGCGCGACCGCCTCGCCGCCGAACAGGCCGCGGCCCGCAGTCGCGAGCGCCGCCGCGCATCGCGGCGCTTCGGCTGGACTCTGGCTGTCGCATCCCTGGTGGTGGTGGCCACCGTGTCGGTGTCGGTGGCGTTGGGTGGTCAGCGTGCCGAGGCCGTCAGCCCCGTTCCGCTGTCGTTCACGGCTCCGGCGCCGGTGCCGCAGGTGGTCGCCGAGGCGACGGATGCTCTGAGCGGACCCGCCGGAGCCGAGAACCCGGCTCGGCGGGTGCACACGATCTCATGGGCGATTTCGATCGATGACGGGGAGTTGCAGGCAGCGGTGACCCCGCAGATCGTCGAGCTGGAGTGGAACCCCGATCTCTCGGGCCACTCGCTCGTCGTCGAAGGCCGTGTGCAGCCCGGGAGCGATGGCGGGCCGGGACGCGTCAGCGCCACCGACACCGTGGTGTCGCAAGTGACATTCGCCCCGGGTGAGTTCGGTGTGCCGAGTCCGGAGGCTCCCCCAGCGACCGTGGCCGGCATGACAGAGCTGCTGACGATGTACGGCATGCCCGAACGCCCGAGCGCGGGAGATCTGGTGCAGTCGATGGTCACGGTGATGGACTACTGGACGCTCAGCGATACGCAGCATGCAGTGCTGTTGGAGATGCTCGTGAGCACCGGTGGGGCGGCCTCGTTGGGGCAGTCCGTGGATCGCCTCGGCCGGGACGTTGCGGGAGTGCAGATCGCTTCGACCATCGATGGCTTGACCGACACCGTGCTGCTCTCGTCGGACTCGGGACGGATCGTCGGAGTGGAGACGATGCGCACCGTGGCGGATGAGACGGTACCCGCAGGCACCGTTGTCGAGTACCGGATGTGGGACTCACAAGAGGAGCAATGACCATGAAGCGCAGCAGCACGATACTCGCGGCCCTGACCACCGCCGTCGCCCTCGTACTGTCGGGACCGGCGGCACTCGCCACGGATGCCCCGCCGGAGCCGAGCGCTGATATCGCCGCGGTGATGGCAGCGGTGCCCGGCGGCGTGCTGCTGGATGCGCACCATGCGACGTGGCCGGCGCTCGGGCTGGAGATGACCTCGGCGAGTGGTGTTTCGACACGCACTCTCTCGTCATCCGCGGTCGGGTCGTCCGCCGTCGGCACGGCTTCGGTCGGTTCCTGCGCCAGCGGCAGGGTGTGCGCCTTCTCAGGGGGCAACCTCAGCGGCAGCCGACTCAGCTGGTCGACGTGCGGCACGTTCTCGATCAGCGCGTTCACCGTGCGCTCCATCGCCAACGCGCGCTCGACCGGCTACCTCCAGGCCCGCAGCGGCACGACGGTCCGGGCCACGGCGAAGGCGGGCGCATCGGCGAACGTGTTCGGCAGTGTGACGAACGTGCGCTGCGTGAGCTGAGCGCCCCCGGCAAAAGAAAAGACCCTCCGCGCACCCGACAGAGCCCGGTTACCCTTGCTACGTTTCCGTCCTGGGGGAGTTGGCCTGGGTGTCGTCACGCGGAGAGCCGTCGATCAGTCTACCCGACGCTGCGCGCGGCGCTGACCGCCGGCATCTCGGGGAACCCCTCGCTTCACACCGGGTTACGATCGAGGCACGCACCGTCGCGCACGAAGGGCATCGCATGCACGAGAACGTTCCGCAGATCACCGCCGAGCAGTTCGCCGAGCAGACCGCGCGCATCACGGCCTCGGTCACGTCGGTGATCGACGGCAAGCCGGATGCCGTGCGCAGCGCGCTGATCTGCCTGCTCGCTGAGGGGCACCTGCTGATCGAGGACGTGCCGGGCGTCGGAAAGACGATGCTCGCTCGCGCGCTGGCGGCGAGTGTGGATGCCACGGTGCGGCGCATCCAGTTCACGCCGGACCTGTTGCCGAGCGATGTCACCGGTGTCGCCGTGTACGACCCGGTGGGGCGGGAGTTCGAGTTCAAGCGCGGCGCTGTGTTCGCGCACATCGTCATCGCCGACGAGATCAACCGGGCCTCCCCCAAGACGCAGTCGGCACTGCTGGAGGCGATGGAAGAGCAGCAGGTGACTGTCGACGGCGCCACGCACCGTCTGCCCGAGCCGTTCCTGGTGGTCGCGACGCAGAACCCGCTCGAGATGGAGGGCACGTATCCGTTGCCGGAGGCCCAGCGCGACCGGTTCATGATGCGGATCTCGATGGGATACCCGGATGCCGCGTCCGAGACTCTCATGCTGCGCCAGCGTGAGACGTCCAACCCGCTGTCGGCGATCGTGCCGGTGACCGACGCGGCGACCGTGGAGCAGTTGATCGCCTGGGCACGGCGCGTGCACGTCGCCGAGTCGCTGGAGGAGTATGCCGTCGCGCTCGCACAGGCGACCCGCATGGACCCGAGCCTTCACCTGGGGGCGAGCCCGCGCGCGACCCTGCAGCTCGTGCGCGCGGCGAAGGTCGCGGCCGCGCTCGATGGTCGCGACTTCGTCGTTCCCGACGATCTCGCCGACCTCGTGATCCCGGTGTTTGCTCACCGGTTGCTCGCGGCGCGTGGCGTGCACCGTGCCGGGGCGCAGCCCGTCGAGAGCGCCCTGAAGCAGATCGTCTCGCGCGTGCCCGTGCCGTTCGCCGGGGCACGCGTCTGAACCACGCAGACCAGATTCGACCACAGAGACCATGAGACGTCGTAGGTTGACCGCCCGCGGATGGGGATGCCTGATCATGGGCATCCTGCTGGCGATCGCGGCCAACGTCGCTGGCGCTCGCCCGCTGCTGTACCTGGGCGTGCTGTTGGTGCTGCTGCCGCTGGTCTCGATGCTCGTGGCGTACGCGCCGCGGCGCCGCGGCGCCGTGTCACGGCAGATCTCGACCGATCTGCTCACCGTGGGCGAGTCCTCGCGCGTCGCCCTGCGGTTCGATCTGTACGCCCCGGGCGTCCCCCGTGGTATCTGGCGCGACACCTTGCCGGATGCCGTGCGCGGCGATGCGCAGGGCGAGTATCCCGGTGACTCCGCGCTGCTGCGCTATGAGCTTGAGGGCGTGCAGCGCGGCATCTCGACCCTCGGCCCGCTGGTGCTGCGCACCGTCGACCCGTTCGGTCTCGCGCAGCGCGAACAGGAGTTCGGTGACACGCGCACGATCACGGTCGTCCCTCAGGTCGTGGCGCTGCCGTCGCTCCCCTCGAAGGTGGGCGCCGCGGGCGGTGCTGCTCAGACCCGGTCCACGCGGCTCGGGCAGGGCGCCGACAACCTCATTCCTCGGCCGTACGCGTCCGGCGACTCCCGCCGACGCATCCATTGGCGTGCGACGGCGCATCACGGCGAGCTCATGGTGCGCCAGGAGGAGGAAGAGGCCAGTCCCGACGCCGTCGTCGTGCTCGACCGTTCCGCCGCACGCTGGGAGCGACCCGCCGATGGGCCCGGTCCGGAGTTCGAGACAGCGGTGACGCTGTGCGCGTCGGCGGCCCTGCGGTTCGTGCAGGATGGCTACAGCGTCGACGTCATCGACAGCGCGGGCGGCCTGCTCGGCGCGCTGCGCGGACACGAGGACGACCGTGAAGACCTCATGGTCGCTCTCGCCACCGTGACGCCCCGCGGTGAGGCGCGCGATCTGCGCGCGATCGTCGGCAGCACTCCCCCGGGACCGCTCGTCGTGATCACGGGGCGGATCTCGGTGGCGGATGCTGACCGCTTGAGCACCGCGGGGGCGGCAGCACCCCTGCTGTTCGCCGCCGGCGCAGAGCGCGGCGCGCTGAGCGCTGCGGCCGCGCACGGCTGGAACACCGCCGCGGTCACGTCCGGCGATGAGCTGGATCAGACGTGGGCGGATGCCCTCCCTCAGGCGCAGGTGTCCGGTGTTTGATTCGGTGACGGCGGACTCCGCGGCCACCCGCGCCACGGAGCGCAGGGGAACCGCCGATCTGCGTCCCATCAGCCCCATCGTCCCGGGATTCCTCGCGGGAGCGGCGATGCTCGTCGCGCTCTGGCCGTACACCGGGGCGATCATGCCGGGCACGTGGACGTTCGTGGCCTTCCTGGCGATCATCGTCGCCAGCGGCGCGGGTTCGCTCGGGCGTGTGATCTTCCGGCGGCTGCGCGCGGGCATCCGCGATCTGCTCGCCCTTGCGGTGCAGGTCACCATCACGATCATGGCGTGCACCGCCCTGCTGGCGAGCGATACCGCCTTTCTCGGGCTGATCCCTACGCGACTTTCGGGGCAGCTGATCGCCGTGCGGATGCAGCAGGCGATCGATGAGATCGCCGGCGGTGTCGCCCCGATCGCGGCATCCGCCGGGCTCGCGACAGCAGTCGGGGTGCTCTTCGCCGGCGTGACGATCCTCGTCGACCAGCTGCTGGCGCACCGGCAGATCCTGCTCACCGTGCTGCTCACCTCGGTGATCGGGGTGCTGCCGATGCTGGTCTCGTTCGGCTCGCTGAACATCGCGTGGTTCCTGATGCAGGCTGTCATGATCCTGATCATGCTGCGCTTCGGTGCCCGGCACGATGCGTCCGCGCCGCGACGCACCTCGGCGCTGGCCGCCGCGATCGCCGGTGCCACCGCGATCGCCGTGACTCTGCTGGTGACGCCGATGCTACCGATGGGCGCGGCGCTGTCGGGCACCGGCCCGACGTTGACGGTGCGGGCCGACCTGCGCCTGGGCGATGATCTTCGCCGCCCCGAAAGTGTCGAGGCTCTGACGCTGGTCACCTCGGGCACCGCTCCCCCGTACCTGAGGTTGGCCACGCTGTCACGGTTCGACGGCGAGATCTGGCGACCTGACCGCACCGATCTGCAACCGCTCGGCGAGGGCTTCGGCGAGCGCGACTGGGGCGAAGCGATCGAGACGGCTGAACGTCGGGTCTCGATCCGGGTGCTCAACGTGTCCAGTGACCGCCTGCCGGTTCCTTATGCTCCCGAACGCGTCACCGGCATCGACGGCGACTGGCAGGCGATGCCCGCGGGACGCACCGTCATCAGTGCGACCGAGAACGCGGCGGGCGCCGACTACACGGTGCGCACGGCGACCGCGGCGCCGACGCTCGAGCAGATCCGCCGGGCACCGGCATCCGACCTCGGACGCGCCCTCCCGCGCACGGTGAACCTGCCACCGGTCATTGCCGACACGGCCCGCTCGGTGACGGCTGAGGCCGACACCGACTACGACCGTCTGATCGCCCTGCAGGACTGGTTCCGCAGCGAGTTCACCTACTCACTCGATGCGCCGGTCGACGAGGGATTCGACGGTACCGGTGCTGACGCCGTCGCCACCTTCCTCGACAAGCGCACCGGGTACTGTGTGCACTTCGCGGGCGCTTTCGCGCTCATGGCGCAGGCCCTCGACATGCCGGTGCGCATCGTCGTCGGATATCTGCCCGGCACCGCGACCGACCAGAGACGCGACGACGACATCGTCTACTCCGTCTCGAGCGACCAGCTGCATTCGTGGCCCGAGGTGCACTTCGACGGCATCGGATGGGTGCCTTTCGAGCCGACGGCCACACTCGGTGTGCCCACCGCTTTTCTGTCGGAGACGTCCGCGGGTGGGAGTGGCGACGGGCCCGACGCACCGACACCCACCACGGCGCCGACGACAGCACCGTCCGACGTGCCGACCGGCGGACCCGACCGCCTCGATGAGCAGTCCATCGGTGATCAGCAGCTGCAGACGCTCAATCCGCTGCCCGTCGTGCTGGTCGCCCTCGGAGCGCTCCTGCTCGCGCTGCTGCCCGCCCTGGTGCGTGGTGGCACGCGGATGCTGCGCATCAGCCGGGCCCGTCGAGGAGACGCCATGGCGGCGTGGCAGGAAGTGCGCGACACGATGGCCGACCTCGGTCTACCGTTGCACGCGGCCGACACGGCTCGCGTCCGCGCTCGCTATGTGGTCGCCGAACGCGGCGCGGACGCCGACGCGATGCGGCAACTGGTGGATGCTGTCGAACACCGCAGCTATGCGCCGAAGCCATCCGCTGATGATGATCTGTCCGTGCCGCTGCGCGATGTGCTCACGGCACTCGAACGCAGTGTCGACGGCCACCGCCGCGTGACGGCACGATTGCTGCCGGCGTCGCTGTGGCGCCGTGCCGCTTCGCTTCGGGGACGCGTTCAGGAGGCGTGAGCGCGGTGCTCGTCGCAGAGCACGACGTCGCAGCTCTCGCAGACGACGAACTGGCGCCGGCACGAGAGGTCGGGGCAGTTCGCGGTGCGCTTGGTCGCACCCCCGCACCCGATGCACTCGCCGATCACCGCGGCATGGTCTGAGAAATCGATCGACCCGCGCCCGTCGAACACGTACAGCGATCCCTCCCACAGACCGTCGTCGCCGTACTTCTCGCCGTACCGGACGATGCCGCCCTCAAGCTGATACACCTCGCCAAACCCGCGCGCGATCATCAGACTCGACAGCACTTCGCAGCGAATACCGCCGGTACAGTACGTCACGATGGGCTTGCCCTTGAGATCGTCGTACGCGCCGGATTCGAGCAGCCCCACGAAATCGCGGGTCGTGTCGGTGTCGGGCACCACGGCGTTCCGGAACCGGCCGATGTCGGCCTCCAGCGCATTGCGTCCGTCGAAGAACACCACCTCATCGCCGCGCTCGTCCATCAGCTCGTGCAGCTGCTCGGGGCTCAGGCGCGCTCCACCGCCGACGACGCCGTGATCATCCACCGCCAACTCGCCGGGGGCACCGAACGAGACGATCTCGTCACGCACCTTGACGCTGAGCTTCGGGAAATCGGTGCTGAAGCCGTCGGCGTCGAGGCCAGTGCCCTCGCTCCACTTGATGTCCGCGTCCTTGAACGCCGGATAGTCGCGGAACCGCCGCAGCCACTTCTTCACCGCCGGCAGGTCACCGCCGAGCGTGCCATTGATGCCGTGCTCCGAGACCAGGATGCGCCCGCGCAACTGCAACGACGCACAGAGGTCGCGCTGCCACAGCCGAATCGCATCGGGATCGGCCAACGGGGCGAACGCGTAGAACAGCACGATCTTCGGAGTGGGCATCAGCCGATTCTACGTCGCGTGGCTCAGAGTCCGCCGTCGCCGACGAATGCAGAAAGGGCCCCGCAGATGCGGGGCCCTTTTCGGCGGTGACGGAGGGATTCGAACCCTCGGTTGCTTGCACAACACACGCTTTCCAAGCGTGCTCCTTCGGCCGCTCGGACACGTCACCAGAAACAACCTGTCCATCCTATCCGATGACGAGGGCGGGTTCGGACCAGCCCGCTCAGTCGACCAGGTGCACCCCGTACACGACGGTGTCGGCATCGGCCTGCAGACGATGCATGCCCAAGCGATCGTAGAACGCGCCCGCCCCCGTGTTTGTGGCGTTCATACCCAGGTGCAGACCGGGAACGCCGCGCCGCTTCAGCTCGGTGAACAGCGTCTCGATCAGCTGTCGCCCCAGCCCCATCCCCTGGGTCTCTGGCAGCAGGTCGATGTGCAGGTGTGCCGGGTACTCGGCGGCGTGCGCGTTCGTTCCCGGCGCCCGCCGACTGGCGTAGCCGATGATGCCGTCCTGTCGGGTCGGCTCCGCCGCACCCGACAGCGGGTACGCGCCCATGTGCGTCGGCCACCACTCCTCGCGGAACCACTGTTCGAAAGCCTCGGTGTCATCCGTCGCGACGACGTAGCCGATCGTGCGCCCGTCGTCGGATTCGACGACCCAGGTCAGGCCCGCGTCGCGCACCGCGTACGGCACCGCGAAGATGTCGCCCCACAGGCGGTCGTCGGTGAACATCCCGGTCGCATCGCCACCGGCATCCGCGGTCTTCACGCAGATGTCGTAGAGGGCGTCCCGGTCGGCGTCACGGTAGGGTCGGATCTTCGGCACGGGGGCTCCTCGCTGATGCGGCTGGCGGACCCGACCAGCCTAGCGAGGCCCAGCCCCACAGCATCCCCGCCACGAGCAGAGCCGCCGACGCGCCGACCAGCGCTCCCCCGATCGTGTCGGTGATCCAGTGCACCGCGAGGATCGTGCGCGACAGCGCCATGACGAGCACCCACAGCACACCGACCACCGCGACCCAGACACGGGGGAACACCAGCCACAGCACGACGGCGATGGTCGCCGCATTCGCGGTGTGCCCCGAGGGGAACGATCCGAAGTCCGATGCGACCAGCATGTCATCAGGGCGCGCACGCGCGAACAGGTTCTTGAGCAGCTGGGTAAGCCCCGCGCTCACGATGAACGCCGAGGCCGCGAACACCGCCGATCGCCACCGTCGTACCGCGACCAACGACGCCACGATCAGCAACGGCACCAGCAGCACCGCGATCCACCCTCCGCCGACGCGGTTCATGAACAGCGCACCCCACAGCACCCACGGTTCGCGCAGCTGCGCCGCCACGCCGTTCCAGAACTCGTCCAGGGCGTTCGTCGCCCCGGCGGGCACCGTCACCACGAGGATGCCCAACGCGATCGCTGCGGCGAGCAGCGCCCCTCCGGTGATCAGTAGCGCCCGTCTCGTCATCACCCCATTGTGCCCGGTTCGGGCATCCGCACCAGAGCGAGGGCTATCCTCGGGGCATGAGCGCAGACCAGCCGTTCCTGCTCGCGGCTTCGGCCGCCGACTTCGTCGCTGCCCACCCGGTCGAGGCCGGCCGGGTAAAGCCACACCGCACCCTCGACGGGGACGGATACAAGATCCGCACCCTCGTCATGGATGCCCGAGCCATCATGCGGGAGCACCGTGCCCCCGTGCCGATCCTGGTGCAGGTCGTGTCGGGGCGCATCCTGTTCCGGGTCGGCGGAGCCGAGCACGATCTCACCGCGGGTGGCGCGATCCAGGTCCCCGCCGGCATGCTGCACGAACTGGAGGCTGTCGACGCCTCGCACGTGCTGCTGGTGTTGCTCGGCTGATCACCCCTTGGTAGAGCCGGCGAGCAGGCCGCGGACGAAGTACCGTTGCAGCGCGAAGAAGACGATCAACGGAACGATGATCGAGACAAACGCTCCGGCGGTGAGCAGGTGCCAGTCGTTTCCACGGGTACCCGTGATCTCGGCCAGCAGCTTGGTGATCGGCGCGGCGCCGCCGTCGGCGAAGACGAGGGCGACGAGCAGGTCGTTCCAAACCCAGAGGAACTGGAAGATGGCGACCGAGGCGATCGCCGGCATCGTCAGCGGCAGAACGATACGGAAGAAGATCTGCCCTCGCGAAGCGCCATCCACACGCGCCGCCTCGATGATCTCGCTCGGGATCTCGGACATGAAGTTGTGCAACAGGTAGATCGCCAGCGGCAGCGCGAACATCGTGTGCGCGAACCACACCTGCGCGTAACCGCCGGATGCCCCCAGCGGCAGTGTCACCTGCAGGCCGAACAGGTTCAATCCCCTCGAGAACGTGCTCAGCAACGGCACCAACGCCATCTGGATCGGCACGATCTGCAACGCGAAGATGAAGATGAACAGGAAGTTGCGCCCCTTGAAGTCGATCCAGGCGAACGCGTACGCCGCCATCGACGCGATCATCAGCGGCACGATGGTCGCGGGGATGGTGATGGCGATCGAGTTCACGAACGACTCGAGCATCGTCAGCTGCGTCGTACCGGACGAGAGCACATCCACGTAGTTCTCGCCGGTGACCTCGGGGTTCAGGAAGAACTCCCACCACCCGCTCGTGAGAATCTGATCCCGCGGCCGGAACGACGAGATGAACAACCCGAGCGTGGGGATCGTCCACAGCACCGCGATGATGATCGATGCCGCCGAGGCCCATGGCCGGCTCAGTCGCTTGCGGGCCCGTCCTGCCGAGGCGTTCAGCCCACCCCCGGTCGTGATCGCGCGGGTGCTCATCGCTACGTCGGACTGCGGGGTCGCCGCCGTCCCTGGGTTCATCGCGCTGCTCATCGGATCTCCCGCTGCTTCTGGATCTGACGTGCGTTGTAGACGACGATCGGCACAACAAGCACGAAGAGGATGACGGCGAGCGCTGCACTGCGCCCTGCCTCGAATTTCGAGAACTGGGTGTACATCTCGTTGGCGAGCACGCTCGTCTCGTAGTTTCCGGCGGTCATCGTGCGCACGATGTCGAACACCTTCAGCGAGGCGATCGAGATGGTCGTCAACACGACGATGAGAGCGGGACGGATGGAAGGGACGGTCACGGATCGGAATCGCTGCCAGGCGTTCGCACCGTCAAGCTCGGCGGCTTCGAGAAGCTCGGTCGCCACGCCCTTGATGGATGCTGACAGGATGACCATCGCGAACCCGGTCTGCACCCAGATGAGGACGACGATCAAGAAGAAGGTGTTCCACGGCGGGTTCAGCAGGAACTGCTGCGGTTCTCCCCCGAACCACACGAGGATCTGGTTGAGCAGGCCGATCTGGTCGTACTGCGGCCCGCGGTACTCGTACATGAACCGCCAGATGATGCCGGCGCCGACGAACGAGATCGCCATCGGCATGAAGACCAGTACCTTGTAGACCTTCTCGCCGCGCGTGCGGTCGATGAACACCGCGTACGCCAACCCCACGATGGTCGAGACGGTCGGGACGACCAGCACCCACACGATCGTGTTGACCACGACGCGGATGCCGTCGGGCTGACCGAAGATCCACAGATAGTTGTCGAGGCCGATGAAGCTCTTACCCGACGAGTTCATGAACGATGCGACGAACGTCTGGATCGACGGGAGCACGAGGCCCACCGTCAGCAGCAGGAACGCCGGCGCCATGAACGCCACGAGTTGGATGAGGTAGCCCTTCCCCGCGCGCGATCGATAGTCGAGCAGGAAGAACACGCCCCCGACGACGACTGCCACACCGATCGCCCAGTAGTACGAGCGGAAGAACCACATCACGGCGAAGGGGACGAGCAGGCACATCGCTAGTCGCGCGGCGGTGTACCAGGGCCCGGAACGCGGCGCGACGTCGACGAGGAACAGAATGACGGCCACGACGATCGCGAAGGCGATGACGACGATCACCGCCTGCACGACAGGTGGCATCGTGCCCACCCATTGGAAGAAGTCAGTCGCGGTCACATCGATTCCCTTGCACGAGTGGCGATGATCCGTGCACCGTTGCCCGGATCAGGTCAGAGGTGGAGTGGGCCGCCCGAAGGCGGCCCACCCGAGTCGGTCAGCCCGCGGGCCAGCCCGTCTCGATCTGCTGGAGCACCTCATCGGTCGACGTGCCGTTGACCCAGGCGACCATTCCCTTCCAGAACGTGCCCGCGCCGACTGCACCGGGCATCAGGTCACTGGCGTCGAACCGGAACGTGGTGTCGGGATCCTGCAGGATCTTGATGGTCTCCTGAAGGATCGGGTCCTGCGCGTTGGCGGGGTCCAGTCCGTTGTTGGCCGAGGTGACGCCGCCCAGGCTCACGCGGCTGTTCGCCCACTCGGGGCTGGAGAGGTACGCGAGCACCTGCTGCGTTGCGGCGGAGTCGCTGAACGCTCCCACGATCTCACCTGCGCCCGTGACCGCGCTGGCGTCCGCACTCTCGCCAGGGAGCATGAACGCCCAGACGTCGCCGTCCTCAGCGATCGTCGTGCCATCGGGGAAGAAGCCCGACAGGAACGATGCCTGGTGCGTGAGTGCGCACGATCCGTCCGCGACCTTCGGGGCGACATCGCCGAACGCGGTCGAGTTGATCGAGCGGACGTCACCGAATCCGGCATTCACGTTGGCCGGGTCGAGCAGGATCTCGCCGACGGAGTCGAAGGCGGCTTTGATCTGCGGATCGGTGAACGGCACGTCGTTGGTGACCCACTGGTCGTACACATCGGGGCCCGCCTGACGCAGCACGTAGTCCTCGACCCAGTCCGTGCCTGGCCATCCGGTCGCCGTGCCGGACTCGAAGCCTGCACACCACGCCGGTTCGCCGGTCGCCGCTTGGATGGACTCGGTGAGCGTCTGCATCTCATCGAGCGTCGTCGGTACCTCCACGCCCCACTCGGCGAACTTCGTCGGCGAATACCAGATCCAGCCCTTGACGTTCGCCATCAGGGGCGCGCCGTAGAACGTGCCGTCCACCGTTCCGTAGTTGACCCAGTCCTCGGTCCAGTACTCGTTCGCGTTCTGCTCGACCTCGGCAGGTGCGGGCAGAAGGAAGTCACGGGTGGCGAAGTCGGCGAAGAGTCCCGGCTGCGGGAAGATCGCGATGTCGGGCGGGTTCCCGCCCTGTGCACGGGTTCCGAGCTGCGTCTCGAAGTCCTGACTGCCCTCGTACTTGATCTCGATCCCGGTCTCTTCCTCGAAACCGGCCCAGGATTCCTGGAGCAGCTCTGCCTCGCTGTCGACGATCGTGCCGTAGATCGTGACGGTCTCGCCGGCCACGTCTTCACTGCCGGCGTCGCTGCCGCCGTCCGGTGCGCCAGGAGCTCCGCACCCTGCCAGTGCGACGCCCGCCGCACCGAGCAGTGCCAGCGGCGCGAGGCGCCGATAGCGCTGTGACTGTGCCATGTCATTTCTCCTCTTCGAGTGGGTCTCTGCTCCCCGACGCGGCGTGTCCCGCAACAATGAGGAACCGATTCCAGAACAACCTACTTGTCTTGGACGCCCCGACACAATGCCCGCACGAGCCGTTCTCGACAACCGTTGTCCCGCCGTGACCCGTTGCGTGGGAGCGCTCCCACAGCATAGCGTGTGGAACCGGTTCCGCGACACGGTGTTCGGAATCCCGACTCTCCCCCAGAGGACGAACGATGAGCACGCTTGCCGATGTCGCAGCCCGCGCCGGCGTCTCGAAAGCGACCGCCAGCCGCGCTCTGAGCGGCAGCGGCTACGTCGCCGACGACACCAGTGAACGCGTACACGCCGCGGCCCGCGAGCTCGCGTACGTCGTGCACTCCTCGGCGCAGAGCCTGGCGACGGGCCGCACGCTGTCGGTAGGCGTGATCGTCCCCACCCTCGACCGCTGGTTCTTCTCTGAGCTGCTCAGCGGCATCCAGCAGGAACTGCTCACGTCCGGGCACGACCTGGTGCTCTACGGCAGCCGAGAGGGGTCAGCGGAACGCACCCGGCTGTTCGAAGAGATCCTGCCGCAGCGTCGCCTCGACGGCATCATCGCCGTCGGCATCCAACCCAGCGCCCGCGAGCTCGAACGGCTCATGCTCGTCGGCTCGCCCTTGGTGAGCGTCGGCTCGTACGCCGAGGGCACCAGCGCGATCTCGATCGATGACACGGCCGCTGGGCGACTCGCGACCGAACACCTCATCGACCTCGGACACCGCGACATCACGTTCCTCGGCGGTAGAGCGGATGCCGCGACACACGCCTTCGGTGACGAGCAGCGGCTCGCCGGCTACCGCGCGGCCATGAGCACCGCAGGTCTCGAAGCCGGCATCCGCCACGCTTCGGGCGAGGCGACGATGCCCGGCGGGTACGAAGCGGCGGTGCGGATGCTGGGAGACCGGCGCTCCCGCCCGACGGCGGTGGTCGCCGTCTGCGACGAAGTGGCCATCGGAGGCATCATCGCCGCGCGACGACTGGGGGTGTCCTCCCCCGCCGATCTCAGCGTGGTCGGCATCGATGACCATGCGCACGCGGAGATGTTCTCACTGACGACCGTCCTGCAGCATCCGAAAGAGCAGGGCCGTGAGGCGGTCCGCATGCTGCGCGACCGCATGGACTCACCCGGCGCGGAAACCGTGCATCGGGTGCTGCCCTCGGAGTTGATCATGCGCGCGTCGACGACGGTGCCGCGCTGATCCGGGTACGCAGAAGGCCCCGGGCGAACCCGGGGCCTTCTGTGTCAGTAAGAAGTCTTACTTGAGGGTAACCGTGGCGCCGGCGCCCTCCAGGGCCTCCTTGGCCTTCTCAGCGGTCTCCTTGTTGGCGCCCTCGAGGACGGCCTTCGGAGCACCGTCGACGACAGCCTTGGCCTCGCCGAGACCCAGCGAGGTGAGCTCGCGGACGGCCTTGATGACCTGGATCTTCTTGTCGCCAGCAGCCTCGAGGATGACGTCGAACGAGTCCTTCTCCTCCTCGGCAGCGGCATCGCCAGCGCCACCGGCTGCGCCGGCAACGGCGACCGGAGCGGCCGCGGTGACGTCGAACTTCTCCTCGAACGCCTTCACGAACTCGCTGAGCTCGATGAGGGTCAGGTCCGCAAACTGCTCCAGCAGCTCCTCAGTGGTGAGCTTCGCCATGATGTATCTCCTAATAAATGGGGTTTGTGTGAGGAAGACGCCGGACGCTTACGCGGCCTCGGCGGTCTCCAGCTTTTCGCGAAGCGCGTCGACGGTGGCAGCAGCCTTGCCCATCGTCGCCTTCATCATGCCCGCTGCCTTCGCCAGCAGAACCTCACGGCTCTCGAGCGAGGCGTACTTGTTGACCTCGTCGGCGTCGAGAGCGTTGCCCTCGAAGACGCCGCCCTTGATCACGAGAAGCGGGTTGGCCTTGGCGAAGTCACGCAGAGCCTTGGCGGTGGTGACGAAGTCACCGTGCACGAACGCGACGGCCGACGGGCCCTTGAGGCCCTCGTCCAGCGTCGTGATCCCCGCGTTGTTCGCGGCGATCTTGGTCAGCGTGTTCTTCACCACGGCGTATTCCGCGTCCTGACGGATAGCGTTTCGCAGCTCCTTGAGCTGGGCAACCGTCAGACCGCGGTACTCGGTCAGCAGGACGGCGTTCGAGCTCTCGAAAGACTTCGTGAGCTCGGCAACCGTTGCATCCTTCTGCGCCATGGTCACTCCTTCTGTGTACGGACGCCACACGGATGCGGGGCGTCGACCTTGACTGCCCACCACATGAGAAAAGCTCCGGCGCAAGCGCACGGAGCTTCAGAAAGAAATCGCACACCTGCGCGGGCCCCTGCGATGCAGTGCTTCGATCGACGCGTGCTTGCGCACATGACGATGACCGGCGGTCTTCGGTTACGTGAAGTCTACGGCATCCGACCGCCCACCCCAAATCACGCGGCGTGGGAGGGTCAAGGACCCCCACGGCTCGGGGTAGCCTCGTGGAGTGACCCCCGAACTCGAAGCCCGGATCGTCGCGGACTCCCGCGACCGGGTCGCGTGGCTTCGCGCTCGGGCACGGGGGATCACCGCAACAGATGTCGCCGGGCTCTCGGGAGACGCCTCGATCATTCGCGCCGCGGACTCCAAGCTCGGCGGTGGGCCGCGGTTCGGCGGCAACGCGTACACAGATCACGGCCGCCGTCGCGAGCCCGAGATCGCCGCGTGGGTCGCCTCGACTCACGGCATCCTGCCCTCGTCGGCGCTGTTCCACGCCGCGGTCGAGAAACGCCATCTCGCGACGCCGGACGGCGTCTGTGTCAACGGCGAGGGCCGAGTACTGCTCGCCGAGATCAAGACGACCAACAAGTCCTGGCGCACCATCCCACGCAACTACCTACGGCAGGTGTGGTGGCAGCAGCACGTGCTGGGCGCCGAGCGCACGTTGTTCGTGTGGGAAGAGCACGACGACTTCCGACCGCTGCACGACGAGCCCCGTTCAGTGTGGATCGACCGTGACGAGAAAGAGATCGGCCGCCTCGTCGACCTCGCGACCCGTCTGATCGACGAGTTGTATCACCGCACGACTGGTCAACGTCCTCCCACCGGCGCCGCGCCCGCCGAGAGCCGCCGCGACTCACTCCGCGAGCGCGACATGTTCCGCGCGCTCGCCCTCAGCGACTGATCTCAGCGCAACGGCACCAGCACGCGCGATGCCTCGTCGGCGACCTCTGCAGCGATCGCATCGAGCAGCGGTGAGCGCAGGTTCCACTGCTGCCAGTACAAGGGCACGCGAATGCGCGGCTCCCCCAGCTCGATCAGGTCTTCGGTCGCCTGCGGCATCGGGATCAGTCCCCATCCGAGCCCCAGCCGCACGGCGTGAGAGAAGTCGTGCGACGCCGGTACGTAGTGCCTGGGCACCGACCACGGATCGACTCCCCGCGCCCGCAGCCACCCCTGCTGCAGCGCGTCGCGCCGATCGAAATCGACGAAGGGCGCCTTGCGCAGCGCGTCGTTCGAAACACCGTCGGCGAACCAGCGCTCGAAGTAGTCGGTCGTCGCCATGGCTCGGTACTCGAGCACGCCCAAGGGTGTCACCGCGCTGCCGCCCACCGGCTCTGCCTCGCTGGTGACGGCTGCCATGACCTCGCCCGACTCGAGCATTCGCGCGGTGTAGTCCTGATCGTCGCGGTGCAGATCGACATCGATCGGATGCTGTCGCGCGATCCGCGCGATCGGAGACAGGAACCACGTTGCCATGGAGTCAGCATTCACGGCGAGCGGGATCCGCACGCGCGCCGCGGTCTCGACAGCGGCTTCGGGTTCGGCATCTCCGAGACCGAAGGCCACCATCACATCGTGCTCCAGCAGCTCGACCTGACGCGCAAGGCGCACGAGCGCTTCGCCCGCCTCGGTCGCGCGCACAGGGCGGGAACGCACGAGCGCCGCCCGCCCGATCTGCTGCTCGACAACCCGCACCCGCTGACTCACCGCCGACTGAGTGATGTGCAGTCTGCGCGCGGCCGCTTCGAAGCTGCCCTCGTCAATCACCGCGGCGATGGTCGCGGCAAGCTGCGCATCGATCTTCACATAAGCAATTCTAATGGCCGAGCACGAATCTTTGTTGGCGCTAATGATCCGTGCCTCGATACCGTGAGGGAATGCTCACCGTGCTCGCCGGCCTCGGCCTCGGCCTCTCCTTGATCATCGCCATCGGCGCGCAGAACGTCTTCGTGCTGCGGCAGGGCTTACGGCGTGAGCACGTTCTCCCGGTCGTGCTGGTGTGCGCTCTCTCTGATGCGGTGCTCATCGTCGGCGGCGTCGCCGGCCTCGGACTGCTGATCGAGACCGCACCCTGGCTCGTGGTCGTCGCGCGCTGGGCGGGCGCAGCCTTCCTCGTCGGATACGGACTGGTCGCTGCCCGACGAGCCTGGCGGGGAGGGGGCGAGCTGATCGCATCCGACGACACCGCATCCCCGGGGCCGAGCCACCCGACATCCGGGTCCGCGAGCACGACGCTGGCCCGCACCCGTCTGGCACCCACCCTGGCGACGGTGCTCGCGCTGACCTGGCTGAACCCGCACGTGTACCTCGACACGGTGCTCATGCTGGGCTCAGTCGCCGCGACACATGGCGACGGCCGCTGGTTGTTCGCGACCGGCGCCGTGATCGCCAGCTTCATGTGGTTCACCGCGCTGGGATTCGGCGCACGTCACCTCGGTAGATGGCTGCGTACACCGCGCGCGTGGCGGATGCTCGATGCCGGTATCGCCGTCGTGATGATCGCGCTCGGTGTGAACCTGGTGCTGCCCGTGCTCTTCAGCTGAGCCGCAACGCAGAAGACCCTCACCCCGAGCGGGGTGAGGGTCTTCGAAAGCGAGTCTCAGACTCAGATGGCGTTGACGTCCAGCGGGATGCCGGGGCCGAACGTGGTCGACACGGCGCCCTTCTGGATGTAGCGGCCCTTCGCGCTCGACGGCTTCAGACGCACGATCTCTTCGAGAGCGGCGTCGATGTTCTCGTTCAGCTGCTCAGCGCTGAACGAGGCCTTGCCGACGATGAAGTGCACGTTGGCGTGCTTGTCGACGCGGAACTCGATCTTTCCGCCCTTGATCTCCTCAACGGCCTTGGCCGGGTTCGGAGTCACGGTGCCGGTCTTGGGGTTGGGCATGAGGCCACGGGGACCCAGCACCTTACCCAGACGACCGACCTGACCCATCAGCTCGGGGGTCGAGACCGCGGCGTCGAAGTCGGTCCAGCCGCCGGCGACCTTCTCGATCAGCTCGGTGCCACCGACCTCGTCCGCACCAGCGGCGATCGCGGCCTCAGCGGCCGGGCCGTTGGCGAACACGATGACGCGGGCGGTCTTACCGGTGCCGTGGGGCAGCATGACGGTGCCGCGCACCATCTGGTCTGCCTTGCGGGGGTCAACAGCGAGCTTCAGCGCGACCTCGACGGTCGAGTCGAACTTCGCCGAGCCGGTCTCCTTGGCCAGGGCGACAGCCTCAGCGGGAGTGTAGAAACGGTCTGCCTCGATCTTGGCGAGGGCAGCCTGGTATGCCTTGGACTTAGCCATGATTTATCCCCCTCAGTCCTCGACCGTGATGCCCATGGAACGGGCGGTACCGGCGATGATCTTCGACGCAGCGTCGATGTCGTTCGCGTTCAGGTCGGGCTGCTTGGTCTCGGCGATCTGGCGGACCTGCTCCTTGGTGAGCTTTCCGACCTTGACCGTGTGCGGCGTGGGCGAGGCCTTCGCAACGCCAGCGGCCTTCTTGATCAGCTCGGCTGCCGGCGGGGTCTTCAGGATGAACGTGAAGCTGCGGTCCTCGTAGACGGTGATCTCCACGGGGATGACGTTGCCGCGCTGCGACTCGGTCGCGGCGTTGTACGCCTTGCAGAACTCCATGATGTTGACGCCATGCTGACCGAGCGCGGGGCCGATCGGCGGCGCCGGGTTGGCTGCACCGGCGTTGATCTGAAGCTTGATCAGGCCGGTCACCTTCTTCTTCGGTGCCATTCTCTTTCCTTTCATCGAGCGGATGCGGCACGCATCCGTTCTCCCGCGAACCCGGCGGTTCCGGGCTGCGGTTGCTCGCGCGCACGAGAAACGGGCGCACAAACCATCCAAGTATACCCGAGAACGCACGAACGGCCGCCCTGTTCCGGGGCGGCCGTTCGTGAATGCTGTGCGGGTCAGGCCATCTTGGTGACCTGGTCGAACGACAGTTCGACCGGAGTCTCGCGCTCGAAGAGCGAGACGAGAACCGTGAGCTTGCCGCTCTCGGGCTTGATCTCGCTGATCGAACCGGGAAGGCCCGCGAACGACCCTTCCTTGATCGTGATCGTCTCGCCGATCTCGAAGTCGACCTCAGCAGCCACCGGGCGGGCGACGGCGACGCCACCCTTGGCGGCAATGGACTTCGCGGTCGGCACATCCTTGACCTCGACGAGCGACTTCAGCATGTTGAAGGCCTCTTCGAAGCGGAGCGGTGTGGGGTTGTGGGCGTTGCCCACGAAGCCCGTGACGCCGGGCGTGTGACGCACGACCGACCAGGTGTCCTCGTTGAGCTCCATGCGCACCAGCACGTAGCCGGGGATGCGCACGCGCGTGACCATCTTGCGCTGGCCGTTCTTGATCTCGACGACGTCCTCCATCGGGACCTCGATCTGGTAGATGTCGTCCTCTACCTCGAGCGTCGACTTGCGCTGCTCGATGTTGGCCTTCACCTTGCGCTCGAAGCCGGCGTAGGAGTGGATGACGTACCACTTGCCGGGCAGCATCCGCAGATCCATGCGGAAGGCCTCGTAGGGGTCTTCCTCCGCAGGCTCATCGGCGCTGTCGCCGTCGACCTCGGGGCCGTCGTAGGGTGCCACTTCTTCAGCGGCTGCGGCCTCTGCGTCGGCGGTGTCTTCCGCCACGGCGTCGTTGAGGACCTCTGCGGCTGCTTCTGACTCAGCTGCTTCGTCCAGGTTGAGAGCGTCGTTCACGATCGCGTCTGCCTCCGGGTCTTCGATCTCGATGTCATCCGTGTCGCCGCCGAAGTTCTCGGCGTCATCCCCGTCGCCCTCGACGTGCAAAGCCACGTGCTCGGCGGCCGTGGCCGACTGCTCCTGCTCGGCGAGGACGTTGCCCTCCTGGGACTCGTCCTCTTCACTCGACTGCTCTGCGGCTGTCGCCCAGTCCGCATCGTCGGAATATCGTTCAGACACGTTGCTTCTTTCCGTTCACTGCGACGTTCCCAGGGGTTCCTGCGGACGTCGAGGGTGCGTCAGCCGAGCGGGACTCCGAACACGACGTGCGTCAGGCTCCCGAAGATCCAGTCGAGGCCGTACACCATGCCCATCACGATCAGCACGAACACGAAGACCACGGCGGTGTACTTGACCAGCTCTTTGCGAGTCGGGGTGACGACCTTGCTCAGTTCGCCGATCACCTGGCGGAAGAACAGAGCGATGCGCCCGAAGAAGCCCAGCTTCTTCTCGCGCAGTGCGTACGGGCCTGCTGCGACGATGTCGCCGCGAACGTCGTCCTGTTCCATCCGGTACGTACCTTTCGTGAGCCAGCATGTGCGCTGACGCGCAGGGCGGACAGGAATCGAACCTGCAACCTGCGGTTTTGGAGACCGCTGCTCTGCCAATTGAGCTACCGCCCTAGAGACCTTGCGACCTCTGGGTCTACCTCCTCCGCGTGCCGTGTGGGGCACGGTGAAGGATGCAGACAACTGCTAGATCAGTGTACGGCATCCGCGGCATCCGACCGAACCGAACCGAAATCCCGGGTGATTCGCGCGGTGCACAGCCCATCAGTACTCTGCGACGCCGGTGCGCTCGGGCTCGGGGTCTCGACGGAAGCCCCGGCCGCTGATACGCGTCGGCTCGATGCGCACGAAGACGCGCTTGAGCGTGGGGATCCACGGGCGCAGGCCGGTGTTCTCGGCCCGCTCGATGTCGGCCTCGCTCTCCAAAGCCGTCGCGCGGCCACGCATGATGACGCTCCACGCCTCGGTGTCGGTGTGATCATCGACCTCGAAGATCACATCGGCGTTGACCGTCAGCTCAAGCAGCTTGGTTCCGGGTGCCGTGCGGAAGATGATGCCCTCATCGTCGACCGCGTAGTTCACCGGGAAGACGTCGACGACGTCGCCGACGTGCGTGACGAGCCTTCCGAGTTCCTGAGTACGCACCAGCTCCCAACACCGCTGCTCCGGAAGCACGGTGACCGGGTTGTCGTAGAGGCTCATGCTGCACTCCCCTCACGCGCAGGCTCGTTCATCGCGAGCAGCACCGCGAACGCGGCCCACAGCGTGACGATGCCCATCGCAGTGTCCTTGCCGTTCCAGATGCCCGACTGCCACATCGCGAACCATTCCGAGCCGACCACGATGAAGCCGAGGAACCAGATCGCGAAGCCCAGGGCGAAGGCGGCGTAGCCCCAGCCCCTGGCCCGGTCGTAGGCGGCGATGTCGGCATTGCGCCGCAAGAACAGCAGCACACCGCCGTAGAGTGCGAGACCCGCGAAGACGCCCTCGGCGATGATGATGCCGATGTAGCCGATCGTGTGGATCACCGGGCTGTCGATCGCGCGCCACATCAACGCGTTGCCCTCGAAAGTGGTGTCCATCGACAGCACGTGCACGACGAACTGATAGTTCGAGTCGTAGTCCATCAGGTTACCCGCGAACACGAACAACCCGAACAGTCCCGCGATGAACACGACGAATGACTGCAGCAGACGCAACGGATGCTTCATTGCTCTTGACCCTTTCGCACGAAGACGAGGTCGGCACGCGGTTCGGTGTGGTGCTCGAGCAGGATCAACTGCACGAAGCCCCACCCGTCGGCGGCGCGCTCGGTGATGACGGTCTGATAGTCGAAGGCGAACTCCCACCCCGCACGGTCTCGGCGCAACGGAACGCTGACGAAGGAGTACTCGGGTGCGGACACGCTGTGCCTCCCTTCGCGGTGGACGTCCCTTGGGCCGATCGTAACGAGATTCGCGGACGGATGCGAGAGACCCTCCGGATGCCACGCAACGGGCATCCGGAGGGTCATGGTCGCACGGATCAGGCGGTGCGGATGAGCTTCTTGTTGACGAACTCGTCGGCGGCCAGCAGGCCCATCTCGCGCGAGGTACCGCTGCGCTTCACGCCACCGAAGGGCAGCTCGGGGCTGTCGGCGAGCACCAGGTTGATGTAGACCATGCCGGCCTCGATGGCATCCGCCACGCGCTCGGCCTGCGCCGGGTCGGTGGTGAACACGTACGAGCCGAGACCGAACGAGGTGTCGTTGGCGAGCGCGACCGCGGCGGCCTCGTCGGCCACGCGGTACACGACCGCGGCGGGCCCGAACAGCTCCTCGCGATACACGTTCATGTCGGCGGTGACGTCGGCGAGGACGGTCGGTGCGAAGAACGTGCCGTTGCGGGTGCCGCCGGTCAGCAGCGTCGCGCCCTGTGCGAGTGCCTCGTCGACCTGCTGCTGCAGGCGCTCGGCGGCCGCCGTCGACGACAGCGGGCCCAGCACGGTGTCCTGCTGCGTCGGGTCCTCGGCCGAGACAGCGGCGAGGCCCGCGACGAACTTCTCGGTGAAGGCGTCGTAGAGCTCGTCGACCACGATGAAGCGCTTGGCGCCGTTGCAGGACTGGCCGTTGTTGTCGAGGCGTGCATCGACCGCGGCCTGAGCGACAGCATCCATGTCATCCGTCGAGAGCACGAGGAACGGGTCGGACCCACCGAGTTCCAGCGCCACCTTCTTGAGGTTGCGCCCGGCGACCTCCGCGACGGCCGCGCCGGCGCGCTCGGAACCGGTCACCGAAACCCCATGCACGCGCGGGTCGGCGATGATCGTCGCAGCCTGCTCGTTGGTGGCGTAGACGTTGACGTACGCGCCGTCGGGCAGGCCCGCATCGCGGTAGATGCGCTCGAGCAGCGCGGCCGACTCGGGGCACTGCGGGGCGTGCTTGAGGATGATCGTGTTTCCCACCGCCAGGTTGGGGGCCGCGAAGCGTGCCACCTGGTACGCGGGGAAGTTCCACGGCATGATGCCCAGCAGGGCGCCCAGGGGCGCGCGGCGCACGACGGCGCTGCCCTCGCCCAGGATGTCGAGCGGGGTGTCGCCGGTGATCTTGTCGATGTTGTCGGCGTTGTACTCGATGATGTCGGCGGCGAAGTCGACCTCACCCTCGGCCGCGGCGATCGGCTTGCCCATCTCGCGCACGATGATCGCGGCGAACTCGTCGCGACGTTCGCGGTGCAGCTGCGCGATGCGACGGATCACTTCCGCACGCTCGGCGGGCGGGGTCGCCGCCCACGTGACGGCGGCGCTCGCGGCACGGGCGACGGCATCCTCGATCTGGGCGTCGGTGAACGTCTCGAACGCGGCTTCGGTCTCGCCGGTGGCCGGGTTGACGACGGCGTAGTCGGTCATGTCGGTTCCTCGCTTCGTGTGTGGTGGCTCACGCCGGGATGAGCGTGTACTTGGTGGACAGGTACTCGTGGATGCCCTCGAAGCCGCCTTCGCGGCCGATGCCGGACTGCTTGACGCCGCCGAAGGGTGCCGCGGCGTTCGAGACGACGCCCACGTTCAGCCCCATCATGCCCGTCTCAAGCGCCTCGATCATGCGGTGTCCGCGCGCGAGGTCCTGAGTGAAAACGTACGAGACCAGCCCGTACTCGGTGTCGTTGGCCAGGCGCACGGCCTCGGCCTCGTCGGCGAAGGTGGCGATGGCCAGCACGGGTCCGAAGATCTCCTCGCGCAGGATGTCGCTGCCGGCGACCACGTCGGTGAGCACGGTCGGCTGGTAGAACGTTCCGGTGCCCTCGACGGCCGCGCCGCCGGCGAGCACACGGGCCCCGCGCTCAACAGCATCGCCGACGAGCTCGGCGGCCTTGCCGACGGCATCCGCGTCGATCAGCGGGCCGATGGTGACGCCCTCTTCGGTGCCGCGTCCGATCTTCATCGCCTGCACGCGCTCGGTGACCCGGCGCGCGAACTCCTCGGCGATGTCCTCGTGCACGATGAACCGGTTCGCGGCCGTGCATGCCTGGCCGATGTTGCGGAACTTCGCGGCCATCGCACCGTCGACAGCCTTGTCGAGGTCAGCATCCTCGAAGACGACGAACGGCGCGTTGCCGCCGAGCTCCATCGACACGCGCAGCACGCCCTGAGCGGCCTGCTCGATGAGCTTCTGGCCGACGCCGGTCGATCCGGTGAACGAGAGCTTGCGCAGGCGCGGGTCGGCGATGATCGGCGCCGACAGCTTCGACGACGACGAGGTCTGCACCACGTTGACGACACCGGCAGGCAGGCCCGCCTCTTCGAGCAGACGGGTGAAGAAGATCGTCGTCAGCGGGGTCAGTGCCGGCGGCTTGATGACCACGGTGCAGCCCGCGGCGAGCGCAGGGGCGATCTTGCGGGTCGCCATCGCGAACGGGAAGTTCCACGGCGTGATGAAGAACGACGGTCCGACGGGACGCTGCGAGACGATCATGCGTCCGGTGCCCTCAGGGCTGGTGCCGTAGCGACCCGTGATGCGCACGGCCTCCTCGCTGAACCAGCGCAGGAACTCACCGCCGTAGACGACCTCGCCACGGGCCTCGGCCAGCGGCTTGCCCATCTCGAGGGTCATCAGCAGCGCGAGGTCCTCCTTGTGCTCCTGCACGAGGTCGAAGGCGCGGCGCAGGATGTCGCTGCGCGTGCGGGGCGGGGTCGCCGCCCACGACTCCTGCGCGGCGACGGCCGCGTCGAGCGCGCGGATGCCGTCGGTCGGCGTCGCATCGGCGATCGAGGCGATGACCTCACCGGTCGCGGGGTCGCGCACGTCGAAGGTGCGGCCCTCTTCGGCGTCGATCCACTCGCCGCCGATGAAGAGACCGGTGGGTACCCGGCCGAGCAGTTCCTGCTCGTTGGATGCGAGTGCTGTGCTCATGGGTGGTTCTCGATTCTGTGTGGGGAGGGTGGGTCAGCGGCGGCGCAGGCTCGGCGGGGCGTCGATACCCAGCGTCTCACCTCGGAAGAAGGCGGGGCGGCGGATCGCGTTGATGATCATCACCACGATCCCGACCCCGATGATGAGCATGCCGAGGATGAAGACGATGCCGACTCCGCCGATCTCGGTGCCCGAGCCGTAGGCCGGGTCCATCGAGTCGATCAGCGTGGTGAAGAACAGCACCGCGAGCAGGATGCCGCCGATGAGCGGGAACAGGAAGGTGAAGAACACGTTGCGCGCCGAGTCGAACCACTGCTTGCGGAAGTACCACACGCACGCGAACGCCGTGATGCCGTAGTAGAAGCAGATCATCATGCCCAGCGTCAGGATGGTGTCCCACAGGGTGTCCTCGCTGACGACGCGCATGATCGCGTAGAACGCCGAGGCGACGATGGCCGACACGATCGTGGCGTAGCCGGGGGTGAAGAAGCGCGGGCTGACCTTGGCGTACGCCGAGGGCAGTGCCCCGTAGTGCCCCATCGCCAGCAGCGTGCGCGCAGGACCCACGAATGTGGACTGCAGCGACGATGCCGAGCTGGTGAGCACGGCCAGCGATACCAGGAACGCCAGCGGGCCGAGGATCGGTCCCGACAGGTGGAAGAAGACGTTCTCCTGGATGCCCTCGTTGCCCAGCCCCAGCTCACCGGTGCCGACGCCGGCGTACATGATCATCGCGACCGACAGCAGCAGGTACAGCGACACGATGGTCAGCACGGTCACGGTCGCCGCGCGTCCCGGCGTGCGCTCGGGGTCCTTGGTCTCCTCGTTCATCGTCAGGGTGACATCCCAGCCCCAGAAGATGAAGATCGACAGCGACAGGCCCGCCGCGAACGCGCTGAACGACGAGACCTCGAACGGGTTGAACCAGGACGGATCGAACGGCTGGAAGTCGAAGCCGTTGCCCGAGACGGCCTGGCTGATCGCGGCGACGGCGAAGAACACCAGCACGAGCAGCTGGAACCCGACCAGCCAGTACTGCAGTTTCTGCGTGGTCTTCATGTCGCGGTACGAGATGAAGGTGGCGCCGAGCATGAACAGCAGGCAGACGGCGATGTTGATCCAGGTGATGCCGGCGAGGTCGGCGATGGCGGGATCGCGGGTGATCTGCGACAGCAGCAGGAACAGGAAGTCGACGGCGACGCCGGCGAGGTTCGACAGCACGAGAATGGTCGCGACGACCAGTCCCCATCCGGCCATCCACCCCACCCAGGGGCCGAAGGCGCGGGCCGCCCACGTGAACGAGGTGCCGGCATCCGGCATCTGGCGGTTCAGCTCGCGGTACCCGAAGGCGACCAGCAGCATCGGGATGAAGCCGACGAGGATGATCGCGGGGATCTGCGATCCGACCTCGGATGCTGTCGGTCCGACGGCCGCGGTGAAGGTGTACGCGGGCGCGATGCACGAGATACCGATCACGACGGCTCCGAGCAGACCGACGGTGCCGCTGCTCAGACCCTTGCGGGAGATACCGGTGGTGACCGGGTCCGGCACGACGCTGTGCGATTTCTGGGACATGCTGTGGCCTCAGGCCTTTCCGGTGCCGCGGGTGCGGGGAACGACGATCATGGGGACGGGCAGCTCGTGCAGCATCTTGGCCGCGGTCGAGCCGAGGAACAGCCGGCGCGGTTGCGCGAGCCGACTGGAGCCGACGAGAACGATCTCGCCCGGCTCCCACGGCAGGTGAGCGACAGCATCCTCGACGCTGTCTCCGGTCGCGCGCTCAACGGTCGCCTCGACGCCCGCGGGCAGCGCCTCGCGCGCCTGCGCGAGCACATCGCCGCCGTGCGAGTTGCGCACGAAGGTGATGGCGGCGGTGTCGAGTCCGGCCGGGGTGTCGAACGGGACGAGCGAGATCAGCCGCAGTGATCCGCCGCTGGCTCGGGTGAAGGCGACGGCCTCCTCCAGGAGGACGTCCGAGCCCTCCCTGGTGCCGATCGCCGCGCTCACTCGCGTGATGGGCAGGGCGAGATCGACGTCCTCTGCCGAGCCGGCCGTCGCCAGCGCGACGGGGATCGGCGACGAGTGCACGAGGTCGGATGCCACCGAACCGAGCCGGTGCCGACCGAAGGCGCTGGTACCGGCGGCCCCCACGACGATCAGTCGCGCGTCGAACTCCTCGGCGGCGGCGATGAGTCCCGCCGCGAAGGAGTCACCGAAGCGCACATGCCCCATGCGCTCGATGTCGTCGGTGATCGTGGCGGATGCCGTCCGCAACCACTCCTGCGCCTGGCGGCGGATGTGGTCGACGTAGGCGCGCTCGGGCGGCACGGCGGCGTTGCGGGTGCCCTCGGCGGGCAGCACGACGACCAGGTCGAGGCGCATGCCGAGGCCGCGGGCCAGGCGCACGCCCAGTGCCAGGGCGTCGGCGCCGGCCGGCGTCGCGGTGTATCCGATGACGATCGACGAAGGGCTCATGCGCGGCTCTGCTCGATGATGCGGGTGGCCGCCAGACGACCCATCCGGATGGCGCCGTCGACGTGCTGGTAACCGGCACCGGCCATGTCGGAGCAGGCGAAGTGGATCGGCCCGACGGGCGTGCGCAGGTCGCTTCCGTAGCGGTGGAGCCCGCCCATGTCGAAGCTGGCGGCGTACGCGCCGCGGGTCCATTCCTCGCTGCCCCAGTCGCTCTCGTAGTACACGACCGGGTTCTTCGCCTCGGGACCGTAGTAGTGCGACAGCGACTCCAGGATGCGCTCCTTGCGCTCCTCGGCCGACAGGGTGAACAGGTCGTCGGCGTTCTGGTCGCTGACGAAGCCGACGAGGGTGCCGCGCTCGTCGCCGTGGTTGGTGTTGTCGTAGGCCTCGTGCGAGAGCTCGTACGGGCTGAAGGCGGTGCCGCTGAGCCCCTGCTCGCGCCAGAACGGACGATCGTAGACGGCGTGCACCTTGATGACGAAGCCCATCGACAGGTGCTGGTGCAGCTGGTGCTGCCGGCGCGGCAGTGCGGGCACGAACGAGATGCGGTCGTACAGCACCGGCGCGTGGGCCAGGATCGCGAAGCGGGCACGGACGGTGGTGTCGTCGGTGGTGGCGGTCACGCCGGCATCGCCCCACTCGAGCGAGCGCACCGGCTGGTTCAGCAGCACGTCCTCGGCGAGGCGCTCGGCCAGCAGCAGCGGGACCTGCTGGAGTCCGCCGACCACACGCTTGTCGAGGATGAAGTCGGCGTCGACGAGGTTCGAGTACGACCCGGCGGATGCGGCCATCAGCAACGACTGCAGGAGCGAGAACGTGTGCGTCGGCTTGGTGAGCATGGCCGATCCGGTGGCGAAGGCGAGGTTGCGAACGGCCTCGTCGTCGTCGGTCTGCGAGCGCAGCCAGGCGTCCCACGTGACGGCATCCCACTCGGCGGCGTTCGGGTGCTCCCACGGGCTGTCGGGGTCGATCTCGGCGACCATCCGGTCGAGGCGCTCGGTGATCTCGTCGATCACGCGCTCGGTCTCGGGGGCGACCGGGAACATCTCACCGGTGAACCGGCTGACGGTGCCGTCCGGTCCGATGTACACGCTGTCGCCCTCGCGGTAGCGACTGTACGTCTCCAGTCCGAGCTCGTCGATCGTCTCGATGAGGGCATCCTGATCGGGCGAGACCCACTGTCCGCCGATCTCGAGCATCGCGCCGTCGATGACGTCGGTCCACAGGCGGCCGCCGACGCGGTCACGCGCCTCGAGGACGGCCACCGACAGGCCGGCCTTGCGCAGTTCGTTGGCCGCGGTGAGCCCGGCTGCGCCGGCGCCCACGATCAGCACGTCGCGGTTGATCTCGGTCATGTGCACTTTCCTTCGTTCTCGAGGCCGTTCTCGGAGCATGTTGTGTGTGCCGGCCGCGGCCCGATATCCCCCGATACGGGCCGCGGCCGGCAGTCTGTTAGGCCGAAGCCAGGGCGTCGGCGACGACGTCGATGCCTTCGCCCAGCAGCTCGTCGCTGATCGACAGCGGCGGCAGGAACCGGATGACGTTGCCGTAGGTGCCACAGGTGAGCACGATCACACCAGCGGCGATGCAGGCCTTGGCGACGGCAGCGGTCAGTGCGGCGTCCGGCGCGTTGGTCTCGGGGTCGACGAACTCAGCGGCGATCATTGCGCCGTGGCCGCGGACGTCGCCGATGCGGGCGTCGGATGCCTGCATCCGGGAGAGCCGGTCGGTGAGCAGCGCGCCGATCTGCTGGGCGCGTTCGATCAGTCCTTCGTTCTCGAAGGCGTCGATGGCGGCGAGCGCGGCGGCGCACGCGATCGGGTTGCCGCCGTAGGTGCCGCCGAGGCCGCCCGCGTGCGAGGCGTCCATGATCTCGGCGCGTCCGGTGACGGCCGCCAGCGGCAGGCCCGCGGCGATGCCCTTGGCGGTGGTGATCAGGTCGGGCTCGATGCCGAAGATCTCGCTGGCGAACATCGCCCCGGTGCGGGCGAAGCCGGTCTGCACCTCGTCGGCGATGAACACCACGCCGTTGGCGCGGCACCACTCGGCGATTGCGGGCAGGAACCCGTCGGCGGGCACGATGAAGCCACCCTCACCCTGGATGGGCTCAATGATGACAGCGGCGAGGTTATCGGCGCCGATCTGCTTCTCGAGCTGCAGGATGGCGCGGGCCGCGGCCTCCTGGCCGCTGAGGCCGTCGCGGAACGGGTACGACATCGGTGCGCGGTACACCTCGGGGGCGAAGGGACCGAAGCCGCTCTTGTAGGGCATCGACTTGGCGGTCAGCGCCATGGTGAGGTTGGTGCGGCCGTGGTACCCGTGATCGAAGGCGACGACGGCCTGGCGGCCGGTGTGCTTGCGGGCGATCTTGATGGCGTTCTCGACGGCCTCGGCGCCCGAGTTGAACAGCGCGGTCTTCTTGGCGAAGTCGCCGGGGGTGACGCGGTTGAGTGCTTCGGCGACGTCGATGTACGACTCGTAGGGCGAGACCATGAAGCAGGTGTGCGTGAACTGCGCGGCCTGCGCCGCGACGGCCTCGACGACCTTCGGGTGTGCATTGCCGACCGAGGTCACTGCGATGCCCGATCCGAGGTCGATGAGCGAGTTGCCGTCGGCGTCGACGATGACTCCGCCGCCGGCGGCGACGGCCGCGATCGGGGCGGTGTGTCCGACGCCCGCGGGAACGGCCTGCGCCTTGCGGGCGAGGATCTCCGCCGAGCGCGGACCGGGAAGAGCGGTGACGACGCGGCGCTCCTGGGGAAGGCCGGGGCCGCCGACGGGAAGGGCTGCGGAATCTGCGTCGGAACGAGTCATGATGGCGACTGTACGAGCCGCAGACGCCCGATGCACTCGCCGAAGCGTACAATTCTGCCAAGGCGTTCGCCCTGACGTCTACCAGCTTGAGAGGTGGCCGTGGACGATCCCACCCTGCGCACTCTGTTGCGCCGACGTGACCTCGAACTGACGCTCCTGTCGCCCACGGAGGCCAAGGTCGGCGATCGCCTCGATCGTCCCCTGCGGTGGGTGCACAGCTCGGATCTCCTCGACCCGACCCCGTTCCTCGCCGATGACCTGCTGCTGCTGACCACGGGCACCCAGCTCACCGACGGCGACGCGGCACAGGCGCAGGCCTACGTGACCCGACTCGCCGATCGCGGGGTCGCCGGCCTCGGGTTCGGCGCCGACGTGCACCACGCCGGCGCTCCCAGCGAGCTCATCGCCGCATGCGCCGCACTGGGGATGCCCCTGTTCGAGGTGCCCTACCGCACACCGTTCATCGCCGTGGCAAGGGCGCACGCCGAGGCGATCGCCGCTCAGGCGTACGCCCGGCGCTCCTGGGCACTCGATGCGCAGCGAGCACTCGCGATCGCCGCACTGCGACCCCGCGGACTCGAGTCGACGCTGAGCGAACTGGCCCGCCGGATCGACGTCTGGGTCGGGATGTTCGATGCGGGCGGAGCGCTCACGCACGAGCATCCGCCGCGATCTCTCGCCGAGCCCGCTGCTGCCGACCTGTCGGCACACGTGGGCGAGCTCCTTGCGCGCGGCGCGCAGGCCGCCCAATCGGTCACCGCCGACGGTCAGCCTTTTCTGCTGTTCACCCTGGGGCGCGGCGGCCACCTGCGCGGCGTGATCGCGCTGGCCACCGACGCCCTCGACCCCGAGGCGCGCACGGTGGTCACCTCGGTGATCGCGATGGCGGGCCTGGCCAGAGAGCAGAGCGAGCAGCTCAACCGCAGCCGGGCGCGATTACACAGCCAGGTGCTCCAGTCGCTCCTGCGAGACGACCCGGCGCTGGCGCGCCGCGTGCTCGGCTCACTGCCCGTCGCGCCCGTCCTGGTCGGTGTCGCCTCGGCGGATGCCCCGGCCGAGGCGATCGTGGAATGGTGCGAACGCCGCCGCTTGGAGGACGGCCTGGCATACTTCGGCGCGGCCGCCCCCAGTGGCATGGTGCTGGTCGTCTCCGCCGCGCAGGAACAGGTCTACGCTCAGATCGCCGATCGCTTCTCGGTGCAGTGGGGGGTTTCGGCGGCGGACGGGTACGGGTCGTTCGCGCGCATGCACGAGCAGGCGGTGTTCGCGCTGGGCCGCAGCGACGATGCGGTCACCCGCTATGCGGACACGGCGAGCGCGAGCATGATCGGCGCGCTCAGCACCGACGAGGCACGCCTGGTCGCCGAGTCGCGCCTGGCCCCCATCCGGCAGGTCGACGCCGCGTCGGGCAGCGACCTGGAACGCACCCTGCGCGTCTGGCTGGAGCACGACGCCGTGCTCGATGCGTCCGCGAACGCGCTCGGCGTGCACCGGCACACCCTGCGCAGTCGCATCGCACAGGCATCCGCGCTGCTCGGCGTTGATCTGGCGACCTTCCCGGCCCGCGCCGAGCTGTGGATCGCCCTGCACGCCGCCGGCGAGTGAGCGGCATCCGCCCCGCCTGAGCGAGCGTGCCGCGGCCGCTCAGGCCGGCGCGTGCGCCTCGAGGAACTCGTACACGTCGGTGCTGTCGACGCCGGGGAACGCGCCGGTCGGCAGGGTGGCCAGCAGCGTGCGCGGCGTGCGGACGTTCGGCCAGGAGTGCTGCCGCCAGCGCTCCTCGAGTTCGGCGGGAGCACGGCGACAGCAGGTCTCGACCGAGTGCTTCGACACGCCGCGATTGTTCGTGTCGCGCCCGACGAACCAGCGGGTGTCGTCGAAACGCACCCCCACGCTCACCGAATGCAGGCCTTCACTGGAGGGCTCGACGCGGGCCGTGCACCAGTACGTGCCGTTGCCGGTGTCGGTGTACTGGTAGTACGGGTTGAAGCGGTCTTCGACGTCGAACACCACCCGGCTCGTCCAGCGACGGCAGCACATCTGGCCCTCGATGGATCCGAGACGGTCAGTCGGAAAGTTCACGTCGTCGTTCTCATACGCCTTGGTGATCGTTCCCGACTCGTGCACCTTCAAGAAGTGCACCGGGATGTCGAGGTGCCGCGTGGCGAGGTTCGTGAACCGGTGCGCCGCCGTCTCGTACGACACCGAGTAGGCGTCGCGCACGTCTTCGATCGAGATGGCGCGACGCGACTTCGCCTCCTGCAGCACCGGCACCACGTGCGCCTCGGGCACCAGCAGCGCGCCGGTGAGGTAGTTCGTCTCGACCCGCTGACGCAGGAACTCGGCGTAGCTGCGCGGTTCCCCGTGGCCGAGGATGCGACTGGACAGGGCCTGCAGCACCGCGGTACGGGCGTCGCCCTTGGCGGGGATGCTGCTGGAGAGGTACAGCCGCCCGTGCGCGAGATCGGCGACGCTGCGCGTCGTCTGCGGCAGGTCGGGCGCGTAGTGCAGGGTGAAACCCAGGTGCGCGGCGATCTCGGATGCCGTCCGCTGGGTGATCGGACCACCGGGGTGCCCGACGGCGGCCAGGATCTGCGCGGCGTGCTGCTCGAGCTCGACGAAGTAGTTGTCCTGCGTGCGCATCAGATGACGCAGCTCGACGTTGGCCCGCCGCGCCTCTTCGGGAGTCGCCGACCGTTCATCGCGCAACCGTTCGATCTCGCCGTGCAGCGCGAGCATCGCCTCGAGCGCCTCATCGGGGATCGTCTTGGCGATGCGGAACGCCGGGATGCCCAGCGCCTGGAAGGTCTGCCCCTTCATAGCGCGTTCCAACGCGATCTCGCGAGTGCTGCGCTCGTCGAGCGGCTCACCCTCGAGCAGACCATCGAGGCCCGTGCCCAGCGCACGGGCGATCGACTGCAGCAAGGTCAGCTTCGGCTCGCGCTTGCCGGTCTCGAACATCGACACCTGGCTGGGTGCACGATCGATCCGTGCCGCGAGGTCTTCGAGCGTCATCCCCTGCGCGGTGCGCAGCTGTCGGATGCGGCGCCCGATCGTGAGGGCGTCCGGTTCTTCTACCGCTTCGGGATGACTCATGCCGAGCAGTCTGTCACAAAAACAGAAATTCCATCAAACTTCTCTCCTGATTTGGTCGGCGCTGGGGCCATTCCTCTCCCAGAGTGGATGTCAAGCCACCCCGGCCGAACACCAGCGACCGACATCTCACGGAGGAGACAGATCATGACCGCTCCCACTGCGTCACAGACCACGCCGATCCAGGATGCCGGCGTCGCCGTCGGCGCACACCAGGGACCGGCGATCCACATCACCGGACCGATCCACGAGCGGTTCGACGAGATCCTCACCCCGGCGGCTCTGGCCTTCATCACCGAGCTGCACCACCGCTTCTCGAACCGCCGCCATGACCGGCTCGCCGACCGCATGCGCCGCCGGTTCGAGATCGGCAACGGTCACGACCCGCGGTTCCGCGAAGACACCCGCCACATCCGCGAGGACGCCGACTGGCGCGTCGCCGGCCCCGGCCCCGGCCTGGAGGACCGCCGCGTCGAGATCACCGGCCCCACCGACCCGAAGATGACCATCAACGCCCTCAACTCGGGCGCGCGGGTGTGGCTCGCCGACCAGGAGGATGCCACCAGCCCGACCTGGCAGAACGTCATCGGCGGTCAGCTGTCGCTGCGCGACGCGATCCGCGGCGAGCTCTCGTACACCTCTCCCGACGGCAAGGAATACCACGTCACCGCCGAGCGCACGCCCACTATCGTGATGCGTCCCCGCGGCTGGCACCTCACCGAGAAGCACGTCGACTTCACCGACCGCACCGGTCGCACGATGGCGGCCTCGGGCTCTCTGGTCGACTTCGGTCTGTACTTCTTCCACAACGCGCAGGCCCTGATCGACGCCGGCCGCGGCCCGTACTTCTACATCGCCAAGCTGGAGTCCAGCGAAGAAGCCCGCCTGTGGGACGACGTGTTCACCTTCGCCGAGGAGTACATCGGCATCCCGCACGGCACGATCCGCGCCACCGTCCTGATCGAGACGCTGCCGGCCGCATTCGAGATGGACGAGATCCTCTACGTGCTGCGCGACCACTGCGCCGGACTCAACGCCGGCCGTTGGGACTACATCTTCTCGATCATCAAGACCTACCGCGGCCGCGGCGCACGGTTCGTGCTGCCCGACCGCAGTGAGGTCACCATGACGGTGCCCTTCATGCGCGCCTACACCGACCTGCTCGTGCAGACCTGCCACAAGCGCGGCGCCCACGCGATCGGCGGCATGAGCGCGTTCATCCCGAACCGCCGCGACCCCGAGATGACCCAGCAGGCACTGCAGAAGGTCGCCGCCGACAAGCGCCGCGAAGCCGGCGACGGATTCGACGGCACCTGGGTCGCCCACCCCGACCTGATCCCCGCGGCACGCGCCGAGTTCGACGCCGTGCTCGGCGACCGTCCCCACCAGGTCGACCGCCAGCGCGACGATGTGAACGTCACCGCCGCTCAGCTGCTCGACCTGCGCATCGGTCGCCCGATCACCGCGCGCGGTGTCTACGACAACGTGTCGGTGGGCATCCGCTACATCGAGGCCTGGCTGCGCGGACTGGGCGCCGTCGCCATCGACGGGCTGATGGAGGACGCCGCCACCGCCGAGATCTCGCGCTCGCAGGTGTGGCAGTGGATCCAGCAGGACCGCACCACCGAGGACGGCACGCCGATCACGGCCGCGTACGTCGAGGACATCATCACCGACGTGCTGGCCACCGTTCCCCGCGGTGACGAGGACCGGTACGACGACGCGGCAGAGATCTTCCGCGAGGTGGCGCTGCAGGAGACCTTCCCGGCCTTCCTGACCCTGCCCGCCTACTCCCGCCACCTGACCGACTGACCACCGCTGAACGCACCGGAACACCAGCATCCCAACGAAGGAAGACGACATGACCCGCTACCAGGATGACATCGCCGCCGTCCAGGCGCTGAAGGACGAGCAGGGCTCCCCGTGGAGCGCGATCGACCCCGAGTCGGTTGCCCGCATGCGCGCACAGAACCGGTTCCGCACCGGACTCGAGATCGCCCAGTACACCGCCGACATCATGCGCCGCGACATGGCCGAGTACGACGCCGACTCGTCGCTGTACACCCAGTCGCTGGGCGTCTGGCACGGCTTCATCGGGCAGCAGAAGCTGATCTCGATCAAGAAGCACCTGAAGTCGACGAACAAGCGCTACCTGTACCTGTCCGGCTGGATGGTCGCGGCGCTGCGGTCCGAGTTCGGCCCGCTCCCCGACCAGTCGATGCACGAGAAGACCGCGGTGCCGGCGCTGATCGAAGAGCTCTACACGTTCTTGCGTCAGGCCGACGCCCGTGAGCTGGACCTGCTGTTCACCCAGCTCGACGCCGCGCGCGCCGCTGGCGACGAGACCGCCGCCGAGTTCATCCAGTCACAGATCGACGAGTACGAGACCCACGTCGTGCCGATCATCGCCGACATCGACGCCGGCTTCGGCAACCCCGAGGCGACCTACCTGCTCGCCAAGAAGATGATCGAGGCGGGTGCCTGCGCGATCCAGATCGAGAACCAGGTCTCGGACGAGAAGCAGTGCGGCCACCAGGACGGCAAGGTCACCGTGCCGCACGAGGACTTCATCGCCAAGCTCAACGCGGTGCGCTACGCCTTCCTCGAGCTCGGCATCGACAACGGCATCATCGTCGCACGCACCGACTCTCTCGGCGCCGGGTTGACGCAGAAGCTCGCCGTGACGACCGAGGTCGGCGACCTCGGCGACCAGTACAACTCCTTCCTCGACGTCGAGGAGATCGCCGACGGAGACCTCGGCAACGGCGATGTCGTCATCAAGCGCGACGGCAAGCTCATGCGGCCGCGTCGCCTGGCCAGCAACCTGTACCGGTTCCGCGCCGGCACCGGTGAGGAGCGCTGCGTGCTCGATTGCATCACGTCGCTGCGCAATGGTGCCGATCTGCTGTGGATCGAGACCGAGAAGCCGCACGTCGAGCAGATCGCGGGCATGGTCGACGCGATCCGCGAGGTCATCCCGAACGCGAAGCTGGTCTACAACAACAGCCCGTCGTTCAACTGGACGCTGAACTTCCGTCAGCAGGCCTACGACGCACTCGCCGAGCAGGGCGAGGACGTCTCGGCCTACGACCGCAGCGCCCTGATGAGCGTCGAGTACGACGACACCGAGCTGGCCCGCCTGGCCGACGAGAAGATCCGCACGTTCCAGCGCGACGGTTCAGCGCGCGCCGGCATCTTCCACCACCTCATCACCCTGCCGACCTACCACACGGCCGCCCTGTCGACCGACGACCTCGCGAAGGGCTACTTCGGCGACGAGGGCATGCTCGCCTACGTCAAGGACGTGCAGCGCCGCGAGATCCGCGGGGGCATCGCCACCGTGAAGCACCAGAACATGGCCGGTTCCGACATCGGCGACAACCACAAGGAGTACTTCGCCGGTGACGCCGCTCTCAAGGCAGGCGGCCAGCACAACACCATGAACCAGTTCAGCTGACACGGCTGACCTGACTCACCGAGAGGTCGGATGCCACGGCATCCGACCTCTCGTCTCTTTCCGCTATCACCCCGCAGACAGGACGCCTCGATGACTTCCACCGCAGACCTCTACGACGAGCACGGCGACGCCCTGCAGTCGCTCCCGCTTCAACTGCGCTCCTTCGGCGGGGTGACCGCGTTCGAGGGCCCGATCCGCACGGTGCGCTGCTTTCAGGACAATGCGCTCGTGAAGACGCTGCTCTCCTCCCCCGGTGACGGTGCCGTGCTCGTCGTCGACGGCGCCGGCTCGCTCGGCACCGCACTGATGGGTGACATGATCGCGCAGCTCGCGGTGGATGCCGGCTGGGCCGGCGTCGTCATCCACGGCTGCGTGCGCGACAGCGCCGCAATCGCGGGGATGCCGCTCGGAGTGAAGGCGCTGGGCACCAACCCGCGCAAGAGCGCCAAGGACGGCGTCGGCGAGGTCGATGTCACTGTCGAGTTCGGCGACGTCGTCTTCCGCCCCGGCGCCCGGCTCTATGCCGACGAGGACGGCATCCTCGTCGAGCGCTGAGATAGCACCGGTATCCGTGGCGTGCTCAGCGTCGATGCACCGAGAAGCGCAGCGACCTGCCCGCGGTGCCGCGGGTATCGACGCGCAGTCGTACCTCGGATCGGACGCGGGTGAGCGAGACGCGGTCCGCGTCCGGCCCGGACACGCGGTCACCGGCGATGCCGACCAGCACGACGTCCAGGGCGTCCTGAGTCTGGGTGGGGTCGGCGAGAGACACCTCCAGACCGGTCGGGATCTTCTTGAGGATGAGCGTCGCGCTCGATGAGATCCGCACCCTGTCGAACGCGGCGCCTGCCCACACCGCGGCGCAGATCGCGCCGGAGGGCAACCGCACCGCCTGCACGGCGGAGTCGTTGCGCAGCACCCGCACGCCGAGGTCGCCGGCGCGGGCGGCAGTCTGCGCCGCGTCGGCACCCGGCAGCAGTGCATAGGCGTACGTCGACGCATCGGTGGCATCCGGTCCGTGCGTGTACGCCAGCGTCGCGTACTGACGGCGACGCACCTGCTGTGTCTCGGGCACCGAACGGGTCGCGTTGTCGGTCCATCGACCCTGCCGCTCGACCAGCTCGGCGCGCAGGGCGGGCGAGCCGGGGAGGAACACATAGCCGCCGACGTCGGCGAGGTGCGCCCAGCGCGCGCCGCGCAGAGTGCGCGGGGCGGTGATCGCCTCGCCGTCCACGGTGAGTGTGCGCGGAGTGCCACCGAGGTTTCGGTGTTCGACGACCGTGCGCACCTCGGCCCCGCTGCGCGACGAGATGTCGCTGCCGAGCGCGACGACGAGATCGTCCTGGAAGAACCACGCCTTGCGGGCGACGAGTCCGGTTCCGCCCGGCGCGACCAGGTGCATGGCCGAGACCGCGAACTCGTCGAGCGTCGCGCCGCCCGTCCACTCGTTCGCCGGGGTCGTCTCACCCCATTGCCCTTCCGGATTGTCCGGCAGCGGAGTGAGATCTACGGTGGCACCGACAGGCGCCTCGAGGTCGGATGTCGCCCAGAAGTGATCGTCGAAGTGCGTGTCGTCGTCAGCGAGGTAGAGATAGGTCATCCCCTGGCTGGTCTTGACACCCCGCATGTTCTCGGCGCCCGTTCCTTCGTGCCACGCGATCCGGTTCGAGCACATCGCGACGCATAGTGCCCAGGAGCCGTCGGTCGAACGGTACACAAGACGGTCCATCGCGGGGAAGAACCGCGGGCCGGTGGCATCCGGTCTGGCTACGACCTCGGCGTCGAGTAGCTCCGCGACCAGTGCACGGCGGCCGATCTTCGTCGACTCGGCGATGTCGGCGGCAGCGTTCGACTCGATCCACTGCCGGCACAGACCCCGCCATCGTGCCGCGGTATCGGGGTCGGCGGCCTTCGCCAGGCGCAGCGTGTGCTCGATGAGCTCGTCACCATTGTCCTTGCTGCGCAGGGCATAGCGTGCGACCGCACGCCCTCGCACCGCGTCCATCATCTGCCCGTTGAACATGAAGGGCGCGAACGACCCCTCGATCACACCGGTGAGATTACTGCGCGTGGGGTCGACGATGGGGAAGTCGGAATCGGCGAGCAGGGCGAACAGCTTCGACAGGCCGCCCAGCAGTACAAGACCATAGGTGCCGGTGTAGCCAATGGTGGACTGCTGCACAAACGAGCCGTCGGCGAAGAAGCCGTTGCCCTCGGTCACGTACTGCCAGGTGGGGCTGAGCGCGTCGACCGCCGCGCGCAGCAGCGGCTCATCGGGCTGGACGACGGCGCGCACGATGACGGCCTGGCAGATATCGACGCGGTTGGCGCCGTTGGACTCCTGCACGCCGCTCGGATGCTGCTGGAGTCGGGGGTCGCGCTCGGGCAGGAAATGATCGAACGCCACGCAGTAGCGGTCGATGTCGGCCTGATCGAGCTCGTCGCGGATCAGCGCCATGACATTGGCCAGGGGTTGCGCGGCACCGATGTTCCACGACCACCAGTTGCCCCACCACGCGGTGCCGGGGTGGTAGATCTGTTCGTGCATGTGCGCAAGCCCCGTGCGCACCGCATCGAGCACCTCGGACGACCCCTCGTGCGTCGAGCCGGGGGTGGCCCACGCCGTGGCGAGTTTCTCAAGGTTGACGTAGTTCAGCCGCATCTGGTTCGAACGCAGCAAATCCGTGGCGCCAACCGTCCAGTCGGTCGAGGTGAAGTACCGGGTGCCGGTGGGGGCGATCTGCTGCATCAGCGCAGTGGTCCCCCGGTCGAGCGCGGCGATGGCGTCGTCGAACCCTGTCGGATCGGCGGTGATGATCGATCGGCTGGTGAGCGCGTCGACCCAGCGCGCACGCAGCGCTTCCGTCCCTCCCGCGATGGACAGCGGCGGGGGCGCCGCGCCGGCGCTGCTCGGCAGCAGTCCGGGGATCAGCGACGCGGCGAGCGCCGTGCCTCCGAGCTGCAGGAATCCGCGTCTGGTCGTGTGCATTCGAGCTCCTTCGGTCGCGCCGGCCACAGCCGATCGCCGCCGACGCTACGAGCAGCGCGGGAGAGGATTCAATGAGTAGCGCCACCCGAGTACGATCAAGATCGTGACCGAACGCGCCCCTCTCTCCCGCAAGCTGTCCGCCATCGCCGAGTCCGCCACGCTGAAGGTGGATGCCAAGGCCAAGGCCCTCAAGGCCGAAGGCCGCCCCGTGATCTCGTACGCGGCCGGCGAACCCGATTTCGCGACGCCGCAGTTCATCGTGGATGCCGCCGCCGAGGCCCTCGCCGACCCGGCCAACTACCGGTACACGCCGGCGGCCGGACTTCCCGCGCTGCGCGAAGCCGTCGCCGCGAAGACGCTGCGCGACTCGGGCCTTGAAGTCTCGCCCTCGCAGGTGCTGATCACCAACGGCGGCAAGCAGTCGGTGTACCAGGCCTTCCAGACCGTGGTGAACCCCGGCGACGAGGTGCTGCTGCCCGCGCCGTACTGGACCACCTACCCCGAGGCGATCCGCCTGGCGGACGGCGTGCCCGTCGAGGTGTTCGCCGGCGCCGACCAGGACTACAAGGTCACCGTCGAGCAGCTCGAAGCCGCGCGCACCGACCGCACCACAGTGCTGGTGTTCGTTTCGCCGTCGAACCCGACCGGTTCGGTGTACTCGGCCGACGAGACCGCCGCGATCGCCGCCTGGGCCGTCGAGCACGGCATCTGGGTGATCTCGGATGAGATCTACCAGAACCTCACCTACGACGGCGTCAAGGCCACCTCGATCGTCGAGGCGCTGCCCGAGGTCGCCGGTCAGACGATCCTGGTCAACGGCGTCGCCAAGACGTATGCGATGACCGGTTGGCGGGTGGGCTGGATGGTGGGGCCGGCGGATGCCATCAAGATCGCCGCCAACCTGCAGTCGCACCTGTCGAGCAACGTCAACAACGTCGCGCAGCGCGGAGCCATCGCTGCATTGACCGGGCCTCAGACCGAGGCCGAGCAGATGCGCGAGGCGTTCGACCGCCGTCGCCGTCTGATCGTGTCGGAGCTGTCGAAGATCGACGGGCTCGTGGTGCCCAACCCGCAGGGCGCTTTCTACGTGTACCCCGATGTGCAGGGCCTCCTCGGCCGAACCTGGGGCGGTGTGACTCCCACGACGTCGCTCGAGCTGGCCGATCTGATCCTCGAACAGGCCGAGGTCGCCGTCGTCCCCGGCGAGGCCTTCGGCCCGTCCGGCTACCTGCGCCTGTCGTACGCGCTCGGCGACGACCAGCTGCTGGAGGGCGTGCAGCGCCTGCAGCGCCTGTTCGCCTCCTGACCCCGCGCGTCGACACCCCCGTTCTACCGCCGAGACCCCTACGTAGCTGCGCAGCCACGTAGGGGTCTCGGCGTGAACTGGGGGTGTCGGCGGCGTCAGAGCTCGACGCCCACCAGAACCGGCTCGGGCTGCAGCAGCAGACCGTACTCGGCGTGCACGCGACTCTGCACGAAGCGGGCGAGCTCGCTCACCTCAGCGGCGGTCGCACCGCCGCGGTTGGTCACCGCGAGGGCGTGCTTCGTCGAGATGCCCGCGCGCGAACGCGGCAGTTTGAAGCCCTTGCGGATGCCCGAGTTCTCGATCAGCCATGCGGCGCTGACCTTCACCATGCTCGCGGGCCGCTCGGCGCGCGGGCTGAGCCCGTAGTAGTCGTCCAACGGAATCACTGTCATCGCGTCGAGGTCGGGCTCGACCTTCCACCGCGGGCATTCCGCCGGCAGCGTGCGCGCCACGGCCTCGGACACAATCGCGTTCTGGAAGAACGACCCCGCGCTACGGGTATCGGGATCGGCCTCGTCGAGCAGCATCCCCTTCATCGCACGGGTCTCGAGGATCCGCGCGCGCACCCAGCTCAGCGGCACAGGCTCGTAGTCCTCCAGGCCCAGGGCCCGGCGCAGCTGGTCACCGCGCACGACGCGTCCGCCATCGCCCGTCACAGCCAGGTCGAGGGTCACCGAGAGGATGACGGCGCGGCGCTCCTGCACCTCGCCGTAGTGGTGCTTGAGCACCGAGGTACGGAACCCCAATCCGAGTTCGGCGGCCGGAACCACGACGGCGTCGTCGGCGTGCTCGTCGATCAGCTCGACCTCGACGAGGGTCTCCTGGATCTCCTGCCCGTAGGCGCCCACGTTCTGCACGGGAGCCGCACCGACGGTCCCGGGGATACCACTCATCGCCTCGATGCCCGCGTATCCGCGCTCGACCGCGTAGGCGACCAGGTCGTCCCACGAATGCCCCGCCTGCACACGCAACCGGATGCGGCCCTCGTGCGGCGACGGCAGCTCCTCGATACCGGTGGTGAGGATGCGGATGACCGTGCCGTCGAACGGCTCGTCACCGACGAAGAGATTGGATCCCCCTCCCAGCACGAACCACTCGCCTCCCTCCTGCCACACCTCGCGGAGAGCGGAGATGAGCTCGGGGGTCGTGGTGGCATCCAGCATCCGATGCGGGGCGGCGCCCGTCCGCAGGGTGGTCAGCTCGCGCAGGGCGATGGGTTCGATCTCTGTCATCTCAGCCGACGCCCCTTCAGAGCGCGACGCGCAGCTGGGCCTTGGCGAGCACCGTGGTCTCGGCGGCCTTCACCGTGAGATCGATGCGCGCCGAGGTCTCATCGGCAGCGCCGACCTTGGCGAGCACGTGCACATCAGCGCCATGCTCGGGATCGACGACGACCGGCTTCGTGAAGCGCACCCCGTAGTCGATCACACGGACGTCGGCGGGAAGCGCGGCCAGCACCGTCGACGAGGCCAGCCCCATCGTGAGCATGCCGTGCGCGAGCACGCCGGGAAGGCCGACGGCCTCGGCCACATCGTCGCGGTAGTGGATCGGGTTGAAATCACCGGATGCCCCGGCGTAACGCACCAGCGACTCACGTGTCAGGTGCACGGTGCGCTCGGCGACGATGTCGCCAACGGTGTACTCGGCCATCACTTCGCCTCCTCGTCGGTAGCTTCCGAGCCCACCAGCAGAACGCTGGTGGCGGTGACGACGTGCGCGCCGTCGCCATCGGTGATCGTCGCGTCGCTCGTGATCATCGCGTTGCCTCCGAGAGTGCGGATGCCCGTGACCGCCAGCTGCGCGGTCAGCTCATCGCCCGCGACGATCGGACGCGTGTAGGCGAACCGCTGCTCGGCGTGGATCGTACGGGCGAGCACGATCCCCGAGTCGGGCTCGGCGAGCAGCTGCTGAAGAGTGAGGTCCTGCACGACCATCGCGAAGGTCGGCGGCGCAACGACGTCGGCATAGCCGGCCGCGCGGGCCGCCTCGACGTCGGTGTGCTGAGGAGCATCCGCGAAGACTGCGCGGGCGAATTCGCGCACCTTCTCTCGTCCGACCAGATACGGGGCCGTCGGCGGGAACTCCCGGCCGACCAGTTCGTTGTTCACAGGCACCCCTCAATCCTACCGAGCGTGCCTCAGAAGCGCCGGTGCCCACGACCGGACAAACCCTCCAGCGCGGGCGAGATCAGCGCCGGCGTCCGCGGATGGCCTTCACGCTCATCTGCACCGCGATGAACAGCAGGTAGCCCGCGAAGAGCATGTTGCCGACGAACGGATCCACGATCGTCGCCAACCAGGCGCCCAGCGCCGTCGTCGTGCAAGCGGCGAGTCCGATGATGCCGGCCGCCAGCAGGTCGACGTTGCCGTGACGCAGGTTGCCGATGGTCCCCGAGATCGCGGTGGGGATCATCATCAGCAGCGACGTGCCCTTGGCGACCAGGTCACTGGTGCCGAAGACGAGCATCAGCACGGGCACGACGACGACGCCTCCGCCGACGCCGATGAGCCCGGCGATGATGCCGGTGCCGACGCCGACACCCGCGAGGCCGATGCCGTTGCCCCACCCGAGCACGAGCTCAGCCTCGCGCGACGGGATCACGACGAACAGGCTGACGATGACCGCGACGAGGAACGCCACGAAGCCCCAGCGCAATGCCGACTGTGAGACCTTCGGCAGCAACCAGGTGCCAATCTGCGCCCCCACGACAGCGCCTCCGGCCAGGATGAGCGCCGGGATCCAGGCCACCGCATCGGCCAGGGCGTACGAGATGACACCGATGCTCGCCGTCGGCACGATCGCGGCGAGCGACGTGCCGGCACCGCGGCGCTGACCATAGTGCAGCATCAGCACGAGCAGGGGCACGATCACCGTTCCGCCGCCGACGCCGAACAGCCCCGAGAGGAGGCCCGCCAGCAGTCCGATGAAGACGAAGGTGAAGTACGCGCGAGGCTCTCGGGTGATGGACAGATCCTCTTCAGTCACACGGTCAACACTAAACCCGCGCGCTGTGTCTGTTGCGCACGGGGTCGGCGCCCCGCAGGTTCGGCATTGCGTGTCACAGCATGAGAGACTGAGTCCCACATCGGACGCGCGATCGAAGGAGATCCCCATGCGCAGCACACTTCCCGACATCGAGATCCCGAACACGTCGATCCACGAGTACCTGTTCGCCGATCTCGACGAGACTCAGCTGGATGCCGTCGCGATCGTCGACGGCACGAGCGGCGCCGAGACGACGTACCGACAGCTCGTCGCCCAGATCGACCTGTTCGCGGGTGCTCTCGCCGCCCGTCGCATCGGGATCGGCTCACGCATCGGCATCCTCTGCCCCAACATCCCGGCGTTCGCGACGGTCTTCCACGGCATTCTGCGTGCCGGTGCCACCGCGACGACCATCAACTCCCTGTACACGGCCGACGAGATCGCGAACCAGCTTGAGGACGCCGGTGCGGAGTGGCTGATCACCGTCACACCGCTGCTCGCGGGCGCGAAGGCAGCCGCCGCGCAGCGCGGTATTCCCGACGACCGGCTCATCGTGCTCGACGGAGCAGAGGGCCACCCGGACCTGCGATCCCTGCTGGCAGAGGGCCACGCCGCACCGGACGTCGTCTTCGACCCGGCGACGCATCTCGCTGTGCTGCCCTATTCATCGGGGACGACGGGTCGCCCGAAGGGCGTGATGCTCACACACCGCAACCTGGTCGCGAACGTTGCCCAGTGCCGCTCCATGCTCACCGTCGGCGAGCAGGACCGCATCCTCGCAATCCTGCCGTTCTTCCACATTTACGGAATGACGGTGCTGCTGAACTTCGCGATCCGTCAGCGCGCCGGACTGGTCACCATGCCGAAGTTCGACCTACCCGAGTTCCTGCGCATCATCCAGGAACACCGCACGTCTTGGGTGTTCATCGCTCCGCCGGTCGCGGTGGCGCTCGCGAAGCACCCCATCGTCGACCAGTACGATCTGTCGTCGGTGCGCGTGATCTTCTCGGGGGCGGCGCCGCTGGACGGTGCACTGGCGGCCGCGGTCGAGCAGCGCCTGGGCTGCAGCGTGGTGCAGGGTTACGGCATGACCGAGACGAGCCCGGCGGCCAACCTCATCCCGGCCGAGCGCACTGACATCGACAAGTCGTCGATCGGCCCGCTTGTCCCCAACACCGAGGCCCGTATCGTCGACCCCGAGACCGGCATCGACGTCGACGTTCCCGCCGATGGCCCCAGCGCCGCCGGCGAACTCTGGTTGCGCGGCCCGCAGATCATGAGCGGCTACCTGAACCGCCCCGAGGCGACCGCCGAGATGCTCGACGTCGACGGTTGGCTGCACACCGGTGACATCGCGACCGTCACCTCCGACGGCATCTTCCGGATCGTCGACCGCCTGAAGGAGCTCATCAAGTACAAGGGCTACCAGGTAGCGCCCGCCGTGCTCGAAGCACTCCTGCTCGAGCATCCGCTCATCGCCGACAGCGCCGTGATCGGTGCCTACGACGAGGATGGCCAGGAGATCCCGAAGGCTTTCGTGGTGCGTCAGGCGGATGCTGATCTCAGCGCCCAGGATGTGATGGACTTCGTCGCAGCGCGCGTCGCCCCGCACGAGAAGGTGCGCCAGGTCGAGTTCATCGAGACCATCCCGAAGTCGAGCGCGGGCAAGATCCTGCGCAAGGAGCTTCGCGCCGCGTAACGCTTCACTACGCCAGCGGATGCGAAGAAGCCCGCCACCCCAGAGGGTGGCGGGCTTCTTACAACGCGTGGAGGGCCTTACTCGGCCTTCTCCTCCGCGGGTGCCTCAGCAGCGGCATCCTCGACGGGAGCCTCGACGGTCTCCTCGGCGGGTGCCTCTTCGACCTTCTCAGCCTTGGGCGCTGCGGCCTTAGCGGCGGGCTTGGCCTTCTTCTTCGGCGCGACGGGCTCGAGAACGAGCTCGATCACGGCCATGGGCGCGTTGTCACCCTTGCGGTTGCCGACCTTCGTGATACGGGTGTAGCCACCCTCACGCTCGGCGACCAGCGGGGCGATCTCGGCGAACAGAACGTGCAGGGCGTCCTTGTTCGAGCGCAGCACGGTCGCTGCACGGCGGCGTGCGTGCAGGTCGCCACGCTTGCCGAGCGTGATCAGACGCTCCGCGAGCGGACGCAGGCGCTTGGCCTTCGTCTCGGTCGTGCGGATCGACTTGTTGGTGAAGAGCGCTGCCGCGAGGTTCGCGAGAAGAAGGCGCTCGTGTGCGGGGCCGCCTCCGAGGCGGGGACCCTTGGTGGGCTTGGGCATGTTCGTCTAGCTCCTGATCAGGAAGAGGTCGGGTTTCAGAAGGACTCGTCTTCGCCTGCGCTGTAGAAGTGGGCGCCGTCGAAACCGGGCACCGAATCCTTCAGCGACAGACCGAGCGAGACGAGCTTGTCGCGCACCTCGTCGACCGACTTCTGTCCGAAATTGCGGATGTTCATCAGCTGCGTCTCCGAAAGGGCGACCAGCTCCGAAACGGTGTTGATGCCCTCACGCTTGAGGCAGTTGTACGAGCGCACCGACAGATCGAGGTCCTCGATCGGCATGGAGAGCTCGCTGGAGAGCACGGCCTCGACCGGCGCGGGGCCGATCTCGATGCCCTCTGCTTCGGTGTTCAACTCGCGAGCGAGACCGAACAGCTCGGTGAGGGTCTTCGCGGCCGATGCGACGGCGTCGCGTGCGCTGATCGCCGACTTCGTCTCGACATCGAGCACCAGCTTGTCGAAGTCGGTGCGCTCACCGGCACGGGTGGCGTCGACACGGTAGCTGACCTTGAGCACCGGCGAGTAGATCGAGTCGATCGGGATCTGGCCGGCCTCGGCGTACTCGCTGCGGTTCTGCGCAGCCGAGACGTAGCCGCGGCCACGCTCGATGGTGAGCTCGAGCTCGAAGCGAGCGGTGTCGTTGAGCGTCGCGATGACCAGCTCGGGGTTGTGCACCTCGACACCCGCCGGAGCGGAGATGTCAGCGGCGGTGACCTCGCCGGCGCCCGTCTTGCGCAGGTACGCGGTGATGGGCTCGTCGCGCTCGCTGGAAACGACCAGCTGCTTGATGTTCAGGATGATCTCGGTGACATCCTCCTTCACACCGGGGATCGTGCTGAACTCGTGCAGCACGCCGTCGATGCGAATGGTGGTGACCGATGCGCCGGGGATCGACGACAGCAGACTGCGGCGCAGCGCGTTGCCGATCGTGTATCCGAACCCGGGCTCCAGCGGCTCGATGACGAACCGGCTGCGGTTCTCGGAGATCTTTTCCTCGGTGAGAGTGGGACGCTGTGCGATGAGCACTATGTGTTCCTTTCGATCACATGCCCGCTATATGACATGTGTGGGTGAGGTCTTGAGTTGTGGACCTGCCCGCCCGGCGCCTGAGCGGCGCCGGGCGGGCAGGGACGAGATCAGACGCGGCGGCGCTTCGGCGGACGGCAGCCGTTGTGAGCCTGCGGCGTCACGTCCTGGATCGAACCGACCTCGAGGCCAGCGGCCTGCAGCGAGCGGATCGCGGTCTCACGACCCGAGCCCGGGCCCTTGACGAAGACGTCGACCTTCTTGACACCGTGCTCGGCGGCCTGGCGGGCAGCCGACTCGGCGGCCATGCCGGCCGCGTACGGGGTCGACTTGCGCGAGCCCTTGAAGCCCACGCCACCCGACGAGGCCCAGCTGATGACAGCGCCGGACGGGTCGGTGATCGAAACGATGGTGTTGTTGAACGTCGACTTGATGTGGGCCTGGCCCAGCGCGATGTTCTTCTTTTCCTTGCGGCGCGGCTTGCGCGCGGCGGCCTTGGGTGCAGCCATGAAAGTGTTCTCCTATTCCCTGGCCGCTTAGCGGGCCTTCTTCTTGCCGGCGACGGTGCGCTTCGGGCCCTTGCGGGTACGCGCGTTGGTCTTGGTGCGCTGACCGCGCACCGGAAGGCCACGGCGGTGACGCAGACCCTCGTAGGAGCCGATCTCGACCTTGCGGCGGATGTCGGCGGCGACCTCGCGGCGCAGGTCACCCTCCACCTTGTAGTTGCCTTCGATGTGGTCGCGCAGTGCGACAAGCTGCTCGTCGGAGAGGTCCTTGACGCGGATCGACTCGTCGATCTCGGTCGCCTGAAGGATCTCGACGGAGCGGGTACGGCCGATGCCGTAGATGTAGGTGAGGGCGATCACCACGCGCTTGTCGCGCGGGATGTCAACGCCGGCAAGACGTGCCATGCGGTATCTCCTGGAGTGAGGTGGAGGTGTGGAGCAGAGTCCGTTCCCGGGCCTCCAACCCGGGGTGTCCCCCGCCTGCGCGGGATCCGACCTGCCTGTTCATTTCCCGGTCGTGGAGTGATGCACTCACTCGACGACCGGAGTATTCAGTTGTGGAGCTGGTGCTCAGCCCTGGCGCTGCTTGTGGCGCGGGTTGCTCTTGCAGATCACCATGACGCGACCGTGACGACGGATCACGCGGCAGTGGTCGCAGATGGGCTTGACGCTGGGGTTGACCTTCATAGTGCTTCCTGTTCGCTGTCTTCGTGCTCTCTCGTGCCGAGCCCCGTCACAGGGACTCGCCAGTCGACAGCCGTTACTTCTCGACCGATCAGCGGTAGCGGTAGACGATGCGCCCGCGGGTCAGGTCGTAGGGCGAAAGCTCCACGACCACGCGGTCTTCGGGGATGATGCGGATGTAGTTCTGCCGCATCTTTCCGGAGATCGTGGCGAGCACCTTGTGTCCGTTGCTGAGCTCAACGCGGAACATCGCGTTGGGCAGCGCCTCGGAAATGACGCCCTCGATCTCGATGACACCGTCTTTCTTAGCCATAGCCTCGCTGACGCTTCTGCAGATCGGTCGATCTGCGGTGGATGGGTGATGATAGCGGTGCTGCGCCGCCGAGTTGGGACACGCCAGAACAAGGCGCACGGCACCAAAGATCTATGATAGACCGTCGATGCCCGTGCGGCAAATGCGCGACGACGCAGCTACCGATTACTGCTGCGCGCGGTGACGCAGGCGAAGAAGCAGTCCGGCGACCAACAGCAGCGCTCCGAGAGCCACGGTCGTGATCGCGATCGTGCCACCCGTGGTCGCAAGTTCACCCTCGGGCGTCTCAGCCGGCGTGGTCGGAGCCGGCGTCGGCTCGACCGTGGGCTCCGAGGTCGGCGTCGGCTCCGGGGTCGGCGCGGGCTCCGGGTCCGGCGTGGGCTCCGGGTCCGGCGTCGGCTCGGGGGTCGGCGTGGGGTCGGGGCCCGGGCCGGGCGCGGGCACGAACGTGTTCAGCACCGAGATGCGGACGGGCTCCTGCGCGGATGCCTTCGTGATGATCGCCGGCGAACCGGACACGACTGGGGCACCCCAGGTGCCGGCCTCGGTGTCAGTGGGAAGATCCTCGCTCACCGCGCAGGATGCTCCGACGGGTGCGACGATGGGGTCTGTCGTCTCACCGGCGGCGAGCTCCCACACTCCCGTGCTGACCTGCGCGTCGTCGATCGAGCAGCTGTACGCACCGCTGAAGGCAACCTGCGGAGCGTTCTCGCCCTGTACCGTCTTGGTGATCGTGAAGGCGCCCTCGACCTCAGGCTGCGGCTCCGGCTCCGGCCCCGGCTCCGGCGTGGAGCCGCAGGGGTACTCGATCCACGGGTAGAAGTGCTGCTCGTTACCCTGGCCGTCCATGATGATCGAGCCGGCGGTGTAGATGACGCCGTTGGTCGATGCCGTGATGCGCATCGCCGGAGCGTCGGTGGAGTCCTTCGCGGGAACCACGAGCGAACCGAGCACCTGGCTGCTGCCGTCGATGTGCACCGAATCGGCATCTGCGAAGTTCCACAGCGTGCGCCCGGCCACCTGGCCGAACCGCGGAGCGTCCAGTCCGTCGACTCGGTCGCCGTTGTCGGTGAAGTAGGTCGGGGCCCAGACGACATCGCCGGAGCCGGTCACGTTCACGACCACGCTGGCGCGCTCGGGGATCTGCAGGAAGTGAATCGCAGGGTTCCCGACGGTGAGCTTGTCAGCGGACACGGTGAACACCTGTCGCAAACTAGCGCCGTCACCCGTGAACGTCAGGTTCCACTGGTCACCTGTCACCTCGCCGGTGTCGTCCCGCCCGGAGAACGCTTGCGACATGGCCGCGACGTCGGTCTCGGCCCAAGCGCTGAGGGCGTCCGCCCCCATCCCCTCGGTGAGGGTTCCCTCGTTCAGGCGATACGCGGGTGCCGGGTAGGCGGGAGTCGTGTTGCCCCCGACCTGCACCGAGCCTCCGACGAGCTCGTCATCCGCGTTGGTCGCGTTGGCACCCACATCCAGCACCGTGTTCGCACCTTCGACACGGATGTCGCCGCCGACCGCGAGCATAACCTCACCGGGCGTGGGCGAGACGCCCGAGCCGACACCCACGGTGCCGACATTGAACCCCTTGCCGTTGCGGAAGGTCGCGTCGCCGAGAACAACAAGCAGCCCCTCGGACTCAGCCGATGCCGATTCGGCGATGAAGTCACCACCCGCGAACACGCCGATCTGGTCGTCGTGCCACACCTGGTTGTCGTTGGCGGGCGGTGGGAGCAGTTCGGGCGGGCACAGTGCAGCACTGAGACCTGCCGTCGCGCCGGGTGCCGACGTGGCGGCGACTGCCGGGCTGACAGCGATCAGGCCGGAGCCCAGGGCAACGCCCAAGGTTCCGAGCACGGCAAAAGAGCGGCGAAGAGACATGGTGGTGGGTCCTTCAGAAAGACGACAGGCGGTGTCGGTCCCGGGTCGGGACATCAACCAACCAGTCTACCCACTCACCGATCGCCTCTCCGCCGCTCCCCCGGAGTGCGCCGTCAGCGTCTGGAGATCAGGGCAGCACCTTGGGCAGCTCGGTGTTGATCTCACTGATGTCCAGGCGCGTGCCGTTGATGTCGACCGTCGGAGTACCGCGCACATCGTGCTTCTTGGCCTGGGCGGCACCGAACTTCTCGTAGGTGCCGTCGGCGATGCAGCTGACGGCGGCATCCGCACCGACCTGCTCCGCGATCTGCGCGAGCTGCTCATCGGTCAGACCGGGCCCCGACTCCTGCGGCTGGTTCGCGAACAGCGCGTTCATGTAGTCCAGCGCCTTGTCTGGGGCGGCGTCGGCAACGCAGTACATCGCTCCCGCGGCGCGGGACGAGTAGTTTGTCCCCTGGGAGAGGTGGTCGAGGATCGCGACCGGATAGATCTCCAGCGTGATGTCGTCGTTGGCCGCCGCCGACTGCAGGCTCTGCCCGTACGACTGTTCGAAGGCGTTGCACGCGGGGCACATGAAGTCCAGGTACGTGGCGACGACATCGTCGCCTTCGCCGAAGGTGATCGCGCCCGACTCCGCGTTGATGATGTCGCCGGTGGGCGCGGCCCCCGGGTCGTTCGCACGGTTGTTCATCCACACCACGAGCGCACCGAGTGCGACGAGCACCACCACGACGGCGGTCGAGATACCGATGACGAACCAGTTGTTCCTGCCCTGCGCAGCAGCCATAGACTTCCGATCTGTGTACGGCTCGCCGCGTCGGCGAACCTGTTGCCTCAACGAATATTCTGCCCGGACGTCGCTATGCCTGGCGTGTGAGACCTCAGGCGATCGGGGTCGGAGTCACGCCGAACGGAGAAAGACCGGCCGCTCCCCCATCCGGCGCAGTGAGCACCCAGATGCCGTTCTCGTGGCGGGCGACGCTGTGCTCCCAGTGGCAGCCGTCAGAACCGTCTACCGTCGATACCGTCCAGTCGTCGTCCTCGACGAACGTCGCCTCGCCACCGGCGGTGAGCATCGGCTCGATCGCAAGGGCCAGGCCCGGGCGGACCTCTGCACCAGGATCCGGCGTGCGGTAGTTGAACACGCTGGGTGCCTCGTGCATCTTGCGTCCGATGCCGTGACCGACGTACTCACGCAGGATGCCGTAGCTCTCCCCCGAAACCACGGACGGCCCCTGCGCCTCGACGTAGTCCTGAATCGCCGCGCCGATGTCGCCGATGTGCGAGGCGGATGCCATCGCCGCGATTCCCGCCCACATCGACCCGTTCGTGACCCGGGAGAGCTCTTCTCGTCGCGCGAGAACATCAGCGGGCGCATCGCCGGGGACGATGAAGGTCACGGCGCTGTCTCCGTTCCACCCCTGGAACTGTGCGCCGCAGTCGACCGAGACGATGTCACCGGGCTGCAGCACACGGTCGCCGGGGATGCCGTGGACGACCTCTTCGTTCACCGAGATGCACGTTGTGTGCCGGTACCCGCGCACGAGCTTGAAGTTCGACTCCGCTCCACGCGCGATGATCACCCGCGACGCCTCGGCGTCAAGCTCAGCGGTGCTCACGCCCGCCCGCACGAGCGGGCGGAGCGCTTCGAGTGCCGCTGCCGTGATCCGGCCGGGCTCGACCATCGACCTCAGCTGCGCCGGGCTCTTGTAGATCGACTTTCGAAACATCAGAACAGATCAGACCAGCTGTGCGATGCCGCGCGCGGCGAGGGCATCCGAAATCCGAGCGGTGATGTCGTCAAGCGAGCCGACGCCGTCGATACGGTCGACGATGCCACGCTCGGCGTACACCGAGATGATCGGAGCAGTCTCGTTCTCGTAGATGTCCAGGCGGTGCGCGATGGCTTCTTCCGTGTCATCCGAGCGCCCCTGCTCGACGGCACGCAGGCTGAGACGCGCGATGCTCTCGTCACGCGGCACATCCAGCAGCAGCACGGCGTCGAGCGAGGCACCCTGATCTGCGAGGAAGGCGTCGAGGTGCGCGACCTGAGCGGTGTTGCGGGGGTAGCCGTCGAGCAGGAAGCCCGTGGCGGCGTCCTCCTGCGAGAGCCGGTCGCGAACGATCTCGCTGGTCAGTTCGTCGGGCACCAGGTCACCGGCATCCAGGATCGCGGTGACCTTCTGGCCGAGTTCGGTTCCCTGCTTGATGTTGGCGCGGAAGATGTCTCCGGTCGAGACGACGGGAATGCCCAGCGCCTCGGCGATACGGACACCCTGGGTGCCCTTTCCGGAGCCCTGCGGGCCGACGATCAGCAGTCGTGCGGTGGCGGTCATCTCAGGAGCCCTTCGTAGTGGCGCTGCTGCAGCTGCGCGTCGATCTGCTTCACCGTCTCAAGGCCGACACCCACGATGATCAGGATCGAGGCGCCGCCGAACGGGAAGTTCTGGTTCGCCTGCACCGTCGCCAGCGCGATCAGCGGGATCAGCGCGACGAAGCCGAGGTAGAGGGAACCGGGGAACGTGATCCTCGTGATCACGTAGTCGAGGTATTCCGCGGTCGGTCGTCCCGCGCGGATGCCGGGGATGAACCCGCCGTACTTCTTCATGTTGTCGGCGACCTCGACCGGGTTGAACGTGATCGCGACGTAGAAGTAGGTGAAGCCGATGATCAGCAGGAAGTACACGGCCATGTACAGCGGCTGGTCGCCCGAGGCGAGGTACTGGTTGACCCAGACCACCCACGCGGCCGGCTCGCTGCCATCGGTGGGGGTGTTGAACTGCGCCACCAGCATCGGCAGGTACAGCAGCGACGAGGCGAAGATGATCGGGATAACACCCGCCATGTTGACCTTGATCGGGATGTAGGTGTTCGTCCCGCCGTAGGTGCGGCGTCCGACCATGCGCTTCGCGTACTGCACGGGCACGCGGCGCTGCGACTGCTCGACGAACACGACCATGCCCATCACGACGATGCCGATCAGCAGCACGAGCAGGAAGACCTCGAAGCCCTTGGCCTCCCAGATGCCCCACATGGCGGCCGGGAAGGTCGCGGCGATCGAGGTGAAGATCAGCAGCGACATGCCGTTGCCGATACCGCGCTCGGTGACCAGCTCGGCGAACCACATGATCAGACCCGTGCCTGCGGTCATCGCCATGATGATGAGCAGCTGCGCCCACCACACGTCATTGGTCAGCAGGTTGTTGCAGGCCGCGACGTCGGTCGTGCCGAACAGCTGACCGCTGCGCGCCACCGTCACCAGGGTCGCCGACTGCAGCAGTGCGAGGGCGATGGTCAGGTAGCGGGTGTACTGCGTCAGCTTGCTCTGGCCGGCCTGGCCCTCTTTGTGCAGTGCTTCGAAGTGCGGGATGACCACACGCAGCAGCTGCGTGATGATCGTCGCGGTGATGTATGGCATCACACCGAGCGCGAAGATCGACAGCTGCAACAGCGCGCCGCCGGAGAACAGGTTCACGAGGCCCAGCAGGCCGTCAGTGCCGGCGTTCGCCGCGAGGCACTGCTCGACGTTCGGGAAGTTCACGAACGGAGCAGGCACATTCGAGCCGAGACGGTACAGCGCGATGATGCCGATGGTGAAAAGGATCTTCCGCCGCAGATCAGGTGTGCGGAAGATTCGCGCGATGGCGCTAAACAAGGGCGTTCCTCCTGAAGGGATTGCCGAACGTCGAAGGACGGCCGAATGTCCAGAGTAACGCAAAGGAGGGGCCGGAGAATCTCCGACCCCTCCTCGCGTTCACGACGGGACTATCAGTTGACCGAACCGCCGGCGGCGACGATCTTCTGCTCGGCGCTGCCCGAGACCTTGTCGACCGACACCGTGAGCTTGACCGAGATGTCGCCGTCGCCGAGGACCTTGACCTTCTCGTTCTTGCGGACGGCGCCCTTTGCGACCAGGTCGCTGACGGTGACATCGCCACCGGCCGGGTAGAGCTCGGCGAGCTTGGCCAGGTTCACGACCTGGTACTCGACGCGGAACGGGTTCTTGAACCCGCGCAGCTTCGGGGTGCGCATGTGCAGCGGCATCTGCCCACCCTCGAAGCCGACCCGCACGGTGTTGCGGGCCTTGGTGCCCTTGGTTCCGCGACCGGCCGTCTTACCCTTCGAGCCCTCACCGCGACCCACGCGGGTCTTGGCGGTGTTGGCACCCGGGACGGGACGGAGGTGGTGCACCTTCAGAACGGCGGGACGCGCTGCCGGAGCAGCCTTCGTCTCAGCCTTCTTGGATGCAGCAGCCTTCTTGGCGGCGGGCTTCTTCGTGGCCTTCTCGGCCTCGACGGCCTCGTTCTTCTCAGCCATTAGTCGATCTCCTCAACCTTGACGAGGTGAGCGACGGTGCGGACGTAGCCGCGCGTCTGGGCGTCGTCGGGACGGACGACCGAGTCGCCGATCCGCTTGAGGCCGAGCGAACGCAGCGTGTCGCGCTGGTTCTGCTTCTCACTCACCTTGGACTTCACCTGCGTGACCTTGAGGCGCGCGGCCATCAGGCACCTACCTTCTGCGCAGCGGCGGCGGCAGCGGCCTTCGCCTCGTTGCGGATGATGATCTCGGGCACGACCGCGTCGTAGTCGAGACCACGACGGGCGGCCACGGCGCGCGGCTCCTCGAGGCCCTGCAGGGCCTCGACGGTCGCGTGCACGATGTTGATCGTGTTCGACGAACCGAGCGACTTCGACAGGACGTCGTGGATGCCAGCGCACTCGAGCACGGCGCGGACCGGACCACCGGCGATAACACCGGTACCGGCAGCGGCCGGACGCAGCAGCACAACACCGGCTGCGGCCTCACCCTGCACGGGGTGCGGGATGGTCGAACCGACGCGCGGGACGCGGAAGAAGTTGCGCTTGGCCTCTTCGACACCCTTAGAGATAGCCAGGGGCACCTCGCGGGCCTTGCCGTAGCCGACGCCCACCAGACCGTTGCCGTCACCGACGACCACGAGAGCGGTGAAGCTGAAGCGACGTCCACCCTTCACGACCTTCGAGACGCGGTTGATGGTGACGACGCGCTCGAGGAACTGGTTGTCCCCACGGTCGCGCGAGTTGCGGTCGCGGCTCTGACCACGGTCGCGGCCTCCGCGACGGCCGTCACGCTGCTCGCGCTGCGGCTCGGCCTGAGCCTCGGCAGGAGCGGTTTCGGTCACTTCGTTCTCCTTGTTGTCACTCACAGTGCCAGCCCCCCTTCGCGGGCGCCATCGGCGATGGCTGCGACACGACCGGCGTAGCGGTTGCCGCCACGGTCGAACACTGCCTCGGAAACGCCGGCGGCCTTCGCGCGCTCAGCGACGAGCTCGCCCACCTTGCGTGCCTTGGCGGTCTTGTCACCGTCGAAGGAGCGCACGTCGGTCTCGAGCGTGGAAGCGGATGCCACGGTGTGACCCTTGGCGTCGTCGACCAGCTGCACGAAGACGTGACGAGCAGAGCGGTTGACGACCAGACGCGGGCGCAGCTCGGTGCCGACGATCTTCTTGCGAAGACGGGCGTGGCGACGCGCGCGGGCGGCGGACTTGGACTTCACAGCCATGGTTACTTACCAGCCTTTCCGGCCTTGCGACGCACGACCTCGCCGGCGTAGCGCACACCCTTGCCCTTGTACGGCTCGGGCTTGCGGATCTTGCGGATGTTCGCAGCTGCCTCGCCGACAGCCTGCTTGTCGATGCCACTGACCGTCAGCTTGTTGGTGCCCTCGACCGTCAGCGTGATGCCCGCGGGCGGCTCGATGACGACCGGGTGCGAGAAGCCGAGGGCGAACTCGACCGAGCTGCCCTTCTGCTGCACGCGGTAACCGGTGCCGACGACCTCAAGGCCCTTGGTGTAGCCCTGGGTGACGCCGATGATGTTGTTGTTGATGAGCGTACGAGTCAGGCCGTGCAGCGCACGCGACTCACGCTCGTCGTCCGGGCGGGTGACCAGAACCTGGTTCTCCTCGACCGTGATCTCGATGGGACGGGCCAGTTCGAGCTTCAGCTCGCCCTTGGGGCCCTTGACTGCGACCTCACGGCCGTCGACCGAAACGGTCACGCCCGCGGGAATGTCGATGGGAAGTCGTCCGATACGCGACATGTCAGATCACCACACGTAGGCGAGAACTTCTCCGCCCACGCCCTTCTGCTCAGCCTGACGGTCGGTGAGAAGACCGGAGGAGGTGGACAGGATGGCAACGCCCAGGCCGCCGAGGACCGAAGGCAGTTCGGTCGACTTCGCGTAGACGCGCAGACCGGGCTTCGACACGCGCTTGATGCCGGCGATGGAGCGCTCACGGTTGGGGCCGTACTTGAGCGACAGGGTGAGGTTGCTGCCGACGCGCGCGTCGGTGACCTCGAAGCCAGAGATGTAGCCCTCCTGCTGGAGGATCTCGGCGATGTTCGTCTTGAGCTTGCTCGACGGCATGGTCACGGAGTCGTGGTGCGCCGAGTTCGCGTTGCGCAGACGGGTCAGCATGTCTGCGACCGGGTCTGTCATCGTCATAATGATTTTCCTTTGTTCATGAGGTTCCGGCTGCCGTTACACGACAGACGGCCTGCTATGAGCCTTGCCCTGCTGGGCACGCAATCTTCAATTGTACGGGGTGTGGGGAGGGGCGCCGTACAGCTCCCCTCCCCACACCGCCGGATCACGCTGCGGCGTCAGCGGCCTTGAACGGGAAGCCGAGCGCACGCAGCAGAGCGCGGCCCTCGTCGTCCGTCTTGGCCGTGGTGACCACGGTGATGTCGAAGCCGCGGACGCGGTCGATCTTGTCCTGATCGATCTCGTGGAACACGCTCTGCTCCTGGAGACCGAAGGTGTAGTTGCCGTTGCCGTCGAACTGGTCACCCGACAGACCGCGGAAGTCGCGGATGCGGGGCAGAGCCAGGTTCACCAGGCGGTCGACGAACTCCCACGCGCGGTCGCCACGCAGGGTGACGTGCGCGCCGATGGCCTGACCCTCACGCAGCTTGAACTGCGCGATGGACTTGCGGGCCTTCGTGACGACCGGCTTCTGACCGGTGATCTTGGTGAGGTCGGCGATGGCGCCCTCGATCACCTTGCTGTCGCGAGCTGCCTCGCCGACACCGGTGTTGACGACAACCTTGACCAGGCCGGGGATCTGCATGACGTTGGCGTAGCCGAACTGCTCCTGCAGAGCCTTCTTGATCTCGGTGTTGTACTTCTGCTTCAGGCGGGGCTGCGTAGCTGCCATCAGAGGTCCTTACCTGACTTCTTCGCGAAACGCACGCGAACCGTGCGCTTCACGCCGTCCTTGACCTGCTCCTCAACCCGGTGGCCGACGCGAGTCGGCTCCTTGGTCGAGGGGTCGACGACGGCGACGTTGGAGATGTGGATCGGGGCCTCGACGGTCTCGATGCCACCGGTCTTGGTGCCGCGCTGCGTCTGGCCCACACGGGTGTGGCGGGTGACGAAGTTCACGCCCTCCACGACGACGCGGTTCTGCTCGACGAGGACCTCGAGGACCTTGCCCTGCTTACCGCGGTCGCCGCCCTTGTCCTGCTTGCGGCCGGTGATGACCTGAACGAGGTCACCCTTCTTGATGTTCGCCATGATCAGATGACCTCCGGGGCGAGCGAGACGATCTTCATGAACTTCTTGTCACGAAGCTCGCGACCGACCGGTCCGAAGATACGGGTGCCGCGGGGCTCCCCGTCGTTCTTCAGGATGACGGCGGCGTTCTCGTCGAACTTGATGTACGAGCCGTCGGGACGGCGCGTGGACTTTGCGGTACGGACGATGACGGCCTTGACCACATCGCCCTTCTTGACGTTGCCGCCGGGGATCGCGTCCTTGACCGTGGCAACGATGGTGTCGCCCAGACCCGCGTAGCGGCGGCGCGAGCCACCGAGGATGCGGATCGTGAGCAGTTCCTTCGCGCCGGAGTTGTCGGCGACCTTGAGGCGGGACTCCTGCTGAATCACTTGGCCTTCTCCAGAATCTCAACCAGACGCCAGCGCTTGGTGGCGCTCAGCGGCCGGGTCTCGTTGATGAGGACCAGGTCGCCGATACCGGCGGTGTTGTTCTCGTCGTGCGCCTTGACCTTCTCGGTGCGGCGGATGACCTTGCCGTAGAGCGGGTGCTTCACGCGGTCTTCGACCTCGACGACGATGGTCTTGTCCATCTTGTCGCTGACGACGTAGCCACGACGGGCCTTGCGGTACCCGCGGGCGTCGGCGTCGCGCACGTCGTGCTCGGCGTGCTCTGCTGCCTTCTTCTCAGCCATTACTCGGCCTCCTCCTTCGGCGCGTCGTCAGCCGCAGCTTCCTTCTTCGCCTTCGCCTTGGACGCCTTCTTCGCCGGAGCCTCGACGGGAGCGGGCGTCGCGCGGATGCCCAGCTCTCGCTCGCGGATCACGGTGTAGAGGCGCGCGATGTCGCGCTTGACGGCGCGGATGCGGCCGTGGCTCTCCAGCTGGCCGGTGGCCGACTGGAAACGGAGGTTGAACAGCTCCTCCTTGGCCTTGCGCAGCTCCTCGACGAGGCGCTGGTCTTCGAACGTGTCGAGCTCGGCAGGTGCGAGCTCCTTGGTGCCGATCGCCATTACGCGTCGCCCTCCTCGCGCTTGATGATGCGTGCCTTGAGCGGCAGCTTGTGAATGGCCCGGGTGAGGGCTTCGCGTGCGAGCTCCTCATTCACGCCCGCGACCTCGAAGAGGACACGGCCCGGCTTGACGTTGGCGACCCACCACTCGGGCGAACCCTTACCGGAACCCATGCGGGTTTCGGCGGGCTTCTTCGTGAGCGGACGGTCGGGGTAGATGTTGATCCACACCTTTCCACCACGCTTGATGTGACGGGTCATCGCGATACGAGCGGACTCGATCTGACGGTTGGTCACGTAGGCGGGGGTCAGAGCCTGGATGCCGAACTCACCGAAGGAGACCTTGGTGCCGCCGGTCGCCTGGCCCGAACGCTTCGGGTGGTGCTGCTTGCGGTACTTGACCTTGCGAGGGATGAGCATTATGCCGACGCTCCTTCTGCGACCGGTGCCTCGTTGCGCGGGGCACGACGGCGGTCGCCACGGTCACGAGCCGGCTTCTGGTTGGCCTGCTCGCGTGCGAGTTCCTTGTTGGTGAGATCGCCCTTGTAGATCCAGACCTTCACGCCAATGCGGCCGAAGGTGGTCTTGGCCTCGTAGAAGCCGTAGTCGATGTTCGCGCGCAGCGTGTGCAGCGGCACACGACCCTCGCGGTAGAACTCCGAACGGCTCATCTCTGCGCCGCCGAGACGGCCGGAGACCTGGATACGAATACCCTTGGCGCCGGCGCGCTGAGCACCCTGCAGACCCTTGCGCATCGCGCGACGGAACGCCACACGTGCGGAGAGCTGCTCGGCGATGCCCTGGGCGACGAGCTGAGCGTCAGCCTCGGGGTTCTTGACCTCGAGGATGTTCAGCTGGATCTGCTTGCCGGTGAGCTTCTCGAGGTCGCCGCGGATGCGCTCAGCCTCGGCGCCACGGCGACCGATGACGATGCCGGGACGCGCGGTGTGGATGTCCACACGCACGCGATCACGGGTGCGCTCGATCTCGATGTTCGAGACGCCGGCACGGTCAAGCTGCGTCTGCAGCAGGTTGCGGATCTTGATGTCCTCGGCGACGTAGTCGGCGTAACGCTGACCGGGCTTCGTCGAGTCCGAGAACCAACGAGACACGTGGTCGGTCGTGATGCCGAGACGGAAGCCGTACGGGTTGACCTTCTGGCCCATTACTTGCTCGCCTTCTTCGTCGTGGCCGCCTCGGCGGGCGCGTCAGCGACCTCCGGAGTGGCCAGCACGACCGTGATGTGGCTCGTGCGCTTCTTGATCTGGAATGCACGACCCTGAGCGCGCGGCTGGAACCGCTTGAGCGTCGTGCCCTCGTCGACGTACGCGTTCTTCACGTACAGGTCCTGCTCGTCGAGGTACTCGCCGTCGCGATCGGCCTTGACCGATGCGTTCGCGATTGCAGCGTGCACGAGCTTGTAGATCGGCTCGCTGGCACCCTGAGGCGCGAACTTCAGGATGGCCAGGGCCTCCTGAGCCTGCTTGCCCTTGATGAGCGCGACGACACGACGAGCCTTCTGAGGGGTCACGCGGATGTGTCGCACGCGTGCGATGGACTCCACCATTTCTCTCTCCTCTATCGCCCCCGCGTCAGCGGCGGCGGCCCTTCTTGTCGTCCTTCACGTGGCCGCGGAAGGTGCGGGTGGGCGCGAACTCGCCCAGCTTGTGGCCGACCATGGTCTCGGTCACGAACACGGGGATGTGCTTGCGACCGTCATGCACGGCGATGGTGTGACCCAGCATGGCCGGGATGATCATCGAACGGCGCGACCAGGTCTTGATGACGTTCTTGGAACCGGCTTCGTTCTGACCGACCACCTTGCGAAGCAGGTGCTCGTCGACGAAGGGGCCCTTCTTGAGACTGCGTGGCATCTTCCTCTACTCCTACTTGCGCTTCTTGCCAGCGTTGCGGCGGCGGACGATGTACTGGTCACTTTCCTTGTTGGCGTGACGGGTACGACCCTCAGCCTGACCCCACGGGGAAACGGGGTGACGACCACCGGACGTCTTACCCTCACCACCACCGTGCGGGTGGTCGACCGGGTTCATCGCGACACCACGGACGGTCGGGCGGACGCCCTTCCAGCGCTTGCGGCCAGCCTTACCCCAGTTGATGTTCGACTGCTCGGCGTTGCCGACCTCGCCGATGGTCGCGCGGCAGCGCGCATCGACGTTGCGGATCTCGCCCGAGGGCAGACGCAGCTGAGCGAACGGGCCGTCCTTCGCGACCAGACGCACCGAGGCGCCGGCGGAACGGGCCATCTTCGCGCCGCCGCCGGGGCGGAGCTCGATGGCGTGGATGACCGTACCGGTCGGGATGTTCTTCAGCGGCAGGTTGTTGCCGGGCTTGATGTCAGCCGAAGGACCCGACTCGACGATGTCACCCTGCTTCAGCTTGTTCGGGGCGATGATGTAGCGCTTCTCGCCGTCGAAGTAGTGCAGCAGTGCGATGCGTGCGGTGCGGTTGGGGTCGTACTCGATGTGAGCGACCTTGGCGTTGATGCCGTCCTTGTCGTTACGACGGAAGTCGATGACGCGGTACTGGCGCTTGTGTCCACCGCCGATGTGGCGGGTGGTGATGCGGCCCTGGTTGTTACGACCACCGGTCTTCGAAAGGGGACGCAGCAGCGACTTCTCAGGCGTCGATCGGGTGATCTCGGCGAAGTCCGCTACCGACGAACCGCGACGGCCCGGGGTCGTGGGCTTGTACTTGCGAATAGCCATGTTCTGTCCTTATCCCCCGGTCAGCCGACTGCCGTGAAGATGTCGATGGAACCCGACTTCAGCGAGACGATGGCGCGCTTGGTGTCCTTGCGCTTACCGGTGCCGAAGCGGGTGCGACGGGCCTTGCCGACGCGGTTGATCGTGTTGACCGACGCCACCTTGACACCGAAGATCTTCTCGATGGCGAGCTTGATCTCGGTCTTCGAAGCGCGGGGGTCGACGAGGAAGGTGTACTTGCCCTCGTCGATCAGGCCGTAGCTCTTCTCAGAGACGACCGGTCCCAGGATGATGTCGCGCGGGTCCTTGTTCAGAGCCGCTGCGAGAGGGTTCTGCTCGCTCATGCCGAGACCTCCTCGGTTGCGCCGGTCTTCGAGGCGATGAAGCCCTCGAGCGCGGCCTTGGTGAAGACGATGTCGTCGGAGACGATGACGTCGTAGGCGTTCAGCTGGTCGAAGCTGAGGATGTGCACGTTCGCGAGGTTGCGGACGCTCTTCAGCGTCAGCTCGTCGTTGCGCTCGATGACGACCAGCACGTTCTTCGACGGAGCCACGGCGGCGATCAGGCCGGCTGCGGTCTTGGTCGAAGGGGTGCTGTCAGCGACGAACGCCTCAACGGCGTGCAGGCGCTCACCGCGGAAGCGGTCGCTCAGCGCGCCACGGAGGGCAGCGGCGATCATCTTCTTGGGGGTGCGCTGCGAGTAGTCGCGCGGCTGCGGGCCGTGGACCGTGCCACCGCCGCGGTGCTGCGGCATGCGGATCGAGCCCTGGCGCGCGTTACCGGTGCCCTTCTGCTTGAAGGGCTTGGTGCCGGAGCCGGACACGTCGCCACGAGTCTTCGTAGCGTGCGTTCCCTGGCGTGCAGCAGCCTGCTGCGCGACGACGACCTGGTGGATCAGCGGGACGTTGGTCTCGACGTTGAAGATCGCGGCGGGCAGCTCGACCGAGCCTGCCTTCTTGCCGTCGACCGTCAGGACGTCGATTGCGAGAGTCGAGTCAGCCATGAGATCAGGCACCCTTCACTGCGTTGCGGACGTACACGATACGACCACGCGCGCCGGGGACTGCGCCCTTGACGAGCATGAGTCCCTTCTCGACGTCGATGGCGTGCACCTTGAGGTTGAGGACGGTCACACGCTCGCCACCCATACGGCCGGCCATGCGCATGCCCTTGAAGACGCGGCTGGGCGTCGACGAGGCACCGATGGAACCGGGCTTGCGGTGGTTGCGGTGTGCACCGTGCGACGCCGAGACACCGGCGAAGTTGTGGCGCTTCATGACACCGGCGGTGCCCTTACCCTTGCTGGTACCGACCACGTCGACCAGCTGGCCCGCCTCGAACACGCCGTCAACGGTGAGCTCCTGGCCCAGTGAGTAGTCAGCGGCATCCGCGGTGCGGATCTCGGTGACGTGACGACGCGGCGTGACGCCGGCTGCCTCGAAGTGAGCGGTCAGGGGCTTGTTCACCTTGCGCGGGTCGATCTGGCCATACGCGATCTGAACAGCCTTGTAGCCGTCCTTCTCGGGCGTACGGACCTGGGTGACCACGTTGGGAGCCAGCTCGATGACGGTGACGGGAACGAGCTTGCCGTTCGCGTCCCAGACCTGGGTCATGCCGAGCTTCGTGCCGAGCATGCCCTTGGAAACCTTGGAGTTGATGTCAACCATGGCGGACCTCAGAGCTTGATCTCGATGTTGACGTCGGCCGGGAGGTCGAGACGCATCAGCGAGTCGACAGCCTTCGGTGTCGGGTCGACGATGTCGATCAGACGCTTGTGGGTGCGCATCTCGAAGTGCTCGCGGCTGTCCTTGTACTTGTGGGGCGACCGGATGACGCACACGACGTTCTTCTCGGTCGGAAGCGGCACGGGGCCGACGACGGTCGCGCCCGCGCGGGTCACGGTGTCGACGATCTTACGTGCCGACGTGTCGATGACCTCGTGGTCATACGACTTCAGGCGAATGCGGATCTTCTGTCCCGCCATTTGTCTGCTCTCTCTCTATAGGCGTCGTACCGACCGGGACCGGGTGGCCCTGGGGCATTGGACGCACGGTGGCGCTGTTCGCGCCTCTGCATCACTGTTCTGATGTCAGCCCGACCTTCACCGCGCACGCACGGCGAAGCCCTCGACAAGAGGAATCGGATTGTCTGTTCTGCTGCCCGCGGCCTAGAACCCTGCGCACGCCCCGAAGGGCCCGCCGTCTATGCACTGCCATGACAGTGATTCCGCGCATCACGAAGAGCGCAGAAATGTGGAACCTGTCTATTCTGCCATGCCCGATTCGACTACTGCAAACCCGGGCGTGTCGCGCATGAAGAAGGCGGCGCACCCGAGGGGGCGCCGCCTTCAGATCAGACTGCCGTCACTCGTTGCCGACGGCCTTGTCCACGTTGTCGCGAACGTCGTCGATAGCATCCGCAGCACCCGGTGCCACCTTCTTGGCGAAGTCGGCGACGCCGTCGAGAAGCTTGTCGCTGATGTCCTCGGCCTGGTCACTCTTGACCGCGTCCTCGATCGTCTCCTTGTGCTCCTCGTAGAGAGCCTTGCCCTTGCCCACGATGTCGTCGAAACCCATCGTCTACCTCCCACGCGGTACGTGAGGACAGACCCTCTGTCCTCCTGCTCTTTTCTACACGAAAGAGGGGCCGGACCCTCAGGTCCGACCCCTCTTCTGAAGCAGATGCTTACGCGATGACCTTGGTCACCGTGCCGGCGCCAACGGTGCGGCCACCCTCACGGATAGCGAAGCCGAGGCCCTCCTCCATAGCGATCGGCTGGATCAGCTCGACCGTCATGTCGGTGGTGTCGCCGGGCATGACCATCTCGGTGCCCTCAGGCAGCGAGATGACGCCGGTGACGTCGGTGGTGCGGAAGTAGAACTGCGGGCGGTAGTTCGTGTAGAACGGGTTGTGACGGCCACCCTCGTCCTTCGAGAGGATGTAGGCAGTGCCCTCGAAGTTGGTGTGCGGGGTGATCGAGCCCGGCTTCACGACGACCTGGCCGCGCTCGACGTCCTCGCGCTTGGTGCCGCGGAGCAGCAGACCACAGTTCTCGCCGGCCCATGCCTCGTCGAGCTGCTTGTGGAACATCTCGATACCGGTGACGGTCGTCTTCTGCGTCGGGCGCAGACCCACGATCTCGACCTCGGAGTTGATGGCCAGCGTGCCACGCTCGGCGCGGCCCGTGACGACGGTTCCACGACCGGTGATCGTGAAGACGTCCTCGATCGGCATCAGGAACGGCTTGTCGCGGTCACGCTCGGGGTCGGGAATGCTGTCGTCCGCGGCCTGCATGAGGTCGAGGATCGCCTGGACCCACTTCTCATCGCCCTCGAGCGCCTTCAGCGCCGAGACCTGGATGACGGGAGCGTCGTCGCCGGGGAAGCCCTGAGCCGACAGCAGCTCGCGAACCTCGAGCTCGACGAGCTCCAGGATCTCCTCGTCGTCGACCATGTCGCTCTTGTTCAGCGCGACCATCAGGTACGGCACGCCGACCTGCTTGGCGAGCAGGACGTGCTCGCGGGTCTGAGCCATCGGGCCGTCGGTGGCGGCGACCACGAGGATCGCGCCGTCCATCTGCGCAGCACCGGTGATCATGTTCTTGACGTAGTCGGCGTGGCCGGGGGCGTCAACGTGCGCGTAGTGGCGCTTCGGGGTCTCGTACTCGATGTGCGAGATGTTGATCGTGATACCGCGCTGACGCTCCTCGGGAGCCGAGTCGATCGTCGCGAAGTCACGCTGGACGTTCGTGTCGGACGGGTACTTGTCAGCAAGCACCTTCGAGATCGCGGCAGACAGGGTGGTCTTGCCGTGGTCGACGTGACCGATCGTTCCGATGTTGACGTGCGGCTTGGTCCGCTCGAACTTGGCCTTGGCCACTGGGTCCTCCTCAGGACGTTCGTGTAGAGATCGCCGGGCACTGGATTGTGACCGGCTCCCTACTGGTTTCGGTTTCTCAGTTTAGTAGAGAGTGAATGTGAAGTTGTGGGGTACCCGGGCCCCTGCCCTGCGCTCTCGCGAACGAGGCAGGAGCCCGAGTGAAGGGCTTACTCGCCCTTGGTCTTCTGGATGATCTCGTCGGCGACGACGCGGGGAACCTCAGCGTAGCTGTCGAACTCCATCGCGTACACCGCGCGGCCCGAGGTCTTCGAGCGCAGGTCACCGATGTAGCCGAACATCTCGGACAGCGGCACCGAAGCGCGCACCACCTTGACGCCCTGAGCATCCTCCATCGACTGGATCTGACCACGACGCGAGTTCAGGTCACCGATGACGTCACCCATGTACTCCTCGGGAGTACGCACCTCGACCGCCATCAGCGGCTCGAGCAGCACGGGGTTGGCCCGACGCAGGGCCTCCTTGAAGCCCATGGAACCCGCGATCTTGAACGCCATCTCCGAGGAGTCGACGTCGTGCGCGGCACCATCGACCAGCGTCGCCTTGACACCGACCATCGGGTAGCCGGCGAGCACGCCGACGTTCATCGCGTCCTGGAAGCCGGCGTCGACCGAAGGGATGTACTCGCGCGGAACGCGACCACCGGTGACCGAGTTCACGAACTCGTAGGTCTTCTCGGAGTCGAGGTCGAGCGGCTCGATGTTGAACTGGATCTTGGCGAACTGACCCGAACCACCGGTCTGCTTCTTGTGGGTGTAGTCGTGCTTCTCGACGGCCTTCTTGATCGTCTCGCGGTAGGCCACCTGCGGCTTTCCGACGTTCGCCTCGACGCGGAACTCGCGCTTCATGCGGTCGACGAGGATGTCGAGGTGCAGCTCACCCATGCCCTTGATGGTCGTCTGACCCGTCTCGGGGTTCAGCTCCGTGCGGAACGTCGGGTCCTCTTCTGCGAGCTTCTGGATCGCGAGACCCAGCTTCTCCTGGTCAGCCTTGGTCTTCGGCTCGATCGCAACCTCGATGACCGGCTCCGGGAACGTCATCGACTCGAGGACGACCGGGGCGGCCGGGTCGGCGAGGGTGTCACCGGTGGTGGTGTCCTTCAGACCGATGACGGCGTAGATGTTACCTGCGGTGAGCGAGTCGACCGGGTTCTCCTTGTTGGCATGCATCTGGAAGATCTTCCCGATGCGCTCCTTCTTGCCCTTGGTGGAGTTGATCACGGCCGAGCCCGACTCGAGGTGACCCGAGTACACGCGGACGTAGGTGAGACGACCGAAGAACGGGTGCACGGCGACCTTGAAGGCCAGCGCCGAGAACGGGTCGTTGGCGTCGGGGTGACGCTCGATGACCTTCTCCTCGTCCTTCGGGTCGTGCGCCTCGATGGCACCCACGTCGAGCGGGTTGGGCAGGTAGTCGACAACAGCGTCCAGCATCGGCTGCACACCGCGGTTCTTGAACGCCGAACCGCACAGCACCGGGTAGATCTCGTTCGCGACGACCATCTTGCGGATGGCGCCCTTGATCTCCGGGATGGTGAGCTCTTCGCCGCCGAAGAACTTCTCCAGCAGCGCGTCGTCGGTCTCGGCAACCGTCTCCAGCAGCTGCTGGCGGTACTCCTCGGCCTTCTCCTTGAGGTCGGCCGGGATCTCCTGCACCTCGTACGAGGCGCCCATCGTCACGTCACCCTTGGCGTCGCCGGGCCAGACCAGCGCACGCATCTCGATGAGGTCGACGACGCCGACGAAGTCGCTCTCGGAGCCGATCGGGAGCTGCAGCACGAGCGGCTTGGCACCCAGACGGTTCACGATCGTGTCGACCGTGTAGTAGAAGTCGGCGCCCAACTTGTCCATCTTGTTGACGAAGCAGATACGCGGGACGTCGTACTTGTCGGCCTGACGCCACACGGTCTCGGACTGGGGCTCAACGCCCTCCTTGCCGTCGAAGACCGCGACGGCACCGTCGAGCACGCGCAGCGAGCGCTCGACCTCGACCGTGAAGTCGACGTGGCCGGGGGTGTCGATGATGTTGATCTGGTTCTTGTTCCAGAAGCAGGTCACGGCGGCCGACGTGATCGTGATGCCGCGCTCCTTCTCCTGCTCCATCCAGTCGGTGGTCGCGCCACCATCGTGGGTCTCGCCGAGCTTGTGGTTGACACCCGTGTAGAACAGGATGCGCTCGGTCGTTGTGGTCTTGCCGGCATCGATGTGCGCCATGATGCCGATGTTGCGGACCTTGCTCAGGTCGGTGAGCACTTCTTGTGCCACGGGGGTTCCTCCGGGATGGTTCAGGAACGAACAGAGAGTGCGAGCGGATGCCGCGGGTGCGGCATCCGCTCAGCCCTTTACCAGCGGTAGTGGGCGAAGGCGCGGTTCGACTCGGCCATCTTGTGGGTGTCCTCGCGGCGCTTGACCGCTGCACCCAGACCGTTCGAGGCGTCGAGGATCTCGTTCTGCAGGCGCTCGGTCATCGTCTTCTCACGACGACCCTTCGCGTAGCTGACCAGCCAGCGCAGTGCGAGGGTGTTCGCACGGTGCGGCTTGACCTCAACGGGGACCTGGTAGGTCGAGCCACCGACGCGGCGGCTGCGGACCTCAAGGGTGGGGCGCACGTTGTCGAGCGCCTTCTTCAGGGTGGCGACGGCGTCCTGGCCGCTCTTGGCCTCGACACCGCGGAGGGCGCCGTAGACGATCGACTCGGCGAGCGACTTCTTGCCGTCGACGAGGATCTTGTTCACGAGCGAGGTGACGATCGGTGCACCGTATACGGGGTCGTTGACGACCGGGCGCTTGGGGGCGGGACCCTTACGAGGCATCTAACTCAACCCTTCTTCGCGCCGTAGCGAGAGCGACTCTGCTTACGGTTCTTGACTGCCTGGGTGTCGAGTGCACCGCGGACGATCTTGTAGCGGACACCGGGAAGGTCCTTGACACGACCACCGCGCACGAGCACCAGCGAGTGCTCCTGCAGGTTGTGGCCCTCACCGGGGATGTAGGCGGTGACCTCGGTGCCGTTGCGGAGCTTCACACGAGCGACCTTACGCATCGCCGAGTTCGGCTTCTTCGGGGTGGTGGTGTAGACGCGGGTGCACACCCCGGCCTGCTGCGGGTTCGACTTCAGAGCGGGCGCCTTGGTCTTGGTGACCTTCGGCGAACGTCCCTTGCGAACCAACTGCTGAATAGTTGGCACGTTCTCTCCTCTTAGTGCTGCACGGTGACAGCGTGATGGGTTTCACATCATGACCCACCGGCGCTGCGGATCCGCAGCGCTTTTGGTGTGGTGGGTATGCCGTGGGGGCGGCCCGACGGTGTCGGCGCCCAGCGTGCACGCACAGGCGTGCGCACACGCGATCAAGTGTAATCCGCCACGCGCGTGGCGGTCAAATGGCAGGGCGGATGCTGTGCTACGGAGCATCCGGGTCGAACGGCGAGTCCAAGGCCTGGCTCAGCTCGGCGAGCATCGCCTCGATCTGCGGCTCGACATACCGCGAGATCGCGCCCTGCACGTCGAGGCGGTGCGCCAGGAGCATCCCGCAGATCTCGCGACCCACCATGTTCGCGTACTCGTCGGCGAGTGCGACCTCCTGCCGCAGCGCTGCCTTCGCCTCATCGCTCAACGGCGGCAGGGGCGGCAGCTCGGCTGCCGCCTCGTCGGCAAGCCCCGCGACGGTGAACAGGAAAGGCGCGCCCGGTACGGGATCGGGGTCCAGCGGCATCCCCTCGTACTCGGGGTCGAGCCCCTCGGACGGCCGGTACCCCCGCGATCGGTTCCGATCGGCCTGCTGATCGAGCTCGGCCTGCAGCATCGGCAGATTGCGCATCGTGTACTCCGCGACGGCCTGATCGATGATCGCCTTGATCCGCGTGGACAACCCATGCTGCACTCCGTGCGGCACGCCTGCGCCGATGCCGGCCGCCGACAGAATGGGCGACCCGAGGCAACGACGGCACGGTGCCACGCGGCCACGGTGCGTGGCCGGAGCCCAGCGCGGCACCCAGCGCAACCAGGCCTCAACGGCCTGGCTCACCTGGGCATCCAGAGATCGCTCCACGCACCCAGCGTACGACCCCAGCCCGCGCGGCGGCGCTGTCATCGCCGTCGGCGCGGCGTGGTTGTGACGCTCAGAGCTCGTCGTCGCGCTCCCACGGCCACTTCGGGGTGCCACCGCGGGCGCGCCGGAGCACGACGGCGATACCGGCCGCCAGGGCCGCAACGGCGAACAGTACGAGACTCGACCCGCGCACGATGAGCTGCGATCCGGCGACGCTGGCGTGGGCGAGACCGGCTCCGCCGATCACCGCACTCACCCAGACCGCCGCGACATGCGCGACGACGGTGACGAGCCCGACCGCGAGGATCGACGCCAGACGCGACGAACGCCTGCGCAGCACTGCGATCAGCATGCCGGCGAAGACGGCGATCGCCACGAGCATCCCGATGATCCCTGGCCACAGCGTCAGCCCCTCGACGGCGAGGATGTCGGTGTCGCTGAAGTACGACAGCATCCCGAGTCCGAGAAGCCCGAACGCTCCGAAACAAGCGATGCCGACGACGGCGGCCAGAGCGACGGAGACCCCCTCCGGCGCGTTGCCGTGGGGGTCTCCTGAACTCATGCTGACACCGTATCGGATGCCGCTGCGCGCGGGGTCAACGCAGGGCCGAAGGGCCCGCCTCCAGCGTGCGCTCGTACTCGGCCTGAGCCTCGGCGTTCAGCTCCTTCTTGCGTGCGCCGCTGCGGGCCACCCAGGCACCGAACCAGATCGTGAGCTCGCGGGCGAACAGGAAAGCCGCGATCGCGAGCGGAGCGAAGGCCTGCTGCTCGAGGAGCTCGACGGCCTCGGTAGGTGTCAGACGCCAGAACGGTGCCTGGAACAGCTGGCCGAGAAGGTGACCACCGTAGGCGGCGGCGCCGACGAACAGGCCGAAGATGACCCAGTGCCCCCAGCGGCCGCGGTTGATGATCGCGCCGAGCAACCAGAACGCGATGTAGAAGATGACGACGGGCACCCAGAAAGACCAGGTCGACAGCGGCGCGACCGCAGCCGTACCCACGTTCTCGACGGTCACGGTTCCCTCGACGGCCCCGATGCCCAGGATCGCACCGAGATACAGGATCGCGAACGAGACCATCGCGAGCAGACCGATCGCGCCGGCCGTCGCACGGTTGCCGAGCTCACGCGGGGGCTCGGGCGCCTGCACGAAGATCGGCTGCGGTGCGACCACGGGCGGGGGCGCCACGGGCTCGGCGGGGACGACCTGGGTCTCGGCTGCCGAGTCGACCGCCGGAGCGGCGTACGCCGTGTCAGCGACAGAGGTCGTGTGCACAGAGGTGTCGATACTGTCGGCGGGCACCGGTCCCGTCGAGTCGACGTACGCCTCGGCGGGCCCCACGGCATCCGTCGCCGCGACGGGCTCGGTGCCGGCATCCGCCGCAGCCGCGGCCTGCTCGGTCGTCAGGAACGTGCCGGGGTGGTCGCGCTCTGCAGCGGCGAACGCCTCCAGATCGGGATCGACAGCATCCGCTGCACCATCGGCAGGGGGAACGTCGGCGCGTGCCGCCGCGGCGGCATCGAGCCCTTCGTTCGCACTGCCGACGACGTCATCGACGCTGTCAGCCGACTTGTTCTCGGGAACGTCGGGGTCGCTCATGGTGTCGCCTCTCGTGGATTGATCCAGTGCGAGAGTAACGCTCGCGCGAACCCCTGTGCGGCAGGCGTGCCGACGTGTCGTCAGGCGGGATGTCTCACTGCCCCGCGGCTCCCGGGGGTACCGGCGCTCCCAGCATGTGCATCAGCACCGTCACGACCCCGGGACCAGCCGGTAGCGACAGCCACAGCAACGCCGCGATGACGCCGACGCAGAGCAGACCGACGACCCAGCTGATCACCGGGTTGCGCCCTCCGACACGTGCGGACATGCCCATACCGTACGCCCCCGGCGACGTGGCGGCGCGCCCGACACGCGCCACACGTCCGCCGTTCGCAACTCCGGAAGATCGGCCCCGCATCGGGCAGAATCCGACGTGGGCGCCAATCCGCGGCAGTTTCTCCGGAGTTGTGAACAGAAAACGACGGTGCGGTCAGAAGCCGGACGGAGCTTCGACGCCGGGGAGCACCCAGACGGCGAAGGCCGGTCCGTCGGCCGCGAGCGCGACGGCACCATCGGTCGCGACGGCCAGTGTCGCGTCGCCGAAGAGCGCCTCCGCGTCGGATGCCCGCGGCAACGCCCCCGCGGGAAGTGCGGCGTCCGCTCCCCCGCGCGTCGCCAGCACCAGGATGCACTCCTGTGCGCTCTCGCGGACGAAGACGACCGTGTCGTCGTCGACGTGCAGCCAGCGCAGTCCGCCGGTCCCCAGCACGGGATGCGCGCGACGCAGGCCGATCAGGTCGCGGTACAGCGCCAGGCGGGCGGCGACGTCGACGTCGGCCTCGCTCCCCCACGGGATCGGAGTGCGGCTGGCCTCGCCGTCCGCGCCGACGAGCCCGAACTCGTCACCGGCGAACACCACCGGCAGCCCGGGGAGCGTCATCGAGAGGCCGACGGCGACGGGGATCGTCCCGGCCGCGGCGTTGGTCGCGAAGCGGCCGGTGTCATGGGTGTCGAGCGGCTGCATGTTCCCCAGGCGCACCCGCCACGGAATGCTCGCGGTGAAGCGCACGACCGCATCCGCGAAGTCCTGCGCCGTGTAGCGCGGGATGCCCCCGATCGGCTGCCCGAAGAACCACGGTTCGGTGCGCTCGTCACCCTCACCGGTGAGATACGGCTCACCGGTCGGCTCGCTCAGCCACCCCCACAGCGGACGGGTGAATGACGGGTACGTCATGGCGCCGTGCCAACCGTCGCCCTGCAGGTCGCTCGCGGCGTCGTTCGTCGACTCGCCGAGCAGGATCGCCTCGGGATTGATGCGCAGCATCGTCTCGCGCAGCAGCTGGCGCACTTCGGCGTTCACATCGACGGCGCCGAGACGGCCGGTCATGTTCGCCACGTCGATACGCCAGCCATCGATCGAGTAGGGCGGCTTGAGCCACTTCGCGACGATCGAGTCGTCGTCCGACACGAAGCGCTGCCGAAGCCTCTGGGACGCCCAATCGAACTTCGGCAGCGTCGGCGTTCCGAGCCACGACTCGTACGTCGTGTTGCCCTCGTCAGTGAAGTAGTAGAACTCCTCGGTGTCGGCGCCGGGGTTACCGAGCGCCTGCTGGAACCACTCGTGCCGGTCGCCGGAGTGATTGCTGGTCAGGTCACCGATGACGCGGATACCGCGGGCGTGAGCTTCTTCGATCAGTCGGACGTAGGCCTCGTCGCCGCCGAGCAGCGGGTCGACCGAGTCGAAGCTCGAGGCGTCGTAGCGGTGGTTCGATGCGGCGGGGAAGACCGGCGTGAGGTACAGCAGGTTCACGCCCAGGTCGACGAGGTGGTCGAGTCGTTCGATGATGCCCGGCAGGTCACCGCCATAGAACTGCTGGGAGCGCCCCGGCATGACAGGATCGACCGGGTCGCCCCACGTCGCGGGGATCGCCCATTCGGGCGTCGGATGCCCGTCAGCCTCGGCCGAGCGTGCGAAGCGGTCCGGGAACACCTGGTACATGACCGCGTCGTTCAGCCAGGCCGGGGGCGCCGGGTTGGCGACGAGCGCGAAGTCCTCGGCGTCGAGCGTCTCGCCACGGTGCAGCCCGCTCTGGTTGAGCCACTCGACCGTGCCATCATCGTGAACCAGCACGAACCGGTAGCCGTGCCGGGGGTTGCGCACGGTGATCGGCGCCTGCCACCACTCCCAGACGTCGACCGACCCGATGCGCTCGGCGTCGGTCCACTCGGGCTCGTGGTCGGGATTGGAGCGGGTGCGCACGGCACGTAGCGGGCCGTATCCGGCGGGCACGCGCAGCCGGACGGTAACGACGTCGCCGAGGGTGGGCGCATCGTTCGAGACGTGCAGAGGTGAGCCGTCGTGGTGCGGCCGGGGTTCGATCATGGCGGGCCTTCCTCGTGGCGCGGACGCACAGCGTAGCGCCGCCGGGTTACGCGCGGCGAAACGGTGCCCTACGCATCATCCCTTCGTCGCTCCGGCGGTGAGTCCGCCGACGATGTACTTCTGCAGGAACAGGAAGAGGATCATCACCGGGATGGCCGCCATGACTGCGCCCGCGGAGAACGCCGACCAGTCGGCGTAACGCGGGTTCGCGACCAGCTTGGTGAGCCCGACCACGAGGGTCTGCTGCTCCGGGTCGATCAGGATGACGCTTGCGATCACGTACTCGTTGACCGTGCCGATGAAGCTCAGCAGCCCCACGACCGCGAGGATCGGCGCGACCAGACGCAGGATGATCGTGAAGAAGATCCGTGCGTGGCCGGCACCGTCAATACGGGCGGCTTCGTCGAGCTCCTTCGGGATCGTGTTGAAGAAGCCGTACATGAGGTACGTGTTCACGCCGAGCGCGCCACCCAGGTACACCAGAATGAGGCCGGTGTGCGTATTCAGGCCGATGGCGGGGAACCAGTCACCCAGGGTCGACATCAGCAGGAAGATCGCAACGACGGCGAGCAGCTGCGGGAACATCTGCACAACGACGATCGTGACCAGCCCCACGCGTCGGCCGGCGAAGCGCATTCGCGAGAAGGCGTACGCCGCACATGCACCGATGAACACCGTGACGAAGCCGGTGACGACCGCGATGATCAGGGTGTTCACGAACCACTTGCCGTACGGGTTCTGCGGATCGGTGAGGATGCGAACGTAGCTGTCGATTCCCACAGCTGAGAACAGCTGGTTGGAGCCCGTCAGCGTACCGTTCGGGTTCAGCGATGCTGACAGGACATACAGCAACGGGAACAGGGCGAAGGCGCTGACGACGATGGCGACGGCATGACGCCATCCGGTGTCGGCGAACCAGGCGCCGAATGTGCGGCGCCGTCGAGGACTGCTCAGGTCGGTGACAGACGTGGCGGTGCTCATGTCAGTTCAGCTCCTCGAGTGCCTTGGTCTTGCGGAAGCTGATGATCGAGATCGTCGCCACCACGATGAAGATGAGGATGGTGAAGGCGGAGGCGAGGCCGTAGTCACGGTTCTGCCCGGTGAATGCAACCTTGTAGACCATCGAGATGAGGATGTCGGTGTGTCCGACGGGGATCGACACGTCGCTGAAGCGCGGCCCGCCACCGGTGAGCATGTAGATCAGGTTGAAGTTGTTGAAGTTGAATGCGAACGACGAGATCAGCAGCGGTGCGACCGTCACCAGCAGCAGCGGCAGCTTGATCCGGCGGAAGATCTGCCAGGGGTTCGCGCCGTCCATGACGGCCGCCTCATTCACATCCTCGGGGATACCCTGCAGTGCGCCCATGCAGACCAGGAACATGTAGGGGAAGCCGAGCCACAGGTTGACGATGAGGATCGAGACCTTGGCCAGAACGGGATCGGTGAGCCATGGGATGTCGGCTCCGCCGAAGATCACCTGGTTGATGAAGCCGAAGCTCTCGTTCATCATGCCCGCCCAGACGAGGGCCGACAGGAACGCCGGGAAGGCGTACGGCAGGATCAGAATGATGCGGTATCCGTTGCGGAACCGCATGCGGGTGTTGTTGAACACGAGTGCCAGCAGAAGACCAAGGAAGAACGTCGATGCGACCGAGATGAGCGCGAAGACGAAGGTCCACAGTGTCACCGAGATCAGCGGACCACGGATCGACTCGTCTGTCACCGCTCGAACGAAGTTGTCGAACCCGACGTTCACCTGCCAGCCGGGCAGAATCTCGGTACCGTCGTCGGCGGTGAAGGCGCCGGTGCCGATGTCGGAGTAGACCGCGCCCGTACGGGAGTCGACGATCGCATCAGCCGACTCGTCGTACTCGAGCGTCGAGATGTAGAGATAGCCGTTCTGCCCGTCCGGCGTGCGGAGGCTGCCGTCGTTGGGGTCATCGCTGAACGGGACCGCGAGATCCTCGATCTGATCCGATCGGGCGATGACGTCCGCGAAGCGGAGGGTGGTCCAGCCATCGGTCGCGACGGCCTTGCCCGACTCCATCGTCGCGTCGACGTTCTGCAGCGGCTGCTCGTTCGTGCCGACAGAGGCCTCACCGCTGTCGGGGTCTGTCACCAGCAGACCGAGCGTGCCGAACTGTTCCACCACTGTCACGGGGTACGTGGACGAGTCCTCGACGCGCTCCTGGGCGGATGCGAGCAACGAGGAGATCGCCTGGTCCTTGGTGCCGTTGTGACCGGTGCCGTAGTTGGTGAACCCGATGTAGCCGGTGTAGAGGAGTGTGAAGACCTGGAAGACAACCAGGAAGATGATGCCGGGAGTGAGGTACTTCGCCGGGATCCGCTTGCGCGAGAAGTAAATGTAGTTGACGAGGACGGTGACGGCCGCGACCACCGCAAGCACCAGCCACTCCTGATTCATGAGGAGCACGAATGCGGCGTACACCGCCACGGCGTCCACGATCGCCAGGAGCACGATCTTCAGCAGGAGCCATCCGGTGTTCCCGGATGCCGCCTCGGCGATCCTCGCCGCCTGACGTTGGCGCTTGGTCGGAGGAACGGTCGCCTCGACTGATTCGGTCATCTTCTACCCCGTCGTGATCCTGCCGGGGCGGGCACGCTGCGTCCGCCCCGGCAGTGTCGTTCTGTGATTACTGGATCGCCGCGGTGACGTCGTCGACGAGCTTCTGCCACGTCGCCTGCGGGTCCTCACCGTTGATGATCGCGGCTTCGGCGACGCCCCAGTACTGCCACACCGAGCCCATCGCCGGGATGGCGGGCATCGGCACGGCGTCGGCACCGACGGTCTGGAAGCCCGCGATGATCGGGTCGGATGCTGCGGTGTCAGCCGCCGCGGTCAGCGCGGGAAGGATGTTACCTGCCTCGAACAGCGCGAGTTGGACGTCCTCGGTGCCGAGGTAGTTGACCAGGAAGTCGTTGGCGGCGACCTTGTTCTCGGACTCCGAGCTGACGAAGAAGCCCTTGACGCCGGCGAACGGCGAAGCAGCCGCGTCGGTGGGGCTCGGCACCGGATCGATGGCGACGTTGACGCCGGCATCCACGGCCGCGCCGACGTTCCACGGTCCGGTCAACCAGAAGGCGGCCGTGCCGTCGAGGAACTGCTGCTTGGCGATCTCACCGTCGATGTCGGTGTTGAGGGTGCCTGCCGCGCCCTGCGCGCCGAGCCAGTCGGCGAAGGCGAAGCCACCCTCGCTACCGAGCTGCAGATCGGTGGGGTCATAGCTGCCGGAGGCGTCCGTGCCGAAGACGGGTGCGCCGAACGCGGTCTGGAAGGGGTACAGGTGATAAGGGTTGCCCTCAGCGCCCTGCTCCACGACGAACGTACCCGTGGCGATCATGTCGTCGAAGCTCGTGGCAGCCTCGGGGACGAGGTCGGCGTTGCGCAGCACGGCGATGTTCTCGACTGCGTAGGGAAGCATGTAGACGGTGCCCTCGTAGGTGGCTGCCTGCAGTGCGACCGGGAGGTAGTCCGCGGCGGAGTCGCCGAGCTCGATCGGCGAGACGACACCGTTGGTGGAAAGCTCTCCGAGCCAGTCGTGAGCGCCCATGACGACGTCGGGGCCCTTGCCGGTCGGTACCTGCTGGATGAAGTCGTCCTTCATCGTGTCGACGGACTTGCCGACGAGTTCGACGGCGACGCCGGTCTTCTCCTCATAGGAGTCTGCGGCGCCCTGCAGCGCGTCCACGCGCTCGGCGTCGACCCAGACCGTCAGCGACCCGCCACTCTCGGTCTCGCCGGAACCGGACTCACCGCTGTCACCGGATGCGCAGCCGGTCAGGACGATTGCGGACGTGGCGGCGATGGCGCCGAACGCGAGGATTCCCCTCTTGTTCACCTTCATTGGTGTGCCTCTCTCGATGCGTGGGCCTGCAGACCTGCAAGCGCTTACAGTATGCCTGGCGAGTACGCTGTTCCGCAATGCCTCCGCGGACTGATACCGAGCCGTGATAGCGTCGCGAACCGCATATCGGGATGGAAACGCTTCCATACCGGCGCTCTTGGATACACTGCGTGTATGGCTGACAGCTCTTTCGACATCGTCTCCAAGGTCGACCACCAGGAGGCCGAGAACGCTCTGAACCAGGCCCGCAAGGAGGTCGAGCAGCGCTACGACTTCAAGGGCACCGACGCGTCCATCGCTTGGAGCGGCGAGCAGATCCTCATCAAGGCCAATTCCGAGGAGCGCGCGAAGGCCGTCCTGGACGTGTTCCAGACCAAACTCATCAAGCGGGGCATCTCGCTGAAGAGCCTCGACACCGGCGAGCCCTTCGCGAGCGGCAAGGAGTTCCGGATCGTCTCCTCACTCAAGGACGGCATCTCCAGCGAGAACGCGAAGAAGATCAGCAAGATCATCCGCGACGAGGGCCCCAAGGGCGTCAAGAGCCAGATCCAGGGCGATGAGCTGCGCGTGCAGTCCAAGAGCCGCGACGACCTCCAGCAGGTGATCGCTCTACTCAAGGGCTCTGACCTCGAAGTCGACCTGCAGTTCGTGAACTACCGCTGACCGACAGCACTCAGACACAGAGGCGGGGCCGGGCCCCCCCCCGCCCCCGCCTCTGTGTCTCTGCGGACGGGGATCAGCCGGCCTTCACCAGCATCTTCGCGCCGGCGCCGCCGCGCAGTGCCGTCATGGCATCCACCACACCGTCGAGCTCGACCTCCTGCACCCAGCCGGTGGTGTCGTACACACCGCGGGCCATGGCGGCGATCACGTCTTCGTAGTCCTCGGGAAGCTGCCCGAGCGTACCGAAGATGCCGATCTCGGTCGCGACGAGCTGCGTCGGCAGCAGGTCGATGGGGCGCTCGTGGATCGCGACGACCACGACCTTGCCGCCCGGGGTCAGCTGCGGCAGTGCCGACGTGATCGCCGGCCCCGCACCCGCGGCGTCGAACGCGGCATCCACACCGTCACCGTCGGTCAGCTCGGCCACGGCCGCGGCGAGGTCACCGTTGACCGGATCGATGACCGTCGCACCGAGCGCGGCGATGATCTCGCGGCGCTCTGCGCTGGGCTCCGAGACGAGCACCCGGTCGATCCCGCGGGCCTTGAGAGCGAACCACACACCGATGCCGATGGGACCGGCGCCGGCGATCAGCGCCGTGCCGTTCTCGGGCATCTCGGCGCGGTTGACGGCGTGCCAGGCGACGGCCATCGGCTCGACCAGCGCGCCCATGCGCAGGTCAACGTTCTCGGGCAGCACGTGGACGTTGCCCGCGGGCACCGTGGTGAACTCGGACATGCCGCCGCCGTGCGACGTGAGCCCGTGGAAGCCGATCGTGCGGCAGGCGTTGAACATGCCACGACGGCACGCGACGCACTCGCCGCACGAGTAGATCGGCCACACGGCGACGCGGTCACCGACGGCGACGTCGGTGACGCCCTCGCCGAGTTCGACGACCGTGCCCGAGAACTCGTGCCCGAGGATCTGCGGAAGCGTTGCACCGGTGAGGGGGTGCGGCTTGGAGAGGTCCAGGCCGGATGCCTCGGGCGCGTAGTACACGTGCAGGTCGGATCCGCAGATGCCCGCGAACGCGTTGCGCAGCTTGACCTGCCCAGGGCCCACGACCGGCTCGTCGACCTGCTCGATGCGCAGGTCCTCCTTCGCGTGGAACACCGCTGCCTTCATGATTGTTTCCTTTCCTCGATGGCGGATGTCGCCCGCCACCATTGGGGTGAAGCCGCGAGGATCATCTCTGCGGCGCGATCCGGGTCACCACCATCCGGCAGCCACTCCTCGATGGCACCCACGGTGCCGGCGGCCGAATAGGCGATGGCGATGCGCAGCGCCGCCGGGTCGGCGGCGATCGCATCAGGAACGATGTCGGGGTGCAACTGCAACCACAGCCGAAGACCGCGGCGCAGGGCCGCGTCGAGCGCGAACCGGATCGGGGCCGCCAGCACGGGCTGCATGGCACCGCGGTACACGGCGGCGCGCTGCTGGATGTGCGTCAGCAGTGCGCGCTCGCTCTCGTCAAGCACTCGGGTGGCCGGCATGTCGGCGAGAATCGGCTCCAGCTCGGCCTCGAGGGCATCGGCGAGCAGTTCCGCCGGCGCTGCCGCGTGCCGGTAGAAGGTGTCACGAGTGACCCCGGCCGACTGGCAGATCTGCGACACCGTCAGCTGGGCGATCGGGGTCACGGCCGCCGCTTCGAGCACCGCTGCCCGAAGCGCGTCTCGCGAACGTCGCACGCGCGCATCCATATCTGCAGTTTATACGACAACTGTCAGATATCTACGTCGCGAGAATCTCTCCACAGCCCACGAATGTCCGCCGAATCCACGCGGGTAGACTACGGAGTCACGACTGTATGGGGCAGTCGAGAACTCCGACGCGGGAGACCGCATCGAGGCTCATGGGGAGAGAAGATGGTCGACGTCGAGCGACGGCACGAGCCCACAATCACCGGGCACAAGAAACTGCTGGCGGAGGGTCTGTTCCAGTTGATCGGCGGACGCATAGTCGAAGGGGAGCTGGCGCCCGGAATGCGAATCCGCGACGCAGACCTGGCGGCAGAGCTCGCGGTGTCGCGCACGCCGGTGCGCGAGGCCCTGCAGCGGCTGGAGCGCATCGGGCTGGTCACGATGTACCCGAGTCGCTATACCGAGGTCAGCACGGTCACGCCGGAGTCGATCCAAGTGGCCCGGGAGTTCGCCGGACTGCAGGCCGGGATCATCGTCCGCCTGTCATGTCCTCGGCTCGCAGAGGATGAACTCGCGACAGCGACGGCACTCATCCTCGATGTCGCCGACTCGGTCGACGACCCGTTCGCGTGCTCTCACGCCCGCCGGCAGCTGATGGGATTCCTCTCGTCGCGCACCGGAAACCCGTTGCAGCAGTCGCTGATCGAAGAGGTGAGCTTGGCCCTCGCGCGGTCCCTGCGCGACTTCGTGATCGCCCCCGAGCACCGTCGTCGCATGGTCGAAGGGTGCGCCCAGATGATCGACGCGTTGCACCGCCGTGACGCCGACGCCGCCGAACAGGCGTGCCGTCGTCTCTACGCCGTCTGAGCCGACCAGCCGTCCACCCACCGCGCCAACCGCGCGTAGGACTCGTCTCTGGCATCCTTCTGCGAGATGAAGACGTCGTGCAGCGCGCCGTCGATCCGCTCGACCGTGACCGACGATCCGAGCTTCACGGCGGCGGCGGCGATGTCATCGACGACCAGGACGCTGTCGGCGCGCGTGAGCTCCGGCGACCAGCGGGTGGGCAAGGCCGTGCGCTGCGACAGCAACACGCACACCGGCGCAGTGATCCCCAGGCCCCGCGAGACCGCATCGTGCCCGGCGAAGACCGCGCGCAACCACGCCGCGTGCACGGTCATCGCCTTCTCGGGGCGCCACTCGGGATTCGTCTCGAGGGGATCATCGGGGTCGGCGACCTCGCGCTGGGCGCGACTGTAGAACCCGAGATCGACCTGGGGCGCCGCATCCATCGGCCAGAATCGCGCCTGCAGTTCGACCACGGGCGTGATCGCGGCGCGCGCCGCGCTGAGTTGGAACTCGAGCCAGGGCGCGTTCAGGACTACTGCCGCGACGTCGCCGGCATGACGTGCAGCCCACAGGCTGAGGGTGAGCCCGCCTGTCGAATGGCCGAGCAGCACCAACCGGCGCCCCGTGGCATCACCTCGCGCGGCCAGCGCCGCACCGATGTCGGCGTCGTACTCGGCGAGATCGGTGATGAAGCCCGGGGTCTGACCCGGACGCAGACTGCGTCCGTATTTGCGCAGGTCGAGTGCGTAGAAGCGCGCACCGCGGTCGGTCCAGAAGCGGGCGAGGCGGCGGTTGAAGAAGTAGTCCGACCAGCCGTGCACGTACAGTACATCGACGTCGGCCAGCGGCCGACGATCACGATGTCCGATCAGCGGATGCCACCAGCGCGGCGCTTCCGGTAGCGACCGCACCACGGTCGCGACCAGTTCACCCTCGGAGTCCTCCCCCAGCGGTAGCGTCTGCTGCTCGAACCCGTCGCCGAGGATGTCCGGTATCCACTCCCCCATGTCGACACCCTATCCGGCGCGCCGAGGAGGAGCGGGCAGGGCGGTTCAGCGCGGCGCGCTCACTCTCCGCGTGAGACCCGCACCATCTCGTCGCGCGGAACGAGCTTGACCCGCTCGCGTTCCTGCGCGGTGCCCAGGGCGATCTCGTGCGCATCCAGGCGATGCCATCCTTCGAGGTCGGTCCACTCCACACCGCGCTGAGCCAGCAGCGCCGGGATCGCCTCGTCGGAGGGGTCCTCGGGCTGCCACCACGAGCCCTGGTCGTTGATGAGGTGACGCACGGTCTCCATGGCATCCGACTTGGTGTGCCCGATGAGCCCGACTGGGCCACGCTTGATCCAGCCGGTGGCGTAGATGCCGGGAACCCGCTGGTTCGACTTCGCCTCGAGCACCTGACCCTCGCGGTTGGGGATCACGCCGTGCTTCTTGTCGAACGGCACATCGGGCAGCGGCGAACCGAAGTAGCCCACGGCCCGGTACAGGCTCTGCATGGGCACCTCGCGCAGCTCCCCGGTACCGACCGCGCCGCCGGCGCCGTCGGATGTCGTGCGCTCGTAGACGAGGGCCGCGACCCGGCCGTTCTCGTCCGTGCGCACCTCGACGGGGCGGGCCCAGAAGTGCAGGTGCAGGCGGCGGGATGCCGTTCCGCCGGCGTTGTTGACCGAGTCGAGCTTGCGCCAGGACTGCAGGATGCGGTCCATCACCATGACCTGCTTGTTGCTGGCGACCGCCTGCTGGGAGGCCTCGTCGTAGTCGAAGTCCTCGTCGTAGACCACCATGTCGACGTCGCGCAGTTCGCCGAGCTCGCGCAGTTCGAGCGGGGTGAACTTCACCTGCGCGGGTCCGCGACGGCCGAACACGTGCACGTCGGTGACCCGGCTGGCCTTGAGGCCCTGGTAGACGTTGTCGGGCACTTCGGTGACCAACAGATCATCGGCGTGCTTCGCGAGCATCCGCGCTACGTCCAGCGCAACGTTGCCGTTGCCGATGACGCCGACCGATTCGGCATCCAGGTTCCAGTCGCGCGGCACGTCGGGGTGTCCGTCGAACCAGCTGACGTAGTCGGCCGCACCGTACGACCCCTCGGCGTCGATGCCGGGGATGTCGAGGCCCGAGTCGCGCACCGCACCGGTGGCGAAGATCACCGCGTTGTAGTGGCGCTTGAGATCGTCGAGGGTGATGTCCTCACCGAAGCGCACGTTGCCGAAGATGCGGATGTCACCGCGGTCGAGCACGTTGCGCAGCGCGGTGATGATGCCCTTGATACGGGGGTGATCGGGCGCCACACCATAACGGACCAGCCCGTACGGGGCCGGAAGCTGCTCGAACAGGTCGATGGACACATCGAACTTGCGCTCGGCCTTGAGCAGGATGTCAGCGGCGTAGATACCCGCCGGTCCTGCCCCGACGATGGCCAGCTTGAGCTTCGTCATGGGGGTTCCTTCCGTCAGCTGCTGCGATCAGCGAGAGTCTCTGCGAACCGGGTCAGCGCTTCGCGCACGGCGCCCTTCGGCAGCGGTGCGAGCGCGGCGATCGCGTCGGATGTCCAGGTACGGGCCAGGTCCATCGTGCGGGCCGTGGCCTCATGGTCACGCAGCTCGGCGAGCGGTCCGTCCAGCAGCGCGGGGTCGGCGCCCTCGGCGATACGGGCGACGCCGTCGTCGATACGACGGGCGAGTTCGATGTCGGCGTCGGAGGTGCCGGTCTTCAGCAGCAGCGACGGCATGGTCGGCACGCCTGCGCGCAGGTCGGTGCCGGGAACCTTGCCGGTCTCCTCGGCATCGGCCGACAGGTCGATGACATCGTCGAGCAATTGGAACGCGACGCCGACCTTCTCGCCGTACACACGCAACGGCTCTTCATATTCGGCGGGCGCGTTCGAGAAGATCGCACCGCCCTGAGTGGCCGCGGCGATGAGCGATCCGGTCTTGTCCGCCAAGACCTGCAGATAGAACTCGATCGGATCGTCGTCGGGCTGCGCACCGACGGTCTCGTGCATCTGCCCCATGACCAGGCGCTCGAACGTGTCAGCCTGCAGGCGCATGGCCCGGTCGCCATAGCGCGACATGATCTGACTGGCACGCGAGAAGAGGATGTCACCGGTGAGGATCGCGACGTTGTTGCCCCACACGGCATGCGCCGCGGGTACACCGCGTCGAGTATCGGCCCCGTCCATGACGTCGTCGTGGTAGAGCGAACCGAGGTGGGTCAGTTCGAGCGCTGCGGCGATCTCGATGACCGGCGTGATGTTGCCGTCGCCGAGTTGGGCCGTCAGCAGCGCGAGCACGGGACGGATGCGCTTGCCACCGGCCTCGTACAGGTAACGCGTGGCCGCATCGGTGACCGGGTCGGCAACCTTCACCTCGCTGGCAAGAGTGGATTCGACGAGGTCGAGGCCCTCGTCGATGCGTGCCGCGATGCGGCGGGCCGCAGGGCCGAGGAAGACGCGGTCGCTGAAGCCGAGTCGGCTCGCAAGGCGCGTGCCCGAGGAGGCGGGGCTCGAAGTCACGTGTTCCACCCTACCCGCGCCCGGACGCCCACCTGCTCTCGGCGGCGCGATCGCACCGTCTCACGCGAGCGCATCGACCAACGGACGGAACTTCACGCGCGTCTCCAGCAGTTCGGATTCTGGGTCGCTGCCGGTGACGATCCCTGCCCCGGCGTAGGCGGTGACCCGGCGCGCACCGGATGCGTCATCGGGGGCATCCGCGAACTGCGCGCAACGCAGGGCGATCGCCCACTCGCCGTCGCCGTTGCCGTCGATCCAGCCCACCGGTCCCGCGTACCGGCCGCGATCGAACGGCTCGATGCGGCGGATGGCGGCGAGCGCGACGTCGGTCGGCGTGCCGGCGACCGCCGCGGTCGGGTGCAGAGCGCCGACGAGGTCGAGTGAGGATGCCCCGTCATCGAGCACGCCTTCGACATCGGTGGCGAGGTGGAACAGATTGGGCAGCTCGAGCGTGAACGGGTTCTCGTCAGCGTTCAGTGAGCGGGTGTGCGGCCGCAGGGTATCGAGCACGCTCTGCACCGCATAGGCGTGCTCGGCGCGATCCTTGGCGCTGCGGGCGAGCGCCTGCGAGGCAGCGGCGTCTTCTGCGGGGTCGGCGCCGCGCGCGGCGGTGCCTGCCAGCACGCGCGCCGTCACCGTGCGCTCATGCGCGGTGACGAGCGTCTCGGGACTGGCACCGATCAAGCCGTCGACCGCGAAGGTCCACGTGTCGGGGTATCCGCTGGCCAGTGCGCGCACGAGGCGTCGCAGGTCGGCGTCCCCGGGTACGGTTCCGGTCAGATCACGGGCGAGGACGATCTTGCCGTAGTCGCCGCGTTCGATCTCATCGAGCGCCGTGCGCACCGACTGCTGATACCCCTGCGGTGGTTGCGCGCCGGGTCCGACGCGACCGGCCCAGTGCGGACCGTACGGCACCGATGGCGGCACATCGGCGAAGTCCTCATCGACGGCGCGGATGCGGGTGATCCAGCTGCGATCGCCCCGTCGTCCGATCAGAGTGCGCGGCACCTCGAGCACACTGTCGGCCTGCGAGTGCTCATCGAAGATCAGCGCCCCGAAGGCGACCAGGCCGGTGCCGGCGAGTCCGACGGGGTCGTCGATGTCAGCATCCGATGCGATTTCGCGCCATGCGTCGGCGAGGAGGTCGCTGCGCTTGCGCGACTGCCCGGCGGGGATGCGGATGACCGCCGCCGGCGCGTCGCCGACGGCGACGATCCCGTCGCCGCGACGCAACCAGGCCATCGGCCGTGCGGCAGAGGTATGTGCCAGCAGGTCGTCGACGGGTGGGATCTCGCGGGTCTGCGCGACCAGACGGATGCTGCTCACGCGACCCAGTTTAGTCGCAGCCGCGGCAGGACGACTCAGCGCGGGTCGACCGGGCCGAGCGAGACGAGGCGGTCGAGCCATGCGTCTGCGGTGGCATCGTCGAAGGGCGCACGCTGCGCACGCACCCGCTGCTCGAGATCGAGCGCGACGGCCTCGAGATGTGCCATCACCGCCGCCGGGTAGCCGAAACGCACACTGTGCTCCGCCCATTCGTCGCGATCGTCGACATAGGTCCCGCGGGCGTCCACACGCCGCACCACATCGAGATCCATATCGATGCCAGTCACGCTGCCGGCATCCGTCCAGCGCAGATCCCACGCGAGGTCGATGTAGATGCGCAGCGCGCGAGGGTGACCGCGATGCACGGTGACGGCGTGGTCGGTGCTGCCCGCTGGGATCAACGTGACGTTGGGGCTCTCGGCGACGAACCGATAGCCCGGCCGCGCGCTCTCCCACCCGGTGGGCTGACCGAGCCAGTCGCCCCACATGTCGCTGCCGAGGTACACGCAATCGCTGCGCCAGTGCGGCGAGTCATCCCATTTGCGCCACTGCTGGATCATCGAGGTTCCGGGCTCAGGCCGCTGGCTGTTCACCCGCCGTAGCCTACGGGCCTGCGCGCGAAGCGCACAGCATCCGCCGCCTAGGATCGAAGTATGACCTCGTCGAATCGCGCCGACCTCGGCAAGGACCCCTCGCACGTCAGCGGCATGTTCGATCAGGTCGCCAAGGGCTACGACCGCACGAACACGGCCATGACGCTCGGCAACGACGCGCTGTGGCGCGCCGCGGCGACGCGCGCGGTGGCACCGCAGCGCGGCGAGCGCATCCTCGACCTCGCCGCGGGGACGGCGTCCTCGTCGGCGTCGCTGGCCGCCAGCGGCGCACAGGTCGTCGCGGCCGATTTCTCGCCGGGGATGCTCGCCGAGGGCCGCCGCCGGCACGGTCACCTGCCCAACATCACCTTCGTCGAGGCGGATGCCACCGACCTGCCGTTCGGCGACGACGAGTTCGACGCGGTGACCATGTCATACGGACTGCGCAACGTGCAGCAGCCGAAGAAGGCGCTGGCCGAGCTGCTGCGGGTCACCAAGCCCGGCGGACGCCTGGTGATCAACGAGTTCTCGACCCCGCCGAGCCGGTTCTTCCGCGGGTTCTACACGTTCTACAACGCGCAGGTCCTGCCGAAGGTGGCGCGCCTGGCGGGCACCAACGGCGACGCGTACGACTATCTGAACGAGTCGATCCGTGACTGGCCGGATCAGCGCACCCTGGCGGCCTGGATCCGCGAGGCGGGCTGGACGCACGTCGAGTACCGCAACCTGTCGTTCGGCATCGTCGCACTGCACCGGGCACGCAAGCCGCGCTGAGTCCGAAGGCGCTCAGCTCACCGGCGCTCAGCTCGCTTCGAGGCGCCTCTTCTCGGCCTCGATGTCGTAGTCGGCCGCGGGCCACTGCGGGTCGATGCACTCCAGGGCATCCAGCAGCAGTTCCTGCACGGCGAGGCGCGCGTACCACTTGCGGTTCGCCGGCACGACGTACCAGGGCGCCTCGGGTGTCGTGGTGCGCTCGAACACCGTCTGGTATGCGGCCATGTAGTCTTCCCAGCGCAGGCGCTCGTCGACGTCGCCCGGGTTGTACTTCCAGTACTTGTCGGGGCGGTCGAGTCGTTCGGCCAGCCGCTGCTTCTGCTCATCCCGCGAGATGTTCAGCATGACCTTCACGATGCGGGTGCCGGTGGTCGTGATGCGCTGTTCGAAGTCGTTGATCGCCTCATAACGGCGCTCGATCTCGGCGGCGTCGGCGAGCGCGTGCACCTTGCCGATCAGCACGTCCTCGTAGTGGGAGCGATCGAAGACACCGATGAATCCAGGGGCGGGCAGGTGCTTTTCGATGCGCCACAGGAAGTCGTGCTCGAGCTCTTCGGGGGTCGGCTTCTTGAAGGCCGCCAGCTCGACGCCCTGCGGGTCGACACCGCCGACGACGTGGCGCACGATGCCGCCCTTGCCGGCGGTGTCCATCGCCTGCAGCACGAGCAGCACGGATGCCGTGCCGTCGCCGCGGCTGGCGAAGAGGCGCTCCTGCAGATTGCCGAGCACCTGCCTGCGCCCCTCGAGCGCCTGCTCGCCGTCGGCTTTGTCCCCCGTGAAGCCAGGGGTAGAGGCGCTGTCCACATCGGAGAGCGAGAACTCCTCGTCCACGCGCAGCAGGTCGACCGGGTCGTGCGTCCATCCATGCGTCTTCATGCAGACATCATGCCCGCTCCGTGGGCACGGCGCACGAGACGGGATCGCGATGTCGGTGGTCTCGGACACAATCGGAACCATGGACACGTTGCTTCTGATCATCGTCGTCGCGCTGCTGGCAACGGCTCTCGCGGGCGCGCTGGGTTTCCTGCTGGGAACGCAGCGCGGGCGCTCCTCCGATGCCGCACAGCACGCCGAAGCGGCAGCGGCCGGCCTGCGGATCGAGTCCCTGGAGCGGGACGCCGTGGCGCTGCGCGCCGAGACCGCATCGCGTGTGCACGAAGAGCGCGGTCTGGCGGAGCGCCGGGTAGCCGAGGCGCGGGCGCTCGGCGAGAAGGCGGTGGCGGATGCCCGTGCCGAGGCCCATGCGCGGCTCGAGCACGAACGCGCCGAGCACGCCCGGCGCCTGGACGAGCTGCGATCGGATCAGAAGCGTCTCGCCGACGAGTTCGACGCGCTCAGCCGCCGCGCGCTGGAGCAGAACACGAAGGTGTTTCTGCAGCAGGCCGAGGAGCGCCTCAAGCGCAGCCAGAGCGAGGGCGCGGCCGAACTGCAGAAGCGGCAGGATGCCGTGCAGCAGCTGATCGAGCCGATCCAGAAGACCCTCGATACGGTCAAGACCGAGATGACGACGGCCGAGAAGTCGCGTCTCGAAGCGAACGCCGCCCTGGCCGAACAGCTGCAGTTCATGCGTCAGTCGTCCGAGACGCTGGGGTCCGAGACGCGCAAGCTGGTCAGCGCGCTGCGCGCCCCGCAGGTGCGCGGCCGCTGGGGCGAGCTGCAGTTGCGGCGGGTGGTCGAGGCATCGGGCATGGTCAACCACGTCGACTTCGACGAGCAGCCGCATCACAGTACCGATGAGGGCGCGCTGCGTCCCGACCTGGTCGTGCATCTCGCCGGCGACAAGCGCGTCGTGGTCGATTCGAAGGTGGCCTTCAACGGCTATCTCGAGGCGATGGAGGCCACCGACGACACCGTCCGCACGCAGCGACTGCAGGCGCACGCGCGACACCTGAAGAAGCACATCGACGATCTGGGCACCAAGGAGTACTGGGATGTGGTGGCCGGCTCCCCCGAGTTCGTGGTGATGTTCGTACCGGCCGAGCCGTTCCTCGCCGCCGCTCTGGATCAGGACGCGACGCTCTACGAGTACGCGTTCGAGCGCAACGTCGTCATCGCGACCCCGTCGACTCTGATCGCACTGCTGCGCACGGTCGGCCACGCATGGCGCCAGGATCAGCTGGCGCAGGAGGCGCAGCAGATCTTCACCGTCGGCAAGGAACTGCACAAGCGGCTGGGCACGCTGGGCGGGCACCTCGCCAAGCTGGGCCGCAGCCTGAACTCGACCGTCGATGCGTACAACCGGTTCGCCGGTTCGCTCGACCGCAACGTGGTCACCCAGGCGCGCCGGTTCAGCGCCCTGCAAGGGCTCGATGATGTGCTCGCCGACGCCTCGCCCGTCGAGGCCCTCGCGATCGCACCACAGAAGAGCGACCTCTACGAGCTCGAAGAAGCAGCACCCGACGCCGAACGCTACGCCAGCGCTGATGTGGGCGAGGTCACCCAGCGGCTGGAGTGAGCGTCAGACGTCAGCGTTCCAGAGGGATCTCGATGATCTGCGGACCGTCGATCGGAGAGGTCAGCACCTGGTCCAGCGACGACCGGGTGTCGATCCGCGAGAACTGCCAGCCATAGGCCTCGGCGAGCGCCGCCAGGTTCGCGGCGTGCGGCGTATAGAACGCTCGGTCCAGGTCGGCCGCTGGTGCGGTGCCGGCGACCTCGAGGGCGTCGAAGATCGTTCCGCCGCCGTCATTGCCGACGATCACCTGAATGCGCGGTGCCGGTTCGTCCTGAGGCAGCAGCAGTGCGCCGACGTCGTGCAAGAACGACAGGTCGCCCAGCAGCACGCGGGTCGTCCCCGGCGATCCCTCGGCCTGGCTCGCCAGCGCGATTCCGATCCCCGTTGCGATGGTCCCGTCGATACCCGCCAGGCCACGGTTGGCGTGCACCGGCACTTTCTTGCCGCCCAGCACCCGGTCGGCGACCCGCACCAGGCGCGACGACCCGAACACCAGCCGGTCATGCGGCCAGGTCGCCCGCCAGACGGCATCCACCAGCATCTCGCGATCGACCCGGGCGCGTACGGCGTCCAACTCCGCGCGCACGGCTCCCAGCCGCGTGGCCTTGTCGTCGGACGACAGCCCGTCGTGATCCGGTGCGGGCGCGCTGAGGTCGACCATGCGCGCCTGCGAGGCCGTCATCCATGCCCCCAACCACTCTCGATCAACCGCGCCGGGTGCCACATCGACGGCATCCAGCGCTCTTGTGTGCCCGTTCAGATCGAGCGCCTCTCCCCCGCACCGCACCGCGAGCACCTCGACGTCCTCACGCGCCAGCAGCGCCGCGACCTCGCGGCTCAGCGTCGGATGCCCGAGCACCACGGTCCGTTCGATGCGGCCGCCGAGTGCGGCCTCGCCGAGCAGTTCGCGATAGCCGTGCACGAGCAGGCGTCCGAATCGTGCACCGCTGACGATCTCGGCGATGAGCGGCCAGCCACCGTTGTGGGCGAGCCCTTCAGCATCCGCCCCGGCATCCGCCCCCGCGATCACGACCGTGCGCGGACCGCGCGGCAGCACGAGCGGTTCCGCACGCGGCGGGGTCGGTGCGTCCGCGGGCGTGACGGCCGGAAGTTCGATCGTCGCCGACAGAGGCTCCCTCGTCGGCAGGTTCAGTTGCACCGGGCCACGGACGCCGGGCAGTCCTTCGCCGTCGCGTCCGAGAGCCGCGCGCACGGCACGGACGCCAAGCCCCGTCCATGCGGTGGGAACCCCCAGGCCGATCGTGCTCTGCTCGGCGTGCCGGGGCTCAACACGCCGGTCTGCATCGGTTTCGTCTGAGCTATCCGACACAGAATCCGTGATTCCTGACACAGAATCGGCGGTCGCCGTGTCCGCCGGCACGGGCGCGTCGATCAGCAGACGCGTGAACGCGCCGAAGATCCCGGACTGAACGGTCGCCTGGTTGGCGCCGATACCCCGCAACTCGGGCGGACGGTCGGCGGTCAGCAGCAGCAGCGGCACGCCGGCATGGAAGGCCTCCATCACCGCGGGAAGCAGGTTGCCCGCGGCCGTACCCGAGGTGCACAGCACCGCCGCGGGCACGCCCGTCTCGCGAGCCATGCCGAGCGCTGTGAACCCGGCGGCGCGCTCGTCGATGCGCACGTGCACCCGCAGAACGCCCGCTCGGGCGTAGCCGACCGCCGCGAGAGCGATCGATTGAGAACGCGAGCCGGGCGCGAGCACCAGATCGCGCACGCCATGACGGATCAGCTCGGCGAGCAGATCGGCCGCGGCATCACTCGCCGGCGACGCGGTCACGACCGCGGATCCGCACCGTCGGTCTCGTCATCGAGGCGCGCGAGCTCTTCCTCAAGCTGGCGGATGCGCTCGTCCTGTTCCATCTGGCGGATGCGCTCATCTTGCTCGGCCGTGCTCATGCGCCGCAGCGCCTCGGGATCGTCGTCGGGGTGCAGCGAGAGAGTGGTGCGGGTGTCGCCCTGACGGCGACGTCCGAGCGCGAACCACAGGATGCCGCCGAGCACCGGCAGCAGCACCACGATCAGTACCCAGATGCCCTTGGAGACGCCGCGGTGACGGTCGGCCGGTTGCACGGACACGTCGACGATGCTGAACACCCAGAAGATGACAGCAAGGAAACCGCCGACGATCAGAGCACGAGCCATATCCCCAGTGTAGGTCGCCTACGCGGCGGCGGCACGGCGGATGCCCGCGCTCAGCCACCACCTAAGCCCGAATCGTAGACTGGGGCGGTGAAGTTGCCACCTCTCCTCGTTTACACCGTGCTGCGGCTGCTGGCGTTCATCGTGCCGCTCGCGATCATGTGGCTCTTCTTCCCGATCTTCCGGGAGTTCTGGTGGCTGGCCGCGCTGTTCTCGGCGCTGATCGGCATGAGCATCTCGTTGCTGTTCCTGCGCGCGCCGCTGTCGAACGCGTCCCGCCAGATCTATGAGAAGCGCAACCGCGCGACGTCTGACGAAGACGTAGAGGACGCCGCCTCGGAGTGACCCGAGCCGCAGGCTGGTCACCGCGTCAGCGCGACCAGCGTGATGTCGTCGTGCGGCTTGGTGAACACTCGCACGGGCGCGCCCGCCTCTGCCGCGCGGATCTCGTCGGCGATCTCGCCCAACCGCTCCTGCACCGCCAGCTCGGCGAAGCGCTCGATCGAGTGCGCCGCCAGCCATTGATAGCCGCGGGTGCCGCCGTCGGATGCCGCCACGATCGCACGCAGATCCGCCACGGGCGTCCGCCCGGTGAGGGCGTGTCGGGCGGCGCCGGGATCAGTGTGCGCGCACCAGAATCCGTCGTCGACGTTGCGCATCTGATCGAGCGCCCGGAAGCGCATCTCTGCGGGCGCCTCGGCGATTCCGGCCTGGGCCGCCAGCTGCGCGGCGCGTCTGCGCACGGCGTCGTCGATGCGGGCATCCGTGATCTCGCGCACGCCGCCGTCGGCGGTGACCACGACGATCGACGCATCGCACAGCACCAGGTGTTCGATCTGATCGCCGGTGATCCGCCAGGCGGCGACGGTGGCGCTCGGCGACCCCAGGGCGAGGTCACACGTGTCGGCATGCGCCGCCGTCACCTCACCGATCGCGCCGGCGAGGGCATCCGTCATGCGCGTCGTGCGGTTCTCCAGTCGCACGCGGAACGCTTCGGCGAGCATCCTCGCGTACCACGCCACCGAATGCCCGCATCCGCGGCGGGACGACTTCGGCAGACCGGCGCCGTCGACGACGACCGCGATCCCCTCGCCGAGTGCGCAGGCGTCCTCGCTCTCCCGCCCGGGCTGCGCGGGAAGCGCGAACAGGGCGGGTTCCATGAGGATCAGCCCACGAACGCCCAGTAGAGGAACCCGGCGTACGCGAGCGCCGTGAGCGAGGTCAGTCCCAAGGCGATGACCAGTTCGCGCGGCTGCCGGTACCACCAGACGATGACGATGGCGGGTACACCGGCCAACAGGGCGAGCAGCGACAGCCAGGCGATCGGGTAGATCAGGGCGATCATCGCTGCGATCCCGAAGGGCACCAGCACGAACAGCGTGAACAGCACCTGGGTGGCGCGCTTGCCGATCAGCACGGTGAGGGTGCGCTTGCCGACCCGACCGTCCTGCACGATGTCGCGCAGGTTGTTGGCCAGCAGCACGGCGCAGGCGAACAGTCCGGCGGCGATGGCTCCCAGCCAGGCCGGCAACGGCAGAGCGAAGGCCTGCACCCACGTGGTCCCCAGCGTGGCGACGAGGCCGAAGAAGACGAAGACGAACACCTCGCCCAGCGCGTTGTAGCCGTAGGGGCGTTTGCCGCCCGTGTAGAACCAGGCCGCGACGATACAGGCGGCGCCGACGGCGAGCATCCACCACTGCTGCGTGCGGATGACGATGGCGAGCCCGGCGAGGGCGGCGAGCGCGAAGAACACCAGCGCGACGGTGAGCACCCGTTTGGCGGGTACACGCCCCGAGGCGGTGAGGCGGGCGGGACCGACGCGTTCGCTGTCGGTGCCGCGGATGCCGTCGCTGTAGTCGTTGGCGAAGTTGACGCCGATCTGCAGCAGGAGGGCGACGGCGAGGCAGAACAGCGCGATCACCCAGTGCAGGTTGTGATCGATGGTCTGTGCCGCTCCGGTGCCGATGATGACGGGCGCGGCCGCGAGGGGCAGCGTGCGCAGCCGGGCGGCGCCGATCCAGTCCTTCACCGTCACCGGCGGGAGCTCCAGTACGGGCTGCTTGGCCGGGTTGCCGCTGGTGCGCGGCCGGTGCTGAGCGCGCTTCTTGCTGTTCTTCTTGGACTTTCCTGCCACGTTGGGCATCCTACTGGCCGCCGCGATGCCGGCCGGGAAAGCGCGTCAGGTCGTGGCGGTCACGATCGGACGCCGCTCGTAGAAGGTCTGCAGCACGACCGTGGTGCGTGTGCTCACATTCGCCGCCAGACGGATGTCGCGCACGAGCTGTTCCAGTGCGCGCGGCGAGGCGACGCGCACGAAGAGCATGTAGGCCGCGTCGCCAGCGATGGAGTGGCACGCCTCGATCGCCGCGAGGTGTTCGAGCAGTTCTGGGGCGTTGTCGGGTTGGGCGGGGTCGAGAGGGGTGATCTCGATGAACGCCGACAGGGGTGCGCCGACCTGTTCGGGGTCGAGCACGGCCTGGTAGCCGGCGATCGCGCCCCGCGCTTCGAGTCGCTTCAGCCGCGACTGCACGGCTGAGGTCGACAGCCCGACCTCCTGGGAGAGCTGCGCGAGCGTCGCGCGCCCGTCGAGTGAGACGGCGGCGAGAAGTGCGTGGTCGACAGCATCATCCATGAGTGGAATAATAGCGAACGAAACACGCAATCACCGGAAAATTTCCGTTGTCTACGCGATCGGAGGTTCACATGTCCATCATCACGCCGCACACGCAGGCCGTCATCGGAGAACCCGAGGTCGTCGAGGACACCGCAGCGTGGCAGCAGCTCAAGGCCGCCGCGATCGCTCTGCGCACCCACCAGGTCAAGGACGGTTCGATCCCCGAGACCGGTGCGCACGATGAGGCGCGCGCGCTCGTCGGAACCATCATCGACAGCATCCGCACGCTCGCCCCGTCCTTCCCGCACGACGCGGCCTACCTCGAGGCGGCCGTGGTCGACTTCCAGCGCTGGGCCGATGAGGACTTCGGCGTGCCCGACTTCCTCGACTCGCTCGTGGCGTTCCAGCCCCAGCAGAACCGGGTCGACGGCATCCGCCACCTCGTGATCTTCCCGATGTACACGCAGAACGGCTCCAGCGACCGCCTCGTCGAGGCGCTCATCGTCGAGACCATCTGGCCCGAGTTCATCGCCGAGCTCGAAGCAGGCGACTACGGCAACAAGCTGTTCGTGTCGCTGCGCCTGATCGACTTCACCCCCGGGTACGACACCAACTCGGCCGTGCTCTTCCCCGAGACGGTCGCGATGCGCGAGATCCCGCCGTTCACGTGGGGCGCGATCTTCCAGGACCGCGAGGCGGCGCGGTACCGCCGCGTCGTGCGCGCGGCATCGCAGATCACCAAGCTCGAGCTGCCCGAGGCCGCGGCGCGGATGCTGGATGACCAGCAGCTCACCGAGAAGACGTTCGTGATGTGGGACATCATCCACGACCGCACCCACATGCGCGGCGACCTGCCGTTCGACCCGTTCATGATCAAGCAGCGCATGCCGTACTTCCTGTACTCGCTCGAAGAGCTGCGGTGCGATCTGACCGCGTTCCGCGAGTCGGTGAAGATCCAGAAGTCGCTCGCCGAGCGCACCGATGCCCTGTCGGACGCCGAGCAGGAGATGCTCGAGCACGCCGGCCTCGTGCAGTACGCCGTGATCTTCGACCGCATCTTCCGCTTCGCGATCACCGGTTCGCGCCTGCGCAACTATGACGGCCTCGGCGGACAGCTGCTGTTCGCCTGGCTGCACCAGCGCGGTGTGCTGCACTGGACCGACACCCAGCTCGCCTTCGACTGGGAGCGCGTGCCCGAGGCTGTCGTCGCGCTCGGAGACGCGATCGACGACCTGTACTGGCGCTCGATCGACCGGCCGAAGACCGCTCACTGGCTGGCCGCGTACGAGCTGGTACGCTCCACGCTCGAACCGCACCCGGCCTCGGTGTGGGCGCGCGGGCTCTCGGATGAGGTGCTCGCCGGGCCGCCGAAGGGGTTCACCGACGCAGTGCTGGACGACGAGTTCCCGCTGTCGATGTTCTTCGAGGCGCTCGACAAGAAGATGAAGCCGGTCATCGAATCGACCGTCGGCATCCGCGGCACCGACAACTGATCCAGAGAGACCCGAGGGCCGCCATGAGCATCGCTGGACGCACGATCGTCCTGGCCGGCGCGACCAGCGCCGCCGGACAGACGGTCGCTGAGGCACTGATCGCGGCCGGCGCGCGCGTGGTGGCCACGGGTCGCTCGGTCGAGCGCCTGGCACCGCTGGCCGCGGCCGGCGCGCAGGTGGAGGTGTCGGATGCCACCGATCTGAGCGACATGGCCGCACTCGCCGCGCGTCTCGGTCGCGTCGACGGGGTCATCCCGTTGGTCGGCGGATGGCGCGGCGGCGGTGGTCTTGCGGGGCAGAGCGACGAGGACTTCGTCGCTCTGCTCCCCGCTCTGCACGCGGTGCGGGCGACCAGCCGCGCGTTCGACACGGCACTGCAGGCGTCGGATGCGGGACGCTTCGCCGTCGTGTCGTCGACGGCGGTGGAGCGACCGCTGGCGGGCGGCGCGAACTACGCCGCCGTGAAGTCGGCGACCGAGGCCTGGACGCGCGCTGTGGCGCACGGCTTCGCGAAGGCCGCCCGCGACGGCGAGCGGCCTCTGGCTGCCGCCTCGGTCGTGTTCCGCGCCAAGGGGGCGCTTGATCCGGACGCGCTGGCGCGCGCCGCGGTCGAGTTGTGGGCGTCGGATGCCACCGACCTGAACGACCGGGTGCTCCCCCTGGAGTGAGCGCGGCGCCGGGTCGGCAGCGCCCCGGTCGCGGACGTCATTCGGCCGTCTTCGCCGGGGGTTCCTCGTCGCTCGACTCGTCACGGAGGAGGGGTTCTTCGACCAATCCGCCGCGTGCGGCGATCGGGTCGAAGGCGGCTTCGGGCGGCGGCAGCTGTTGTTCGGGAGCGTTCTCGTAGAGCGCGCTGAGCGTGCGGTAGGAGCGGGTGAAGAAGGCCAGCACCGCCACGACCACGATGATCAGGCCTGCGAACAGGCAGATCAGCGCGATCCCGCGGGTCTCGCCGTCGCCGAGCAACCAGCCCCATTGCTGCTGCCCTTCGTCCGCACGCATGTACGGAATGATCAGGAACTCGGCGATCGGGGCGATCAGGAATGCGGTGATCGGCGCTGCCCCTGCCTCCATCGCAGCGGCCATACCGAACACTCGACCCTGGCGGGTGAACGGCACGACCTTCTGGATCACGGTCTGCTCGGCAGCCTCGGCGGGCGGGATGAGCATCATGTACAACCACATGCCGATGACGAACAGCGGCCACCATTCGCGCAGCATGAACAGTGCGCCGAGCGCGCCCATCGCGATGACAACCAGCAGCAGCGTGCGCACGGGCCGCTTGCCGAGCCCGAACTTCGCCACCAGTGCACCGCCGATCAGAAAGCCGGTCGAGGCGAAGGCCAGGGCGAACCCCCAGGTCTGGGCATTGAACAGCGTCAGCCCGTAGGGGTCCATCAGTGCCATGTAGACACCGCCGATGAGGTTGTTGAACGTCGAGAACACGATGAGCGCGAACAGCCCTGGCGCGGCACGGATCGCCGCGACACTGCCGCGGAAGTCGAACGCGCCCGGTGCGCTCGGATCGCGCTCGGGCTCACCCTCAGGTATCCGCACGAAGAGCAGGTGCACGAACGTCAGCCCCATCGCGGTGATGGCGATGATCAGCGTCCACCCCATGCCGAGAAAGCCGATCGCCAACCCCGAGAACACGCTCGTGATGAGAAACGCGATGCCCTGCACGGTTCCCACGAGCCCGTTGGCGTTGGCCCGACGCTCTTCGGGGATCAGCAGGGTCACGGTCGTGGACAGCGCGATGTTGCGCAGCTGCTCGATCACGCCGCCGAACAGGATGACGCCCGAGAACAGCCAGAACCACGGACCGCCCAGGTCGAGCAGTGCAGCCTCGGGATGGACCGCGTAGATGACGCCGGCAACGATGAACGCCGCCGCCGAGACCACGCTCGACACGAGCATGACGGCATGTTTGCGATGCCGGTCGACGAGGGTGCCGAAGATCATCGAGAAGAAGGCGATGAACAGCATGTAGGCGCCGCCGATGATGCCCGTGGCCAGCACCGACCGCGTCTCGAGGTAGACCCAGAAGGTCAGCGCGAACCACAGGAAGCTCGTCGTCACATTGGCGATGAGCGTGTTGACCAGGACGTTCGCGAACGCCCGCCTCGCTGCGGTATCGATCACGGTACGAGAGTAATCACGGCCACCGACATCGGATAGGGGCACCTCGGGCATCCGATCTGGATATCTTTTCGCGCGCGCGCACGCGCGAGGCCCGTGCGCCCGTAGGCTGGTGCGGTGAGCCTTCTGCATGACGCCCCGCTGCACGACACCACCGTGCGCGGCTTCGCATCCGACAACTACTCCGGCATCCACCCCGAGGTGCTCGCCGCGATCGCGGCGGCCAACGGCGGTCACCAGGTCGCCTACGGCGAAGATCAGTACACCGCGCGCCTGAACGAGGTCTTCGTTCAGCACTTCGGCGAGGGCGTCGAGGCCTTCCCGGTCTTCAACGGCACCGGCGCGAACGTCGTCGGTCTGCAGTCGATGCTGCCGCGGTGGGGCGCGGTGATCTCAGCATCCACCGCGCACATCAACGTCGACGAGGGCGGGGCGCCTGAGAAGGTCGGCGGGCTCAAGCTGCTGACGGTACCCACCGACGACGGCAAGCTCACGCCCGAGTTGGTCGACCGCGAGGCGTGGGGCTGGGGCGACGAGCACCGCGCACAGCCTCTCGTCGTGTCGATCACCCAGTCGACCGAACTGGGCACCCTGTACACCGCCGACGAGATCCGCGCGCTGGCCGACCACGCACACGAGCGCGGCATGAAGCTGCATCTCGATGGCGCACGCCTGTCGAACGCCGCCGCCGCCCTCGACCTGCCATTGCGCGCCTTCACGCGCGACGTCGGCGTCGACGTGCTCAGCTTCGGCGGCACGAAGAACGGCGCGATGCTCGGCGAGGCGGTCGTGGTGCTGAACCCCCAGGCCACCGCCGGCCTGCTGTACGGCCGCAAGCTCAACATGCAGCTGGCGTCGAAGATGCGCTTCGTGTCGGCGCAGCTGATCGCCCTGCTCGAGGGCGACCTGTGGCTGCGCAATGCCCGCCACGCCAACGCCATGGCGGCCCGCCTGCGGGCCGAGGTCGAGCAGGGGCTCGCCGATGGCAGCATCCGCGGTGTCGGCTTCTCTCAGCCCACCCAGGCCAATGGCGTCTTCGCGACGCTGCCCGACGGCGTCGCGGACCAGCTGCGCGAGAAGTTCCGGTTCTACGACTGGGATGCCGCACGCAACGAGGTGCGCTGGATGTGCAGCTTCGACACCCAGGAGTCCGACGTCGACGCCTTCGTCGCCGAGCTGGCCCGCCTCACCACGGCCTGACCCGGCCCGTCGCTCTTTCGCCGAGACCCCCACCTGGCGTCGAGACCCCCACGTATGGACGTCCATACGTAGGGGTCTCGACGAGAAGTGGGGGTCTCGGCGTTGCGGGAGGTGCCGGGCACGGCCGGGCACGGTGGGGCAGAGCAGAGCGGGGCGGATGCTGTCAGCGCAGCAGGCCCAGGTGCGACAGCGCCTGGCGCAGCAGTGTGCCGCGGCCGCCCTCCATGTCGGCGGCCAGCGCGTCGGACGCGGCCTCCTGCGGGGTGAACCAGGTGACTTCCAGTGCATCCTGGCGCGGCTCGCACGTGCCCGTGACCGGCACCACGAACGCCAGCGAGACGGCGTGCTGACGGTCGTCATGGAAAGCGCTGATCCCCGGCAGCGGGAAGTACTCGGCGACCGTGAACGGGTCGGGCGACGGGGGCAGCAACGGGAAGGCCATCGGCCCGAGATCGTTCTCGACGTGCCGGAACAGGGCGTCGCGGATGCTCTCGCCGTACCGCACGCGGCCCGAGACGATCGTGCGCGTCATCTCACCGAGGGGCGTCGAACGCAGCAGTACGCCGATCGAGGTCACCTGACCGGAGCCATCGGTACGCACGGGGATCGCCTCGACGTACAGCATCGGCAGGCGGCGGCGGGCCTCGGCGAGCTCGATGTCGGTCAACCACCCCGGGTTGCTGTCGCGCGGCGGCGCGGCGTCGAGCCCGAAGTCGTCGTCGGGATCTGGGTCGGGTGTGCGCACCGTCATGGCTCATTTCTACCAGCGTCGGACGCTGCTGGCAGGATGGACCCGTGACCGTCTCGATCGATCCGACCGCCACGCTCTGGTCTGCCGGCCCCCGCGAGGGCAAGCCGTTGCTCGTGCTGCTGCACGGGTACGGCGCCGATGAGAACGACCTGTTCGGTCTGGTGCCCTATCTGCCCGATGACATCGCCGTCGCCGCCGTCGCGGCACCGCTCACGCCGCCGTGGCCGATGCCGGGGCGCTCCTGGTACCCGATCGACTCGCTCGACACCCGGGACGCCGCGGGCATCACAAACGCGGCCGAGGCCCTGCTGGCATGGCTCGATGAGGTCACCGAACCCACGACCCCCGTCGCACTGCTCGGCTTCTCGCAGGGCGCGGCCGTCTCGCTGCAGGCGCTGCGACTCGCACCGTCGCGCATCGCCTCGGTCGTGGCGCTGAGCGGCTATGCCGCGATGGGCGAGCTCCCCCACGACGCACGGTTGCGCGATGAGCGCCCGCCGGTGTTCTGGGGGCGGGGCAGCCACGACGACGTGATCCCGGCATCCCTCGTCGCCCACACGGCGCAATGGCTGCCCGATCACGCCGAGCTCTCCGGCCGCGTGTACGCGGGACTGACGCACAGCATCTCCGAACAGGAGCTCGCCGACGTGCGCGTGTTCCTCACGAAGTGGCGGGACGCCGCGACGGCAGAGTGACGGCGCTGTGAACACCGACGACTGAGCGCCCGTGTCCCGACTCAGGGGCGCGGTTCGTCCTCGACGTCGTCGGAGCCGTCATCGTGCTCCGCGTCTGGTACGACCTCGGATGCATCGTCGGGCTCCTGGTCCTCCGGTGCGCTGCGGCGCCGCTGCAGGGAGCCCAGCCACTCTGGGGCGGCGCTGATGACGACGCCGATCGCGAGACCGAGGCCGATCCCCAGGCCCATGTTGTCGAGGGCCACACCGAGGGCGACGCCGACGCCCATGCCGATGGCGATGCCCGCCCCCAGTGCGAGGCGCCGGCTGGTCTCATGGCCGCTCGGATGATCGTGCATTCCTCGACGATACGCGTCCGTCCGGGCTGGCACCTCCCCCGCGCGACGGATAGGGCCCGGGGATCGACCGCTCCGGGGTTGCGCAGTTCGACACGCCCGGGATACAGTCTTCGAGCCCCTGTCCGCCGTGTTGGGAAGTCCATTGATCTGAATCGTCGCCTCCGCGTCATCATCCACGCGCCGATCCGACGATCCTGTTCTTCCCCGGCATCCGGGTTCATCTCACAGACCGCCTCGCCCTCTGACGGCGAGCCGTCGGCATCCGCGCACCCGCACACATCCGGGAGTCGCCCATGTCATCACTCACCTCCACCGCGCCCGTCGCCTTCGACGGGCTCACCCACACCTGGCCCGACGGGACCGTCGCGCTCGACCAGCTGACCGGGGCGATCGGCCCCGGTCGCACCGGCCTGGTCGGCCGCAACGGGTCAGGCAAGACGACGCTGCTGCGTCTGCTCGCCGGCGATCTGCAGCCGACATCGGGTCACGTCACCACGAGCGGCGAGGTCGCGTACCTGCCGCAGCGGCTCACCCTCGACACCGGTCGTCGGGTCGCAGAACTGCTCGGCGTCGCCGTAACGCTGGACGCGGTACGCGCGATCGCCGCGGGCGACGTCGACCCGGCGCACTTCGATGCGGTCGGCGACGACTGGGACATCGAAGCGCGCGCCGAAGCAGCGCTCGCCGAGGCGGGCCTCGATCCGTCGTTCCTCGACCGCACGGTCGGTGAACTCTCGGGCGGTGAAGCGGTGCTCGTGGCGGTGGCGGGCATCCGTCTCCGCCGCGCCCCGATCACCGTGCTCGACGAGCCCACCAACAACCTCGACCGCGGGGCGCGAGCACGCCTGGCCGATATGGTGCGCGCCTGGAGGGGCGTACTCATCGTGGTCAGTCACGACGTCTCGCTGCTGGAGCTGATGGATGCCACGGCCGAGCTCTACCAGAACCGCCTCACGGTGTTCGGCGGCCCTTACTCGCAGTGGCGGGCCTGGTTGGATGCCGAGCAGGCCGCGGCCGAGCAGGCCGAACGCGATGCCAAGCAGGCGCTGAAGAGAGAGAAGCGTCAACGGATCGAGGCTGAGCTGAAGCTCGCCACACGCGCGCAGACGGCCCGCAAGGCCGAGGTCGAGAAGCGGGTTCCGAAGATCATCGCCGGCGGGCGCAAGAGCGCTGCGCAGGTCTCGGCCGGTCGGCTGCGCACCGAGATGGCCGGAAAGGAGGATGCCGCCCGGCAGGCACTCGACGATGCCGGGCACCGTGTGCGCGATGACGAGACGATAAAGATCGAGTTGCCCGACCCGCAGGTGCCCGCGAGCAGGCGGATCGCGACGCTCGGCGACGGCGAACGGTCGTGGGTGATCCAGGGGCCAGAGCGGGTCGCTCTCATCGGCGCCAACGGGGCGGGCAAGACCACACTGCTGCGCCGGCTGCTGGCATCCGCTGTTCACAACTCCGGAGAAACGGGCCGGATCGGCCCGGATTCTGCTGTTCCGGATGGTTTCGGGCAGGTTTTCCGGAGTTGCGAACCGCACGTCGACCGCATCGGGTACCTCTCGCAGCGCGTCGATGGGCTCGACGACCGCGCCTCGGTGATCGCGAACGTGGCGGCGTCGGCACCGCACGTGCCCGACAAGCAGCTGCGCAACCGGCTGGCGCGCTTCCTCATCCGTGGGGCGGCCGTCGACCGGCCCGTGGCGGCGCTGTCGGGCGGCGAGCGATTCCGGGTTGCCCTGGCGACGTTGCTGCTCGCTGATCCCGCTCCGCAGCTCGTGGTGCTCGATGAGCCGACGAACAACCTCGATCTCGATACGGTCGAGCAGCTGGTGCGGGCGCTGCGCGCCTACCGGGGTGCCGTGCTGGTCGCCAGTCACGACGACGCGTTCCTCGCGCGTCTCGACATCGACCTGACGCTGGAAGTGTCGGTCGGCGACGACGGAGAGCGGATGCTGCGCGAGGTGCCGTGATCACGACTCGGGCGGTGCGGACCGCGCCGCCCGAGTCGCGTCAGTCGTCGGCGCCTCCCCGCTCGTCGATCAGTCGTTGCGCGGCGTCTCGCGCTTGCTGCAACGATTCCCCGACGCGGGCGTGCGCGCGGAAGACCTGCCGTTCACCGATCCGTCGGATGATCCCGGTATCGCGCAGCTGCCGGTGCACGGCCTCGCTGACGCCCGAGATCATCAGCGTCCCACCGGCAGCGCGGATCCGCTCGGCGTAGGTCGCGATGACCCGCAGGAAGGTGCTGCCGAGCGCTTCCTTGCCACGCAGTCTCACGATCACGACGGCACCCTCGAGACGCACCGGTACGGCGGGGAGCTGCTTCTCGAACACCGGAGCCGCAGCGAAGAACAGGCTTCCGTACGGGGCGAGCACCACCACCTCACCCGGCGGGATCGTGGCCGGCGGAGCGGACTCGATCGGCAGCGCGCTGAGATCGTCGAACTCCCATTGCCGCAGCACGACCCGGTTCGACTGCTGCACCACGATCAGGATGACCGCGAGTCCGACGCCGGTGAGCACGGCGTACTGCAGCGGGATCAGCAGGGTGAGCACGAACGTCACCGTCAGCACTGTCGCCTGCACGATACCGGTACGCCACACCATGTAGATGTCGTGCACCTTGAAGGTGCGGACGCCCACGATGATGAGCAGGGCCGCCAGTGCAGACATGGCGATGTAGCCGATCAGCGAGGCGAAGGCCAGCACCGTGATGCCCATCACCACTCCGGCGAAGAGGTTTGCCAGGGCGGTCCTGGCACCTGCCGCGCGCACGAGGGCCGTCGCCGACATCGACCCGCCGACGGGGATGCCCTGGAAGAACCCGGATGCCAGATTCGCGATCCCCTGGCCACGGAAGTCCGCCGACGCATCGGGGTAGCGGCCGTCGGGGTTCGCGATCGACCCGCTGATCGCCGCACCCTGCACGAGCCCCACCAGCGCCAGCGAGAGCGCCGGCACGATCAGGGCGAGCACCACCGACAGGTCGGGCATCTGCATGCCGGGCAACGTCTGCGGAACCTCGGCGATGTCGCCGATCGTGGCGACCCGATCGATGCCGTCGAGCAGCGCCAGCGCGGCGGCCAGACCGGAACCGACGATGACCGCGACGACCAGCGCCAGTGCTCCGAGCCGGGTGCGTTCCAGCAGCAGGATCAGCGTGACGGTCACGACGCCGACGAGGATCGTCGGCCAGCTCCACTGCCAGAAGTGCAGGAGCGAGTCCAGGGTCCTGGCGATGCGGTTGGCGCCCTCGGCGGCGAAGCCGGTGGCGTTGTCGATCTGGCCGAGCACGATGTTCACGGCGACGGCGTTGACGAAACCGACCAGCACGGCGGTCGGGATGAACCTGACGAGCGAACCGAGGCGTGCGATCCCCAGCACGAGCATGATCACGCCGACCATGAGCCCGAGAGTGGTCAACGCGGCCGGTGTCAGGCCGCCGGGGGTCTCGGCCGAGACATCCGAGATGATCACCGCCATCGCACCGGTGGCCTGCACCGTCATGAACGCCGACCCGGTGGCAAGCGCCCCGCCGATCGCGCCGAACATGTACGCGTACAGGCCGTGCAGTGGGTTCACACCGGCGAGGACGCCGGCGGCGAGCCCGTCGGGGACGCTCTCGACGCCCAGCACGAGTCCGGCTTTGAGATCGGATGCCACGGTCTTGCGCCCGCCGAAGCGGCGCAGGTAGCCGCGCAGGTTCCGCTTGACCGTTGCGAACGTGTCTGCCATGGCGCGCGTCCTGCTCAGCCCTCGCGCAGCGGCACGCGCACGTCGCCGCCGGATTCCTCGGTCAACCGCTGCCCCATCTGCACGTAGGTGGGCTGAGCGATGAAACCGCCCGCGAACAGCGCCTGCCCCTGCGTGAACCGCTGTGATCGGCTGACCTTGTCGCCGGCGAAGCCGAAGACGTCGGCGAGTTCGGCGAGGTCCCGCGGCGCGTTCACCCGCATCAGACCGAGGTTGTCGCACTGCGAGAGCACGTTGGGGTGGATCTTCGTCGGCCGCTGCGTCGACAGCAGAAGCCACAGGCCGAACTTGCGGCCCTCTGCCGCGATCTGCACCAGCTGCTCGGTCAGTGCGCGTTCGACGTCGGTGCGGGGATTCGGCGGGCACAGGTTGTGCGCCTCGTCGATCACGATGAGGATGGGTCGGCGTTCTTCGCGGTTGCGCCAGAGGTGCTCGAGCACGGCGAGCGCGGCGATCTTGGGCTCGGCCTGGTGCGCGAACCCGCCCAGGTCCATCACGGTCGCGCGCGGACGCTCATCGATGGCATCCGTGACGGTGGTCGAGCCCCGCGACCACAGGTCCCAGTGGAGCACCTCGAGGTTGTCGACGCGGTTGGCGAGACGCCGCATTCCCGGGTCGTCGGATGCCCGCAGCCGGGCGACCATGTTGTCGGTGTCGATCACCTCGGTGTGCTCTTCGATGTGCAGCAGCAGGTTGTACTCCTCGGGGTCGGCGATGGGATCGAGCTGCAGCAGCGCCGCCTTGGACGGCGTCGAGAGGTCGACGTAGCGCACGTGCAGGCGTTCGCCGTCGGAGCGTGAGGAGTGGAACACCCGGATGTCAGTCTCGGCGATCCGGGTCGCAACGTCGTCACCGGCGCTCTCTCGCGCTTCGTTCAGTCGGACGAAGTCGGAGTTGGGGTCGAGGATGAGCATGGGCAGTTCGGTGTGCAGCAGCAGCTGCTCGAGCACGACCCCGAGCGCGTAGGTCTTTCCGCTGCCGCTCTGGCCGCACCAGAACGTGTGGCGGTTGAATCGGCGCGCGTCCAGCTGAACCGGCGCGTTCGGGGTGTCGAGCTCGGTACCGATCGTCAGCTGCGTCATCTTCCACCTTCGTTGTGCGTGACGGGGCCATGCGTACCACTGAACGTAGAGGATGATCCGGCGCGTGACGAGAGCGGATCGCCCTGCCATGATGAACAGGGTCCCCATCATTCGCGCACGGAGGTTGCCATGCTCGAGGTTCTCGGTAGTGTTCTACCCACCGCCGTGGGTATCGCGATCAGTCCGATCCCGCTCATCGCGGTGATCCTCATGCTGATGTCTCCGCGTCCGCGGCAGCTCGGACTCGGGTTCCTGGTCGGCTGGTTGCTGGGCGTGCTGGTGGCGACGACGGCCTTCACCCTTCTGGCAGGGGTGATCCCCGAGCCCGAGGAATCCGACGGCGCGCAGCCCGTGATCGCGGTGATCCAGCTCGTGCTGGGGGCGTTGCTGCTGCTGTTGGCCGCACGTCAGTGGCGTTCTCGCCCTGCGCCGGGCGAAGAGGCCGAACTGCCGGCGTGGATGGCGAAGATCGACTCGATGAACCCGTTCGCCGCTACCGGGCTGGCGTTCGTGCTGGCCGCGATCAACCCCAAGAACTTGTTGCTGGCCGTTGCCGCGGGCAGCGTGATCGGACGCGCCGAGCTCGACGTGCCCGAGCGGTTGACCGTGGTGCTCGTCTTCGGTCTCATCGCGGCGCTGACCGTCGCGATCCCGGTGATCGCCGTGATCGTGGCGCCGAACAAGGCCGCGACGCTGCTCTCGGGCATCCGCACCTGGCTCACCGCGCACAACGCGGTGATCATGATGACGCTCTTCCTCGTGCTCGGTGCGCAGATTATCGGCAAGGCGCTCGGCAACTTCTGAAGCGGTCAACCGCTCTCGGCGAGCAGGCGGCGCAGCCGTTCGCTGCGCGAGCCGGTGATCTCGATCACGCGGGTGTGCCTGGCGAGGTCGGCCGCATCCACGAGCTCGAGCAGCGCATCGTTCATGGCGCGTCGCAGGGGCAGGTCCTCGTCGGGGCCGGGTGCCGTGGGGTCGCGGTGCTCGATCGGCAGCACGACCCACAGGTCCAGATGCGCCAGCGCATCCTCGGCAACAGCCACGAGCTCATCCGGCGCCGGGTGCGCGGTGCGGCCCAGGTCGTGCAGGGCGTTGAGGTAGGCGACGAAATCGAGCGGGGTGCGTTCGATGATACGAGCGGCGCCGGGGGTCGATGCCGACAGCGTCCGCGCCGAGACGAGGAGTTGCTGGGCGAACTCCTCGAACCCGGGAGCGGATGCCGCGTGCTCGACCAGCTCGAAGGGGTCGGGGACGTGCTCGACCCCCGACCTCTCGTCGAGATAGTCGCCGATCAGCGTGGTCTTGCCGGTGGCGTGCGCCCCTGAGACCGCGATCCTCACGTCCGTCCCCGTCCGCTACGACGTCTTCGTCCAGGTTCCGAGCCCGCGCGTATCGAAGGTATCGAGCCGCAGCTGCACGCCTCCGTCTTCGTGGGTGACCCACGCGCTGGCCAAGGAACCGTACGGGGCATTCTCGTTCTCGGGCGCGTACGCCATGCGCTCCTCGTCCCACGGCTGCAATGCCATCTCGGTGACACCGCCGGGTCCGATGCGCGCCACCAGCCCGTCTCCGACGGCGACGATCTCCATGTCGCCGAAGTAGTCGTTGGTGTAGCGTCCGATCAGGGCATCCGCCTCATCCGGCAGTGCGGCACCACCGGGCGCCTCGCTGCCCGCCAGGTCTCCGATGGGAGTCAAGTACCCCGCGAAGACGCCACCGAAGTCTGCCGTCCAGTCGCGCGTGACGAATCCGAACTGCACGAGGTCGGTGAACTCGGCGATCACCGATTCAGCCGCTCCCACGGGGGCGCCGTTGGTGAGCACGACGATGCCGAGGTCGAGATCGGGGACCACCTGGAAGGCGGTGCCCGCCCCGAGCACGAACGCCCCGGAGTGCGAGTACGCCATCCGCCCCGATAGCAACGGCGAGGCGTTGAACCCGAACCCGTAGTGCGAGGGACGCACAGCGAGGTCGTTGCCCCCGCCCGAGATCACCTGCGGTGACATCGCTTCGCGCAGTGCGTCCGCATCGATGCTCATCTGGTCGCTCTCACCCTCGGCCAGCAGCACCCGCATCCACAGCGCGAGGTCGTTCGCGGTCGACGAGACGCCGCCCGCCGGTGCCTGGGCGTCGGGGTCGCGGTCGTGCCGAGGCGTGAACTCACCATCGATCTTGGCGTGCAGCACGGCACGGTCGGTCCGGCTCAGGTAGTCGTCATGCCGGGCCGACGACGAGTCCATACCCAGGGGCTCGAACACCAGCTCGTCCATGAGCTCTTCCCACGTCTGCCCGCGCGAGACGGCCACGGCCTCGGCCCCCACCGTGAGTCCGAAGTTCGAGTAGTGGTAGCTGTCCCGGAACACATCGAGCGGGTTCAGCTGCAGGCGCTGCAGGATCTCGTCCCGGTCGTAGCCGATGTCTTCGAGGTCGTCGCCGGTGCCCGTGAACATGCCGGTGCGATGGCTGAAGGCATCGCCGACCGTCGCGCCCTGCGCGGCGACCGGGTCCGAGAAGAAGACGCCCGGCATGAGGTCACGGATCGGTGTCTGCCAATCGAGATAGCTCTCGGATTCGGCGATCGCGGCGGCGACGCCGGTCGCCGACAGCGGCTTCGACAATGACGCGATCTGAAAGACCGTGTCGGGGGTGACCGACTCGTCGGCTCCGATCTCACGCACACCGAACCCCTGCGAATAGACGGTGTCGTCCCCGTGCACCACCGCGATCGACATGCCGGGCACGTCGGTCTCGGCCAGAACCCGCTCCGCGATGTCGGGCAGTTCCTCCAGTGCCTCGGCTATCCGTTGCTCGCTCGTCTCGCCCTGCGGCAGGGCGAGAACGTCGGCGTTGGGCTGTGTCCCGAGGACGACACCGTCGACCGGTGACGAAGTCTCACCCGAGCATGCGGAGAGCACGAGCATCCCCAGTACCACTGCTCCCGCTGCCCCGGCCCGCACGCTTTTTCTTCGCACCATGCCTCCCAGCATTTCCCACCGGCCCGCGCAGCGCTATAGACCTAGGTCGCCAATCGCTGCGGGTCCTGGCTCAGGTAGTGCAGCACCGCGAGCACGCGACGATGCGCGTCGGCGGCGAGCGGTAGCCCCAGCGCGTCGTAGATGCGTGAGATGTGCTGCACGACGGCTTTGTCGGTGATCGAGAGACGCGCGGCGATGGCCGCATTGCTGCGCCCCTGGGCGACCAGTGCGAGCACCTCGCGCTGTCGGACGGTGAGCTCGGCGACAGCCGCGTCGGCGCGCGTCGCGCGGGCCACCATGATCGCGACGACGTCGGGGTCGATCGCCGTTCCCCCGGCCGCGACGGCGCGCACGTCGTCAACGAACAGGTCGACATCGGTGATGCGCTGCTTGAGCAGGTACCCCGTCCCCCCGCGGATGCCCGTGGCGGGCCACACATCACGATCGGCCCCCGCATCATCGTCCATGCCCAGCAGCTCCATCGCGTAGCGCCGCTGAACATGCTGCGAGAGCACCATGATGGCGGTGTCCGGCGCGAGCTCGCGGATGCGGGCAGCCGCACGGAGCCCCTCGTCGGTGTAGGTCGGAGGCATCCGGATGTCGGTGATGACCAGCTCAGGCCGGGCCGCACTGACCGCGTCGATCAGTTCGTCCACGTCCGAGACCGAGCCGACGATCCGCATGCCGGCGTCCGTCAGCATCAGCTCGAGCCCTCGTCGCAGCAGAGCCTCGTCCTCGGCGATCACCACACGCAGGGATTCGTCATTCATCGTCCACCTCCACACGCACCAGCGTGCCACCGCCTCGCGGGCTGTCCACACGCAGCATCCCCCCGAGCACATCGACGCGCTCGCGCATGCCGGTCAGCCCTGCTCCCGCGCCGGCGACCGCACCGCCGCAGCCGTCATCGCGGATCTCGATGCGCAGGCGGTCGCCGTCGCGGACGACGGTGACATCGACCGCCGTCGCGCCGGAGTGCTTGACCACGTTGGCGAGAGCCTCGGCGATGACGAAGTAGACGGTGCTCTCGGTCGCGGGGCGCGGTCGGCGGTCACCGAGGGTCATGCGCAGCTCGACCGGCACCGGCATCCGATCGGCGAGATCCTCGACCGCTTCTGCGAGTCCGCGTTGCATCAGCGCGGCCGGCATCACATCCTGCACGATCTGCCGCAACCCCGCCGCAGACCCATCGATGCCTCGCCGCAGCGCGACGGCGTGCTCCGCGGCGACGGTGCCAGCGCCGGCTGCCTGGGCCAGCTCCTGCGCCTGCAAGCCGAGCAGCACGAGCTCGACCTGCAGACCGTCATGCAGATCCTGGGCGATTCGGCGTCGTTCCGTATCAGCGACATCGACCAACCGCTCCCGCGAGCGCTGCAGATCGGCCCGGCTCGCGCGCAGCAGAGCGATCAACCGGTCGCGATCGAGCGCGATGGCGATCGCGCGCCCCACGCTCTGCACCGACTCGGGTTCGGCGATCAGAGCCCGGTCGTAGACGAGCGCGCCGATGCGTCGCCCGTCGAGTGCGATCGGTTCGAGCGCGCGCCGCGGGTCGACGTGTTCGGTCCCGACGGCGCGTCCGTCGGCGTCCAGGTACCGTTCGGCGTCCGCATCCCAGAACCAGACGTCCAGCGACGGATCGCCCAGGACGCCGCCGAGCACCGCCGAGATACTCGTGCGCTCGGCGGTGAGATGCGCGAGCAGCACCCCTGCCTCTTCGACCCGGGTGGCGCGGGCGACCCCGCCACGCAGCGCCGCGATCACCACGGCAATGGGCACGAGCGTCAGGACGGTGATCTGCAACGAACCGGTCTGCTCGGGCGTCCAGCCGGCCAGGGCCGGCAGCACCTGCGACGCCGTCAGCAAAGTGATCAGCGCGACGAAACCGAACGCGTACAGCGGTGCCAGCACCCTCCGTTCGGCAGCTGTCGCCCGCACGATGCGCAGAACCAGCAGCACGGCCGTCGCCGTGAAGGTCATGACCCCGGCGATCGCCTGCACCTGGCCGGTGGCCGTCACGAACGCTGGGGATGGGGCGAGGCCGAAGACAGCAGGGTAGGCGGCGAGCGCCGCGGGCAGTTGCAGGACGGTGGAGATCAGATAGCCCGAGGCGACCGTCGCCCGCTCGGGCCAGGCTCTGAGGCGACCGGTCGGGAACGACAGCAGCAGGTGGATCAGGGTGGCCAGGGGCATTGTCGCGCACAGGGCGCCGAGGGCGGCGAGCGTCGTGTTCTGGGCGTTGACCAGTCCCGACAGCGTCATAGCCGCCGCGGCGCACAGGATCAGCGGCCCCATCAGGCTGGTCGGACGTGCCGACCACGCGAGCAGGCCGACGGCCACGTGCAGCAGCACGGCCACGGGGAACAGCAGCAGCCCGTAGACGCTGTCACCGTTCGGTGCGATCGCGACCACCAGCATTCCGATGGTCAGCAGCGCACCCCAGAACACGGCGAGCAGCGCGCGGTTCAACGATCGGCGCAGCGGAGACGACCCGTACTGCGGGGTCGTACCGCCTCGTCTGTGCATCGCCCCCAGCTAAGCACACGCCTTCGACAGAGGACATCGGCGACGATGTCGGCGGACCGCGCGATGATGGAGGCATGAGCAGCGTGCTCGATCGCTTCACGCCCGCGACCCAGGAGTGGTTCCGCGGGGCGTTCGACGCGCCGACGCCCGCCCAACAGGGCGCGTGGGAGGCCGTGTCCGCCGACCGCAGCGCACTGGTGGTGGCGCCGACCGGTTCCGGCAAGACACTGTCCGCCTTCCTGTGGGCGATCGACAGCGTCTTCCGTGAGCGGATGGCGGAGTCGGATGCCATCGATGCGGCCGCACGCACGCGCATCCTCTACATCTCACCGCTGAAGGCCCTCGGCGTCGACGTCGAGCGCAATCTGCGTTCGCCGCTCGTCGGCATCGGCCAGTCGGCCCGCCGGCTGGGTCTCGATGTGCCCGAGATCTCGGTCGGCGTGCGCTCCGGAGACACTACGGCGGCGGATCGTCGCCGGCTCGTGAGCGCACCGCCCGACATCCTCATCACCACCCCCGAGTCGCTGTACCTGATGCTCACCAGCCGCGCCGGCGAGACGCTGCGCGGCGTGCACACCGTGATCATCGATGAGGTGCACGCGGTCGCCTCGACCAAGCGGGGTGCGCACCTGGCGGTGAGCCTCGAGCGCTTGGACGCCCTGCGCGCTGCGCACGGCGCCGACCGCCCTGCGCAGCGCATCGGGTTGTCGGCCACCGTGCGGCCGATCGACGAGGTCGCCCGCTTTCTCGGCGGTTCGATACCCGTCGAGATCGTCGCGCCGCCCGCATCGAAGACCTTCGAGCTCGACGTCGTGGTGCCGCTGGACGACATGCGAAACCCTCCCCCGCCGCCGGGGGCCGCCACCGGTGGCGGCGCTGTGTCGGCCGACGGCGCCGGCGACGACGCCGTGCTGACCGAGGTCACCGGATCGGTCTGGCCGCACGTCGAAGAAGCGATCGTCGATCGTGTGCTCCAGAACCGCTCGACGATCGTGTTCGCGAACTCCCGTCGACTGGCCGAGCGCCTAACAGGGCGGCTGAACGAGATCTACGCCGAGCGGCACGAGATCGCGCTGGCTGCACCTGGGGGGCCGCCCGCCGCGATGATCGCGCAGGGCGGGCAGACCGCCGGGGCACCACCGGTGCTCGCCAAGGCGCACCACGGTTCCGTGTCCAAAGAGCAGCGCGCCCAGGTCGAGGACGAACTCAAGTCGGGTGTGCTGCGCTGCGTGGTCGCAACGAGCAGCCTCGAGCTCGGCATCGACATGGGCGCCGTCGACCTGGTGATCCAGGTCGAGGCTCCTCCGTCGGCCGCCTCGGGTCTGCAACGGGTCGGACGCGCAGGGCACCAGGTCGGCGAGATCAGCCGTGCGGCGCTGTTCCCGAAGCACCGCGGCGACGTGCTGCACACAGCCATCGTCACCGAGCGGATGCTGGCGGGCCGGATCGAGGCGATCACCGTACCCCGCAATCCCCTAGACATCCTCGCCCAGCAGACCATCGCCGCGTGCGCACTCGACCCGCTCTCGGTCGAGGACTGGTTCGAGACCGTGCGCCGCAGCGCCCCCTTCCAGACGCTGCCGCGCTCGGCGTACGAAGCCACGCTGGACCTGCTCGCAGGACGCTTCCCCTCCGACGAGTTCGCCGAGCTGCGTCCACGACTGGTCTGGGACCGCGATGCGGGCACGCTCACCGGGCGCCCGGGGGCGCAGCGCATCGCGGTGACCAGCGGCGGCACGATCCCCGACCGCGGGCTGTTCGGAGTGTTCGTCGCGGGCGAGTCGACCGGCGCCCGGGTCGGCGAACTCGACGAGGAGATGGTCTACGAGTCACGCGTCGGTGACGTCTTCACCCTGGGTACGACCAGTTGGCGGATCGCCGAGATCACCCACGACCGGGTCAACGTGCTGCCTGCGTACGGTCAACCGGGCCGGGTGCCGTTCTGGCACGGCGACGGCATCGGTCGCCCGTTCGAGCTCGGCCAGGCACTCGGGCGCTTCTCGCGCGAGGTCTCGACGGCATCACCCGACGACGCCGAACGGCGGCTTGTCGCCGCCGGACTCGACGCGAGCGCACGCGCCAATCTGCTGGGTCATCTCGCCGAGCAGCGCGAGGCCACCGGAACGTTGCCCACCGACCGCGCCCTCACCGTCGAGCGCGGCCACGACGAGGTCGGCGACTGGCGGCTGATCCTGCATTCCCCGTACGGCATGAAGGTGCATGCGCCCTGGGCGCTGGCGGTGAACGCGCGCGTACGGGAACGTCTCGGAGTCGAGGGATCGGCCGTGGCGAGCGATGACGGGATCATCGTGCGCATCCCGGATGCCGAGTCCGAGCCGCCCGGTGCCGACCTGTTCGTCTTCGACCCCGACGAACTGGAGCAGCTCGTCACCGCCGAGGTCGGGGGTTCCGCGCTGTTCGCCTCGCGGTTCCGGGAGTGCGCTGCACGCGCGCTGCTCATGCCGCGCATGAACCCGAACAAGCGCACGCCGCTGTGGCAGCAGCGTCAGCGCTCGGCGCAGCTGCTCGAAGTGGCGCGCCGCCACCCGACGTTCCCGATCATCCTCGAGACGCTCCGCGAAGTGCTGCAGGACGTCTACGACCTGCCAGCGTTGCGCGGGCTGATCAGTGACATCGCCGAGCGGCGGATCCGTCTGGTCGAGACCGAGCCCGCGATGCCGTCGCCGTTCGCGCGCGACCTGCTGTTCGGGTACGTGGGCGCGTTCATGTACGAAGGCGATTCGCCGCTCGCCGAGCGCAGGGCCGCCGCACTCGCCGTCGATCCCGCACTGCTGGCCGAGTTGCTCGGCACCATCGAGATGCGTGAGCTGCTCGACCCCGACGTGATCGCCCAGCACGAGCGCGAGCTGCAGCGCCTCGATCCTCAGCGCCATGCGCGCGGCATCGAGGGCGTCGCCGACCTGCTGCGACAGCTCGGGCCGCTCGATGCCGACGAGGTCGGTGCGCGCCTTGAGCCGCCCCCGATCGAAGAGCGAGCGCAGCGAGACGGAGCGCCAGCCGCGGCATTGGCGCCGAACTCCCGGGCATCCGCACTCCTGTCCGAGCTCGTCGCGGCGCGACGGGCGATCCCGGTCACCATCGCCGGCCGCGCCCGGTTCGCCGTCATCGAGGACGCCGGTCGGTTGCGCGACGCGCTGGGCGCGGCGCTGCCCACCGGCATCCCCGTCGCGTTTCTCGAGCCGGTGGCCGATCCCCTCGGCGACCTCGTGTCGCGTCATGCCCGCACGCATGGCCCCTTCGCGACCGTCGCGGTCGCCGAGCGATTCGGTATCGGCAGCGCGGTCGCCCGTCAGACGCTGCAGCGGTTGGAGTCGACGGGACGGCTCGCGAGCGGCTACTTCCTGCCGGCGTCCGACGCCGACGCGACCGGCGAGAAGGAGTGGTGCGACGCCGAGGTGCTGCGACGTCTGCGGATGCGGTCGCTGGCCGCCATCCGCGGCAGCGTCGAACCGGTGAGCGCCGAGACGTACGCCCGGTTCCTGCCCGACTGGCAGCATCTGACGCGCCCCCTCGAAGGGGTCGACGGCGTGCTGAACGTCATCGAGCAGCTCGCCGGTGTGCCGATTCCTGCCAGCGCCTGGGAATCGCTGGTCCTACCGGGCCGGGTGCGCGACTACGTGCCCGCCATGCTCGATGAGCTGACCACGGCTGGCGAGGTGATCTGGACGGGTTACGGCGCGTTGCCGGGGCGCGACGGGTGGGTGTCTCTGCACCCAATCGACCTTGCACCGTTCACCATGCCGGTGCCCGAGGATGCGCCGGCGCCGGGAACGCTCGAAGACCGGGTTCTCGCTGCGCTGCGCGAACAAGGGGCGTCGTTCTCGGGCGCGCTGCGGGTGTTGATCGATGCCGAGAACGACCAGTCGGTGCTGGACGCATTGTGGTCGCTCGCCTGGCAGGGGCGCATCACCAACGACACCTTCGCGCCGGTGCGCGCCCTGCTGACCGGTGGTGCGCAGGCGCACAAGACCGTCCGCCGCGCTCCGCGCACCCGCACGTACCGTGGCGTCTCATTGGCGCGTCCGACGCCGCGTCCGTCGTCGGCGGGGTTGGGTGGGCGGTGGGCGGTGCTTCCCGAGATCACTTCCGTCTTTGGGCAGGCGGAGCCCGCGGATGCCGCCCGCCGGGCCACCGTGACAGCGGGTCTGCTGCTCGACCGGTACGGGGTCGTCACTCGCGGCGCGGCACAGGCCGAAGGTGTTCCGGGCGGCTTCGCGCAGACATACCGGGTACTGGCCAGGTTCGAGCAGGCCGGGCACTGCCGCCGCGGGTACGTGATCGAGAAGTTGGGCGCTGCCCAGTTCGCCGCGTCGACCACGGTCGACAGGCTGCGCACGTTCGCCGGGCTATCCGACCCGCCACCCCGCCGTGCGTTCACGCTCGCCGCCACCGACCCCGCCAATCCCTACGGCGCGGCCCTGCCGTGGCCGCGGCTCGACGCGGTCTCGCACCGGCCCGGCCGCAAAGCGGGCGGATTGGTCGTGCTGGTCGATGGTCGACTCGTGCTCTACTTCGAACGCGGCGGGCGTACGGTGCTCGCCTTCGACGACGACCCCGAGGTGTTGCGCGCCGCGGCCGCCGACCTGGTCGCCACGGCCCGCGCACGCCGGCTCGACACCCTCACCGTCGAGAAGATCAACGGCGCAGGCATCTACGGCACGCCGTTCGCGAACGCACTGCAAGAAGCCGGGTTCGTCACGACCCCGCGCGGGTTCACATTGCGCAAGGCCATCTGACCCATCCGCCAGAGCGCGGCCTCCTCTGAGACCGCTGGGCACAGCACAATCAACATCGAAGGCGAATAGCATGGGCCATCCGCACCGCTTCAGATTGGCCCACCCGTGATCAGTGAGTTCATCACCGGCATCCGATTCCTCGGACGCGGCTTCGCCTACTGGCGCACGCGCCCAGGGCTGATGGCGTTGGGTCTTATTCCCGGGCTGATCTCGCTCATCGTGCTCGCCGCGGCGCTCGTGCCGTTGCTGGCGTCGCTGGGAGTCATCACCGACTGGGCGACACCCTTCGCCGACGGATGGAACCCGTTCTGGCGCAACGCGCTGCGCGTGGCGTTCGGCATCGTGATCACCATCGCCGCGCTCGTCCTGGCGGGCATGACGTTCACCGCCCTCACCCTGCTGATCGGCGATCCGTTCTACCAGCGCATCTGGCGCGCCGTCGAAAACGACCTCGGTGGTGATGTTCCCGAAGGCGACGGCGGTTTCCTCGTAGCTCTCGGCGAGAGCATCCGACTGGTCGTGCTCGGCGTGCTCGTCGCCCTGCTCGCACTCGCGATCGGGTTCATCCCGCTGATCGGCGCGCCTGCCGCGGCGGTGACCAGTGTGCTGCTCACCGGGCGCATCCTCGCCCGCGAACTCACCGGCCGCGCGCTCAACGCCCGCGATATGGCCAGCTTCGACCGTTCCCAGCTCTTCGCCGCCAACCGGGGGCGCCTGCTCGGCTTCGGCGCCGCGACACAGCTGTGTTTCATGGTGCCGCTGGGGGCCGTCTTCATCATGCCCACCGCCGTCGTGGGCGCGACTCTGCTGGCCCGACAGGTGCTCGACACCCCTGCTGTTCGTCCGACGAGCCCGCCGCATGCCTGAGGGCGACACGGTCTTCCGCGCCACGCGGCGCCTCGATGCCGCTCTGGCCGGGCACACGATCACGCGTTTCGATCTGCGTGTCCCCGGCGCGGCGACCGTCGATCTCACCGGTCAGAGCGTGCGCAGTGTCGTGCCGCGCGGCAAGCATCTGCTGATGCGCATCGGCGAGCTGACGCTGCATTCCCATCTGCGCATGGACGGCGCCTGGCTGCTGTACCGCCCCGGCGAGCGCTGGCGACATCCCGCCCACCGGGTTCGGGCGATCATCACCACCGACGGCCACGAGGCCGTCGGGGTCGACATCGCCGACGTGCGCGTCGTCGTCACCCGCGACGAGCACGAACTCGTCGGTCACCTCGGCCCGGATCCGCTCTCGAACGACTGGGATGCCGCCGAGGCGGTGCGCCGCATCAGCGGCGATGCGCGTAGCATCCACGTCGCCCTGCTCGATCAGCGCAACGTCGCGGGCTTCGGCAACGAGTACGCCGCCGAACTGCTCTTCCTTCGCGGAATCCTGCCCGAGACACCCGCCGGCGACGTGGATGTGACGGCCCTCATCGATCTCGGTGTGCGCACGATCCGCGCCAACCGCGACCGCGCAGACCGCACCTTCACCGGTCAGACCGGCCGGGGCCGCACGAACTGGGTTTACGGTCGCGCCGGCAGGCCGTGCCGTCGATGCGGCACTCCCATCCGCACCGGCCGTCTCGGCGCTGATCCCACCCGTGAGCGGGTCACGTTCTGGTGCCCGAACTGCCAAATCGGCTCGTCGTGAGCAAGCGGCAGTCCATCGAGCTGTGGATCATCCCGATGCGGGAATGAAACCGAACCGGTGCTGGTTGTAGCTGTATCGGGACTACCCCGGGAACGGGAGGAATCGTGGGTAAGAACTACATCGATATCGAAGACGACCACGGCGAGACGCTGCGCTACCGCAAGCACGTCAACGGACGCGGTCTCGTCGCGCACGGCGCGAAGGTGAATCCGAAAGCCTTCGTCGAGGTCGGCGCCTATATCGAACCCGGCGCGCGTGTGGGTGCAGGAGCGCGGATCGCGCGCGGTGCCTGGATCGAACCGGATGCCGTCATCGGCGAGAACGCGCGGATCGACGCGCACGCCCACATCGGCCCCGGCGCCGCCGTCGGCGACAGCGCCTGGATCGGCGTGCGCACCGAGATCGGCGCGGGTGTACGCGTCGCACGGGGCACCCGCATCGGCCACGATGAGAGCGTCGCCCCCGGCCTGACCGTCATCCCCGATCAGAAGGGGCTGTGGCTGGCCGCCTAAGCTCGGAGTGAACAGCCCGCCGCTCTCCATGCGTGCGGGCTGTTGCTTTGCCACCCGCCGTTCACAACTCCGGAGAAACGTGCGCCCGCACCGGCCGGAGCCGCCAGATGCGGCTCCGGCAGGGTGAATCTCCGGAGTTGTGAACGCAACCGCCCGCGCACTGCAGCCGCGCTCACAACGACCGGCGTTCGAAGGGCTGCCGCAGTCGTCGCACCGAGGACCCGTACGCCTCGACCGCCGTGGTCGATACGCTGAACTCATGAAGAACGACCGGCGCCGCCCTGCCCGCGGGGGTCGCCCTGCCCGGCCGGGCGCGGGCAAGCAGACACCGCAGAAGGGTAAGCCCGCGCAGAAGAAGAGCCCCGCGAAGAAGGCTCCGTCGGTGCGCTTCGACGAACCGGCACCGCTCCCCGAAGAGCCTCGCGTCTTCCGCCTGGGTGTGATTCCCGGAGCGACGCCGGGCAAGTGGGTCGACCTGTGGAAGCAGCGGATGCCGCACGTCGAGATCGAGCTGGTGCCCATCTCGGTCGCCGCTCAGCGGCGGCAGCTCGACGAGCTCGACGCCGGGATCGTGCGGATGCCCGTCGAGCACCCCGATGCGCTGCACGTCATTCCGTTGTATGACGAGCTGCCGGTCGTGGTGGCATCCGCCGAATCGCATCTCATGGCCGGCGATGAACTGCAGGCCGATGATCTCGCGGGCGAGGTGCTGATCACGCCCGCCGACGACGTGCTCGGCGATCTCGGACTGCCCACGGTCGCACCGCGCTTCGCGCAACTGGCGAGCACCGAAGACGCGATCGCCACCGCGGCAACGGGCACCGGCATCGTCGTGGTGCCGATGTCGCTGGCGCGCCTTCACCACCGCAAGGACGCCGACTACCGGCTGCTCGCGGGCGGGCCGACCTCGACCGTCGGGTTGGCCTGGCGGCGCGAGGCAACCACCCCCGATGTCGAGGCGTTCGTCGGTATTGTGCGGGGCCGCACCGCGAACTCGTCGCGCTGACGGCATCCGCTCTTCACCCCCCTCACGAGGGGTCAAGAAACGCTGGGTGCACGGGCCTCGACCCGACAGATATTGACCCCTCGTGGGGGCGGACTCGTGGGTGGTGGGCGCGTGGGTGGGGGTGGGCGCGTGCGGGGGCGGGGATGGGGATGGGGATCGGGATCGGGGTGGCGAGCAGCGCCGGTGGCACGTATTGCACAGCGGCGCGTCTCTAGCGTCGAGGCATGGACACTCCCACGTACTTCACCAATCCCCCGTTCACTGTTCTCGGATTCGCCATCCGCACTGACGGCGCCGGGTCTCAGACGTCGATCCCCGCGCTCTGGGAACGCGTGCACAGCGAAGGTCTCCTCGAATCGATCCCTGGTCGCCGCACCGACAGCGTCTATGCCGTGTACACCCACCTCGAGAACGCCGGCGTCAACCGCGATGGGTGGTTCACCTTCCTCATCGGCGCAGAGGTCGATCCCGCCACTCCTGTGCCCAACGGGATGACTTTGGTCACCGTGCCGCAATCCGCCCGGGCGACATTCAACGTGCCCGGCGCAGACCCGACACGCGTGATCGAGGCGTGGAGCGAGGCGTGGGGGTTCGACGACGGGCGAAAGACCTTCCTGTGCGAGTACGAGGAGTACGGCGCCAACGGCGTCTTCGTCGCACTCGGGGTGAACGAACAGGGCTGATACGACGCCGTGACATGCTGGATCGACCCTGCGCTGGTGCGCGACCCGACAAGGTTGCGCACCAGCGCCCAGCACGGCGAGGAGATGTCTTGGGGCCACGAGAGGTGTTGTCGTACGAGGAGCGCTTTGATCTCGTACTCTCGCACGTCTACGAGAACCTGGATCAGCCGCTGGATCTCGTGAGGATGGCAGAGGTAGCCGGCATGTCTGCAAGGCACTGGCACCGTATCTTCACCGCCGCCTTCGGGGAGACACTGCCAGCGCTCGTGAAACGGGTGAGGATGCAACAGGCGGTCGCCCTGCTGACTGAGGGCATCCCGATCCACGAAGTCGCCGAGCGATGCGGGTACCCGAACGTCTCCTCGTTCACCCGAGCGTTCCGGCACATGGTCGGCGTCACGCCTGCCGAGTACCGAACCGGTGGCGCGCACGTCGATCTGAACGTCGCACGCATCACCGACGACCCACGGCGGTATCTCGTCCGCGACGTCGAGCGCGAGACAACGCGTTGCATCGCGATCCGCCATCGTGGCTCGTTCTTCACCATCGACCGGACGTTCCACGATCTGCGGGTCTGGCTTCTGGCGCACGGTCTGGCTCTCGATACCTGCGAGATGTACGGCGTGTACCTCTCGGACCCGTCTCGTACGGACACGGCGGACCTCGAGTCACTGGCCTGCGTCAGCGTGCCGGATGACTTCTCACCCGAGCTACGTCCGCTCTCGCCGGATGCCCCGACTCCGCAGTGGTACTTCCTGCGGGCGGGGCGCTACGCGGCGCTCACGCACGAGGGTGCCTACGCCGACATGCCGTCGAGCTACGCATGGCTGTTCGGCTGCTGGCTCCCCGCCTCCGGACGGACCCTGACCGACGATCCGGTGGTCGAGCATTATCTGAGCCCGACCCAGAGCGCACCGACGGCCGTGCGGACCGACCTGCTGCTGCCGCTGGCCGCGGCCTGACGTCAGCATCCCGCATCCCGCATCCCGCACCCCACACCCCACGAGGGGGGGTCTCCTCACGAGGGGTCAACGAACGCTGGGTGCGCGGGCCTCGACCCGACAGATATTGACCCCTCGTGGGGAGGGGTCGTGGGGAGGGGTCGTGGGGAGGGCACCGAGGGCACCGGGCGCGCCGAATAGAATCGCTCCATGTCTTCGGTGCTCTACGTGTGCGTCCGCCCCGAGCGCAGCGCGGCCGACGCCGAGCACCGCTCGTTCAGCCGCGGACTCGGCATCGGACCCCTCGATCGCATCGACCTGATGCACACCCCTCTGCGCGCGATTGACTGGCAGAGCTACGACGGCTTCGTCATCGGCGGATCGCCGTTCAACGTCACCGACGCCGACAAGAGCGCCGAGCAGCTCAGCGTCGAAGACGATCTGCGTCGTATCGCGCAGCGCGCGCTCGACGCCTCAGCCCTGGCGATGTTCACCTGCTACGGCATCGGCGTGGTCACGCGGATGCTCGGCGGAGAGGTACACACCGGTCGGCCCGAGCGCGCCAGCGCGACACGTGTCACCCTCACCGCCGCCGGCACCGACGACCCGCTGTTCGGCCCGAGTGGAGACAGCCTCTCGGTCTTCACCGCGCACAAGGAGTCGGCTCGCGAGACACCGCCGACGGCCGTGCTGCTCGCCACCAACGATGCCTGCACGGTGCAGGCCTACCGCGTCGGCGACCATCTGTACGCCACGCAGTTCCACCCCGAGGCGTCGCCGCAGGACTTCGCCGACCGCATGGCCGTGTATCGGGCATCCGGTTACTTCGACCCGGCGCAGTACGACGCGACAGAGCGCGCGATCCTCGCCGCGACCGTCGAGGGCGACGAGCTGCTCAACAGGTTCTCGCGGCTGGTCGGCGTCTGATGCCTCCCCGGCTGGCGCCGCCTGACGTGCGGCGTCTTCAGCCGACAGCGAGCGAGATCTGCTCGTCGAGATATCCCGCCAAGGGCACGAACGGCGCTCGCGGCGCCCAGCGCACGTGCGGCTCACCGTCGACCAGCGCGAGCGGACCGGAGACGCCACCGGCATCCACCGTCGCGAGGTCGATGGTCTCCCAGCCGACGTGCACGACCTCACCTTCCGCGAACCCGCCCCGGTAGGCCTGCGCCCGCCGGTCTGCGCGGGCACGCGCCGACTCGGCGGCGTACCCACGGCGCACCGGCGCGGCGGCGCGCAGCACCTCGTTCGTCGCCAGCACGCCGTCATCGGTCAGCAGCAACACGCCGAGGTGCCATGCCTGCCCGGCGCGGACGATACGGGTCCCTCGCCACCGCGACGAACGCTCACGTCCGAGACTCTCGCGAGGGACGGATGCCAGGCGTTCACGCGCGTGGTGCAACACGGCGCTCGTGCTCGTCACAGTTCCCCCTGCGATTCGGATCCGGCGCGGGCCTGGACAGCGGCGCGGTCGCCGCGCAGCGTCATGCCGATCAGCGGGTACAGCAGCACCGACAGCATCCCCGCACCGATCAACGCCGCGGCGATGTGCGACCCGATCAGGTCGCGATCGACGCCGATCGCCGCGACCGCGACGATGATGGGCAACCCTGTCGCCGCGAGGAATGCGAGAGCGCTCCGATCGCGCATCCCCATGCCGTCGGATGCTGAGAACTGGGCTGCTGTGCCGCGGATGATCAGCATCGCGAGCAGCAGCACCGGCACGAGCGCGGTCGCCAGCGGAGACTCCAGAAGTGCGTCCAGGTCGAACGTCACTCCGGTGTAGATGAAGAAGATCGGCACCAGGAACCCGAACGCGATCCCCTCGATCTTGCTGTCGACCTGGGCGGCATCCTCTTCATCGGCGCTGGAGATGACGATGCGCCATACGGTTCCGGCGACGAACGCCCCGAGCAGGATGTCTAGGTCGAGCCACAGGCTGAGCGCGACCAGCGCGGCGATCAACAGCAGCAGGAAGCGCACACCGAACTGCGCCGACGTGTGCAGGGTCGCACTCACGAAGGCGTGCAGCCTGCCGTGCGGAATGCGGCGCGCGGCGAAGACGGCCAGCAGCGCCAGCACGACGAACAGCAGCAGCACGACCGTGGCGACCGACGCCGAGCGCACGCCGAGAAAGATCGAGATCGCGATCAGCGGCAGGAACTCGCCCACGGTACCGATCACTGTGACGGCCCGGCCGAAGGGCGTCGTCAGCTCGCCGGCGTCGCGCAGGATCGGCATCAGGGTTCCCAGCGCCGTCGAGCTGAGGGCGATCGCGATGACGATCATGCCCTCGCCGGGGACGAGCAGGAATCCGACACCGAGTCCGAGCACGATGCTCAGCGCCCACCCGAGCGATGCACGGGCGAGCGGTCGGCGGCCGATCGTGGCGAAGTCGATCTCGGATCCGGCAAGGAAGAAGAGCATCGCGAGCCCGAACTCCGAGAACATGCCGATGAACTCGTTCGGATGCACCCATCCGAACACCGCGGGGCCGACCAGAATCCCGAGCAACAGCTCGAAGACGACGACGGGCACGCGCATGATCGGCCCGATCGCCCGCCCGAGAAGCGGTGCCAGCACCGCGAGCAGCGGGATCAGGACCAGACCGAGTGCGCTCTCTTCCACCCGCTCAGCGTATAGCGCTTCAGACGCCGCTCTTGCGTCCGCCGATCACCCTGATCAGGAATGCGATCAACGCGATGACGCCGACGATCAGCGCCACCCACAGCAACCAGTTCAGAGCGGCGTTGAGCCCCGAGAAGATCGCGACGATGATCGCGATGATGATGATGATCACGAGCAGGCTGTTCATGATGAGCTCCTCTGCGTTGACGTGATGCGCGGATGCTCCGCACATCACGTCAGACTTTGCCCGGTTCGGCGCGGCCGGTCGCGGGGGTTGACGACATCGGATGCCGGTGCTATCCCCCGCGCCGATGCGGCGGCCCTGTCGTCACCTGGTTCGCACCCGCGTGCGCATGCGGGCAGAATCGACAGATACCCCAGTTCAGGAGCATCCATGCCGCACACCGACACCGCACGCCTTCTTATCGCCTGCGACGACCAGCCGGGCATCGTCGCCGCCGTCGCGGGAACGCTGGCCGAGCACGGTGCGAACATCATCTCGCTCGATCAGCATTCGACCGATGATGAGGGCGGGCGCTTCTTCCAGCGCACGGTGATCCACCTCGACGGCCTTGCCGCGAAGCGCCCTGCTCTGGAGGCCTCACTCGCCGGTGTCGCCGAGCGCTTCGGCATGGACTGGTCGTTGCACGACACGGCAAAGCGCAAGCGCGTGGCGATCTTCGTGTCGAAGTACGACCACTGCTTGCTGGAGCTGCTGTGGCGCACGCAGCGCGGCGAGCTCGACATCGACGTGACGATGGTGGTCTCGAACCACCCCGACCTGGCGGCGTCGGTGCGCTCGTTCGGGGTGCCGTTCGTGCACATCCCCTCCGGGTCGGATGCTGAGGCGAAGGCCGCGATGGAGGCTCGCCAGCTAGAGCTGCTGCAGGGCAACGTCGACCTGGTGGTCTTGGCGCGGTACATGCAGATCCTCAGCGACGACTTCATCGAGCGCGTCGGTGCGCCGGTGATCAACATCCACCACTCGTTCCTGCCGGCGTTCATCGGGGCGAACCCCTATGCGCGGGCAAAGGAGCGGGGCGTGAAGCTGATCGGCGCGACGGCGCACTATGCCACGGCCGACCTCGACGAGGGGCCGATCATCGAGCAGGATGTCACTCGCGTCACGCACGCCGAGTCGTCGGCCGAGTTGCAGCGCCGCGGCGCCGATGTCGAACGGTACGTGCTCGCCCGCGCCGTGAAGTGGCACGCCGAGGATCGCGTGATCGTGCACGGCCGTTCCACGGTCATCCTCTGAGCCCTTGCCCCTCACCGATGAGAGGGGCGTTTCCTCCTGAAGGGTGCGTTCGCCGAAGCGCCGGGTCAGGCGGGCAGGCCGGCCGCCAGCTCGGCGAACACCTCACGGGCAGTCTCGCCGCGCGCGAGCGGCGCCGACTGCCCCAGCCACAGCGACTGCAGCTCTCCGATGCCTCTCTCGCCGGCGACAGCACGGAAGCGCCCCGTGAGCCAGTTCTGCGCGGGGAAGGGCGCGATGGCATCGGATGCCTCGATCTCGGCGACCACGCGGTTTCGCGCCCCGCGGGCGAGCCGCCCGCTCATGGCACGGGTGAGCACACTGGCATCCGCACTCGTCGTGCGGATCGCCGCGCGGTGCGCGTCGTTCGCCGCCGACTCGGCGGTCGCGAGGAACGACGTCCCCACCTGCACGCCCGCCGCGCCGAGCGCGAATGCCGCGGCAACGCCGCGCCGGTCGGCGACGCCGCCGGCCGCGATGACCGGCACGCTGACAGCATCCGCCACTTGCGGCAGCAACGCGAACAGCCCCACCAACGATTCCTCCGCGGGACGCAGGAACGACACCCGGTGCCCTGCGGCCTCGGCGCCGGTCGCGACGATGGCATCCGCCCCGCCCGCTTCGAGCGCGCGGGCCTCGGCGACCGTCGTCGCCGTTCCGATCACGCGGATGCCACGGCGATGCGCCTCATCGACGAGCGCGCGCGGGGGAACACCGAAGACGACGCTCAAGGCGGCCGGCGCGGCATCCCAGATGGCGTCGAGCTGCTCGTCGAGCGAGGGCAGATACCTCTCGGGGCGCGGCGGCAGCTCCAGCCCCACCTCGTCGAAGTACGGCCGCAGGGCCATCGCGTACGCATCGTGCGCCGTGGTGGGCGCGACCTCGTCGCCGGTCGGCAACCAGATGTTCAGCGCGAAGGGTGCGTCGGTCGCCGCGCGCAGCGCCGCGGCCGTCTCACGGATGCGCTTGCCGTCATAACCGTAGAGACCGTACGAGCCGAGACCACCGGCCGCGCTGACGGCGGCTGTGAGCGGCACCGAGGAGAGCCCGCCGAACGGCGCCAGGACGATCGGATGCCGGATGCCGAGCAGGTCGCGCAGATCAGTCACCCTTCGAGGCTACGCCCGCCCGGGCACTCGTCGCGCTCACTCCTCGACGTGTACGGTCGGCTCCTCGGGCGGTTCGGGCACGACGCGCAGGCCGGTGGGCGAGTTGGCGGTGAACGCCAGGGCCTCGATCCACGCGCGGTTGATCTCGGGCTGCCTGCTGCCGTAGTACTTGAACACCAGCGAGCTGCTCGGCTGCACCCACACGGTCGTGCGTCCTCCGCCGACGCTGGCGTCTTCACGCCAGCTGAACGGGAACGGCTCCCCGCGCCGCAGTTTGGCCGTCATGACCATCTGCACGTGGGTGAGAGCCCGGTCCTCGATCTCGGTCTTGACGCTGCTCTCGTAGACGAACTTGCCCATCTTCGTGCGCCTTTCTGCTGAGCGGTGTGTCCTGATCGAGAGCGGTGCGCCACCTGGAACCCTCCGCGTCAGTGGGGCAAGCTTAGCCCCATGGGATTGCTCTTCTACGGCGGCAACACTGAGCCGATCGAGATCGAAGATCGGGCGCTGGCGCACCTCAAGGTGGTCATCTCGACGAAGCTGCGTCGCAATGAGAGCTTCACCCTGTCGTGGCAGCATCCGGCCGACGGCCCGACGGGGCGGTCGACGATCTGGTTGCACCCGTCGATCCCGCTGCGGTTCGTGTTCAGCGAGCCGGAGACCCCGCCGCTGAGCCCCGAGTGGATGAATGCTCTGGCCAACTCGGCCAATGCGAACGGTGGCATCACTCTGCTGCCCGAGCACCTCGACGGCAACTGACCTGCGGCGCGTCACGCCCTGACGTGAGGCGCCCTCTCTGTCAACCCCTTTCTGCTCACGACCGGGTGGTCGTTACGGTCGTGGCACACGAGCACCGCCCACGGGGAATCGCACGGACAGGGAGGACAGGGCCATGACCCTGACGCGAGAGATCATGACACCGAACGCCCAGTGCATCGGCGAGAACGACGCGCTGTCGATCGCCGCCGAACGGATGAGCGCGCATGACATCGGGGCCCTGCCGATCTGCGGTGAGGACGGCCGCCTCAAGGGCATGCTGACCGATCGGGACATCGTCGTGAAGGCGGTCGCGATCGGCCTGGACCCCGAGACGACGAACGCCGGCCGGTTGGCCGGCGGTCGCCCCGTCGTGGTCGACGCCGACAGCGAGGTCGAACACGCTCTGACCCTGATGCAGGAGAACCGGGTGCGCCGACTTCCGGTGATCTCCCACCGCCGTCTGGTCGGCATCATCAGTCAGGCCGATATCGCCCGCCACCTGGCGGCGGTCACCACCGGCCGCACCGTGGAAGCGATCTCGCGCTGAGAACAGGAGGAGACGACATGGACGAGCGACAGCCCGGATACCATCCGACGACGACGCACGCGGGCTGGGGAGCAGGACGGCCGCATCTGCGCATCACCGGAGCGGACGATGAGCGCAGCACCTTCGACATCACCGTCGACCAGGTGACGATCGGTTCGGGTGCCGGAAGCACGCTGCTGCTGCCGGGTGCCGACGCGTTGCACGCCACCATCGTCCACGACGATCGTGACGAGTACGTGTTGACCATGCACGGTGCGGGCGCGATGAACGCCAACCGCGAGGAGGATGCCGAACCGCACTCCGAGATCCTGCGCACGGGCGCCCACTTCACCATCGGCGAGTGGTTGCTCGTCTTCGCCCGGGAGGAGTTCGCCGACCACGGCCGCCCCTTCGGCGGACGCGAGGGCGGTGAACTGTCGGATCAGGACTCGCAGCCGGCGCGCCCCGACTATCGCGGGGACGACGAGCGCCCGCGAGGGCACGAGGTGCGGGACGGTTGAGCGGCGCCGCGACCGAAACGGCGGATGCTACGCTCAGACCTCCTGACCGGAGGCGCGAATGATCGAGGCGATGAGCACCCTGCTGCAGCTGTTGCTGTCGGCGCTCGGTGCCGTGCCCGTTCCCGGCCCCGGGATGCTGGGCATGGCCGCTGTGCTCGTCGCCCTGGCCGTCGTCGCGGTGACGCTCGCCGTGTTGGCGCCGCAGACGGGCATCCGCACCACGACACGTGCGCTCCGCTGGATCGATCTGTCGACGCGGCTCGCGCAGAGTCACCCCGATGCCGACGGGCATCCGCGTCCGCGAGCGCCGGGGGCGACGTTCGCCGCGTGACCCCCGGCTGAGGAAGCGCCGTCCGGCGCCCGACGCAGAACGTGGGATACGCGGCTTTCGCCGACCCTTCCCGCACTCGCGATCGGACGCATCTTGGACATCTTCGCCCTGCCCCCTCTGACTCTTCTGCTCGACGGCGCGTATCGCGCCCTGCTCGCCCTCTCGTATCTGTTCGAACCGGTGGCGAGCACGAATGCGGCCGCGCTCGCCGTCGTCGCCGTGACCGTTGTCGTGCGCATCCTGCTGATCCCGGTCGGTATCTCTCAGGCCAAGGCCGAGCAGATGCGCGCACGGTTGGCCCCGAAACTGCGCGACCTGCAGAAGCGGCACGCCAAAGACCGGGAGCGGCTGCAGCGCGAGACGCTCGCGCTGTACAAGGACGAGAACGCCTCACCGCTGGCTGGTTGCCTGCCGCTGATCGTGCAGGCCGCGGTCGTGGGTGTGCTGTACACCCTGTTCTTGCGGCCCGAGATCGCCGGGCACCCGAACGAGCTCCTCGCCCAGGATCTGTTCGGCGCTCCGCTTGGTGACTCGCTGCTGACGGCGGTCGGCGGCGGGCTGACCGTGTCGACCGGCATCGTCTGGGCGGTCGTGCTGGTCGTGATCCTGATCGTGGCTGAGATCACGCGGCGGGTGTTCCGCCCGCAGGTTCCCGATGAGGGTCCGCTGGCGGCTCCCGGGATGCTGGGTGTGCTCAACGCCCTGCACTATCTGACGGCGGTGTTCGCGGTGTTCGTGCCGCTCGCCGCGGCGCTGTACCTGGTCGTCACGGTCTTGTGGACTCTGGCGCAGCGCGCGGTGCTGCGCCGCCGCTACCCGTTGCCGTCGCAGTAGCCGGCGGCCGGCGCATCGGCATCAGCGGGGTGCGATGCCGATGCGCAACGGCGCATCGGGGGCCGCGGCGGCAGCCAGTGCGGCGTCGAGATGGGTGAGCGGATGCACCGCACCGACCACCTCGTCGAACGGGTAGGCCGCACCGTGGCGTTCGAGGAACGTCACCGCGTCGGCGAGGTGACCCGCCGCGTAGTTGTGCACGCCGGTCACCGTCAGCATCCGCCGCACGATCGACTCGGCATCCATAGGCACCGGATCGGCGGGGAAGACGCTGCCGACCAGCACGACGGTTCCGCCGACCGCCACATCGGCGAGGGCGGTCGAGACGGCATGGCCGGAGGCCTCGACCACGATGTCGGGTTCTGCGGTCGGATCGGATGCCCGCGCTCCGAATCTCTCGGCGAGCGCAGCGCGCTTCGGGTTCGGGTCGCGCACCTCGACCTGCGCACCGCGCGAGGCGGCGATCGCCGCGGCCGAGAGGCCGACCAGGCCGGCGCCGTGGATGCGCACCCGCACGCCGTGAAGCGCGCGCCCCTGGGCCGCGCGGTCGATCGCCGCCATCGCGGTCGCCGTCGCACACGAGGCCGGCGCCAGCACGCCCGCCGGCAGCGCCTCGGGAACGCGCACGAGGGCCGTCCCGCGACGCAGCTGGGCGTGACTGGCGAAACCACCGGTGAGTTCGCGTCTCGGTGCGATGCGCTCGTGGCCGTACTTGCCGAGGTCGCGGCACTTCTGCGTCATGCCGGCCTCACAGCGATCGCACGCACCGCACGACACCGTCACCGACCAGACCACGCGGTCACCGACCCGCAGCGGGGCGCCGCCGACGGCCTGGGCGCCGGCGGCGCCGATGGCGATCACGCGCCCGACGCTCTCGTGCCCGAGCACGAGCGGAGTCGGAGCGGGGCGCCGTCCCTGCACGGTGTGCACATCCGAACCGCACACGGTCGACAGCTCGATCGCGACAAGGACGTCTTCGGGGGCGAGGGTCACACCGGGAACGGCGACCGGTTCGTGGGGGTGGTCGACTCCGACGAACGCCATCGTCGCGGCCGCCGGACGCAGTACGACATCGCCGGATCTGCCGTCGGCGTCGGCGTCTCTCGTGCGCGGCGGCCTCGACGCCGCCCGCAGTCCTGCGCGCACGTCAGCGCGCCGCAGAGGCGGATTCCGACGCCAGCGGCGCTGCCGCCAGCAAGCCCCGCGCGGCGAGCACCGAGCGCAGGTCCGCCACGCTGCGCAGCACCGCATCGGGCTGCGCCCCGAGGAGCGCTGCCTCATCGTGGGCACCGGTGAGCACACCGGCGACGAAGCCGGCCCCCGCCCGACGTCCGGTCAGGACGTCGCTGGCCGTGTCACCCACGACCGCGACCGCCTGCACCGATGACGCCCCGGTGCGCAGCAGCGCGGCCAACACCAGATCCGGATGCGGACGCCCGCGACCGGCATCCACCGGTGACAGGGCGACATCGACCAGGTCGCGCCACCCCAGCGCCTCGAGCAGTGCATCGCGCGTGACCGGCGCGAACCCGGTGGTCAACGCGACCTGCACGCCGTCGTTCCGCAACTGTTCGATCGCTGCGCGCGCTCCCGGGATCTCCTCTGCGCCGTGTTCGGCGATGATCTCGTCGTATGCGGCCTCGAACGCCGCCGTGGCACGCTCGGCCGCCACGCGGTCGCCCCCGGCCAGGTGCGTGAACACCTCGATCTTGGACTGCCCCATCGTGTCGCGCACGTACTGCAGTGACTGTTCCCACGGCATGCGGTCGGCGACGCCGGTGCGTTCGGCGGCGCGCTGGAAGGCGCGCTCCACCACGCCGTCATCGCGCACCGTGGTTCCGGCCATGTCGAGCACGACGAGTTCGATAGCGGTCATTGGTGGGCCTCCTGAAGATGGGGGAAGAGGGCGGTCTCGGCGAGGCCGAGCCCGCAGGTCATACCGATGCCGGTGGTCGCGGCGAGCACGAGAACACCATCGGCGGGGGTCTCGATGAGGAACTCATCCGGCCCCGATGCGTACACGCCCTGCCAGCGCTCCAACACGCGGATGTCGTCGACGGCCAAGAGCCCCCGTGCCTCCTCGAGCAGTGCCGAGAAGGCGGCCTCGGGCTGGAACGGCGCGGGTTGCACCGCCTTGGCATGGGTGTCTCCGACGATGAGCGAACCGTCCGGGAGCTGGGTGTACATCTGGTTCAGATCGAGCGCGGCCAGGTCGGGCCGCTCGGTGTGCAGCCGCGCGCGCAGCACGTCGGCCTCGGGCAGTGCTGCGAAGCGTCCGTACCGCACGAGCGACCAGCCGGTCAGCAGCGGCGCCGCCAGTGGCGTGGGCAGATCGACCGCCACGCGCATCATGTCGAGGGCGCACCGCTGCACGCCCGCGCGCTCGGCGAGCTCGGGCAGCAACTGATCGAGGTCGTGGTTGACCGCCACCACAATGCGATCGGCATCGATCGCACCGCGCGAGGTCTGCACCCGACCGGCAGCGATGGACGTCACCGCGGTGCGGAAGAGGAACTCGACACCGGCGGCTGCGAGATGACGGATGATCGCGGCGGGCGCTTCGCGCGGGTTCACCTGCAGGTCGCCGTCGACGATCGCGCCGCCGATCACACCCTCGTGCCGCACAGGTGCCTGCTCACGGAGCTCGTCCGCCGTCAGCAGGCGCATGCCGCCCTCACGTGCCGCCGCTGCCAGCAGCGCCTGCTCGTCGTCGTGTCGGGCGGCGATGAGGGTGCCCGACTCACGCACTCGGAACCCTGCGTCGTGCCCGAGACGCAGCCAGATGTCGCGGCTGACTTCACCGTACTGCCGCGCCTGGCCGATCTGCGCTCCGATGCAGATGTGCCCGAAGTTGCGCACGGTGGCTCCGACCGGCCCTTCTGTGCGGTCGATCACGATCACGCGGTGGCCGCGTCGCACGGCGGCGTACGCGGCACCGAGACCGACGATTCCCGATCCGACGATCACCACGTCGGCCTGTGTCGCGTTCATCGGAACACCTTTCTCATCCACATCGCCAGCCCCTCCACGGCGAGCACGGTGACCAGGATCATGATCACGATGCTGCCGACGAGCTGGTAGTTCGACCCCTGCCCGGCATTGAGCAGGTAGTAGCCCACACCGCCGCCGCCGACGATGCCGAGCAGGGTGGCCGCGCGCACGTTCGTGTCGAGCATGTAGAACGTGTGGCCGATCAGCGCCCGCGCCCCCTGGGGCACGGTCGCCCCGGCATACACCTGGAGTCGGGTGGCTCCGGCGGCCATGAGCGCGCGTTCCGGACCGCGATCGACCTCTTCGAAGGAGTCCGCGATGAGCTTGCCGAGCAGCCCGATGCCCCCGATCGCGAGCGCGATGGTTCCCGCCTGCGGTCCGAGTCCGGTGATGATGATCAGCACGATCGCGAGGATCAGTTCGGGAACCCCGCGGATGATCACCAGCAGCAGTCGGAATCCGCCCCGCGTGGTGGGCCCGGGTGCGACGTTGCGTGCGGCCAGCGAGCCGACGATGAGCGAGAGCACGAAGGTGATGAGAGTCGCCGCCAACGCGATGCGGATCGTGTCGAGCATGGCCGCGGCGATGGTCTCGAATCCGTAGCTGCCGAAGTTCGGGGGCCAGAACGACGCGAGCACCGTCGGCACCTTGCTCCAGAAGGTGGCGAAGTCGCTCCAGACGATGTCGCTGACGATGATCGATCCCACGACGATCGCCACGGCGATCCATGCGGCGATGGTGTTGCGCACGCGGATGGCCGTCCACGGGCGGCGCGCGGCGTCATCGATGCTCGCGAATCCCCGGTTGTGAGCCGCGGCAGGGCGCGCAGCTGCCCTGCGTCGGAACAGACGGATGAACACGCCTCGGCCGGCGTCCTTCTCGCCGAGCATGGCGACGCGCACCGCGCTGGAGATGATCTCCATCACGACGCACAGGAGGAAGATCACGAGGGCGATGCCAAGACCCAGGCCGTAGTTCAGCGATTTGAAGGCGTACGACATCTCCAGCCCGAGTCCGGCCACACCGACGTAGCCGAGCACCACCGAGCCTCGGAGGTTGATGTCGTTTCGATGCAGCACGGTGGCGACCCAGCTCGGCAGCACCTGAGGCAGGATGCCCGCGGTGAACTCCTGCAGGCGGGTGCCGCCGCCGGCGCGGATCGCCAGGCGGGGTCCTTCGTCGATCTGCTCGATCGCATCGGCGAACATCTTCGAGATCATGCCGATCGAGTGGATGCCGATGGCGAGGATGCCCGGGAGCGTGCCCAGCGAGAACATCAGCACGAACACCATCGCGAGCACGACGTCGGGCAGCGCCCGGGTGAACACACCGATGAACCGGGCGATGGCGCGCGCGCCGGCATTGGGGCTCGTGTTCGCCGCAGCCAAGTAGGCGATCGGCACGGACAACGCTGCGGCGAGCAGAGTGCCGGTGAGCACGAGACCCACCGTCAGTACAGTCAGGTGCAGCAGCTCGGCCGGCTCGGGAAAGCGCAGGCCCCCGACGCGGGCGAAGAAGTTCTGCGCGTTCGTCATGCTGTCGGCGACGCCCGCGAAGGTGATGTTCAGGTCGATCAGCGCACCCACCGCGAGTCCCGCGATGACCACGAGGGTCAGCCCCGCGCTGATCCGTTCCGGGCTGAGCCGTCGGCGCGGGGCGCGAGCGGTCAGCTCATCTGCCGCAGAACCGGGGGCGGCGGTCGACGGTGCGAGCAGGGTCATGCCACCGGCTCCGCGACGCGCAGCTCGTCCTCCAGCATCCGCATCTCGGCGGTGGTGGTGGCCACGCGGCCGTAGATCTCCATCACCTGGGCCTTGTCGAGGCCCGAGGTCGCGGTATCGAGCACCACCTCGCCGTGCCTGAGCCCGACGATACGATCGGCCCAGTCGATGGCGAGGTCCACCTGATGCAGGCTGCAGACCACGGTGAGTCCCTCGTCGGCGGCGATCTGTCGGATCAGCGACATCACCTGCGAGCTCGACTCAGGGTCGAGCGAGGCGACCGGTTCATCGGCGAGCAGCACCTCGGGGTTCTGCATGAGGGCGCGGGCGATGGCGACGCGCTGCTGCTGACCGCCCGACAGGGTATCGGCACGCTGGTAGGCGCGGTCGAGCAGTCCGACGCGGTCGAGGTGCCCGAGCGCACGCAGCCGGTCGGCGCGCGAGTACGACCACAGCCCCAACCGGGGACCGCGCAGCGCCGACAGCGCCCCGGTCAGCACGTTCTCGAGCACGGTGAGCGATCCGACCAGCTCGAACTGCTGAAAGATGAAACCGACCCGGCTGCGCAGTTGGCGCAGCCGGCGGCCGCGCAGCGCGGGTACGTTCTCACCGAGCACGCCGACCGTGCCGGCGGTGGGCAGTTCCAGTGCATCGATGTGCCGCAGCAGGGTGGACTTGCCCGATCCCGAGAGGCCGAGCAGGACGACGATCTCGCCGCGCGCGACAGTGAGGTCGACATCGGTGAGCGCCCGGGTCGCGCCGAAGTGCTTCGTGAGCGCCTCGATGCGGATGACCGGCTCTGTGTTCGTGTTCATGCTCGTCTCTCTCGGGATCGTCGGTTCACCGGCGGATCACGCCTGGCACTGGCTGGCGTTGGTCTTCTTGCAGATGTCGCGGATCAGGTCGTAGTAGGCGTCGTCGACGGGCTTGGTCTCGAAGAACACCGAGCGGAAGCCCTCGGAGTCGGCGCTGGTGATTCCGGCGCCGACGATCTCGTCGATGCTGACCTCGGCGAGCAGGTCGACCAGTTCGCTCTTGAGCTCCTCGGGCAGGTTGTCGGAGTAGACCAGGGGCGCGCCCGGAACCATCGTCTCGGCGATGACCTTGACCTTGTCGGACTTGGCGACCTCGGAGTCCTCGGCGAAGCCGACCTCGCACTCCTTGCCCTCACCGGTCTTGGTGACGCTGACGTCGTGCTTTCCGGCGAAGACGGGGGTCACGTCGTTCTGCGGGTCGATGCCGGCGTCGAGCAGGTTGTAGCTCGGGAACAGGTAGCCCGAGGTCGACGACGGGTCGACGAAGCAGACCTTCTTGCCGGCGAAGTCGTCGATGGTCTCGACGTCACTGTCGACGGGCGCGATCGCCATCGAGTAGTAGCCGGGCTCCTGCCCCTCCTTGGTGACGATCGACGAGATCGGGGTGAGCTTGGCGCCGTTGTTGGTGGCCGTGATGTATGTGAATCCCGAGAAGGAGGCGACGTCGACCTTGCCGGCGATGGCGGCCTCGATCAGCGCGGCGTAGTCGGTCGACTCGTGGTACTCGACCTTCTTGCCGGTCTCCTGGGCGATGTACTCCATGAGGGGGCTGTAGTTGGTCTCGGTGTCGACCGAGTCCGGGACCACACCGAAGACGAGCGTGTTCTCATCGACGGCGAAGCCCGCCGAGGATGCGGCGCCATCGGCGGGCGCCGCGTCGGCGGTGCCAGAGCAGGCGGACAGGCCGAGGGCGAGAGCTGCTGCACCGGCCAGGACGGGAAGAGCACGAAGCTTCATGAGGACCTTTCGGAGATCGAGGGGGAAGGCGTCCGTCAGAGACTCTTGCAGGCCACAGCGCGAGAAAGGTACCTAACTCGGGAAAGTTCAGCGGTCGTTCACCCGTGATTCCAGCAGATGACGAGTTGGGAAACAGCACAACCCGAGCGGACTGCGCCAAGTAGTATGCCGATGTGGCCGAACTTGTCTACACGCGTATTGCCGACGACCTCCGGGCTCGGATCGCCGACGGCGACCTGCGCCCCGGCGACGACGTGCCCACCGAGGCCGAACTCGCCGAGCGCTGGAACACCTCGCGCGGCCCGATCCGCAACGCCCTCGGTGTACTGCGCGCCGAAGGGCTGATCGAGACGCACCGCGGACGCCCCGCACGCGTGGTCTCACGCAAGGCGAATCAACCGGTCGACACGTCTGTGCCGTTCACCCGCTGGGCGCGCGATCTCGGAGTGACTCCCGGTGCCGTCACGCAAGAGCTGAGCCTTCGCCGCGCCGATGCCGAGACGGCCGCCGCACTGCAGGTCGCCCCGGGCGAGACGATCATGAGTGTCGTGCGCCTAAGGCTGCTCGATGGTCGCCCCACCATGCTCGAGCGGCTGCGCTACCGCGAAGACGTGGGCAGGCTGCTTCTGGACGTCGACACCGATGCCATCTCGATCACCGAGTACCTCGCGTCGCAGGGCCACGGAATCGTCGGGCTGCAGCACGAGATCGACGCGGTGGCTGCCGATGCGCAGGATGCTGCGCTGCTGCGCGTCGCCCCGGGATCCCCGATCCTCCGCCTGAGCCGCATCTCTCGAGACGCCGACGGCCGTGTCTTCGAGGCCTCGGAGGATCGCTACCTCAGCGAGGTGGTGCGGTTCACCGTCGCCGCGTCCGGCATCTCGGATCACGGGCAGTACCTACGCGCCGTGGGCGGCTGAGCCACCGGCATCCGACTCCGCGCCGACACCGCTCAGAACGCGAGCAGCACGACCCCGGCGACGACCACCAGCGACGCCGCGATCCTGAGCCCCGGTCGGGACTCCTTCAGCACGAATGCGCCGAACAGACTGATCAGCACGACGCTGACCTCGCGCAGCGGCGCGATCAGTGCCACGGGCGCGATCGTGATCGCCTGCAGCACGAGGATGTACGACAGCGGCGAGAGGATGCCGAAGGCGATGATCCTGCGCCACTGGAGCCGCCCCAGCTGCCACACCGCCCTCCAACGGCGTCCCACCGCGGCACTGTAGACCGGCACCTGCAACAGCGTCGCACCGACCATGAAGGCCACTGGCGACAGGCTCCATTCGCGCACGGCGTGGGCATCCCAGATCGTGTACGTCGCGATCATCACCCCGGTGAGCACACCGAACAGCACCGCGGGGTCGAGCCCGCGGCGGGGAGCCGACGCGCTGCGGTCGATGAGGCCGACGGCGATGACGCCGACGAGCACCAGGGCGACACCGCCCAGGGCGATCGCCGAGGGGCGCTCGCCGAGAAGCGCTACGGCGATGATCACGGCCAGGAACGGGCCGCTCCCCCGCGCGGTCGCGTACACGGTCGAGAGATCGCCGAGCTGGTAGCCGCGTTGCAGCACCGCCATGTAGAGCACGTGCAGCACCGCCGAGACTCCGATGCCCAACAGGAAACCGTGCACGTCGTCGGTTCCGAGACCGCCGGTGAACGGGATGACGCCCACCCAGATGATCGAACTCGCCACGGCTCCCCACCACAGGAACGGCACCCCGGCGCGGCTGACGTTGTGGGCGATGACGTTCCAGGCGGCATGAGCGACGGCGGCGCTGAGCGCGAGCGCGATGGCGACGACCGGCATCCGATCCCTTCTGCCCGAGGGCGCGACGGACTGAAGACACCGTCGCCTCACACTATCCCGCCGCGTCGGGCGGGCTCTTCCGGCGCCCCGTCCCACGGCGGCTAGGCTCGGTGTCATGCCTGCTGCCTCTGCCGCCCACTCGCACGCCGCCGACCTCGCCGACTTCGTCGCCGCCTCGCCGTCGAGCTACCACGCCGCCGAAGAGGTCGCCCGCAGGCTCGAAGACGCCGGTTTCACCCGTCTCGACGAGGCCGACGCCTGGCCCACCCAGGCCGGCGGCCGCTACGTGATCGTGCGCGACGGCGCTGCCATCGCCTGGGCCGTTCCCGCGGACGCCACCGCGACCACCCCCGTCCACGTGCTGGGTGCCCACACCGACTCCCCCGGGTTCAAGCTCAAGCCCAAGCCCACCACGGGCGCCAAGGGCTGGCTGCAGGCCGCCGTCGAGGTGTACGGCGGCCCCCTGCTGAACTCCTGGCTTGACCGCGAGCTGCGCCTCGCCGGCCGCCTGGCACTCGCCGACGGCCGCGTCGTGCTCGCCGCCACGGGGCCCCTGCTGCGCCTTCCGCAGCTGGCCATCCACCTCGACCGCGGTGTGAACGACGGCCTCGCGCTCGACAAGCAGACCGGCACCCAGCCGGTGTGGGGCCTCGGCGAGCCGGAGTCGGCCGACATCCTCGCCGAACTCGCGGCGGCCGCGAACGTCGACCCCGCCGAGATCCGCGGCTTCGACGCGGTCGTGGCGGATGCCGCCCACGGCACGATCTTCGGCAAGGACGACGCGTTCTTCGCCTCGGGGCGCCTGGACGACCTCGCCTCGGTGCACGCCGGTGTCGTCGCACTCATCGAGGCCGTCGGCTCCGGGGCATCTGGCACCGTCATCCCCATGCTCGCCGCGTTCGACCACGAAGAACTCGGCTCGGCATCGCGCTCGGGCGCAGCGGGGCCGATCCTCGAGGACGTCCTCGAGCGCATCTACGCCTCTCTCGGGTCGGATGCCGAAGACCTGCGCCGCGCGTACACGTCGTCGTGGTGCCTGTCGAGCGATGTCGGCCACTCGGTGCACCCGAACTTCGTGCAGCGCCACGACCCGGTCGTGCAGCCGGTGCTCGGCTCGGGACCCATCCTCAAGATCAACGCCAACCAGCGCTACGCCACCGACGCCGTCGGAGCGGCCGCCTGGGCATCGTGGTGTGAGTCGGCCGGCGTGGGCTCGCAGGAGTTCGTGTCGAACAACGCCGTGCCATGCGGTTCGACGATCGGACCGATCACCGCGACCCGCCTGGGCATCCGCACGGTCGACGTCGGCATCCCGATCCTGTCGATGCACTCGGCGCGCGAACTGGCCGGCGTCAGCGACCTGTACGACCTCTCCCGCGTGGCGCGGGCGTTCTTCGCCGTCTGATCCCGCCCCGAGAGGCGAGTACTCGCACCGGACCAGCGGCAGTGCCAGGATGAGACCATGACCGCCACACCTCCGGCATCCGCTTCGCCCTCCGCGCGCCCGGCGCTCATCGAGCGCGCCGGCATCGAGATCATCCCCGAATCCGAGCGGACGGCGAAGCCGCGCGACCTGTTCTGGCCGTGGTTCGCCGCGAACGTGTCGGTGTTCGGCCTGAGCTACGGAGCCTTTGTTCTTCAGTTCGGCATCTCGTTCTGGCAGGCGACGCTGGTGTCGGTCATCGGCGTCGTCGTGTCGTTCTTCCTGTGCGGACTGATCGCGATCGCCGGCAAGCGCGGCTCGGCACCGACCATGGTGCTCTCGCGCGCCGCGTTCGGCGTGCACGGTCAGAAGGTTCCCGGCATCGTCTCGTGGCTGACCTCGATCGGCTGGGAGACGTTCCTGGCGATCATGGCCGTCCTCGCAACGGCGACGGTGATCACCCAGCTCGGCGGTGACGGCGACAGTGTCGCCCTGAAGATCGCCGCGACGATCGTGGTCGCCGCACTCATCGTCGCCGCCTCGGTGCTCGGCTACCACACGATCATGAAGCTGCAGTCGGTGCTCACCTGGCTGACCGGCATCGTCACGATCCTCTACATCATCCTCGCCAGCAGCAGCATCGATCTGGCCGCCGTGATGTCGATCCCCGACGGCAGCACCGGCGCCGTGATCGGCGCACTCGTGATGGTCATGACCGGCTTCGGTCTGGGATGGATCAACATCGCGGCCGACTGGTCGCGGTATCAGAAGCGCACGGCATCCGACGGCGCCATCGTGCTGTGGAACACCGTCGGCGGCGCCATCGCCCCCGTGGTCCTGGTGGTCTTCGGTCTGCTGCTCGCCGGCTCCGACCCGGCACTCATGGACGCCGTGGCCACCGACCCGATCGGCGCACTCGCGACCATCCTCCCGATCTGGGTGCTCGTGCCGTTCCTGCTCACCGCGGTGCTCGCCCTGGTCTCGGGTGCGGTGCTCGGCATCTACTCGTCGGGCCTGACGCTGATCAGCCTCGGCATCCGCATCCCGCGCCCCACGGCGGCAGCGGTCGACGGCATCATCCTCACCCTCGGCACGGTCTGGGTGGTGTTCTTCGCGACCGACTTCCTGGGCCCCTTCCAGTCGTTCCTCATCACGCTCGGCGTGCCCCTGGCGTCGTGGGCCGGCATCCTCATCGCCGACATCCTGCGCCGCCGCAAGGACTACGACGAGGATGCCCTGTTCGACGCCCGCGGCCGGTACGGCGCGTGGGACTGGACCTCAGTGGGCACCATGGTCGGCGCGAGCGCGATCGGGTGGGGGCTGGTCATCAACCTCTTCGCCGCCGAGGCCGCCTGGAACAACTGGCAGGGCTACCTGCTGTTCCTCATCGGCGGCCGCGATGGCGAATGGGCGTACGCGAACCTGGGCGTATTCGTCGCCCTCGTGCTGTCGTTCGCCATCACCTGGTTCGCCCGAGCGGGACGCATCCGCCGCCAGGAACAGGCCTGATCCGCCGCCGGATCTCCTCCCCCGCGCACGGTCCGGCCGCACTACACTGACCAGCAACCGGGGCGGCGACCTCTTCTCGCGACGGCGGGTGCGGGCCCCGACGAAGGGACGCAGAACGATGGGATACGACGACTACGGCTGGGCCGCGGGGCTCGGGATCGGCATGTTCATCCTGGGTGCCGTGGTGTACCTCGGGGTCCTGGCGCTGACGATCTGGGTGGGCTACCTGATCATGCGCACGGCGGTGAAGAACGGCATCTTGAAGGCCGATGAAGAGCGAGCGCGGCGCGGCTACGCGGCCACCAGCGCGCCTCCGATGAGCGCGCAGGCGGCCGGATCGCAGACACCGCCCGCGCCGGGAACGTACCCGCCCTCACCGGGGAACTACCCGCCGCAGGGCTGACACCACACATCTCACACCTGTGACGGCCGCCACGAAAGTGATACATTCGGGGCATGGCCGACAATGAGCGCTCCCTCGAAGACGGAATCGTCACCGACCTGAAGGATCGGATGACCTACGGGTCGTACCTCGACCTCGACCGACTGCTCGGCGCACAGCATCCGGTGTCGCAACCCGAGCACCACGACGAGATGCTGTTCATCATCCAGCACCAGACGACCGAGCTCTGGCTCAAGCTGGTGCTGCACGAGCTCGGCACCGCGCGCGACCGTCTCGCCGAAGACGACCTGCGCGCGGCCCTCAAGCACATCGCCCGCGTCAAGCACATCCAAGAGGTCCTGACACAGCAGTGGTCGGTGCTGGCGACCCTGACCCCCACCGAGTATGCGCAGTTCCGCGGCGACCTCGGCAACTCGTCCGGGTTCCAGTCGGTGCAGTACCGGTGCGTCGAGTTCGCGCTCGGCAACAAGAACGAGCGGATGCTGAGCGTGTTCGCCGACCACCCGGCCAACCTCGCGCTGCTGACCGCCGAGTGGGAGCGCCCCACACTGTACGACGAGTTCCTGCGCTACGTCGCACGCCGCGGGCTCGCCGTGCCACACGAGACCCTCGACCGCGATGTGCGCCAGCCGTACCGCGAGAACACCGAGCTGGTCGCCGCGATCCGTGAGATCTACGAGCACCCGAACGAGCATTGGGACCTGTACGAGGCGTGCGAGGAGCTCGTCGACGTCGAGGACAACTTCCAGTTCTGGCGCTTCCGCCACCTGCGCACGGTCTCACGCACGATCGGCCACAAGGTCGGCACCGGCGGATCCAGCGGCGTCGGCTTCCTGCAGCGCGCGCTCGATCTGACCTTCTTCCCCGAGCTGTACAGCGTGCGCACCGAGATCGGCAGATGACCCCCTCGGACGCGGTGGTACACGCCGCGCGCTTCTTCGACGGCGTGTCCGTGCGCGACGGGATGCTGACGTCGACCGGCGGCGGGATGACGCTCGTCGCGGGCGCAGCGCCGGCCGGCACGCCGCGACTCGATGGCCTGGTCACGGGACGGTTCACCGATCATCACGTGCACCTGCAGCTGGTGGATCACACGCTCCTGGCGGGCTCACGGCTCGGCACGGTCGTCGATCTGGGGGCCGACCCCGGCTGGATCCGGGCCCTGGCAGACAACCGCACTGCACACAACTCCGGAGATTCTGGCTCTGCACGGCCCGATAGGGCCCTGGCAGCCCCGAGCCGGGCAGTTTCTCCGGAGTTGCGTCCGCGCATCCGCTACGCCGGCCCCTTCCTCACCGCCGTCGGCGGATACCCGTCCGACCGCGCGTGGGCCCCGGCCGGGTCTGTGCGCGAGATCGCGGATGCTGACGACGCCGCGCGCGCGGTCGAAGAGGCCGCAGCGGCCGGCGCCTCGATCATCAAAGTCGTCGCACACAGCGAGGCGGGCGCCGTGCTCGACGATGACGCGATCCGGGCGATCGTGCACCGGGCGGCGGAGCACCGGCTTCCCGTCGTCGCGCACGCCGAAGGCCGCGGGCAGGCCCAGCGCGTCGTGCGCCTCGGCGTCACCGTGCTGGCCCACGCACCGTTCTCGGAGCGTCTGACCGACGACGAGATCGCCGCGCAGGCGGCATCCGCCACGTGGATCTCGACCATGGCGATCCATGATGACGAGGCGCGCGTGATCGTCACCGACAACATGAGCCGCTTCGCCGCCGCCGGCGGCGTGGTCGTCTACGGCAGCGACATGGGCAACGGCCCGATGCCGGTCGACCTGCGCGAGGCCGAGATCAACGCACTGCGCGACGCCGGGGTCGACGGCATCGCCCTGCTCACGGCGCTGGCACCCGCCGATCCGCTGATCGTGGGCGCTCCCCTGCTGCTTCTTCCCGATGACGACCCGAACCGGGCGCACCACCTCACCACCACTGATCTGGAGCACTGACATGACCAGTACCGACACGACCGACAACGCCGTCGCCCCCGTCGACCCCGCCGACGCCCTGCTCGCCGAAGCCCGTCGCCTCGACGCCGCCGACCCGCTGGCCCACCACCTGCAGGCGTTCGCCGACGCACCGGGCGTGCAGGCCTACCTGGACGGCAACTCGCTCGGCCGCCCACTGCGCGACACCGCCGACAAGGCGGCGGCGTTCATCCGCGACGACTGGGGCACGCGACTCATCCGCTCGTGGGATGAGCAGTGGATGGAACTGCCGATGCAGCTCGGCGATCGCATCGCCCGTGTGACCCTCGGCGCCGCCGCAGGCCAGACCGTCGTCGCCGACTCGACGAGTGTGATGCTGTACAAGCTTATGCGCGCCGCTGTCGCCGCACGGCCCGGTCGCGATGAGATCGTCATCGAGGCCGGCAACTTCCCCACCGATCGCTTCATCGCCGCTGGCATCGCCCAGGAGACCGGGTCGACGCTGCGCTGGGTGGAGCCCGACGCCGTCCGCGGTGTGACGGCCGATGATGTGGCATCCGTCGTCGGTGAGCGCACCGCGCTCGTCGTGCTCAGCCACGTCGACTACCGGTCGGGGGCCCTGGCCGACATGCCGTCCATCACCCGCGTCGTCAAGGATGCCGGAGCACTGATGCTCTGGGACCTGTGCCACTCGGTGGGCGCGGTGCCGATGAAGCTCGATGAGTGGGGTGTCGACATGGCGGTCGGCTGCACCTACAAGTACCTCAACGGCGGACCGGGGTCGCCGGCCTTCGGTTACCTGCGCGCCGAGCTGCACGGCTCGGTACTCCAGCCGATCCACGGCTGGTGGGGTGCCGCCGACATCTTCGCCATGGGACCCGAGTACCGCCCCGAGGGCGGCATCCGTCAACTGCTCAGCGGCACTCCGCCGGTGCTGTCGATGCTGGCCATGCAGGGCATGCTCGACCTCATCGAGGCCGAGGGCATGGCCGCGGTGCGGGCGAAGTCGATCACGTTGACCGACTTCGCCGTGCGCGCATACGACGCGCTGCTCGCCCCGCTGGGCGTGACACTGCAGTCGCCGCGCGAGGCCGCGCACCGCGGTGGTCACATCACGGTCGGACACGAGAGCTTCCGCGAGGTCACCCAGAAGCTCTGGGCCGACGGAGTGATCCCCGACTTCCGCTTCCCCGATGGCATCCGCCTGGGACTGTCACCGCTGAGCACGTCTCATGAGGAGACACTGCGCGGCGTGCTCGCCGTGCGCGACGCCCTGGCATGACCACTTCTGCGGTGGGGGTAGCCGTGCTCGACGACATCGATGCGCGGCCCGGCAGCACGACGTCGCTGCTGCGGACGCTGATCGGCGTGCATCTGCGTCCGCTGGGCGGCGTGATCTCATCGGCCGCGCTGGTGCGCCTTGCGGGTGACCTCGGCATACCGCCGGCGCGCGCACGCACGGCGATCACGCGGCTCAAGCAGCGCGGTCTTCTGCTCAGCACATCAGGGGGCTACGCGATCGACCCTGCCGCCCTGCCGATGCTGCGGCGCGGCGACCGCCGCATCTTCGACGTGCGCACCATGAGCGAGGACGATGGGTGGATGCTGGTGTCGGCGACCGTCCCCGAGTCGCGCCGTGACCTGCGCCACCAGCTGCGGCGCCGCCTGCTGTACCTCGGTGCGGGGTCGGTCGCGCCGAGTCTGTGGATCCTGCCCGGGCATCTGTTCGACGAAGCGCACGAGCTGCTGCACGAGATCGGAGCGCGCGAGTACGCCACGCTGTTCCTCGCGACAGATCCGCAACCGTCGCGCCCTCTGCCCGAGGCCGTCGCCGACTGGTGGGACCTCGTGGCGCTGCGCGCCGAGCACGACCGATTCCTGGCATCCGTCGACGCGCTCGACCTGACGCGCCCCTTCGCCGCGCACTTGGGTCTGATCGACAGCTGGCGCGTGCTGCCGTACATCGATCCGGGGTTGCCGACCGCGCTGCTTCCGGCGGACTGGCCGGGTGCGCGCAGCGTCGAGACGTTCCAGCGTCTCCACGCCGAGCTCGCCGCACGCGCCGCCGACCACGTGCGCGCGGTAGCCGCAGATGACCGCCCGGCGACTCCCCCGGCTCGATAGCCTCAGAGCGTGTCATCGTTCGCCCCGCTGCAACGGCTGGTCCTCACCGTCGCGATCATCGCCTCGTTCGTCACGTTCCTCGACGGCACGGTGGTCACCGTCGCGCTTCCGGCGATCAGCTCCGAGTTGGGCGGAGGCATCACCACGCAGCAGTGGACCGTCGACGCGTATCTCGTCACCCTGAGCGCGTTGATCCTGCTCGCGGGCTCGCTCTCGGACGCCTACGGCCGCGTGCTGATCATGCGCATCGGGCTGATCGCCTTCGGGATCTCATCGGTCGCTGTCGCCGCGTCGGTCGACCCGCTCATGCTCGTCGTATCTCGTGCCGCGCAGGGTGCAGCGGGCGCACTGCTGGTGCCCAGTTCACTGGCACTGATCACGGCGACGATGCGCGGCGAACTGCAGGCACGCGCGATCGGTGTCTGGACGGCGTTCACCACGGGGGCGATGGTCGTGGGTCCGCTGATGGGCGGATTGTTCGTCGATCTGCTGTCGTGGCGGCTCGTCTTTCTCATCAACGTCGTGCCGATCGCGGTGACCCTGGTGCTGCTGGGCCGACTGCACCTGCCCGAGCACCCGCGCGGCGCACGCGTGGACTGGCTCAGCGGAGCACTGTGCGCCGTCGGTCTCGGCGCCGTCGTCTTCGCGCTGATCGAGCAGCCGTCGCTGGGCTGGGACTCACCCGCGATCTGGATGCCGGCTGTCGGTGGCGCGGCGCTGTTCGGCTGGTTCCTGTTACGGCAGCAGCGGTCGGAGGCCCCGATGATGCCGCTGTCGCTGTTCCAGGTGCGCAACTTCGGCTGGGGCAACCTCGCGACGTTGTTCGTCTACGCCGCCCTCGCGCTCAACGGCTTCGTCGTCAGCGTCTACCTGCAGCAGGGCGCGGGCCTGACAGCCACCGCGGCCGGGCTCGCGAGCCTGCCGATCACGCTGCTGATGATCGTGCTCAGCTCGCGCGTCGGCACGTGGGCGGGCCGGCTGGGTCCTCGCCTGTTCATGACGGTGGGGCCGCTGACGATGGCCGCGGGCGCCCTGCTGCTGCTCTCGGTCACAGAGCAGTTCAGTTACTGGTGGCAGGTGCTGCCGGCGATGCTGCTGCTCGGCGTCGGGTTGTCGCTGACGGTCGCTCCGCTGACGTCGGCGATCCTCGGGGCGATCGACGCCGAGCACTCGGGGATCGCCTCGGCGGTCAACAACGCGATCTCGCGCGTCGCGGGTCTGATCGTCGTGGCCATGCTGTCGACGATCGTGGGCGGCGCGCTCGATCTCGACGGCTTCCACAGTGCGGCGCTCGTCACCGCGGCGCTGTTCGCCCTCGGCGGGGTGGTGTCGTGGATCGGCATCCGCCGGAACCCTGCGGATGCCGCCGACGTCGCACACACCACCACCGCCGACCACTGAGAGTCACTCAGCCGCGCCGACGCACAGCCCCCGCCAGCAGATCGAGTGCCTCGGCCGTGGCGCCCCACCCCATGCAGGCATCGGTGACGCTCTGTCCGCGCACGAGCCCGGCGGGCCCCTGCGCCACATCGAGCTTCTGCGCCCCGGCAACGAGGTTGCTCTCCAGCATCACACCGGCGATCGCGTCGCCTCCCGCCACGATCTGCTCGGCGATCTCGGCGACCACCTCTGCCTGACGCACGTGGTCCTTGCCGCTGTTGGCGTGACTGGCATCCACGATGACGCGCGAGGTCAGCCCCGCCGCCGAGAGCCGCTCGGAAGCGCGGCGCACGTGGTCGGCCCCGTAGTTGGGGCCATCGGCGCCGCCGCGCAGGATCACCGAGGTGTCAGGGTTGCCCGTGGTCGAGACGAGGCTCGCGCGCCCATCGGCTCCGATGCCGAGGAAGGCCTGCGGAGCGGATGCCGCGGATGCCGCGTCCAGTGCGACCTGCAGTCCGCCGTCGGTGCCGTTCTTGAACCCGATCGGCATCGACAGCCCCGACGCGAGCTGCCGGTGGATCTGACTCTCGGTGGTGCGCGCCCCGATCGCACCCCAGGTGACGAGGTCGGCCGTGTACTGCGGGCTGATCGGCTCGAGGAACTCCGTTCCGCACGGCATCCCCAGCGCCGTGACGTCGCGCAGGAAGCCGCGCGCCAGGCGAAGTCCGGTCTCGATGTCGTGGCTGCCGTCGAGGTGCGGGTCGTTGATGAGGCCCTTCCACCCGACCGTCGTGCGGGGCTTCTCGAAGTACGCGCGCATCACGATGAGCAGTTCGTCGCGGTGGCGGTCCGCCTCGCGCACCAGCCGGCCGGCGTACTCGAGCCCCGCCTCGGGGTCATGGATCGAGCAGGGGCCGACGACCACCAGCATCCGATCATCGCGACCGTCCATGATCGCGCGCACCTCGTCGCGGGTGCGCGCGACGAGGGCGCCGCGTTCCGCGCCGAGCGGCAACGTCGCGGCGACGGACTCCGGTGAGGGAAGTGCGGTGAAGCCGGTGACGTGCAGATCTGCGGTCTGGTCGGGGGCGGTGCGGATGCTGTGCATGGGTCCTGTCCTGTTCGTGATGGTTCACGACGGACCCGCGCAGAGCCCGCCGAAACGGCGAAAGCCAGAGCAAAATGCTCTGGCTTGTCGGCTCTGAAGGTTGTCGGTGCGCGCTACTTCGGCGCCGGCCCCTCCAGAGCCGACTCAAAATACGCATACCAACGGTTGGTCATGCAGATACCGTAGCGCATTCCTGCGTCGCCGCGTGCACGCGCGTCGTCGAAACGGTGTAGCTGGTCAGTGCGACTCCCGCCACCGCGGCGGGCACGCGGTCGTGTCGGCGGTCTTGTGCGGATCGCGACTGCCGAACGATGACCGGCCGGGAAAGGATGGAAGGGGCGGCGCATGGCCGCCCGGATGGAGGAGAAGTCATGCCACGCACCTACGTCGTCACCGGGTCCGCCTCGGGCATCGGGGCCACGACCACGAGAATCCTGCGAGAGCGCGGCGAGCGCGTGATCGGGATCGACCTGCGCGACGCCGAGGTCGAAGCCGATCTGTCGGGCGCCACGGGGCGGGTGGAAGCGGCCGCGAAAGCCCTCGAGCTGGCGGGCGACACGATCGATGCCGTGATCGCGTGCGCGGGGATCTCGGCGCCGATCCCGGCCACGATCTCGATCAACTACTTCGGCGTGACCGAGTTGCTCGAGCACCTGCGACCGGGCTTGGTCGCTTCGGATGCCCCGCGCGTCGCCGTGGTGTCGTCGATGGCCTCGCTGCAGCCCAACTCGCGCGAGATGGTCGAGGCTGCACTGGCCGGTGACGAGGCGAAGGCGATGCAGATCGCAGCAGACCTGGCCGCGCAAGGGCCCGAGGTCGGGTACCTCGTGTACCCGTCGTCCAAGCGCGCCCTCGCTCGCTGGGTGCGCCGCAGCTCGATCACACCCGAGTGGGCAGGCCACGGCATCCCGGTCAACGGTGTCGCCCCCGGCACAGTGCTGACCCCGATGACCGAGAAGCTGCTGTCGACGCCCGAGGGTCGGGCGATGGTCGACGCCGCCGTGCCGATGCCGCTGAACCACCACCAGCCGCCAGAGTCGATCGCGCACCTGCTCATCTGGTTGACCAGCGTCGAGAACTCCCACATGGCGGGGCAGATCATCTACGACGATGGCGGAGCCGATGCCTCGCTGCGCGGCGATGACATCTGGTCGTGGAACGATCCGGCCTGATCCCGGTTCTCACACGAAGGCGGTCCCGATGACGGGGCCGCCTTCGTGCGTTTTGGCGCAACCTCGCAGTGCCGTGCCGTATCTGACATGTGCTATGTTACAGACGGGCCGAAGAGCTCATGCCCGTCGATGCCGCGGGCGCCACCCGATTCAAGGATTCAAGGACGATCTATGACTCGTAAGAAGACCCTGCTGACGCCTCTGCTCATGGCTTCGGCGGCCGCGCTCGTTCTCAGCGGATGCTCCGCCGCAGACGGCTCGCCGTCCACCGGCTCGGGCGAGCCCCAGACCGGCGGCACGCTCAAGGTGCTCTCCAACGGAGACATCGACCACCTCGACCCGCAGCTGATCGCGTACGTCCCCACGAACAGTCTGATCCGATCGATCTCGCGCTCGATCCTCGGGTACGAGGCTTCCAATGACGAGACCGAGCGCTCGCAGCTCGTGGGCGACCTCGCAACCGCCGTGCCCGAGCCCGAGGACGACGGCCTCACCTACACGATCACCCTGCGCGACGGCGCCAGTTGGGATGCACCCGACGGCGCCCGCGAGATGGTCTCGGGCGATGTCGCGCGCGGAATCGAACGCATCTGCAACCCGTACATCGGCGCCGCACTCGGCGGCTACTTCACCTCACTGATCAAGGGCATGGCCGAGTACTGCGACGGCTTCTCGGCCGTCGCCCCCGAGGTCGAGCCGATGAAGGAGTACATCGAGTCGAACGACATCAGCGGCATCGAGACGCCCGACGACAAGACCGTCATCTTCCGCCTCGTCGAGCCGGCATCCGACTTCACCTCGATGCTCAGCCTCGCCACCGCGAACCCAGCCCCGATCGAGGCGCTCGACCACCTGCCCGACTCCCCCGAGTTCCGCAACAGCTTCGTGTCCTCGGGCCCGTACCGCGTGGCCGAGCACAAGCCCGACGTCAAGCTCACCCTGGAGCGCAACCCGTCGTGGAATGCCGACAGCGACCCACTGCGCAAGGCCTACGTCGACGCGATCGAGATGACGATGGGCAGCGAGGTGGATGCCGCAATGCAGCAGCTGCAGGCCGGATCGGCCGACATGCTGTTCGACCTGCAGCCGAGCCCGGCGAACATCCAGCAGCTGACGGCGATGGGCGACGAGAAGTTCTCGACGCTCGAGAACGGCGGCATCGACCAGTTCTTGTGGTTCAACACCAAGACCGACAACAACGACAGCGCCCTGCAGAAGGTCGAGGTGCGCCAGGCCCTGCAGTACGCGATCGACAAGTCGGCGGTCGTGCAGGTGATGGGCGGTGAGGAGATCGCCACCGTGACCAACGGCATCTTCGGCCCCGGCATCAACGGCCACAAGGCGTACTCGCTCTACGGTGACGGCGATGGAAAGGCCGACCCCGAGAAGGCGAAGGAGCTGCTGGCCGAGGCGGGCGTCGAGAACCTCACGCTGAAGTTCCCCTACCGAAACCTCGGCTCGCAGCCCGACATCGCGCAGACCGTGCAGGCGAGCCTGGAAGCGGCCGGTATCACCGTCGAGCTGTTCCCGGTGCCACCCACCGACTACTACGCGAACTTCATGACCAACCGCGAGAACGCCAGCGGAGGCGCCTGGGACATCGCGCTGGTCGGCTGGTCGCCGGACTGGGTCGGCGGCGCCGCGCGCAGCGTCTTCCAGCCGCAGTTCAGCTTCGACGGCACCCCGCAGGCCTACAACTACGTCGACTACAACAACGACGAGGCCAACGACCTGGCCGCCCAGGCGCTGGCCGCGGGCTCACCGGAAGAGGCCGCAGGGCTGTGGCACGAGGTCGACCAGACCGTCATGAACGACTCACCGATCGTGAGCATCGCCGCCAAGAAGAAGGCGAACTACCACTCCGAGCGGGTGCAGAACTTCGCCATCTACGCCCTGTCGCAGAACGGCGACTGGACCAACGTCTGGCTGAACAAGTAGTCGCACCTGACGGATGCCGCTGCGGCGCCACTCCCGGCGCCGCAGCGGCCGCATTCTGAGGAGGATCGCATGTCGATTCTGGAAGTGTCCGGGCTGCACGTCGACATCCCGACCGAGAACGGCACCGTGCACGCCGTCAAAGACGTGTCGTTCGACGTCGCCGAGGGCGAGTTCTTCGGCATCGTCGGCGAGTCCGGGTCGGGCAAGTCGGTGCTGGTGCAGTCAGTGATGGGGCTTATCCCGAAAGCCGTCACCACGGGGAGCGTCCGATTTCAAGGCGACGATCTGCTGACGCTGCCCTCCGAGCGGTTGCGCCGCCTGCGGGGCAAGGAGATCAGCATGATCTTCCAGGACCCGCTCTCCAGCCTGCATCCGCAGTACACGGTCGGCTGGCAGATCGTCGAGCAGATCCGCGCCCACGAGAAGGTCTCGAGGCAGGCCGCGAAGGCGCGGGCGATCGAGCTGCTCCGGAAAGTGCACATCGCCGACGCCGCCTCGCGCTTCGACGCGTATCCCCACCAGTTCTCGGGCGGTATGCGCCAGCGCGTCATGATCGCAATGAGCCTGTCGCTGGATCCGAAGCTCATCATCGCCGATGAGCCGACCACGGCGCTCGACTCGACGGTGCAGGCGCAGATCCTGCAGCTGCTGGGCGAGATGAAGGACGACTTCGGGGCGACGGTGCTCATGATCAGCCACGATCTGGGCGTGATGGCGAGCGTCGCCAACCGCGTGATGGTCATGTACCACGGCGAGCAGGTCGAGCTCGGCCGCAGCGCGCAGGTGCTGCGCACACCCCGCGAGCAGTACACGATCTCGCTCATCGAGTCGTCGTCGTTCACGCAGAGCGAGCGACAGGCACCGCTCGGTCGCACGGCCGCGGCGACCGATGCGCCGGCCGATGACCCGGCACCGATCGCGCAGGTCTCCGAGGTGAGCCTGTCGTTCGCGCAACGACGGGGCGCGGAGCGGACGGTCCTGGACCGCATCAGCCTCGACGTGCGCCGTGGCGAGACCCTCGGGCTGGTCGGTGAGAGCGGATGCGGCAAGACCACACTCGCCCGCACGATCGCCGGTCTTGTGCGCCCCTCGGAGGGGACGGTGCGCTTCGACGGCAGGGATCTCGCCGAGGTACGCGGAGCCGACTGGCGCAGGCTGCGCCAGCGCGTGCAGGTGGTGTTCCAGGACCCGTTCTCATCTCTGAACCCCAAACGCCGTATCGGTTCGATCGTCGAGGACCCTCTGCGGATCCACCGAGTCGGCAATGCCCGTCAGCGCCGGGAGCGCGTGCTCGAACTGCTCGAGCAGGTCGGTCTCGACCCGGCCCACTACAACCGTTTTCCCGCACAGTTCTCCGGCGGCCAACGACAGCGCATCGGCATCGCGCGGGCCATCGCCCTGAACCCCGACCTCGTGATCCTCGACGAGCCCGTCTCAGCACTCGACGTGACGGTTCAGGCTCAGGTCCTGCAACTGCTCGACGACCTGCAGCGCGACCTGGGGCTGACCTACCTGTTCATCTCGCACGACCTCGCCGTCGTCCGACACATGTGCGACCGCATCGCCGTGATGGAGAACGGGCGGATCATCGAGCTCGACGACGCCGAGACCATCTACCGCACACCGCGCGAACCCTTCACCAAGAAGCTGCTCGCCGCATCGTTCCTCGAAGCCGTGGGTACGAGCGGACAGGGTACGACGTTGCAGGAGGTCAGCGCATGAGCGTCTTCTCCAAAGAGACACTGACTCTGCTCGTGCCGTCCCGCGGCGCCGAGCAGGCCGCCAATGAGGCCAAGAACTCGTGGCAGCTGACCATGAGGCGCCTGCGTCGCGACCCCGCGAGCATCGCCTCGGCGGTTGTGATCGTGCTGATCGTGCTCTTCGCCCTCCTCGCGCCGGTGATCGCGCAGTGGACCGGACACGGACCGACCGAGCAGTTCCGCGAGACCGGGTTGTCTCCCTCCGGTATGCCGGTGGCCCCGAATGGCGAGTTCCTCCTGGGCACCGACCAGCTCGGTCGCGACGTGCTGGTGCGGCTCGCCTACGGCGCGCAGGTGTCACTTCTCGTCGGCGTGGCCGCCTCACTCGCCGCATCGGCCATCGGCATCCTCGTCGGCATGACGGCGGGCTTCGCCGGCGGTGTCGTCGACACCGTGCTCAGCCGCCTGATCGACCTCGTGATGAGCGTGCCGTTCCTGCTGGTCGCGATCGCGACGGTCTCGGTGCTCGGCCCGAGTCTTCAACTCTCGATCGCCGTAATCGTGTTCTTCAGCTGGGCAGGACTCGCCCGCGTCATCCGGGGTCAGGTGCTCGCGCTGCGTGAGCGGGAGTTCATCGAGACGGCCCGCTCGATGGGTCAGTCCGGCGTGGCGACGATGTTCCGCGACGTGCTGCCGAACCTGGTGGTCCCGATCGTCGTGTACACGACCCTGATGATCCCCGCGGCGATCGTGTTCGAGGCGACGCTGTCGTTCCTGGGTCTGGGCATCGTGCCGCCGACCCCCAGCTGGGGCAACATGCTCGCGGATGCCGCGAACGGGTCCATGTACATGGTCGCTCCCTGGATGGTGCTCGTCCCCGGACTGGCCCTGCTGACTCTCACCCTCACGTTCAACCTGCTGGGCGACGGTCTGCGCGACGCGCTCGACCCGTCGTCGACGAAGGGAGCCCGGGCATGATCCGCTACATCCTCTCGCGCATCGGCTTCGGCCTGCTGGTGCTGTTCCTGCTGAGCATCTTCGTCTTCGTGCTCTTCTACGTCACGCCGTCCGACCCGGCCCGCATCATCGCCGGCGATAAGGCCACCGAAGAGCTGATGGCGCAGATCCGGGTGAACCTCGGGCTCGACAAGCCGATCTGGGAGCAGTACCTGATCTTTCTCGGCAGCCTGCTGCAGGGCGATCTCGGGTACTCGTACCGCTCGAGCCTGCCGGTGGCCGAGCTGGTGATGTCCCGCATTCCGGTGACGATGTCGCTGGTGTTCGGCGGTGTCGTGGTCTGGCTCGCGATCGGCATTCCGATCGGTCTCGCCTCGGCCAAGCGCCCCGGCAGCGTGCGAGACCGGCTCGGACAGGCGTTCGCGCTGGTCGGCATCAGCTTTCCGACATTCGTGCTCGGCATGCTCGCGCTATACACGCTGTACTTCCTGCCCACTCGCTTCGGGATCACACTGTTCCCCCCGTCCGGCTACGTTCCCTTCACGACCGATCCGCTGCAGTGGGCCTGGCATCTGATGCTCCCGTGGCTGACGCTCGCGCTCGTGACGGCGGCCGTCTACGCGCGGCTGACCCGCGGGCAGATGCTCGATGTGCTCGGCGAGGACTACGTGCGCACCGCGCGCGCGAAGGGCCTCACGGAACGCCGCGTGATCTATGTGCACGCGTTCCGCAGCGCGATGCCGCCGCTGGTGACGCAGCTGGGGATCGACATCGGCCTCATGCTCGGTGGCGTGATCGTCATCGAGCAGGTCTTCGGTCTGCAGGGCGTGGGAGCGCTCGCGATCTCGAGCGTCTCGATGCAGGACCGTCCGGTGGTGATCGCCATCGTGCTGCTGGGCGGCGTCTTCGTGGCGGTGTCGAACCTCGTGGTCGACCTGTTCTACGCGCTGCTCGATTCCCGGGTGAGAACTCGTGCACACTGACGCCTGGTACTTCATCGGCGACAACATCGTCGCCCGCGACGTGTGGACGACCGTCCCGCTCGACTGGAACGATCCCGACGGCGAGACGATCGAGATCTTCGCCCGCGAGTTCGTCGCGGCCGAGCGTCGGAACGACGACCTGCCGTTGCTGCTGCATTTGCAGGGCGGGCCGGGCGGCAAAGGCACGCGCCCGCTGGGCCGCGATGCCTGGATGGATGCTGCGCTCTCGCGATTCCGGCTGATCATGCCCGATCAGCGCGGCACGGGGCGCTCGACGCCGCTGTCGGGCGCGCAGTTCGCGAGCATGCCGGCCGGCGAGGCGGCTCGACGCCTCTCGTTGCATCGGGCGGATGCCATCGTGCGCGACTTCGAGGCGCTGCGCGCCACCCACTACGAGGGTCGGCAATGGTGGACGATCGGGCAGAGCTACGGCGGCTTCCTCACCCTGCACTACCTGTCGACGGCGCCGCAGGCGATCGTCGCCTCGGCCGTGGCGGGCGGGCTGCCCTCGCTGCATCCGGACGCCGCCGAGGTCTACCGTCGCACGTTCCCGCGCGTGGCGGGCAAGAACCGGCTGTTCCGCGAGCGCGCACCGCACCTGGTCGATCGAATCGGGCGGGTGGCCGACCTGCTGGCCGACGACGAGGTGCTGCTGCCCGACGGTGACCGGCTCACCGTGCGACGCTTGCAGACGCTGGGCTTCGACTTCGGCATGGCCCCGGGGCCCGACCGGGTGCACTGGCTGTTCGACGAAGCGTTCGCCGATCGCGCCGAGACGCGGTTGAGTGACACGTTCCTCGCCACGGTCGGTTCGGCGACGGCGTTCGCGACGAACCCGCTGTTCATCGCGCTGCAGGAGAGCATCTACGGCACTGGCCCCACCGCGTGGGCGGCTCAGGCCGAGCGCGAGAAGCACGAAGAGTTCTCGGATACAGCCCGCCCGCTGCTGTTCACGGGGGAGATGGTCTTTCCGTGGATGTTCGACGAGATCAGAGCGCTGCGCGGGTTCCGCGCGGGCGTCGAAGAGCTCGCGACACGGGAGTGGCCCATCGAGCTGTACGACCACGCGCGTCTGGGTGCGAACGAGGTGCCCGTCGAAGCAGTCGTCTACTTCGACGACATGTACGTCGATGCCGGACTCTCGCTCGACACGGCAGCACACCTGGGCGGTCTGCACGCCTGGGTGACCAACGAGCACGAACACGACGGCATCGCGCGCGCCGGCGTTGCCGACCGTCTCTTCACCGCACTCGAGCGACGACTCGGGGGCACGGCGCGCACACGCTCGACCGACGATCAGGAGTGATGAATTGACCGGCACGCACACTCACGGCGCCCGCTACGACGATACCGTCCATGTCGTGGACTGGGAGGGGAGCATCCCCAATCCGCGCTCGGCCACGACCGACCCTCGGATGCCGTCTCTGGCGAAGGCTCCTGGCTTCGCCGAGTGGATGCGCACCGGCTGGGGTGACGCCGACCGCACGGCGCGGGTCGAGCCCGGCGCGGCCGACGCCGCCCGCCGGCACCGCGAGCGGCTGTCGCACGCGATGCCCGGGCAGTCGCTGGTCGTGCTGGCCGGACGCGCCCAGGCGCGGGTGCACGACAACTTCTTCGAGTTCCGGGCACACAGCGACTTCCTCTGGCTGACCGGATTCGCGGTCGAGGATGGCGTTCTGGTGATGACGCCCGCCGCGGGCGGTCACGATGCGACGCTGTACATCACTCCCCCGGCCCGTCCGGGTGCTGCGGCGTTCCACGCGGATGCTGCGCATGGCGAACTGTGGGTCGGCCCACTTCCGGGTGCGGCAGAGCTGGCATCCGCTCTCGATCTGAAGGTGCGTACGCTCGACGAGCTGAGCGTCCCCACCGACGCACTGATCGCGGGTCACGCCGTCGTCGGTGCCGGCACCGGCGCGCGTCTGGGCGGCCGCCACCGCTCACCGCTGCTGACACGCACGCTGGCTGAACTGCGCATCGAGAAGGATGCCTGGGAGCTGGCCGAACTGCGCTCAGCGGTGACCCACACGATCGATGGATTCGCCGCTGTGCGCCGCGAGATCCCGCAGGCGGTGCGCTCCGGCGGCGAGCGCTGGCTGCAGGGCACCTTCGACCGGCATGCGCGGACGGTCGGTCAGGCGCCGGGGTACGCGTCGATCGTCGGGTCGGGGGCGAACGCCCCGATCCTGCACTGGGTCCGCGCGGACGGCCACGTCGATCCGGATGCCCTGCTGCTGCTGGATATGGGAGTGGAGAACCGCAGCGGGTACACCGCGGATGTGACGCGCACGATCCCCGCGAGCGGCCGCTTCAGCACGGCGCAGCGCGAGGTGCACGACCTCGTGGAACGCTCTCACCGGGCTGGGCTCGCCGCCGTGGCACCGGGTCGGGACTGGCGTGATTTCCACACGGCCTGCATGGAAGTGCTGGCGCAGGGATTGCATGACTGGGGCATGCTCCCGGTCTCGGTCGATGAGGCGTTGCACGCCGAGGGGCAGCACCATCGGCGGTACATCGTGTGCGGGGTCGGGCATCATCTCGGGCTCGACGTGCACGATTGCGGCGCCGCGTCGTACGCGCAGTACTTCGAAGCGCGGATGCGGCCGGGGATGGCACTGACCGTCGAACCGGGGCTGTACTTCCACGCCTGGGATGAGACTGTACCGCCCGAGCTTCGCGGCATCGGGGTCCGTATCGAGGACGATGTCGTCGTGACCCCCGAGGGCCATGAGGTGCTCAGCGCCGCTTTGCCGATCGATGCGGCGGGACTGGAGCACTGGATGGATTCCGTCCTGTAGTATGTTACATGGCATATGCGGCGCAGGTGCCGCCCCTGCCGGAAAGGAACAAGGATGTCTCAGAAGGCTCCCTGGCACGGCGTGATCGTCGCGTCGGCACTCCCGTTCACCGAGGATCTCTCCGTCGACTACGACCGGTTCGCAGAGCACGTGCGGTTCCTGGCCGACAACGGCTGCGACGGCATCGCTCCCAACGGCTCTCTCGGCGAGTACCAGAACCTGAGCGAGCAGGAGCGCGCGCAGGTCATCCGCACGGCGGTCGACGCCGCACCGGAGGGCTTCTCGGTGATGGCGGGAGTCGGAGCCTACGGCGCTCTGCAGTCCGCGCACTGGGCCGAGCAGGCGGCCGAGGCCGGCGCCGACTGCGTCATGCTGCTGCCCCCGAACACGTACCGGGCCAACCGCGAACAGGTCAAGCACCACTACGCGACGGTCGCCGCGGCCGGGCTCCCGATCGTCGGGTACAACAACCCGATCGACACCAAGGTCGACCTCGTTCCCGACCTGATCGCCGAGATTCACGCGGCGGGCCACATGGTGGGTGTCAAGGAGTTCACCGGTGATCCGCGCCGCATCTACGAGATCAGGGAGCTCGCACCCAGCATCGACATCCTGATCGGCACCGACGACAGCGTGCTCGAAGTCGGCATCGCCGGCGCCGTGGGATGGGTCGCGGGGTACCCGAACGCCATCCCGCGCGCGACGGTCGAGCTGTACCGCCTCTCCACCTCGGGCGATGTCCGCGATCTGGAGAGGGCGAAGGTGATCTACCGTGACCTGCACAAGCTGCTGCGATGGGACACGAAGACCGAGTTCGTCGAGTCGATCAAGCTGTCGATGGACGTTCTGGGCCTGTACGGCGGCCCCAGCCGTCCGCCGCGCCTGCCCCTGCCGAAGGACGTCGCCGATCGGATCATCGCCGACACCGAAGAGGCCGCCGCAAAGGGCTACGGCGCCTGACCGGTGCTAGTTTCGTAGGCAGTGCCATACCAAATGGCACTGCCTACGTCTCTCTGATCGGCCAAACACATGTCGCAGTTCTCCGTCGTCACCCCGCTCCCGCCGGTGCAGAATCTCAGAGAGCGCGTGGAAGTCGCCCTCGAGGCCGCCATCCGCTCGGGAGAGATGCCCGCCGGTGAGCTGTTCTCGGCCCCGGCGCTGGCCGCACGGTTCAACGTGTCGGCGACCCCGGTGCGCGAGGCGATGCTCAACCTCGAGAAGCTCGGCTTCGTCGAGGCCGTGCGCAACAAGGGGTTCCGTGTCACCACGGTTCGCGACGAGGACGTCGCCAACATCGTCGCGGTGCGCCGCCTGCTCGAGCCGCCGCTGATGCGTCAACTCGCCGGCGAGATCCCGGCTCAGGCGTTCGCCGAGCTGCGCGAGACGGCCGATGCCATCGTCGCCGGCGCCGCACAGGGCGACCTCACGAGCTATCTCGAAGCCGATCGCGCCTTCCACGAAGCGGTCAATGCGCACAGCGACAACCCACGGCTGACGAGCCTGATCTCGCAGCTGCGCAAAGAGACGCGTCTGCCCGGCCTGGCCGGCATGCTGGCGACGGAAGAGCTGTCGATCTCGGCGGCCGAGCACCACGAGCTGCTCGATCTTCTCGAAGCCGGTGACGGTGAACAGGCAGAGGCTGTCATGCATCGCCACATCGGCCACGTCATCGGCTGGTGGGCAGGCCGCGACGAGTCGGAGTCCTGAGCGCGCCGTCGAAGGCGTCGAGCTTGCGGCGGAACCAGTCGTCGTCGCGCCATCCGGCGAGGCGCGCGTGCGAGACGTCATCCCACAGGCTGAACAGCAGTCGTCGCGCCTCACCACCCGCGGGGAGCGGATGCCGCGCCGCCGCGCGGTTCCACAGTTCGAGCTGCGGGGCCGCGTCGGCGAGGTGGAACAGGTCCATCTCGCGGTGGCTGAACCGCGCCGCGCCGGGGTCGATGACACCACACAGCGCTCCGTCGTCATCGACGAGGAAGTTGCCCGCGTGGCAGTCGTCGTGGATGAACACGGGCGGATCGCCCTCGAGCGGGGCGAGGAGGTCGTCGATCAGCGTCACCGTGGCGTACAGCCCCTCTCGCACGTCCGTGGCGATCTCCTCCCCCTCGGCGGTGCCCAGCCACGCCGACAGCACGGCGACGTCGGCGCGGAAGCTGTCGGCGAACCGCTCATGCGCACGCCCCTGCCTGTCGTCGAACGCCTCTCCCCGGTGAGCGGACCAGGCTTCGACGAGGACGACGATCTGCTCGGCGAGCGCGTCACGGGCATCCGACGCCTCGATCTCGACGTCGGCGACCGCGGTGCCGTCGACGTACGTCTGCACGATCGTCTCGGGCTCACCGCCCAGTTCCACCTGCAGCACCCGCGGCACCGCGACCCCGCTGGGTGTCGCCGCCGCGAGCCGCGCGAGCGCTCGTGCCTCGCCTTCGGCGATGCCGCGGCGGTGGAAGCACTTCACGACCCGTCGCGAACCGTCGCCCACATCAACGACGTGCACCTTCGCGTAGAACCCCTCGAAGGTGCGCTCGATGCGCGCGTGCGGGCCACAGAGGCGCTGGACGAGGGTGCGTGCGTCGACGGTCATCCCGCTATCGAACCACGGGACTCGTGCCGTCGGCGCGGTACGTCTGTCGGCACGGCCTCGGCCGCGAGCGGGTCGGCGGATGCCCGCGACTGCGCCCACCGGTGATAGCGGCCGATCAACGGGACCGACGTGAGCGCGTGCAACAGGATGCTGAGTGCCACGGTCGTGACGATCGTGGGGACGACGACGTCGTCGCCGGGCACCCCCTCCCCGATCGCGATGAGCAGGAACACCAGCGATGCCAGCCCCCGCGGACCGAACCAGCCGATGAAGGCGACCGTCGGCGCTCCCACGCGGCGGCCGCTCAAGGCCAGCGCGACCGGCAGCATCCGCACCAGGGTCAGGCTCAGCACGGCGTACAACAGCACCTGCCATGTGATCAACGGCAACGCCAGCGTGACGGCCACGGCGCCGAAGATCACCCACGTCACCGCGGCGAGCAGGTCGCCGGCGCTCTCGGTGAACACGCCGGCGTGCGTGCGCGATGGGCCAGCCGCACGGCCGAACGCGAGTCCGCCGACGAACGCGGCGATGAAGCCGCTGCCGCCGAGAATCTCGGCGACCGCGAGCGCGCTCAGAGCGGCGATGAGCGGAAAGATCAGGCGCCAGCGCTCATCGAACCATCCCTTCGCTTCGGCCAGGCGGAACAGCATCCCGCCGGCGACGCCCGCGACCACCCCGGCGACGAGACCCCACCCGATCTGAGCGGCGACGTTCGCCGCCACGGCAGACGGGATGCTCGCCTCGAGCTCGGCGTTCGCGATCGACAGCGCAACAAGGAACAGCGGCACCACGATGCCGTCGTTCAGTCCACTCTCGACGTCGAGGGCCTGGCGCACGCGCGGGGGTACGGCCTGGTCTTCGACGACCCGCTGCCCGAGCGCGGCATCGGTCGGCGCCAGCATGACGGCGATCAGGATCACCGAGATCACGGCGATATCGGGAAACACGAGCAGCCCCACACCGATGCCCGCCGCAATCGTCAGCGGCAGGCCGATGAGCAGCAGCCGACTGGGCCACATCACCTGTCGACGCAGGGCCCGCAGGTCGATGCGCATCGCGTCGCTGAACAGCAGCAGCACGAGCGCCACCTCGGCGATGCGCTCGGCGACGGAGGGCTCGATGTCGAAGTCGAACGCCTCGGGCAGCACGACGGCGGCGAGCACGCCGACGACGGCGAGGAACAGCGCCGCGGTGACGCCCGCACGCTGCAGGCGTCCCGACAGCGCACTCCAGACGCCGAGGGCGAGCAGCACGGTGAGCACGGCGGTCATGCTTCGGACGTTAGCGGAGTCGCGGTGGCTCGGCCAGCACCAGTGGGGGTGACACAGCGGCTCTGTGCTCGGCTCGCGCGATGCGCACCATCTCGTCGCGTTCGACGACCTTGATCCGCGCGCGCTGCGCCTGCTCACCGAGCGTACGTTCGTGTGCGTCGAGTCGGGCCCACCCGGCGCCGTCGGTGTGCACGATGCCCTTGCCCGAGAGGAAGGCCAGCACGGCATCCGGGTCGGGCGAGGGCGCGGGGGTGAGCCGGTCACGGTCGGCGAGCAGGTTGGCGATCGTCTCGGCCGCATCGGACTTGGTGTGACCGATCAACCCCACCGGGCCGCGCTTGATCCAGCCGGTGACATAGGTGGCCGGCACCACAGCACCGTCGTCACCGACGACGCGCCCCGCACGATTCGGGATCACCCCGGCCTCGGCGTCGAAGGGCACGTCCGGCACTGCCGATGACAGGTACCCGACGGCGCGGTAGACCGCCTGCACCGGCCAGTCGGTGTGCTGTTCGGTCAGGTGCGCCGTGCCGTCGGCGCGCAGCTCGGTGCGCGCCGTGCGCAGCCCCTCGACCCGCTCGTCGCCGAGTACCGCCACCGGCGCTTCGCAGAAGTGAAGGTGGATACGATGCGGCTTGTCGCCCGCAGGCTCGCCCAGCCACTGCATGAGCGTGTTGAGCACCTGCTTGGTCTGACGGTTCTGCTGGGCGGCACGCTCGCCGGACTCGTCGATCTCGAAGCCCTCCGGGTGCACGACGACGTCGACGGTCGGCGAGTGCGCGAGCTCGCGCAGTTCGAGCGGAGTGAACTTCAACTGCGCGGGACCACGGCGCGCGAACACATGGATGTCCGTGCCGCGGTTGGCCGCGAGCCCCGCATAGACGTTGTCGGGGATCTCTGTGACGAGCTGCTCATGCGCGGTCTTGGCGAGCATCCGCGCCACGTCGAGCGCGACGTTCCCCGCCCCGATGACGGCGACCTGCCGGGCATCCAGTGGCCAGTCCCGCGCCACGTCGGGATGCCCGTCGTACCACGAGACGAAATCGGCGGCGCCGAAGCTGCCGGGCAGGTGGATGCCGGGAATGTCGAGCGAACGGTCGGCCGCGGCGCCCGTGGCGAAGATGACGGCGTCGTAGAACATCCGCAGCTCATCCAGGGTGATGTCGCGCCCGTACTCGACGTTGCCGACGAAACGGATGCCGGGTTTGGCCAGAATGAGCGACAGCGCGCGGATGATCTCCTTGATGCGCGGGTGATCGGGGGCGACTCCGTAGCGCACGAGCCCGTAGGGGGCGGGCAACCGATCGAAGACGTCGACGCTGGCGCCGTCGTACTCGGCGGTCAGGATGTTGGCGGCATAGATGCCGGCCGGGCCGGCTCCGATCACTGCGACGCGCATAGCTGTCTCCTCAGGTGAAAGGGTGGTGGGCGCATCGCACCCACCACCCCATGAACGCTCTAATTAGGCAAGGCTAACCTAATAGCATCCGCGTGTCGTCATTCGTATCGCAACGACGTCACCGGGTCCTGCCGCGCGGCGCGCACCGCGGGAAGCGTTCCGGCGAGGAACGCCAGCAGCAGGATCGTCGCCACGGTCGCCGCGATGGCGACCGGCTCGAAACGGAACAGCTGCAGCCCATCGAAGTCGGCCAGGAACGACCCGGCCATTCCCGCACTCACGCCGAGCGCTGCGAGCACGGCGAGCAGCACGCCGATCGTGCTGCCCAGCAGCCCGATGAACACCGCCTCGATCGAGAACAGGCCGAACACGTGACCGGAACCCAACCCGATCGCCTTCATCAGGCCGATCTCACGGGTGCGCTCCTGCACCGACATGTACAGCGTGTTGACGATGCCGAAGGCGGCGGCGAGCAGCGCGATGATGGCGAAGGCGTTCAGCACGAACACGATGCCGTCGACCACTGAGGTGATCATGCCCAGCTGCTGCTGTACGGTCGACGACGCGAAGCCCGCGTCTGCCAGGCGATCCTGCAGTGCCTCGATCTCGGCATCCGTCGCCGCGGCATCGAAGTGCACGAACGCGTTCGTGTACAGGTCGGTGAGTTCATCGGCCATACCCAGCTGGTTCAGCGCCGAGATCGTCACCGCCGCCGAGCGGTTGAGTGAGAGCACGTTGGTCGGCATGCCCATCGCGAACCCGTCGCCGATGACACCCGTGATGCGGGCGTCGAAGGCATGCGGGTCACCATCGGCATCCGACACTCCGAGCGTGAGCATCTCACCCACCGCACTCGACGCGTCGTCGAAGCCGAGGGCGTCGACGAACGCGGCCGGGATGGCGACCTCGGCGCGGCCGGACTCGTACGCGGGGGTCTCACCCTCGTCGAGCTGCAGGTTCTGGCCGGGCACGAGCTGCACGGCCATGATCGAGTACGGCGTCCCGCCGTCGCGCGCGATGGAGTCGACGGTGGTCGACAGCGTGGGCTCGACCGACTCGACGCCCTCAATGTCAGCGATATCGTCGAGGTCGTCCTGCGTCAGGTAGCTCGCGGCCACCTGCGCACCACGTCCGTCTGCCCCCGCCCGGTCGGCGGGCTCGTACTCCTGCGGCTCGTCCGACGGGGCCGCGTTCTGTTCCTTGTACGCGCTCATCACATCGCGCACGCCGAACCCATCGACCGTCTCGGTGATGTAGCCGTTGATGCCCGCGCCGAGCGCGCTGGTCAGGGTGAGGGTGAAGGCTCCGACGAAGATGGCGAGCACCGTGAGCAGGGTTCGGGTCTTCGAACGGAACGTATTGCCGATCGCCGTGCCGATCGTGTCGTTGATTCTCATCGGATGACCTCCGGGGTGACGATCGCGCCGTCGTGGATCTGGATCTGTCGGCCGCACCGTGCGGCCAGTTCGTCGTCGTGCGTGACGACGACGAGGGTGATGCCGTGCTCGCGGTTGAGTCCGAACAGGATGTCTTCGACCACCTGCCCCGTACGCGAGTCGAGGTTGCCGGTGGGCTCGTCTGCCAGCAGGATGCGCGGCCGGTTGACCAGCGCCCTGGCGATCGCCACCCGCTGCTTCTGCCCACCCGAAAGGTCGACGGCGCGGTTACGCGCCTTGTCGGCCAGCTGCACCTGCCGCAGCACCTCCATGCCGCGCTGCGCGCGCTCCCGCGCCGGCACACCCGCGATCTTCAGCGGCATCGTGACATTGTCGAGCACGGACTGCTTGGGCGTGAGGAAGAACTGCTGGAACACGAAGCCGAAGAGCCGGTTGCGTGCCCGGTTCAGCTGACGCGCGCTCATGCGTCCGGCATCCGCACCGTCGAGCATCACGGTTCCCTCGGTGGGGGCATCCATGAGCGCGAGAATGTGCGTGAGCGTCGACTTGCCCGAGCCGCTCTTGCCGACGAGGGCGACGCTCTCCCCCTCGGCGATGTCGAGCGAGACGCCCTTCAGCGCCTCGAAACGGGTGGGTCCGCGGCCGTACGTCTTTCGCACGTCTCGCACGGACAGGACGGGTGTCGTCATTGCTGCTCCTCGGTATCGCGTCGGCGGTTTCGCCGACGTATTCCACCCTCGCCGCGGCCGCCGAAGCGCACATCGCCCGAACGCGGGCATCGGTCTACCGCGATCGCAGTAGGCGGGAATGCCGCGTTGGGGGCATGAGCGCCGCGGCCAGGACCGGCATGCTGGAATGGTGAGTGTGACCCGCGAACCAGGACTGCGCGTGCCCGCCTGGGTGCACGATGTCGTTGCATCCGTGCTGATCGTGGCGTTCAACGCAGCGGTCGTCGCCTTCCGCCCGGGCGAGATCAGCCCCGCCTGGGTCGTAGCGACGAGTGCGCCCGCGGCACTGATGTTCGTGCGCCGACGCTATCCGCGCACCGTGCTCGCCGCGGTGATCGTATTCAGCGTCGTGGCGACTCTGCTTCCGCCCTCCGGCGCGGGGACGATCGTCGCTCCCGCGTTCGCCCTGTTCTCGACGGCGTCGGTGGTGCCGCGATGGCGCGGATGGATGCTGACGGCCGGCTGCGCAGTCGTGCTCGCCGTTGCCGTATCGGTGGGCCAGGATGTCTCGTTCGGTGCGGCACTGGCGCAGTCCGGCCTGGTGTGCGGCATCGCGATGGCGCTGGCGGATGCCGCGCGCACGAGGCGCGCATACACCGACGAGCTCAGGCTGCGGGCCCTGCGGGCGGAGCAGACCCGAGAGGCCGAGGCCGCGCGTGCCGTCGCCGAGGACCGACTGCGCATCGCGCGGGACCTGCACGATTCGGTGGCGCACCGAATCTCGGTGATGAGCCTGAGCGCCGGCGTGGCCAGCAGCACGCTGGAGAGCAATCCTCAGGCCGCACAGGAGGCGCTGTCGACGATCCGTTCCGCTTCGCGGGCCGTGCTGACCGACATCGGCGCCCTGCTCGGCTCGCTGCGCGAGCAGACGGTCGTCGGACTGGCATCGCTCGATGAGCTCGTCGGCGACTTCGCAACGGCGGGTCTCGAGGTCGACGTGCGCGTTGACGGTGATGTCGCGGCGTTGCCCGCACCGGTCGACGTGCTGGCGTACCGGGTGGTGCAGGAGGGGCTCACGAACGCGATGAAGCACGGCGATGGCGACGCGCGGCTGGGCATCACGGTCACTCCTGAGCAGGTGCGCGTCAAGGTGCGGAACCGGGTGGGCCGCGCAGCCCGGACACACACCTCCGTGGGCGCGAGCTACGGCCTGCTCGGCATGCGCGAGCGCGTGGAGGAGGCAGGCGGGGTGCTCGAGGCCGGTCGGGTTGGCGACGAGCACGCGTTGAGTGTGCGCGTTCCGCTGGCTGCGCAGGTGCGCGCATGATCCGGGTGCTCGTGGTGGACGACCAGTCGTTGATCCGCGGCGCGGTGGCGCAGATCCTCGGGGCGGCGGCCGACCTCGATGTGGTCGGTGAGGCCGCCGAGGGCGGCACCGCGATCAGGATGGCACACAGCATGCGTCCCGACGTGGTGCTGATGGACGTGCGGATGCCCGGTGTCGACGGCATCGCCGCGACCAGTGCCATCTGCGCCGAGCCCGACTTGTGCTCGACGCGGGTGCTCATGCTCACCACGTTCGAGGACGAGGAGAACGTCGCCGCCGCACTCCGAGCCGGAGCGAGCGGCTTTCTCGGCAAGGGTGCCGACCCCGACGAGATCGCCGACGCGGTGCGCACCGTCCATGCGGGCGAGGCGCTGCTCTCACCAGCCGCCACCCGCAGCCTGATCTCGCGCTACCTCGCCGGGCCCGTCACGCACGAACCCGGCGAGCAGCAGGTGCTCGATGAGCCGCTCACACCGCGCGAGCACGAGATCCTGCGGCTGGTCGCTCGCGGAATGTCGAACGCCGAGATCGCCGCCGATCTGGTGATCTCGCCGCACACCGCCAAGACGCATGTGAACCGCATCATGGCGAAACTCGGCGCGCACGATCGCGCCCAGGTCGTCGTGTGGGCGTACGAGAACGGTGTTGTGCGCGCCGGAGCGCGGTAGACACAGCAACGCCGCGGTATTGACGGCGGCAGGCGGTCAGCCTTGGCGCCCCTTGAAACGGGGATTGAGCTTGTTGATCACGTACACCCGCCCCCTGCGCCGCACTACCTGCGCGCCCGGCTGATTCTTGAGCGACTTGATCGATGCGCGAACCTTCATATCCACCTCACTATTGAGAACCGTTATCATTCTCAATAGACGTTACCGCAGTCGAGCCAGAAGCGAGCATCCTGTGTCACCCATCGAGATCACACTGATCACCGGCCACCGCGATCAGAGCAGAGCCACCATCGCCAGGCGTCGAGCGCGCGAGCAGCGGTGCACGCACGTCTCTGCGACGGCACGGGGCCGCACATCCTCGATCGAGGATGTGGTCGACGTCGCCCACGCGGCGCCCGACGCAGGGCGGCTGGTCGCAGAGATCCCCGCCGACTCTCGCATCGAGGCGGCCATCGGAGCGCTCGCGGGTGATGCGACGACGACACTGGTCGAGCTCGTATGCGTCGTCGACGCCAGGACGTTCACGCAAGACCTCATGGCAGACGACTACATCACGGCATCCGATGCAGACGTCACCGTCTTCGTCGCACGAGCCCTGCGTCTCGTTCAGCACATCGAGCACGCGAGCACGGTACTGGTCTTCGACTGGGAGGCCATCGCCACCCGAGACCTGTCGATGCTGCTCGCGGTGCTCAGCCACCTTGCACCCGCGGCGCGCATCGGACTCGATCGCGCGGGCGCTCCTGCCGGATTCCCCGCATACTCCGAGTCGACCCATCAACCGGGATGGGTGCATCTGCTCAACGACGAACACGACCCCCACATGCGGGATGCCAGGGTCAGCGCGTTTCGCTACGAACGGCTGCGCCCGTTCCATCCAGAACGCTTGAACCGGCTACTCGAAGAGGATCTCGGCGAAGGACGCTACGGAGCGATCCTCCGTTCGGCGGGCTTCTGCCGGCTGGCGACGCGACCCGGCATCGTCGGCAGTTGGGATCAGGTCGGCCAGATGATCTCGCTCGCGCCGCTGGTTCGCGACAACGACTCTCCCACTCCTCCCCTCGCCCTCGGACAGGACCTGGGCTTCATCGGCATCGACATGGATTTCCCCCGCCTCACTGCCGGCTTGGACTCCGCGTTGCTCGATGATGACGAGCTTCTCTCAGACGCACGGACGTGGACCACATTCGGCGACCCGTTCCCCCGATGGGCGATCCACGCGCACTCCGACGACTAAACCGCCTTGGCGAAGACGACGCCCCGGTAGGCCTCGTCGCTCCAGCGCACCAGACGGTCGAGGTCGTCGGGGCGCACGGGGAGCTCATGCGTATCCACCCAGGTCTCCCCCGTGTCGACGTTGATCCAGGGGTCCTCCACGACCAGCGCGTCGCCGACGCGCGCATGCGCGACGATCCAGTGCGGGCCCGTCTCGCCGTGCATCGGCTCTTCGTCGATCAGCAGCAGCGCCTGTTCACCGCCCTCGACGCGTTCGACGATCTCGGCGATGGCCACCCTGTCGCGGCGCACGGGAATGCCGCTCTCCCCCGCTTGCCGCAGCGAGTCCGCCTGCAGCTCGGCGCGGAAGGAGTGATCGAATCCTTCGAAGCCCTCCAGCAGTGCCGGGCCCTCGGTGTCGAGCGCGACCTCGATGCGGGCATCCCGCAGGTGCTCGTGCAGCGCGACCGCGAGACCGATCGGCTCGCATGCCGGATAGTTGCTCGCGCGGCGCCAGAAGCCGACCTCGACGTCCCGGTGGGACTGGTCGTCCGCGAAGCCGCCGGCGGCGCTTCCTTCGGCAGCGATCAGCGCGGCGACGGCGCCACACGTGAACAGCGTGGTCTGGGCGTAGTAGCCCCGTTCCTGATGCGTCGTCGGCACGAGCCAGCGGACGTACCCGTCGAACTGCTCGGTGCCGACCGCCGCCCACGGGCGACGCATTGCGATGAAGCCCAGCTCGTCGGCGAACGCGGGAAGCCCCTCCCCCGCCGGCACCTCCCATTTGACGGCGACGTCGCCGTCCGTCGCACTCTGCGCGCAGACGCCCTCGATCAGCGCGCGTGCGGCGTCGTCGTCCGTCCACCACACATCACGGATCTTGATCGCCGAAGTGGCGGGACGGCCGCTGGTGAGCGCGGCGGCCTGGATCGTCCCGGCCTCGTCGCGGACGATCCAGGCGCACGGCCGGTACGCGGCGGGCGCGTGCCGCCAGCGCTCCAGGCGGTCGGGATCCACGAGGTCGACGAGCTCGGCGGCCACGTCGATCGGTGCGACGGCGCAGGCGCGGAGTGCTGTGGGCATTTCAGTCCTTCTTCATGGGGGTGGATGCGGTGTTCTCCTGCGTCGCCGCGGCGACCAGGAGCCGGGTGTACTCATGGCGGGGTTCGGTGAGCACCTGGGCGCACGGCCCGGATTCGACGACCCGTCCCGCCCAGAGCACCGTCGCCGTATCGGCGAGCATGCGCACGACGGCGAGATCGTGCGAGATGAACAGGATCGCGATGCCCAGATCGTCGCGCAGCGAGCGCAGCAGCGCGAGGATCTGCGCCTGCACCGACACGTCGAGCGCCGAAACCGACTCGTCGCAGATGAGAAGACGCGGCCGCGGCGCCAGAGCGCGGGCGATGGCGATGCGCTGACGCTGACCGCCCGACAGCTCGGCCGGGCGTTTCCGTGCGAAATCGGCGGGCAGTCCCACGGTCTGCAGCAGCGCACCGACCTCGGTCGGTGCTCTCCCGGCCACACGCAGCGCCTCTCGCAGGATCTGTCCGATCGTCATCATCGGGTTCAGCGACGAGTACGGGTCCTGGAACACGATCTGCATCTGGTCGGGTGTGCGCGACCGCCGCCCGGGGGCGAGAGGTGCGCCGTCGAAGACGATCGACCCGGAGTCCTCGGTCTCGAGACCCGCGATGCAGCGCGCGAACGTCGATTTGCCCGACCCGGACTCGCCGACCACACCGACGATCTGGCCGGGGTCGATGTCGATTCCGACACCGTCGAGCACACGCCGGTCGCCGAAGTGCTTGACCACGTCGGTTGCCCGCAGCAACGGCTCGCCGTCGTCGGCGCGCGCCGTCGGCGCGGGCGCGGATGCCGCGGCGGACATGCTCGGGTCGGCGTCGATGAGCGCACGCGTGTATGGATGCTGAGGATCGGCCAGCACGGTCGCGGTCGCACCGCGCTCGACGACCTCGCCCTGCCGCATCACCAGCACATCGTCCGTTCGGCCGCGCACCAGCCCCAGATCGTGCGAGATGAGGATGACGCACAGGTTTCGGGACCTCTGCACGGCGCGCAGCAGGTCGAGGATCTCGGCCTGGTTCGACGCGTCCAGCGCCGTGGTGGGCTCGTCGGCGATGATCAGCTGCGGGCCGGCGGCGAGCGCGGCGGCGATCGCCACTCTCTGGCGCATGCCGCCCGACAGCTGGTGGGGGAAGGCGCGGGCCACGTGCTCGGGCAGCTTCACTTCGGCGAGGCGCTCGGCGACGATGCGCTCCCGTTCGGCGCGGGGCAGGCGACGCCCCGCGGCGGCATCCAGGGTCCAACCGATCTGATCCCCGCAGGTGTGTACCGGCGAGAGGCTCGTGAACGGGTCCTGCAGCAGTAGCGTGACCGTCCCCCCTCTCACCGACCGCCACTGCTGCTGTGCCGCGTCCAGAGAAACGTGCCGGTCGCCGATGCGCACCGTTCCCTCGGCGCGGAAGCCGCGGGGAAGCAGCCCGACCAGGGACTTCGCGGTGAGGGTCTTGCCCGACCCCGACTCGCCGATGATCGCGAGCGTGCGTCCCGGTTCGATGACGGCGTCGATCGGCTGCACGGCCGTGCCGTTGTGGCCGGTGACGGTGAGTGCGACGATCTCCACCCCGCTCACAGCGCGTCTCCGACCTGTGAGAGCCGCTGGCCCGCCCAGTCCCCGACGAGATTGACGGCAGACGCGACGAGGATGATCAGCAGCGCGGGCACGATGACGGCGGCGGGGTTGTCGAACATGATCGCGCGGTTGTCGGTGAGCTGTCGCCCCCAGTCGGCGATCCCCGGCGGCACCCCCACCCCGAGGAAGGACAGTGAGGAGAAGGCGACGAGCGCGAAGGCGACATTGAGCATGGCGTTGGTGAGGACCAGAGTGGAGACATTGGGCAGGATGTGGCGGAACATGATGCGCCATCGCGAGAGGGAGAGCATCCGGGCGGCCTCGATGTAGGGCCGTGCCGTCTGCTCGAGCACGCCGGCGCGCACGATTCTGATGTCCGATGGCGAGAACAGCAGGATCAGCAGGGCGACGGTGATCCAGTAGCCGCCGCCGAAGACGCCCGAGACGACGATCGCGGCGAGCAGCACCGGCAGGGCGAGCAGCAGGTCGGTCCAGCGGCTGATGACGACGTCGAGCCAGCCGCGCTCGAACCCGGCGATCGTGCCGAGAAAGATGCCCAGCAGCATCGAGCCCACGGCCACGCAGATCGGGCCGATCAGTGCCGACGCGGCGCCCGCGACCGTCATCGCCCAGACGTCGCGTCCGAGTTCGTCGGTGCCGAGCGGATACCCGGGGGTTCCGGCGGGCAGCAGGCCCGAGAGGATGTCCTGGCGCATCGCGTCCGGGTACAGCAGACCGCCGAATGCCGCGGCGAAGGCGGTGACGGCGAGGATCGCGAACGCGAACGCGACGGTGGCGGACGGATACCTCCGTCGCTTGCGGGCGCGGATGCCGCTCAGGTCGAGTGTCGTTGTCATGCGGGCGTCCCTCCTCGACGGATGCGGGGGTCGAGCAGCAGGTAGATCAGGTCGGCGAGCAGCGCGATCACCGCGATCACGACGGCGACCAGCAGGGTGAGCGACTGCACGACGGCGATGTCCTTGAACAGCACCGAATCCTGCAGCAGGGTTCCCAGTCCGGGTAGCGCGTAGGTGGTCTCGGCCAGAACCGTGCCGCCGACGAGAAAGGTGAGCACCAGGCTCGCACCGGTGACGATCGGGATGGCCGCGTTGCGCAGGGCGATGCGCATCACCTGCGCCTCGGGGATGCCGCGGGCGCGGGCGGAGGTGACGTAGTCGGACTCGAGCTCGCGGATCATGGCGGTGCGCGTCAGCTTGACGATGATCGCCCCCAGCCCGAGTGCGAGGGTGATCGCCGGGAGCACCAGGTGCCACAGTGTGTCGAGCCCGCCGGAACCCGCGCCGTACACCGGGAACAGCCGCACGTAATAGGCGAATAGGTACAGCAGCAGCAGGCCGACGGCGAAGGTGGGGGCGCTGAGGCCGACCACCGCGAGCGTGTTCGCGGTGCGATCCAGCCAGCTTCCCGCGTGGGCGGCGCTGCGCACCCCGAGCGGCACGGCCACTGCCAGGGCGATCACGAAGGCGAGCGCGCAGAGGGCGAGCGTGATGCCGACGCGCTGAGCGATGGCATCGGCCACGGGGATCTGCAGCCGGATCGACTGCCCGAGGTCGCCGGTGAGCAGGCCACCGAGCCACTTGAGGTACTGCAGCCACATCGGGTCATCGAGGTTGTACTGCTCGCGGATCGCGGCGACGGCCTCGGGCGAGGACGGTCGGTTGCCGAGCAGGTTCTTGACGATGTCGCCGGGCGCCAGGTGCATGAGCGCGAAGATGACCATCGACAGCACCAGCAGCACGGCGAGCACGCCGAGCACGCGCACGGCGAGCAGTCGACCGACTGATCGGAACCGCCGTGCGCGTGCTCGGATGAGAAGCGGCTGGCTCACTGTCCTGCCCGGTACAGCTGAGTCGGCCACGACGAGATGAAGGCGAACGCGCTGTAGTCGTTCATCCCGAGATCCTTGGCGAACGCGGTCGCCGACTGGCCCCACCACAGCGGAACGTTGATCGCATCAGCGGCCTGCAGCGCCTCGGCCTCGATCAGCAGGTCGGCGCGCGCGGCGGGATCCGACTCGGCACCGGCCTGCGCGAGCAGGTCGACGATGGCGGGGTTGTCATAGCCGGCGGGGTTGCCGGCGCCGAGCAGGTAGCTGGGCACCTCGGCCGGGTCGCCGAGCGTCGAGAAGTACCACATGAGGTTCACACCGTGGTCGGACGAGGCATCGAGGCTGGCGAGCCACTCCTCGATCGGAACCTCGCGCACGTTGACCGTGACGCCGATCTCGGCGAGGTTCTGGGCCAGCGCCTGTGCGGCGGTGCCGAGCTGCGGCCCGGTGTTCGGCGTGAGCAGCTCGGTCTCGAAGCCCTCGGGCACCGACGATGCCGCGAGCGCGGCCTTGGCGGCGTCCAGATCGAACTCCCACTGCGGGATCCCCGCCAGGGCGTCCCTGGCATCATCGGCGTCGTGGACCTGGCCCAGTGACTCGGGTGTCATGATCGCCGTCGCGGCCTCACCGTGCCCGCGCAGCAGCTTCTCGACGTACGCGTCGCGATCGACCGCGTGCGCGAAGGCCTCACGCACCTTCGGGTCATCGAACGGGGCGACGCCGATGTTGAAGTACAAGCCGACGTACGACAGGTCGTTGACGTACTCGACGCGCATGGTGTCGAGCTTCTCCCACTGCTGGGACTGCGCGAGCGGCACATTGAATGCGACGTCGACATCGCCGGACTGCGCCGCGAGCAGACGCGTCGACTCGTCCGAGACGAAGTTGACCGTGATCTCCTTGACCTTGGGCAGTTCGCCCCACCACGAGTCGACGCGTTCGAAGGTCACGTGCGAGTCCGGCGAGAACTCGGTCACCTCGTAGGGCCCGGATCCCAGCAACAGCGAGTCGGCGGTTCCGACCTTGCCGTCGTGCTCTTCCCAGAACGCCTTCGAGGTGATGAACGCGGCGCCACCAGTGCTCATGTTCGACGCGAACGCCGCGTCGGGCTCGGTGAGGGTGATGGTGACCTCGTTGTCGCCCGTCTTCGCGATGGTGTCGACGTTCATGAGGTAGTAAGCCAGACCCGGCGAGCTCGTCTCATCGCGTGCGCGTTCCAGGCTGAACACGACGTCGTCCGCCGTGACGGGGCTGCCGTCCTGGAAGACGGCGTCGTCGCGGAGCGTGTACACGTACGTGACGTCGTCGGTCTGCTCCCACGACTCGGCGAGCCCGGGCTGCACACGCCCCTGCGCGTCGATCGAGACGAGGCCCTCCTGTGCGATGGAGGCGATGTAGTAGTTCAGGATGCCGGCCTCCTGGCCGACGTACAGGCTCGACAGCGAGCCGGGCAGCGCGACCGTGATGTGGTCGATCTCGGCGCCGGTGTCGGCGCCGGTGGTCTGTTGCGGCGCCGGAGTGGAGCACGCGGTCAGCAGCAGCGCGCCTGTGGCGGCGACGGTGGCCGCCTTCGCCAGGCGGTTTGTGAGCGGGAACGGCATGGCGGGTATCTCCTCGGGTAGTGGTGCGGTGGTACGGAATCGAGCCCGGTGGCTCTCACTGCGCCGACGCGCGTCGAGGCTGGCCTCGACATCGGCGAAGGTCGGACGGTGGACGGCGAGGGTGCGGACGGCGGCCGCGACGGGCGGGATGCCGGACGCTTCGACGAGCGTCGTCGCCCACGTGCGTCGGGTGAACGCGGGCGAGAGGCCCAGTGCCCGCGCTCCGGGGTCGAGGGCGATCCCCGCCAGGTCGGACTCAGCGAGGAAGGCGACGCCGAGGCCGTTGGCGGCCAATGCCAGGGCGGCATCCGGCCGGCTCGTGGTGATGTCGCCGCGAACCGGCGTGCGTCCGATGGCCTGCGCGATGACGTCGCTGCTGGTGCCGCGCCCGCCGATCCAGGGCAGTTCGGCGAGCACGAGCGGATCGATCCGCCCGCCCGGGGCATCCGCGTCGGCGACCGTGACGGCGACGATCTCTTCGGCGAACAGGAACGTCGAGCGCGCGCCCTGACGCCGTGGCGCCGCCTGGCGCCGCGAGCTGGAGGCGGCGACGTCGACCGTGACGGCGATGTCGGCGCGGCCGCTGCGCACGCGGTCGAGTGCATCGACGGTATCGGCGGCTTCGGTGACCGATACCTCGACGCCGGGGCTGTCCGCCGCGAGCCGGGCCGCGGTGGGCGCGATCACCGGGCCGATGCTCTCGACGGGGCCGGTGAGGCGCACCGTGCCCGCGCGGCGTCCCAGCGCGCGGGCGAGTTCGGTGGCCGCGGCCGTCAGGCTGGCGTCGATGCGGGGAGCGTGCTGCGCGAGGATCGCGCCGACGGGGGTGAGGGCGGCCGAGCGGGCGGTGCGGGCGATCAGGGTGGCGCCGAGGCGCGCCTCAAGCCGCTGCACGTGCTGGGTGATGGTCGGCTGGGTGAAGCCCAGCGAGCGAGCGGCAGCGCTGATCGACCCCTCCTGGTCGATGGCGACCAGGATGCGCAGGGAATGCACATCGAGCGTTCGCGTCAGTGCGTCGATGTCTGGAGCTTCTTCGCTATCCATAGGAGGATGCTATTCATATTTCAGTTTCGATTGTGTAACAAGATGTGACAATCTGACACAGAACCGCATCGACGCGAAGGACTGCCCGCCATGACCGCAGCACACCGACAGTGGATCGCCGACCGCGATCACCTCACCTGGAGCCCGTTCGGGACCGCTTCACTGGCCGCGACGCACTGGCTCACGCCCCACGAGCAGGAGTTCGACGATGTGGACGGACGATGGAGCACAGACGGCGAAGCGGCCGTCGGCACCGCCTCAGCCGCCGGCCTGCGTCTGGCACCGGGCGAGAAGGTCCGGGTGGGCGAGCGGATGCTGGGCGGCTTCGCCCGCGATGGTGCTGTCGCGCTGCGCGTGTGGGATCCCGAAGCGCCGAGGCGCCGGGGCATCTCCGCCATCGAGAGGGCCGCGTTCGATCCGTCATGGAGCGTGACGGGGCTGTTCACCGCGACCGCGGTGGGCGCCTCGACCGAAGCCGTCGACGGACATCGTGCTGAGACGGTCTACGACGGAGCTGTCACCTTCGAGCACAACGGCACCCCGCTGACGCTCCTGGTCAGACAGCTCGACGACGGCGGGTTGTTCGCTCCGCTCGCCGACACCACCAGCGGCACCGCAAGCTACCCGTTCCGTTTCCTGCGCCTCGAGCGTCCCGACGCCGATGGCCGCGTCGTCGTCGATCTCAACCGCGCCTACCTGCCGCCATGCGCGTTCTCAGACCACTACGTGTGCGTGTTCCCGCCGCCCGAGAACCGTCTGCCCGTGGCCGTCACCGCCGGAGAACTGCGCGTGGTCTGACTCCGCTGCGCGTCCGACCCCACCGATATACTGCATTTCGATTCAGTCCCGCGGGCCCCACCCCCCGGCGAAAAGGGGAGTCGAATTCGTGAGCCAGGTCCATCGCGCCGTGCATCGTCTCGCGCCCGCGCCGAGCGAGCCAGACGGCACCGCGAGGCCGGTCGTCGCGACGGATCCCGTCGAAGAGATGCTGTTCGAGCGCTGGTACGACATCGACAAGCACCACGCACGAGAGATCCTGGCCCGGGTGGGCTCCCTGTCTGACGAAGAACTGTGGCAACGACCGCATCTGATGACCGGCGCCGTCATCGCCAGCGATCTGGTCAGCAGCCGGGCTCACCCCGCGGGAGGGGATCGTGCCGAGATTCTCGAGCACCTGCGTCACCTCGGGTCCGCAGCCACCGCACGCGGCGGTGCCGACGATGGCCCGCGGTCGTCGCACTGGGTGGTGATGTCGATGATCGGCGCACGCTGGGAGGGCCGGTTCGACGAAGCACTCCGCCTGTGCGACGAACTCGAACAGGTGGAGCGGCACGGCAGTATCCGCCAGTCGATCTTTCGCGACCCTCGACATGAAGGGGATCGCCCGGGGTACGTCGCGCTCCAGCGCGGACTGACGATGCTGTTGGCCGGTCGGACCGATACCGCGATGCAGCTGTTCACTGCGGCCTATCGAGATGGCGGGGAGCCCCCTTTCCGGCACTTCGCGCGGGTCAACGCCGCCGCCAATGCGGCGATGCTCTCGGCGATCGATGGGCACGACGAGACGGCGAGAAAGTGGCTGAGTCGCGTCGGCGACGTCGACGCCCTGCCCGCATGGTGCCGGGATCTGCTCACCGTGGGCGCGACGATCGGCTCGACGCTGCTCGCGACCGATGCCGGGGACGTGGAATCGGCAGAGCCGCACGCCGCGCGGCTGTCACAGGCCGGGGACCGTCTGGAGCTGTGGCCCCACCAGCTGTACGCGCTCACGCAGTACGACCTGGCCCGGCATGATCCCGTCACCGCCTACCAGCGGTTTCGGCAGATCGGGTTCGAACGCGGCATCAACATCGCCGTCGAGCCGATTGCCGACCACATCGTGTTCCGCGCTTATCTCGACACACTGGTCGCCGCAGGTGAGGGCGGACTCGTCGTCCGCCTGGCGAAGGATCTGGGGCATCCGCTCCGGTCACTCGTTCCGCTCGCGCGTACGCATCTGATGGCCGGCGACGACATCGCCGCGGCGCGCGTCGCCGCTCGTGCGATGCGTCGAGTGCTCATGCCGATACGCGACGTGTGGGAGGCGACGATCGTCCACGCGATCGCCCGGATGCGACTCGGTGAGACCGAGTCCGCTCGGCGATCGCTCCACCTCGTGCTGGCGGGGCGCCCGGCCGCGCTTCCGACGGTTCTCGCCCGTCAGCGCAGGCAGGACGTCGAGGACCTGTACGCCCTCGCGGGTCTCGAGTACGTGACCGACAGCTCGCGCACCGAGCCCGCCGCGATCGAGGTGGCCTCGCTCACGGAACGCGAGCGCACGGTGCTGCAGCACCTGGTCGACGGTCTGAATGCCGCCCAGATCGCGAAGGCGGACTTCACGTCGGAGAACACCGTCAAGACTCACATCAAACGGATCTATCGCAAGCTCGGGGCCAGCAATCGGGCTCAGGCTGTGGCTCTCGCTAACCAGCAGGGTGTGGTGCACTGGCACCATACCGACGGGTCAGCCGACATCCCGGTGTGATGCCGGGCCGCGCCCCGCTCCACCGCGGATGCCGCGTGCCGCTCAGGCGACGCGTCGAATCATCAACACCAGGATCGCCGACGACCCGATGAGGGCGGCGCCCACGAGGAACAGTGCCGGGTACCCCAGCCCCGAGGCGATGAGTGACGATGCGATCACCGGGCCGAGCACATGCGCGGCGGTGTTCGAGATGTTGAGGATTCCCATGTCCTTGGCAGCGTTGTCGGGGTTGGGAAGCACTTCGGTCATCAGCGCGGTGTCCACGGCCTGATACGCCCCGTAGGCGATGCTCGCGGCGGCGACGAATCCCAGCAGCACGGGCACCTGGGCGACGAACGCCATCGGGATCATGGCCGCCGCCAGCAGCACCGATGCCCCCGCCACGATGATCCGCCGCCTTCCCAGGCGATCCGAGATCGGGCCGGCCAGCGCGGCGCTGGTCGCGCCGAGCGCCAGTTGGATGAGCCCGAAGGTCGCGATCAGCGCCCCCGCGGTGACCGGGTCGGCGCCGATGTAGTCGGTGAGGATGTACAGCTGGTACATCGTGACGGCGTACATTCCCGTCATCATCATCAGTCGCGATGTCAGCGCGAGCAGGAAGTCGCGGTCGCGCGGGATCGTCAACGAACGGGCGAAGGCCCAAGCGCGGCGCAGCCCCGAGGATGCCCGAGGCGAGGATTCGGAACGGGTGTCGCGCGTCATCAGTGCGATGACCAGCGCTGCCAGTACCCAGATCCACGGCACCGCAGCCAGCGCGGTGCGCGCATGCTCGATGAGCAGGCCACCCACGACAGCCCCCAACCCCTGGCCCGCCAGCGCACCGAAGGCGACCGCCGACGATGCCGCTCCCCGGCGTTTCGCAGGCACGCGGTCAGGGACGATCGCGACCAGTGGCGCCAGGAACGCGTTCAGTGCCGCTTGGAACACCAGATACCCCGCCGCGATCGACGGGAGATCTGTGCTCGACGCCGCGATTCCGAGCCCCAGCGCTCCGATGATGGCCCCACCGATGATCCACGGGCGCCGGCGCCCCCACCGCCACCGGGTGCGGTCCGAGGCCGCGCCGAAGACGATGTTGGACAGCAGTGCGACCACAGCGGCGATCGCTGTGATCAGGCCGTACGCAGCGACCTTCTGGCTCTCATCGATGTCGGCGATGATCGCCGGCACGAGCACGCCGGAGACGCCCGCGGTGAGCATCCACGTCGCATGTGTCACGGCGAGCAACGGCAAGAGTCGGCGCTGCATCGTCTCGGGGGCTCGTGCGTCACGCGGCTGCTCGATCGTAGTCATGGCGTTGTCCAGTAGTACTGCACTTCGGCAACGCCCGGGTAACGGATGACGGGTCGGGCCGACATCCGCCGGCATCGTCACGCCCCGAGAAGAGCGAGAGCCTCCGTCGCCCGTCACCCGCGACAGTCCCGCGAGCCAGTTCGGACGATCTGGCACAGATCCCGCGGAGCGCGAAACCTATCGTTGGCAGGATCAACAGTCGACGAGTCGCGTCGGCAGGAAGGAACGTCACACGAATGAGCGTTCATTCGATTTCAACGGAGAGCCCAGTGCTGACAGCAGATGGCATTGGCGAGATGCTTGGCATGGCGCCGGTGCCCATCGAAGGCGGACTATACGCCCAGACATGGCGGGATGAGCAATCGACGGGGATCTACTACCTCATGACGCCGGACGATTGTTCTGGGCTTCACGCCCTTCCCGGCGTTGAGCTGTGGTCGTACCACGCCGGTGCCCCCCGCGAAGATGCTGTTGTGATTCGCCCTGAGTTTCGTTCCTATCGGGCGGCTTGGGAGACGGGTGTTCCCAAGGGTCTGTCGAGGCCAGCGTAGTAGTCGGCTTCGACCTCGGCGGGGGTACGCATGTCGAGTTCTCCGTGGAGGCGCTGGTTGTTCCACCACCACACGTACTCGAGTGTCGCGAGTTCGACCTGCTCGACCGTGCGCCACGGGCCGCGGCGACGGATCAACTCGGTCTTGTAGAGCCCGTTGATGGCCTCGGCCATCGCGTTGTCGCAACTGTCGCCGACGGTTCCGGTCGACGGCGTCGCGCCGAGCTCCTCGATGCGATCCGTGTAGACCACGGCGAGGTAGTTCGACCCGTGGTCAGCGTGATGGACAAGTCCGTGGAGGTTCCCGTCCGCGGCCCACGCCGCCATGTTCAACGCTTGGAGCGGCAGGATGTCGGCTTTGAGCGTCGCGGCGACGTTCCATCCGACAATGCGGCGGGAGAACACATCGGTGACAAACGCGACGTAAGCGAACCCGGACCACGTCGCGACATAGGTCACGTCCGCGACCCAGAGCCTGCGGGGCGCGTCGGCGGTGAACCTGCGTTGCACGAGATCCCTCGGCTTCTCGTGCAACGGGTCGGACTTCGTGGTGAAGACCTTCTTCGACCGTTTCACCCCGCGAA
>NZ_JAEMWU010000001.1 GCF_017303215.1 Microbacterium esteraromaticum | reverse complement strand
GTCGGCGGTGAACCTGCGTTGCACGAGATCCCTCGGCTTCTCGTGCAACGGGTCGGACTTCGTGGTGAAGACCTTCTTCGACCGTTTCACCCCGCGAACACCCGCGATCCGCATCAGCCGGCCGGTCTGATCCCGACCGATCACCCAGCCCTGCCGCCGCAGTAGCGCATGCATCTTCCGGACCCCGTAGACGCCGTAGTTCTCCGCATGCAGCCGCACGATCTCCGGGATCAACAGCTCGTCCCGCAGCTGCCGCGCTGACGCCGGACGCGCTTTCGCAGCCCGGTATCCGCGGGCGGTGAGGAAGCCCACCTCGGCTTGCCGCATCACACGGCAGACGAGCTCGACCCCGAAACGATCACGCATCTTGTCGACGAACGCGATCATCTCGACGAGGGGCGGCCGAGCTCGGTCGCGAAAAACACGCTCGCGGACCGGAGGATCTCGTTCGCCTTCTCCAACTCGGCGATCTGCTTCTTCAACCGCTTAATCTCCGCCTGCGCCTCGCTCGAGGTCCCCGGCTGGCGGCCCTCGTCAACGTCGAGGCGCTTCTTCCACAATCGCAGCGTCTCGGGATTGATGCCGAGCTTGGCGGCGACGTGCTTGATCGCGGCGTGATCGGTCTTGTGATCGGGGCGAGCCTCGCTCAACATCCGCAACGCGCGCTGACGGAAGTCGTCCGGATACGGTCCTGGCATGAATCCATCCTCCAAAAGGAAAGGACGGAACGAAACTCAGGGCGAATCAGTAGCGCTAGGTCAGAGTGACGGTGCCGCAGGCCGGGCACACCCACGACTCAGCCGTCGGATGCAGCTCCAGAACCGGTCCTCGATATGGTGACTATCATGCCCGACCACTCGCTCACCGCTGGGCGCATCCTGAACCCGCTCACACTCCACTCGGCGGCCGACGTTCGCAGTGCCCCTGCCAGCCCCGGCATCTACGGGTGGTGGATGAGAAAGGGCACGCTCGACGTGCCGGAGGCCGCGTACCAGGAACAAGGTGGACACCAGCTTCTCTACGTTGGCATCTCACCCCGGAAGCCGAGCGCAGCCGGGCGCGCGTCGAACGGCAACCTGCGCAAACGACTGCTCACCCACGCGACCAAGAACGCCTCGCAGTCCACGCTCCGGCGCACACTCGGTGTGCTCCTCGCTGACGGGCTCGGTCTCATGCTTGGCGTGCATGGAGGACGTGAACACTACGGTCCTCAGGGTGAAGCGCTCATCAGCCGCTGGCTCATCGAGAACGCGCGCGTTGCCTGGGCTGTGGACCCCGAACCGTGGAAGGCGGAGGATGAGTTGCTCGCGGACGCGACGCTGGCCCTCAATCTCGACGGCAGGACTGACGTGTTCGCCCGTTCCATCTCGGACCGTAGAAGGGCGGCGCTGGCTGCCGCACGAGCCTCCGCACGCTGAAGGCGAGCGCAGCGTCATCGACGCCACGCATCCAGTGGCCGTCTAGACCCGCGCAGATTTTCAAGAGCTGGTTGTTTCTTCTCCGCTCGTCACATCCGGCCAGACTTGAAGCGGTGAGGACGCGAAGTAGGCGACCGTGATGCGGTTGGCAATCTCGTGGGGGACTTGCTCATCGCTCAGCAACCATCCGGTCGTCATGACGATGAGCTGTTGGACGAGTGAATGAGCTTCCAAGTTGGGGTCCATCGGGTCTGGCTCGCCAGAACTCAGATGTGCGTCATCAAAGGTCGGCGCGTACTCGCCTGCGAGCGTCGCAGAAGGATGTGCATGCTTCGTCTCCTCGCGCCACATCGCATATATGGACCAGGGTTCTACCTCTGTCGACTTCACCGCCGCATCAAGCTTCCGTGCCTGTTCTTGAACAGCCCCCGTCTCGGCTGAATCGAGATAGAACTCATTCATCTCGGAGGGGTCGAAATCGGCCTCTTGGCCCACCTTCGCGAGATAGGCGAGCGTGCCGTTGGTGTCCTTGCGGTCTTTCGCAAGCATGGTGTCAACCGCGCGACGCCGGTCATCGCGTGTGAGGCCGCGCAACCAGTGCAAGCGCAGCGCTGCTTCCAAGAAGAGGCGACGGTTCGGCGATGCGGAGGAAGACATGCCGTTCGCTGTCAACGTCGCTATGACCGCGCTCTGCGCGAAGGCGGCTCGGCAAAGACCAACGACCACCTGAGGCACGCGGTTCCGTAGCCTGAGGTCGCTCAAATCGACCGACAGCACTGCTTCTGCCGTTCTCCGAACGGTCTCCGCATTCTTCAGGTGGGCCGGACGGGCGCGCTCGGCTGAGCGCGCCTTCTTCGCGCGACGGCCGCTCATGCGTCCGCGCCGGGCCGAGGGCCGACTTCAGAGTTGAGCATGTGACCGCGCCGGTTAAGAAGACCAGCAAGCACGCTGAGGGTGTCACCCGTAAAGCGAACTAGCTCTGCGAACGACTCGGAGTCGGCTTCCACGTATGTCCAGTCGCCGTACGGTCCGGTGCCCGATGTGCGCGCTCCGGCGCGCATCACCGTAAAGAGCTGCGCATGAGCATGAGCCGAACACAGCGCCCATAGTCGGTAGAACTTACTCCCGGAACCTGGGACGAAGCGGCTTGCCTTGTCCGGGAGTGATGACGGGTCCACCGGTCGTCTGATTTGCGTCGAGTTGAAGCCCATGCGCTCGCACACCTCGCCGATGATGCGGTCGAGGCCCGTATTCACTTGCTCAGCGAACGGGTCAGGATGACCGACGCGGTTGATTCGTTGAATGTATCTGTTCGCCTGCTCGTGCTCGGTCGCGAGGAGCTTCGTAGCGTTCTTGATGCGTTCACGGCTGTCGTCCGGGCCGAGTATCCAGATAGCCGCAGCGAGGGACTCCAGGATGGGACGGAAGAGCGTGTAGTCGCTGTACAGGCTCAGCCAGAGCTGAGGGTCGCCGTCGTGACCACCGGTCTTGTCCACCCACGCCTGGAGGTGGTCCACGATGGCCGCCACAAATCCATCCACCATGCTCACCGGGACGATGTCACTTCCTGAGCGCTCGGCGTCACCCGCAGCGTCAGAGTCAGGGGCGACGAACCGGTGTGATGAGTAGACCTGAGCGGCGAACCTGCGCATCCCCTCACGGGCACTGATGATGAGACGGTCAGCCTCCGAGGCCTGCATCGTCACAGGTTCGCCGAGGGGCGCGGTCGGCTCCGTAACCGTGCCGATGCGTTCCACGATGGCATCCCTAAGCGCGCTCAGGGCTTCGTCTTCAGATGGTGCGAACCGGCGAATCACCTGAACGTCGCCGCCGTCGAGTGGTCGCACACGAGCGTGGGCTACGAACGCTCCTCGGGATGCGAGTGCTTCGCTCGTTGGAGCCACCGATAGGCGGCCGTGGGTTCCCGGCTGAAGCGAAGGTCTGGGCACGAAACCAGCATAGGCGTATCCAAACCCTTGACATGGATACGTTTACTCGATAACGTATTCACCACGTCAAAGACTCACCTTTCTGTCGGAGCGTTCTGGCGGCGCGAAGAGTCAGATGAACTGACGGCACCGAACCGGCTTGACGAAAGGGCGTGAGGAACGAATCGGTGACAACTGATCGTTGGTGCCGGGAGGGGCTGGCGGGAAGGATGTCATCATGCCCGGTCCCTATCCCAGAGAGTTCCGCGAGGACGTCGTCGCTGTCGCTCGTAGCCGTGAGAGCGGCGTCACCATCAAGCAGATTGCGACCGACTTCGGTATCAGCGAGGCGACGTTGCAGAACTGGCTCCGTCAAGCCGACGTCGAGGAAGGCAACCGTCCTGGTCAGACCGCCGCGGACGCTGCCGAGGCTCGTGAACTGAAGAAGCGGGTCCGCCTCCTCGAGCAGGAGAACGAGGTCCTCCGGCGAGCGGCGGCGTATCTGTCGCAGGCGAACCTGAAACTCGGTGGCTCCCCAAAATGACGTACCCGCTCGTATCTGAGCTCGCCGACGCGGGGATCCCCGTGACGGTGTCGTGCCGGGTCCTGAAGCTCGCCCGTCAGCCCTACTACCGGTGGCGAAACGACCCCGTCAGGGGCGCCGACGTGCTCCGTGCGTATCGGATCAACGCGCTGCATGACGCGCATCACGACGACCCGACGTTCGGCTACCGATACCTCGCCGACGAGGCGCGGTGGGCGGGGTGGCGGATGAGCAGGCGCACGGCGTGGAAGCTGTGTTCGCAGGCCGGGATCCTCTCGTCTGCGCAGCGCCGGCGGCGCGGGAAAGGCAAGAAGGCTGGCCCGCCGGTGTTCGACGATCACGTGCAGCGGGTGTTCCGCGCGGACGCGCCGAACCGCCTCTGGCTCACGGACATCACGGAGCATTGGACGAGCGAAGGCAAGCTCTATTGCTGCGCGATCAAGGACGTGTTCTCGAACCGGATCGTCGGCTAATCGATCTCGGATCGGATGACCGCGAAGCTCGCCGTCGACGCCGTCCGAAACACCGTCACCCGCCGCGGTGAGGTCGCCGGCTGCATCCTGCACGCCGACAGGGGTAGCCAGTTTCGCAGCCGGGCGATGGCCCGCGAACTGCGCCGTCACGACATGGTCGGCTCGATGGGGCGCGTCGGCGCCGCGGGAGACAACGCGGCCATGGAGTCGTTCTGGTCGCTGTTGCAGACGAACGTGCTCAACCAGCAACGGTGGGCGACGCGGCAAGAGCTCCGACTGGCCATCGTCGTCTGGATCGAGCGGAAGTATCACCGCCAACGAGCCCAGGACCCCCTCGGCGGCTTGACTCCCATCGAGTTCGAAGCCAAGCTAGCCGAGCCGCTCACACTCGCGGCCTAAACCACACCTGTCACCAGTTCGTTCCTCACGCCCAGAGGTCTTCTCTATGTCACGCGTTCACAACCTCCCGAGGAACTACATCTAACGACCAGCGCTCCGAGCGTGACAGCCTGCGCGGCGAGGTCGGCGACCTGCTCGCGGTCCGGGATGCCACGCATTACGGCGATGAAGGTATCGAAATCGCCATCGTGGACGCCACCGCCGAGCAGGCGGCCATCGCCGTCGAAACCCCCTGGGAGACGGTGGCTGCGCTTCTCGGTGTCCGTGACGGCGAAGAAGCCCAGGCAACCATCGCATACGCCCTCGGACAGAAGGAAGACGGCGTGCGGTCGCTGACCGGCGCGGGCCTCCAGCAGCCGGAGAGCGCGGCCGAGGTGAAGGCCTTGCAGAAGCGCGTCGAGCACGCCTCCAAGAAAGTCGCGGGTCTGATGCCGGAGATTCAAAGCATCGTCGCCGCGCTCGTCTGAACTACGTAGAACGGCCGTCCCAGAATGGGGCGGCCGTTCTGCGTTCCCGTAGGAAAAACACCCCCCGTGCCCGCAGAGGGTGTGTATGGACATCACCTCACCTACAGCCACCGCCCTGAAGATGGCGGCCCGCAAGCCGAAGCCCGGTAAGAAGCGCACGCTGAAGCGCACGCTCGCTATCCTCACGACCGCTGGCGTCCTGCTGCTCGGCGGTATCTTCATCGCCCCGGCAGCGCAGGCGCACCTCCGCGCGGCCATCGAGCCGACGGTCGCGGCCACGGATTCGCTCGCTTCCGAGGCTCAGACGCTCACCGAGGAGTACGAGGCCATTTGCCAAGACCCCGCGTGGGCTGAGGCTGAGGCGCTGACGGCCGGTATCGGCTCGGGCGAGGCCATCGATGAGGTCACGTCCGCGTGCACGTCGTTCGCAGTGCAGAACGCGGGCTACGTCGAGAAGGTGGAGTCGGCGACGGGCCTCTTCACGGGGCTGGGCGACGGCTGGGGTGAGGTCACCGACACGGTCCGCGCGGCGGTTGAGGCTGGCGACATTAAGGAAGCGATTCGCATTCTCTTCGCTCAGAGCGAGGAGGCCAACTGATGAGCGCCACGACGCTGACGCCGCACGAGGCCGCATGCGAGTTCCTCCGGGTCATCCGTGAGGGGGAGTACGACGAGGGAGACTATGACCAGCGCGCCCACTGGAGTATGGACGGTCAAGCTGTCGCGTGGCACCACGGCTGGGACGTGATTTCCGATTTCGGTCTCGACGCTGAAGACGACGAGGCGCTCTGGCTCGACCGTACTTGGTCGGAGGTACGGGGCGTGGCGACGGAAGAACTTGCGGAGGTCTGCTCGCTCTTCACGCTCAGCGGAGACCTCAGTATCTCCAGAACCAGGTTCCTGGACCTGCTCGACACCACGACAACGAACGACGCACGCGAGTTCTGCCACATCGCTGGCATCGACCGCCGCGACCCGTGGGTCGTGAACACGCTCGACCGCCACGGACTCAGCGTTGGGTCCAAGGAGTACGAGCCGCTCCGCGAAGCTGCACACTCGACGAACCCGGATTACGCCATCGCGCTGCTCCGGACAGACCTGTCGCTGGACGCCATCGTCCAGCTCTGCGCCCTGCCGCCGATGCCTGTCGAGTACGCCATCGCCATGGCGGGAGGTGCAGCATGAACGTGCACAACCGCATCGCTGACGCACGGCTTGCCATGCGCACGGAGTTCGAGGCTGAAGCAGTCCGCCTCGGTGCCACCGTCCACACCCAGGGCGACACCCTGGTTGCTGCGTGGCCGGGGGCTGCGCGCCAGACGACTAGCGCCACGCTGAGCACGGTGGACGGGCGACTTGTACTCACAGAGACCGCGACGCTGCGGGTGCCGAAGGAGCTGCCGGAAGACCTCGTCGAGCGCTTCGGGCATCGCTCAGCCGTCGTCGGCCGCCTCCGAGAGCATCTGCGCATGGTGGAGCGCGTCTCCGGCGTGCCGCTGCTCGTTCCTCCCGAGCCGCTGAATGTGGTGCGAGCATGACCGAGTTCGTGATTGCGGCAGCATCAGCGCCGCTGAACATCGTCGGGGCTGTCACTCTCTGGCAGTGGTGGCGGGGTCGTGCCGTTCGCCGGGCCGAGCGCATCGAGCGGCTGGCGTTCTGCATCGAAACGGAGTTCTTGGATGTGTACGCGCCAGGTTGGCGAGACGGTGATTGCACCGTTCGTGCGGTCAAGCGAGCACAACGCGAGTCGCTTCGACCACGCCCACGCTGGGTGTTGGAACTGGCCTGCTGAGCCAGAGCGCTCTGCCGATACCATCCCCTCATGAGCCTGAGCACGTTGGCGGAGCCGAAAGAATGGGTTGCCGAGTGGCAGATACCGGGGGAGACCGCGACGGAGGCGGGCATCCTGACGTATGACCCTGCGAAAGGACTTCACCTACGTCTGATTCGTACCGGGAACGATGCTCCGTTTGGCGGAGCGCGACGAACGAGTGGCCGCCGTGATGACGGGCTGCCTAAGTGGCCCGTTCTTCATGGCTTGGCGAAGGGAATCAGGCTCACTCTGCGTGACGTGTGGGTCAGCCGGATGCAGACCACCCTCAGTTCGGCTGCTGCCGAAGTTGAAGCGGAGGCATCCGTACTGCTCGTCGGGTGCCACCTCGATGATTTCGATGAGGCGGTGTTCGTCGGGGCAGTCACGCAGGTGGACTGGCTGACGGCGTGGTCTGGCCTCACGGCATACGAAATCACTGAGGAATCTGATGCTCAGACCAACCGGCTGACAGGCTCTACGGCCATCACGACGCGTTCGGTTCAGAGGCTCTCAGTCACGGCAGGGGAGACAGCCTTCGGCCTGTTCCACACATTCATGGTTCCGGACTTTGATTCGCAGCCAAGCCGGACGTTTGCGCGGACATGGGAAGCCGTCAGCGCTACGGCATCGTTCCCCACGCCTGTGTCATTCATCGACGCTCTGCATCCGTTGGCGAGTCTGTCGCACCTCATCTCGCTTTCAGCCCTGGAGAACTGCGGCATCGTCTCCGAGTCGCTGACGCTGCCGCCCGCTCCGGAGCTTTGGCCGGACGGCCATCTTCTTCAGGACAAGGTGCGCCGGGTTGAGGTGTATCGGGAGCACATCGTGCCCCCGCTTGGCGTAGCGACGGGACGACCGAGATTCCTGCTCGACCTCGACGACATCCCGTTCGAAGAGCTGGTCCCGCGCTGGTTGACGCTTCATCGGTTACTCGAACCGGTCATCGGGATGGTGCTCGGCTTGCGGTACCTGCCTGATGGCTTTGTCGAACCTAAGGTTGTCACGGCGGTCGGCGCGGCTGAGGCGCTCCATCAATCGCTCGACAAGACGACGGAGATGCCTCGCGCTGAGCACAGGAACCTTCGCCGCGCCATCTTGGATGTCGTCCCCGCCGAGCGCAAGCAGTGGGTCAGCGAACGCATCGCTGACAACAAGCCGAAGCTGGTGAAACGGCTTGTCGCTCTGGCAGACCTGATGGGGGAGACTGTTCGGGATGCGCTACTTCCGAGCGCCGAGGTCTGGGCTGAGCGGAGCGTGAAAGCACGCAACCATCTGGCGCACACTGGGGCGGCTGACTTCGACTTGGAGGAGTTGCACGCGGTCATCGAAGTGTCCTCAGCCGTCGTCGTCTTGGTACTTCTGCACCAGCTCGGACAGAGCGAGGAGCGCCTTCTGGATGCGGTCAGGTACCACCCCGAGGTCAGCTACGCTCGTCGGCTCGCGCGACTGCACTTTGGGGTACCCCACAACGCGGTCGAGTGAGGGCGGCGATGCCATGATGTGCACATGGAGTTCCCCATCATCGGCTGGACGGACAAGGCGCTGTGCCTTGACCACATCGACGACGCGCACTTGTCGAGGAGGGTCAGCGAGAAAGCGGATGAGCGAGAGTGTGCGTTCTGCGGACGGACATCACCCGAGGGCACATCCCCTTTCGCGGTGAACCTGGAGCACCTCACCGAAGTCATCTACGAGGTGGCGGGCGACTTCTACGAGGACGTGAACAACGCGCCCGTTGTGGAGGGGGAGATTCTCGCTGAAGAACTGGACACGCTGACCGTTGTATACAACCTGATTGACGGCGTGGTCCCTGATGCAATGCTGGACGAGGTCGCGGCAGAGGTCGCAGGACTCATCAGCGAACCCGAGTACTGGGTCGAGCAGGACACCATGTCCTACGTCGAATTCGGATGGGAGAGCTTCGCGAAGACAGTGAAGCATGAGGCCCGTCTGGTTCTGCCGCGTGTCAAGGGGAGCAAGACCGGGATGACACCACCTGAGCGGTTGTACTCCTTCCTCTCGGCGCTTTCCGGCTTCGTCCGGGACGAGACGGGCTTGATGAAGACGTTGCCGAAGGGAACTCAGGTCTACCGTGCGCGCATCGAGCGGGATTCCTGGGCGCTTCAGAAGAAGGTCATGCAGAACCCTGCGGCAGAGCTTGGGCCTGCGCCCGCTGGCAGTGCATCGGCGGGGCGCATGAATGCTCAGGGGATTTCGCTCTTCTACACAGCCACGGACGCAGAGACTGCTTGCGCCGAAGTCGTGGCCCACAGTCCGTACAGCGAGGCCGTAGTGGGTGAATATGTCTTACAGCGGCCGATGCAGATTTTCGACCTCACTCGCGTGCCGGTTCGTCCCAGCATTTTCGATGAGACCGCTCGTGCGTCGTACGTCTTCATCGCCTTCTTCGACCTGTTCCGTGACGCCATTACTCAGCCCGTCATTCTGGATGATAAGCATCCAGTGGACTATGCACCCACCCAAGTGGTCACCGAGTTCCTGCGGTGGGGTACCGGAGTTCAGTTCGATGGCATTGCGTGGGAGTCGCAAGTCGCGCCTGGCGGTAAGAACGTCGTGCTGTTCTTCGGCCCTGACACGCCCATGCGTTCCACGACTGAGCCCGCCCCCGAGGTGTCGGAGCTGTGGAAAAGAACGTTCGACGACGAAGAGCCTGTCTTCCTTATCGACCCGAAGACTGTGAAGCGATACCGAGCTGAGCGGACGGTGAGGGTAAGTAGAACGGCGTGGTGAGTCTGTAAGCACTTTGGGAAACACTTTCGTCCATGCCGTGGACGTTCCTGGCTCTGAGAACCCGCGAAACTGCGGTCATGCACACAATTGGATACGCCAAGGGGTCGCAGGTTCAATTCTTGTCGGACGTACGTGCACTCGCTCTCGCAAAGCGGGCCCCGCCAGCGGCGATAGGCTCCGCGCGCAGCCGTCTCGCTATCGGAAGCAGAGTCGCACGCGATCAGCAACGAAGCTCAGACCAGACTTCGATGACACGGTTTTCGTCGGGGTATCCACCGGCCTCAAGCTCATCGCGAACATGTTCTCGGACGACCTCAATGTGCGCTTGCGCTTCTAGGCGATCCTCGGGAATCTCGGCGCCCTCTGATTGCGTGTCGACGAGCACAGCCTGCCATTCTGCTCGGCTCGCTGGTGTTGCGGCTGCATCTTCGAGTGCCGCTGCGGCGATCTGCGTTGCCTCAACAGGAACGTCGCCCCCAACCGGATCGAGCCACCACTGAGCAGTGCACTCGCCGTACGACGTCGTGACAAGGTCTTCGCGGTCGGGTGCACCACGCAACAGGCTGCACCCACCGAGCACAACCGTGCCGACACTCAACATCGCGATCGGAAGGAGCAGACGGATCACCATGGGCGCGAGACTACGGGGCTGCGCTGAACAACCGATCTGCGAATGGACGACGGATACCCGCTCGTTCCCGCGGCGCGCCAAGGCCGCAGCCGCTGAACCGCGACCACTCAGCGGTGCTGGTCGAAGAGCACGACATTGCCGTCTGGGTCGGTGATCACGAAGCTCCCCGGCCCGGCTTCGCCCTCGACTTCGCTCACCAGCGCGGCTCCGTCCGCCTTGAGCGCGGCTTGAATCTCGCGCACATCGGTGAAGGACGGCGGCTCTTGACCGGCCTGATCCCAGCCGGGATTGAACGTGAGGATGTTGCTGTCGAACATCCCGTGAAACAGGCCCAGCGTCGTGTCGCCGTTGCGCAGAATGAGCCATCCCTGGTCGGCATCACCGCCGACGACAGCAAACCCGAGCCGCTCGTAGAACTCCCTCGAGTCCTTGAGATTCGATACCGCCAGGCTCACCGAGAACGCGCCGAGGTCCATGCCGCCGACGCTACCACCCGGTACTGAGCCCCAACAGGCCAAGAGTCTCACCCCCTCTCACCGACCACTCACCCTCGCTCGCCGACCACTCAGCCGGCCGCCGTATCGCTGCGGCATCCGCTCTTCCTACCGTCGAATCGACCGAGAACGGCGGAAGGAATGCACATGCGTACAGGAGTGAAGATCGCGATCTGGGTCGCGGCGTCGGTGGCCGCGGTGGTCGTCGCAGGCGGGGGAGTGCTCGCGTATGCGAACAGGCCCCTGTCGCAGTCCGAGGCGGATGCTGCCATCAACGAACGACTCGTAGACACCGTGACGAAGAACGACACCGTCTCGGCGGCGCTGTTCGCGGCCTACGACGGACCCACCGGCGAACTGCACGAGTACGCGGCAGGTACGTCCTCGACGAAGCCCGCGACGACCGACAGCCCGTTCCACGCGGCGAGCGTGGGAAAGACAATGCTCGCCGCCGTCTACGCGCAACTCGTCGATGAAGGGCGCATCACCCTCGACGACCCGATCTCTGAACACCTCGACGCTGAGATCCTCGACGGATTGTTCACCATCGACGGCACCGACCACAGCGGTGAGGTGACATTCCGCCACCTGCTCGGCCACACCTCCGGCATCGCCGACTACTTCGAAGGGCCCGTGCTGCGCGGGCCGTCGATGATCGACATCGTCACCGACGACCCCGACCGGGCATTCACTCCGGAAGACCTGCTCGCGTTCTCGCGTGAGAACCAGACCCCGGTCGCCGCCCCCGGCGAGGAGTTCGCGTACTCCGACACCGGGTACATCCTGCTCGGCCTGGCACTCGAACGCATCGAACAGCAGCTCTACGCCGACGTACTGCACGAGCGCATCTTCGCGCCCCTCGGCATGCGCGACAGCCACCTGCTCACCGACCACGGACCCGGCACCGACATCCTGCCGCTGACCGTGCGCGGCGTCGACCTCAGCGACCGCGCCGCGCTGTCGGTCGACTGGGCCGGCGGAGGAGTCGTCACCACCCTCTCCGACCTCGTGACCTTCACCCGCGCCTTCACCTCGGCCGAGCTGTTCTCGCCCGAGATGCTCGCCGAGCTGACCACGTTCACCGGGCAGTACGACACTGGCATCCACTACGGACTCGGCATCATGCAGTTCCGCTTCGCAGAACTCTCGCCGATGCTGTTCTCGATGACCGACATGCACGGCGCCGTCGGCTCCACCGGCACCTACGCCCTCTACGACCCCGAGAACGACCGCATCTACGTCGCCAACTACGGATCACTAGACTTCGCACTGAAGGCCATCGAGGAACTCATCCAACTGCGCCTGCTCGTCGAACGCATCGCCGCGTGAATCGACCGCGATCGAAGGGGGAGGACGATGATCGAGATCGTCTGCTCGGATGCCCTCCGACCCCGCATCGAACGTGAACTCGCCGCCGCCGGCATCCCCACCGGTACGAGTGCAGAGACCACCACCGACTCCCGGTGGGTGCTCGTCGAACGCGGACACACCGCGCCCGACCACGCACCCGCGATCGTCTTCGACGCGCTCGACTACGTGCAGGTCGTCCGGATGCTCGCCTCGGGCATCCGCGGTTCCGCACAGACTCCGCGCACGATGATCGGCCAGCGCGACGACGCGTTCGTCGTGCTCGTCGCCCGCGACGTGCTCGTCATCGAAGCCGCCGACGACGGCGCGATCGCGGTGACCGCCTCGGGAACCGCGCGCATGCGCGGCACCCTGCAGCAGATCGAAACGGCCTGGGGGCCGCTCGGATTCGTGCGCGCCAACCGATCGCAACTCGCGAACCTCAGCCACGTGCGAGAGATCGTGCCGTGGTTCAACTCCCGCTACGTGCTGCGCATGACCGGTGGCAACGACGTGGAGGTCTCGAAGATGTACGCCAAACACCTGCGCGCCAGGCTCGGAATCTGAGAACGGAGCAGACATATGGACGTTTCCGCGATCGCCAAGTCGGGCCTTCTCGGCCTCATCATCGGCACCGTGCTCGCCGTCATCGGCTCGGCCGGCGCCACCCCGCTCGAACGCGTGGTCACCGTGCTGCTCTGCGGCATCATCGGCCTCGCCATCGGTGCCGCCACCGAATGGCTCACCTCGCTGCTGCCGACACGCATCGCCCGCACGGCAACCTACTTCGTCATCAGCGCCGCCATCGCGATCACGATCTCGGCCATCGTCACCGCCGCACTAATCACGATCAGCCCCGGCGTCGTCGGCTACCACCTGTGGGCGATCCCCCTGATCGTCGTCACCATCGTCGGCATCGGGAACCTCGTCGACTACCAGATGTACCGCCGCGCGCAACGGCGCCTCGCGGCCTACCAGGCCGGACTCGACGACGAGACGGCCGACACCAACCGCTGAGTCATCACTCACCCGGCTGGTGCATCACGGGCCAGTCGGGTACTGTCAAGAGCAAGTCAGTGAAGTTGTGTTTCTGCCGGCGTCCTCTCCGGGCCAGCTTCCTGAGATTGGTTCACTATCTTCTCGCCCAAGGCATCGCGGCACACGCGCACACCTGCGGCTCTCACCAGACCCCGCGGCGGCGCCGTCGCCGCGGCAACACGGATCACCACCATGGTCCAGACAACGAAGGAATGACGTCATGGCCACTGGCACCGTCAAATGGTTCAACGCCGACAAGGGCTTCGGGTTCATCGCACCCGACGACGGCTCGGACGACCTGTTCGCGCACTTCAGCGCGATCAACAGCAGCGGCTACCGCAGCCTCGAAGAGAACCAGAAGGTCTCGTTCGACCCCGAGCGTGGCCCGAAGGGCATGCAGGCAGCGAACATCCAGGTCATCTGACCTGACCTGATGCGGGCGTTCAGTCCGGGCTACGGCCCGGGCTGGACGCCCGTTCTGCATCTGACGCGGGAGAACCCGCCGCGCTCATTCGCCGAACAGCCGGCCACCGCGTGCCCGCGCCACGACGATGCCGCGCTGCGACGTCGGGAAGCGGTCGAGCATCGCGCGCAACTCCTCGGCACCGACATCGGCGCCAAACGCTTCGGCGCCCGGTTCGAGCGCGATACCGGATGCCAGTGGCCCCGCGACCACCGGATCGAAACCCAACCGGTCGACCAGCGTCGAGACGACGGCGAGATCGGCTTCATCGTCGCCCGCGATCGCGATGGCCTTGCGCCCCGGCGCTCCCGCCGGGCGCGCCTCGTCTTCGAGATCCTGATACCCCATGTGCCCCAGCGCCTTCACTACGCGTGCACCTGGCAGATGCCGCTGCACCAGCTCGCTCGTCGACGAGCGCGGATCCTCAAGATCAGGACGGATGCCATCGGTCGCCCACCAGTAGTTCATGGCGTCGATCACCAGCATCCCGTGCAGCTCATCCGCGGGCACCTGCGGAAGGCGACCGAGGGGGAGCGCCAGCACGACAGCATCCGACTCGGCGATCACCGACGCCGGCGTCGTCGCCTCCGCGCCGACGGCCGACATCGCCGCCGCGATCAGCGCGGGATCGCGTGAGGTCGCCACCCGCACCCGGTACCCGGCGGATGCCGCCAACCTGGCCAGTACCGAACCGAGGCGCCCCGCGCCGAGGATCCCGAGCGCAGCGATCGGGCGCGCATCGCGCTGCCCGGCGCATTGCCCGCCACTCTGCCCGCCCGAGCCCGTCTGCACGCCGCCATCGTACGCCGTAGTAGCGTCAGATGCCGTCGCCGAGGCCTCGCGTCAGCCGAGCATGGAACGCACTCGTGAAATCGTTCATGCCGACGAACTCGACACTCTTCCCGTGCTGCTCGTACTTCGTCTCGATGGCGTCGAGCGCCGCGACGGTCGATGCGTCCCAGACATGGGACTTCGAGAAGTCGACCACCACGCGCTCGGGATCGGCCGCGTACTCGAACATCGTCGTCAGGTCGTTGCTCGAGGCGAACAGGAGCTGCCCCTCCACGGTGTAGTGCGCGACCTGAGTGCCGTCATGGTCGACGACCTCGCGCTTGACGTCGACAAGGTGCGCAACGCGGCGAACGAACATGACGCTGGCGACGAACACTCCGACCACGACACCGATGGCGAGGTTGTGCGTAGCGACCACCACCGCGACGGTGATGACCATGACGGCCGTCTCACTCTTCGGCAGCTTCTTCAACGTCGACGGCCTGATCGAGTGCCAGTCGAAGGTACCGACCGACACCATGATCATCACGGCGACCAACGCCGCCATCGGGATGATCGCGACCACGTCGCCGAGCACCACGATGAGGATCAGCAGGAACACCCCCGCCAGGAACGTCGAAATGCGCGTGCGAGCACCCGAGGCCTTGACGTTGATCATGGTCTGCCCGATCATGGCGCAGCCACCCATGCCGCCGAACATCCCCGATGCGAGGTTTGCGACGCCCTGGCCCCAGGACTCCCGAGTCTTGTTCGAGTGCGTGTCGGTGACGTCGTCGACGAGCTTTGCGGTCATCAGGGATTCCATCAGACCGACCAGCGCCATCGCGAGAGCGTAGGGAGCGATGATCGACAGGGTCTCGAAGGTGAATGGCACGTTCGGGATGAACAGCTCGGGAAGGCTACGCGGCAACTCGCCCTCGTCGCCGACCCGGGGCACGCTGATCGCGAAGACGAGCACGGCGGCGGTGACGATGACGATCGACACCAACGGGGCGGGGACCACCTTGGTGAGCTTGGGCATGAACACCATGATCAGCAGGCCCACCGCGACGAGCGGGTACACCAGCCACGGCACGTCGATCAGATGCGGCAGCTGCGCGGTGAAGATGAGGATCGCCAGAGCGTTGACGAATCCCACCATGACGCTGCGCGGGATGAATCGCATCAGCTTCGCGACCCCGAGCACGGCGAGCACGATCTGCAACACCCCGGCGAGCAGCACGGTGGCGATGAGATAGTCCATGCCGTACTCGCGGGTGAGTGGCGCGACGACGAGCGCGATCGCGCCCGTCGCGGCGGTGATCATCGCGGGGCGTCCGCCGACGAACGCGATCGTCACAGCCATGATGAACGACGAGAACAAGCCCACCTTGGGGTCGACTCCGGCGATGATCGAGAAGCTGATCGCCTCGGGGATCAGCGCCAGCGCCACGACGAGACCGGCGAGGACTTCGCGCGTGAGGATGCGCGGGGTCTTCAGCGCGGTGAGTACTGAGGGCTCGGGCCGATACCGATTCCGGTCGTCGGCGGTCGTGGCAGCTGTCGTCATGAGGCGTGCCTCCAGGCTGGGGTGGGGCCGATGTGACACATCGAAGAGTGAGTGTGCGCTCTGCGCGCGCCCGACAGGATCCCGCTGGGGTCTTCGGTCGGAATGAAGCCCGCCAGATCATGCGGGCGTGAACGTCAACCCTAACGCAGGCGCTCGGACACCCCCCCCGAACACGTGCGTGCGACCGGCCCCCTCACACCGACGGGGCGACCGGGCTCAAGAGCCCCAGCGTGCCTCCGACACATGCGGCGGGTGGTTGCCGGTGTCATACACGCGCACCCAGCGCACGTCCACGGCGAACAGCGCGTATCCGTCATCGAGAGCGCGTGAACTCGGGAAGTGGCGGCAGTACTCCTCGCCGAGCCGGGCGCGCTCCGCACCCTGCGTTGCGCGGGCCTCGCCTTCGAGCTGCACGGTGACAGCGGCACCGGTCACGGCCACGGCGATGCGCGGGTCGCGCGCGATATTGGCAACCTTGCGCGAGTCGACTGCCGCGTCGAACACCAGCACCGCATCATCGCCGGCATACATCACGACATACGCCGCCTGCGGTTCACCCTGCTCTCCGACCGTTGCCACGACCCCCGACCCGCAGACGCGGACGAAGTGGGCGACGGCGGCTCGGTCGGCAGCATCGATGCTCATGCTCTGAAGCTACGCCGATCGGCGTGGTCGCGCGAGGTCTTTCTGAGGATGAGGTTGTCTCTTCGAGAAGAGGCCCTCGCTCGTCTCACCGGAAATCCCTCGACCGGTGCGTCACACCGGTGCGCAGATCTTCGAACGCATCGGCGAGCACGTTGACGACGCCCTCGACCGAGCGCTCCAGGATGCCGCGCACGATCAGCGCCGGTGAATCACGAGCCACCCGCCGATACCGGTTCCAGACCCCCATCGAGCACACCACGTTGACCAGCCCGTGCTCATCCTCCAGATTCAGGAAGGTGATGCCGCTCGCGGTCGCCGGACGCTGCCGGTGGGTGACCAGACCGGCCACCTCAATACGGCGCCCCTCTTCATGCGAGCGCAGCTGATCCGACGAGAGCACCCCACGCTCGGCCAGCGCCGCACGGAAATGCGTCATGGGGTGGTCGTCTGTCGAGATGCCGGTCGCCCACAGATCCGCCGCCTGCAGCTCATGACTGCTCTGATCGGCGAACAGAGGCGGTTGCACCGACACAGCAGTGCCCGGCAGGAACCTGGCGCGATCCTGCGCGGCGGCCCCGGCCATCCAGATCGCCTCGCGCCGGCTGATCCCCAGGCAGTCGAAGGCTCCGGCCGTGGCCAGCACCTCCAGTTGCGCCGCCGTGGCATCCGTCCGCCGCACCAGATCGTGCAGATCTCGAAAGGGACCGTGCTGCTCCCGCGCGGCGACGATGCGTTCGGCCAGGGCTGAGCCGATCCCACGCACACCGGCCAGCCCCAGGCGCACGGCGAACCGGCCGTCGCGGCGGTGGGCGGCCGACTCATCCGGCGCATCACGGTCGAACGGGCGCGGCTCGGGCGGATCGACGGTGCGTCGGCAGGAATCCAAGCCGGTCGGCCCCGGTGACGCCGCATCCGTGAGCAGCTCCAGGTCATCGGTGGCGGACGAGGCGTGCAGATCGGGGCGCAGCACCTGCACGCCGTGCCGTCGGGCATCGGCGGTCAGCGACGCCGCCGAGTAGAACCCCATCGGCTGAGCCCGCAGCAGCCCCGCCAGGAACGCGGCGGGATAGTGCAGTTTGACCCATGAGCTGGCGTACACGAGCAGCGCGAACGACAGCGAATGCGACTCGGCGAACCCGAAACTCGAGAACGCCTGGATCTGCGCGTAGATGCGATCGGCGGCATCGCCCACCAGCCCCTTCTCGGCCATGCCCCGATACAGCGATGCGCGGATGCGATCGATCCGCTCCAGCCCCCGCTTCGATCCCATCGCCCGGCGCAGCAGATCGGCCTCATCGGCCGTGCAATCGCCGAGCACGGTGGCCATCTGGATCAGCTGCTCCTGGAACACCGGAATGCCCAGCGTGCGCCGCAACACCGGCTCCAGCGCCGGATGGGCATAGGTGACCTTCTCGTGCCCCAGCTTGCGGCGCACGAACGGATGCACCGCACCGCCCTGGATCGGGCCAGGCCGGATGAGCGCGATCTGGATCGCCAACTCGTAGAACTGCCGAGGCTGCAACCGCGGCAGCAACCCCATCTGCGCGCGGGACTCGACCTGGAACACCCCGATCGAATCCGCCCGGCACAGCATGTCGTACACCGCCGGTTCCTCTTTGGGCAGCGTCTGCAGCGTCCAGCGCTCGCCCGTGGCGCGGGAGATCAGATCGAAGCTGTGCTGCAGGGCCGAGAGCATCCCCAACCCCAGCAGGTCGAACTTGACCAGCCCCATCCACGCCGCGTCGTCCTTGTCCCACTGGATCACCGTGCGATCGGCCATACGGGCGTTCTCGACCGGCACTACCTCGCCGACCGGGCGGGCGGTGAGCACCATGCCGCCGGAATGGATGCCCAGATGCCGCGGCGCCTTCAGCAGCTCACCCGCGTAGCCGAGCACATCAGCGGGGATGTCGGTGTCGGCGGACGCCTCGATGCCCGCACCCCACCCGTCGACCTGCTTCGACCAGGCGTCCTGCTGACCGGGGGAGTGCCCGAGCGCCCTGGCCATGTCGCGCACCGCGTTCTTCGGCCGGTACTGGATGACATTCGCCACCTGCGCCGCGCGCTCGCGCCCGTAGCGCCGGTACACCCACTGAATGATCTCTTCGCGCCGGCCGGAATCGAAGTCGACATCGATATCGGGCTCCTCTTCGCGGGTGGTCGCCAGGAACCGCTCGAACGGCAGCCGGTACAGGATCGGATCGACCGCCGTGATGCCGAGCAGATAGCAGACCGCGCTCGCCGCCGCCGACCCCCGGCCCTGGCACAGGATGCCACGACGACGGGCCTCTTCGACGATCTCGTGCACGATCAGGAAGTACCCGGGAAAGTCCTTCTCTTCGATCACGTCGAGCTCGCGCACGATGCGCGCCCGCCCCTCGTCATCGAGTCGCGGATATCGGTGCGGTACGGCGGCCCACACCAGCGCGCGCAGATGACTCATGGTGGTGTGCCCCTCGGGAACGGGCGTCTGCGGCAGGGCAGGGCGCGCTCGCCGCAACGGGAACGCGCACTCCGCGGCGATCCGCAGGCCGTGCTCGATCGCCCCCGGGTAACGGCGAAAGCGACGGGTCATCTCGGCGCCACTGCGCAGATGCGCGCTGCCGTGCGAGGGCAACCAGCCATCGAGATCGTCCATGCTGCGGGTCGCGCGCACCGCCGCGACCGCCTCGGCGAGCCCGGCCCGGTCGGGCCCCGCGTAGTGCACGTTGTTCGTGGCGACCACCGGCAACCGCAGTTCACGGGCGAGGTCTGCGAGAGCATCGTTGCGACGTGTGTCGAGCGGATCGCCGTGGTCGATCAGCTCGACGGCGATCTGGTCGTGCCCGAACAGATCGATCAGCCGGCGCAACGGCGTCTCGGCATCGCCCTGGGCGAGCCCCCGCCGCACACCTCCCTTGCGGCAGCCGGTCAGGATCGTCCACTGCCCGTCGGCGCTGGCCGCGAGGTCATCGAGGTCGTACAGCGGGCGCCCCTTCTCGCCACCACGCAACTGGGCGCGGGTGATCGCCCCCGAGAGGCGGTGATATCCCTCGACGCCGCGGGCCAGCACCAGCAGATGATCACCCACCGGATCGGGCACACCGCCCTGCGGGGCGGGCAGATCGAGCGACAGCTCGGCACCGAACACCGTCTGCACCCCGGTGAGCTCAGCGGCCTCGGCGAAACGCGCCGCGCCGTAGAAGCCGTCGTGATCCGTGATCGCCAGTGCGGTGAGGCCCAACGCCTCGGCCTCGGCGAGCAGATCATCGGGGGAGGAGGCCCCGTCGAGGAACGAGAACGAACTGTGCGCGTGCAGCTCGGCGTACGGCACGGCATCATCCGGACGGGAACGCGGCGGAGGCACAACGGGAGGGCGGTGCCTGCTCAACGGGCCGGGGTCGGCACGCTTCGGGGAGGGCTCGGCGGATGCTGGTGCCTGCTCGCGTGCCGGTGCCTGCTCGCGTGTGGGAGCGCTCAGCGTGCGCTCCAGCTCGGCCCAGGAGAGTTTCGGATTGTTCCAGCCGGCCATCAGCGGTACCGCCCCTCTGCCCACCACCGACCCTCGGAGCAGAACACCAGCCATGCACGCTGCCGCGCATCCACTAGTTGGAAGCGGTGCCCTGCCTTCGCGCGCTCGCCGTCCCACCGGCGCTCGTGCAACGGCCACGGGCCCGCCCAGGCGACGATCTCGCTGCCCTCCAGCAGCGCAGGGGGATCCGACAGCTCCCCGCGTCCATCGACCGCGACCGACTGGCCGTCAGACGCGGTCACGGTGACGGGGTGCGCGGGGGTGAACACCTCAGCGGGCAGGGGGCCCGGCAGACGCCCTGGCCAGGGCAGGGCGGGATCGCGCTCGAGCACCGGCCGCTCGCCCCAGGGCGTCAGCACCTGCCGATCGGTGAGCATGCGTCCGCCCGACACCGTCGCCGTGACCACTCCACGATGGCCGAGCAACGTCTGCACACGTGAGACGGCGTGATGCAGACGCTCATCGGTGCCCGAACCGAACAGGCCGGGTTGATGGCGGGCGGCGTCGTCGACCGAGAGCGGGGCGATCCGCACCGATACGATCCCGCGGAACGACCGGGCGGCGTCGATCTCTGCAACGGGCGTGCGCTCGATGAGCGTTTCAAGCTGCCAGCGCACCCGGTCGACCAGTTCACTCGCGTCGAAGCAGGTCGGATGCAGCCAGGGCCGCGAGAACACGCCCCCGTCGTCATCGGTGAGGTCGATGCGCACCTCGGTGCACACCAGCGAGGCGTCGGCGAGGCCGAGCAGCACGGCATCCGCCGTCTGACGCACCGCGAACGCGATCTGATCCGACTGCGCCAAGGGGGTGTCGAACTCGACCGTGCGCGACAGTTCGGGATCGGGCGGACGGCTCGAGAGCGGACGGGAATCGGCGCCCCCGGCCAGCGCGTGCAACCGGGCTCCCTGCTCGCCGAGCCGATCGCGCACCATGACGGCGTCCAGCGCGGCGAAGCCGCCGAGAGTCGAGATGCCGAGCCGGTGCAGCAACCCGGTCAGCGCCTCATCGCCGAGCACCGGCAGAGGCAGTGGGGCGAGGAAGTCGCGCGACCCTCCGGGAGGGACGACCACCCAGGCAGGAGCGCCCTCGGTGCCGGCCGCGGTGCGCGCTGCCAGCTCGGCGGTGAACGCCCCGTCGGCGACACCGATCCGAACCTCGGGGTACCCTGCTTCGCCGAGCACCGCGAGCAGCGCAGAAGCCGCCTCGGCCTCGCCGCCGTGGTAGCGCGACACCCCTCGCGAGCGCAGGCCCGCGAGCCCCGGCCGCAGCAGATGGACACCGGGCACATGCTGCTCGATCAGACGCAGCACCGGGACGAAGGCGCGTTCGTCCACGGCAGGGTCGTGCGGCATCATGCGCAGCGCGGGCGCACGACCCTGCGCTAGCCGGCGGCGCTGGCCGATGCGCACACCCTGCTCGCGCGCCGACGCGGTACAGGCCACGACAGTGTTGCCGTGCACGAGAGCGGTGGGCGGGTGCGGCGGCGGAGCCCCGAGCGCCGCGCGCAACGGCCAGTCGGGGAACCACAGCACGTGCATTCTGCTCGGTGCATCCATCAGGCCACCGCCCAGCTCGGATGGGTCGGCAGCGGGGTCTGCTCGCGGTCGATGCGGCGCACAGGTGCGACAGGCAGAACAGGTGCGACAGGCGTGATCGGCGCCGGCTCGATGCCGCCCAAACTGCCGGGAAGCCGCACCTGCAGGCTCTGCGGGCGCGGCGAGGTGCGGGTCTGCGCCGTCACCGTGACCGTACGGTCCGACAACAGCCCCCAGCCCTCACCGATCCCCTCCCACTGCGGGTCGTGCAGGCTGATCATCCCCTCGCTCTGCGGCCACTGCGCGGTGCTCAGCAGCGTGCATCCGCGATCGCGCAACCGGGCGGCGAGCCGCGCGGCTTCCTGATCGCGCACGGCAGAGCCCGGGCTCATCGCGATCAGCGGTACCACCTCGGCCAGCGCCGATACCACCGCCAGCCACCGATCGCCGGGATCGGGCACGAGGATCAGCCGCGAGAGGTCGATGCCGAAGGCGGCGGCGGCCTCGAGTCCCAGTGTCGGCATGCCGACCGCCGCGCACCAGCCGCCGCGACGCGACGAGGCGCTCATCAGGGCGAAGATCAGGCTCGGTGACGGCGAGACCGAATAGACCGCCCCGGTGTGCAGGCCCCGTTCGGGGAGCAGGTCCTGCAGAGCGGCATCCACCGGGATCACGGCATCGTCGCTGCGCCGGCGCTGCATGCGCCCGATCTCCCGGCGCAGCCGGAGGATCTCTCCGGCCCGTCGGTCGGCGGGGGAGGTCATCGTCGTTGCGATCGCTCCGTCAGGCATACATCCATCCTCGAATAAATGTTCGAACAGTTCAAGTCCACCTCGAACGCTAGTTCGCACATCCGACATTCGTGGTTATCCACAGCCCGGCCCGAGGTGACGCGCCGATCGCTAGCCTGCGAGGGTGTCCCTCCACTCCATCGCCGTGATCGTCGTGCACCTCGCCCTGGCGGGAATCGGCGCGTGGTTGATCGTCATCGACGCCCGCACGCACCGCCTGCCCAACCGCATCGTCCTGCCGACGCTCGGGGCGCTCGTGCTGCTGGCGATCATCGAGGCGCTCGCGACGGGAGACGGGGAACGGCTGGTGCGTGCACTGCTGGGTGGGCTCGCGCTCGGCGCCTTCTACGCCGTCATGCACCTGATCTCGCGGCAGGGGATGGGCGGCGGTGACGTGAAGCTCGCGGCCGTGATCGGGCTGGTCCTCGCCTGGCACGGCTGGCAGGTGCTGGTGCTCGGCGCCGCCGCAGCGTTCCTGCTCGGAGCCCTCTACGCCATCGTGCTCATGCTGCTGCGCCGCGCGAACCGGCACACCCGCATCGCCTTCGGGCCCTGGATGATCATCGGGGCCGTCCTCGCCATCGGTCTGGCCTGACGTGGCAGACGCAAACCCGCCCATACGAGGAAACCCACCCCGATCGGCGAACACGGCGCTATGGTGAGCACATGGCACTCGCACGACTCCACGGCGGCCCGCTGGACGGGCAGATCCTTCCGCTCGACGATGTCGAGCAGCAGACCCTGATCGTTCCCTACAGCGAAACGCAGGTGATGTACCGGCGCGAAGGCGAGGCGACCCATACGGGAGCCGACGACGGTCCCACCGAGGTGGCCTTCTGGTTCGCCGAGGCCAGCGACGACATCACGCCCAGTGACGACTGACCCGCAGCGCACGTTCGAGGTCGAGCGCAAGTACGACGCCGACGCCGACACCGCGCTGCCCGTCTGGACGGATGTGCCCGGTGTCACCTCGGTCAGCGCCGGAGAGGCACGCGAACTGGATGCCCGCTACCTCGACACCGCCGATGCCGTACTGGCCCGGAACGGGGTCGCCCTGCGGCGCCGCACCGGGGGGACCGACGCCGGGTGGCACGTCAAGGGCCCACGCCAGGGCGACGGCCGCCTCGAACTCGGCTGGCCATTGGATGAGGACGGACGGATTCCCGCGGCCGTCACCGAGTTCGTCGCGCAATGGACCACCGACGAGCTGACCCCCCTCGCACGCATCGAGAACTCCCGGACCGCCTACCTGCTCAGCGGCCCCGACGGTGTCATCGCCGAGTTCGTCGACGACCGGGTGCGCGCCACCGATCTGCGCGCCGAGTCGCAGGTGCTCCGCGCATGGCGTGAATGGGAGATGGAGCTGGGGCCCGCGGCGCCGGCCGACGAGCACGGACGCGCCGTGTTCTTCGACGCCGTGGAACGTGCGGTCGCCGCGGCAGGTGGGCGTCCGCCCTCGTCGGGTTCGAAGCTCGCCCGCGCACTCGGGCTCTGACGGCGGACGTTCAGTAACGCTCACCGCGGCAACGCTCACCGCGGAAACGCGCACGACGGTAACGCACACGGCGGCTCCGCGCACAAGCCCTTTCCCCGGGCAGGGAGGCGTGCTTCAGTGGGGCCATGCGCCCACACGTCCAGCTCCGCTCCCTGCAGACCCTCGTCCCCGACGTGCCACTCGAGCAGGGCGCCGTCCGCGACGTCTTCGCCGGTCAGCCCGGGATCTCACGCCTGACCAAACGGCTCGTGACCGCCTCGTTCGACGGTTCGGGAATCGAGACCAGACACACCGTGCTCACCGAGCTCGACCTCACCGCCGATGCGCCGGACCCGCAGTTCTACGACCGCGAGTCCGGCGCTCTGCTCGTGCCCGGCACCAAGGCCCGCAACGAGACCTACGCGCGTGAGGCCGACCGGCTCTTCGTCGCGGCGGCGCAGGGCGCGATCGCCGCTGACCCCGACATCACGGCATCCGACGTCACCCACGTCGTCACGGTCTCGTGCACCGGATTCCACGCGCCGGGACCCGACTACGCGATCGTGCGCGGGCTCGGACTGTCGGATGCCGTGCAGCGATACCACCTCGGATTCATGGGATGCTACGCGGCCATGCCCGCGCTGCGCGCGGCGACGCAGTTCTGCCTGGCCGACCCCACCGCTGTGGTGCTCGTCGTCAGCGTCGAACTGTGCACGCTGCATCTGCGTTCATCGGACGACCCCGACACGATCATCGCGTCATCGTTGTTCTCGGACGGCGCCGCTGCCGCCCTGGTGACGGCCCGATCGTTTGAGGCCGACGTGCCCGCCTTCTCACTCGACGGGTTCCACACCGCGATCGTGCCCGACGGCAAGGACGACATGGCCTGGACGATCGGCGACAGCGGCTTCGAGATGGTGCTCTCGACCGCGGTGCCGCAGCTGATCGGCGAGAACATCGACGAGGCGCTGCGCCCGCTGTGGGCCGCGGAGGACGCACTGGTCGAGGCGTTCGACGATGGACGGATCGGCGCAGCCGTGCAGCACTGGGCGATCCACCCCGGTGGGCGCAGCATCCTCGATCGGGTGCAGAGCCGCCTGCAGCTGAGCGACGGGCAGCTGCACCCGGCTCGCGAGGTGCTGCGCACCTGCGGCAACATGTCCAGCGCCACGGTGCTGTTCGTGCTGCAGCGCATCCTCGATGACCCCGACGCGCTCGCCGGACAGCGTGTCGCCGCGATGGCGTTCGGGCCCGGGTTGACGGCAGAGAGCGCCATGCTGACCGTGATCGGCGGGACCGGTGGCGGTTGATCTGCGCGTGCGCGCCGTCGACGCGCGGGAGCAGATGGATGCCGCCGATGCCGACCCGCGGATGCTGGCGCGCACCTATGCGCGCTTCGCGGCCGTCAACGCCGTCGTCTCGGATCCGCGTGGTCTGTACCGGCGCCTCGTGCGTCCGAGAGCCCGGGGATGCGCTTTCGGCGGCGCACTGCGCGTGCTCGACATCGGCTGCGGCGGAGGCGACCTGGCGCTCGCCCTGGCGCGGCGCCTACGGCGGGACGGGCACCCCGCGCAGGTGACCGGAATCGACATCGATCCGCGGGCGGTGGAGTGGTCGACCCGGGCTGACCCCGAGGGACTGGTGCAATGGCGCTGCACCTCCAGCGCCGATCTCGTCGACGCCGGGGAGCAGTACGACATCGTGCTGTCCAATCACGTGCTGCACCACCTGACCGAGAGCGGACTGCACGCGCTGCTGGCCGAGTCGCGTCGGCTCGTGCGCATCGGCGGGGTCGCCGAGCACAGCGACATCGCCCGCAGCCGCACCGCCTACGCGCTGTTCGCCGCCGCGACCTGGCCGGTCGCCGGCACCGTACTGGCCGGGTCGTACATCCGGGCCGACGGGCTCACCAGCATCCGACGTTCCTACACACGCGCCGAGCTCGCCGCGCGCGTACCGCCGGGCTGGCGCGTCGAGAAGCGGATGCCGGCGCGCCTGCTGCTGCGCTGGGAGGCGCCCCATGGGGCACCCTGACGTGATCATCGCGGGCGCCGGACCGGTGGGCCTGCTACTCGGTTGCCTGCTCGGCGCCCGCGGTGCCCACGTGGTGATCTGCGAACGGCGCACCGGCACCGACGACCGCACGCGCGCCATCGGCGTGCACCCGCCCGGACTCGACGCCCTCGATGCCGCCGGCGTCGGCACAGCCCTACGCGCCGACGCGGTCGCGCTGGACCGCGGCGAGGTGCATGCGCGCGGTCGGATGCTGGCATCCATCGCCTTTCCCGCGGAGCGCACCGTACGGATTCTGCCCCAACGGCGCACGGTCGCGCTGCTGCGGGAACGACTGCACGCCCTCGGCGTCGAGGTGCGCATGGGTTGTGAAGTCACTCAGGTGAGTCAGGACAGCACTGGGGTGAGCGTCGGCCTGCGCGGTGCGGCCGGAGAGACATCCGAGCACGCGTCGCTCCTGATCGCCGCCGACGGCGTGCACAGCGGGCTGCGCGCGGCGCTGGGCATCCGCTGGCGTCGTCGCGGAGGCACGGCGCGCTACTCGATGGTCGACGCTGCCGACGCGGATGACTCCGCGATCGCGCGGCTGTACTGCGAACCCGGGGGGCTGGTGGAATCCTTCCCGCTGCCGGGCGGGCGCCGGCGCTGGGTCGTACGGCACCCGCCGGGGGTGCCCGCGCTGTCAGGCGAGGACTTCGCGCGCGCGGTGCACACGCGAACGGGCATCGCGATCACGCCCGTCGCGCCTAGCGCGTTCACCGCCGCCCAGCACCGCGCCGCGCGGACCGTGGCGGGTCGCGTCGTGCTGCTCGGCGATGCCGCGCACGAGATCAGCCCGATCGGCGGGCAGGGCATGAACCTGGGCTGGGTGGATGCCCGAGTCCTGGCCGATGCGCTCGGGCAGCGCGGTCCGGGCGGCCTCGCCACGTACGAACGCCGGGCCGCGCGGGCCGCCGGCGACGTGCAGCGCCGGGCGACGTTCTACATGTCGATGGGGGCGCCGGCTCGTGGCATCCGACAACACGCGCGCGAGGGCGCGATTCGGCTCATGGGAACGGCGCCGCTGCGGAACGCCGCCGCCGCGCTGGTGACGATGCGCGGGATCTGACAGCGCCCGAAAACGCGAGAAGTGCCCGGTCCGCAACGGACCGGGCACTTCGACGACGGATGTCACATGTTGATCATGTGACCGGCGAGGCCGTGGAAGCCCTCCTGCAGCGCCTCCGACAGCGTCGGGTGGGTGTGCACGTTGCGCGCCGCCTCCAGAGCGGTGAGGTCCCACTTCTGCGCGAGCGTGAGCTCGGGCAGCAGCTCCGAGACATCGGGGCCGATCAGGTGGCCACCGATGAGCTCGAGGTGCTCTGCATCGGCGATCAGCTTGACGAAGCCGACCGGCTCGCCCAGGCCGTTGGCCTTGCCGTTCGCGCTGAACGGGAACTTGGCGACCTTGATCTCACGCCCCTCGGCCTTGGCCTGCTCTTCCGTCAGACCGAAGCTGGCGACCTGCGGCTGGCAGAACGTCGCACGCGGCATCATGCGGTAGTCGCCCAGCGTCTGGGTCTCGGCTCCGCCGATGGTCTCGGCGGCGACGACGCCCTGCGCCTCGGCGACGTGCGCGAGCTGCAGCTTGGCGGTCACATCGCCGATGGCGTAGATGCCCTCGACGTTGGTGCGCATGTGGTCGTCGATGTCGATCGCACCGCGCTCGGTGAGCGCGACGCCGGTGTTCTCCAGACCGAAGCCCTCGACGCGCGGGGCGAAGCCCACCGACATCAGCACCTTGCCCGCGGTGATCTCGCCCGGCTTGCCGTCACGGGTCTCGTACGTGACGTGCACGCTGGAGCCGTTGTCGGTGACGGTCTTGACCGCGGTGGAGGTGAGGATGTCGATGCCCAGCTTCTTGTACTGGCGCTGGATCTCCTTCGAGACCTCGACATCCTCGTTGGGGAGCGCGCGGTCGAGGAACTCGACGATGGTGACCTTCACGCCGTAGTTCGACAGTACGTAGCCGAACTCCATGCCGATGGCGCCGGCGCCGACGATGACGATCGACTCGGGCAGCTCACGCGAGAGAATCTGCTCTTCGTAGGTGACCACGTTGTCGCTGAGCTGCACGCCCGGCAGCAGGCGCACGGTCGACCCCGTCGCGATGATCACGTTGTCGAAGGTGACCTGCTCGGTCGAGCCGTCGGACTTGGTGACCGTGATGGCCTTAGGACCGGTGAAGGCGCCGCGGCCCTCGTACTCGGTCACCTTGTTCTTCTTCATCAGGTAGTGGATGCCCTTGACGTGCGTGTCGGCGACCTTGCGGCTGCGGTCGAACGCGACGCCGAAGTCGAAGCTCACGTCACCCGAGATGCCGAAGAAATCGGCCTTGTGCGTGAAGGTGTGCGCGATCTCAGCGTTCTTCAGGAGGGACTTCGAGGGGATGCAGCCCACGTTCAGGCAGACACCGCCCCAGTACTTCTCCTCGATGATCGCAGTGGAAAGGCCGAGCTGTGCGCTGCGGACGGCGGCGACATAGCCGCCGGGGCCCGCGCCGAGGATGACGACGTCGTAGTGTGGCATGTTCTCAGCCTATCGCCGCGCCGTCGATCGCGCGGAGGATGCCTGGGCGAATCGGTAGAACGCACTCCCAGGCGCTCGATCCGATCCGATAGGCTGGGAGGCCGGAGGAGGGAGAACCGTGACAGACGACAGCACGAACAGCGCCGGAGGCGCGATCCATCGCAGCGGTGAGCAGCGTCACGATGTGACGCAGACTTTCGGTCACGAATCGGATCTCTCCTTCGTGCCCTTCGGTGCCGACCTCACCGAGGTGGAGGCCGCGGCGATCGCCGCACTGCCCTCGGGCTCGGCACTGCTTCTGGTGCGCGCCGGTGCACTCGCCGGCGCCCGCTATCTGCTCGACGCCGATGTGACAACCGTGGGGCGTCACCCCGAGGCCGATATCTTCTTCGACGACGTCACCGTTTCGCGCCGCCACGCCGAGATCACCCGATCGGGTTCGGTGTTCGAGATCGTCGACCAGCGATCGCTCAACGGCACCTATGTCAACGGCGAACGCGTCGACCGCAGCGAACTCGCCGACGGCTACGAACTGCGCGTCGGCAAGTTCCGCATGAACTTCTTCGCCTCGCCCGCCGACCGCGCCACGGCGAACGGCTGATGCCCCCGGGCGGTGCCGCCCGAGGGCGCTCCGCGCCGTCGGGTCTTCTCAGCATCGGTCAGGTGCTGGCCCGGTTGACGCCGGAGTTCCCTCAGCTGACCACGAGCAAGCTGCGGTTCCTCGAGGTGCAGGGCATCGTGTCGCCGGCCCGCACGCAGTCCGGCTACCGAAAGTTCTGTGCCGCTGACGTCGAGCGCGTGCGCGCGGCGCTGATCCTGCAGCGCGATCACTACCTGCCGCTCAGCGTCATCCGTGAACAGCTCGATGAGGCCGAGGCCGACGACGACGGCATCCCGATGGTGGCACCGCCTTCCATCGCGACGCCGGTGCACCAGCACCGACGCGACGACCTTCTGCTGCGCACGGGCGCCACACCGCAGTTGTTCAACGACGCCATCAGCGCGGGGCTCATCAACGCGGCAGAGACGTACCCGGAGCAGGTCTCGACCCTGCTGTCGGGCCTGGTGGCCCTCGCCAAGCACGGCATCGAACCGCGCCACCTGCGCACCATGCGGCAGAACGCCGAGCGCGAGGCGGCTCTGATCGAGTCGGCGCTGGCCACCTTGCTCGCCCGCACGGATGCCGCTTCGCGGGGGCGCGCGTCGGAACTGGCGCCCGAGCTGGCCACCCACATCGACGACGTGCGACGCCTGCTGGTGAAGCAGTCGATCGAACGCGTGCTTTCGTAACGAACAGGTTGCGACACACCTTCGCGTTGCATCGGATGTCGTTGCCGGAGCGGGGGGTCTGCTCTAGCGTTGAGGTAGTCGATCAGGAGGAGACTGAGATGGATGCGGAAGGGCTTGCGGAAGACCCGCAGTTCGTGACCGAACTCCTCTTCACCGACGGGCTTCCCGCCATGGATGACGCCGTAGGGTACCGAGGCGCGGTCGCCGCCCGTGCGGCCGGCATCACGTACCGGCAGCTCGACTACTGGGCACGCACCGAGCTGGTCGTCCCGACCGTGCGCGGCGCGTCGGGCTCGGGCTCGCAGCGCATGTACGGCTTCCGCGACATCCTCGTGCTCAAGCTCGTCAAGCGCCTGCTCGACACCGGCATCTCGCTGCAGCAGATCCGCACCGCCGTCGAGCAGTTGCGCGTCGCCGGCATCCGCGATCTCACCGGAACCACCCTGATGAGCGATGGCGCATCGGTGTACCTGTGCACGTCGAACGACGAGGTCATCGACCTCGTCAGCCGCGGCCAGGGCGTCTTCGGCATCGCCGTCGGCAAGGTGCTGCGCGAGGTGGAGTCCACGCTGGTCGAACTCGACACAGCCGCGCCCGACCCGGTCGACGAACTGGCTGCGCGGCGCAAGAAGCGCACGGCGTAACGCCCCGGGCATCAGCCATCCGAAGCTGATCGGCTTCTGCACGCATCCGCGCGCAGGCGCCCTTCTGCGGTGGGCGCAACGCGCCCCGCAGAGAGAAGAAGACGGCGTTGCTACGCCTGCGAGCCGCTCTCAGGCACGGCAACGCGGCCGGTGCGGATGATGCGGTCCAGCAGCAGGTCGAAGTCGGCGGCCAGTTCCTGCGCCGAGTCGCCCGGCCAGATGTGCAGCGGCTTTGCGGCGCCCTGAGCCTGCTGCAACGACGTGCGCTCGGGCAGCTGCGGGCTCAGCACCAGAGGGCCGAACATGTCACGCAGCTCCTTGATGCGGAACTGGTGCTCGATCGACTGCGGACGCACGCGGTTGACCACGATGCCCAGGGGCTGCAGACGGGGGGAGAGGCCACGGCGGATCTCTTCGATCGCGCGCAGCGCGCGGTCGGCGGCAGCGACCGAGAACAGGCCCGGCTCGGTGACCACCATGACGCGGTCGCTGGCAGCCCAGGCCGTGCGGGTCAACGCGTTCAGCGACGGAGCGCAGTCGATGAGCACGAGGTCGTACTCGCCCTCGACAGCGGCAAGCGCCTCTTCGAGCTTCCAGACATCGCGCACGCTGGGGTGCGGTCCGTCGAAGTTGATGGCAGAGGGGCTGCCGATGAGCACATCGATCGTGCCCGGGTGCACCTTCGCCCAACCGCTGGTGGTGATCGCCTGGCGCACCACCTTCTCTTTGGGGTTGGCCAGCACGTCGGCGATGTTGAGTCGCCCGGCGATCTGGATGTCCATCCCCGTGGAGACGTCGGACTGCGGGTCGAGGTCGACCACGAGGGTACGAAGACCGCGGGCGAAGGCGGCGGAAGCCAGACCGAGAGTCACGGTCGTCTTTCCTACGCCTCCCTTGAGGGAGCTGACGCTGAGTACGTGCACGAGCTACACGTTACCGTGCCCTAGTCTGGGTTGACACTCAGCCCCCGCCCAGCGCGCACACAAGCTGCGTGCTTCGACCTCTCCAGAGGTGTGCATGTTTCAGAAGATCCTGGTGGCCAATCGCGGCGAGATCGCGATTCGCGCATTCCGTGCGGCATATGAGGTGGGGGCGCGCACCGTCGCGGTGTTCCCCTGGGAGGATCGCGGATCCCTGCACCGTCTGAAGGCCGACGAGGCGTACGAGATCGGTGAACGCGGCCACCCGGTTCAGGCATACCTGGACGTCGACGAGATCATCAAGGTCGCGATCGACGCCGGTGCGGATGCCATCTACCCGGGCTACGGATTCCTCTCAGAGAACCCGGAACTGGCCGAGAAGGCGGCCGCCGCGGGCATCACCTTCATCGGCCCGCCGGCCGCGGTGCTTGAGATGGCCGGCAACAAGGTCGAGGCCAAACGGCACGCGATCGAGGCCGGCGTTCCCGTGCTGCGCTCGACCGAGGCATCCGATGATGTCGACGCGCTGGTGGCGCAATCGGACGAGATCGGCTTCCCGCTGTTCGCCAAGGCCGTCGCCGGTGGTGGCGGCCGCGGCATGCGCCGCGTCGAGACCAAGGGCGAGCTGGCGCCGGCGCTGGCCGAGGCGATGCGCGAGGCCGGCGCCGCTTTCGGCGACGCGCGCATGTTCCTCGAACAGGCCGTGCTGCGTCCCCGCCACATCGAGGTGCAGATCCTCGCCGACGGGCACGGCGGCACCGTGCACCTGTTCGAACGCGACTGCTCGGTGCAGCGCCGGCATCAGAAGGTGATCGAGATCGCCCCGGCGCCGAACCTGGACGACAGCATCCGCGCCGACCTCCACCGTCATGCCATCGCCTTCGCCAAGTCGATCGGCTACCAGAACGCCGGCACCGTCGAGTTCCTGCTCGAGACCGCCGGTCCGCGCGCCGGAGAGGTCGTCTTCATCGAGATGAACCCGCGCATCCAGGTCGAGCACACGGTCACCGAAGAGGTCACCGACGTCGACCTGGTGCGCGCGCAGATGCAGATCGCTGACGGCGCCACTCTCGCCGACCTGCATCTTGAGCAGAGTGATATCCACCTGCGCGGCGCCGCCCTGCAGTGCCGCATCACCACCGAGGACCCGACCCAGGGGTTCCGCCCCGACACCGGCAAGATCACCACCTACCGCTCACCCGGCGGGGCGGGCATCCGGCTCGACGGTGGCACCACGGCCGCGGGTGCGCAGATCAGTCCGTACTTCGACTCGATGCTCTCGAAGCTCACCTGTCGTGGCCGATCGTTCGAGAGTGCCGTCTCGCGGGCCCGCCGTGCGCTGGCCGAGTTCCGCATCCGCGGGGTATCGACGAACATCCCCTTCCTGCAGGCGGTGCTCGACGATCCGGCCTTCGCGGCCGGAGATCTGTCGACGTCGTTCATCGACGAGCGTCCCGAGTTGCTGCGCGGCCGCGTCTCGAAGGACCGCGGCACCAAGATCCTCAACTGGCTCGTCGACGTCACCGTCAACAAGCCGCACGGCGAGAGCCCCTTGGCAACACCGCCCGCCCAGAAGCTGCCCGCGATCGATCTGAGCGCGCCGGCGCCGTCGGGTTCGCGACAGCAGCTACAGCAGCTCGGCCCGGCCGGGTTCGCCGCTGCGCTGCGCGCCCAGCATCCGCTCGCCGTGACCGAGACGACCTTCCGCGACGCGCACCAGTCGCTGCTGGCCACCCGCGTGCGCACCCGTGATCTGGTGGCCGTGGCCCCCCATGTGGCCAGGATGACCCCGCAACTGCTGTCGGTCGAGGCCTGGGGCGGTGCGACCTACGACGTCGCGCTGCGCTTCTTGGGGGAGGACCCCTGGGAGCGCTTGGCAGCGCTGCGCGAGGCACTGCCCAACATCAACATCCAGATGCTGCTGCGTGGCCGCAACACCGTCGGCTACACGCCGTACCCGACCGAGGTCACCGATGCGTTCGTGCGTGAGGCGGCCGCGACCGGCGTCGACATCTTCCGCATCTTCGACGCGCTCAACGACGTGTCCCAGATGCGCCCGGCAATCGACGCGGTCCTTGCCACCGGCACCGCCGTCGCCGAGGGGGCGCTCTGCTACACCGGCGACTTGCTCGACCCCGCTGAAGAGCTGTACACGCTCGATTACTACCTGCGCCTTGCCGAGCAGATCGTCGACGCCGGCGCTCATGTCATCGGCATCAAGGACATGGCGGGCCTGTTGCGCCCCGCGGCGGCCGGCAAGCTCGTCCGCGCACTGCGCGAACGGTTCGATCAGCCCGTGCACGTGCACACTCACGACACGGCCGGCGGACAGCTGGCGACCCTGCTGGCCGCCAGCGACGCGGGAGCGGATGCTGTCGACGCGGCCGCTGCGCCGATGTCGGGAACCACCAGCCAACCGTCGCTGTCGGCACTGATCGCCGCGCTCGCTCACACCGAGCGCGACACCGGCATCGACCTGCAGGCGGCATCCGACCTCGAACCGTACTGGGAGGCCACCCGGCACCTGTACCGCCCGTTCGAGTCGGGGCTGCCCGGTCCCACCGGCCGCGTGTACCACCACGAGATCCCCGGTGGACAGCTGTCGAACCTGCGGCAGCAGGCGATCGCACTGGGCCTTGCCGATGATTTCGAGCTGATCGAGAACATGTACGCCGCGGCCGACCGCATCCTGGGCCGTGTGCCCAAGGTCACCCCCTCGTCGAAGGTGGTCGGCGACCTGGCCCTGCACCTCGCCGCGGTGAAGGCCGACCCCGCCGACTTCGAGGCGAACCCCGAGAAGTACGACATCCCCGACTCGGTCGTGGGCTTCATGTCGGGTGAGCTCGGCGACCTGCCCGGCGGCTGGCCCGAGCCGTTCCGCAGCAAGGTGCTCGCGGGACGCGCGGCGACGACCCGCGTCACGCCGCTCACCGAGACGCAGCAGGCCGCTCTCGATGGCACCGCCGAGCAGCGCCGCGGAATGCTCAACGAACTGCTGTTCCCTGCTCCGACCAAGACATTCCGGCAGAACCGTGACGAGTACGGCGATCTGTCGGCGCTCGAGACCAGCGACTACCTGTACGGACTGGTGCCCGGCGCGGAGCACGCCGTCGACATCGAGCGCGGAGTTCGCCTGTACGTCGGCTTGGAGGCGATCGGCGAGGCCGACGCCAAGGGCATGCGCACCGTGATGACGACACTGAACGGACAGTTGCGTCCGGTGTCGGTGCGCGACCGATCCGTGGCCGTCGACTCGCACGAGGTCGAGAAGGCCGACACGTCCAAGCCCGGGCAGGTCGCAGCTCCCTTCTCGGGCGCAGTGACACTGAAGGTCGAAGAGGGCGCCGTCGTGCGGGCCGGCGATGCGGTCGCCTCGATCGAGGCGATGAAGATGGAAGCGGCCATCACCGCGCCCGTCGGAGGCGTCGTGGAGCGGCTCGCGATCGCCTCGACTCAGCAGGTCGACGCCGGTGATCTTTTGGTCGTCATACGTGCGGAGCACTAATCTTGTGCGGGCGCATTTTCGCGCCGAAGCCTGGAGATGAACCGTGACCCCGAAGAACCCTGTCGATCCCGCCGAGGACGATTCCCTGGGAATGCTGGATGACGCACCGTCCTCCGACATCGCCGGAATCGGGCTCCCCGGTGCCACCGCGCAGGTGAGCGTCTCGGTGCCGACGGGAGCGGACGATGACGATCTCGTCGACGACGAGGTCATCGACGGCGAGATCGCTGCGCCCGAGGTCGTCTCGGAGCTGATCCTCGACACCTCGGCCGTCGCCGACGCCGACACTGTCGCGCGCATCGAGCAGCAGGCGCCCGACATCGTCATCGAGCTGCCCGCCGAGCAGTTGGCGCCGCCGGCGTTGGATCCCGTCGAGCAGATCGATGCGGTCGTGTCCGATGAGAGCGCGGACGCATCGGATGCCCGCATCGACGAGGCTCCGGTCGACGGCCCAGCCGCTCCGGAGACCGCGGAGATCGTGATCGACACGGAAGTCGACGAAGAGACGGACGCTTTCGAGAGCGCCGAGACCGAGGCGGATGCCGCCGCTGAGCCTGCAGACGCACCGGAGGCGGACAACACCGTCGACGCCGACGAGGATGCCAGTGGCGACGATGCTGGCAACGACGACACCGATGCCGGTAGTGACGACGCCGAGGGCGCCGACGATTCCACCGACCGGGCGGATGACCTCGATACCTCCGAACTCGCCCGCCTGGAATCGGTCGTGGCGGCTGCCAAGGCGCAACTGCACGATGCCATGACCCCGCAGCGGGTGACGGCAACCCCGTCGCCCGCACAGAACGATGCTCGGCCACTCTCGGTCGACCCCGCAGAGGAGAACACACCGGTGGCGAACGAAGATCGCGCAGCGGGCACCCAGCCCGCGGCCGCCGTGGCGCGGGTATCCGAAGAGACGCGCCCCGCGGCCGACATCACGCTGGCATCCAAGCGCCTCGACGACCTGGGTGAGGCGAGCCGCGAGAGCGCCGACCTGCTCACCGCCGATCGTCTGCTCGAGCCGTCGCGCATCGCCAAGCCCGAGCCCGAGGGCACCTGGAGCCACCTGCTGTACACCCTCTCCGGTGGGCGCATCAACGTCGGCGACAGCCGCAAGGCGCGCGAGCGCAAGCAGCTGAACGCGCGCATCTCCGCGCAGATGCCGGGAACCGCTCGGTTCGTACCGGTGCTGTCCCGCAAGGGCGGCGTGGGCAAGACGACCGTGACCGCCCTGCTGGGCATGGCTCTGGCCGATGCACGTGACGACCGAGTGATCGCCGTTGACGCGAACCCCGATCGCGGCACGCTCGCAGAACGCGTCGTGGGTGGGCACACGAAGTCGGTGCGCGATCTGGTGCGTGCCCAGCACGACATCCGCGGGTACCACGACATCTCTGCACTGGTCGCCCGGGATCACACGCGTCTGGACGTGCTCGCCTCAGATGCCGACCCGCGTGTCTCAGAGGCGTTCGGCGACTCCGACTACCGGGATGTGGCCACCGTCGCAGCCCAGTACTACTCGCTCGTGCTCACCGACTCCGGTACCGGGATCGTTCACGCGGTGATGGGCGCCACGCTCGACCTGGCCGACCAGCTCGTGATCGTCTCGGGACTCAGCGTCGACGAGGCGCGGCTGGCATCCGAGACGCTGACGTGGCTCGAGACGAACGGGCACGCCGACCTGGCACGTCGCGCGATCGTCGTGCTCAACCAGTCCACGCCCGGGGCGCCGCTGGTGCGCCTGAGCGAGCTGGAATCGCACTTCTCGACGCGGGCCGCGCACGTGCTGCGTATCCCCTACGACCCCCAGATCGCCGGTGGCGGCCCGATCGACTTCGGCAGCCTGCAGCCGGCTACGCGTCAGGCTGCGCGTGAGGTCGCCGCCGTGCTCGTCGAGGGCCTGCGGACGCGGGGCGCCTGATGACCGTCCGCGAGATCCGCCTGTACGGCGACCCGGTGCTGCGCACCGTGAGCGCACCCATCGAGCAGATCGATGACGGCGTGCGGTCGCTGATCGCCGACCTGCTCGACACGGTCGAGCTGCCCGGACGCGCCGGCGTGGCCGCCAACCAGATCGGCTTCGCGCTGCGCGCCTTCAGCTACAACATCGATGGCGACATCGGCTACGTCATCAACCCGGTGCTCACCGAGGTGCGTGGCGAGGCGGTGCCGACCGGTGAGGGCTGCCTGTCGGTGCCGGGACTCTGGCACGACACCCCGCGTCACCCGTGGGCCCGCGTGGAGGGCATCGACCTCGATGGCCGTCCCGTTGTGCTCGAGGGTGAGGGGCTGCTCGCCCAGGCCCTGCAGCATGAGACCGACCACCTCGACGGCAAGGTGTACCTGAGTCGCCTCGAGGGAGAGACCCGCAAGCTGGCCATGCGCCAGGTACGGGAGAGCGATTGGTTTTGAGCGAGCGCCAGCGAGTCGAAATGTGGTGAGAGAACGAGAAATGCCCCCGCGGTTGCGGGGGCATTTCTCATCTGCGGATGCTGATCAGCCCAGCGGCGTGGTCGTGGTCTGCACCTGCTCGTCGTAGATCCCGGCGATGTCGGCGGCGAAGTCGGCCAGGATGACGTTGCGCTTGATCGACATCTTCGGCGTGAGGTGACCGCTGGCCTCGGTCCACTCGGTCGGCAGGATGGTGAACTTGCGCACCGACTCGGCGCGCGACACGGCCTTGTTGGCGCGGTCGATCGCGCGCTGCACTTCTTCGCGCACCGCTGCATTCGTGCTGGCCTCGGCGAGCGACATCTCGGCGGGGAGCCCGTTGTTCGCCAGCCAGGTCGGCAGCATCTCGGGGTCGAGGGTGACGAGGGCCGAGATGAACGGCTTCTTGTCGCCCAGCACCACGACCTGACCGATGATCGGGTTCGAACGGATGGGGTCCTCGAGCGCGGCGGGGGAGACGTTCTTGCCACCGGCGGTGACGATGATCTCCTTCTTGCGGCCGGTAATGGTCAGGAAGCCCTCGGAATCGAAGCTGCCCAGGTCGCCGGTGCGGAACCATCCGTCATCGAACGCCGCCGCGGTGGCCTCGGGGTTGTTCCAGTACTCCTTGAAGACGTTGACGCCCTTGACCTCGATCTCGCCGTCCTCGGCCAGGCGCACGCCCACGCCGGGCAGCGCAGGGCCGACCGTGCCGATCTTGGACTTGTGCGCAAGGTTCACGGTCGCCGGGGCGGTGGTCTCGGTGAGACCGTAGCCTTCGAGGATCACGACGCCGAGGCTGTGGAAGAAGTGGCCGAGACGCGGACCCAGCGGAGCCGAGCCCGACACCGCGTACTTGACCTTGCCGCCCATCGCCTCACGCAGCTTGCTGTAGACGAGCTTGTCGAACAGGGCGAACTTCAGTCGCAGCCCGAACGGCACCTTCTTGCCCTCTTCGAGCAGCTTGGAGTGCTCGACGGCCACGCCGGCCGCGGCGCGGAAGATCTTGCCCTTGCCGCCGGCCTCGGCCTTCTGCTCGGCCGAGTTGTACACCTTCTCGAACACGCGCGGTACGGCGAGCAGGAAGGTGGGCTTGAACGACCCGAGCGCGGGCAGCAGCTGCTTCGTGTCGGGCTGGTGGCCCGTGCGCACGCCGGAGTGCACGGCGAGGATCGAGATGAAGCGGGCGAACACGTGAGCGGTCGTGATGAACAGCAGTGTCGAGGCGCCGGGCATCGAGACGACCTCGTCGAGGGCCTTGGCCGAGTTGCGGGAGAGCTCGACGAAGTTGCTGTGCGTGAGCACGCAGCCCTTGGGGCGTCCTGTTGAACCGGAGGTGTAGATCAGCGTCGCGATGTCCTCGCCTCGGGCGAGGTTGCGCCGACGCTCGATCTCAGCATCCTCGATGTCCGCCCCCTGCGCGGTGAGGGTGTCGATGGCCCCGAGGTGCATCTGCCAGACCTCGCGCACCAGCGGCAGGTCGCCACGCACTTCGTCGGCGCGAGTGAAGTGCTCGGGCGACTCGACGATCAGTGCGGTTGCGCCGGAATCCTCCATGATCCACTGGATCTGCGAAGGAGAGCTGGTCTCGTAGATCGGCACCATAACTGCGCCGGCGTAGAACAGTGCGAAGTCGATCAGCGTCCACTCGTAGGTGGTGCGCGCGATGAAGCCGACCTTCTCGCCGGGCTGCACGCCGGCGGCGACGAAACCCTTGGCCAGGGCGATCACGGCGGTCTCGAAGTCCTTCGCCGAGACATCTCGCCAGCCGTCGCCGTCCGGTACGCCGAACAGGGCGAGGTGAGGCGTCTTCTGCACGCGCTGCGCGAGCAGATCGGAGACGTTCCCCTCGGGGTCGGCGGGGATGATCGCGGGGACTTCGAACTGGGCCACGGCAGCTCCTTCGGTACCTGTCGAGCGGGTAATCATCCGAGTCTATGGCATGGAATCAGGTCGCAGTCCAGATGGAACTGGGTCGCGAGACGCCGTGCGGCGCTAGACTGCGAGACGATGTTCTACTGGCTGATGAAGTATGTGGCGATCGGCCCGCTGGTCAAGGCGATCTTCCGCCCCTGGATCACCGGGCGAGAGAACGTGCCCGCCACCGGCGCCGCGATCCTGGCGAGCAATCACCTGTCGTTCGCGGACTCGATCTTCCTGCCCCTGCTGCTCGATCGTCCGATGTCGTTCCTCGCCAAGAGCGACTACTTCACCGGCAAGGGCATTCGCGGCTGGGCGACCAAGGCGTTCATGAAGGGCACCGGTCAGATTCCCATCGACCGCTCCGGGGGCAAGGCCTCCGAAGCCTCGCTGAACACCGGCCTGCAGATTCTGGGGCGCGGCGATCTGCTGGGCATCTACCCCGAGGGCACTCGCAGCCCCGACGGGCGCCTGTACCGGGGGCGCACCGGCATCGCCCGGATGGCGCTGGAGGCCAAGGTCCCGGTCATCCCCGTGGTGATGGTCGACACCGACACCGCGATGCCGATCGGCAAGCGGATCCCCAACGTGATGCGGGTGGGGGCGGTCATCGGGGAACCGCTCGATTTCTCGCGCTATGCGGGGATGGAGAACGACCGCTACATCCTGCGCGCAGTCACCGACGAGATCATGATCGCGCTGCATCGTCTGGGCGCGCAGCAGTACGACGATGTGTATGCCTCCACCGTCAAGGACCGCCTGCCCGCATCCGCCAAGCGCTGAACGCCCGCGACAACGTCGAAACACGGCGGATCGGCGTCGTTTCCGAGGGCTAAGCTGGGGCGATGCACTCCTCGCATTCTGATCTCGACATGTGGCGCTCCCTTCCCATCAAGCAGCAGCCGCAGTGGCCGGATGCCGAGCACGTGGCCGAGGTCTCTTCGCAGATCGCCGCGCTGCCGCCCCTGGTGTTCGCCGGTGAGGTCGACAACCTGCGCGCACGTCTGGCACGTGCGGCGCAGGGCGAGGCGTTCCTGCTGCAGGGCGGTGACTGCGCCGAGACGTTCGCCGGTGCGACCGCCGATCAGATCCGCAACCGCATCAAGACGGTGCTGCAGATGGCCGTGGTGCTCACCTACGGCGCATCGATGCCGGTTGTGAAGATGGGACGCATGGCCGGGCAGTTCGCCAAGCCGCGCTCCAGTGACACCGAGACGCGCGGCGACGTGACGCTGCCCGCGTACCGCGGCGACATCGTCAACGGGTACGACTTCACCGAGAAGTCGCGTCAGGCCGACCCGGGTCGACTCCTGCAGGGCTACCACATGGCCTCGTCGACGCTGAACCTCATCCGTGCGTTCACGCAGGGCGGTTTCGCCGACCTGCGTGAGGTGCACTCCTGGAACAAGGGCTTCGCCCAGAACCCGGCCAACCAGCGCTACGAGCGCATGGCCGCCGAGATCGATCGCGCGATCAAGTTCATGGAGGCCGCGGGCGCTGACTTCGAGGAGCTCAAGCGCGTCGAGTTCTTCACCGGGCACGAGGGCCTGCTCATGGACTACGAGCGGCCCATGACTCGCATCGACTCGCGCACCGACAACCCGTACAACACCTCGGCGCACTTCCTGTGGGTGGGGGAGCGCACGCGCGACCTCGACGGTGCGCACATCGACTACTTCTCGCGCATCCACAACCCGATCGGCGTCAAGCTGGGCCCGACCACGACGCCCGAGACCGCTCTTGCGCTGATCGACAAGCTCGACCCCAACCGCGAGCCGGGACGACTGACGTTCATCACCCGCATGGGCGCGGGCAAGATCCGCGACGCGCTGCCCCCGCTGCTTGAGGCCGTGCGCGACTCCGGCGCCAACCCACTGTGGGTGACCGACCCGATGCACGGCAACGGCATCACCACCCCCAACGGGTACAAGACGCGCCGTTTCGACGACGTCGTCGATGAGGTGCGCGGCTTCTTCGAGGCGCACCGCGCCGTCGGCACGTTCCCGGGCGGCATCCACGTCGAACTCACCGGAGACGACGTCACCGAGTGCCTGGGCGGATCGGAGCGCATCGACGAGGCCGGCCTCGCGACCCGTTACGAGAGCCTGTGCGACCCGCGCCTGAACCACATGCAGAGCCTCGAACTGGCGTTCCTCGTCGCCGAGGAGCTCGAGAAGCGCTGACGCGACGCGGTCAGGGGAGCTTGCGGAGGGCGTCCTCCGCAGCGACCCAGCCGAGCATCGCGCACTTCACGCGGGCGACGTACTTCGACACACCGCCGAGCGCTGCGGCATCGCCGAGCAGCTCGGGGTCGGGGGCGATGCGCCCGCGTGAGCGCATCGCTTCGCGGAACACGGCGATCCGATGCTCGACATCGGCGACCGGGAGGCCCTCAACGAGCTCGGCGAACAACGAGGCGGATGCCTGCGAGATCGCGCAGCCGTGTCCTTCCCACGCGATCGCCTCGACGGTGCCGTCCGCCGCGGTGTGCACCTGCAAGGTGATCTCGTCTCCGCAGGTGGGGTTCAGCTGGTGGGACTGCGACGGCACGGCGTCGCGCAGCCCGAAGCCGTGCGGGGTGCGGGAATGATCGAGGATCAGCTCCTGGTACATGCCCTGCAGGTCGGACGAGGCCATCATGCCCTCCGGAAGAAGTCGATGCAGCGGGCGACGCCGTCGATGACGGCATCCACCTCGTCCGCGGTGTTGTACAAATAGGTGCTCGCACGCGTCGACGAGGTGACGCCGAGGCGGCGGTGCAGCGGTTGTGCGCAGTGATGACCGACGCGCACGGCGATGCCGGCGTCGTCGAGGAACTGCCCGACATCGTGCGAGTGAATGCCGGCGACATCGAAGCTCGCCAGTCCCACCCGCGGAAGGTCGATTCCCGCGCCGAGCACACGCACGCCGTCGAGGGCCGAGAGGCCTTCGACGAGCCTCGCGCCGAGCTCCGCCTCATGCGCGGCGATCCTCGGCATCCCGACTCCCTGCAGGTACCGCACCGCCTCGGCCAGTGCCACGGCCTGCGACACGCGCTGCGTGCCCGCCTCGAAGCGCTGGGGCGGCGGAAGATACTCCGCCTCGGTCGTGGTGACCGTGGTGATCATCGAACCGCCCGTCAGGAACGGCGGCATGATCTCAAGCAGCTCGCGACGCCCGTACAGCGCGCCGATGCCGGTGGGACCGAGCATCTTGTGTCCCGACAGCACCGCGAAGTCGACATCGAGCGCGTGCACGTCCAGCGCGACATGCGGAGCCGACTGGCAGGCGTCCAGCAGCACGAGTGCTCCGACGGCGTGTGCGGCGGCGATGAGCTGCTCGACGGGGTTCACCACCCCGAGGACGTTCGACACGTGCGTGAACGCCACCAGGCGCGTGCGTGGTCCGATCAGCTCGGCCGCGGCATCCATGCGCAGCGCGCCGTCGTCGTCGAGCGGGATCACCCGCAATGTCGCGCCCGTGCGCGCGGCGAGCTCCTGCCAGGGGATGAGATTGGCGTGGTGCTCCATCTCGGTCGTCACGATCTCGTCGCCCGGGCCGAGGCGCAGCCGGGCGCTCTCGGCGCCGCCGCGGCCGATCGACGCGTTCGAGAACGCGTAGGCGACCAGGTTGATCGCTTCGGTCGCGTTGGAGGTCCAGACCACCTCGTCCTCGTCGGCGCCGATGAACTCGGCGAGAGCGGTGCGGGCGTCCTCGAACGCGAGCGTCGCCTCGGCGGCCAGCGTGTGCGCACCGCGGTGCGCGGCCGAGTTGAGCGTCGTGGTGAACGCGCGCTCGGCATCGATCACCGAGAGGGGACGCTGCGAGGTCGCCCCCGAGTCGAGGTAGACGAGCGGATGCCCGTTGACCCGCGTCTGCAGGATGGGGAAGTCCGCACGCAGGCGCTGGACCTCCTCATCGCTGAACGCAGGGGGAGACGCGGTACCGATGCTCATTGTTCTAGCCTCTCATCCGCTGGCGGTGCTGGGGCCGGCGGGCGGGACGGGGTCGTCAGCCGCTGACGTTGATGACGATGTAGATCTCGGTGCCGGCGCGGTGCATCGTGCCGGACTCGGGATCGGTGCTCTGGGCCTTGGTCAGGCCATTGGGCACACCGTTCCAGAACGGTGCGTAGTCGACCGTGAATCCGGCATCCTCGAGCTTCTGGCGCGCTTCGTCGCGGGTCAGTCCCGCAACATCGGGCACCTCGAACAGCTGCGGTCCCTTCGACAGGGTCAGCGTCAGCGCGTCACCGGGGCGCCAGCTGCCCCCACCGGGACGATCGGTGCTCTGGCGGATCACCGCGCCTGCCGCCACCGAGTCGCTGAACTCCTCGGGACGCTCGTCGGCGACCTTCAGCCCGGCATCGGAGAGGGTCGTGATTGCGTCGTCGAGCGACTTTCCCGTGACGTCGGGAACCGGACCGAGCGACATCTGGATCAGCGCCGTGTCGTCCTCGAAGACGTCGCAGCCGGTACCGCACGCGTAGCTCTCATCGCTGCCCCGCGGGGTGATCCGCACGTTCAGCACCAGATCGCGGTCGAGGTCGGCGAAGTAGCTCGCCGTGTCGTCCTCGACGTTGACGTTGTTCGCGGTGAGGATGTCGCGCACCTCTTGCTCGGTCTTGCCGCCCAGATGCGGAAGCGTGTGCTGAGCGGGACCGGACGACACGACGAGCGTGACCGTGCTGTCCTGCTCGACCCGTTCGCCCGCGCCGGGCCGTGATTCGATCACGTCGCCCTCGTCGACATCCACAGAGGACTCGTCGGTGCGTTCGGGAATCAGTCCCTCGGCCGTCACGACCGCCGCGGCGTCATCGTAGCTCATCCCAGCGACCGACGGCACGCCCACGAGCGATCCCGGACCCGAACCGAACCACCAGCCGATGCCTCCGGCAGAGACCGCCAGCAGCAGCACGAGCGACAGCAGGAGGGCGCCGCGCGCGCGACGTCGCGACGTGCGGCGCCGTAGCCGGGCCGCGTTGTCGGCATCCACCGGGACGTCCTCGGTGTGGTCGGCCGTGATGACACCCGGAAGGATCTTCGTGACCGCACCGGAGTCGTGATCGCGGTGCGCCGCGGTGGTCGTGGTGACCACGGGCGCGATGCCCAGATCGCGTTCGATCTCGCGCAGCCGGGTGAGCATGGCGCCCGCATCGAGCGGGCGATCGTCGGGGGACTTCTCGGTCGCCCACAGCACGAGCTCGTCGAGCTGCTCGGGGACTGCCGTGTTGCGCGTGCTCGGCCGCGGCACCTGCTCGGTCGCGTGCTGATACGCGATCTGCATGGGCTGCTCGCCCTTGTACGGCTGTTCGCCGACGAGCATTTCGTAGAGCATGATGCCCAACGCGTAGATGTCGCTACGGGCATCGGCTGTGCCGCGGGTGACGAGTTCTGGTGCCAGATAGGCGATCGTGCCCAGCAGCTGAGCGCCCGTGGCGGTGTTGGCCGTCGTGGCGCGGGCCAACCCGAAGTCACCGATCTTGATGCGGCCGTCCTCGGCGAGCAGCACGTTCTCGGGCTTGACGTCACGGTGCACGATGCCGGCGCTGTGCGCGGCGGCGAGTCCGGACAGCACGGCGTCCATGATCGTGATCGTCTGCGGGACGGTGAGACGCTTCTGCTCGCGCATCAGCTCGCGCAGGGTGATGCCCGGAAGGTACTCCATCACCAGGTACGCCAGCTCGCCGTCCTGACCCTGGTCGAACACGTTGACCACGTGCGGGTCGGCGAGTCGGGCGGCGGCGCGCGCCTCTTGGATGAAGCGGCTCTGGAAGGCCGAGTCGTCACTGAGGTGCGCGTGCATCACCTTCAGGGCGATGCGCCGTTCCAGGCGCATGTCGGTGGCGACGTAGACCGTCGCCATCCCGCCTCGTGCAATTCGTGCGCGTACCCGGTATCGGCCGTCGACAAGCCGCCCGATGAGGGGGTCGGCCTGCGGAATAGTCACAGATGAAGTCTATGAAGAAGCGGCTGTGAGGCTCGGCAACGGCGCACCTGCACGAGGTATCGATCCGGTGACGTCCGGCGCGTCATCGGCGTGTCGCGCTCAGAGGGAGGCCAGCCAGCGGAAGGACTGCTGCTCCCACTGGCCGTACCGATCGGGGTATGCCGAAATCTGCACGGCCTGTGCGGCGCCGGTGAACGACATGTTCTGCCAGCCCGAGATGTCGAGCAGGCCGCGCGTCGCACGCCCGTTCGGGTCCTGCGGTCCGCCGTAGAAGACGCGGATGCTGCGATCGGCGTCGAGGATCTGAGCAGCCGTTCCCCAGCCCTGACTTGGGCGCTGCTGGAACAGGCCCAGCGAATCGCGATCGCCGTAGTCGAGGTTGCGCATGGAGGACTCGACCATGGCGGTTGCCAGCGCGATCGCGATGCCGCGGTCGGAGATGCCCAGCTCGCGCCCGACACGGATGATGTGGGCGGCGTGCGCCTTCTGGGTCGCGTCGAGCGTCGCGTAGCGTTGGGCGTTCGCCGCCGCTGCTGCCACCGGCGCGCTCAGGCGCAGCGTCTGGCCGGGATAGATGATTGCGCCGCTGCTCAGGTTGTTCGCGCGCAGCAGCACGCTCACCGACGTTCCATACTTCTTTGCGATGCCGTAGAGGGTGTCGCCGGCGACGATCCGATGAGTCTTCGCTGGGGAGGGCGTGCTGGGCGTGCCCGTGGTCGGGGCGCCCGTCGTCGGTGTGGACGGAGCGGATGCCGTTCCACCGATCCGCAGCTTCTGGCCCGGGTAGATCACGGCGCTACGACCCAGGCCGTTCGCGGACACGATGGCGCTGACCGAGGAACGGTACTTCTTTGCGATCGCGTAGACCGTGTCGCCCCGTTTCACGGTGTGCACTGCGCCTCCGGTCTGCGTGACCGGCTGTGGAGACGACGTCTTCGGTGGCTGTTGCGCGGTCGCCGGCGGTGTCAGGCGGAGCTTCTGGCCGGGGTAGATCACCGAGCGTGCGTTCAGGCCATTCCAGTCGAGCACGTCGGCGGGGCGGAGTCCGTTGCGGATCGCGATCGCGTACACGGTGTCACCGGCGCGGACGGTGTGTGTTGTCGGACGCGTGGATGCCGGGATGACCGCCGCCGCCGGGGTTGGCGTCGCAGCGTGCGGACGCGGACTGAGCGCGGTGGGGCTCAAACCCGTGAGATCGGCGGTGCGAGCAGCGGGCGCGCTCGGTTGCGCGTGTGCGGGTGAGACCGTCAGGGCGGCGGCGAGGGCGCCGACCACGGCTGCGGGTGCACCGAATCGGAGCGGCGCGGTGTGCGAGGTGCGAGCCGTCATGTCAATCTTCTCCCCCTGAGTCGCTGAGAAAACGCTGACACGGTTGTATAGCGTTGTCAACCGAAGTGGCAGAAGTGAAATCTGTTACTCATGTGGTTTCGGCGCGTTCGACGGTGCCAACGGCGCGGTGTCGGCCCCGGGGTGAGATAGTGGAGGGGTGACTGAGAACGCACCGGATACCTCCGCCTGGCTGACGATTCCCGAACTCGTCGACGCCCTTGACGAGACGCCGGGCCGCGTACGCCGCCTGCTCGACGAGCGCTACCTGATCGGCTCGCGCCGCGGTGGTGCGTTCGCCGTTCCCGCGGTATTCATCGCCGACGGTCGGCCGCTACCCGCGCTGCGCGGCACGGTGATCGTCATGCAGGACGCCGCGTTCTCGGACGACGAGATCATCGATTGGCTCCTGGCCGAGGAAGAGACTCTCGGCCGCTCGCCGATTGCCGCTCTCCTGGCGGGCCATAAGAGCGAGGTTCGACGCGTGGCGCGCGCCCTCGCGTAACCCCGTTCCCCGCGTGTGCGTGATGTGACCGACTGCGGTCACGCGGAACGGGCGATCGCGGCCTGCGCCAGCGCACCCAGCTCGTCGGCCGCGCCGGACTCGACCGGTAGCGCGACCAGCGCCCGCTCCGCGGCCGCGGTGTAGTCGTCGATCATCTTCTCGACGTGGGTGAGCGCGCCGCTGGAACGGATCAGCGTCTGAATCGTCTCGACTTCAGCATCCGATAGTCCGGCATCGCCGAGGCCGGCATCCAAGCGCTCGCGTTCCTCCGGCGTCAGCCGCTCGCGCGCGACGGCGACGAGCGCGGTGCGCTTGCCCTCGCGCAGATCGTCGCCGGCGGGTTTGCCGGTCACTGCGGGGTCGCCGAACACGCCGAGCACGTCATCGCGCAGCTGGAAGGCCATGCCCACGGGGTGTCCGAACGCGCGCAACGCGTCGAGCAATCCAGGCTCGGCGCCGGCAAGCGTCGCCCCGAGCACGATCGGCTCCTCGACGCTGTACCGCGCCGACTTCAGTGCGGCCACGCGCAAAGCCCGGTCGAGCGGCGAGGTGGTCGGAGAGGTGTTCCACGCCGACTCCTCGGTGACATCGAGCAGCTGGCCGATCGTGACGTCGCGTCGCATCCGGGCGTACTCGGCACGGGCGGCAGCGGCATGCGGATGCCCGACAAGGGTCTGTTCGAGCAGGTCGTCGCTCCAGGCGACGAGCAGGTCTCCGAGGAGCACGGCGGCGGAACGGCCGAACGCCTCGGCGTCGCCGTGCCATCCCGCCCGGCGATGCGCCGCCTCGAGCGCGCGGTGCGACGCCGGCTTGCCGCGGCGGGTGTCGGAGTTGTCGATGAGATCGTCGTGCACGAGCGCGGCGGACTGGAAGATCTCCAGCGCAGCAGCCATGCCCCACACCTCGTCCTGCGGGCTCGCGACGCGCCCGGATGCCGCATACCAGCCCGCGTGGCAGAACCGGGCGCGCAGTCGCTTGCCGCCGGCCAGTGTGGCGGCTGCCGCATCGATGAACAGGGCGGCGTCGGGGCCGTACTCGGCACTGCTGCCGCGGATCTCATCGAGGAAACGGCCGAGGCGGGCGGCTACGGCATCGAGCGCGAGCGAAGAAGACACGATTCCCAGCCTAGATGCAGGAATCCGGGGGTGCTCGGCTAGCCGAGCGGGCCGCGCGCGGCTAGACTGGATAGACCGAACCGAGGGGGTTGGACATGCCTCTTTCCGAACAAGAGCAGCGCATGCTCGACGAGATGGAGCGCCATCTTCTGCAGCATGACGCAGACGTGGTCAGCGCGCCGACAGGCGACCGCGCGCTGAGCTACCGAAACCTGGTCTACGGGGCCGTGCTGCTGCTCGTCGGCGTCGGTGGTCTCATCGCCGCCGTCGCGCTCGGCGCCAGCCTGGGCCCGGTCGGCAGCATCGTCATCGGTGTCGTCGCGTTCCTCGCGATGCTCGGTGGTGTCATCCTCGCGTTCACCCCGGTGCGACGCGCCGGCGGCGGCGCGCCCGCACAGGCCCCGCGCGGCGGCGCCAGTCCTCAGGACACCTCGTTCATGGACAAGATGAACGACCGCTGGGATCGGCGCCAAGAAGAACGTTGATCTGATCCGCTGACAGAGCCCGGATGCATAGCATCCGGGCTTTTCTGCGTTTCGGCGGTGATTTTCCTCCACTGTCCTCCACCCCGTGAATCCGCGTGATCACGGGGTTTTTGCCGCCCGAACCGGGAGGTGCCTGGGAATGCGTCAGAAAGGGGGAGTGAAAGTGGAGGGAAGTGGAGTAAAGTGGTGCGCACCTCGGTCGGCCGGACGCAGGGGGGTGATGACCGGTGCTTTTGGGGACGCATTCGCCGAAGCTCGATGACAAGGGCCGGGTCATCCTGCCCGCGAAGTTCCGCGAGGATCTCGGCGGGGGAGTCGTCGTCACCCGCGGGCAGGAACGTTGCCTCTACGTGTTCAGCACCGCCGAGTTCGAGCAGCTCCATGAGCGCATCCGTCAGGCCCCACTGAGCAACAAGCAGGCGCGGGACTTCCTGCGCATGTTCCTGTCGGGTGCGAGCGCCGAGATGCCCGACAGTCAGAACCGCATCACGCTCCCCGCCCACTTGCGCCAGTACGCCGGCCTGGGCAAGGAGCTGGTCGTCACCGGAGTCGGCGCCCACGCCGAGATCTGGGATGCGGCCGCCTGGAACGACTACCTGGAAAGCAATGAAGAGTCCTACGCCGATCTGGAACAGGAGGTGATTCCCGGATTGTTCTGACCCCGGTTGTGATGCCTCGCCGCTCCGCCCCGACACACTTCCCCGGTGCCGGGTCGAGCGGAGAGGAATCAGAGCCGGAGGTCACGGGAGAGAGATCATGAGTATCCGCGACATACACACACCTGTACTGCTGGACCGCTGCGTCGAGTTGCTCGAGCCCGCACTGCGACATGACGGTGCCGTGCTCGTCGACGCCACCCTCGGCATGGGAGGACACTCCGAGGCGTTCCTGGAGCGCTTCCCGAACATCCGCCTGATCGGACTCGATCGAGATACTGACGCGCTGCGCATCGCCGGTGAGAGGCTGGCGCCGTTCGGGGACCGCGTGACGCTCGTGCACACCGTGTACGACGAGATCGGCCTGCACGCGCAGGGCGCCGACGCGATCCTCTTCGACCTGGGCGTGTCATCGCTCCAGCTCGACGAGGCGGACCGCGGTTTCGCGTACTCGAAGGACGCACCGCTGGACATGCGGATGGATCAGACGAAGGGGCGCACGGCGGCGAGCATCATCGCCGAGTACAGCGAGGGGCAACTGCGACGCATCTTCGAGCGCTACGGCGAAGAGAAGCTGGCCGGTCGCTACGCCCGTTTCATCGTGGCGGCGCGCGACAAGCAGCCGATCGTCCGATCGGGTGAGCTCGTCGACCTGCTGGTCGCCGCGACGCCGGCCGCCGCACAGCGCGCCGGTCACCCCGCCAAGCGCGTGTTCCAGGCGCTGCGTATCGAGGTCAACTCCGAACTGAGCGTGCTGGCCGACGCGATTCCGTCCGCCATGGACGCACTGACCGTCGGCGGTCGCATCGCCGTGATGTCTTATCAGTCGCTGGAGGACCGACTGGTCAAGCAGGCCTTCGCCGCCGCCTCGGCATCGACCGCACCACCAGGGCTTCCGGTCGAGCTTCCCGAGCACGCTCCACGCTTCCGGGTGCTGACGAAGGGGGCCGAGCTCGCCGATGACGACGAGCGCGCGCGCAATCCGCGTGCGATCCCGGTGCGCCTGCGGGCAGCCGAGAAACTGCGAGAGCCGACATGAGCCTGCAGACCGCACGTGCGCATCCGCAGGAGACCCCGCGGTCAGAGCCGCGGCGGCGCCTGCGCGCGCTGGTCGCGCCGGAGCCGCGGCGGCGACCGAAGGTCGCCTACGCCGCACTCGCCGTCGCGGGGGCCCTCGCCATCGGCGCAGCGCAGGTGGGGATCTCGTTCGCGACCACGCAAGACGCCTTCGTGCTGGCACAGCTCACCAGCCAGCAGCACGATCTCGACCTGCAGAAGCAGGCGCTGCACGAGAACATCGTGGGATTGAGCTCGCCGCAGTCCTTGGCCAGCAGGGCCGACACCCTGGGGCTCGTCGTCGCTGGTTCGGCGTCGTACCTGCGAGTGAGCGACGGAACCGTGCTCGGGTCCGGAGATGTCGCCGACTGGACGTCGACGGTCAACCCCAACGGCTCCACGTCGGTGGGCAACGCGCTTCTTTTGCCGCCGCCGCCCGAGACGCCGCCGCAGGACGAAGCACCGGCCGATGACGCCTCGGCGTCGGACACCGGGCCCGCGCTGCCACCGACCGTCACCGACGGACTGCCCTCGCCCACGACCCGATAGCCGCACTGAAAGCACGCCCGGACGGAGAACCGCATGACGACACGAGCCACCCGCGGTCCGCGGCGCCGCACCGTCGTCGCCCTCGCCGTCGTCCTGATGGTGCTGGCGGCGTTCATCTTCCGTCTGGTCGACATCCAGATCGTGCATGCCGACGAACACGTCGCCCAGGGCGTCAACGACGGCAATCTCGGCACGACGAGAACGATCGAGGGCACCAGGGGAGACATCGTCGACGAGCACGGCACCGTGCTGGCATCAAGCGTGCTGGTCTACGACGCCGAACTGTCGCCGTTGGTCATCGAGCAGGTCGAGAACGATCCGAAGAAGAAGCCAGAGATCCCGTGGTCAGAGGCCAGCGAACGAATCGCACAGGTCACCGGGGACGACGGCGCGGAACTGCGCGCCGCGGTTGAGGAGCGCCTCGCGGAGAATCCGGAGTCGCAGTATCTCCCGTTCGCCAAGGGGCTCAACACGGAGCAGTATCTCGAGCTGCGCGAACTCGATCTCGTGTATCTGCACATGAAGCCTCGCTCGGTGCGGGTGTATCCGAACGGCGCGGTCGCGGGGAGCGCTGTCGGTTTCCTCAATGGGTCAGGAGAGGCGCAGTACGGTATCGAGCGCATGCAGGACCAGTGCCTGTCGGCGACCGACGGCGAAGTGACGTACCTTCGCGGCCAGGGCGGCGTCAAAATCCCGGGCAGCGAACGCACGACACCTGCGGTGGACGGCGGAACCGTGCAGCTTACGATCGACAGCGACCTGAACTGGTACCTGCAGCAGATGATCGCTGAAGAGGCGAAGAAGCAGGGCGCGCAGGCGGGGTCGGTCACGGTCGTCGAGGTGGCGACGGGCAAGATCCGTGCGATGGCCGAGTACCCCACGGTCGACCCGAACGACATCGACTCGGTCTCGCAGAAGTACTGGATGTCGCAGATCTTTGCCGATGCCTACGAACCGGGATCGACGTTCAAGCCGGTCACCGCGGCCATGGTGATCGACCAGGGAGCTGCCACGCCGCTCAGCAGCGTCACGGCGCCGTCGCGCGAGGTCTTCCCCAACGGGGCGGTCGTCAACGACCCGTTCTACCACCCGGTGTACGACTACACCTTCGCGGGGGCGCTGATCGACTCGTCCAACGTGTCGATGTCGAAGTTCGGCGCGAAGGTGTCGGCGCAGTCCCGCTACGACTACCTGCAGCGGTTCGGGGTCGGCGACGCCACCGGGGTCGGTTTTCCTGCGGAGCAGCAGGGACTGATCCACGACCCCAACACCTGGGATAACCAGACGCTGTACACCACGACGTTCGGCCAGGCCTTCACCGTCACACCGGCGCAGATCGCTGGTGCCTATCAGGCGCTCGGCAACGGCGGGCTCAAGGTCCCGCTCTCGCTCGTGGAGTCGTGCACCCTCGCTGACGGCACCGTCGTCAAGCCAGATTCTCCCGAGCCGGAGCAGATCGTCTCGGAGCAGACCGCCGACCAAGTGAACCGGATGCTGGAGAACGTCGCCGTACAGGGCGGACTGGCCAGCGCCGTCGAGGTGCCCGGCTACCGGATCGGCATGAAGACCGGTACCGCACAGAAGCCCGACGGCAAGGGCGGATACAAGCCGGGCATCTACTTCACCAACATGGCGGGGATCGCTCCGATCGAGGATCCGCAGTACGTCGTTCTGGTCACGTTGGACGAGCCGACTAAGATTAGGACTTCGGCGGCCACCGCCAGCGCCTTCCAGAAGGCGATGACGCAGGTGCTGAAGACGTACAAGGTCGCGCCCTCGTCGCAGCCGATGGATGAGCTGCTTCCCAAATTCGACTAGCCGGCGACCCGCCGCCGCGCATGGAGATGCCACATGATCGCCCTGTCGCTCGCAGAGATCGCCGAGATCCTCGACGGTGAACTGCGCCTGTTCGGAACCGATACCGAGGCCACGGTCGTCGACGGAAACGTCGACACCGATTCGCGCGAGATGACGCCGGGCGCCATCTTCGTCGCCAAGCCGGGTGAGCACACCGATGGACACCGCTTCGTCGGTTCGGCGGCCGCCGCCGGTGCCGTGCTCGCGATCGTCGAGCGTCCGGTGGAGGCGGGCATCACCCAGATCGTCGTCTCGGATGTCATCGACGCGCTGGCGGCGTTCGCCCAGGCCGTCGTGGCGCGCGTACGCGCTGCCGGCGACCTGAAGGTCGTCGGCATCACGGGATCGAACGGCAAGACCACCACGAAGAACTTCCTTGCGCGCATCCTCGCCGACGAGGGTGAGACGATCGCTCCGGTGCGTTCGTACAACAACGAGGTCGGCGCTCCGCTGACCATGCTGCGGGTGACCGAGAGCACCAGGTTCCTCGTCAGTGAGTTCGGCGCAGCAGGCGCCGGCAGCATCGCCCGGCTCGCAGGGCTGGTGACGCCGGACGTCTCGGTCGTGCTCATGGTCGGCCTCGCTCACGCGGGCGGTTTCGGCGGCATCGAGGCGACGGCCGAGGCGAAGTCAGAGCTGGTCACTGCGGCGCGTGCCGACGGTACCGCCGTGCTGAACATCGATGACCCGCGCGTCTGGGCGATGCGCGATCTGGCGCTCGGACGCGGGATGTCAGTGGTCGGGTTCGGGCAGAACTCCGGCGCCGACGTGCGCGCCGAACAGCTAGAGGTCACCGCGTCGGGTACCTCGTGCGTCGTCCTCGCGGGTGGCGAGAGCGCGGCCCTGCGCCTCAAGGTGCTCGGTGCGCACCACGTGAGTAACGCCCTGGCGGCGATCGCTGCGGCCCGCGTGCTCGGTGTCTCCACCGCGGATGCCATCGCGCGCCTCGAGACGGTCGAGATCGCCGAGCGTTGGCGCATGCAGCCGATGGGTGGCGAGGGCGTGCAGATCATCAACGATGCCTACAACGCCAGCCCCGACTCGATGGCCGCCGCGCTGCGCACCCTCGCGCAGATCACCGGTCCTGACGAGCGGACGGTCGCCGTGCTCGGTGCCATGAGCGAGCTCGGCGAGACCGCCGGCGATGAGCATGACCGCATCGGCCTGCTCGCGGTTCGACTGAACATCCGCCGTATCGTCGTGGTCGGTCCCGAGGCGCGACGGCTGTATCTCGCCGCCGTCGGCGAAGGATCGTGGGACAGCGAGGCGGTGCACCTGCCGGATCAGGATGCTGCCTTCGAATACCTCAAGACCGAGCTGCGTGCGGGTGACCGCGTGCTGGTGAAGTCATCCAACTCCGTCGGGCTCCGGCACCTCGGCGATCGTCTGGGAGAATTGTTCTCGTGAGATCCTTGCTCATGGCGACGGCGATTTCGCTCGCCTTCACCCTTTTCCTCACCCCCGTCTTCCTGAAGATCTTCCGCCGGATCGGCTGGGGGCAGGTGATCCGCACCCCGGAGGACATCTCCAACCCGAGCCACGAGGCCAAGCGCGGTACGCCCACCATGGGCGGCGTGATCTTCATCCTCGGCACGATCGTCGGATACTTCGCGGGCACCTTCTTCGGCGGTACGACTCCGGCGCTGTCGGCGATCCTGGTGCTCTGGCTGATGGTCGGCTTCGGCGTGGTCGGATTCGTCGACGACTACATGAAGGTACGCAGCCAGCGCAGCCTGGGATTGTCGGGCTGGCGAAAGATCGTCGGGCAGCTGCTGGTGCTGATCCCGTTCGGCGTGGTCGCCCTGAACTTCCCCAATGCCCTCGGCCAGTACCCGGCCAGCGGCCACGTATCGCTGTTCCGTGACATTCCCTGGCTCAACCTGTTCGCGTTCGGCGCCGTGCTCGGGTGGATCCTCTACCTGCTGTGGATCGCCATCCTCGGCGTCGCTACGTCGAACAGCGTCAACCTCACTGACGGCCTCGATGGCCTCGCCGCCGGTGCGGGTGTCTTCGTCGTCGGCGCCTACAGCTTGATCGCCTTCTGGCAGTTCAAGCAGTCCTGCGTCGGACAGGCGATGGCGGCGGCCGGCTGCTACGAGGTGCGCGAGCCCCTCAACCTCGCCACAGTCTCGGCTGCATTCGCCGGCGGACTCGTCGGTTTCCTGTGGTGGAACGCACCCAAGGCCAAGGTCTTCATGGGTGACGTCGGGTCGATGGCGATCGGCGGTGTCATCACTGCCATGGCAGTCCTGACCCGCACCGAGCTGCTGCTGCTGGTGATCGCCGGTATCTTCGTGCTCTCGTCGGGCTCGGTGATCCTGCAGCGCGCCTACTTCAAGCTCACCCGCGGCAAGCGCCTGTTCCTGATGAGTCCGTTCCACCACCACCTCGAGATGCGCGGGTGGGCCGAGGTCACGATCGTCGTTCGGCTGTGGATCATCGCGGGGCTCCTCGCCGTCTCGGCCGTCGGCCTGTTCTACGTCGATTGGCTGATCCAGGTATGAGCGCGCGTCTGGACGGCCTCACCAGCTGGCATGCCGACTGGTCGGGCCTACGCGTCGCCGTGCTGGGCCTGTCGATGACAGGGTTTTCGGTGGCCGACACCCTCACCGAACTCGGTGCCGAAGTGCTCGTGCTCTCCGAGGGGGCATCCGAGGAGTACGCACGTCTGGTACCGGTGATCGGAGCGCGGCTCGAACTGGGGCCGCTCGATGAGGTCCCCGATGCGCTTCGAGCGTTCGACCCGGAGGTCGTCATCGCTTCACCGGGCTTCGCTCCGGCGCATCCGATCGTCCGCTGGACGCGCGAGACCGGTATCGCGCTGTGGGGCGACATCGAACTCGCGTGGCGCGTGCGCGACAAGGTCGTGCGCGCCGACGGCACCCCCGCCGAGTGGGTGCTGATCACCGGAACCAACGGCAAGACCACCACCACGCAGCTCACGGCGACGTTGCTGAGCGCCGGCGGTCTGCGTGCCGCGCCGTGCGGCAACATCGGCGTTCCCGTGCTCGATGCCGTTCGCGACCCGGGCGGATTCGACGTGCTGGTGGTCGAGTTGTCCAGTCATCAGCTGTGGTACTTGGGGCAGTCCGAGCCCGCGGGCCAGCCGATTCCCTATGCGGCGACGTGCCTGAACCTCGCCGACGACCATCTCGTCTGGCACGGCAGCGCCGACGCCTACCGTGACGCGAAGGCCGTCGTCTATCGCAACACCCGCATCGCCTGCGTCTACAACAAGGCAGACCTCGTCACCCAGCACATGGTCGAGGAGGCCGACGTCGTCGAGGGCGCTCGGGCGATCGGCTTCGACCTTGGCACGCCGGGGCCCAGCGACCTGGGGGTCGTGGACGGCATCCTCGTCGACCGCGCCTTCCACGCCGATCGTCGCCACAGCGCACTCGAGCTGATCACCGTCGACGAACTGCGCTCGGTCGGGCTCTCTGCGCCGCACATCGTGATGAACATCCTCGCGGCATCGGCGCTGGCGCGCTCGCTGGGAGTCGAGCCGGCCGCGATTCATGACGCGCTGCGCACCTTCGAGCTCGACGCGCACCGGATTCAGCTCGTCGCCGAGCATGCGGGCATCCGCTGGGTCGACGATTCGAAGGCGACGAACCCGCACGCCGCTGCTTCGTCACTGCGCGCGTACCCTGGTGCGATCTGGGTCGTCGGCGGTGACCTCAAGGGCGTCGACCTTTCGGACTTGATCGCCGAGGTCGGCGTCGGCGCCGGCGCCGCGCTGATCATCGGCATCGACCGTGAGCCGGTGCTGACCGCGTTCCAACGACACGCGCCACTCGTGCCCGTGTACGAGGTCGTTCCCGGTGACACTGGAGAGGTCATGGATCGCGTCGTGGAGCTGGCGGCGGAGATCGCCGAGGGGCAGGGCACTGTGCTCCTGGCACCCGCGGCGGCATCCTTCGACCAGTTCACGGGATACGCGGACCGGGGAGTGCGCTTCGCGCAAGCGGTGCGCACATGGATCGAGCGGGGGAGCGCGGATGACGCAGAGGAATCGCCCGCGCAGCGCTGACGGCGAGCCCGTCGACGAGCGCCGCGGACTCGCGGCCCGGGTGACACTCGGAAGGCTGTTCACCCCGCCCTCGACCGAGTTCGTGATGATCGCCTCCACGGCGGTGCTGCTCACGTTGTTCGGCCTGGTGATGGTGCTCTCGGCGACCAGCGCGAATCCGACCGCACCGTTCGACGACGCACTCAAACAGGGCATCTTCGCGTTGATCGGCCTGCCGCTGATGCTGCTGATCAGCAGGCTCCCGGTGAAGTTCTTCGGCCGCATCGCCTGGCCGGCACTGATCTTGGCCACGGCGATGCAGCTGCTCGTCTTCGTGCCCGGAATTCGGGTGTCGTCCTACGGAAACACCAACTGGATCAAGATCGCAGGCTTCCAGCTGCAGCCCTCGGAGTTCCTCAAGCTCGCGCTGGTGCTGTGGATCGCCTACGTGCTGCTGCGCAAGCAGGCCCGACTGGGTATCTGGCACCACGTGTTCATCCCGGTCGTGCCCGTGTCTATCCTGGTGATCGGCACCGTCATCGGCGGTAGCGACCTCGGTACCGCGATGGTGCTCGTGCTCGCCGTGCTGGGGTGCCTGTTCTTCTCGGGCGTGAAGCTGCGTCTGTTCATCCTGCCGCTGGTCCTCGGCGTCATCGTGGTGCTCTTCTACGCGCTCTCCAGCGAGAATCGCATGACGCGCATCCTTGCGGCGCTCAATCCCGAGGCATGCGATATCAAAGACGAGTGCTATCAGGCGGTGCACGGCGTGTGGGGCATGGCCAATGGCGGCATCTTCGGCGTGGGCCTCGGCAATTCCCAGGAGAAGTACGGCTGGCTGCCCGCCGCCGCCAACGACTACATCTTCGCGATCGTGGGCGAGGAACTCGGCCTGATCGGCAGCCTGATCGTGTTGGCGCTCTTCGGCACCTTCGCCGTCGGAGCGTTCCACATCATCCGCAAGACGGATGACCCGTTCATCCGGGTGGCCACCGGCGGCATCGTCGTGTGGATCGTCGGGCAGGCCCTGATCAACATCGGTGTCGTGCTGCGTGTCTTCCCGGTGCTCGGCGTGCCCCTGCCGTTCATGTCGCAGGGGGGCACGGCGTTGCTGTCGGTGCTGATGGCGTGCGGTGTGCTGTTGGCGTTCGCCCGTACCATGCCCGCCTCAGATCCTTCCGCACCCGAACGGGGTAAGGTCGCCAGGGTGTCTGTACCGAGCGAGCGAAGCGAGACGAAGTGACCACGTACCTCCTGGCCGGCGGCGGCACCGCCGGCCATGTCAATCCGCTGCTCGCCGTCGCCGATCTGCTGCGCGAGCGCGAGAGCGCCGACGTGCTCGTGCTCGGCACGCGAGAAGGACTGGAAGCGCGTCTGGTGCCCGAACGCGGCTACGAGCTGCTGATCGTCGACAAGGTGCCCTTTCCTCGCCGTCCGAACCGTGACGCCCTCGCCTTTCCCTCGCGCTTCCGTCGTGCGGTACGACAGGTGCGCGACCACATCCGCGAACGCGGCGTGGACGTGGTGGTGGGGTTCGGCGGATACGCCGCGGCTCCGGCCTACGTAGCCGCGCGCCGAGAGAACGTGCCGTTCGTCGTACATGAGGCCAACGCCAAGCCGGGCCTGGCCAATGTACTCGGAGCTCGTCGGGCCGCCGCGGTCGGCGTCGCCTTCGAGGGCACGCCGCTCAAGCGCGGAGAGGTCGTGGGCATGCCTCTTCGTCGCGAGGTCGTCGACCTCGACCGCCAGGCGCTGCGCGCCGAAGCCGCGGCGGAGTTCGGGCTCGACCCCGAACGCCCGGTGCTGTTGGTCTTCGGTGGGTCGCTGGGAGCCCTGCGTCTGAACACGGCCTTCGGCGATGCCTGGCGCGACGTGCTGGACACGGGCTGGCAGTTGCTGCACGCCACGGGGGAGCGCAGTGACCTCGCCGACCCCGACGTGCCCGGCTACACACAGCGCCGTTACATCGACCGCATGGATCTCGCCTTCGCGTTGGCCGACCTGATCGTGTCGCGCTCGGGATCGGCGACGGTCAGCGAGATCAGCGCGCTCGGCATCCCCGCCGTCTACGTTCCCTATGCGGTCGGCAACGGTGAACAGCGCCTCAATGCGGCCTCCGCGGTCACCGCTGGGGCGGCCCTGCTGATGGACGATGCGGGCTTCGACGGCGACGCCGTGCGCGAACGCATCGTGCCGCTGCTGTCGGATGCCACGCGTATCGCCGCCATGGCGGAGTCCGCGCAGTTCGTCGGCACCCGTACGGGCACCGAGAACCTCGTCGCGCTCATCGATCGCGCACTGGCGCAAAAGTAGACTGAGGACGCCATGATCAGACCTGACCTTTCTCTTCCCATCCCCGAGACGATCACCTCCGCCCACTTCATCGGCATCGGTGGCTCGGGCATGAGCGGCCTCGCCCGGATGTTCCTCGATGCGGGCATCCGCGTGTCCGGCTCCGACCGCGCCGACAGCGACAACCTGCGCGCGCTGGCCGCGGCGGGGGCCACCGTGCATGTCGGACACGACGCAGCGCACCTCGGCGACGCCGACACGATCATCCACACGGGAGCGATCTGGCCCGAGAACCCGGAGTTCGTCACGGCCAAGGAACGCGGACTGCACGTCATCCACCGGTCGCAGGCGCTGTTCTGGTTGATCGGCGGCAGTCGACTGGTCTCGGTCGCCGGCGCGCACGGCAAGACGAGTTCGACCGGGATGTTGGTGACGGCTCTGCAGGCGCTGGATGCGGACCCGAGCTTTGTCAACGGCGGAGTGATCGAGCAGCTGGGCGCGTCGAGCGCCTCAGGAACCGACGAGCTGTTCGTGATCGAGGCCGACGAGTCCGATGGCACGTTCCTGCTGTACGACACCTCGATCGCGTTGATCACGAACGTCGACCCCGACCACCTCGACTTCTTCGCCTCGGAGGACGCGTTCTACGATGCCTTCGTCCGCTTCGGCGACGAGGCCCGTGAGGCCGTCGTCATCTCCAGCGACGACCCCGGTGCGCAACGCGTGCGCGCCGGTCTCGGGCATCCGCATGTCGTGACCTTCGGTCAGGCCGCGGATGCCGATGTGCGCGTGAGCGACATCGAGACCGCCGGCGGTGTCTCTGCCACGTTGAGCCACGCGGACGCGTCGGCGCGCATGCAGCTGGCTGTACCCGGTGTGCACAATGCGATCAACGCCGCCGGTGTCGTTGCCGTTCTGATCACGCTGGGCTACGCACTGCCCGACGCCGTGCGCGCTGTCGAAGGGTTCGCCGGCACCGTCCGTCGGCTCGAGCTGCATGGCGAGGCGCGCGGCGTGCACGTCTACGACGATTACTCGCACCACCCGACCGAGGTTCGCGCGGCGCTCGAGGCCATGCGCGGCGTCGCCGGCGCCGGCCGGGTGATCGCGATCCAGCAGCCGCACACGTATTCGCGCACGCAGCACATGTACCGCGAGTTCGCCGAGGTGCTGGAGGAGCTTGCCGACCACACGGTGATGCTCGATGTGTACGGTGCGCGTGAAGACCCGGTCCCCGGCGTGACGGGTGAGCTGGTCAGCGGCGCGTTCACCGACCCGTCGCACGTGCACTACGTGCCCGAGTGGCAGGCCGCCGCCGACTACACGGCGCAGGTCGCCCGCGATGGCGACTACGTCGTCACACTCGGCTGCGGCAACGTCTACCAGATCATCCCGCAGGTGCTCGACGCACTTCGGCGCATCCCCGAGGCCTGATATGCGACGCCCGGCACCGCTCCCGGCGTCGGCGGACGAGCCTGGGCGGGACCGCTCCGAGGACGGCGCCGACACGCGTGAGGATGCTACCCGGCCCGCTCGCGCCCGGCGCGGACGCAACGAGGGCTCCGCGGTTGCGGAGGCACCGCACGCCCCGGATGAGAACTCGATCACCGAGGTGATCGAGCCTGTCGCCAGTAGGCCCGCCGCTGAAGAGTCCGTCGCTGACGGACGTGAGGAGAGCGAGTCGACGGATGCTGAGGTGCGCAGCACCGAGGTGTGGCGCGCGGCCCGTGCCCGGCGCAAGGCGCTGCGTGCTGAGATCCGGCGGTTCACGCAACGATCCCGTCGACGTCGTATCGTCTGGTGGGCTTCGCTCGGTGCCGTCGCAGCGCTCGTGCTCGGCAGCGTGGTCGCCGCCTACAGTCCGTTGTTCGCGGTGCGCGAGATCACGGTGGTCGGTGCTGAGGCGGTGGATCCGACCGAGGTTCAGCAGGCGTTGCAGGGGCAGCTCGGTGTGCCGCTGGCACTGGTGGACGGCGCCGAGGTGAAGTCGGCGTTGACGGAGTTCCCCATCATCGAGACGTATGCGCTGGAGGCGCGGCCCCCTCACGAGCTGCTGGTGCGCATCGTCGAACGCACGCCGATCGGCGTCGTGAAGTCGGATGCCGGGTACTCGCTGCTCGACGCGGCCGGTGTCGTCCTCGCGACCACCCCCAAGCGGCCGAAGGGACAGCCGCGGCTGGAAGTTGCGGGAGGCATCGAATCTGCCGCGTTTCGCAGCGCGGGACTGGTGATGCGATCGCTGCCCGCGGATCTGCGCGAAACCGTCACCGAGGTGCGGGCTTCCTCGGGCGACGACGTCAGCTTCAGCACGAGTGACGGCAAGACCGTCATCTGGGGTGGCGAGGGGGACTCGGTGCGCAAGGCAGAGGTGCTGGTGAGCCTGATCGAGGCCGCCCCGGACGCCCGTACGTTCGACGTCTCATCGCCTACGGTGCCCGTCGCGGGATGAGCCGCCGGCGATCCCGGCGACACGCCGTGTCGTTGCGCGCGCGTGCGTGGCTTGCGCATACCGTCGAAGTCGAGAACGCAATACCGGGAAACAGTTTAACCCTCTTGTTGAGGTTTAAGGTTAGTCCCACGTCAGGCTCGAATATCGGAGGCCGGCCATGAGCCAGAACCAGAACTACCTCGCCGTGATCAAGGTCGTCGGCGTCGGCGGTGGCGGCGTCAATGCCGTCAACCGGATGATCGAACTCGGACTCCGCGGTGTGGAGTTCATCGCCGTGAACACCGATGCGCAGGCGTTGCTGATGAGCGACGCCGACATCAAGCTCGACGTCGGACGCGAACTCACCCGTGGCCTGGGCGCGGGAGCAGACCCCGAGGTCGGCCGGCGCGCAGCCGAGGATCACGCCGAAGAGATCGAGCAGGCGCTCACCGGTGCCGACATGGTCTTCGTCACCGCGGGTGAGGGCGGAGGCACGGGCACCGGCGGCGCACCTGTCGTCGCGCGCATCGCCAAGTCGATCGGCGCACTCACGATCGGTGTGGTCACCAAGCCGTTCTCCTTCGAAGGCCGTCGACGCCAGAGCCAGGCCGAGCAGGGTGTGGCCAAGCTCAAAGAAGAGGTCGACACTCTCATCGTCGTTCCCAACGACCGACTTCTGGAGATCAGCGACCGCGGCATCTCGATGATCGAGGCGTTCGCGACCGCCGACCAGGTGCTCCTGGCCGGTGTGCAGGGCATCACCGACCTGATCACCACCCCCGGACTCATCAACCTCGACTTCGCGGACGTCAAGTCCGTCATGCAGGGAGCGGGCTCTGCCTTGATGGGCATCGGTTCCGCGCGGGGCGCGGACCGGGCGATCAAGGCAGCAGAGCTTGCCGTCGAGTCGCCCTTGCTCGAGGCCTCGATCGAAGGTGCCCATGGTGTGCTCCTGTCGATCCAGGGTGGATCGAACCTCGGCATCTTCGAGATCCACGATGCGGCAGACCTCGTCAAGGAAGCGGCGCACCCCGAAGCGAACATCATCTTCGGAACCGTCATCGATGACACTCTCGGCGACGAGGTGCGTGTCACCGTGATTGCCGCCGGGTTCGATGGTGGCGCCCCGTCGCCCCGTCTGGAGCCGATGATCGTCGAGCGCTCGACGGCCGCTCCCGTGCCGGACGTCGAGGTCGAGCAGAAGCAGGAAGTCGAGTCCGAGGCGCCCAAGCCTGCGGCCCCCGCTGGGCCCGCCGCGGTGGCGCCGAGCCTGGAGCCGGCGTTCAGTGACGACGACATCGACATTCCCGAGTTCCTGAAGTGACGCTTGCAGCGCGGTTGTCGGCGATCGACGATCGCATCGCCGACGCCGCGCGCCGCGCAGGACGTGACCCGGGGGAGATCACCCGCATCGTCGTGACCAAGTTCCACCCCGCCTCACTGGTGCGTGAACTGCACGCGCTCGGTGTTGCGGACGTCGGCGAGAACCGTCAGCAGGAGCTCACGGCGAAACGCGCGGAACTCGACGATCTCGACCTGCGCTGGCACTTCATCGGTCAGGCCCAGACGAACAAGGCAGCTGCAATTCGCCGGGCATCCGACGTCGTGCACTCCGTCGATCGCACCCGCCTCGCGGACAGTCTGCACCGAGCTGCGGACGATGAGTCACGGCTCGACGTGCTGGTGCAGGTCAACCTGACGCACGATGCCGGTCGGGGCGGCACCACAGTCGCCGACGCCGAGCGCCTCACCGAGCACGTGCTCGGTCTCGACTCGTTGCGACTGCGTGGAGTGATGGCCGTAGCGCCACTTGATGAGGATCCCGCAGCGGCGTTCGCGCGCCTGCGTGACGTCGCAGACGGCATCCAGCGGCTCGCCCCCGAGGCCACCTGGATCTCGGCGGGCATGACCGGTGACTTCGTCGAGGCGATCAACGCGGGTGCGACACACCTGCGGATCGGTTCCGCAATCACCGGGCCGCGCCCCGACCGGGGTTAGCCTGAAGGCCAGACCAGCCCGCATCGTTCGAACCGGAGGACACGATGGGTAACCCACTGAAGAAGACCATGGTGTATCTCGGCCTCGCCGACGAGGAAGGGGTCTACGAAGAGGAGAGTGCGCCAGCACCCGCCCGCGCCACGCGCGAACGTGAGCGCGAGCGCGACCACGAGGAGCAGGCGCCGGCCCCGGTCACTCCGCTGCGGCGTCCGACCGCGGTGCGCCAGCCTGCCGGCGGTGCGGTCAACGAGATCCTCACCGTGCACCCCAAGCAGTACCGCGATGCACAGCTCATCGCCGAGAACTTCCGTGACGGCGTGCCGGTCATCATCAACCTCTCGCAGATGAGCGATGCCGACGCGCGCCGCCTGATCGACTTCGCCAGTGGTCTGTCGATCGGGCTGTACGGACGCATCGAACGCGTCACGAGCAAGGTATTCCTGCTGTCGCCCGAGAACATCTCGGTGTCGGGGCAGGGTGGGATCGCACAGGCGGACTCCGCCTCGTTCGACTCCTGATCCGTGGCGACCGTTCTCAGCATCGTCGGCGGCATCGTCGACCTGGTGCTGACGCTGTACATCCTCGTGCTCATCGCCCGGCTGGTGCTGGACTACATCCCGCTCTTCAACAGGGAATGGCGCCCGAAGGGGGCGGGCCTGGTCGCCGCCGAGCTGGTGTACACCGTCACCGATCCACCCATTCGCTTCTTCCGCAGACTCGTTCCGCCGTTGCGGCTCGGCACGATCGCGCTCGACTTCGGATTCATGCTGACGATGATCAGCGTGCTCATCCTGATGTCGATCGTGCGGGCGCTCACCTGACCACACGCGGAGTGGCATCGTCGCGCCGCACAGACAGGGCGGCTATGCTTGGCTCCCAGGCGCGAACCTCCGGGCGCGCGCACACTGAACCGTTGCGCCGGCTCTCACCGACTGGCAGCCGAACTCATCGAAAGAGGAGCCACCCATGGCACTGACCCCGGATGACGTCGTCCACAAGGAGTTCCAGCACGTCCGCTTCAAGGACGGCTTCGACCCGGAAGAGGTCGACGACTACCTTGACGAGATCGTCGTCGAATGGCGTAAGACTCTCGAAGAGAACAACGACCTGAAGGCCAAGCTCGCGGCGTTCGAGTCCGGCGCAGCCGCCGCTCCGGCCCCGGCCGCACCCGCCGCTCCGGCGCCCGTCGACGCCGCGTCGGCGACCGGCACCTCGGCCGGCATCATCGAGCTGGCGCAGCGCCTGCACGACGAGCACATCGCCGAGGGTGAGGCCAAGCGTCAGCAGCTCATCTCTGAGGCTGAGGCTGAGGTCACCCGCATCCGCACCGAAGCGCAGGCGAAGCAGCGCGAGGAGTCCGCACGCCTGGAGCGCGAGCGCAACACCCTCGAGGCGCGCATCACCGAACTGCGCGAGTTCGAGCGCGACTACCGCGGCAAGCTCCGCGCGATGATCGAGGGCCAGCTGCGCGACCTCGACCAGAAGTCGAGCACCGACTCGACGCCTGTCTCGGCCATCGGCCTGTAGGTCACTCTTGACAGGACGTCGTCCCCTTCGCAGGTCGGCGGCCGGTGCGATCGTCGCGGTTCTCGCGATCGTCGTACTGGCCGCCGATCAGTTCGTGAAGCAGCTCACCGTGCAGAACATGTCCGAGGGGGAGCGCATCCCCGTACTCGGTGAGTTCTTCGAACTGCTCTATGTGCGCAACCCGGGCGCAGCGTTCTCGCTGGGCAAGGAGCACACCTGGATCTTCACGATCGCCCTTGCCGTCGTCGCGGGCGTCGTCATCTGGAAAGCATTCGGGCTCCAATCCAGGCTGTGGGCCGTCGTTCTCGGCTGCCTGCTCGGCGGCGTGCTCGGGAATCTCACCGATCGGCTGTTCCGCGCCCCCGGCTTCCCTGTCGGCGAGGTCGTCGACATGCTCTCGCTGCCCTGGATGATGCCCGCGATCTTCAACGTCGCCGACATCTTCATCGTGTCAGGCATGATCTCGGTCGCTCTGCTGGTGCTGATCGGCCTGCGTTTCGACGGCACGCGCGACCGCGACCACGAACGTGCCGCTGCTGAAGCTGATGAGGGCGCCGAAGTCCCGGCATCCGACGGCGCGGCCAAGCCCGCCACCCCCGAGAGCTGATCATGCAGTCCCGGAGCCTTCCCGTTCCCGACGGGCTCGACGGCGCGCGCGTCGACGCGGCCCTCGCGAAGATGCTCGGCTTCTCGCGCACGTTCGCCGCGGAGGTCGCCGAGGCCGGCGGCGTCACACTCGACGGCGCGCCGTTGGGCAAGTCCGACCGGTTGCGTGCCGGCGGATGGCTCGATGTCAGCTGGAGTCCCAAAGAGGAACCGCGGATCGTGCCGATCGCGGTGCCAGAGCTCGGCATCGTGCACGATGACGACGACATCGTCGTGGTCGATAAGCCCACCGGCGTCGCAGCACACCCCTCGCTGGGCTGGGAAGGTCCCACGGTCGTCGGTGCCCTGGCAGCCGCCGGATTCCGGATCGCGACGACCGGCGCGCCCGAACGGCAGGGCGTCGTCCACCGGCTGGACGTCGGCACCAGCGGTCTGATGGTCGTCGCGAAGACGGAGTCGGCGTACACGGCGCTCAAGCGCGCGTTCAAGGAACGCACGGTCGAGAAGATCTACCATGCCGTCGTCCAGGGGCATCCCGACCCGCTGAGCGGCACCATCGACGCACCGATCGGCCGGCACCCGAACCACCAGTGGAAGTTCGCCGTCGTGCCGGATGGCAAACCATCGGTGACCCACTACGAGACACTTGAGGCCTTTCCCGGCGCGTCGCTGCTCGAGATCCATCTGGAGACCGGGCGTACCCACCAGATCCGCGTCCACATGGCAGCGCACCGACACCCCTGCGTTGGCGACCCGCTCTACGGGGCGGACCCGACGCTGTCGGCGCGCCTGGGGCTCACGAGGCAGTGGCTGCACGCGCATCAGCTGGCGTTCACCCACCCGGCGACCGGGGAGTGGGTGCAGTTCGAATCTCCCTACCCGGAAGACTTCCAGCACGCCCTGCGCGTGCTCGATCCGGGGCGCTGACCTGGCGTCAGCGCGGCGCGCGACCGCCGCGGAAGTGCGCCGGGTCGTCTTCGGCCATCGCCAGGGCGATCTTGCGCACATGCGCGTCATCGACGTCGCCCATCGCGGCGAGGTCGTAGAACCCGACCTCGGTCAACTCCCCGTCGGCGGGATGCGGATCCCCCGACACCCAGGAGCAGCGGAAGACGATGTCAAGGTAGTCGACCTGATCGCCGTTGGCGTAGGTCACCCGTGGCACCTGCTGCACCAGCGCCAGTCGGTCGACCGAGACGACGATGCCCGCCTCTTCCAGACACTCCCTCGCGGCGGCATCCGCCGGCTCCTCGCCGGGCTCGACGATCCCGGCGATGGTCTGCCACGCGCCGTTGTCGGCGCGCTTGCCCAGCAGCACTTTCTCATCGCGGAACACCACCGCGGTGGTGCCGACGAGGGCGAGCGGAGCGGTGCCGATGTGCTCGCGCAACGCGAGGACGAAATCCGGAGTGGCCATGCTCTCAGAGTAACGGCGACGCGGCACCGGGGTCGGATGCCGCGGGTAGGCTCGAGGCATGGCATCCGATTCCTTCGTGCACCTGCATGTCCACAGCGAGTACTCGATGCTGGACGGTGCCGCGAAGCTCGCCTCGATGACCCAGGCCGCCGCCGACTACGGCATGCCCGCGATCGCGGTGACCGACCACGGGAACACCTTCGCCGCGTTCGAGTTCTACAACGCGGCCAAGTCCGCCGGCGTCAAGCCGATCATCGGGCTCGAGGCGTACGTCACCCCGGGCACGCACCGCAGCGACAAGTCGCGCGTCGCGTGGGGTTCCCCCGACCAGAAGAGCGATGACGTCTCGGGCTCCGGCGCGTACACGCACACCACCATGTGGGCGGAGAACACGGCCGGGATGCACAACCTCTTCCGGCTCAGCTCTCTCTCGAGCATCGAGGGGTACTACTTCAAGCCGCGCATGGATCGCGAGCTGCTGCAGACCTACGGCAAGGGGCTGATCGCCACCACGGGGTGCCCGTCCGGCGAGATCCAGACCCGTCTGCGGCTGGGCCAGTACGATGCGGCACGCGCCGCCGCCGCCGAGTTCCAGGACATCTACGGCAAAGACAACTACTTCGCCGAGATCATGGATCACGGGCTGTCGATCGAGCGTCGGGTGATCACCGATCTGCTGAGGCTGTCGAAGGACCTCGGAATCCCGCTGGTCGCGACCAACGACTCGCACTACACCCACCAGCACGAGGCCGATGCCCATGAAGCGTTGCTGTGCGTGCAGTCGGGGTCGACGATGGACGATCCGAACCGCTTCAAGTTCGACGGCGACGGCTACTACATCAAGACGGCGCAAGAGATGCGCCAGCTGTTCCGCGACCACCCTGAGGCGTGCGATAACACGCTGCTGATCGCCGAACGCTGCAACGTCGAGTTCGACACCTCTGCCAACTACATGCCGCGCTTCCCCGTTCCCGACGGTGAGACCGAGGAGAGCTGGCTGGTCAAGGAGGTCGAGGCGGGTCTGCATTACCGCTACCCGAACGGCATCTCAGACGCCGTGCGCCAGCGTGCCGAGTACGAGACCGGCATCATCCTGCAGATGGGGTTCCCGGGCTACTTCCTCGTCGTCGCCGACTTCATCAACTGGGCCAAGGACAACGGCATCCGTGTCGGACCGGGGCGTGGCTCCGGTGCCGGATCGATGGTCGCCTACGCCATGAAGATCACCGACCTCGATCCCATCGAACATGGTCTGATCTTCGAGCGGTTCCTCAACCCCGACCGCGTCTCGATGCCCGACTTCGACGTCGACTTCGATGACCGTCGCCGCGGCGAGGTCATCGAGTACGTCACCGAGAAGTACGGCTCCGAACGCGTGGCGCAGATCGTCACCTACGGAACCATCAAGTCGAAGCAGGCTCTCAAGGATGCCGGTCGAGTGCTGGGCTTCCCGTTCAGCATGGGGGAGCGTCTGACCAAGGCGATGCCGCCGCCCGTGATGGGCAAGGACATGCCGCTGAGCGGTATGTACGACAGCGCACACCCGCGGTACAAGGAAGCCAGCGAGTTCCGCGCCCTGATCGACACCGATCCCGAGGCCAAGACCGTCTTCGACCGTGCGATCGGCCTGGAGGGGCTGAAGCGGCAGTGGGGCGTGCACGCCGCCGGTGTGATCATGTCGTCCGAGCCCCTGCTCGACATCATCCCGATCATGAAGCGCGAGCAGGACGGTCAGATCGTCACGCAGTTCGACTACCCGTCGTGTGAGGCGCTCGGCCTGATCAAGATGGACTTCCTCGGGCTGCGCAACCTGACGATCATCTCGGACGCGCTCGACAACATCCGCATGAACCGCGGCGAAGAGATCGACCTCGAACACCTCGAGCTCGATGACCGTGCCGCCTACGAACTGCTCACCCGGGGCGACTCACTCGGCGTCTTCCAGCTCGACGGCGGGCCGATGCGCGCCCTGATGCGCCTGATGCGCCCCGACAGCTTCGAGGACATCTCGGCACTCATCGCGCTGTACCGCCCGGGGCCGATGGGGGCGAACTCGCACACGAACTACGCGCTCCGCAAGAACGGGCAGCAGCCGATCACCCCCATCCACCCGGAGTTCGTCGAATCACTCGCCGACATCCTGGAAGAGTCCTATGGCCTCATCATCTACCAGGAGCAGGTGATGGCCATCGCCCAGCGCGTTGCCGGGTTCTCGCTCGGCCAAGCGGACATTCTGCGCCGCGCGATGGGCAAGAAGAAGAAATCCGAGCTCGACAAGCAGTTCGCGGGCTTCCACGCCGGCATGCAGGCCAACGGGTACTCGGACGAGGCCGTCAACGCGCTGTGGGAGATCCTGCTGCCGTTCTCGGACTACGCCTTCAACAAAGCACACTCCGCCGCGTACGGCGTGGTGTCGTACTGGACGGCCTACCTGAAGGCCCACTACCCGGCCGAGTACATGGCGGCGCTGCTGACCAGCGTCGGCGACTCCAAGGACAAGATGGCGCTCTACCTCAACGAGTGCCGCCGCATGGGCATCCGCGTGCTGCCGCCCGACGTGTCGGAATCAATCAACTTCTTCGCCGCCGTCGGGGAGGACATCCGCTTCGGGCTCGGTGCCGTGCGCAACGTCGGCAGCAACGTCGTCGACGGTATCGTCGGCGCGCGCGAGGAGGGGCCGTACACGTCGTTCCACGATTTCCTGAACCGTGTGCCGATGCATGTCTCGAACAAGCGCACTGTCGAGTCGTTGATCAAGGCCGGCGCGTTCGACTCGATGGGTGACACGCGGCGCGCGCTCGTAGAGATCCACGAGGATGCCGTTGAGGCCGCTGTCGACCGTAAGCGCAACGAGGCCCAGGGGGCCATCGGCTTCGACTTCGACAGCCTGTACGACGACATCGAGGGTGCGCCGCCGGCCAAAGTGCCGGAGCGTCCCGAGTGGATCAAGAAGGACAAACTCGCCTTCGAGCGCGAGATGCTCGGGCTGTATGTGTCGGATCATCCGCTCGCGGGTCTCGAGGTGCCGCTGGCCAAGCACGCCTCGATCTCGATCCACGACCTGCTCAACTCGGAGGACATGCAGGACGGTGATCAGGTCACCGTCGCGGGTCTCGTCACCAGCGTGCAGCACCGGGTCGCCAAAGCCAGCGGAAACCCCTACGGCATGATCACGGTCGAGGACTTCAACGGCGAGGTGACGGTCATGTTCATGGGCAAGACCTACACCGAGTTCCAGCACACGCTGCAGCAGGACGCGATTCTCGCCGTGCGCGGACGGGTCTCGCGTCGCGACGACGGGCTCAACCTGCACGCGCAGTCGACGTTCACACCGGATGTCGGTTCGTTCGATGCCGCGGGACCGCTCGCTTTGCTGGTCGCCGAGCAGCGGGCCACCGAGCGGGTGATGAACGACCTGGCGATGGTGCTGCAGCGCCATGCCGGTGAAACCGAGGTGCTGCTGCGCGTGCACCGTGGCGGTACCGCAAAGGTGTTCGAGGTGCCGATGCCCGTGAAGATCTCGGCCGACCTGTTCGGCGATCTCAAGTCGCTGCTCGGCCCGACCTGTCTGGGATGAGCGACATCGCGCAGCACACCGCCAGTCGGGGTCGATAGGATCGTTTCTCGCGTGCGAACCGACCACGACGCCTGCAGCGACGAAAGGACCTGTTCGATGAGCCACGACACCCCGAATCTTCCGCCCAGCGACGGGCCGCTCGCGGGCGTGCCCGCGAGACTCAGTGACTCCGAGCGTGTCGAGGACGTCGACGGAGCCGTGCTGTACGAGGACCAGGTGCAGCCCGAGACGGGCGTCTTCGGGTTCACGTTGCGTGAGCTTCTGATCATCGGCACCTGGTTTGTCGCCTTCGTCGTGTCGTTCTTTCCCGTCGGAATCGTCGGTGGCTCGATCTGGACCACGGGAATCGGGTGGATCCTGACGATCGGTGTGCCGACGGTCGCCGTCTTCCTGGTCGTGCTGCGCAGGCTCTCGCCCGACGGCATCCGCCGCGTTGGTTCGCTCGGGATTGACCAGTTCGCCTCGGTCGCCGCATCCGCGGCCGCGGTCTCGTGGGCCCAGTTGCTCTGGTCTCAGGTGGCCGTCACGATCGGCACGGGCGTGTACGCCGTCGGCTGGGTCGTGATTGTGGCGCAGCTGGCACTGGCCGGGATGGTCGTCGTGACCGTGTTCGCTCCGCTGATTCCCGGGCTGCGCGAGGACTTCGAGGGGCGGATGGAGACGCTCGCCCACCGCAATGCGAACCCTGTTCGTCCGGTGGTCGCCCGCGCGCCGCGCGTGCGTTCCATGAACACCGCGGATGCTGCGGATGCCGGTGAACCCGCCGTCGAGAACGCCGCCGTCGAGGACGAAGCCATTGCGGAGCCTGAGGCCACGGCCGGCGAGGTCGATGCTGCCGACACTCCGGTTAGGGAAGCCGAATCACTCGATGCGACGCGCTCCCTCCACATCGATGGCTCGGATCAGGTCGCGATATCCGACGAGACGCCGACGACGGCATCCGACGACACTGAGGTGCCCTTCGATGAGGTGCCTCAGGCGGACCACCAGAATGACCACCACACGGATCCGGTCGGCGTGCTCGAGCAGATCTTCGCAGATGACGTCGAGACGACGGTCGACCGGCCGTTCACCGGCGCGGCCGGCGCCGGCACCACCGCCGGGGCCGCTCCCGGACCCGTGGGAGCCGAGCCGTTCTGGGTTCTCGCAGCAACAGAGCGGGACGTTCTCGATGAACGCGGTCACACGCTGTTCCGGGTGGGCCCGCACGCGTGGACACTCGTCATCGAGGACCGCGGGGGCGCCTACGTCGTCCGCCATGAGGACGGGCGGATCGGCTACCTGCACGACATCACCGACATCACAAGAGGCTGAGCACATGCGCACCATCGATCTTCGCGGGCAGCAGCTCGCACCCGCCGACCTGCTCGCCGCTGTGCCGCGAGCGACTCAGGCGCGCAGCGAGGCGCTCGAGACCGCGGCGCGCATCGTCGAGGACGTCCGCGTGCGCGGCGAGGCAGCGTTGCGCGAGCAGGCCGAGCGCTTCGACCGTGTCACCGGACACGCCATCCGTGTGCCAGCCGAGCACCTCGCCGAGGCTGCCGAATCCGTCGACCCGGCCGTGCGGGAAGCCCTGACCAAGGCCATCTCGCGTGTGCGCAGGGCGTCGGCCGCACAGGTACCGGAGCCGCGGGTCACCGAGATCTGGCCGGGAGCACGCATCGCGCAGCGCTGGCAACCGATCAACCGGGCAGGCGTCTACATTCCCGGCGGCAAGGCACCGTTGGCGTCCAGTGTGATCATGAACGTCGTCCCCGCGCAGGTTGCGGGTGTGCGCTCGATCGCCCTCGCCTCGCCGCCACAGGCCGGTCACGAGGGGCGTGTGCACCCGACGATCCTCGCCGCCGCCGCGCTGCTGGGCATCGACGAGGTCTACGCCATCGGGGGAGCCGGAGCCATCGGCGCGCTCGCCCACGGCGTCGCCGACCTCGGTCTCGATCCCGTTGACGTCGTCACCGGCCCCGGCAACAACTACGTGGCCTCGGCCAAACGCGCCGTCGCCGGTGTCGTCGGCACCGATTCCGAGGCGGGCGCCACCGAGATCCTCATCGTCGCCGACGCCGCCGCCGATCCGCGCCTCATCGCCGCCGACCTCATCAGTCAGGCCGAGCACGACGAGCAGGCCTCGGCCGTGCTGGTCACCGACTCGTCCGAGCTCGCGCAGCGCGTCGCCGACGAGGTCGCCCGGCAGGCAGCATCCACCACCCACGCCGCGCGCGTCGCGGAAGCACTGGCGGGCCCGCAGTCGGCGATCGTCCTCGTCGACGACCGCGCGATGGCCGAGGCCTTCAGCAACGCCTATGCGCCCGAACACCTCGAACTGCACCTGAGTGACGCCGCCGCAGCCGCCGAGCGCTTCACCAGCGCCGGTGCCGTCTTCGTCGGCGACCAGACCCCGGTCAGCCTCGGCGACTACCTTGCCGGCAGCAACCACGTGCTGCCAACCGGGGGACAGGCGCGCTACGCCCCGGGGCTGGGCGCGTACACGTTCCTGCGTCCGCAACAGGTCATCGAGTACGACCACGCCGCGCTCTCCGAAGTACGTGCCGGTGTCGTCGCCTTGGCCGCGGCCGAACTGCTGCCCGGCCACGGCGACGCCGTCGAAGCGCGGTTCGCCGAACCCACCGGCGGCCACGAGGTACGCTGAGGGATCATGCACTGCCCGTTCTGCCGTCACCCGGACTCCCGTGTCATCGATTCGCGCACCAGCGACGACGGGCTCTCCATCCGCCGTCGGCGGCAGTGTCCGGAATGCGGGGGGCGCTTCTCGACGACCGAAACGGCGAGCCTGGTCGTCATGAAGCGCTCGGGGGTCATGGAGCCCTTCAGCCGCGACAAGGTCATCACGGGTGTGCGCAAAGCGTGCCAGGGACGCCCGGTCACCGAGGCCGACCTCGCCGTGCTCGCCCAACGCGTCGAGGAGGCCGTGCGGCAGACGGGTGTGTCGCAGCTCGATCCCAATGAGATCGGTCTCGCGATCCTCGGGCCGCTACGCGAGCTCGATGAGGTCGCGTACCTGCGATTTGCCAGCGTGTACCAGCAGTTCGATTCGTTGGAGGACTTCGAATCGGCGATCGGGTCGCTCCGGGCCGACCGTGCCGCGGCAGAGCAGGAGTCGACCGGGCGGTAGCCTTGGCAGTGATGTATTCACTGTTCTTCCGCCACCTCCTCACGCGCTTCGACCCGGAGTTCGCTCACCACGCCGCCATGGCGGTCATCCGCGTGGTCGGCGCGCGCCCGTTCTCGTGGGCGGCCCGTGCGATCACCGCTCCGACGCCTGAGCAGCAGGTGCACGCACTCGGTCTGACCTTCCCGTCGGCGTTCGGTGTCGCCGCGGGCTTCGACAAGAACGCCGTGGGTGTGCGCGGCCTGGACGCGCTCGGGTTCGGTCACGTCGAGATCGGCACCGTGACGGCCATTCCGCAGGACGGCAACCCCAAGCCGCGGCTGTTCCGTCTGGTGCCCGACCGTGCCGTGATCAACCGGATGGGCTTCAACAACGAGGGAGCGGATGCTGCCGCACGGCGCCTACGGAAGCTGCGCCGCCGCGCACCCCGTGCGGTCATCGGCGTCAACATCGGCAAGAGCCGCGTGGTCGAGGTCGAGGATGCTGTCGCCGACTACGTCGCCTCGGCATCGAAGCTGGCACCCCTTGCGGACTATCTCGCCGTGAACGTGTCGTCGCCGAACACCCCCGGTCTGCGCGGTCTGCAGGCCGTCGAGACGCTGGCACCGCTGCTGCGCGCCGTGCGGGAGGCCGCCGGGTCGACGCCGTTGCTGGTCAAGATCGCACCGGACCTACCGGATGATGAGATCGAGGCCATCGCACGTCTGGCCGTCGATGAGGGCCTCGCGGGCATCATCGCGCACAACACCACGATCGCCCGTGACGGCCTGCGCACAGATGCTGCCGTCGTCGAGGCGGCGGGTGCGGGCGGGCTGTCGGGCGCACCGCTGAAGGAACGCTCACTCGAGGTGCTCGCGGTCGTCAAGGCCGCCGTTCCGGCTGATTTCTGCGTGATCGCCGTCGGGGGAGTGGAGACGGCCGAAGACGTGCAGCGCCGACTGGACGCCGGCGCGACCCTGGTGCAGGGCTATACGGCGTTTCTGTACCAGGGGCCGCTGTGGGCGCGGCAGATCAACCGCGGCCTCCGCGCGATCACGCCGGGCGCTGGCCGCGCTTGACCTGAGGCTTCGGCAGGCGCATGAAGCGCATCTGCAGGGCGCGCATCGCCGCGTACCAGCCCAGGCCCTTCTCGCGGCGGTCGGCGCCGAACTTGGCGTCGATCTTGCGCTTGACGCGGAAGTTCAGCAGCACCATGTCGCCGATCGCCAGCAGCATGTACGCCCAGAGAGCGACCATGGCGTAGATCTGCACGGCAGGGATCGGCACCAGGTTGAGGATGATCACGACAAGCATCGCGGCCATCAGCCACTCGGAAACGTGCCAGCCGGAATCCACGTAGTCGCGCACCCAGCGGCGCTGCTCACCCTTGTCGCGCGCCGGAAGGTAGCGGTCCTCACCGTTCTCCATGCCGATGCGCGCACGTTCGCGTCGCGCCTGCAGGTCGGCCTTCGCCGCCGCACGGGCCTCCTTGGTGTTCGCGACGAGCGGGCGCCGGTTGGCGGCTTCGCGCTCGGCGCGCGTCGGAGTGGCGCGCCCCTTGCCGACGGCGGGCGTCTCGGGGGCGTCGTCGTTTGCTGCGGGCATGGGCTTGGACACGTTCGACCTCAGTTCGGTATCGGGTTCGTCTTAAGATTACTCGCATGACCTCGTCCTCATCGCAGGCTCTGCCAGCATCCGAATCCGCTGTCCTCGACGCCGTCGCTCTCGGCGTCCCCGCCGCACTGTCTGACCTCGGCGCTCTGGTGCGCATTCCCGGCGTCGCGTGGCCGGCTTTCGATCAGACCCAGCTCGAGCGCAGCGCGGATGCTGTCGCGGAGCTCGCCCGAGGCACCGGCGTCTTCGACGACGTGCGCGTGCTGCGCGCACACGTCGACGACACCGACGAGCTCGGCCAGCCCGCCGTGCTGGCCACCCGGGCCGCGCGAAACGGAAAGCCGACGATCCTGTTGTACGCCCACCACGACGTGCAGCCCCCGGGGGATGACGAGCTGTGGGAGACGCCGCCGTTCGAGCCGACGGTACGCGATGGTCGGCTGTACGGTCGCGGAGCCGCGGACGACAAAGCGGGCATCATGGCGCATATCGCCGCGCTGCGCGCGGTCAGCGAAACCCTGGGCGACGACTTCGATCTCGGGGTGAACCTGTTCATCGAGGGCGAGGAGGAGTACGGCTCCCGTTCGTTCGCCCGGTTCCTGCGCGACAACGCCGATGCCCTGCGGGCGGATGCCATCGTCGTCGCCGACTCCGGCAACCTCGACTCGCACACGCCGGGCCTGACCGTCTCATTGCGGGGCAACGCCCGCTTCACCCTGACGGTGCGCACGCTCGAGCACGCCTCGCACTCGGGGATGTTCGGTGGAGCCGTACCCGACGCGATGATGGCGGCGGTCACGCTGCTGGCGACGCTCTGGGACGCCGACGGGGCGGTCGCGGTCTCCGGGATGGGCGCGCGGGATGCCACCACACCGGCGTACACGGAGCAGACGCTGCGCGAGGAGACCGGGCTGCTGCCCGACGCCACCCCTGTGGGGCGCGACGACATCTTCGGACGCATCTGGAACAAGCCGTCCATCACGATCACCGGAATCGACGCGACCAGCGTCGCGCAAGCATCCAACACGCTCCTTCCCGAGGTCAGCGTCGTCATCAGCGCGCGCGTTGCGCCGGGACAGGACGCGGCCGAGGCGTACGCCGCGATCGAGTCGCACCTGCGTGCCCACGCGCCGTTCGGCGCAGAGCTGACGTTCTCGGACGTCGACCTGGGCGACGGATTCCTGGTCGACACCTCCGGCTGGGCGGTGGAGCTCACACGCGGCGCCATGGCAGACGGTTATGGGGCGGAACCGGTCGATCTCGGAATCGGAGGATCTATCCCGTTCATCGCCGACCTCGTGCGCGAGTTCCCGGCCGCCCAGATCCTCGTCACCGGTGTGGAAGACCCGCACTCCCGGGCGCACAGCCCGAACGAGTCCTTGCACCTGGAGACGTTCCGCAACGCCATCCGCACCGAGGCACTGATGCTGACGCGGATGAACGACCGCGACGCGGCATCCTGACGCGACCGGGGCGGGCGGGCTGGGCCCGCCCGCCCCGCAGGCACCGGCGGTAGGATCGAGCATGTGCAGCAGGCCGTGCTGCCGATTGCAAGGAGTTGAGATGACCGACACCACCCTGACCTCGGAGAGCACCGCTGCGCACGGTGTCTCCCTCACGTCCGCGGCAGCTCAGAAGGTGAAGAGCCTTCTCGAGCAGGAAGGGCGCGACGACCTGCGACTGCGTGTCGCCGTCCAGCCCGGTGGATGCTCCGGACTGATCTACCAGCTCTATTTCGACGAGCGTTACCTCGAGGGCGACGAGACGGTCGACTTCGACGGCGTCGAGGTGATCATCGACAACATGAGCATTCCGTACCTGGACGGCGCGTCGATCGACTTCAAGGACACGATCTCGGAGCAGGGCTTCACGATCGACAATCCCCAGGCCGCAGGCAGTTGCGCGTGCGGTGACAGCTTCCACTGAGCCCGGCCAACCTGCGTGGTTGGCATGAATAGGGTGTGAGATTGCCCTAGACTTGAATTCGCTCCTGTCCGAGATCTGAAAGGTGCATCGTGCCCTCGAAACGCCGCCTTCGTTGGGCTGCTATCCCGCTGGGAGTAGCAGCAGCTGTGGTTCTGGCGGGATGTACTCCCACCGAACTGCATGGGTTCCTCCCGGGCTTCGTAGAAGACGGCACTGCCGCAACGAACCAGACCGAGCGCGTCGCTGGTCTGTGGGTCACCTCGTGGATCGTTCTGCTCATCGTCGGCCTCATCACGTGGGGTCTGATGGGGTGGGCGGTCGTCATGTACCGCCGTCGCAAGGGTCAGACCGGTCTGCCCGTGCAGCTGCGCTACAACATGCCGATCGAGATCCTCTACACGGTGATCCCGCTGATCCTCGTGCTGGCGATGTTCTTCTTCACCGCGCGCGACCAGACCGCGATCGAGACCCAGTGGTCCGATGACGAGGTCGACGTCGAGGTCACGGCGATCGCCAAGCAGTGGGCTTGGGACTTCCAGTACGACGGTGAGGCAGAGGACAACTCCGACGCCGTTTGGACCATGGGTACGCAGGCGCACCCGGACGAGGCGGGCGACTTCGACCGCGAGCAGCTCCCGACGCTGGTGCTGCCGGTCGACAAGAAGGTCAAGATCGACCTCCAGTCGCGCGATGTCGTGCACTCCTTCTGGATCATCGACTTCCTGTACAAGAAGGACATGTACATCGGGAAGGACAACTCCTGGTCGTTCATCCCGACCCGTGTCGGCGAGTTCGACGGCAAGTGCGCCGAGCTCTGCGGCGAGTACCACTCGATGATGCTCTTCAACGTGAAGGTCGTGGAGCAGGACGAGTACGACGCCTACATCGAGACGCTGCGCGCCGAGGGCAACACCGGCGACATCACAGACTCCTACGATCGACTCAGCAATCTCCCGGGCACCGGCGCGAGCACGGACGCCGAGGAAGAGGAGTAAGCCATGACCACCACAGCTGAACCCAACACGGCGCAGGGCGCTCGTCCGAGCACTCTGCCGCCTCGACAGGCCGCGCTCCTGTCCTCCACGCGTGTGGAGCAGAAGGGCAACGTCCTCGTCAAGTGGATCACGTCCACCGACCACAAGACGATCGGGTACATGTACCTGATCTCTTCGGTGCTGTTCTTCCTGCTGGGCGGTGTGATGGCGCTGATCATCCGCGCCGAGCTGTTCGCTCCCGGCATGCAGATCGTGCCCACGAAGGAGCAGTACAACCAGCTGTTCACGATGCACGGCACGATCATGCTGCTGATGTTCGCGACGCCGCTGTTCGCGGGCTTCGCGAACGCCATTCTGCCGCTGCAGATCGGTGCACCCGATGTCGCGTTCCCGCGTCTGAACGCCTTCGCGTTCTGGCTCTTCAGCTTCGGCTCGATCATGGCGGTCGCCGGCTTCCTCACCCCGCAGGGTGCGGCGTCGTTCGGTTGGTTCGCATATCAGCCGCTGGCCAACGCCTCGTTCTCACCAGGTGTTGGTGGCAATCTCTGGATGCTCGGGCTCGGTATGTCCGGTTTCGGCACGATCCTCGGTGCGGTGAACTTCATCACCACGATCATCACGATGCGTGCCCCGGGCATGACCATGTGGCGCATGCCGATCTTCTCGTGGAACACGCTGGTGACGAGCCTGCTGATCCTGATGGCGTTCCCCGTCCTTGCAGCAGCGATGTTCGCGGCTGCTGCCGACCGCATCCTGGGCGCACACACCTATGACGTCGCCAACGGCGGTGTGCTTCTGTGGCAGCACCTGTTCTGGTTCTTCGGACACCCTGAGGTGTACATCATCGCGCTGCCGTTCTTCGGCATCGTCTCCGAGATCTTCCCGGTCTTCAGCCGCAAGCCGATCTTCGGTTACAAGACGCTCGTGTACGCGACCATCGCGATCGCCGCGCTGTCCGTGTCGGTGTGGGCGCACCACATGTACGTCACCGGTGGTGTACTGCTGCCGTTCTTCGCACTGATGACGATGCTCATCGCCGTGCCGACGGGTGTGAAGATCTTCAACTGGATCGGAACCATGTGGCGAGGGTCGCTGACCTTCGAGACCCCGATGGTGTTCTCGCTCGGCTTCCTGGTGTCGTTCGTCTTCGGTGGTCTCACCGGTGTCATCCTGGCCGCGCCGCCGTTGGACTTCCACCTCAGTGACTCGTACTTCGTCGTCGCGCACTTCCACTACGTCGTGTTCGGTACGGTCGTGTTCGCCATGTTCGCCGGCTTCTACTTCTGGTGGCCGAAGTGGACCGGACGCATGCTCAACGAGCGCCTCGGCTACATCCACTTCTGGATGCTGTTCATCGGCTTCCACATGACCTTCCTCATCCAGCACTGGCTGGGCGTCGACGGCATGCCGCGTCGTTACGCCGACTACTCGACGTACGACAACTGGGAGTGGGGCAACCAGGTCTCCACGATCGGTGCCATCATCCTCGGTGCCTCGATGCTGCCGTTCTTCCTGAACGTCTGGATCACGGCTCGCAAGGCGCCCAAGGTGACGGTCGATGACCCGTGGGGTTACGGCGCGTCGCTCGAGTGGGCCACGTCGTGCCCGCCGCCGCGACACAACTTCACGTCGATCCCGCGCATCCGTAGCGAGCGTCCCGCGTTCGACCTGAACCACCCCGAGGCAGCCGAGCACCCCGTCGCGGCGCCGGCCGCCGCAGCAGGAGAGGCCAAGTAGCACATGCGTAGCAATATCGTCCTCTGGTGGATCATCACCGTGTTCTTCGTGATCGCGGCAGCGGTCTACACCGCGTGGAGCCTGCTGGACCCGTTCCACGGCTACATCGAGTGGGTCGGCACCGTCGCCCTGCTGTTCGTTGCCTTCATGGGCGCCATGATCGCGATCTACCTTCGCAAGACCTATCGTGCACAGGGCGGCGAGCTGCCCGAGGATGTGCTCACCTCGGACATCGACGACGGTGACCCCGAAGTCGGCGAGTTCGCACCGTGGTCCTGGTGGCCCCTGGTGCTCGCCGGTTCTGCGACCGTCTTCCTGACGGGGCTCGCGGTCGGTCACTTCCTGCTCCCGATCGGTGTGGCGCTCTTCCTGATCGCAATCGTCGGCTGGGTGTACGAGTTCTACCGCGGCAACTTCGCCCGCTGATACCACAGCGCGTAGAGATCTGACAGAAGGCCCCCTGGTTCGCCAGGGGGCCTTCTGCGTGCATAGGTGCTCACTCTTCGCCGACTGGTTCGAACACGGTCGGTGCCCTGCCTTCGACGACGGAACCATCCCCGTTGCAGAGCTCAAAGGCGTCCTCCAGTTCATACACGGGCTCATGCCAGATCGAGGTGAGTTCGACGGAGTCTGCCCCGTCGTGCTCAGCAGCAACTGGTCCTGGGCGACGCGCTCAGTGGCACCAGTGGCGACGTCGACGAGCAGGGACTGTCTCGCGCCGTCGGGCACGACGCGCTTCGCGCCGCGGCTGAGAAACGCAGTCTCCGGATGTGGCGTTCCATCGGCGGTATCCGCCTCTCCGAGAGGAACCCGCCACGCGACGTCACCGCTTGCTACGTCGACGCCGATCAGATCGACATCGAGGTCCTCGTACTCGTCGCGCACCACCTCCGTCCCGTCCCAGTGCAGCGTCCGGGTTCCTGCGCGGAACCGGCACAACGTTGCGACGCCGTCGTGGCTCTGGAAGCCGAGATCGGCGACGAAGCCGCAGGAGTCCGCATTGAGCGACCACTCAGTGGCGCCGGACGTGCGACCGAGCCTGACGAAGCGCGCTGTACGACACACGGCTGCTGAAGGCGGTTCCGCCTTCGAAGAAGCCGGCATCCGTCACCTTGGGCGCACGGAACGTTTGATCCGTCACCGAGTACTCATGGACGCGATCGTTCTCCGTGTCGGTTTCGGTTTCAAGGACGCCCGTGATGCAGAAGCGGTCGGCGTCGGACCCGCGCACGACCGGACGGTGCGCCCAGACGCCCGTCGACGCGACCTCTGGCGCGAGCGAGTGCCTGTGCGCACGTCCAAGATCTCGACACGTGACCACTCGTCGACTGCCACGGTCGGTCGCCAGGGGACGAGGGCAGGCACCTGCCAGCCGTCCTCGGTGTCCAAAGCCGCGACCTGATGCTGCTGGCCACGCAGATTGCGTCCCGGGAACGTGACGCGCTCCCACAGGAGTGTCCCGTCGCTGAAGTCCCAGGAATTGAGGGTCTGCGTACCGGCGTCAGTCGCGGCATGTTGACCCTAGCCAGTGCTAGTGGGGGGCTGTGCATCCCTGTGGATGACCGCGCTCGGCAGAAACGCAGAAGGTCCCGTCCAAAACTGGACGGGACCTTCTGCGTGGGGGAGGGGAGCGTTACTCGCCGTCCTCCGACTTCTTCTTGCGCGGCTTCTTGACCGGATCGGTCGCGATCACCGAGCTGGGCGTGTTCGGCGTCTCACCGATCGAGGTGTCGGCCGGAGCGATCTGGTCCTCAGAGACACCGGCACGTTCGTGTGCACCGGCGATCTCTTCGGCTTCGAGCTCTTCGTTGTGTGCCAGCGTGTGGTGCTGGTGCGCGTCGGCCTCTTCGATCTGTGCCTGCGTGAGCGGCATCAGACGGTCCTCGAAGAACCAGCGCGAAAGCGCCGAACGCAGGTTCTGCGTCCACGGGATGCGGCCCTTCTCGTTGGGGCGAACCACGAGCGGTTCGTACACCTCGTAGTCGATGAGCTTCCAGCGGTCGTACACGTCGACGGGCTGGTGCACTTCGACGTACTCGCCACCGGGGAGGCGGACGATACGACCCGACTCATAGCCGTGCAGGACGATCTCACGGTCCTTCTTCTGCAGCGCGATGCAGATGCGCTTGGTGATGAAGTACCCGAGCACCGGACCGACGAACAGCATCGCCTGGAGCGAGTGGATGACACCCTCCATGGTGAGCATGAAGTGCGTGGCGATGAGGTCGGACGAAGCCGCTGCCCACATGACCGCGTAGAAGATGACGCCGGCGGCGCCGATAGCAGTGCGGGTGGGGGCGTTGCGGGGACGGTCTGCGATGTGGTGCTCGCGCTTGTCGCCCGTGACCCACGCCTCGATGAAGGGGTAGATCGCGACGAGCACGATGAACAGACCGAGGACTGCGACCGGCACCAGGATTCCGAACGACCAGGTGCGGTCGAGGAACACGACGTCCATGTTCGGCGGGGCGAGGCGGAGGGCGCCGTCGGCGAAGCCGATGTACCAGTCCGGCTGCGTACCTGCCGAGATCGGGGAGGGGTCGTAGGGGCCGTAATCCCAGAACGGGAGGATCTGGAAGAACGAAGCGATCAGCACGATCACACCGAAGACGATGAAGAAGAAGCCACCCATCTTCGACATGTAGACGGGCATCATCGGGTAGCCGACGACGTTGTCGTTCGTGCGGCCGGGGCCGGCGAACTGGGTGTGCTTGTTGATCACCATGAGCATCAGGTGGACGACGAGCAGACCGATCAGCAGCAGCGGCAGCAGCAGGATGTGCAGCGTGTAGAGGCGTCCGACGATGTCGTGACCCGGGAACTCACCACCGAAGAGCAGGAACGAGGTCCAGGTTCCGATGAGCGGGATGCCCTTGATCATGCCGTCGATGATCCGCAGACCGTTGCCCGAGAGCAGGTCGTCGGGCAGCGAGTAGCCGGTGAAGCCCTCGGCGAGAGCGAGGATGAACAGCACGAAGCCGATCACCCAGTTGAGCTCGCGGGGCTTGCGGAACGCACCCGTGAAGAACACGCGGAGCATGTGGATACCGATGCCGGCGATGAAGACCAGCGCTGCCCAGTGGTGGATCTGGCGCACGAGCAGGCCACCGCGGACGTCCCAGGAGATGTGCAGCGCCGATTCGAACGCCGCCGACATCTCCAGACCGCGCATCGGCACGTACGCACCGGTGTAGTGCGTGGGCACCATGGATGCCTGGAAGAAGAACGTCAGGAACGTTCCAGACAGGAACACAGCCACGAACGCCCACAGAGCGATCTCGCCGAGCATGAATGACCAGTGGTCGGGGAAGATCTTGCGACCGAGCTCCTTGACCATGCCCGAAAGGCTGGTGCGCTCGTCGATGTAGTTCGCCGTCGCGCCGACGAAGCGGCCACCGAGCGGCTTCTTCTGCTGCGTGGTGTCCTCTTTATTCAGAGTTGCGGTACTCAATGACGCTCCCAGAAGCTCGGGCCGACGGGTTCGGTGAAGTCGCGCTGAGCGATGAGGTAGCCCTCATCGTCGACGGCGATGGGCAGCTGCGGCAGCGGTCGGGCAGCAGGTCCGAAGATGACCTTGGCCTGATCGGTGACGTCGAACTGCGACTGGTGGCAGGGGCACAGCAGGTGGTGCGTCTGCTGCTCGTAGAGAGCCACGGGGCAACCGACGTGCGTGCAGACCTTGGAGTACGCGACGATGCCGTCGTACGACCAGTCCTTGCGCTCTTCGGTCTCGATGAGCTGCTCGGGGCGCAGACGCATGAGCAGGACGATCGCCTTCGCCTTCTCTTCGAGGTATCCGCTGCTGTGGTCGAGCTGCTTGAGCGGCTCGGGGATGACGTGGAACGCCGAGCCGACGGTGACGTCCGCAGCGCGGATGGGGGTGCCCTCAGGATCGCGGGCAAGGCGCATACCGGACTCCCACATGGTGTGGCTGAGCAGGTAGACCGGGTCTCCGGCGTGCGGCTTCTCGGGGGTGTTGTGCGGCGCGAGTCCGCGGAAGAGGGTGATGCCCGGGACGACAGAGGCGACCACGGCGACGATCAGCGAGTTGCGGATCATCTTGCGGCGGCCGAAACCTGAGTCCTGGTCGGCCTCGGCGAACACCTGAACCGCAGCTTCACGCGTCGTGTCGCGACCGCGGGTCGGGTGGCGGTGCTCGATGTACTCCTTGTCGGACATCAGCGCCTTCGACCAGTGGATCGCGCCGATACCGATGGCCAGCAGCGCCAGCGCGATGCCGATGCCGATGTACATGTTGTTCTGCCGGATGTCGATCGGCATGCCGCTCTCGATCGGGAACAGCATGTACGCGGCGACAGCCCAGATGCTGCCCGCGAGCGACAGGTAGAAGAGCGTGTAGACCGTACGCTCCGCCGTCTTCTCGATCCGCGGGTCCTTGTCGGTCATCCGCTCACGGTGTGGTGGCAGCCCCGGGTTCTCCGCAGGATCGCTGACTGCGACGCCCAGCCCCGGTGAGGGCTGGTAGGCCCTGTCCAGAGCCTGCGTGTCGTCGTCGTTTGCCATGGTGCTCCTCGTACGTAGCTGTTCTATGAAAGTGCGTCAGTTGGACTTCGCCGTGATCCACACGGTGAGGGCGACGAGCGCGCCGATGCCGAAGATCCAGATGAACAGACCCTCGGAGACCGGACCCAGCGAGCCCAGCGTGAAGCCGCCGATCTGCACTGCTTCCTGCTGCCACACGAGGGCGGCGATGATGTCGCGCTTGTCCTCGGAGCTGAGGTTCATGTCTCCGAAGACCGGCATGTTCTGCGGGCCGGTGACCATCGCCGCGTAGACGTGCAGTGCACTGGTCGAGGTCAGCGCCGGGGCGTACTTGCCCTCGGTGAGTGCGCCACCGGCGGCGGCGACGTTGTGGCACATCGCGCAGTTGATGCGGAACAGCTCAGCACCGTGCGTGATGTCGACCTCGTCTTGGGCGTTGGCGGGGTTCGCCTCACCGCTGGTTACCCAGTCCTCGGGGTAGCCGGGGCCGGGGGCAACCGACTGCACGTAGGCGGCCATTGCGCGGATCTGCGCGTCAGTGAACTGCGCGGGCTTCTGCGGGGCCTGCGGTCCCTGCATCTGCAGGGGCATACGGCCCGTCGCGACCTGGAACTCAACGGAGAGCTCGCCGACGCCGACCAGGCTCGGCCCCTCGGGCGTACCCTCCAGGTCCATGCCGTGGCAGGTGGCGCAGTTGGCCGTGAACAGCTTCTCGCCGTCCTCGACGGTGAGCTCGGTTGCGACGCTGCTGTGCGCGTCGGCCGGGGCGGCCATCGCTGCGGACGCGCCTGCGTAAGCGCCTCCGGTCAGCAACAGGCCGGCGCCGATGAGCGCGGCTGCTGCGAGGGGGCTACGACGACCGCGGGAGCGGTGCTTCTTCTCTCGTGCCATTTCGAAAAATCGCTCCGCTCTTATTTCAGGAAGTAGATGACGAAGAACAGGGCCACCCAGACGACGTCGACGAAGTGCCAGTAGTACGACACGACGATCGAGGAGGTCGCCTCCTTGTGGCCGAAGTTCTTGACGGCGTAGGCGCGTCCGATGACGAGGACGAAGGCAACGAGGCCACCCGTGACGTGGAGAGCGTGGAAGCCGGTGGTGAGGTAGAAGGCCGCGGCGTAGGAGTCAGCCGAGATCGGCAGGCCGTGGGCGACGAGCTGGGCGTACTCCCAGACCTGGCCGCTCACGAAGATCGCGCCGAGGGCGAAGGTGAGCCAGAACCACTCGACCATTCCCCAGCCGAAGAGGCGGCGGCGGCCAGCCGCGTTGAGCTGTCCCTTGCCGATGCGGTACGGCTGCAGGTCCTCGGCTGCGAACACGCCCATCTGGCAGGTGAACGACGACGCGACGAGGATCGCGGTGTTCACGGCTGCGAAGGTCACGTTCAACAGACCGGTCTGCTCCGCCCACAGATCGGGGGAGGTGCTACGGAGGGTGAAGTAGATCGCGAAAAGTCCCGCGAAGAACATCACCTCGCTGCCGAGCCACACGATGGTGCCGACAGCGACCGGATTGGGGCGCTTGATGGTTCTTGCCGCCGGGGCATACGTCGCTGAGGTGGTCACCCGTCCATTATGGCCGATTCTTCGTCGTGATTCTTGCACCACACTTGCCCGAGTCGCTGGCGGGACACTTAGGGGAACCTAAGAACAACCTGCGAATCTTCCTCGGAACCCTGGGAATCTCCCAGGTGGCGCGCTAGTCCCCGGCGCGGGAAGGTTCGCACATCGTTGTCATCTCGAATCGGCATCTTTCCGCACCCCGTAGGATCGCTGGCATGGTTGATTCCCTCACCTGGCCTGATCTGCTCACTGCGCTCCTGGAACGGCGGGATCTGAGTGTATGGGAGTCGACCTGGGCGATGCGTCAGGTGATGCGCGGCGACGTGTCCGACGCGCAGCTCGCGGGCTTCCTGATCGCCCTTCGCGCGAAGGGCGAGACGATCGACGAGGTCGTCGGGTTCCGCGACGCGATCCTCGAGGCAGCTGTGCCGCTGCCGGTGTCGTCAGACGTCCTCGACATCGTCGGTACCGGAGGCGACCGGTTCGGAACAGTCAACGTCTCCACGACCGCGGCGATCATCATCGGCGCTATGGGGATTCCCGTGGTCAAGCACGGCAATCGCGCTGCCAGCTCGTCGTCGGGTTCATCCGATGTGCTGTCGGCACTCGGTCTGGACATCTCGCTTGACCCGCAGCGCGTCGCTCGGGTGCTCGACAGCACCGGGATCACCTTCGCGTGGGCCGCCGCGTTCCACCCGGGGTTCAAGCATGCGGCGAGTGCGCGATCCGAGCTCGCGGTTCCCACGGTGTTCAACATGCTCGGCCCGCTCTGCAATCCCGCCCGAGCCGAGGCCAACGCGGTCGGCGTCGCGCAATTGGATCGGGTTCCGCTCATCACGGGCGTCTTCCGCACACGCGGCGCCACGGCACTGGTGTTCCGTGGTGACGACGGGCTCGATGAATTGACCACGACGGGTCACAGCCGTATCTGGGAGGTCGCTCGCGGCGACACGCACGAGCATGATCTCGACCCTCGCGATCTCGGCATCCCGCTGGCCGATATCGCTGATCTGCTTGGCGGCACGCCCGCGCACAACGCGCAGGTGCTGCGGCGCACGCTAGCCGGTGAACCGGGCGCGGTGCGTGACATCGTGCTGCTGAACGCGGCGGCCGGTGTGGTCGCGTACGAGCTCTCCCACGACTCGACGCTCACCCAGGTTCCGATCGTCGAGCGTCTGCGTGACGCGTATGCCAGGGTGGCGGACGTTGTTGACGACGGACGCGCGGCTGCGAAGCTGGAAGACTGGGTGCGCGCGACGAACGAGCCGATCGCCTCCTGATGTAGTGCGCCATGGACGCCGTCGACGCGCTGATCGAGATCGCCGCTCTGCTGGAACGGGAGCGCGCGTCGCGGTACCGCGCGAAAGCCTTTCGGCAGGCGGCGGCCGTTCTCGCTGCGTTGCCCGAGCAGACGCGGTGGGATGCGGATGCGTTACGTGCGCAGAGGGGGATCGGCGCGTCGACCTTCGAGGTGATTCAGCAGGCGCAGCGGGGCGGCGTCCCCGACTACCTGATCCAGTTGCGTGCTTCCGTGAGCCCCGAACGTGAATCCGAGCTGCGCGGACGGCTACGCGGTGATCTGCATAGTCACACCGAGTGGTCTGACGGGACGACGCCGATCGAGTCGATGGTCTCCGCGGCCGCAGCGCTGGGACATCGCTATCTGGCGATCACGGACCATTCACCTCGGCTGCGGGTCGCTCGTGGCCTGTCGGCGGAGCGCCTTCGCGAGCAGATTCCGCTGGTGCGGGAGCAGTCGACGCCCGACCTCACGGTGCTCGCGGGCATCGAGGTCGACATTCTTGACGACGGCTCGCTCGATCAGAACCCGTCGCTGCTCGCCGAGCTGGACATCGTCGTGGCCTCCGCGCACTCGAAGCTGCGGATGCCCGCGGACGCGATGACGCGTCGGCTGGTGGCGGCGGTGGGCGATTCGGTGGTGAACGTGCTGGGGCACTGCACCGGGCGTCTTGTTCAGGGGGAGCGGGGCACGCGTCCGCCGTCGTCCTTCGATGCCAGAGCGGTTTTCGCTGCGTGTGCCGAGAACGGTGTGGCTGTCGAGATCAATTCGCGTCCCGAGCGCCAGGACCCGCCGGATGAGCTGATCGGTGTGGCGATGGCGGAGGGATGCCTGTTCGCGATCGATTCGGACGCGCACGCGCCGGGCCAGCTCTCGCTGCTGGACCATGGGGCGCAAAGAGCCGAGGCGGCAGGCGTGCCTGCAGAGCGGATCGTGACGACTTGGGGTGTCGAGCGCCTGCGCGCCTGGGCGCGCGGCTGACGGTGGGGCGGGCGGCCCCGATCAGGCGGTGGCGATCGCAGCCAGAGCGCGTTCCATCGACCCGCCGAGGTTCCACTGCTCGGCGAAGGCGCGGGCAGCATCCGCCCTCGCATCATCCAACGCGCGCAACGGGACATCGGGGGCAGCGATGTCGAGGTCGGTGGCGACGCGCACGACGTCCGGGGCGACGTCGAGATACGCGGCTGCCGCCGCGAAGCGAGCGGATGCCGCCGCGCTGAGCTTGCCATCGGCAACAGCGGCGCGGATGCCGGCCAGGTCGGAGTGCGCCTGCAGCAGTGACGCCGCGGTCTTCTCTCCGACGCCCTTCACGCCCGGGAGCCCGTCGGAGGCATCGCCGCGCAGAGTGGCGAAGTCCGCGTACTGACTCGGAAGCACGCCGTACTTGGCGACGACGGTCGCATCGGTCACGACCTCGAGATTGCTCATGCCGCGAGCTGTGTAGATCACGCGCACGTCTCGTGCGTCGTCGACGAGCTGGAACAGGTCGCGATCGCCGGTGACGATGTCGACGGGCATGGTCGCGCGGCTCGCGAGCGTACCGATCACGTCGTCCGCCTCGTGCTCTGCTGCGCCGATGATCGGAATTCCCAGTGCGCTGAGCGCCTCGCGGATGAGGGGGATCTGCTGCTCGAGGGGATCGGGAACCTCTTCGACATCCGTGCCGGACGACACGGCCTCGACCACGCGGTGCGCCTTATAGCTCGGGATCAGGTCGACGCGCCATTGCGGGCGCCAGTCGTCATCCCAGCAGGCGATGACCTGTGCGGGGTGGTAGAGCGTGACGAGTTTGGCGACGATGTCGAGCAATCCTCGCGTCGCGTTCACGGAGGTGCCGTCCGGAGCCTTGACCTTGTCGGGGACTCCGAAGAACGCCCGGAAGTACAGCGAGGCCGTGTCGAGAAGCATCAGTCGCTGGGTCACCGCTCCAGCCTAGAACAGGGGGAGCGCGGCGCGCCCGGCTTCTGATAATCTGAAGTGTCACTCGTGGGGTGCGCCTGCGTGCCCGCGTGACATCGCAATCCACATCCAACCGCATCGTGAGCATATCGGCTTGCCGGCTCCCGACGCCCGATCTTCCATTCACAAGGACAACCCACTACATGACTAGCGCAACGACCGCCCCGGCCACCAAGCAGGTCGCGATCAACGACATCGGATCTGCCGAGGACTTCCTGGCCGCGGTCGAGAAGACCATCAAGTCTTTCAACGACGGCGACATCATCGAGGGCACGATCGTCAAGATCGACCGCGATGAGGTTCTGCTCGACGTCGGCTTCAAGACCGAGGGCGTCATCCCCTCCCGCGAGCTCTCCATCAAGCACGACGTCGACCCCAACGAGGTCGTCGCCGTCGGCGACCAGGTCGAGGCCCTCGTTCTCCAGAAGGAGGACAAGGAAGGCCGTCTGATCCTCTCCAAGAAGCGTGCGCAGTACGAGCGCGCCTGGGGCGACGTCGAGAAGATCAAGGAGAACGACGGCGTCGTCACCGGCACCGTCATCGAGGTCGTCAAGGGCGGCCTCATCGTTGACATCGGCCTCCGTGGCTTCCTCCCGGCATCGCTCATCGAGCTGCGCCGCGTCCGCGACCTCACGCCGTACCTGGGTCAGGAGATCGAGGCCAAGATCCTCGAGCTCGACAAGAACCGCAACAACGTGGTGCTGAGCCGCCGCGCTCTGCTGGAGCAGACGCAGTCGGAGTCGCGCACGACGTTCCTCAACAACCTGCACAAGGGTCAGGTTCGCAAGGGTGTCGTCTCGTCGATCGTCAACTTCGGTGCGTTCGTCGACCTCGGCGGCGTCGACGGTCTGGTGCACGTCTCGGAGCTGTCCTGGAAGCACATCGAGCACGCTTCCGAGGTTGTCGAGGTCGGCCAGGAGGTCACCGTCGAGATCCTCGAGGTCGACCTGGACCGCGAGCGCGTCTCGCTGTCGCTGAAGGCGACGCAGGAGGACCCGTGGCAGGTCTTCGCCCGCACGCACGCGATCGGTCAGATCGCACCGGGCAAGGTCACCAAGCTGGTTCCGTTCGGTGCGTTCGTCCGCGTCGCAGACGGCATCGAGGGCCTCGTGCACATCTCGGAGCTCTCCAGCAAGCACGTCGAGCTGGCTGAGCAGGTCGTGTCGGTCGGCGAAGAGGTCTTCGTCAAGGTCATCGACATCGACCTCGAGCGTCGCCGCATCTCGCTGTCGCTCAAGCAGGCCAACGAATCGGTCGACCCGCACGGCACCGAGTTCGACCCGGCTCTGTACGGCATGCTCGCCGAGTACGACGAGAACGGCGAGTACAAGTACCCGGAGGGCTTCGACGCCGAGACCGGGGCGTGGAAGGACGGCTTCGACGCCCAGCGCGAGGCATGGGAGCAGGAGTACGCTGCAGCCCAGGCTCGCTGGGAGGCGCACAAGGCCGCCGTCCTCAAGGCTGCCGAAGAAGAGGCCGCTGCAGGCGACGACTTCGGTGCTGCGCAGTCGTTCACGAGCGACTCCGGCGCCGGCACCCTCGCCGACGACGAGGCTCTCGCCGCTCTGCGCGAGAAGCTCTCGGGTGGCAACAGCTGAGCATCCGCTCCGTGAGCAACGGGCCGTCACCTCGCCTTCGGGCGGGTGGCGGCCCGTTCCGCGTTCCGGGACGCGCGTCCCGCCACCGGCGTGGGACACTGGGCGGATGCCACTCATCGCCCTGACCGGAGGCATCGCCTCAGGCAAGTCGACCATCGCCCGCCGTTTGGCCGAGCACGGTGCCGTCATCGTCGACGCAGACCAGATCGTGCGCGACGTGCAGACACCCGGTTCCCCGGTGCTTGCTGCCATCGTCACGGAGTTCGGGTCGGGGGTGATCGAGCACGATGGCGCGCTGGATCGTGCGGCGCTGGGCGAGCGCGTCTTCGGCGATGACGAGGCGCTGGCCCGGTTGAACAGCATCGTGCACCCCGCGGTGCGTGAAGAGTCCGCGCGTCGCTTCGCCGCCGCTTTTGCTGCCGATCCGGAGTCTGTCGTGGTCTACGACGTGCCTTTGCTGGTCGAGGCCCGTGTCGATGACCCGTGGGACCTGATCGTGCTGGCGGACGCGCCCGCCGAGCTGCGGATCCGGCGTCTGATCGAGTTGCGCGGAATGGCTGAGGAAGCGGCCCGCGCTCGTGTCGCAGCGCAGGTGCCGGATGCCGCCAGGCGCGCGATCGCCGATATCGTCGTGGACACGTCGGTGTCGCTGGAGGAGACCCGGCGTCAGACGGACGACGTCTGGGCACGCCTTGCCATCCACGAGCCGCGAGGTCGGTAGAAGGGGCATCACCTGGCGAGTGCACAGGTAGCAGGCTGACCTCCGGCACGGATGTCGGTCGCTCCTCGTAGGCTTGAGGGATGCAACCCACGCGCAGTGTCCGCCCCTTCGAGGTCGTCAGCGAGTACATGCCCGCCGGCGATCAGCCGCAGGCCATCGCTGACCTCGCCGCGCGCATCAATGCCGGCGAGACCGATGTGGTCCTGCTCGGCGCGACGGGAACGGGAAAGTCGGCAACGACCGCCTGGCTCATCGAACAGGTGCAGCGGCCGACGCTGGTGATGGCGCACAACAAGACGCTCGCCGCGCAGCTGGCCAACGAGTTCCGAGAACTCATGCCGCACAACGCCATCGAGTACTTCGTCAGCTACTACGACTACTACCAGCCCGAGGCCTACGTGCCGCAGACCGACACCTTCATCGAAAAGGACTCGTCGATCAACGCGGAGGTCGAGCGGCTGCGGCACTCGACGACGAACTCGCTGCTCAGCCGCCGAGACGTCGTGGTCGTGTCGACGGTGTCGTGCATCTACGGCCTCGGTGCGCCCGAGGAGTATCTGCGAGCCATGGTGGCGCTGCAAGTAGGGGAGCGCTACGACCGCGACGCGTTGATCCGTCAGTTCATCTCGATGCAGTACAACCGCAACGACGTCGACTTCTCGCGAGGCAACTTCCGGGTACGCGGCGACACGATCGAGATCATCCCGGTGTACGAAGAGCACGCGATCCGCATCGAGTTGTTCGGAGACGAGATCGAGGCGCTCTACTCGTTGCATCCGCTCACCGGCGATGTCATCGCCAAGCTCGACGCCGTGCCGATCTTCCCCGCTTCGCACTATGTGGCCGGTACGGATGTCGTTCAGCGTGCCATCGGCACGATCGAGGCCGAACTCGAGCAGCGGCTGGCCGAGCTCGAGCGGCAGGGCAAGTTGCTCGAAGCCCAGCGACTGCGCATGCGCACCACTTTCGACATTGAGATGCTGCAGCAGCTGGGATTCTGCAGCGGGATCGAGAACTACTCCCGGCATCTCGATGGGCGGGAGGCGGGGGAGCCCCCGCACACACTGCTCGACTTCTTCCCCGATGACTTCCTGCTCGTCATCGACGAGTCGCACGTGACCGTGCCGCAGATCGGAGCGATGTACGAAGGAGACGCCTCGCGCAAGCGCACGCTCGTCGAGCACGGCTTCCGGTTGCCCAGTGCCATGGACAACCGCCCATTGCGGTTCGACGAGTTCAAGAACCGGGTCGGGCAGACCGTGTACCTGTCGGCTACGCCGGGCAAGTACGAGATGGGGATCGCCGACGGCGTGGTCGAGCAGATCATCCGACCCACCGGGCTGGTCGACCCCGAGATCATCGTCAAGCCCTCCAAGGGGCAGATCGATGATCTTCTCGAAGAGATCCGGACGCGTGTCGAGCGGGATGAACGCGTACTCGTCACCACGCTGACAAAGAAGATGGCCGAGGAATTGACGGACTTCCTCGGTGAGCACGGTGTCCGCGTGCGCTACCTGCACTCGGACGTCGACACGTTGCGCAGAGTCGAACTGCTCACCGAGCTGCGGGCCGGCGTCTACGATGTGCTCGTCGGGATCAACCTGTTGCGCGAGGGCCTCGACCTGCCCGAGGTGTCGTTGGTGGCGATCCTGGACGCCGACAAAGAGGGCTTCCTGCGGTCGGGTACCTCGCTCATCCAGACCATCGGGCGCGCGGCGCGCAACGTGTCGGGTCAGGTGCACATGTACGCCGACAACATGACCGACTCGATGCGCAACGCCATCGACGAGACCGAGCGCCGTCGCGAGAAGCAGATCGCCTACAACAAGGCCAACGGAATCGACCCGCAGCCGCTGCGCAAGCGCATCGCCGACATCACCGAAGTGCTCGCGCGTGAGGCCGCCGATACGGCGGACATGCGCGCGGGGCGGGGCAAGGGCAACAAGAGCGGCAAGGGCAAGTCGCCCACACCGAACCTGCGCCGCGAGGGGATCGCGGCCGAGGGCGCGATGCAGCTCGAGGAGACGATCGCCGATCTCTCGGACCAGATGCTCGCCGCTGCCGCAGAACTGAAGTTCGAGCTCGCAGCACGGCTCCGCGACGAAGTGCAGGACCTCAAGAAGGAGCTACGGGCCATGGAGCGCGCGGGCCACGCGTAGTCGTCCCCGTCAGGGGCAGTGCATCAGAGGCTTGGGCCCGCTGCGGTCGATCTCGTGCTTGTTCATCGGGTTGCCGCACAGCGGGCATCCGCGCTCTGCGCGTTCCTCTGCACTGGGCGGCGGGGTCGCCTCATACGGGCCGACCGACGCGGGGCCCGCGAAGCGGATCAGGTTCGTGTTGAACCATGCGTAAAGACCGCCCGCCTCGCGGATGCGGGTGCGCAACGGGACGTGGGTGGGATCCTCAGCCATGTTCCTTAGTGTACTAATGATTAGGGTTCCTCGTATCATCGGAGAATGACCAGCGATGATGAACTGCTGCGGCTGGAGAACCAGCTGTGCTTCGCGATGGTGACGGCGGCACGCAACGTCGTGGCGATCTACCGTCCGATTCTTGAGCCGCTCGGGCTTACGCACCCGCAGTACCTCGTGATGCTCGCGCTGTGGGAGAGCTCGCCGCGCTCGCTTAACGAACTCGCCCATGCGCTGGCACTGGAGCCCGCCAGTGCGTCGCCGCTCGTCAAGCGCCTGGAGAAGGACGGGCTCGTGCAGCGAACGCGCAGTGCGGCGGACGAGCGTCGCCTCGACATCGGCCTGACCGAGGAGGGGCGCGCTCTGCGCGAGCGTGCGGTGGAGGTTCCGCGCGCCGTCATGGCGCAGGTCGGCGCCGATATCCCGACGGTCACCGCTCTGCGGGACGCGCTGCGCCCGTTCGCCGGTCCGGCTCCGACCAGCCGCTGATCCGCACCCGAGCGCCGCCATGTCGGTGGCCGCTCCTAGACTTGTCTGGTGCCCATCGTTCCTGTCGTCCCATCCACGAAACTCAGCGTCCGCGGTGCCCGCGTGCACAACCTCAAGGACGTCGATCTCGACATCCCGCGCGACGCACTCGTCGTCTTCACCGGGCTGTCCGGCTCCGGCAAGTCGAGCCTTGCGTTCGACACGATCTTCGCCGAGGGACAGCGCCGCTACGTCGAGTCGCTGAGCGCGTACGCGCGTCAGTTCCTCGGTCAGGTGGATCGCCCGGACGTCGACTTCATCGAGGGGCTCAGCCCGGCGGTGTCGATCGACCAGAAGTCGACGAACCGCAACCCGCGTTCGACGGTCGGCACGATCACCGAGATTCACGACTACATGCGCCTGCTGTGGGCGCGCATCGGCATCCCGCACTGCCCCGAGTGCGGGGAGCGCATCCAGCGGCAGACGGTGCAGCAGATCGCCGATCAGCTCATGGAGTTGCCCGAGCGCACGCGCTACCAGATCGTCGCGCCCGTCGTCACGCAGAAGAAGGGGGAGTTCGTCGACCTCTTCAAAGAGCTCGGTGCCAAGGGGTACTCCCGCGCGATCGTGGACGGCGAACTGATCCAGCTCGCCGAGCCCCCCAAGCTCAAGAAGAGCTACAAGCACGACATCGCTGTTGTCGTGGACCGGCTGGTGGCATCCGGCGACATCCTGGGGCGGGTCACCGATTCGGTCGAGACGGCGCTCGGTCTGGCCGGCGGTATCGTGCGGATCAACTTCGTCGATGAGGAGGGCGATGCCGCGTGGCAGTCCTTCTCTGAGAAGCTGGCCTGTCCGAACGCGCACCCGATCACCCTGACCGAGATCGAGCCGCGCACGTTCTCGTTCAACGCGCCGTTCGGTGCCTGCCCGGCCTGCACCGGACTCGGCACCCGAATGTCGGTCGACGTCGACCTGATGCTCGGTGACGAGGAGCTGTCGATCCGTGAGGGCGTGATCCTGCCGTGGACGACGCAGGGCAAGGGCCTGTTCCAGTACTACGAGCGTCTGCTCGACGGACTCGCTACCGACCTCGATTTCTCGCTCGACACCCCGTGGAACCAACTGCACTCCGAGGTGCGCGAAGCCGTGCTGCGCGGCGACAACTACAAGGTGAGCGTCAAGTGGAAGAACCGCTACGGCCGTGAGATGCGGTACACCTCAGGATTCGAAGGCGTCGTGCCGTACATCGAACGGCAGTACATGCAGGCGGAGTCCGACACGCAGCGCGCACGGTGGGGGGAGTACCTGCGCGAGGTGCCGTGCCCGGTCTGTGACGGGGCGCGTCTGAAGCCCGAGGTGCTCGCAGTCAAGGTGCACGGGCACTCGATCGCCGAGGTGTCGTCGCTGAGCCTGGCCGATGCCAGCACGTTCATGCACACCCTGGAGCTCACCGACCGTGAGGCACGGATCGCCGCGCAGGTGCTGCGTGAGATCCGACTCCGATTGGACTTCCTGCTGCAGGTGGGTCTCGCGTATCTCAACCTCGGGCGCTCTGCCGGGTCGCTGTCGGGTGGCGAAGCGCAGCGCATCCGCCTCGCCACTCAGATCGGCTCCGGACTCACCGGCGTGCTCTACGTGCTCGATGAGCCCTCGATCGGCCTGCATCAGCGCGACAATCGTCGACTGATCGAGACGCTCCTCAAACTGCGTGATCTGGGCAACACCCTGATCGTCGTCGAGCACGACGAAGAGACGATCGAAGCCGCCGACTGGGTTGTCGACATCGGACCAGGGGCCGGCGTCAACGGGGGAGCGGTCGTCCACTCCGGCCCGTACTCGTCGCTGCTCGAAGAGGACGAGTCGATGACGGGTGACTACCTCGCAGGTCGTCGCGAGATCGCCGTGCCGGCGAAGCGTCGCAAGATCGACAAGAAGCGGATGCTGAGTGTCGTCGGCGCGAGGGCGAACAACCTCAAGAACGTCACGGCCGACTTCCCGCTCGGCGTGCTCACTGCGGTGACCGGTGTGAGCGGGTCGGGCAAGTCCTCGCTGGTCAACGACATCCTCTACCAGGTGCTTGCCGGACGGCTGAACGGCGCGCGCACCGTACCGGGCAAGCACACCCGGGTCACGGGCCTCGACAACCTCGACAAGGTCGTGCACGTCGATCAAGCACCGATCGGACGCACTCCGCGATCGAACCCGGCGACATACACCGGCGTGTTCGACCGCATCCGCACGCTGTTCAGCGAAACCCCCGAGGCCAAGGTGCGCGGATACCTGCCCGGAAGGTTCAGCTTCAATGTCAAGGGTGGGCGCTGCGATGCCTGCTCGGGTGACGGCACGATCAAGATCGAGATGAACTTCCTGCCCGACGTGTACGTGGACTGCGAGGTGTGTCACGGCAAGCGCTACAACCGCGACACGTTGGCCGTTCACTATAAGGGCAAGAACATCGCCGAGGTGCTCGAGATGCCGATCGCTGAGGCGGCCGAGTTCTTCGAGCCGATCCAGGCGATCCACCGCTACATGAAGACGCTTGTCGATGTCGGTCTCGGGTACGTGCGGCTCGGGCAGGCGGCAACGACCCTGTCCGGCGGCGAGGCGCAGCGCGTCAAGCTCGCCACCGAGCTTCAGCGACGCAGCAACGGCCGCAGCATCTACGTGCTCGATGAGCCGACCACCGGTCTGCACTTCGAAGACGTGCGCAAGTTGCTCGAGGTGTTGGGTGGACTGGTCGACAAGGGCAATACCGTGATCGTGATCGAGCACAATCTCGATGTCATCAAGTCGGCTGACTGGGTGATCGACCTCGGGCCGGAGGGCGGCTCGGGTGGCGGCCAGATCATCGCCACCGGAACCCCTGAACAGGTCGCGCGCGTCGACGAGAGCCACACCGGCCAGTTCCTCGCCGAGATCCTCACCCCGGGGGCGAGCGGATCCGGCGTGCGCAAGGCGGGCTGATGGCCGACGTCCTGCCCTACAAGCCGCGGGCGGGCGAGATCCCGACCGATCCCGGGGTCTACCGATTCCGCGATGCGGAGGGGCGTGTGCTCTACGTCGGTAAGGCGAAGAACCTGCGCCAGCGCCTGTCGAACTACTTCGCGCCGCTGCACACGTTGCATGAGCGCACTCGGCGGATGGTGACGACGGCCGCATCGGTCGAGTGGACGGTCGTCGCCACCGACGTCGACTCGCTGCAGCTGGAGTACATGTGGATCAAAGAGTTCGATCCGCCGTTCAACGTGCGGTACCGGGATGACAAGTCGTACCCGTTCATGGCGGTGACGCTCGCCGATGAGGCGCCGCGCGTGATGGTCACGCGCAACCGGCGCATCCCCGGGGCTCGCTACTTCGGCCCCTACCCGAAGGTGTGGGCGGTGCACGAGACCATCGATCTGATGGTCAAGGTGTTCCCGATCCGTACGTGCAGCGATGCGAGCTACCGGCGCGCGATGCAGACCGGCCGCCCGTGCTTTCCCGGGCAGATCGGCAAGTGCGGCGGCCCCTGCTCGATGACGGTGACGATCGACGAGCACCGCGCCATGGTCGACGACTTCGTCGCCTTCATGGCGGGTGGTGACGAGCGCTTCACGCGCGATCTGACCAAGCGGATGCTGGCGGCCTCGGCCGCGATGGACTACGAGGCGGCTGCGAAGTACCGTGACAAGCTCTCGGCCATCGAGGCTGTACTCAGCAAGAGCGCGCTGGTGCTGCCCAGCGATGAGGACGCTGATCTGCTCGGCATCGCCGAGGACGAGCTCTCGGCGGCCGTGCATCACTTCGTCATCCGTGGCGGACGCGTGCGCGGCGTGCATTCGCTCACGGTCGACAAGGAACTCGACATCGGCGGAGGCGAACTGGTCGACCAGGTGCTGCAACGGGTCTACGGCGAGTCGAGCGACATCCCGCGTCGTGTTCTCGTCCCGGAGCTGCCCGACGATGCTGCTGAGCTTGAGCAGTGGCTGCGTCAGCGGCGCGGTCGTCGGGTGGAGTTGGCAGTTGCCCGGCGAGGACAGCGAGCCGATCTGATGCGTACCGCAACGCTCAACGCCCAGCAGGCGCTGTTGCGCCACAAGACGCGCCGCACCAGCGATTATGTCGCGCGCACGCAGGCGCTCACTGACTTGCAGGAGGCGCTCGGCATGGACGAGGCGCCGCTGCGCATCGAGTGCTTCGACATCTCGCATCTGGGCGGAACCAATGTCGTCGCCTCGATGGTGGTCTTCGAGGATGGGTTGCCGCGCAAGGACCAGTACCGGTCGTTCAACATCGCTGAGACCACCGACGACACGGATTCGATGTACCAGGTGCTCATGCGGCGCCTGGCCCGCGTCGAGAACGGTGCTCCGGCCGACGACGCAGGCATAGGCGATCCGCCGGCCGCCGGGGAACGCCCTAAGCCGCGCTTCGCCTACCGGCCGCAGCTGCTCGTCGTGGACGGCGGCAAGCCACAGGTGCAGGCCGCGGCGCGCGCACTGCGCGACAGCGGGCGCGCCGAGATCGCGGTGTGCGGCATCGCCAAGCGTCTGGAGGAGATCTGGATCCCCGACGATGACTTCCCCGTCATCCTGCCGCGCACGAGCGAGGCACTGTACCTGATCCAACGGCTGCGTGACGAAGCGCACCGATTCGCGATCACGCACCAGCGGCGTCGACGCCGGCGCGACATCCAATCGGTGCTGAGCGAGGTCCCCGGTCTCGGTGCGGCGCGGATCAAGGCGCTGCTCACTCACTTCGGGTCGGTCGCGAAGCTGAAGGGTGCCGCACCCGAGCAGATCCAGGAGGTGTCGGGGATCGGGCCTTCGCTCGCGGCAGCCATCCACGCACACCTCGGCGGCGAAGCCGGCGCCGGAGTGGATAGGCTGGAATCCAGCGATCAGGAAACCGGAGCATGATGGCCGAACCAGCCGACCAGGCCCAGCAGGAGGGCGAGTTCCTCATCGTTACCGGCATGTCCGGTGCGGGGCGCACGACCGCAGCCAACGCACTCGAGGATCTCGGCTGGTACGTCGTGGACAACCTCCCGCCGCAGATCCTGCGGCCCTTGCTCGAGCTCACAGACATGGGCGCGGGGAACCTGCCCAAGATCGCCGCTGTCGTGGACGTGCGCGGGCCTGGCCTCTTCGATGATTTCCCCGACGTCGCTCGTGCGCTGCAGGGGCGCGGCAGCGTGAAGGTGCTGTATCTGGATGCGTCCGACGACGTCCTGGTGCGCCGATTCGAATCGGTGCGCCGTCCGCACCCGTTGCAGAGCGACGGCACGCTGCTTGACGGCATCCGCGCCGAGCGTGCACGACTCGCGCCCATCCGTGAGTCGGCCGACCTGCTGATCGACACCTCGGCGCTCAACATCCACCAGCTCGCCACCCAGGTCTCGGAGATGTTCTCGGAGGAGGGCGCTGCGCGCCACCGCGTCACCCTGCTGAGCTTCGGGTTCAAGTACGGACTGCCCACCGACGTCGACCATGTCGCCGACATGCGTTTTCTGCCCAATCCCTTCTGGCAGGAGGAATTGCGCGCGTTCACGGGCAAGGACGCCGACGTGCGCGACTACGTGCTGTCCCGGCCGGGCGCCGCGGAGTTCCTCGACGCCTATACGCAGACGCTCCGGCCGGTGCTCGAGGGGTACCAGCGTGAGAACAAGAGCCATTCGACGATCGCGATCGGCTGCACGGGCGGAAAGCACCGGTCCGTGGCGATGGCCGAGGAACTCGCACGTCGGCTCGCGGATACGCCTGGCGTCGCCGTGAACGTGCGACACCGCGATCTTGGTCGGGAGTAGCGAGTCTCCGGCTGAAGGTCGCACAGTGTTCGGACGCGCGGCCTTGTAAGCTTGTCCTTTGCGTCGGCGATCCGACGCATTGGATCGTTAAGGAGTCCCGTGGCCCTCACCACCGACGTCAAGGCTGAGCTTGTCAGCATCCGCAATGCACCCCCGACGGTGCGCGTCGCGGAGGTGACAACCATTCTGCGCTTCGCCGGTGGGCTGCACTCGATCGCAGGTCGCGTCGCTGTCGAGGCGGAAGTGGATGCTGAGACGTTGGCCAAGCGCGTCACCCGCGACCTCGCCGAGATCTACGGTGTGCGTCCGGAGGTTGCCCAGGTCAAGGCGAGCTCCTCGGGCGGTGACGGTGCGCGCTGGGCCGTGCGCGTGATCGGCGCGGGGGAGACGCTGGCGCGCCAGACCGGTCTGCTCGACGCGCGACGCCGCCCGGTGCGCGGCCTTCCCAATCGCCTCACCACGGGATCCCCGGAAGAGCTCGGGGGCATCCTGCGCGGCGCCTTCCTCGCTGCGGGAACGCTCAGCGAGCCAGGCCGTTCGGCGATGCTGGAATTCTCCTGCCCCTCGGGTGAGGCCGCCATGGCTCTGGTCGGTGCCGCACACCGGCTGGGCATCGCCGCCAAGGCCCGCGAGGTGCGCGGCCTTCCGCGCGTCGTCGTGCGCGAGGGGGAGTCCATCCAGAAGATCCTCACCGTCATGGGTGCGCGCCGCACCGCCGTCTCCTGGGAAGAGATGCGTCAGCGCCGCGAGGTGCGTGCCGGTGTGAACCGCCTGGTCAACTTCGATGACGCCAACCTGCGCCGCTCGGCGCAGGCTGCCGTCGCCGCATGCGCACGCGTCGAGCGTGCGCTGCAGATCCTCGGCGACGAGGTTCCCGATCATCTGCGCATGGCGGGCAACCTGCGCCTGGCACACCGAGATGCGAGCCTCGACGAGCTCGGCCACCACGCCGAGCCGCCCCTCACGAAGGACGCGGTCGCCGGTCGGATCCGCCGCCTGCTCGCGATGGCCGACAAGCGCGCCCAGCAGGAGGGCATCCCCGGTACCGAGGCCGCCGTTCCCGTCGGCATCGACGACTGACTTCGGCTCGGGCAACGGGAAGGAACCGGCCTGGGGTGCTGTTGCCGTCAGTAGGATGAGAGACGTCCGCCCCTGCGGCGCACTTCGGCATCGCAGGTAATCGGTAAGCGCCGCGGCGCGGCGCGGATTGGATGAAATCGACATGGCGATCTACACGCTTCCCGACCTCCCCTACGACTTCGCGGCCCTCGAACCGCACATCAGCGGCAAGATCATGGAGCTGCACCACGACAAGCACCACGCGGCTTACGTCGCAGGTGCGAACGCGGCGCTCGAAGGCCTCGCCGAGGCACGCGAGAGCGGCAACCTCGCGAACGTCAACAAGCTCGAGAAGGACCTGGCCTTCAACCTCGGTGGCCACGTCAACCACTCGATCTTCTGGACCAACCTCTCGCCCGAGGGCGGCGGGCAGCCCGAAGGTGAGCTGAAGGCAGCCATCGACGAGTTCTTCGGCTCGTTCGAGAAGTTCCAGGCGCACTTCGCAGCGGCAGCAGCCGGCATCCAGGGGTCGGGCTGGGCCGTGCTCAGCTGGGACCCGATCGGTGCCCGCCTGATCATCCAGCAGCTGTTCGACCAGCAGGCCAACACCGCTCAGGGTACGGTCCCGCTGTTCCAGCTCGACATGTGGGAGCACGCCTTCTACCTGGACTACCTGAACGTCAAGGCCGACTACATCAAGGCCGCGTGGAACATCGCGAACTGGCAGAACGTTGCGCAGCGCTTTGAAACAGCGCGTGAGAAGACCTCCGGACTGCTGGTACTGTCGTAAAACATGGGCGTCCTGATGGGCGAAAAGCCCATCAGGACGCCGTTGTCCGCGTTATCGGCGAGATTCTCGCATTTCCTTGATTAAGAACCAGGAGACTTTCGTGTCTGTCAAGATCGGTATCAACGGCTTCGGTCGTATTGGAAGAAACTTCCTCCGCGCAGCGCTCGCACAGAACGCGGACATCGAGATCGTCGCGGTCAACGACCTCACCGACAACGCCGCGCTCGCGCACCTGCTGAAGTACGACTCGGTCGGCGGCCCCCTGGGTGTCGAGGTCTCGCACGAGGGTGATGTCATCACCGTCGGTGGCAAGGCCATCAAGGTGTTCGAAGAGCGCGACCCCGCCAACCTCCCCTGGGGCGAGCTCGGCGTCGACATCGTCATCGAGTCGACCGGTCGCTTCACCAAGGCAGCCGACGCGGGCAAGCACATTGCCGGCGGTGCGAAGAAGGTCATCATCTCGGCACCGGGTACCGATGTCGACGGCACCTTCGTCGTGGGTGTGAACGAGGACTCGTACGACCCGGCCGCGCACAACATCATCTCGAACGCCTCGTGCACTACGAACTGCCTCGCCCCGCTGGCGAAGGTCTTCAACGACAAGTTCGGCATCCAGCGCGGCTTCATGATGACCGCCCACGCGTACACCGCCGACCAGAACCTGCAGGATGGCCCGCACAGCGACCTGCGTCGCGCCCGCGCCGCCGCCGTCAACATCGTTCCGGCATCGACCGGCGCAGCCAAGGCCATCGGCCTGGTTCTGCCCGAGCTCAACGGCAAGCTGAGCGGCTCGTCCTACCGCGTGCCCGTGCCCACGGGCTCGATCGTCGACCTCACGATCGTCTCCGATCGTGACGACCTCACCGTCGAAGAGATCAACGCCGCGTACCGCGAGGCCGCTGCCGACGGACGCCTCGAGGGCATCCTGCAGTACACCGAGGACCCGATCGTCTCCAGCGACATCCAGCTGAACCCGCACTCGTCGATCTTCGACGCCGAGCTGACCAACGTCAGTGGCAACCTCGTCAAGGTCTCGAGCTGGTACGACAACGAGTGGGGCTACTCGAACCGTCTGGTCGACCTCACCGAGTACGTCGCAGAGCGTCTCTGAATCCGATGACCCTGCGCACCCTCGACTCGCTGGGCCCGCTGGAGGGCCGACGCGTCATCGTCCGCTGCGATCTCAACGTTCCCCTGCGGGACGGAGAGATCACCGATGACGGTCGCGTCCGCGCCTCCCTCCCGACGCTGAAGACGCTCATCGAAGCGGGAGCACGTGTGATCGTGTGCTCGCACCTCGGGCGTCCCGCCGGAGCACCCGACCCGCAGTACAGCCTGGCCCCCGTCGCAGAGCGACTGGGCGAGCTGCTCGACGCGTCGGTCGCGTTCGCCACCGACACCGTCGGACCTGCGGCACAGCAGGCAGTCGCGGAGCTGCAGAACGGTTCGGTCGTCGTGCTGGAGAACCTGCGGTTCAACGCGGGGGAGACGGCCAAGGACGAAGAGACGCGTCGCGGCTTCGCGACGGAGCTCGCATCGCTGGGTGATGCGATGGTCTCGGACGGCTTCGGCGTCGTGCACCGCAAGCAGGCCAGCGTCTACGACCTGGCCGAGCTGCTGCCCTCGGCGGCGGGGCTGTTGATCGCGGCTGAGCTCGATGTGCTCGACCGCCTCACCGAGACCCCCGAGCGGCCCTACACGGTCGTGCTGGGCGGCTCGAAGGTCAGCGACAAGCTCGGGGTCATCTCGCACCTGCTCCCGCGGGTGGATCGACTGCTGATCGGCGGGGGGATGCTGTTCACCTTCCTCGCCGCTCAGGGGCATGCCGTGGCATCGAGCCTGCTCGAGAGCGACCAGCTCGACACGGTGCGCGCATACATCGCCGAGGCCGCGGAACGCGGCGTCGAACTCGTGCTGCCCACCGACGTCGTCGTGGCGTCGGGGTTCGCGGCTGATGCCGCTCACGAGATCGTCGCTGCGGATGCCATCGAGCAGAGCTCGTTCGGCGCAGCGGGTATCGGCCTCGACATCGGCCCCGAGACGGCGGCGGCGTTCGCCGCCGCTGTCCGGGCGTCGAAGACCGTGTTCTGGAACGGTCCGATGGGCGTGTTCGAGTTCCCGGCCTTCGCCGCGGGCACGAAGGCGGTCGCGGAAGCGCTCACCGAGGTCGACGGTCTCGGGGTCGTCGGCGGTGGTGATTCGGCGGCTGCCGTGCGCCAGCTCGGCTTCGCAGATTCACAGTTCGGACACATCTCGACGGGCGGAGGCGCCAGCCTCGAGTTCCTCGAGGGCAAGAAGCTCCCAGGCCTGGAGGTACTCGGATGGCAAGCACGATGACGCAGAACCGCAAGCGCACCCCGCTGATCGCGGGCAATTGGAAGATGAACCTCGACCACCTTCAGGCGGTCGCGACGGTGCAGAAGCTGCACTGGACGCTGAAGGATGCCGGACACGAGGGTGACACGGTCGAGGTAGCCATCTTCCCGCCGTTCACCGATATCCGCAGCGTGCAGACGCTGATCGACGCCGACAAGATCCCGTTCGGTCTGGGTGCGCAGGACCTCTCAGCCCATGACTCCGGCGCGTACACCGGTGAGATCTCCGGCGCGTTCCTGTCGAAGCTCAATGTCGGCTACGTGATCATCGGTCACTCCGAGCGCCGCGAGTACCACGATGAGAGCGACGAGATCGTCGCCGCCAAGGTGAAGGCCGCGATCAAGCACGGCTTGGTTCCGGTGATCTGCGTCGGCGAGACCGCCGAGGATCTGGAACGGTTCGGTGCCAGTGCTGTGCCCGCCGGGCAGCTCGAGAAGGCTCTCGAGGGCATCCCCGCGACGAGCGACATCGTCGTGGCGTACGAGCCGGTCTGGGCGATTGGATCGGGCCAGGCTGCGACGCCCGCGCAGGCTCAAGAGGTCTGCGCCGCGCTGCGTGGCGTGATCGGCCGCGTGTTCGACGAGGACGCTGCGACACGCACCCGCGTGCTGTATGGCGGATCGGTCAAGTCGGGCAACATCGCGAGCTTCCTGCGCGAGCCCGACGTCGATGGTGCCCTGGTGGGTGGCGCGAGCCTCGTCGTGGACGAGTTCGCGGCGATCGTGCGGTTCGAGAAGCACGTCGGCGTGTGACGTGGACGGGGCGCGTGAGCGCCCCGTCCTATAATTGACGGCTAGGTGGGTCGACCGGCCCCCGTGAAAGGCTTCTTCGTGCAGGTACTCGAGTTCGTACTGCAAGTGCTGATGGGCATCACCAGCGTTCTGCTGACGCTCCTCATCCTTCTTCACAAGGGTCGCGGTGGCGGCTTGTCCGACATGTTCGGTGGAGGTATGTCGGCGGCCGTCGGGTCGTCGGGTCTCGCCGAGCGCAACCTGAACCGCTTCACCGTCGTGTTGGCGCTGGTGTGGTTCGTCTCGATCGTCGCCCTCGGGCTCATCACGAAACTGCAGGTGATCTGATGTCCACCGGAGGAAACGCGATTCGCGGTACGCGGGTCGGCTCGGGCCCGATGGGCGAGCAGGATCACGGCTACCACGCCGACCGCATCGCCGTGTCGTACTGGGACGGATTGGGCAACGAGACCGTCCGGTACTTCGCCGCCGGTCTGCCCGACGAGGAGATCCCTGACACGATCGACCACCCGCAGAGCGGCCTGCCCGCGGGGCGGGACAAGAGCAACCCGCCGGCCCTGTCGAAGACCGAGCCGTTCAAGACGCACCTCGCCTACGTGAAGGAGCGTCGCACCGACGAGGAAGCTGAACAGCTTCTCGAAGATGCGCTCACGCAGCTGAGGGAGCGTCGCGGCGGCCGTTGAGCCGCGCCCCCCGCAGTCCCAGAACAACGAGTAAGGGCCCCCACCGCGAGGTGGGGGCCCTTACTCGTTGTGATCGAGATGATCCGTGAGGATCACTCTGATCGAAATGGAGGGGATGACGGGAATCGAACCCGCGTCATTAGTTTGGAAGACTAAGGCTTTACCATTAAGCTACATCCCCGCTGTCGGGGGCTTGATGCCTCCGGTGGGCCCCGCTGTGCGGTGCGCCTCGTCAAGCATAGCGGACAGTTGGAGTGCTCCCGTCCGTTAGACTCATTGAGGCCGATCCCGCGCGCGGGTCAAGCCGGGGCGTAGCTCAGCTTGGTAGAGCGCCCGCTTTGGGAGCGGGAGGTCGCAGGTTCAAATCCTGTCGCCCCGACCACGGCCCAGACTTCACGACCGCGCCGTTCGTGCGGAAACCACAAGGAGATACCCCAGCATGGCCAACAGCACCGTCGAGAAGCTTTCCCCGACCCGGGTCAAGCTCACCATCACGGTCACCCCCGAGGACCTCAAGCCCAGCATCGCGCACGCGTACGAGCACATCGCTCAGGACGTGCAGATCCCCGGCTTCCGCAAGGGCAAGGTTCCTGCGCCGATCATCGATCAGCGCGTCGGTCGCGGTGCGGTCATCGAGCACGCCGTCAACGAGGCACTGGACGGCTTCTTCCGTGAAGCCGCCGCCGAGCACGGCGTGCGCATGGTCGGACGCCCCGCCGCTGACATCACGCAGTGGCCGAACGAGAAGGACTTCTCGGGCGACCTGCTGGTCGACATCGAGGTCGATGTTCGTCCCGAGGTCGAGCTGCCCAGCCTCGAGGACATCACGATCACGGTCGACGCCGTCGAGGCCGACGCCGCCGGCGTCGACGCTGAGCTCGACGAGCTGCGTGCCCGCTTCGGCACCCTGATCCCCGTCGACCGTCCGGCCGCCAAGGGCGACTTCGTCGACCTTGACCTGGTCGCGAACATCGACGGCACCGAGATCGACCGCGCCGACGGCGTGTCGTACGAGATCGGCTCGGGCCAGCTGCTCGAGGGCATCGACGAGGCGCTCGAGTCGCTCACTGCCGGTGAAGAGACCACTTTCCGCTCGACGCTGGTCGGTGGCGACCACGCGGGTGAAGAGGCCGAGGTCGCCGTGACGCTCAAGGCGGTCAAGGAGCGCGAGCTGCCCGAGGCAGACGACGACTTCGCGCAGATGGCTTCGGAGTTCGACACGATCGCCGAGCTGCGCGACAGCCTCGCCGAGCGCGTCGCTGAGCAGGGCGTCTTCACCCAGGGTGCCGCTGCGCGCGACCAGCTGATCGAGACGCTGCTCGAGCAGGTCGAGATCCCCGTTCCGGCCCAGCTGATCGAGGACGAGGTGCACAACCACCTCGAGTCCGAGAACCGCCTGGAAGACGACGAGCACCGCGCCGAGGTCACCGAGGCCAGCGAGAAGCAGTTCCGCACCCAGGTGCTGCTCGACACGATCGCCGAGAGCGCCAACGTGCAGGTCTCGCAGGAAGAGCTCAGCCAGTACCTGATCCAGTCGGCCGCTCAGTACGGCATGGCTCCGCAGGAGTTCGTCGAGGCGCTGCAGGGCGCTGGCCAGCTGCAGTCGCTGGTCGGCGAGGTCGCGCGCAACAAGGCGCTGGCCGCAACCCTCGGCAAGGTCAAGATCGTCGACAGCAACGGCACCGCCGTCGACCTGTCGGCGTTCATCGGTGACGCCGAGGACGAGGCCGCTGACGAGGCCCCGGCCGAGGAAGCCCCCGTTGAGGAGGCTCCGGCTGAGGAGAAGCCCAAGAAGAAGGCTCCGGCCAAGAAGAAGGCCGCTGCGAAGGACGACGCCGACAAGGCCGAGTAACCAGAGCGCGGATAGGGGCGGATGCTGCGGCATCCGCCCCTTCTGCGTCTGCGGAGGATGACATGACAGACCTGGATACCCGATTCGATGCGGTCTGGGACGATGAGTCCCTGTCGGACGACGAGCGCATCGTCGCTATCGACGCGCTAGCGGCCCTTTGCGACGACGCTGCGCGCGCAGCATTCGAGCGCGCCGGCGCGCGCGACTCGGCGGGACGCGAGGGCGAAGCCGAACCGCTGTACCGACGTGCCCTGGAACTGGGGCTTGCCGAGGAGCTGCGCGTGCAGGCGGTGATTCAACTCGCGAGTACTCTGCGGAATCTGGGTCGCGTCGCCGAGAGTCTCGACCTGCTGCGCGCCGAGCGTCGGCGTGGGGGAGAGCTCAGTGACGCTGTGGCCGCGTTCTACGCCCTGTCACTGGCATCCGCCGGCGATCCGCTCTCGGCGACGTCGGTCGCGCTGCAAGCACTCGCGCCGCACTTGCCGCGCTATCGCCGTTCGGTGACCGCCTACGCGCAGGAGCTGCGCCCGCCCCGGTGATATGCCGACGGCGAACACGGGGGAGCAGGCTGCCGCGCGCCGGTAGATTCGAATCACCGAAACACGGAAACAGGAGCTGACATGGCTGAACCTCTGATGGCGACGAGCGTCTTCGACAGGCTGCTGAAGGATCGCATCATCTGGCTGGGCTCTGAGGTGCGCGATGAGAACGCGAACGAGATCTGCGCCAAGATCCTCCTTCTCGCCGCCGAAGATCCCGAGAAGGACATCTACCTCTACATCAACTCGCCCGGTGGTTCGATCACCGCGGGAATGGCGATCTACGACACGATGCAGTTCGTGCCGAACGACATTGTCACCGTCGGCATCGGCATGGCCGCCTCGATGGGACAGCTCCTGCTGACCAGCGGCACCAAGGGCAAGCGCTACATCACCCCGAACGCCCGCGTGCTGCTGCACCAGCCGCACGGCGGCTTCGGCGGAACGGCCAGCGACATCCAGACTCAGGCGCAGCTGATCCTCTCGATGAAGCGTCGCCTCGCCGAGATCACGGCATCGCAGACCGGCAAGACGGTCGAGCAGATCAACGAGGACGGCGACCGCGACCGCTGGTTCACCGCCGATGAGGCCCTCGAGTACGGATTCGTCGACCACATCCGCGAGCACGCCAGCGACGTGCACGGCGGCGGCGGCACCGGCGCGGACAAGTAAGGCAGGAAGACACCTATGTACACCCCCACTTTCCGCGCCGCCGGCAACCTCCCCTCCAGCCGCTACGTGCTGCCGCAGTTCGAAGAGCGCACGGCCTACGGCTTCAAGCGTCAGGACCCCTACAACAAGCTGTTCGAAGACCGCGTGATCTTCCTCGGCGTGCAGGTCGACGACGCATCGGCCGATGACGTCATGGCGCAGCTGCTGGTTCTGGAGAGCCAGGACGCCGAGCGCGACATCACGATGTACATCAACTCGCCCGGTGGCTCGTTCACGGCGATGACCGCGATCTACGACACGATGCAGTACGTGGCGCCGCACATCCAGACCGTCGTCCTCGGCCAGGCGGCATCGGCGGCCTCCGTGCTGCTCGCAGCGGGTGCTCCCGGCAAGCGTCTGGCCCTGCCCAACGCGCGCGTCCTGATGCACCAGCCCGCCATGGGTGAGGCCGGCCACGGTCAGGCATCCGACATCGAGATTCAGGCGGCCGAGATCCTGCGGATGCGCACGTGGCTCGAAGAGACCATGGCCAAGCACACCGGCAAGGCGACCGAGCAGGTCAACAAGGACATCGACCGCGACAAGATCCTCTCCGCTCAGGAGGCGCTCGAGTACGGCATCGTCGACCAGGTGCTGACCTCGCGCAAGCGCGGCTGACGCGACCTGACACTGAAGCCCCCTTCGATCATCGATCGGAGGGGGCTTCGGCGTTCCGCGCGTCGCGCGCAACGAATGCGCAGTACAACCGCATGTGAGTGCTCATCTGAGCACGCCGATGCGCGTTCGTCGGCAAGCTCCTATGCTGAAGGCGAGAGGAGGATGCCCGTGGATGACGAACTGCTGATGGTCAGGGTCGCGGAACTGTCGTACGACGAGAACAAGACTCAGGACGAGATCGGCGCTTTGCTGGGCATCTCGCGCTGGAAGGTCGGGCGTCTGCTTGTGCAGGCGCGCGAACAGGGCATCGTCCGCATCGAGATCGTGCACCCGCGGGCGCGCCGACTCGGTGTGGAACGCGCGCTCGTCGCGCGTTTCGGGCTGAAGGATGCCGTCGTCGTCCCCGCCGTCGACAATCCGGACGCCCTGCTCTCCCACGTCGCGGCAGCGGCCGCGGAATTGATCATGGCTCTGCGTCCGGTACCTCGCGAGATCGCCGTCAGCTGGGGGCGCACCCTCACCGCCGTCGCCGACGCCCTTCCGCAGGGGTGGGCGACGGGCGTCACCGTCGTCCAGGCGAACGGCGGCGTGAGCTTGAACCGTCGCTCTGGCGGCGCGGCATCCGTCGCCGTCACGATGGCCCAGCGCGGCGCCGGACAGGCAGTGCTGCTGCCCAGCCCCGCGATCCTCGAGCGCGTCGAGACGAAGCTGGCGATCGAAGCGGACCGAACGATCGCGGCGATCCTCGACCGTGCTGCCCGGGCGAACACCGTGCTGTTCACAGCCGGCCCGTGCGACGCGGGATCCGCGCACGTCGAGAACGGGTACCTCGCGGCGCAGGACATCGCTGAACTCTCGCGCCGTGGCGCGGTGGGCGACGTGCTCGGGCGGTACATCGACGCCGACGGGAACATCGTCGACCCTCAACTCGATGCCAGGACCGTCGGCATCGGCCTCGACAGCCTGCGCTCCGCAGAACGCGCGATCTTCGTGACCGCGGGCGCCTCGAAGCACGACATCGCGCGTACAGTCGTCAGCAACGGACTGTGCTCCGTTCTGGTGACCGATGAATCCACTGCCCTTGAACTCTTGGAGGAGATGTGACGACCACGGAACTGGCCCGCCGAACGGCGGTCGACGTGCTCGGCGGTGAACCCGACGACCAGACCCTGCGGCGCTTCCTGCACGGCCTGCCCGGCGTCGACGCCGTCGGCCTGGAACAGCGCGCAGCCGCACTCGGCACACGTTCGATCAAGACGACGTCGAAGGCCTGGGCACTCGACAAGATCGTCTCGTTGATCGACCTGACCACACTCGAAGGGGCCGACACGGCCGGCAAGGTGCGCTCGCTGGTTGCGAAGGCGAAGAACCCGGATGCCGCAGACCCGAGTACTCCGCTGGTGGCAGCCGTCTGCGTCTACGGCGACATGGTCGGCCATGCGGTCGACGCGCTCGGCGACCTGCACGGAGACCCTGACGACGGCCGCATCGCGGTGGCCGCGGTGGCCACGGCCTTCCCGTCGGGCCGCGCGTCGCTGGAGATCAAACTCGCCGACACGGCGGATGCTGTCGCCGCCGGCGCCGATGAGATCGACATGGTGATCGACCGCGGCGCCTTCCTGGAAGGCCGCTACGGACTGGTCTTCGACCAGATCGCCCGGGTCAAGGAGGCCTGCCGCCGCGAGGACGGCAGCTATGCCTCGCTGAAGGTCATCATGGAGACCGGCGAGCTGAACACCTACGACAACATCAAGCGCGCCTCATGGCTGTCGATCCTCGCCGGAGGCGACTTCATCAAGACCTCCACGGGCAAGGTGCAGCCGGCTGCGACGCTGCCGACCACGTTGCTCATGCTCGAGACGGTGCGCGATTGGCACCGCGCCACCGGCGAGAAGATCGGTGTGAAGCCGGCCGGTGGCATCCGCTCGTCGAAGGACGCGATCAAGTATCTCGTCACCGTCGCCGAGACGACCGGCGAGGAGTGGCTGCAACCACACCTGTTCCGGTTTGGCGCGTCGAGCCTGCTCAACGACGTGCTGCTGCAGCGCCAGAAGATGATCTCCGGCCACTACTCCGGCCCCGACTACGTCACGATCGACTGAGAAGGAGAGCGCATATGTCATTCCTGGAATACGCTCCCGCACCCGAGTCCAAGGCAGTCCTGAACCTGCGTGAGAGCTACGGGCTGTTCATCGACGGTGAGTTCGTCGACGGCACCGGGTCGAGCTTCCACACGATCTCTCCCGCCGATGAGTCCCGCATCGCCGAGGTCGCATCGGCATCCGACGACGACATCGATCGCGCCGTCGCGGCTGCCCGCCGCGCGCACGACAAGGTGTGGTCGAAGATGAGCGGGCGCGACCGCGGCAAGTACCTGTTCCGCATCGCACGTCTCGTGCAGGAGCGCGCACGCGAGCTCGCCGTGGCAGAGAGCCTCGACAACGGCAAGCCGATCAAGGAGAGCCGCGACGTGGATGTGCCGCTGGTGGCATCCTGGTTCTTCTACTACGCGGGCTGGGCCGACAAACTTGACTACGCGGGCCTCGGAGCCGACCCCAAGGCGCTGGGCGTGGCGGGGCAGATCATTCCGTGGAACTTCCCGCTGCTGATGCTCGCGTGGAAGATCGCTCCGGCACTGGCCGCGGGCAACACCGTGGTGCTCAAGCCGGCCGAGACGACGCCGCTGACGGCGTTGATCTTCGCCGAGATCGTGCAGCAGGCCGACCTGCCCGCCGGCGTCGTCAACATCGTCACCGGGGCCGGGGCGACCGGCGCGACGCTGGTGCGGCACGCCGACGTCGACAAGATCGCCTTCACGGGGTCGACCGGCGTGGGACGCAACATCGCCAGGGCCGTCGCGGGAACCGACAAGCGGGTCACGCTGGAACTGGGCGGTAAGGCGGCCAACATCGTCTTCGACGACGCGCCGATCGACCAGGCGGTCGAGGGGATCGTCAACGGCATCTTCTTCAACCAGGGTCACGTGTGCTGCGCCGGGAGCCGGCTGCTGGTGCAGGAGTCGATTCACGACGAGGTCGTGGACCGCCTGAAGCACCGACTGTCGACTCTGCGCCTGGGGGACCCGCTCGACAAGAACACCGATATCGGTGCGATCAACTCCGCGGCCCAGCTCGAGCGCATCCGCGAACTCAGCGCGGTCGGCGAGAGCGAGGGCGCCGAGCGCTGGACCGCCGACTGCGCGATCCCCGACAAGGGTTTCTGGTTCGCGCCGACCATCTTCACCGGTGTCGAGGCGTCGCATCGCATCGCGCGCGACGAGATCTTCGGTCCGGTGCTGTCGGTGCTGACCTTCCGCACCCCGGCCGAGGCGATCGCGAAGGCGAACAACACCCCGTACGGCCTGTCGGCGGGCATCTGGAGCGATAAGGGGTCGCGCATCCTCGCCGTGGCCGACAAGCTGCGTGCCGGTGTCGTGTGGGCGAACACCTTCAACCGGTTCGACCCGGCCAGCCCGTTCGGCGGGTACAAGGAGTCGGGATACGGGCGCGAGGGCGGCCGACACGGCCTGACCGCATACCTCAAGGGAGCATCGGCATGAGCAAGCGACTGACCGTTCCGAAGACGTACAAGCTGGCCATCGGCGGTGCGTTCCCGCGCAGCGAATCGGGACGCACCTACGAGGTGCGCTCGGCGAAGGGCGAGTTCCTCGCCAACGCCGCGAAGGCCTCGCGGAAGGATGCCCGGGATGCCGTCGTCGCCGCGCGCGGCGCCGTGAAGGGCTGGTCGGGTGCGACCGCGTACAACCGCGGTCAGGTGCTCTACCGGGTCGCCGAGATCCTGGAGGGTCGTCGCGCCCAGTTCGTCGACGAGATCGTCGCTCAGGAGGGCGTGACCGCGGCCGCCGCCGGAACGCAGGTGGACGCCGCCATCGACCTGTGGGTCTGGTACGCGGGGTGGTGCGACAAGTACGCTCAGGTCACCGGAAACGCCAATCCCGTGGCGGGGCCGTACTTCAACATCTCCGTACCCGAGCCGACCGGTGTCGTCGCGACGGTCGCGCCACAGGACTCGGCGCTGCTCGGGCTCGTCTCGGTCGTCGCGCCGGCTCTGGTGGCGGGCAACGCGGTGGTCGTCGTCGCGAGCGAGCATTACCCGCTGTCGGCGATCAGCCTGGCAGAGGTGCTCGCGACCAGCGATGTGCCCGGCGGCGTCGTGAACGTGCTCACCGGTTCGGCCGCCGAGGTCGCGCCCTGGCTCGCCTCGCACGCCGACGTCAACGCCCTGGATCTCACCGGAGCGGGGGCCCTCGACTGGGTCGACCTCGAGATCGCGGCGGCCGACACACTCAAGCGCGTGCTGCGCCCGGCATCCGCCGAACCGAGCCTCGATCGCATCACAGCATTCACCGAGACGAAGACGGTCTGGCACACCAAGAGCATGATCTGAGTCGCTGACGTCCGTCGTCACCCAGCAACGCCCCGTTCGGCTTCGGCCGGGCGGGGCGTTCGTCTCTCGTGCGGGCGCGCACTAGCATGCCGACATGCAGAGTCTCTCTCGCCGTGTATCGGTTTCTGCCATCGCGCTGTTGGGCGCGCTCACCGTCGGCTGCACCGCGGCAGAGCCCGAGTCGGCCCCGGTTGCGGAGACTCCCCACACCACGCCCGCCACGAGCGCCGAGGCGACGCCGACACCATCCGCGGCCCCCGCACCGACGCCGACGACCGACCTCGGAGGGTGCGAGTCCAGAACCAAGCTCGGCTTCTTGACCGGTGGTGATGAGGCGGGGCGCTGGGTGTACTGGACGGGACCGCAACTTCAAGACAGGGGAGCGACGAGCGGAGCCCGCGGCAGCGTGGCGACGGATGACGGAGGGCGCCTTCTCTCGTACGTGGTCGCAGACGGAGACGGCGCCTATGAGATCAGCGATCGTTTCTGTATCGACATCATCTCCTTCACGACATACAGCGACCAGCACTGGCTGAAGCTTGATCCCGGCGATGTACTGCGGCTCGCCATCGAGCCAGCAGACCTGTTCGAGGTTGACTAGGGTGCCGGCCGGCGCGCTTCTGTTGGCTCGCGCGCCAATCCGCCCGGGTGTCGGTGGGTGCGGTTAGGCTCAGAGGACGATCTTTCGATCCCGAGGAGGACGCATGGCCCGCATCGGTGAAAGCGCTGATCTGTTCAAGTGCTCGTTCTGCGGAAAGAGCCAGAAGCAGGTACAGCAGCTCATCGCAGGCCCTGGTGTGTACATCTGCGACGAGTGCGTCGAATTGTGCAACGAGATCATCGAGGAGCGCATGGCCGAGGCCGGTGCCGGTCCCGTGGCCGACTTCGAGCTTCCCAAGCCGCGCGAGATCTTCGCCTTCCTCGAGGAGTACGTGGTCGGGCAAGAGCCTGCGAAGCGGTCACTCGCCGTCGCCGTGTACAACCACTACAAGCGCGTGCGCGCTCGCGGTGCCCTGCAGCCGGCCGAGCAGAAGGCCGAAGAGGTCGAGGTCGCTAAGAGCAACATTCTCATGCTCGGGCCCACCGGGTGCGGCAAGACCTACCTCGCGCAGACGCTCGCAAAGCGGCTGAACGTTCCGTTCGCCGTCGCGGATGCCACGGCGCTGACCGAGGCGGGGTACGTCGGCGAGGACGTCGAGAACATCCTGCTCAAACTGCTGCAGGCCGCCGACTACGACACCAAGCGCGCCGAGACCGGCATCATCTACATCGATGAGATCGACAAGATCGCCCGCAAGGCAGAGAATCCCTCCATCACGCGCGACGTGTCCGGCGAAGGCGTCCAGCAGGCGTTGCTGAAGATCCTGGAGGGCACCGTCGCCTCCGTCCCGCCGCAGGGTGGTCGCAAGCATCCGCACCAGGAGTTCCTGCAAATCGACACGACGAACGTGCTGTTCATCGTCGCGGGAGCGTTTGCCGGGCTGGAGGACATCATCTCGGCCCGTGTCGGCAAGCACGGCGTCGGCTTCGGCGCACCTCTGCACGACAAGGGCAAGGACCTCGACCTGTTCGGCGAGGTACTGCCCGAGGACCTGCACAAGTTCGGTCTGATCCCCGAGTTCATCGGTCGACTCCCGGTCGTGACCTCTGTGTCGCCGCTCGACCAGGACGCGCTCATCGACATTCTCACCGGGCCCCGCAATGCGCTGGTCAAGCAGTATCAGCGCATGTTCGAGCTGGACGACGTGCAACTCGAGTTCGAAGAAGACGCGTTGCGCTCGATCGCCGACCTCGCCGTGGAACGCAAGACCGGCGCCCGAGGACTCCGCGCGATTCTCGAGGACGTGCTCGGACCGATCATGTTCGAGATCCCCTCCGCCGAGGACGTCTCCAAGGTCATCGTCACCAAGGACGCCGTCGAAGAGGGCGCAGCCCCGACGGTGATCCTGCGCCGCAAGCGCAAGAGCGCGTGAGCGCGGCTATCCCGGGAACCATCGTCACGCTCGGCGGCGGTGGTTTCTCGATGTCCGATGACGGTACGTCGGCCATTGACGACCTCCTGCTGGACCTCACCGGACGTGAACGACCCAAGGTCTGTTTCGTGCCCACGGCCAGCGGTGATTCCCTCGACTACAGCAGTCGCTTCGAGGCCGCCCTCGCGGGACGCGCCGAGACCTCGGTGCTGTCGCTGTTCGGCAACCGGGTCTACGACTACACCGACTCCGAGATGCTTCGCGATCAGGACGTGATCTACGTCGGCGGCGGTTCGACGGCCAACCTGCTGGCGATCTGGCGTCTGCACGGTGTGCCCGAGGTGCTTCGCGCGGCGGCCGCCGACGGCACGATCCTCGCCGGCATCAGCGCGGGTATGAACTGCTGGTTCGACGCCTCGTCGACCGACTCGTTCGGACCGCTCGCTCCTTTGCGTGATGGGCTCGGATTCCTGCCCGGGAGCGCCTGCCCGCACTACCTCGGTGAGCCGGGGCGCCGCGAGAAGTACCTCGACTGGGTGGGCTCGGGAACGCTGCCCGAGGGAGTCGCGGCCGACGATTTCTCGGCCCTCATCTGGCGCGACGGCGAGCTCGTCGAGGCGGTCAGTGAACAGCCCGGGCGTCCCGTTTTCCAGGTGGAGCGCCGGGACGGCGTCGGCGTCGAGCGCGAGATTCCCGTGCGGCAGCTGACGGCGCGCTGAGCGCCGATCACGGGCATCCGCCGTCGGAGAACGCGCCGCGTGCGCGTGCCCGGGACGTCGACGCGGCGCGTCCTCGGAGATCTGCACAACTTCGGAGGCCCTGCGGAACCCGTCTCCGAGAATGCGCAGATCTCCGAAGTTGTGCAGCGAGAAGTCGTGCAGCGACCTGACCCCTCCGACCGGAAGTGCTCAGCCCTCCAGCCCGCGCCGCTTCAACAGCGGGCCGATCTCGGCATCCCTCCCGCGGAACTCGCGGTAGGCCTCCAACGGGTCCTTCGAACCGCCCACACCCAGCAGCAGGCGACGGAACCGATCACCGTTCTCGCGCGTCAGGCCGCCGTGCTCGCGGAACCACGCCACGGTGTCGGCATCGAGCACCTCGCTCCAGATGTACGAGTAGTATCCCGCGCTGTAGCCGCCGGAGAACACATGGGCGAAGTAGGTCGACGAGTACCGCGTCGGCACCACCGGATTGAGCAGGCCGATGTCGGCGAGTGCCGCACGCTCGAACTCCGCGACCTCGGGGAGCTCGTCGCTCGTGCCCATGCGGTGCCAGGCCTGGTCCAGCCACGCCGCCGCGAGGTACTCGCTGGTGGCGTGTCCCTGGTCGAAGGTCGTCGACGCCTGCAGGCGCTCGACCACCGCAGAGTCCAGCGGCTCATCGGTCTCGTGGTGCCGGGCGTAGTTGCTGAGCACCTCGTCCCACAGGATCCACATCTCGTTGACCTGGCTGGGGAACTCGACAAAATCGCGGAACACGTTCGTCCCCGAGAAATGGGGGTACGTCACGCGCGCGAACAGGCCGTGCAGGGCGTGCCCGAACTCGTGGAAGAGCGTGGTCACCTCATCCAGCGTGAGCAGAGTGGGCTGTCCGTCGCCCGGCCGGGACACGTTGAGGTTGTTCGCGACGACCGGTAGCTGGCCGCGCAGTGCGGACTCGCTCACGATCGGATTCATCCATGCGCCGCCGCGCTTGGAATCGCGCGTGTAGAGGTCCAGCACATAGAGTCCGACCGCGGATCCGTCGGCGTCGTGCACCTCGAAGATGCGGGCATCGGGATGGTACGCCCGCAGATCGTCGCGCTCGGTGAAACGGATGCCATAGAGCTGCGTCGCGGCGAAGAACACGCCGTCGACGAGCACCCGCTCGGCCTCGAAGTACGGGCGCAGGGCGGCAACGTCGATATCGAACCGCTGCGCGCGCACCTTCTCGGTGTAGAAGGCCCAGTCGTGTGCCTCCAGAGCGAACGGCTCGGGTTCGACCGTGTCGATGATGCGCTGCAGCGCCTCGCGCTCGCGTTCGGCGTTGCGTGCCGCCGGTACGGCGAGTTCACGCAGCATCCGCTCGACCGCATCCGGTGACCCCGCGGTCTCATCGGCTGTGACGTACGCGGCGTGGGATTCGTAGCCCAGCAGGGTCGCGCGCTCGGCGCGCAACCCGACGATCTCGGCGAGCACCGCGCGGTTGTCGTGCGCGTTTCCGCGCGCACCCCGCGCGAGAGATGCGGTGAGGATGCGCCGGCGGCTCTCGCGCACGGTGAGGGCGGCGAGATACGGATGCCCGGTGAACAGCGGCAGCGTCACCAGGAAGCTGCCCTCCAGGCCCCGATCTGCGGCGGCGCGCGCGGTGGCGCTGAGCTCGCCATCCGAGAGGCCGTCGAGGTCGGCCGCGTCATCGAAGAGGACGGCGAGGTCGTTCGTGTCGTTGAGCAGGTTCTTCTCGAACGTGGTGCTCAGCGAGGACAGGCGCTGATTCAGCGCGGTGAGCCGGGCCTTCGCAGCGGCGTCGAGCGCGGCGCCGGCATGCGTCATCTCTCGGAAGTGGCGCTGCACGAGATAACGCTGCTCGGCGGTGAGGTCTGGCCGGGCGTCGAGTGCGTCGTGCACCCGGCAGACGCGCCAATACAGCTGTTCGTCGAGCAGGATCGCATCGTGATGAGCGGCCATCAGCGGGGCAAGCTCTTCGTCGATGGCCTGGATCTCGGGCGTGGCATCCGCCGAACTGACGGTGTAGAAGGCGTGGGCCACGCGGTCGAGCAGTTCACCGCTGCGCTCCAGCGGCTCGATCGTGTTCTCGAAGGTGGGCATCGATCGCACCACCGTGAGCGACCGGATCTCGCCGAGCTGTTCGTCGAAGCCCTGGCGGAACGCCGGCATGTAGTGCTCGGGCCGGATCGCGGCGTAGTCGGGAAGCCCGTACGGCAGCGACGAAGGAGACAGGAGCGGGTTGGTGTCCACGGTCATCCGTCGAGTCTAGGTCGGGATGATGCTCCTGCCCCCTTCCGCCACTACCCGCGCCGTGTTGTCGCCGTGCGGCGCGTCGCGGGGCGCTGGCGGCGGCGCGTGGCGCCCGGCCAGTAGCGGCGCAGCAGACGACTCCAGTCGTTGTGGTGCAGGTGCGGGTAGAGCAGCGCCGCCCCGATGCAGTACTTGCTCACGGAGTGCGGGCGGATGCCGTGCTGCAGCAGCAGCCGGTCGAGGTCTCCGGCGCCGTCGGGGGACTTCGTCTCGACCAGAACGTCCTGCGGGCCGGTGACCTTCTGCTCATCGTTCTCGCAGTCGAGATCGGTGTCGAGGGTGACCCGCTGCTCACCGAGGCTCAGTGTTGTGCGGTGGTAGTACGTCTGCAGCACGGGCTTCAGATCACTGCCGTCCGAGCCAATCAATGACGACACGTACTCGCGATCCGAATCATCCAGTGCATCCGAGCGATCGACATCGTGCGGGCGGCGCTCCTTCAGCGTGCGACCGCGCAGTCCCTTCGACTTCACCTCGAGCATGCACGTGCCCGACTCGGTGTATGTGCGGGTGCGCACCTTGTAACGGTGGCGGCGCCGCTGCACGTGCTGGCGGAAGAACGTGAACTCGGGGGAGTCGAAGTACACGGTGCGGTACAGGAAGGTGCGCGCGCCGCCGATCTCCAACACTCGCAGCCCCTGCATCTCGCGCAGCAACGTTCCCAGCAGCTCGCGTGGCACGAAGTACTTGCGGTCGACCCGATCCAGCAGCGCGGCCGCGCCGGAGAGCTCCTCCAGCGAGACCGGCTCGAGGTCGGCGATCACCTCGTCGAGGGCGTTCATGCGGGCATCCGATCAGCGGCGGTCTCGGCGACCAGTCGCTGGTCGGCCGTCGGGCGACCGGTGGGGCGAGCGGGGTCGCGGCGGTAGCGCACGTCGACGACGGTGGTCTCGCGCACCAGGTCGAGCTCCAGCAGCTCCACGCGGACGGTCGAGGCTCCCAGCAGAGCTGCGACGGCGGCCCTCAGCTCGGTCTCATCGGTGTAGGCGCGGTCGAGGGTCAGCGTCTGACGGCGGTGGTTGCGTGCCAGCAGGGGGCTGTCGACGACGGCCATCACGATCAGCATCAGTGCCGACAGCAGGGGCATGAGCCACGCGGGTTCGGGCCGCAGACCGGCCAGAAGGCCGAGCGCCAGGGCGGTGAAGTAGTACGCGATCTCCTGCTGGGTGATCTGGTCCGAGCGCAGGCGGATGATCGACAGGATGCCGAACAAGCCCAGCCCGAGGCCGATGCCCGCCTCGACCGAGCTCAGCGCGATGGTCACGGCCATCACACCGGTGTTCAGGGCGACGTACGACAGCATCAGGTCGCGCCGGCGGTGGCGCCGGAAGTACAGCGCGTAGGCGAGCACGGTGATGGCTGCGACGTTGGTGGCGATGGCGATCGTGGTGATCATGGTGAACTCCTCGTGAACGTTGATGAATTCACGATGACGACTCGGGATGAGTTCAGAATGAGGCGTGTATGAGGACTCTCTCATTCACTCAGGCGCGCCATCACCTGCTGCAGTCCGTCGACCACGACGCGTACACTACGCCGCCGGAGCGTCTCGGGGCGTGCCAGTACATCGATGAGGCGATGGTTGCCGACGCCCCGCAACGGCAGTCGCACGATGTCGCGGTCGTCGACGCTGCGTGAGGTGAAACGCGGCAGCATGCCGATCGCGTCACCCGCGGCGACCACGGCGGCAACGGCGCCGTAGTCATTGATGCGGTGCTGCACCTGCGGGGATCGATTTGCGACGGCCGCGATCGCGCCGAGCACATCGTCGGGGGAGTATCCGACCCGGCTGGTGACCCAGCGTTCTCCGGCGATGTCGGCGGCGGTGACCGCCGCACGCCCCGCCAGCGGGTGGGTGACGGCGACGGCGATGTCGAGCGGCTCGCGCACGAGGGTGAGACTGCGGATGCCCTGTGTCGGCCAGGGCGGTGAATGCTCCATGCGGTGCGCGAGCACGAGGTCGTACCGGGCGGTGAGCGCGGGGAACTCGTTCTGCGCGACGTCCTCGTCGGTCAGCTGCACCGCCGGTGTGGCCTCGGCGGATGACAGTTCGCGCAACAGGGCGCCGAACAGTGCCTGCCCGACGCTGTGGAAGCCGCTGATGGTGACGGTTCCCGTGCTGTCCTGCTCGTACTCGTCGAGTGCGCTGCGTGCGGCGGCCATGGCATCGATGGCCTCAGCGCCGGCGGCGGCGAGCACCTCACCGGCTGCGGTGAGCGCCAGGGTGCGTCCCTGCTTGCGTGTCAGCGGCGTGCGGAAGCCCCGTTGCAGAGCGGTCAGCTGCTGTGACACGGCCGAGGGGGTCACGCGCAGTGCTTCGGCAACGGCGGTGACGCTGCCCAGGGTGCCGAGCTCACGAAGGATCTGCAGCTGATGGAGTTCCATGCCCAAAGTTTAGTTCTCGCTTAATCCACAGTGCAGTGTTTGGTGATTGCTCTACAACGTCGGGTGGAGTGAGATCGAAGTATGAAGGCACTTTTCAAGAGCGGTCCGCATGAAGGACTGGAGATGGTCGATCGGCCGGATCCGGTGGCGGGTACCGGCGAGGTCGTGATCCGCGTGCTGCGCACCGGCATCTGCGGCACCGACCTGCACATCCGACGGTGGGACGATTGGGCGGCATCCGCCATCGAGGCACCGCTGATTCCCGGACACGAGTTCTACGGCGAGGTCGTCGAGGTCGGTCCGCTCGTGCACGACATCGCCGTCGGCGACCGCGTCTCGGGCGAGGGACACATCGTCTGCGGCACCTGCCGCAACTGCCGTGCCGGACGTCGCCAGATGTGCATCCGCACCATCGGTCTGGGCCTGCAGCGCGACGGCGCATTCGCCGAGTACCTCTCGCTGCCGGCGACGAACGTCTGGGTGCACCACGACGACGTCACCCCCGAGCTCGGCGCGATCTTCGATCCGCTCGGCAACGCCGTGCACACCGCCCTGACCTATCGTGTCGTCGGTGAGGACGTGCTGGTCACCGGCTGCGGGCCGATCGGACTGATGTCGATCGCCGTGGCGCGCCACGCCGGTGCCCGCTACATCGTCGCGACCGATGTCAGCACACCGCGCCTGGAGATGGCCAAGGCCATGGGGGCCGACGAGGTCATCGACGTCTCTCAGCAGGACATCCGCGAAGCCCAGCGCTCGCTGGGCATGCGCGAGGGCTTCGACATCGGCTTTGAGATGAGTGGTGCACCCACCGCGCTGCCCGCGATGATCGACAACATGAAGCACGGCGGCCAGATCGCCATGCTGGGGCTCCCCAGCAGCGGATTCGACATCGACTGGGGCAAGCTCGTCACCCATATGCTCACGATCAAGGGCATCTACGGTCGCGAGATGTTCGAGACCTGGAACGCGATGGGCGCCATGCTGCACACCAGCGCGACGCTGCGCGATTCGATCAGCCGCGTGATCGCGGACTGCATTCCCGCGCGCGACTGGGAGCGGGGCTTCGCCGCCGCCGAGGCCGCCGGCACGGGCAAGATCATCCTCGACTGGACTGAGCTGTAGGAGCCGACATGTACACCACCTTCAAGAACCACCTCGCCGATGAGCTCGCGGGTATCGAAGCAGCCGGGCTGACCAAGCGCGAGCGCGGCATCGCCGGTCCGCAGCAGGCAGAGATCACGACCGGCGGCGCGCAGGTGCTCAACTTCTGCGCGAACAACTACCTCGGTCTCGCCGACGACCCGCGCATCCTCGCGGCCGCGAAGGGCTCGCTCGACACCTGGGGCTACGGCCTCGCCAGCGTGCGCTTCATCTGCGGTACCCAGGACCAGCACCTCGAGCTCGAACGTCGCCTGGCCGGCTTCCTCGGTACCGACGACGCGATCCTGTACTCGTCGTGCTTCGACGCCAACGGCGGTGTGTTCGAGACGCTGTTCACGGCCGAGGACGCCATCATCTCGGACGAACTGAACCACGCGTCGATCATCGACGGCATCCGCCTGTCTAAGGCACGCCGTCTGCGCTACCGCAACCGCGACATGGCCGATCTCGAAGAGCAGCTGAAGGCGGCTTCGGATGCCCGCTTCCGCGTCATCGTCACCGATGGCGTGTTCTCGATGGACGGCTACATCGCCCCCCTGCAGGAGATCTGCGACCTCGCCGAGCGGTACGACGCGCTCGTCTTCGTCGACGACTCGCACGCCGTCGGGTTCGTCGGTGAGCACGGCCGTGGCACGCCCGAGCTGTGCGGCGTCGAAGGGCGGGTCGACATCTACACCGGTACCTTCGGCAAGGCGCTCGGCGGGGCCTCGGGTGGATACGTCGCCGCGCACCGCGAGATCGTCGCCCTGCTGCGCCAGCGCTCGCGCCCGTACCTGTTCTCGAACACGCTGGCGCCGTCGATCGTCGCCGGAACATTGACGGCGCTCGACCTCGTCGAGGGGTCGGCCGACCTTCGTGCCCGTCTGCGCGAGAACGCCGCGCTGTTCCGCGCCCGCATGACCGAAGAGGGCTTCGAGCTGCTGCCGGGAGAGCACCCGATCGTCCCGGTGATGTTCGGTGACGCCGCGCTGACGGCTCGCATCGCCGACGAGATGCAGAAGCAGGGCGTGTATGTCACGGCGTTCAGCTTCCCGGTCGTTCCGCGGGGGCTGGCGCGCATCCGCGTGCAGCTCTCGGCGGCGCACACGCCCGAGCAGGTCGAGCGCTGTGTGGCCGCGTTCGTCGCGGCACGCGCCGCCGTGAGCTGACGCTGTCGCTGCCATGAGATGAGGCGCCCGCCGACACCCCGTTCTATCGCCGAGACCCCGTGCTGCAGACGTCTGCAGCACGGGGTCTCGGCGTGAAGTGGGGGTGTCGGTTCAGTCTTCGAACGGGCGTGCGATGACCTCGCCCGTCGAGCTGAGCAGAACCTCCCACCCGGCGTCGAGCTCGGCGATCGGCCGGCCCTCCAGCCAGGTGAGGGTCCAGTGCCCGGTCAGGCCCCGCGCCTCGACCTCGGTGATCGCGGGGTGCAGCTCGGCCGGCACGGACGTCGGCGGCTTCGCCCCGGTCGCCCAGCGCGTGCCGAGTTGCATCACGCCTCCACCGGGGCGAGCTCGATGGCCGTGACCGTCAGCTCGTCGGCATCCGCGAAGCTCAGCTCGGCGATGCGCCCGACCGCACGCAGATCATCGGCCGCGGCGCGCAGCGCCTCGACCTTCGCCGCCGGGGCGGCGATCGTGGCGCTGGCCACCGGAGTCTTCTGCGAGGCCTTGGCCTCGGTCTTCGCGCGGCGGATGCCGATCAGCGCCTCGCTGGCGGCGTCGAGCACCGCGGTGTCACCGTCGATGCCCAGCGGGGACGGCCATTCGGCGGTGTGGATCGAACCCTCTTCGAACCACGACCACGCCTCCTCGGTCGCGAACGACACGATCGGCGCGAGCAGGCGCAGCAGCGTCGACAGCGCCAGGCGCAGCGCCAGGGCGGCGGATGCCTGACCGACGTCCGTCTGGTCGTAGGCGCGCTCTTTCACCAGCTCCAGGTAGTCGTCGCAGAAGGTCCAGAAGAACGCCTCGGTGACCTCCAGCGCCTTGGCCTGGTCGTAGTTCTCGTAGGCCTTGGTCGCGTCGCGCATGACGGCGTCCAGTGCGGTGAGCATCGACGCATCGAGTGCGTGCGTGACCTCAGCGCCCTCGGGGACCGGGAACGACAGCACGAACTTCGCCGCGTTGAGGATCTTGATCGCCAGGCGGCGACCGATCTTCACCTGCGTGGGATTCTGCGGGTCGAACGCCGCGTCCATTCCGAGACGGCTCGACGCCGACCAGTAGCGCACCGCGTCGGAGCCGTGCTTGTCGAGGATGTCGGCCGGGGTGACGACGTTGCCCTTCGACTTGGACATCTTCTTGCGGTCGGGGTCGACGATGAAGCCCGAGATCGCCGCGTTGCGCCACGGCGACCGGTGGTCTTCAAGCGTCGAGCGCAGCATCGTCGAGAACAGCCAGGTGCGGATGATGTCCTGGCCCTGTGGACGCAGGTCGAACGGCGCCACGAGGTTCCAGAGGTCCTCATCGCGCTGCCAGCCACCGGCCAGCTGCGGCGTGAGCGAGGACGTCGCCCAGGTGTCGAAGATGTCCTTCTCAGCATCGAAACCGCCCGCGACGCCACGCTGCTGCTCGGTGTACCCGTCGGGCACATCGGTGGTCGGATCGATCGGCAGCTGAGCAGTCGTCGGAACGAGCACGCGGTCGTAGTCGCGCTCGCCGTTCTCGTCGAGCGCGTACCAGACCGGAATCGGAACGCCGAAGAATCGCTGACGCGAGACGAGCCAGTCGCCCGTCAGGCCGCCGACCCAGTTCTCGTAGCGCACCCGCATGAAGTCGGGGTGCCAGGCCAGCTCGCGCCCGTGCTCGACCAGCTGGTCGCGCAGTTCGGCGTCTCGTGCGCCGTTGCGGATGTACCACTGACGTGTCGAGACGATCTCGAGCGGGCGATCGCCCTTCTCGAAGAACTTCACGGCGTGGTTGAACGGCTTGCCGACCGCCGTCATGTCGCCGGTCTCCTGCAGCTTCTCAACCAGCGCCTTACGAGCGCTGAACACCGTCTTGCCCGCCATGCTCTCGGCATACCAGGTGCGGGCGTCGGCATCCGCCACGGTTTCGGGGGCTTCGGGAAGGAAGCGTCCGTCCAGCCCGATGGTCGTCATGTTCGGCAGCTCGGCGCCGGCCGTCGTGCGCAGCTCGCGCCACCACACGATGTCGGTCACGTCGCCGAACGTGCAGACCATCGCGGCCCCGGTGCCCTTGTCGGCCAGGGCGAGGTGGTGCCCGTGGATCTCGATCTCGGCGCCGAAGAACGGCGTGCGCACCTTTGTGCCGATGAGGTGCTTGTGCGGCCCCTCGGGGTGGGTGACGATCGCGATGCACGCCGGCAGCAGTTCAGGGCGCGTCGTGTCGACCGCGATCGAACCCGAGCCGTCGGCGAAGGGGAACTCGATGGTGTGATAGGCGGCCTGCTGGTCGCGGTCCTCAAGCTCAGCCTGGGCGATCGCCGAACGGAAGTCGATGTCCCACAGTGTCGGCGCGAGCGACTGGTACGCCTCGCCCCGCTCCAGGTTGCGCAGGAACGCGAGCTGGCTCTGGCGGATCGTGTCGTCCGAGATGGTGCGGTACGACTGGGTCCAATCGACGCTCAGGCCGAGCTGGCGGAACAGCGCCTCGAAGTGCTTCTCGTCCTCGACGGTCAGCTTCTCGCACAGCTCGATGAAGTTGCGGCGGCTGATCGGCATCTGGTCGGCCGCGCGCGAGGACTTGCCGCCGCCCTCGAGCGGGGGAGTGAAGTCGGGGTCGTACGCGAGGGAGGGATCGCAGCGCACACCGTAATAGTTCTGCACGCGGCGCTCGGTGGGCAGGCCGTTGTCATCCCATCCCATCGGGTAGAAGACGTTCTTGCCGCGCATGCGCTCGAAGCGCGCCTTGATGTCGGTGTGGGTGTACGAGAACACGTGGCCGATGTGCAGGCTGCCCGACGCCGTCGGCGGGGGAGTGTCGATCGAGTAGACGCCGTCTCGGCCGGATCCGGTCGCACGTGCACGATCGAACAGGTAGGTGCCCTGCTCGGACCAGGCCTCGCCCCACTTCGCTTCGAGACCTTCGAGTGCGGGCTTGTCGGGAATGCTGGACATGGAGGTCTCCTTTGAGCGATGTGTGCGGCACTGTGTGAGCGTGCCTGAGTGTGGGTTATCGGGTCAGTCTACCGGGCGCGCTCGATGGGGCGACGCCGGCCACCCGCGGTGATATATCGACGGTGTCCAAGAATCGACGGTAGACTTGGGCTAACCCGTCTCTTCTTCCTGAGGATCACTATGCCCGCATCCACCGTGCGCCGACTTCTTCCGCTCGCGGCGCTCGCCGCAGCATCCGCCCTTCTGCTCTCCGCCTGCGCCGGCCCAGCCTCCGACGGTCAGAACGACGCACAGGGCGCCGCCGACCCGAACGGCGAACTCGTCTGGGCCATCGAAGGGGCGAACCTCGCGGCCGGCCACATGGACCCCCAGATCAGTCAGCTCGACGTGTCGGGCATGGTGCAGCGCCAGGTGCTCGACTCCCTCGTCTTCCAAGAGGCCGACGGATCGTTTTCGCCGTGGCTCGCCACCGATTGGACGGTGTCCGAGGACGGCACCACCTACACCTTCCGCCTGCGTGACGACGTCACCTTCCACGACGGGGAGCCCTTCGATGCCGCCGCCGTCAAGGCGAACTTCGATCGCATCATCGATCCCGACACGGTCTCGGCGCAGGCGGCGAGCATGCTCGGTGGCGACTACTACGCGGGCACCGAGGTGCTGGGGGAGTACGAGGTCGCCGTCAGCTTCACGCAGCCCTACGCACCGTTCCTGCAGGCGGCGAGCACCGCGCAGCTCGGCTTCTGGTCGCCGAAGGTGCTCGAAGAGGCCGGCGATCAGCTCAAGGCCGGTGGGCCCGGCATCAACGTCGGTACCGGTCCGTTCGTGTTGACGGAGTACACCCCCGACCAGGAGCTCGTCTACTCGCGCAACGACGACTACGCGTGGGGGCCGCACGGCGACGACGCCGCCGCGTTCGAGACTCTGCGCGTGCAGATCCTCCCGGAGGCATCGGTGCGCGCAGGCGTGGTGGGCAGCGGCGAGGCCGACCTCGCCAGCAACATTCCGCCGAACCAGGTCGCAACACTCCCCGACGACGTCGAGGTAGAGGCGATCGAGTACCCCGGTCTGCCGTACTCGCTGTTCCTCAACGAGAAGCACGGCGTCTTCGCCGATGAGAAGGTGCGCCAGGCGTTCGCCAGGGCGATCGACATCGACACGGCCGTCGAGGAGATCTTCTACGGTCAGTTCCCGCGCGCATGGAGCGTGCTGTCTGCCTCGACGCCCGGCTACGACGCCGCCGTCGAGGGCACCTGGGCATTCGATCAGGACGTCGCGAACACGCTGCTCGATGAGGCCGGCTGGACCGAACGAGGCGACGACGGCATTCGGATGAAGGACGGCGAGCGGCTGACCGCCGACTGGATCGCGTGGACGCCCGTTCCCGATGACCGCACCGCTCTGGCCAACGTCGTCCAGTCCGACCTCGCCGAGGTCGGGTTCGAGATCACCCGCGACGTGCTCGAGCCGGCCGCGTACAACGAGCGCTACGGTCCCAAGACGTTCGACATCACCGACTGGGGCTTCTCGGGCGTCGACGCCGACCTGCTGCGCAACCACCTGCACAGCGAAGGGTTCCAGAACGCCTCGCAGGTGAGCAACGCCGAGATCGATGCGCTGCTCGAAGAGGGGCTGGCTGCCCAGCAGCAGGCGGACCGCGACGCGGCCTACCAGCAGGTGCAGGAGTGGAACGCGGCATACACTGCCATCGTGCCGCTCTATACTCCTTCGCTCATCACCGCTGTGGGAGCCACCGTCGACGGGCTGACGTACGACCTCTACGGTCGTCCGCTGTTCTACGAAGCCACCGTCACCACGCCGTGATCCGCCGGGTCGTCGAGCTCGTCGCATCCGCGGTCTTCGTACTGTGGGGTGCGGCGACGCTCGCGTTCCTGGCCTTCCGGGTGATTCCCGGTGACCCCGTCGATGTCATGCTCGGACCGCTCGCGCAGGTGTCCGAGGCGACGAAGGACGGCATCCGCGACGAACTCGGCCTCACTCGCCCACCGCTGCAGCAGTACCTCGACTACCTCGGCGGACTGCTGCTGGGCGACCTCGGGGAGTCGTATCAATTGCGGATGCCGGTAGCCGAGGTGATCGGACGGAATCTCGCCCCGACCGTGCAGCTGACACTGCTGGCGCTCGTGATCGGCGTGGTACTCGCGCTGACGGTCGCGCTCCTGGCCCGCCGCGGCGCGCCGCGCGCCGTCGCCAGCGCCGTCGAGCTCGTGGTGCTGTCATCGCCGGTGTTCTGGATCGGACTGATTCTGCTGTCGGTCTTCGCGTTCGGTCTCGGATGGTCCCCGGTCGCGGGCACGCGCAATCCGGCGACGATCGTGCTTCCTGCCATCACGCTTGCGCTGCCGGTGGCGGCACTGATCGGGCAGGTGCTGCGCGACGGGATCGAGCAGGCTGAGCGGCAGCCCTTCGCCGAGACGGTGCGCGCGCGAGGCGCTGGGCCGGTGCGGCTGACCCTCGTACACACTCTGCGGCACGGGGCATCCGGTGCCTTGACGCTGACCGCCTATCTCGTCGGGTCGCTGCTGGGCGGCGCGGTGCTCGTCGAGACGGTGTTCGCGCGCCCCGGCCTGGGCCGGGTCACCCTCACCGCGATTCTTGATCGTGACCTGCCGGTCGTCACCGGCATCATCATGCTCAGCGCGCTGGTCTTCGTCGTCATCAACACGATCGTCGAACTCGTGCATCCACTGATCGACCCCCGATTGCGCGTCGCGCGACGCCGGAACGACGCGACGCCGACCGACGCGACGCCGGCCGGAGCGGGGGAGCCGCGATGACGGTCGCAGAGGTGACCACGCGGCACCGGATGCGCCCGACCGACGCGGTGCTGTGGGCGGCTCTCGCCTTTCTCGCGCTGATCGCCGTCGCGGCGCTGTTCCCGGCACTCTTCGCCACGCACGACCCGCTGGAGACCGAAGTGCGCGAAGCGCTGCTGCCACCGAGCGCTGCCCACCTGTTCGGCACTGATCAGAGCGGACGCGACGTCTTCTCCCGCGTCGTGTACGCGGCGGGCCCGTCTGTCGGGATCGGTGTGCTCGCCACGGGCCTGGCACTCGTGGGCGGGCTGGTGCTCGGCTCGCTGGCCGGGGTGGCACCGCGGGGTGTCGACGCCGTCGCGATGCGGATCAACGACATCGTGCTGGCCTTTCCCGAGTTCCTCATCGCACTGATCATCGTGGCGCTGCTCGGGCCGGGGCACATCAATGTCGCGATCGCCGTGACCATCGCCGCCGTACCGGTGTACATCCGCCTGGCCCGGACGAGCACGCGCACGTTGCGCATCGCCGAACACGTCGAGGCGGCGCGCATCCTCGGGGTCGGGCCCGTGCGCGCCTTCCTGCGCCATGTCGCTCCCGGCGTGCTCGGAACGCTGAGCGTTCTCGCCACGATCGGCATCGGATCCAGCATCCTCGCGGCCGCAGGCCTGAGCTTTCTCGGTTTGGGGCCGGTCGAACCGACTCCGGAGTGGGGCCTGATGCTCTCGGGTGGGCGGAACGTGCTCGGTACCGCATGGTGGGTCTCGGTGTTCCCCGGGCTCGCGATCTCACTCACGGTGATCGCCGCGACCATCGTGGGGCGGCGACTGCGCGCCCGAATGGACGGGGTCGTCTCATGAGCGCCCTTGATGTGCGCGGTCTGCGTATATCCTTCGACGGCACCGTCATCGTCGATGACGTCTCCGTCACCGTCGAGCCCGGTGAGTGCGTGGCGATCGTCGGCGAGTCCGGGGCCGGCAAGTCCCTCACCGCCCGGGCCCTGCTCGGGGCGGCCCCGGCGGGAGCATCCGTCGCGCTCGATGCGCTCACGATCGGAGACACGGATGCCACCGGTCTCGCCGAGTCGGCGTGGCGCCGACTACGCGGGCGCCGGATCGCTCTGGTCTCGCAGGACGCGCTCGCTGCGTTGGATCCGCTGCGGCGCGTCGGTGCCGAGGTCGCCGAGCCGCTGGAGATCCACGGGATCGCGCGCGGGGAGCGCCCGGCGCGTGTGCGCGAGCTGCTTGAGCGGGTGGCCATGCCGGATGCCGAGCGCCGCGCCCGCGCCTACCCCCATGAACTGTCTGGCGGGCTGCGGCAACGTGCGCTGATCGCCTCGGCGCTCGCCGCAGAACCCGACGTGCTGGTCGCCGACGAGGCGACGACGGCGCTCGACGCCACGGTCCAGGCGCGCGTGCTCGCGCTGCTCCGCGAGATCGCCGACTCGGGAACCGGTGTGCTGTTCATCAGTCACGACTTCGCCGCGGTGAGCCGGGTCGCCGATCGTGTCGTCGTGATGCGCCACGGGCGGATCGTCGAACAGGGCACGGTGGCCGACATCTTCGCCGCCCCGCAGGATGACTACACGCGTCGTCTGATCGCCGCGACGCGGCACGAGGTGCGTGAAGCCGGCGCGGCAGGGCCGACGCTGCTGGACGCCGTCGGGGTGTCGAAGACGTTCGACCGGCCCGTCCTGCGCGACGCGACGTTCCGGGTGCAGGCCGGTCGTACGCTCGGCATCGTCGGGGAATCGGGATCGGGGAAGACGACGCTGGCGAGGATGCTGGTCGGCGTCGAGCGCCCCGACGCCGGTGCGCTGCGGTGGACCTCGCCCCAGCGCGTGCAGCTCGTGCACCAGAACCCCCTCGGTGCGTTCGACCCGCGATGGCGCACGGAGCGCTCGCTGCACGAGGCGCTTCAGGCGGCCGGAGTGCCGCGCGCGCAGCGTTCGTCGCGGGCGGCGGAGCTGATGCGGGAGGTCGGTCTCGACCCGGAGCTCGGTCGCCGCCGCCCGTCGCAGCTGTCCGGAGGACAGCTGCAGCGGATGGCGATCGCACGCGCGCTCGCCGCAGACCCCGAGGTGCTCGTGCTGGATGAACCGGTGTCGGCGCTCGACCCGACGGTGCGTGAACGCGTACTCGCTCTGCTGCGGCGTCTGCAGCGGGAGCGTGAACTGACCATGGTGTTCGTGTCGCACGACCTCGATGTGATCGCCGCGGTCAGCGACGACGTCCTTGTCATGCGAGACGGCGAGATCGTCGAACAGGGCCCGGTCGCACGCGTGTTCGCCGATCCTCAGCATCCGTTCACGATCGAGCTGCTGGCAGCGGGCCGCCCCGTCTGAGACGGGCCTGCCGTGGTCAGTCGAGAACGCGGATGCCGGCCGCCGCGGCCAGCGCGGGCGCGAGCAGCTGCACCTGGTGCCCGTCGAGGGTCGCGCCGCGCAGGGACGTCACGTCGATGTACGAGAGTGCGTCGAGGCCGCGCAGATCGACATCGGTGGCGCGCATGTCACGGGGGTCGACCTCATCGGATCGGGTGTTCTCGAACGCGACGCGCGACAGTACGGCCTGCGGCACGTCGAGTGTTGTGATGCTGCAGCCTGTGACCTGCAGATGGTCGACCCGGGCGGCCCCGAGATTGAGGTAGTCGATCCGCACGTCGCGCAGCTCGATCTCAGACAAGCGAGCGTCGGTGAGGTCGAGAGTGCCGATCCGGCCGCCGACGATGCGGATACGGCGGCCGTTCAACGCCCTGGCCTGGAGTGCTGCGACGCGGATGTCTGCGAGCTCGACGTCGAACATCGTGCTCCAGCGCATGTCGACGTCTGTTGCCTGCCCCTCGATGATGCACTGCTCGACGGTGGCGTGGGTGAGGTCCGTGGCGTCCTGTAGAGCGATGCGCGCGGCAACGATTTCCGCACGTGGGGCAGGTGCGGCATCGGCCAGCTGACGCGGCAGATCGGGGGCGGATACGACGGGGGGCTTCGGGGCGGGAGTGCGGGATGCCATGGGCCGACCCTATGCCGGACCTGCGACATGGTGTGCACCTCCGGAACGACGTAGAATGGGCGCACCAGCGCAGATCCGGCCATCACCGGGGAGCTCTCGGAAGAACGCTTCGACCAGCAACGCGACCGAAGTCAGTAGAACCGAGCGGGGCAGGCCCGTCATCGCCGCAGTGAGAGTGGTTCGCGCGTCCGCGTGCGAGCACGTGAGGTGGTACCGCGGTTCGCGCGACAGCGCGGGTCGTCCTCGCAGCAGCATCCGACACGATCCCTGCGAGATGACATGACCTACCCGCGCACCTCCACCGCCTCTGGAGCGCAGAGCTCCTTCGGCCCGGCCGCCGTCACTCCGAGCCCGCGCTTCCCCGAGATCGAGCGCGACGTGCTCGACTTCTGGAAGTCCGATGACACCTTCCGCGCCTCGATTGAGCAGCGCGAGGGCGCCGACGAGTGGGTCTTCTACGACGGCCCGCCGTTCGCGAACGGACTGCCCCACTACGGCCACCTGCTGACGGGCTACGCCAAAGACCTGTTCCCGCGCTTCCAGACCATGCTCGGCAAGAAGGTCGACCGCGTCTTCGGGTGGGACACCCATGGCCTGCCCGCCGAGCTCGAGGCGATGAAGCAGCTCGGCATCACCGAGAAGAGCGAGATCGAGGCGATGGGCATCGATGTCTTCAACGCCAAGGCCCGTGATTCTGTGCTCGCCTACACGCACGAGTGGCAGGACTACGTCACCCGTCAGGCGCGCTGGGTTGATTTCGAGCGTGGGTACAAGACGCTCGACCTCGGCTACATGGAGAGCGTGCTGTGGGCGTTCAAGACGCTCTACGACAAGAACCTCGCCTATGAGGGCTACCGCGTGCTGCCGTACTGCTGGCGTGATGAGACGCCGCTGAGCGCCCACGAACTGCGCATGGACGACGACGTATACCAGATGCGCCAGGATCCATCGGTGACCGCGACATTCCCGCTCACCGGCGCCAAGGCCGAATCGCTCGGGCTCACCGGAGTGCGCGCGCTCGCCTGGACGACAACGCCGTGGACCCTGCCGACCAACCTCGCGCTCGCCGTCGGCCCCGACATCGAATACGTCGTCGTGCCGGCCGGCCCTCAGGGTGCTGCCGACATCGTGCCGGGCGACGACGTCGCCGAGAGCGCGGCGCACCGCTACCTGATCGCGCGTGAGCTGCTCGGCGGCTACGCCAAGGATCTCGGGTACGAGTCGGCCGACGAGGCGCACGCCGCGATCGAGGCAGCGCATCTCGGAGCGGCGTTGCAGGACGTCACCTACGACCGCCTGTTCGATTACTACGCGGATGCCGACACCTGGGGTACCGAGAGCGCGTGGCGCCTGCTGGTGGACGACTACGTCACCGTGTCGGACGGTACCGGAATCGTGCACCAGGCTCCGGCGTACGGTGAGGATGACCAGCGCGTGGCGAACGCCGCCGGCATCCCCACGATCATCTCGCTCGACGACGGCGGGCGCTTCCTGTCCAGCGTCACCGACGTCGCCGGTGAGCTGTGGATGGACGCCAACACCCCACTGGTTCGCCTGATCCGTGCCGCCGGGCGCCTGCTGCGTCTGCAGAGCTACGAGCACTCGTACCCGCACTGCTGGCGCTGCCGCAACCCCCTCATCTACAAGGCGGTCTCGAGCTGGTTCATCCGCGTGACCGACATCAAGGACGACCTGCTGGCGAACAACGAGCAGATCACCTGGGTGCCCGAGAATGTCAAGCACGGTCAGTTCGGCAAGTGGCTCGAGGGCGCGCGCGACTGGTCGATCAGTCGCAACCGGTACTGGGGCTCGCCCATCCCGGTATGGAAGAGCGATGACCCCGAGTACCCGCGCGTCGACGTCTACGGGTCTCTGGAAGAGCTGGAGCGCGACTTCGGTGCGCTTCCGACCGGTCCGAACGGCGAGGTCGACCTGCACCGGCCGTACATCGACGACCTGACGCGGCCGAACCCCGACGACCCCACCGGCAAGAGCACGATGCGCCGCATCGAGGACGTCTTCGACGTGTGGTTCGACTCGGGCTCGATGCCGTTCGCGCAGGTGCACTACCCGTTCGAGAACCAGGACTGGTTCGACGCACACGCGCCGGCCGACTTCATCGTCGAGTACATCGGACAGACTCGCGGCTGGTTCTACGTCATGCACGTGCTCTCGACCGCGCTGTTCGAGCGTCCCGCCTTCACCGGTGTGAGCTGCCACGGCATCGTGCTCGGCAACGACGGGTACAAGATGTCGAAGTCGCTGCGCAACTACCCGGACGTCAGCGAGGTGCTCGACCGGGACGGGTCGGACGCCATGCGCTGGTTCCTGATGTCGAGCTCGGTGCTGCGCGGAGGCAACCTGGCCGTCACCGAAGAGGGCATCCGAGCGGGCGTGCGCGAGTTCCTGCTGCCGCTGTGGAGCTCGTGGTACTTCTTCGCGACCTACGCCAACGCGTCGGGCGGCTACGAGGCCTCGTGGCGCACCGATTCGACCGACGTGCTCGACCGGTACATCCTGGCGCGTCTCGGTGATCTGGTGAGCGAGGTGCGGGCCGATCTGGAAGGGCTCGATTCGACCACGGCCGCGGCGCGGCTGCGCGAGTTCGTCGAGGTGCTCACCAACTGGTACATCCGTCGTTCGCGCGATCGGTTCTGGGAGGGGGTGAACGACGACCCGGCCAGCCGCGAGGCCTTCGACACGCTGTACACCGTGCTCGAGACCCTCACCCGTGTGGCGGCCCCGATGGTCCCGCTGATCAGCGAGCGCATCTGGCAGGGTCTGACGGGTGGGCGCAGCGTGCACCTGACCGACTGGCCCGACGCCGACGCGTTCCCCGCCGCGGATGATGTGCGTGATGCGATGGATGCCGTCCGCGAGCTGTCGAGCGTGGGCAACGCCCTGCGCAAGCGCGAGAAGCTGCGTGTGCGCCTGCCCCTCGCGCGGTTGACCGTCGTCTCGCCGCTGGCCGCTGATCTGGCGCAGTTCGAGGGCATCCTGCGCGAAGAGCTCAACGTCAAGGCCGTCGAGCTGGTCGCACAGCAAGAGGGCACTGCCGGCGAGTACGGCATCAGCCACCGCCTCAGCGTGAACGCCCGCGTCGCCGGCCCGCGCCTGGGCAAGGAGGTGCAGCGGATCATCCGCGCCGCGAAGGACGGCTTCTGGACCGAGCAGGACGGCGTGGTCACCGTCGACGGCATCGCGCTGGAGCCCGCCGAGTACGAGCTGGCGCTGGAGACCTCTGGACGCCCCGAGGGCGAGGCCCTGGCGATCGTTCCCGGCGGGGGGTTCATGCTGCTCGACACCGTGACGACGCCCGAACTGGAGGCCGAGGGTCTTGCACGTGACGCGATCCGGGTCGTGCAGGAGGCGCGCAAGAACGCCGGCCTCGACGTCAGCGATCGCATCGCGCTCGCTCTGAACGTCGCCCCGGCCGACGCTGCAGCGCTCCAGGCGCACGCCGCGCTGATCGCCGCTGAGACGCTTGCGGTCGGCTTCGCGGTGCAGGCGACCGAGAACATCGACCAGCTCGTCGACGACGTCGAGAGCCCCGGCGAAGGCGTCTTCCGCAGCGGAGCACGCGCGCTCGGCTCGGCGAAGTCGCCGATCGTCGTCACGATCGACCGCACCGTCTCCGAGGAGGACGCATGAGCGACACGCAACGAGCGGATGCTGTTTACGAGGCGCTGCTGAGCCGGGCGGGGGAGCGCTGGGTGCAGCCGCGCAAGGAGCGTGTTGAGCGCATCTTGACGCTGCTCGATGACCCGCAGCGCACGTACCGGGTGGTGCACATCACCGGCACGAACGGCAAGACGTCCACGGCGCGCATGATCGAGAGCCTGCTGCGTTCGCACGGCCTGCGCACCGGCCTGTTCACCAGCCCGCATCTGAAGCGGTTCACGGAACGCATCATGATCGACGGCGAGCCGATCGCCGACGCCGCGATCGCCGATGCGTGGGACGAGATCGAGCCTTTCATCGGGATCGTCGACGCCGAACTGCAGGCGGGCGGCGAAGAGCCGCTGACGTTCTTCGAACTGCTCACGGTGCTGGCATTCGTGGCGGCATCGGATGCCCCTGTCGATGTGCTGGTGCTGGAAGTCGGCATGGGCGGGTCGTGGGACTCGACGAACACCGCGGATGGTGATGTCGCCGTGTTCACGCCGATCGACCTCGATCACGCCGATCGTCTCGGCGCGACCATCGCCGAGATCGCCGAGGTGAAGGCGGGCATCATCAAGGATGGCGCCGCGGTCGTCTCGGCCGCGCAGCCCTCCGAGGCCGCCGAGGTGCTGCGACGGGTCGCCGCCGAACGTCAGGCGAGCATCGCCTTCGAGGGCCAGGAGTTCGGTCTCGCGGCGCAGAAGCTCGCCGTCGGCGGGCAGCTGCTGACGATCAAGGGCATCGCCGGTGAGTACGTCGATGAGTACCTGCCGCAGTACGGCGCACACCAGGGGCACAACGCCGCGCTGGCTGTCGCTGCGGTGGAGTCGCTGATCGGCGGCGCGGAGCGCGCCATTCCCGGGGAGATCCTCACCGACGGTCTGCAGGCGGCTACTTCGCCCGGGCGCCTGCAGCTGGTGGGCATCGCGCCGACCGTGGTCGTGGATGCTGCGCACAACCCGCACGGTGCGGCCGCGCTCGCGCAGTCGCTGGACGACAGCTTCGACTTCGACGAGTGGGGCCTGGTGCTCGGTGTTCTCGACGACAAGGATGCCGGAGGCATCATCGACCGGCTGCTGCCGGCCGTCGCCGAGGTGTTCGCGACTGCACCCGAGTCGGCGCGCGCTGAGGAGGGCGACGCCATCGCCGACCTGGTCGAGGCACGGGGGCGTCGCGCCACCGTGCATGCGACTCTGGCGGATGCCGCGGATGCCGCGCGCGAGTGGGCGGCGTCGTCGGAGCGCCGCGCGGTCGTGATCGCCGGATCCATCGTGCTGGCCGGTGAGGCGTTGCTGCTGTCCGAGGAAGAGGACTGGAAGTCGGGGTGGCGGGCGTGAGCGCACGTCAGGCGCGGCCGCCGCGCACCCTTGTGCAGAAGCTCGGCGCGATCGTGCTCGGCTCCGAGGCCATCGTCGTCATCCTGGCCGGGCTGACCGTGTTCGGTCTGCGCGCGGTTCCCGGTGACATCCCGCAGTGGTGGGGCATCGCCGGCGGCTTCATCGTGGCCGTGGCGCTGATCGTGGTCGCCGGCGCCATCACGCGCCCGTGGGCGATCCCGGCCGGCTGGGCGCTGCAGGTCGTCATCGCCCTCGCGGGCCTGCTGGTACCGGCGATCGTCGTGGTCGCTCTGATTTTCGGCGGCATGTGGGGGTATGCGACGATCGGTGGGGCCCGCATCGACCGACAGCGTCCGTCGGGCCCGCCGGCAGAACCTCACACAGAGAGCGAATGACATGGCCACTGAAGAAACCCTCGTCCTCGTCAAGCCCGACGGCGTCGCCCGCGGCCTGACGGGAGAGATCCTCGCGCGTATCGAGGCGAAGGGCTACGCGCTCGTCGACCTGCGACTCGTCGAGCCCGACCGTGACCGGCTTGCCGCTCACTACGCCGAGCACGAGGGCAAGCCGTTCTACGAGCCGCTCATGGAGTTCATGATGTCGGGTCCGTCGGTGGCGATCCGTCTCGCCGGCAACCGTGTCATCGAGGGCTTCCGTTCGCTCGCCGGCACCACCGACCCGACCACGGCCGCTCCCGGCACGATCCGCGGCGACCTCGGCCGCGACTGGGGCCTGGCCGTGCAGCAGAACCTCGTGCACGGTTCCGACAGCCCCGAGTCAGCGGCTCGCGAGCTCAACATCTGGTTCTGACGCAGAACACGAAGAAGGGGACGTCCCGCAGGACGTCCCCTTCTTCGTGCCCGGGGGCGGCTCAGTCGCCCCGGATCAGAACAGCATCCCCACGACCTCGCCGAGCAGGTCGAGGCCGGCCAGCTGCGCCATCGCGATGACGATCGCATAGGCGACGATGGTCATCAGCGGAACCCAGGCCATCAACCGCTCGGCGAGAGCTCGCGTCTGCGCGTTGCGGGTGAGCGTGCCGTTGCGCAGCAGATGCACCACGGTCGCGAGGAAGGTCGGGATGGTGACCGCCCAGGTCGCCATGCACCAGGGGCAGAGCACCGAGAGGTTGTAGATGCTCTGGTAGATCAGCCAGCCGACGAACACGACGGCGCCGGTGACACCGGCACCGAACAGTGCCCAGAACCAGCGGGGGAAGCGGATGCCGGCGATGACGGCGACGCCCATGACCAGCACGGCCATCCACCCGGTGAGGCCGATGATCGGGTTCGAGAATCCGAACACCTCTCCCTGCCACGAGCTGAGGTTCTTATCGCACTGCAGCATGACACTGACATAGCAGCTGGTCTGCTCGCCGGGATTCTCGAGCAGGAAGAGCTTCTCGACGGTGAGCTGGAATGCGGCCCACCACCCCAGGACAGCCGCGACGATGAGCCAGATTCCGTATCCGAGATAGCGGGGACGCTGCGTGGTCATGCCGCGATTATCCCAGCATCTCCTATGTGCGCGCGGCGAGGCGCGACGCGCGCCGTGAACCGGGGTGCGACGTGCGAGCCCACGTAGTGCGATAATGACTGCAGAGGACGTCGCGATCACTCGCGATGGCATCGACAAGACTTCGGGGCCGAATGCCCCTCGTGATCCGGCAGGAGCCGATCACACGCCGGTTGATCAGCGGCGCAGTTCGCCGCACGAATTTTCGCGGAGCACGCAGTGCCCGCTCAGGGAGCAAGCCAGAGATGGCCGAAGAGAACGATGACAAGAACACCCCTACCCTCGACGCGACGCCGGCTCAGCCGGTAGTCGAGGGCGCCGCAGTCGAGGCATCGGCTCACGCCGAGGTCGTGACGGATCCGCTGAAGGTGGTTCCCGACGAAGAGGCCGCGCCGGTGGCATCCGCGCCCGCCGAGCCCGAGGAGCCCCAGCCGGTGACGGCGGTGAGCCTGGGTCTGATCCCCGAGGTGTTCGTCTCGCGGGTGTCCACCCAGCTGCACTTCCACGCCCCGCAGATCACGGCCCTGCCGGCCCGTCCTCGGCGCGACGACGTCGACGAGGACGAGCGCGGCCCGGGAGGATCTCGCCGCGGACGTCGTCGTCGCGGATCCGAGGGTGACGACGGTCACGAGGAGCCGCGTCAGCGCCAGCGCGCGGTCGAGTACATCACCGAGCCGAAGGCGATCAAGGGCTCCACGCGCCTGGAGGCCAAGAAGCAGCGCCGTCGTGACGGCCGCGACGCCGGTCGGCGGCGCGCTGTGGTGACCGAGGCGGAGTTCCTCGCGCGACGGGAGTCCGTCGACCGCATGATGGTCGTGCGCGCCAAGAACGGACGCACGCAGATCGGCGTGCTCGAGGACGACGTGCTCGTGGAGCACTATGTCGCACGCAACCAGGACGCGTCGCTGATCGGCAACGTCTACCTCGGGCGCGTACAGAACGTGCTGCCCAGCATGGAGGCGGCATTCGTCGACATCGGCCGCGGTCGAAACGCCGTCCTGTACTCGGGCGAGGTCGACTGGGACGGTGTTCAGACCGGCAACCAGCCGCGCCGCATCGAGCTCGCGCTCAAGCCCGGCGATCGGGTGCTCGTTCAGGTCACGAAGGACCCCGTCGGCCACAAGGGTGCTCGTCTGACCAGCCAGATCTCCCTGCCGGGACGCTACCTGGTGTACGTCCCCGGTGGATCGATGAACGGCATCTCGCGCAAGCTGCCCGACAACGAGCGCGCGCGCCTCAAGCGCATCCTCAAGGAGGTGCTGCCCGAGTCGTCTGGTGTCATCGTTCGCACCGCTGCCGAGGGGGCGACCGAGGAGCAGCTGACCCGCGACGTTCAGCGCCTCACCTCGCAGTGGGAGCACATCCAGAAGCAGGTCGCCTCACAGCAGGCGCCGGCGCTGCTGCACGCCGAGCCCGACCTGCTCGTCAAGATCGTCCGCGACGTCTTCAACGAGGACTTCACCCGCATGGTGATCCACGGCGATGACGCACAGCGCACCATCCGCGCCTACCTCGAGAGCGTCGCCCCCGACCTGCTCGAGCGCGTCGAGACCTACACCGACGACGTCGACCCGTTCGACGCGTACCGCATCACCGAGCAGATCGAGAAGGCGCTCGACCGCAAGGTCTGGCTGCCCTCGGGTGGCTCGCTGGTGATCGACCGCACCGAGGCGATGACCGTCGTCGACGTCAACACGGGCAAGTTCGTCGGCTCGGGGGGAAACCTCGAAGAGACCGTCACCAAGAACAACCTCGAAGCGGCTGAGGAGATCGTCCGACAGCTGCGTCTGCGCGACATCGGCGGCATCATCGTCGTCGACTTCATCGACATGGTGCTCGAGTCCAACCGCGACCTGGTGCTGCGCCGCCTGGTCGAGTGCCTGAGCCGTGACCGCACCAAGCACCAGGTCGCCGAGGTGACCTCGCTGGGGCTGGTGCAGATGACGCGCAAGAAACTGGGCCTCGGACTGCTGGAGACCTTCAGCGAGGCGTGCGAGGTGTGCGCCGGTCGCGGCGTGATCGTGCATCACGACCCGGTTGTCAAGCACCGTGGTGGGGGATCGAATGGCGGTCAGGGCCGTCGTTCGCGCGGCGGATCGCAGTCCTCCTCGCAGCAGCAGAACCAGAATCAGAACCAGAACCAGCAGCAGGCCTCGCAGCCCGCGGCGGCCAACGGTGGCACCCACAGCATCACCGAAGGCGCCAAGTCGGCTCTTGCGGCGATCGCCGCATCCACCATCGCACCGACGGCGGACGCACCGGCAACGGACGCTGCCGTGGCCGATGAGAAGCCAGCGGCCGAGCCGGCTGCCGAGCGGCCGAAGAAGCCGCGCAAGAAGCGCAACACCGAGCGCAAGGCCCCGCGCAGCGAGGCCGAGCAACTGCTCGACTCGGTGCTCGATGCGCTTCCGGAGCCCAAGGCCCCGGGGCAGGGGCGCAACCGTCGTCGTGTGACGACCGCGATGCTGACGCCTGGGTCGGCATCCGCCTCGGGCTCATCAGGGCAGTCGACGCCGGTCCCGGGCTCGGACGCGCAGTCCTGACCTGATCAGCCGCCGAGTGAGCTCCTTGCCGCTGACATGCTGTGCACCCGCTTCGCGCAAGCGGGGCACGGCGTCGGCGGGAACGTCGTAGTGGTCGCGATCGAAAGCGCGTTGCGGAATGCCCTGCGCGGCCGCGAACGCGTGCAGCTCGTCGAGGCTCTCGTCGCTGACGAGGTGCGCCCACAGCCGGCCGTGCGCCGGCCACATCGGGTCATCGACGAGTACGGCCATACGCCGAGCATAGGGCTGGAGCGAATGAGTGACGTCGACTTTGCGGCATCGGGCAGCATCCGGTAAAGTTGTCCTTTGGTGCGAGACCCCTGTCGGCTTTTGACGTTTGCAGGAGAAGTCTTGCGTCCGCACCCGTCGCGATGGCGTCGAACGCAAGCAACAGTCTTCCCGTGAGATTCTCGGAGCGACTCGCTCCCCAACGAAACAGGTATGAAGTGGTTTACGCAGTAGTGCGCGCCGGTGGACGGCAGGAGAAGGTCGAGGTCGGCACGATCGTTCAGCTCGACCGTGTTCAGGCTGCCCAGGGCGAGAAGATCGAACTTCCCGCCGTGCTCCTCGTCGACGGCGCCACGGTGACCACCGACGCTGACAAGCTGGCGAAGGTCAAGGTCACCGCCGAGGTTATCGGTGACCTCCGCGGCCCGAAGATCGTCATCCAGAAGTACAAGAACAAGACCGGCTACAAGAAGCGTCAGGGCCACCGCCAGGAGCTCACGCGCGTCAAGATCACCGGCATCAAGTAAGCACGGAAGAGGCTCAGACATGGCACATAAGAAGGGCGCGAGCTCGACCCGCAACGGTCGTGACTCCAATGCACAGCGACTCGGCGTGAAGCGCTTCGGCGGTCAGACCGTCAACGCCGGCGAGATCCTCGTCCGTCAGCGCGGCACCCACTTCCACCCCGGCGCTGGGGTCGGTCGTGGTGGCGATGACACGCTGTTCGCCCTCGAGTCGGGCGCCGTCGAGTTCGGCACGAAGGGCGGCCGCAAGGTCGTCAACATCGTCGCTGCCGCTCAGTAAGCACAGCAGACTCTCACAGACGGGGCGGGCTTCGGCTCGCCCCGTCTGCGTTTTTTCACCCTCGCGTCGCGGGGACTCCCACAGGAGGAGCAGCCACATGGTCAGTTTCGTCGACACCGTCACCCTGCATCTGCGTGCAGGCAAGGGCGGCAACGGCTGTGTCTCGGTACGGCGCGAGAAGTTCAAGCCACTGGGTGGCCCGGACGGCGGCAACGGCGGCGACGGTGGCGACATCGTCCTCGTCGGCGACCCGCAGGTGACCACACTGCTGTCGTATCACCACTCGCCGCACCGTAACGCCGGCAACGGCGGGTTCGGCATGGGAGACCTGCGCTCCGGCGCCGCCGGTGAGACCGTCGAGTTGCCCGTTCCGCTGGGTACGGTCGTGAAGACGCTCGACGGCGATGTCCTGCACGACATGCTCACGCCAGGGGAGCGCTTCGTCGTCGCGGCCGGTGGCCGTGGTGGCCTGGGCAATGCGGCGCTGGCATCGCCCAAGCGCAAGGCGCCGGGCTTCGCCCTGTTGGGCACCCCCGGCGATGAGAACGCCGTCGTCCTGGAGCTGAAGACGGTCGCCGATGTGGCGCTTGTGGGCTACCCCTCAGCGGGCAAGTCGAGTCTGATCGCCGCGATGTCGGCTGCACGGCCGAAGATCGCCGACTACCCGTTCACCACCCTGCATCCCAACCTGGGTGTTGTGCAGGCCGGTGACAGCCGGTACACGGTCGCCGATGTGCCGGGGCTCATCGAGGGCGCCAGCGAGGGCAAGGGCCTTGGCCTGGAGTTCCTGCGCCACGTCGAGCGCTGCTCAGCGCTGCTGCACGTGCTCGATTGCGCGACGCTGGAGCCGGGCCGCGACCCGCTCTCCGACCTTGATGTGATCCTCGCTGAACTCGGTGCCTACCACGTCCCCGAGGGGCAGACACCTCTTCTGGAGCGGCCGCAGCTGGTCGCGCTGAACAAGATCGATGTTCCCGAGGCGCGTGACCTCGCCGAGCTTGTGCGCCCCGACCTCGAAGCGCGCGGCTTCCGCGTGTTCGAGATCTCGACGGTGTCGCATGAGGGACTTCGCCCGCTGAGTTTTGCCCTGGGTGAGCTGGTCGATGCGCATCGCGCCGAGCAGGCAGTCGAGGTGCCCGCCGAACGTGTCGTCATCCGCCCCCGGGGCGCGACCGCTCAGTTCGAGATCAAGGTCGAGGGCGGCACGTACGGCAACCTGTACCGTGTGCTCGGCGAGAAGCCGGTGCGCTGGGTGCAGCAGACGGACTTCCAGAATGAAGAGGCCGTCGGCTACCTCGGTGACCGACTTGAACGACTTGGCGTCGAGGATGCCCTCTTCAAGGCGGGCGCGACGCCGGGTTCGACGGTCGTCATCGGCACCGGCGACAACAGTGTCGTCTTCGACTGGGAGCCCTCTATCCAGTCGACCGCCGAGCTGGCGACCTCTCCGCGTGGAACCGACATCCGTATCGGTGGCAGCAGCCGTCGCACGACGCAGGAGCGTCGTGAGCGGTACTACGAGCGCATGGACGCCAAGGCCGCTGCACGAGAAGAACTCGAGGAGCAGCGCCGCGCATCCCGCGAGGGCGAGGAATGACCGCGCTCTCGCGTGCGGATCTCGCCTCGGCATCGCGGATCGTCGTCAAGGTCGGCTCCTCGTCGATCAGTGGCGAAGCCTCGTGGCGTATCCCGATGATCGTGCAGGCGCTGTCATCCGCGCATCGTCGCGGCACCGAGGTGATTCTGGTGTCCTCCGGGGCGATCGCCACGGGCATCCCCTTCCTCTCGCTCGACGCGCGCCCCACCGACCTCGCCACCCAGCAGGCCGCTGCCGCCGTCGGGCAGAACGTGCTGGTCTTCCGGTACCAGGAGGCGCTGCGCCCGTTCGGGATTGTCGCCGGCCAGGTGCTGCTCACCACGGGGGATCTCGAGAATCGCACCTCGCGCAGCAATGCCCAGCGCGCCATGGACCGGCTGCTTTCGCTGCGCATCATGCCGATCGTCAACGAGAACGACACGGTCGCCACGCAGGAGATCCGCTTCGGCGACAACGATCGATTGGCCGCGTTGGTCGCCCAGCTGGTGAGCGCCGATGCCCTGGTGCTGCTCAGCGACGTCGAATCGCTGTACACCAAGCCGCCCACCGACCCCCAGGCGCAGCCCATTGACGTCATCGCCGCGGATTCCGACCTGGCGGGTCTGGAGTTCGGCGCGTCGGTCGTCAACAGCGTCGGCACCGGGGGAGCGGCGACCAAGGTGTCCGCTGCCCGGATGGCGGCTTCGTCGGGTATCGGTGTGCTCGTCACGAGCGCCGACCTCGTCGGCAAGGCCCTCGAAGGTGCCCCGATCGGCACGTGGTTCGAGCCGATCCTGTCGGCCTGACCCCTGTTCCGCGGCATCCGCGGTCACACGGCCCGCGGCGCGCTGACGCGTCGCTACACTGACCGGATGAGCACCACGATCGCATCGGACGCGTCCACCGACACCGCCCAGGATCGTCTGGCGCGAGCGAAGGACGCCTCGCGATCGATCGCCCGACTGACCAGCGACGACAAGCAACGTGCCCTCTCGGCGATCGCCGGGGCGATCGAGGCGGGCGTCGACAGCATCCTCGAGGCGAACGCTGTCGATATCGCGCGGGGGCGCGAGGACGGCATCGGCGATGCGTTGATCGACCGTCTGCGTCTTGACGCGGGACGCGTCGCGGCGCTGGCCGCCGCCGTGCGCGACGTCGCGGCACTTCCCGACCCGATCGGTCAGGTTCTCGGCGGGCATCGGATGCCCAACGGCGTCGCCCTGGAACAGGTGCGCGTGCCGTTCGGTGTTGTCGGTGCGATCTATGAGGCGCGGCCCAACGTCACCGTCGACATCGCCGCGCTCGCGCTGCGCGCCGGCAACGCGGTGGTGCTGCGCGGCGGCAGCGCCGCACGAGAGTCGAACACGGTGCTCGTGCAGATCATGCGCTCTGCGTTGGCGGGCATCGGGGTGGATGCGGAAGCGATCCAGACGGTGGATGACTTCGGTCGTGACGGCGCGAAGGCGCTGATGCACGGTCGCGGCCTCGTGGACGTGCTGGTCCCGCGCGGAAGTGCCGCGCTGATCGAGACAGTGGTCACCGAATCGACCGTCCCGGTGATCGAGACCGGCTCGGGTGTGGTCCACATCGTTCTCGACGAGTCGGCACCGATGGACTGGGCACGCGACATCGTCGTCAACGCCAAGGTGCAGCGCCCCAGTGTGTGCAACGCCGTCGAGACGGTGCTGGTGCTGCGGCAGGCGGCTCCGCAGTTGATTCCGGTCGTCGCCAGCGCGCTGCAGAGCGAGGGTGTGGCGATTCACGGTGACGATATGGTCGCCGGGCTCGTGTCGAACGTCATTCCGGCGACCGAGGACGACTGGCAGGCCGAGTACTTGAGTCTGGACGTGGCGATCAAGGTCGTCGAGGATCTCGACGAGGCACTCGACCACATCCGCCGCTACAGCACGGGCCACACCGAGGCGATCGTGACGACCGACTCACGCAATGCCGAGAGGTTCCTCGCAGAGGTGGATTCCGCGGTGGTGATGGTCAACGCCTCGACGCGCTTCACCGACGGCGCCGAGTTCGGCTTCGGCGCCGAAGTGGGCATCTCGACCCAGAAGCTGCACGCACGCGGCCCGATGGGCCTGTCGGAGCTGACCAGCACGAAGTGGTTGGCGCGCGGATCCGGCCAGACCCGCGGGTGAGGACTAGACTGGACAGGCTTTCCCCTGTCAGGTCAGAAACGGAGTCAGGATGAACCTCGTCGCACAGATCGCGATGGCCGCAGCCGAGTCGGAGCACGGAAACGTCGCTGCCGAAACCTTCATCTTCGGTGTGATCGCGGCGATCGTGTTCGCGGGGATGGCGGTCGTGGCACTGTCGTACCGTCACGTCGCCAACCGTCACTCGGCAAAGGCCGAGGCGTACGCAGAGCGTCACGGCAAGGACGGCCACGGCCACTAGGACTACATGCACGACTCCACGGCCCGGGCACCGCGCATTGGCGTGATGGGCGGCACCTTCGACCCCATCCACCACGGGCACCTGGTCGCGGCCAGTGAAGTCGCGCACTCGTTCGACCTCGATGAGGTCGTGTTCGTGCCCACCGGGCAGCCGTGGCAGAAGCACGATGTGACGCCGAGCGAACACCGGTATCTGATGACGGTGATCGCGACGGCATCCAATCCGCATTTCACGGTCAGCCGTGTGGATGTGGACCGTGCCGGTCCTACGTACACGATCGACACGCTCCGTGATCTCAAGCGCGAGCGTCCCGATGCTGAGCTGTTCTTCATCACCGGAGCGGATGCCGTAGCGCAGATTCTCAGTTGGAGGGACCATGATGAACTGTGGGATCTCGCCCACTTCGTCGCGGTCTCCCGACCCGGACACGTACTGAGCACCGACGGCTTGCCGACCGATAACGTCAGCCAGCTGGAGGTGCCGGCGCTGTCGATCTCGTCGACGGCGTGCCGTGAGCGAGTGGCCGAGGGACAGCCCGTCTGGTACCTCGTGCCCGACGGAGTGGTTCAGTACATCGCGAAGCATCATCTGTATCGGAGTAGGACATGAGCACATCGAACCAGGACGGTCAGGCACGTCTCACGCGTAAGCAGCTGCGTGAGATCCGTCTGACCGGTTCGACGCCGGTCATCACCGACGAAGAGGCATCCGCCGACGCGACGCCCGAGGAGCCGGAGCAGACGGCGCCGGCCGATGTCGCGTCGCCCGCTGCCGCACCGGTGACGTCGGATGCGACGGAATCGACTCCGGAGCAGCCGTCGGCAGAACCGCACGTTCCGCTCACGCGCCGCGCGGCGCGCGCTCAGGAGCGCATCCGTACGGGTTCGGTCCCGTTGCCCGAGCAGGCGGATACTGTCGCACCGGCCGCCGACGCAGAGCCGGCGCAACCGAGGCCTGTTGAGCGCGAGAACGTCGTCTCGGCGGTTCCCGGGTTCGCTCCCGCGGAAGAACCCGCAAAGCCGGCAAGCCCGGCAACGGACGCCGCGGTGTCGGCGCCTGCCGAACAGGGGCATTCGTCGCTGAGAGAACTCTTCGCCGCTCGTGCGGCCGAGGCCGGACTCGCCGTGCCGGACACGCACGAACACGAGCCCGCGGATCGTCCGAAGGTAGGTGCGGCGTTCGGCATCGGTGTTCGCCATGACGAGCATTCGCAGCATCCGACGGCGTTCGACGATCTGCTCGGTGGGGGATCCTCAGGATCGCACAGCGCATCGACCGCGCTGATCTTCACGCCGTCTCCCGGCGTCGGCTCGCTCTCGGGTCCGGTCGCCTCCACGGGTGAGCTGCTGATCACCGGCACCTACGCGCTGCCTGACGGTCTCGGCTCGCAGGGCCACGCCGTCGGTACGACTGACGGGAAGGAAGCCGACGCCGTGCTCATCGATGGTGAGCTCGCACCGGCTTCCTCGCCCACCCCGATCGCCGCCGCATCAGCGGTCGCGACCTCGAAGCCGGCCGGCGAGGTCATTCGCCCCCCGGCGCCCGACAAGGGCAACAAACTCATGCTCACCCTGGCGATCATCGCCGGTGGACTCGCGCTCGCGCTGGCCGCTGCTCTGATCATCGCCTTCACCACGAGAGTTCTCGGTTGATGCAAGCACCACAGTCCGCAGTCGAAATGCTTCAGATCGCCGCAGACGCGGCGAGCGACAAGGGCGGTGAGGACCTCGTCGCGCTCGACGTGTCCGGCCCGCTTCCGCTGGTCGACATCTTCCTGCTCGTCACGGGAAACAGCGAGCGCAATGTCGCCGCGATCGCCGACGAGATCGAAGACAAGCTCATCGAGTCGGGCCACAAGCGCGTGCGCCGGGAGGGGCGTGCTGAGGCGCGCTGGGTGCTGCTGGACTTCGGCGATCTGATCGTGCACGTGTTCCACGCCGAGGAGCGCGTCTACTACGGGCTGGAGCGCCTGTGGAAGGACTGCCCGCTGGTGCCGATCGAGCTCAGTAACCCCGTTCCGGAAGCGAACAACGGGATGTGACGCGCGCCGTCCGGCCGGCGACACACCCGGCCGGGCGGGGCGATTCGCAACCGATGAGCGCTCCGTAGTATGCTGATCTAGTTGCCGGGGCAGAAATGCTCCGAAAACAAAATGGGCCTGTGGCGCAGCTGGTAGCGCACCTGCATGGCATGCAGGGGGTCAGGGGTTCGAGTCCCCTCAGGTCCACCACATACAAGAAGAGCCCGACCAACAGGTCGGGCTCTTCTGTGTTTCCGGGTTGGCGGTCGCGACGGATGCCGAACGCGGGCCTGATCCGGCGGATGTGCCGAATCAGGCCCGCGCCGTGTTCCGGCGTGCGGGGCGCCGTCAGGCTCTGTGACGCCGTCGCGCGATGAGGATGCTGGCGGCTCCGGCGACCAACAAGATGAGCGCCAGTGCCGTGGCAAGGGTGGCGCCCGCCATGCTGGTGCCCGTCGCAGCCAGCTCCTGGTCCGAGTCGGTTGCGGGCTCCGGGGTGCTCGGCTCGTCTCCGCTCGAACCGCCATCGTCAGGGGCCGTGGCGGCGACGACGCGCACAGCATACGTCTCGGTGGCTGCGTCGTGACGGGTGATGTCGGTCAGCGCTACCGCGTACTCACCCACTCGCGACGGCGTGCCCACGAGCTCACCCGTGCTCGCGTCGATCCAGAGGCCCCCGAGGTCGGCGGTCTCAGCCGTCGTCCCGAACAGCGCGCCGTGCCCCGGCGAGTCGACCAGCGGTGAACGATGCGGTTCGCCGATGACAAGCTCGATGAGCGGTCGTGTGTGGAGTGCGGACGGCGCCGATTCCGCCTCGATCGTGAACTCACGTGGTGTGGCGAAGGGATCAGCCTGGTCGGCGATGACGAACCTGCTGGTGCCGGCGTGCTGCGGTGTCCCCTCGAGCCTTCCCGTGGACGAGTCCAGCGAGACACCGTCGGGCAGTGCGCCGTCGATGATCACGAGATCGAGCGTTGGCGTGGGCGTGGTGATCAGGTCGGCAGTGAGCATGCTCCCGAGGGGCGCGGCGATCACTGACTCGTCGGCAAAGGTCGCAGTGGTGCGGTGGACGACGAACGTGAAGTCGGCCTCCTCGCCCGCGCCTGCGGCGTTGCCCACTGTGAACGCGAACTCACCTGCGACCGCCGGCACACCCGTGAGATGTCCATCGGGAGCCAACGTGAGCCCCGGGGGCAGCGTTCCCGCGGTCACGCTCAGATCCACACCGCTACCGTCGGCGGGCGTGCCTGCGAGATCAGCATCCGCCACCAGCATCCGGTCCACGGAACCGTCCTGCTCGGCGCTCATCAGTGCGCGAGAGAATGACGCGGCGGTCGGCTGGGCGGGAGCAGCGCTGGTGGACGCGGACTCTGGGTGCAGATCAAGGCTCGCGGCAACGGTCGCCGGCTCAGACTCCATCCGATATGCGTCACCGAGTTCGGTTACGCGCACGCCGAGAAAGCGGTGCGCGGCAAGGAACGACTCCTCCTGCAAGACGTACGAAGCCCGCGTTGCCCCGGGAATGTCGGTATGGGCTCCCTCTTCATTCACGTAGTACCACTGGTAGCCCCAGACCGGATCGCTCGAACCCTCGGGCGCTGTGGGCGGCGGAACGTCCCACGTGCCAGGGCACGCATAGACGAGGACGCCGACCGCCGCGGTGGGTCTGGCCGGAGTACCGGACGCGCAATCGCCCGACGTCCCGGCGAGCACGGGGAGTGCGTCGTTGACCGCCTTCGGCCCGGCGTAGCAGTTCTTCTTGGTCTGAGTCACATTCGCGGTAACCGTCTGCATGTCGGCTCCGCCGACGCTTGCGGGGTAGGACGAGCTGACATGTGAGACGAATCCGGTGTCGTTGCCACGCAGGCTGTACTTCCAGTCGCCCTCGAGCGTGTACACGGTGCCGCTCCACGAGTACATGAAGTAGTAGCCGTGTGGGATGCTGACGGTGTCCTCCACCGTCCGAGAGACCGAATCGCTCTCGGTTGTCGCTGTCTCGTGCTCGTACGTGTATGAGACCTCGGTGCTCGCCTCCCACACATCCTTCACCCCGCCGCTCACGCCGATGCTGATCGAGCCGCTATGCGTATCGCTCGTCGTGCTCGAGTGGCTGCTCGTCATAGTGGTGCTGACCGCGTGGTCCTGCCCGTTCGGGCCGTTGTTCTGGAAGAACGCCGGACCGTGGCCGTTCGGTGCGCCGCACCCGAGCAGCCGTTCTGTCTGCACGCCGCTAGCGGCGATCGCGGAGTCGCTGGGAGCCAACCATGCGGTCGACCCTGGCAGTCGTACCTGGCACGTTGCCCCTCCGCTGGCGACGCAATCGAACGCGCCCTGCGCCATCGCTCGCTTCAGCAACCAGGACCAGTGCACCCAGAGTCCTGCCGAGTCCTGGGCATCGTTGTAGATACCGAAGGACTGTGCCTTGGGATCGACATTGACGCGGATGGCATCCGGCGTGTCGAATGCGTTCGGCTTCAGGTAGTGGTCGGCGCCGCATTCGATGAACCCGCGCATCGGCGTCTGGGCGGCGCGCGGGTCTGACGGCAGGGTGTTGCCGTAGCCGTTCAGTCCGTCATAGCGGCTGAAGAAGCACTTTCCACTCGCCACGCTCACGATGCGGAACTGGTGCTCGGAGGGGGCGCTGTCGCCCGCAGGCGATTGCGCCAGGGGAATGATCATGAACTGTTGTTTGGTGTTGACGGATGAACACGTCTGTCCGATGTGATCCCAGACGCGGTCGCCGAAGTAGTTGGCGTTGCTGTAGGTCCACTGGTCGGTCAAGCATTGGCCGTTCTCCAGCACGATGCGCACGTACTGCGAGGCGAGGTCCTCTGCGCCTACCCGCATCGACACGGTCGGATTCCAGTCACGCTGAGTGGGGTCATCGGTGCTGAAGTGCGAAAGGACTTCCATGCCTTGGCCCGGGACGATGTTGGCCGCCGTGGTGTCGGACCACGCCGCTTTCGGGGTCGTCAGCGCCCCCGCCACGACGGCAACGGCCACACACAGTGCGAGCGCTAGCCGTATCGGCGGGGGCAGAAGCCGTTGCCCCTGTACATGTCGCTGTGTCATCGATCCACCTCTTCGCTGTCTGTGTGTGATCACGCCTGGCGCTATGTGGATAATTTTTATCACTTAGGCTGAGGCGCGTCAACGACCAGCTCCGCCCTCAGGGGTCTCCCGGTTGTTGCTATCGTCAGATCGCATGAGCGTTCCGCAACGTCCGCGCCCTGAGGTTTCCCGCAGTCGGCGCCTGATCCTCGATGCGGCCGAACGACTGTTCGCCGATGTCGGGCTCGAGTTCTCGCTGAATGACCTCGCCCATGAGGCCGGTGTGGGAGTGGCTACGGTGTATCGGCGGTTTCCGACACACGATGACGTTGTTCGCGCTCTGTATGAGCGCACATACGAGGCGTTCGTGGCCGTGTTCGATGCGCTCGAGGACGCACCCGATGGCTGGGCGGGAGTCGTTGGCTATCTCGAGCGCTCGGTGGCGATGATGAACGCGCACCCGGCGTTCGCCGCGGCCGCGCGCCGTATGGCGCGCATCGATCCTGCTTCGACGCTCGGCCACGATCTCGAGCAGCGCTTGAACGTGCACGTCGAGCGGGCGAAGGAGCAGGGCGATCTGCGAGCGGACGTGATGGCGGTTGACCTCGTGACGATGGTCGCGCAACTGGGCGCGCTGTCGGTGTTCCCGGAGCCCGCCCGCACGATGATGAGTGCGCGTCAGTTGAGCTTCCTGCTGCCGGGCCTGCGCGTGCACACACAGATGCTCGGAGGGCCAGCGGATCCCATTCCCACAACGCTGGAACGCCTACAGCAGCTCGCGGTTCAGGAGTCGTTCGCCGGTCGCGCCGACACCGGCCCGTCGTAGGCCGGCACCGCCGTCACTGGTCCGCAGCGCGAGCCGCACCGAGGATCTCGGCGTGACGCAGCAGGAACATCCGTTCGTCGAGCTTCTTGCGGCGCAGCCAAGCCGTGACCTCGTCATTGCTCTTGCTGGCATTGCACGACGCGCACGCAGGCACCACGTTGGTGAAGGTGTAGCGGCCGCCGCGCGAGATCGGCTGGATGCAGTCGCGCTGCACGGCGACGTCGGATGCTGAGCAGTAGGCGCACCCGCCCCATGCGTCCCGCAGCGTCTCCCATTGCTCAGCGGTGAGGTCGTTGTCGGCACGCGCCACGCGGCGCTGGCGGCGCTTCGCGTACCGGGCGCGCGCGGCCGTCGACGTGGCGGCTGCGGGAACGGTACGGCGACGACGCATGTGGTCACCGTACCGCGGGTGCGGCGGCCCGGATGGCTACCGGGACGGTGCGCCGCTCACTGTTCCGATCAGGCGAACACGGTCAGCGCGTACATCACGAACAGCATCAGATGGGCGGCCCCTTGCAGGGCGCCGGTCCGGCGACCCAGGAACGTCGCGATGGTCAACAGCATCGACACCCCCAGCAGCACCAGAGCGGCGGGGCTCTCGGCGAGGATGATCGGTCGCCCGGTCAGCATGCCGATCGCCAACACGACCGGGATCGTCAGCCCGACCGTCGAGACGAGCGCGCCGTGACAGAGGTTGCTCACGCGCTGCAGCTCGCCCGCATGAGCGGCGCGGATCGCGGTGATCGTCTCGGGCAGGAACACGATCATCGCGATCAGGATGCCGGAGAGCGCGACAGGCGCACCGAGGCGTTCGAGCCCGTCATCGAGCAGCGTCGCCATGTCGTGCGACAGCAACACGATCGGTGTCACCGTGGCGATCAGCAGCAGGGTGCGGGCGATGAGTTCACCCCGATGGCGGCGGATCACCTCGCGGATGCCGGAATGCGTCTCGGATGCCGCGGACGCGCCGACCTCTTGGAAGTCACCGCGTTGCGCGCCCATCTGTCGCACGAGGAAGAACACGTAGAGCCCCAGAGTCAGCACGATCACGGGGATCGCCTGCGCCGTCGTGTAGGTGCCGCCGGAGCCGATCAGGGCGGGGAACGCGAACGCCGTCGCCAACAGGACGACCAGCATCGCCACGTACGCCGAGACCCCGGCTCCGTTCGCGCGAAGCCCCCCGTGCCGCAGCCCGCCGACCACCAGAGCGGTGCCCGCGACGAGGTTGAGGATGATCATCGACACGGCCATCACCGAGTCGCGGGCGATCGTGGGGTGTTCACCGGGCCCCAGCAGCACCGCCGAGATGAGGATCACCTCGATCAGGACGATCGACAGCGTGAGTACGAGCGTGCCATACGGGTCGCCGAGTCGCCGGGCGAGGTGTTCGGCCTCGGTGACGACGCCGAACGCGCTCACGGTGATCACCGTGATGATGAGCAGCAGCACGGGCCAGAGCACGAACGCCGGCAGAGGGCCGGTGAGCAGGGGAGAGAGCACCAGTAGCGTGCCGAAGAGCCCCCAACCCAGCCCGAGACGCAGGAGCGCGACCGGTGTCAGGACGGTACGGACGAGAGTGGATGCGAACATCGCCAGAAGCCGAATCTGCGGGGTCGTCCCAGCTCTGATCATCGCCCTCGGGTCGTCCCGCGGGTCGCCTACCCCGCGATTGTAGCAACGCACCCTCACCGCTACCCTCGAGATATGGGCCGCCGATTTCTCCGAGCCATGGCGGTCACTCTGATCGCGGGTGTGCTGACCGTCTCCTGCGCATCGACCGTCCCGCCTCGGGAATCGGCGTCTCCCAGCACCACGCCCACGGCGACACCGACCCCGACGCCGACGCCGGATCCGGTCGAAGAAGCCGTACGAGGGATGAGCACCGCCGAGCGTGCGGCCAGCGTCGTGATGGGGCACATCCCGACCGATGATCCGGACGCCGCTCGTGCCTACATGCAGTCCGGTCTCGGCGGCTTCCTGCTGATGGGGGCGAACATCACCGCCGGCCCCGAGCAGGTGCAGACGTTCAGCGCCGCGCTGACGATCGACCCCGCGCTGCCTCCGCTGATCGCGATCGACCAGGAGGGCGGCGTCGTCTCGCGGCTGCCCTGGGATGACCTGCCCGCCGGTCGGGCGCTGCAACGCGCCGCTCCCGACGAGACCCGCCGCGTCTTCGCCGAACGGGCCGCGCTGGTCGCCGCGGCGGGCGCGAACGTGAACTTCGGGATCGTCGCCGACGTGCCCGCCGACGCCGGGTCGTTCATCGCCTCACGTGCCCTCGGCGCGGATGCCGACGGTGCGGCCGACCGGACGGCGGCGGCCGTCGCAGGCGAGCAAGGGCTCGTGTACTCGACGCTCAAGCACTTTCCCGGGCACGGCGCAGCACCGGGCGACTCGCATCACAGCATCCCGACCACCGCGCTCGCCCTCGCTCAGTGGCGCGACGCCGACGCCAAGCCCTTCGCCGCCGGAATCGAGGCGGGCGCAGAACTGCTCATGTTCGGGCACCTCGCCTTCACCGCCATCGATGCCGCACCGGCCTCGATGTCGGCGCGCTGGCACGATATCGCCCGAGACGAACTCGGGTTCGAGGGGGTCATGATCACCGACGACCTCGGCATGCTGCTCTCGTCCGGTGTCGCAGCATACGCCGACCCGGTCGGCAACGCCGTCGCCGCGCTCGCCGCCGGCAACGACATGGTGCTGATGGTGGCGGGCTCGACGCCCCAGACGGCGTCGGAGATGGTGTCGGGCATCATCGCGGCGGTCGAAGAGGGGCGGTTGCCCTCCGAGCGCCTGCAGGATGCGGCGGAACGTGTGATGGCTCTGCGGATGCAGCACGCTGACGCCACCGAGTGAGGACGGTCACACGTCAGTCGGCAGCCTCGCCCAGCCAGGCCGTCAGAAGGTCGGCCCGCAGCGCGGCGCCGCGTTCGGCGAAGACGCGCTGCTGGCGCACGTACTCGGCCTTGCCCGCTGCCGTCTCGATCGGCACCGGCTGTACGTCCCAGGCCGACAGATCGTAGGGAGCTGCCTGCATATCGAGCATGCGGATGTCGCGGGCCAGCTCGAAGGCATCCAGCAGCAGTTCCCCCGGCACGAGCGGACCGAGCTTGACCGCCCACTTGTACAAGTCCATCCCGGCGTGCAGGCACCCGGGCTGCTCCAGGTCGGGCTGCGATTCTCGGGTCAGCGCCAGCCGGTTGCGGGGGACGGCATCGTCCGTGAAGAACCGGAACGCGTCGAAGTGCGTGCACCGCAGGTCATTCGCCTCGACGACGGCATCCGTTCCATCCGCCCCCAGGCGCAGGGGGATCGGATGCCGGTGCTCGGCGGTGCGGTACACCATCGCCCACTCGTGCAGGCCGAAGCATCCGAACTGCGCGGGACGCGCGGCCGTGCGTCGCAGCATCCGCTCGATCAGGTCCGCGAGCTGCGGCTTCTCGGTGCGGAAGGCAGTGTCGTCGGGGACGACGTCGCCCGGCGCGTCGCCGGCGCGGTACCAGCGCCACTCGGCGCGTTCGGTCGCCTCGGCGAGTGTGACCCCGGCGCCCGGATGCCACCGGCGCAACTGCGACGGCTTGTACGCGTAGTACGTGAACAAGAAGTCGTGCACCGGGTGCTTCTCGCGTCGCTGCGCGCGCTCGCGGTGCGCGGCGGTGAGAGCGTCGGCACGTTCGGCATGGGCCGCTGCGCGCGCGGTCCACTCGTCGCGCGTCAGTCTGGTGACGGTCGTGCGCATGGCCGGCTCAGCTCGGGGAGTCGATGATGCCGACCTCGCTGAGCTTCTTGCGCAGTCCGGCGCCGTCCTGGGCGCTCACCCACGGCGTCTGGCCGGGTTGGTGGGGCACTCCGGGGGTGCGGCCGCCCGCGAGGACGGCCTCGGCGGGCAGGAGCCGGCGGATCGCGACGCCGGCGACGGACGACGGATGCTCCTGCTGGAACTGCGCGTAAATGCTCTCGTCGTGCTGACCGTCATCGCCGATCAGCAGCCACTGCATATCCGGGAACTGCTCGGCGAGGCGTCGCAGGTTGGTGGTCTTGTGCTCGCGACCGCTGCGGAACCAGCGGTCGTGGGTGGGGCCCCAGTCGGTGAGCAGCATCGCGCCCGCCGGGAACAGATGGCGGCTCAGGAATCGCCGCAGTGTCGGTGCGACGTTCCAGGCGCCCGTCGAGAGGTAGATCACCGGTGCCCCGGGGTGGTCGCGGCGCAGCTGATCGAGCAGCACCGCCATACCGGGCACGGGGAGCCGGGCGTGCTCGTTGACGACGAACGAGTTCCAGGCGGCGATGAACGGCCGCGGCAGGGCGGTGACCATCACCGTGTCGTCGACATCGCACACGACGCCGAAGCGGGTGTCGTCGGCGACGATGTACGCCGTCGCCTCGATCGGCTGCTGTCCCTCGACCGAGATGGTGAACGTCTGCCACCCGGGCTCGAGGTCGGCTTCGAGCACCGTGTCGATGACTCCGCCGCGATCGGCGACGACGTCATGGCTGCGTCCGCCGATCTGCACGCGCACCGACGCGAAGCTGATCGGGATGCTGGCGAAGGAACGCCAGCCGCGCACCCCGACGCGCTCCGGGCGCCGACTGGCCGGCGAGGGCGGCACGATCAGCACGCGGCCGACCACGCGCACCCAGCCCGATCCGCCGTAGCCGGGGAAAGGCACGACGGTCACCGAACGGCCACGCCGGCGGGCGCGACGTTCGCGCCAGACGTGGATGCGGTGTTCGAGACGTGCGAACCAGTGGATCTTGGCCGCTGCTGCGGGTGACATCAGCTCCAGTCTTTCATGGTTCGGTGTGCGGTCGCTCCTCGGCGGACGCAGCGTCGGCGTCGTGTGCCATGTGCCGTGCCTCGATGCGGTGCAGCACCTTCTTGCCGATCACGACGGCCAGCAGAAGGGCCACGATGATCGCGACGAAGATGTACCCGGCGTTGTGCACGCGCGCGGACAGCTCGTCGTAGTTGCCGGCGGCCGTCGCGGCGACACCGACGTAGATCGCGGTCCACAGCACGCATGCGGGAAGAGTCCACGCGATGAAGCGCCGGTACGCGTAGCCGCTCATGCCCACCGTGAGAGGGACAAGCGAGTGCAGCACCGGCAAGAACCGGGAGAGGAAGATGGCCACACCGCCACGGCGCAGCACGTAGCGCTCCGCCCGCATCCAGTGGTCCTCGCCGATGCGTCGCCCCAACCAGGATGTGCGGATGTGCGGACCCACCCAGTGGCCCAGCCAGAACCCGATCGACTCCCCGATGAGCGCGCCGACGATCACCGTGACACCCAGGATGATGCCCTCGGTCCACGAGGCGACGCCAATCGACGCCACCAGCACGACCGTGTCGCCGGGAACGATCAGACCGATCAGCACGCTCGTCTCGAGCATGACCGCGATCCCGGCCAGCACCGTGCGCAGCACCGGATCCACCGACTGCACCATCTCGATGGCCCATTGCACGAAGTCGTCCACACCACGAGCGTAGAACGTGCACCCGGGCTCTACGCTGTGAACGTGCCTGTACCCACCCCGCTGACCGTCCTGCCGCTCGTCGATGAGCCGCAGACCTCACCACTGGACGTCGAAGCGCTGTTCCACGGGCTGTTCGGCACCGAACGGGCGGCGTTCTGGCTGGACGCCGGGGCCGACGCAGGCGACGGGTGGAGCATTCTGGGCGCCGGCGTGATCGAGGACGACCCCGACGTCGTGAATGCTGTGCCGCTCGGCGGGCAGAACAGCGACGCGGACATTCGTGAGCCAGTGGTTCCGTTCCATGGCGGATGGGTGGGGTGGCTTCCCTATGAGACGGGCGCCGCCGCCTGCGGGGCGCCAACGGCAGCATCCGACGACGCCCCCGCATGGATCGCTGTCACGCACGCCGTAGCCGTCGACCACGCGACCGGTGGGATCTTCGCGCTCGCCGCGGCGGATGCTGTCGGCGCGTGGCGCACCGCCGTGGCTGACGCGCTCGAGACGGCACCTGCGTTGCCCGACCTGCCCGCCGCGGCAGGCATCACCGCCCATGCGCGCCACCACGTCGCCGACTATGCCGCCGCGATCGAGCGGTGCCGGGCGGCGATCGAGCGCGGCGACGCCTATCAGCTGTGCCTGACCACACGGTTCACCTCGCCGCGGCCCGATGACCCGTTCACGGTGTACCGCCGCCTGCGCACGGCCACTCCGGCGCACCACGGCGGCTACCTGCGCGTGGGGGATCGCTACCTGCTCAGCGCCAGCCCCGAGCAGTTCCTCGCGGTCGAGCGCGGCGAGATCTCCACGAGTCCGATCAAGGGCACCCGGCCTCGCGGTGCGACGCCCCAACTCGACGCTCAGCTCGCCGAAGAGCTGCGCACCGACGTCAAGGAACGTGCCGAGAACGTGATGATCGTCGACCTCATGCGCAACGACCTCTCGCATGTGGGGGATCCCGGCAGTGTGCGCGTGGACCGGCTGTGGCAGGTGGAGAGCTATCCGGCCGTGCACCAGCTGGTCAGCACCGTCAGCGCTCGGCTACGCGCCGGGGTGACCTTCGGCGAGCTGTGCGAGGCGGCGTTTCCCGCCGGCAGTATGACCGGCGCCCCCAAGCTGTCGGCGATGACGATCCTGCACGAGCTCGAACAGGGACCCCGTGGCGTGTACGCCGGGTGCTTCGGACACGTCGGTCTGGACGGGAGGGTGGATCTGGCGATGGTGATCCGCTCGATCGTGATCGGCTCCGACGACGCCGTTGTCGGCGCCGGCGGCGGCATCACCTGGCTCTCCCGGCCCGACGCCGAGACGGCCGAGGTGGCGACCAAGGCGCGCGCCCCGCTGGCGGCGCTGGGGGTGCGGCTTCCGGACGAGTGGGCGAGCCTGCTGCCCTGACCGCCGGTCTCGGCGGGACGGCAACTCGCGATACCCTGGAAGCGCCCGATTTCCGGGTCGTTCCGCATCGTCAGATTGGCCGTTCCTTGTCCGAGCACTCGTCCGAATCACCCGCCGAGCCCACCGAGGGGATGTCCGCGCACGACATCCAGCGCAAGTGGCAGCAGTACTGGGCCGAGAACGAGACGTTCCTTGCCGGCGGCGACGATGACGACCGTCCGCGCAAGTACGTGCTGGCGATGTTCCCGTACCCCTCGGGCGATCTGCACATGGGGCACGCCGAGAACTACCTCTACAGCGACGTCGTCGCACGCTTCTGGCGCCACCGCGGGCACAACGTGCTCAACCCGATCGGATGGGACTCGTTCGGTCTGCCCGCCGAGAACGCCGCGATCCGTCGCGGCGCCGACCCGCGGGAGTGGACCTACCAGAACATCGCGCAGCAGAAGTCGGCGTTCCAGTCGTACGGCGTGTCCTTCGACTGGTCGCGCGTGCTGCACACCTCCGACCCGGAGTACTACCGCTGGAACCAGTGGCTGTTCCTGAAGATGTACGAGCGCGGGCTCGCGTACCGCAAGAAGAGCCCGGTCAACTGGTGCCCCAACGACCAGACCGTGCTGGCGAACGAGCAGGTGGTCGACGGCCGTTGCGAGCGCTGCGGCGCCGAGGTCGTCAAGAAGAAGCTCACGCAGTGGTACTTCCGCATCACCGACTACGCCGACCGGCTGCTCGACGACCTCAACCAGCTCGAGGGCCGTTGGCCGCACAAGGTGCTGCAGATGCAGCGCAACTGGATCGGCCGCTCGGTCGGTGCTGACGTCGACTTCCGCATCGAGGGGCGTGACGAGCCCGTCACCGTGTTCACGACGCGGCCCGACACGCTGCACGGGGCGACGTTCTTCGTCGTCGCTCCCGACTCCGATCTCGCCTCCGAGCTGGCGGCGGATGCCCCGGCCGAGGTGCAGCAGCGTTTCACCGAGTACCTCGCTCAGGTGCAGAAGACCAGTGAGATCGACCGTCAGTCGACCGACCGCCCCAAGACCGGTGTGTTCCTGGAGCGTTTCGCGGTCAATCCCGTCAACGGCGAGCGGATGCCCATCTGGGCGGCCGACTATGTGCTGGCCGACTACGGTCATGGCGCTGTCATGGCGGTGCCGGCGCACGACCAGCGTGACCTCGACTTCGCGCGCGCCTTCGACCTGCCGGTCAAGGTCGTCGTCGACACCACCGCGCCCGTCACCGGCACGATCCCGGTGATCGAGACCGACGACGACGGCGTCGCTGTGGCGACCCTCGATGAGCAGCATCCGTCGCACACGGGTATCGCGTTGACCGGCGAGGGCCGGATGATCAACTCGGGTGAGCTGGACGGCCTCTCCAAGCGCACGGCGGTCGCGCGTCAGATCGAGCGCCTCGAGAAGGACGGTCTGGGCCGCGCAGCCAAGAACTATCGTCTGCGCGACTGGCTGATCTCGCGCCAGCGGTTCTGGGGCACGCCGATCCCGATGCTGCACACCGAAGGCGGCGACGTCGTGCCGGTTGACGAGTCGGCGCTGCCGGTGCGCCTGCCGAGCGTCGAAGGACTCGACCTGTCGCCCAAGGGCAGCTCGCCGCTGGGCGCCGCTGAGGCGTGGGTGCGCACGGTCGACCCGAGCACGGGCGAGCCCGTGCTGCGTGACCCCGACACGATGGACACCTTCGTCGACAGCTCCTGGTACTACCTGCGCTTCCTGTCGCCGAACAGCGACCAGGTGGCCTTCGACCCGGCGCAGGCGCGCCGTTGGGCGCCGATCGATTCGTACATCGGCGGCGTCGAGCACGCCATTCTGCACCTGCTGTACGCACGCTTCATCACCAAGGTGCTGTACGACATGGGCCTGGTCGAGTTCACCGAGCCGTTCTCGAGCCTGATCAACCAGGGCATGGTGATCCTCGATGGCGCGAAGATGTCGAAGTCCAAGGGCAACCTGGTGCTGTTCCAGGAAGAGCTCGAAGCCTTCGGCGCCGACGCGCTGCGGGTGGGCCTGGCCTTCGCCGGGCCGGTGGAGGACGACAAGGACTGGGCCGACGTCTCGATGACCGGCGCTCAGAAGTTCCTGTCCCGTGCCATGCGCGTCGCCACCGACGTCGCGACGGCTCCCGGCACCTCGTTCGACGGCGGCGACGCTGCACTGCGTCGCGTCACTCACCACCTGCTCGCCGAAGCTCCGGGACTGGTCGAGCAGACCAAGTTCAACGTGCTCGTCGCGAGGCTGATGGAGCTCGTCAACGCGGTCCGCAAGACGATCGACACCGGAGCGGGCGCCGCCGATCCGGCCGTGCGCGAGGCTGCCGAGACGGTCGCCGTGATGCTCGATCTCATCGCCCCGCACACCGCGGAGGAGATGTGGGAGATCCTCGGTCACCAGCCGTCGGTCGGCCTCGTGACGTGGCCGCAGGCAGACCCGTCGCTCATGGTCGAGGACACCATCACCTGCGCCGTTCAGGTGGGCGGAAAGGTGCGCGCCACGCTCGATGTTCCGGCGAAGATCTCGGAGACCGAGCTGGAGGCACTCGCCCGCGCCGATGAGCGGGTGCAGCGTGCACTCGAGGGCAAGCAGATCGTCCGCGTCATCGTCCGCGCGCCGAAGATCGTGAACTTCGCCGTCAAGGGCTGACACACACAGATGCTGTACTGCCGCTGCTTGTCCACGAGGCGCGCGTCTCGTGGACAAGCAGCGGTGTGGCAGACGGCATGAGAAACGCGGACGCACCGTCGCCATGGAAGGCGTACCGTGAATCGATCGGCGACAGGTCACCGCTGTTCGCCGAGATCGCTTCGGTGTGGGGCGTAGCGGACGCACTGTATCCCGGCAGCTACGTCGACCTCTCACCATCCTCAGCGATCCGGTCGGTCACGTATGTCGACACAGACAGACGTGCCGTCGGCTACTTCCGCGATTCGGATCGCGTCCAGGCTGACCTCGCCGACGCGGCCTCGAGCATGGGGCACGTGGTCGAGTTCATCGGCTCTGATTACACGAAGCCGCTGCCGCTGTCGGACGACCGATTCGATCTGCTCATCTCGCTCTACGCCGGACCCGTCTGGGACAGCTGTCGTCGGTACGTGAAGCCGGACGGTCTGCTGCTGGCCAACACCAGTCATGGCGACGCCAGTATCGCCGCGCTCGATCCCGACCTGCAGTTGATTGCGGCGGTGCACCATCGCGCTGGTCGCTACCGTCTCGACACCCAGGACCTGCACACATACCTTGTGCCGAAGGTCGGCGATGCCGCGAACGCCGAACGGATCCGCGACAGCGGACGCGGCATCGCGTACACGCGGTCCGCCTACGCGTACGTCTTCCGGAGGCTGTCGCGGCGGGGCTCGGTTCAGCCGTAGGCGTTCCTCGAAGCGGCTCTGCGGGCTCAGGACACTACCGACTCGCTGATGCCATGCACAGCCGCGTCTCACGCGCGGGTTGTGCACAGCTTCCGGCTGGCCGGCGATCGGTACCTGCCGTGCGCGCATAGCGTGACGGAGTGCGTTCCGCTGATGACTCCGACTCCGAAGCGGCGGCGCGGCCGCGCCTGCGGATGGGCGTCGGCGTCGCCGTCACTGTGGGTCTCGTCGTGCTCTCGGCGGCGGTGGGCTGGGGCATCCTTCGCGGGCAGGCTGCGCCGATCGACAGCATCCCCGTCGATGATGCCGGGGTCGTGGCATCCGATGGCTCGGACGTGCTCGGGGGCGCGGAGCTGTACGTGCATGTGCTCGGCGAGGTCGTCAACCCCGGCCTGTACATTCTGGAAGCCGATGCGCGTCTGGTCGACGCGCTCGCGGCGGCGGGCGGCACGCGTGAGAACGCCGACCTGCAGGCGGTGAATCTCGCGCGCCCGCTCAGTGACGGTGAACAGCTCGTCGTTCCCGAGATCGGCGCGGACCCGCCGGCCGGGGCCGGATCGGGAGGGATCGGCACAGACGGGCTGATCGACCTGAACACCGCCGATCAGGCGGCGCTGGAGACGCTGCCGCGGATCGGCCCGGCCCTGGCCCAGCGCATCATCGACTGGCGCGAAGAGAACGGACGGTTCCGCTCGGTCGACGACCTGCAGGCCGTGCCCGGCATCGGTGAGAAGCTGCTGGCCGGTGTGCGCGACAAGGTGCGCGTGTGAACGACCTGCGCAGTTCGGTGCTCGCGCTCGTGCTGTGGGGTGTGGCGCTTGCGCTGGTGTACATGCCCGGATCGGCATGGGCGACCGCCGGCGCGGCAGCAGGCCTGGCGGCGCTTGCTGCGATGGCCCTGCGCCGCCGCAGCGGAGCGGGCCTCATCGTTCTTGCCCTGTTGTGCGGGGCCGCCGTGGCCACGACGGTCGCGGGCGCCCAGCCGCAACGCGAGATGCTCGCCGAAAACGACGGGCACGTGGTCGAGGCGCTCGTCGAGGTGACCTCATCGACCACCATCGGACGCGATGGGCGGCTGTGGTTCGACGCGCAGACTGTAGAGATCGGTCCGCCGCTGCAGGCGGAGAAGACTTCTGCGCCGGTGCGCGTGGGCATCGAACCGATCGACGGCGCTGACCTGGGTGCGCAAGTACGAGTCACCGGGCAGGCCAAGGCGACGGATGCCGGAGAACGCGCTGCGCTGGTGATCTTCGGCACGCGCGCAGAGATCGCCCGGCCCGCGACGGGCATCTTCGCGATTGCGGCAACGACGCGCGCCGACTTCATCGTCCGCGCCACCCGGCTGCCCGAACCCGGTGCAGGGCTCCTCCCGGGACTCGCCGTCGGCGACACACGTGCGGTCTCGAACGAGCTGAACGCGGCGATGCTGGCATCCGGACTCAGCCACTTGACTGCGGTCAGCGGCGCGAACTGTGCCATCGTCGTCGCCGCGGTGTTCTGGGGGGTGTCGTTGCTCGGGGGGAGCCGGGCGCTGAGAGTGGGGCTCGCTCTGCTCGCGCTCGGGGCGTTCGTCGTGCTGGTAACCCCTGAGCCCAGCGTGATCCGCGCCTCGGTGATGGCCGCGCTGGCGATGCTGACCATCTTGCTCGGGCGCCCGAGCGCGGGCCTGGCGATGCTGTCGCTCGCCGTGTGCGGACTGTTGGTCGCCGACCCCTGGTTGGCGGCCACGCCCGGCTTCGCGCTGTCGGCGGCGGCGACCGGGGCGCTGCTGGTACTCTCTCGTCCGCTGATGCGCGGCCTCGGCCAATGGATGCCCCAACCTCTGACGCTGGCGCTCTCAGTACCGCTGGCGGCGCAGGTGGTCTGCGGGCCGATCGTCGCGTTGTTCTCCGACCAGCAGTCGATCGTCGGCGTCGCCGCGAATCTGCTCGCGGCGCCGGCCGCGCCCGTCGCTACCGTGATCGGGCTGCTTGCCTGTCTCGCCGCTCCGGCACCCCTGCTGGCCGACCTGTTCGCGGCGGCCGCGTGGCTGCCGGCGGCGTGGATCCAGACCACCGCGACGGTCAGCGCCAGCCTTCCCGGTGCGACTGTCGGGGTGGTCGCCGGTCCGCTCTCGGCGGCGGTCGTCGCGGTGCTCAGCATCGCAGCGACCCTCGTGCTCGTGCGACCGCGCTCGGTGCTGCTCAGGCGCAGCGCCGCCGTGGTCGTCATCGTTGCGCTCGCGATCGCCGCAGGGAGGGCGCTGCTGGCGGGGCCGCTCGCGGCGATGCGCACACCCCAGGCATGGTCGATCGCGATGTGCGATGTGGGCCAGGGTGATGCGGTGCTCATCCGCTCGCAGGGACGCACCGCGCTGGTCGACACCGGACCCGATCCGACCGCGCTGCAGAAATGCCTCGCTGCGACGGGCACGACGCGCATCGACCTGCTCGTGATCACCCATTTCGATCTCGATCACGTCGGCGCCGCCGGGGCACTCGAGGGCCGCGTCGGCACGGTTCTGCACGGCCCACCCGCAGAGGCGCAGGATGAGCAGACGCTGCAGCGTCTGGCATCCGCTGGTGCGACGCTGGTTTCCGCCGCCGCGGGGATGCACGGCCGCCTCGGCGACGCCGAGTGGCGCGTGCTGTGGCCGGAACGCGCCTCGGCGGCGTACCCGCCGGGCAACGACGCCAGCGCGGTGATCGAGATCGGTGGCGGGGGAGTACCGCGGATGCTGATGCTCGGCGACCTGTCCGCGGCACCGCAGCGTGCGCTGTTGGCCCGTGGGATTGGCCGCTATCCGGTGGTGAAGGTCTCACATCACGGCAGTGGTGATCAGGAGCCTGCGCTGTACGCCGCTGTTGGTGCGCGGGTGGCGTTGATCGGTGTCGGCGAGGACAACGACTACGGGCACCCCCGGGACGACACCCTGCGCATTCTTCAGGCGACCGGCACCCGCGTGCTGCGCACTGATCACCACGGCCTGGTGCTGCTCGGGCAGGATGACGGGCGCATCGCGATCTGGGCAGAGAACCACGGCCGGGAGTAGGCCCCCGCGCCGTGGGGTGTCGGCACCCGCCGGTAGGCTGGATGTCATGCCTGCCGCCCGCTCTTCCGCCCGAAGCTCCGGGGCGCGCGCCGGCGCGGCCAAGGGGACGAAGATCCCCCAGGTGCCGTGGCGCGAGCCGCGTCCGGCATCCATCGTGTTGGTCTCCGGGCCTGAAGAAGTGCTCGCCGAACGGGCCATCGCCGGCGTGCGCGACTATCTGCGGACCGAAGACCCCGCCGTCGAAGTCAGTGATCTGCGGGCTGATGACTACGAAGCCGGCACCCTGTTCGCGCTCACCTCACCCTCGCTGTTCGGCGAGCCGCGCCTGGTGCGCGTGTCGGGGGTCGAGAAGTGCTCGGATGCCTTCCTGACTGAGGCGCTGAAGTACATCGAGCACCCCCAGGAGGGTGCGACCGTCGTGCTCCGTCACACCGGTGCGACGGTGCGCGGCAAGAAGCTGCTCGATGCCATCCGTGCGGGCACGGGCGACGGCATCGAGATCCCGTGCGCCGCGGTCAAGCGCGACAGCGACCGAGTGGACTTCGCCGCGGGCGAGTTCAAGGCCGCACGCAAACGCATTCAGCCGTCGGCACTGCGGGCCCTGGTCTCAGCGTTCGCCGACGACCTCACCGAACTCGCCGCTGCCTGCCAACAGCTCATCGGCGATGTTGAGGGTGACATCACTGACGACGTGATCACGAAGTACTACGGCGGCCGCGTTGAAGTCTCGGCCTTCGTCGTCGCCGACACGGCGATCGCCGGGCACCACGGCGAGGCGCTCATCGCGCTACGGCACGCCCTGGCCTCGGGCGCCGACCCCGTGCCGATGGTGGCCGCCTTCGCCATGAAACTGCGCACCATGGCACGTGTAGCGGGCAACCGTGAGCCGAGCCGGCAACTCGCGCAACGCCTGGGTATGAAGGACTGGCAGGTCGACCGCGCGCGCCGCGACCTCGCCGGCTGGAACGACCGTTCTCTCGGCATGGCGATTCAGGCGACGGCCCGCGCCGACGGCGAGGTCAAGGGCGCTGCGCGCGACCCGATCTTCGCTCTGGAGCGCATGGTCACCGTCGTGGCGACGCGACAGTCGTACGGCGCCTGATCCGATACCTGGCGCGCCGGTAGCATCCGACGTCCTCGGCGTGCGCCGAAGCCACGGGGCGGAAACGCAGAAGGCCCGCCCCCACCGGGGACGGGCCTTCGAAAGTCTCTGTGGACTCAGAGCGCGGCAACCTGCTTGGCGATCGACGACTTGCGGTTCTTCGCCTGGTTCTTGTGCACGACACCCTTGCTGACGGCCTTGTCGAGCTTGACGGACGCGACCTTCAGCGAAGCCTCAGCGGCCTCCTTGTCGCCGGCTGCGACAGCCTCGCGGGTCTTGCGGACGAGGGTCTTCAGCTCGCTCTTGACGGCGCGGTTGCGCTCCTGAGCCTTCAGGTTGGTCTTGTTGCGCTTGATCTGCGACTTGATGTTTGCCACGTGTGGACGCTTTCTGTCTGGATTGTATTCGGATGCTGCCGACGGGAGAGGGGCGTCGCACAGCGGTCGTGAGGGACAAACCCACACGCAAGCCAAGAGTCAATGCTACCAGCAACGGGCCTGCTCCGGTGCCAGCACGTGGAGCACGGAGCGTCGCGATGACTCAGTTCGCCTCGCGGACGACCGCCAGCGCCAGCTGCAGCACCGCATTGAAGACCCGCGGGCGCATCGCCGTGACGAGGTGCGAGGTGCGCGGCACGACGATCAGTTCGGCCTGCGGAGCAAGGCGGGTGAACAGCGACTCGTGGGTGCGCAGCTGATCGAACTGCCCGTTGACCAGCCACAGGGGCACATCGATGCGGCCCAGCGCGCTGGTCAGATCCAGCGAGGCGAGACTCCTGAGCGCGACATCCTGCGCATCGAGCGCGTAGCCGCCCGCGGCGAAGTCGGGGCGCGTCTCGGGCGGGATCGTCGCGTTGAGCACCTGTTCGGCCAACCAGATGCCGCGATCAGGCAACCGGTCCAGCACCCCGGCGAGTGTGCGATAGGTCTGCAGGGCGGCACCGCGGGGGAGTGCCGTGCACGAAGCCGCGATCAGACCGGCGACCGGCGGCCGAGACTCACTCCCGACGTACTCCAGGCTCAGCAGGCCGCCCATGGAATGCCCGACGAGCAGCACGGGTCCGCGCGTGGCGGCCTCGCGCACGGCGTCATCGATCGTCGCGAGCGCGCTGTCGAGGGCGAAGGGCTCGGCCATGCGGGTGCCGTGCCCGGGCAAATCGACAGCATGAGCCGGAACGTCGTGCTCGGTCAACCACGTCAGTTGCGACCGCCACATCGTCGCCGACGTGCGGATGCCGTGTACCAGGACGACCTGGACGGGCTGATGGGGGGAAGCGCTCACCCCACCAGCATAGGAACCAGTCGCCGACAGCAGAGAAGCGGGGCCGGTGGATGAACCACCGACCCCGCCTCGGAAAGAGCGAAGTGCTTACTTCTCCCAGCCCATGTTCTCGACCGGCTGAACGCCGAACAGGTCAAGGCCCGTGTAGGGCTCGGGGGTCAGGTTGGCCAGACCCTCCTTGACCGCCGAGATCGACGGACCGTTGTACAGCGGGATGATGCCCCAGTCCTGGAAGATCTCGACCTCGAGGTCCATCGCGGCCGCGGTCTGCTCGACCGGGTCGGTGATCGACTCGACCTCGTTCTTGATGCGCTCGTCCATCTCGGGCGTCTGCACGCCCGAGAGGTTCAGGCCCATGTCCTGGCAGTACAGCTGGCAGAACCACGCAGCACCGAACGGGTCGGACGAGGTGAAGCGCAGACCGGCGACGTCCCAGTTCTTCGAGGTGTAGTCCTCGGCGAACTTGTTCGAGGGGCGCACGTCGACCTGAAGGTCGATGCCGACAGCCTTCTGCATGGTCTGCAGCGACTGCGCGAGCGCCTTCTGGGTCGGGTCGTCGCTGAAGATCGGGTACACGACAGACAGCTTCTCGCCGTCCTTCTCGCGGATGCCGTCTTCGCCCTCGGTCCAACCGGCCTCATCGAGAAGGCCCTTGGCCTTCTCGACGTTGAACTCGTAGCCGGCCTTCTCCAGCGAGTTGTGGTAGCCGGGCTGGAACGAGAACAGCGTGAGCGAGCCGGCCGGGTCCTCGGTGTAGTCGAGGCCGTTCCAGGCGATCGTCTTCTGCTGCTCGATGTCGATGGCGAGGAAGAATGCCTCACGCACCTTGACGTCCTCGAACTGCGGCTTTTCGGCGTCAACCTCGAGCAGCGTGTTCGCGGTCTGCTGCGCACGGTGGATCGTGATGCCGTCCATGTCGGCGACCTGTGCCAGACGGTCCTTGGTGCCGACGCCGACCATGTCGACCTCGCCGTTCTTGAAGGCGTTGATCGAGGCCTGGGCGTCCATGCCGGTGAACGTGACCTTGTCGAGCAGCGGCTTCTCGCCCCACCACATCTCGTTCGGCTTGAACGAGATGTAGTCCTTGTTCGCGTCGAACTCGTCGACCGTGTACGGACCGGCGCCCCACTCGGCGTGCGGCTCGTCGATCATGCCGTTGTTGAAGTTCTCGGGGTCGGCCATGTCGGGGTGGATGACGCCCGTGAGGAACGGCATCTGCGGCCAGGCGAACTCGCCCTTGAAGGTGACGATGGCGGTCTTGGGGGTGTCACCCTGCTCGACCGTCTCGATCTCCTTGTAACCGTCGGTGGCGTTGGGCACGAAGCCCTCATCCGTCGAACGGCTGGCCTTCCAGGTGGCATCGATGGCGGTCCAGTCCATCGGCGTGCCGTCGTTCCAGGTGGCCTCTTCGGTGAAGGTGAAGGTGATCTGGGTCTTGCCGTCGACCGTCTCGATCTTCCACTCGTCGAGGTACGCGTCGTGCTTGTACGGCGTGCCGTCCGGCTCCTGCAGCAGGATCTGCGGCTTGTACCAGGCGGAGACGCGCGCGGTGTCGGCGCTGCCGTCTCCGTGGAACGAGTTCAGCTGCTCGGGGATCTCGTTGATCGGGAAGTTGACCGTGCCGCCTTCCTGAAGGTTCTCGCGGGGCTGGGGGTTGTAGTCCGCGGCCGACGTCTCTGCCGACTGCCCTCCGTTGTCGCCATTGTCACCGGTGTTGCCGGAGTCAGTGGCGCAGCCCGTCAGGACGAGTGCGAAAGCGCCGGTGAGTGCCAGCGCTCCCATCAGCTTCTGCTGCTTCATGGTGCTCCTTTCGCCTTGCGGCGTGTCATAAGGGGAGAATAGTTCGCGATCTCGGGGTTCACGTTCGGTGAGAGTGAATCCCGCCTAACTGTTATCGGACGGTGATGCGTCGTTGCACGACGGTGATCCCGGTGTTATCCGATGGTGATCCTCAGACGGTCGCGGGCTTGGTCGTCATCGTCTCCGGATCGAACACCACGCGCTGACGGGTGCGCTCGATGTCGGGGTCCGGCACAGGGATGGCTGACAGCAGCGCCTGGGTGTACGGGTGCTTCGGGTTGTCGAAGACCTCGTCCACGTCGCCGTGTTCGACGAACTCGCCGAGGTACATCACGGCCACACGGTCGGCGATATGACGGATCACCGACAGGTCGTGCGCGACGAACAGGTACGACAGCCCCAGCTTGACCTTCAGCTCGTCGAGCAGGTTGATCACGCCGGCCTGGATCGACACGTCAAGGGCCGATACCGGCTCATCGAGCACGATGATCTTCGGGTTGGTCGACAGCGCCCGAGCGATACCGATGCGCTGGCGCTGACCACCCGAGAAGGCACCGGGGAAGCGATCGCGATGCGCGGGGTTCAGACCCACGAGGTCCATCAGCTCCTGCACGCGCGCGAGCACCTGGTCCTTCGGCATACCGATGGCGCGCATCGGCTCGGCGATGACATCAGTGACGGTCATGCGCGGATCGAGAGCGCCCATCGGATCCTGGAACACGATCTGGATATCGCGGCGCAGCGCACGCTCGAGCTTGCGGTCGTGCAGACCGTTGATGCTCGTTCCCGCGATGACGATGTCGCCCTCGGGCTGCTTGACGAAGTCCATGATCTGCAGCAGCGTCGTGGTCTTGCCCGACCCCGACTCGCCGACGATCGCCATGGTCTCGCCCTCGCGCACGTCGAAGCTGATGCCCTTGACCGCGTGCACCTCGCCGACCTTGCGCTTGAGGAAGGCCCCCTTGGTCAGCGGGAAGGTCTTGACCATGTTGCGCACTTCGAGCGTCACCGGGCGCTGCTCACGCGGCGTGTGCAGCAGGTCGCTGTCCGGAGCCTTCTGCACCGGGTAGACGGGCAGGCCGCCGATCAGTCCGGCGTCGTCGATCTCTTCGGCACGGATGCACGCGGCCAGGTGCGGGTCACCGCTACCGGTGGTGACGGGCGCCAGGTCGGGCTCACGCGTGGTGCACGCCGCGACGGCGATCGGGCAACGCGACGCGAACGGGCACGCATCGGGCAGATCGATCAGCAGCGGCGGGTTGCCCTTGATCGGGGTCAGTGGCTCCTTCTCGACCTTGTCGACGCGCGGGATCGCCCCCAGCAGACCGATCGAGTAGGGCATCCGGGTGCGGTGGAACAGCTCGTGCGCAGGTGCGTGCTCGACCGGACGACCGGCGTACATCACCATCACATCGTCGGCGGTACGCGCGACCACGCCCATGTCGTGCGTGATCATGATCACGGCAGCGCCGGACTCACCCTGCGCTTTCTCGATCAGGTCGAGGATCTGCGCCTGGATGGTGACATCCAGCGCCGTCGTCGGCTCATCGCAGATGATCAGGCGCGGGTTGTTGGCCATCGCGATGGCGATGACCACGCGCTGGCGCATGCCGCCGGAGAACTCGTGCGGGAACGACTTCATGCGCTTGACCGGCTCGGTGATGCCCACCAGCGAGAGCAGCTCGAGCGAACGGTCCCACGCCTCCTGCTTCGACATGCCGCGGTGCACGGTGAGCGCCTCGATCAGCTGATCGCCGATCGTGAACACCGGCGTCAGGGAGGTCAGCGGGTCCTGGAAGACCATGGCCATGCCGTTGCCGCGGATCACCGACATCTGCTTATCGGTCTTGCCGAGCAGCTCCTGGCCCTCGAACTGGATCGAGCCGGTGACCTTCGCGTTCTCATCGAGCAGACCCATGATGGCCAGCGATGTGACCGACTTGCCGGATCCGGATTCGCCGACGATGCCAAGGGTCTTTCCCGCTTCGAGGTCGAACGAGACACCGCGCACGGCGTCGACACGGCCGGCCTCGGAGGCGAAGCTGACCTTCAGGTCGCGGACGGAGAGGACAGTGTCCTTCGTGGTGCTCATGCGCGGCCTCCTGCCGAAGAAGTGGGATCAAGGGCGTCGCGCAGGCCGTCGGCGACGAGCGCCATCGAAACGGTCAGCAGCGTGAGCGCGGCGGCGGGGAAGTAGAACAGCCACGGCGCGCTGGTCACGCTCGCCGCGCCCTCGCCGATCAGCGATCCGAGCGAGACGTCAGGGATCTTCACGCCCATGCCGATGAACGACAATCCGGTCTCAGTCATCACGGCCGCCACAACACCGAGCGTGAAGTTGATCACCAGGAGCGAGCCGATGTTCGGCAGCAGGTGACGCATGACGATGCGCATACCGCGCACGCCCATGTAGCGGGCGGCGTGCACGTACTCGCGCTCGCGCAGCGAGAGCGCCATGGTCCAGATCACGCGGGCCGGGAAGAACCAACCGACGAAGATCAGCGCCATCGAGATGATGCGCCAGTCGCCGCCGGAGTCGTTCGAGACGAGGGCGAGGATCAGGAAGGTCGGGATCACCATGAAGAAGTGGATGATCACCAGCGTGACCCGCTCGAAACGACCGCCGAAGTAGGCGGCCGCGGTGCCGACGATCGCCGAGATCGCAGTGATTCCGACCGAGACGATCACAGCGATCATGAGCGAACGCTGCAGACCGACGAACGTCTGGGTGAACGTGTCGTTGCCCGACGCGTTCGTGCCGAACCAGTGCTCGGCCGATGGGCCGGTCGACAGGTTCAGGAAATCCATGTCGGTGACGGTGTATCGCGACACGAGCGGGACGATGATCGAGCACAGTGCAAGGAACACAAAGATGATGACGCCGGCGACGGCGGGCTTGTTGCGCATGAAGCGGCGGGTGTACAGGGTCCATTTGGACAGCTGCTTGGCGGGAATGCGCTCTGCCGTCGTGTCAGGGCCGACGGGCGGCTGCACGGACGGGTCAATGGTGTCGGCGCTCATATCAGCTCACCCTCACTCGCGGGTCGAGAACCACGACGGCGATGTCGGCGAGGATGGCGCCGATCGCGGTCAGCAGGGCGCCGAAGGCCGCGACGGCGACAACGCCGTGCACGTCGTTGGTGTTGATGGTGGTCAAGAAGTAGCGGCCCATGCCCTGCCACGCGAAGATCGTCTCGGTCAGCACCGCACCGGTGAAGATCGCGGGGATCGAGAAGGCGACCTGCGTGGCGACCGGGATGAGCGAGGTGCGCAGCGCGTGCTTGCGGATCGCCTGCTGCTTGGTCAGGCCCTTCGCCCGCGCCGTGCGCACGTAGTCGGCCTTGATGTTGTCGAGCAGCAACGACCGCTGCAAGAAGTGCGTTCCCGCGTAGCTGATGATCACCAGCGCGATGGTCGGGAGGATCAGGTGCTGCAGCGTGTCGATCAATACGGGGAAGAACCCGGTGACGCCGGGGCTCGACGAACCGGTGACGTAGAACACGCGGGTGCCGACCCAGTTGTTGAAGTTGATCGCGAGGATCACGATCGCCAGGCCCGCCACGATGATGTTGATGTTCATCGTCACGATCGACACGGCCTGCCACACGCGGTCACCCAGCTTGTACTGGCGTGATGCGGTGTAGACACCGATCCAGATACCGAGCAGTGTCGCGATGATCGTCGCCCCGAGCACCAGCTCGGCGCTGACCCACATGCGGTACGCGACCTCGTCGTTCACCGAGCCGCCCGTGGGGCTCACACCCCAGTCCCAGCGGAAGAGGATTCCCGAGAACCAGGTCCACCACCGTTCGATCAGCGGTGTGGACTCGCTGAGATTGCGAGGCCCGAGCAGACCTTCCATCTGCTCTTCGGTCAGGGGAGGCCTTCGGCCTACGTAGTTGCTGCGGGGATCCAGGAACGACCACGCCAGGAAGTAGGTGACGTTGGTCGCGACCACGATCATCAGCAGCCAGCCGAGTGCCCGGCGCACGAGATACTTGATCAAGGTGTTGATTCTTTCTCTTCTACAGCCGTGCCCGGGATCTCCGACGCGCCGCTGAGTCGGGAACACATTCAAGCATCATCCCGCGCTCAGCGCACATCGAGATCACCGACGGCCGTGACGGAGTTCGTCTGCCCGAAACGGGGGGATTTTCGCCCGGGCAACTTCGCGAGACTATCATCGGTCGCGCCGCCGGGCCGACGACTGGGGGAACCGGGCCCCGGAACGTAGACTGATCTGAACCTTCTCTGAAGCATCAAGGACCACATGTCACCCCGCGCTCTCACTCCCTTGTCACCCGCCGCGACCCCGGCCACGCAGATCCGCAACTTCTGCATCATCGCCCACATCGACCACGGCAAGTCGACGCTCGCCGACCGCATGCTCCAGGTCACCGGATCGGTAGCCGATCGTGACATGCGTGCCCAGTACCTCGACCGCATGGACATCGAGCGCGAGCGCGGCATCACGATCAAGAGCCAGGCAGTGCGGATGCCGTGGTCGACCTCCCCGTCCGACGGGGAGGGCCTTGAGACCTTCGCGCTGAACATGATCGACACTCCCGGTCACGTCGACTTCACCTATGAGGTGTCGCGTTCGCTTGCCGCATGCGAGGGCGCGATCCTGCTCGTCGATGCCGCACAGGGCATTGAGGCGCAGACGCTCGCGAACCTCTATCTCGCTCTCGAGAACGACCTGCACATCATCCCCGTGCTCAACAAGATCGACTTGCCCGCGGCCGACCCCGACAAGTTCGCCAAAGAGCTCGCCGACTTGATCGGTGGTCGCCCGGAGGACGTGCTGCGCGTCTCGGGCAAGACGGGCGTCGGCGTGGAAGAGCTGCTCGATCGCATCGTGCGCGATATCCCGGCACCGGTCGGTGACCCGGATGCTCCGGCGCGCGCAATGATCTTCGACTCGGTCTACGACTCCTATCGCGGAGTGGTCACCTACGTGCGCATGGTCGACGGACAGCTCTCGCCGCGCGAGCGCGTGCAGATGATGTCGACCAAGGCGACGCACGAGTTGCTCGAGATCGGTGTGTCCAGCCCAGAGCCGATCCCGTCCAAGGGTTTGGGCGTCGGCGAGGTGGGATACCTCATCACGGGCGTGAAGGACGTTCGCCAGTCGAAGGTCGGTGACACCGTCACGACCGTCCGGGGCCCGGCATCCGACCCTCTCCCCGGCTACACCGACCCGAAGCCGATGGTGTTCTCGGGTATCTATCCCATCGACGGCAGCGACTATGCCGAGCTGCGCGAGGCGCTCGACAAGCTCAAGCTGTCCGACGCGTCGCTGCAGTACGAGCCCGAGACCTCGGTGGCGCTCGGGTTCGGCTTCCGCTGTGGCTTCTTGGGACTGCTGCACCTCGAGATCATCACCGAGCGGCTCTCGCGCGAGTTCGGTCTTGACCTGATCACCACCGCACCGAGCGTGATCTACGAGGTCACCACCGACACCGGTGAAACCGTGACGGTGACCAACCCGAGCGAGTACCCCGACGGGCGCGTCGCCTCGGTCTCGGAGCCGATGGTCAAGACCGCGATCCTGCTGCCCAAGGACTACGTCGGCACGGTGATGGAACTGTGCCAGTCGCGCCGTGGCGCCCTGCTGGGTATGGAGTACTTCTCTGAGGAGCGCGTCGAACTGCGCTATCGGATGCCACTCGGTGAGATCGTCTTCGACTTCTTCGATCAGCTCAAGTCGAAGACACAGGGCTACGCCTCGCTCGACTACGAACCGGACGGCCGCCAGGAGGCCGACCTGGTCAAGGTCGACATTCTGCTGCAGGGCGACAAGGTCGATGCCTTCAGCTCGATCGTGCACCGAGACAAGGCTTACAGCTACGGCACGCTGATGGCGGAGCGGCTGCGCAAGCTCATTCCCCGACAGCAGTTCGAAGTGCCCATCCAGGCGGCGATCGGTGCGCGCATCATCGCCAGGGAGACCATCCGTGCAATCCGCAAGGACGTGCTCGCCAAGTGCTACGGCGGTGACATCAGCCGAAAGCGCAAGCTGCTCGAGAAGCAGAAGGAAGGCAAGAAGCGCATGAAGATGGTGGGCCGCGTCGAGGTGCCCCAGGAGGCGTTCATCGCCGCACTGTCGGGTGACGTCGAGGGCAAGGAAAAGAAGTAGGGGAGCGGGCGATCACCCAGGTTCGCCTGGGTAGTCTGGAAAACATGCGTCGCGGGACATTCCGAGAAGGCACGGTCGACTATGCCGCGGTCGGGGCCACCCATGCCCCAGACCTCATGCAGTATCCGCCGGAGCGCAGCACCCCCGCCGAGGAGTCCTGGCGGATCGGCAGCGGAGAAGAGCGATTCCGTTCGGCGGCCGAGTCGTTGTTGTCGTGGACGGCGCAGCGCGCCGCCGGACTGCAGATCTCAGACGTGCGCCCGGCTGCGGGTGGCGCGTACACGGGGATCAGCTTCGACGCCGAGGGTGCGCCGATCGCGCCGAACCGCAACCAGCACGAGCAGCGGTTCGACGCCGAGGGCACACCGTTCGCCGCACCCGGCATGACGTTGAAGCTGCACGGACGCGTCAAGGGTATGCGCGCTGACGCCGAGTTGCGGGTGATCTCCGTCACCGAGGAGCGGCGCCGCGTCGGGTTCGTGCTCGGAACCGTCGGCGGTTCGGTCGTCAGCGGCGAGGAGTCGTTCGACCTGGACTGGCGTGAGGACACCGACGAGGTGTGGTTCACCGTGCGTGCATTCGACGCGCCCACGGCGGCGCTGTACCGCCTTCCCGGAATGGTGCGCCGGCGTCGTCGCGAGTTGTTCGCGCGGTATCTGCGGGCGATCTCGCCCCTGTACGCGACGCCGATCTGATGCCGGGGGCTCTGCCGCTGGGGGATCCCGCACCCGCTGACGGACGCCTGCCCGCCGATCTGGAGATCGACGCGACAGCCCCGTTCTCGGCCTATCTGCACGTGCCGTTCTGCCGAGTGCGCTGCGGCTACTGCGACTTCAACACCTACACCGCGACCGAACTGCGCGGTGCCAGGCAGGACGAGTACGCCGAGACGTTGATGCGCGAGATCGACCTCGCCCGCGACGTCCTGGACGCAGCCGGTGGGATCCGCCCGCTCGACACGGTGTTCTTCGGTGGCGGAACCCCCACCCTGCTGCCGCCTGGCGATCTGGCGCGCATGCTGGAGCACGCTGTGGACGCCTTCGGCATCCGGAACGGCGCCGAGGTGACGGTCGAGGCGAATCCGGACACCGTGTCGCCGGAGGTCGTGCGGACGCTGGTGGATGCCGGCGTGAACCGCCTGTCGATCGGGATGCAGTCCGCGGTGCCGCACGTGCTGGCGGCTCTGGACCGCACGCACCGTCCCGAGAACGTCGAGACGGCGGTGCACGCGGCGCGCGACGCAGGTCTCGACGTCAGCGTCGACCTCATCTACGGAGCACCGGGGGAGTCTCTCGCCGATTGGGAGGCCTCGCTCGACGCGGCCCTGTCGCTCGAACCCGACCACATCTCGGCGTACGCGCTGATCATCGAGGACGGTACCAAGCTCGCCCGGCAGATCCGCCGCGGCGAGGTGCCCGCGCCCGATGACGACCTGCAGGCCGATATGTACGAGCTCGCCGACAGCCGTCTCGCCGCGGCGGGTTTCGACTGGTACGAGGTCAGCAACTGGGCGCGTGGCTCCGAGCAGGGGAGCGTCTCGTCGCACGCCTCGCGGCACAACCTGGCCTACTGGCGGGGCTCGGACTGGTGGGGTTTCGGGCCCGGAGCGCATAGTCACGTCGCCGGACTTCGCTGGTGGAATGTCAAGCACCCGGCGGCGTATGCGCAGCGCCTGCACGCGGGGGAGTCACCTGCGGCGGGACGTGAACGGCCTGATCACGAGGCGCAGACGCTCGAACGTGTGCTGCTGCAGAGCAGGCTCGCCGAGGGTCTGCCGATCTCTGAGATCGCCGAGAGCCACCGCTCCCGGGTCGCCGAGCTGATCTCGGACGGACTGGTCGATGCCGCCGCCGCCGTGCGCGACCGCCGCGTGCGGCTCACGTTGCGCGGGCGGCTGCTGGCGGATGCTGTCGTGCGCGCTCTGACGGAGTGACTCCGCGCTAGGACGAGTGCCGGGCGTGTGCCCTGCTCAGTCGGGGAGCAGGTCCAGCCCGGTGGTGCGTCGCTGCGGGACCGTCGCGCTCTGTGCGTCCAGCACCCGGGTGCTGCGCTCTGCGCCGAAGGGTGCCCACCCGGGGTCGCCGGTCGTGATGAACGCGATCCACGCGTCGCGCATCTCGTCGGCGAGGTGCTGAGGGGCATCCGATCCTGTCATGCGCTGGGCATCTGCTGAGGCGAGTTGGTCGAACACGAAACCCAGCTCGAGTGCGTGCGCGGCGCGCAGATCGCGCACCGGACTGCGCCAGGCGAACTCGTACACGTAGGTGGGCGCCGGGCGGGATGCGGCCGCGCGGGTCAGCGGGGCCCGCAGCAGCAGGTCGGTGGCGACCTGACCGTAGATCTCGCCGGTGGACGCCCCGGGGAATGCCGCTCGGTAGGCGGCGATCGCGCGGCGGGGAATGCGCAGAGCGAGCCGGGCGAGCAACAGATGCCAGGATGTGAGCCTGCTGAGCTGCTCGGGGGTGAACCACAGGCGGTACTCGTCGGTGTTGCTGCCGATCAGCAGGGGAACGTCGGACTCACCCAGCACGTCATGTGGAGACCGCGGCAGGGCCTCGGCGTCGATCGCGAACTGGAAACCCGGGGCTCCGCCGAGCGGCGAGGAACCGGCTGCGTGGGTGCGTCGAGCCTCGAGGAGCTGGTCTGGCGTGACGGCGGCGAACGCCTCGCGCTCCGCGGGAATGCCCAACAGCTTCGCCAGCTGCGCGGTCACGCGTCCGGCCTTCTTCCGCGGCTGGGCCCGCAATGGACCCGACTGGATGATTCCTCGTGCGATCATCGGCCGCGACGTGTCGAGCGCGAGCAGACCCGCCACGAGGGCTCCGCCCGCCGACTCGCCCATCACGGTGATCTGAGTGGGGTCGCCCCCGAACGCGGCGACCTCTCGATGCACCCATGCCAGGGCGGCGGCCGCATCGAGCAGACCGAGGTTCGCCGGGGCATCGGACAGCACCGAGAATCCCTCAGAGCCGAGGCGGTAGTTGACCGAGACGAAGACGATCCCGGCGCGGGCGAACACGGCGCCGTCGTAGAGCGGGATGGCGGCGGTGCCGCGTTCGAGCGCACCGCCGTGCAACCACAGCACCACTGGGGCCTGCTCTGCCTGTGCCGGAGCCCAGACGTTTGCGGTGAGCACATCGTCGCCGTCGATGATCACCGACCCGAGCAACTCGCCGATCGGACCGGCGTAGGGAACCTGCGGCGACGTGGGACCGAACGCGGTGGCCTCGCGTACGTCGTCCCACGGGGCGGGCGGTTGCGGTTCCCGGAACCGGTTCTCGCCAAAGGGCGGTGCGGCGTAGGGGATACCAAGGAACCGGTGCACCCCGTCGGCGACGGAGCCGCGGACGGCGCCGTCCGTGAGGGTGGCGATGGGGGCGTCGCTCATGAGCGTCATCCTAGGGGTAGACCCACCGCCTTCGGCAGGTGCTCGGCTGGGCGGGGTAGGATTGGCACTCGGTAGGTTCGAGTGCCAGTGGGAGGGGCGATGGTCACAGAAAGAGGACTCGAAGTCCTCCGCGCGATCGTGCAGGACTACGTCGAGACCCACGAGCCGGTCGGTAGCAAGTCGATCGTCGAGCGGCACGCCTTCGGTGTGTCCGCGGCGACCATCCGCAACGACATGGCGCTGCTCGAGGACGAAGACCTGATTGTCGCGCCGCACACGTCCTCGGGTCGAGTGCCGACCGATAAGGGGTACCGCGTCTTCGTCAACCACTTGGCGCAGTTGCGTCCCCTCTCGGCGGGACAACGCAGCGCCATCGAGTCCTTCCTCGGCGCTCCCGGTGATCTCGACGACATGATGGCCCGCACGGTGCGCGTGCTCACGCGCCTCACCGGCCAGGTGGCACTCGCGCAGTACCCGTCCTTCGCGCGGGCGAGCATCACGCACGTCGAGTTGGTCGCCCTCGCACCGAACCGGCTTCTGGTGGTGCTCGTCACCGATGCCGGCGGAGTGTCGCAGCGCATCGCGCAGGTACCGATCGACCTCGATGAGAACGATGTGGGGCTCCTGCGGGCGCAGCTGCTCGCCCTCATCGCCGGTCGTGCGGTCAGCGAGGCCACTGAGCGGGTTCGCTCGCTCGGCGAGCCCGCCCCGGCCGAACACCCCCGTCGGCTGCATCCTGCGCTCAGCGCGCTGGCGGCCGTGATCTCGGAAGAACTGGCCGAGTTCCGGCAGGAACGACTGGTGATGGCGGGGGCAGCGACCCTCGCCCGGCGCGAGCAGGACTTCCGCGGTAGCATCCACCCTCTGCTCGAGGCGATCGAAGAGCAGGTGACCCTGTTGCGGTTGATGAGCGAGATGGTCACCGACGAGCACGGCCTGGCGACCAGCATCGGTACCGAGAACGCGCCCTTCGGGCTCGGCGAGGCATCGATCGTCGCGAGCAACTATGACGCGCCGGGCGGCACCGCGCGCGTCGGCGTGATGGGCCCTACCCGCATGGACTATTCGAGCAATCTCGCGGCGGCGCGGGCGGTCGCCCGCTACCTGTCGCGGTTGCTCGAAGACGACGAGGCCGCCCGTTGACGCGGGTGGTCGTACAGAACACACAGACAGACGCACACGCACGCGCAGAAAGGTGATCGTGGCGGACCACTATGAGGTTCTCGGGGTGTCGAAGGACGCTTCGCAGGATGAGATCAAGAAGGCTTACCGCAAGCTGGCGCGCCAGCTGCATCCGGATGTGAACCCGGGAGATGAGGCCGCCGAGCGGTTCAAGCTCGTCACGCACGCGTACGACGTGCTCAGTGACGAGGACTCCCGGCGACGCTACGACATGGGCGGAGATGCGAACGGCGGCTTCGGAGGGTTCGGCGGTTTCGGCGACATCTTCGAGACGTTCTTCGGTGGTGCCGGCGGTGGGCGCGGGGCACGACCCCGCTCGCGTCGCGAGCGCGGGCAGGACGCCCTGGTGCGGGTCGACCTCGACCTGGGCGACGTCGTCTTCGGAGTGCACCGCGATATCGAGGTCGACACGGCCGTGCTGTGCGAGACCTGCGAGGGTGCGTGCTGCCAGGCGGGGACATCGCCGGTCACGTGTGACGTGTGCGGCGGTAGCGGTCATGTTCAGCGTCAGGTGCGCAGCCTGCTCGGCAACGTCGTCACCACTCAGCCGTGCGGCAGCTGCGAGGGCTTCGGCACGACCATTCCCTACCCCTGCGGCTCGTGCGCCGGTCAGGGACGGGTGCGTTCGCGCCGCACGGTCGCGCTCGACATCCCCGCCGGGGTCGAGACCGGCCTGCGCCTGCAGCTGCCCGGATCGGGTGAGGTCGGCCGCGCGGGTGGGCCGAACGGCGACCTGTACGTCGAGATCTCGGTCGCCCCGCACCCGGTCTTCAGTCGGGAGGGCGACGACCTGCTCGCCACGCTTGAGGTCTCGGTGACGGATGCCATCCTCGGCACCACCACGACGATCGATAGTCTCGATGGCACCGTCGATCTCGAAGTGCGCGCCGGGGTGCAGTCCGGTGACGTGCTCACGATCAGCGGGCGCGGCATCACACCCCTGCGCGGAACCCAGCGCGGTGACCTGCGCGTCGGCGTGCAGGTGGTCACCCCGACCCGGCTCGACAGCGCGCAGCGACGCCTCATCGAGGAGTTCGCCAAGAAGACGAAGGCGCCGGCTCCCAAGCTCGCACAGTTCCAGCAGGGGCTGTTCTCGAAGCTGCGCGACCGCTTCCGCTCGCACTGATCTCAGAAACGGACCGACATGGCGCTGCACTTCATCGTCCCCTCGTGCTCCGAGGCCGGTGAGGGTGATCTGATCACCCTCACCGGTGCCGAGGCGAAGCACGCCTCGGCCGTGCGCCGCGTGCGGGTGGGAGAGCACATCACGATCGGTGACGGCACGGGCGTTTGGCTGGAGGGTTCCGTCGAGGATGTCTCGGCCGCCGAGGTCACCGTGCGCATCGCGTCGCGCATCACCAGTGAGCGACCCGCATCGCGGATCACCCTCGCTCAGGCGCTGGCCAAGGGCGATCGCGACGAACTCGCCGTGCAGACGGCATGCGAGCTCGGCGTCGACGAGATCGTGCCGTGGCAGGCGGCGCGCAGCGTCTCGCGTTGGGAAGGGGCGAAGATCGCCAAGGGGCGGGAACGCTGGGCGACGATCGTGCGCGAGGCCGCCAAGCAGGCGCATCGCGCCTGGGTCCCCGAGGTCGCCGAGCTGAGCAGCACCGCGCAGCTGGTCGCGCGCGCCGCTGAACATCGGATGCTGGTGCTCGACCCCACGGCGGACGTCCCGCTCACCGGCATCCGCGATGACGGTCGCGACATCATGCTCGTGGTCGGGCCGGAGGGTGGCATCAGCCCCGAGGAACTCGCGCGTTTCACGGATGCCGGCGCCGAGCGCGTGCGGCTGGGCGACACGGTGCTGCGCACCTCGACGGCAGGACCGGCGGCGATCGCTGTGCTTTCGGGGGTGCTCGGTCGCTGGTGAGCCGGTGTCCGTCGCCCGGGCCCCCAAACTAGACTGACTGATATGAGTGAACCCTCGATCTTCACGCGCATCCTGAACGGGGAGATCCCCGGTGAGTTCGTCGCCCGCACGGAACGGGTGTTCGCGATCCGCGACATCAACCCGCAGGCGCCGTTGCACGTGCTGGTCATTCCGGTGACCGAGCAGTACCGCGACGTCACCGAGCTCGCCGCCGGTGACCCCGGACTGCTCGCAGAGATGGTGGCCCTGGCCAAGCAGATCGCGGCGGAGCACGCGGGCGGCGAGTATCGACTGATCTTCAACAACGGCGCCACGGCCGGACAGACCGTTTTCCACGTCCACGCGCATGTGCTCGGCAACATCGAGGAGGGCAAGCTCGTTGGCTTCTGACGAACCGACACCCCAGTTCCCCGCTCAGCCCGAGCACACCGATCGCGTCTTCGTCGACGGTGTGGCGATGGTGCAGTTGCTCGGCCCGCAGGACCGTCTATTGCGGATGCTCGAGAAGCAGCATCCTCGGGTGCAGGTGATGGTGCGCGGCAATGAGATCGTGCTCGGCGGCGCCCGCGATGACGTCGCGTCGGCGCGTCGGCTCGTGGACGAACTGATCGAGATGACCCGCTCAGGCCATCAGCTCGCGCCCAGCGACGTGGAGCAGTCTGCTCGCCTGCTGCAGCGTTCTGACGGTCCCCGCCCGAGCGAGGTGCTCGGCGAGGCGATCCTGTCGACGCGTGGCCGCGTCATCCGTCCGAAGACGCTGGGGCAGAAAGAGTACGTCGACGCGATCGAAGAGAACACGATCGTGTTCGGCATCGGTCCCGCCGGAACCGGCAAGACCTACCTCGCGATGGCGAAGGCCGTGCAGGCGCTGCAGCGCAAGGAGGTGCAGCGGATCATCCTCACCCGGCCCGCGGTCGAGGCCGGGGAGCGTTTGGGGTTTCTGCCGGGCTCGCTCAACGACAAGATCGACCCGTACCTGCGCCCGCTGTACGACGCGCTCAACGAGATGATGGACCCCGAGGTGGTGCCCCGGCTGATGGCCACCGGTACCATCGAGGTCGCGCCGCTCGCCTACATGCGCGGGCGCACGCTGAACGACTCGTTCGTCGTGCTCGATGAGGCGCAGAACACGACGCCCGAGCAGATGAAGATGTTCCTGACCCGCCTCGGGTTCGGCACGAAGATGGTCGTCACCGGAGACATCACTCAGATCGACCTTCCGACGGGATCGTCCGGTCTACGGCTGGTGACCCGTGTGCTCAGCGACATCGATGACATTCACTTCTCGCGCCTGACCAGTGACGATGTTGTTCGGCACTCGCTGGTCGGACGTATTGTCGACGCCTACAGCGAGTACGACGAGAAACGCGTCGCCGAGCGTCACGAGCGCGAGCAGGCGCACCAGTTCGCCAACCGCGCCGACCGCCGCGGCGGCGCGCGCCAGAACCCCAGAGACCGGATGCCGAAGCGAGGCCTGTCATGATCGAGATCAACAACGAGTCGGCGATCGACGTCGACGAGACGGTGCTGCAGCGCCTCACCGACTTCAACCTCGCGCAGCTGAACGTCAGTCCGGACGCCGAGGTGGCAATCGTGCTGGTCGATGAGGGCGCGATGGAGTCCCTGCATGTGCAGTGGATGGATGAGCCCGGCCCCACGGACGTGCTCAGCTTTCCGATGGACGAGTTGCGCCCCGGTACTCCCGACAACCCGACTGCACCGGGACTGCTCGGTGACATCGTGCTGTGCCCGCAGGTCGCGGAGTCGCAGGCACAGACGGCCGGCCACACGCTGCAGGACGAGCTGATCCTGCTGACCACTCACGGGCTGTTGCACCTGCTGGGATTCGACCATGCCGAACCCGAAGAGGAGCGTGAGATGTTCGGGCTGCAGCGGTCGCTGATCGAAGGATTCGCTCAGGTCGAACGACGACGATGACCCCTGCCATTCTGCTGGCGGCCGCAGTTCTGCTGGTCGCCTTCGGCGGTCTCATGGCCGCGGTCGACGCCGCGTTCTCGGTGAGCTCTACCTCGGACCTCGAGTCGCTGGCCTCAGAGGGGCGCAACGCGTCAGCGTTGTCGCGCATCGCAGAGGACCCCGCCCCGCACGTCAATGCCGTGGCGTTCATGCGTGTGCTCGCCGAGACCACCGCCGCCGTGTTCGTCACCGTCGCGCTGGATGCGCTGCTGCCCAGTATCTGGTGGGCGATGCTCGCCGCGGCGGTTCTGATGACGGGGATCACGTTCGTGCTGGTCGGCGCGAGCCCGCGCTCGTTCGGCCGACTGCACGCGGCGTCGATGCTGCGGACGTGGGCGCCGGTCGTGCGTGGCATGCGCATTCTGCTGGGGCCACTCGCGCAGACCCTCGTCCGGGCCGGACAGCGCGTCACCCCGGGAGCGGGACGCACGTCGTTCGCGTCGGAGGAGCAGCTGCTGAGCATGGTCGACGAGGCCGCCTCGCATGATCTGATCGAGCAGGACGATCGCGACCTGATCCACTCGGTGTTCGAGTTCACCGATCAGGTGGTGCGCGCTGTGATGGTTCCGCGCACCGAGATGATGACGGTCGATGCGGCAACCACGGCGACCGAGGCCATGGCGCTGTTCCTGCGCACGGGGGTCTCGCGCATGCCTGTCGTCGATGGCGATGCCGATGACGTCGTCGGGGTGCTGTATCTGAAGGACCTCGTGCAGTTCGCGTACCGCGACGAGAGCGCCTGGCGCACCAGGCCCGTGCGGCCGATCGCCCGACCCGCCGTCTTCGTTCCCGAATCGATGCGTGCCGAGAGCCTGCTGCAGCAGATGAAGCGCGACGCCGTGCACGTGTGCATGGTCATCGACGAGCACGGTGGTGTGTCGGGGCTCGTCACGCTTGAGGACCTGATCGAGGAGCTCGTCGGTGAGATCGCCGACGAGTACGACCGCGGCCCCGCCGACTTCGTCGACCTCGGTGACGGGCGATTCCGGGTGAACTCGCGGTTGCCGCTCGAAGATGTCGGCGACCTCTTTGGGTTGGAGCTCGACGATGAAGACGTCGACTCGGTCGGCGGGCTGCTGGGCAAGGCGCTTGGTCAGGTGCCGCAGCCGGGTGCCACGGCGACCGTCAAGGGCCTGGTGCTGACCGGCGGCGCTTCGCGCGGCCGCGGCCGTGGCATCGCCACGGTGTTCGTGGAGCGGGCGCCGTACACGATGCCGATCGATGTGCGCGATGGAGGAGAACAGCATGACTGAGCAGACACGCAGTGGATTCGTGACGTTCGTGGGCCGGCCGAACGTCGGCAAGTCCACGCTCACCAACGCGCTGGTCGGTGAGAAGATCGCTATCACCAGCGAGAAGCCGCAGACGACTCGTCGGGCGATCCGCGGCATCGTCAACCGCCCCGACGGACAGCTGGTGATCGTCGACACGCCGGGCATCCACAAGCCGCGCACGCTGCTCGGTGAGCGGCTGAACGACCTCGTCGAGCAGGTGCTCGGCGACGTCGACGTGATCGGCTTCTGCGTGCCGGCGACCGAGAAGGTGGGCCCCGGCGATCGTCGCATCGCCGCGTCACTGGACGGCTACCCGCGGGCCAAGAAGGTCGCGATCGTCACGAAGACCGACGCCGCCGACAAGGACGACATCGTCGAACGTCTGATGGAGGTCGACTCGCTGCGCGAGGACTGGGCCGCGGTCATTCCGTTGTCGGCGCTCACCCGCGAGCAGCTCGATGTGCTCGCCGACGAGATGCTGCAGCTGATGCCGGTGGGCCCGCGGCTGTATGACGAGGGTGTGGTCACGGACGAGTCGACCGACGACCGCATCGCCGAGATGATCCGTGAGGCCGCGCTGGAGGGCGTGCGCGACGAGCTGCCCCACTCGATCGCCGTCGTGATCGACGACGTCGAGCCGCGTGAGGACTCCGATCTCACCGACGTGTATGCGTCGATCATCGTCGAGCGCGACAGCCAGAAGGCGATCATCATCGGGCACAAGGGCTCCCGCCTGCGATCCGTGGGCGCGACAGCCCGCGCAGGCATCGAGGAGCTGCTCGGCACGCGGGTGTTCCTGAAGCTGCACGTCAAGGTCGCGAAGGAATGGCAGCGCGACCCCAAGCAGCTCGGGCGCCTCGGCTTCTGAGACCGATGTCGATCGCGCACCGCTGGCTCGCGACGGATTGGGGACCGCCCGAGCACTGGCGGTTCGCACCGTTCACAGTGTCGGCGCCGAGGGCGGGCGAGGTGACGATCCGGGTGCGCGCGGCCGGCGTGAACCCTGCGGATGCCAAGCACGTCGCGCGTGCGCGGCCGGGTACGGAGCTGCCCGTCGCCATCGGGTACGAGGTCTCCGGGACGGTCATCGCCGTCGGGCCGGACACGCGAATCGTGACGGGACCGGTGACCGTCGGCGACGAGGTGATCGCGTTCCGTGTGCGTGGCGGCTACGCCACCGAGCTCACGGTGCCTGCCGAGAAAGTGCTGCGCAAACCGGCGCCGCTCAGCCACGCACAAGCCGCGAACCTGCTGCTGGCCGGGACCACGGCTGCAGAGATGCTGCACACGGTCGGCGCTCGAACGGGGGAGACGGTGCTTCTGCACGGTGCCTCCGGCGCCGTCGGTGTCAGCGTGCTGCAGCAGGCGGCGTTGCGTGGCATCCGCGTCATCGGCACGGCGCGCAGCGCCCGCCTCGAGACCGTGCGACGGTTCGGCGGGATCGCCATCGAGTACGGAGCGGGGCTCACCGACCGGATCGTCGCGTATCTGGCATCCGAGGGCATCGCCCGGATCGACGCCGCGCTCGATGCGGCGGGAACGGATGAGGCGATCGCGACGTCCTCGGCGTTGGTCGCCGATCCCGGCCGCGTCGTCACGATCGTGGCGCCCCGCGCGGCGTCAGAGCACGGTTTCCGAGCGATCGCGGGGTCGATGCCCGAGAGTGCGCGTTTCCGGGACGAGGCGCGGGCACCCCTCGTCGCACTGGCAGAAAGCCGCCGACTGACGGTACCGGTGGGGGCGGAGTTGCCGCTGGAACAGGCGCCAGAGGCGCACCGCATGCTCGCGGCAGGGAGCGTCGAGGGAAAGCTCGCGCTGATTCCGTGATCGCGAGGACACCTCCGTGGTGAGCAGAATGCGAAGTCGGATGCTACGATCGACGCATGCTCTTGGGCGGTCTGCTTCTTCTTAGCTGCCGCGGCGAGTCCTGATCTGACAGGCCTTCTCGTCGCGGCGTTCGTGTTGGCCTGACACACAACTCCTGACGAAGAAGAAGCCTCACCATGAAGAACACCCAGAAGCCCTCGTCGATGCCGGTCCACAAGTACCGGCCGTATCACGAGCAGATCGTCTTCGACCTGCCGGACCGCACCTGGCCCGGCAAGCGGATCACCGAAGCACCCCGCTGGTGCGCCGTCGATCTGCGCGACGGAAACCAGGCGCTGATCGACCCCATGTCGCCCGAACGCAAGCGGGTGATGTTCGAGCTGCTGGTCAGCATGGGCTACAAAGAGATCGAGGTCGGTTTTCCCTCGGCCAGCCAGACCGACTTCGACTTCGTGCGCCAGCTGATCGAAGAGAGGCTGATCCCGGATGACGTGACCATCCAGGTGCTGACGCAGGCGCGCGAGCACCTGATCGCGCGCACCTACGAGTCGATCGCGGGCGCCAAGCAAGCCATCGTGCACTTCTACAACTCCACGAGCGTGCTGCAGCGCGAGGTCGTCTTCCGGTCCGACCGTGAGGGCGTCAAGCAGATCGCGCTGGAGGGCGCCCGCCTGTGCCGTCAGTACGAGAAGACGATCCCCGGCACCGAGGTCTACTACGAGTACTCGCCCGAGAGCTACACCGGCACCGAACTGGAGTACGCCGTCGAGGTGTGCAACGAAGTACTCGAGATCCTGGAGCCGACGCCCGACCGCAAGGTGATCATCAATCTGCCGGCCACGGTCGAGATGGCGACGCCGAATGTCTATGCCGACTCGATCGAGTGGATGCACCGTCACCTGGCACACCGAGAGAACGTGATTCTGTCGCTGCACCCGCACAACGACCGAGGCACCGCGGTCGCGGCCGCCGAACTGGGTTACCTCGCCGGTGCAGATCGGATCGAGGGCTGCCTGTTCGGCAACGGTGAGCGCACCGGAAACGTCGATCTCGTCGCGCTGGGCATCAACATGTTCACGCAGGGTGTCGACCCGCAGATCGACTTCAGCGACATCGACAACGTCAAGCGCACCGTCGAATACTGCAACCAGCTGCCGGTACCCGAGCGCAGCCCGTGGGCGGGCGACCTGGTGTTCACCGCGTTCAGCGGCTCGCATCAGGATGCCATCAAGAAGGGCTTCGAGGCGATGGCCGCGAAGGCCGCGGCTGAGGGCGTCACGGTCGACGACATCGAGTGGGCCGTGCCATACCTGCCGATCGACCCGAAGGACCTGGGACGCTCGTACGAAGCCGTCATCCGGGTCAACTCGCAGTCCGGCAAGGGTGGCGTCGCGTACCTGCTGAAGGCCGACCACGCACTGGATCTGCCGCGCAAACTGCAGATCGAGTTCTCGGGGGTCGTGCAGGCCAAGACCGACGCCGAGGGTGGCGAGGTCACCAGCGAGCAGATCTGGTCGATCTTCCACGACGAGTACCTGCCGGCCGACGACGCCGAAGCCAAGTGGGGCCGGTTCGAACTGCTCGGCACCCAGACCCGCAGCGACATGACCGGCGATGTGTCGCTGGACGTGGTGCTGCGTGATGGCGACGAGTCGGTCGCGACCGCCGGCACTGGCAATGGCCCGATCGCGGCGTTCATCGAGGTGCTGCGCGAGCGCGGCTTCGAGATCTCGCTGTACGACTACGTCGAGCACACGATGTCCAGCGGGGGCGACGCTCAGGCGGCGGCCTACGTCGAACTGCAGGTCGGCGACCAGCGGCTGTGGGGCGTCGGCATCGACGGCGACATCTCGACGGCGAGCCTGAAGGCGATCGTCTCGTGCGTGAACCGTTCCATTCGTAGCCGCGAGACGGCACCGGAGCTCGCAGCGGTCTGACGCGGCCCCGAGGACGCTGACGCCTGATGTCGGGGGAGCGGGGGATAATCGAGAGGTGCCCACCTATCGAGACGAAGCGGTGATCCTGCGCACCCACAAGCTGGGTGAGGCGGACCGCATCGTCACGATGCTCTCCCGACGTCACGGCAAGATCCGCGCGGTCGCCAAGGGCGTGCGGCGCACGTCGTCGAAGTTCGGCTCCCGCCTGGAGCCGTTCATGGTCGCCGATGTGCAGCTGTACCAGGGGCGCACGCTCGATATCGTGCAGCAGGCCGAATCGCTCGGTGCGTACGGTGCCGATATCGCCGTCGACTACGAGCGGTTCACCGCGGCCAGTGCAATGGTCGAGGCCGCCGACCGGTTGAACGAGGCCGAGGCGACGACCGAGCAGTACCTGCTGCTCGTCGGCGGCCTCCGCTCACTTTCGCGGGGAGAGCACGTGGCGCGCAGCATCCTCGATTCTTATCTGCTGCGGGTCATGGCGCTGTCGGGCTGGGCGCCCGCACTCGATCACTGCGCCCGCTGCGCTGCACCTGGTCCGCATGCGTTCTTCGGCGCACAACTGGGCGGATCGGTGTGCGCGGCATGCGCCCCGGCCGGCAGTCCGCAGATCCCGGGCACGGCCCTCGCCCTGTTGCGCGCGCTGATGGGTGGGGACTGGACGCTGGTCGACGCGGCCGCGCACACCGATCTCGCTGCGGCATCCGGCACCGTCGCCGCGTATGCCCAATGGCACCTCGAACGTGGCATCCGCTCGCTCGAACACGTGACTCGGCCGCCCCACGCGGTCTCCCGTCCCCTATCGACCCCGCAAGGAGCCCGGTGAGTCCCAAGCCGTACACCCATAAGGACGCCGTGCCGTTCCGCCCGCTCGACTGGACGGGAGTGCAGCCGCCTGCGTTCCCCGCCGTGCCGAACCATGTCGCCGTCGTCATGGACGGCAACGGCCGATGGGCCAACCGCCGGGGCCTCAACCGCATCGAGGGGCACAAGGCGGGGGAGGAAGTACTGCTCGACGTGGTCGCCGGTGCCATCCAGGCCGGTGTGAAGCATCTGTCGGTGTACGCGTTCTCGACCGAGAACTGGGCGCGTTCGCCCGAAGAGGTGCGGTTCCTGATGGGGTACAACCGCGACGTGCTGCACCGGCGGCGTGACCAGCTCAACGAATGGGGTGTGCGGGTGCGCTGGGCCGGTCGCAAGCCGCGGCTGTGGGGGTCGGTGATCAAAGAGCTTCAGTTCGCCGAGCAGCTCACTCGCGACAACGACGTGCTCACACTCACGATGTGCGTCAACTACGGCGGGCGCGTCGAACTCATCGACGCCATGCGCGCGATGGCCGAGGACGTCAAAGCCGGGCGCCTCAAGCCCAGCGCGATCACCGAGAAGCAGCTGCGCAAGCACCTCTACGTGCCCGAGATGCCCGACGTCGACCTGTTCCTGCGCAGCTCGGGCGAGCAACGCACCTCGAACTTCCTGCTGTGGCAGTCGGCATACGCCGAGATGGTGTTCCTCGACACGCTCTGGCCCGACTTCTCGCGCGAAGAGCTGTGGCGTGCGATCGGCGTCTACCTGTCGCGCGACCGCCGCTTCGGGGGCGCGATCGACACCCCCGACGCCACAAACTGAGGCCTTACCGGCCGAGGCGCCCCAGCCAGCGCTCGGTCTCTGTCGGATGCCCGAGACGCACGAACGTCAGATGCGGAAAGCGCGCCTCGTGCCCCGGCATCCGCTCCCGCCACACATCACGGGTCTTCGTCTGCCACCGCAGCACGTTCTCTTCGGGCGTGGTCGTCGTCGCCAGCCGCCAGATGCTCGGCTCGCGATTGCCGTTCCACAGCTCGCGGCGCAGGATGCTGCGGGCGAGCGTCCGGCGCCACAGGCGTGCGCGCACCAGGCGATCCGGATAGTCCAGCCACACGCACAGGTCGGCGCGGGGAGGCAGGATCTCACTGACACCCTTCGACGTGTACTGCCATTCACTCACCCACCGCTCGGAGGCTGCGAAGGCGCGGACATCGTCGAGGAACTCGGGCCGCGGCGTCCACTCGGGGCCGTGATGCAGGGCGTCGAGTTCGTACCGGGGAAGTTCCAGCAACCGGCTCATGCGCGTGACGAGCGTCGTCTTGCCCGCACCCGAGACGCCGCAGACGAGCACCCGCGATGGGCGGAAGGGCAGGACGTCATCGCAGGTGAGCACCTGTAGATGCTAGACGAGGAATACACGCGACATGCATGCGGTTGGATGAGAACGTGAGCGAACCCATCTCTATCGACATCTGGTCCGACATCGCCTGCCCCTGGTGCTACATCGGCAAGCGCAATCTTGAAGCGGGCGTTGCGGCGACCGCGTCCGACGAGGACGCCCCGCAGGTCAACATCACCTTCCACTCGTTCGAGCTGGCCCCCGATACCCCGGTCGACTTCGACGGCGACGAGATCGACTTCCTCTCCGGACACAAAGGCATGCCGCGTGAGCAGGTCGAACAGATGCTGGCGCACGTCACCGATGTGGCGGCCCAGGCCGGCCTGCAGTACCGCTTCGATCTGCTGCAGCACACCAACACCGTCAAGGCCCACGAGGTACTGCACTTCGCCAAGAGCAAGGGACTCCAGCACGAGATGGAGGAGCGTCTGATGTCGGCCTACTTCACCGAGGGGCGCCACGTCGGACGCATCGACGATCTCGTCGCGCTCGCTGTCGAGGTCGGCCTCGATGAGGACGAGACCCGCACTGCGCTGGAGTCGAACGCGCACCTCGACGACGTGCGCGCCGACCAGGCGCAGGCACGCGCCTACGGCATCAACGGCGTGCCGTTCTTCGTGATCGACGGTCAGTACGGCGTCTCGGGGGCTCAGCCGGCCGAGACCTTCGCCAACGTCCTGCGCGATCTGTGGGCCAAGCGCGGCGTCGAGACGCCGGTCGCCTGACGCCGACCTGATCAGCGGACGAGCGCTGCCTCGATCGCCGCGACGATCTCGGGGGAATCCGGCTTCTGCTTCGGGCGGAACCGCTGCACGGCGCCGTCGGGTGCGACGAGGAACTTCTCGAAGTTCCAGCTCACGCGCCCGGCGGAGCCCTCGGCGTCGGGAGTCTGCTTGAGCGCCTTGTAGAGGTCGGCGGCGTTCTTGCCGTTGACCTTCACCTTCTCGTTCACCGGGAACGAGACGCCGTAGGTGGTGGAGCAGAAGTCGAGGATCTGCTCCATCGATCCCGGCTCCTGACCCAGGAACTGGTTGCACGGGAATCCCAGTACCGTGAAGCCGCGGTCGGCGTACTCACGCTGCAGCTGCTCGAGCTGCGCGTACTGCGGTGTCAGACCGCACTTCGACGCCACATTGACCACGAGCACCACGTCGGCGCCCACGTCATCGAGGGTCCGCTCCGCTCCGGAAGCATCGACGAACGGGATCTGACGCACAGGAAGATCACTCATATCCACAGCCTATGTCTGTGCGGACCGGCACAGGCGCGGTCTGGGACAATGGAAGGGATATGACTGCTGCCACTGCCCCCGCGACCGCCCTGCGCATCGGCCCGATCGAACTCGACGTGCCGGTCGTCCTGGCGCCCATGGCCGGGATCACGAACACCGCGTTCCGCAGGCTGTGCCGTGAGTACGGTGCTGGCCTGTACGTCAGCGAGATGATCACCTCGCGCGCACTCGTCGAACGCAACGCGATCACGATGCGGCTGATCCAGCACCACGAGTCGGAGACGCCGCGTTCGATCCAGCTCTACGGCGTCGACCCCGGCACCATCGCCGAAGCTGTGCGGATCATCGTCGCCGAAGACCACGCCGACCACATCGATCTGAACTTCGGATGCCCGGTACCCAAGGTCACCCGCAAGGGCGGTGGCGCCGCGTTGCCGTGGAAGATCGGTCTGTTCTCGGACATCGTCGACCAGGCCGTCAAGGCCGCCGGCTCGGTGCCGTTGACGGTGAAGATGCGCAAGGGCATCAACGACGACCACCTCACGTTCCTCGAGGCGGGGCGCGCGGCCGAGGACGCCGGTGCCGCCGCCGTGGCGCTGCACGCGCGCACCGCTTCGCAGTACTACTCCGGGCACGCCGACTGGAATGCCATCGGTGAGCTCAAGCAGACCGTCACCAGCATCCCCGTGCTCGGCAACGGTGACATCTGGTCGGCCGATGACGCCGTGCGGATGCTGGCGCAGACCGGCGCCGACGGCGTGGTCGTCGGCCGCGGATGCCTGGGGCGACCCTGGCTGTTCGGCGAACTCGCCGCGGCGCTCGGCCCGAAGGACGCGGTGACGGCACCGCCGGTCGATGCGACCCTGCAGTTCGTGGCATCCGCCTTCCGGCGCCACGCCGAACTGCTCGTGGAGTTCTTCGAAGACGAGGACCGCGGATGCAAGGACGTGCGCAAGCACGTCGCCTGGTACTTCAAGGGATACCCCGTCGGTGGTGAGCTGCGCGCGGCGCTGGCGAAGGCATCGACGCTGCAGGAGATCGATGATCTGCTCGGTACGCTCGGCGATGCACCGTACCCCGGCGTCGGCGCCGAGGGGCAGCGCGGACGCGCCGGTTCGCCGAAGCGCACGGCACTGCCCGAGGGATGGCTCGATTCGCAGGAGATCGGCGAGGGCATCGGAGAGATGATGCGCGGAGCGGAGACCGAGAACGATGGCGGCTGACTCCTCATCAGCACCGGTGGGACACACGGCCGGCGGGTACACGGGCGCTGATACGGAACGCTTCTTCGCCGAGACGCACCGCTCCGAGCGTGATCACTTCTCACGCGACCGCGCCCGGGTACTGCACTCCGCCGCGTTGCGCCGCCTGGCGGCCAAGACACAGGTGTTGAGCCCCGCGAGCACCGCCGATTTCGCCCGCAACCGGCTGACGCACTCGCTGGAAGTCGCGCAGGTCGGCCGCGAGCTGGCCGCGGCGCTGGGCGTCTCGGCCGACGTGGTCGACACGGCCTGCCTCAGCCACGATCTCGGGCATCCACCCTTCGGACACAACGGCGAGCGCGCGCTGAACGAGTGGGCGGAGCCGATCGGCGGTTTCGAGGGCAACGCCCAGTCGTTGCGTATTCTGACGCGGCTCGAGGCGAAGGTGCTCGATGATCGTGAGCACTCCGTCGGGCTCAACCTGACCCGGGCGACGCTCGACGCGACGTGCAAGTACCCGTGGACCGTGGATGAGCCGATGCCCGATCCGGGCGGACGTCTGAAGTTCGGTGTGTATCCCGAGGACGAGGCCGTCTTCCGGTGGATGCGCGCCGACGCCCCCGGGCGCATGCGGTGCGTTGAGGCCGAGATCATGGACCTCTCGGACGACATCGCCTATTCGGTGCACGACTTCGAGGACGCGATCGTCAACGGCTACGTCGACGTCGCTCAGCTCTCTGATCCCGTCGAGCACCACCCGCTGGTCGGGCGCATCCAGCAGTGGGTCGGATACGACTTCACGCGCGAGGAACTCGCCGATGCGCTGTACCGGCTGACCCGGCAGCCGATGTGGTTGAAGTCCTTCGATCGTTCGCGCCGAGACCTGGCGAAGCTGAAGAACCTGACCAGCGACCTGATCGGCCGGTTCGCTCGGGCTGCGGTGACCGCGACGCGGGAGGCCTATCCCGGAAGCACGCTGGCGCGCTACAGTGCGCACGTGGTCGTACCGCGTGTCGTCGAAGCCGAGATCGCCGTTCTCAAGGGCATCATGGGGCAGGCCATCGTGACCCTCGACGCCCGCCGTGGCGTCTACAAGGAGCAGCGGCGTGTTCTCGTGCGGTTGGCGGATGCGCTGTGGTCGACTGACGCGCTCTGGTCGGCGGGAGCCGATGTGCTCGAACCCGCTTTCGAGGCGGATTTCCTCGCCGCAACGTCGGATGCCGAACGTGCCCGCGTCGTGGTCGATCAGGTCGCCAGCCTCACCGACCAGACCGCCGTCGACTGGCATAACCGGCTGGTCGGCGAGATCGATCCGGCCGAGGTCGGAATCTGGACGCCGCGCCACGCCCGCCCGGGCGGGCACCGTCATCCGCATCCCCAGCCTCAGGTGGTCGTTGAAGGAGCGCGCTGATGCCGCGCATTCTTCAGGCGGACGTCGAAGAGGTCAAGACGCGAACGAACATCGCTGACATCGTCGGCGAGCGCGTCGCCCTCAAGTCGGCCGGGGTGGGTTCCATGAAGGGGCTGTGCCCCTTCCACGACGAGAAGAGTCCCAGCTTCCACGTCCGTCCCCAGGTCGGCTACTACCACTGCTTCGGCTGCGGCGCCTCGGGAGACGTGTACTCGTTTCTGCGCGAGATGGACCACGTCAGCTTCACCGAGGCGGTTGAGCGGCTCGCGGCACGCATCGGGTACTCGCTGCATTATGAGGACGGCGGTGCTGCGCCCGAGAGCAGCGGACGCAGCCGTCTGTATGCGGCGAACTCGGCGGCGGGGGAGTACTTCCGCTCGCAGCTGCTGAGCCCGGAGGCGGAGACGGCGAGGCGGTTCCTGGGCGAGCGCGGCTTCGACGCCGGTGCGGCGGCGCACTTCGGCGTCGGATATGCCCCGCGCGGCTGGGAGAACATGCTCAAGGCGCTGAGCGCGCAGGGCTTCACCCGTGATGAACTGACGGCGGCGGGACTGGTCTCTGCCGGTCAGCGCGGCGTGTACGACCGATTCCGTGGGCGTCTGGTGTGGCCGATCCGTGACGTCACCGGGCAGACCATCGGCTTCGGCGCGCGCAAGCTGTACGACGACGACCAGGGGCCGAAGTACCTGAACACCCCCGAGACGCCGATCTACAAGAAGGCGCAGGTGCTGTACGGACTCGATCTGGCAAAGCGCGACATCGCGCGCGGCGACCCGCGCCGGGTGGTCGTCGTCGAGGGGTACACCGACGTGATGGCCTGTCACCTGGCCGGGGTGACGACGGCGATCGCCACCTGCGGCACGGCGTTCGGCGCCGAGCACATCAAGGTGCTGCGCCGGGTGATGGGTGATGACTCGGCTGCCGGCGAGGTCGTCTTCACCTTCGATGGTGACGAGGCCGGTCAGAAGGCCGCGCTGCGTGCCTTCTCGGAGGACTCCCGCTTCACGGCCCAGACGTTCGTGGCGGTCGCTCCCGACGGTCTGGACCCGTGCGATCTGCGCTTGCAGCGCGGGGATGCCGCCGTGCGCGGCCTGATGGACGCCAAGGTGCCGATGTTCGAGTTCGCGATCGACCGTAAGCTCGCCGCCTACGACCTCGCCACCGTGGAGGGGCAGGTCGGCGCGCTGCGCGCCGCGGCACCGATCGTCGCCGAGATCCGTGATGAGCTGCTTCGGCCGGGGTACGAGCGCGTGCTGGCGCGCCGTTTGGGCATGGACCCGACGTCCGTGCACCAGCAGGTGCAGCGCGCTGCACGTGGCGGCCGCGAGGCGCCGCACGTGCGGTCCGAGCCGGTGGCATCCGCACCCGACGGCGATGCGACGGCGCCGGTGCGCCTGCGCGACTTGCCGCGCACCGCCGAGGTCGCGCTTGAACGGGATGCGCTGATGGGCGTACTGCAGTACGGCCACCGTATCGATCCCGCCCTGCTGGCGCGGGCGCTCACCGAGCCGTTCCGAAACCCGGCGCTGGAGGCGGTGCGCCAGTCGGTGGCATCCGTCGCTGATCGCGCGCGCGTCGGCTGGGCGACGGGAGCGGCGGATGCCGTGCGCGAGCCCTATCGTGCGCTGGCCGGCGAACTCCTGATGATGCCGTTCCCTGCACGGGATGAGGCGGGTGCGCTCGCCTCGGCGACGGATATGTGTCGTCGGCTGATCCTGCGCAGCATCGAACGCGAGAAGCACGAGCTCCTGGGAGCCGTTCAGCGGGTACCCGCGGACTCGGAAGGCGGTCGGGCGCTGCGGATGCGCCTGCGTGATGTCGACGCGGAGCGACTGCAGTTCATCGAAACGTGACGGCGACCGCGTGAACCGGGCAGGATGGAGACATGCCTGCCGACAGTGACGCCGCGATCGACTGCCATGACCTCGTCATCGATCGGATCGGGCACGGCGGCACCACCCGTGCCGTCGACGGCGTGACATTCACTCTGCAGCCGGGTGAGCTGATGTGCATCGGCGGTTCGACCGGATCGGGCAAGTCGTCGCTGGTGACTGCGCTGGCGGGCATGGGGGACGCCTCGCTCAAGGTCGCCGGCGGGCGTGCCGAGGTGTGCGGGGTGAACGTGCGTCGGCCCGGGCGCCGACGTCGCGTGCTGACAGCACTCACCGGATTCGTGCCGCAGGGGGCGGGCGGGTCGTTGCCGCCGCGCCTCACGGTCGGCGAGGCGATCTCGGAGCCGGTCACCTCGCGCGAGAAGAAGGTCAACAGTCGGGCACTCGCGATGCGCGTCGCGGCGCTGCTCGACGAGCTGCACCTGCCGCTGGGAATGGCGACGAAGTTTCCGTATGAGCTCAGCGCAGGCATGCGCCAGCGCGTCGCGATCGCTCGCGCACTGATGCTCGAACCCCACGTGCTCATCGCCGACGAACCCCTCGCGAACCTCGATCTGGAGGTCCGCCCGGTGGTCTTCGGCGCGATCACCCGGCGCCGAACCGAGCGCGCGATGGCGGCGCTGATGGTGACCAACGACGCCGACTTCATTCGCGAGCTCGATGCGGAGACCCTGATCCTGCGTGGCGGTCACGTGGTCGCTCGAGGCGTCGGACGCAACCTGCTGTGGTCGCCGGATGCGGAGCCGAACGGAGCGCGCTGACACGCCACGCCCGGGCGGTGGCCCGTGTTCGGAGAGGCCGTGGGAGTTTGCTAAGCTAGACGAGTTGCCCGCGCAGCGAGCACATTCCCCTGTAGCTCAATTGGCAGAGCAGCCGGCTGTTAACCGGCAGGTTGTTGGTTCGAGTCCAACCGGGGGAGCAACAGAGAAGAGCCCCGTCCTCAGGACGGGGCTCTTCTGCGTGTTCCGCGTGGTCCGACGCGTGTGGTGTGGGGTCCGGTCGGCCCCGCACCACGCGGTACGTCCTAGAGCATCTCGGCGCGCAGCTGCTCGGGCGACTTCGGCGAGAGCAGCCCCGGGGCGACGTCGAACGGTGTCTTCGCGCCATGATCGCCGGATGCCGCCAGCCGGGCGGCCGCGCGGGCGTAGGCGACGAGAACGCTGGCCGTGAACTCGGGGTTCGACTCCAGGGCGAGACGGTAGTCGATCGTCTGCGTGGTGCCGGCGGACGTCTCAGCGCTGCGGATCACGAAGCCGCCGTGGGGGACACCCGCGTGATTCGTTGCGAGCTCCTCCGTCGAGATGAAGGTCACCGTCGTGTCGTACGGTTCGAAGTAGTCCGGCATCGTCACGATGGCCTCGCGCACAGCATCCGCGTCCGCACCCTCGGCGAGCACGACGAAGCACTCACGCGTGTGCTTGTCGCGCGTGGACAGCTCGGGGCGGGCCCCCGAGCGCACACGCTCGATCGCGTCGTCCGAGGGGATCGTGTACTGCACGCCGGCCGCGACGCCGGGAACTCGACGGATCGCGTCGGAGTGCCCTTGGCTGAGCCCCCGCCCCCAGAACGTGTAGGTCTCGCCCTGCGGCAGGATGGCCTCGCCGTACAGGCGCTGCAGCGAGAACAGCCCGGGATCCCAGCCGGTCGAGATGATCGCCGTGGTGCCGGCGCCGCGTGCCGCGGCGTCGACGGCGGCGAAGTGCTGCGGGATGCGCGCGTGGGTGTCGTAGCTGTCGACGACCGTGAAAGCGGATGCCAACGCCGGCGTCTGCTCAGGCAGGTCAGACTTCGAGCCACCGCACAAGATCAGCACGTCGATCTCATCGCGCATGCCGTCAAGGGCTTCCAGGCCGTGCACGGCCGTCGTCTCGGCCAGTGGGCGAACCGTCGCCGGGTCGCGGCGGGTGAAGACGCCGACGAGGTGCATGTCGGGTGTCAGCGTGAGCGCGGTCTCAACCCCTCGACCGAGATTTCCGTAGCCGACGATGCCGATGCGTGTGCGCGCAGTCATGGGTGCCTCTTCGAGAGTTCGGGGGAGCGGGGGGAGTCCCTCCAAGCCTAGAGGGAGCGCCCCCGCCGTCTGCGCGGCGTGACGCCGCGCGGAGTCAGCGCGCGGCGCCGGCGAGCGTGCCCGTGACCTGGCCCTCGGGGTCCCAGATCACGCACTGCACGATGCGGTCGTCCGCCTGCTCCCACGTTCCCTGCGTCGGGTAGATGGCGAAGAACTCCAGCGCGGATTCCTCCCAGGGCATCCCGACGAAGTCGCCGAACGATTCCACGCAGTAGGTCTCGGCTTCGGCCTGGATGGCCTCGACGCCAGGGAAGTCGCCGTCGGCCATCGCGAACTCGTCGTAGACCTCTTCATCGTGCGGCTCATCGCACGGGACGACGGTGGTGTCGAGGATCTCGCCGCTCTGGTCCTCCATCTTGCAGTCGCCGACCTGGAGGTTGAAGATGCCGATCTCGGAGGAGGACTGCACGCTGCCGGCTCCGTCACGGTCTGCCTCGCCGGTGAGCATGCTCGCGATGTCGGACGGCAGGCTGCAACCGGTGAGCGCGATCGCCAGTGCTCCCGTCGCGGCAACGGTCCCGATCGTACGGCGGGTGCCCGTGGTGGCCATGATGAGTTCCTCCTCGAAGTGGGGTGCGGGTGCGAACGCACCCGAAGGAGGAACCTAGTCAGTGAACCAGCTGAGAGTCAACTTTGTGCTCTCTGTGAGCGAGGCGATTACGCGCCCTCGAGATCGTCCACTCCGGGCATCCAGCTGTGCCCACCGCGGATCCAGCCGCGCTTGCGTGCGATCTTCTGCGCGGTCTTCCAATCGCTGTCAGAGAGCCGATCGACGTACAGCACACCGTCGAGGTGATCGAACTCGTGCTGCATGATGCGCGCGCGCCAGCCGTCGACCTCGATGCGCACCGGCGCACCCTCAAGGTCAGTCCCGGTGACCAGGACGCGATCCGAGCGCCGCAACGGGAAGCGCTCGCCGGGGAACGACAGGCATCCCTCAGCCTCCTCATCCGGATCGGGTGAGCCGGGTTCGAGCGGGGTCATCCACAGCGTCGGATTGATGATCTCGCCGCGCCACGGCTGGTCGTCGTCATCCACGTACGAGTACACGTAGATACGCAACGCGACCCCGACCTGCGGGGCGGCGAGCCCGACTCCGGGGGCGAGGTCCATCGTCTCGTACATGTCGGCGACGAGCGTGCGGATCTCATCGGTCACCGCGGTCACCTCACCCGCGGGAGAGTGCAGAACAGGGTCGCCCATGATACGGATCGCAAGAACAGCCACGGCACAACCCTACTTGCTCACCTGCGCCCGATAAGGTGAGACAGTGCAAAACGGGGTGGGTTTCGCAGTCGATGTCGGCGATCAGCTGGTCGGCGTCTTCGCCAACCCCGGGCTGTTGATGGGCATCCCGTTGGCCCTGGCGGGTGCGGTGTTCATGTCGCTGGGTGCGCAGTACCAGCACCGCGGCGTCGAGAAGGTCGAGCGCATCACCGGTGTCGAGGGCACGACAGGTCTGAGTTCGGCTCAGTTGAAGGCGTTGCTGACCCGGCCGTCGTGGCTCATCGGAACGCTGATGCTCGGGCTGGCGATCGTGTGCCAGCTCAGTGCGATCGCCATCGCCCCGCTGATCGTGGTGCAGCCGCTCGGCGCCGTCGCGCTCGTCGTCACCACACTGCTGAACGCCCGCATCTCGGGGCACTCGCCGACCAGGCAATCGCTGATCGCGATCGCCGCATGTATCGGCGGCATCTTCCTGTTCGTCAGCCTGGCGGCGCTCTACGCCACGGAACGCCCCATCCGTGATCAGGATCTCTTCATGATCCTGACCATCCTGCTCCTGGTCATCATCGTCTTCGGCGCAGGATGGCTCATCCTGCGCCATCGCATGCGCGCGATGTTCTACGTCACCGGCGCTGGTGTGCTCTACGGTTTCGTCGCCACACTCGCCAAAGCGGTCATCAGTCGTATCCAGGCGCAGAACTTCGACTGGCTGACCGTCGCCTGCCTGATCGCCCTCATCGCCGCTGCCGCGGTCGGCGCCTACTTCGTGCAGACCGCGTACAGCTCGGGGCCGCCCGATCTCGTCATCGCCGGACTCACCGTCATCGATCCGATCGTCGCCGTGCTGATCGGCGCCCTGGTGCTCGGTGAGGCCGACGCCGCGCCGGTGTGGGTGCTGATCATGTTCGTGGTCGCCGGGGCGATCGCCGTATGGGGCGTGTTCGGGCTGGCCCGCTACCACCCCCAGGTGCTCAGTGAGAGCCAGGAACTCGGGATCACCCGCGGCAGCGGCCCGGCACCGGGCGCCGACTCACCCGGTGCAGAGCCTGCGCAGCGCGGCGAGGCCCGCGCACAGCGCAGGCCGGATGACGGTGACGCGCCGCTCGGAACGTAGTCCGTTCTCAGTAGTCGCGATCGATCAGATCCGGTGAGACCTCTGCCGCGGCCGCTTCGTCGACGAAGAACACGGTGCGCCGTTGGCCCTTGGCGCCTGCGGCCGGCACACCGGCATAGCTCGCTCCCGCAAGTGCGAGGCCCAGTGCCGATGCCTTGTCGGCACCGGTCAGCACAAGCCATACGCGCTTGGAGGCGTTCAGCACAGGGCGCGTGAGCGTGATCCGTTCGGCCGGCGGTTTGGGCGAGTCGCGCACCGGCAGGACAGCGGCATCGGTGACGGTCACCTCGGGACGGTCCGGGAACAGCGAGGCGATGTGCCCGTCCGGGCCGACGCCGAGGAAGCACACCGCGAAGGACGGCCATGCCGTGTCATCCGTGCTGAATCGTGCGAGCTCTTCGGCATAGGCCCGCGCGGCCTCGTCGAGCGTCAGGCCGTCCGACGGGGCTGCGGCCTCGTGGATGTTCTGGGCGGGAACCGGGATCCGGTTCAGCAGCGCATTGCGTGACTGCAGCGAGTTGCGGTCGGCGCTGTCGCGCTCGACGAAGCGCTCGTCGCCCCACCAGAAATGCACCAGCGACCAGTCGATGTCGGCCACGCGCGCATCCGCCGCGGTCGCTGCCAGCACCGCCCCGCCCATCGAGCCTCCTGTGAGACAGACATGGGCGAGACGGCCGTTGCGCGTGCGCGCGATGAGCCGGGTCAGGAAGCGATCCGCGACGCGCGTCGCGAGCGCCGCGGGCGTGGGTTCCACCACCACGGTCTTGGTCGTTCCCTGCACCTTCATCGGTTCACTCTCCTCGCTCGGGCGGACCGAGGTGCGACCAGCCCTCGGTGATGACTCGACCGTAGAGCAGATCGGCATCCAACCGACGCAGCTCCTCGGCGAGGCACTCCCGCACCGTACGGCGCGGAAGATGCAGTTCGTGGTCGGGCTGTCCCGGCTGGGTCAGGATCGCGACGGCCGCCGACGGACGCTCCAGCAGGATGTCACCGGACGCGCGCGACAGCCGCACCGATTTGATCCCCTCCTGCCAGTCATCCGGATGCTCGTAAGACCAGGACACCGGTACGTCGAGCGCCATCTGCAGCCAGGCCGCGAGCAGCGCCGTCGAGGGCGATGCCGCGGCGCCGCGCACCTCGACGGCGGTGACCGGCTCGAACGGCGGCTGATCGAGAACGGCAGCCAGCTGCTCGCGCCAGTGCGTAAGCCGAGTCCAGGCGAGATCGGTGTCACCGGGGGAATGCGTGCGCCCCAGCAGTGAGAGCCGGTCCCGCACGTCGGTGGTCGTGGCGGCGTCGGTGATGCGCCGCTGCGCCATGCGTCCCAGCGGCGAAGCTGCGGCATCCGTCGGTGCCTCATCCGGCCACCACACGACGACGGGTGCGTCGGGCAACAGCAGACCGGTGACGAGGCTCTCGGCGTTGCTTGCGGCGTCGCCGTAGGCACGCAGCACGACCACCTCGCTCGCACCGGCGTCGCCGCCGACGCGGATCTGCGCATCCAGTCGTGCCGTGCCCTCGGTCGTGGTCACGACGATGACGCGCATCGGATGCTCGCGCGAGGCGTCGTTGGCGGCGACGATGGCCGCCTCGGCGACACCGCTGCCTGCGGCGATGATCAGCGTCAGGACCCGGCCCAGTGCGACGGCTCCGCCGTCTTCACGCACCTTCTCGAGCTGCTTGGCGACCTGGCTGACCGTCGTGTCGGAAAGGTCGATGATCACGGGCGTCTCCAGACTCGTCCGTCGCGGGCAAGAAGGGCGTCGGCGGACTCGGGTCCCCAGGAGCCAGGTGCGTACTGCTCGGGCGGCGTATCCAAGCTCGCCCAGTACTCCTCGATCGGGTCGAGGATCTTCCACGACAACTCGACCTCTTCGTGCCGCGGGAACAGCGGCGGGTCGCCGAGCAGCACGTCGAGGATAAGGCGCTCGTACGCCTCAGGGCTGGCCTCGGTGAACGCGTGACCGTAGCCGAAGTCCATCGTCACATCGCGTACCTGGGTGCCGGCGCCCGGCACCTTCGAACCGAATCGGATGGTGACGCCCTCGTTGGGCTGCACGCGGATCACCAGAGCGTTCTGCCCGTGCTCGGAGGTGCGTCCCAGCAGGTGCTGTGGGGCGCGCTTGAACACGACGGCGATCTCGGTCACCCGACGGCCCAGACGCTTGCCCGTCCGCAGGTAGAACGGCACGCCCGCCCAGCGTCGCGTGGCGATCTCAAGCTTGAGGGCCGCGTACGTCTCGGTGTGCGACTGCGGGTTCATGCCGTCCTCTTCGAGGAAGCCGTTGACCTTCGCGCCGCCCTGCCAACCGCCGGCGTACTGTCCGCGCGCCGCGGCGAGCGAGAGATCCTCGGGCAGCTGAACCGCCTCGAGCACCTTCTCCTTCTCGGCGCGCAGGTGCTCGGCCGACATGCTGATCGGCTCTTCCATCGCGGTGAGCGCCAGCAGTTGCAGCAGGTGGTTCTGGATCACATCACGCGCCGCGCCGATGCCGTCGTAGTAACCGGCGCGGCCACCCACACCGATGTCCTCGGCCATGGTGATCTGCACGTGGTCGATGTGGTTGCGGTTCCACAGCGGTTCGAAAAGCTCGTTCGCGAAGCGCAGCGCGAGGATGTTCTGCACCGTCTCCTTGCCGAGGTAGTGATCGATGCGGAAGATCGAGTCGGCCGGAAACGCCACCTCCAGCGCCTCATTCAGGGCGCGCGCGGATTCCAGGTCGTCTCCGAACGGCTTCTCGATCACGACGCGCCGCCAGCACGAGTCGTCATCCTCGTCGTCACCGACGAGTCCCGAGTCCTTCAGCTGACGCGCGACGGTGGGGAAGTCCTTCGGCGGGATCGACAGGTAGAACGCGTGGTTGCCCATCGTGCCGCGTTCGACATCGAGCTTCTCGACGGTCTCACGCAGGCGGCGGAACGCGTCGGGATCGTCGAACGTGCCCTGTACGAACCGGATGCCCTGCAGAAGCTGCTGCCAGGTCTCTTCACGGAACTCGGTGCGCGCGTGCTGCCGCACCGCTTCGCGTACGACTTCGGCGAAGTCCTGGTCCTCCCAGTCGCGTCGGGCGAAGCCGACCAGCGCGAATCCCGGTGGCAACAGGCCCCGGTTCGCGAGGTCGTACACGGCGGGCATGAGCTTCTTGCGCGACAGGTCGCCGGTGACCCCGAAGATCACCAGCGCGCTGGGGCCGGCGATGCGGCTCAGTCGGCGATCATCGGGGTCGCGGAGCGGATTGCGTCCGCGGGAGATGGGGACAGTCATCGGTGGGGGATATCTCCTGGAGAGGCGGAAGAGGTTACTGAGCGGCTTCGAAGAGCGTCAGGATATCTGCAGCGTCGGTGATGGTGAGGGAAACGACGGGTCGGCCGTGCGCGGCGAGCACGGCGGCGTCACCGGCGGCCTGTGCTTCGATGAGCTGGCCGAAGGTGAACGGACGGCCGGGGATCTCCAGATCGACATCGGTGCGTTCCAGGACCTGCAGGAAGACGCCCTGTGCGGGGCCGCCCTTGTGGTACTGGCCGGTCGAGTGCAGGAACCGCGGACCCCATCCGAACGTGGTCGGGCGGCCGGAGTCGGCGGCGATCATCTCGCGCAGCCCCAGCAGCTGGCCCATCGTGCTGCGGTCGACATAGGCCTGAACGGCCACGTAGCCGTCCTCGCCCAGACGTGCCCACAGGGCATCCATCACGCCTTCGAGTGTTCCGGATGCCGTCAGCTCGGGGTCGGTGGCGCGCACCTCGATGCCGTCCTGCACGAATGCGGGAGCGGTCGGCTCGGGACGGGCGTCAAGCAGGCCGCGGGCCGCGCTCTTGGCCGACTCGACGTCGGGCTGGTCGAACGGGTTGATGCCCAGCAGGTGTCCGGCGATGGCCGTGGCGTACTCCCACAGCAGGAACTGTGCGCCCAGCGTTCCGCTGACCAGGATCTCGCCGGGGTGGTGCTCGGACAGATGGAACTCGTCGGCGTCGTCGACCAGACGCACGACCTGCAGGTCTGCCGGCGGGGCCTCGAGCTCTGGGGAGACGGGCAGCATCACCACGGGGAGGATGCCCGTGCCCGCCTTGCCGGTGGACTCGGCGATCAGCTGCTCGATCCAGTCCGGGAGACCGTCGATGTGGGTGCCGTCGCTGACGAGGGCGAGCTTGTCGCGGCGCGGCGCGGTGCCGGTGATCGCGGCGGCCAGGCGCAGCGCCGGGTTGTCGGCCGCGTCGACGGCGAACTGCAGCATCGAGGCCTCTGCCTCGTCGAGCAGTTCGGCGATGTCGACTCCCGCCAGCCCGACCGGTACGAGCCCGAATGCAGTGAGCGCCGAGTAGCGTCCGCCGACATTCGGGTCGGCGGTGAAGACCCGGTACCCGGCCTCATGGGCTGCGGTCTCCAGCGGGGAACCCGGATCGGTCACCACGACGATCCGGCCGACCGGATCGATACCGAGGTCGCTGAAGGCGGCCTCGAACGCGCGGCGCTGCGAGTCGGTCTCGACGGTCGACCCCGACTTGGAGGAGACCACGAGCACCGTGTCACTGAGATCGTCGTCGATGGCGTCCAGCACCTGCGCGGGAGCCGTCGAATCCAGAATCGTCAGGCGTGCGCCGGCCGTGTTCGCGATCACCTCGGGGGCGAGTGACGAGCCACCCATCCCCGCCAGCACGACGCGCGTCACGCCCTGGGCGGCGAGCTCTTCACGCAGCGCGATGATCTGCGGCACCAGCGGGCGCGAGACCGACACGGCCTCGACCCAGCCCAGGCGCACCGAGGCCTCTTCTCGGGCATCCGGCCCCCACAGTTCATCGTCGCCAGCCGTGAGACGCGAGGCGACGAGGTTCGCGACCAGGCCGGGCACGAGCTCGTCGACGGCGACCTTCGCGGCCCCCGAGACGTGCACCGAGACAGTCATCGCGCGGCGTCCAGGCCTTCGGCCACCTGCGCCAGCAGGTCGTGCCACGAGTCGATGAACTTCGCCACGCCTTCGTCTTCGAGCACCTGGGTGACGTCATCGAAGTCGATTCCCACGGCCTTGAGCCCGGCGAAGACCTCGTGCGAGGCGGCGTAGGTGCCGGTGACGGTGTCTCCGGTCACCTCGGCGTGGTCGAACGTCGCTTCAAGGGTCTTCTCGGGCATCGTGTTCACGACGCCGGGAGCGACCAGTTCGGTGACGTAGAGCGTGTCGGGCAGGTTCGGGTCCTTGACGCCGGTGGAGGCCCACAGGGGGCGCTGCAGGTTCGCACCTGCGGCGATCAGCTCCTGAACGCCGGCGTCGGCGAACCGCTGCTCGAACAGCTCATACGCCAGGCGGGCGTTGGCAAGGCCGGCCTTGCTCTTGAGCGCCAGCGCCTCAGCGGTGCCGATGACGCTCAGACGCTTGTCGGTCTCGGTGTCGACGCGCGAGACGAAGAACGACGCGACCGAGTGGATGCCGCTCAGGTCGATGCCGGCATCCTTCGCCTTGCGCAGACCCGCCAGGTACGCGTCGATCACTGCGGCGTACCGCTCGAGGCTGAAGATCAGGGTGACGTTGACGCTGATGCCGGCACCGATCGCCTCGGTGATCGCGGGAAGGCCCGCCTTGGTGGCGGGGATCTTCACCAGCAGGTTCGGGCGGTCGATGCTGTTCCACAGTTCCTTCGCCTGCGCGATCGTGCCCTCGGTGTCGTGCGCCAGATCGGGGGAGACCTCGATCGAGACACGGCCGTCGACGTGGTCGGTGGCCTCCCAGACCGGACGGAAGATGTCGAGCGCCGCCTGAACGTCCTGCGTCGTGGCGGCGAAGACGGCCTCTTCGGCAGAGGCGCCGGATGCGGCGAGCTCACGCACCTGTGCGTCGTACGAGGTGTCGTTCGCGTCGGTGATGGCGCCGGCGAAGATCGTCGGGTTGGTGGTGACGCCGACGACGTTGCGCGTCTCGATCAACTGCTGCAGGTTGCCGGACTGGATCCGATTGCGCGAGAGATCGTCGAGCCAGATGCTGACTCCGGCCGCGGAAAGCTCTGAGGTGGGGGTGCTCATGCGTTGCTCCTTGTGCTGCTCGGTCAATGTGGCGCTCAACGGTCTGCGACCGCGGCGATGGTCTCACGCGCGGCGTCGATGACGGCCTCGGTGGTGATCCCGAACTCCTGGAAGAGGGTCTTGTAGTCGGCGGAGGCGCCGAAGTGGTCGATGCCGACCGAGCGTCCGCGGTCGCCGACGATGTCGCGCCACCCGACGACGGATCCCGCCTCGACCGACACACGTGCGGCGACGGATGCCGGCAGCACCGACTCGCGGTAGGCGTCGTCCTGCTCGGCGAACCACTCCAGAGAGGGCGCCGACACGACGCGGGCGTTCACGCCCTCGGATGCCAGTGCCGCGCGGGCCGCGACGGCCAACTGCACTTCCGATCCGGTCGCGATGAGGATGACATCGGGAGTGCCGCTCGGTGCCTCGGCCAGCACGTACGCGCCGCGGGCCGTTCCGCTCGCCGAGGCGAAGACCTCGCCGGATGCCGCACCTTCGCCGCGTTCGAACACCGGGATGTTCTGGCGGGTCAGGGCGATCCCCGCGGGGCCCTCGTGACGGCGCAGGATCTCCAACCAGGCCGCGGCGGTCTCGTTGGCATCCGCGGGGCGCACGACGGCGAGGTTCGGGATCAGGCGCAGCGACGCGAGCTGCTCGATCGGCTGGTGCGTCGGACCGTCCTCGCCGAGGGCGACGGAGTCATGGGTCCAGACGAAGACGCTGGGCACGTTCATCAGGGCGGCCAGGCGAACCGCCGGACGCATGTAGTCGCTGAAGATCAGGAACGTGCCGCCGAAGGCACGCGTGGGGCCGTGCAGCACGATGCCGTTGATGATCGCGCCCATCGCGTGCTCGCGGATGCCGAAGTGCATGACGCGTCCGTACGGGTCACCCGACCACTCGTGGGTCGACCACTCGCTCGGGATGAACGACGGTGCGCTCTTGATGGTGGTGAGGTTGGACTCGGCAAGGTCGGCGGAGCCGCCCCACAGTTCGGGAAGCCTCTCGGCGAGTGCGTTGATGACCTGTCCGGAAGCGGCGCGGGTCGAGACGTCCTTGCCGGCCTCGAACGACGGCAGGGCATCAGCGATGTCGGCAGGCAACTGGTGCGCCTCGACGCGGTCCAGCAGCGCCTTGCGCTCGGGGTTGGCTGCGGCCCACGCGTCGAACGAGGTCTGCCATTCGGCGCGTGCCTCGGCGGCGCGCTCGGCCAGACCTCGGGTGTGGGCGAGCACGTCGTCGGCGACGACGAAGTGCTGCTCGGGGTCGAATCCGAGCACCTTCTTGGTCGCGGCGAGTTCGTCGGCGCCGAGCGCCGAACCATGGATCTTGCCGGTGTTCTGCTTGCCGGGCGAGGGCCAGCCGATGATCGTCTTGAGAATGATGAGCGACGGCTTGGACTGCTCGCCCTTGGCGGCGTCGATAGCGGCGTTGAGCTCGGCGACGTCCTCGACGTACTCACCCGTGCGCTTCCAGTCGACGGTCTGCACGTGCCAGCCGTAGGACTCGTAGCGTGCGGCGACATCCTCGGTGAACGCGACGTTGGTGTCGTCCTCGATGGAGATCTGGTTGGAGTCGTAGATCGCGATGAGGTTGCCCAGCTGCTGGTGGCCGGCCAGCGACGAGGCCTCGCTCGTGACGCCCTCCTGCAGGTCGCCGTCACCGGCGATCGTGTAGACGAAGTGATCGAACGGGCTGGTGCCCGCGGCGGCCTCGGGATCGAACAGGCCGCGCTCGTAGCGAGCGGCGTACGCGAAGCCGACCGCCGACGCGAGGCCCTGACCCAGCGGACCGGTGGTGATCTCGACGCCCTTGGTGTGGCCGTACTCCGGGTGCCCCGGGGTCTTGGAACCCCAGGTGCGCAGCGCCTTCAGGTCGTCGAGCTCCAAGCCGAAGCCGCCCAGGTACAGCTGCACGTACTGCGTGAGCGACGAGTGGCCGACCGAGAGGATGAAGCGGTCGCGCCCGAGCCAGTCGGTGTCGGTCGGATCGTGGCGCATCACCTGCTGGTAGAGCAGATACGCAACGGGGGCGAGGCTCATAGCCGTTCCGGGGTGGCCGTTGCCCACCTTCTCGACGGCGTCCGCCGCCAGGATGCGGGCGGTGTCCACCGCACGACGGTCGATCTCATCCCACTGCAGTTCTGCCACGGCAATACTCCTTCTGGCTGTTGCGAAGGCGCCCTGTTCCTGCGCGGTCCGCGTCGTCACGGAGAGTGCTGCTGCGCCGGGCGCGCGAGTTGTTTCAGCATACCGGCGCTGTAGCACCCGGCGTCGGTGTGTTGCGTATGGGTGCGAAGTGTGGGCAAACGCTTTCCCATAGCTGGATCGGCTCCGCTCCGTGTCACTGCCGTGGAGGCCGCCGCGACACGCCGGGTGGCATAGAATGAAGGGCAGTTTTGTCTGTGCCCGCTCAGAAGGAGGCGATCGCGATCTCGACGACATCGCAGACCACCGAGACCACGTACTCGTTCGGTCAGAAGATCCGCGGCTACATCGCCCTCACCAAGCCGCGGGTGATGGAACTCCTGCTGGTCTCCACCGTCCCGGTGATGTTCCTGGCCGCCGGCGGACTGCCGAACCTCTGGCTCGTGTTCGCCACGGTGATCGGCGGCGCGATGAGCGCGGCATCGGCGGCATCGTTCAACATGTACCTCGATCGCGACATCGATGTGCACATGAAGCGCACCGTCAATCGTCCCCTGGTGACCGGAGAGGTCTCGCCCCGCGGTGCGCTCGTCTTCTCGTGGGTCCTCGCCGTCGTCTCGACGATCTGGCTGCTGGTGACCACCAACTGGCTCACCGCCGCGCTCTCGGCCGGAGCGATCTTCTTCTACGTCGTGATCTACACGATGATCCTCAAGCGCCGCACCGAGCAGAACATCGTCTGGGGTGGCATCGCCGGCTGCTTCCCGGTGCTGATCGGCTGGTCGGCCGTCACAGGCTCGCTGGACTGGCCCCCGTTCGTGCTGTTCGTGCTGATCTTCCTGTGGACCCCGCCGCACTACTGGCCGCTGTCGATGAAGTACAGCGCCGACTACGACGACGTCGACGTGCCCATGCTCGGCGCGACCCGTTCGCCGTCGCAGGTCGGCCTGCAAGTCATCCTGTACGCATGGGCGACGGTCGCGTGCTCGCTGCTGCTGATTCCTGTGGCGGGCATGGGCCTGGTCTACACGGTCTCGGCGGTGGTGTTCGGTGGCTGGTTCATCTACGAGTCGCACCGGCTCTACAACCGCGCCGTGCACGGTGACGAGGCGCGACCGATGCGCGTGTTCCACGCCTCGATCACCTACCTCACGCTGCTGTTCCTCTCGGTTGCGGTCGACCCGCTGCTGCCCTTCTGATCCGAGCGGTTCACAACCGCAACGCAATCGCCCCGGCGCTCGTCACGAGCACCGGGGCGATTGCGTTGGATCAGCGGATCAGCCGGCGGTGGGGCGCTTGAGCTTCAGCACGACGACCGTGTAGTTGGCTGCCGTCAGTGCTGCCAACACCATGTGGATGCCCACCAGCAGTGCGGGAAGACCCTCTCGTGCCTGCCAGACGCCGACGAGCACCTGGACGGCGACGGCCGCCACCAGCAGCATCCATCCGCGCACCGGCAGGCGCTGGATCCACGCGGCCGCCGTCAGCGCGACGACAAGTCCCGCCAGGATGTAGCCCGGCCAGGAGTGCACGTGGGCCAGCACGGTGGCATCGAAGCCCTCGCGCACGACGTTGACGTCGCCGGAGTGCGGGCCGGAACCGGTGGTGAGGATGCCGACGACGATCGTCACTGCCATCGCGAGACCCGTGACGTGCGTGAGGATCGCGAACCAGACCGGAACGGCGCGTTCGCGTGCGCCGGCCGGTTCACGCATGCGCACCAGATAGGCGGCCGTGACGCACACCAGCGCGAGGGAAGCCGCGTAGTGGAACCCGACGATGAACGGGTTCAGCCCCGTCAGCACCGTGATGCCGCCGACGAAGGCCTGGGCGATCACGCCGATCAGGACGATCCACGCCAGTACGGGCAGGTCTTTGCGTCCCGGGGTCGTGCGGAGCGAGTGCGCCGCAGCGACAATGGTGACGAGCAGCAGTGCGGCTGCGAAGAACGGGAACGCCTCGGCGCCCGCGGCTGCGGCGATCGCGTAGGCGATCAGCCCGGCTCCGACCCCCACGAGCGCGAACCACACGGCGTTCGTGAACGCGCGGCGCCCACCGATCGCGTGCAGTGTGAACAGCAGGACGACGATGGCGAGGATGCCGACGACCCCCGTGATCGTGCGGTTGCCGAACTCGATGACGCCGTGGATGCCCTGTTCCTGAGTGGGGACGAGCGACTCCGGGGTGCACAGCGGCCACTCGGAGCATCCGAGGCCCGAACCGGTCAGGCGCACCGCGCCACCGGTGCCGATGATGAAGACTTCGAAGAGGAACGACAGCCACGCGAACACGCGCACGCGTGCATCGATGCTGCTCGGCATCCAGCCGAAGAACCTGTCGCGCAGGCGTGCGGGGGTGGGCGTCGTCTCGGGCGCGACGATGTCAGTCATGGGGCCTCCGGGGTTCCGCGGTGGAGCACGGCGCAGGGCCCGTCCAGCAGGGGAACCTGTAGAATCGGATTGTTGTGATGGTCGCGCACTGCGTGCCGTCCACCACTGACAGTTTAGGCGCGCGCCGCGCGTCGTGATGAGGGCCCATGAGCGGCATCCGATCTCCGCAGACTCGACGGGGTTCGGTGTGCCGGGGCGGATGACACCGTCTGGGTCCATGTTGAGGAGAGTGTGCCATGTCGGATGTGCTGATCGACCGCCCGGAGCTGGACAGTCTGGGGGTGTACGAGTTCGGCTGGCACGACCCCGACGCGGCCGGTGCCAGCGCACGGCGCGGTCTGTCTGAAGCGGTCGTCCGCGACATCTCCGGTCTGAAGAACGAGCCCGAGTGGATGCTGAAGACGCGCCTGAAGGGTCTGTCGCTCTTCGAGCGCAAGCCGATGCCGACCTGGGGTGCAGACCTCAGTGAGATCGACTTCGACAACATCAAGTACTTCGTGCGTTCCACCGAGCGTCAGGCGCAGTCGTGGGAAGACCTCCCCGATGACATCAAGAACACGTACGAGCGCCTGGGCATCCCCGAGGCCGAGCGTCAGCGGCTGGTCGCCGGCGTCGCCGCGCAGTACGAGTCCGAGGTCGTCTACCACCAGATCCGTGAGGACCTGGAAGAGCAGGGTGTCATCTTCATGGACACCGACACGGCGCTGCGCGAGCACCCGGAGTTCTTCGAGGAGTACTTCGGCACCGTGATCCCCTCCGGCGACAACAAGTTCGCCGCGCTGAACACGGCCGTCTGGTCGGGTGGTTCGTTCGTGTACGTGCCGAAGGGCGTGCACGTCGAGATTCCGCTGCAGGCATACTTCCGCATCAACACCGAGAACATGGGCCAGTTCGAGCGGACCCTGATCATCGCCGATGAGGACAGCTACGTCCACTACATCGAGGGCTGCACCGCGCCGATCTACAAGTCGGACTCGCTGCACTCGGCGGTCGTCGAGATCATCGTGAAGAAGAACGCCCGCGTTCGCTACACGACCATCCAGAACTGGTCGAACAACGTCTACAACCTGGTCACCAAGCGTGCCGTTGCGCACGAGGGTGCCACCATGGAGTGGGTCGACGGCAACATCGGCTCCAAGGTCACGATGAAGTACCCGTCGATCTACCTGATGGGTGAGCACGCCAAGGGTGAGACGCTCTCGGTGGCTTTCGCCGGGCCCGGTCAGCACCAGGACGCCGGCGCGAAGATGGTGCACATGGCGCCGCACACGCAGTCGTCGATCGTCTCGAAGTCGATCGCCCGCGGAGGTGGCCGCTCCGGCTACCGCGGTGAGGTCCGGGTGGATCCCGCCGCGCACCACTCTGCGAACTCCGTGGTCTGCGATGCGCTGCTGGTCGACACGCAGTCCCGCTCCGACACGTACCCGTCGATCGACATCCGCGTCGATGACGTGCAGCTCGGCCACGAGGCCACCGTCTCGAAGGTCAGCGCCGAGCAGCTCTTCTACCTGCAGTCGCGCGGCATCGATGAGACCGAGGCAATGGCCATGATCGTGCGTGGGTTCATCGAGCCGATCGCGCGCGAGCTGCCCATGGAGTACGCGATGGAACTGAACAAGCTCATCGAGATGGGCATGGAAGGATCGGTCGGCTGATGACGGCCCCCACACAGGCGCCCGCCGCGGCGCCGCAGACGAACGCGCACATCGACCCGGCCGCACAGGTCACCGGCGCCGGTTTCGTTCCGGTGCAGACCCGCTCCGAGCGGCCCCGGTCGTTCGATCCCGAGGACTTCGGTGCGCCCACGGGCCGCGAGGTCAACTGGAAGCACACGCCGGTTGCGCAGCTGAAGGCGCTCTTCGAGACCAGTCCGGTCAATGACGGCGTCGAGACCACCGTCAGCCACACGCAGTACGTCCGTCCGGCACTCGCTCACGGCACGGCGCCGCGCGGCGAGTTCTTCACCCCCGAGGACATCGTTTCGGCTGTGGCGTGGCAGGGAGCGTCGGATGCCCTCCACCTCAGCATCCCCGCCGATGAAGAGGTCACCGAGCCGATCGTCGTGCAGATCGACGGCAAGGGCGGACGCGCCGACGCCCACCTGGTGATCGAGGCGGGCCGCCACAGCGTCTCCACCGTTGTTCTGCGCCACACCGGCACGGCACAGTACGCGCAGAACGTCGAGATCATCGTCCGCGACGGTGCCAAGCTGAAGCTTGTCACCGTGCAGCAGTGGGAAGACGACGCGATCCACGCGTCGGCTCACCAGGCGCGTGTCGACCGCGACGCCGAACTGACGCACATCGTCGTCAGCCTGGGCGGTGGCATTGTGCGCGTGAACCCCAACCTCGAACTCGCCGGCACCGGTTCGGAAGGCTACCTGTACGGTCTGTCCTTCGCCGATTCGGGTCAGCACCTCGAGAGCCAGGTGTACCTGCACCACAAGGGTGCGCATACCACCGGTGATGTGCTCTACAAGGGAGCCCTCAACGGTGCCAGCGCGCACAGCGTGTGGATCGGTGACGTGCTGATCGGCCGGGACGCCGTCGGCACCGACTCGTACGAGGCGAACCGCAACCTGGTGCTCACCGAGGGCGCCCGCGCCGACTCGATCCCGAACCTCGAGATCGAGACCGGTGACATCGCCGGTGCCGGTCACGCCAGTGCCACGGGGCGCTTCGACGACGAGCAGCTGTTCTACCTGCAGGCTCGCGGTATCACCGAGGACGAGGCGCGACGCCTGGTCGTGTTCGGATTCCTCACCGAGGTCATCCAGCGCATCGGCATCCCGTCGGTGCAGGACGAGCTGCTCGCCGCCGTCGAGGCCGAGCTCGCCGCGGTCGACCCGCAGGCCGTTCTGGGCGATCGCGAGGCCGCCCAGTGAGTGCGCAGCGCGCGTGCGGCGTCAGTGAACTCGAACAGGACACCCCGCTGCGCGTCGAGATCGACGGCGTCGCCATCGCACTCGTGAAGGACGCCGACGACGTGATCCACGCGATCGGCGACCGCTGCACGCACGGCGACATCTCGCTGGCCGAGGGCTTCGTGGAAGGCAAGACGCTGGAGTGCTGGGCCCACGGCTCGGCGTTCTCGCTCGAGACCGGCCACCCCCTCAACCTCCCCGCTTACGAGCCCGTCCCCGTTTACGCCGTCACGATCGACGGCGACGACGTGCTCATCGACCCCACTGTCATTAAGGAAGTCTGAATGTCTGTTCTCGAGATCCGCGACCTGCACGTAACGGTCGAGACCGATCAGGGCACTTCGCCGATCCTCAACGGGATCGACCTCACCATCAAGACCGGTGAGACGCACGCGATCATGGGCCCGAACGGCTCGGGCAAGTCCACCCTCGCCTACACGATCGCCGGTCACCCCAAGTACACCGTCACCCAGGGCACCATCACCTTCGACGGTGAGGACGTGCTCGAGATGAGTGTCGACGAGCGTGCCCGCGCCGGCCTGTTCCTCGCCATGCAGTACCCGGTGGAGATCCCCGGCGTCACGGTGACGAACTTCCTGCGCACGGCCAAGACCGCGATCGATGGCGAGGCGCCCTCGATCCGTCAGTGGACCAAGGACGTCAAGTCGGCCATGAGCAACCTGCGCATGGACCCGAAGTTCGCTCAGCGCAACGTCAACGAGGGCTTCTCGGGTGGCGAGAAGAAGCGCCACGAGATCATGCAGCTCGAGGTGCTCAAGCCGAAGTTCGCCGTGCTCGACGAGACCGACTCGGGTCTGGACGTCGACGCGCTGAAGATCGTGTCCGAGGGTGTCAACCGTGCGAAGGAGGCCACCGATCTGGGTGTGCTGCTGATCACGCACTACACGCGCATCCTGCGGTACATCCGCCCGGACTTCGTGCACGTGATCGTGGCGGGCAAGATCGTCGAAGAGGGCGGTGCTGAACTGGCCGACCGTCTGGAGGACGAGGGCTACGACCGTTTCATCGACCCCGCAGCCCCGATCGAAGCGTAGGCTGAGGGCATGACCGCGACCCTCACTCCCGAGAAGTTCGACGAGGTCACCGAGGCTCTCAAGGACGTCATGGATCCCGAGCTCGGGATCAACGTCGTCGACCTCGGTCTGATCTACGACCTGTCGTGGGATGACGAGAACGATGCACTGGTCATCCACATGACCCTGACCAGCGCTGGCTGCCCGCTCACCGACGTGCTCGAGGAGCAGACCGCTCAGGCGCTGGACGCCGTGGTCGATCAGTTCCGGATCAACTGGGTGTGGATGCCGCCGTGGGGCCCGGAGCGGATCACCGACGACGGGCGTGACATGATGCGCGCCCTCGGCTTCGCTATCTGACCCGGAGCCGAACTGACATGGCTGCGCCCATTCAGGCCCTGAGCTTGGAGCAGTTGCGCCGCCGAACGAGCGAGAAATGGCGGGAGTACCCCGAAGGGGTGCTCCCGTTGTTCGTCGCCGAGACCGATTTTCCGCTCGCCCCGCAGATCACGGCGGCGCTCGAGCGTGCCGTGCGGGACGGCGACACGGGGTACGTCGCCTCGCGCACACCGCTGGCGGCGTCGTATGCGGCATTCGCCGATCGCCGTTTCGGGTGGGTCCCCGACCCTGCGGGCATGCGCAGCACCGCGGACGTCAGCATGGGCATCGTTGAGATCCTGCGCCGGGTGATCGCGCCCGGCGAACGCGTGATCGTGAATCCGCCGGTGTACCCGCCGTTCTTCGAGCTGGTCGAAGAGGCCGGCGGCGTCGTCGAGCGGGTGCCTCTGCGCGATATCGGTTCGGGCTGGGAGCTCGACCTGGAGGGGATCGCCGGGTCACTGGCATCCGGGGCCCGCGCGGTGCTGCTGTGCAACCCGCACAACCCGACCGGCACCGTACACTCGGCGGCGTCCTTGCGGGCGTTGGCCGAACTCGCCGCGCAGCACGGCGCCGCCGTCGTGTCGGACGAGATACACGCGCCCCTCGCGCAACCCGGCACGGGATACACGCCGTTCCTGGCCGCCGGAGATGCCGCTGCCCAGGTGGGGTTCGCGGTCGTCAGCGCGAGCAAGGCGTTCAACCTCGCAGGGCTCAAGTGCGCTCTGATGGTCGCCGAGAGTGCCGCGCATCGACGCGTGCTGCGCCGGCTTCCCGTCGAAGTCGAGTGGCGTACCGGACAGTTCGGCCTGCTCGCCGCAGTGGCGGCGTTCGCGCCCGAGAGCGACGAATGGCTTGACGGCCTGCTGCTGACTCTCGATGCCAACCGTCGCCTGCTCGGTGATCTGCTGGCTGATCGACTGCCCGAGGCGGAGTATCGGATGCCCGATGCCGGCTATCTCGGCTGGATCGACCTGAGCGCACTCGGCTGGGGTGCCAACCCGGCCAAGCCCATTCTGCGCGAGGGGAAAGTCGCGTTGCACTTCGGTCCGGCGTTCGGCGCCGAGGGTGCGGGACACGTGCGGCTGAACTTCGGCACCAGCCCCGAGATCATCACCGAGGCCATCGAGCGCATCGTCGCGATCCGCTGAACGACGGTGCCCCTGCTGTGTGGGAATAGGCCGTGTCGCGTTCAGACACGTACGCCCGCGGTGAGTGCTCGGATGCCGGTGCAGAACACCGCGTCGGAGTGCGCGGTCGGATCCTGAGCGTCGGGCTCGACGGCCCCGATGCTCTGTGCGTGCATGCGCTGCTGCAGCAGGGTGGCATGCCCCAGGATGAACTCGAAGACGGCGTCGGCGAGGACGTCGCTGTCGGGGTGCGGGGTCAGTGACGCGGCAAGCGCCTGCTGTGCGCGCGGGGTACCGAGGCGCAGCGCGTAGCTGCTCATGACGATCTCGGCGCCGTCGCGATAAGCCAGCAGGGCGTCGAGGACGGCGTGCGCGACCTGCGAGGTGTCGCGGGATGCATCGGGGGCCGGTACAGCAGAGAGGATGCGATCGGCCACACCTGCCAGCAGCGCCTGCTTGTTGGGGAAGTGCCAGTACAGCGCGCTGGGTTGCACCTCGAGCTCGGCGGCGATGCGGCGCATCGACAGATCGGGAAGGCCGATGTCATCGAGTAGACGCAGGGCGCAGTCGATGACGCTGTGTCGATCGTGTCGGGAGGGGGCCATACGGCCAGTATAGTGAACAGCGTTCAGGTGAACACTGTTCAGGTGAACGATGTTCAGGAAATCTCCGAGAGGAAACCCATGTCTGCTGTCCGTCGCCCCCTCAGTGCCGATCTCGCTCGCATCGCGCTGTTCGCCGCGCTGATCATCGTGCTCGGCACCGTCATGGTGCCCCTGCCCGGAGGCGTGCCGATCACGGGGCAGACGCTGGGCGTCATGCTCGCAGGACTCATCCTGGGGGCCCGTCGCGCCCCGCTGGCGATCCTCATCGTGCTGGCGCTGGCCGCCGTCGGCCTTCCCGTACTGGCCGGTGGGCGTGGCGGCCTCGGGGCCTTCGTCGGGCCCACGGCGGGCTACCTGCTGGGCTGGGTCGTCGGCGCGATCGTGATCGGGATCATCGCGCACTCCGGGCGGTTCACCTGGTGGCGTGCGGGTATCGCCACCCTCGTCGGGGGCATCGCCGTCGTGTATCTGTTCGGCATTCCCGTCCAGTCCTGGGTCACGGGCGTACCGCTCGACCTGACCGCCGTGTCGACCCTCGCATTCCTGCCGGGCGATCTGATCAAGGCCGGTGCGGCGACGGCGCTGGCCGTGGCATTGCGTCGCGCCTACCCGCGCGCATTCCCGCAGCGAGTCGTGCACGTGGCATCCGTTGCATCGTGACGGCCGCCGACATCTCGCTCCGGGGAGTCGGGTATGAGGTGGAGGGTGTTCGCGTGCTGCACGACGTCTCGGTGACGTTGTCCGCGCGCCGCACGGCCGTGATCGGGGCGAATGGGTCGGGCAAGTCGACCTTCGCCCGCCTGCTGAACGGTCTCCGAAAGCCGACGGCCGGCACGATGCGCGTGCTCGGACTCGACGTCATCGACCACGCCGACCACCTGCGGGCCCGCGTCGGGTTCGTCTTCACCAATCCCGAGGCGCAGATTCTGATGCCGACACCCGGCGAAGACCTCGCGCTCTCGCTGGGGCGGGTGGGCAAGCGCGAGCGCGCCGCACGCATCGACGAGCTTCTCGCACGATACGGGTTGGCGGGCCGTGCAGACCAGCCCGTCGCCAGCCTCTCGGGCGGGCAACGGCAGCTGCTCGCCGTCGCTGCGGTGCTCGCCACGGCCCCCGACCTCGTCGTCGCCGACGAACCGACCACACTGCTCGACCTGCGCAACACCCGTCGCATCGGCGCCCTGTTGCTGAACCTCGACGTGCCGGTCGTGCTCGTCACCCATGATCTCGAACTCGCGGCGCAGTGCGATGAGGTCGTGCTGTTCGTCGACGGCGCTGTGCACGCGGTCGGCGAACCCGCCGATGTGATCGACCAGTACCGGCGAAGAGCGGCATGATCTCGCTGTACCGGCCCGGCACGGGCATCCTGCATCGCAGGTCGGCCGGTGCGAAACTCGGTCTACTCGCGGCGTTGGCGCTGTGTGTTTCGGTGCTTCCGCTGGGGACGACCGGCACCGCGATACTGGTGGCCGCCGTCTCGTCACTCTACGTCGTGGGCGGGCTCGGGTGGCGTCTGCTGGCAGAGTCCTGGTGGCGACTGCGCTGGCTGATCATCGTGCTCGCCGGAGCGCTGTGGATCTTCGTCGGCCTCGACGAGGCCGTGCGCAACGCCGGGCGCGTGGTGGCACTGATCCTGCTCGTCGCCCTCGTCACCCGAACCACCCGCATGGGCGACCTGCTCGATGTGCTGCAGCGGCTCTTGCGTCCCCTGCGGGTGTTCCGGCTCGACCCGGAGACGGCCGCGCTGGCGATCTCGCTCACCATCGCCATGGTGCCGGTGCTCGCGGGATTCCTGAATCAGGTGCGGGACGCGCAGCGCGCACGTGGCGTGCGACTCGGGCCGCGCGCGGCGCTGCCCCTGCTGGTACTGACACTCCGGCACGCGGATGACGTCGGTGACGCGCTCGCCGCCCGCGGGCTGGCGCGCTGAGCGTGTGCACCGGCAGCTGACGCTCTGCGGGCACCGGCCGAGGTGACGTGACGATGAGCGCTCCGAGCCACAGCACGCTGGTGATCGCGACCGTCACTGGGGTGGTGCCGGCGGCGAGCAGCACCACGACGCCGGCCACTCCCAGGACGACACCCGCTGCGGCTCGATCCGCGCGGACCGAGCCGTGGCGGACGCGCGACGCCTCGATGCGCGCCAGGGGCACGCTCAGCAGCGCCGTCAACGCCACCGCGGCGGCGACCCATGCGGGACGGGTCAGCCACCACTCCGCCCCGCCCGGTGCGGGAAGGGCGCCGCCGGTCTGCTGAGCGAATAGCGCGAGAACACCGGCAAGGGCGAGCAGCACAGGCATGTGCCAGAGGTAGATGGTCATGGTGCGTTGCGATACGAACGCCGTGAAGGCTGCGAGCGCGGGCCGCTCGGCGACGACGGCGATGCTCGACCGTACGAGCGAGAACAGCAGGGTGTGGGTCAGTCCGACCAGCAGCAGCGCCGTCGTCGGCGGGTTGAGGTTGGCGATCAGATCGGGGGAGTGGAAGCCGCTCTGGAACGACAGCACCAGGAGGGCGACGGCAGCGGTCGCGGTGAGAGCCCGCGCCCGAGGTCCGATGCGGTCGATGCTGCCATCCGAGAGGAAGAACCCCAGCTGTTGCAGGGCCAACCAGACAAAGGCCATGTTGACGAGACCGACCGCAGCCTCGCCGGTGATGATGCGCGCAGCATCTACCAGCACGGCCATCGCGGCGAGCGCGCCCAGGGCACCGGTCCGGTACCGGGCGTGCAGGCGCGCCATCAGCGGCAGCAGAGCCTGACATCCCAGGAACACGCCGAGGAACCACAGCGGCTGTGAGAAGCGGAAGCCCGCCACGCCGACGAGGTCATCTGCGACCCCGGCGTGGGTGAGCAACGCCAGGAGCACACCCGCCGTCGCGACCACGGCGAGTGCCGGACGCACCAGACGGTGCACACGCGCGGCGGCGAACGCGGCAGCCGACGTGGAGCGTCGACGCAATGCGGTGATGCCCGCGAATCCACCGATGACGAAGAACAGCGGCATCACCTGCAGTGCCCAACTCACTGGTACCAGCCAGGCGCCGCTCTCGGCCGCGTTCTCGAACACCGGCCCCTGCGCGGTGACCGTGACTCCGACCATGAGTGCGTGCAGGACGATCACGCCCAGCACGCACAGGCAGCGGACGAGATCGACCGCGGTGTCGCGGCCGGCAGCGGTGGTGGACATGGCGCCTCCTGGTCGATGTGCCAGGAGACTATGGAGCGGGTGGCGACGGGCGCATCACCTCATAGGGGCGGTTCACCCCCCTACCGGGGAGCCACTCACACAGCGGGCGAGACGAGACCCGCGTCGTAGGCGAAGATCACCGCCTGCACGCGGTCGCGCAGCGCCAGCTTCTGGAAGACCTTGCCGACGTGCGTTTTCACGGTCTGCTCGGCGATGAACAGCTCGGCGGCGATCTCGGCGTTCGACAGCCCCCGGCCGATCAGCGTGAGCACCTCGCGCTCGCGCTCGGTCAGCCCCGCCAGGGTCGGCCGCGCGACCGCGGGCCGGGGCCGACGCGCACCGAAATGCTCGATCATGCGGCGCGTCACGCTGGGGGCCAGCAGCGCATCACCGGCGGCGATGACCCGCACGGCGTGTACGAGTTCCTCGGGCAGCGCGTCCTTGAGCAGAAATCCACTGGCTCCGGCCTCCAGCGCGTCATACACGTAGTCGTCGATGTCGAACGTCGTGAGCATCAGAATGCGCGGCACCCGGGCGGCGGGATAGTCCGGGCCGAGGATCCGGCGCGTCGCGGCGATTCCGTCGAGCTCGGGCATCCGCACGTCCATCAGCACCACGTCGGGTTCGAGACGCGCGCACAGTCGGGCCGCCTCGGCGCCGTCTGCGGCCTGGCCGACAACCTCGATGCCGTCATGTGCGTTCAGCAGCGCCGCGAAGCCGGCACGCACCATGCCCTGATCGTCGGCGATGAGAACACGGATCGTCACGAGAGCTCCACAGAGTCAGGGGTGGTGAGGGGAAGACGGGCATCGACGAGCCAGCCGCCGTCGGCGGTGGCCGATGCCTGAACAGTACCGCCCAGCACCGCCGCGCGTTCGCGCATGCCTCGAAGGCCGTGGCCGCTTCCAGCCGTCGGATGCGGTTGCGTTGCGCTCGCCGTGGGAGAGTCGGATGCCCGATTCGGCCCGCGATGCGCGCCTGGCGGCGCATTGCGCACGCGCAGGCGCAGGTCGCGGTCGTTGACCTCCAGGGAGATGGCGATGGGCGCGCCCGGGGCGTGTCGCAGCGCGTTGCTCAGTGCCTCCTGGGCGATGCGGAACGCCGCAAGACCGACGCCGGCGGGTGTTTCGTGCGAGCCGACGCGCTGCTCGAACGACACCGAGGCCCCCGAGCCGCGGATGCTGTCAATCAGCTCCGGGATGTCGGCGATGCCCTGTTGGGGCGAGAGCTCCGGTGCCCCCTCCTCGGTGCGCAGCACTCCGAGCAGCCGCCGCATCTCGGTCAGTGAGGTGCGGGCAGTCGCGGCGATGCCGTCGAATTCCTGCGCGGCGGCTTCGGGCAGGTCATCGACCCGGTATCGCGCGGTGGCGGCCTGCACCTGGATCACCGACATGCTGTGCGCCACGATGTCATGCAGTTCGCGGGCAATGCGCGTGCGCTCTTCGACCCGCAGCCGGCGTTCGTGCTCAGAGGCAGATACCGCGCGCTCGCGGTCGAGCTCCGCGCCCACCCGCAACCGTGCCGTGATGAGCAGGGTCAGCAGGTACACGCCGACGGCGGTGCATACTCCGACGATGAGGTTCGCGGACGCCGCCGAGGCCACCTGCGCAACCATGTCGGGGCTCAGGATGACGACCATCAGAGAGGTCGCCGCACCGACGATGAGCGGCAGGAAACCCATCCTCGCGCCGTGCTGTGCCGTTGCGACGGCCACCGCGCACAGCAGCGCGAGCATCGCGGGCACGGACCAGGGCCAAGGCGCATGCTGCACCAGCGTGGGCGATACCAGCAGCCCCAGACTCAGTTGTGCGACGACCATCATGACCGTGGCCAGTCGCGGACGGGTCAGCATGAGTAGCGGCGCCCCGCACATCCCCGCGCCGAGCAGGAACGACAGGGCGACGGGGGTTCCGTAGACCACGGACTGCAGCGGCACCAGCACGGCAAAAAGCGCCACGCACGCGACGGAGATCAACAGGATCGCGGCCTGGCGATACGTGGGGCGACGAATGCGCACGAACATGTCCGTCATCCTGCCAGTCGCGAGGTGCGTTCGTTCTGAGGCATCGGTACGGGAACGGGCTCGTCCTGATCGCGCTGCTCCCGGACGGGCGCCTCGGCGTCGCCCGGGGCGCTCGCGGTGGCATCCGCAGCGCTCCGATCGAGCCGACGCCGGCGCGCGCGGCGTCGCAGCGCCGCCACCCGATCGACCATCACGCCGATCAGCAGGGCGATGGCGACGCCGAGCAATGCCGCCAGCAGCGGCTGGTCACGCACCCACGTGCCCGCGACCAGCCCGATCGAGATGCTGAAGACGCTCCAGCACAGCCCGGCGAGCGCCGACAGGGGCAGAAAGCGCCGCCACGGGTATCCGACAGCCCCGGCCGACATGTTCACCGCGACTCGGCCGACAGGCACGTACCGCGCCCCGAGCACGAGCACGGCCGCCGAATGATCCATCGCACGTCGCGCGTGATCGAAGGTCGCGGCCACCCGAGGCCTGCGCATCCACCGGAACCGTCGCGTTCCCACGCGGCGGCCGACCCAGAACGCGATGTTGTCGCCGATCGTCGCCGCAGCCGCGGCGAGCAGGCACAGCGGCACCAGTGCGGTGGCATCCGTCATCGCCAGCACAGCCGCCGCCGCGACCAGCACGGACTCACTGGGCACCGGCGGGAAGAAGCCATCGATCACGGTCGCGACGAACAGCACCGGAAACAGCCACGGCGAGGCCACAGCCTGCGCAATGAGTTCGTTGATCAGATCCACGAGAGCACGCTATGGGGGTGGTGCCGCATCGCGCGTCGTCCGTTGGTAGCATCCGCATCCCTCTCGGGGATGAACCTGGTCATCGTCGGTGGGCGCATATACTGAGAGGCTGGCCGTTCGGCCGCCCTCCACCTTCAACGAATGGACCCTCCGCTGTGCTTGCCGTGCACGAACTCGAGATCCGCGTCGGAGCCCGTGTGCTCATGTCAGACGTGTCGTTCCGCGTCGCCGCCGGTGACAAGATCGGATTGGTCGGCCGCAACGGTGCCGGCAAGACCACGCTGACCAAGGTGCTCGCCGGAGACGTCCTCGCTTCCGAGGGCAAGGTCACCCGCTCGGGCGAGCTCGGCTACCTGCCACAGGATCCGCGCACCGGCGACCCCGAGATGCTCGCGCGTACGCGCATCCTCGATGCCCGCGGTCTGGGAACCATCCAGCTGGGCATCGCCCAGGCGTCGAACGACATGGCCTCCGATGACCCCAAGATCGCCGAGCGCGCCATGCGCAAGTTCGCCAACCTCACCGAGCGCTTCGAGGCGCTCGGTGGCTATGCGGCCGAGGCCGAGGCCGCGTCCATCGCGCACAACCTCTCGCTGCCCGACCGCATCCTCGACCAGCCGCTGAACACGCTCTCGGGCGGTCAGCGTCGTCGGATCGAGCTCGCGCGCATTCTGTTCTCGGATGCTGACACGATGATCCTCGACGAACCCACCAACCACCTCGACGCCGACAGCGTCGTGTGGCTGCGGGAGTTCTTGAAGGGCTACAAGGGCGGCCTGATCGTCATCAGCCACGATGTCGAACTCGTCGGCGAGACCGTCAACCGGGTGTTCTACCTCGATGCGAACCGCCAGGTCATCGACATGTACAACATGAACTGGAAGAACTACCTGCGCCAGCGGGTGGCCGATGAGGAGCGCCGTAAGAAGGAACGCGCCAACGCCGAGAAGAAGGCCACGCAACTGCAGCAGCAGGCAGCACGCTTCGGCGCGAAGGCGTCGAAGGCTGCGGCCGCGCACCAGATGGTCGCGCGTGCCGAGAAGCTCCTGTCGGGCCTGGACGAGGTGCGTCAGGTCGACCGTGTCGCCAAGCTGCGGTTCCCGAAGCCCGCACCGTGTGGCAAGACGCCGTTGATGGCGTCCGGCTTGTCGAAGTCGTACGGATCGCTCGAGATCTTCACCGACGTCGATCTCGCGATTGACCGCGGCTCAAAGGTTGTGGTGCTGGGACTCAACGGTGCCGGAAAGACGACCCTGCTGCGCATGCTGGCCGGAGTCGACCAGCCCGACACCGGCACGCTCGAGCCGGGGCACGGGTTGAAGATCGGCTACTACGCCCAGGAGCATGAGAACCTCGACGTCGACCGCTCGGTGCTGGCGAACATGATGTCGGCGGCCCCCGACATCACCGAGACCGAAGCCCGCAAGGTGCTCGGATCGTTCCTGTTCACCGGCGACGACGTGCTCAAGCCCGCCGGGGTTCTCTCGGGTGGCGAGAAGACGCGACTGTCGCTGGCGACCCTGGTGGTCTCGTCGGCGAACATGCTGCTGCTCGACGAGCCCACGAACAACCTCGACCCCGCATCGCGTGAGGAGATCCTCGGCGCTCTGGCCCACTACGAGGGCGCCGTCGTGCTCGTATCGCACGACCCCGGGGCCGTGGAGTCGCTCAACCCCGAGCGCGTGCTGATCCTGCCCGACGGTGTCGAAGACATCTGGAGCCGCGAGTATCAGGAGCTCATCGAACTCGCGTGAGACTGCGCGCTGCCGGGTGGTGGTGGTGCTGCTGCCCATCGCCGCCTGCCGCCGCACATCTTCGGAGATCTGCACATTCTCGGAGCGATCCGGGCGACAGCATCCGATGTTGTGCAAATCTGCGCGTGAACGACGTTGTCCCCATCCTCGGATGCTGACGCAGTTCTCCACAGAACACGAGAATCGTGGCAGGCAGGGGGCCCGCAACGCGTCATGCTCGGGGCATGAATCCGTTCGAACGCGCGCAGCGCGCGCACCTCGCCGTCCGAGCGCACGGTGGCGTCGCCCGCGTGCAGAGCCTGAAAGCGCAGGCCGTCAGCCGACACGACGTCGGTCTCGCCGTCGACGCCGGCACGATCCATCGCGTCCGTCGCGGCTGGGTTGCCCTACCGGACGCCGATCGGATGCTGGTGGATGCTGCGCGGCACGGTGCCGTGGTGAGCTGCATCAGCCAGGCGCGTCGGCTGGGCCTGTGGGTGCACGAGGAAGAACCGGGAGTGCACTGGGGCGCTTCGCCGGCTGGCGCCGGGGGAAAGCCCGACGATGTGCGCGTGCACTGGGCGAAGCCGCTGGTTCCGCGTCATCCCGATGCGTTGGAGGACTCCATCGAGAACGTGCTGGCGCTCGTGGCAGACTGTCAGCCGTTCGAACGCGCGCTGGCGACATGGGAGTCCGCGCTCAACAAGAACCTTGTGCAGCGCGACGTGCTGGACCGGTTGCCCCTCAAGAAGGTCGCGCGAGAGGTGCTCGCGACGGCGATCCCGTTCGCGGACCCCGGGCTTGAGACCTACCTGCGGGCGCGGCTGGCGTGGCTGGGGCTGATGCTGACGTTCCAGATCTGGGTCGCCGGGCACCGAGCCGACCTGCTGATCGGCGATCGCCTGGTGCTGCAGGTCGACGGGGCCACGCACACGGGCGCGCAGCGCAATGAGGACATCCGGCACGACGCCGAGCTGCGTCTGATGGGCTACCACGTCATCCGTGTCGGATACCGGCAGGTCATGGAGCAGTGGCATGTCGTCCAGGATCTGATCATGCGCGCCGTGGCGCAGGGGCTGCACCGGGCATCCGCCGTGTGAGGCGGCGGGATCCGCTCGCGGCGCGCGCCACATCTTCGGAGATCTGCACATTCTCGGAGCGATCCGGGCCGCAGCATCCGATGCTGTGCAGATCTGCGCGGATCGGCGTCAGCGGCGGGGGAGGATGAATGACTCCTTGTCGCGGATGTACGCCAGACGGTCTCCGGGATGCCGGTCTGCGAGCCGCCGTTTGAGCGCGCCATACGCCTCGCGATCAACCGGGTCGGCACGCAGGCGGTCGCGGAAGCCGAGGTAGTCCTGCCAGCCGCGCGACTGATACTCGAGGACGTGCACGTTGACGAGCCGGATCATCGGCTCCAGCTCGTAGCCGTACATGCGGTCGGGACGCACGTCCGTGGCATCGCCGCGCAGCAGCATCCCCAGTCCCGACAGCCACCCGTCGAGTGCGTCGGACGGCGTGCCGGGTCGCACACCGATTGCGATGTCCAGGATGGGTTTGGCCTCCAGCCCCGGAACCGACGTGGAACCGATGTGCTGAATGGACAGGACCTCGGTCGGCGCAGTGGATGCCAGCGCTTCGTGCACACCCCGGAATGCCCGTGCCCAGGCATCCGAAGCCGGAGCGACAGCGACGACGCCGCGCCGCAGCCCCAGGCCGGTGCCGGTGAGTGCGTCTGCGAGCCGCCGCGCGGGGTCGGGATGGGACATCCATCCACGCTACCGGCGGGAGGGCGCGCTCAGCCTCGGACGGAGTCGAGCAGGGCGTCCTCGGCGTCGGCGTCGCGGTCGCGACGGCGACGTGGCTCCTGCTGGGGGATCTCACCGGCGTCTTCTTTCGCCCGCACGATCTCGATGCGGATGATGTAGCCGATGAAGGCGAAGCCCATGATCGCAAATAGGATCCACTGGATCGCGTACGACAGGTGGGGGCCGGGATCTTCGGTGGGCTTGTCGAATCCGCCCAGCCCGACCTCGGGCGCGGGGTCTTCCGAGACCAGCCGCCCGTAGGCCCCCGTGATCAGATCGCCGTCGACGCGTTCGTCGATCGTCGGCAGATGGATGGTCGGCACCTGACCCTCGGGAGCGCCACGACCGGATGCCGGTAGCTGTTCACCCGGTCGAAGACGAACGATCACGGTGCTTTCACCGGCCGGGGGAGCGGGGACGGCATCCGGCCCCGGACCTTCACCGGGCCGGACCCAGCCGCGATCGACCAGGAAGAGCAGTCCGGACTGATCCTGGAACGGCACCAGCACCTCGAACGCGCTGGTGCCGCCGTGCGGGCGGTTGCGGGCCAGCAGCTGCTCGTCGGCGAGGTAGTGCCCGTTCAGCTCGACCGGCCGCCACTCATCAGCGGGGTCGAGTACACCGTCGGCGCCGATCAGATCAGACAACGGCACCGGGGCGGCGTCGTAGTTGTCCTCCACGAGCGCGATCTGCGTCGCCCGGGACTCGTTGCGGTCGAACTGCCACTGCGACAGGAAGACACATCCGATGGCGAAGGCGATCCCGACCAGCACGTACGCGCCCCAACGCAGGAGTTTCTGCCTCACGACGGCAGCCCTTCGCTGACCTCGACCGGGAACTCCCGAGTGCGCAGGTAGTCGCTGAGGAATCCGACGTGCTCATCGCATGCCGGCCAGATCTTGCGCCGATCCGCGTCATGGATGCGGGGATTGCGCCACACGATGTGGTGAGTGGCCGCCGCGCGGCAGTCGGCGCGAGCGCACTCGAGATCCTCGGTCATCGATCCTCGTCTTTCGGGACATCGTCGCGGGCGGCGTCGGGCTGCTCGCGGATGGTGAACACGTCTGTCGCGTCGTCAGGATGCGGCTGGGGCATCGCCGACGTCGCCTCGATCTGCATCGTGGGTGATTCGACGTTCGACGGGGTGCTGTCACTCCCGGCGTTGGCGTAGACGACCGCGATGTACGGCAGGAAGATCGCGGCTGCGGCGAACACCCAGGTCCACCAGCCGAACGGCTGCACGAGGGCGATGAGCAGGAAGCAGATCGTGCGGATGCCCATGGTGAGCGCGTAGCGGCGCACACGGTGTTTCGCCTCGTCCTGCGGCGACTGCGGCAGGGAGGTGACAGAGGGGGCATGACGGACGCGTTTCACAGTGCTTCCAGCCTACGCCGCGCACGAGGGCGCGGGATCCGCGGCTGTGCGCGCACAGCCGCTGGCGGGCGCGACGGTGAGCGCGATTCGATCCCTCGGTAGGATGGCCTGCGTTCGTCCCCACAGTCTGGAGCCCGTACATGAGCGCTGATCGCGTCGTCCTCGTCACCGGTGGAAACCGCGGTATCGGCCGCGCCATCGCCGAACGTTTCGTCCGCGACGGCTACCGCGTCGCGGTGACCGCGCGCAGCGGCGAGGGTCCCGAGGGCACGCTCACTGTGCGCGCGGACGTGACGGATGCTGCCGCGATCGACGCCGCCTTCACCGAGGTGGAGGAGAAGCTGGGCCCCATCGAGATCGTCGTCGCCAACGCGGGCATCACCAAGGACACTCTGCTGATGCGCATGAGCGAGGACGACTTCGACAGCGTCGTCGCCACCAACCTCGGCGGCACGTTCCGGGTGGTCAAGCGTGCGTCGAAGGGGATGCTGCGCAAGCGCTTCGGCCGTGTGATCCTCATCTCCAGCGTCGTGGGTCTCTACGGCTCGGCCGGACAGGTCAACTACTCGGCGTCGAAGAGCGCGCTCGTCGGCTTCGCCCGCTCGCTGACGCGCGAGCTGGGCGGGCGGGGGATCACCGCAAACGTCGTCGCCCCCGGCTTCATCGAGACCGACATGACTGCCGAGCTGCCCGAAGAGACGCAGAAGCAGTACAAGGCGAGCATCCCGGCGGGGCGCTTCGCCACCCCTGACGAGGTCGCAGGCGCGGTCGCCTGGCTCGCAGGTGACGACGCCGCGTACATCTCGGGTGCAGTGATCCCGGTCGACGGCGGCCTCGGCATGGGGCACTGATTCCGTTCAGTCGACTCCTACGGCATCGACGAGCAGTTCGGCGAGTCGTTGGGGCGCGGTGAACTGCGGCCAGTGACCCGAACCGATCCGCACGACGCGAGCGTGCGCGATCGAGCGGTACTCCTGACCGAACTCGCCCCATCCCTCGGACTCGGCGTCGAAGCGCGTCTGGTCGTACGCGCCCATAAGCAGCGTCACGGGAACGCCGTGCCTGCTCTCGCGCGTCAGCGGCAGGGGATCGGTCGGCACGCGCGCGGGCACGCTGTGGGTCAGCGGTAGCGTGCGTTCGCGCACGGTGTCGTCGAGATCGTAGACATCCTCGTCGGGAAAGAAATCCCAACCGGGGAACGGCACGACACCGTCGACGAGCGGGAACTCGCTGATGCTGCTGTCGGGCGCCGGGGGGACAGTGTCGACGAACACGACGTGCTGCACCTGCTCGGGACGGGCGTCGGCGGCGCCCCATACGACGTTGCCGCCGCCGGAGTGCCCGACGAGCACCACGGGGTGCTCGGCGGCGTCGATCTGCTCGACCACCGCCGCGACCCAATCGGCCATTCCGATGCCGGACGATTCCGGGGCTGGTGAGCCGACGCCCGGCATCGTGAGCGGGTGAGGGCGATGACCCGCAGCGCGCAGCGCCGGCAGCACCGGGGCCCATGAGGACGCGTCGAGCCACAGCCCGGGGACGAGGATGATGTCCATGCCCGTACGATACGACGCCCCGCCGACATCCGGCAGGGTCATCGCCGCGCAGCTGTATGCGCCCCGAGGTGTCAGGAAAGTAGTTGTGTCAGGGAAGCAGCTGAGTTAGGGAAGCAGCGGGATGACCTCGGAGAGATCCTGCGGCCCGACGACGAGCGCCGCCGCGGCGCGTACCGCGGGCTTGGCGTTGAACGCGAGGCCGAGGCCAGCCGTTGCCATCATGTGAAGATCGTTCGCGCCGTCGCCAATCGCGATCGTCGCATGCGGCGCGACGCCGAGTTCTGCCGCCCACGCCGTCAGCGATGCTGCCTTGGCGGCGGCATCCACGATCTCGCCCTCGACAGCACCGGTGAGCACGCCGTCATCGACCGCGAGGCGGTTCGCCCGCCACCGGTCCACGCCCAGCGCAGGCGCGACCTCGTCGAGGATCTCGTGGAATCCGCCCGATACGACGCCCACGACTCCGCCGCGCTGATGCACAGCATCCGTCAGTTCACGCACGCCGGGCGTCGGTTCGATGCGTGCGCGCACGCGCGCGAACGCCTCCACCGGAACTCCTCGCAGCGCGGCGACGCGCGAACGCAGGCTGTCGGCGAAGTCGACCTCGCCGCGCATCGCGGCCTCGGTGGCCGCCTGCACCTCGGCGCGGCGGCCCGCCTCGTCGGCGAGCAACTCGATCACCTCGTTGCGGATCAGTGTGGAGTCAGCATCGAGGACGACGAGAAAGCGCGCGGCGGTCACCCGTCGAGCGTACCGTCACCGCAAGACGCGGATGCCACCGCGTGACGCGCACCGTCACCGTGCGATGCGGATGCCCTTGCCGACCACCGTGATGCCGGACTCGGTCACTGTGAACCCGCGTTCGAGGTCGCGTTCGCGGTCCACTCCGACGGTGGCACCGTCTTCGAGCACGACGTTCTTGTCGAGCACGGCACGGTGCACCCGCGCGCCCGAGCCGATCTGCACCTGGTCGAGCAGCACCGAATCGGTGATCGTCGATCCTCCCAGCGCGACGCCGCCGACACCGACGACGCTGCGCTCCAGGTGGGTTCCCGAGAGCACCGAGCCCGCGGCGACGACCGAATCGATCGCGTTGCCGATGCGTCCGACCGCATCGCGTACGAACTTCGCCGGCGGAGTGTTCACGCTTTGTGTGCGGATCGGCCACGCCGTGTTGTACAGATTGAAGATCGGCAGCGTCGAGATCAGGTCCATGTGGGCGTCGAAGTACGAGTCGATCGTCCCGACGTCGCGCCAGTACGAACGGTCGCGCGGTGACGACCCCGGTACCTCGTTGCTCTTCATGTCGTAGTACCCGGCCTCGCCGCGCTCGACGAAGTAGGGAATGATGTCGCCGCCCATATCGTGCCCCGAGGTCGCGGACTCGCCATCCGCCTCGACGGCGGCGATGAGGGCATCCGTGTCGAAGACGTAATTGCCCATCGACACGAGCACCTCGTTGGGGGAGTCGGTGAGTCCGACGGGATCGCTGGGCTTCTCGAGGAAGTCGCGGATCCGCCCGGTCTGCTCATCGGCGTCGATAACGCCGAACTGCGAGGCGAGCGCGAGGGGCTGTCGGATGCCCGCGACCGTCGCCGATGCTCCGGATGCCACGTGCGCGTCGACCATCTGCTGGAAGTCCATCCGGTAGACGTGGTCGGCGCCGATCACCACGACGATGTCGGGCTTCTCGTCCTGGACCAGATTCAGGCTCTGCAGGATGGCATCGGCCGACCCCGAGAACCAGCGCTTGCCCAGGCGCTGCTGCGCCGGTACCGAGGCGACGTACGAGTCCAGCAATGCCGACATTCGCCAGTTCTGCGAGATGTGCCGGTCGAGGCTGTGGGACTTGTACTGGGTCAGCACCACGACCTGGCGAAGCCCCGAGTTGATCAGATTCGAGATGGCGAAATCTATCAGTCGATATTGCCCGCCGAACGGCACTGCGGGCTTCGCCCGGTCCGCCGTCAACGGCATGAGTCGTTTGCCCTCGCCGCCCGCGAGGATGATCCCGAAAACCTTCTTGGGTGCCGACATGGCTCCACCATAGAGCGCCCAGGGGGCGTTGTACTAGCGTGCAGTCATGCGCGTCGACATCATCACCAAGGAGTACCCGCCGGAGATCTACGGAGGTGCGGGGGTCCACGTCGCCGAACTCGTCGCCGCGCTGCGTCGGAGCATCGACGTGCAGGTGCGCGCCTTTGGCGCCGATCGGGGCGAACCGGGCACCCACAGCTACCGCACGCCGGCCGAACTGGTCGCCGCCAACGCCGCGGTGCAGACCCTCGGCACCGACCTGACGATGGTCGGTGATATCGCCGGTGCCGACCTGGTGCACAGCCACACCTGGTACGCGAACTTCGCAGGTCACCTCGCCTCGCAGCTGCACGGCATCCCGCACGTGCTCACGGCACACAGCCTCGAGCCGCTGCGTCCGTGGAAGGCCGAGCAACTCGGCGGCGGGTATGCGGTCTCCAGCGGCATCGAGCGGCTCGCCTATGAGAACGCGGCCGCGATCGTCGCGGTCAGTGCCGGTATGCGCAACGACATCCTGCGCAGCTACCCGCAGGTCGATCCTGCCCGGGTGCGGGTGATCCACAACGGCATCGACGTCGAGCGCTGGCGGCCGGTTGACAACCCGGGCTTCCTGGCCGAGATCGGCATGGATCCGACGCGCCCCTCGGTGGTCTTCGTCGGGCGCATCACCCGGCAGAAGGGCCTGCCGTACCTGCTGCGCGCGGCGCAGCAGCTGCCGGCGGATGTGCAGCTGGTGCTGTGCGCCGGTGCGCCGGACACCCCCGAGATCATGGCCGAGGTGCAACAGGGGGTGCAGAAGCTGCAGAGCTCTCGCGACGGCGTGATCTGGATCGAACGGATGCTGCCGCGCGACGAACTGTCGGCGATTCTCACCGCCGCCACCGCGTTCGTGTGCCCCTCGATCTACGAGCCCCTCGGCATCGTCAACCTCGAAGCGATGGCCTGCGGCGCCGCCGTCGTCGGCACAGCCACCGGAGGCATTCCCGAGGTCGTCGACGATGGGGTCACGGGTCGTCTGGTGCCGATCGAGCAGGTGCAGGACGGCACAGGAACGCCCATCGACCCCGATCGGTACGTCGCCGATCTGGCGGCGGCGCTCGCCGAGGTGACCGGCGACCCGCAGCGGGCCGCCGAGTACGGTGCAGCCGGCCGCGAGCGTGCACGCACGCAGTTCAGCTGGGGTGCGATCGCCGACACCACGCGTGCGCTGTACGAAGAGCTCACCTTCTGAGCCGATAGGCTGGACGACATGTCGAGCGCTGTTGAGTTCACCGATGTCGTCGTGCGCCGTGACGGGCGGAACATCGTCGATCACGTGACCTGGGAAGTGTCGGCCGATCAGCGCTGGGTCGTGCTCGGCCCGAACGGTGCGGGCAAGACGACGCTGCTGCAGCTGGCCGACACCCTGATGCACCCCACCTCGGGTACCGTGTCGATCCTCGATGAGACCCTGGGGCGCACCGACGTGTTCGAATTGCGTCCGCGGATCGGCTTCGCCTCCTCGGCCATGGCACGACGTATTCCGCGTGACGAGACGGTGCTGAACACCGTGATGACCGCGGCATACTCGGTCATGGGTCGCTGGAACGAGGCCTACGAGGGGATCGATGAGCGTCGGGCACGGCGCGTGCTCGCCGAGTGGCACCTCGAGCACCTCGCCGAGCGTCTCTTCGGTACGCTCAGCGACGGTGAGCAGAAGCGTGTGCAGATCGCCCGTGCGGTGATGACCGATCCTGAGCTGCTGCTGCTCGATGAGCCGACCGCGAGCCTCGATCTCGGGGCCCGTGAAGAGCTGTTGCACCTGCTCAGTGGATACGCGGCATCGCCCATGACGCCGGCCATGGTCATGGTCACCCACCACGTCGAGGAGATCCCGGTCGGGTTCACCCACGTGCTGTTGCTGCGCGATGGCGCGGTCGTCGCGCAGGGGCCGATCGCCGAGACGCTCACGGCCGAGGCGCTGACCGAGGCGTTCGGCATGCCGATCGCGTTGACGGCAGATGGCGGACGCTACTCGGCTCGCGCGGCATCCTGAGCCGATGGTTCATCACCGGGGCCAAGGACTGCTAAAATAGCTCCTTGGTGCAATCGCGCCACAGACTTCCCTCGTTCCTGGCAGAATCCAGGACACCACGTAAGGAATCCCATGAAGACTGACATCCACCCCGAATACAAGGCCGTCGTGTTCCGCGATCTCGGCTCGGGCGACACCTTCCTCACCCGTTCGACCGTCACCAGCGACAAGACGATCGAGCTGGACGGCGTGGAGTACCCCGTCATCGACGTCGAGATCTCCTCGGCCTCGCACCCGTTCTACACGGGCAAGCAGCGCATCATGGACTCGGCCGGTCGTGTCGAGAAGTTCAACCAGCGCTTCAAGGGCTTCGGCGGCTCCAAGTAAGCCGCACCCTCGAAAGCCCCGCTTCGGCGGGGCTTTCGTCGTTTTCGAGGGTCAGTGACGGGTCCCGCATTCGTGGAGTGTGCCTTCAGATGTCGATGCGGATGCTGCCCTCGTGGATCGTCCACGGTGGGTCACCCGCTGCCGGCGCGGGTGCGGTGCGGCGCGTTTGACGGTCGCGCTCGGCGGCGGCCTCATGCGCGGTCGGGGAGAACACGGCGTCCAGGCCGCTGGTGAGTCCACCGGCGAGCCCACCGCCGGTGACGTACTTCTCCTCCAGAGGTCGTTCGGCGTACATCGTGATCAGACCAAATGTCCCGAGCGCGACGGGAACGCCAACCACCAGTGCGATGGTGCCCCATCCAAGCAGTGTCTCGATGACGCCGGGCTCCATTTTCCCAGCGTACGCCGGGGTGTGGGCGCGGGGTCAGCTTTCTCGCAGGGGCCAGCTGCCGTCCAGCTCTTCACTCGGGTCCAGGCGGCCGACCTTGATGAAGTACTCCGTCAGGCTCGCCGCCTGGTCGCGCGCCCATCCGATCTGCTGGGCGTGCAGCTCTGCCGCGGTCCCGGGCAGCGTGAACTCCCTGGCCAGCGCCAACGCGACGCGGCCCGCAGCCACAGCATCCGCCGCTGCCTCGTGGGCGTCGTCCAGCGGTACCGCATAGTGTTCGGCGACCACCGACAGTGTGCGCTTGCCGCGCCGGTAGCGGTCGTGGGCCTTGTCGATGACGAGCGGATCGATGACCGGCTGCGGTGCGGGCAGCTCGGGTAGACCGTGACGCCGGGCTTCGTGCGCCAGCAGCGAGAAATCGTACGACGCGTTGTATGCCACGATCGGCATACCCTGCGCGAACAGCATCGCCAGCGCTTCGGTGACCTCGGCGACGACCTCGCGCGCGGGACGCCCGTGCGCCCGCGCGTGCTCGGTCGTCACCCCGTGCACGGCGGCGGCGCCATCGGGGATCGGGATGCCAGGATCGGCCAACCAGTCGCGTGCGGCGATCGGCGTGCCGTGGCGGTCGAGCACGCCGACGTGCGCCGTGACGATCCGATCGTGGGTGACATCGACGCCGGTCGTCTCGAGGTCGAACACGCCCACGCGGGTGAGCCAGGTCGGCGGAGGCGTCGTGGTGGTCATTCCTTCACGGTAGGGGAGGGCGCCGACAGTCCCGCGATTCCACGCCGAGCGCCCGCGATCCCTACACTGTGCTGGTGACGTGGACCGTTTGGCTGTCGCTGCTGGCGGCGTGCGTGGTGATCAGCTTCACTCCGGGTGCCGGGGCGATCAACACGATGAGCAATGCGCTCAATCAGGGATGGCGCCGTTCGATGTGGGGAGTGCTGGGTCAACAGGCGGCGCTGGTCGTGCACGTCGCGATCGTCGCGGCGGGTGTCGGTCTTCTTGTCTCGCGTTCTCCGATCCTGTTCGAGGCGATCCGCTACGCCGGTGTCGCGTACCTGGTCTATCTCGGCATCCGCCTCATGATCGCGCGACCCGAGCCCGCGCCGGACCCCGACCGTCCCATCCCGAGGGAGCACGCCTGGTCGATCTTCCGCCGCGGGTTCTGGGTGAACCTGCTCAATCCGAAGGCGATCGTGTTCTTTCTCGCGTTCGTGCCGCAGTTCATCGATCTCGATCGCGATCCGCTGCCGCAGTACGTGATCCTGATCGGCACGGTCATCGTCGTCGACATCCTGGTGATGTGGTTCTTCTTCGCCGCGGCGGCCCGTCCGTTCCGGCGCTATACCCGTCAGCCGCGCGGACAGCGGGTGCTGAATGTGGTGTTTGGCCTGCTCTTCATCGTGGTCGCGGGTCTGCTGCTGATGGTGCACTGATGAGCCGGTCCGCTCGGCGCCGGGGGAGCGTGAGGGGCGTAGCTTAGATGTATGGAAACCTACGTGCTTGCCGGCGGTTGCTTCTGGTGCCTCGACGCCGCCTATCGTCCGCTCCGGGGCGTCCGTTCGGTCGTTTCGGGATACGCCGGCGGTGTCACGCCCTCTCCCTCCTACGAGCAGGTCTGCACCGGCACCACCGGCCACGCTGAGGCCGTCAAGGTGACGTTCGACCCGGAGGAGATTCCGGGCGAAGTCATCCTCGACGCGTTCTTCACGATGCATGACCCACGTCAGCTCAACCGCCAGGGAAACGACATCGGAACGCAGTACCGCAGCGCGATGTTCCCCGCCGATGACGCGCAGCGCGCATTGTTCGAGGCGGCCCGAGAGCGCGCGGCGACGATGTGGGACGCCGACCCGGTCACGACGATCGAGCCGCTCGGCGACTTCTACGACGCCGAGGAGTATCACCAGGACTTCTTCGCGAAGAATCCGACCCAGGGGTACTGCTTGGCCGTCGCCGTCCCGAAGGTGAACAAGGTGCGTGCGCGGTTCGCGCAGTACCTGCGCTGAGCTCACACAGCGGCGTTGTCCGCTTGTTCTCCACAGACTTCTGATCGACGTGAGTTCTCCACGACCCGTGGGAATCCCGCCTGGAGCGTCGGATGCCACCGTGCACGCTGTCATCAGCCGGGCCACGTCCCGGGAAGACAGAGGAGCAGGACATGGCGATGAGAAACGACGTCGTGACGATCACCGGGAACATCGGTAGCGAGCCGACGTACAACACCACGCGCAACGGTGACGCAGTGGTGAACTTCCGTGTGGGATCGAGCACGGGCTACTGGAACCGCGCGACAGGAGCGTGGGTGGACGAGGGGACGAGCTGGTATGCCGTGTCGGCGTTCCGCGCCCTCGCCGAGCACGCCCGGGCGTCGCTGCATCGGGGCGATCCGGTTGTCGTGACGGGTGCGCTGAAGATCCGTGAGTGGGAGAACGACACGCGCAAGGGCATCAGCGCCGACATCGTCGCCGAGGCGATCGGACACGACCTCAACCAGGGCACCAGTGCGTTCGTCCGACGGGCGCGGCATGCCGCGAACACCGATCGACCGCAGCCCGAGGAGGTGGCTCCGCAGGAGGTCGATTCCCACGCCGACGTGGTGTCCGACGAGCACCTGGCGGCATGGGGCGAGCATGGTCTGCATGCGCCGGACGCCGGCGGCGTAGACGCTGACGCCGCCCGCTCCGATCACTCGGAACCGGCGATGGCCTGAATGCGGCGACGCGGGTGCGCCGGCCCGTGTGCAGTGCGAGTCGGCGCATCGCGGAAGCGGTCGGTCCCGTGAACGCGCCTAGACTTCAGAGCGTGCTCCGAGGGTCAACTGCTTCCGCCGCCCGTCCGCGACGTTCGGTCGTGTCGTTCGCGGTGAGCATCGTCGCGCTCAGCGGTCTTCTCGTCGGGTGCGGCGCTCTGCCCTGGCTGACCGCTTCCGAACCGGCACCGGTGGCGACGTCCGTGCCGAGCCCGCCCGTTGAGGGCGACGAGTCGGACGCTCAGGCGTCGCAGCCGGTTCCGGACGGGACCGCCGCCGATAACCTGCCGCTGTTCGCGCAGGTCACGGCCCAGGTGTGGGCCAGCGACCAGCGTTCGTCGGGGCGAGCGTACATCGACGCACTGGTGGCAGTCGGGTTCCTGCGCGAGCACATGCAGGTGACCGCTGACATGAGTACGGTCGGCAACCCCGCGGAGAGCCTGCAGTTCTCAGTCGCGTGGGGTGAGAGCGAGTGCCTCATCGGCCAGGTCGGGCCGTCCACAGGTGAACCGGTGACCGCGGTCATGCCGCAACTCGCCGAGGGGCGCTGCCTGATCGGGCAGACGCGGCCGATCGACTGGTGATCGCGTACCTCGTCTCTGCCTCGAGCGCCCGCGAAGACCGGTAGGCTGGAGAGTCGATCCTCCCGGGGGTCTTTTCCGCGTGCCTGCTGACAGAAGGAGAGCTGCTTCGTGGCCGAGTACATCTATTCCATGGTGCGAGCCCGCAAGGCTGTGGGCGACAAGCTCATCCTGGACGACGTGACCATGGCGTTCCTGCCCGGAGCGAAGATCGGCATGGTGGGCCCGAACGGTGCCGGTAAGTCGACGATCCTCAAGATCATGGCGGGCCTCGACACGCCCTCCAACGGTGAGGCCAAGCTCACCCCCGGCTTCAGCGTCGGCATCCTGATGCAGGAGCCCGAGCTCGACGAGACCAAGACCGTGATCGAGAACATTCAGGACGGCGTGGCCATCAAGGCCAAGGTCGACCGGTTCAACGAGATCTCGGCGCTGATGGCCGATCCCGACGCCGACTTCGACTCGCTGCTGGCCGAGATGGGTGTGCTGCAGGAAGAGATCGACGCCGCCGACGGCTGGGACCTCGACTCGCAGCTCGAGCAGGCGATGGATGCCCTGCGCACCCCGCCGGCGGACGCGCCGATCGGTCCGCTCTCGGGTGGTGAGAAGCGTCGTGTCGCACTGGCGAAGCTGCTGCTGCAGAAGCCCGACCTGCTGTTGCTCGATGAGCCCACCAACCACCTCGACGCCGAGAGCGTGCTGTGGCTCGAGCAGCACCTCAAGGACTACAAGGGCGCCGTTATCGCGATCACCCACGACCGGTACTTCCTCGACAACGTGGCCGAGTGGATCGCCGAGGTCGACCGCGGCCGCCTGATCGGCTACGAGGGTAACTACTCGACCTACCTGGAGAAGAAGGCCGAGCGCCTCGACATCCAGGGCAAGAAGGACGCCAAGCTTGCCAAGCGCCTCAAGGACGAGCTGGAGTGGGTCCGCTCCAGCGCGAAGGGCCGTCAGACGAAGTCGAAGGCACGTCTGGCCCGCTACGAAGAGATGGCGGCCGAGGCCGAGCGCACCCGCAAGCTTGATTTCGAAGAGATCCAGATCCCGGCAGGGCCGCGACTGGGCAACGTCGTCATCGAGGCGAAGAACCTGCAGAAGGGCTTCGGCGACCGCAAGCTGATCGACGGTTTGGGCTTCAGCCTGCCCCCGAACGGCATCGTCGGCGTCATCGGTCCCAACGGTGTCGGAAAGACGACCCTGTTCAAGACAATCGTCGGACTGGAGCCGCTCGACGGCGGCGACCTGAAGATCGGTGAGACGGTCAAGATCAGCTACGTCGACCAGTCGCGCGGGAACATCGACCCCAACAAGACGCTGTGGGAGGTCGTCTCGGACGGACTCGACTTCATCACCGTCGGCAAGACTGAGATCCCCTCGCGCGCCTACGTGTCGAAGTTCGGCTTCAAGGGACCGGACCAGCAGAAGAAGGCCGGCGTGCTCTCGGGTGGAGAGCGCAACCGACTGAACCTCGCGCTGACCCTCAAGGAGGGTGGCAACCTGCTGCTGCTCGACGAGCCGACCAACGACCTCGACGTCGAGACCCTCAGCTCGCTGGAGAACGCGTTGCTGGAGTTCCCCGGTTGCGCCGTGGTCATCACCCACGACCGGTGGTTCCTCGACCGCATTGCCACGCACATCCTCGCCTACGAGGGCACCGATGAGAACCCTGCTCAGTGGCACTGGTTCGAGGGTAACTTCGAGGCCTACGAGGCGAACAAGATCGAGCGCATGGGCCCCGAGGCTGCGCGCCCGCACCGCACGACCCACCGCAAGCTCACGCGCGACTGATCCCTCGCCCCACTCCGGGCATCGCTTCGCGCTCCCCGGAGCCTCGGGGGCGTGGGGCCCGCCGCCGACTGACGTTCTGAGAAAGCGAACCCCATGCGCCTGCACATTCCCATCCACCTGCGGTGGGGAGACCTCGACGCGTTCAACCACGTCAACAACACCTCCATGCTCAAGCTGCTCGAAGAGGCGCGCGTGCGCGCCTTCTGGCAGCCCGAGCCGGGGGAGCAGGCCCCCGACACCGCCGTACTCTCCACCGGGGTCGATCAGGGTGTGCTCACCCTGATCGCCCGGCAGGAGATCGAGTACCTCGCGCCGGTGCCGTACCAGCGGCGTCCGTTGGATGTCGAGATGTGGTTCGGCAAGCTCGGCGGTTCGAGCCTGCAGGTCTGCTATGACGTGTTCAGTCACGCCGAGAGCGACGAGCGCGTGTTGTACGCCCGGTCGACTGCGGTGATCGTGCTCGTGGATGCCGTCACCGGCCGTCCGGTGCGGCTGAGCCCTGAGATGCGCGCCGCGTGGGAGCCGTACGTCGGCGAGCCCATCGCATACCAGCACCGCTGACACCGCCTGCACGGGCATGTGCTGGCGGCGGTGACTCAGTCGCTCTGCGGCACCCGCACCATGATCTCTTGCGCGACCGTCGCCACCAGTACGCCGTCACGGCTGTAGATGCGTCCCTGAGCGAGTCCGCGTCCGCCGCGCGCGTTGGGGGATGACTGCACGTAGAGCAGCCAATCGTCGGCTCGGCCGGGGCGGTGCCACCACATTGCGTGGTCGAGGCTCGCGACCTTCAGCCCCTTCAGATTCCAGCTGACGCCGTGACGTCGCAGGATCGACTCCTGGATCGTCAAGTCGCTGAGGTACGCGAGTGCTGCCCGGTGCACACGTGGGTCATCGGGCAGCGGCGCGCGCATACGCACCCAGACCGCCTGCTGCGCCACGTGCGCCTGCGCCGCCTGCTGGTAGATGGGGCCCTCGACATGCCGGATGTCGACGGGGCGCACCCCGAGCAGTGCGCCGGCGTCGAGGATGGCATCGCTCGACTCGACGTCCTCGGGTGCCGGGATGCCGGTGGGCATGGGCTCGGCGTGCTCGATGCCGGGACCGGCGTCCTGGAATGAGGCGATCATCGAGAAGATCGGCAGACCGCCCTGGAACGCCTGCGCCCGCCGTGTCGAGAATGAGCGGCCGTCGTGAATGCGATCGACCGAGAACGTGATGCCTTGGGTGGCGTCGCCGGGGCGCAGGAAGTAGCCGTGCATCGAGTGGACCGCGCGCTCTTCGGGGAGCGTCCGTTCGGTCGCGATGAGTGATTGTGCCAGCACCTGACCGCCATACACGCGACCGGTCGGCATCGGCTGCGAGCTGCCGGTGAAGATGTCTTCCGTGGTGCGGGCACCGGACGAGGTCAGGTCGAGCACCGATAACAGCGCGTCGACGGATCTGCGGGCGGGCTCGTCGGCGGTCATCCGACTAGTTTAGAAGGAGTGACCAGACCTCTCGTTCTCTCCGATGCCGACACGGCACGTGATGTGCTGACCTTCGCCGGGCGCGCCGCCACGGCATCCGCGGAAGGAGTGCGCCTTCAGGCCGCCGACGGCATCCTCGTGGTGACGGCCGCCGCGCTGGCACCGCAGGGATTCCTCGATCAGACGCCGACGGTTCTGGCGATGCGCATCGTGCGTGCCGACCCCGAGCTGCGCTGCGACATCGTCGTCGACGAGCTCTCACCGGGAGCGTCGCCCGCCGAGGTCGCATTGCCCGAGACCGGCAGGGCGCCGGCTTGGGCGGGCGTCTCACCGCCGCGCGACGGCTGGGAGCTGATCGGAGAGCTGTCCGACCGCATCATCGGCGACCGCGCGCAGTGGGGCATTTCGGCCGTCGCTCGCGGCACCACACCGGGCGCCGGGGAGGACGCCGTGCGCGCGCTGCGTTCGCGGGTATGGGGAGAGCCCGATGAGGACCTCCTGGGCCTGCCGCGCGGTGTGGCCTTCGCCGCCCACGCGTTCGGGTTCATCGCCTCCGACCGCATGGGCACGGCCGTCACACGGGAGGGTGAGCAGGTGCGCGTCACGCGCTCGGGCCGCTGGACACGCCTGGCCTTCGCGCGCGGGCACATTCTCAGCCGAGGGCCGGCCGTGACGGGCCTGACCGCTGTCCGGGGGACCGGTACTGCGGTGGGAGCCTAACGCGAGGCCGCACGCCCCGCCTGCCGGCCCGAGAACAAGCATCCGCCCAGGAACGTTCCTTCCAGCGCGCGATAGCCGTGCACGCCGCCGCCACCGAAACCGGCGGCCTCGCCCGCCGCGTACAGGCCGGGGACCGGCACGCCATCGGCGCCGAGGGCGCGTCCCTCCAGGTCGGTCTCGATCCCGCCGAGCGATTTACGGGTCAGCACATGCAGGCGCACGGCGACCATCGGCCCGGCCGCGGGATCTTGCAGACGGTGCGGTGCCGCGGTGCGGATCAGCCGGTCGCCGCGATATCCGCGCATGGAGCGCAGCATGGCGATCTGGGCGTCTTTGGTGAAGTCGTTGTCGATCTCGCGGTCACGCGCCGTGACCTCGTCGCGCGCACGATCCACATCGAGGACGTCGCCACCGGGCGTTGATCGCATGCGAGCGAGCAACGCCTCGAGGTCGTCCTCGACGATGAAATCGGCGCCCTCGTCGAGGAACGCCCGCACCGGGCCGGTGGGCCCCTTCGCCAGCCGGGACTTCACCAGCAGCTTCAGATCCCGGCCGGTGAGGTCGGGGTTCTGCTCACTGCCCGAGAGCGCGAACTCCTTCTCGATCACCTTCAACGACGTGACGAACCAGGAGTGGTCGTGCCCGGTCGTGCGCAGGTGCGCGAGCGTGCCCAGCGTGTCGAAGCCCGGGTACAGCGGGACGGGCAGTCTGCGGCCGGTGGCATCGAGCCACAGCGAGGACGGACCGGGCAGGATGCGGATGCCATGGCCCGGCCACACCGGATCCCAGTTCTCGATCCCCTCGACGTAGTGCCACATCCGGTCACCATTGATCAGCCGTGCGCCTGCCGCGGACGATACCGCGTGCATCGAGCCGTCGACGTACGCCGGCACCCCGGTGAGCATGTGGGCGGGCGGCGTGCCCAGACGTGCGGGCCACGCGGCGCGCACCAGATCGTGATCGCCGCCGATACCACCGGATGCCACGATGGTTGCATCCGCTCGGATCATGAACTCGCCCACCGGCTCGCGCGACGATGCGACCCCGCGCGGGGTGTCGCTCGGCGCGAGCACTGACCCGCGTGCGCCGACGACCGCGCCGCCGTCGACGAGCAACTCGGTGACGCGGTGGCGGGGGAGAACCGTCACCCTTCCAGCAGCCTCGCCCGCTTCGACAGCCGCCGCGAAGGGCGCGACGATGCCGGGGCCGGTTCCCCACGTGATGTGGAACCGTGGCACGGAGTTGCCGGGACCGATCGCTCCGCTCCCGCCGCGTTCGGCCCAGCCGACCACGGGGAACAACCCCACTCCGCGCTCGCGCAACCAGCTGCGTTTCTCGCCCGCGGCGAACTGCAGATAGGCCTCTGCCCAGCGCCGCGGCCATGCGTCCTCGGGGCGGTCGAACCCGGCGTTGCCGAACCAGTCCTGCCGTGCCAGATCCAGGGAATCCTTGATGCCCATGCGACGCTGCTCGGGTGAGTCGACCAGGAACAGCCCACCGAACGACCACCAGGCCTGCCCACCCAGGTCGACGCGCGCCTCCTGATCGATGATCGTCACGCGTCTGCCCGCGGCGATCGCCTCGCTGGCCGCGGTGAGGCCTGCCAGCCCCCATCCGATCACGAGTACATCGGTGGCTGGGGAACTGGCTGCAGTCATCTTCAGGTCTCCGTCGACTCCGTGGGGATGCGGTGCTCAAGCGTGGTCCGGCCCGCCGGGCCGCGTCCGATGCCGGATGGCTCGAACGTGTTCACCATGGCATACGCCGCCCGCTCCAGGTAGTCCCACAGCGTCGCTTCGTGCAGAGGCGACAACTTCACCTCGTCCAGAGCGGTGCGCATATGTGCGAGCCATCGATCACGGGCATCCGGGTCGACGTGGAACGCCGCGTGCCGCATCCGCAACCGAGGATGCCCGCGTCGCTCGCCGTACGTCGTCGGCCCACCCCAGTACTGCTCCAGGAACATCGTGAGTCGTTCGGCGGCGGGGCCGAGGTCCTCTTCGGGGTACATCGGTTTGAGTACCGGATCGAGAGCGACCTCGCGGTAGAACACATCGACGATGCGTCGGAACGTGTCGTGGCCGCCGACTTCGTCGTAGAACGTCATTGCGTTTCGCCTTCCTGCGGAGTGGACTTCTTGCGACGCCAGATGCCGCGTTCGGCGACCGGCGGTACGCCGGTGATGGCGTTGGGGCGTGTCATCGGCGGGTTCGCTCCCCTTACGCGGCGGGCACTGTCGGGCCCCGTGACGGTGACCGCGGCCATGCTCGGTACAGCGACCTCCTGCGCCAGCAACGCGGTGCGCAACCGTCGGCGGAGTTCCTGCGAGACGTCGTCGCGGGCGTTTGCCCTGGTCTTCAGCACGACGCGCACCACCAGTGCGTCCCCGTCGATCGACTCCAGCCCCCAGACCTCGGGCGCCTCGATCACGCGGGTGCGCCACTTCGGGTCCTTCGCGAGCTCTTCGGCGGTGTGCAGCAGTGTCTGCTCGACCTGATCGAGATCGGCATCGGCGGCGACACCCAGGTCGACGATCGCGCGTGCCCAGCCCTGCGACATGTTGCCGATGCGGGTGACCTCGCCGTTGCGCACGTACCAGAGCGTGCCATTGACATCGCGCACCTGGGTGATGCGCACGCTGACATACTCGACGACGCCCGAGGCCAGGCCGAGATCGACGACGTCGCCGATGCCGATCTGATCCTCGGCGACGATGAACATGCCGTTGAGGACATCCTTGACGATGTTCTGGGCGCCGAAGCCGAGACCGGCACCGATAGCGGCCGTGATCAGCGTCAGCGAACCGAGGATGTCCTGATCGATGGCCCTGACGATCAGGATCAGGGCGACGATCACCAGAATCACGTTGACCATGTTCTGCAGGATCGTGCCGAGGGTGCGCGTGCGCTGCACCAGACGCATATCTGCCAGCGGTGAGCGTTCCAGCGCCACGGTGTCGGCGACGTCGGCTTTTGACTTGGCGTTGCTGACGATCCGATGAACGATGCGTCTGATCACCAGGCGCAGCACGAACGACAACGCGACGCAGATGGCGATGATGATCGCGATCTGCGCCAGCTTTCCGCCGATCGTGCTCAGCGCGGCAACGGACGACTCCCACAGATCGTTCCAGAAGCCCAGGTCGACGGGCGCCTCGGGGTCCGTCGTGAAGGGGAAGGGCAGCATGTCCCTGAGTCTAGTGAGGGGCTCTTTCCGCGCGCTGGACGCGGAAAGAGCCCCTCAGAGTCGATGTCAGCTGTCAGCTGTCGGCGTCGCGCTTCTGCGCGGCGAGAGCACGCTCGACGTCGGCGAGGTTCTCGTGCACCAGTCGACGCAGCGCGGGCGCGGCGTCCTGGTTGTCGGACAGCCACGCACGCGTGGCGTCACGCAGCTCGACGCTGGCGAGCGAGCGCGGGTACAGACCCACGACCAGGTAATCGGCGATCTGGTAGGTGCGGCCCTCCCAGATCGGCAGCAGCATGTCGAAGTACGGCTGGATGAAATCGCCGAGCACGTCGACACCCGAGGGGTGCACGAAGCCGAATGCCGTGGAGCGCACGATCGTGTTGGGCTGGTCGGCGTTGTCGATCAGCGACGCCCAGGCGGCCTTCTTGTCGGCCGTCGTCGGCAGGGTCGCGCGAGCCTGTGCGGCCAGTTCGGCGCCCTTGGACGTGTTGTCGGCGGCGAGGGCCGCATCGATCGTCGTGGCGTCGGTGGCGCCCGCCGCGGCCAGACCGATGAGCAGCTGCCATGAGAGGTCTGCGTCGACGTCGAGCCCCGGCAGGGTGTCCTCACCCGAGCGCAGGCGTCCGATGATGCCAGCGTGCTCGGCAGTGGTGGCGGAGTTCGCGAAGGCCATCACCAGCTGCAGCTGGCTGTCGCTGCCGGACTCTGCCTGCTGAGCAAGCGCCCACAGTCCGTCGGCCACCTTCTCACGGGCCGCCGAACGCGTGGCCGGGTCGACGTACGATCCAGCGGCGAGCTGCAACTGGGCGAGCGTGGTGCGCACCGTGGTCGATTCGCTCTCGCGGCCGATGTTGCCCAGGACGAGGTCGATGTAGTCGCGTGCCGCGGTCTCGGCGTCGCGGGTCTGATCCCAGGCGGCGCCCCACACGAGCGAGCGCGCGAGCGGGTCGCTGATGTCGGCGAGGTGCTCGATCGCCGTGGCCAGCGACTGCTCGTCGAGGCGGATCTTCGCGTAGGCGAGGTCCTTGTCGTTCAGCAGCACCATGGCCGGACGCTTGAGGCCCTGCAGCTCGGGGATCTCGGTGCGGTCGCCGTCGATGTCGACCTCGACGTAGTGGCTGCGCACGAGCGCGCCGCCGTCGAGGTCGTAGAAGCCGATGCCGAGGCGGTGCGGTCGGATCGTCGGGTAGTCGGCCGGTGCCGTCTGGGTGACGGCGAAGCGCGTGATCGTGCCCGAGGCGTCCTCGGCGATGACCGGGCTGAGCGTGTTCACGCCGGCGGTCTCGAGCCACTTCTCGGCCCAGCCGGTCAGCTCGCGGCCGCTGGTCTGCTCGAGTTCGACGAGCAGGTCGCTGAGCTCGGTGTTGCCCCAGGAGTGCTTCTGGAAGTACTGCGACACACCGGCGAAGAACGCCTCGATGCCCACCCAGGCGGTGAGCTGCTTGAGTACGGAGCCGCCCTTGGCATAGGTGATGCCGTCGAAGTTGACCTGCACGTCCTGCAGATCATTGATCTCGGCGACGATCGGGTGCGTGGAGGGCAGCTGGTCCTGACGGTAGGCCCAGGTCTTCTCCATGGCGTTGAAGGTGGTCCACGCCTCAGTCCACTCGGTGGCCTCGGCCGTGGCGATGGTCGACGCCCACTCGGCGAACGACTCGTTCAGCCAGAGGTCGTTCCACCACTTCATCGTGACCAGGTCACCGAACCACATGTGTGCCAGTTCGTGCAGGATCGTCACGACGCGACGCTCCTTGACGGCGTCGGTCACCTTGCTGCGGAAGACGTAGGTCTCGGTGAAGGTGACGGCGCCGGCGTTCTCCATCGCACCGGCGTTGAATTCCGGTACGAACAGCTGGTCGTACTTCTCGAACGGGTAGGCGACGCCGAACTTCTCCTCGAAGTAGGCGAAGCCCTGGCGGGTCTTGTCGAAGATGTAGTCGGCGTCGAGGTGCTCCCACAGGCTCTTGCGGCCGTACACGCCCAGCGGGATGACCTTGCCCGACGAGCTGGTCAGCTCGGAGAACGTGGACTCGTAAGGGCCCGCGACCAGCGCGGTGATATACGACGAGATGCGCGGCGTCGGCTCGAAGCCCCACGTCGCGGTCGCCGGGTCGTCATGCACGATCGGCTCGGGGGTGGGCGAGTTCGACACGACCTTCCACGCCGACGGCGCGGTGACGGTGAACTGGAACGTCGCCTTGAGGTCGGGCTGCTCGAACACAGCGAAGACGCGGCGTGAGTCGGGCACCTCGAACTGCGAGTACAGGTAGACCTCGCCGTCGACCGGGTCGACGAAGCGGTGCAGACCCTCACCGGTGTTGGTGTACAGGCAGTCGGCGTCGACGATCAGCACGTTCTCGGCCTGCAGGTCGCCGAGGGCGATGCGCGAGTCGGCGAAAGCCTGGCCGGGGTCGATCTGCTCGCCGTTGAGCGTGATCTCGCGCACGTCCTTCGCGATCAGGTCGATGAAGGTGTAGCTTCCGGGGGTCGCGGTGAAGCGCACGACGCTGCGGGAGCCGAACACCTCGGCGCCCTTCGTGAGGTCGAGCGAGACCTCGTAAGACTGCGTGTCGATGACGGAACGGCGCTCCTGCGCCTCGCTACGAGTGAGGTTTTCTCCAGGCACTGCTGTTATCTCCCATGGGTGGAGGGGTGTCGGCGTGCGTCGGCACTGCTGGCGCCGACGGCAACCATGACAGCCTACGCCAGCGGCGTGGTTGCGCCAGTAGGGACGCTCGCGCGCGCCGGTGTTCCGCGCTGTTTCATAGGAGCGGGTGCCATCATGGCGCCCGTGAACTCCCCAGAATCGGATGCCGTTTCCCATGCGTCCCCGGCTGCGGCCGCGGGCGCTCCGCACATCGAGACCCCTGTCGCCTACGACGCGATCCTGCTCGCGGGCTTCGGCGGGCCGGAGGGTCAAGAGGATGTCATTCCCTTCCTGCGCAATGTGACGCGGGGGAGAGGCATTCCCGATGAGCGGTTGGAAGAGGTCGCGCACCACTACCGCGCGTTTGGCGGCATCAGCCCGATCAATGCGCAGAACCGATCGCTGAAGGCAGCGTTGGAAGCCGAGCTCGCGGCCCGTGCCATCGACCTTCCGGTGTACTGGGGCAACCGCAACTGGGCGCCTTATCTGGAGGACGCTGTCGCCGAGGCCGCAGGCAACGGGCACACCTCACTGATCGCGTTCGCGACGAGTGCCTACAGCTCGTTCTCGAGTTGCCGGCAGTACCGCGAGGACTTCTCGCGTGTGCTCGATGGCACCGAGTACGACGGTGTGGTCACGATCGACAAGATCCGCCCGTTCTTCGATCACCCCGGGTTCGTGCAGGCGTTCGTCGAGGGAGTCGACGATGCCGTCCGCGCGCGTCTGGATGAAGGCATCGCGGCCGAGGCGATTCACGTGCTGTTCTCGACGCACAGCATCCCCACCGCGGATGCCCAGCGCTCGGGGCCGCGCGATGTGGACTGGGGCGACGGCGGCGCATACGCCGCGCAGCACGAGGCGGTCGCCGCCTGGGTGATGGAGCAGGTGGCTCGGCTCACACCGGCCGCGGCGGATGTGCCGTGGGAGCTCGTCTACCAGTCGCGTTCCGGCCCGCCGACCCAGCCGTGGCTCGAACCGGATGTGTGCGATGTGATCTCCGAGCTCCCGCAGCGCGGTCGCAGTGCGGTCGTGGTCGTGCCGGTCGGGTTCATGAGCGACCACATGGAGGTGCTGTGGGATCTCGACACCGAGGCGAAGGAGGCCGCTGACGAGGCGGGACTGCTGTTCGCCCGTACGCCGACGCCCGGCGTCTCGCCGGCGTTCGTTGCGGGAATCGTCGACCTGGTGCAGGAGCGCCTGGAAGGCCGGCCGGCTGGCGAGCGCGCCCATGTCACGGGTCTTGGACCCTGGTACGACGTGTGTCGCCCCGGATGCTGTGAGAACATTCGGGCGGGCTTCAAGCCGGCTGCCGCCGGGCTCGCCCCGTAGGCGGTGGGAGAGTCCGGCGTACGTAGGATGGACGGTATGCGCATCCATATCGCCACCGACCACGCCGGACTCGACTTCTCGACCCGCCTGCAGCAGCACCTGAGCGCCGCTGGGCACGATGTGATCGACCACGGCCCGGTGGAGTACGACGCGCTCGATGACTATCCCTCATTCTGCATTCGTGCGGCGCAGGCCGTCATCGCCGATCAGTCGGCGGGTGTCGAGGCGCTCGGCGTGGTGTTCGGCGGATCCGGCAACGGTGAGCAGATCGCGGCGAACAAGGTGCAGGGCATCCGCGCCGCCCTGGTGTGGAACGAATCGACGGCGGAGCTGGCACGCGAGCACAATGACGCCAATGTCATCTCGATCGGCGCGCGCCAGCACACGTTCGACGAGGTGACGTCGTTCATCGATCTGTTCATCGCGACCCCGTTCACGGGTGATGAGCGCCACGTGCGACGCATCGGCCAGATCGCCGACTTCGAGAAGGACGGGTCGCTGCTGCCCGATCCTCGTCGAGGAGAGGCCGGCGCCGCCGACGGGCCGCGCGCCTGACATGCCTGAGGGGCATTCCGTCCATCGCATCGCTCGGCAGTTCAGCCGCAACTTCGTGAACCTGCCGGTGGGTGCGTCCAGCCCCCAGGGGCGATTCGCCGAGGGCGCGAGTGTGCTCGACGGTCGCGAGATGCTGCAGGCGATGGCCGTCGGCAAGCAGATGTTTCTCGAGTTCGAGGATGCCGTGTGGTTGCGGGTGCACCTGGGACTGTACGGAGCGTGGGACTTCGCCGGTGAGATCGTTGCGGATGCCACCATTGCATCGGCGAACGGCCGCATGGGGCAGACCAACCAGCGCGGCACCGAACTCGACGCGGAGCCGGCCGAAGACGCGATCTTCGACGACGCCGGTGAGAACTCGTTGCGATCCATCGGGGCTCCGCGCAAGGCCCGTGTGCATGTTCGCATGTCGGAGCAGACGCGTGGGCTCGCCGACGACGGCGACGAGTGGCCGCCGCCCGTGGTGGGACAAGTGCGGTTGCGCTTGCTGACGAAGAGCACCTGCGCCGACCTGCGTGGGCCGACGGCGTGCGTACTGCAGACCCCGGATGAGATGCTGGCGACGGTGGCCAAGCTCGGTCCCGACCCGCTGGTCGGTGACCCGGCCGAGGGAGAAGAGCGTTTCGTGCGCGTGGTGCGACGCAAGCCCACACCGATCGCCCTAATGCTGATGGACCAGGCGGTGGTGAGCGGGATTGGCAACGTGTACCGCGCCGAGATGCTCTTCCGCGCGCGCCTGGACCCGCACACACCCGGGCGCGAGGTGCCCGAGGAGGTCGTGCGCGAACTGTGGCGCGATTGGGTGAGGCTGCTGGCGATCGGCGTCGAGACCGGCCAGATGATGACCATGGATGGTCTGACGGGCGATGACTACCGCGCCGCGATGGCGAGTCGTGACGACCGTCACTGGGTTTATCATCGGGCGGGCCTGCCCTGTCGGGTCTGCGGTACCGAGATCGCGCTGGAAGAGATCGGAGCGCGCAAGCTCTACTGGTGTCCGTCCTGTCAGCGGTGACGGGAACCTGATCGTCGTCTGTGAGTAGGCCTGGGCGTCGGCTGTGAATAGGATGGCGTCATCCACTCGCAACGACGCGTCAGGAGAATACATGGACCTGTCAGAAATCGAGGGTTTCCTCGGATGGCTCAGCGGTGTCATCTGGGGACCCTGGGTGCTCATCCCGCTGCTGCTCGGCACCGGGCTCTACCTCACCATCCGCCTGGGTGGCATCCAATTCCTGCGACTCGGCGCAGCACTGCGGCTGGGGCTCTTCACACGCCGCGACCCCGGAGCCGACGGCGACATCTCGCAGTTCCAGGCGCTGACGACCGCGCTGGCAGCGACGGTCGGCACCGGCAACATTGTCGGCGTGGCGACCGCGATCGGAATCGGTGGCCCCGGTGCGCTGTTCTGGATGTGGATCACTGGGCTCGTCGGTATGGCGTCGAAGTACTCCGAGTCGTTCTTGGGCGTGCGGTTCCGCACCACCGACTCCGCCGGCGAGAAGAACGGCGGTCCGCAGTACTACCTTGAGCGCGGCATCCCGAACGGCTTCGGCAAGTTCCTCGCGATCTTCTTCGCCGTCGCCGCCGTGATCGCCAGTTTCGGTATCGGCAACATGACGCAGGGCAACTCGATCTCGGCGAACCTCGAGAACAGCTTCAGCGTTCCCACCTGGGTGACCGGTCTGGCGTTGACGATCTTCGCGCTGCTGGTGCTGGTCGGCGGCATCAAGTCGATCGGTCGCGTGACCGCCGGACTCGTGCCCGTGATGATCATCTTCTATGTACTCGGCGCCCTGTACATCCTGATCGCCAACATCAGCGGTGTGCCCGCGGCGTTCGCGCAGATCTTCACCGATGCCTTCACCGGTACCAGCGCCGTCGGCGGCTTCGCCGGTTCGGCGATCATCATCGCGGTGCAGTTCGGTGTCGCGCGCGGTATCTTCTCGAACGAGTCGGGCATGGGGTCGGCGGCCATCGCGGCTGCAGCGGCGAAGACCAGCCACCCGGTGCGTCAGGGCCTCGTGTCGATGACGCAGACCTTCATCGACACGATCATCGTCGTCACCTTCACCGGCCTGGTCATCATCACCACCGGCGTGTGGAACATGACCGATCCTGAGACCGGTGAGCAGATGAGCCCCGCTCTGATGACGGGTGAGGCGTTCTCGCACGGTCTGCCGGGCGAGTGGGGGCACTACATCGTGACGGTCGGTCTCGTGCTGTTCGCGAGCTCGACGATCCTCGGATGGTCGTACTACGGCGAGCGCAGTATCGAGCGTCTGCTCGGGCGTCGCGCGGTGATCCCGTTCCGCATCATCTTCTCGCTCGTTGTGTTCATCGGCTGCACCGTGCAGCTCGGTGTCGTGTGGGCGTTCTCGGACGTGATGAACGGCCTGATGGCGCTGCCGAACCTCATCGGCTTGCTGGTGCTGTCGGGGCTGGTGGCACGCGAGACGAAGAAGTATCTCGACAACGACCCGAAGCTGACGGCCACGCCCGAGCAGGTTGCGGCGTTCATGCAGGGCGATCCTTCGTACGAGAACTGGAAGACGCAGGCGATCCGGGTCGTCGGCGGCAAGTAGTCGGATCCCGATCGGTCGGGTCGGTCATAGGCTGGGACGGTGCGCCAGAATCCCAGTTTCGCTATGACCGACCCGACCGAGATCCGTCGGGTGATCCAGCGCCACCCGTGGGCGACGATCGTCAGTGACGGCGATGACGGGCTCGTCGCCTCGCATTACGCGATCCTTCTCGATGAGGATCGCGACGACCTGACGATCGTCGGTCATGTCGGGCGCCCGGACGACCTGATTCATGGGCTGGGTTCCCGCGAGCTGCTGGTGATGTTCCAGGGCCCGCACGGCTACATCTCGCCGGGCTGGTACGGCGATGTTGCGGGTGTCCCCACGTGGAACTTCGTCTCGGTGCATCTGAGTGGGGTCCCCGAGATCCTCTCGGACGAAGAGAACCTGCGGGTGCTGGAGCGCATGACCGCCCTGTTCGAGAGCCGCCTGGCCGATCCGCGCGGTATGTGGACGCCGCCCAACGACGAAGCGTACGTGCAGCGGCTGGCCGCAGGGACGGTGGGTTTCCGGCTCACACCCACGAAGGTTGTCGCCAAGCGAAAGCTCAGTCAGAACCGTCCGCCTGAGACGGTCGAGCGGGTGCTGGAGCAATTGGAGGGCGACGGGCCCTACGCAGACGCCGCGTTGGCCGCCGAGATGCGTCGGGCGCACATCGCGCGCGTGGAGCACCGTTCGTGACGGCGCGCGGAGACCGGGTCGACGTCGTGCGTGCCGTGCGGCTGACCGGCCCCGCGGCGGTCGCGTTCGGCGACGAGCCCGTCGACCTGATGATCGAGCGCGGGCGCATCGCCGATATCGCCCCGACCGGTGACCTGGCGGCCCATGGCGTCGTGCTGGACGGCCACGGGAGCCGGGTGCTGCCCGGTCTGTGGGACCACCATGTGCACACGGTGCAGTGGGCGCTCGATGCGGAACGGGTGCAGCTCGGCGAGGTGCGAAGCGCGGCGGAGGCCGCCCGTCTGATGGGCGCGGCCGCGCCGCTGTCGGATGGTCGGGTCGTCGGAGCCGGCATGCGTGATGCGCTGTGGCTCGATGCGCCCTCGTTGGCGGTGATCGACGCGGCATGCGGCGACCGGCCGACCTACCTCATCAACATGGACGTGCACAGCGTCTGGCTCAACTCCGCCGCATTCCGCCGGGAGGGCTTCGCCCCGACACCCGACGGGATGCTGCGTGAAGAGGACGCGTTCGAGATCTCGCGCCGATTGAACACGGCAGATGACGCGGTGGCGGATGCCGCCGTGCGCCGCGCCGGAGAGCGCGCCGCGAGCCGCGGAGTCACCGGCATCGTCGACTTCGACATGGCGTGGAACGCCGACGCGTGGCAGCGGCGGGCGGATGCCGGATTCGATGCACACCGGGTGGAGTTCGCCTTCTACGCGGCCAACCTGCAGCGCGCGATCGACGCCGGGCTGCGCACGGGGAACATCCTCGGCGGTACCGATGATCTGGTGCACGTCGGGCCGCTCAAGCTCATCACGGACGGGTCGCTCGGCACCCGCACCGCGGCCTGCTCACATGCGTACGGTGACGACCCGCAGAACTTCGGGGAGTTCACGATCGACCCCGAGCAACTGCGCGACTATCTGACGACGGCGACCGGCGCCGGAATCGAGGTGGCCGTGCACGCCATCGGCGACCGTGCGGTGGCATCCGCCCTCGACGCGTTCACCTACACGCAGGCGCGCGGCACGATCGAGCATGCGCAGCTCGTGCGTCACGCCGATCTGGCGCGCTTCGCGCGACTGGGCGTCGTGGCGAGCGTGCAGCCGACGCACGCGGTCGATGACCGCGACCTCGTCGGCTCGCTGTGGCAGCACCAGAGCGCGATCAGCCATCCGGTCGCCTCGCTGTTGAGTGCGGATGTCGCGGTGCGATTCGGGTCGGATGCCCCCGTGGCACCGCTGGACCCGTGGGTCACGATCGCCGCCGCCGTGCACCGCACGGGGGACGAGCGCGCTCCGTGGCATCCCGAGGAACAGGTACCGATCGGGACGGCGTTGCGCGCCAGTAGTCGCCATGGCATCACGGACCTCGAGATCGGCGGTACCGCGGATCTCGTCGTCTGCTCCGAGGACCCGCTCACGGCCGACCGGGAGAGCCTGCGTCGGATGCCCGTCGCAGCCACGCTGCTGGGCGGACGCCTGACGCACCTGGGCTGAGGGGCGGCCCCAGAGACGCGAACGCCCGCCTCGTGGAACCACGAGGCGGGCGTCGGCGTCTGAGTGTGTCAGGCGGCGATGTGCGAGATGAGGAACCAGCGGTCCTTCTCCAGACCGCGCTGGATCTCGATCGCGACGTCCTGGCTGGTCAGATCGACCTCGTCGAGGCCCTCGACAGCGGCCTTGATCTCGACCAGGGCGGCATCGATGTCGGCGATCACCGCGCGGACGAGGTCGTCCGAGCCAGCGAATCCGGCCGAGACCTGCGTCGGCGCTGCCTTGGCGGCGACCGTCGCGACGCGGGCGTCGATGGGCAGGCCGAGGGCGACGATGCGCTCCGCGGCCGTGTCGGCGAAGTCCATCGCGTGCGCGACGAGCGTGTCGAGGAACTCGTGCACGCCGACGAAGTTCGCACCGCGCACGTGCCAGTGCGCCTGCTTGCCGTTGACCACGAGAGCCTGCATGCTGTGCACGATCGGCGACAGGAACTGGGCGGCTGCCGCTGCGACGGTGGGGTCGACGGCGGTGGCGGGGATGGTCTTCGAATCGGTCATCGTGTTCCTCCTGCGTGGGTTTCCGGTGTCCACTGAAGACAACGCTACTCACCCTGAACCATTCCGCAAGCAAGCCTAGGCAAGGCTTACACGCCTGTTCAGCCGCGGAATTCCGCGGTTCTGAGGGTAGTCTCACCTACATGACCATCTCAGCCGCAGCCTCCGTCATCGCTCTCGCCGACCGCACACCCGCTCTCGCTGACGATGCCTTCGTCGCTGACGGTGCGCGTATCGTCGGCGCGGTCACCCTGGGGCCGCGCGCCAGCGTCTGGTACAACGCCGTCCTGCGCGCCGACTCGGCACCGATCACGGTCGGCGCCGACAGCAATGTGCAAGACAACGTCTCTGTGCACGTCGACTCCGGGCATCCGGCCGTCATCGGCGACAACGTCTCCATCGGCCACAACGCCGTCGTGCACGGTTGCACGATCGGCGACGGATCACTGATCGGCATGGGAGCCGTCGTGCTCAGTGGCGCCGTGATCGGCAAAGGGTGCCTGATCGCCGGAGGAGCGGTCGTGCTCGGCGGCACGGAAGTGCCAGACGGTTCCCTGGTCGCCGGCGTGCCCGCAAAGGTGCGTCGTGCCCTGACTGACGACGAGCGCGCCGGGCTGATCCGCAACGCCGAGATCTATCTCACGCACACCACGACTCACGCCACCGCCGTCGCACCGCACTGACCGTCGGCACCGCTAGGCTGGAAGATCTCGGGGCGGTGGCCAAGCTGGTGAAGGCAGTGGGCTCATAACCCAACGATCGCGGGTTCAAGTCCCGCCCGCCCTACATAACTCGTCTCGCCCGGGTGCCTTCTGCCCGCGCAGAGACCTTCCGCACAGAAGAACGGAGCCCCGCGGCATGGTGTCCGCGGGGCTCCGTTCCTCTGCGGTCGGGATTACTTGCTGTCTTCGTCGACCCAGTCCATCGACTTCGTGACGGCCTTGCGCCAGTTGCGCAGTTGGCGGTCGCGTTCGTCGGTGTCCATGGCGGGCTCCCATCGACGGTCTTCCTGCCAGTTGGCGGAGAGGTCGTCGAGGCCCTCCCAGAAGCCGACCGCGAGTCCAGCCGCGTAGGCCGCGCCGAGTGCGGTGGTCTCCGCGACGACCGGGCGAACCACCGGAACGCCGAGCACGTCTGCCTGGAACTGCATGAGGGCGTTGTTGGCGACCATTCCGCCGTCGACCTTCAGCTCGGTGAGGTCAACGCCGGCGTCGGCGTTGACCGCGTCGAGGACATCCCGGGTCTGGAAGGCGACCGCTTCGAGGGCCGCACGGGCGATGTGATTCTTGTTGACGTAGCGCGTCAGTCCGACGATGGCGCCGCGCGCATCGGGGCGCCAGTAGGGGGCGAACAGGCCCGAGAACGCCGGAACGATGTACACACCACCGTTGTCGGGAACGCTGGCGGCCAGCTCTTCCACCTGAGGTGCTTCGTCGATGATGCCGAGCTGGTCGCGGAGCCACTGGATCAGAGATCCGGTGACAGCGATCGACCCTTCGAGCGCGTAGTGCGCCGGGGCGTCGCCGAGCTTGTAACCGACCGTGGTGAGGAGTCCGTTCTTGGAGTGAACGATCTCTTCTCCGGTGTTGAAGATCAGGAAGCAACCGGTGCCGTAGGTGTTCTTGGACTCACCGGCCTGGAAGGCGGCCTGTCCGAAGGTGGCTGCCTGCTGATCGCCGAGGATGCCCGAGATCGGCGTCTCACGCAGCAGGGACGAGTCTTCGGCGTAGCCATAGACCTCGGACGACGACTTGATCTCGGGCAGCATCGAGCGCGGAACCCCGAACACCTCGAGGATGTCGTCGCGCCACTGCAGCGTCTCGAGGTCCATGAAGAGCGTGCGCGAGGCGTTGGTCACATCGGTCGCGTGAACGCCGCCGTCGACGCCACCGGTGAGGTTCCACAGCACCCAGCAGTCCGTGGTACCGAAGAGAAGGTCTCCGGCCTCGGCAGCCTCGCGGGCTCCTTCGACGTTCTCGAGGATCCAGGCGATCTTCGTGCCCGAGAAGTACGTCGCCAACGGAAGTCCGACGACGTCCTTGAACCGGTCGGTTCCACCGTCAGCGGCAAGGCGGTCGACGATGTCCTGGGTGCGGGTGTCCTGCCAGACGATGGCGTTGTAGACCGGTACGCCGGTCTTCTTGTTCCACACCACTGCGGTCTCACGCTGGTTGGTGATGCCGACCGTGGCGATGTCGTGACGCGTGAGATCAGCCCGTGCGAGGGCGACCCCGATCACCTCCTGGACGTTGTGCCAGATCTCTGCCGCGTCGTGCTCGACCCAGCCCGCCTGGGGCATGATCTGCTCGTGTTCCTTCTGGCCGACCGAGATGATCGAGCCGGCGCGATCGAAGATGATCGCACGACTGGACGTTGTGCCCTGGTCGATGGCGATGACGTACTTGGACATGGAGTTCCTTTCGATGTGGCGGCGCCTCTCTGCGTCGCCGTGTGGAGAGTTGGATCGGACTCGGCACGTGTCGGCCGAGCAACTGTCTCTGCCCCACGCGGGGGCGTGAGGTTGGCTGGAGCACGAGGTCGTCCTCCAGCCAACCTGAGGATTACAGGGAGAGTAGCGCGGGAGCGGCGAACGCGGCGATTGCACCACCGACGAGCGGCCCGACCACGGGGACCCATGCGTAGCCCCAGTCGCTTCCGCCCTTGCCCTTGATCGGCAGGATCGCGTGGGCGATACGCGGACCGAGGTCGCGAGCGGGGTTGATGGCGTAGCCGGTCGGTCCACCGAGCGAAGCACCGATACCGACGACGAGAAGCGCCACGGGCAGAGCGGTCAGCGGGCCGAGGCCGCCGGGCACGCCGACGTTGACGTCGCCGTAGTCCGCGAACGCGAGGATGACGAACACCAGCACGAACGTCGCGATCACCTCGGTGAGGAAGTTGGCGCCGTAAGAGCGGATCGCCGGTCCGGTCGAGAAGACTCCGAGCTTGTTCGCCGCCTCCGGTTCCTCGTCGAAGTGCTGCCTGTAAGCCGCCCAGCACAGGATCGCGCCGATGATCGCGCCGACCATCTCAGCGGCGAAGGCGACGAAGAACATCGTCGTGTCGATCGTGCCGGCGATGAGCAGACCGATCCCGACGGCGGGGTTGAGGATTGCGCCGGAGTACGCCGAAACGAGAACACCCGCGAACACGGCGAGGCCCCAGCCCCAGTTCACCATCAAGAAGCCGCCGGCGTTGCCCTTCGTCTTGGCGAGGGCGACGTTCGCCACAACACCACAACCGAGCAGCACGAGCATGCCCGTGCCCACCATTTCGGATAGGAAGTACAGTCCGAGATTGACGTCCATAGCTGTCGTCATTGACCTTTCGAGTTTGACCTCCCCGATGCCGTCAGGGCACGTCGAAGAGGCAGAAAAATGAGTAGTGCAGGAGCCCGCACGACGAGGCTCCGGTGTGAGCAACCGCTCACGCGGAGATGACCGCACCTCCCTTCGCTGGGGCGGCGCGATGCGCTTCGCCGCGGAGGGTGACCGTGCGGTCGCGGAACTGCTGTGCGGCGGAGCGTGTCGTCGTTGAATGCTCGTTCATTCCGGACCTTTCGAGACTGTTCTCGAAACCATGCCGCGCCGCTGCACAGAACCGCAATTCTGATGCACGAACGTGCACGACACGCCTTTGTGCGACGGTGCGGCGCCCGTTCGGCGCTGAACGCGCCGTCATTTCGACGCGGAACGGGCACATTCGTGCACCAGCTATCGCCACGCTCGCGGGCTTCGTCTGCGATGCGCGGACCGGGATCGAACCTGGGTCGCAGGCGCCGGAACGGTGCGGATGATCATCGGAAGCGACGAGTGGGTATCTCGAGGGGTATTTTGCGGGATCAGCGCAGTACTGCACCGATATTTCGGTTGGATGGGAGGCGCTGTCGGAAATCGGGGGCGGGGATTCTCCCTGCTTGCGGGCTGGTCATCCGACGCGCGGTCTGCGTGAGAATGAAGAGGGAGCATCGTGTCTCGAATGTGGGGGACCCGTCCGGATCGATCCGGGCATGTCGGCGAGGAACGACGCACCAATCTGGTTCGTGCGCTCGCACAAGTCGTCGTCGGAACGCTCGTCGTCGGGATGACCTCGGCCGCGTCGTTTGCCGTCGCCTCGCCGGCTCGGGCCGCCGAGGATGCGCTTCCGGTCGTGACCTGCACCTCGGATCCCAACATTTTCAATACCGGGTACGACGCTGCGACCGGTGGCGCGCTGCCGGCCGGCGCCATGGACGCGAACTGGCAGGTCGCCGGCGGTGAGGAGGGCTTCTTCCACCCGGACGGCACCGTCCCGCCCTCGGCGACGTCATTGCCTCCGTCCGATGCGCTCTGGGCTGACGCTGAAGTCGGAAACGTCGTTCCGCACGCATGGGTACAGAGCCCGAGCGCCAACGCGCAGTGGATCAGCGCGAACTTCAACGGCGTTGGCGGGGGGAACCAGACACAGGGCAATGGCGACTGGTACTACCGATTCCAGTTCGCTCTCGACGACACGGTGAACCCCGACGCGTTCGCGCTCACGATGAAGTGGTTCGCCGACAACAGCGTCGCGGGTGTCTGGGTGAATGGCATTTCGCAGACGGGCGCGAACCTGCCCCAGAGCCCGACGAATCCCTACTTTCACCCCGGTTTCCGTGCGGGCAACGAAGCCACCACCGTGCTCGACAACAGCTGGCTGACCGGTGCGAACACGATCATCGTGCAGATCAAGAGCTACTGGACCGCCGAGGGCTTCAACGCCCAGGTCGTGCCGACTCCGCTCTGCGCGGACTGGGGCGACGCCCCCGACAGCTACGGAACAACCGTCGAGCAGGATGGCCCGAACCACGCGCTGCTGGACGGCCTCACCCTCGGCACCACGATCGACGCCGAACTCGACGGACGCCCCGGTCCCGGCGCCGATGGCGATGACACCACGGGTATCGCGGACGAGGACGGCCTCGTCGGCTCGGTCGGGGTCGTTCCCGGCGAGCCGACCGACGTCAGCCTCATCGTGACGAACGACACCGACGAGGTGGCTACGCTCGCCGGCTGGATAGACCTCGACAACAGCGGCACGTTCGATTCGAGCGAGCTCGCGACGATCGGCATCCCCGCCGGCAGCGGCACGGCCGAGCACACCCTCACGTTCCCCGCGGGGGCACCCTCCGGCGAGACCTTCGCCCGCTTCCGCTTGTTCACCGGCGCCATCGCCGCTCCGCTGCCGAGCGGCGCCGCCGCCGCCGGAGAGGTCGAGGACTACACGGTCGGCTTCGCAGACCGAGCCCTTGAGATCGAGAAGACCACGAGTCAGACGACAACCAGTCGCCCGGGCGACGTGATCGAGTACACGATCACGGCGACGAACACGGGCACTGCGGCCTTCACCGCTCTCAACCCCGCCGTTGTGATCGACGACATCCGGGGCGTTCTCGATGACGCGGTGTACAACAATGACGCCACGGTGTCCGTTGCAGGCACACCGTCGTACCTCGATCCCGGCTTCCTGTCGTGGAGCGGGGCACTGCCGGCGGGTGCGTCGGTTGCCATCACCTATACGGTGACCTTTGCGGGCGGCGGCGACGGCATTGTGCGCAACGTCGCCTGGCAGCCCGAGACACCTCCGACCCCGGGAACACCGCCGACGGACGTCCCGACCTGTGAATCCACAGACGGCGACGGCAACGACGAGGCGACCGGTGAGCGCTGCGCGGCCACCGAGAACCTTCTGCCGCGCCTCACAGTCGAGAAGTCGGCCGACACGGTTGATCTGCCGACGGACGGGACGAGCGTCACCTACGAGATCGTCGTGACGAACGAGGGCCCCGGTGCCTTCACCGATGCTCGCCCGGCGACCTTCGTCGATGATCTGTCGGCTGTACTCGATGATGCGGCGTACAACGCTGACGCCTCGGCGACGTCGGGCGACGTCTCGTTCTCGGCGCCCGAGCTCAGATGGGAAGGAGCACTCGGCGCCGGTGACGCAGCGACGATCAGATACACGGTGACGTACGATGCATCGGCGGGTGACAACGTGCTCGTCAACACCGTGTGCGTGCCCGAGAGCGATGCCCTCGAGCCGGCTGCCGCGTGTGACGTCGTGCAGATCCCCGCAGCCGCGCTCGAGACGGGCAAGACGGTCGACCCGGCGAGCGGTACGGCCGTCGTCGCGGGTCAGGAGCTCACATACACCCTGTCGTTCACCAACGTCGGCCAGGCTCCTGCAGCTGTCGACGCGCTCGACACACTCACCGATGTGCTCGACGATGCCGAGATGACCGCAGGGCCGATCGCCGATGACGGTCTGACTGCCGCACTCGCCGACGATGAGCTTGCGATCACAGGAGAGGTGCCGGTCGGTGAGACGCTGACGGTCCGCTACACCGTGACGGTCAAGGCGTTCGATGAGCAGGGCGACCACATGCTCAGCAACGTTCTCAGCACGGGTGACGGAACCTGCCCGCCCACCGGTTGCGAGACCACCGAGAACCCGGTGCGGCACTACGCAGTGTCGAAGGGTATCGCCGCGTCGACACCCGAGACCGTGAGTCCCGGCGACATCGTCACCTATACACTCACGATCACCAACGACGGCACCGCCGCCTACACCTCCGCCACCCCCGCGACGTTGAGCGATGATCTGTCGGCGGTGCTCGACGACGCGACTCTTACCGGCACACCGACCGCCTCGGTCGTCGGCCAGCCCGGAACCGTTCTGCCGACACCGGCTTTCACCACCCCGAACCTGAGCTGGTCGGGACCGATCGGCGTCGGCCAGACCGTCGCCATCGCATACTCGGTCACCGTGAATGATCCGCGCAGCGGCGATGGCTCGCTCAAGAACACGGTCATTCCGACCGGCCCCGGTGGCGAGTGTTCCGCGGGCGAGTGCAGCACCGTCACGCCGCTCCAGTTCCACACGGTGACGAAGTCGTCGTCTGCGACGAGTGCGGTGCCCGGCGACACCGTCACCTACACGATCACCGTCGACAACGACAGTGCGGTCGACTACACGGCGGACGCCCCGGTATCGCTCACCGACGATCTGTCGGAGGTGCTCGACGATGCGACCTACAACGATGACGCGACGAACGGTGCGACGGTTGCGGGCAGCACTCTCTCGTGGGAGGGGGCACTCCCTGCGGGATCGCGGATCACCATCGTCTACTCGGTGACGATCAACGACCCGATGACCGGCGACGGCGTTCTCACCAATACGGTCGTCCCGGAGAGCCCCGGCGGCGCATGCCAGCCTGAGGCTTGCGACACGGTCACAGCGGTGCAGGCGTACACCGTGGTCAAGACGGCTTCAGCCGGCACCGCAGAGCCCGGCGGCACGATCACCTACCGGGTGACGGTGACCAACACGGGCACCGTCGACTACACCCCCGAGAATCCGGCCTCGTTCGCCGATGATCTCTCCGCGGTGCTCGACGATGCGACCTACAACGACGACGCCGACAACGGTGCGATCTACGCCGAGCCGACGTTGTCCTGGTCGGGCGCGCTGGCAGCCGGAGACGCGATCACGATCACGTACTCGGTGACGGTCAATGCGCCGAACACCGGTGACAACGAGATCACGAACGCGGTCGTCCCGACCGGGATCGGCGGATCATGTGACGCAGCGGGTGGATGCTCGACGACCACCGATGTGCAGTCGTACACCGTTGCGAAGTCGGCGTCGGCGACGTCCGTCCAATTGGGCGGAACCATCACCTACACGGTGACGGTCGTCAATACTGGGGCGGTCGATTACACAGCCGCGGCTCCGGCATCCTTCACCGACGACCTCTCGGCGGTGCTCGACGACGCGACGTACAACGACGACGCGACCAACGGCGCGACGATCACGAGCAACACGCTCACGTGGTCGGGGGCGTTGGCGGTCGGCGAGTCGATCGACATCACGTACTCGGTGACCGTCAACGCCCCGAACAGCGGAGACAACGTGCTCACCAACGTTGTCTTCCCGGCTGGTCCGGGCGGATCGTGCGATCCCGAAGAGGTGTGTGAGGCGATCACCCCGGTGCAGTCGTTCACCGTGACGAAGACCGCGGATGCCACCGACGTGACTCCCGGTGACACGGTGACGTACACGCTCGAGATCGTCAACACCGGCCAGACGGCCTACACCGCCGCCGATCCGGCGACCCTGACGGATGACCTGTCAGCGGTGCTCGACGACGCGACCTACAACGGCGACGCGACGGGCGGCGCCACATACACCGCACCCGAGCTGTCATGGGAAGGCGCGCTGGCGGTCGGTGAGGCCGTCACCGTCACGTACTCCGTGACCGTCAACGATCCGATCACCGGGGACAGCCAGCTGAACAATGCCGTCGTCACCGAGAACGGTGGAAACTGCGCGTCCGGGTCGACTGACCCGGCATGTGTCGAGAACGTGCCCTCGGGGTCGTTCACGGTCGCGAAGACGTCCTCGGCCGTCACCGCGCTGCCCGGCGACGTCATTGTCTACACGGTCACCGTCACCAACACCGGCGCGATCGCGTACACCGACGACGAGCCGGCTTCGTTCGACGACAACCTCGCGAACGTCCTCGACGACGCGACGTACAACGATGACGCCTCGAACGGAGCTACTGTCTCCGGTACGACGCTCGCCTGGGAGGGGCCGCTTGCCGTCGGCCAGACCATCGAGATCACCTATTCGGTCACCGTGAGTGAGCCGGGCACAGCGGCCGGCGACCTCAATCTCGGCAACATCGTCGTCCCGACGTCTCCGGGTGGCGGGTGCGACCCCGAGAGCACGTGCACCACCGGAACTCGTATCGGTCAGTTCCAGGTCTCGAAGACCTCGTCGGGTTCTGGCGAGGTGATTGAGGGGGATGTGCTGACGTACACGATCAGCGTGGTCAACAACAGCGCCGTCGACTTCACCGACGCCGACCCCGCCTCGTTCAGCGATGACCTGTCGGCCGTGCTCGATGATGCGACATACAACGAGGACGCCACAGAGGGGGCGTCGGTCGATGCCGCGACACTTCGCTGGGAGGGGCCACTCGCGGCCGGGTCCACGACGACGATCACCTACTCGGTGACTGTCAACGCGGCTGGTGATGGCGATGGCATCCTGACGAATGCGGTCGTGCCTGGCAACGGCGGGACCTGTGTCGGCGAGTGCTCGACAGTGGATGCGCTGCGGGCCTACACGGCTTCGAAGACGTCCTCGGCCGCAGGAGCGGTGACCGAGGGGGACGTGGTCACGTATGCGATCACGCTCACGAACACCGGGGCTGTCGACTACACCGATGCGATGCCGGCGTCGTTCAGCGATGACCTGTCTGCGGTACTGGATGATGCGTCGTACAACGACGATGCATCCGCCGGCGCGACCGTTGTCGGCGACGCGCTGACGTGGTCGGGTGCTCTCGCCACCGGAGCAACCGTCGAGATCAGCTACTCGGTGACTGTTCTCGCCGGCGGGAATGGCGACGGTGTGCTCACGAACGCGGTCGTGCCCACCGGTGTCGGCGGCGGCTGCGATTCGGCGGAGGAATGCTCGACCACGGACAGGATTCGCTCCTTCACCGTCGACAAATCGGCCTCGAGCAGCACGGTCGGCAGCGGTCAGGTGCTCACCTACACGGTTGTCGTGACGAACACGGGTGCCCTGCCGTTCACGGCGGAGAACCCGGCCGAGTTGACCGATGATCTCTCCGACGTCCTCGATGATGCGTCGTACAACGGTGACGCATCCAACGGCGCGATGTACGCCGACCCGGTTCTTTCGTGGGCTCTGACGATCCCTGTGGAGGAGAGCGTCATCGTCACCTACTCAGTGACAGTCGCGGAAGAGCGCAGCGGAGATCTCCGGTTGGTCAATGCGGTAGTCCCGGGTGTCGGCGGTGCGTGCCTCGATGAGGGGTCGTGCACTACTGTCACTCCGGTGCGCGGTTACGTCGTCACCAAGACCGTCGACGCGACCTCGACGGGGCTCGGCCAGGTTGTGAGCTACACGATCGAGATCGAGAACACCGGAGCAGTCGATTACACCGAGGCGGCGCCCGCGTCGTTCGCCGACGACCTCTCTGAGGTGCTCGACGACGCGACCTACAACCACGACGCGACGGCCGGTGCGACCTACGCCGAGCCGGCGCTCAACTGGTCGGGTCCGCTCGCCGTCGGCGAGGTCGTCACGATCTCGTACAGCGTCACGGTCAACGAAGCCGCGTCCGGGGACCGGGAACTCGTCAACTCGGTCGTTCCCGGTGACGGACAGTCCTGTCTGGATGCCTGCCAGACGCTGACGGAGATAGATGTTCCTGGCGCACCGCCCCTGGCGACCACGGGCATGAATCCGTGGATCCTGGGTGGCGGGCTGGGGATCGCGGCGCTTGCGATCCTCGCCGGACTCTCTCTGCTCCTCGGTAGTCGCCGTCACAACACGAACGCATAATCGAGAAGCGAAGGGACAGGTGACGGGTGGAACCCGAAGGATCCACCCGTCACCGAATCCGTGACATGTCACTCACACATCTCTCAAGGGTCGTCTCCCGTGCGGCCGTACTCACATTCCTGCTCGCGATGCTCGGGTCGACCGGGATCGGTGCCGCCCACGCCGCGGCCGACGAGCAAGCCACGCCGAGCATCGCGGTGACGCTGACCAGCGGCGTGGAGTCCCTGGGCGCCGGGGACGAGCTCACCTACAGCGCTGAGATCACGAACCGGGGTGAGGCGCTGCAGGTGAGGGTGGTGCTGACCCCACCGGAGTTCGTGACGGTTGGATCTCTCGCTGGCGCTGAGTTCGAGGACAACGAGGTGACCTGGTTGCTCACACTCGCCGCGGCAGAGGCGACGGCGATCGAGATCCCGGTGACAGTCGGCGACATCCCCGTCGGCGAGCGGCGTGCGACCGCGCTCTTGAGTGTCTACCTCGGTGATTCGACGCGCCCGCTCGTGCGCACTGCATCTGCTGACCTGATCGACGGCGTCGATGATGAGCAGACCGTCGCAAGCTCATGGCCGACCGTGCTGTTCTGGGGTGGCACCGGGCTGACGGTCGTGCTCGCGATGGTCGCGATCGCGCTCATTCTGCTGCTGCGGCGGCGTCGCGCTGAGGTGCAGGTATAGGAAGGGTGCCGGGCGTAAGACAAGGGCTTGCTCATCGTGCTACTTTGCGAGGCGCGATCCTGACGTCACACTGATGAGATGAGTCGTGAGCAGAAGGCGGGACGAGCGACCGGATCAGCCCATGCAGGTCGCCGTGACGCGGCCGGTCTCATCCTGAGACGCGTCGCGCGCGGCTTCTTCCGCACGGCCGCGCCGGATGCCGCAGCCGGGCAGACTTTCTACGCGCTGCTCAGCATCGTGCCGACGCTCATCGCGGTGTTCTCACTGATCAGCCTGGGGGGCGATAAGGATGACGGTATGCGCGCGGCGCTGGATGCCGCACGCGAGATGTTGCCCCCGGATGTGTACGCCGGTATCGATGGCCCGCTGCAGGAGGCGGCGACCGCCGCGGGGTCGGGGTGGGTGCTCGTCTCGGCACTGGCGATCGCGTTGTGGTCAGTGGCACGCTACGTCACAGCGCTCGGACGGGCGATCAATCGCATCTACGGTGTGCCGGAAGGGCGGATGCCCTGGAAGGCCAAGCCCGTGCACCTGCTGGTGACGGCGGCGGTATTCGCGCTGGTGTCGGCCGCGGGCGGTGTCGCGGCGCTCAGCTGGCCTCTCGTGCAAACGCTCGGTCGCACCTTCGGTGTCGGCGACCTGGCACTCCAAACCTGGCGTTTCGCGCGGTGGCCCGTTCTCGTCCTGCTGGTGGTACTGATCATCGCGATTCTGTACTATTTCGCGCCCAACATCGCCCACGCGCACTTCCGGCTGGTGAGCGTGGGCGCGATCATCGCGGTGGCCGTGTTCGCTGTAGCATCCGCCGGTCTCGGTTTCTACGTCAGCAACTTCGCCGACTACGACCGCATCTACGGGTCGTTCGCCGGCGTGATCATCTTTCTGCTGTGGCTCTGGATCGGAAACATGGCGCTCCTACTCGGAGCGCTGTTCGACGCCGAACTGGAGCGCGTGCGCGAACTGCGCGCGGGGATTCCCGCGGAGCGCGACCTGCAGGTCGCGCTCCGCGATACCGAGCGGATCGAACGAGCCGCGGCCCGCGACGTCGAGGAGGAGCAGGCCGCCCGCCGTCTGCGACGCTCGCGCCGCTGACGGCCGCGCGGCGTCAGCGCACCGCGCGGCCGTCAGCGATGTCGATCAGACGTTGCAGCACGGGTCCCGAACGCAGCCCGTTGTGCTCGTGCTCGTTGGTCACCCACGGGTGCACACCGGGCAGCAGCCGTGCGGTCTCCATCGAGAACTCGTACGGCACGTAGACGTCATTCAGATACACAGCGGCAGCCCCGGTCACGCCCGACGCCGCAATCGCCTCCGCGTCGTAGATCTTCGGCCACTCGTGTTCAGCCAGACGCATGGCGACACCGCGCCAGGGCCGGAACGCCGGAACCGTCTCGGTCCACGAGCTCTGAATGTGCTCGCCGGTGAACAGAGTGGGGTCCTCATCGAAGGCGACGGGCGTCATGCGCTCTGCCGACCACCGCGTCGCCTGCCCCGAGGCGTAGCTGGACTCGTGGAACACGTAGTACAGCGGATTGCGGCCGCCGTACGGCATCGCCGCAGCGAGGTCGTAGCGGAACGCGTTCGTGCGCGGGTCAAGCTCGAGCAGTGACCACAGCGTCTGCCAGCCATCGTTGGTGCCCAGCGCCGAACCGACCGAGCGCAGCCGCGAGACCGAGACGATCTCGCCGTCGGGCAGCACGAGTTCGCCTGCGGCGGCGAGATCGACCAGCGCGCGCATCCGCTCGCGATGCTCGGGAAAGCGTCGGTAGTACTGCTCGGATGCTGTCTGCATCTTCTCGTAGCAGAGCGCGTACACCTCATCGGGGTGGCGGTCGATGGTGCTGAGCCCGCCGGTGATGAACACGCTCTGCAACGACGACGCATCGGTGGAGAGGTACGCCAGCGTCGTGAAGCCGCCGAATGACTGGCCGAGCAGGCTCCACCGCTCGATGCCCAGAGCCTCGCGCAGTGCCTCGGCGTCGCGCACGATCGAATCCGCGCGCAGGTGGGTCAGGTATTCGGCCGCGCGCTCATCGCCGAGCGACAGCAGGTCGTCGCTGACCGGCGTGGAGCGTCCGGTGCCGCGCTGATCGAGCATGACGACCCGGAAGTGCTGCAGCGCTGTGTCCAACCAGGCCGGCGCTGACGGTGCGTGAAACGGGCGAGGAGCCTCGTGCCCCGGACCACCCTGCAGGAAGACCAGGTGCGGCAGGTCCTCTCCGCCGGGGCGCGAGATCACAGCGGCGAACACCTCAAGAGTGCGCTCGTCATCGGCATCCGCCCATACCAGCGGAACCGTCAACCGATGCTCGGCGACGGTGAGATCCTGCATCCGGCGGACAGTTGTCTGAGCAGTGCGCATCACATCACGTTCCCTACGTAGGAGTACTTCACGAACACCTCGGCGGCGATACCGGACTCCTCCAGCACCCCCTGGAGTGCGGTCATCATGTAGTGGGAATCCCACCCCATGTACAAGTGGTGCGCGGCATCGAGCGAGTCCCACTGACCCTTCCACGCCATCTCGTCGTAGATCGGCCCGCCGTGCTTCGCGCTGTAGGCGAGCGCCGCGGACGGATCATCGGTCCATGCGCGTCGGAAGACACGGTTGAACAGGGCGCGCACATCCTTGATCTCCCAGTGCTCGCCCCGATACTCGCAGTAGTCGAACTCGCGCTCCCACCCCATCGGCCACCCGCGCCGCCGCACGGCATCGAGCACCGGGGTGAGTCCGTCGTCGTCGATCTCGGGCAGCGCCGGGCGTGCCCAGATCGTCACGAACTCGTCGATCAGGCGGACGGTGCGCGCCGTGATCGCCGCGGTATTCCAGCTCGCCACTGCGGCCAGCTCCCGCGTGGCGGGCACCGCACTGCGCGCATAGGCATCGTCGCGTTTGGTGGGGAACGAGGCACCGAACACGCGCTCGGTCAGCGCGGACTCCAGCAGCGTCAGGTTTCCCAGCGTCGGTGCGAGCGCACGATGGCTGTTCTGCTCGTCGTCGCTGTAGTCCTTCCACACCCGGGAACCGTCTCCGCTCCAGCCGTCGGCGGGGACCGCCGGCACGATGCTCTCGATGTCGTAGGCGTCGAGGTCATCGACCTGCTCGAGTCGGCCGAGCACGTACGCGGGGTGGGGGAGCTCCCCATACTTGAGCACGGCGCTCACGCGCTCATCCGACGGCGTGATGCGCGCGACGGCGCGCATCAGCTCATCGCGTCCCGTCTGACGGGCGCGGCACAACCGTGCGATGAGCCGGTCGGTCGGCAGGCCGACGATCGCGCGGCGCAGGAACATCGCCTGCGTCCACTCCAGCACCTCGATCAGCTCGTCGCGCGTGATCGCGCCGCGACGGTGGTCGCCGTACGCGCTCATCACGAGGGGGTACGTCGCCCGCCCGAAGGTGTTCAGATGGTGCAGATGACGGCGGATGCCGGCATCCGATTCGCCTTGCGGGTCCAGGAGGATGCCGTAGATCTCGGCATACTCGCGCCAGACGGTGGCATCCGCACGAAGACGCGCGGCGTCGAGTCGGGGGAACGAGCCGCGGAACGCGGCGTACACGCCGTGCTCGCCCGAGACGTCGATCTCGCGGCCGAGTGTCATCACCAGGAAGTGACGCCAGAACGCGCCGATGCTCTCACCGGTGGCCTGCTCGATGGGCAGCCAGAACTCCTGCTCGATGCTCAGCTGCTCGGCGTGGGAGAGGCCCATCAGGATGTAGTTGTGGATGAGCTCGTGGTCGCGCAGCGGCTGCCCGGTCGAGTTCAGGCTCTCGAAGATCTGCTGGGCGCTGGCGCTGGCGCCGAGCGTGATCGAGACGTGTTCGAGCTTCTGCAGACCGCGCCAGATCACAGCGGCTTCATCGGCATGCACCTGACTGCGGAAGAAGGCGTAGTTATCGTCGAAGCGCGACTCGCGGTCGGCGTCATCGCGCCGGTCGAGCACGACCGACTCGTACAACTCGGCCCAGGCGTGGTGCGGGCGCAACTTGGTGCGGGACGCGTCATCGGCGCGGACGAGGACGCGTTCGAGCTCGGTGGCCATCGCGGGATCACTGCCCTGCACCGCGTGGTGCAGCGCGGCGATCAGCAGCATGACCGTGGTGATGCGCTGCTGCCCGTCGATCAGGATCAGGTCGCCGCCCGAGGCGTCGCGGCCCGACAGGATGGAGCCGATGAAGTGCCGGTGCTCGTCATCTTGCGCGGCGACCGCACGGATGTCCGAGAGCAACTTCTCGCATCCGCCGATGTCCCAGCGGTACTGACGCTGATACACCGGGACGACGATGTTGGTCGTGGGAGCGGCGAGCCACTCGATGGTGCCGGTTGCGGTCGCTTCGACATTCGTCGCCGTTGCCATGACTGGGTGATTCCTCCGAGCGGCGGTGTGACGGAACCCGCCGCATCGAGTCTAGCCGTGGCCAGATTTTTCCTGGCCGGGCTCTGGGGAGTGTCCAGGGTGCGCAGGTAGGCTTGCCTAAGTAGGGCCTGTTAAAACGTGCTGGCCCGCTACGAAAGGACATGACTCAGATCATGGGATACATCAAGTCCGCAGCCCTTGAAGACAAGGGGTTCGTGATCCTCGACAGCTACGGCGCCGAGATGGACCCCAAGGAATGGCTCGACATCGAGTACGTCGACTGGAAGTCTTCCGGCGACACCCGCTTCGCCCCTCTCGCCAGCGCCAAGGGCGAGATCGAGTGCAACGGCTTCTGGAACCACAAGCCGCCGCGCACCGACAAGGACGGCGTCTGGATCGACTCGCAGACCGCGATCGCTCCGACCCTCACCGCACGCGCCCAGGAGCCCGGTGCGAACGTCGGCCGCTGCCGCATCATCGAGCTGCAGCCGACCCCGTACGGCGAGTGCCTGTACAACCTGCACCAGGACGACAACAACCGTCTGAACCCGGATGGCACCGGATGGGTCGTCCGCGGCTTCTTCAACCTCACCGACGACAAGGACAGCTACTTCGTCCTGCGTGAGAACCGCACCGACCCGAGCATCGAGTACCGGATCGCCCTGCCCGCCGGCGCCCAGCTGATCGTCGACACGCAGCGCCTGTGGCACGCCGCGACGCACAACGGTACCGAGCCGCGCTACTGCCTGATCACCTCGTGGGAGTCGGGCCCCGAGCTCGACGCCTACATTGAGAAGTACAACGGCACCGACCAGCACACCCAGGTCGAGGTCGCGCAGGACGTGCTCGAGGCGGGCTACGCCGAGCAGGCTCGCAAGGATGCCGCGCGCGCGGCCTACTATGCCGCGAAGGGCCAGCAGGTCAAGCTCGCGATGAGCGAGGCCTGAGCCTCTGAACGCCTGAGGATCCGGGCGGATCACATGCTTGTGATTCGCCCGGATCTGGGTGATAATCGCCGTACAACCACATAGTTCGCCGGATTCTCGGTTCAGGTCGTAGGGGAAGACGTACCTGATGAAACGGAGAGATCATGGCGACGGGATACGCACGCGGGGTGGTGTTCATCCACTCCGCGCCACGCGCGCTCTGCCCGCACCTCGAATGGGCGGTCGGAGGCGCCATCGGGCGCGCCGTCAGCTTCGACTGGAGCGATCAGCCCGTGCAACAGGGTACGCGCCGGGCCGAGTTCCACTGGGACGGTCCGGTCGGTACGGGGGCTGCTCTCGCGACAGCCATCCGCGGGTGGGAGCATCTGCGGTTCGAGGTCTCAGAGGACCCCACGCCCGCCAATGACGGCGGACGCTGGCTGCACACCCCCGATCTGGGCATCCACTACGCGCAGACCGATGCGTCCGGCAACATCGTCATCGGTGAGGACCGCATCCGCTACGCGATGGAGATCGCCGCCGGCAGCGCGATCGAACTGCAACGTGAACTCGACGTCGCGCTGGGCTCCGCGTGGGACCAGGAACTGGAACCGTTCCGGCATGCCGGTGACGATGCACGCGTGGTCTGGTTGCACAAAGTCGGCTGAGTCGGATCATGAAAACCTGCGGAGGAGGCGCGAGTACCGGGGTCCGGTGAGTCGCTCCCGGAAGCCGAGAAAACGAATCCTCCGTGAGACGACTGAAGCCCCCTGCGGGGAAGCAGGGGGCTTCAGTCATGCGTGGCCGACTCAGTCGGCGCTGCGGAACGCGACAACGGCGTTGTGCCCGCCGAAGCCGAACGAGTTGCTGATCGCCAGCAGATCGCCGTCGCCGAGCGGCTGCGGTTCACCCGACAGCTTGAACGGCACAGCCGGGTCGGGCTCAGACATGTTGATGGTGGGCGGTGCGACCCGGTCGCGCAGGGCGAGCACCGTGTAGACGGCCTCCAGCGCGCCGGTACCACCCAGCAGATGGCCGGTCGATGCCTTGGTCGCCGAGACCGGGATCTCATCGATGCGGTCTCCGAAGACACGCTTGAGAGCCTCGTACTCGTTGGGGTCGCCGACCGGGGTGGAGGTGGCGTGGGCGTTGATGTGCGCCACATCGTCGGCAGTCGCGCCGGCCTGAGCGAGCGCCTGCTCAACGGCGCGGGCAGCGCCGGCGCCCTCCGGGTCGTTGCCGGTGATGTGATACGAGTCGGCCGTGACGCCGCCACCGACCAGGTAGGCGTAGATCTTCGCGCCGCGGGCCTTGGCGTGCTCCTCGGTCTCGAGGACCATGGCTGCACCGCCCTCGCCCATCACGAAGCCGTCGCGGTCAATCGCGCCAGGACGTGAGGCACCGGCGGGGTCGTCGTTGCGGCGCGAGAGCGCCTGGGCCGAAGCAAACGACGCCATCGTGATCGGGTGGATCGCCGACTCGGCGCCTCCGGCGATCACGACATCGGCCAAGCCGTCCTGCAGGTGCTCGTACGCGTTCACCAGCGACTCGGTGCTCGACGCGCACGCACTGACGACGGTGCGGGCGTACGCCTTCGCTCCGAAGTGCAGCGAGAGATTTCCGGCGCCCGCATTGGGCATCAGCATCGGCACCGTCAGCGGCATGACACGCCGCGGGCCGCGCTCGCGGAGGGTGTCCCAGGCGTCGAGCAGTGTCCACACGCCGCCGATGCCGGTCGCCCAGTCGATGCCGAGACGTTCGGGGGCCACGTCGGGCTCTCCGGCATCCGCCCATGCCTCACGCGCCGCGATCAGTGCGAACTGCGTGGACGGGTCGAGACGCTTGGCCTCGTGGCGCGGCAGGACCTCCTCGGGGCGCACGATGGCCTCAGCGGCGAACTTCACCGGGATCTCGTACTGGTCGACCCACTCGTGGGTCAGCGTCCGGGCACCGGGCTTTCCTGCGAGCAGGTTGGTCCAGTTCTCGGGGGCGGTGCCGCCCAACGCGGACGTGGCGCCGATACCGGTGACGACGATGCGCTTGGTCATGGGGGTCCTTCGTGAGGAGGGGAGGGATCAGGGAAGGAGGATGCCACGCCCCGCGGTCCGCGGGGGTGGCATCCGCAGGGTCTTACTCCTGGCCGGCGACGATGAAGTTGACGGCGTCGGCGACGGTCTTGAGGTTCTTGACCTCGTCGTCCGGGATGGTGACGCCGAACTTCTCCTCGGCGTTGACGACGATCGTCATCATCGAGATCGAGTCGATGTCGAGGTCGTCGGTGAACGACTTCTCCATCGCGACCTCGGATGCGTCGATGCCGGTCTCGTCGGTGACGAGCTCTGCAAGGCCAGCGAGGACCTCGTCGTTGGTGAGAGCCATGTTTCTTCCTCTTTCTCGGAGTGGTTTCGGAACCGGTGAACAGTCTAGGGAAAAGGGGCGCCCGGTCAGGGCAGCACGACGACCTGTGCGCCGAAGACGAGACCTGCGCCGAAGCCGATCTGCAGTGCCAACCCGCCGCTGAGCTCGGGGTGCTCCTCGAGCAGGCGGTGCGTCGCGAGCGGGATGGACGCGGCCGACGTGTTGCCCGTCGTCTCGATGTCGCGGGCGATGACGGTCGTCTCGGGGAGCTTCAGCTGCTTGGCGAACTCCTCGATGATCCGCAGATTCGCCTGGTGCGGGATGAAGGCGGCGAGGTCGGATGCCTCGATACCGGCCTTCTCGAGCGCTTCGCGCGCGGCCTTCGCCATCTCCCAGACGGCCCAGCGGAACACGCGCGGGCCCTCCTGGCGCAGCGTCGGCCATGGCGCGGTGCCATCGCGGAACTCCACGAGGGTGTGGTTCATGCCCACCAGGTCGGCCTTGGAGCCGTCCGACCCCCAGACGGTCGCCGAGATGCCCGGCGTCTCGCTGGGGCCGATCACGACAGCACCCGCGCCGTCGCCGAGCAGGAACGAGATGCTGCGGTCGGTGGGGTCGACGATGTCGGAGAGCTTCTCGGCACCGATGACGACCGCGTGGCGGGCCGTCCCGGTGCGGATCAGAGCATCGGCCTGGGCAACGGCGTACGCGTAACCGGCGCAGGCAGCGTTGATGTCGTAGGCGGCCGCCGGGGTGGCGCCGATCCGGTCTGCGACGATCGCCGCCACGGACGGCGTCTGCTTCGGGTTGCTGATCGTCGCCACGATCACGAGGTCGATCTCGGCGGGGTCGACGCCGGAGCGCGCGACCGCTTCGGCGGCGGCCGCCGCCGACAGGTCGACGGCCGATGTCTCGGCGATCGCGCGGGTGCGGGTGATGATGCCGGTGCGCTGGCGGATCCACTCGTCGCTGGAGTCGATTGGGCCGACCAAGTCGTCGTTGGGCACGGCGTTCTCGCCCCGGGCCGCGCCGACCGAGTAGATGCGGGTGTACGCGGGGCCCGATGGCGGGGCGGTGATGCCGGTCATGCTGCTGCTCCGTTCAGCAGCTCTGCAGCCGCATCGAGGTCTTCGGGGGTCTTGACCGCGACGTTGGGAACGCCGCGCAGTCCACGCTTGGCGAGGCCCACGAGCGCCCCGGCGGGTGCCAGCTCGATGAAGCCCGTGATGCCGGCCGCAGTGAACGACTCCATGCACAGGTCCCAGCGCACCGGGGACGAGACCTGGGTGACGAGCCGGTCGAGGGCGTCCTGACCCGACGAGACGGCGGCGCCATCTCGGTTGGACCAGAGCGTGTGCGTCGGGTTCTGGGGCGTGACATCGTCAACCGCGGCGCGCAGGGTGTCTACGGCCGGGGCCATGTACGAGGTGTGGAACGCGCCGGCGACCTGCAGGGGCATGACCCGCACGCCGCGCGGTGCGCGCTCAGCCAGCTCGGCCAGCGCGGGAAGCTCGCCGGCGGCGACGATCTGGCCCGCCACGTTGTAGTTCGCGGGGGTCAGACCGAGCTCGGACAGCAGGGCGAGCACGACATCGGCGTCCCCGCCGAGCACAGCGCTCATGCCGGTCGGCGTCTGCGCAGCAGCATCCGCCATCGCCCGACCCCGGATGCCCACCAGACGCATTGCGCTGTCTGCATCGATCACACCCGCCGCGTTCAGCGCCGCGATCTCGCCGACCGAGTGCCCCGCCAGACCATCGGCCGTGCGGCCCGCGCGCTGCACGAGCTGCGTCATGGCGACGATCGAGGCGGCGACGATCAGCGGTTGCGCGATACGCGTGTCGCGGATGGTATCGGCATCCGACTCGGTGCCATGCGCGATCAGGTCGACCTCAGCCGCCTCCGAGAAGGCAGCCAGCTGTGCGGGCACGCCATCGAGCTCCAACCACGGAGCGAGAAAACCGGGGGTCTGTGAGCCCTGTCCAGGGCAGGCGGCGACAATCACCCATCCAGTTTGCCAACGAATCGCGCGAGACGGTGGATGAACCATCACAAGAATCGACGCATCGATTGTGCGTGGCGCACAGATCGTTCGTGCGATCAGCGCCTCGTTCGTGTGATCAGCGCCGACGCGTCGTCGCGCGCCGCCGCGCCGGGTCGACGGCGCCGATGGATCCGAGGATCAGCGCTGTCTGCAGAATCAACGCCTCGCGCGGGCCTGTGGCATCCCAGCCGATCACCTCGGTGACCCGCTTGAGCCGGTAGCGCACGGTGTTCGGATGCACGAACAGCTCGCGCGCCGTCGCCTCCAGCGAGCGGCCGTTGTCGAGGTAGCTCCACAACGTCGTCACGAGATCGGGGGAGTGCGCCTCAAGCGGGCGGAAGATCCGCTCGATCAGGGTCTGCTTCGCCAGCGTGTCTCCGGCCAGTGCGCGTTCGGGCAGCAGATCGTCGGCCTCGACGGGTCTGGGGGCTCCGCGCCACGCGCGCGCAACGGCGAAGCCGGCCAATGCCGCGCGAGCGCTCTGCCCGGCATCAACCAGAGCGGTGACGGGAGGGCCGAGCACGACGTACCCCGGACCGAACGACGGCTCCAGGCGCTGGGCGATCTCACTGAACGGCAGCTCGACCTCGTCGACCTCCTTGCCCGGCACACGGGCGCGACCGATCACGAGCACCAATCGGGAGCCCTGAACCCCGATCAACACATCGACCGAGAGCCGGCGCGCCGTGCGGCGCACCAGATCGACGTCGAACTGCGGCGGCGTCGTGCCGACGAGCACACATACCTCGCCATGACCGTGCCAACCGAGCGCGGCGATGCGGCTGGGCAACTCCTCATCGGCCTCGCCGGTGAGGATCGAGTCCACGACCAGCGCTTCGAGTCGGGCATCCCACAGGCCGCGGGCTTCGGCGGCGCGAGCGTACACGTCGGCCGAGGCAAAGGCGACATCGCGGGAGTACAGCAGGATCGCTTCGCGCAGATCCTCGCCGCGCCCGGCGACGCGCTCCTCAGTGACCTCGACGGTGACGCGAATCAACTGCAGGGTCTGCTGCAGGCTCACGCTGCGCAGCAGCTCACGGGGAGCCGCGGCGAAGATATCGGCCGCGATCCACGGCGTCGACGTCGGGTCCTCGTACCACTGGATGAACGAGGTGATCCCGGCCTGGGCCACCAGCCCGACCGCAGAGCGGCGGGCCGGTGGCATGTCGGCGTACCAGGGAAGGGTGTCCTCGAGCCGCTTGATGGTGACCGTGGCGATATCGCCCGAGATCTTGCGCAACCAGGCGAGTGTGGCGGCCTTATCCATGGCCGGGTTCGAGGATCCGGTCACGTGTCAGCTCTCGCCGCCCGCGTTCCCGCTCGATCCGGCGTTCACATCGAACAGGCGGTACTTCGCGATCGCCTCGCCGACCCGGGCGCGATCGATCTTGCCCTCGTCGGCGAGCGCCTGCAGAGCGCGCACGACCATCGAGGGCCCGTCGATCTTGAAGTAGCGACGAGCCGCGGCGCGCGTGTCGGAGAACCCGAAGTCGTCGGCGCCCAGGGTGTAGTAGCTGCTGGGCACCCACGGACGGATCTGGTCCTGCACGGCGTGCATGTAGTCGCTGACGGCGATGACCGGGCCCTCTGAGCCCTGCAGCTTCTGCGTCACGTACGCGGTGCGGGGCTCTTCGTCGGGGTGCAGGAAGTTGTGCTCGTCGACGGCGAGGCCGTCACGGCGCAGCTCGTTCCACGAGGTCACCGACCACACATCCGCGGCGACGCCCCAGTCCTGCTTGAGCAGCTGCTGGGCCTCGAAGGCCCACGGCAGGCCGACGCCCGAGGCGAGCAGCTGGGTGCGCGGACCCTCGCCTTCGCCGACGGAGACGCGGTGGATGCCGCGGATGATGCCGTCGACGTCGACATCCTCGGGTTCGGCCGGCTGCACGAGCGGCTCGTTGTACACGGTGATGTAGTACATCACGTTCGGGTCGGGGTGGTTGCCGCCGTACATGCGCTCCAGGCCCGAGCGCATGATGTGGGCGATCTCGTAGCCGTATGCCGGGTCGTACGACACCGTCGCCGGGTTGGACGACGCCAGCAACGGCGAGTGGCCGTCGGCGTGCTGCAGGCCCTCGCCGGTGAGCGTGGTGCGCCCGGCGGTGGCGCCGATGATGAAGCCGCGAGCCATCTGGTCGCCAGCGGCCCACTGGGCGTCGCCGGTGCGCTGGAAGCCGAACATCGAGTAGAAGATGTAGATCGGGATCAGCGGTTCGCCGTGCGTCGCGTACGAGGTTCCCGCCGCGGTGAACGCCGCGAGGGCCCCCGCCTCGTTGATGCCGACGTGCACGATCTGGCCCTGCGGGCTCTCCTTGTACGCCAGCAGCAGCTCGCGGTCGACCGAGGTGTACTGCTGGCCGTTCGGGTTGTAGATCTTCGCCGTCGGGAAGTATGCGTCCAGACCGAAGGTGCGGGCCTCGTCGGGGATGATCGGCACGATGCGGTGACCGAAGTCCTTCGACCGCAGCAGGTCCTTGAGCAGTCGGACGAACGCCATCGTCGTGGCGATCTCCTGCGTACCGGAGCCCTTCTTGGGCAGCGCGTAGGAGTTGTCTCCGGGCAGCGACAGCGGCACGTGCGTGGCGCGACGCTCGGGCAGGAAGCCACCGAGGTTCTTGCGGCGCTCGAGCATGTACTGGATCGTGTCGTCCTGCGCACCCGGGTGGTAGTACGGGGGCAGGTAGGGGTTCTCTTCGAGCTGCGCATCCGTGATCGGGATGTGCATGGTGTCGCGGAAGGTCTTGAGGTTCTCCAGCGTCATCTTCTTCATCTGGTGGGTCGCGTTGCGACCCTCGAAGTGCGGTCCGAGCCCGTAACCCTTGACGGTCTTGGCGAGGATGACGGTGGGCTGACCCTTGTGAGCCAGAGCGGCCTGGTACGCGGCGTACACCTTGCGGTAGTCGTGACCGCCGCGGCGCAGCTGCCACACCTGGTCGTCGCTGAGGTCCTTGACCAGGTTGAGCGCGCGCTCGTCCTTGCCGAAGAAGTGCTCACGCACGTAGGCACCCGACTCGGCCTTGTAGGTCTGGTAGTCGCCATCGGGCGTGGAGTTCATGATGTTCAGCAGCGCGCCCTCGGTGTCGCGGGCGAGCAGGTCGTCCCACTCCCGGCCCCAGACGACCTTGATGACGTTCCAGCCGGCGCCGCGGAAGAACGACTCCAACTCCTGGACGATCTTGCCGTTTCCGCGCACCGGGCCGTCGAGGCGCTGCAGGTTGCAGTTGACGACGAACGTCAGGTTGTCGAGGCCCTCGTTGGCGGCGACCTGAAGCTGGCCGCGGCTCTCGATCTCGTCCATCTCGCCATCGCCGAGGAAGGCCCAGACGTGTGAGGCCGAGGTGTCCTTGATACCGCGGTTCTCGAGGTACTTGTTCGACATCGCCTGATAGATGGCGTTGATCGGACCCAGGCCCATCGACACCGTCGGGAACTGCCAGTACTCCGGCATCAGACGCGGGTGCGGGTACGACGACAGTGCGTGCGGCGCGCGCGACTTCTCCTGCCGGAACCCGTCGAGCTGCTGCTCGTCGAGGCGCCCCTCCAGGAACGACCGGGCGTAGATGCCGGGTGAGGCGTGGCCCTGGATGAAGATCTGGTCTCCGCCGCCCTCAGCGTCGGCACCGCGGAAGAAGTGGTTGAAGCCCACCTCGTACAGCGAGGCGGACGACGCATAGGTCGAGATGTGCCCACCCACACCGATGCCGGGGCGCTGCGCACGGTGCACGGTGACCGCCGCGTTCCAGCGGATCCAGCTGCGGTAACGACGCTCGACCTCTTCGTCACCGGGGAAGGTCGGCTCGTTCTCGGGGGCGATCGTGTTGATGTAGTCGGTGGTCGGAACCATCGGCACGCCGAGGTGCAGCTCCTTCGAGCGCTTCAGCAGGCTGAGCATGATCTCGCGGCCGCGGCCGTGCCCCTTGGCATCCACCAGCTCATCGAGCGACTGCTGCCACTCGCCGGTCTCCTCCGGGTCGCTGTCCAGTGGTGCCTGGGAGTACGGGTCCTGATCGTGAACAGTCACGGTGGAGCCTTTCGTCGATCTGGCAGGTCGTGCCAAGGAAACGGGGGAGCGACACGGGGAGCCTTGTCGGCTCGGCACAACGCGCGCTGTCCTCAGCCTATATCCGTTCGGGCGTACGACGACGCAACCGATCACCGATACACTGAACGGGTCAGGGCCTTTAGCTCAGCTGGTAGAGCGCCACGTTTACACCGTGGATGTCGTCGGTTCGATCCCGGCAGGGCCCACATCATCACCGGACTCCGCGTCGTTGTCGGAGGTCGCGTCATCGCCGGAAGCCGTGCCTGCGGCATCCGACGTCTTCGCGGTGGGGACCGCGTCACGATCCCCGGAGAGCCAGCGCGACCACGTTGCGCGCGGGTCGGACTCGAGCAGCAGCATCCGGCTGAACAGGGTCAGCGGGATCGACAGGATCGCACCCAGCGGGCCGATCACGAACGTCCAGAACACCACCGAGAAGAACGTGATCGTCAGGCTCAGCCCCACCGCGTCACTGACGAACTTCGGCTGGATCAGTACCTGCAGCGTGACGTTGACGATGCAGTAGATCGCGACCACACCGAGCATCAGCGGCCAGCCGCCGACCAGGAACGCGAGAATAGCCGGCGGCACGAGCCCGACGATGAAGCCGATGTTGGGGATGAAGTTCGTCACGAACGCGAGAACCGCCCAGACCACGGGCGCGGGCACCCCGAGCCACCACAGGGCGAGACCGTCGATGATCGCCACGATCGCTCCGAAGACGGCGTTGACGACGTAGTAGCGGCGGATGCCCGAGGTGAGGTTCGAGATGCGCGCCATGGTCGGCCCCTTGGCCGCACCGAACAGACGGGGGGCGTCGCGGTACCGCGATCCGTCGACGGCCATCATGATCACGTACGCGCAGACGAAGAACAGCGCCGTCGCGGTACCGAGCGTCGCGCTCCATGCGCTGCGGGCGATGCCCAGCAGCAGCGAGGGGTCCAGCAGTCCGGATGCGGCCTCCGCGAGACCCGCGCCGAGACCGGCCGTCTGCAGCAGGGCGATCAGCTCGTCGAGCGGCTGGGGCATCCCGGCGCTCGCGAGATCCTCGATCATGCGCACGAACTGCGCCCCGGCGATCCACAACAACAGGCCCATCAGCGCCAGAACGAGGTAGGCGAGGGCAATAACGGTGGTCGATGCCGCCCAACGCGGCCACCCGCGCCGCTCCAGCGGGCCCCGCACCGGCTCGCAGATGATCACGATGACCAGAGCGAGCGCGAGGGGCGTGATCAGATCCTGCGCCAGGTGCACGCCCACGAGCGTGACGGTCGCGGCTGCCAGCAGCAGAAGCACCCGCGTCGCGGGCGAGAGAATCGGTGCGGGGTCTTGTGCGGGGGTGGTCGTCACCTCGTCAGGGTAACGCCCTGCACTCGCCCGGGTGGGATGACGCGTCTCGCACGGCGATCGGATGCCCGCGAGAATGTGGGTATGCCGACTCGCTCCGTACGCCCCGACCTGCTGACTGTTGCGCGTTCGAGCGCCAATGAGGGCACGAGGGAGCGCGCACGAGAGGCCATCGGCCTGCAGATCTCGATCTTCGCCTTCGTACTCGTGGCGCTGATCGCCCTACCGGTCTTCGGCTTTCGGCCCGCACCCATCGCCGGAGCGGGCTCGCTCGGCCAGTTCGCCGCTGTCTCGGCGGCGGCCACCGCCGCCGTGGTGTTCGTGCTCGGACGGATCGTGGTGGCGGAACCGCAGAGACGCGAACGGCTAGCGGCGCTGGATCTCGTCGACGTCGCCGCGCTGGCCTTCGCACACGCGGTGATCGCGCTGCTGGGCTGGACGCTGGTGGCGGTGATTCTGGAGGCCGGACTCATCGGAGCGGTGGTCTTCCCCTTGCCGGTGCTGCTGCTTTCGGGTGCAGCGGCAGCGCTCACCGCTTATGTCGTCTTCGTCTCGGCCACCCACCTGGACCTCCAGCTGCTCGCCGTCGTGCTCGCCCTGTTCCTCGTGGTGGGAGTGCTCGCAAGCATGCTCACCGCGAGCGACCCGACGTGGTGGAAGGACAACCTCAGCGCCCTGGGTATGACCGATGACCTCTCGGCGCGCACGTTCAACCTGACGCTGATCATCGCGGGCATTCTGGTGACGACTCTCGCCCGCTACGCGACAAACGCGATTCCTGGGCAATCCGGGCGCGGAGTCGTCGCGGTGCGCACCTGCCTCATCATCGTGGGTGTTTTCCTCGGCATGGTGGGACTGTTCCCGGTGGATCAGTACTTCGCGCTGCACACGGGCGTGGCTTCGGGCATGGCCGTGGCCTTCGGTGTGCTGGTGGTCGGACTGAAATGGTGGCTACCCGGTGTGTCTCGCACGTTCCTGTCGATCGGCTACCTGTTCATCGCGGTGATCGTGCTGCACGCGGTGCTGTTCGCGACCGGCTACTACACGTTGACCGCCGTCGAGCTCGTCGCCGGTGTTGTCGTGTTCGCGTGGATCATCCTGCTGATCCGCACCGTGGCGGCTCTCGCACAGGATGCGAGCGCCGCCGATGCCGTGTCGGACGCGAGCGAGGCCGCGGAGCGAACCGCTTCGTGAGAGCCACCGGGCGTCGTGCTCTGGGCAGGACACGCGCTTCTGGGTAGGTTGTTCGCATGGCGCCTGCGCGGGGGAGTGTTCCGGTGGGATCGAACGTGCGATTCCGCGCCCCGATGCCTCGGCCTGAGAACGTGCGCCGCCCACGCGTCACCGCCACGATCGACGCGGCGCTCGCCCGCTACTCGTTCTGCATCGTGAGTGCGCCGAGCGGCTACGGCAAGACCACCGCAGTCGCTGAGTGGGGCGCGAACGCTGACCGGCTCGCCTGGCTCACGCTGAACGCGCTCGACGCGGATCCACGTCGCCTGGCGCGCGGCGTGCTCGACGCGCTGGCGGTCGCCACGGATGGGCGGGGCGGCGCGCCTTCGCATACGACCAGGTTCGATCCGCGTCGCGCCTACGCTGCCATCATCGACAGTCTGGAGTCTGCAGAGGGTGTCGTGCAGTTGGTGGTCGATGACGCGCATCGTGCCGGGGAAGCGTGGCGCGAGGGGCTGCTCGGGATGCTGTTGGAGCAGATGCCCGAGAAGCTGCGTATCGTGCTGGTCGGCACCACACTGCTCGAAGTCACCTCCGCTCGCGAACGGCTCATAGCGCCCGACCTGTTCCTGTGCGCGGATGTGCTGCGGTTCACAGCGGACGAGATTGCTGAGCTGCACGCTGCCGGATCGCATACGCTCACCCCCGTCGCGATCCTGGAGGAGACGCAGGGATGGCCGATCGCCGTCTCGATGGTGATGATCGCCGGAGCACGGCCGGACTCGGACGCCACGTCGGCATCGGCCTTCCTCGCCGACTACGTGCGCGACTACGTGCTGGCTTCGTTGCCCCCTGCGTTGGCTCGGTTCATGCTCGATGCCAGCGTCTGCGCTGTTCTCGACGCAGACCTCGCGGCCAAGGTCACGGGCGAGGAGCATGCCGCGCGGTTGCTGGAGGAATGCGCGCGTCTCGGACTGTTCCTCGACAGGTTCGCGGTCCCCGAGGGCACGCGCTATCGGTGGCATGCGACCTTTTCGAAGACATGTTCATCGCTCCTCGCCGCCGAGGATCCCGCTCGGTTGGTCGAGCTCCACCGTCGAGCAGCCGCGCACCTGAGCCGCCCCGAGCCGATCACCGCGATATCGCACTCGATGCGCGCCACTGATATCGGCGCTGCACGCAGCACGCTTCTGGGGTGCTGGCTCGGCTTGAGCATGAACGGAAATGCGGCCGAGGTTGAGACCGCCGCGACGCGGATCATGATGCACCTGGCCGAGGATGCTGAGCTACTCCTGATCCGCGCATGCGCCACCGACATGCTCGGCGACCATCATTTGGCACACGACCTCTTCGTGCGCGGGCAGGCGCAGATCGCGACGTCCGGCGCGGCAGACGACGACGTCGTGCTCGACATCGCACGTCTCGTCATCTCGGATGAGCCCGAACGCGTGTCCGCTGCGCACGAACGGGTGCGCGAGAGGATGCTCGCGGGTGCGGCCGCCCCCGCACTCGCAGATCAGGTCGCCGTGAACACCCTCCTCGCATGGGCGGAGATCCGTCACCCCACCAATCCGGTGCTCCCGGCCGAGCACTTCGCGGCTGTGGCGAGGGAGATGCGGGGGCAGGAGCCGGATCTCTGGCCGCGTGCGCTCGGTGGAGTCGCCTTCGGACATATGTGGGCAGGACACCTGCGCCGGGCACGACATGTGCTTGACGAGATCAACGCCATGTCGGACTCGATCGATGCCAGTTCAGCGCGCGGCGGTCTCGATGTGAGCTCGATCATGGCGGAAGGACTCGTGGCCCACCTCTCCGGTGATCCCACGACGACCTCGCAGCTGTTCGCCGCGTTGACGGCGGGGGATGCCGACCCGTCGGTGACATCCGTGGCGCGATTGATGCTCGCGTGCGCCGCCGCGGAGGGCGGCGACGTCGCGGCCTGCCGACGCGCCGCGATCGGAGCGCAGGAGATCCCGGTCGAGACCCTGCACGGTGTGCCGTGGGGTGTGATCCGGGAGACGGCCATAGCTGTGCTCGAAGAGGCCATCGGCAACCGCGATCGTGCACTGCGCATCGCGCGTCGACACGTGCGTCGCACGGACCTCCCGCTGGTCGCGCTCGCACTGTCCGGCGTGCTCCGTCGTGCGGAGGAGTACAGTGAGGCGCTCATCCAACTGCGCTCGCTGCGCACGTTCGCCGAGGTCTCGTACATCAAGGTCAGCACGCTCATCACAGCGGCGGTGATGAGAAGACACAAGGGCGATCACGAGGCCGCGCACGATGTCTGTGAAGCTGCGCTCGCCGTGGCCGCATCCGAGGGCATCCGACTGCCGTTCGGAGTGCGGGAGACCGCCGTGCGCCGACTGCTCGGCGAGCATGTGCATCACGGAACCCAGTACGAGGACTTCATCAGCGAGTGCCTCGCGGACGACGCGGCTGGATCCGTTGCCGGGGTCTTGTCTGATCGGGAGCGAGAGGTGTACCGGCAATTGCAGACCTCGCGCACTCTGCCGGAGATCGCGCGGGAGCTTGGAGTCTCGGTCAACACCATCAAGACCCATCAACGCTCGATCTACCGCAAACTCGACGTGTCGTCGCGTCGCGACGCCGTGCGCGTCGGTCTCTGATCAGTTGCGGTGCGCCCCACCGTTGCGTTCACGCCACCGGCCGGCGTGATCGGAACGCACGCCGGCCGGGCACAGCGCCGGACACCGCCCTGGCCCGCGCTGCCTCCAGCACAAGGTCTGCGGCAGATGCCGGGACCGGCCAGACGCCGATGAGCCGAGCACGCAGCGCGGTCGGCGGCCAATCCGCAGGCTGTGCAACGGCGGGATGTCCGACAAGGATGAGCGCCGCGGCAGCACCGATGCTCACATGCGCGCACAGCGTGGCAGCATCATCGACACCGATCATGCCCGGCACCGCGAGTGGGAGCCCCATCAGCGCGAGGTCGTCGTGGTCGACCTCGTAGAGGACGCCGCTGCTGATGGTGCGACGCCGCACGATGACCAAGTCCAGCAAGCGGATCTCGCCGCTGACCGCGCCACTCACGAGCGCGCGCAACAGAGCCGCATCGGGCCGTTCATCATCGACTCCGGCGAGCATCAGCGTGGTCTGTCCCAACGGCATGTCTCGGGTCCCCCTCCGCATCACAGGGCTCGCATCACAGGATTCTGCGATGGTGACATCCCGTCCGAACCAGACACGACTGCTGCTCACCCTGATCGGGCGACGCGACGATCCACGGTCTCACCCGCTGAGTAGCGTGAGGCGCGTGAGGCAGAAGAAGACCGCCGTCCCATCGCAACGCGCGCACGAGCGCTCCCGTGCATTGCGCTTCCTGCCCGCGCACCCTCTGCTGTCGGGGTTCACCGTCGCCGTGGGCGTCCTCCTGGCGATCGCGCTCGCCGCGACGATCGCCGGCATCTCGACGGTGCTGATCTCGATCTTTCTCGGATTGTTCCTCGCGCTCGGGCTGGATCCTGCCGTGCGCGCGCTGGAACGTCGCGGACTAACCAGACCTGTCGGGGTGACGATCGTCGCCGTGCTCTTCCTCGGGATCGTCGCGATCGTCGTCTTCCTCGTCGTTCCCGCGACCGTGCGGCAGATCTCAGCAGCAGTCAACGCGGCACCGCAGACGATCGCCGCCATGCAGCAGGCGGACTGGTACCTGAATCTTGAACGCAGCCTGGGGGTCGACCTGGAGGCAGTCATCGCCGACGCGCTGCAGTCGATCGCCTCGCTGAGTTCATTCCTCGCCATCTCGGGTGGCGTGCTGCGGGTCGGGTTCGGCGTCATCGGCGCCGTCTCCAGCTTCATGATGGTGGTCGTCCTCACGCTTTACTTCGTCTCGTCGCTGCAGTCCATCAAGAACGCGCTCGCCGCTCTCGTCCCGTTCTACCGTCGAGACAGGTTCTCGCACCTGCTCGACGAGATCACCCGTTCGGTGGGAGGCGTCGTCGCCGGTGCCATCACGCTCTCGTCGCTCAACGCCGTCGTCGTACTGGTGCTGCAACTTGCGCTCGGTTCGTCGGCCCCCGTCGTGCTGGCGCTCGCCGCGTTCTTCATCACGCTCGTGCCGATGATCGGATCTGTGCTCTTCCTCGTGATCGGGAGCATCGCGACGCTGTTCGTCAGCCCCGTCGCCGCGGTGGTCTTCGCGATCGCCTACCTCGCGTACATCCAGGTCGAGGCGTACGTGATCACCCCGCGCGTGATGGGCAGGGCGGTTGCCGTGCCCGGGGTGCTCGTGATCATCGGAGCGATGATCGGGGCGACGCTGATGGGTCTGCTCGGCGCCCTGGTGGCGATTCCGATCACGGCATCGGTGCTCATCATCATCCGCCAGGTCTGGATCCCGAGGCAGAACAGCCAGGTCACCGCCCCCGAGGACTGAGATCACCCGGCCAGGGTGATGCACGCCGTCCGTGTGGGCGACCGCGGTGCCAGCATGGCACCACGCACGTGATCGAGTCGGCGCGCGATGGCGAGGTAGAGAGGTGACGGGGTGCACAGACCACTGACCGGACTGACCTCGAAGAACATCGTGCGCGAGATGCTCGCCGGCGTCACCCTGCTCGCGATCGCAATTCCGTTGAACATCGGCTATGCACAGATCGCGGGCCTGCCGGCGACGGCGGGGCTGTATGCGCTGGTCGTGCCGACCATCGTGTACGCGCTGGTGGTCTCGTCGCGGCAACTGGTGGCGTCGCCCGATGCCGCGGCCGCAGCCCTGGTGGCGTCGTCGATCGGCGGTCTTGCCGCAGCGGGCTCCGAGGACTACCTGGCGATGGCGATGGCACAGGCGATCATCTGCGGCATCCTGTTCGTGCTGCTGGCCGTGTTCAAGCTGGGTTTCCTCGCCAACTTCTTGTCGAAGCCGATCCTGATCGGGTTCGTCGGAGGACTCGCACTCGACATCCTCGTCTCGCAGGTGGCGAAGATGCTCGGCATCTCGATCGACTCGGGCGGGGAATTCGTCGACAAGGTGGTCGGCGTGTTCGGCGGCCTTGGCAGCACGAATCTCTACGCCCTGGCCATCTCGGTGTTCGCCGTCGTCGTGCTGCTCGCGGGCAAGAGATTCCTGAAGATGGTGCCGTGGGCCCTCGTCGTGATGATCGTCGCGACGGTCGTGGTTCTGGTCGCCGACCTCGGCGACCGAGGCGTCGCCGTGCTCGGTGAGGTGCCCGCCGGAGCACCGCAGCTCACCTGGCCCATGCTCGACTGGCAAACCTGGCTGCTGCTGATCCCATCCGCGCTGGCACTGACGATGGTCACCACGGCAGAAGGACTGCTCGTGTCGCGCTCGTACGGAGAGAAGCGGCACTATCGGACCTCGCCCAATCGCGACCTGCTCGCCTTCGGCGTCGCGAACGTGGCAGCGGGCGCGCAGGGCAGCTTCGCGGTCGGCTCATCGACAAGTCGAACCGCCGCTATGGACCAGGCGGGATCGCGCACGCAGTTGCCCTCGCTGGTACTCGCAGTCGGCACGCTGCTGCTGTTGCTCTTCGGTACCGGGCTACTGGAAGACATCCCGTCGCCGGCGATCGGCGCCATCGTCGGCGTGGCAATCCTGCCGCTGCTGGGATTCCGTGAGTTCCGCGCACTCTGGCACCAGGATCGTTTCGAGTTCAGCATCGGCGCGGTGTGCTTCCTGACCACGCTGTTCGTCGGTTCGATCGCCGGCATCCTCGTCGCCTTCGTGCTCGCCCTCGTCAACATCGCCAAGCGGGCGTCGAACCCCGCAATCGATGTGCTCGCCGCCGATGGTTCGCCCACGGCATCCCTTCTCGATCCCGCCGCAACCGGCGCGATGACGGCCCCCGGGGTCGTCGTGATCAGGATGGCCGCGCCGATGTTCTTCGCCAACGGCGACGCGTTCGCGGGAGCCGTACGCCGCGCCGTGCGCGCCCCCGGCGCCGGCGTCGTGCAGCACGTCGTGATCGATATGGAAGCGGTGACCGATGCGGACGTCACTGCCGCGGAGTCCTTTGAGGGGCTGACGGATTGGCTCCGATCAGAGGGCGTGACGCTGTCGTTCAGCCGGCTCCGGGCGGCCGCGCGCCCGCGCTTGGAGCGGCTCGGCATCCTCGCCGGCCAACACATCTTCGAGACCAACCGCGCGGCACTGGACGCCTTGCGCACCGATGACGCGCGAAATCAGCTCCGCGAACAGCAGTGAGACAGGAGAACCACATGAACGATTTCCGTTACGGACCCGTCGAGTTCTATCTGGTCGGGTTCGAAGGCGAAGGCCCCGACCCCGAGACGTTCCAGGCGCTACGAGATCTGCTCGCCTCAGGCGCCGTGCGCCTGCTCGACTTCGTCCTGTTGACGAAGACCGCCGGTGGTGACGTCGAGACGCGCGATCTCGACGTCGACCAGGCAGACCTGCTCGGTGAAGCACACCCGCTCGCCGACGGACTGGCCGGTGAAGAGGACATCATGACGCTGGCCCAGCACGTGCCTGCCGGCACCTCGGCAGCCGTGGTCGTACTCGAGCTCGCCTTCGCCCGCACCTTGGCGGCGAAGCTGCGGGCGTCGGGCGGTGAGGTGCTGCGCACCGAGCGGGTCCCCGCCCCGGTCGTGAACGCGATGATCGACATTCTCGAACAGGAAGGTGAGTGAGATGCCATTGAGAAGAGTAGGCAGGCCCGGTCTGATCGGTCTGGCGGCTCGAACAGCCGTCGTCGCCGGTACCGCCAGCGCTGTGCAGGGCAGCGCCGCACGCAGACAGCAGGAGCGCGCCCAGCAGGAGCAGTATCAGGCTGCCGCGCAGCAGGCACAGATCGATGCCGCGGCGCAACAGGCCGCGGCACAGTACGCGCCGGCACCGGTGGCCCCCGCCCCGCAGGCCCCGGCCGCTGACGCGGGTGGCGATATGATCGCCAAGCTGCAGCAGCTGAGCGGGCTCCACGATGCGGGAGTGCTCTCAGATGACGAGTTCGCCGCAGCCAAGCAGAAGTTGCTGAGCTGACACGTCGCGAGGCGTCCGACCGGTCGTTCGCCTGGTCGGCGCCTTCGTGGATGCCGTCGCGCGGTCCGCACCGGAAAGAGGAGATCAGATGGGCGAGCTGGAAGATCTGAGAGCCAGGGTTGAACAACTCGAAAAGGAGAACGCGGGACTGCGGCGCCCGCGTCGGCGCCCTGCGGCGACGAGCATAGTCGCCGTCATCGCGCTGGTCCTTGGTGTGCTGCTCGCGCCCGTTGCCGCGGTCGGCACCTGGGCGCGCGTGCAGCTGGTGGACACGGATCGTTTCGTGGCCACGTTCGCGCCGCTGGCATCGGACCCTGACGTGCAGGACTTTGTCGCCGACCAGGTGAACGCAGCGATCCTCGACAACATCGACGTCGATGCCGTCGTCGAGGACGTCTTCGACGGCCTTCGGGGACTCGACCTGCCGCCGCGCGCGGAGTCGGCTCTGACGTTGCTACAGGCCCCCGCAGCCCGTGGAGTTGTTTCGCTTATCGACGGGGTCGTCCACGACCTGGTGGCTTCTGAACAGTTCGCCGTGATCTGGACGCAGTCGCTGCGGCTCGCCCATGAGCGGGCGGTCGCGATCATGCAGGACCAGCCCGGCACCGCGCTGCAGCTGACCGACGACGGCGTGCTGGCCATCGACCTCGGCGTTCTCGTGGCTCAGGTCAAGCAGACGCTCACCGATCGTGGGGTCGGTATCGCAGGGCTGATCCCGGTGATCGACCGCACCGTGCCTATTGCGCAGGCGGATGCCCTCGTGCTGGTGCGCACGGTGTATCAGATCGCCGTGTCGGTCGGGTTCTGGCTGCCATGGATCGTGTTCGGGCTGCTCGTGCTCGGCGTCGCACTCGCGAAGGACCGCACGCGTGCGCTGATGTGGACGTCGGCGTCGTTCGCGGCGATGTTCCTGCTGCTCGCGGCCGGGGTAGGAATCGGGCGGGGCTTCTTCGCCCGAGCCGTCGCACCGTCGACGATGACCTTTGACGCGGCCGATGCGCTGTTCGACGGCCTCACGGTGCTGTTGCGGTCGACGATCATGGCGCTCGCGTTCTTCGGTGTCGTGGTCGCGATCTGGGCCTGGTTCGCGGGGACGAGCCGCCCGGCCGTCGCTGTGCGCGGGTTGCTCGGCAGCGGATTCACCGCCGTGCGCTCGGCTGCCGAGCACCGAGGTCTCTCTACCGGCAGGTTCGGTGCGGCGGTGGAACGCTATCGCGGCGCGATCCTGGTGGCGGGACTGGTGATCGCACTGGTCGTGCTGATGATGGCGCGTCCGATCTCGTTCGCGACCGTGCTGTGGACGGCAACTGGATTCGGTGTGCTGCTGATCATCGTGGAACTGGTGCGCAGCGGAACACCGGAAGAGGACGGACCGGAAGGCGACGCGGCGGCTGACGGCGACGACGTCGCGCACGCTGACGAGGACGAAACGGAATCGGAGCCCGTGCCCAGCGCGAAGATGGGCTGATCGATCGGAGTCGCGCATGATCGGCGCGGTGTGGCAGTTGATCCCGGTGGCGCTCGGGGTGATGGCGAGTCCGCTGGCCGTGCTGGGGCTGATCGGCATCCTGCTCTCGCGGCGTCCTCGTCGCAACGGCATCGCCTACCTGGCGGGGTGGATGCTGAGCATCGCCTTCCTGCTGACGGCGGGCATCCTGCTGCTGGTGGCGGCCGGCGACTTGGGACCGTATCGCCAACCGGGTTGGGTGGCGGTGCTGCACATCGTGATCGGCGCGATCTGCCTCGGCGGTGCGGGCTGGATCTATCTGCGCGCGCGACGGGTGATCGAGCTCGTCGCCGCGGCCCGCACTCCGGACGAGCTTGCGGCCGCGGCGCCGCAGCTTCCTCGTCTTGTTCGTAGCGTCGCCCGGTACACGCCACCACGGTCCTTCGGTCTGGGCGCGGCGATCTTCTTGAACCCGATGAACATCTCGCTGGTCGCCGCGGCGGCACTGGCGATCATTCACACCACACCCGGTGGCGGCGAACGGGTGATGCTCGGTCTGGGGTTCGTAGTCGCCGCGGCGGCGCCGGTCGCGGTTCCGGTGCTGATCGTGCTGTTTCGGCGCCAGCGCGCCGAACCGATGCTGCGCGGGCTGCGTCGGTGGATGCTGAAGCACAACGGCTATCTGAGCGCGGGGGTGCTCTCGATTGTCGGCGTGCTGCAGATCGTCAAGGCCGTGCAGATCTGGGTGTGAGCGACGGGACGCGTCACAGTTCCTGGTGATGCGCGGGGTCTGCGTTGAACAGTCGCCCGTCGGGTCGCCCCAGCCCGGTGATGGCCTCGACTTCGCCGGGTGAGAGCACCACTGCGGCGGCGGCAAGGTTCGCCCGCTGATGGGCGGCTGACGAGGCCTTCGGGATCGAGACCGTGCCTCTCGCCGCATGCCACGCGAGCACGGTCTGTGCCGGCGTGATGCCATGCGTGGATGCGATGTCGACGATGACCGGTTCTGCCAGTAGTTCTCCGGCCCGCCCGAGGGGACTCCAGGCGACCGTGAGTATGCCGCGCTGGGCATGGAGTCGCACGGCGTCTTCCTGCGGGAAGTACGGGTGCACCTCGATCTGGTTCGTCACCGGCCGCACGCCGGACTCGCGCTCGATGCGATCCAGGTGCTCGGGGAGGAAGTTCGACACGCCGATCTGGCGGACGGTGCCGCGCTGTTGCGCGTCCACGAGCGCTTGCCACGCCTGTGCATACAGATCGCGCGCGGGGTTGGGCCAGTGGATCAGGTGCAGGTCGGTGGCGTCGAGGCCGAGGCGGTACCGGCTCTCCTCGATGCTCACGCGAGCCCGGGCGCTCTCGTGGTGGCGGCCGGGCAGCTTGGTCGTGACGATGAGATCGGAGCGATCCACATCGGATGCTGCGATGCCGGCGCCGACGGCGCCTTCGTTCTCGTAGTTGAACGCCGAATCGATCAAGCGGTATCCGAGTGCGATCGCGGCGGTGACGGCTGCGGCACCCGCATCTCCGTTGAGGCGGTACGTGCCCAGGCCGATCGCCGGCATCCGGAAGCCGTTGTGGGCGGTGAAGAACGGGACCTCGGTCATGGGTGCTCCTTTCGGCGGGTTCGGTCAGCCTACGCGCCGAGCGGGAGAGCAGGATGCGACGATGGTCACATGTCGAAATCCTCGCTGCCCACCGACGATCAGCGTTGCCCGTGCACGAGCGGGAACCTCTTCGGTGCGTGTTGCGGCCCGGTGCTGAAGTCGGGTGAGGCTCCTGGTGCGCTGCGGTTGATGCGCTCTCGTTTCACGGCGTTCGCGATCGGCGATGCCGGTCATCTGCTGCGCACCTGGCATGCGAGCACACGCCCCGATGACCTCGAGCTGGATGACGACGTGCGCTGGTACCGTCTCGACATCCTCGATCAGCAACGCGGCGGGCCATTCGATGTTGAGGGCGTGGTTGAGTTCGAGGCGTTTTATCGTCAGGGCGCCGAACGCGGGTCGATGCGTGAGCGCAGCCGCTTCGTGCGTGAGGACGGCTCGTGGTTCTACGTCGACGGCATCGTCGCCAGCAGATAGATTTGACACTGTGAAGGCCACCCCTGAGAACCAGCGCACCCTGCTCGACATCGCCGACCTGGATCGTAAGATCGGCCAGGCGGAGCGGGCGAGCAAGACACCGGCGCAGGGCGCTCGCATCAATGAGCTCGCGGCGGTCCGCAAGCAGCAGCTGGGCGAACTCACGGCGCTGACCGGAACCCTCGACGACGCCCGTGCCGATCTGCGTCGGCTCGAGTCGGACGTCGCGTTGGCCGCACAGCGCCGCGACCGTGACGCCGAGCGTCTGGCGGCGGCGACCGACCCCAAGCAGGCGCAGGCGCTTGAGAACGAGATCGAGAGCCTCGGGCGCCGGATCAGTTCGCTCGAGGATGACGAGCTCGACGTGATGGGGCGAGTCGAAGAGGCACAGGCCGCCGTTGACGCACAGCAGGCGCTGATCGACCAGACGCAGTCCGAGGGTGCCCAGTTGACCGCCGCGGCCAAGGCCGAGATGGCGGCGGCCGCGACCGAGTGCGAGCATCTGTCGCGCGATCGTGCGGCATTGGCTGCGTCGGTTGCACCGGAGCTGCTCGCCGATTACGAACGGCGCGCATCTCGCGGCGTGGGTGTCGGTCTGCTGCGCCGGGGCGTCTGCGAGGGATGTCAGATGATGCTGGCCGGGACCGATCTGAACGAGGTGCGCCGCGCGGCTTCCGACGACGTCGTCTCGTGCCCCGAGTGCGGTGGCATCCTCGTGCGTACGGACGAGTCGGGGCTGTGATCCGACGCCACGCACGCGCCGTTCGACCGTGACGCGGTGATGTCGGATGCCCGGCAGACGCACCTGAGCCCCGATCCGGTGCATGCGGTCGTGGGGCGCGCACCGGACGGTGGATGGCAGATCGCGCTGTGCACTGAACAGAACCCGGATGCGCAACCCGAGCACGTCGCGGACACCGAACTCGTTGCGCGCGTCCGGCAGATCGAAGCGGAGCTCGCGCCGCGCTGGACGGTGCGCAGTCTGCGCTCCTTCGCGCCACGGCTCCTGGCCGCGGGTGTGCGCCCGCGACGAGCTCATGATCTGGTGCTGTGTCATGCGATCCTCCGTGACACGGCCGCGCTGAACGCGCCGTTGACGCCTTCGCCGCTGTGGATGCGTACCGACGAGGCGGAGAGCGAGACCGGCCAACCCGGCCTGTTCGACGTCGATCTCGGCGCACCCGCGCCGGCCGATCAATTCGATGCGGTGCACGCCCAATGGGTCGCCCAGCTCACGGCTCTGCGCACAAGCGCCGATGGCCGGTTGCGCCTGTTGTGCGCGGCGGAGTCCGCCGGTGCGCTGGTGGCAGAGGAGATGACCGCCGCCGGCCTGCCCTGGAGCGTCGACGTGCACGAGGGCATCCTGCACCAGCAGTTGGGGCCGCGGCCGATGCGCGGGGCGAGGCCCGCGCACATGGCGCGCCTCGCAACGGCGATCGGCGATCTTCTGGATGACCCGACACTCAACCCCGACAGTCCGCCTCGGCTGCTGCGCGCCCTGCATCGCGCCGGCGTGTTCGTCGAATCGACGTCGAAGTGGGAGCTGTCACAGATCGAGCACCCCGTGGTGGAACCGTTGCTGGAGTACAAGCGGCTGTCGCGGCTGTTCACTGCGAACGGGTGGGCGTGGTTGGACGAGTGGGTGCGTGATGGGCGCTTCCGACCCGTGTATCTCACCGGTGGCGTCGTCACGGGGCGGTGGGCTTCGGTGGGCGGGGGAGCGCTGCAGATCCCGCGCCTGCTGCGCCAGGCGGTGTCGGCCGACCCCGGATGGACACTCGTGGCGGCGGACGTGGCGCAGCTGGAGCCCCGCGTTCTGGCGGCGATGTCACGCGATACGGCCATGGCAGAGGCGGCCCGCGGCCGAGACCTGTACGAGGGTGTGGTGCGGTCCGGCGCCGTGGCCACGCGTGAGGAGGCCAAGTACGCCGTGCTGGGTGCGATGTACGGTGCCACGACGGGGGAGAGCGGCCGGCTGGTGCCCCGGTTGCGAAAGGTGTATCCGCGGGCGATGGGCCTTGTCGACGCGGCGGCTCGCAGCGGCGAGCAGGGCGGCGTGGTCAGCACGCTGCTGGGGCGCAGTTCGCCCCGCCCCGACGAGGGATGGCGCAGCGAGCAATCGCGCGCGAGCGCCCCAGATGCGGCCGGAGGGGATGAGTCCCGGGCGCGCAGCCGAGCGCGCGAGCGCGGCCGCTTCACCCGCAACTTCGTCGTACAGGGCACCGCGGCCGAGTGGGCGCTGCTCTGGTTGGCAGAGATACGACATCGCCTCACCGCCCTGCCGACGGCATCCGCTCCCGCACCCGAGTCCGGCCCGGTGTTCGGCTCGCACGCGCATCTGGCGTTCTTCCTGCACGATGAGGTGATCGTGCACGCCCCGCGTGACCAGGCCGATGCCGTCGCAGGGGTATTGCGCGCCGCGGCCGACGCAGCGACGCGGCGGTTGTTCCCCGGATTCGACATCGACATCCCGTTGGACGTACACATCGGCGCCGATGCGGCGAAGCACGCATAGCGCAGGCACGTAGAATCAGAGGGTGAGTGGGTCGGCCGGACGGTCGCGTGGCGCGAGAGCGCACCGAGGAACGTCCGGGCTCCACAGGGCAGGGCGGTGGGTAACACCCACCCGGAGCGATCCGCGAGACAGTGCCACAGAGAGAAGACCGCCCGTCGTGCCTCACGGCCGACGGGTAAGGGTGAAAGGGTGGTGTAAGAGACCACCGGGGGACGTGGTGACACATCCCGCCAGGTAAACCTCGCCCGGAGCAAGACCAGACAGAGGACGTTGACGCGGCCCGCCGAGTCCTCGGGTAGGTTGCTGGAACGGCACGGCAACGTGTCGTCGAGAGAGATGGCCGTCAAGGGAGCGAAGAACTCCTGAACAGAACCCGGCGTACAGGCCGGCCCACTCGCATCAACGGGAAAGGGACCGATCGGATGATCGGTCCCTTTCCCGTTGATGCGAGGGCGCTCAGTGCGCGGCGAGCGACGCGGCGCCGATGATGCCCGAGGCGTTGCGGTGCACGGCCGCGACGATGGGTGTGCGCAGGTCGAGCAACGGCAGGAACCTCTCGGGGTGCTTCGAGACGCCGCCGCCGACGACGAAAAGATCGGGGCTGAACAGGAACTCGACGTGGCGGTAGAACTCCTGCAGGCGAGCGGACCAGGCCTCCCACGACAGGTTCTCGCGCTCCATCGCGGAGTAGGCCGTCCAGCGTTCGATCGATTCGCCCTCGCGGTTGAGGTGTCCGAGCTCGGTGTTCGGGATGAGCACGCCGTCGTAGAGGAAAGCCGAGCCGATGCCGGTGCCGAGGGTGGTCATGATCGTCAGGCCACGGGCATCCCGTGCCGCGCCGTGGCGCGCCTCTGCAACGCCGGCTGCGTCGGCGTCGTTGACGAAGGTGATGTCGCGCCCCAGTCCCTGCTCGAAGAAGCGTTCGGCCTCGAAGTCCACCCATTCCTTGGCGATGTTCGCCGCGGACAGTGTCTTGCCGTACTTCACGATGGCGGGGAACGCGACGCCGAGCGGCAGGGTCGACTGGGCGACACCGAGTGTGTCCAGCACACCGCGGACGGTCTCGAGAACGTCCTGCGGGCGCGCGCCCTCGGGCGTGGGTACACGGACGCGGTCGGAATCGAGCGTGCCGGTGTGCAGGTTGACGATTCCCGCCTTGATGCCGGTGCCGCCGATGTCTACGCCGATTGCCTGTGCCATGAGGAATAGCCTAGCGATGCGCGGGTCTGCGATTAGGATCGTGACAAGATCCCGAACAAGGAGCTGAGATGTCCGACGGTGACGAGAAGTACTGGTACAACCTCAGAACCGGCGAGGTCGAGTTCGGCATGCAGTCGGCATCGGTCGACCGAGTGGGCCCCTTCGACACCGCCGACGAAGCCGCGCACGCACCGGAACTCCTGCGTGAGCGTTCGAACGCCTGGGCCGAGGACGACGCCGCCGAGAGCGGCTGGGACGCGACAGGACCGGTGGGCGGGGCGTGAGCGTCGACAAGCAGCGCGACTTCGTTCTGCGCACCATCGAGGAACGCGGCGTCAAGTTCGTACGGTTGTGGTTCACCGACGTGATCGGCACGCTGAAGTCGGTGGCGATCGCACCGGCCGAGGTCGAGGGCGCGTTCGCCGAGGGGATCGGTTTCGACGGCTCCGCGATCGAGGGTCTTACCCGTACCTTCGAGTCCGACCTGCTCGCCCAGCCAGACCCGACCACGTTCCAGACGCTGCCCTGGCGCGGGGACATCGACCCCACCGCGCGGATGTTCTGCGATCTGACCACTCCCGATGGGCGACCAGCGGTGTCGGACCCGCGCAATGTGCTGCGCCGGGCGCTCGCGAAGGCGGCCGACGCGGGCTTCACCTTCTACACCCACCCTGAGATCGAGTTCTATCTGCTGAAGTCGTCGCAGCTGGGGCCGGACGGCCCCATCCCAGCAGACAACGCCGGCTACTTCGACAACGTCCCGGGGGGGACGGCGCACGACTTCCGTCGTAGCGCGGTGCGGATGCTGGAAGACCTGGGCATCTCGGTCGAGTACAGCCACCACGAGGGTGGACCGGGTCAGAACGAGATCGATCTGCGCTATGCGGACGCCCTGACGACCGCCGACAACATCATGACCTTCCGCACGGTGGTCAAGGAGGTGGCGATCGAGCAGGGCGTCTACGCGACGTTCATGCCCAAGCCGCTGAACGATCAGCCCGGCAGCGGCATGCACACCCACCTGTCGCTGTTCGAGGGCGATGCGAACGCGTTCTACGAGCCCGGCGCCGAGTACCAGCTCTCGCTGGTCGGCCGCCGGTTCGTTGCCGGCCTGCTGCGGCACGCGAACGAGATCGCCGCGGTCACGAATCAGTTCGTCAACTCGTACAAACGTCTCTGGGGCGGTGCTGAGGCGCCCAGCTTCGTCACGTGGGGGCACGCCAACCGTTCGGCACTCGTGCGGGTGCCGATGTACAAGCCCAACAAGTCGCAGTCCACGCGCGTGGAGTATCGCGGCCTGGACTCGGCGGCAAACCCGTACCTCGCGTTCGCGCTGATGCTTGCAGCGGGGTTGAAGGGCATCGAGAACGAGTATGAGCTGCCGCCCGAGGCGGAGGACAACGTCTGGTCGCTGAGCGATGCCGAACGGCGTGCCCTCGGCTACGAGCCGTTGCCCGCGAGTCTCGACCATGCACTGGAGTACATGCAGGACTCCGAGCTCGTCGCCGAGACGCTCGGTGAGCAGGTGTTCAATTACGTGCTGCTGAACAAGCGCAAGGAGTGGGAGGCGTACCGCGGTCAGGTCACGCCGTTCGAGCTCAAGAGCAACCTCGGGCTGCTCTGAGTGCGGTCATGACGCGTCCTGATGCGTCGGTCTCGCTGTCCGCCCTGGCGAGACTGGGCTTTGTCGAGCTCGCGGCGGCGTCGGCGGAACTCACCGAGCTGTCCGAGCTGACGGGGCTGGAACGCACCGAGCTGGCCGACGGAATGTCCGCGGCCGATCCGGATGCCGCCGTGCACGGTCTGGTGGGGATCGCCCGCCGTGACCCGGATCGGGTGCGTGCAGTGCTGTCCGACTCGGAGGCGCGGACCGCGGCCTGGCGATTGTTCGGTGTTTCACGGGCTCTGGCAGAGTTCTTCGCCCGCCATCCGGAGCACCTCGAAGGTAAAGCCCTGCGGCGCAGCGCGTTGCCCACCGCGGATGAGATGCGCGAGCGGATGCTGGCGGCTGTCGACGCCGGCGATGGTTTCGCCGCGGCGGTCGATCCAACGACGGCACTGCGGGTCGAATATCGACGCTGCGTCGCCGAGATCGCAGCGGTCGATGCAGCATCCGAAGATCCGCTGTCGGTGATCGCGGACGTTTCGGCCGCCCTCGCGGATGCTGCCGGCGCGGCGCTCGAGGCCGCCCTCGCCGTCGCACGCACCCTCGTGCTCGACGCCGGTCGTTCCGGCGACCGTGGGGAGATCGCTGCCACACGCCTGGCGGTCATCGGCATGGGCAAGACCGGTGCGCTGGAACTGAACTACTGCAGCGACGTGGATGTGATCTTCGTCGCCGGGACCGCTGACGACTCGGTCATCTCAGAAGGGCGTGCGATCGACATCGCCACGCGGCTGGCGCAGGAAGCGATGCGCGTGCTCTCGGCGTACGGCATCGAACCGCCGCTGTGGGAGGTCGATGCAGCACTGCGTCCAGAGGGCAAGCAGGGGGCGCTGGTGCGCTCGCTGGCCTCGCACCTGGCGTACTACGACCGATGGGCCAAGAGCTGGGAGTTCCAGGCGCTGCTGAAGGCACGGGCGATCGCGGGCGACACCGAGCTGGGGGCCGAGTACATCGCTGCCGTGCAGCCGAAGGTGTGGTCGAGCGCCGAGCGCGAGGACTTCGTCGAGAGCGTGCAGGGCATGCGCGAACGTGTCACCGACAACATCCCGCACGACCAGCTGCCGTATCAGCTCAAGCTCGGCCCGGGCGGTCTGCGCGACATCGAGTTCACGGTGCAGCTGCTGCAGCTCGTACACGGGTTGACCGATGAGACGCTGCGCACCAGGGGCACGCTGGAGTCGCTGGATGCCCTGGTCGAGGGCGGGTACATCGGTCGCACGGAAGCGGCGTCGTTCGGTCATGAGTACCGGGTGCTGCGTCTGCTGGAGCACCGCCTGCAGCTACGAGATCTGACGCGCACGCACCTTCTGCCGGACGACGACGAGGGCATGCGACGGCTGGCGCGAGCGACCGGGCTCGCCGACAGCGCCTCCGGGCTGCGCCGGGCGTGGGAAGACCTGCGCCGCGAGGTGCGCGACCAGCACACCCGGTTGTTCTACCGCCCCTTGCTGGCGGCGGTCGCCTCGTTGCCGGCTGAAGAGCGGATGCTGTCCGAGCAGCAGGCCGGAAAGCGCCTGGCGGCCATCGGATTCCGCGACCCCGCCGGGGCGTTGCGCCACATCGCTGCGTTGACCTCCGGACTCAGCCGCAAGGCCACGATTCAGAAGCATCTGATGCCGGTGATGCTGCGCTGGTTCGCCGAGGGAACCGATCCGGACTACGGTCTGATCGCGTTCCGCAGGATCAGCGAGAGACTGGGCGACACCCACTGGTTCCTGCGCATGCTGCGTGATTCGTCGGGGGCCGCGCAGCGACTCACCCGTGTGCTGTCCAGCTCGCGCTACGTGGGCGAGCTCATGGAGTGGATCCCCGAATCGGTGGCCTGGCTGGATGCACCCGCCGCCATGCGCCCACGGGGAGGCACTGCTCTTGACGATGAGGCCAGGGCGATCCAGACCCGGCACGCCACGACCAAGGACGCCCTGCGCGCCGTGCGTGCGCTGCGCCGACGTGAGCTGCTGCGCACCGCCATGGGCGCCGTCCTGGAACAAGTCGGCGTCGACGAGATGGCCAGGGCACTCACCGAGATCACCGAGGCGACGATTCAGGCGGCGCTGCGTGCCGTACGACGCGAGGTCGTCCCCGCTGAAGACGACGCGATGGACTTCTCGATCATCGCGATGGGCCGTTTCGGGGGAGCGGAACTGGGGTTCGGCTCGGATGCTGACGTGCTGTTCATCTACGACGCGAACGGCATAGACCCGCAACGCGCGCAGCAGCACGCCGCGAAGATCGTCGCCGGGCTGCGCGAGCACCTCACCGACCACCGGCTCCCGCTCGATCTCGACGCCGACCTGCGACCCGAGGGACGCAACGGTCCGATCGTCCGCAGCATCGAGGCGTACACCCAGTACTACCGGCGGTGGTCGCTGTCGTGGGAGGCGCAGGCACTGCTGCGCGCCCGCGGCATCGCGGGCAGCCTCAAGCTGATCGCGAAGTTCACCGAGCTGGCCGACAGCATCCGCTATCCCGAGGCCATCTCGGAACAGGGCGTCCGTGAGATCAAACGGATCAAGGCTCGGGTGGAGGGGGAGCGGCTACCGCAGGGGGCCGACCCGCGTCGGCATCTCAAGCTGGGCCCGGGGACCCTCAGCGACGTCGAATGGATGGTGCAGGTGCTGCAGTTGCAGCACGGCCACCGCGTGCCGGATCTGCGCACCACGTCGACCATGCAGGCGCTGGACGCCGCCGTGCTGGCGGATCTGCTGCCGGTATCGGATGCAGAGCGACTGCGTGAGGCGTGGGTGCTGGCCAGTAGGCTCCGCTCGGCGATGACCCTGCTCACCGGACAGACCAGGGACGTGCTGCCGACCGAGATCCGCGAGCTCGACGGCGTCGGGCGGTTGCTGGGATATCCTGATCGCGCCGCGACCCTGCTGGACGAGGACTACCTGCGCGCCACGCGCCGGGCGCGGCGGGTCTTCGAGAAGCAGTTCTACGGCTGAACACCGCACGAGGGGGGCAGCAGATGGCACAGCGATGGGGCATCGTCTGGAATCCGACGAAGATCGATGAGGACGAGCTTCGCGCTGCTGTGGATGCCGCGTCGCCAGCGGATACCGAGATCCTCTGGTGGGAGACGACCGCCGATGATCCCGGTCGTGCGATGGCATCCGAGGCCGTCGATGCGGGGTGCGACGTCGTGATCGCCGTCGGTGGCGACGGCACGGTGCGCACGATCGCCGAAGTACTTGCCCAGGCGGGCGACGACGCACCGGCTCTCGGGATCGTGCCGCAGGGCACCGGCAACCTGCTCGCCCGCAATCTTGGGGTGCCGCTGGGCAGCGTGCCGAAGGCGCTCGACGTTGTCGCCGCCGGACGCGAGCGTCGCATCGACATGGGGTGGAGCACGACCGACGAAGAGGAGACCGCCACGGGTTTCCTGGTGATGGTGGGCTTCGGGCTCGACGCCCACATGCTCTCAGAGACCGACGATGAACTGAAAGACAAGGCCGGTTGGCTCGCCTACGTCGAGGCGATGGGGCGCGCGGTCGCGGCCGCGCAGACCGTCGACTTCACCATCGCGATCGACGGTGGCGATGAGCAGACGCTCATCGGGCACACGCTGCTCATCGGCAACTGCGGCGCGATCCAGGGCGGCGTCACGCTGCTGCCGGACGCGGAGCCCGATGACGGCCGACTGGACCTCCTGCTGGTGAGCGCCGATAACGTCGCCCAGTGGGCGCAGACCCTGCGTACCGTCGTCTGGGATAACGGCATCCGACGTCTGCTGGGCGGTGGCGAAGATACCGTCAGCACCGACTCCGCCCAGCACCTCACCGGCGAGAGCATCGAGGTCACGTTGCCGGCCCCGGTTGCGTTCGAGATCGACGGGGAGGAAGCCGGCGAGGTGTCGCGTCTGCACGTGCGGGTGCAGTCCGCTGCCCTCCGCGTGCGCTGCTGACCCTCTGCAGTCCTTCTGCGCCCTCTGAACGCGAGAAACCACTTCCCGATTGAGAAACACCGTGGTGCGTGGTTTCTCGGACGGGAAGTGGTTTCTCAGCGGGTGAGGTCAGACTCCGTAGTAGAGCTCGAACTCGTACGGGTGCGGACGCTGCGCCATCGGCAGGATCTCGTTGTTGTACTTGTAGTCGATCCAGGTCTCGATGAGGTCCTTGGTGAACACGCCACCCTCAAGCAGGAAGTCGTGATCGTTGCGCAGGGCCTCGAGCGAGTCGAGCAGCGAGTTGGGCACCTGCGGGATGTTGGCAGCCTCCTCAGGCGGCAACTCGTACAGGTCCTTGTCGATCGGCTCCATCGGCTCGATGCGGTTCTTGATGCCGTCCAGGCCCGCCATCATCTGCGCGGCGAACGCCAGGTACGGGTTGCTCGACGCGTCGGGAACACGGAACTCGATGCGCTTGGCCTTCGGGTTCGACCCGGTGAGCGGGATGCGCACGGCTGCCGAGCGGTTGCCCGCCGAGTACGCGAGGTTCACCGGCGCCTCGAAGTGCTTCACGAGACGGTGGTAGCTGTTCAGCGTCGGGTTGGTGAAGGCAAGCACAGCATCGGCGTGCTTGAGCAGCCCGCCGATGTACCAGCGTGCGATGTCACTGAGCTGCCCGTAGCCGGCCTCGTCGAAGAACAGCGGCTTTCCGTCGAGCCACAGCGACTGGTGGGTGTGCATACCCGAGCCGTTGTCGCCGAACAGCGGCTTCGGCATGAACGTGACCGTCTTGCCCCACTCCTCGGCCGTGTTCTTGACGATGTACTTGAACTTCAGCACGTCGTCCGCGGCACGCACCATCGTGTCGAAGCGATAGTTGATCTCGGCCTGGCCGGCCGTGCCGACCTCGTGGTGCGAGCGCTCCAGGATCAGACCTGCCGCGCCGAGACGCAGGCACATGTCGTCGCGGATGTCGGCCTGCTTGTCGACGGGGGAGACGGGGAAGTACCCGCCCTTGAACGGCGTCTTGTTGCCGAGGTTGCCGCCCTCTTCCTTGCGGCCCGAGTTCCAGGCGGCCTCGTCCGAGTCGACCGAGTAGAAGCTGCGACCGGCGCTGACCTCGTAGCGCACCTCGTCGAAGATGTAGAACTCGGCTTCGGGGGCGAAGAACGCGGTGTCGGCGATGCCGGTGGATGCCAGGTACTGCTCGGCCTTCTTCGCGACCTGACGCGGGTCCTTCGCGTAGATGTCACCGGTGCGCGGGTTGTAGATGTCGAACACCATGATCAGCGTCTTCTCGGCCCGGAAGGGGTCGAGGTAGGCGGTGGTGACATCGGGGATCAGCTGCATGTCCGACTCGTGGATGCTCGCGAATCCGCGGATCGACGATCCATCGAACAGCTGGCCGTCACGGAAGAAGTCCTCGTCGACGGTTGAGGCGGGGATGTTGAAGTGCTGCTGCACTCCCGGAAGGTCGGTGAATCGGATGTCGAGGAACTTGACGTCGTTCTCCTCGATATAGCGGATGACCTCTGCGGGTTCTGTGAACATTGGCGACTCCTCATCGGGTTTGGTCCCTTGCAACCTTACGCAGATTATGCGGGCGGCGTTTCCCGGTCGTGTCTGTCGTGTTTCGAGCATGTTACGAGCGCTCGGTAGGCTGGAGGGGTGAATGAGTACCCCGGTGAACGACTCGGCCTGCCATCTACGGGGTCGGGCAGCATCGCCCGACCGGGGCGTCGCATCGGTGCTCTGGCCATCGATTACTTCGCCGCGACGATCATCGCCGTCGGCTTCTTCGGATACGACCAGTTCGCGCTTCCGGCGGAAGCGGGGCTCACCCAGTTCGCTCCGATGATGGTCTTCGCGGCGCTGCAGGTGCTGTTCATCCCCACGGCGGGCGGAAGCCCCGGGCACCGCATCCTCGGCATGCGCATCGTGCGTCTTGACGGTGCGTGGGTGGGGCTGTGGCGCCCGATTGTTCGCACCGTGCTGCTGGTGCTCGTGATCCCGGCGGTGATCTGGGACGCGGATCAGCGCGGCCTGCACGACAAGCTCGCCGGCACGGTGCTCATCCGGGCGTGACCGCCTAGGAGCGCCCCCGGTTGCGCCGGCGCGTCTCACGCGGAGCGCGTCCGCCGGCGAACGACCGTGCCGGGTCGACGACGAAGCCACGGCGCAGCGCCTCGCGCCCGATCAGCATCCGGAAGCCCATCTCATCGCGGTTGGTCAGCGTGACCTCCGCGTCGACGTCGATGCCGACCAGCCGCACCCGGAGTACGACGACGATGCGGTTCTCGGTGTGACCCGACGAACTGCGTACCGCGCGGCGATCGTGCACCGGGCACTCGTGCACGACGGCATCCGCATCGCTCTGCTGCCAGGGATGCACGCTGAAGCGCACCCAGGCGGCGTCGTCGCGCGTGAACTCGTGCACGTCGAACGCGTGGAGAGACGAGGTGCGCGCACCGGTGTCGATCTTCGCCTTGATCCACTCGACACCGAGATCCGGCAGCGCAACCCACTCGCGCCAGCCGGTCGTCGTGTTTGAATGAGAAGACCGTTTCACCCCTACATCCTGGCAGGAATTCATCTGTGAAGATCGCCGTACTCTCGCGCGCACCGCACTCGTACTCGACACAGCGCCTGCGGGCGGCCGCTCAGCAGCGCGGTCACAACGTCAAGGTGCTGAACACCCTGCGCTTCGCGATCGATCTCACCGGCGGCGCGCCCGATCTGTTCTTCCGTGGCAAGCAGCTCAGTGAGTACGATGCGATCCTGCCGCGTATCGGCAACTCGATCACCTACTTCGGCACCGCCGTCGTGCGCCAGTTCGAGCAGATGGACGTGTACACCCCGAACACCGCCAACGGCATCTCCAGCGCGCGCGACAAGCTGCGGGCGAACCAGATCCTCTCCCGGCACAACATCGCCATGCCGCCGACGGCGTTCGTGCGCAACCGGGCCGACGTGCGACCCGCGATCGAGCGCGTTGGCGGCGCGCCAGTCGTGATCAAGCTGCTCGAGGGCACGCAGGGCATCGGCGTGATCCTGGCGCCTCAGGTCAAGGTGGCTGAGGCGATCATCGAGACGCTGCACTCCACCAAGCAGAACGTGCTGATCCAGAAGTTCATCGCCGAGAGCCGAGGGCGCGATATCCGCGCCCTGGTCGTCGGCGACCGGGTCGTGGCGGCCATGCGTCGGGTTGCGGACGGCGACGAGTTCCGCTCGAACGTCCATCGTGGCGGTCGTGTCGAGCCCGTCACGCTCGATCCCGCGTATGAGCAGACGGCTGTGCGCTCTGCGCAGATCATGGGTCTGCGCGTAGCCGGTGTTGACATGCTCGAAAGCGACGACGGCCCCCTGGTCATGGAGGTCAATTCCTCACCTGGCCTGCAGGGCATCGAGGCGGCGACCAACCTCGACGTCGCCGGCGCGATCATCGACTACATCGCGAATCAGGTCGCCTTCCCCGATATCGATGTCCGCCAGCGCCTGAGCGTGTCGACCGGCTACGGCGTCGCAGAACTGCTGATCCACTCCGGTGCCGAGCAGGTCGGCAAGGAGCTGGGTGAGCTGCGTCTGTGGGACCGTGACATCACGGTGCTGACGCTGCACCGCGGCGTCAGCGTGATCCCGAACCCACGTGAGCACCAGGTGCTCGAAGCGGAGGACCGTCTGCTGTGCTTCGGCAAGCTGGAAGAGATGCGCTCGATGATCCCAGCCAAGAAGCGGCGGCGCCCCCGGGTGCGGCGTCTTCCGAAGGAACCGCTCGGCGAGTGAACCACGACGGCCCCGCGCACATCGCGCGGGGCCGTCGTCGTGAAGTGGGTTGCTGAATGCTCAGCGCGGACGCTGGGCGCGCACGCGGGTGGGGTCGATGCCCTTCGGGATCGGCAGCGAGGTCAGCGACTGCGACACGGACTCGATACGACGGATCACCGTGGCCATCGTGGCCTTATCGATCGACTTGGGGATCTTCTTGATCCGCTTGGCGAGGTCGGCGATCGCCACCTCGTCCTCGGCATCGCCGTGGCCAACGTACAGAACGGTGATCGGCACACCGTGGGCGACGCGCTGCGACTTCTGTCGCTCATCGTTGATCAGACGGGTGAGGCGACCACGAGTGCCCTCACCGATGATGACGATGCCGCCGCGGCCGATCACGCGGTAGACGGCTTCCTGCGTCTTCGGGTTGATCCCGACGGGAGTGTCGGATGCCTGCCAGCGCCGCCCGAGGCTCGTGCTGATGACGTGGCCGGTGGCACCGGGCATGCCATCGATCTTCTCGTACATGGCCGTGGTTGACAGCTTGGTCATCAGGATCATGGCGCCCAGGATGCCGAGCATCAGGCCGGTGATGCCCCACAGCACGAGCGAGAGGACTGTTCCGCCGCCGATGAGGAAGCCGAGGATGAGACCGACGAGCACACCGGCGATGAGGATGGCGATCTGCGCCCACGGCAACCAGCCGTACACTTCCCGGGTGAATCGGAACAGTGAGCGGATCTGGGAGAAGAAACCCGGACGCTTCTCGGTCGCGGGAGCACGCTTTGCCATGCCTACCAGCCTACCGAGTGTTCGTGCGGACAGTGTCCCTGCACAGGTCATCGATCGAACCGAGTTGTGCACAGCCTGCGGTAAGCAGCATCCGGAGGGAGGCGGATTGCGCTCTGATGGAGCGCATGCACAGCACGGATGACACGGCCGCACTGGTTCCGGGCACGCACCGCTGGGTGCGGCGGCTCGACACCCCGGACGCCGCCGTCGCCGGCGCTCTGGTCGCCGACGGTGATGCGCTGCGGGTCCAGGTGGCTGCTGATCTGGTTCCCGATGCCGTCTGGCTTTCTGCGGGCGCACAGCACCTCGCCGGCGTCGTCGACGTCGTCCGCCGTCGAGATGGACACGATGCGCTGCTGCCCTGGTGTATCGAGACGGTCGACGCGTTGCTCGCCCGCCGAACGGTCGCCGAGCGCGGTTTGACGCCGGGTGAGACCGTCACGCTGGTCGGGAGTCTGTTGCGCGGCGTCGTCGAAGCCGAGCGTCTTGGCGAGCCGCTCGTCGGACGTTGGTGGCTCACGCAGGACGCCCGCCCCGTGTTCAGCCCCGGCGAAGGTGCGCACTGCGCCGCAGCGAGCGGCGAGATCATCGCACGCGTGCGCGACGCGTGCACCGACCGCGCCGTAGAGCGGACCCTGACCGAGATCCTCTCCGGGATCGAGGACCCCCGTATCGTCGCGCGCAACCTTGATCGCTGGGAGGGTGAGCTTGTCGAGCTGGCGGCCCCGCGTCCGCTGCAGCTCGAGGTGCATCCGCCCGAGCGCGCGAGTGAGATCCCCGTGCACCGTGCGCATCTTCCTGAGGACGCCGGTCACGTGCTCGCACAGCGCACGGCCGGCACGTTCGTGCAACAGCGATGGGAGCAACTGCTCGAGCAGCTGCGCGCCACGCGCACACGATTGCGCCCGCCATCGCCCCGGCAGCAGAGTGGCGGGCGGCGTCGGATGCTACTGATCGGCGCCGCGGCCGGAGCTGTGGTGCTGCTCGGTGGCCTCTTGTGGCCGACGGGCGGCGATGACACCGCAGCCATGGAAGGGGGCCCGAGTGTCGCGCAGACGCCTGCGGATGGCGGGTCGGACAAGGACTTCGGGGCGCGCGGCGAGCAGACACCGGAACCGGAAGGCACCGCGGAGGGGAGCGTTGACGATGAGGCTCCCGCTCAGGACGAGCAGCAGAGCGCCGATGAGGGCGCTGTCGGGGACGAACCCGTCAAGGCGGGTGGAGGAGAATCTGACACGGCGCCCGGCGGGGACGAGAGTCTTGAGCAGGTCGCGGCCCGCCTGATCAGCGACGTCGCCGGGTGCGCAGCCGACAACGATTCGGTGTGCGAACGTGCGATCGTCGGCGGCGCCGCCGAACTGGTACTGCAACGGCTGAGCCCGGTCGACCCGGACCGCGCGATCGTTCCCGTCGAGGACTACGGCGACATCGGCGTCGTGCGACTGGCTGAGAGCGGGGAGCACGGCGAGCAGATGCTCGTCATCGTTCGTCAGAACGACCGATGGCTGGTCCGCGACGTGTACGACGTCGCTGACCAGCCATCGGAAGCGGGGTGAGCGGTGGCTCAGACCCCCAGGTTCGCGCTGAAGTCCGCAGCCTCGAGACGCGACTTCATCGCGCCGAGGAAGCGGGCCGCGTCGGCACCATCGATGATGCGGTGATCGTACGAGATCGCCAGGTACACGTACGAGCGCACCGCGATGGCGTCGACACCGTCGACGGTCACGACGCCGGGGCGCTTGAACACGACACCGGTGCCCAGGATCGCCGACTGCGGCAGGAACACCAGCGGGGTGTCGAACAGCGCACCGCGGGAGCCGGTGTTCGTCACGGTGAAGGTGCCACCGGCAAGCTCGTCGGGCTTGAGCTTGTTGTCGCGGGTGCGGGCGGCGAGATCGGCGATCTCAGAGGCCAGCTCGGCGATGTTCTTCGTGCCGGCGTCGCGGACGACCGGCGTCAGCAGGCCACGCTCGGTGTCGACGGCGATCGAGACGTTCTCGGTCTCGGGGTACACGATCTTGTCGCCGTCCACCGTCGCGTTGATGATCGGGAAGGCCTGCAGAGCCTCGGCCGCCGCGAGCGTGAAGAACGGCAGGAACGACAGCTTGTCGCCGGTCTTCTGCAGGAACTCGTCCTTCTTCGCCGTGCGGAACGCTGCCAGCGCGGTGACATCCACCTCGACGAACGTGGTCAGCTGGGCGGTCTGCTGCATCGAGGCGACAGCACGCTCGGCGACGACCTTGCGCAGGCGCGACATCGGCTGGGTCGTGCCGCGCAGCGGCGAGACCTCGAGCGGTGCGGGTGCCGGTGCAGCGGATGCTGCCGGAGCCTGCGACTTGGCCTCGGCGGCCTTGAGGACGTCTTCCTTGCGGATGCGTCCGCCGACGCCAGTGCCCGTGACGGTGGCCAGGTCAATACCCTGCTGCGTCGCCAGGCGGCGCACGAGCGGGGTCACGTACAGCGAGTCCGAACCCGAGTCCGCGGCCGGAGCCGCGGGGGCCGCCGGAGCAGGCGTTGCGGGCGCCGGAGCTGCCGCGGGGGCCGGAGCTGCCGCGGGGGCCGGGGCAGGTGCTGCAGGTGCCGGAGCGGCAGCCGGGGCAGGTGCCGGAGCCGCGGCCGGAGCCGGAGCTTCGGCCGGTGCTGCGGGCGCGGCACCCGAACCGATGCGGGCCAGTACGGCGCCGACCTCGATGGTCTCGTCTTCGGCCGCGAGGATCTCCTGCAGCGTGCCGGCGACGGGCGACGGGATCTCGGTGTCGACCTTGTCGGTCGAGATCTCCAGCAGCGCCTCATCGACGGCGACGTCGTCGCCGACCTGCTTCAGCCAGCGGGTGACGGTGCCCTCGGTGACGCTCTCGCCCAGTTCGGGAAGCACGACATCCACGGCGTCGGACGAAGCCGCGGCCGGTGCCGGTGCAGCCGGAGCCTCAGCAGCCGGAGCCGGTGCCTCAGGGGCCGGTGCTTCTGCGGCCGGGGCCTCCTCGGCGGGCGCTGCAGCCTCGGGGGCCGCGTCGGCCTGACCGGCGCCGCTACCGTCACCGATGTGTGCGAGGACCGCACCCACCTCGACGGTGTCGTCCTCGGCGACCAGGATCTGCTCGATCACGCCGCTGACCGGAGAGGGAATCTCGGTGTCGACCTTGTCGGTCGAGATCTCGAGCAGGCCCTCATCCGCCTGCACGGTGTCGCCCACCTGCTTCAGCCATCGAGTGACCGTACCCTCGGTGACGCTCTCCCCGAGTGCGGGAAGGACCACGGGTGTGCTCATGACGGAGTCTCCTTCGGAAAAATCTGTGACGCGGTCAAGCTTAGTGACCTCAACGTCGGGATGTGTGGTTCAGAGCGCGTGCAGCGGCTTCCCGGCCAGAGCCAGGAATGCCTCACCGAGCGCTTCGCTCTGAGTCGGGTGCGCATGGATGAGAGGTGCGATGTCTTCGGGGTGCGCCTCCCACGCGACGGCCAACTGGCCCTCGGTGATCAGCTCGCCGACGCGGTCGCCGAGCAGGTGCACGCCCAGGACGGGGCCGTCCTTCTGTCGGACGACCTTGACGGTGCCGCCGGTGCCGATGATCTCGCTCTTGCCGTTGCCGGCGAGGTTGTAGTCGTACGCGACGACATCATCCGCACCGTACTGCGCGATCGCGGCCTCCTCGGTGATCCCCACCGACGCCACCTCGGGGCTGCAGTAGGTCACGCGGGGGATCTGCGACTCGGGCAGCGCGGGCACCTGCATGCCGGCGATGCGCTCAGCGACGGCGATGCCCTGCAGGAAACCCCGATGCGCGAGCTGAAGGTCGGGGACGATGTCTCCAACGGCCCAGACACCCGGCACGCCAGTGCGCAGCTGGTCGTCTACCGTCACGAACCCGCGGTCGAGCGAGATGCCAGCCTCTTCGAAGCCGAGCCCGGCCGTGGCCGGGCCGCGCCCGACGGCGACCAGCAGGTAGTCGGCCGTGAACGTCTTGCCGTCCTCCAGCGTCACTGTCACCTGATCGTCGGTCTGCTCAGCGCGCTCGAATCGCGTGCCCAGCGAGTACTTGATGCCGCGGCGGCGGAAGGCGCGCTCCAGCCCCTTGCTCAGGGCGATGTCCTCGTTGGGCACCAGGTGCGGCAGGGCCTCGATGATGGTCACTTCGGCGCCGAACGAGCGCCAGACGCTCGCGAACTCGACACCGATGACGCCGCCGCCGAGGATCACCACGCTGGCGGGCACCTCGTCGAGAGTCAGCGCCTGCTCGCTGGCGATGATGCGCCCGCCGATCTCGAGGCCCGGCAGTGTGCGGCTGTACGAGCCGGTGGCGAGCACGACGTCGGTGCCGACGTAGCGGTCGTCGCCGACCAGCACCGAACGGTCGGCATCGAGGCGTCCCTCACCCGGGACGACGGTGATGCCGCGTGCCTTGATGAGTCCTTCGAGACCTTTGAACTTCTTGGCCACGATGCCCTCGCGGTAGGCGCGCACACCGGCCGCATCGATCGACTCGAACGTGGCCGTCACACCGACCTTCGCGGCGGAGCGCACATGATCGGCGACCTCGGCCGAGTGCAGTAGAGCCTTGGTGGGGATGCAACCGCGGTGCAGGCAGGTGCCGCCGACCTTGTCCTTCTCGATCAGCGCCACCTTCTTCCCCAACTCGCTTGCGCGCAGGGCCGCGGCGTATCCGCCGCTGCCGCCGCCGAGGATGACGAGGTCGTACTCGTGGACAGTCATCAGGACTCCTTGGCGGATGCCTCGGCGAAGGCGATCAGTGCGCGTACCGCGGCACCGGTCGGCCCCTTCTCAGTGAAGCCGTAGGCCGAGCCCTTGTGCTCGCCCGAGCCGGCGATGTCGAGGTGCACCCACGGGATGCGCGGGGCGTCCTCGGCGTCGGAAACGCGTCCGATGAAGCGCTGCAGGAACAGGCCTGCGAACATCGAGCCACCAGAGCGGTCATTCATGTTCGCGTTGACCATGTCGGCGATCTGCGAGTCGAGCGACTCCTCCATGAACTCCGGCAGGGGCAGCGCCCAGGCCGGCTCACCGACGGCATCCGATGCGGCGAGGTATTCGGCGACCGTGTCGTCGGCGCCCATCACGCCGGTGTGGCGCATGCCCAGGGCGACGATGATCGCCCCCGTGAGGGTGGCGACGTCGATGATGACATCGGGGTTCTCACGGCTTGCGGCGACAAGACCGTCAGCAAGCACCAGGCGGCCTTCGGCGTCGGTGTTCATCACCTCGACGGTCTGGCCGTCCAGCATCCGCAGCACGTCGCCGGGGCGCGTCGCGCGGCCCGAGGGCATGTTGTCGGCGATGCACATCCACGCGGTCACTCGCACCGGCAGCTTCAGCGCCGCGATCGCACGGATGGCCGCGAGGACGCTCGCGGCGCCGGCCATGTCGAACTTCATGCCGACCATGGCTGCTGCCGGCTTGAGCGAGAGACCACCGGTGTCGAACGTGATTCCCTTGCCGACCAGCGCGATGTGGCGCTCGGCGCCTGCGGGGGAGTAGTCCAGGCGCACCAGGCGCGGCGGGCGGTCCGAGCCGCGGCCGACTCCGAGGATTCCGCCGTAGCCGCCCTCGGCGAGCTGCTCCTCATCGAGCACCTGCACGTCGACCGGCAGGTCGGCGACCGCGTCGATCGCGGACTGCGCCAGCTGCGCGGGGCTCTGCCACTCGGCGGGCGTGTTGACCAGATCCTTGACGAGCGCGACCGACTCCGCCGCGGCGCGGGCCCGGTCCAGAGCGCCATCCGAGAGCTGCGCGGCGTGCAGCACGAGGGTCTCGGCGCGGGCCGGCTTCTTCTCGGAGCGGTAGTCGTCGAAGCGGTAGCCGCCCAGCAGGGCGCCCTCGGCGGCAGCATCCGCGAATGGCTCGATGTCGGAGGCGAGCCCGATCGAGACCGTCGCGAAACCGGTCAGGTTGCGCACCGCGGTCGCGACGGCGTCGCGCACGGATGCGGCGTCAGGGGCCTTTCCGGCGCTGACGACCGCGAGCGGAAGCGTCGTGACGGCGGGCAGATGCACGCGCGTGTAGGCGGATGCGGTGCCCTTGTAACCAATGGCGGAAAGCGTCTCCACGAGTCCCTCGTAGCCGGTCAGCGTATCGGTGGTGGCTGCCGGATCGGAGATGACGAGCACTGCGGCGTCTGCAGCGCTTCCGGGGAACGGATCGGACGTGTGCGAGATCACGGGAAGCGTCATGCCTCCATCCTAGGGATGCCCGTGGCCCGGTGGTCGAGGCGTGATGCGTGTTCGCTGTCAGCATCCGCATCGCCGACACCCTCGGCGTCCCGCCTCGTAGCATTGAGGCATGCCCTCTTCCGCTGATCTGTACGAGTCGATCGCCGGTGCACCCGATGTGCCGACGGGCCTTCCGCTGGTCATCCTGCTCACCGGATTCACCGATGCCGGTAGCGCTGTGTCCGGGCTGATCGAGCACCTGGATGCGACGGCCGACCCTCGTCCCGTGATCCGCTTCGACAACGATGTGCTGCTCGACTACCGCGCCCGACGCCCCGTGATCGTGTTCGATCAGGACCACCTGACCGAGTACCGTCCGGCGAAGCTCGAACTCTCGCTCGCGCACGATGCGCTCGGACAGCCGTTCCTGCTGCTCTCGGGGTACGAGCCCGATTTCGCGTGGAACGCCTTCACCGAGGCGGTCATCGACTTCGTCGACGCCTTCCAGGTGTCCACGGTGAGCTGGGTGCACTCGATCGCGATGCCCGTGCCGCACACGCGACCGCTGGGAGCGACCGTGAGCGGCAACCGTCACGACCTGATCGCCGCGCATTCTGTCTGGCGTCCGCGTACACAGGTGCCGGGAACGGCCGGGCACCTGTTGGAGTACCGTCTGATCGAGCACGAGCACCTGGTTGCCGGCTTCGTGTTGCTCGTGCCGCATTACCTGGCCGATACCGAGTACCCCGACACCGTGCTGGCCGCGGCCGACAAGGTGATGATCGGTGCCGGACTGGTGCTGCGCATGGACGACGTGCAGCAGCAGCGCGAAGAGTTCCTCGCGCGAGTGGGGGAGCAGGTCGAGGGCAGCGAGGAGTTGACGCAGATGGTGCACACTCTCGAGGGGCGCTATGACGCGTACATGGCGGGGCGTGAGGATGAGGCTGAGGAATCGTTCAACGAGCGCGACCTGCCCAGCGCCGACGAGCTGGCGGCCGAGTTGGAGCGTTATCTCGCCGATCGTCGACCCGGCGATGACGACAAACGATGAGTCGGATGTCGTCACCGGCGCGCGCCAGCCGTTGGTGTGTGTGATAATGGATAGCCGACCCGTTGTCAATGGCCGTTCTTATGAATCGGCTTGACAAGGGTCTTACTAGTGTCCGAAATGGCTCGGAGCGTGTGCACCGCTCCGTGAAAGGCGAAACGTGACTGCTGCCACGAGCAAGAAGACCCGGACGACCACGAAGAAGACCGTCGCCGCTGAGGCGGAGACCCCCGAGGTCGACGGGGCCGCCAGCGAATCCGCCGAGGCGCCCAAGCCCGCAACGAAGCGCGCTCCCGCAAAGAAGGCCCCGGCGAAGAAGGCGCCCGCAAAGCGCGCCAAGAAGGCCGACGAGCCCGAGGTCGACGACGAGGCCGCCGAGGTCGACGAGCCCGAAGAGGAGGAGGGCGACAAGAAGCCCGCCTTCACCGAGCCGCTGCCCACCGGCGCGATCGTGATCTCGTCCAAGGATGAGGACGACGCACCCGTCTACTCGACGCAGATCACAGGTGCGACCGCCGACCCGGTCAAGGACTACCTGAAGCAGATCGGAAAGGTCGCGCTGCTGAACGCGGCCGAAGAGGTCGAGCTGGCGATGCGGATCGAGGCCGGTCTGTTCGCCGAAGAGAAGCTGTCGACGATGTCGGCGAAGGAGAAGACCAGTCAGCTGGGCCTTGACCTGCAGTGGGTCGCCCGCGACGGTCAGCGCGCCAAGAGTCACCTGCTCGGCGCCAACCTGCGTCTGGTCGTCTCCCTCGCCAAGCGGTACACCGGTCGAGGCATGCAGTTCCTCGACCTGATCCAGGAGGGAAACCTGGGTCTCATCCGCGCCGTCGAGAAGTTCGACTACACCAAGGGCTTTAAGTTCTCGACCTACGCCACGTGGTGGATCCGCCAGGCGATCACGCGCGCGATGGCCGACCAGGCCCGCACGATCCGCATCCCCGTGCACATGGTCGAGGTCATCAACAAGCTGGCCCGCGTGCAGCGTCAGATGCTGCAGGATCTGGGCCGTGAGCCCACGCCCGAAGAGCTCTCCCGCGAGCTCGACATGACCCCCGAGAAGGTCGTGGAGGTGCAGAAGTACGGTCGGGAGCCGATCTCGCTGCACACCCCGCTCGGTGAGGACGGCGACAGCGAGTTCGGTGACCTGATCGAAGACACCGAGGCCGTCGTCCCGGCCGACGCCGTGGGCTTCACCATGCTGCAGCGCCAGCTCGAGCAGCTGCTCGACTCGCTGTCGGAGCGCGAGGCCGGTGTCATCCGCATGCGCTTCGGGCTCGGTGACGGTCAGCCCAAGACGCTCGACCAGATCGGCGACACCTTCGGCGTGACGCGTGAGCGCATCCGCCAGATCGAGTCGAAGACGATGGCCAAGCTGCGGCACCCGAGCCGCTCGCAGTCGCTGCGGGACTACCTCGAATGAGCTCGGCGGCTCCCCAGGCGCGCTCAGCGGGTCTGCGGTACGTCTTTCCCGTGCTCGCCGGCAAGCTCGCGCGCTTCGCGACTCGGTTGCGCGGGGGCGGCTCCGCGTTCCCCGGTTACCTCACGAACCGGCTGGCGCCGACGCTTCTGCCCACGCTGGCGGATCAGTTCGCGTACGGCGTCGTCTTCGTACTCGGTTCCAATGGCAAGACGACCACCACGCACATGATCAGCGAGGTGTTGCGTGCGCACGGTCTGACCGTGTTCACCAACCCCACCGGGGCGAACCTGCCGCAGGGTGTGACGAGTGCGCTGCTCGCGGATGCCACGCTCACCGGCCGGATCAAGGCCGATGTCGCGGTGCTCGAGATCGATGAGGGCTTCGCGGCCGACCTGGCCGACCGCCTCTCGCCGTCGGTGATCCTGTCGCTGAATGTGCAGGTCGATCAGCTGTACCGCTTCTACGAGACCGAGCGCGTCGCCGACATGATGCTCGATGCCTCCACGCGTGCTTCGGCGCACGTGATCGTCAACCGTGACGACCCGTATCTGTCGAAGATCGACGTCGACGCCATGCGCGCGCCGGTCACGTTCTTCGGCGTTGCGCCCGAGATCGTCGCCGCATCGGCGCACGGCCTCGCCAACGCCGTCGACACGCGCAGCGGCACGTCGGGCACCCTCGAACGCGATGCGTTCTCGGAGGTGCGCGAGGTGTCGGGCCGCGACATCGTCGTGCGTGTGGGCGATGCGGATGCCCGCGTCACGCTTCCGGCACGGGGCCTGCACTATGCGGCGGATGCTGCCGCGGCTCTCGCCGTGGCATCCGGGGTTCTGGGCGATCGCTTCGACGGTGACCGCGCGGCGGCCGGCTTTGCCACCATGGCCCCGGCCTACGGGCGCGGAGAGGTCATCCCGCTGCGGCGCGACCCGAACGGCGAGCAGGTCGAGTTCGTGATGTTCAAGAACGGCCCGAGCATTCAGATGAACCTCGACGCGCTTGAGGGCACCCCCGAGCGCGCCCTGATCGCGATCGACGAGGGAACCCCCGACGTCTCGTGGCTCTATGACGTCGACTTCGCCGCTCTGCCTCGCGTGGATGTCGTCACTGGTGACAAGGCGTACCAGTTGGCTCTCGCGCTGGCCTACGCCGGCGTCGAGATCGGCACGGTTGAGCCCGACATGGAGAAGGCGGTCGAGATCATGCGCTCCTTCCCCGAGACCGAGGCCGGCAAGCAGATGTGGTTCGTCAACTACGAACTCATGATGATCGGTCGTCGCCTTCTCGGCCACGGCGATCAGGAGGTGGCGCGCCGATGACGCAGTTCACGATCGCACAGCTCTATCCCGCAGAGCTCGGTATCACGGGCGACCGGGGCAACGTGCGCGCCATCGAGCGCAGCGCCGCAGCCCGCGGGCTGAACCCGGTCACGGTGCTCGTCGGCCCGGGCGAGAGCCTGCCGGCCGACGTCGATGTCATCGTGATCGGCAATGGTCCGCTCTCCGCACTGCGCGGCGTGCACGCCGACTTCGTGTCGCGCGTCGATGCGCTGCGCGACTACGTGGCAGCGGAGGGAGTGCTCTTCGCTGTCGGCGGTTCGGCCGAGTTGCTCGGCTCGGGGATCGACCTCACCGACGGTGGCACGCTCGACGGGCTGGGCATCCTGCCCTACCGTGTCGCACGTACCCGCGACCGTCGCGTCGGGTACATCACCGTGCAGACCCCGGGAGTGCGCGTGGTCGGATTCGAGGATCACGCCTCGGAGTGGACCCTGAGCGACCCCTCGCTCGCGTACGGAACCGTCACCGCGGGTCGTGGCAGCTTCGCGTCCGGCGAGGGGCGCGGCGAGATCGTCCGTCACCGCAACGCGTTCGCCGGAAACGTGCAGGGGCCGGTGTTGCCGCTCAACCCCGGTCTGGCCGATGTGCTCGTGACCGCCGCGGCGGAGCGTCGGGGGTTGGCACTGACGGAGCCGCAGTCGGGTCCGCTCGACGAGTACGCGCACGAGGCGCGTGCCGCCATCGACCGCTTCATCCACGACAAGGGCTTCAAGACCATCCAGCTCTGACGCGCCACCGGAGGACGACATGGCCAGTAGCAGTGCTCCGCGCGTGATTCTCGATCGCCGCGCCCTGATGCGCAACGCCGGCGAATCCGTGCGCGACGCCGTCATCGACTTGCGCCATGACGCATACGGGCACGGCGTCGTCGAGGCCGCCCGCATCGTGATGAGTGCCGGTGCCGCGAGTGTGCTGGTGGACGACGACGACATCGCCATGCTGGCGGGGTACGGCATCTCGGCGAGCGCAGAGGGCTCAGCGGACATCGGCCCGCACGAGCTGTTCGGCATCCCTGAGGGCTCAACGGTTGCGACGTCGTCGCCGGTGATGCGGCTGGAAGGGCACGTGCTCTCGACCAAACCGCTGCACGCGGGAGAGGCTGTGTCATACGGCTACACGCATCGGGCGGACCGTGACACCCGCGTGGCGCTCGTCACGGGCGGCTATGCGCAGGGTGTGCTACGGGCGCTCGGCAATCGTGTCTCGGTGCAGATCGGAGCGGATGTGCACCCGGTCGTCGGGCGGATCGCCATGGACGTGTGCGTCGTCGACCTCGAAGGCGGGGATGTGCCCGACGGCACGCCCGTCACCTTCTTCGGCGGAGACGGCCGGATGCGGGATGCCCTGTCGCACTGGGCTGCGGTGACGGGGCTCACAGCGTTGGAGATCGCCGTCGTGATCGGCCGACACGCACCCAGGGAGTGGAGCGCATGAGCAATCCCGTCCTCGAGATCTCACGCGACCGGTTCCGGCGCAACATCGCGGCGGTGCGCGCGCGACTGCAGCCCACCGAGCTGATGCTCGTCATGAAGGACGACGCCTACGGACACGGCCTGGACTGGTCGGTACCCGAGGCGGCGTCGGCGGGCGTGACATGGTTCGGCGGATACGACATCGACACCGCGCTGCGGATCAGGGCGCTCACCGATCGCCACGTCTACGCCTGGGCGACATCCGTGCCCGCTGAGATCGAAGCCGCCATCGTGGCGGGCATCCAGCTGGGAATCGGGTCGGCCGCGTACCTGCGCGACGTCATCGCGGCGGCGCGGCGCACCGGCATCCGCGCCGACGTGCACCTCAAGATCGACACGGGTCTGCACCGCAATGGTTTCCGGCCGGATGAATGGCCGCAGGCCGTCGCCACCGCCCGCGAGGCGGAACACGACGGCGCCCTGCGCGTCGTGGGCGTGTGGAGCCACCTGGCAGAGGCGAGCGACGCCGAGGACGACGCAGCGCAGCGCGTGTTCGACGACGCGGTGCGCCACCTCACCGAGGCGGGCGGTCGACCCGAGGTGCTGCATCTGACGGCGTCGGCCGCGTCGTGGTGGCGCCCCGAGCTGCGCGGATCGCTGAGCCGCATCGGCGCGTTCTGCTACGGCGTCCGCTCCGCCGACGGACCCGTTCTCGACGGGATCTCACCCATCGCGCGGTTGGTGGCGTCGGTCGACGCGGTGACGCCGGATGCCGTCATCGTGGGTGCCGGTGCCTTCCACGGACTGCCGTCGACGTTGCGGGGCACATTCGCGGGGACCCCGGGTGGGCCGCGGCGAACCCTGCGCATCGATGGCGGAAGCATGCACCTCGAGCCATGGGGTGGTGCCGAGGTCGGTCAGCGCGTGGTGGTCTTCGGACCCGGCGACGACGGAGAACAGGATGCTACGGCCCTCGCGGAGCACATCGACACGGTGGGCGAAGAGATCATCACCCGGCTGACGCCGGCCGTGCGTCGGATCATCACGGACTGATCCGTTCCGCCGGGGCGCCGCGTGATGTTCGGCGCCCGCGAGGGGCGCCGAACGGTTCAGGCCTCGATCAGTCGAGCGGTCTCGTCATGCCAGGTCGTGGCGACCGCGCGCAGCTTCTCCTCGTACTTGCGTCCGTGGTGCGCGCAGAACAGCAGCTCGGATCCGTTGACCTCCGCCGCGATGTACGCCTGTGCACCGCACGAGTCGCAACGGTCCGACGCGGTGAGGCGGTACTCGACGGTCTCTCGCTCAGTCGTAGCGTTCATCTCGTTGCCTCCTCGGGTATGGCGGGTAATCGTGCTCAATACAACCACGAGTCGCCTGGGGGAATGCCCGCCGACCGGCGTGTTTCGCTCAGCGCGTACGCCGTGATCGCGCGTGCGGAGTCCGGGGGAGTGTCGCGGTCCGCGGGTGTCGCCGCGCGAAATACAATTGAACATTGTGACCGCCGAGTATTCCGCCCACCATCTTCAGGTACTCGAGGGGCTCGAGGCCGTCCGCAAGCGTCCCGGAATGTACATCGGGTCGAACGGTTCGCCCGGCTTGATGCACTGCCTGTGGGAGATCATCGACAACTCCGTCGACGAGGCCGTCGCCGGCAACGGTGCGCGCATCGACGTGGTGCTGCACGATGACGGCAGCGTCGAGGTGCGCGACCGCGGACGTGGCGTGCCGACCGACATCGAGCCGCGCACGGGACTGACCGGCGTCGAGGTGGTCTACACGAAGCTGCACGCCGGTGGAAAGTTCGGCGGTGGTTCATATGCCGCCTCAGGAGGTCTGCACGGTGTCGGCGCCTCGGTGGTCAACGCGCTCTCGGAGCGGCTCGACGTCGAGGTCGACCGGGGTGGCAAGACCTACGCGATGTCGTTCCACCGCGGCGAGCCCGGGGTGTTCGCCGACGACGGCGAGCCGCGCCCCGATGCCCCGTTCACGCCGTTCGAGGAGCGCAGCGAACTGCGCGTCATCGGCAAGGCGCCGCGCGGCGTCACCGGCACGCGGGTGCGCTACTGGGCCGATCGGCAGATCTTCACCAAGGACGCCACCTTCCAGCTGGGTGACCTCGAGACTCGAGCGCGTCAGACGGCGTTCCTCGTGCCGGGGCTGGAGATCGTCGTGCGCGACGAACGCCCCACGGCGCGTCCGAGCGGGCAGGCTGCTGACGGCGCTGAGGTCGACGCAGGGCCGGTCGAGACGTCGTACCTCTACGAGGGCGGCATCTCGGAGTTCGTCGACTACCTGGCATCCGACGCCCCCGTCACCGACACGTGGCGCATTCAGGGCAGCGGCACTTTCACCGAGACGGTGCCCGTGCTTCAGGCCGATGGGCACATGAAGGCGACCGAGGTCGATCGCGAGTGCCAGGTCGACATCGCGCTGCGCTGGGGCACCGGCTACGAGACCACCGTCCGCTCATTCGTGAACATCATCGCCACGCCCAAGGGCGGCACGCATCAGCAGGGCTTCGAGCAGGAGCTGCTGAAGACGCTGCGCGCCCAGGTCGAGCAGAACGCACGACGACTCAAGGCGGGCAACGACAAGCTCGAGAAGGACGACGTGCTGGCGGGCCTCACGGCCGTGCTGACGGTCACTGTGCCCGAACCGCAGTTCGAGGGCCAGACGAAAGAGGTGCTCGGAACCCCGGCGGTGCGCGCGATCGTCGCGAAGGTGGTGCGCACAGAGCTCGCGCAGCGCTTCACATCGACCAAGCGCGACGACAAGAACCAGGCGTCGATGCTGCTCGACAAGATCGTCTCCGAGATGAAGGCACGCGTCTCGGCGCGCGCGCACAAAGAGACCCAGCGGCGCAAGACGGCGCTGGAGTCGTCGTCGCTACCAGCCAAGCTGGTCGACTGCCGCTCCAACGATGTCGCCCACAGCGAGCTGTTCATCGTCGAGGGTGATTCGGCGCTCGGCACCGCGCGTCACGCCCGAAACAGCGAGTTCCAGGCGCTGCTACCGATCCGGGGCAAGATCCTCAACGTCCAGAAGGCCTCGGTCAGCGACATGCTGAGCAACGCCGAGTGCGCGGCGATCATCACCACGATCGGTGCAGGTTCGGGACGCTCGTTCGACATCTCCGGGGCCCGCTACGGCAAGATCATCCTGATGAGCGACGCCGATGTCGACGGCGCGCACATCCGTACGCTCCTGCTGACGCTCTTCTTCCGCTACATGCGTCCGCTGGTCGAGGCCGGCCGCGTCTACTCGGCCGTGCCGCCGCTGCACCGAGTGATCGTGATGAACCCCGGCTCGAAGCCGAACGAGACGATCTACACGTACTCCGAGGCCGAGCTGCAAACGCTGCTGACCAAGCTCCGCAAGGCGGGCAAGCGCTGGCAGGACCCGATCCAGCGCTACAAGGGTCTGGGTGAGATGGACGCTGACCAGCTGGCCAACACCACGATGGACCGCGAAGGGCGCCTGTTGCGCCGCGTCACCATCGAGGACGCCGAGTCCGCGGACGCCGCGGTGCGTACCTTCGAACTGCTCATGGGCAGTGAAGTGGCTCCGCGACGCGAGTTCATCATGAGCTCCAGCGACCGTCTCAGCCGGGAAGCCATCGACGCGTGACCGGTGGCGCCGGTGTGTACCGGCGCCACATCCCGCGCGACGCGAGGTGGCGGGTCAGCCGATCGCGGTTCCCACGGCGCTGACGACAGCATCCAACGGCTGTCCGGATCCGTCGCGCTTCGCACCCGACGCGGGCAGCTGGCGCACGGCGCCGTCCGCCCCGATCGCACGGGGCTCGACGCCCACCCAGGCCAGCCGCAGACGATCTTCACCCTTCAAGAAGGCGTGTGCGCGCACACCACCGGTCGCGCGACCCTTGGCGGGGAACTCCGCGAACGCCGAGACCTTCGCACGCCCGGCATCCGCACCGGCGAGGGTGCCCTCGGCGCCCGACACGGTGACGACGACCGCTTCGTCGGGCGAGGAGACGACGCCGAACGAGAGCACTTCGGCGCCGGCACCGAGCTTGACACCGGCCATTCCGCCGGCCGCGGCGCCCTGCGGGCGCACGTTCGCGGCTGAGAAGTGCAGCAACTGCGCATCGGATGTGACGAACACGACCTCGGCGTCGTCGGATGCCGGGGCAGCGCCGACGACCGTGTCGTTCGGCTTGAGGCCGATGACCTCCAGCTCGGGGCGCACCGGCAGCGCAGACGGGACGAAGCGCTTGACCACGCCGTCCTTAGTGCCGAGCGCCACGGGGGTGTCATCATCGAAGCGGATGAGCGCGAGCACGCGCTCGGTGCGGTCGGTGAGCCCGAGGTAGTCCGAGATGCGCACGCCTGCGCCGAGCCCCACCGACGTGGCCGGCACAGCGGGGATGTCCACCGGAGTGAACCGTACGACGCGCCCGGTGCTCATCACCGCGCCGATCTCGCTGCGTGTCGTCGTCTCGACCCGGGCGATGATCGCGTCGTGCTTGCTGCGGCGCGCGGGTGTCGTGATCACGGCGCCCGGCTCGAGGTCGACGCGCACCGCGCGTCCCGTGGCGGACAGCAGCACGGTGGTGGGCGCGTCGGCGAACTGTAGCTCGATGGCGGACTTGCTCGAGCGCGCCTTCGGCGGGGCGGCGTTCAGCAGCAGAGTGCGGCGAGGGGTGCCGAAAGTCTCGGCGACGGCATCCAGCTCGTGCGCGACCTGTGCGCGGACCAGCGCCGGGTCGGCGAGCAGGGTCTCCAGCTCGGCGATCTCGGCAAGCAGCTTGTCGCGCTCCGCCTCGAGTTCGAGCCGCGAGAACTTGGTCAGGCGACGCAGGCGCAGCTCGAGGATGTACTCGGCCTGCACCTCGTCGAGCTCGAACACCTGCTGCAGGCGGGCGCGCGCTGTCTCGGAGTCCTCGGACGAGCGGATCACCTGGATGACCTCGTCGATGTCGAGGATCGCCAGCAGCAGGCCACGCACCAGATGCAGGCGCTCGTTGCGCCGGGCGAGACGATAGCGGCTGCGCCGGGTGACGACCTCGATGCGGTGCTGCAGGTAGACGCGCAGCAGCTCCTTGAGTCCGAGCGTGCGCGGCTGCCCCTCGACCAGGGCGACGTTGTTGATCGAGAACGAGTCCTCGAGCGGTGTGAAGCGGAAGAGCTGCTCCAGGACCGCGGCCGGATCGAAGCCCGTCTTGATGGTGATCACCAGGCGCAGGCCGTGCTTGCGGTCGGTGAGGTCCTGCACGTCGCTGATGCCCTGGAGCTTCTTCGCGTTGACGGCATCCTTGAGCTTCTCGATCACCCGCTCCGGACCCACCTGGTAGGGCAGCTCGGTGACGACGATGCCGGTGCGGCGCGGTCCGAGGGATTCGATCGACGTCTTCGCCCGCAGCTTGAACGCACCGCGTCCGTTCTCGTACGCGTCTTTGACGCCGTCGAGCCCCATCAGGATGCCGCCCGACGGGAAGTCCGGTCCCGGCACGAACTCCATGAGGTCGGCCGTGGTGGCGTCCGGGTTCTCGAGCAGATGGGTGGCCGCTGCGACGACCTCGATGAGGTTGTGCGGCGCCATGTTCGTGGCCATGCCGACGGCGATGCCGCTGGCACCGTTCACGAGCAGGTTCGGGAAGGCGGCCGAGAGCACGGCCGGCTGCTGGAATTGCCCGTCGTAGTTGGGCACGAAGTCGACGACGTCCTCGTCGAGGCTCTCGGTCATCGCGAGAGCGGATGCTGCCAGACGGGCTTCGGTGTATCGGGATGCCGCCGGACCGTCATCCAGCGAACCGAAGTTGCCGTGCCCGTCGACGAGCGGCACGCGCAGCGCGAAGGACTGCGCGAGGCGGACCAGTGCGTCGTAGATCGCCGAGTCGCCGTGCGGGTGCAGCTTTCCCATCACCTCGCCGACGACGCGGGCGCTCTTGACATGCCCGCGCTCGGGGCGCAGCCCCATCTCGGCCATCTGGTACAGGATGCGCCGCTGCACGGGCTTCAGGCCATCTCGTGCGTCGGGAAGCGCGCGGGAGTAGATGACCGAGTAGGCGTATTCGAGGAACGAGCCCTGCATCTCCTGTGACAGATCGATGTCCTGGATGCGCTCCTGGACGGGCTCGGACGGCGGGGTCTTCGGCATGGGGTTCCTGCTGGTCGCTCGGGGCGGGGCTCGCGGCCATTGCGGCGGCGCGCGTCGGGAGGCCTGTGAAAGACTGGCCCGGATGTCTCTCATGCTACCGTCCGCCCTGGAAACACCGCGAAGCATCACCGGGGTGGCGCCGGGCCTCCTCGCCGCATTGCGCGGAGAGGGTGACGCGCTGCGGCCGGTGCGCTCGGCTGTGCTCGTCGTCGTCGATGGCCTCGGGGCGATCTCGCTGCGGGCCCACGCCGGGCACGCGCGCACGCTCAGCGCGGCAATGACGAAGAAGAGCGTCGGCGGCGCGGTCTTTCCCACCACCACCGCAGCGGCGCTGACCAGTCTGCTCACCGGGGTGGCTCCCGGCGAGCACGGCGTGGTTGGTTACCGCGTGCGGCATCCCGACAGTGACGTGCTCGTCAACCAACTGACCGAGTGGGAGGCGGCGGGTATCGATCCGCTGACCTGGCAGAGTGCGCCGACGGTGTTCGAGCGCGCTTCTGCGGCCGGGCATGCGGCATTCGCCGTGGGGCTCGCCGGTCACATGCACAGCGGGTTCTCGCGCGCCACGTTGCGTGGCGGACGTTTCGTGCCCGCTGGTGCGGCGGCCGATCGTGTCGCGCAGGCGTTCGAGCTGGCTGACACGCACGACGGCGCGTTCGTCTACTGCTATCTGCCCGATGTCGACAAGGCCGGGCACAAGTACGGCATCGACTCTGCCGAGTGGGTGGCCGCGCTCGAAGACGTCGACGCCGCTCTCTCACAGCGCGTGCCGGACGGTGTTGGCGTGCTGGTGACCGCCGACCACGGCATGGTCGATGTGCCCGCACATCGGCACCTGCTGCTCGATGCCGCGGGGGGCTGGCGCGATGGCATCCGTCACATCGGGGGTGAGCCGCGCATGCTGCACGTGTACACCGAACCGGATGCCGACCAGGCCGCCATTCTCGCACGCTGGCGACGCGACCTGGAGGGCCTTGCCGACGTCGTCAGCAGGGCGGAGGCGATCGATGCGGGGTTGTTCGGACCCCGCGTGACGGATGCTGCGCGTGCACGCATCGGCGACCTGCTGGCGATCGCACGCGCGAACTACGCGCTGTACGACGCCGATGCCGAGGACCAGCGCGGTCGAGGCATGATCGGACAGCACGGTGCACTCACGCCGGAGGAGTGGCGTGTGCCGTCGATTCGGCTCGGCGCGTTCGCGAGCTGATTCGCACCCTGGCGGGCGCGGCGTTCTAGTCGTCGGTGCGTGCGCCGAAGACGATCTCATCCCAGCTCGGCATCGCGTTTCGACGCTTGCGTCGACCGCCACCGGCATCACCGCTGTCACCACGGGGCGCCGGCTTTCCCGACGTCGAGGGCTGCTCGGTGGGAGTCTCATCAGCCGGTTCCGGCTCGTTGTCGGCGCTGTCGAACAGCGCAATCGGCGCGGCTTCATCGCCGTCATGGTCGTCGAGCAGCGGCGCGGACTCGCGCTGGCCACGGCGGCGCCGAAGCGCCTCGAGCAGATCTGCGGTCTCGGCGCTGGGCTGATGATCCTCGGGGGCACGTCGGGCAGCGGCCGCCTGGGCAGCGGCCCTGGAGTGCTCCGCCTCGACCGAAGCGTCGTCGGTGTGCTCGTCGGGCTTCGGCAGCAGGCGTGGACCGAATGCGCCGGAGTCGAATCGGCTGTCGTCCTTGTACGGCGAGACGCGCTCGTCATCGACCGCGCGCAGGCGCGGGATCAGACCGTCCGGAAGTGATCCCTGTCGAGACAGCTGCACGGCTTCGGCGTTCGAGGGCGACAATGTGCTGCGGCGCGGGTCGAACGCCCAGCGGGCGTCGTGCGCGACCTCGTTCGCGGTGAACTCGAGTTTGACGGTCCAGCCGGACTCGTCCTTCCAGCTCACCCAGCGCTCGTCGGTCGCAGCGAGGTCGGCGAGCTTGTCGCGCACGGCGGTGCCGAACGTCGGCTGGGCGTCGGGCTCGACATCGCTGCCGATGAGCACGGGCACGGCGAGTGCCTGGCCGACGATGTGCTCGCGCTCGGCGAGCACGGGGCCCTCGAAGCGGGCCACATCCGATTCGCTGACGCCGAGCAGCGCCGCGACCTCTGCGGCGGACAGGCCGGCGCGGATATGCGCCTGGATATCGCGCGGACTCGCCGCGAGACGCGCGGCCGTGGGCTCGGCCTGGCGGGTGGCGCGACGTACTTCACGATGCAGCACGTCGTCGATGGGCAGCGCGAAGCGCTGTCCGGACTCAGTAGCAAGGACGAGGACCCCTGCTTCTGTTCCGACGATGGTGACGTTTTCCATGCCAATGCCCCTCTGGTGGGTAGGGGTTCATCGTGTCATGCGTGCCTGTGCGCACCCGGGAATAGCGCGGGCGCGCCGCGAGTTTGCCCGGGAGAGTGCACGAGCATTTGCGAAACGCTCCGCATTCGTGCAAACTATGGCCGCCGTACACCCGAAACGGCACCTCCCAACCCACCCCTCTTGTACCACGGAAGTGGAGACCCACCGCATGGCAACCGACTACGACGCACCCCGAAAGAGCGAAGACGACTCCGAGTCGATCGAAGCACTCAAGGAGCGTGTGCCGAACACCCAGCCCGGCGCTGGCGATGTCGAGGACTCGGACAACCCCACGGGGTTCGAGCTCCCCGGTGCGGACCTTTCAGATGTGGAGCTCGACGTCGTCGTGCTCCCGGCCCAGCAGGACGAGTTCACCTGCATGAGCTGCTTCCTCGTGAAGCACCGCTCGCAGCTCGACCACGAGGGCCCGGAAGGTCCCATCTGCAAGGAATGCGCCGCCTGAGGCACTTTTCCTTCGACCGACCGCGCCCCGGCCTGACTGGCCCAGGGGCGCGTTCTGTTTCCCGGGGTCTGCGGCCCGACAGCTGCCGAGACCGCCGGGCTCAGGCTGCGGCGCGCGCGTCGCGGATCGCCGCCGCGAGGCGGTCGGGAGTGCGCGTCGAGAGAGTCCAGCTGCGCATCGGGTCGGCCGGGTCGGTCACCGGCACCACGATGACGCCATCGATGCCGCCACGCAACAGGTGCCAGCCGTCGCGAGCGATGTCACGGGTGCGACGATCGCGCGCGTCATCGCCGACGAACTCCTCGGGCTCGCCCAACCAACGGGCGTCGATGTGTGCCCGCCCGGCGTGCAGAACAGTGCCGACCACCCGCAGCTTCGGCGACAGCATGATGCTCAGTGAGACCAGGACCAGCGAGACCGCGGCACCCAGCAGGAGTGCGAACTCTGCGCCGACCGGCACGAACACCAGTGACACCATGGGGCCGGCCAGGGCGATCGTCACCAGCATCCACAGGCTCGGCGTCAGCCGTTCGCGGTAGGTCTCGCTCGTGGCACGTTCGGTGTTCTGCATTAGCCTCATGGGGTGACTCATTCCGTTGCTGTTCCCATTATCGCCGCGAACGTCCCGGCTTACGCCCATCCGGGGGATGCTGGCGCCGATCTCGTCTCGACCGAGGCCGTGCGGCTCGAACCGGGGGAGCGGGCGCTGGTGCCCACTGGCGTCCGCATCGCCCTGCCCGAAGGCTACGCGGCCTTCGTCGTGCCGCGCAGCGGACTTGCGGTGAAGCACGGCATCACGGTGGTCAACACTCCGGGCACCGTTGATGCCGGATACCGCGGCGAGATTAAGGTGACCCTGCTGAATACCGACAGCAAGCAGGCGTACGATGTGGCCGTCGGTGATCGGATCGCACAGCTGATCATCATGCCTGTCGTCCAGGCACGGTTCGAACCCGTCGAAGCCCTGCCGGACAGCGTCCGCGGCGACGGAGGTTTCGGATCCACCGGCTATACCCAGGGAAAGAGCGAATGACTGAAGAGATCGAACCCACGCTGAAGTCCGCGCCGGCCGATCGTGCCGAGGCGGGTCCTTTTGACGACTCCGAGGCGAACCCCGTACGCCCGTACATCGACCTCGGCGGCATCAAGGTGCTTCCGCGTGAGGGACTGAACCTGCGTCTCGAGGTCGAGGAGCAGAGCAAGCGCATCGTGGCCGTCGGGCTGGACTACGCCGGATCCACGTTGCAGGTGCAGCCCTTCGCCGCACCGCGCACCCGCGGACTGTGGGATGAGACCCGCGTGCAGCTGCGCGACCAGATCCGCAACCAGGGTGGGCGCGTCGAGGAGCGCGAGGGGCCGCTGGGCAAAGAACTGCTCGCCGAGGTTCCGGCGACGGCGGCCGAGGGGACCGGTATGCGTCTGGCGCGCTTTGTGGGCGTCGACGGACCGCGGTGGTTCCTGCGCGGCGTGATCGGTGGGGACGCGGCATCCGACCCCGCGGCCGCCGAGCAGGCCGAGGACCTCTTCCGATCCATCGTCGTGGTGCGCGGTGGCTCGCCGATGCCGCCGCGTGATCTCATCCCGCTGAAGATGCCGTCGACGCCGGGCGCCGCGTGACCGATCCGGGGCGCGATTCGAGCGATCCGCCGGCATCGAGCCGAGACGCCGAAGAGGCGGCCGCCGGCTTGACGCCCCCCGAGCCGTCCGCGGCCGAGATGATCGGCACGGCGCTGGGCTCGGCCGCGCGCCGCGCGGGCATCGACCCGGATACCGAGCAGACCACCGGCCACATGGTCTGGCAGGTCATCGGCGGCTGGCGCGGCGTCATGGAATCGGTGCTGCCTCTGCTGATCTTCGTCGTGACCTACACCACGACTCAGCAGCTGCTGCTGGCACTCGGACTCTCGGTGGGTATCGCGGCGGTCTTCGCTATCGTGCGCCTCGCGATGAAGTCACCGCCGGTGGCCGCCTTCTCGGGGCTGATCGCCGCAGTGATCGCCGCCGGGCTCCCGCTGTTCACCGGTCGGGCCGAAGACCAGTTCGTCATCGGGTTCATCACCAACATCGTGTACGGTCTGGCGTTCCTGGTGTCTGCGCTCGTGCGCTGGCCGATCATCGGAATCATCGTCGGTTTCCTCGTCGGCGAGGGTGTGGCCTGGCGACAGGACGCCCGCAAGCGCCGCACCTTCGCGTGGCTCTCCGCGGCGTGGGCGGGGCTTTTCCTGTTGCGTCTCGGATTTCAGTTGCCGTTCTATTTCGAAGGAGACGTGGCGACACTCGGCACCGTGAAGCTCATCATGGGACTGCCGCTGTTCGCCGCGCTGCTTGCGACGACGTGGCTGGTGACACGCCGGCTCTACGTCGATCGCGGCTAGCGGCTATCGGGCTCATGGTCTGATAGATTTATCTTGACATCAAGATAAATTTCGGGCTTTCGGCGAGGGCTCCTGCGGCGCACACTGGTAAGGCACACCTTGCTAGCCGCGGCGCGTCCTTGGCGAGCAAGATGGAACCGCCTGTCGCTTCCATCAGATTCAGAAGGAGACGTATTCGTGTCCACGGTGAACAGCTTCGGTGCCAAGAGCACCCTGACGGTCGGCAGCACCGACTACGAGATCTTCCGCGTCGACACGGTCGCCGGTCACGAGAGACTTCCGTTCAGCCTGAAGGTTCTGCTCGAGAACCTGCTGCGCACCGAGGACGGCGCGAACGTCACCAAGGCGCAGATCGAGGCGCTCGGGTCGTGGGACGCCGCCGCTGAGCCGAACACCGAGATCCAGTTCTCGCCGGCCCGCGTGGTCATGCAGGACTTCACCGGTGTGCCCTGCATCGTCGACCTCGCCACCATGCGTGAGGCCGTCACCGCCCTGGGTGGCGACGCCAACAAGATCAACCCGCTCTCGCCCGCCGAGATGGTCATCGACCACTCGGTCATCGCCGACCTCTTCGGCAGCGAGAACGCCCTCGAGCGCAACGTTGAGATCGAGTACGAGCGCAACGGTGAGCGCTACCAGTTCCTGCGCTGGGGCCAGACGGCCTTCCAGGACTTCAAGGTCGTGCCCCCGGGCACCGGCATCGTCCACCAGGTCAACATCGAGCACCTCGCCAAGGTCATCTACGACCGCACCAACGGTGGCGTTCTGCAGGCCTACCCCGACACCTGCGTCGGCACCGACTCGCACACCACCATGGTCAACGGCCTCGGCGTGCTCGGTTGGGGCGTCGGCGGCATCGAGGCAGAGGCGGCCATGCTCGGCCAGCCCGTGTCGATGCTCATCCCGCGCGTGGTCGGCTTCAAGCTCACGGGCGAGATCCCCGCGGGCGTCACCGCCACCGATGTCGTCCTCACGATCACCGACATGCTGCGCCAGCACGGCGTGGTCGGCAAGTTCGTCGAGTTCTACGGCGCCGGTGTGGCCTCCGTTCCGCTGGCCAACCGTGCCACGATCGGAAACATGTCGCCCGAGTTCGGCTCGACGGCGGCCATCTTCCCGATCGACGACGTCACGCTCGACTACCTGCGCCTGACCGGTCGTACCGACGAGGCCGTCGCGCTCGTCGAGACCTACGCCAAGGAGCAGGGCCTCTGGCACGACGCGGCGAACGAGCCGGTCTACAGCGAGTACATGGAGCTCGACCTCAGCACCGTGGTGCCCTCGATCGCCGGCCCCAAGCGCCCGCAGGACCGCATTCTGCTGTCCGAGGCGAAGGAGCAGTTCGAGAAGGACATCCTGAACTACGCCACGCCGTCGACCAGCGAGGACATCGTCGACCTCGAGTCGAAGCACTCGTTCCCGGCATCCGACCCGGGTCAGGTCCCCGGCGAAGAGGAGCCCACCACGCGTCCGGTGCACATCAACAGCGGTGCACCCGCGCACGCGTCGAAGCCCGTGCCGGTCACGACGCCTGCCGGTGAGCAGTACATCCTCGACAACGGTGCCGTCACCCTGGCCGCGATCACCTCGTGCACCAACACGTCGAACCCCTCGGTGATGATCGCCGCGGGTCTGATCGCCCGCAAGGCGCTGCAGAAGGGCCTCAAGCAGAAGCCCTGGGTCAAGACCACGCTCGGCCCCGGCTCGAAGGTCGTCACCGACTACTACGAGAAGTCGGGCCTGAACAAGGACCTCGAGGGCCTCGGCTTCTACACGGTGGGCTACGGCTGCACGATCTGCATCGGAAACTCCGGTCCGCTGATCGATGAGGTCTCGGCCGCGATCAACGACCACGACCTCGCCGTCACCGCCGTGCTCTCGGGTAACCGCAACTTCGAGGGTCGAATCAGCCCCGACGTGAAGATGAACTACCTGGCCTCGCCGCCGCTCGTTGTGGCCTACGCGCTGGCCGGCTCTATGCACTTCGACTTCGACAACGACGCCCTCGGCCAGGACGCCGACGGCAACGACGTCTTCCTCAAGGACATCTGGCCCGCGCCCGAAGAGGTGCAGGAGATCATCGACTCGTCGATCTCGCGCGACCAGTTCATCAAGCAGTACGCCACCGTCTTCGACGGCGACGAGCGCTGGACGAGCCTGCCCACCCCGACCGGGCCGGTCTTCGAGTGGGACGCCGACTCGACCTACGTGCGCAAGGCGCCGTACTTCGATGGCATGACGATGGAGCTGACCCCGGTCACCGACATCGATGGCGCACGCGTGATGGCGACGCTGGGCGACTCGGTCACGACCGACCACATCTCGCCCGCCGGTGCGATCAAGCCGGGAACGCCGGCTGCGCAGTACCTCACCGAGCACGGCGTCGACCGCAAGGACTTCAACTCCTTCGGTTCGCGTCGCGGAAACCACGAGGTGATGATCCGCGGTACGTTCGCGAACATCCGCCTGAAGAACGCCATGGTCAAGGCGGTCAACGACGGCCAGCAGATCGAAGGTGGCTTCACGCGCGACTTCACCCAGGCCGGTGGCCCGCAGGCGTACATCTACGACGCCAGCATGAACTACCAGGCGCAGGGCACCCCGCTCGTCGTGTTCGGCGGCAAGGAGTACGGCTCGGGCTCGTCGCGTGACTGGGCCGCCAAGGGCACCACGCTGCTGGGCGTCAAGGCCGTCATCACCGAGAGCTTCGAGCGCATCCACCGCTCGAACCTGATCGGCATGGGCGTCGTCCCGCTGCAGTTCCCCGCCGGTGAGTCGTGGGAGTCGCTGGGCCTGGACGGCACCGAGATCATCTCGATCAGCGGTCTGACCGAGCTCAACGAGGGCAGGACTCCGAAGACCGTCAAGGTCACGGCCGTTCCGAGCGAGTTCTCGCCCGAGGGCAAGCAGCCGGTCGAGTTCGATGCGGTCGTTCGCATCGACACCCCCGGTGAGGCCGACTACTACCGCAACGGCGGAATCCTGCAGTACGTGCTGCGTTCGCTGGTCTGATCCAGCGTCCACGACGAGGGCTCGGATGCTTCGGCATCCGAGCCCTTCGTCGTCCCGCGATAGACTGGAGCGATGCGCACGCCCACTGGTGTCGCGTGAAATCGAGTCGCGGAGGCGCCTACATGCCGATCCTGCCGGGCATCACCGGTCCTCGGGACCTCGACGGTCTCTCCACCGAAGAACTTGCCGAGCTCGCTGACGAGATCCGTGCATTCCTGGTCGAGAACGTCGCCCGAACGGGCGGTCATCTGGGGCCGAACCTCGGCGTCGTCGAACTGACGATCGCGCTGCACCGCGTGTTCTCGTCGCCCGATGACCCGTTCATCTTCGACACCGGGCACCAGTCGTACGTGCACAAGCTGCTCACCGGGCGGCAGGACTTCTCGCAGCTGCGCTCGCGCGGCGGCCTGGCCGGCTACCCGCAGCGCTCCGAGAGCGCCCACGACGTCGTCGAGTCCTCGCACGCCTCCAGCTCGCTCAGCTGGGCCGACGGTATTTCGCGCGCCCTCACCGCGACGGGCCTCGCTGATCGGCACGTCGTGGCTGTCGTCGGCGACGGAGCTCTCACCGGTGGCATGACGTGGGAGGCGCTGAACAACATCAGCGACGACAACGATCGCAACCTCGTGATCGTCGTCAATGACAACGGGCGCTCCTATGCGCCCACCATCGGCGGCATGTCGCGGTACCTGAACCGCGTGCGCACCGCCAGCACGTACCGTGATCTGCACAAGCGCTCCGACCGGTTGTTCCGGGCGTTCGGGCCCTTCGGGCGTGCGATGTTCCGCGGTGTGCGCGGCGGCACCCATGGTTTCCTCTCGCGGTTCACCAACAATGCCGCGCTCTACTCGAACCTCGACATCAAGTACCTCGGCCCCGTGAATGGGCACGACATCCCGGCGCTGCTGGAGACGCTGCAGTTGGCCAAGGACTTCGGCGCACCGGTGATCGTGCACGCCATCACCGAGAAGGGGCGCGGCTACCAGCCGGCCCGTGATGACGACGCCGACCAGTTCCACGCGGTCGGGCGGATTGACCCGAAGACGGGCGGATCGCTGTCGTCGTCATCGGGGACGTCCTGGACGTCGGTGTTCGCCGATGCGCTGGTCGACGCGGGCGCACGCGACGACAAGGTGATCGCGATGACCGCGGCGATGCTGCGACCGACGGGACTGGCGCGCTTTGCCGAGCGCTTCCCCGGCCGGGTGTACGACGTCGGTATCGCCGAACAGCACGCGGTCGCCTCGGCCGCCGGGCTGGCCTTCGGTGGTCTGCACCCCGTGGTCGCCATCTATGCCACATTCATGAACCGGGCGTTCGACCAGGTGCTGATGGATGTCGCCCTGCACCGCGCGGGCGTCACGTTCGTGCTCGACCGGGCCGGAGTGACGGGGCCGGACGGCCCCAGCCACCACGGCGTCTGGGATCTCGCCATGCTGCAGATGGTCCCCGGCATCCGCATCGCCGCACCGCGCGACGGTGAGCGTCTGCGCGAAGCGCTCGACGAGGCTGTCGCCGTCGACGACGCGCCCACGGTCATCCGCTATCCCAAGGGTGACACGCCGCATGAGATCGTCGCGGTGGAGCGCCGCGCGGACGGCACCGATGTGCTCTTCCGCGGCAACACCGAGGACGTGCTCATCGTCGCCACCGGTGCGTTCGCCGAGCTGGGGCTGAAAGCCGCGCAGAGTCTCGAGACGCACGGAATCGGCGTCACGGTCATCGACCCGCGGTGGGTGATCCCGGTGCAGCAGTCGGTGATCGACCTCTCGGCGCGGCACCGTCTGGTGATCACGCTCGAAGACGGCATCCGCGCTGGGGGTATTGGCACACGCGTGCGGCAGGTGCTGCGCGAGTCCGGCGTCGACACGGCCGTGGATGAGCTGGGGCTCCCCGATGAGTTCATCGACCACGCGACGCGTGACGAGATCCTCGCCGATGCCGGTCTGACGGTCGAGAAGATCACGGCGGACGTCATCGCGCAGATCGGTGGCACGCGTCTTCCCGTGGCGAAGGCCGCCGAGCACACTGACGCGATCGACGTTCCGCTGAGCGATCGCCGCTGAGCGAACCGCGCCGTCAGGCGTCGAGTTCGGCGAGTGTCTCCGAGACGATCCGCTCGACCTCGGGCAGGCAGCGGCGACGGTCGTCGTCGACCAGACCGATCCGGGTGCGCCGATCGAGTACGTCGTCCGCGCTGAGCGCGCCCTCCGCGCGCACCGCGAACACGACGTCCTCGACGCTTACGTCGAGGGCGTCGCCGAACGGACGATCGGATGCCGCGGGCGGGCCGTCCACCAGGCGCAGCGTTGAGGTGCATGAGGGGCGGATATCCCCGCCCAGGCGCGTGCGCACGGCGTGGTCGACGGCATCCTGTGCCATGCGGCGGTAGGTCGTCAGCTTTCCGCCGAGTACAGCGATGGCACCCGAGGGGGTGTCTGTCACAAGATGACGCCGTGAGACATCGGCGGTGGCGCCCGAGCCGCTGTCGATCAACGGGCGCAGTCCCGAGAATGCGCCGCGCACACTGTCGCGTCCGATCGGGGTGGCCAGCACGCGGTTGAGTGTGCGGAGCAGAAAGTCGATCTCATGCTCGGCCGGTTCCGCCACCAGAGGGATTGGCCCGGGGGCGTCCTCATCGGTCAGCCCGACGATCACGCGGCCGTGCTGCTGGGGGAGGGCGAACACGTAGCGGCTGATCGAGCCTTCGTGCGGAATAGTGAGTGCGGCAGTCGGGCCGCCGAGGTCGGCCGCATCGAGCACGATGTGGGTGCCGCGGCTCGGGCGCACGGTCAGTGTGTCGTCGAGCGTCCCCGCCCAGACGCCTGTGGCGTTGATCACGCTGCGCGCACGAATCTCGAACCGTTCGGCGGTGAGGGCGTCTTCGGCGGTGATGCCGTCGCGCCGCAGCTGCAACGCGCGCACGCGCGTGAGCACCCGGGCGCCATGGGCGGCCGCTGTCCGCGCGACGGTCGTGACCAATCGGGCATCGTCGACGAGTTGCCCGTCGAACGAGAGCATGCCGCCGCGCAGACCGTGATCCTCGAGTGCGGGGACGAGGCGGCGTGCGCTGTGAGCCGACACCAGACGCGGACGGGGCAGCACCGAGCGGGGTGTGCGGGCGCGCATGCGCAACAGATCACCGATGCCCATGCCGAACGCGCCTGCCGCCCGCTGCCTGGCGGTGATGTCGGTGCTGAAGGGCAGCAACTGGCCGAGGGGACGGATCAGGTGCGGCGCGATGCGGGTCATCAGCAGATGGCGCTCCAGGGCGCTCTCCTTGGCCGTGGCCAGGTCGCCGGTGGCGAGATAGCGCAAGCCGCCGTGCACGAGCTTGGAGCTGAAGCGACTGGTGCCGAAAGCGAGATCGTGCGCTTCGATCAGGGCGACGCTCAGACCGCGCGAGGCCGCGTCGAGGGCGACGCCGGTGCCGGTGATCCCGCCGCCCACGACGACGACGTCGACGGTTGTCTCGGCGACCTCGGTCAATTCGCGGCGGCGTCGCGCGGCGTTCAGATCGGCGGTGCGGCTGGCGGCTGATGTCATGGGCGCAGGTATCCGTCCAGCGCCGCGCGCAGCTCGTGCTGCCAGGCCGCCTCGTCGATGAGCTCGGCGACGGTGCCGTGCGAGAGCACGGCGGACTGGGCGATCAGCAGCAGCATCACAGCCATGTCATCGGGGGAGTCGCCGCGTACGTCGTCGCCGTGCTGTGCGCTGCCGATGGCTGCGGCCAGCCACCGCAGGATCCTGCGCTGACTCTGGCCGACGCGCTGCAGCGTGTAGCGCGTGAACGATTCGGGTTCGTCGGCGAGCAGTCGCGCGTACACCGCGTCGGCGCGGAACCGACTGATGAACGTCAGGACGCTGTCGACGAGTTCGGCGCGCGAGCGCACGGGATGGGGAAGATCGTCGAGGATGCCGATCACGCGTCGCAGCAGTGCCGAGCGCACCACGTCGTCGGCGTCGTCCCAGTTGCGGTAGATCGTCGGCCTGCTGAGACCGGCGCGCCGGCTGAGTTCGGCGACGGTCAGGCCGTGCACACCGCGGCGCTGCAGGAGGGCATCCGCGGCATCGAGGATGCGCGTCTGCGTCGCATCCCATTCCGGTGACGAAAGCGCGGCGGATCCGCCCGTTGGTTGACGTTCTTCCATGATCTGTCACACTGTAACGCATGGACGATGTGAAGCCCAGGGAGACCGGACCCGCTCCGAGCGCCGCACCTCTGATGCGCTGGAACGGCTGGGGCGATCCCGCCAAGGCGAAAGACCTCTCTTTCGCGGTGCGCAGCCTGATCCCTCTTCTGTTGGGGCGCATTCACCGGCCCGAGCCCGCCGCGACCCTGGCCGAGGTTCGGCTACCCGCATCCGCGCTAGAGCACGATGACCTTGCAGCGCTACGCGATGTCGTGGGCGCCGAGCACGTCGACACGAGCGCCGAGGCGCGCATCCGGCACGCGGGCGGACGCTCGACGCCGGACCTGCTGCGCCGCCGCGCGCACGATCAGAATGCCCCGGATGCTGTCGTGCAACCCGCGGATCATGCCGAGGTCAGCGCTGTGCTGGCTGTCGCCGTCGAGCGCGGCATCGCCGTCATTCCGTACGGCGGCGGTACGAGCGTCGTCGGCGCCCTCGACCCCGAGCGCGGAGCGCAGCGCTCCGTCATCAGCCTCGACCTGCACCGACTGAGCGGGCTGCTGCGGTTCGACGAGTTCAGCGGCGAAGCGGTGCTCGCATCCGGAACCACCGGACCCGTCGCCGAAGAACTGCTGGCCGCCGTGGGGTACGAACTCGGGCACTTCCCGCAGAGCTTCCGGTACGCGACGATCGGCGGATTCGCGGCGGCCCGGTCGTCGGGCCAGAACTCCGCAGGCAACGGCCGCTTCGACACCATGGTCACCGGGCTTCGCGTCGCGACCCCGACCGGCGACATCGAGCTGGGGCGTTCGCCGGGCTCGGCGGCCGGCCCCGACCTCATCCGGGTCTTCCTCGGCTCCGAGGGGATCTTCGGGGTCATCACCGAGGTGCGCGTGCGTGTGCATCCGATCCCGCGTGACCGCGTGTTCGAGTCGTGGACGTTCCCCGATTTCGCGTCCGGGGCCGACGCGCTGCGGCGCGTCGCCCAGGGCGGGGGCGGCCCGACGGTGATCCGGCTGTCGGATGAGGCCGAGACCGCCGTCAGCCTCGCCCAGGTCGGCAAGATCGGCCGCGCCTTGGCTAAGGGCGCGAGCGCCGTGACCGTGTACGAGGGCGACGACATCGCTGTCCGGCGTGCGAGGGCGAGCAAGCTGATGCGCGCCGCCGGCGGAACCTCCTCCGGAGAGGGCGCGGCCGAGGACTGGCTGCAGACGCGCTTCGACGGCCCGTACCTGCGTGACTCGCTGCTCGATGCCGGCGTGTTCTGCGAGACGCTCGAGACCGCGACGACCTGGTCGAACCTGGCCGGCCTGCGTCAGGCTGTCGAGGACGCCCTGCGGCAGGGATTCTCGGATGCCGGTGCCAAGAGCTACGTCATGTGCCACATCTCGCACATCTACCCGACGGGCGCGTCGCTGTACTTCACCGTGCTGGCCGGGGTGCGCGGCGACCAGCTCGCGGTCTGGGACGGCATCAAGGCGAAGGTCAACGACGCGATCATCTCGGCCGGCGGGACCATCAGCCACCACCATGCCGTTGGCCGCGATCACGCCCCCTGGCTGGCCGAGGAGATCGGCGAGACCGGCATCCGCATCCTGTCCGCCATCAAACGCGAACTCGACCCGCACGGCATTCTCAACCCCGGTGCCGTGATCGCACCGCTCGGGTCGGCGACGTGATCCCGGTGCGCCGGATCGCGGTCGTCGCCAACCCGCAATCCGGCAAGGGGCGGGGCCGTCGGGCAGCCGACGAGGCGATCGCGGCGCTGCGCGCCGACGGTGCGCAGGTGCAGGTCTACTCCGGTGGTTCACCGGCCGAGACCCGGCGCCTGGCTGAGGAGGCCGTCGCAGAGAAGCCGGATGCCCTCGTGGTCGTCGGCGGGGATGGCACGCTCTCGGGCATCATCGATGTGCTCGCCGCCGCCGAGGTGCCGATCGCTCTGGTGCCCGCGGGGACCGGCAACGATCTCGCCCGCGCGCTGGGGCTGCCACGCGGTGACGCGACGGCCGCCGTGAGCGTGGCGGTGCGCGGTCGCACGCGCCTGATCGACGTCGGCGAGGTGCACAGCGAGGGCAGGACGACACCGTTCCTCTCTGTCGCCGCCCTCGGCTTCGATGCCAAGGTCAGCGACCGCACCAACCGGCTGCGCTGGCCGCGAGGCGCTCTGCGCTACTACCTGGCACTGCTGATCGAACTGATCAGGCTGCAGCCGATGGACTTCCGCGTCGAGGTCGATGGCGGACCTCAGACGGCTGCGCCCGGCACTCTGATCGCGGTCGGCAACACCGCTAGCTACGGCGGGGGGATGCCGGTGTGCGCCGGTGCCGCTCCGGACGATGGCGCTCTGGACGTCGTGCATGTGGTTCCGCTGACGCGACTGCGTCTACTCAGACTGTTCCCGCTGCTGCTGCAGGGCCGTCACCTCACCCGCCCGGAGGTGATCCACCGGCGCGCCCAGCAGGTGAGCGTGTCGGCGCCGGGTCTGGTGGTCTACGCCGACGGCGAGCGCGTCGGCGCGGGGGAGTGCCGCATCACCGTGCGGCCCGCGGCGCTGCGTATGCTCGTGCCGTTGAGTGAGGGGGAGTCGGATGCCTGATGTGGACGTCGCCGTGATCGGCTCGGGCTTTGGCGGATCGGTCGCGGCGCTGCGACTGAGTGAGAAGGGCTACCGGGTGCGGGTCCTAGAGGCCGGCCGCCGGTTCGAGGACGACGACTTCGCGAAGACCTCGTGGGACGTGCGCCGATACCTGTGGGCACCGGGAATCGGATGCCACGGTGTGCAGCGCATCCATCGGCTGCCGCACGTGATGATCCTCGCCGGCGCGGGCGTCGGCGGCGGGTCGCTCAACTACGCCAACACGCTCTACGAGCCCGGGGCGGCGTTCTTCGCCGACCCGCAGTGGCCTGCCGACGTGCGCTGGCAGGACGAGCTGTCGCCGCACTACGCGACCGCGAAGCGGATGCTGGGTGTGGTCGAGCACTACCCGCACACCGGTCCCGTCGAACGCATCATGCGCGGCGCCGCCGCGGACCTCGGCGTCGAGGACAGCTTCCGCAAGGCACCCGTCGGCGTCTTCCTCGGCATGCCGGGCGTCACCGTGCCCGATCCCTATTTCGACGGTGCCGGACCCGCCCGCACCGGGTGCACGCTGTGCGGCAACTGCATGGTGGGGTGTCGCGTCGGGGCCAAGAACACCCTGATGAAGAACTACCTGGCCCTCGCAGAGCGCCAGGGCGCGATCATCGAGCCGATGCGCACCGTGACGGACGTGCGCGAGCACCCGTCGGGCGGCTTTGTCGTCACCACCCAGCGCAGCGGTGCCTGGTTCCGGCGTGACAGGCGAACCCTGCACGCCGAGCAGGTGGTGTTCGCCGCGGGCACGTGGGGCACGCAGCAACTCCTGCACCGGATGCGGGCATCCGATGCACTGCCCGCCCTCTCCGGGGCTCTCGGGCGCCTCACCCGTACCAACTCGGAAGCGCTCGACGGTGCCGTCGCGGCACGCGTGCCCGAGAGTGCCGGCCTCGCCGACGGGGTCGCGATAACCACCTCGTTCCACGTCGATGAGCGCACCCACGTCGAGAACGTGCGCTACGGGCCGGGATCGAACCTGATGGGCGCGCTGGCGACCGTTCTGGTGCCGGGGGACCGGGGCCTGCTACGACGCTTCGGCGCCGTCGTGGGCCGCGTACTGCGGCATCCGATCCGGCAACTGCGGCTGGCCTCGCTGCACCGCTGGAGCGAGCGGGGGATCATCGCGCTGGTCATGCAGACCGCCGACAACTCACTCACCCTGTCGCTCAGGCGACGCTTCGGCCGTCGGGTGCTGACCAGCGCACAGGGACACGGCGAGCCGAACCCCACACACCTGCCGCAGGCGCATGCCGCCGTCGAGGCGATCGCCCGGCGGATGCAGGCCGAGACCGGCGTGCGCTCCGAGGCACGGGGGTCGTGGCCCGAAGTCTTCGGCATCCCGCTGACCGCGCACTTCCTCGGCGGCGCTGTGATCTCCGACAGCCCGGAGCAGGGCGTCATCGACGCCTACCACCGGGTCTGGGGATACCCGGGGCTGCACATCGTCGACGGGTCCGCCGTGCCCGCCAACCCGGGTGTCAACCCGTCGCTGACGATCACGGCCCTCGCCGAACGAGCCCTCGCGCACTGGCCCGAGCGCGGTGACCGCGACACCAGGCCTGCGCAGCGCTGAGTCCGGGAATCCTCGCCGGAACGACGAAGCCCCGCCGACTGCAAAAGTCGACGGGGCTTCGTGCGGTTCAGGCGGTCAGGCCTCGATGCCGCGGATCGGCGGCGTGTGGAACGTTCCGCCGAACACGCGCTCGGACGCACCCTCGCGGTCAAGGTACGGCGAAGCGCCGCCGTCGATGAACGGCCAACCCGCGCCCAGGATCAGGCACAGGTCGATGTCCTCGACCTCGGGCACGACGCCCTCGTCCAGCATGATGCGGATCTCCTGCGCCAGGCCGTCCTGCACACGCATCAGGATGGTGCCAGCATCCGCCGGCGACGAGCCGACGGCGCCCTTGAGCACCTTCTCGGCGGCGTTGGTCCAGCCGGTGACGCGTCCGCCCTTGTCCTTCTCGACGATCGCGTCCAGCTCGGCCAGAGCATGGAAGTTCTCGTTGGCGTAGAAACGCTCGGGGAACGCGCGCACCATGGTGTCCTGCACGTGCGCGGCGACCTTCCAGCCGACCAGATCGATCAGCTGGAACGGGCCCATCGGCAGGCCGAGCGGACCGAAGGCCTTCTCGACCTCGGCGATCGGCGTGCCCTCGTACACGGCACGTGCTGCCTCGCCCATGACCTTTGCCAGCAGGCGGTTCACCACGAACCCAGGGGCGTCTGCGGTGAGAACGGCGTTCTTGCCGAGGCCCTTCGCGACCACGAACGCGGTCGACAGCGCCGCTTCGCTGGTGTGCGGCGTCTTCACGACCTCGATCAGCGGCATCACCGCGACCGGGTTGAAGAAGTGGAAGCCGACCAGGCGCTCGGGATTGGCGAGCTTCGCACCGATCTCTTCGACCGACAGCGACGACGTGTTGGTGGCGAGGATGGCGTCCTCGGCGACGATCTTCTCGATCTCACCGAACACCTGCTGCTTGACGCCGACCTCTTCGAACACGGCCTCGATGACGAAGTCGCAGTCCGCATACAGGCTCTTGTCGGTGGTTCCCGTCACCAGCGAACGCAGCTGGTTCGCGGTGTCGGCGTCGACGCGGCCCTTGGCCTCGAGCTTGCCGATTTCATCGTGGATGTATGCCACGCCCTTGTCGACGCGGGCCTGATCCAGATCGGTGATCAGCACCGGCACCTGCAGGCGGCGCACGAACAGCAGGGCGAACTGGCTGGCCATGAGGCCCGCACCGATGATGCCGACCTTGGTGACCTTCTTCGCCAGCGTCTTGTCGGGTGCGCCGACCGGACGCTTCGCGCGCTTCTGCACCAGATCGAACGCGTACATCGACGCGGCGAACTGGTCGCCGGTCACGAGCTCGGCCAGAGCCTCGTCCTCACGGGCGAAACCCTCTGCCTTCGTGCCGCTGCGGGCCTTGTCGAGCAGGTCGAGCGCGACATAGGGCGAGCGCGGCACGGTGCCGATCTTCGACTCGAGCATGGTGCGCGCCATCTTGATGGCGACGGGCCACTTCACGGTGCGCTCGATCTTGCCGGGGGCGTTCTTGCGCTCGACCTTCTTGCCGCCCAGCACAGCGTCGGCCCAGGCCAGCGAGTTCTCGAGGAAGTTCGCCGCCGGGAAGATGGCGTCCATGAGCCCCAGCTCGAACGCCTGCTGCGGCTTGAGCATGCGGTTCTGCTTGAGCGGGTTCGAGATGACGACCTCGAGGGCGTTTTCGATGCCGATCAGGTTCGGCACCAGGTAGGCGCCGCCCCAGCCGGGGATGATGCCGAGGAAGACCTCGGGCAGAGCCAAGGCGGCCGCCGAAGCATCGACGGTGCGGTAGGTGGAGTTCAGCGCGATCTCCATGCCGCCGCCCAGCGCCAGTCCGTTGACGAATGCGAAGGACGGCACACCGAGATCGGACAGCGACCCGATCACCTTGTGGCCCAGCTGTGCGATCAGGCGAGCGTTGTCCTTCGAGCCGACCCGGCTGATGTCGGACAGGTCGGCGCCGGCGGCGAGGATGTACTGCTTACCGGTGATGCCGACGGCCTGGATCTCACCAGACGCGGCGCGCGCCTTGAGGGCGTCGAGCGTCTCACCGAGCTCGGTGAGCGTCGCCGGACCCAGCGTGTTCGGACGGGTGTGGTCGCGCCCGTTGTCGAGCGTGATCAGCGCGAGCACCTTGCCCGAGGGAAGGCGGATGTCGCGCACGGGGGAGTGCGTGATCACCTCACCCTCGGTGAGGGCCATGATCGGCGAGAAGTCGATGTCCTCGTAGCTCACTTCTTCTTCTTTCCGTCGTAGTGCGGGTTCTCCCAGATGACCGAACCGCCCTGGCCGAGACCGACACACATCGCGGTGAGGCCGTAGCGCACGTCGGGGCGCTCGGCGAACTGCGCCGCGAGCTGGATCATCAGACGCACTCCGGATGCTGCCAGCGGGTGACCCAGCGCGATCGCGCCGCCCCACTGGTTGACCCGCGGGTCGTCATCGGCGATGCCGAAGTGATCGAGCAGCGAGATCACCTGCACGGCGAAGGCTTCGTTCAGCTCGAACAGACCGATGTCATCGATCGTGAGACCGGCCTTCTTGAGCGCCTTCTCGGTCGAGGGGATCGGACCGATGCCCATAATCTCGGGCTGCACACCGGCGAAGGCGAACGAGACCATCCGCATCTTCGGCGCCAGGCCGAGCTCCTTCACCGCACCGCCACCGGCGAGAAGCGACATGGTCGCGCCGTCGGTCAGCGGGGACGACGTGCCGGCGGTGACACGACCGTGCGGCCGGAACGGGGTCTTCAGCGCGGCCAGGTCGTCCATGGTCGTGCCCGGGCGACGCCCCTCGTCCTCGGTCGCCAGACCCCAGGCTCCGTCGGCGCCCTTGATCGCCACAGAGACGAGATCGGGCTGGATCTTGCCGGCGTCGTACGCAGCCTGCACCTTGTGCTGGCTGAGCATGCCGAAACGATCGGAGCGCTCCTTGGTGAGGTGCGGGAAGCGGTCGAACAGGCGCTCGGCCGTGACACCCATGTTCAGTGCGCCCGGGTCGACCATCTTCTCGGCGACGAAACGCGGGTTCGGGTCGGCGTTGCCGCCGATCGGGTGGTGTCCCATGTGCTCGACACCACCGGCGAGCGCGAAGTCGTACATGCCGATGCCGATCGATGCGGCCATGGTCGTCACGCTCGTCATGGCGCCCGCGCACATGCGTTCGACGGCGAGGCCGGGAACGGTCTGCGGAAGGCCGGCGAGGATCGCGACCGACCGGCCCAGGGTGAGGCCCTGATCCCCGGTCTGCGACGTCGCGGCGATTGCCACATCGTCGATGCGCTCGGCCGGTACCCCGGCGTTGCGCTCCATCAGGCCGATGGTCGCCTTCACGGCGAGGTCATCTGCGCGGGTGTTCCAGTACATGCCCTTTTCGCCGGCGCGCCCGAAGGGTGTGCGCACTCCATCGACGAAGTAGACGTCCGAGATCTCGGCCACTCTGCCTCCAAAGGTTGGGGATGCGACCAGCCTAGGAGTGCGTGTCGTGGCGGGGGAATCGGTTGGGCGGACTCTACGAATCCGCCGTGTCGGCATCCGTCGTGGATTGCGGGCCTTCTACAAAGGCATCCGCGATCTTCTGTGCGGTATGCGCAACCTGCCAGGGCCGCGCGCCGAGTTCGCTGAGCGCGGTGCCGATGGCATCCGCGGTCAGCGCCGGCGGGTGCCAGGCGACCCGGCGCAGGTGCTCGGGCGTCAGTAGGTTCTCGGTGGGCATGTGCAGCTCTTCGGCGATCGCCTCGACCACCGGTCGGGCGGCCTTCAGTCGCAGATCGGCCTCGGGGTTGCGGTCCACCCACGCCCGAGGCGGCGGGAGGGAGTCACTGGGCACCCGCTCGCGGGGCAGCTGCTCGGTGGCGCGGCCGCGCGCGATGGCATCCCACCAGCGATCCAGTTGCGTGCGGCTGGCGCGACCGTTGAACTCCTTCAGGCCGGCGAGCGCCTGCTTCGAGGTGGGGGAGGCGAGCACAGCGGCCAGGAGTGCGCGGTCGGGCACGAGACGGCCCGGTGCGGCGTCGATCTCTCGGGCGTAGTCCTCCCGTGCCGTCCACAGCTCGCGTGCGACGGCGAGTTGGCGGGCACCGCGCACCTTGTGCAGACCGCTGAGGCGTCGCCATGGCTCTTCGCGCGGCGGCTTGGGTGGCCGATGCAGGGTGGCGTCGAACTCCTGCGCCGCGTACTCGGTCTTCTGCGAAGCTGCGAGTTCGTCGACGAGAGCGTCTCGCACGTCGATCAGATGCACGACGTCGAGCGCAGCGTACTCGAGCCACGGCGCCGGCAACGGCCGGGTGGACCAGTCGGCTGCCGAGTGCGCCTTGGCCAGCGAGATGCCCAGCGTGTGCTCGACGACGGCGGCGAGGCCGAATCCGTCGCTGCCGAGCAGTCGCGATGCCAACTCGGTGTCGAAGATGCGGGGTGGTTCGAGGTCGAGTTCGCGTAGGGATGGCAGGTCTTGGCTGGCCGCATGGAACACCCACTCCTCGGCGCCGATGGCGCGCTGGAGTGCGCTGAAGTCACCGATGGCGGGAGGGTCGAAGAGGAAGACCCCGGCGTCGCGACGGAATACCTGGATCAGGTATGCGCGCTGCGAGTACCGGAATCCCGATGCTCGCTCGACATCGACGGCGACCGGCCCATCGCCCTCGGCCAGCGCGCGACTGGCCTTCTCGAACTCCGCGCGGTCGCTGATCACGGAGTAGTCAGCCACGTCCGCCCTTTCTTGCGCCGAACACGGCGACATCCTCTGATCCGGGTGGGAGCCCTGCGAGCATTCCCACCAGCTCCTCCCATGCTTCCACATGTGGCCGCAGGGGTGCGTCGGCTGTCCACGACGCGCGCAACTCGATCTGCGCGCCGTCGCCTTCTTCGGCGAGCGCTCCGAATCCCTTCGAGAGCATCTTCGTCGAGGTGCCCGATGCGGAGTGGTAGTCGGCTCCGTGGTCGTCAAGTGCGTCGACAAGCCACGACCAGGCCACGTCCGCCAGCAACGGATCTGTGCCGATCTCGGGCTCGAGCGGAGCCTGGGCGTATGCGACAATCCGCCAGGCGCCGCCCCACGACGGCGGTTCGTCTGGATCGTGCAGCAGCACGAACCGCCCGGTGCCGTACAGGGAATCGCCGTGGTCATCGGGTCGCACATCCGCGGCCAGAGCGAAAGCGAACGGAGCGAGGTCGCGCGGGGCGGGGATCTCGCGCACGACGATGTCGGTCCGTGACGACGCCGTGCGCAACTCTGCCACCGCTGCGTCGAACAGGGCGGCGGCCTCCGGGTCTGCGGTCACGTGGACAGGCTAGAGTCAGGAGGCGATGAAGAGTCTCAGGCACGCCGCAGCGTTCGCCCTCCCTGTCGTCGCCGCTACGGCCGCGGCGGCCGCTGTCGCGGTGTTCAGTACCGCCCGCCGTGTGGTGACGCCCGCCGTCCGTCAGAAGGATGTGCGCATCCGTTCCGTGGACACCGCGGCGCAGACGATCGAGCTCGACCGCACGGTCGATACAGAGCTCCCCGGCCGCTATGGGCTGTTCACCGCGGGATCGCACGACTACGTCAAGCTCGGCGCGGTGCTGAGCGCTGATGCCACCAGTGTGCGGCGCAAGCTGCTCACACAGATCGCCCCCGATGCGCACCTCGATCAGGACGCCGCGTTCAGCGGCTGGTACTACGTCGCACCGGATGAGCTGCACCTGCCGTGGAAGAACGTGCTGATCGGCTCGCCGGCCGGACCCTGCCCGGCGTGGCTGTTCCCGCAGTCCTCCTCTACCTGGGTGATCCAGGTGCACGGCCGGGGCACGACGCGTTCGGAGTGCCTGCGTGCGGTGCCTGTCTTCCACGCGCTCGGGCTGCCCGTGCTCGTGGTCTCATACCGCAACGATGGCGAGGCGCCGCGTTCGCGGCGGGGTTCTTACGCGCTCGGGGCCGCGGAGTGGCGCGACGTCGACGCGGCGATCGGGTACGCGATGCGCCACGGCGCCGAGCGCATCGTGCTGATGGGCTGGTCGATGGGCGGCGCGATCGCGCTGCAGACGGCGGTGTCATCCGCGCATCGGGAGGCGATCGCGGCACTGGTGCTGGATTCGCCGGTCGTGGACTGGCGCACCGTGCTGCGGTTCCAGGCGCGCGAGGCGGGCCTGCGGGAGCCCTTGCCCGCACTGGCGATGGGAGCGCTCCAGAACTCCGTGATGGCACGACTGAGCGGCGCCGAGGCGCCGATCGCGTTCGACCGTCTCGACATGGTGGCACGGGCATCCGAGCTCGATGCTCCTGTGTTGATCCTGCACAGCGAGGACGACGGTTTCGTGCCTGCCGACGCCTCGCACGCGCTCGCGAAGGCACGCCCGGATCTGGTCACCATGCCCGAGATCTCGGTCGCGCGGCACACCAAGCTGTGGAACTACGACCAGAGCGGGTGGACGGCGACGATCACCGACTGGATCACAGCGCAGGGGCTGGCCGAGGACGGCGCGCCGAACTGAGCACTCAGCGCTTCTGTGCGACCTGGTTCTTGGCGCGCATCAGCATCCCGGTCATCCCGCCGATCCGCAGCGGCGAGACCAGTTTGGTCAGCCCGATCGTCTGGGGGTAGTCGCTGGGGATCGCCAACACCTCGTCAGCGGTCAGCCCGGTGATGCCCTGCGCGAGGATGCTGGCGAACCCGCGGGTCGTCGGTGCCTCCGGCGGCGCCGTCGCATGCATGGCGACGATGCCGTCGGAGACCTCGACGATGATGAATACAGGAGACTGGCACTCAGCGACGCGCTCGTACAGCTCGGGATGGTCGGCGAGACGCTCCGGGACGGCCGGCAGCTCGTTCGCGAACTCCAGCAACAGCTCGAGGCGGTCGCTCTCGGGCAACTCGAGGAACTCGTCGCGGAACTCGGCGAGCGCGGCAGGGACGGGCGTGTCAGTCATCCCTGTGATTCTCCCACGCTCAGAGCGCGCCGGGCTCCGTGCCGGTCACGATCGGCACCCGCACGGCACTGCCCCATTCGGTCCATGAGCCGTCGTAGTTGCGTACGTTCTCGAAGCCCAGCAGGTGCTGCAGCACGAACCAGCTGTGGCTGGAGCGCTCTCCGATACGGCAGTACGCGATCACGTCGTCGCCGGGCGTGAGACCGGCGCCGTCGAGGTAGATCTGCTCCAGTTCGGCGCGCGACTTGAATCCGCCGTCCTCAGCTACCGCGCGCGCCCACGGCACACTCTGCGCCGTCGGAATGTGACCGCCGCGCAGCGCGCCCTCCTCGGGGTATGCGGGCATGTGGGTGCGCTCACCGGAGTACTCCTCGGGAGAGCGCACGTCGATCAGCGGTCCGTGGCCGATGATGGCCAGCACGTCGTCCTTGTAGGCGCGCAGCACCGAGTCGTCGCGCTCGACGACCGGGTACTCGGTGGCGGGACGCACGGTCTTCTCGGTGGTGAGCTCACGGCCCTCGGCGATCCACTTGTCGCGGCCGCCGTCGAGCAGGCGCACGTCCTCGTGCCCGAACAGTGAGAACACCCACAGGGCATATGCGGCCCACCAGTTGTTCTTGTCGCCGTAGATCACCACGGTGTCGTCGCGCGAGATGCCCTTGCGGCTGAGCAGAGCGGCGAAGCCCTCGCCGTCGACGTAGTCGCGCACCACCGGGTCGTTCAGCTCGGTGTGCCAGTCGACCTTCACCGCACCTGGGATGTGGCCGGTCTCGTACAGCAGCACGTCCTCGTCGGACTCGACGACGACGAGGCCGGGGGTGCCAAGGTTCTGTGCGAGCCACTCGGTGGTGACGAGACGACCGGGCTCGGCGTACTCGGCGAACTTGGCGGATGAGGTGTCGTGTGCGACGGTCACTATTGCTCCTCTGGGTGCAGGATGCCTGGGGTGTTGATGGACGGCGTAAAATCGAGCCGTCCCCTTTGACCCTAGATCCCTTCCAGCGTGCCCGCACTCGGATCGCAAGACTATGACTTCAGGAACGTGATGACCCAGCAGATCGGCACGGGTGTCGTGCATCTCACCGAACGCACACCCGTCGTGACCGGAGACGAGATGCTGGCCAGTCTTGTTCCGCCCCCGCAGTTCGACGGTGCGACCTTCGAGAGCTACCGTGCGGACGAGGCCTACCCGTCCCAGGATGAGGCGAAGCGCACGCTGATGCGCTTCGCCGGTGGGGGAGAGCCCCTGAAGAAGGCCGGGCTGTTCCGGCGCGCACCGAAGGTCGAGCCCATGAAGCCGGGCGTCTACCTGGACGGCGGGTTCGGCGTCGGCAAGACCCACCTGTTGGCGTCGGTGTATCACGCGATGCCGGCACGGCGGAAGTATTTCGGGTCGTTCATCGAATACACCGCGCTGGTCGGAGCTCTCGGCTACAAGAACACCGTCGATCTGCTGCGCGGGGCCGACCTGCTCTGCATCGACGAGTTCGAGCTCGACGACCCGGGCGACACCATGGTCATGACCCGACTGCTGGGCGAGTTGGTGGCATCCGGAACCCGCCTCGCCGCCACCTCGAACACGCCGCCGAACGCGCTCGGCGAGGGACGCTTCGCGGCGCAGGACTTCCTGCGCGAGATCCACGCGATGTCCGAGGCGTTCCAGACTCTGCGCATCGATGGCGTCGACTACCGGCAGCGCGCTATCGATGGCACTGCCGTCGTGCTCGACGATGCCGGCTACGCCGCGACGATCGCGCGGAGCGCGACCGCGGGGACGGCATCCGACGATGACTTCTCGGATGCCATCCGTCACCTCGCCCAGGTGCATCCTTCGCGCTACATCCGTCTCATCGACAACGTCGACGTGGTCGGTCTGCGCGACGTGCGCGTGCTGAGCGATCAGTCCGAGGCGTTGCGGTTCGTCGCATTCGTCGACCGCGTCTACGACGCGCAGCTGCCGATCGCCGCGACCGGCGTCTCGCTCGACGCCGTGTTCGCCGATGAGATGCTCTCGGGCGGTTACCGCAAGAAGTACCTGCGCGCGATCTCCCGACTCAACGCACTCACACACTCATTGCCCGACGCCGCGTAACGCGACGTTCACATTCGGCCACGGCCTGTAACACGGCCGCAACACAGCGCGTCGGTCGTCGAAACACGGCCGCCGCAGACTGAGCCTCGTTCACATGATTGAAGGAGGTTGGGATGGATGCTGCGGGCAACATCTCCTGGGCGATCACAGCCACTGCACTGGTGCTGCTGATGACACCGGGAGTGGCATTCTTCTATGGCGGACTGGTCAAGGCCAAGAGCGTCATCAGCATGATGATGATGAGCTTCGGCGCGATCGGTCTGATCGCGGTGCTCTGGGTGCTGTACGGGTTCTCGATGAGCGCGGTGTCAGACCCGATGCAGTTCGCGGGCAATCCCTTCGCCGACTTCGGCCTGGTGGACACCGCCGCGGGGGACGGTGCGAACGTGGCGCTGCTGAGCGTGGCTTACGGCGCTACGTTCGCGATCATCACGGTCGCGCTGATCTCGGGAGCGATCGCGGATCGGGCGAGGTTCGGTCCGTGGTTGATCTTCGTCGGCGTGTTCGGCACCCTCGGGTACTTCCCGATCGCCGCATGGGTGTGGGGCGGTGGCTGGATCATGAACCTCGGAACGGCGCTGTTCGGTGAGGAGAGCGGCATCGCCGTGATCGACTACGCCGGTGGCACCGCGGTGCACATCAACGCGGGAGCCGCCGCTCTCGCGCTGGCGCTCGTGCTGGGCAAGCGGATCGGCTTCGCCAAGGGCATCCAGCGTCCGCACAACGTGCCGCTGACGCTGCTGGGGGCGGCGTTGCTGTGGTTCGGCTGGTTCGGGTTCAACGCCGGTGCGGAGTGGCTGGCCGACGACATGGGCAAGGTGGGCCTGATCGGGATCAACACCCTGGGGGCGGCGGCCGCGGGCATCCTCGGCTGGATCCTGATCGAGCGCATCAAGGACGGCAAGCCGACGTCGGTCGGCGCGGTGTCGGGCCTCGTGGCCGGTCTTGTCGCGATCACGCCGGCCTGCGCGAACCTCACGCCCGGTTGGGCGCTGCTGCTGGGCGCACTCGCGGGAGTCGCCTGCGCTCTTGCGGTGGACCTGAAGTACCGCTGGGGCTTCGATGACTCGCTCGACGTCGTGGGTCTGCACCTGGTGGGAGGTCTCCTGGGCACGGTGTACCTCGGCTTCTTCGCGACCGACCAGGGGCTGTTCACCGGTGGGGACTGGCGGTTGCTCGCGGTGCAGGTGATCGCGGCCGGGGGAGTGCTGGTGTACTCGTTCGTGGTGGCCTTCGTGATCGGCTTGGCGATCGAGAAGACGATCGGGTTCCGGGTGACCAGCGAGGATGAGGTCGCGGGCGTCGACCAGGTCGTGCATGGCGAGGCGGGCTACGCGCTGGTCGAGTAGCTGCTGGATAGGGTGGGCAGGTGAGCTCGACGAACAAGTTCCTGTCCGCCCTCGCCGGCATCGTCAATCGGATGCTGGTGAAGGACGAATCACAGCGACCACCGCGTCGCCGGCACGCCGGCGACGCGGTGCTTCGTCCGGAGGGGCGGTCGCGTTCGGGTGGGTCGGTCGCACGCGATCAGGCTGAGGACGTCGAGCCGGGGCGGATGCCCGGTGCCGAGACCGTGCAGGTCGATCCGGAACGGGTCGATGACGTCGCGGTCGGCTACTCACCGTCCCGCAATGACGCGCCGGACTCGGGTGAGATCATTTGGACCTGGGTGCCGTACGAGGAGAACGACGGCCGCGGCAAGGACCGCCCCGTTCTCGTGATCGGGCGGCACACGGCCGATCGCGTGTACGCCGTGCGGATGACCAGCAAGCCGCATGACCGCGATCGTGACTACCTGCCGATCGGCTCGGGAGCGTGGGATGTGCGCGGGCGTGAGTCCTGGGTGGACATCGAGCAGCTGTACAGCGTGCACCACGACGGCATGCGCCGCGAGGCGGCGGTGCTTGACGCTCAGCGCTACGCGCGTGTGGCGCGTGCGCTGATCGCACGCTACGGCTGGGCGCGTGAGTAGGGCTCAGTCGCCCTGACCACCCTCGTCGGACTGCTCGGGCTGCGTCTTCACCGCGGAGATCTCGAACTCGAGCGTGATCTTCTCTGAGACCAGCACGCCACCCGAGTCGAGCGGAGTGTTCCACTCCAGGCCGAAGTCTCTGCGATTCAGGCGCCGACTTCCCTCGAAGCCGGCCCGCAGCTCGCCGTACGCCCCCGTCTCGATGCCCGTCAGGGCCAGCGGGATCATCACCTGACGCGTGACGTCGCGGATGGTGAGCTCTCCCGTGACGCCGAACGCGCGATCGTCGACCTCTTCGATCTGCGTGCTCACGAACGTGATCTGCGGCCACTTCTCGGCGTCGAAGAAGTCGGCGCTGCGCAGGTGCTCGTCGCGCTGAGGGCTGCGGGTGTCGATGCTGGAGACCTCCATGCTGACCTTCGCCCAGGACTTCTCGGGCTGCTCGGTGTCGACATGCAGGTGACCGGTGATGTCGTTGAACGCCCCGCGAACGGTCGTGACCATCGCGTGCTTGGCCGAGAATCCGATGCGGGTGTGAGCCGGGTCGATCTCCCAATCGCCGTTCACCTTCGCGTGTTCGATCACGTGACGCTCCTGTTTCTTCTCGCTCGGGTAGCGATATGCCGGATCGAGCGTACCGGCATCGGTTGGGTCCGGTCGAACGGTGCCACGGGAGCGTGCGGCGTGCGCCCATCAGCCAGTGTCCCCGTTCCGACGAAGACGCCCGCCAGGATCCAGGCGGACGCCTGCCCGTAGCCCGTTCCCGGAGGTACATCGTGGTGCCCGCCGACGAAGCCCAGCGCGAGTGCGTACTCGGTGATGCTGTTCATGAGCAGCACGAGCACAGCAGCGCTGATGCCGAGAACTCGTGCAGGGCGAGTTCGAAGCACGAAGGCGGCCGTGATGGTGAGAACAAGAGCGAGACCCCAGAGAGGCGCCAATGCTGCGAGATGCTCCGGGCCATCCATCGCCGCCGTGCAGGCCTCGACGGAACTTCCTGCAGCGCAAGGGAGCCACGCCTCGTGGGTCAGTATCGCGCCGCGGATGCCCACCGCAACAAGCGAGGCCGCCAGCACCCCACCAAGCACAAGTCGAAACGCGCGCATCCGAGCCCCCAGTTCGTCGCGGCTCAGCCTAGCGCCGGCGAGTGCGTCGCTTCACTCGGCATGGACCGCCCGCTTGGAACGAAGAAAGGCCCGGGAGCTTCCCGGGCCTTCGATGGTGGGCGATGCGGGACTCGAACCCACGACCTCTTCCGTGTGAAGGAAGCGCGCTACCAACTGCGCCAATCGCCCATGTGTTGTTGTGATGTGCTCAAGGGCACAGATAGAGAGCATACCCGATCGGCGGGGGAGTGCCGGCACCGTGGCGCAGCCCGGGCGTGGCGCTCGGCGTGCGCGTCGTCGGACACGCCCGGATGCGCGGAGTGGTTTGGTGATGCGGTGAACCTGGGCTAATGTATTTCAAGTGCCCGGGACGCCGGGAACGAAATGCGGATGTAGCGCAGTTGGTAGCGCATCACCTTGCCAAGGTGAGGGTCGCGAGTTCGAGTCTCGTCATCCGCTCGAGTGCAGGAGCCCCCGTAAGGGGGTTTCGGCATGTGGAGTTCGAATCCACCTCGCGGTGGCGTGGCCGAGAGGCTAGGCACCGGCCTGCAAAGCCGTTTACACGGGTTCGAATCCCGTCGCCACCTCTCCGACAACTGAATAGCCCATTGGGCGCGATTGGCGCAGCGGTAGCGCGCTTCCCTGACACGGAAGAGGTCACTGGTTCGATCCCAGTATCGCGCACAGACGAAACCCCCGGTCCAGCCGGGGGTTTTCTTGTTTCCGATGCAGTGGATGCCCAGTGTGATCGGGCATCTGCCGCACTCGGCTTCCCTGCCAGGTGCGCCGTGTGTGGTCGGTCGGGGTGGTGAACGTGGGGTAAAGTAGTTGATGTGCCCGGGACACCGGGAACAAAATGCGGATGTAGCGCAGTTGGTAGCGCATCACCTTGCCAAGGTGAGGGTCGCGAGTTCGAGTCTCGTCATCCGCTCGAAAGTAGGAAGTCCCGCAAGGATCCTGCTGGTCTGAACTGAACAGCCCTTTGGGCGCGATTGGCGCAGCGGTAGCGCGCTTCCCTGACACGGAAGAGGTCACTGGTTCGATCCCAGTATCGCGCACAGAAAGAACCCTCTGAGACATCAGGGGGTTCTCTGCTTTCCGTGTCACACACCCGCATCGGGGCGATGGACAGCATCCGCCGTGACGACCGACGCGCCACGCACTCGCGCTGTCCCGTACCTTGGTCGTGATGTCGGGACGCGGGCGTTGACCGGAGTCGACTCCCGCTGCATCGCTCCAACGCGGGGGTGATGCGTCCCGCGGGGAGGAGTGCACCATGGCCCACGGTCGCTCGAAACGGGCAGTGAACGCCGAACGGCTCAAGGAGCGCATCTACATCTCCTTCGCCGCGCTAGCGGTGCTGGTTGCCCTCTCTGCCCACGAGGTGGCGCCTGAAGCTGCCACCGGAACGCTCGTGATCACTGTGCTGGGAACGGTGACCGCCGTTTTTGTGGCCGACATGCTCTCGCATCTGGTTGTGCAGGGCGGGCTTCCCACTGCTGCCGAGTTGCGCCACGCGCTGGCCGCGAGTTTTGGGGCCGCAACCGCCGGCATCGCCCCTGTGCTGCTGCTCACCGGGGCGATCGCGGGGTGGTGGTCAACGGAGTGCGCGCTACTGGCAGGGCAACTGTGCGTCGTGCTCGGCCTGGTCATCGTCGCGTACCTCGCTGTGCGACGCGTGCCGATGCGCTGGTGGCAGCGGATCATCGCACTCGGCGTCGAAGCGCTCGTCGGCTCTCTCGTCGTCATCATTCAGGTCGCCGCCCACGGCGGCTGACGGCCGGCGATCCGCTCTTCGATTTGGCATTCGTTATACCCCCTAGGGTATAGTCGATCTCATCACGCATACCCCTAGGGGTATCCAAATGAGATTGAGGATGAGTCATGTGCCGACCGACGACCTGCCGCACCTGCGGAAAGACGACCTGGGCGGGCTGCGGCCAGCACGTCGCATCTGTGAAGCGCAGCGTTCCCGCCGGACAGTGGTGCGGCGGAACGCACACGCAAGCGCAGATCGACGCCGCCAAGTCCGAGCGCGGCGGATTCTTCGCACGCCTGTTCGGGCGCTGAGAACACGCACCACCCACTGACCGACTGCTCCGCACACGAAGGGACTGACCATGCTTCTGGAACGCATCTACGATGAGGACCTCGCGCAGGCGAGCTACGTCATCGGCTGCCAGGCGAAGGGCGAGGCGATCGTCGTCGACCCCCGCCGCGACCTCGACGTCTACCTGGATCTTGCCGCGAAGAACGGTATGAAGATCGTCGCCGTCACCGAGACCCACATCCACGCGGACTACCTCTCAGGCACCCGCGAGCTCGCCGCCGCCACCGGCGCGACGATGTACGTCTCCGACGAGGGTGGTCCCGACTGGACGTACTCGGATGCCTTCGTCGGCGCCGTGCGGATGAAGCACGGTCACCGCATCGCACTCGGCAACATCACCGTCGAGGCGGTTCACACCCCCGGACACACCCCCGAGCACCTGTCGTTCCTCGTCACCGATGGCGCGCAGTCGAGCGATCCCGGGTTCATGCTCACCGGAGACTTCGTGTTCGTCGGTGATCTCGGACGCCCCGACCTGCTCGATGAGGCCGCCGGCTTCGTCGACACCCGTTTTGCCGGGGCCAAGGATCTGTTCGCCAGCCTGCGCGACCGGTTCCTCACCCTGCCCGATTACGTGCAGGTGCTTCCCGCCCACGGTTCCGGATCGGCCTGCGGCAAGGCGCTGGGCGCGATCGCATCGACCACGGTCGGCTACGAGCGCAACTTCTCGTGGTGGTCCCGCTATCTGAAGAACGATGATGAGCAGGGCTTCATCGATGAGTTGCTCAACGGCCAGCCCGACGCTCACGCGTACTTCGCTCGGATGAAGCAGCAGAACAAGATCGGCCCCGCAGTGATCGGCGACGAGCCCGAGCTCATCGAGTACACCAGCGAGCGGCTGGGCATCGAACTCGCCGATGACAGTGTCATCTTCGTCGATACCCGCCACAACGGCCAGGTGCACGAGGGAACGGTCGAGGGCGCCCTCAACATCCCGGGCGTTCAGAAGGCCGCCAGCTACGGCGCGTGGGTGTACGACCCCGAGACAGAGCAGCGTCCGCTGGTGCTGCTCGCCGCGAGTCGCGACGAGGCCGAGCAGATGCGCGATCACCTGATCCGCGTCGGCATTGACGCTGTGCGGGGCTTCATCACCTCTCTGGACGGACTCGACCTGGTCGTACCCAAGCTCGTCCAACCCGAGGACCTCGACGGATTCGAGCATGTCCTGCTGCTCGACGTGCGCAACAAAACCGAGTTCGCTGCCGGACACCTGCCGGGCGCCGCACAGCTCTCGGGCGGCCGTGTGCTGTGGAACCTGGACCAACTGCCGGCTGCGGACGCCGGCACGATCGTCACCTACTGCCAGAGTGGCGTGCGCAACAGCGTCGCCGCCAGTGCACTGCGCCGCAAGGGCTACGACATCGCCGAGCTCGACGGCAGCTACAACGCCTGGGTCCAGATGTCGGGCGCCCTGCCCGTCGCCGCCTGATCCGAAGCCCGTTCTGGAGCCCGAGTGGAACCCCATCTGATCATCATCGCTCTCGCGCTTGCCGCGCTGGTGGGCGTCTCGCTCGGGCTTCTCGGCGGCGGAGGGTCGATCCTCACCGTTCCGATTCTCACCTACGTACTGGGGATGGAACCGCGAGAGGCGATCGCCTCGTCGCTGTTCATCGTCGGTGCGACCAGCGCGGTGAGCATGATCAGTCATGCGCGCGCCGGGCGAGTGCGCTGGAAGACCGGCGCACTCTTCGGCGTGGCCGGTATGGCCGGCGCCTTCGTCGGCGGGCTCATCGGCGGGTTCATCCCTGGTGTGGTGCTCATGGTGCTCTTCGCGATCATGATGATCGTCACCGCCATCGCCATGATCCGCGGACGCAAGTCCGCGGGCGACGCGGCATCGGCACCCACACACGGCCGTGCGACGATCCGCATCCTCATCGACGGACTTCTCGTCGGCGTCGCGACGGGTCTGGTCGGCGCCGGCGGGGGATTCCTCGTCGTGCCCGCGTTGAATCTGCTCGGCGGCCTGCCCATGGCCGTCGCCGTCGGTACCTCGCTGCTCGTGATCGCCATGAAGTCGTTCGCGGGGCTCGGTGGATACCTGCTCTCGGTTCCCGTGCAGTGGCCCATCGTGCTCGGATTCACCGCAGCGGCGATCGCCGGATCGTTCGTCGGCGTCGCCCTCGCCGGACGCCTCCCCGAGCGGGCACTCCGCCGCGGGTTCGGCATCTTCGTGCTGGCGATGGGCGCGTTCGTACTGACCCAAGAACTGCCCCCACTCCTGACGACCCTGACCACCTGACCGCCCTCACCACCAGACAGGACAGCCCTGTGACATCCGACCCCTCCGGCATTCGCGCCGACGCGCCGAGGATCGGCCGCTTCGTCCCCGGCTACGCAACCGCCGTCATCGACGAGCGTGCCGTGCGCGCCGGCGCCGGCATCCTCTTCCTGCTCGGTGGTGTCTCCTTCGCGGCGGCGTACTTCACCGGTCGCGTCGAGATCATGCAACCGTTCGGCATGCTCTTTCTGATCGACATGCTGCTGCGTGTGACAGCCGGAGACCGGTGGTCACCGTCGCTCGCGCTCGGTCGTCTCGCTGTCCGAGGGCAGCGTCCGGAGTGGGTTGGCGCACCGCAGAAGGCATTCGCATGGTGGCTCGGCTTCGGTCTTGCGGCCATTTCGTGCGCCAGCATGGGGGTGTTCGCCGCGCCGTTGTGGCTCACACTGGCGTTGTGCAGCATCTGCCTGACGCTCCTGTTCCTGGAGACCGCCTTCGGCATCTGCGTCGGCTGCGCCCTGCAGGCGCGATTCGGCCGTACGCCACCGCAGTACTGTCCAGGCGACAGCTGCGTCGTCGAACAACCCACCCCCACTTCTTGATCACCCCGCCTCACCACGACCCCTACGAAAAGGACACCTCATGCGCCGTCTTCTCGCCGTCTCGGCATCCGCCATCGCCCTCGCCCTGACGCTGACCGCCTGTGCCGGTTCGCCGAGCACCACCGCCGAACCGATCGAGATCAGCACCGACACCGTCGTGCTCGACGTGCGCACTCCCGACGAGTACGCGGGCGGGCACCTCGAAGGGTCGACCCTGCTCGACTTCAACAGCGGTGAGCTCGCCGCCGCGATCCCGAACCTGGACCCCGACGCGGAGTACCTCGTCTACTGCCGCTCGGGCAACCGAGCCGGTCAGGCCATCGCGCTGATGGAGCAGGCCGGATTCACCACGCTCACCAATCTCGGCTCGCTGCAGCAGGCCGCCGATGCCACGGGCCTGCCGATCGTGAAGTGAGGGAGCGGGGTACTCCGGCGCGCGTCGCCGAACGCGTAGACTCGTGGGCATGGAATCCGCCGCGCTGACCATCGTGACCTCTGTCACCGGTGTCGTCGTGCGAACTACGAGGGCCTGAGCGGGCAGGGCGCACAGCGCCCGCAGCTGAGTCGACTCCTTCCATCGTCTATCTGGAGATACCCCGTGTCAGACAACGCCCAGTCCACCTCCGAACAGCGCGACGGCTTCGCCCTGTTCACCGATCGATCCGTCGTCGCGATGACCGTCAACGGCGAACTGAAAGATCTCGCCGCCACCGTCACCGACACCGACGTGGTCGAGCCGGTCACGATCGACAGCCCGGTCGGCCTCAGCATCCTGCGCCACTCGACCGCGCACGTGCTCGCGCAGGCGGTGCAGCGCATCCGTCCGCAGTCGAACCTCGGTATCGGCCCGCCGATCACGGACGGCTTCTACTACGACTTCGGCGTCGATGAGCCCTTCACCCCCGAGGATCTGAAGGCGATCTCGAAAGAGATGCAGCGCATCATCCGCGAAGGTCAGCGCTTCACGCGCCGGGTCGTCACCGAGAGTGAAGCGCGCGCCGAACTCGCACACGAGCCCTTCAAACTCGAGCTGATCGATCTCGCCGGAGGGCCTGGCTCGGGCGCGGATGCTGCCGAAGGCGCTTCCGCGGAGATCGGCGGCGGCGAGCTGACCATCTACGACAACGTCACGAAGGACGGCGAGGTCGCTTGGAAGGATCTCTGCCGCGGCCCGCACGTGCCAGGCACGCGCATGATCGGCAACGGATGGGACCTCACCCGCGTCGCGGCCGCTTACTGGCGCGGTAGCGAGAAGAACCCCCAGCTGCAGCGGATCTACGGTACGGCCTGGCCCACCAAGGAAGAACTGCGCGCGTACCAGGAGCGTCTGGCCGAGGCCGAGCGTCGCGACCACCGCAGGCTCGGCGTCGAGATGGACCTGTTCTCGTTCCCGGACGAGATCGGCTCGGGACTGGCGGTGTTCCACCCCAAGGGTGGCATCATCCGCTACGAGATCGAGGAGAACCTGCGCCGCCACCTGCTGCGCAACGGGTACGACGTCGTCAACTCCCCGCACATCACCAAGAAGGACCTGTTCCAGACGTCGGGGCACCTGCAGACCTACGCCGACGGCATGTTCCCCCCGATGCACCTCGATGAGGTCGTCGACGACGAGGGCAACGTCACGCGCCAGGGGCAGGATTACTACCTCAAGCCGATGAACTGCCCGTTCCACAACCTGATCTTCCGCGCGCGCGGTCGCAGCTACCGCGAATTGCCGTTGCGCCTGGCCGAGTTCGGCACGGTGTACCGGTATGAGAAGAGCGGCACGCTCTCGGGTCTGACGCGTGTGCGCGGCCTGACGCAGGACGACGCGCACATCTACGTCACCCAGGACCAGGTGCGCGAGGAACTCGCGACCAACCTCAACCTCGTGCTCGAGCTGTTGCGCGATTACGGGCTGAACGATTTCTACCTGGAGCTGTCGACCAACGAGGTGGGCAACCCCAAGTTCCTCGGTGAGCCCGAGCAGTGGACCACCGCGATCGACACGCTGCGCGAGGTCGCCGTCGAGTCCGGTCTCGAGCTGGTGGACGACCCGGGTGGAGCGGCGTTCTACGGTCCGAAGATCTCGGTGCAGGCGCGCGACGCCATCGGACGCACCTGGCAGATGTCGACGATCCAGCTCGACTTCAACCAGCCCGAGCGCTTCGAACTGGAGTACACCGGCCCCGACGGAGCCAAGCACCGCCCGGTGATGATCCACCGCGCCCTGCTCGGCTCGGTGGAGCGCTTCTTCGCGATCCTGCTGGAGCACTACGCCGGCGACTTCCCGCTGTGGTTGGCTCCCGCGCAGGTGGTCGGCGTGCCGGTGGCCGATGACTTCGGTCCCTACCTCGACGAAGTCATCGGGCAGTTGCGCGCCGCGGGCATCCGCGCCGACGTCGACCATTCCGACGACCGGATGCAGAAGAAGATCCGCAACCACACCACCGCCAAGGTGCCGCTGATTCTCATCGCAGGTGCGCAGGACCGCGACGCCGGAACCGTCTCGTTCCGCTTCCGTGACGGCACCCAGGAGAACGGCGTGCCGGTCGAGGTCGCGATCGAGCGGATCCGGAACGCAGTCGCGAACCACGCGCGGGTGATGACGGCCGAGGACCTCGCGTGAGTACGGAACAGGATCAGCAGCCGACGCCCGAGGACGCCCGGCACCTCGCCGGTGTTCCGGATGAGTTCCAGCGGCTATGGACTCCGCACCGGATGGCGTACATCCAGGCGGGGCCGGAGCCGCTGCGTGAGGAGTGCCCGTTCTGCGAGGCACCCAAGCACGATGACGCCGAACGACTGATCGTCGCGCGTGGCAAGACCGCGTACGTGCTGCTGAACCTGTTCCCGTACAACTCCGGCCACCTTCTGGTGTGCCCCTACCGTCACATCGGCACCTACGATCAGGCCACGCCCGAGGAGGTCGCCGAGATCGGCGCTCTCACGCAGATCGGGATGCGCGTGCTGCGGGACGTCTCGCGGTGCGATGGCTTCAACCTCGGAATGAATCAGGGAGCCGTGGCAGGTGCCGGCGTCGCCGAGCACCTGCATCAGCACATCGTGCCGCGGTGGTCGACCGACGCGAACTTCTTCCCGATCATCGCCAAGACCAAGGCGCTGCCACAGCTGCTCGGCGAGGTGCGCGACGCCGTGGCCCACGCCTGGCCTGTGGATAACTGAGTCGTCGGTGGCGCTGCGCTGAAAGACTGGGGTGACAGATTCTCGGGAGGGAATATGACCACCGCATCTCATCGCCTGAGCGTGGCTGCGCCGCTCGCCGTCGTGGCCACGCTCGCGCTCGCCCTGACTGCCTGCGCGCCGACGGAGTCGCCGCGCACAACCCCCACGGACAGCTCGGCACCCGCACCCGACGACGACAAAGCCATGGCCGATGCTCTCGCTGAGCGCGATGCCTTCCTCGAAGAGCAGCAGTTGCCGCTCGATGGGTCACCTTTGGTCGCTGTCACCGAAGCGCAGAAGCAACTCGTGGCGCAGGCGCGTGAGCGCGCGGAAGCGCAGGGCGGCACCTGGACCGAGCGGGAGGAATGGATCCTGCTCGCGCTGGGGTCGGATACCTGCGAGAGCGGCATCCTGAACCAGCACCGCATCGATGCCGAGTTCATGATGGCCATGCTCAGCGGTTCGCCATTGGTGCAGCAACTGGTCCCCGCAGACGCGACGCAAAGCGAGCTCGGCGCGCGTCTTCAGGGCATTGCGAAGACCGCGGTGTTCGCCGCCGGGTACATGTGCCCCGATGACAAAGCCGCGTGGGACGCCGCGCTGCAAGAGGCGTTTCCCGAGTAGTCGGGTGCTCAGCGCACCTGCCGTGCGGTGAACTGCATCCGCGGGTTGGCGTAGCGTTCCTGCGATTCGATCAGGCGCAGTTCGCGATCCCCGGAGTCGAGGGTCGCCTGCAGCAAGTCGAACACGCTCGACACCGTGCGCTCGAGCGCGAGCTTCGCATCGCCGGTCGAGACGTAGTGTGCGGTGAACAGCGCCGCCGTCACGTCTCCCGAGCCATTGGCCTTCATCGGCAGGTGCGGTGTGGCGACGAGCCAGGCGCCCTTGCCGTCCACGGCAAGCATCTCGATCGTTCCCTCGTCGCGGTCAGGGCGCTCGACCGAGGTGACCAGCACGGTCGACGGTCCCATGGCCATCGCGGCGTCAACCGAGGCCAGGGTGGAATCCAGGGTGTCGGGCTCGGTTCCCGTCAGGAAGCCGAGCTCGAACTGGTTCGGGGTGATGATGTCGGCCACGGGCACGACGCGATCACGCAGCAGGTCGGGGATCGCGGGAGCGACGAAGCAACCCGACTTGGCGTTGCCCATCACGGGGTCGCACGCGTACACGGCGTTCGGATTCGCCGCTTTCACCTGTGCCACGGCGTCGATGATGACGTCGGCAATGCCCTCGCCACCCTGGTAGCCGCTGAGCACGGCGTCGATCTCGGGCATCACGCCGCGCTCACTGATGCCGGTGATGACCTCGCGCACGTCGGTCGGGTCGATCATCGGTCCGCGCCACGCCCCGTACCCGGTGTGGTTCGAGAAGTTCACCGTGTAGACCGGCAGCACATCGACACCGATGCGCTGCAACGGGAAGACGGCGGCGGAGTTGCCGACGTGTCCGTGAGCGACGGCCGACTGGATCGAGAGGATCTTCATCCCCTCATCCTCTCATCCGGCGGACCCGCGCCCGTCACTGCCGTGCGACGGGTGCTCAGCGCTGCGCGGCGACCAGATCATCGATCAGACGCGCGGCGTCGGCATCCGACAGATCGTGCACCGTCAATCGCAGGTGGTGCGACGCGGGCGAGGATTCGTCGATGCAGAACTCGTCGCCCGTGCGCGCCAACCACCCGCGCCGCATCAGGCGCTCGGCGGTCGTGCGCGCGGGGGCGGCCAATCGCACCCACAGGCTCAGCCCGTCGACGGAACTCGTCGAGATGCCGTGCGTCTCGAGCGCGGCGGCGAAGGCGGCGTTGCGCTCTGCGTAGTGCGCGGATGCCGTCGAGATCTGCGTCCTCGCCGACGCATCGGTCAGCTGAGCGTGCGCCAGACGCTGCAGCAGATGGCTGACCCAGGTCGTGCCGGGGCTCAGACGCAATGCGAGTCGTTCTGCCGTCGTGGGATCAGTCGCGGCGAGCGCGAGGCACATATCGGGACCGAGGAACTTCGACACCGAGCGAACGAGCGCGTAGCGGCGGTGCTGAGGGCCGATGAGGGTCGCGTACGCGTGCGGGGAGAGCAGTGAGAAGTGATCGTCCTCGATGATGAGCACGTACGGGTGATCGGCCAGAACCTCGCGCAGCGCGGCGGCACGCTCGGATGTGAGGGTGACACCGGTCGGGTTCTGCGCACGCGGCGTGCTGATGATGGCGCGGACGCCGGCGTCGAGCGCCGCACGCAACCCCTCGACGGTCATGCCCTCGTCATCGACCGGCACGGGCACGGCGCGGTAGCCGCCCAGGCGCACCGTATGGATGCTCGCCAGGAAGCAGGGGTCTTCGAGCGCGACGGCATCATCGCGCATCAGCGCCTGGGCGAGCAGCCGCTCCACGGCGTCGACGGCTCCGCTGGTGACGCAGATGGTGAGATCGTCGCGGTGCAGATCGGCGTGCATCCACTCACGGGTCCACGCTTCGAGCGCCGCGTCGATGACCGGTTCGCCGTACAGCACGGGACGCCCCACGATGCGGCTGAGCGCGGGGGTCGGGTCGGGGATGAGCGATGGGTCGGGGTTGCCCGAGGCGATGTCGTGCAGCACGGTATCGGCGAGGCCCTCTTGCGCGACGCTCTCGGCACCGGCGATCAGCGTGCCGGCTCGGCCGCGGGAGATGACGAGTCCGGCCCCGGCGAGCTGACGGTAGGCGGCGACGGCGGTGTTGCGATTGATTCCGAGGCGGACGGCCAGTTCGCGCACCGGGGGGAGGGCGTCGCCGGGGCGCAGCGTGCCGCGTTCGCGCAGGCCGCGCACACTGTCGGCGATCTCTGCGGCGGTGCTTCCGGTGATCTGGTCGTCCACGGTTCGATTCTATGGTGCTATGTTTTGACATAGGCCAAACCGATTTTTGTCACAAGAGGAGTGACCATGGCATCCGACCAGAACCCCACCACCGGATCGCAGCGGGTCAAGCGCGGTCTCGCCGAGATGCTCAAGGGCGGCGTCATCATGGACGTCGTCACCGCAGAGCAGGCGAGGATCGCCGAGGATGCCGGTGCCGTCGCCGTCATGGCGCTCGAGCGCGTGCCGGCGGACATCCGCGCGCAGGGCGGCGTCTCGCGGATGAGTGACCCCGACATGATCGACAGCATCATCGACGCCGTCTCGATCCCCGTGATGGCCAAGGCGCGCATCGGGCACTTCGTCGAGGCGCAGGTGCTGCAGGAGCTCGGCGTCGACTACATCGACGAGTCCGAGGTGCTCTCGCCCGCCGACTACGTCAACCACATCGACAAGTGGCCCTTCACCGTGCCGTTCGTGTGTGGTGCGACTCACCTGGGTGAGGCGCTGCGCCGCATCACCGAAGGAGCGGCGATGATCCGCTCGAAGGGTGAGGCCGGCACCGGCGACGTGTCCGAGGCGATGAAGCACATCCGCAAGATCCGTGGTGAGATCGCAGCTCTCGGCGCACTGTCGAAGGATGAGCTGTACGTTGCCGCGAAGGAACTGCAGGCGCCCTACGAGCTCGTCGCCGAGATCGCCGAGACCGGTCAGCTGCCCGTCGTGCTGTTCGTCGCCGGTGGCGTTGCCACTCCCGCCGATGCCGCGATGATGATGCAGCTCGGTGCGGACGGTGTGTTCGTCGGGTCGGGCATCTTCAAGTCCGGCGACCCGGCGGCGCGCGCGAAGGCGATCGTGAAGGCGACGACCTTCTTCGACGACCCCAAGGTCGTCGCCGAGGTCTCGCGCGGGCTGGGGGAAGCGATGGTCGGCATCAACGTCAGCGACCTGCCCGCGCCGCACCGTCTCGCCGAGCGTGGCTGGTAGCCCGCACGTCGGCGTGCTCGCGCTGCAGGGTGACGTGCGCGAGCACGCCGCCCTGCTCGCGAGCCTCGGGGCTGAGGTGACGCTTGTCCGTCGTCCCGAGGAACTCGCCCGTGTCGACGGGCTCGTCATCCCCGGTGGGGAGTCGAGCGTCATCGACAAGCTGGCGCGCACCTTCGGCATGCAGCATCCGATCCGCGACGCGATCTCGGCAGGACTTCCGGTGCTGGGTACCTGCGCGGGACTGATCATGCTCGCGGACCGGCTCGCGGACGGCATCGAAGGGCAGCAGACCTTCGGAGGACTCGACGTTCTCGTGCGCCGAAACGCGTTCGGACGTCAGGTCGACTCCTTCGAGGGGGCGATCCACGTGCCGGCCCTGGGCGAGCCCGCTGTGCGGGCCGCATTCATCCGCGGTCCCGTGGTCGAGGACGTCGGATCGGATGCCGTCGTGCTGGCCGTCCTGGACGACGGCAGCATCGTCGCCGTCGAACAGGGGAACCTGCTCGGGATCAGCTTCCACCCCGAGATCTCGGGGGAGACGCGGTTCCACGAGCGCTTCCTCGCCAGGGTGGCGGAGCGGACGGCAGCCCGCGCCGCCTGACAGTCACAGCAGCGCGCTGAGCCACCGCAGCGCCGCGAACGCTTGCGCGCGCTGGAAGGCGCGCAGGCCGGGGACCTGCGCCGGCTCGGGTTGCCCCTGCCAGTACCAGAAGTACGAGCTGATGCCCGCGATGATCGGCAGGTGCTCGTGCGGGTCGGGCGCGCCGAACTCTTGAAAGATCGGCCATGCCTGTTCGCAGGGCGGGCCGCCGCCGGCCTCGATGCTCGGCAACAGGGACGGCAGGTCGAACCACGGCACACCGCGCACCGCCCACGGCCAGTCCACGAATCGTGCGTCGCCGTCACCGATGAGGATGTTGTCCGCACGGAGATCGCCGTGGATCAGCGTCCGCCCAGTGACGGCGTCGGCGAACCCTCGCTCCATATCCACCAGGCGCGGTATCTGCGCGGCCAGGTCGTGCGGCAGTGCGTCTCGCAAAGCGGCGTCGTCGGCAATCCGATGCCACCGTGTGAAGTCCGCTATGTCATCCCGAGCATCCGGGACGCCACCCGGGGCGGGGGTCTCGGCGAGACGGCTCAGCGTGCGCGCGACCGACCGCAGGTCCGCGGCCGACCATGCCGCGCCGGGGTGAGCGCCGTCGACGACGTCGGTGACGAGGGCGAAGCCGTCATCGCCGTCGATGACGGCAAGAGCACGCGGCGCCAGCGACCGCGGGATGCTGGGGAGCAGCGCGCCCTCCCGGCGGTAGAGCATGATCGAGACTGCGTGGGAGGCGGGCCCCTTCACGAACGCCCTTCCCTTTGTGGTGCTGACGACGCCGGCGTATCCCGCGCTGAATCCGCCCTGCGCGGCAACGTCATCGACATACGTGCCGCCGATGGAATCCACAACGCTCGCTCGAAGCCCGGCGGGCAACGACGACCACGCGGGCCTGGCCCGCTGCGCACCTGCTTGCATCCGGCAAGCGTATCGATGCCTCGGGAGCTACCTTGGTCCAATGCGTCTTGCTCTCGGTACACCCAGCGTCAGCGCCAGCGGCGGTACGGCCACCTTGGTCGCACGTCGGGGCGCTTCTTGGTCGAGCATTGCGCGTATGCGGATGCCGTGGCGCGATGCCCTGGCACGATTGGACTCCCCGGGGCACGACGGTGCGCACGCGGATGAGTTGTTCGATCATGCTGTACCGTCCGCGGACGAGGCGGCTCCGCGGTTCGAAGCGGGGCAAGAGATCCTCTGGCGCTATGGACGGATCATCGAGGCCGTGCGTGTCGTCCGTGACGACCATCGGGGCCTGGTGGTGTGGGTGCCGTCCGGCTCCGCGCGCCTTCAGCCCGTCCCCGTTGCTGCCGCGCACACACGCGACATTCCCCTTGAGAAGCGCTTCAGCGTTCCCTGGGTCATCCGCGAGTCCGCGTGGACCGGTCCTGGCGTCGTGCGGGTGGCTCCGGCTGGCCGCCCCTGGTCCGTGTGGTTCTTCCGCTCAGATGACGGTGAACCCGCGGGAGCGTACGTGAACTTGGAGCTGCCACACCGTCGTGTTGGCGGGGTGGGTGCCGCTGTCTACTCGCGCGATCTCGTGCTCGACCTCTGGGTCGACGCGGCACATGTCGGCAGTGAGGACATCTGGCTGAAGGACAGCGACGAGCTCGATGCTTCCGTTGATCAAGGACGCTTCACCGAGGAGCAGGCCGACGCCGTGCGAACGCTTGCGGATTGCGCGGCGAAGGAGTTCATCCTCGACGGTGGGTGGCCCCTCAACGAGGGGTGGGAGCGATGGCAACCCCCGGCCGAGATGGATGCTCCGGTGGGGCTGCCCGATTTGCCGACCGTCGCTGCTGCGCGTGCGCGCAGCGGCGCCTCGCCGCTGTTCGGGTGAGCGTCGAGGCGTGGGACGAGCGGCGTCATCTCGTGAGGACAGAGCGTCATGCGTTTAGACTGGACGACGCCCTGGAGGCGACTCCGGGCGGATAAGACGAGCGGAGACATATGTCCGGGCATTCCAAGTGGGCCACGACGAAGCACAAGAAGGCGGTCATCGACGCACGCCGTGCGAAGTCGTGGGCGAAGCTGATCAAGAACATCGAGGTCGCGGCGAAGCTGGGCGGCGCCGACCTGGCGGGCAATCCGACGCTCTACGACGCCGTCTTCAAGGCGAAGAAGATGTCGGTTCCCAAGGACAACATCGACCGCGCGGTGAAGCGCGGTGCGGGCATCGGCGGCGAGGCCGTCGAGTACGCGTCGATCATGTACGAGGGCTATGGTCCCAACGGTGTGGCACTGATGATCGAGTGCCTCACCGACAACAAGAACCGCGCCGCTGCCGAGGTGCGCACAGCCCTCAGCCGTAACGGCGGCACGCTGGCAGACCCGGGCTCGGTCGCCTACAACTTCTCGCGCAAGGGCGTCATCGTAGTCGGCTCCGAGGGCACCACCGAGGACGACGTCATGATGGCGGCGCTCGAAGCGGGAGCCGAGGAGATCGAGCCGCACGCCCAGGGGTTCGAAGTCGTGACCGAGGCGACCGATCTCGTCGCGGTGCGCACGGCGCTGCAAGAAGCGGGCATCGACTACGAGTCGGCGGACGTCGAGTTCGTGCCGAACCTCAAGGTCGAGATCGACGCAGACACCGCGCGCAAGATCTTCCGCCTGATCGATGCGCTCGAAGACAGCGACGACGTGCAGAACGTGTTCAGCAACTTCGACCTGCCCGCCGAGGTGCAGGCCGAGCTCGAGAACGACGGCGACGAGGACTGACTCCGGGCGCGCCTGATCAACGCACGCACGGCGGACCGTAGCCTGGGGGAGTGAGCACCCTTCGCGTATTGGGCATCGACCCTGGGCTGACCCGTTGCGGCGTCGGCATCGTGGATGTCGATCGCGCCCGCAGGGCCACCCTTGTGCACGTGGGTGTTGTGCGCACCCCGCCCGACGCCGACATCGCTGAGCGCCTCGCCGGCATCGCCGCGGGCATCCGCACCGCGATCGACGAGCACCGTCCCGAGGCCGTCGCCGTTGAACGCGTCTTCGCGCAGCAGAACCGTCAGACGGTGATGGGTACAGCGCAAGCCTCCGGTGTCGCGCTGCTCATCGCCGCCGAAGCGGGTCTTCCGGCGGCGACCCACACGCCCAGCGAGGTCAAAGCGGCCGTCACCGGATACGGGTCCGCCGACAAGCGGCAGGTGCAGTCCATGATCGCCCGCATCCTGCGCTTGGATGCCCCACCCCAGCCCGCAGACGCCGCGGATGCCCTGGCAATCGCGCTGTGCCATGCATGGCGACGGGACGGTGCGTCGGTCGCCGGGGGAGCCGCCCAGACACCGGCTCAACGTGCGTGGGCGGATGCTGAGCGCGTCGCTCGAATGTATGTACGACCCAACCGCTAGGCTGACAGGCATGATCTCCTCCCTGCGCGGCACGGTTCTGCACGCGGTCTCCGGCCAGGTCGTCATCGAGACAGGCGGTGTCGGCTTCGCCGTCTTCGTGCCCAATGACATCGCGCACACCGCGGTCGTGGGGGAACAGCTTCGCCTGCACACCAGTCTGATCGTTCGTGAGGACGCGCTGACCTTGTACGGCTTCGGCGATCTGGACGAGCTGGAGATCTTCGGTCAGCTGCTGAGCGTCACCGGCGTCGGCCCGAAGTCGGCGCTCGGTGTGCTCTCGCGGCTGACGGTCGATCAGATCGCCGAGGCTGTCACGGCCGAGGACGATGCCCCGTTCCGTCGGGTATCGGGGATCGGTCCGAAGACGGCGAAGCTGATCGTGGTGCAGCTGGCCGGCAAGGTGCAGCCCCGTGTCGCCACTGCACCGGTGGGTGCCCCCGAGACGGTCGTCACCGACCAGGTCGTGGCCGCGCTGGTCGGCCTCGGTTGGTCCGAGAAGGTCGCGGCCGAAGCCGTGGCGCAGACGGCCGAGATCGCCACCGACGCCGAGAACGAATCGGTGCCCGCGTTGCTGCGCCGTACGCTGGCGGCGATGGGGCCGGGGGCGAACCGTGGCTGAGCACGCGCGCGATGCGGCCGAAGCCCTCGACGCCACCGAGCTGGCGATCGAGGGCGCTCTGCGCCCGTCGAGCCTGGACGAATTCGTCGGTCAGGCCAAGGTGCGCGGTCAGCTGCAGCTGCTTCTGGAAGCCGCACGCCTGCAGGAGCGCACAGCGGACCACATCCTGCTCGCCGGCCCACCCGGCCTCGGCAAGACGACGCTGGCGATGATCGTCGCCCACGAGAGCGGACGCCCGTTGCGGTTGTCGAGCGGCCCAGCGATCCAGCACGCCGGCGACCTCGCTGCGCTCCTGTCGAGCCTCACGCCCGGCGAGGTGCTCTTCATCGACGAGATCCACCGGATGGCGCGATCGGCCGAAGAGATGCTCTACCTGGCGATGGAGGACTTCCGCATCGACATCATGGTCGGCAAGGGGGCCGGCGCCACGAGCATCCCGCTGGAGCTCGCGCCCTTCACCCTCGTCGGAGCCACGACGCGCTCGGGTCTGCTACCCAACCCACTGCGTGACCGGTTCGGCTTCACCGGCCACCTCGAGTTCTACAGCGCTGACGACCTCGAACAGGTCATCGACCGGTCTGCCGGTGTTCTCGGTGTGCGTCTGCCCGATGACGCGCTTTCCGAGATCGCGCGTCGCTCGCGCGGCACGCCCCGCATCGCGAACCGCCTGCTGCGCCGCGTGCGCGACTACGCACTCGTCCACGGCGGCGGGCACGATGCGTCGCTCTCGGATGTGCGCTCAGCGCTGGAGCTGTACGACGTCGACGCGATCGGCCTCGACCGGCTCGACCGCGCGGTGCTCGATGCGCTCGTGCGGCGTTTCCGCGGGGGACCGGTCGGCCTCAGCACGCTCGCCGTCGCCGTGGGTGAGGAGAGCGAGACCGTCGAGAGCGTGGTCGAACCATACCTCGTGCGCATCGGCTTTCTCGGGCGCACGCCGCGCGGGAGGATCGCGATGCCCGACGCGTACGCGCACCTCGGGATCTCGCACCCCGAGGGAGTGGCATTGTTCGATGACCTATAATCGCTGAAGACTTCCCGGCCATATCCCCCTACGCACCGCCGCGTTCGGCGTGCACTTCGAAAGGCTTCAACTCTCATGGAAATCATCCTCTTCGGACTTCTCGCCGTGATGCTCGTGTTCATGTTCATGAACACGCGCAAGCGCCAGAAGCAGATGAAGGAACAGCAGGAGGAGAAGGCCGCCAAGACGATCCCCGGCGCGAAGGTGCTGCTGCAGGGGGGTCTGTACGGAACCGTCGTCTCGTACGACGCGGTCGACCTCGACAAGCCCGCACAGATCGAACTCGCTCCCGGCGTGGTCATCGAGGTGCACAGCCAGGCGATCCTGCGCGTGGTCGACCCGACCGAAGAGACCGTCGACTCCGACGACGTCGCTGAGGAAGAGGCCGTCGAGCAGCATGTCGACACCGTCCCCGCGAAGGACGCGACCGATGGTATCGAGGCGATCCAGGTCGAGACGCCCGAGGAGACCAAGGCTCGCCTCGAGCGCAACGACGAGAACTGACGCCTGCGGGCGTCTCACGCGGAAAGCGGAACTACGTGGCATCCTCATCTCCGACCCGTCATGCGTGGCGGGTCCTGCTCGGCCTGCTCCTGGTCACAGCGGCATTGTTCGGTATCAATGCGATCGGCGTGTACGGGTTCAAGGAGAGCTCGTGGGCTCCCGAGCTCGCCCTTGACCTGCAGGGCGGCACTCAGATCGTCCTGAGTGCGCAGACAGAGGACGGTGCCGACCCGACGCAGGAGCAGCTCGACCAGGCGGCCGCGATCATCCGTCAGCGTGTTGACGCCTCCGGCACCGCCGAGGCCGACATCACCACCGAGGGCGGCCGCAACATCGTGGTGCAGATTCCCGGTGTCGCCGATCAGGAGACCCGCGACCGCATCCAGGCGAGCGCCCAGCTGGAGTTCCGTGCCGTACTGGCCGCAACCGACGCGGCGACCGAGTTCATCGGCGAGGATGGCAACCCCACGCCGTTCCCCACGCCCGACGACTCGATGAACGCCGTGCCCACGCCGGAGCCCACCGACGGCAGTGACCCTGCATGGATGACCGAGAAGCAGATCGCAGAGCTGCAGTCGTTCGACTGCGCCGCTCCGCGCGATCACACCACGCCGCCGGCTGGAGAGCCGCTGGTCGCCTGCGACCCGACCGGGTCGGTCAAGTACCTGCTCGGCCCGAAGGAACTCGACGGCACGGTCATCGACGACGCGACGTCTGGTCGCGACCAGCGTTCGGCGAAGTGGACCGTCAACCTCGACCTCAACCGCGAGGGCACCGAGGTGTTCGGCGAGATCAGCCAGCGCCTGAACGCCAACCGCATCGCCGGCCTGAGCCCGCGCGACCAGTTCGCGTTCGTGCTCGACGGCGTGGTGATCTCGGCGCCGCAGATGCAGGCGGCGATCCTCGACGGCAACCCGAGCATCTCGGGCGACTTCACCCAGGAGAGCGCGAAGACGCTCGCCGACCAGCTGCGCTACGGCGCGCTGCCGCTGAGCTTCACCGTCGAGAGCTCCGACACCATCTCGGCGACGCTTGGCTCGCAGCAGTTGCAGATCGGGCTGATCGCCGGTCTCATCGGCCTGGGACTGGTCGCGGTGTACTCACTCATCAGCTATCGCGCACTCGGCTGGGTGATCATCGCCTCGATCGGCGTCATGGGTGTGCTCACCTACGTCATCATCAGCATCCTCGCGTGGCGCATGGGCTTCCGCCTGTCGCTGGCCGGCGTCGCGGGTCTGATCGTGTCGATCGGATTCACCGCCGACTCGTTCATCGTGTACTTCGAGCGAATACGAGACGAGCTGCGCGACGGAAAGTCGATCACCGGTGCGGTCGAAGACGGCTGGGGGCGCGCGAAGCGCACCATCTACATCTCGAAGTCGATCAACGTGCTCGCCGCCGTGGTGCTGTATGTGCTGGCCGATTCGACGGTGAAGGGCTTCGCGTTCACCCTTGGTCTGACGACGCTCATCGACGTGTTCATCTTCGTGATCTTCACGCACCCCGTCATGCAGCTGCTCGCACGCACCCGGTTCTTCGGTGGTGGGCATCGGTTGTCCGGACTCGACCCCGAGTCGCTGGGAGCTGTCTATCGTGGACGTGCTCAGTACCGGGAGGCGCGCGTCGCCAGCACCGGTCGCGCCGCTCGGAATCAGGGGGCGCGCGGTGAGGCCGAGAAGCGCCAGACCATCGCTGAGCGCAAGCGCGCCGAGGCCCTCGCAGCTCAGGGCTCGTCAAGCGCCCGAAAGGACTCCGACGACTGATGTTCTCCATGAATGAGTTGGGAAACAACCTCTACTCGGGCAAGACCTCCTTCCCGTTCGTCGCCAAGCGTCGTATCTGGTTCATCATCGCCATCGCGCTGATCATCGGGTCCGCGCTGGTGCCGCTGATCCGTCCGATCCAGTTCTCGATCGAGTTCACCGGCGGTTCGCAGTTCATGGTCTCGGCGCCGCAGTCGACCGATCAGTCGCTGGCGACGGACGCTGTGCGTGAGGTCGTTCCCGAGGCCACCACCAAGGTCGTGGTCGTGAACGGCCAGGACATCCGCGTGCAGACCTCGCAGATGAGCTCGGCTGAGACCCAGCAGGTCACCGAGCAGCTCGCGCAGGTCTACGGCGTGAACGTCGACGAGATCACCAACTCGTTCATCGGACCGGCCTGGGGTGAGAATGTCACGCGGCAGTCGCTGTGGGGCCTGGCGATCTTCCTGGCACTGACGTTCCTGATCCTCGCGATCTACTTCCGCACTTGGAAGATGTCTGCCGCCGCCATCATCGGCCTGCTGGACGTGCTCGTGATCACGATCGGTGTCTACGCGCTGGCCGGGTTCGAGATCTCGCCGGCAGCGGTGATCGGCTTCCTCACGATCCTCGCGTACTCGCTGTACGACACGACGGTGGTGTTCGACAAGATCCGTGAGAACACCACCGAGGACGCGAACCAGACGACGCGTACGTTGGGTGAATCCGTGAACCTCGCGGTGAACCAGACGCTGGTGCGCTCGATCAACACGTCGATCGTTGCGGCGCTGCCCGTAGGGGCGATCCTGTTCATCGGCTCGTTCTGGCTCGGCGCCGAGACACTTACCGACATCTCGCTCTCGATCTTCGTGGGCATCATCGTCGCGACCTACTCGACGTTGTTCGTGGCCGCGCCGCTCTACTCGCTTCTGCGCGAGAAGGAGCCGGCGATCGCCGCGCACGATGCGAAGGTGCACGAGGCACGCGAGCGCTCGGTGGCCTCTGGGGCTTGAGCCTCCCTCGCTCAGCGGTAGGGGCGAACGCGCGTAGGATGTTCTGATCGGGACAGGAGCAGCAGATGGTCGATTCACCGGCGCCGTCGCAGGGATCGAGCCTGCGTCGCCTTGTGCCGCGCATCTTCTCTCGTGCCCCCCGTGTCAATGACCTCGACAACCTGATCCGCACGGTTCGGGCAAATCACCCTCGGGGTGATCTGCCGATCATCGAGCGTGCGTACCGGGTGGCACGCGACAAGCACGCCGGGCAGTTGCGTCAGAGTGGTGAGCCCTACATCACGCATCCGCTCGCGGTCGCACAGATCCTGGCCGAGCTGGGGCTGGGACCGCGGGCCATCGCGGCCGCGCTGCTGCACGACACGGTCGAAGACACCGGCTACGCACTGGCCGAGCTGACCGAAGAGTTCGGCGACGAAGTCGCGATGCTCGTCGACGGGGTCACCAAGCTCGACAAGGTCAAGTACGGCGAGAGCGCGCAGGCCGAGACGGTCCGCAAGATGATCGTGGCGATGTCGAAAGACATCCGGGTGCTGCTGATCAAGCTCGCCGACCGCCTGCACAACGCCCGTACCTGGGGCTTCGTGCCGCCCGAGAAGTCTGCGCGCAAGGCGAAAGAGACCCTCGAGATCTACGCGCCGCTGGCGCATCGGCTCGGAATCCAGACGATCAAGTCCGAGCTGGAAGACCTCTCGTTCGCCGTTCTGCACCCGAAGATCTACGCCGAGATCAACAGCCTGATCGCGCAGCGCACACCACAGCGCGAGAAGTACCTGCAGAGCGTCATCGAGTCGATCGATGAAGACCTGCGCGAGCTCCGCATCCGCGGCAAGGTCGTCGGCCGGCCGAAGCAGCTGTACTCCGTGTATCAGAAGATGGTCATCCGCGGGCGCGAGTTCGACGACATCTACGATCTCATCGGCATCCGCGTACTCGTCGGTTCCGTCCGCGACTGCTACGCCGTGCTCGGCGCGATCCACGCGCGCTGGACGCCGCTGCCCGGACGTTTCAAGGACTACATCGCGACGCCGAAGTTCAACCTGTACCAGTCGCTGCACACCACAGTGATCGGGCCGTCCGGCCGAACCGTTGAGATCCAGATCCGCACGCATGAGATGCATCAGCAGGCGGAGTTCGGCGTTGCCGCGCACTGGATGTACAAGGAACGTGTCAACGGCGGCAAGGTCGACTCGCGCGTGCCCGATACGGACATGGCCTGGCTCGCCCACATCTCGGACTGGCAGGCGGAAACCGCCGACCCGACCGAGTTCCTCGACTCGCTGCGCTTCGAGATCGGCGCGAAAGAGGTCTACGTCTTCACCCCCAAGGGGCGCGTCATCGGCTTGCCGGCTGGTGCCACACCGGTCGATTTCGCCTATGCGGTGCACACTGAGATCGGGCACCGCACGATGGGAGCCAAGGTTAACGGCAGGTTGATGCCGCTGGAGACCGAGCTCAAGAGCGGAGACGTCGTCGAGGTTTTCACCTCGAAGAACCCGGATGCAGGGCCCAGCCAAGATTGGCTCGGTTTCGTCAAGAGCACCCGCGCGCGCAACAAGATCCGCGGCTGGTTCACCAAGGAACGACGCGAAGAGGCGATCGAGCAGGGCAAGGAGTCCATCGCCCGGGCGATGCGCAAGCAGAACCTGCCCCTGCAACGTCTGATGAGCCAGGAGTCCTTCACGCAGGTCGCGCACCAACTGCGCTACGAAGACGTGTCGGCGTTGTACGCGGCCGTCGGCGAGGGGCACGTCTCGACGCAGTCCGTGATCGAGAAGGTCACCGCGCTGGTCACGGTCGAGGAGGACACCAGCACAGGTGCCATCGAGTTGCCCGGCCAGGCCCCCGTCCGTGAGGGCAAGGGCGGCGACTCGGGCATCCTGGTGCGCGGCGACTCCGACATCCTCGTCAAGCTCGCCCGCTGCTGCACCCCGGTGCCCGGCGATCCGATCGTGGGCTTCGTCACCCGTGGCAGCGGCGTCTCGGTGCACCGGCAGGACTGTGTCAACGTGAAGTCCCTCGGAGACGACCCCGACCGGTTCGTCGAGGTCGAGTGGGCCCCCACCACCAAGAGCGTGTTCCGGGTGCAGATCCAGGTCGAGGCCCTCGATCGTTCGGCGTTGTTGTCGGACGTCACACGCGTGCTCAGCGAGCACCACGTGAACATCCTGTCGGCGACGGTCACCACCACCGACGAACGCCTCGCGCTGAGCCGCTTCGTGTTCGAGATGGGTGACTCCGTACACCTGGACCGCGTGCTCAATGCCGTCCGGCGGATCGACGCGGTGTACGACGTCTACCGCGTCACAACCTCCTGATCCGCCAGCATCCGCGCGAGGAGCTGCTTCGCCGCGCGGATACCGGGACGACGGCTGATCGGTTCGACGTGCGCACGCAGCTCGCCGTCGAGCCGGGGGAGCGCACTCAGCAGGCCCCGTAGCCAACGGTCGTCGCCGCCCGTGCACGCCAGTTCGAACAGCAGGGTCGTCGCGGTGCACAGTGGTGTCGTGACGGCAACGCCGCCGATGAGCTGCACATCGTTGGCGTCGAGTCGGTGCTCGTGGTAGACGATGCGTGTCGATGAGTATGTGCGCGGCCGCGACCGGTTGATGCGCGTCGCATGGTGCACGCGGGGCGGTTGGTCGCTCGCGCCGTGAACCCACGCAGCCGAATGTCCGCTCGCCGCGGTTCTCGGCGGGAGCAGGTCGGCGATGCTCACGGCACGATCAGCGGCGCTCTCGACTGTGTCGACCGGCATGAATCCTTCGCCGACCTCGATGACGTGGCCGTCCAGTCGTGCCGCGGACAGCTCCGGCAGCGAGAGAGGCTGGCCGGGACGGTAGAAGAGCGCTGAGTGCACGTCAAAGAGTATGAGCCGTGTCACCCCGCGATGGGGCGACACGGCTCATACTGTGGATAACCGCGGTGCTCAGCCGCCGAGCGCGCTCAGCCAGGCGCGACGTGCCGAGAGCGCCTCTTCTGCCTGCTTGATCGCCTTCTTGTCGCCGGACTTCTCTGCGGCGGCGAGCTCGGACTCAAGCTTCTCGATGGCCTCGACCAGCTGCGAGCTCATGTCGTTCGCACGCGCCTTGGTCTCGGGGTTGTTCTTCTTCCAGTCAACGTCCTCGCGCGACTTGAGAGCCTGCTCGATCGAACGCATCCGGTCGTCGAGCGCGCGCTCCTTGTCGCGCGGGAAGATGCGACCCACCTCGTCCCACTCGCGCTGGATGCGGGTGAGCAGGGCGCGTGCGCGCTTCAGGTTCGGCTCGTCGGCGACACCCTTCGCCTCGACGAGCAGAGCCTCGCGGGCCTCGATCTTCGGCGCGGAATCCGCCTCTTCAGCCGCTGCCTGCTCGGCGCGCGCCGCGTAGAGTGCGTCGCCGGCGGCCTTGAACTTCGCCCACAGGGCGTCGTCGGCCTTGCGTCCGGCGCGTCCCACCGTCTTCCACTCGTCGAGGAGGTTGCGGTAGGAGGGGATGCCGTCGACGCCACGGGGCGCGAGCGCTTCGGCGCGTTCGATCAGTCGGGACTTCGCGTCGCGTGCTGCGCGGTGCACGTCGTCGAGCTCGGCGAAGAAGACGCGCCGGGCCTTGTCGACCGTCGAACGGGCGGTGCGGAACCGCTTCCAGAGCTGCTGTGCGACTCCCTTGGGAAGGCGCGGACCGTTCTGCTGGTGCGCCTGCCAGGCGTCGAACAGCTCGGTCATCTCGGCAGTGACCTGCTTCCACTGCACCTTGCTCAGGTCACGGGCGGCAATCTGCTCGGCCTTCTCGACGATCGTCGTGCGCTCGGCGATGGCTGCGTCGAGCGCCTCTTTGGCGGCTGCCGCCTCCTTCGCCGTGGCCTCGGCCAGCGACTCGATCAGCGTCTCGATGCGGGCGCGGAGACCGACGAGGTCACCGACGGCAGCCGCGTCAGCGGCCTCGCCCTGCAGATGCGTGGCCTGCTTGGTCAGATCGGATGCCGAAGCACCGCCGCCCTGGGCGCGTGTCTCGAGGGTGCCGAGCTTGACGGCGAGGTCGTCGTACTTGCGTACGTAGTAGGCGAGCGCCTCATCGGCCGTGCCGTCGGGGTACTGGCCGACGGCACGCCACGAGTCGCCTTCGCGAACCTCGACGGTGCCGTCATCGGTGACACGGCCCCACTGCGCGGCATCCGCATTCACGGGCGCCGCCGGTGCGGGCGCGGCAGCCGGGGCGGCAGCGGCGGTCGGCATGGGCCGACGCGGCGGAGCAGGAACCGGGGGACCCGGAACGGGAGGGGTGGGCTTGGCGGCGTTGTCGTCAGACACGGTGTTCTCCTTGCGCAGGTATCCCGCGGGAGTGGGAAAGGACGAGAGCCAGCCTAGTTCACTCGCCGCCCCGGTTCACTCGTCCGTGCTCTGCTCGGGCGTGGGGGTCGGCGTGGGGGATGCCGGAGTGGTCGCAGCGGGCGACGGTGTCGTGCTGGGATCGGCGGGTGCGGGCGTCGCCGACATGCCCAGAAGGGTCTGGCTCACGATGGCGCCCGCGACGATCAGGGTGCCTGCGCTGACGGCGATGAGGTTGTCGCGATGCTTACGGCGCAGCAGTTTCTCGTGCCATGCCGTGCGGGCCGCGTAGAGTCGCGCCCGTTCGGCCTCGGTGCGAGCGCGCTGCTGCGCTCCGCGGGAACCGCGTGCCGCCATCGTCGTTCTCCTCTGCTCATCACTCGGAGGATCGTGCGCGACCCGTCCGACCCTGCGAGCCTACCGTCGGCGCGCCCGCGTGTCGGTCGCGCCAGTAGCCTGGACGTATGACCTCCGCAGCCTCCCTGATGTCGGGCCAGACACCGCTCGCGGTGCGTATGCGCCCGACGTCTCTCGACGAGGTAGCCGGTCAGCAGCATCTGCTCCGGCCCGGCTCGCCGATCGTGGCACTGGCCGACCCCGAGGCCAGCGCGCCGGGCGCGGTATCGATCATCCTCTGGGGGCCGCCCGGCACGGGCAAGACCACTCTCGCTCAGGCCATCGCCCGGTCATCAGGGCGACGGTTCGTCGAGTTGTCGGCGATCACCGCGGGCGTGAAGGACGTTCGCGAGGTGATGCAAGAGGCGATCACTCAGCGCGACCTTTATGGGCAGACCACGATCCTCTTCCTGGACGAGATCCACCGTTTCACAAAGGCTCAACAGGATGCCCTGCTGCCTGGCGTCGAGAACGGCTGGGTGATCCTGATCGCGGCCACGACCGAGAACCCGTCGTTCTCGGTGATCTCTCCGTTGCTGTCGCGTTCGCTCCTGCTCACGCTGCAGCCGCTGACCGATGACGACATCGGCGTTCTGGTCGACCGTGCCGTCACAGACGCCCGAGGGCTCGCTGGACGCGTGCGGCTCACCGATGAGGCCCGCGCGGCGCTGATCCGTCTCGCCTCGGGTGATGGGCGTCGTGCGCTCACCGGCCTGGAGGCCGCTGCGGCCGTCGCACTGTCGAGAGCCGATGCGGATGCCTCCGCCGACGTCACGGATGAGGACGTCTCGCAGGCGGTCGACCGCGCGCTGCTGCGCTACGACCGGCAGGGCGACGAGCACTATGACGTCATCAGCGCGTTCATCAAGTCGATCCGCGGATCGGATGCGGATGCCGCCGTGCACTACCTCGCCCGGATGATCGAAGCGGGGGAGGACCCCCGGTTCATCGCTCGTCGCCTGGTGATCTCGGCGGCGGAGGACATCGGGCTCGCCGACCCGCAGGCGCTGGTCATCGCCACCGCTGCTGCGGACGCCGTGGCATTCATCGGGATGCCCGAGGGGCGCATCCCATTGGCCGAGGCCACCATCTATCTCGCGACGACGGCCAAATCGAATGCCGCCTACCTTGCCATCAACCAGGCGATCGCCGACGTGCGCGCTGGCGGATTCGGCCGCGTGCCGATTCATTTGCGTGACGCGCACTACGCCGGGGCGAAGCGACTCGGCCATGGCAAGGGGTATCGCTACCCGCATGACAACGAGGCGGGAATCGTTCCGCAGCAGTACTTGCCGGACGACCTGGACGGACGCCGCTACTACCAGCCGAAGCCGCTTGGCGCAGAGCGCGACGTCGCAGCACGTCTGGAGCGCATCCGTCGTATTCTCGGCGATCGCTGATCCGGCGGTCACCGATGGCCGATCTGATAGCATGGATCGGCTCGAAACCGAGTTTTCGGGCATCCCTCCGCTCATACCCACCGATCAGGCGCCCCGGCGTGCGCCTGCCGGCAGAGCGCAGGAGATACGCCCGTGAGACGTGAAAGACGCGTCCACGTAACGGAAGGAATGCTTCGTGGTTACGAAGTCCCAGGACCGCCGCAAGGTCCGTCTCAGCCGCGCGCTGGGAATCCCGCTCACCCCGAAGGCCGCCCGCTACCTCGAGAAGCGTCCCTACGCTCCCGGCGAGCACGGCCGCACCAAGCGCAAGGCTGACAGCGACTACGCCGTCCGTCTGCGTGAGAAGCAGCGTCTGCGCGAGCAGTACGGCATCCGCGAGAAGCAGCTGCGCATCGCCTTCAACGAGGCCCGCCGCAAGGACGGCCTGACCGGTGAGAACCTCGTCGAGCTGCTCGAGATGCGTCTGGACGCCCTCGTGCTGCGTGCCGGCTTCGCCCGCACCACGGCGCAGGCGCGCCAGCTGGTCGTGCACCGTCACATCCTCGTCGACGGTCAGCTCGTCGACCGCCCGTCGTTCCGCGTGAAGCCGGGTCAGCTCATCCACGTCAAGGCCAAGAGCGAGGGCCTCGAGCCCTTCCAGGTCGCAGCCGCCGGCGGTCACGCCGACGTCCTGCCGCCCGTTCCCGGCTACCTCGAGGTCGAGCTCGACAAGCTGCAGGCGAAGCTCGTTCGTCGTCCGAAGCGCGCTGAGGTCCCCGTGACCTGTGAAGTGCAGCTGGTCGTCGAGTACTACGCGGCTCGCTGATCTGAGGCAGGCTTCCGCCTGTTGATGACGCATCCGAGAGGCGTCGGGGATTCCCCGGCGCCTCTCGTCGTAGGATGGCGTAATGAAGAATCTGCTGTGGTTCCTGATCGGTGTGATCGGCGGGTTCGTCGCCGCCCACTTCATGAACAAGGACCCGCGCGGTCAGGAGATCTTCGGCGAGATCGACGCGCGTCTGTCGCAGTTCACCGCCATTCTCGGTGACGCCTACCGCCAGCAGGACGCCCGTCTGTCGGACCCTGCCGACGACTGACACCGACGACTGATACCCGCATCGCCCCTCGCCGCTCCGCGGCACTGCACGCAAGGACAGCAACCAACGCCATGAAATCTGCGGAGATCGCGCAGCGCTACCTCGACTACTTCGAGAAGAACGACCACGTCATCGTCCCGTCCGCGTCATTGGTCAGCGATGACCCGACGCTGCTGTTCACGGTCGCCGGTATGGTGCCGTTCATCCCCTACCTCACCGGGGTTGTGCCATCGCCGCACCCGCGGATCGCCGACCTGCAGAAGTGCATCCGCACCAACGACATCGAAGAGGTGGGCAAGACCGCCCGCCACGGCACCTTCTTCCAGATGCTGGGCAACTGGTCGTTCGGCGACTACTTCAAAGAGGGCGCGATCCGCTACGCATGGGAGCTGCTGACCTCGTCCGAGTCCGATGGCGGGCTCGGGTTCGATGAGAAGGATCTCTGGGTCACCGTCTATGAGACCGACGACGAGGCAGAGTCCATCTGGCGCGACGTCATCGGACTGAAGCCCGAACGTATCCAGCGCCTGGGGCGCGCCGACAACTACTGGCACACCGGCCAGCCCGGCCCCGGCGGTCCGGACTCCGAGATCTTCTTCGACCGCGGGCCCGCATACGGCAAGGATGGCGGCCCCGCCGCCGATGACTCTCGGTTCCTGGAGATCTGGAACCTCGTGTTCATGCAGGACTTCATCCAGAACCTGCGCAGCGGCACCGAGTTCGACATCGTCGGAGAGCTGCCCAAGAAGAACATCGACACCGGCATGGGGCTTGAGCGCGTCGCCTTCCTCAAGCAGGGCGTCGAGAACATGTATGAGACCGATCAGGTGCGTCCGGTGCTCGACCGCGCGGTCGAACTGTCGGGTCGCCGCTACGGTGCGGCCCACGAGGATGACGTGCGCTTCCGCGTGATCGCGGATCACGTGCGTTCGTCGCTGATGCTGCTCTCCGACGGCGTACGCCCGTCCAACGAGGGCCGTGGGTACATCCTGCGCAGGCTGATGCGCCGCACCGTGCGCGCGATGCGTCTGCTGGGTGTCGACGCTCCGAGCTTCCCCGAGCTGTTCTCGGCGTCGCGGGACGCCATGAAGTCGGCCTACCCGGTACTGGAGACCGAGTGGGCGACGCTGTCGTCCGCCGCGTACGCCGAGGAAGAGACGTTCCGCCGTACCCTGGCGCAGGGCTCGACGATCCTCGATCTCGCACTGACCGACACCAAGAAGGCCGGCGGCTCCACCCTGAGCGGGTCCGAGGCGTTCCTGCTGCACGACACCTACGGCTTCCCGATCGATCTCACTCTCGAGGTCGCTGAAGAGGCTGGCCTGCAGGTCGACCGCGGCGCCTTCGACTCGCTGATGCAGCAGCAGCGCGAGCGCGCCAAGGCCGACGCCCGTGGTCGCAAGAGCCAGCTGGCCGACCTGTCGATCTATCGTGACTTCCGTGCGCTCGGCGAGACCGGCTTCCTCGGCTATACCGATCTGCAAGCGGACTCGCGCGTGCTCGGCATCATCGTCGACGGCCAGACCGTCACCAGCGCGTCCGAGGGCGACGTCGCCGAGGTGATCCTCGCCGAGACGACGCTCTACGCCGAGTCCGGCGGCCAGGTCGCTGACAAGGGAACGATCGTCGGCACCGGTTTCGAGCTCGACGTGCTCGATGTGCAGCGGCCGGTGCCCGGCCTGATCAGCCACACCGTGCATGTGGCATCCGGGTCTGTCGCGATCGACGACCGTGCCACCACCGTGGTCGATGGTGCGAACCGTCGTGCCGCGCGTCAGGCGCACTCGGCCACCCACCTGGTGCACGCGGCGCTGCGCGACACGCTCGGCAAGACCGCCACGCAGGCGGGGTCGCTCAACCGTGCCGGTTACATGCGTTTCGACTTCGCGTGGTCGCAACCGCTGTCGACCGACACGCGCAGTGAGATCGAGGAGATCGTGAGCCGCGCCGTCGACGACGCACTCGAGGTCACGACCCGTGTCGTCTCGCTGGATGAGGCCAAGGAAGCCGGCGCAATGGCACTGTTCGGTGAGAAGTACGGTGACGTCGTGCGCATGGTCGACATCGGCGGCCCGTGGTCGCGCGAGCTCTGCGCTGGAACGCACGTGTCGAGCAGCTCCGAGATCGGTCTGGTGAGCCTCGTCGGTGAATCCTCGATCGGTGCGTCCAACCGCCGAATCGAAGCACTGGTCGGCCAGGACGCATTCCGTGAGCTGGCCGCCGAGCGCACCGTCGTGTCGCAGCTGACCGCGGCGCTGAAGTCGCCCCGCGACCAGCTCGCGGCGCGCATCGAGGAGCTGCAGGCGAACCTCAAGGCTGCTGAGAAGCGCATCGCGCAGTTCGAGGCGAAGGAACGCGAGGGGCGTGTGCCGGCTCTGGCCGAGGCCGCGCGGAACGTGGGTGCGTACCGGGTCGCATCCGCGTCGCTGGGTGAGGTCGGCTCGGCCGACGACGTGCGCACGCTCGCGTTGAGCGTGCGCGAGCGCCTGGGGTCGGATGCTGCTGTCGTGGCTTTCGGCGGAGTCGCCGGTGGTCGCCCGATCGTGGTCATCGCGACGAATGAGGCGGCGCGCGCCGCAGGTGCCAAGGCCGGCGCTCTCGTGCGCATCGCAGCCGGAACGCTGGGCGGTGGCGGCGGCGGCAAGGACGACGTTGCGCAGGGCGGTGGCACCGACGCGTCGGCACTGGAAGCCGCGCTGGACGCGGTGGTGGCGACCCTGGCGGACGCGTGAGCGGTTTCCGTCGCGGGGTGCGCCTCGGTATCGACGTGGGCAGAGCCCGCGTTGGCGTGTCGCGGTGCGACCCGGACGGAATGCTCGCGGTGCCTGTTGAGACCGTGCCCCGCTCGGAGACGTCGGTGGCGAGGATCGCTCAGCTTGCTGACGAGTGGGAGCCGCTCGAGATCGTCGTGGGCCTGCCCGTCAACATGCGGGGCGAGGAGACGCCGTCGACGACGGATGCCCGTGAGTTCGCTGCCCTGTTGCTCACCAGCACCGGTCGACCGGTACGGATGGTCGACGAGCGATTGAGCACGGTCAGCGCGCACACCGCGCTGCGGTCCTCCGGTCGTTCGCAGAAGAACTCTCGTAGCATTGTCGATCAGGTCGCCGCGGTCGTACTGCTGCAGCACGCGGTCGACACCGAGAAGAGCACCGGTCGCCCCGCCGGTGTGTTGGTCGAGACCCCCGAGGAGTCATCGCACGATGTCTGACCCGGACGCACGGAACAATGGCGCTCCGAACGATCTGTTCGGCAATCTTCCGACGGCATCGTCGCCTTTGCCGGGGAACTCGGAGCGCGATGCGCCCGCTCCAGGTTCGCGTCGTGCGATCCGCGAGGCTGCCGCTCGCGAGGCGGCAGCGCGTGAAGCCGCTGCCCGAGGCGCCGCTACTCGGGACGCTGCGGCCCAGGAGGCGACCCGGCGAGGGGTATCCGCTTCGGGGTCGCGCACCGCTCCCGAGCCCGCCCCGTCGCCGGCATCCGAGTCGGCTCCGCAAACAGCTGAGGTGCCGCGCCGTCGGTCATCCCACGTCGCATTGGAGCGGGGCGACGACACCGCCGCGGCGACGCACCCCCTGCCGCTCTGGGAGAGCGATGCCCCGCGTGTCGATGCTGCGGATCCCGTGCCCGCAGACCCCACCACTGACGCACCGACATCGACAGAATCGGACGAAGAAGCCGACGCCCCCCACCTGCACGAGCTGTTCGCGCCAGAACAGCACCGTGACGTGCCGAAGAAGCGTCGCGGGCGCGGGTGTCTGATCGGTCTGATCATCATGCTCGTGATCCTCGGCGGCGCCGTCGCCGGTGGCTTCGCCATCTGGGGTCAGTACGGCGACCGGATCAGCGACATGATGGGCTGGGGTGAGCCGAAGGACTACGAGGCGGGTATCGCCACCGGCGAGGCGCTGGTGACGATCAAGCAGGGTGACACCGGCGAGCCGGTTTCGATCGCCCTCTATGAGGCCGGCGTCACCAAGACCAGTAGCGTCTTCTACGACTACCTCATCGACGAGGGCAAGGCCGTGACCTTCTACCCCGGCGTCTACGCGCTGCAGCAGAAGATGACCGCGGCTGCAGCGCTCGAGGCGCTGCAGAACCCCGAGAACCGCATGGAGAACACCGTGCGAGTCGCCGAGGGCGGCACAGTGCGGTCGACGCTGCCGCAGATCGTCGACGGCGTCGGCATCCCGCTGGAGGACCTGCAGGCGGCCGTGGCCGACCCCGGTGCGTACGGCGTGGCGGCCGACACGCTCGAGGGTTGGTTGTTCCCGGCGGTCTACACGTTCGATCCCGACGTCACCGCGAAGGGCGTCATCGAGGCGATGGTCGCCCGAACGCAGCAGTCCCTTGACGAGGTCGGAGTCTCAGCTGACGACGCCCAGAAGGTGCTGACGACCGCGTCGATCATCCAGCGCGAAGGTCACACCGCAGACTTCGACAAGGTGTCGCGCGTGATCGCCAACCGTCTCGACCCCGCCAACGACGAGACCCACGGACTGCTGCAGATGGACTCGACGGCGCAGTACGGCTATGGACTGAACCACGACGGCCCGGTCGCATCGTGGCCATGGGAGTCGGTGGTCGGTGACGACAACCCGTGGAACACTTACGTGCACCCGGGACTGCCCGCATCGCCGATCGCGAACCCCAGCCACGCGGCGATCGAGGCGGCGGCCAATCCGGCCGATGGCCCGTGGTTCTACTTCGTCACCGTGAATCTCGACACGGGTGAGACCGTCTTCTCGGCGACCTACGCCGAGCAGCAGGCGGCCGAGGCCCAGTACCGCAAGTGGTGCGAAGAGAACCCCGACGGCGGATGCTACTGATGAACCCTTCCGAGCCGGAGGCGGACGCCCCTGCGCGCACCGAACTCGCCGTGTGGGGGGACCCGATTGGCCACAGCCGTTCGCCGGCGTTGCATTCGACGGCATACGGCTTGCTGGGGCTGGACTGGCACTACGGCCGTCGCCGAGTGGATGAGCGGTCCTTTGGCGATGCGCTGAGCGGACTCGACGACTCCTGGCGCGGGCTCTCGCTGACCATGCCCCTCAAGGAGGTCGCACACGCGCGTGCTGATGAGCACGACCGCCATGCGGCGCTGACCGGCGCTGTCAACACACTGCTGCTCGGCTCGACGCTGCGCGGCTTCAACACCGACGTCGGCGGCATCGTCGATGCCTTCGCGCACGCCGGTGTGACACGTATCGATCGCGCACGAATCCTCGGCGCAGGGTCGACGGCGGCATCCGCGCTCGTCGCCCTCCACGATCTCGGTGCGACACGCGTCGATGTGCGCGCCCGTCGCCCCGAAGCGGCCGGACGGCTTCGTGAGATCGCGAGCGCGCTGGGCATCGCGCTCAGCGTCCAGGGCTTCGAGCATGCGGCATCCGACGTGGATGCGACCGTGGCCACCCTGCCCAGCGGAACCGTGCTCGATACGGACGTCGTCACTCCGCTCGCGGCCGTTGGCGGCGCCCTGTTCGAGGCCGCATACGCGCCGTGGCCGTCGGCTCTGGCAGCCCAGTGGCCCGGCGCGAACGTCATCTCGGGCTTCGAGATGCTGCTTTACCAGGCGGTGCGGCAGATCCGGATCTTCCGTTACGGGTCGCAGGAGCACCTTCTGCCGGATGAGGACGTCATAGTGGCGGCCATGCGGTCTCGCGCCATGGAAGACTAGAGCAATGCTCCGCGTGCTCACGGCCGGCGAATCCCACGGCCCCGAACTCATCGCCATCATGGAGGGTCTGCCCTCCGGTGTGACCATCACGGCCGACGCGATCCAGGCCGACCTGCAGCGCCGAAAGCTCGGCTATGGGCGCGGTTCGCGCATGAAGTTCGAGCAGGATGAACTCACGATCTCCAGCGGCGTCGTGCACGGTCGCACGCTCGGCAGCCCCATCGCCCTGCGCATCGGCAACACCGAGTGGCCGAAGTGGACCGAGGTGATGAACCCGGCACCGACCGAGCTCACCGACCGTTCGCGGGGCAGGGGAGCGGCGCTGACCCGCCCGCGCCCCGGGCACGCCGACCTCGTCGGCATGCAGAAGTACGACTTCGACGAGGCACGCCCCATCCTCGAGCGCGCGAGTGCCCGAGAGACCGCGGCACGCGTCGCGCTCGGGGCTCTCGCACGGGCGTTCCTCTCCGAGCTGGGCATCCGCCTGGTCAGCCACACGCTCTCGATCGGCCCCGTACAGGTGCCCGACGGGGCGGCATTGCCCACCCCCGACGACGTCGATGCGCTGGACGCCGACCCGCTGCGCTGCTTCGATGCGGCCACCTCGGCGCTCATGGTGGCCGAGGTCGATGCCGCGAAGAAGGACGGCGACACCCTCGGCGGCATCGTTGAGGTGCTCGCCTACGGTCTTCCCCCTGGGGTCGGATCGCACGTGCACTGGGACCGTCGACTGGACGGCCGCCTTGCACAGGCGCTGATGAGCATCCAGGCGATCAAGGGCGTCGAGGTCGGCGACGGCTTCGAGACGACCCGCCGTCGGGGCTCGGCCGCTCACGACGAACTGTTCACTGCCGAGGATGGCATCACCCGGGCATCCGACCGCGCCGGTGGAACCGAGGGCGGAATGACGACCGGTACAGTGCTGCGCATCCGCGCGGGCATGAAGCCGATCGCGACGGTACCGCGCGCGCTGCGCACCATCGACGTGACCTCGGGTGAGAGCGCCACGGCGCATCACCAGCGCTCCGATGTGTGCGCTGTTCCCGCCGCCGGTGTCGTCGCCGAGGCGATGGTCGCCATCGAGCTGGTGAACTCGTTGCTGGAGAAGTTCGGCGGCGACAGCGTCGGCGAGACGCGTCGCAACATCGAGTCGTACCTCGCGGCGATCCCCGAGGCGCTGCGCACGGCGCCCGCCTCGGAGGCGGCGCTGCTCGCGCATGATGAGCACGCCTGAGCATCCGCTGACGCTCGTCCTGGTCGGTCCGATGGCCGCGGGCAAGACCAGCGTGGGCCGCAAGGTGGCCCGGCTGCTCGACGTGCCGTTCATCGACACCGACAAACGCGTCGCCGCGGAGCACGGGCCGATTCCGCAGATCTTCGCTGAGCAGGGCGAGGCGCACTTCCGCGCCCTGGAACGCTCGGCCGTCGCCCAGGCGGTCGCCGAGGGCGGGGTGATCTCACTCGGCGGGGGAGCGGTGACCGATTCCGACACCCGGGCACTTCTCGCGCGGCACCCGGTCGTCTTCCTCACCGTCACAGAGGACGCCGTCGCGCAGCGACTGGGCGGATCGAGCCGCCCGCTCCTGTCCGGCGAAGACGACCCGCTCACCCGCTGGCGGACCATCTTCGAACAGCGCCGCGGCTGGTACGACGAGGTCGCCGACCTGACTATCGACACATCGCGGCGTCCGATGCGGATGATCGCAGAAGAGATCGCAGCCTGGAGGACAGAGCAGCCATGACCACGACCACCATCAGCGTCACCGGCCAGAGCCCGTACGACATCACCGTGGGACGCGGCATCCTCGACGCCGTTCCCGCCGCACTTGCGCCCACCGTGCGCAAGGTGCTGATCGTGCACCCGCCGACGCTCGCGGTGCGCGCCGCCGAGCTGCGCGACCGTGTGCTCGCCGACACCACCGACGGCGCGCGCGAGGTGCTGCTGGCCGAGATCCCCGACGCCGAACAGGGCAAGCGCATCGAGGTGGCGGCGTTCTGCTGGCAGGTCATGGGTCAGGCCGACTTCACGCGTACAGACGCCGTGATCGGCTTCGGGGGCGGCGCCGTCACGGACGTGGCGGGCTTCGTCGCTGCGACGTGGTTGCGCGGCGTGCAGGTCGTGCACGTCCCCACGACGGTGCTCGGCCTCGTCGATGCCTCGGTCGGCGGGAAGACCGGTGTGAACACCGCCGAGGGCAAGAACCTCGTCGGCGCGTTCTGGGCTCCCAGTGCTGTGATCGGCGACCTGGACGAACTGAACAGCCTGAGCGCCAACGAGGCGACCGCCGGTTACGCCGAGGTCGTCAAGGCGGGCTTCATCTGGGCTCCCGAGATCCTCGACATCATCGAGGCTGACCCGGCACGCGCGATCGACACGACGACCGATGAGTTCCGTCGCACGATCGAACTGGCGATCGACATGAAGGCGAAGGTGGTCTCCGACGACTTCCGCGAAGCGGGCCTGCGCGAGATCCTCAACTACGGCCACACCCTCGGCCACGCCATCGAGCACTCCGAGCGCTACCAGTGGCGGCACGGCGCCGCGATCTCGATCGGCATGATGTACGCCGCCGAGCTCTCGCGACTGGCAGGGCGCCTGTCGGATGCCGGTGCTGATCGGCACCGTGCCGTGCTCGAGTCGTTGGGGCTGCCCACCACGTACCGTGCCGGTGCCTGGCAGCAGCTGCTGGCGACCATGCAACGCGACAAGAAGGCCCGCGGCGGGATGCTGCGGTTCATCCTGCTCGACGACATCGCGAAGCCGACCGTCGTGCAGGCGCCCGATGAGTCACTGATGTTCGCGGCGTATCAAGAGGTCGCCGGATGAGCACCGCGCGTCGGCTGCTGTTGGTGAACGGACCGAACCTCAACCTGCTCGGCACGCGCGAGCCCGACGTGTACGGCACGGCGACGCTCGCCGATGTCGAACACCTGACGGCCCGCGCCGCCGAGAGACTCGGGTACGAGGTGCGCGCCGTGCAGAGCAACCACGAGGGCGTGCTGATCGATGCGATCCACGCCGCCCGCGAGGATTGCGTGGGCGTCGTGATCAACCCGGGAGGGCTCACGCACACGTCTGTCGCCCTGCGCGATGCTCTCACCGGCATCGACCTGCCCTTCGCCGAAGTGCACATCTCGGACGTGTACGCCCGGGAGTCCTTCCGCCACTTCTCGTACCTCGATGACGTCGCCACCGTGCGGGTCGTCGGCCGAGGGGTGGACGGGTACGCCGAAGCGGTGCGTGAGCTCGTCGCCGCACTGCCGTAGTGCGCCGTCGCCTCTGAAACGTCGGTCGCGGGCATCCGTTAGAATCGATGCTCGGCCACTTTCTGCGCGCAACCGCGCCGGCCACCTGACTTCTACACGAACGGACCCGCACGCATGGCATCCACTGCAGACATCAAGAACGGCGTCGTCATCAAGATCGACGGACAGCTCTGGAGCGTCGTGGAGTTCCAGCACGTCAAGCCCGGCAAGGGCGGCGCCTTCGTCCGCACCAAGCTGAAGAACGTCGTGACGGGCAAGTCGGTCGACAAGACCTACAACGCCGGCACGAAGATCGACATCGAGAACGTCGACCGTCGTGACTTCACCTACCTGTACACCGACGGCGACGGCTTCGTGTTCATGGACGTCGAGGACTACGACCAGCTCACCGTCTCGGCCGCGATCGTCGGCGACGCCAAGAACTACATGCTCGAGAACCAGCAGGTGCAGATCGCCCTGCACGATGGCAACCCGCTTTACATCGAGCTGCCCGCCTCGGTCGTGCTCGAGGTCACCTACACCGAGCCCGGTCTGCAGGGCGACCGCTCGTCGGCCGGCACCAAGCCCGCGACTCTCGAGACCGGCTACGAGATCCAGGTCCCGCTGTTCCTCGAGACCGGCACCAAGGTCAAGGTCGACACCCGCTCGGGCGACTACCTCGGCCGCGTCAACGACTGAGTTGAGCGCCCGTACCAAGGCGCGCAAGCGCGCCCTCGATATCCTGTTCTCCTCCGACGTTCGTGGCGAGGAGGTCTCGGTCGTGCTCGCCGCCGCCGCCAAGCGCGCGGCGAACGAGCCCGCACGCGAGGCCTCGTGGTTGTACGCCCGCGATATCGTCGACGGCATCATCGACAACCGCGAAGAGATCGACGAGCACATCACGACGCACAGTCGCGATTGGAAGCTCGAGCGGATGCCCGCCGTCGACCGCGCCCTGCTACGCATCGGCACCTGGGAGATCGTCTACAACGACGAGGTCCCCACCGCCGTCGCGATCGATGAGGCCGTCGAACTCGCCAAGGAGCTCTCGACCGAGGACTCCGGCGCGTTCGTGCACGGCGTCCTCGCCCGAATCGCGCGCTCGATCTGACCCCGCGGCCCGGCGATGTCGGTGGGCCGCGCCAGGATGCTGTCATGACGTCACCCCGGCTTGAGGAACGCGCGTTGCGCGCCCTTGCCGGTGATGGCGGCTATCGGCGTGGGCTCGACTACGCCCGGCGCGGGCAGGTCTCCAAGACCAGCTGGGATGCCGCCACGCAGACGCTCACCGCCCACGTGCGCGGCAGCGAACGGTCACCGTACCGCTGCCAGGTGCGCTTCGACGCCCGGCGCGTCATGACCACGGGATGTTCCTGCCCGATGCGGGTCGCCTGCAAGCACGTGGTGGCGGCGATCCTCGTCGGTGCAGGAACGGAGCAGCAGACGCACGGCACCGGTCCCGCCCCTGCGACGGCGCCTGCGGTGAGCCCGCCACCCCGAGCCTCCTGGGAGCAGTTCGGTGCGTTCGCGCAGGCGTCACCGCCGGCCTGGCGTGCGCTGCTGAACCCGTCGGCTTCGACGCAGACCGAGCCGCTCGCGCTGGGCATCGAGTTGCGCACGCGAGCCGGGCACACGCATGACCGCTGGGGCGCGGCCGCACTGCAGACGGCGACCCCGCGCGGGCTCAGTCGCGAACCGGGCGAGGTCATGCTGGTCGTGCGTCCGCTGATGCGCAGCCGTTCCACCGGCAACTGGATCCAGGGTGACGCGTCGTGGGAGTCCGTGCGTCGGGCAGCCAGCGGCTTCGTGCCGGAGCAGGCGCGTTGGTTCGCGGACTTTCTCAGCCTCGCCCGCGACTCGCTGCTCTCGGGCACCGCCGGTGATTGGATCGCCCTCGACCGGGTGCAGGCGCCGCTTTTGTGGCAGCACCTCGACGCACTGGACCGTCTCGGCATCCCCATCGTCGCCACGCAGAAGCACACCACCGTCCGGCGTGCGCAGTCCGCGTCTGCGGGGCTGCGGATCGATGCGCGGGAAGACGACGGACTGACGGTCGCCGCCGACGTGACCTTCGAGGGGGAGCAGGTGCCGGCCGCGTCACTCCGCCCGATCGGTGCGATCGGCCTCTATCGCTGGGAAGTGACCGGGGCGGCGGTCGAGGTGACACTCGCCCAGGTGACTCTGCAACCTGCGGTGCTCGCGGCGCTCACGACCGGCGGAGAGATCCCGGTTCCGGGTCGCGACCGTGCGGCGTTCCTCGCAGAGGTTTACCCTTCGCTGGCGCGACAGGCCCCGGTGCGGGCGTCCGATCGTGTGAGCCTGCCGGCACCGGCCGTCCCCGAACCCGTGCTGCGCGTGCGCTTCCGCAGTGGGCACCGGATCGAGTACCGCTTCGAGTGGGAGTACGCCGGGCACGGCACCGTGCCGTTCGCCACGGTACGGGGCGGTTTTCGGGACGCGGATACTGAAGCCGACCTGACCCGCGAGATCAAGGCCATCTGGACCCGCGGTACGCCGGACGAGTTCGATGCCGCCGGGAAGTTCGAGCAGGTTGCGGCTGCGGAATGGGCGGCACAGGTGCTGCCACTGTTCGAGGACAGCGCGGTGAAGGTCGTCGTGACCGGCCGTCGAACGGCGTACCGCGAGCTGGCAGGCACCCCCGAGATCGCCATCACGACCGTCGAATCCACCGACCCCGACTGGTTCGACATGGGCATCATCGTGACGATCGACGGCACGGCGATCCCCTTCGCGCCGCTGTTCACCGCACTCAGCATGCGTCGCACCAAGCTGCTGCTCGTCGACGGGTCCTACTTCTCGCTCGCCCACCCGGCGCTGCAGCGACTGCGCGATCTGATCGATGAGGCCGCAGAGCTCACCGAATGGGAGACCGGCCCCCGGATCAGCCGCTATCAGACCGCGCTCTGGGAGGACTTCGAAGACCTCGCGGATGAGGCCGAACCCGCCGTCAGCTGGCGCGAGACCGCCGCGGGGCTGCGCGGCGTGGACAGCGTGCCGACGACCCCACCTCCGCACGGCCTGACCGCTCAGCTGCGGCCGTACCAGCAGCAGGGTCTCGATTGGCTGGCCTTCCTGTGGCGGCACCGGCTCGGTGGGATCCTCGCCGACGACATGGGGCTCGGAAAGACGCTGCAGTTGCTCTCGCTCGTGCTCCACGCGACGGAACAGGGCGAGAACCGGCCCTTCCTCGTCGTGGCTCCGACCTCGGTGCTGGGAACATGGCGCAGTGAGGCGGCGCGGTTCGCGCCCGGGCTGCGCGTGCGGGTGGTCGAGGGCACGGCATCGCGGCGCGGCCAGGGCATCGCCGACATCGCCGAGCACGCCGATATCGTCGTCACCTCGTACGCCCTGCTGCGTCTGGACGCCGACGAGTACGCACGAACGCGCTGGGCGGGCGTGATCGTCGACGAGGCGCAGTTCGCCAAGAACCCTGCCACCAAGGTGCACCGGGCACTCGCAACCCTCGACGCCGATGTCACCATCGCCGTCACCGGCACGCCGCTGGAGAACACCCTGATCGATCTCTGGGCGTTGTTCTCACTCACCGCGCCTGGGCTCTTCCCTTCGAAGCGTCGCTTCCGCGAGGAGTACGTGCAGCCGATCGAGCAGGGCAAGGTGCCCGAGAACGAGGAAGGCTCGCAGTATCGGCAGAAACGCCTGGAGCGCCTGCGCCATCGCATCCGTCCCCTCATGCTGCGCCGCACCAAGGATCTGGTCGCCGCAGACCTGCCCGAGAAACAGGTGCAAGAGGTGCTCGTCGAGCTGGCTCCCGCGCACCGAGCCGTCTACGACACCGTGCTGCAGCGTGAGCGTCAGAAGGTGCTCGGCCTGCTGCAGGACCTCGACCGCAACCGGTTCATCGTGTTCCGCTCGCTGACGATGCTGCGCATGCTCGCACTGTCTCCGACCCTGATCGAGCCGGATGCGCCGTCCGTGGCATCCGCGAAGCTCGACGTGCTCCTCGAGCACGTCACCGAACTTCGCGCCGAGGGCCACCGCGCCCTTGTGTTCAGCCAGTTCACCTCTTTCCTCGAACTGGCCGCCGAGCGCCTGCGCGCCGCCGGCGTCCCGTACGCCTATCTCGACGGTTCGACCCGAGACCGCGAAGCCGCGGTCGACGGTTTTCGAGATGGTGACGCGCCCGTATTCCTGATCAGCCTGAAAGCCGGTGGCTTCGGGCTCACTCTCACCGAGGCCGACTATGTCTTCCTGCTGGACCCGTGGTGGAACCCCGCCGCCGAAGCACAGGCGATCGACCGCACGCACCGCATCGGACAGACCCGGCGCGTGTTCGTGTACCGGTTGATCGCGGCCGGGACGATCGAAGAGAAGGTACTGGCCCTGCAGCAGCGCAAGGCGCGGCTGTTCACCGCGGTCATGGACGACGAGGCGCTGTTCTCGCAGGCGCTGACGGCCGACGACATCCGCGGACTACTTGAGCCCTGAGGTGAGCGCCGCAGGCGTTTCCCACGGCTCGCGTCCCCGGAGTCCCAGCCTCGGCTCGGTACACTCGAGGCTGTCCACAACAGAGGAGAGACATGCGGATCACGGGACTCGGCCACGCGGGGATGTTCATCGAGACGGTCGGCGGGAACATCATCTGCGACCCCGTGCTGGGTCCGTCGTTCTTCGGCTCGTGGTTCCCGTTCCCTGATAACCGCGGGCTCGACTGGGAGCGCTACGGGCGCGAGGCGGACTTCCTGTACATCTCGCACCGCCACCGCGATCACTTCGACCCGCGACTGCTCGAGCGGTACATCTCGAAGGACATCGAGGTGCTGCTGCCCGAGTACGTCACCGACGACCTCGAGGTCGACATCCGTGCACTCGGGTACAACAACATCACCTACGCGCCGGCCGGCCAGGTGATCGAGCGCGGCGACCTGAAGATGATGATCACGCCGCTGCGCGCCCCCAGCGACGGCCCGATCGGTGACTCGTCGCTGAGCGTGGATGACGGCACGGCATCGATCCTCAACCAGAACGATTCGCATCCGCTCGATCTGGAGGCGCTGCTGTCGTTCGGCAAGCCCGAGGCGTACTTCACGCAGGTCTCCGGCGCCATCTGGTGGCCGATGGTCTACGACCTGCCGCAGGACGCCAAGCAGAACTTCGCGCGCCTGAAGCGCGAGGCGCAGAACAAGCGCGCGATGTACTACATCGAGAAGGTCGACGCGCCGCACGTGTTCCCGATGGCGGGCCCGCCGATGTTCCTGCGCGAGGAGCTCTTCCGCTACAACGGCACCGGCCAGGACGACGACTCGATCTTCACCGATCAGAAGGAGTTCCTGGCTCACTTGAAGGAGCAGGCGCCGCAGTACGACGGCCAGCTGTTCATCCCCGGCACCGTCGTCGACATGAATCACGGCGAGATGACGGTGACGCAGAGCCTGTACAGCCAGGATGAGATCGACCACATCTTCGACGAGAAGTGGGAGTACCTGGCCGAGCAGAAGGCGACGCGGCAGCAGGAGGTCATCGACGAAGAGGCCACGCGCGCCGAGGTGCTGCCGCCCGAGGAGATGCTCGCGGCGCTCAAGGCGTGGTGGGAGCCGCTGCTGAAGAAGTCCCGCACGATCCGGCTCGGCGTTGGCGGCAACGTGCGGTTCAAGATCGGCGACCTCGACATGGTGGTCGACTTCCCGAAGGCCAAGGTGCGTGAGTACGCGGGGGAGGAGTGCATCTACTGGTACACGATTCCCGCCGATCTGGTCTCGACGAACATCCGCGATCATGAGATCGACTGGTCGAACTCGATCTTCCTGTCGATGCAGTTCTCGGTGGGGCGCAGCGGCAAGTTCAACGAGTTCCTCACGACGTTCCTGAAGTGCCTGTCGGTCGATCGCATCGAGTACGTCGAGAACTGGTACCAGGAGCAGACCGATCAGACTGAGGATGCCGAGATCGGCGACTGGGTCGTGCAGCGCCGTTGCCCGCACCTGCGTGCCGATCTGACCCGCACCGGCAAGATCGACGAGGACGGCGTGCTCACGTGCAGCATGCACGATTGGAAGTGGGATCTGAAGACCGGCAAGTGCCTGTCGACGGCAGGTCACGCGATCCGCGCCGAGAAGATCGACCCCGTCACCGACGAGGCATTGCGTCCCGGCGCCTGAGCATTTGGCAGCCCGGGGCCGAACCGGGCGTCCACTCCGCCGTCTGGTGTCACCGAGAACAGGCGATCTCACGAGAACAGGACGAATTCCGCAGGATCGTCCTGTTCTCAGCATCCGTCCTGTTCTCGTGCGCGCGAAACGGCGCGCGGGGCACCTCGCGCGGCCGCGAGCGCGAGCGGGGTTCGCTAGACTGGTGTCATCACCAACCTTTAACCCCGTCCGGAGAGGCGGAGAAGGGACGTGGCCGTTGTCTGCACGCACTGTGCTGCATGAAGCCGATATATCGCGCGCTCTGACGCGCATCGCCCACGAGATCCTCGAATCCAATCGCGGCGCCGAAGGCCTTGTCCTTCTCGGCATCCCGACCCGCGGCGTGACCCTCGCCGAGCGGCTCGGGCCGGTCATCTCCGGCATCGCTGGCGTCGACATTCCCGTCGGAGCGATCGACATCACGCTCTTCCGAGACGACCTGTCGCAGCATCCGACCCGCGCACCCAAGCGCACGGACATTCCCGAGGGTGGCATCGACGGCAAGACCGTCGTCCTCGTCGACGACGTGCTCTTCTCAGGTCGCAGCATCCGCGCGGCACTCGACGCGCTGCAGTCCATCGGCCGCCCCGCGGCCGTGCGCCTCGCGATCCTTGTCGACCGCGGACACCGCGAACTGCCGATCCGCCCCGACTTCGTGGGCAAGAACATTCCCTCCGCCCGCACCGAGCGCGTGAACGTGCGTCTGCGCGAGCTCGACGGCAGCGACGAGGTGACGATCGAATCATGAGGCACCTGCTCGATACCCGCACACTCGACCGAGAGACCGCCCTGCGCATCCTCGACGTGGCCGAGGACATGTCTGACACCCAGTCGCGCCAGGTCAAGAAGCTGCCGACGCTGCTCGGCAAGACCGTGGTCAACCTCTTCTTCGAGGACTCCACCCGCACGCGCATCTCGTTCGAGGCCGCTGCCAAGCGTCTCTCCGCCGACGTCATCAACTTCGCAGCGAAGGGCTCCAGCGTCTCGAAGGGCGAGAGCCTGAAGGACACCGCCCAGACACTGGAGGCGATGGGGGCGGATGCTGTCGTCATCCGTCACTCCGCCTCTGGCGCGCCCCGCACGCTCGCGACCAGCGGCTGGATCTCGGCCGGCGTGGTCAACGCCGGTGATGGCACGCACGAGCATCCGACCCAGGCGCTGCTCGACGCATTCACCATCCGCAAACGCCACCACGGTGCCGATAGCCGCGGTCGTGACCTCGCCGGGCTGCGCGTCGTGATCGTGGGCGACGTACTGCATTCCCGCGTGGCTCGCTCGAACGTCTGGCTGCTGTCGCTGCTCGGAGCCGACGTCACGCTCGTGACGCCCCCCACGCTCGTGCCGCAGAACGTCTCGCAGTGGCCGGTGCGGGTGCTGTACGACCTCGACGCCGCGCTGGCAGAGGGACCCGACGCGGTGATGATGCTGCGCATTCAGGGCGAGCGGATGCACGCCGCGTATTTCCCCACTGAGCGGGAGTATTCCAGGCTCTGGGGTCTGGACGCCGTGCGTGCGGCGGCGCTGCCGGAAGGTAGCATTGTTCTGCACCCCGGACCCATGAACCGGGGCCTGGAGATCTCTTCCGAGGCCGCCGATTCGCCGCGCTCGACCGTGCTCGAGCAGGTCACGAACGGCGTCGCGGTGCGCATGGCTGTGCTCTACCTGCTGCTCGCAGGCGAACGAAACGACGAACGAGGGGAAGTGAAATGAGCCAGACCCTCGTCATCGAAGGAGTCGAGCTGCTCGGACGCGAGAGCACCGACATCGTGATCGAGAACGGCATCATCGCCGAGATCGGAACGGGGCTGAGCCGGTCCGGAGCGCGCGTCATCGACGCCGCCGGGCTGGTGGCACTGCCCGGCCTGGTCGACCTGCACACGCATCTGCGTGAGCCCGGCTTCGAGGCATCCGAGACGGTGCTGACCGGTACCCGTGCGGCCGCCGCCGGCGGGTTCACCGCCGTGTTCGCGATGCCGAACACGCAGCCGGTCGCCGACACCGCCGGCGTGGTCGAGCAGGAGCTCGCCCTCGGCGAGGCAGCCGGCTACGCCACCGTGCAGCCGATCGGCGCTGTCACCGTCGGGCAGAAGGGCGAGCGCCTCGCCGAGCTGGGCGCCATGGCGTCGTCGCGGGCACGCGTGCGCGTGTTCAGCGATGATGGCTTCTGCGTGTGGGACCCGCTGATCATGCGCCGCGCCCTGGAGTACGTCAAGTCGTTCGGTGGCGTCATCGCCCAGCACGCACAGGACCCGCGTCTGACCGAGGGCGCCCAGATGAATGAGGGCATCGTCTCGGCAGAGCTGGGCCTCGCCGGTTGGCCGGCGGTCGCCGAGGAGTCGATCATTGCCCGCGACGTGCTGCTCGCCGAGCACGTCGGCTCGCGCCTGCACGTGTGCCACCTGTCCACGGCGGGCAGTGTCGACATCATCCGCTGGGCCAAGAAGCGCGGCATCCAGGTCACCGCCGAGGTGACCCCCCACCACCTGCTGCTCACAGATGAACTCGTGCGCGACTACGACGCCCGGTACAAGGTGAACCCTCCGCTGCGCGCGCAGGAGGACGTCATGGCCGTGCGCGAGGGTCTCGCCGACGGCACGATCGACATCGTCGCCACCGACCACGCCCCGCACCCCGCCGAGAACAAGGCCTGCGAGTGGCAGGCCGCCGCGAACGGCATGGTGGGCCTGGAGAGCGCACTGCGCGTCGTGCACCAGTCGATGGTGGCGACCGGCCAGCTCGACTGGGCCGACGTGGCGCGTGTGCTCAGCGCCGCGCCCGCGCGCATCGGGCAGCTCGACGGCTTCGGGGCGCTCGAAGTCGGCAAGCCCGCCCACGTGACGCTGTACGACCCGAACGTGCCCGGTGTCTTCACCGAGTCCGACCTGCACGGTCGCAGCCACAACTCGCCGTACCTCGGACGGGAGCTTCCCGGTCGCGTCCAGTGGACCATCCACGGCGGTGTCGTGACACTCGACGGTGGGGAACTCGTCGAGGATCTGCGGCCTGTCGGGAGCGAGCGGAGCGAGTCGAAATGACGCGCGAACTTGCCGGCCTGATCATGGCCGCCATCGCGGCGGCCATCCTCCTCACGATGTTCTTCGCGTGGCGCGCGCGTCTGCGTCGCGATTCGGGTCTCACCGCACCGCTCGGGGTTCCCGAGCACGCCGAGGTCTCGGCACGGTACGAGGTGCTGCACGTGGCGACGACGAAGCACGGTCAGCCTCTGGAGCGCGCCGCGGTGCGACCGCTCGCATACCGCGCTCGCGGAGAGCTCGCGCTGACCGACCGTGGCGTCGCGTTGAGCCTTGATGGCGCACCCACCGTGTTTCTCGCGGCCGACCGGCTCGCCGGTGCCGACGTCGCCACCGTCACCATCGACCGCGTCGTGGAGCCGTCCGGCCTGATCCGCCTTGACTGGCGGGTCGCCGATGGGATCCTCGTCGACACCTACCTTCGGCTCTCGGCAGCCGAGCCCCAGCAGATCCTCCCGGAGCTCCAGCAGTTGTGCGGCGCTCCGGAGAACGGAGTGAACTCTTGACCGCCCTCACCGCAGATTCCGCCGTACTCGTCCTCGAGGACGGCACCCGCTTCGTCGGCCGCGCCTACGGCGCGCGCGGCACCACCCTTGGCGAGGTCGTCTTCGCGACCGGCATGTCCGGCTACCAGGAGACGCTCACCGACCCGTCCTACGCCGGTCAGATCGTGCTGCAGACTGCGCCGCACATCGGCAACACCGGTATGAACGCCGAAGACAACGAGTCGGCGAAGATCTGGGTTGCCGGCTACATCGTGCGCGACCCCGCCCGCCGGGTGTCGAACTGGCGTGCCGAGGAATCCCTCGATGATGCACTGATCCGCGACGGAATCGTCGGTATCAGCGGCATCGACACGCGTGCGCTCACGCGCCGCATCCGCGATGCCGGTGCGATGCGCGGCGGCGTCTTCTCGGGAGCGGATGCTGCCCTTGATCCCGCGGAGCAGTTGACCCGCGTGACGACTGCCCCCGAGATGGCCGGTCAGAACCTGTCGGCAGAGGTCTCGGTCGCCGAGACGTACGTGCTGCCCGCCACGGCCGAGCGGATCGGCAACCTCGCCGTCATCGACCTCGGTGTCAAGCGGGCAACGCTCGAAAACCTCGCCGCGCTCGGTTTCGACGTGCACGTGCTGCCGCAGTCGTCGTCGTTCGACGCGATCCGTTCGATCGACCCGGTCGGGGTGTTCTACTCCAACGGGCCCGGCGACCCCTCGGCATCCGACGCACAGGTCGCGGTGCTGCGCGAGGTGCTGCAGGCCGGTCTGCCCTACTTCGGCATCTGCTTCGGCAACCAGCTGTTCGGCCGCGCCCTGGGGCTCGGCACGTACAAGCTGCAGTTCGGCCACCGCGGACTGAACCAGCCCGTGCTCGACAAGGCCACCGGCCGCGTTGAGATCACCGCCCACAACCATGGCTTCGCCGTGGACGCGCCCGTCGAGGGTGTCTTCGACAGCCCGAACGGCTTCGGATCGGTCGAGGTCAGCCACGTCGGGCTCAACGATCAGGTCGTCGAGGGGCTGCGCGCCCTGGACATCCCGGCCTTCTCGGTGCAGTACCACCCCGAGGCGGCGGCCGGCCCGCACGACGCCCACTATCTCTTCACCCGCTTCCGCGATCTCGTCATCGCGACCCTGGAGGCCAGCAAGTAATGCCCAAGCGCGACGACATCAACTCCGTTCTCGTGATCGGCTCCGGCCCGATCGTCATCGGTCAGGCCTGCGAGTTCGACTACTCCGGCACCCAGGCGTGCCGTGTGCTGCGCGAAGAGGGCGTGCGCGTGATCCTGGTCAACTCCAACCCGGCCACGATCATGACCGACCCCGACTTCGCCGACGCCACCTACATCGAGCCGATCACTCCCGAGGTGATCGAGACGATCATCGCCAAGGAGAAGCCGGATGCCATCCTGCCGACCCTCGGTGGACAGACCGCGCTGAACGCCGCCATGGCGCTGCACGAGCGCGGCATCCTGGCAAAGTACGACGTCGAGCTCATCGGCGCCAAGGTCGATGCCATCCGTCGAGGTGAAGACCGTCAGGTGTTCAAGGAGCTCGTGCTCGAGGCGGGCGCCGACGTCGCCAAGTCGGTGATCTGCCACACGATGGACGAGCTGCTGGCAGGTGCTGAAGAGCTCGGCTACCCGCTGGTCGTGCGCCCGAGCTTCACCATGGGTGGTCTCGGCTCCGGCTTCGCCTACGACGAGGCGGACCTGCGCCGCATCGGTGGCGCTGGCCTGCACGACTCGCCGACCAACGAGGTGCTCCTGGAGGAATCGATCCTCGGGTGGAAGGAGTACGAGCTCGAGCTCATGCGCGACACCGCCGACAACACGGTGGTCGTCTGCTCGATCGAGAACGTCGACCCCGTCGGCGTGCACACCGGCGACTCGATCACCGTGGCACCCGCGCTGACGCTCACCGACCGTGAGTTCCAGAAGCTGCGCGACATCTCGATCGACATCATCCGCGCCGTCGGCGTCGACACCGGTGGCTGCAACATCCAGTTCGCGGTCGACCCGACCAACGGCCGCATCATCGTCATCGAGATGAACCCGCGCGTCTCGCGTTCCTCGGCCCTGGCGTCGAAGGCGACCGGATTCCCGATCGCGAAGCTCGCCGCAAAGCTCGCCCTCGGCTACCGCCTGGACGAGATCCCGAACGACATCACCGGTGTTACACCGGCGAGCTTCGAGCCGACGCTCGACTACGTCGTCGTGAAGGTGCCGCGTTTCGCCTTCGAGAAGTTCCCCGCCGCGGATGCCACTCTGACGACGACCATGAAGTCGGTCGGTGAGGCGATGGCCATCGGCCGCAACTACACCACCGCGCTGCAGAAGGCGCTGCGGTCGCTGGAGAAGCGTGGATCGAGCTTCCACTGGGGCCCGGAGGAGCGCTCGGTCGACGAGCTGCTCGAGATCGCCAAGACGCCCACCGACGGTCGCATCGTCGTGCTGCAGCAGGCGCTGCGCAAGGGCGCGACGATCGAGCAGGCGTTCGAGGCGACCTCGATCGACCCGTGGTTCATCGACCAGATGGTGCTGATCAACGAGGTGGCCGAGACCGTGGCATCCGCCGCCGAGCTCGACGCCACGACGATTCGTCACGCCAAGGAGCACGGCTTCTCCGACGCGCAGATCGCGCAGCTGCGCGGCGTGGACGAGGCCGAGGTACGGGGCATCCGTCGTGCGCTCGACGTGCGTCCGGTGTACAAGACGGTCGACACCTGCGCGGGGGAGTTCCCCGCGCTGACGCCGTACCACTACTCCAGCTACGACTTCGAGACCGAGGTCGCGGCATCCGACCGCACCAAGGTCGTCATCATCGGCTCCGGTCCGAACCGCATCGGCCAGGGCGTCGAGTTCGACTACTCGTGCGTGCACGCGTCGTTCGCGCTGTCGGATGCCGGATACGAGACCGTCATGGTCAACTGCAACCCTGAGACGGTCTCGACCGACTACGACACCTCGGACCGGCTGTACTTCGAGCCGCTGACGCTCGAGGACGTGCTCGAGGTGCTCGACGCCGAGGCGCGTAGCGGCACGATTCTCGGTGTCGTCTGCCAGCTGGGCGGTCAGACGCCACTGGGTCTGGCGAAGGGCATCGAGGCGGCCGGGTACACCGTGCTCGGTACGAGCCCCGAGGCGATCGACCTGGCCGAGGAGCGCGAGCTCTTCGCCCGCCTGCTCGACGACGCCGGGCTCGTCGCCCCCCGCAACGGCACGGCGATCGACGTCGAGGGCGCGGTGCGCATCGCCGAGGAGATCGGCTACCCGGTGCTGGTGCGCCCGAGCTTCGTGCTCGGCGGCCGCGGCATGGAGATCGTCTACGACACCCCCTCGCTGCGTGACTACTTCGTGCGCACCGCGGATGAGGTCGTGATCGAGGAGGGCAAGCCGCTGCTGGTGGACCGCTTCCTCGACGATGCGATCGAGCTCGACGTGGACGCCCTGTACGACGGCACCGACCTGTACATCGGCGGTGTCATGGAGCACCTCGAAGAGGCCGGCATCCACTCGGGTGACTCCAGCTGCACGCTGCCGCCGGTCTCGCTCGGCCGTACCGACGTCGACCGCGTGCGCGCGGCGACGCTCGCGATCGCGAAGGGCGTGGGCGTGCGCGGTCTGCTGAACGTGCAGTTCGCGATCAGCGCGGGAGTGCTGTACGTGATCGAGGCGAACCCGCGCGCCAGCCGCACCGTGCCGTTCGTCTCGAAGGCGCTGGGCATTCCGCTGGCCAAGGCCGCGAGCCGCATCATGGCTGGCTCGACCGTCGCCGAGCTCATCGACGAGGGCATGCTGCCGGCACAGGACGGCTCGCGCGTGCCGCTGGGCGCTCCGGTCGCCGTCAAGGAGGCCGTGCTGCCGTTCAAGCGCTTCAGCACCCACGATGGCAAGGTCGTCGACTCGGTTCTGGGTCCGGAGATGCGCTCGACGGGCGAGGTCATGGGCATCGACCGCGACTTCCCGACGGCGTTCGCCAAGAGCCAGGCTGCGGCCTATGGCGGAATGCCCGTCTCGGGCACCGTGTTCATCTCGGTCGCCGACGCCGACAAGCGCGCGGTGATCCTGCCGGCGCACCGTCTGCAGCAGCTGGGCTTCACCCTGGTGGCCACCGAGGGCACCGCCGAGATCCTCAGCCGCAACGGCATCGACGTCACCGTCGTGTCGAAGTTCAGCGAGACGCAGGACAGCGGAGCCGAGAACATCGTCGACCTGATCAACGAGGGCCGCATCGACATCGTCGTGAACACTCCCAGCGGGGGAGCGGCGCGTGCCGACGGCTACGAGATCCGGGCCGCGGCGGTCGCCGCCGACAAGGCGCTGTTCACCACCATGGCAGTGCTCGGCGCGGCGGTCAGCGGTATGGACGCCACCAGTGACGGTTTCGACGTGCGCAGCCTTCAGGAGTACGCGCTCGACCGCAAGGGGTCGGTGTGACCGAGTCGTTCCCCGCACGTCTGCGTGCCGCGCTCGACGAGCACGGCCCGCTGTGCGTGGGGATCGATCCGCACGCCGCGTTGCTTGAGCAGTGGGGTCTGGGTGCGGATGCTGACGGCATCCGCGCCTTCGGGCTCGCCGTCGTCGAAGCGGCGGCGGGCCGGGTGGGCGTCGTGAAGCCCCAGGTGGCGTTCTTCGAACGCTACGGATCCCGCGGCTTCGCAGCGCTCGAAGACGTGATGTCGGCCGCGCGTGCGGCCGGCCTGATCGTGATCGCCGATGCCAAGCGCGGCGACATCGGCTCGACCATGGCCGGCTATGCGTCGGCGTGGTTCGAGTCGGGGTCGCCCTTGGAAGCGGATGCCCTCACTGTGAGCCCCTACCTGGGACCGGAATCGCTGCGTGAGACGCTGACGGGCGCCGTCCGCGCCGATAAGGGCGTCTTCGTGCTCGCCGCGACCAGCAACCCCGAGGCGGCGGCGCTGCAGACGGCCACTCCGGTCGACGTGGCCGCCGGCGACGGCGAGACGGTCGCGCGACGCGTGGCACGGGATGTCACGTGGGTGAACGACTCGGATGCTTTCGCCGCCGGATTGGGCCCGGTGGGCCTGGTGATCGGCGCGACAGTCGACCGCTCGGAGTTCGGCCTCGACGACGATCTGCTCGTGCGCACCCCCATCCTCGCTCCCGGTTTCGGGGCGCAGGGCGCCACGCCGGAGGATCTGACCGGACGATTCGGCCCGCTGGCACGCAACGTGCTCGCCAGCGAGAGCCGGAGCATCCTCGGCGCGGGTCCCGACGGTATCGCCGAGGCGATCCGCTCGCGCAGTGCGCACTACCTGGAGGTACTTCGTGGCTGAGAACCGCACCGTTCCCGACGTTGATCGCGCCGCAGCATCGCGGCGCGCGCTCGAGCGTCGCCGCGCCCGGGCATCCCTGAAGCGCGACCTGGCGATGCGGGTCACCGCACCGCAGGCCGTTCTGCGTCAGGCATTCGAGGACGCCGATTCGGATGCCGCGACCATGCGGGTCACCGATTTCCTGATGGCGCTGCCGGCGATCGGCGCGGGCAAGCGCGACCGCGTGCTCGAGGATCTCGGCATCTCGCCGGTCAAGCGCCTGGGCGGGCTCGGCGTGCGCCAGCGCGCCGCTCTGACCGCGTGGCTCGACGAACGGTTTCCGCCGCATCGTCCGCGTGAGGGGCGCAGCCGTCTGCTGGTGCTGGCAGGCCCGACCGCCGTCGGCAAGGGCACGGTTGCCGCGCACATCCGCGAGACGAACCCCGATCTGCACCTGTCGGTTTCGGCGACCACCCGCAGCCCCCGGCCGGGTGAGGTCGATGGCGTGCACTACTACTTCTTGGACGAGGCCGAGTTCGATCGCCTCATCGAAGAGGGGCAGTTGCTTGAGTATGCGACGGTGCACAACAAGCATCGCTACGGAACGCCGCGCGGTCCCGTCGACGAGGCGCTGGCGCAGGGCAAGACCGTGCTGCTGGAGATCGATCTGCAGGGCGCCCGCCAGGTGCGGGAGTCCGAGCCCTCGGCATCGCTGGTGTTCTTGCTGCCGCCGACGTGGGACGAACTCGTCAACCGTCTGGTCGGTCGGGGCACCGAGGACTCCGAGGAACGAGCCCGTCGACTGCGCACGGCGCGGACCGAACTGGCAGCGCAGAACGAGTTCGACTACCTCGTCGTGAACGCCGACGTCGCCACGGCGGCCCGCGACGTCGTAGAATTGTCTTCAGGCTCTGCGCGCTGACCGGGTTCTGTCCCGTACGGAGCGCGCGCTCCCACCGATTTTCGCGACACGTCGTCATCTGATGCATCGTCGCCTGACCAGGAGGTCCACCATGGCCGGAACCAACCAGGGCATCATCGACCCGCCCATCGACAACCTGCTCGAGCGCGTTGAGTCGAAGTACGAGCTCGTGATCTACGCATCCAAGCGGGCGCGCCAGATCAACGACTACTACTCCGACCTGCACGAGGGCAACCTGTTCGACAACGTCGGCCCGCTGGTCGACTCGTCGGTCGAGGACAAGCCGCTGACCATCGCGCTGCACGAGATCAACGAAGACAAGCTTCGCATCCGTCACGCCGAGTGACGTGCACACCGTAAGCCGCCGACATCCGCATGCGGATGTCGGCGGCTTCATGCACACTGGCTTCGGGCCGAGAACGGCCCCGCACGAAACCGATCTGGAGCACCGATGAGCGCGTTGCGTCTGTTCACGTCCGAGTCCGTCACCGAGGGGCACCCCGACAAGATCTGCGATCAGATCTCGGACAGCATCCTCGACGGACTGCTGGCCGTCGACCGCGGGTCGCGTGTCGCGGTCGAGACGCTGGTCACCACGGGGCTGGTCCATGTGGCCGGTGAGATCCGCACCGAGGGGTATGTCGATATCCCCACGATCGTGCGCGACGTGGTCAACCGCATCGGCTACACCTCCAGCGACACCGGTTTCGACGGGTCGTCGTGCGGCGTGAGCATCTCGGTGGGGGAGCAGTCCACCGACATCGCGCAGGGCGTCGACCAGGCCAGCGAACACCGTGACGGCAGCTCGACCGACCCGCGCGATCTGCTCGGCGCGGGCGACCAGGGCATCATGTTCGGCTACGCGACCGACGAGACGCCGCAGCTCATGCCGATGGCGGCGTGGACCGCACACCGGATCGCGGAGCGGCTGACCGAGGTGCGCCGGTCGGGCGAACTGGCCTTCCTGCGTCCCGACGGCAAGACCCAGGTGACACTGGGCTACGACGGCCTCGTGCCCAAGACGATCGACGCGGTCGTGCTGTCGACGCAGCACCACCCCGATATCTCGCAGGAAGAGCTGCGCGGCCTGGTACGCGAACGGGTCATCGACCCGGTCCTCGAGCAGACCGGGCTCGACCTGGCATCCGACCTGAAGTACTACATCAACCCGGCCGGACCCTTCGTGATCGGCGGCCCGAAGGGCGACGCCGGTCTCACCGGCCGCAAGATCATCATCGACACCTACGGCGGCGCCGCCCGCCACGGCGGTGGCGCGTTCAGCGGCAAGGACCCGTCGAAGGTCGATCGATCGGGCGCCTACGCCATGCGGTGGGTTGCCAAGAACGTCGTCGCGGCCGGGCTCGCAGCGCGGGCCGAGGTGCAGGTCGCCTACGCGATCGGCGTCGCGCGACCCGTCGGTCTGTACGTCGAGACGTTCGGCACCGGCAGCGTCGACGACGAGACGATCACCCGCGCGATCCGTGAGGTCTTCGACCTGCGTCCGCAGGCGATCATCGAAGAACTCGACCTGCTGCGTCCGATCTACGCGCAGACCGCGGCCTATGGTCACTTCGGACGTGAGCTGCCGGACTTCACCTGGGAGCGCACCGACCGGGCGGACGAGCTGCGCCGCGCCGCCGGCGTCTGAGAGCGGCGGGGCCGTGACGGCCGAAGCCGCCTCCGCGGAACCCGACGCGGGCGACGTCGACCCGGTGGCGACAGTGCCCACCGGGCGGCGGCGCATCGCGCGGGTGCTGATCGATTCGCCGCTCCCGCAGCTGGACCGGCTGTTCGACTACGCGATCCCCGAGGGTCTCGGTGAGGTCGAGCCGGGGGTGCGGATCAAGGCACCGCTGCGCACGGCTGGTCGGGTCGTGGACGGCCTGATCGTCGAGATCGACGAGGAGCCCGACCCCTCGCGCACCCTCTCCGAGATCGAGAGCATCGTCTCATCGACGGTCGTGATGCCCGATCCGCTCTACCGGCTCGCCAGACGCGTTGCGGACCGCGCCGCGGGCAGCGCATCCGACGTGCTGCGGTTGGCGATTCCCAAGCGCCAGGTGCGGGTGGAGAAGTCCTGGCCACCCGTCGCCGCCCCACCCGCGGTACCCGCCGAGGCGGTATCAGGTGCGGAGGCCGTCGTGGCCCGCTACGACGGCTTGGCAGAGGTGCTCGCCGAGCGCCGCCGTGCCGCCGTCGAGGCGATCCCCGTGCAGAACGGTACGACGCCCGGGTGGGCCGAGATGATCGCCGCCTCGGCCACGATCGAACTGGCCGCGGGCCGCTCCAGCATCCTGATCGTCCCGGATTACCGCGACCAGGAGGTGCTGCTCGCGGCGCTGGCCACGATGGTGCCCGACGATGCAGTCGCGCGGTACGACGCCCGCCAGAGCAATCCCGAGCGCTACCGTTCGTTCCTGCGCACCCTCGACGAGGCGCCGTGCGTCGTCATCGGCAATCGCTCCGCGGTGTACGCGCCCGTGCAGGCGGGACTCGTGGCGATCTGGGACGACGGCGACCCGTTGCTCGGTGAGCCGTTGGCACCGTACGTCCATGCCCGCGATGCCGCGCTGGTGCGGCAAGAGCAGGAGGGAAGCGCGCTGCTGCTGGTCGGGCACACGCGCTCCACCGATGCGCAGCGTCTTGTCGCCGGCGGCTGGATGCACGAGGTGACGGCCGTGCGAAGGGTGCTTCCGCAGGTGCGGTTGAGCACCCCGCAGGAGCTGGAGCAGGGCGGCCGGCGTGTGCCGTCGAGCGCCTTCGGCGCGGCGCGCGCCGCGACGGGCGAGGGACCTGTACTGGTGCAGGTGGCGCGCCCCGGCTTCTCGCCGAGTCTGGTGTGCGGCACCTGCCGCGCGCCGGCGCGTTGCACGCACTGCGGCGGCCCGCTGGGGGCACGAAGGCGTGGCGCTGTGCCGGTGTGCGGGTGGTGCGGCCGTTCCGCGCACTCGTGGCGTTGCGGTCACTGCGACTCCGATCAGGTGCGGCTCGCCTCGTCGGGCACCGAGCGCACCGCCGATGAGCTCGGGCGCGCCTTCCCCGGCGTACGCGTGATCGTCTCGGACGGCGCGCACCCTGTGCAGCACGTGGATGCCAAGCCGGCCCTGGTCGTCTCGACACGAGGCGCCGAGCCGATCGCCGACGGCGGATACCGCGCCGTGATCCTGCTCGACGGGGCGCGGATGCTGCAGGCGCCAGAGCTGCGCATCGGGGAGTCCTGCCTGCGCTGGTGGTGCAACGCGGCCGCGCTTGCCGCTCCCGGCGCTCCGGTGCACCTGGTGGGTGTGGACGGCCCCGTCGCCCGAGCCTTGGCCACCTGGACACCAGCCGCATACGCACGTGGCGAACTCGAGGCCCGGGCACCGCTGCATATGCCGCCGACGGCACGCGTGGCTCAGATCGACGGGTTGCCGGCCGCGGTGCGCGCAGCCCTCGACGCCCTCGCCGAACTCGATATCCGTGGTGAAGCGGTGCTGGGCCCGGTGCCCATCGGCGATGAGGGCAAGGTGCGCGCGCTGGTGCGCTTCAGCTACGCGGCGGGCCAGGCCGTCGCGACCCGACTGCGCGCCACCGTGATCGCGCAGGCAGCGCAGAGCCGTCGAGGACGGGGGCGTGTACGGGTCCCGCTGACGGTGCACCTGGATATCCTCGAACCAGACATCTGATCGAAACACCCTCCGGAGAACCTTCATGCGCCTCGTCTTCGCCGGCACACCCGCCGTCGCGGTGCCCACGCTTCGCACTCTCGCCGCGCAGCACGACATCGTCGGGGTCGTCACCCGCCCCGATGCCCCCCTCGGCCGCAAGCGCGTGCTGACGCCGTCGCCAGTCGCCGAGGCCGCCGACGAGCTCGGGTTGCCGGTGATCAAGGCGGCACGACTCGATGCCGAGGTCACTGCGCAGATCTCCGCGCTCGACGCCGAACTCGGCGTGATCGTCGCCTATGGCGGCATCGTGCGCGAGCCGCTGCTGTCGACGCCGACCCAGGGATGGATCAACCTGCACTTCTCACTGCTGCCGCGGTGGCGCGGCGCCGCACCGGTACAGCGAGCGCTGATCGCCGGCGACACCGAGATCGGCGTGAGCGTGTTCCGCCTCGTGCCGGCGCTCGACGCCGGCGACGTGTTCGCGATGCGCGCGGTCGACATTCCCGCCGACGCGACCGCCGACGTCGCACTGGACGTGCTCGCCATCGACGGCGCCGACCTCACCCGCACGGTCGTCGCTGACATCGCGGCCGGCACCGCCGTGGCGACACCGCAGGCCGGAGACGAGACCCTCGCCCCGAAGCTCGGTCTTGAGGACGGCCTGCTCGACTGGCACCAGCCGGTCGACATCATCTACGCCCGCTACCGGGGCGTGACGCCCGAACCGGGGGCGCACACGACCTTTGACGGGGGTCGGCTCAAGATCCTGGCCGCCGCGCCGGCAGCATCCGACGCCCCGCGCCTGGCGCCGGGGGAGCTGGGCGGAACCAAGACCGCGGTGCTGATCGGTACCGCGAGCACACCGCTCGAGGTGACCCGAGTGCAGCCCGCCGGGCGCGGGGCGATGAACGCCGCGGACTGGTGGCGCGGCCTGCGCGATCACGATGGACTGCGGGTGGGATCATGAGCCGCACGCGCATCCAGCCGGCCCGCTGGGTCGCCTACGACGTGATCCGCGCTGTCACCGAAGACGACGCGTACGCCAACCTGCTGCTGCCGAAGCTCATCGCCGAAGCACGCCTGAACACCCAGGACGCCGCGCTGGCGACCGAGCTCGCGTACGGCACGCTTCGCCGTCGCGGCACCTACGACGCGATCATCGCGGATGCCGCCGGTCGCCCGGTCAGCGAGATCGATCCCGCGGTGCTCGACGCGCTGCGCCTCGGCGCGCACCAGCTGCTGGCGACCAGAGTAGCCCCGCACGCCGCCGTCAACGAGTCGGTGAACCTCGTCGCAGCGGAAGTCGGGCGCGGGGCGTCCGGTTTCGCCAACGCCGTGCTGCGCAGGATCGGACGAGACGACGCCGACACCTGGCAGGAACGCATCGAGGCGGGAGCACGATCCGACGACGAGCGGCTCGCACTGCGCACCGCGCACCCGGTGTGGGTGATCCGGGCTCTGCGTCGCGCGCTGGCGGCCGAGGGCCGCGATGACGAGCTCGACGCGCTGCTCGAATCCGACAACCTCTCGCCCGAGGTGACCCTCGTCGCGCTCCCGGGGCTTGCCGAACCCGGGGAGCCGCGCCGTCCCTACGCGGCGACCGCGTATGGCTCGCCCGGAGGCGACCCGCGAGAGGCGATCGCGCACGCCGACGGGCTGATCCGTGTGCAGGACGAGGGCTCGCAGCTTGTCGCGCTGGCGCTGGCCGAGGCCGCCCCCGTCCGCGAAGGGGAGCGCTGGCTCGATCTGTGCGCCGGGCCGGGCGGAAAGACCGCGCTGCTGGGCGCGCTCGCACACCAGCACGGGGCGGCACTCGAAGCCAATGAGGTGGTGCCGACACGTGCAGGATTGGTGCGCAACGCCGTACGCCCATTGCCGATCCCGATCCGCGTGCACAGTCAGGACGGACGGGCGTTCGCCGCGCAGCACCCCGCTGCATTCGACCGGATCCTCGTTGACGCCCCCTGTACCGGGCTCGGCGCGCTGCGCCGTCGCCCCGAGGCCCGTTGGCGCAAGTCGCCGTCCGACGTCCCCGAGCTCGTCGCGCTGCAGACGCAGCTGCTGGATGCCGCTGCCGACGCCCTGGCGCCGGGAGGAATCGTGGCGTACGCGACCTGCTCACCGCACCTCGCCGAGACCACCGGAGTCGTCTCGGAGGTGCTGCATCAGCGCGACGACCTCGTCGAGCTCGACGCCCGTGCGGTGATCACCGGCATGTCGCAGTCGCCGATCGACCTCGGCGCTCGTGGCACGGACGAGCCGGGGGCGCTCAGCGCCCAGCTCTGGCCGCATCGCCACGGGACCGACGCCATGTTCGTCGCGCTGCTGCAGCGCGTCCCGACCACGAACGGCGCCGACTCGGGCGCTGAAGGAGACGAGTGACATGAGCCTGCCCCGCGCCCCGCGTATCAACCCCAGCATCCTCGCCGCCGACTTCGTGAACATGCAGACCGAACTGGCGCGGATCGCCACCGCCGACTACGCGCACGTCGATGTCATGGACAACCACTTCGTGCCGAACCTCACGTTCGGGCCGCAGATGGTCGAGCGCATCCAGCAGACCAGCCCGATCCCGCTGGACGTGCACCTCATGATCACCGACCCCGACCGGTGGGCGCCCGGATACGCCGAACTGGGTGCGGCCAGCGTGACCTTCCACCTCGAGGCCGCATCCGACCCGATCGCGCTGGCACGGAGACTGCGATCGATCGGCGCCCGCGCGGGCGTGGCGATCAAACCGGGTACGGCCGGCGACGCCCTGTACGACATACTCGACGAGTTCGATCAGATTCTGGTGATGACCGTCGAGCCCGGCTTCGGCGGCCAGGGGTTCATGCCCGAGACCATGCCGAAGCTGCGTGCGTTGCGGGCCGAGGCGCAGCGGCGCGGATCCGACGTCTGGCTACAGGTCGACGGTGGGATCTCGGATGCAACCATCGCGCAGGCCGCCGAGGCGGGTGCCGACACGTTCGTCGCAGGCTCGGCCGTGTACGGTGCCGACGACGTCGCGGCGGCCGTCACAGGTCTCCGAGAGCGTGCGCGAGAGGCTAGCCTGGGACTGTGAAGACTTTCGACGAACTGTTCGCCGAGCTCAGCGCCACCGCGCTCACCCGGCCCGAGGGATCGGGCACCGTCGCACAGTTGGATCGCGGCGTGCATGCCATCGGCAAGAAGATCGTCGAAGAGGCCGCTGAGGTGTGGATGGCCGCTGAGTACGAATCGAACGAGAATGCGGCCGAGGAGATCTCGCAGCTGCTGTACCACCTGCAGGTGATGATGCTGGCCAAGGGACTGACCCTTAAGGACGTCTACCGACATCTGTGAGCCGCCCCGCTCAGAGACCGATCGATCCGAAAGACACCCATGCTGCGCATTGCCGTTCCGAACAAGGGCTCGCTCTCCGAGACCGCTGCCGACATGCTCGCCGAGGCGGGCTACGTCGGACGCCGCGACCCCAAGACCCTGCACGTGATCGACGCCGACAGCGACGTCGAGTTCTTCTACCTGCGTCCCCGCGATATCGCCACGTATGTGGCATCCGGTGCTCTGGACGTGGGCATCACGGGCCGCGACCTGCTGCTCGACGTGCGTCAGGACGACGCGCGCGAGATCGAGCAACTCGGCTTCGCCCGCTCGACGTTCCGTTTCGCGGCGCCTCCCGGCCGATTCCGCACGATCGAGGATCTCGAAGGCGTCCGTGTCGCCTCGGCCTACCCGGGCCTGGTCGACGATTTCCTGCGTCGGCATGGCGTTCAGGCCGAACTCGTGCCGCTCGACGGCGCGGTGGAATCGGCGGTCCGACTCGGTGTGGCGGATGTCATCGCCGATGTCGTCGAGACCGGAACCACCCTGCGTCAGGCGGGCCTGGAGATCTTCGGCCCCGTGATCATCGAGTCCGAGGCCGTGCTGATCAGCCGCCCCGGCGATGCGCCCGGCACCGACCGGCTGCTGCGACGCCTGCGCGGCGTGATGGTGGCGCGCCAGTTCGTGCTGCTCGATTACGACCTGCCCGCCCACCTCGTCGACCAGGCGGTCGCGATCGCCGGCGGACGCGAATCGCCGACGATCTCCCCGTTGCGTGATCCCGAGTGGGTGGCCGTGCGCGTCATGATTCCCCGCAAGGGCATGAATCAGGTGATGGACGACCTCTACGCCCTCGGTGCACGCGCGATCCTGGTCACCGCCATCCACGCGGCGAGGCTCTGATGGCACTCGCGGCACGCGTCATCCCGTGCCTGGACGTGGCAGCCGGTCGCGTCGTCAAGGGTGTCAACTTCCAGAACCTGCGCGACATGGGAGACCCGGTCGAGCTCGCGGCGCACTATGCGCTGCAGGGCGCGGACGAGATCACCTTCCTTGACGTGACGGCCACCGTGGATGCCCGCGCGACGACATACGACATCGTGCAGCGCACCGCCGAGCACGTGTTCGTGCCGCTGACCGTCGGCGGGGGAGTGCGCGAGGTCGAGGACGTCGCGCGCCTGCTCGGCGTCGGTGCCGACAAAGTCGGTGTGAACTCGGCCGCCATCGCCCGTCCCGCGCTCATCGGCGAGATCGCCGATCGCTTCGGTGCCCAGGTACTGGTGCTCTCGCTCGATGTGAAGCGCTCCGCTGCGACGCCGTCCGGTTTTGCCGTCACGACGCATGGTGGCCGCACCGAGACATCATTGGATGCCCTCGCCTGGGCGCGCGAGGCCATCGAGCGTGGCGCCGGTGAGCTTCTGGTCAACTCGATCGACGCCGACGGGACGAAGGACGGGTTCGACCTGGAACTCGTGCGTCTGATGCGCGAGGTCTCGTCGGTTCCCGTGATCGCCTCCGGCGGAGCCGGCGACGTCTCGCACTTCGCACCCGCGATCGACGCCGGGGCGGATGCTGTCCTCGCGGCCAGCGTGTTCCACACCGGCCAGCTGACGGTCGGTGATGTCAAGGCAGCGCTGAAAGCATCCGGAGTGACGATCCGTGAGGTTGCCCCGGGCGATCGGGGTGGCGTGCGATGACCGACGCGAATGAAGCGCGCATCGCCGAAATCACGTGGAACGATGCGGGGTTGGCCCCGGTGATCGTGCAGCAGTACGACACGCGGGAGGTGCTGATGCTCGCGTGGATGAACGCTGAGGCCTTGCGCCGCACCCTCGCGGAAGGACGGGCCGTGTATTGGTCGCGCTCCCGTCAGGAGTTCTGGCGCAAGGGCGACACGTCGGGCAACACTCAGCGCGTGCATGCCGTCGCGACGGACTGCGACGGCGACACGCTTCTGCTCACCGTCGATCAGCATGGCCCCGCCTGCCACACCGGCAGCCGTACGTGCTTCGATGGTCGCGCGTTCGATCTGGCAGGGGAGGAGCGATGAAGCGTCGCGCAAGAATGCTCTCCGTGCTGACCATCCTGCTCGCCGGTGCGATCGGAATCGTCTCTTCGACGCAGACCTGGTTGGTCGTCGAACGCTCGGATGCTGTCGAGCCGCTGCTGATCGCCGGCGCCGATGCGTTGACGCTGCTCGCGCCGCTCTCGCTGGCGGTGCTGGCGCTCGGAGCCGTGCTCGCCATCGCCGGCCCCGTACTGCGGTACGTGCTCGGAGTGCTCACCATCGCAGCCTCGGGCGTGTTGCTCGCGGGCACGGCGACGCTGCTCGTCGGTCCACCGCTGAGCGTGGCAGCGGATGCTGTCGCCGAGGCGACCGGATTGAGCGGGGACTCCGCGCTCTACACGATCGTCGCGAAGATCGAACCCACCGGCTGGCCCGCGATCGCGCTGGCGGCGTGGGTGCTTCTGTTGCTGGCATCCGTCTTCGTGCTGTTCACGGCGCGCGGCTGGGCGTCGGGCGGTCGCCGGTACCGCGCCGCTTCCGAAGCGAAGCACCACGATGACGGACCGCTGGACGCGATCGATTCCTGGGACGAGCTGTCCCAGGGAACCGACCCGACCGACGCAGCCCGATAGACTGAATCGAATTCCCCTAGCCTCCCGGAGGAGAACATGACCAACCCGATCGCCGACCCCGGACACGGACACTCGCCTGCTGCGTGGACGGCCGTCGTGATCATGCTGCTCGGCTTCACCGCCGGAGCCGTCTTCTTCTGCCTCGACATGCCCGTCGCCGTCATGGTGAGTGGTGGCATCATCGTCGCTGGACTGATCGTCGGCTGGGTGATGGCCAAGGCAGGCTGGGGCGTGAAGGGCCCGAAGTACACACCGAAGGCACACTGATGGTGCTCGCCGACCTCACGGCCGGCGCGGTGCAGGACGCCGAGCGGCGCGCGCTGTCGCGACCGCTCTCTGTCGTGGAGCGCGATGCCGCACAGCGGTCGGCCGCACGGGATGCCCGCGCCGCCCTGGCGCCCGCAGACCACGTCAAGATCATCGCCGAGGTCAAGCGTGCGAGCCCCTCGCGCGGTGCGCTGGCCGAGATCGCCGATCCCGCGCTGCAGGCTTCGCTCTACGAGCAGGGCGGCGCCTCGGCGATCAGCGTTCTGACCGAGGAACGTCGCTTCGGCGGCAGCCTCGCCGACCTCGAAGCCGTTACCGCCCGCGTGTCCCTGCCGGTGCTGCGCAAGGACTTCATCGCGACGCCGTATCAGGTGTTCGAGGCACGCGCCGCGGGCGCAGATCTCGCACTGTTGATCGTCGCCGGTCTGGAACGCAAGACCCTCTTCGAACTGCACGAGCTGATCCTTCAGCTCGGCATGACGCCGCTGGTCGAAACCCACTCGGCTGAGGAGCTCGAGGTCGCCATCGATCTGGGCGCCGATCTGATCGGCGTCAACGCGCGCAACCTGCACACACTCGAGCTGGACCGCGATCTGTTCGGACGCCTCGCCGACCGCATCCCCGACTCCGCGGTCAAGATCGCGGAATCTGCGGTGCTCGCTCCCGAGGATGTCACCCGGTACCGCGAGGCCGGCGCCGACGTGGTGCTGATCGGTGAAGCACTTGTGACCGGCGATGCCGTCGCGACGCTGCAGAGTTTCCTGGCCGCGGGAGCGGCCCCCACCGCACGAGGAGGCGCACGGTGAGCCTGCGCGACCAGCACGGACCGTTCTTCGGTGAGTTCGGTGGGCGGTTCATGCCCGAATCGCTCATCGCGGCCATCGACGAACTCACCGCGGCGTACGAGGATGCCCTCGCCGACCCGCAGTTCCGCGCGGAGCTGGCAGCCCTGCTGCATTCGTACGCGGGGCGTCCGTCGCCGATCACCGAGGTGCCCCGGTTTGCCGAGCACGCCGGTGGCGCGCGCGTCTTCCTCAAGCGCGAAGACCTCAACCACACCGGGTCGCACAAGATCAACAACGTGCTGGGCCAGGCTCTGCTGACCAAGCGGCTGGGCAAGACCCGGGTGATCGCCGAGACCGGCGCGGGCCAGCACGGCGTCGCCACGGCCACCGCCGCGGCGCTGTTCGGCCTGGACTGCACGATCTACATGGGTGAGGTCGACACCGAACGCCAGGCTCTGAACGTGGCCCGGATGCGCCTTCTCGGTGCCGAGGTCATTCCGGTCACGACCGGGTCGCGCACCCTGAAGGACGCCATCAACGACGCGTACCGCGACTGGGTCGCCAGCGTCGAGACGACCAACTACATCTTCGGCACCGCGGCGGGTCCGCACCCGTTCCCGGCGATGGTGCGCGACTTCCAGAAGGTCATCGGCGAAGAAGCACGCGAGCAGCTGCTCGACGAGGCCGGCCGACTTCCGGACGCCGTCGTCGCGTGCGTCGGCGGAGGCTCCAATGCGATCGGCATGTTCGATGCGTTCCTCGACGATGCCGACGTCCGTCTGTACGGCGTCGAGGCGGCGGGCGACGGCGTCGACACCGATCGTCACGCGGCCTCGATCGAACGGGGACGTCCCGGCGTGCTGCACGGCGCCAAGACCTACGTACTGCAGGACGAGGACGGCCAGACCATCGAGTCGCACTCGATCTCGGCCGGACTCGACTACCCGGGTGTCGGGCCCGAGCACGCATGGCTCAGCGACATCGGGCGCGCCGAGTACATCCCGGCGACCGACGACGAGGCGATGCAGGCGTTGCGTCTGCTCAGCCGCACCGAGGGCATCATCCCCGCGATCGAGTCGGCGCATGCGCTGGCCGCAGCCCTGCGACTGGGCCGCGAGCTCGGCACGGACGGCGTGATCGCCGTGTGCCTGTCGGGTCGCGGCGACAAGGACATGGACACCGCCGCACGCTACTTCGATCTCTACGACCGAGAGGACGACGCATCGTGAGCCGCGTCGCAGCAGCCATCGACAAGGCGCATGCCGCCGGGCGCGGCGCGTTCATCGGTTATCTGCCGATCGGATATCCCGACCTGGAGACGAGCATCCAGGCGGCTGTGACGCTGGCGCGCAACGGCGTCGACATCATCGAGATCGGTCCGCCCTACTCGGACCCGGTGATGGACGGCGAGGTCATTCAGCAAGCGACACAGCATGCTCTGGCGAACGGCTTCCGCATGCGCGACCTGTTCACCGCCGTGCAGCGGATCAGCGCCGAGACCGACGTGCCCGTGGTCGTGATGACGTACTGGAACCCCGTCATGCAGTACGGCGTCGATCGTTACGCTGACGATCTGCTCGCCGCCGGTGGTGCGGGCCTGATCACACCCGACATCACGCCCGAAGCTGGCGGCGAGTGGATCGCCGCCAGCAAGCGCACCGGTTTGGATCGGATCTTCCTCGCCGCGCCGACCTCGAGCGACGAACGTCTCGATCTTGTGCTGTCTTCGTCCACCGGCTTCGTGTACACGGTCTCAACCATGGGCATCACCGGTGAGCGCGCCGAGCTCGACCGTGCAGCCCGCACTCTCGTCGAGCGTATGCGCGCCCGCGGCGACGTGCGCGCCTGTGTCGGCATCGGCATCTCGAACGCCGACCAGATCGCCGGCGTCGTCGAGTACGCCGATGGTGCGATCGTCGGCACTGCCCTCGTCAAGGCCCTGCGCGATGGCGGTCTGGACGCCCTCGCCGAAACCACCCGAGCTCTCGCCGGCGGTACGCCGACGACGCGATACTAGGATCGTTCTCATGCCCTTCGCGCCTCTCAGCACCCTCATCACCGTGCCCGCGAGTATCCCGAGCCCGTCGGTCAGCTACCTGCAGATCGGTCCGCTGACGATTCACTTCTACGCGCTGTGCATCATCGCGGGCATCATCGTGGCCGCGCTGATCGCCAACCACCGCTTGACCAAGCGCGGTGCGGAGAAGTGGATTGTGATCGACATCGCGATCCCGGCGATCGTGCTGGGCATCATCGGTGCGCGCATCTTCCATGTGCTCACCCACCCCGATTTCTACTTCGGGCCCGGCAAGAACACCTGGAACCCGTTCGAGCAGGGGTCTGTCTGGGCCATCTGGGAGGGTGGCATCGCCATCTTCGGCGCGCTGATGGGCGGCGCTGTCGGCGCCTGGCTCGGATGCCGGTGGACGGGCATCCGGTTCTGGACGTTCGCCGATGCCCTCGCACCCGGGCTTCTGCTCGCGCAGGCGATGGGGCGTTTCGGCAACTGGTTCAACCACGAACTGTTCGGACTGCCGACTGATCTGCCGTGGGGACTCGAGATCGAGTCGACCAACCCTGCCTTCCCTCCCGGTCTTGCCGAGGGAACGCTGTTCCACCCCACGTTCCTGTACGAGGTCCTGTGGAACGGTCTGGGCGTCATCGTGCTGCTGTGGGCAGGCTCGAAGCTGAAGCTGCAGTGGGGCAAGCTGTTCGCGCTCTACCTGATCTGGTACAGCGCAGGACGCATCGTCTGGGAGTCGATCCGCATCGACCCGAGTGAGGTGCTGTTCGGCCTGCGCAGCAACGTCTGGGCCGCGATCTTCGGCGTGCTCGTGGGTCTGGTCATCATGATCGTCCAGACGCGCCGTCACCCCGGTGTCGAGCCGTCGCCGTACGTGCCGGGACGAGTGCCCGCCGAGGCGGATGTAGACTCGCAGGACAATCCCTCCGACTTCGTCGACGTGAGCGAGCCTCCGGCGAAGACCGAAGTCGACTAGGAGCGATCGCCACAAGCACCGCTCCCGTCAGCGAGGACGCTCTCTGAGCGCCTCTTCACGCGAGAAATCGCACTGAACGAGCGGGCCGATGACGTCCCCGGGTTCACTGAGAACTGAGGACGGTGACTGGTGTACTTCCAGCCTCCATACGGTGCCTCCGGCGCCTACCCCCCGAAGCAAGGGCTCTACAACCCCGCCCACGAGAAGGATGCCTGCGGCCTGGCCATGGTCGCGACACTCCGCGGGGAACCCGGCCACGACATCATCGCGTTGGCGCTCGAAGCGCTGCGCAACCTGGAACACCGCGGTGCGATCGGCTCGGATGCCGGCACCGGCGATGGAGCGGGCATCCTCACCCAGATGCCCGACGCGTTCCTCCGGGAAGTCGCTCCCTTCGAGCTCCCCGCCGCGGGCACCTACGCCGCCGGCCTCGCGTTCCTCCCTCGGGAGTCGAGCGCCCGCCGCGAGCAGAAGGCCGGCATCGAACGCATCGCCGCCGAAGAAGGACTCTCGGTTCTCGGCTGGCGAGTGGTCCCGACCGCCAATGAGCACCTCGGAAAGCTCGCCGACGAGGCACGCCCTGCGTTCGAGCAGCTGTTCGTGGCGCTGGAGGGCACGACCGAGTCGTCGCTCGCACTGGACCGCATCGCCTACCGGTTGCGCAAGCGCGCCGGGCATGAGCTCGGCGCCTACTTCGTGTCGCTCTCCAGCCGCACGCTCGGCTACAAGGGCATGGTCACCACCCTTCAGCTGGAGCCGTTCTACCCCGATCTGCAGGACGAGCGCTTCGCATCGGAGCTGGCGATCGTGCACTCCCGCTACTCGACCAACACCTTCCCGTCGTGGCCGCTGGCGCAGCCGCTGAGGATGCTCGCCCATAACGGAGAGATCAACACCGTCGGTGGCAACCGCAACTGGATGCGGGCCCGACAGTCGCAGCTCGAGTCGGACCTGATCGGTGAGATCGGGCCGCTCCTGCCGATCTGCACGGAGGGTGCCAGCGACTCGGCCTCGTTCGACGAGGTGCTCGAGCTGCTCACTCTCACCGGGCGCAGCCTGCCCCACGCGATCATGATGATGGTCCCCGAGGCATGGGAGAAGCAGACCTCCATGGACGCCGACCTGCGGGCGTTCTACGAGTACCACGCGAACCAGATGGAGCCGTGGGACGGTCCGGCAGCGCTGATCTTCACCGACGGGGTCCAGGTGGGCGCCACCCTCGACCGCAACGGTCTGCGGCCGGGGCGCTGGACCGAGACCACCGACGGCCTGGTGGTGATCGGCAGCGAGACCGGTGTGCTCGAGTTCGCTCCCGAGCGCATCAAGCGCCGTGGCCGTCTCAGCCCGGGCCGCATGTTCCTCGTCGATACCGCCGAAGGACGGATCGTCGAGGACGACGAGATCAAGCACGACCTGGCCACGATGCACCCTTGGCAGGAGTGGCTCGACAAGGGCGCCGTGCGCCTCGCCGATCTTCCCGAGCGGGAGCACATCGTGCATCCCGCGGCCTCGATCACTCGTCGCCAGCGCACCTTCGGTTACACCGAGGAAGAGGTGCGCATCCTGCTCACCCCGATGGGGCAGAACGGCGCGGAGCCACTCGGTGCCATGGGGAGCGACGCACCGATCGCCGCTTTGAGCGACCGCCCGCGGCTGCTGTTCGATTACTTCGTGCAGCAGTTCGCGCAGGTCACGAACCCGCCGCTGGACGCCATCCGTGAAGAGGTGGTCACCAGCCTTCGTCTCGGGCTCGGCCCGGAGCGCAACCTGTTGAGCTGGGGTCCGGATCACGCGCGCACTGTGACGCTCGACTTCCCGGTGATCGACAACGACGAACTGGCGAAGATCCGGCACATCGAGAAAGCCCTGCCCGGGCACTCCAGTGCCACGATCAGGGGCCTGTACCACTTCGACGCAGGTGCCCACACGATGCAGGAGCGCCTCGACGAGATGTGCGCCGAGGCGGACGCCGCCATCGAGCGGGGAGCGGAACTGCTCATCCTCTCGGATCGCGACTCCGACAAGGACCTCGTTCCGATTCCGTCGTTGCTGATGGTCTCTGCGGTGCACCACCACCTCATCCGTCGTCAGAACCGCATGAAGGTCGGGCTGGTCGTCGAGGCGGGCGATGTACGTGAGGTGCATCACGTCGCCACGCTCATCGGATACGGGGCCTCGGCCGTGAATCCGTACCTGGCGATGGAGAGCGTCGAGCACCTGGTGCGCACCGGGTTCATCACCGGCATCACGCCCGAGAAGGCGGTGCGCAACCTGATCTACGCGCTCGGCAAGGGCGTGCTGAAGATCATGTCGAAGATGGGCATCTCGACCGTCTCGTCGTATGCCGGCGCGCAGGTGTTCGAGGCGGTGGGTCTGAGCCAGGAGTTCATCGACGCCTACTTCACCGGTACCGAGACCAAGCTCGGTGGCATCGGCATCGAAGACGTCTACGCCGAGAACCAGGCCCGACACGACTTCGCGTATCCGCAGGATCCTGCGCCGCGGGCGCATGAGCGGCTGTGGACGGGCGGCGAGTACCAGTGGCGGCGCGACGGAACGCCGCACCTGTTCAACCCCGAGACCGTCTTCCGGTTGCAGCACTCCACCCGCACCCGCCGGTACGACATCTTCCGGGACTACACCCGCCTCGTCGACGACCAGGCAGCGGAGCTCAAGACCCTGCGGGGGCTGTTCGAACTGCGTACCGGTGAGCGCCCGCCCGTGCCGCTGGACGAGGTCGAGCCGGTGTCATCGATCGTCAAGCGCTTCTCGACCGGAGCGATGAGCTACGGCTCGATCTCGCAGGAGGCGCACGAGACGCTTGCGATCGCCATGAATCGACTGGGCGCGAAATCGAACACGGGTGAGGGCGGCGAGGATCCCGAGCGACTCGTCGACCCCGAGCGTCGAAGCGCCATCAAACAGGTCGCGTCGGGCAGGTTCGGGGTCACCAGCCAGTACCTCACCGAGGCGGACGATCTGCAGATCAAACTCGCCCAGGGCGCCAAGCCGGGGGAGGGCGGCCAGCTGCCGCCGCAGAAGGTGTATCCGTGGGTGGCGCGCACTCGTCATGCGACGCCAGGGGTGGGGCTCATCTCGCCGCCGCCGCATCACGACATCTACTCGATCGAAGACCTCAAGCAGTTGATCTTCGACCTCAAGCGCGCGAACCCGAAGGCACGCATCCACACCAAGCTCGTCAGCCAGTCGGGCATCGGTGCGGTAGCGGCCGGTGTGGCGAAGGCGCTGAGCGATGTCGTGCTGGTCTCGGGTCATGACGGGGGCACGGGCGCCAGCCCGCTGAACTCGCTCAAGCACGCCGGAACACCGTGGGAGCTCGGCCTGGCAGAGACGCAGCAGACGCTGATGCTCAACGGCATGCGCGATCGGGTCATCGTCCAGGTGGACGGGCAGCTCAAGACCGGGCGCGACGTCATCATCGGTGCACTGCTGGGGGCCGAGGAGTTCGGTTTCGCGACCGCGCCGCTGGTGGTCAGCGGATGCATCATGATGCGCGTGTGCCACTTGGACACCTGCCCGGTGGGGGTCGCGACGCAGAACCCGGTGCTGCGGGAGCGGTTTACGGGCAAGCCGGAGTTCGTCGTGAACTTCATGGAGTTCATCGCCGAAGAGGTGCGCGAGCTGCTCGCCGAACTCGGCTTCCGTTCGCTGGATGAGGTGATCGGGCGCGCGGACCTCTTGCGTACCGATCGCGCGCTGCGCCATTGGAAGAGCGACGGCCTCGACCTGTCGCCGATCCTGCACGGCCCGGCGTTCCCCGCCGGGGAGCCGCGCAGGAGCGGTCGCACACAGGACCACGAACTGGAGAAGCACTTCGACGTGGCGCTGATCGCACACGCGGCGGACGCATTGGATAGCGGTGAACCAGTGGTGGTCGAACTGCCCATCCGCAACACCGAGCGCGCGGTCGGCACCATGCTGGGGCACCACCTGACGGCTCGGCGCGGCGCGCACGGGCTGGCCCGCGGCACGATCGACATCACGCTGCACGGCACGGCAGGACAATCGTTGGGAGCTTTCCTGCCACAGGGCATTGTGCTGCGGTTGGAGGGCGACGCCAACGACTACGTCGGCAAGGGCCTCTCGGGCGGAGACATCACCGTCCGACCCGCGCGCGGCGCATCGTTCGCACCGCACCACAACGTCATCGCCGGAAACGTCATCGGCTACGGCGCGACCAGCGGGACGATGTTCATCTCGGGCGTCGTCGGCGAACGGTTCCTGGTCCGCAATTCCGGAGCGACTGCTGTCGTCGAGGGCGTGGGCGACCACGCCCTGGAGTACATGACCGGCGGCACGGCGGTGATCCTCGGCGAGACCGGCCGCAATCTCGGTGCGGGCATGTCGGGTGGTGTCGCGTATGTGCGCGGACTGCGCACCGCCAACGTCAACGCTGAGGCACTCGCATCGGGCGAACTGCGGCTGGAGCCGCTGGACCGCGCCGATGTCGAGGTGCTCCGAGGGATGCTCGACGAACACGTGCAGAGCACGGGTTCGCCACTGGCATCCGAGATCCTGGCCGAGTTCGAGCGCAGCCAGGCAGATTTCACCAAGGTGCTGCCGCGGGACTACGCGGCAGTACAGACCATGCGCCAGGAAGCAGAGGCCGCGGGGATCGACCCCGACGGCGACGCGATCTGGAACCGGATCCTGGAGGTGACCGGTGGCTGACCCCAAGGGCTTTCTGAAGACGACCGAGCGGGAGCTCCCGGCTCGCCGCCCGGTCGCGGTGCGGATCATGGACTGGAAAGAGGTCTACGAGCCGGGCGACCGGAACGTGCTCAAGCGGCAAGCCGGTCGCTGTATGGACTGCGGCGTGCCGTTCTGCCACTCCGGATGCCCGCTGGGCAACCTGATCCCGGAGTGGAACGATCTGACCTGGCGCGGGGAGGGGCGTGCGGCGATCGAACGCCTGCACGCCACAAACAACTTCCCGGAGTTCACGGGCCGGTTGTGCCCAGCGCCGTGCGAGAGCTCGTGCGTGCTCGGCATCAACCAACCGGCGGTGACCATCAAGCAGATCGAGGTCTCGATCATCGACGAGGCCTTCGGCAACGGCTGGGTCCAGCCCCAGCCGCCGCAGCGGCTGACGGGCAAGACGGTGGCTGTTGTCGGCTCAGGCCCCGCGGGTCTGGCCGCGGCGCAGCAGCTCACGCGTGCCGGGCACACCGTCGTCGTGTTCGAGCGCGACGACCGCATCGGCGGCCTGCTGCGCTACGGCATCCCCGACTTCAAGATGGAGAAGCGCCACCTCGAGACGCGCCTGCGTCAGATGCAGGAGGAGGGCACGCGGTTCCGCGCGGGCGTCGAGATCGGCACCGACATCACCTGGGACGACCTGCGGGCACGCTACGACGCCGTTCTGGTGGCCACGGGGGCGACAGTGCCGCGTGACCTATTCATCCCGGGCCGTGACCTCGCCGGCGTGCACTTCGCGATGGAGTACCTGGTCGAGTCCAACCGAGCGAACGCGGGGGACGACGTCTCGGATCAGATCACGGCCACCGGCAAACACGTGGTGGTCATCGGCGGCGGCGACACCGGTGCCGACTGCATCGGCACCGCGCATCGGCACGGTGCGCTCAGCGTCACCAACCTCGCTATCGGTCGCCAGCCCGGCACGGAGCGGCCTGAGAGCCAGCCCTGGCCCACCATGCCCACTCTGTTCGAAGTGCAGTCCGCTCACGAAGAGGGTGGTGAACGCACCTATCTCGCCTCTACCGTCGAGTTCCTGTCGAACGGCGCGGGGGAGGTCAGGGCGGTGCGTGTCGCCGAGACCGAGTTCGTCGACGGACGGCGAGTACCCAAGAGCGGGACCGAGCGCGAGATCCCCGCTGACCTCGTCCTGATCGCGATGGGCTTCACCGGGCCCGAGACCGCGTCGTTCCAGGGCGACAGCACGCTGCCCGTGTCCGAGCGTGGCGCGCTGCGTCGGGATGCCGACTACTCGACATCCCTGCCGGGCGTGTTCGTCGCCGGTGACGCGGGGCGCGGCCAGTCGCTGATCGTCTGGGCTATCGCGGAGGGCCGCGCGGCGGCATCCGCAATGGATCGCCACCTGATGGGCACGACCTCACTGCCGGCCCCTGTCGCTGCAACGGACGTCGCACTGAGCGTCCCACCCGCGTAGGCTGAGTGCGGCAACGTCGCCATCCTGTGTACTTTCCCTTCCAACTCTGGAGAAGATTTGAGACGCGCGAAGATCGTCGCCACCCTGGGACCCGCCACGTCGACGTATGAGACCGTCCGTGCACTGATCGACGCCGGTGTGGACGTCGCCCGGCTGAACCTCAGCCACGGCGACTACACCGTGCACGACGCGAACTACGCCAATGTCCGTCGCGCTGCCGACGATGCAGGCCGTGCGGTCGCCGTGCTCGTTGACCTGCAGGGCCCGAAGATCCGCCTCGGCAAGTTTGAGGACGGCCCCTACGAGCTCGCTGCAGGGGACATCTTCAAGATCACCACTGAGGACATCATCGGCAACCGCGAGATCTGCGGGACGACGTTCAAGGGCCTGCCGCAGGACGTCAAGCCCGGCGACTTCCTGCTGATCGATGACGGCAAGGTGCGCGTCGAGGTCGTCGAGACCGATGGCACCGTCGTGACCACCAAGGTCATCGTCGCCGGCGCGGTCTCGAACAACAAGGGCATCAACCTGCCTGGTGTCGCCGTGAACGTGCCCGCGTTGAGCGAGAAGGACGAGGACGATCTGCGCTGGGGCCTTCGCACCGGTGCGGATGTCATCGCCCTGTCGTTCGTGCGCAATGCGGCCGACGTCGATCGCGTCCACGAGATCATGGCTGAAGAGGGTGTGCGCATCCCCGTCATCGCCAAGATCGAGAAGCCGCAGGCCGTGGCAGCGCTCGAAGAGATCGTCGATGCCTTCGACGGCATCATGGTCGCCCGCGGCGACCTGGGCGTGGAGCTTCCGCTGGAGGCCGTGCCGATCGTGCAGAAGCGCGCGGTGGAGCTGGCGCGCCGCAACGCCAAGCCGGTGATCGTGGCGACACAGATGCTCGAGTCGATGATCGAGAGCCCCGTTCCGACACGCGCGGAGACCTCCGACGTGGCGAACGCCGTTCTCGACGGAGCCGACGCGGTCATGCTCTCGGGCGAGACGAGCGTGGGCGAGTACCCGGTGGTCGTCGTCGAGACGATGGCGCGCATCATCGAGTCGACCGAGGAGCACGGTCTGGAGCGCATTCAGCCCTTGACGACCAAGCCGCGCACACAGGGCGGTGCGATCACCCTCGCCGCGCTCGAGGTCGCCGAGTTCGTCGAGGCGAAGTTCCTGTGCGTGTTCACGCAGTCGGGCGACTCGGCACGCAGGCTCTCGCGTCTGCGTTCGCGCATCCCGATGCTCGCGTTCACCCCGGAGCCCGGCATCCGCCGTCGTATGGCCCTCACGTGGGGTCTGACGTCGACTCTGGTCGACGCCGTGCAGCACACCGACTCGATGTACCTGCAGGTGGACGAGTACCTGCTGCGCACGGGCCTGGCGCAGGAGGGCGACCGGGTCGTGGTGATCTCCGGTTCCCCTCCCGGAATCGTCGGTTCGACCAACGACATCCGCGTCCACAAGGTCGGGGATGCCGTCGGCGGAGCCGCACCGGTCTACAAGACCGGAGTCTGAGCGTCAGGAACGGGGCGGGGCCTGCGGGCTCCGCCCCGTTCCATGCGCTAAAGTCGATCGGGGCCGGCGTGGCGGAATGGCAGACGCGGAGCACTCAAAATGCTTTGTCGAAAGACGTGTGGGTTCGAGTCCCACCGCCGGCACAGGTGAACACTGATAATCACTCCGATAGGATTTCTTCTGTGACTGAGCAAGAACAGCCCGAGCAGCCCACGGCATCCGCTCCGCGACGCGTTGTCGTCGCCGAGGACGAGTCGCTGATCCGCCTCGACATCGTCGAGATCCTGCGCGACAACGGCTTCGATGTCGTCGGTGAGGCCGGGGACGGCGAGACTGCCGTGCAGCTTGCCACCGAGCTGCGTCCCGACTTGGTGGTCATGGATGTCAAGATGCCCCAGCTGGATGGCATCAGCGCGGCCGAGAAGCTGCACAAGGCGAACATCGCCCCCGTGGTGCTGCTGACGGCCTTCAGCCAGAAGGAACTCGTCGAGCGTGCCAGCGAGGCCGGCGCTCTGGCGTACGTGGTCAAGCCGTTCACCCCGAACGACCTGCTGCCGGCGATCGAGATCGCCCTGGCGCGTCACGAGCAGATCATCACGCTCGAGGCCGAGGTTTCCGACATGGTCGAGCGCTTCGAGACGCGCAAGCTCGTCGATCGTGCGAAGGGCCTGCTGAACGAGAAGATGGGCCTGTCCGAGCCTGAGGCGTTCCGTTGGATCCAGAAGGCGTCGATGGATCGTCGCCTCACGATGCAGGACGTCGCCAAGGCGATCATCGAGCAGCTCGCTCCCAAGAAGTCCTGATCGAACTCCACGACGGCATTCGGCTCCGTGCGCTCCAGAGGAGCGACGGGGCCGCTGTCGTTTCCGCTTATCGTCGCAACCGGCGGCACCTGGCTCCGTGGGATCCCCTGCGCGAAGAAGTGTTCTTCTCGGGTGACGAGCAGGACCGGTTGATCGCTACTGCCTGCGACGACCGGGATGCCGGGCGCTGCGCCCCGTTCGTGCTGACCCGCGACGACGACGATGCCATCGTCGGACGGGTCAACATCAACAACATCGTGCGCGGTGCCTTCGACAGCGCGGACCTCGGGTACTGGATGGACGTCTCGCTCGTCGGCAAGGGCCTCATGACCCGTGCCGTGGCAGAAGTCCGAGAACATGCTTCGTCGGTGCTCGGTCTGCACCGTCTTCAAGCCGCCACCCTGGTGCGCAACACCGCTTCGCAACGGGTGCTCCGGTCCAACGGATTCACGCTCATCGGCCGGGCGCCGAAGTACTTGAGAATCGCAGGGGAGTGGCAGGACCACGACCTGTTCCAGCGTATTCTCGTCGATTGACCAGCCGGGGAGGTGAGCGCGAGCGCTAGTGCCCGCTCACCCCATCGCCTTGATCATGTTGGTGATCCGGATCGTCGAGCACCGGCGCCCCTGATCGTCCGTGACGACGATCTCGTGCACGGTCATGCTACGACCGAGGTGGATCGGCGTGCACACGCCGGTGACCACGCCCGAGGTCGCCGAACGCGTGTGCGTGGCGTTGATGTCGACGCCGACAGCGAGGCGCCCGGGACCCGCGTGCAGGTTCGCTGCCATCGATCCCAGGGATTCGCCGAGAACGACGTAGGCGCCGCCGTGCAGCAGTCCTACCGGCTGCGTGTTGCCCTCGACCGGCATCGTCGCAACACTGCGCTCGATGGAGAACTCGGTGAACTCCATGCCCATCTTCTCGGCGAGCGCACCCATTCCTCGTTGGGTCGCCCATTCCAGTCCCGACATCTCGGTGTGCTGTGTCACCTGTCCTCCTCAGCGAGTGTCCGTCGCGCTCGTTAGGCTTGCTGTGTGACGGACTCCGCAAAGCCTACCCTCCTGGTCGTCGACGGCCACTCGCTCGCCTACCGGGCCTTCTTCGCCCTTCCGGTCGACAACTTCACCACCCGCGACAATCAGCACACCAACGCCATCTACGGCTTCCTGTCGATGCTGGTGAATCTGATCAAGGCTGAGAAGCCGACGCACATGGCGATCGCGTTCGACACCTCGCGGCACTCCTTCCGCACCGATGAGTACCCCGAGTACAAGGCGACGCGTTCCGAGACCCCGTCCGAGTTCAAGGGGCAGATCCCGTTGCTGCAGGAGTGCCTGGCGGCGATGTCGATCCCCGTGCTCACGAAAGAGGGGTTCGAGGCTGACGACATCCTCGCCACGCTCTCTGTGCAGGGCTCGGCTCAGGGGTACGACGTGCTGCTCGTCTCGGGCGATCGCGACACGATTCAGCTCGTCAACGATGAGGTGACGCTGCTGTATCCGTCCGTGCAGGGCGTCTCGCAGCTCAAGCGCTACGATCCGTCCGCCGTCCAGGAGCGCTACGGCGTGCGTCCCGAGCAGTACCCCGACATCGCGGCGCTCGTCGGCGAGACGAGCGACAACCTTCCGGGAGTGCCCAAGGTCGGCGAGAAGACCGCCGTGAAGTGGCTGACCCAGTTCGGCAGTCTCGACGAACTGCTCGCGCGCGCCGAGGAAATCAAGGGTGTCGTCGGCGGGAACCTGCGCGAGCACATGGACGATGTGCGGCGCAACCGTCGATTGAACCGTCTGCTCACCGACGTCGAACTTCCCCTCAGTCCCGCAGAGCTGGCGGTCGCGCCGATCGATGCACAGGCCGTCCGCGACATCTTCGCGCGACTGGAGTTCCGTACGCTGCTGCCCCGGGTGTTCGACGCCGTGGGCGCCGCGGATGAGCCGGTGCACGACGAGCCCGCCGTGCAGGTTCCCGACCCCGTCGAGTCGACGGCAGAGCAGATCGTGACGTGGCTCAGCGCTCAGGAGGGCGAGCTCGGGCTCACGCTGCTGACCACGGCCGAGACCATCGACCGCGTCGGTATTGCGAGTGCGACCGAGCTGCGCGAATGCGGATGGAGCGATGAGATCGCGACCGCGTTGAAACCGTGGCTGGAGTCCGACGCGGTGAAGGTGCTCAATGAGTCGAAGCCGCAGATCAAAGCGCTGTTGCGCGCCGGCATCCGCCTCGGCGGCCTCGGCTACGACACCCTTCTGGCCGGGTGGTTGATGCGGCCGAGTTTCCCCGACAAGTCGCTCGGTCACCTCGTCGACCGGTACCTGGGCGAGAAGCTGCCCGAGGCCGATCCCTCGCAGCTCGTTCCCGAGACCGACGGTGCGACGCCGGCACAGCAGGCGTGGTTCACTCTGCGCACGGCGGCCGCCGTGCGTGAGCAGATGCCCGATGGCGTGGCGACGGTGCTCACCGACATCGAACTGCCGGCCGTGCTCGTGCTCGCCGACATGGAAGCTGCCGGCGTCGCGGTCTCGCACGAGGTGCTCTCGACGTTCTCGGGCGAGCTGCGCGAGCGCACCGACACGATCGCCGCTGAGGCGTTCGCGCTGGTGGGTCGGGAGTTCAACATGGGATCGCCGAAGCAACTGCAGGAAGTCCTCTTCGAGGACCTGCAGTTGCCGAAGACCCGCAAGACCAAGACCGGGTACTCCACGGATGCTGCGGTGCTCGCGGATCTGCAAGAGACCAACCCGCATCCGTTCCTCGCTCTGCTGCTGCAGCACCGCGAGGCGACCAAGCTGCGTCAGATCATCGAATCGCTCGACTCGGCGATCCGCGACGACCACCGGATCCACACGACTTATGTGCAGACCGGCAGCCAGACCGGTCGACTGTCGAGCACCGACCCGAACCTGCAGAACATCCCGGTGCGCACCGAGGAATCGCGCCGCATCCGCAGCGCGTTCGAGGTCGGCGCCGACTACGAGACGCTGTTGACCGCGGACTACTCGCAGATCGAGATGCGCATCATGGCTCACCTTTCGGGTGATGCCGGGCTGATCGAGGCGTTCAACTCGGGCGAGGACCTGCATCGCTTCGTCGGCGCGCGCGTGTTCGGCGTCAAGCCTGAGGAGGTGACGCCGGCGATGCGCACCAAGGTCAAGGCCATGTCGTACGGCTTGGTCTACGGGCTCAGTGCGTTCGGCCTGTCCAAGCAGCTGCGCATCGAGCAGTCCGAGGCCAAGCAGCTGATGAAGGAGTACTTCGCCCGATTCGGCGCAGTGCGCGACTACCTGCGCGCCTCGGTGCTTCAGGCGAAGGAAGACGGCTACACCGAGACCATCTTCGGCCGTCGGCGTCCGTTCCCCGACCTGAGCAGCCCGAACCGCGTGCTGCGCGAGAATGCGGAGCGCGCCGCGTTGAACGCGCCGATCCAGGGCAGCGCGGCGGACATCATGAAGATCGCGCTGAACCGTATCCACGCCGACCTGCGCGAGAGCGAACTCGCCTCGCGCGTACTGCTGCAGATCCACGACGAACTCGTGGTCGAGGTTGCACCTGGCGAGTGGGACCGGGTCGAGCAGATCGTGCGCACGCAGATGGCGGATGCTGCCGAGCTGTCGGTGCCGTTGGATGTACAGGTGGGTGCCGGCCGCGACTGGAACGAGGCCGCGCACTGACGCCCGCTGCGGGCTGCGCCACGTGGCGCAGCCCGCAGCGGTTTCATCGGATGCCGGGAACCGGCGGGCGGGGATAGGCTCGAGCTCATGACTTCCGAGCTCCGCACCCCGTCCGCTATCGACCAGGTCGCCGAGGACTGGGTCGACACGCTCGTCGAGCTCTCGCCAGTGCTGGCCACCTACATCGGTCGGAATGAGGCGAACGCCCGCCTGGACGATGTCAGCCCCGAAGGTCACGAGCGCGCCGTGACTGCGGCACGCGAGACGCTCGCGAAGCTTGACGCGCTCGACCCGGTCGACAGCATCGATGAGGTCACCAAGACCGACCTGTCGGCGGAGTTGCGGCTGCAGTCCGAACTGCATGATGCCCAGTGGCACCTGCGCGATCTCAACGTGATCGCTTCGGCCGCGCAGGACTTCCGTCAGGCGTTCGACCTGATGCCCACTGACAGCGTGGAGGACTGGTCGGTGGTGTCCGAACGCCTTGCAGCGGTGCCCGCCGCGCTGCAGGGGTACACCGAAACGCTGCGGGAGGGCATCCGCCACGGTGTTGTTCCCGCGCGCCGACAGGTGCGCGAGGTCGCCACCCAGATCGCGCGCTACACGGCCGACGACGGGTTCTTCGCCGGCTTCGTCGCCGGCGCAGCGCCGAAGGAGGGTCAGCTTCCGGCATCCCTCGCCCGTGATCTCGGCGACCACGCGGGGGCCGCGCGTGTCGCCTACGACGCATTGAGCGCGTTCCTCACCGACGAGCTCGCTCCCGTCGCCGGTGATGAGGATGCTGTCGGGCGCGAGTTGTACGCCCTGAACTCCCGGCGTTTCCTGGGGGCGACGATCGACCTGGACGAGACGTACGAGTGGGGCCGAGAGGAACTGCGGCGAATGATCGCCGAGCAGGAGGCCATCGCGCACGAGATCCTGCCGGGCGCGACCGTGGAGGAGGCCGTCGCTCATCTTGAGGCGGACCCGGCGCGCAAGCTGCACGGCACGCAGGCGCTGCAGCGGTGGATGCAGGAGACCAGCGACCGTGCCATCGCTGAGCTCGGCGCCTCGCACTTCGACATCCCCGAGCAGATTCGCGAGCTCGAGTGCATGATCGCCCCGACCCAGGAGGGCGGGATCTACTACACCGGCCCGACCGATGACTTCTCGCGGCCCGGTCGGATGTGGTGGTCGGTTCCCGAGGGCGTCTCCGAGTTCGACACCTGGCGCGAGCTGACCACCGTCTACCACGAGGGCGTTCCCGGCCATCACCTGCAGATCGCGCAGGCGACGTACAACCGGGCCGAGCTCAACACGTGGCGCCGTGTGCTCGCCGGCACGTCGGGCCACGCCGAAGGATGGGCTCTGTACGCCGAGCGCCTGATGGAACAGCTCGGCTACCTCGACGATCCGGCTGATCGCCTGGGAATGCTCGACGGGCAGCGCATGCGCGCGCTTCGCGTGGTGCTCGACATCGGCGTGCACTTGAAGAAGCCGCGCCTCGACGGCGATGGCGTGTGGGACCACGACTACGCGCTCGATGAGATGCGCCGCAATGTGAACATGCCCGACGAGTTCCGGCAGTTCGAGGTCAACCGCTACCTCGGCTGGCCGGGACAGGCGCCGTCGTACAAGGTCGGTCAGCGCATCTGGGAAGACGTGCTCGCCACGGCGCGTGCTCAGCAGGGTGACGCCTTCGATTTCAAGGGGTTCCACAAGCGTGCGCTCGACATCGGCGGCGTCGGCCTCGACACGCTGCGCGCGGTGTTCGCCGGCTGAGTACGTCGGCGGGCCCCGACCCGTCCGCACGGCAATAGGCTGTCACCATGGCGGCAGTGCGTTTCGTGGCGATCGGCGACTCGTTCACCGAGGGCGTCGGCGATGAGCTTCCCGACGGTACCGTGCGCGGGTGGGCCGACCTCGTCGCTCAGGGCTGGGCGGATGCCACGGGCAAGCCGGTGCAGTATGCGAACCTGGCGATCCGTGGGCGGTTGGTCTGGCCGATCGTCGAGGACCAGCTCGAGCGAGCCCTGGCGTTGCGCCCCACACACCTGTCGTTCAACGGCGGGGGAAACGACATCATGCGACCCAACGCCGATATCGAGCACATCGCCGACGCATTCTCACGCGTGCTGCGACGCTGCGACGAGCAAGGTGTGCAGCTGATCCTGCTGTCGGGGGCGAATCCCAGTGCACAACTGCCGATGGGGGACGTGTTCCAGAAGCGCGGCGACGTGCTCGCTGAAGCGGTCATGCGCCGCATCGAGGGGCGCACGGACATCATCCATGCCTGGAACTGGCCCGATGAGGAACTGTCGCGTCCGCGGTACTGGTCGCAGGACCGGTTGCACATGAACGCGAACGGTCACCACCGTGTCGCCGCGCGGGTGCTGGACGCGCTGGGCCTCGATCCGCACGAGTCGTGGTGGTCGCCGACCACCGAGTTGCCGCTCGGCCCGTCGGGCTGGGCGTACTACCGCGAGTATGTCGGCCCGTGGATCAAGCGCCGAGTGACGCGCACGTCATCGGGTGACGGGCGCGCTGCGAAGTACGGCGACTGGGTCGAACGGGTGCCGCAGTGAGTCGTTTCACCGGGCGCCGCATGCCGCGGCGGTTGACCCAACTCTTCATCGGGGTGTTCCTGTACGGCATCGGAATCGCATTCATGGTCGAGGGCGCGGTGGGCGCGGCGCCGTGGGACGTGCTGTCTCAGGGCATCAGCCTGCACGTGCCGCTGTCGTTCGGAATGGTGACGATCCTGGTCAGCGCGGTGGTACTGCTGCTGTGGATCCCGATCGGGCAGAAGCCCGGGTTCGGAACGATCGTCAACGCTCTCGGTGTGGGGCCGGCAGCCGATGTCGGCTTTCTGCTCATCCCCGCCCCAGAAGCGCTGTGGCTGCGGGTGCTTTTCTTCGCGATTGGTCTGCTCGTCCTGTCAGCCGCGACGGGACTCTACATCGGGGCGCACTTCGGGCCCGGGCCCCGCGACGGTCTGATGACGGGGTTGCACGCCCGATGGGGACTGCCGATCTGGGTCGTGCGGACCGCGCTGGAGGTGACCGTCGTTCTGATCGGCTGGGTGCTCGGCGGCAACGTCGGTGTCGGCACGGTGGCGTTCGCGCTGCTGGTGGGGCCGCTCTGCCAGTTCTTCCTGCGGGTGTTCGCGGTGCGTCTCGACGGGGGCGAACCACCCCGGCGCGACACTGAGGCGCGTACCGGCCCCGTTCCGGTGAGCGGCTGAGCCATGGACCTCTGGCACATGCGGCAGCTCCCCGCCGGTCGGGTGACACTGCACGATGCTCGGCGTGACGAGCATCGAGCCGTCGATCTGGAACCCTTCGAGATCGGTGTCTTCGCAGTCACAGAAGAACAGTTCGCCGAGGTGCTGGGGGTGCCGGCTGTGCACCCGAGACGCCCCGCGCGGGATCTGAGCTGGCTGCGCGCGGTGCGGTTCTGCAATGCGGCATCCGAATGGGAGGGGCTCGACCCCGCGTACACATTCGATGGCGAGGAAGTCACCTGGCACGTTGACAGTGACGGCTACCGCCTGCCCACCGAAGCCGAGTGGGAGTACGCGTGTCGTGCCGGTTCGGCGGGTCCGCACTATGGACCGCTGGCCGACGTCGCCTGGACTGTGCGCGATGGGGTCTCTACTCCGCAGGATGTCGGTCTGAGACTGCCCAACCTGAACGGGCTGTTCGACACGCTGGGCAATGTGTGGGAGTGGTGCTGGGACCTGCTCGACCCCGAACGCTACGACGACTATCGGGTGTTCCGAGGGGGCGGCTTCGCCGACGATGCATGGAGCGTCCGGGCATCCGTCCGTCGTGGTGGTGCCCCGCGCATGCATCACGACGATGTCGGCATGCGTCTGGCGCGAGGCGGGTTCGACGGCGTTGAGGCCGCGCAGGGGTGGTCGGCGCGCGCCGACCTCGAACGCGGCGGGCGCGGGGGAGTGCGACCGGTGGGATGGACCCCGCGCGGACGCTGATCGCGCGGGGCGTCAGCGGTGCCGTTTGCGCTCGGGATCGAGTCCCATGCGGATGCGGGTGCTCTTGCGCTCGTGGATGATGAACGCGACGCCGATCGCCCACAGCGGTAGTTGGGTCAGGAACGCCCAGCGGAACGCCTCCAGCGTGTAGGTGTCGGGCGTACCCGCGCCTTGCAGGTCGAGGGTGAGTCCGATCAGGAAGATCGCGGTGAGCGCGGCGAGGAATCCGCCCGAGTTGGTGACGCCGGTCGCGGTGCTCAAGCGGTGGGCCGGGTTGTGCGTGCGAGCGTGGTCGAACGCGATCATGGATGCCGGTCCACCGGCGGCCAGGCAGATCACGAGCACGGTGAGGAGCCACATCGGTGCGGGCCCCGGCCAGAACGCGACGGTGACCCAGGCGACCACTTGGATGCCGATGCTCGGGAGTACGAGCGCGAGTGAGCGACGCGTGGGAATGCGTCGCGAAAGGATGCCGAGGATGGGGCTCAGCGCCATGGCGACCACGACGTTGAGCGACAAAAGGGCAGCGGCGGCTGCCGCGCTGAGCCCCTCACCGGCGGTGAGATAGGGCATGCCCCACAGCAGCAGGAATGCGGTCGAGGCGAACGGCGTCGTGAAGTGCGACCAGAATGCCAAGCGCGTGCCGGGGTGCGCCCACGCGGCGCGGATGCCGACACCGGTGTCGATTGCCGACGTGACCACGCGCACCGCGCCCGTCTCGGTGTTCACACTGACGTCCGCCGGCTGCTCGGGTGGGTGATTGCGCACGATCGCCCACACCAGGATCGCGAACAGCAGGCCCAGGCCGGCGACGCTGCCGAAGGTGATCGTCCACGTCGTGGCGTGCAGCAGCGCGGCGAGCGGAAGCAGTGCCGCCAGCTGCCCGGTCTGCCCGACGAGCCCCGTCATCTGGACCATCACAGGTCCGCGCTGCGCGGGGAACCAGGTCGCGACCAGTCGCAGCACGGCGGGGAAGATCGCGGCGTCGCCGGCGCCCAGCAGCACGCGGGCGACCAGGGCGATGCCGATGCTGGGCGAGATCGCCATGACGAACTGTCCCAGCGCCATCAGCAACATGCCGATGACCATGATCGGGCGTGAGCCGTATCGGTCCAGCAGCACCCCGACGGGCAACTGCATGCCGCCGTACACGGCCAGCTGTACGACCGCGAAGAGAGACAGCGTGGCGGCATCCGCCTGGAACCGCTCGGCCGCATCGACTCCGACGGCGCTGAGTGAGCTGCGGTTGGTGATCGCGAGGATGTACGCGGCAACAGCGACACCCCACACGAGCCATGCCCGCCAGCCCGGTGTCGAACTGAGCGGGGGAGCGGTGGTCACAGGTCCAGGCTACTGCGACGGGTTCGTGTGGATGTCGCGATCAGCTCTCGGGGTCGTACTGGAACGCGCGCACCTCCTGCGCGCAGCGGCAGGCGCGGGCGATCTTCGCCGCCCATTCGACGGCGGCTTCCGCCGAGGGCAGTTCGAGCACGGAGTATCCGCCCTCGATTCGCGCGGTCTGCGGGTACGTGCCCGGTGTGGCATTGCCATCCGCGTCGACCAGGAGCGGCTCGACCGACTCGTCGATGCCACCGCCGAAGACCCAGACGCCGGCTGCCTTCGCCTCGCGCACGACGGCATGCGCCGCGGCCGCCACGCTGGGAAGCTCCTCGTCGGAGACATCCATCGCGCCGCTGGGGAATGAGATCAGGTACTTGGTCATCCGGTTCTCCTCTCCGGCGGTGGCTACGGAACCGACCGGGCCTCCAGTCTCGCGCGTGCACCGACCGCGCGAAAGGCGTCGTAGCCCGTGCGCCGATATCTCTTGACACGGATATGAAACAGGCGTTCAATATTAAACATGAGTTCAACCAGACGAGCGCCGCACACAGCGCCAGAGACGGCAGCGCGCATCCGCGACGCCGCCGTGGGGGAGTTTGCGGCGCACGGTTTCGCGAAGACGACGGTGCGCGGGATCGCTGCGGCTGCCGGTGTCTCTCCCGGACTCGTGATCCATCACTTCGGATCGAAGGACGCACTGCGTGCTGTCTGCGATGATCACGTTTTCGCGGTGCTCACCGCACGCAAGCGCGAGAACGCGCACCGCTCTCCCTTCGTCGTTGCGGAGTTGTTCGGCGACCCAGAGATGCGTACCCATGCCGAGTACCTGCTGAAGTCGATCCTCGACCCCTCCGAGCACGGGCAGCGCTTCTTCGATCACTATGTCGACATGGTCGAGAGGTTCATCGAGGACGGATTCGCGGGGTACACCATGCGACAGGGGGAAGACCGTCGCGCCCAGTCCGCGACGATCGCCGCACTGGCGCTGGCGCCACTGATGCTCGAACCCAAACTGCGTCGGGCGCTCGGTACGGCCGATCTGCAGGACTCGATGGGGCGGATCGCGCCATCGCTCTACGACCTCTATCTCCACGGCTTCATCGAGTCCGTGCCCGAGTCGCACGCGACTCCCGGTCCGCGCGCGACGCCGGGCAGCCAGCACGATCCTCCTGCAGAACCGGTCCCGTGAACTGCCCCCCCAGACCTCGATGGAGAACGATCATGAACCAGCAGACCGATTCGGCGGCATCCGCCATCAGCATCTCGAACCTCACCAAGTCCTTCGGCGCCGTGCGCGCTCTCGATGGGCTGACTCTCGACGTGGCACCGGGGGAGGTGCACGGCTTCCTCGGCCCCAACGGCGCGGGCAAGTCGACCACCATCCGCGTGCTCCTCGGCATCCTCCGGCACGACTCCGGAACCGTACGCGTACTCGGCGGTGATCCCTGGACCGACGCCGTCACCCTGCACCGACGTCTGGCCTATGTTCCCGGCGACGTGGAGCTCTGGCCGAATCTCACCGGCGGTGAGGCCATCGACCTGTTCGCGCGCCTGCGCGGCCGGATCGACGAGAAGAAGCGCGACGAGCTGATCGAGCGCTTCGATCTCGACCCGCGAAAGAAGGGACGCACCTACTCCAAGGGGAATCGGCAGAAGGTCGCGCTGATCTCGGCGCTGGCCTCGAACGTCGAACTGCTGCTTCTCGACGAGCCGACCGCCGGTCTTGACCCGCTCATGGAGGCGGTCTTCCAGGAGTGCATTCGAGAGGCCAAGGAAGCCGGACGCACGGTACTGCTCTCCAGCCACATCCTCGCGCAGGTCGAGGTGCTCGCGGACCGGATCTCGATCGTGCGCAACGGCAAGATCGTGGAGTCGGGAACACTCGGGGAGTTGCGGCACCTCGGGCGGACGTCGGTGACGGCGCAGACGACGACCGCACCGGCCGGTTTGGAGGCGCGGGAGGGCATCCACAACTACCTGCGGGACGGTAGCCAGCTTCGCTTCGATGCCGACACCCAACACCTCCCCGAGATCATGCGCGAGCTCTCCGCGCTCGGTGTGCAGACGTTGACCGCCGCACCGCCGACGCTGGAGCAGTTGCTGCTGCGCCACTACGGTGACGAGCTCAGCAGGAGCGCATCATGACCGCTGTGCTGGACGCACCGACGCGGGTGCACGTGGCATCCGGATCCGGCGGCTCGCTGACCGGGACGGGCAGGCTCCTGCTCTTCATGCTGCGCCGCGACCGTGTGCGCTTCACATCGTGGGTGCTCGGTTTGACGCTGATGATGGCGTACTTCGCGAACGCGATCGGCCTCATTCTCGATGAGACGGCAGTGCAGGGCTTCGCCGCGCTGGCGCGGAACCCGGTCATCGCGCTCATCGGTGGCCCCGGCTATGGTTTCGACGAGATCACAGTCGGCAGGATCGTGGTGGGGATCTACGGCGTCTATCTGATGCTCGGCGCAGCGCTGATGAGCATCCTCACCGTCTCACGGCACACCAGAGCCGAGGAACAAGCAGGACGAGCCGAGCTCGTACGTGCCAACGTCGTCGGTCGACACGCGCAGCTCGCGGCCGCGCTGATCCTCGTAGCGCTGATGAACGTCGTCATGACCGTGCTGATGACACTCGCCTTCCACTTCTCCCCATTGGAGCCGGAAGCATTCGGGCCATCGCTGTTGTTCGCCTGCAGTGTCGGCGCCGTCGGGCTCGTCTTCGCGGGCGTGACAGCTGTCACCGTGCAGTTGTCGGCGTTCTCACGGGCCGCCTCAGGCATGGCCGGAGCGGTGCTCGGAGCAGCGTTCGTCATCCGCGGACTCGGGGACATGTCCCGCGCACAGGGCGGCGACCTCGGCTGGCTCTCGTGGCTGTCACCTCTCGGCTGGTCGCAGCAGACGGCACCGCTGACTCTTGACCGGTGGTGGCCCCTGCTGCTGTCGCTCGGGTTCGCGGTACTGTGCACGACGACCGCCGTGGCACTACAGTCTCGCCGCGATCTCGCCGCGGGCATCCTTCAGGACCGGCTCGGCGCGGGTCGCGCTCCGGGCTGGCTGCGCGGACCCCTGTCCCTGGCCTTCCGCCTACAGCGCTCTGCGCTGGTGTGGTGGTCGGTGGCGATCCTGCTCGGCGGCATCACTTTCGGCACGTTCGCCGAGCCCATGGTCGAGAATGCGGCCGGGCTGCCCGACGAGATCATGATCATCTTCGGAGGGACCGAGGGGATCATCGAGGGCTATCTGGGCTTCATGAGCGTCTACTTCGCGTTCATGGTGGCTGTGTTCGCCATCCTCTCGGTGCAGGCCTTGGTCGGCGAGGAACAGTCGGTCCGTACGGAGCCGGTACTCGCCGCCTCGGTGTCACGCGCCGGATGGCTGCTGTCGTGGACCATCGTCGCCGCGCTCGGCTCGGTCTGGCTGCTCGCGCTGGCAGGGGTGGGCAACGGCATCGGTGCCGCACTCGCAACGGATGAGTGGGGGCTGCTCGGTGACGTGCTCGTTGGACAGATCGCGCAGGTCACTTCCGTGTGGGCTCTGCTGGGACTCGCCGTCGCGCTCTACGGGTTCGCCCCGCGGCTCGTCGGCCTCACGTGGGCCGTGTTCGGGTGGGGGACGGCACTGAGCCTGTTCGGCGACATGCTGCAGCTCGACGAGGCGCTGTTGTCGACCTCGGTGTTCCGACACGTCGGTCAGTACCCCGCTCAGGATCTATCGTGGTCCGCCGTGGCGGTGCTCACGGCCGCGGCGGTCGCGCTGATCGGCATCGGCGTCGCCGGGTTCCGACGTCGCGACCTGACGACGGCCTGACGGGTGTCAGTCGCCGAGCCACGAGGGCTCGGCGAACATCTCCTGCAACTCGTTGAGAAGCCGTGACGTGTGGAACCCGTCCGCGACCGCGTGGTGCACCTGTGCTGTGATTGGCAGCAGGGTGCGCCCGTCGCGTTCGACGTAGCGGCCGAGCGTGAAGATCGGGGCGAGGTGTTTCGAACCTTCGTCGATGTGAAGGGTGAAGCCCGTGAAGCTCGTCCACGGCAGGCTCGAGACGTTGAACATGTTCCCTGGTGGCGGCCCTTGGGGGAAAAGCGCGGTCGCGTCGGCATAGTCCTCGATGGTGCGCGCTGCTGCTTCGTGGAACGCCCCGAAGTCCTCGTCGAACGGCACCCAGACACTGGAGAATGTCTCCTGGGCGGGGTGGAAGATCGTGAACGACGGGTCGAGGGACGGCCAGACGGCGAGGGCACCGGAGTCGGTGACGGTCATCCGGAACTCGTCATGAGTATTCACGATTGAGGCGAGCGCCCAGATCTGGGAGATATAGCTCCGACGCGAAGTGGCCTTGATCGCTGTCACGAATCGCGTGACTTCGATTTCGGCCGTCATCGAGTAGGTGCATGGCACCACATCGCGGTAGTGGGCGAAATGCTCTCGGCGCGGGTACGTGGAGAGATCGACGGGTACCGGGTTGGTCATGCTTCCATTGTGACAGGGGGATGCCTACATACTCCTGGCGTGTCGAGCCGGCGAGGCGGTACTGTGCGACTGTTGCGGTCTGCAGATGAAGAGAAGGGTGTCAATCATGGCATCGGAGACAGCGTTCGGACGACACCACCTCCCGATCCGGCGGCCGCGCGTTGGGGCAGACACCCCCGTGGATGCCCGGGATGCCGTACCGCCGCATCCTGCAGCACCGCTGCGGCCGCCGGCAGGCGCTCCGAACGTGCTGATCATCCTCGTCGACGACATGGGGTTCGGCGGCAGCAGCGCGTTTGGTGGCCCGTGTCAGATGCCCGCGGCCGAACGTATCGCCGCCGACGGCGTCAAACTGACCCGTTTCCACACGACGGCGCTGTGCTCGCCATCGCGTCAAGCGCTGATGACGGGGCGCAACCACCACTCCGCAGAGATGGGCGCTCTCGCTGAGGTCGCGACCTCGTTCCCCGGCTACACCGGCGTGCGTCCGGATGACTGCGCGACCCTGGCACAGGTTCTCAAACTGAACGGCTACTCCACCGGCATGTTCGGCAAGCATCATCAGACACCGCCCTGGGAGACGAGCCCGTCCGGTCCGTTCGATCGTTGGCCGACGGGGGAGGGGTTCGAGCGCTTCTACGGCTTCATCGGCGGAGACACGCACCAGTACACTCCCGCTCTCGTCGACGGAACGAAGCCGATCGAGCCGCCGCGCACTTACGAGGAGGGTTACCACCTCTCGGAGGATCTGGTCGATCAAGCCATCGACTGGATCGGGAACCTGACATCCCTCACGCCCGACAAGCCGTGGTTCACCTACCTCGCCTTCGGTGCGACGCACGCGCCGCATCACGCCCCACAGAGCTACCTGGAGGCGGTGCGCGGCGCCTTCGACCACGGCTACGACGAAGAGCGGGCTCGGATCTTCGCTCGCCAGAAGCAGCTCGGGGTCATTCCCGCCGATGCCGAGCTCACTTCACCGAACGCGAAGATCCCCTCGTGGGATGAGCTCACGCCTGCCGACCAGCGGGTGGGTGCCCGACTTTTCGAAGCGTATGCCGCCATGGCCCGGCACATGGATGATCAGGTCGCTCGCCTGATGGACTCTCTGGAAGAGCAGGGCGTTCTGGACGACACGCTGATCTTCTACATTCTCGGCGACAACGGGGCTTCTGCGGAGGCTGGCGCGTACGGGACGTTCAATGAGATGGCCTATCAGAACAATGTGCTGATGACCACGGCGGACATCGAGCCTCATCTCGACGAGGTCGGGACGCCGGCGTCATTCAACCACGTTCCGTCTGGATGGGCGCAGGCGCTGAACACGCCCTACCAGTGGAGCAAGATCGTCGCTTCGCATTGGGGAGGAACCCGGACCGGTACCATCGTGCGCTATCCGGGCAAGGTGCCTGCGGGGGAGTGCCGCCACCAGTTCACCCATCTCATCGATGTCGTTCCGACCGTGCTCGAGTACGCGGGAATTCCCGAACCCGTGAGTGTCAACGGCGTACAGCAACGTCCGGTCGAGGGCACGAGCTTCAAGTACGCGCTTGAGGATGCAGGCGCCGCTGAGCGCCACATCACGCAGTACTTCGAGATCGCGGGAAACCGTGGCATCTATCACCAGGGGTGGACGGCGATGACGCAGCACCTGCTGCCGTGGCCGGATCCAGACGACCAGATCCCCGCGCTCACGGACGATGCCTGGGAGCTGTACGGTCCCGATGACTGGACACAGGCGCATGATCTCGCCAGCGAGATGCCTGAGAAGCTGCGAGAGATGCAGGACCGGTTCCTCATCGAGGGGGCTAAGTACAACGTGCTGCCCATCGACGACCGCGAACGGGAGCGCTTCGATCCGACGATCGCGGGGCGGCCCGATCTGATGGGCGGCCGCACGCGACAGGTGCTGCGGCCGGGCATGTCGCGTCTGAACGAGAACACCGTGCTGAACGTCAAGAACAGGTCGTTCTCGGTGACGGCACGCGTTCAGTTAGACGAGGGTGTGACGGCGCGTGGCGCTCTGATCGCGCAGGGCGGAGGATTCGGCGGCTGGAGCCTGTACTTCGCCGAGGGCCGTCTCACCTACGCGCACAACTTCGTCGGCTTGGAGACGCATTCCGTACGTTCGGATCGAGTGCTGACGGCGGGGGAGCACGACATCCGCCTTGAGTTCGCCTACGACGGCGGCGGAGTCGGCAAGGGCGGCACCGCGTCGTTGTTCTACGACGACGACCGCGTGGCCTCCGGGCGAATCGAACGCACCGTGCCGGGACTGTTCTCGTTCGATGAAGGACTCGACGTGGGACTCGACAGCCTCGACCCGGTGGTAGCCGACTACGGAGTCGAGCGTGGGGTGTTCTCCGGATCGATCGCCCAGGTCGTCATAGATACGGGGGATGACGCCGTTTCGGACCCGAACCTCGTGCTCAGGACGCGCTATCGCCGCCAGTGATCGGCGTGGCGCTCAGCGCTCCAGACGACCGGGACGGCGCGCATGATGAGCACGTGGTCGAGTTCGGCCGCACCTGTCGGGAGCCCATCGAAGAAGCTCGAGGCGGCATGCCTGATGTGACCGGGTTGCACCCGCCACGCATCGGTGTCGAGGCGCAGCCCCTCGAGCCCTGGGCTCCGTGTCGGAGACAAGCCGACGGCATCCTTTCGGAAGAACTCGGATGCCTGGTCGACATCGGCGAACAGCGAGCTGCGGAAATCCGCAGATTCGGCGACATCGACGGCGACGTCCACGCGAAGGTCGGTCGAGCTGACCGTGACATGCACGCTGTCGTGCGACTCGATCGAGGTCACGCGAGCCGCTTCGTGCACGCCGGGGAAGACACGACCGCCGGCGGCACGGGCCAGCCGCGATGCAGAGTGGCGGCGGGGGATGAAGACGCCGGTGCGCACGCCGCGCGGACCATCCCATTCGACGGCGATCCGGTGCGCGGCGCTCTCGCTGCGATGGCCGGCCCGCGGTGCGAACCACGCCGGTCGGAAGTGTGCAAGGCGGATAAGGCAGACGCCGGCTACGGCGCTGCCGTCAACCAGTTGTGGGCGAAGCCCGTCGGGAAGTATCGGAGCGATCGCGTCTGGCTGAACCCGGTAGTTGACGAGAAGCCGTCGCTCGATTGTCGCTGCCATGCGCGGAGTCGTGATGGTCACGGCCACATCGTATGACGGTGCGCGTGTTATGTGTGCCGGGGGCGTGATCCTCGTGTCGTGTCAGGCGTGGGGAGAGGTGCAACTACCTGATCTGACATAATGTGCATTATCGGCTTTAGCGCGTGGGTGCTCACCGGAGTCGTTGCCGTCTAGGACATCGCCGCGGACACTAGGTCGCGAGCAGCCGCCGGGTACAACGGGATCTCCACGTCATCATCGCTGAGCGAGCGCCACAGAACGGGAACGACAGTGCCATCGGATTCTGTGAGCGTGCCGCCGCCCTTCGGCGGTTCCGGATCGAGCCTCCCGGCGAACACGGCGACGACCTCGTGGCCGAGCGCGCCCTCGCAAGTGAAGATGCTCTCGACGACGCCGAGCTGCGTGAGGTCGATGATGCTGGCGCCAAGCTCTTCATCGATCTCTCGGATGATCGCCTGCTCGAAGGTCTCGCCGAGTTCAACGCTCCCTCCGATGAGACGGTGGAAGCCCAGCGGGTTCTCACGCGTCCGGCCGTTGGCGCTGACCAGGTGATGCGATCCGTCGGCACTGGGAACGACGATCATGGCCTTGACACGAACGATGGAGCGATCGACAGACATAGGGTCCATCATCGCGCACGTGAGTGGACGCGCTCATGAGAACTGGTGATACTGATCGGATGACTACAACGCGCCGTCGCCTCACCGGTTCACTCACAGCCGGAGCGGCAGTCCTGCTGTTGGCACTCACCGGCTGCTCAGCGTCGGCGACTCCGCCTGCCGCAGACGACAGTGCAACCACGAAGCCGACGGCGACGTCGCCCGCGCCGTCACCGACAACATCCTCCGCCACCCCGCAGCAGAGTTTTCTCGACTGGCTCGCGGCGAGCCGCGAGCCGAATGCTGATGTCGCGTGCGCCTATCTCAGTGACGCCTTGGTCGAGCGGATGCTGGCCGAGATGAAGGCCAGTGGATTCCCGGTCTCCGACTGCGCGGAGATGACGAATGTCACCGCTCAGGCCTACGCGGCCACGGGCAACGTCGCGGAGGTCGACATCGAGACCGTCTCTGAAGAAGCGCAGCGCGCGGAACTCTTCGTGACGTACGCCGGCGGCAGTTGCGGCACTGTCGTGCTCGAACCCGGCGTGGAGCACTGGATCATGACCGAGCAGTCCAAAGAGCAGTGCTGAGCGGCCCCTCAGTCACCTGATCCACCAGGGACCCGAGCGACAGCGATGAGGTGCGCGCTCATATCGCGAACGCCCGGGCGGTCCGCTGCGGCACGCGCGATCGCCAGCGCTGCCTGAGAGAGCTCCTCCCCCGCATCCACCATCGATTCGAGCAGGATACCTGCAGGACCCTCGACGCCGACGACCTCGATGACGTCGAGTCCGGCGGCAGTCGCTTCGGATGCCAGCTCCTCGGCGGTATGGAAGTGCCCGGCGGGGAATCGCATACCATCAGCGGGTTTTCCCTGGGCCGCGAGGGAGACCCACTCCCCCGGATACGGCTCAGGAACGTCGCGGCCCAATGTGGCCTGACCAAACGCGATGTATCGCGACAGGCCAGCGGCGAAGACGAATCCGCCAGGACCGACAACGCGCGCTGCTTCGCGCAACGCAAGGATTCGATCAGCATAGGCGGCCAGGTGATACAGAGGGCCGAGCAGCAGGGCCGCATCGAAGGACCCAGCGGCGAACGGCAGTTCTCTGGCGTCTCCCACCCGCGCGTTGAGGCCAAGCGCGCGGGCTTGCTCGACGTGACGCGAAACCGGATCGAGAACTTCGACGACGTAGCCGGCATCCGTCAGCGCGCGTGCGTGGATTCCCGCGCCGCCACCGATGTCGATCATCGTGCCCGCCGAGACATGCTCCCGAATGATCTCTTGCGTCCGCACGTACTCCAGCGGACCCTGCGCCGAACGCGTCGTCAGACGCGCATGCTCATCGAACACACTCGTGTAGTAGGACTGGATGCGGGCATCAATGTCCTCTTGCATCGGCACCGAGTCACGCCCCGACGTAGTCGGCGAGGTGCTGCCCTGTCAGCGTCGAACGCGCCGCCACGAGGTCGGCCGGGGTGCCCTCGAACACCACGCGACCGCCGTCGTGTCCTGCCCCCGGGCCGATGTCGATGATCCAGTCGGCGTGCGCCATCACCGCCTGGTGGTGCTCGATCACGATGACTGTCTTTCCGGAATCAACGAGCCGGTCGAGCAGCGCGAGCAGATTGTCGACGTCGGCGAGGTGCAAGCCGGTGGTCGGCTCGTCGAGCACGTATGTCTCTGCCGCCTCGCCCATCTGGATGGCGAGCTTCAGACGCTGACGCTCTCCGCCCGAGAGAGTGGAGAGCGGCTGGCCGAGCGTGAGGTAGCCGAGCCCGACGTCCTCCATACGGCTGAGGATCTTCACGGCCGCGGGGATCCTGGTATCGGGTGCCGAGAAGAACGCGTGCGCCTCGGCCACGGGCAGATCGAGCACCTGCGTGATATCGAGTCCACCCAGCCGGTAGTCGAGCACCGCTGCTTGGAAACGCTTGCCGCCACAATCCTCACAGGGCGTCTCGATGGTGTCCATGAACCCGAGCTCTGTCACGATCACGCCGGCGCCCTTGCACGTGGGGCATGCGCCTTCGCTGTTCGCACTGAACAACGCGGGCTTGACGCCGTTCGCCTTCGCGAATGCCTTGCGGATCGGATCGAGCATTCCGGTGTACGTGGCGGGGTTGCTGCGGCGCGAGCCCTTGATCGCCGTCTGATCGATCGAGACGACGTCCGGACGCGGCGAAATGGAGCCGTGCACGAGTGAACTCTTACCCGAGCCAGCGACACCGGTGATCACCGTGAGCACCCCGGTCGGGACGTCCACATCGACGTTCTTCAGATTGTTCGCGTTGGCACCGCGTACCTCGATGACCCCGGTACGTGTGCGGACGCCCTCCTTGAGACGCGCGCGATCCTTCAGATGTCGGCCGGTGACCGTGTCACTGGCGGCGAGGTCCTCGACCGAACCCTCGAAGTCGATCTCGCCTCCCGCGCTACCGGCTCCGGGGCCGAGATCGACGACATGGTCGCCGATCGCGATGGTCTCTGGCTTGTGCTCGACGACCAGAACGGTGTTCCCCTTGTCGCGCAGCTGCAGCAGCAGGGCATTCATCTGCTGAATGTCGTGCGGATGCAACCCGATCGTCGGCTCATCGAAGACGTAGGTGACGTCGGTGAGGGATGATCCCAGGTGCCGAAGCAGCTTGATGCGCTGGGCCTCTCCCCCACTCAGCGTGCCCGACGGGCGCTCCAGGCTCAGATACCCGAGTCCCAGTGTCACGAAGGAATCGAGATTCGCCCGCAGCGCGTCCAGCAGCGGACCGGCACCGGGGAGTTCCAGCCCGCGGACCCACGTGGCCAGGTCGGTCACCTGCATCCGACAGGCATCGGCGATGCTGACGCCATCGATCTTCGACGACCGCGCCCCCTCCGTCAGACGGGTCCCGTCGCATTCGGGGCATGTGGCGAACGTCGCGGCGCGTTCGACGAATGCGCGGATGTGCGGCTGCAGGGCGTCGATGTCTTTGGACAGCATCGACTTGCTGATCTTGGGGATCAATCCCTCGTAGGTGATGTTGATGTCGTTGATCTTGACCTTGGTCACCTCGCCGTACAGGAACAGGTGGCGCTGCTTCTCGGTGAACGAGGCGATCGGCTTGTCGGCCGGGTAGAAGCCCGAGCCGGCGAACTGCTTCACCATCCACCCGTCGGCGGTGTAGCCGGGCACCAGGATGGCGCCGTCCGACAGCGACTTCGATTCGTCGACGACCTGTGTCAGGTCCAGATCCGACACCGATCCCCTGCCCTCGCAGCGTGGGCACATACCGCCAAGATAGACGGCATCCTTCACGATCTTCTTCTCGCCGCCCGGCCCCGTCATCACACCGCTCGCGCGCTGGGTCGGGATATTGAACGAGAAGGCCGTCGGGCCACCGATGTACGGTGCGCCGAACCGCGAGAACAGGATGCGCAGCATTGCATTCGCGTCCGTGACGGTTCCCACCGTTGACCGCGGGTTGGCGCCGAGGCGTTCCTGATCGACGAGGATCGCCGTCGTGAGGCCCTCGAGCACGTCGACATCCGGTCGCGGCACCGATGGCATGAACCCCTGCACGAAGGCGCTGTAGGTTTCGTCGATCATGCGCCGGGACTCCGCCGCGATCGTGTCGAAGACGAGAGAGCTCTTGCCCGACCCCGAGACGCCGGTGAAGACCGTGAGACGCCGTTTCGGGATGCTGACGCTGACGCTCTTGAGGTTGTTCTCGCGTGCCCCCTCGACGCGGATGACGTCGTGGCCGTCCGCCGGATGCCTGTCTGCCACGGGTGGCTCCTTCCGCCGGGTTTTCTACGCCGGACCGTCTGATCCTTGCATCCACGTCCGACACACGCCACCCTCCATGGGCGAGAAAGTCGTGTGCCGGCGCCGGCACCCCGCTACGCTGAGGAACATCACCTTCATAGGAGACTCAAGGAAAGGTTCCCCATGACCGATGCACTCACTGAAGCGAAGAGCTTCATGAAGTCCGTTCGCACGTTCCTCGCCGTGTCCGGTGCGATCGCACTGATCGCCGGCATCGTTCTGCTCGCCTGGCCGAGCAAGACCGCGGTGATCGTCACCGGTATCTTCGCGTCCTACCTCATCGTCGGGGGCCTCGTCTACATCGGGCTCGGCATCTTCTCGGGCAAGGGTGGCGGCTGGGCCCGTGTCGGGCACATCCTGCTGGGTCTGCTGTATCTCGCGGCAGGAATCATCGCCTTCGCCAACCTGGGCGCGGCGAAGGTCACCCTGGCGATCGTCGTCGCCATCTTCATCGGCATCAGCTGGATCGTCGACGGCGTCGTCGCCTTGAGCATCATGGGGCAGAAGACCACTAAGGTCTGGACGCTGCTGTACTCGCTGCTCAGCATCATCGCCGGTATCGTCGTCATCCTGTCGCCGCTGTACGCAGCCGCCCTGCTGTGGATCGTGCTCGGCGCCTCGCTCGTGGCGCTGGGACTCATCCAGATCATCCGTGCGATCACGATGAAGAAGGACGTCGAGGCACTGGCCGTCTGACCGTCCCCTCACAACGAGAGAAGGCGACCCGAGCAATCGGGTCGCCTTCTCTCGTTCGTGCGACGGTCGAGACCGACCATCGCACAAGGGTCACTCGGCGATGAAGTCCGAAGTGTCACCGACGAGTCGAGTGTTGTCTGCCGGAACCGCGTCGATGGCCGCCTGCGCGACCTCCGCAGCAAACTCGGACACGTTGTAGAGCTTGCCGGCAGACTCGCGGCGCCCGGCGATGGCACCCGGGTTCGCGCGCTCGAGCAGCGTGGCCGTGATGGTTCCCTCGATCATGTCGCCGGAGACCACCGTGAAACCGATGCCCTTCTCAGTCAGCCCCGGGATCAGCTCACGAAGAGCGTCTTCACCGGCGCGCTTCGACTTGGCGACCGGCTCGTACTCGGGCATGGTCGGGGTCGTCCGGATGAAGTGCGCCTGGTGGCTGGTGACGAACACCACGCGGGCGCCGTCACCCAGCAGCGGCTCGGCTGCCTTCAGCACACCCACCTGCGCGTCGCGGTTGAGCTTGAGTGCGTAGTCCTCGGCCATGCCGGATTCCATGCCGCCCGATGCGTTGAGCACCAGGATGTCAAGACGCCCGAACTCATCGCGCACCTGGTCGAACATCGCCGAGACCGACGCGGGGTCGGTCAGATCGGCGCCCACGACCAGAGCCCGGCGTCCCAGCGCACGCAGCTCGTTCGCGAGCTTCTCAGCGCGCGGCGCCTTGTTGCGGAAGTTGATCACGACATCTGCGCCGGCCTCGGCGAAGTAGCGGATCGTGTCGGCGCCGATACCTCGCGACGAACCGGTGACCAACGCCACCTTGCCGTCGAGGGATCCGGCGGGAAGAACCTGGGACATAACTACTCCTCGGGGGCGCGGATTTCGCACGTTCAGCGACGTCCCAGCCTACAGCGTCGCGGGTCGGGCCGAGCGTTCCCCACGCGTGGTAAGTTGAGCGCAGGAGGGCCCATGGACGGCTTCACGACATTCATCACGGTCATCGACGAGTGGGCGTGGATCGGCTGGATCGTGCTGATCGCCCTCTTCTTGGTGATCGAAATGCTCACGCTCGATCTCACCTTCCTGATGCTGTCGTTCGGCGGCGCCGTCGGCCTGGTCACCGACTTGGTCGGGGTACCGATCTGGGCGCAGGTCATCATTGCCGGCGCCGCGGCCGCGGCCTTCGTGTTCTTCTTGCGGCCACCGTTGCTGCATCGCCTCAGCCGGGATGAAGATCCGACACCGACGAACCTCGACGCGTTGCTCGACCAGCGTGGCGTCGCACTCACCGACATCACCCAAGGGTCGGGACAAGTCAAGCTCGGCAACGGTGACACCTGGACCGCGCGGAGCTTCGACGGTACTCCGATCAGTCAAGGCAGCCGTATCGCTGTCACCGAGATCGACGGCGCGACCGCGATCGTCCACCCCGTCACGGAAGAGGACTTCTGATGGACAGCTCGATCATCCCTGCCGCGATCGCCTGGGTGCTGGCGATCGCCGTCATCATCTTCGTGCTCGTCACCCTGGCGCGGGCGATCCGGATCATCCCCCAGGCGACAGCCGGCGTCGTCGAGCGACTCGGTCGCTATCACAAGACACTTACGCCGGGCCTCAACCTTCTGGTTCCGTTCATCGACCGGCTGCGCCCGTTGATCGACATGCGCGAACAGGTGGTGTCATTTCCCCCGCAGCCGGTGATCACCGAAGACAACCTCGTCGTCTCGATAGACACGGTGGTCTACTTTCAGGTGACCGACGCCCGCGCCGCTACCTACGAGATCGCGAACTACCTCGGCGCCGTCGAGCAGCTCACGACCACGACGTTGCGCAACGTCGTCGGCGGACTCAACCTCGAAGAGGCGCTCACCAGCCGTGACGAGATCAATGGGCAGCTGCGGGTAGTGCTCGACGAGGCGACCGGCAAGTGGGGCATCCGCGTCTCGCGGGTCGAGCTGAAGGCGATCGACCCGCCCGTCTCGATCCAGGACTCGATGGAGAAGCAGATGCGTGCCGAGCGTGACCGTCGCGCTGCGATCCTGACGGCCGAGGGGTCGAAGCAGTCGCAGATCCTCGAAGCCGAGGGTCAGCGTCAGGCCGCAATCCTCAAGGCCGAGGGTGACAAGCAGGCGGCTGTGCTCCGAGCGCAGGGTGAGGCCGAAGCGATCCAGAACGTCTTCACAGCGATTCACCAGGGCCGTCCCGACGACAAGCTGCTCGCTTACCAGTACCTGCAGATGCTCCCGAAGATCAGCGAGAGCGAATCCAGCAAACTCTGGATCATCCCCAGCGAGCTCACCGAGGCACTCAAGGGCATCGGTAGCGCGTTCACGCCCCGCCCGGGCTCCGACTCACAGCGCGACGCGTGACCCACCCGTACTTCCGGGGAATCGACGGTCCCAGGGTTCTCGCGCACCGCGGTCTGGCGTCCGCCCCCGGGCAGGATCCCGCGATCTGGGAGAACACAGCAGCAGCATTCGCCGCGGCGGATGCTGCCGGAGCGCGCTACATCGAGACCGACTGCCAAGTCACCGCTGACGGCGACGTCGTACTGTTCCACGACAGCACGCTGCAGCGCATCGCCGGGGACCCTCGGCCGATTGCTTCGGTGCGCACCGCCGAGCTTGTCGAGCTCTTCGCCGACCACGGTGGACTGCTGACGGTCACCGAAGCTCTCGAGGCCTTTCCGCGCTCACGCTTCAACATCGATGTGAAGGTTGCCGCCGTCGCCGCCCCGATCGGTGCGCAGATCGCTCCGCACGCGCACCGCGTTCTGTTGACGAGCTTCTCAGACCGCAACCGCGCGGCGGCGCTGGATTCCGTTCGACGCGCGGGCGCCGAGATGCCACCGGCGACCTCCGGCGGCAAGCGCGTCATCGCGGCGTTGCGTGCACTCTCCGGGGCCCGCCTCTCCCCCGCTCGCGCACTGCGCGGCGTCGACGCCGTGCAGATCCCCGAACGTCATGCCGGCGTGCGCATCCTGACGCCCTCACTCGTGCGGGCGGCGCACGCGCTGGGGGTCGAAGTGCATGTGTGGACCGTCAACGATCCCGCCGAGATGCAACGCCTCGTCGATGCGGGCGTCGATGGAATCGTGACCGATCGTGCGGATCTCGCGCTGGATACGCTCGGTCGGCCCTGATACACCCAAAACGTCGTCCTTAACCTGAGAATATCCTGAGTCTTCTGCGCAGAACTCGCGACCATGGATGAAGCGCACAGGCGCGCGCGCTATACCTAACAGCGACGAGAGGACCACACAATGGCAGATCGCAGCCTTCGCGGCATCCGATTGGGTGCGCAGAGCCTTCAGAGCGAAGAGGGCGTCGTTTTCATGGAACGTCGCGCCACGACGTACAAGTGCGAGTCGTGCGGTCAGGAGACCACGCTGATGTTCGCCGCGGATGCGGAGTCTCCGCAGACCTGGGAGTGCCGCGCGTGCGGCGCGGAAGCTGTGCTGCAGGTCGACGGCGCATCGGTCAAGCTCGAAGAGGCCGATGAGAAGGCGGCCCGCACGCACTGGGACATGCTTCTCGAGCGTCGCACCCGCGACGAGCTCGAAGAGCTCCTCGCAGACCGGCTCGCCTACGTGCGGGCACGTCGTGGCGACGGTGACGACCCGTCGCACGAGCGCATCGGCGCATGATGCACCGACGCTGAATCACTCGCGCCGGGCGCGCACGCCGGCGATGATCAGCGTGACGCAGCCTGAGACCAGCAGCACCAGCTGAATCCAGGGGCCCAGCACGACACCCGCCGTGAGGCCGGAGCGTAGCTCGACATCCTCGAGCAACGCTCCGGCCTCATCTGCGTCCAGCGACGAGACGGTCGAGCCGTCCGGACGAATGATCTGACTCGTGCCCACCGTAGAGACGTTGACGACGCTGCGCCCCGTCTCGATCGCGCGCATGCGCGCGAAGGCGAGCTGCTGCAGGTTCTCGTCGGTGCCACGGAAGTCGGCGTTGTTGGTCTGGAACACGAGCACTTCGGCACCGGCGGTCACACTCTCGCGGATGACCTCGTCGTAGATCACGTCGAAGCAGATGGCCAGCCCCACGCGCACGCCGTCGACGTCGACGAACGGCGGGTTGACGCCCGGCGTGTACTCCCTGCCGATCAGGCCGATGAGGTCGGGAGCGATGGCGTAGTAGAAGTCACGGTCCGGCACGTACTCGCCGAACGGCACCGGGTGGCGCTTGTCGTGACTCTGCGTCGCGGTGCCCTCGTCGGTCCACAGGAACGACGTGTTGAAGTACTCCTCGCCGCGTTGCGTCGCGGTGTTGGCGAGCAATGGCGCGTCGAAGACGTTCACCAGCCGGGTGAGCCGCCGTGCTGTCGCGGGATCCTGGAACGGGTCGTAGTCGACCCCGCCCTCTGGCCAGACGACGAGGTCGATATCCTCACCGCGCAACGCATCCATCGCCTCGGTCTGCGCGGTGATCACACCGTAGGGTTCGCGATCGTCGAAGTACCCGGTCGCACCGTTGCCCTGCACCGCGGCGATGCTCATCGCTCCGGACGGCGTCGTCGGGAACAGTGGCGTGAACACGAGAACGAGCACCGTCAGCGCCGGGGCGATCAGGCGCAACGGCTGTCGCCACGTGCGCATTCGTACGACCTCGATCAGCAGGGCTACCGCCGCGACCATCAGGAAGGTCAGGCCGCTCACCCCCACCCACGAGGCGACCGGGGCGAATGGCCCTTCCGACTGCGTCATGCCCAGCCGTGCCCAGGGAAAGCCACCGTACGGCCAGTTGCCGAGAAAGAGCTCGTGCACCGTCCAGAGCGCTGCGACGGTGAGTGGCAGCACCACGGTTCTGCTACGCGGCCAGGCGCGTGGAAGCCACCGGTACGCCAGCGTGATGGGCACCAGTGCAATGGCCGTCAGTGCGGCCTCGAGCACGAACAGTGCCACCCACGGAATCGGGCCCAGATAGCGGGCCGTCCACGACACGAGCAGGGCGAACAGCACAAGTCCGTAGACCGCGGCCACCAGCAGCGCGCCGCCGAAGCGCCGGCCGATCAGGGCGGGCAGCAGCAGGGCAAGTGCGACGAGAGCCAAGGGCCATGCCGCCACTGCGGGGAAGGCGAAGTTCATCAGCGCACCTGCGGCCGCGGCCATCGGTACGGCGAGCCACAGGGGCACGAGCGGGCGCACAGGAGCCGCGGTGGCGGATGCCGGCATCCGGGTCACACCGCCGAGTACGCGACGATGCCGCGACGCACACCATCGAGTGCACGCCGCGCAGTACGGGCGAGCTGGTCATCCTCGGCGACGATCGAGAGCTGATCGAGCAGATCGATCGTCTGCTTCGACCAGCGCACGAAGTCACCCGCAGCCATATCGGCATCGACCAGCACCCGATCGAGGGAACCGCCTCGCGTCCAATTGTGCATCGCCGCAGCGAGCCCAGGAGCCAGCGGCTCGGTGCGTGGCAGGCCGTAGTCGTGCTCCAGCTCATCGAGCTCGACCCACAACCGCATCGTCTGGTCGTAGGCGATGCGGAACGCCCCGCGGGGCAGACCACGCTCGCCGAGGTTCTGTTCGTCACGGCGGGGTTCGTACACCAGGCAGCTCGCCATGGCCGCAAGCGAGGGTGCATCGAGGTTGCGCCACAGGTTGTTCCGCAGCGCCTCTGCGACAAGCAGATCGCGCTCTCCGTAGATGCGACGCATCGTGCGCCCGGCCTCGGTGAGAGCGAGGTCACCGCCCTCGCCGTCGAGATAGCCGACCACCTGCAGCACGTCGATGACGCGGTCGAAAGTGCGGGCGACGGTGCCGGTGCGGGTCTCGATCTGTCGGCGTGTGCGGTCGGTCTCGCGCTTGAGGGAGTAGTAGCGCTCTGCCCACCTCGCATGGGCTTCCCGATCGGGGCATCCGTGGCAGGAGTGGCGCTGCATGCGCGTCCGCAGACCCTGGATCTTCTTCATCCGCTTCTCGCGGACGGCTCGGGGCGCCGCCGCGTCCTTGCGGTTCTTCTTCTCGAGGTCGCTCAGCTCGCGGCGGATCGCCGCGTAGTCGGGAAAGTCCCCGTGTTCGCACTTCATCGCGGTGCGGTAGCCCTGCAGGGATTCCTCGGCGTCCTTGACCTTGCGTGCCAGGCCCACCACGGCGCGGTCCGCCTGGAACTGCGCGAACGACGATTCGAGGATCTCGCGCGCCCGCTCCCGACCGAACCGGTCGATCAGATTGACGGCCATGTTGTAGGTGGGGCGGAAGCTGGAGTTCAGCGGATAGGTGCGCCGCGAAGCCAGCGCGGCGACCGCCTGCGGGTCCATGCCCGCGGTCCACTGCACGACCGCGTGGCCCTCCACATCGATGCCGCGGCGGCCGGCGCGCCCCGTGAGCTGGGTGTACTCCCCTGAGGTAATCGCGACCCGCGCCTCGCCGTTGAACTTCTCCATCTTCTCGAGGACGACGGTGCGCGCGGGCATGTTGATTCCCAGCGCGAGCGTCTCGGTGGCGAAGACGGCCTTCACGAGCTTTCGCTGGAACAGTTCTTCGACGACTTCCTTGAAAGCGGGCAGGAGGCCGGCATGGTGGGCGGCGACACCCCGCTCCAGATTGTCGCGCCACTCCCAGAATCCGAGCACATCGAGGTCCTCGTCCTGCAAGGAGCGTGTGCGGTCGTCGACGATCGCCTTGATCTCAGCGCGTTCCTCCGCTGTGGTCAGTCGCACACCGGCGCGTCTGACCTGCTGCACGGCAGCATCGCACCCGACGCGGCTGAAGATGAAGAAGATCGCCGGCAAGAGGTTCGCCCGTTCGAGCAGACGAACCACGTCTGGACGATCCATGCGCTCGATGCGGCGCTCGTCGGCACCCCTGTTCGGGCGCTTTCCGCCGCGCGGCGGGCGCTGAGCGTGACGGCCGGCGTGGCGGTTGCTGCGGTACTCCTGCGCCCGACGATTGCTCTCATGTCGCGGACCGGAAGAAGAGCGCAGGCGTGACAACTCCTGATTGACCTGTGCCGTGGCGACACCGGCGCGGTCGTCGAACAACGGCAGCAGGTCATCGCGCACCAGCACGTGCTGCTCCAGCGGTACCGGGCGGATCTCGGAGACGATCACATCGGTGTCACCGCGGACCGTGTCAAGCCAGTCACCGAACTCCTCGGCGTTCGACACCGTGGCGCTGAGAGAGATCAGTCGCACATCCTGCGGAAGGTGCAGGATCACCTCTTCCCACACAGGACCGCGGAACCGGTCGGCGAGGTAGTGAACCTCGTCCATGACGACATAGCGCAGCCCGCGCAGGGCGTCGGAGTCGGCGTACAGCATGTTGCGCAGCACTTCGGTAGTCATCACCACGATGCGCGCGTTGCCGTTGATGTTGGTGTCGCCGGTGAGCAGACCGACCTGGTCCGCGCCGTACGCATCGACCAGCTCACGGAACTTCTGATTCGACAGCGCCTTCATCGGCGTGGTGTAGAACGCCTTGTCGTTCGCGGTCTGCATCGCCATGTGGATCGCGAACTCGCCGACGATCGTCTTGCCCGCACCGGTGGGGGCTGCGACCAGCACACTGCGCCCGCGCTCGAGGGCCTGACAGGCTTCGACCTGGAACGGGTCCAGGTCGAAGCGCTGCTGGGCCGAGAACGCCTGTGTCTGCGGGTGCTCCGCGGCCGATCGGGCTGCCGCGTAGCGCTCAGCGTGTGATGTCATGCTGCCGGGGCGTCCGGGTCAAGACCTGCGGCGATCTCGCGCTTCTTCTTGCGGCGGTCGAACAGCAGCGACAACAGGGCCGCGGCGAAGTAGAGCACCACGAGAATGCCGGCCAGCAGCAGCATCGAACCGATGTCGGCAGCGGGCGTCGCGATCGCTGCGAACAGCGAGGCGACAAGGATCGCGATCCGCCACCCCTTCAGCATCGCCGCACCGGACATCACACCGGCGAGGTTCAACGCCACCATGAACACCGGCAGCACGAACGAGACACCGATCACCAGAACGAACTTCAGGATGAAGTCGTAGTAGTAGTCGGAATCGAAGAAGTTCACGCCGATCTCGGGCACGAAGCTCGACATCACTTCGATCACGTGCGGTGCCACCAGCACGGCGACGTACCCACCGGTGAAGAACAGCGGTATCGCCGCGCCGACGAACGCGAGCGTGTACCGGATCTCTTTCTTGGTGAGCCCCGGCATGACGAACGCCCAGATCTGCCATAGCCAGACCGGTGCCGACAACAACAGACCGATCGACAGAGCCATGCGGATTCGCAGGTTGAATCCAGAAGCGATGCCCGTGAACATCAACTCCGCGAAGTCGCCACCGCGCTCTTCATCGATGATGCGGATCGGCTCGGTCAGGAAGTTGATGATCGGGTCGGTGACGATGAATGCGATCACCATACCGGCCGCGAGGCCGATCACCGCGATGATCAGTCGCTTGCGAGCCTCGCGCAGATGCTCGCCGAGCGACATGCGTCGATCGCGCTTCCCGTCCTCGGGCTGCGCTTCGACGTTCAGTTCAGTCACGGCCTAGGAAGCGCGAGGCGGTGTGTCCTGATCAGCAGGACGCTCCGCGGATGGCTTTGCCGGAGCCGAAGTGCCCGTTGCCGTCGCGTCGGCGGCGTCGGGGGTCGTCGCGTCTGCGTCGTCCTCCTTCATCGCCTTCATTTCGCCCTTGAAGACACGAGCGGACTGGCCGAGGCTCTTCGCCAGCGCCGGCAGCTTCGCCGCGCCGAAGAGAAGAAGGATGATGATCAGAATGATCCACAGGTGTGGTCCTGCGAAGAGATTGCCCATGGATGTCTCCTCTGGATGGGTCAAGGTTGGTTCAGTCTATCGTCACGAATCGGTGCTGGGGACGACGTACAACGCGAGTCCGTCGGATGCCCATTCCTGCGTCGCTGCGCGTGCCGGGGGTGGGTCGAGCACCTCGACGGCGCCACCGAATCGTGCCGCGATCCGCTTGATGCCCCGCGGATCGGCCATGTGGAACCGCAGCGTCACCAGGCCTGCGGAGCGTGCGACTTCATCGTGCGAAAAGGCGCCGAGCAGGGGGACGAGCCGCTCCGGCAGACGCACGGTGACGGGCCCCGCCTGCGTTCCCGCGCCGAAATCGGGCGGTGCGGCGGCGTCGGTGTGCGTGATGGCGATGACGGTGAGTTCGGGATCACTCACACGATCGAGGTGGAACGTGCGCATCGCCTGGCGCAGATGGCACCAGCCCTGCAGATACCACTGCCCGTTCGTCAGCAGGATCTGCATCGGGTCGACGGTCCGCACCGTCGGTTCGGCATCCGGTGCGTGATAGCGGAACGACACGGCGACGCCTTCGTGGAGCGCACGCGAGACGACGTGCTGCACGGCGCTGACCTCGACCGGGGCGACCACCAGGTCAGGCGGCGCGTCCGCGGATCCTCGGGACAGCTTGGCCATCAGTCCCGAGACCAGGCCCGAGTCTGCGACCGCGGGAACGGCCGCGACCATCTGGAGGCCGGCGAGCAGGGCCGCGGCCTCACGCGCGGTGAAGCGCGGAACACGCCGCAGCGCGACGTCGTTGGTGATCTCGATCACGCCGTGCTCGTCGAGCAGGTCCCAGTCGATGTCGAACATCTCCTGCGGCGGTTGCCAGAATCCGGAATCACCGGGCAGGCCGATCACCGTCAGCTTCTCGACCATCTGTCGCATCTGCGCGGGCGTCACGCCGAAGTCGGCGGCGGCCTCGTCGAGGGTGACCTGGCCGCGTTCGAGGAGGTATGGCACGAGCGTCAGGTACAGTCGCACGCGATCCGCCGCGAGCAACGGTGCACGGGTTGTCATCGTCAGTCACCTCCGTCGGAGTGCACGCGACTGATCGCCCGGAGGCGGTCGATCACGGCGTCGCGCAGGTCGGCAGGTTCGACGACGCGCACCTCTGGCCCGTAGGCGGCGAGCTCGTCGGCGAAGACGTGTCGGTCGACGTAGGGCACGCGGATGCCCTGTGCAGCGACCGTGGAACGGCGCCCGAGTCGCAGTGCCGCCTCGGTGCCCGGGGTCACCTCGAGCAGGGCGCTCTGTGCCGCGGCGACCGCTGCGAGTCCCGACAGCGCGCGCTCCCCCGCCCCGATGCGCAGGGACGCGTCGAACGTCTGGCCGGTCACCTTCACATCACTGACGATTCTGCTCAGCAGGAACGTCCGATCGGCGGCGGCATCCAGATCGATGCCGAACACATGCCAGCGCGCCTCGTACTCGACCAGTGCCAACGGTCGGATTCGCCGCGTGCTGGCCGCGGCGTCGCCGGGCTTGAGGTACTCGAAGACGACGACTCGACTGCGCTCGATGCCCTCCTGCAGCTTGGGGAACGCAGCATCGCGCGCCGCGATGCGCGGGGCGAAGCCGATGATCGGTTCGTCGCCGTCGATACCCAGCGCGCGGATCTTTCGCACACCCGCTTGCGCGTCGACCGAGACGGACTCTGCACTCCAGACGCTGCCCGCGAGGCGAAGCACGGCGAGTTCCGCATCCGTGAACTCGATGTCGGCAGGCAGATCGTAATCGGCCTGCGGAATGCGGTAGCGGGCTTCGCGCAGATCATGCGGATCGGTCGGGTCGCCGATGGTCTCGATCGGGATACCCAGGGTGCGCAGCTCGTCCTTGTCGCGCTCGAACATCTTCTCGAGCGCGTCGGGCTTGGCGCCGGCTTCTGCGCGCTGACGGTAGCCGGAGACGCTGTCGAGGATCTGTTGCTTGGTCAGGCCGATCCCCGTGGCCATCAGCGCCACGACGAGATTCGTCAGACGCTCCTCCGCGGGGATCGTGACGGTCATCCCTGTGCCAGCTCCTCGGGGATCACACCCAGGATGTCGACGACGTAGGTCACCGCGTCGCCGGTCTCGTCCGGCACGATCACCATCACCTGTGAGCCGATGGTCGCCTCGGAGATCGCCTGGGCGACCTCTTCGGGCAGGGACTGCGCGTTCAACATCACGGGGCCGTCCCACGAGCTGCCGACGACCGAGCGGTTCGCCCAGTCCACGGCCGTGTAGTGGAACATCGGTGTGCCGTCCGCGACGGCTTCGCCCCGCCCGTCGATCAGGGTCTCGACGACGACCGTGTCGGGCGCGGCGCTGCCGGGCACGATGATGCCGGGGCGACCGTCGGGTGCACGCACCACCGAGGGGATCCCGCGGGTGGTGTTGAACACGTCATCACCCTCGGCCTTCGGGAGCAGCGTGTACTGGATGTCGTAGACGGCGACGAGGCTGGCGTCGGCGCCGAGGCCGATCTGCGGTGCCAGGCCTTCGGGCAGATCGGCGGCCGGAATCGCGACGGCGACGCGGCTTCCCTCGGTTGCGCACTCCAGCGCCTGTTCGACGCCGGGGAACTCTGCCGCGGCAGAGTCCGGGCTCCAGACGCTCAGCGCGGAGTGGATCGGTTCGCCGGTGTCGCCGTTGACCAGCAGCCGAGTCATGATGGCGTTCTGGTTCGACGCGGCGATTGCGGGGCCGTCACCGACGATGAGGTCGGTGTACTTCACTTCTGACGCGCGAACCGGCATGTCGATCGCGACCTGCGGCGTACCGAAGGTGCCAACGACCTCGACGGACGCCGCCAGGCCGGTCGACGAGACACGGTCGCAGTCCGCGGCATCGTTGCCCGGCACCGCAGAGCAGCCGGTCAGAGCAAGGGCGGACAGGGCCAGGGCCGAGAGAGCAGCGGTCGTTTTACGCACGCGCCCCAGTCTATTCCGAAGCGGGCGGTACCTCGCGCGACGAGGCGGCGATCCTGGCGCCGGCGGCTGCCTTCTGCGCCTCGCGTACGCGCTTGCGCAGGTTCTTGTCGGTGATCTCCCGGTCGCCGACAGCCCCCGGCGTCCACAGCTCGACGTCCTCATCCCCGTAGCTGGACTTCGAGGCACGGCGACGCACTTCGGGCGGGACCGCACCCGGTGCGAGGCGGCGGGCCGTGAGCAGGAAGCCGGTGTGCGCGACCATCCGGTGGTCCGGGCGGACCGCGAGACCCTCGACATGCCAGCCGCGCACCATCGTCTCGGACGCATCGGGTTCCGTGAACAGCCCGGTACCGCGGATGTACTCGGCCACTCGCGAGAGCTGCGTGGCGGTCGCGATGTAGCAGATCACGACGCCGCCCGGCGTGAGGGCATCCGCCACGGCATCCATGCAGTCCCAGGGCGCGAGCATGTCGAGTACGACACGATCGACGGTGCCGGGTTCGAAGCGGGTGGGGAGCTCCTCTGCGAGGTCGCCGACGACGACGTCCCACGTGTCGGGCGTCTCACCGAAGAAGGTCTCGACGTTCGCCTTCGCTACCTCGGCGAAGTCCTCGCGGCGCTCGAACGAGGTCAGCGCACCGTCGTGCCCGATCGCGCGCAGAAGCGCGAGCGAAAGCGCTCCGGACCCCACGCCCGCCTCGACGACGACGGCACCGGGGAAGATGTCAGCCTGCATGACGATCTGCGCCGAGTCCTTCGGGTACACGATCGCGGCACCGCGCGGCATCGACAGGGCGAAGTCGCGCAGCAGCGGCCGCAGCGCCAGGTAGTCGTGGCCGGAACTGTTGGTGACGACGGAACCGTCGGGCTGCCCGATCAGGTCGCGGTGGAACAGCACACCGTGATGCGTGTGCAGCTCGCCATCGGCGCGCAGGGTGATCGTGTGCATCCGCCCCTTCGGGCCGGTGAGCTGAACGCGATCCCCCTCGCGGAAGGGGCCGCTGGGGCGTGCGGCGGTCATCGTGCCACCCCCGCTCCAACGCGCGTGCGCAGATCCGAGATGTCGGCGGCGGTGCGTCCGTCCAGTGTCGGCCAGAGCTCGTGCGCGCCGAGGTCGTCGAGAGCGACGATGTGCGGAACCCCGAGCGTCGTCGCGCCGGATGCCAGTCCCGCGGCCAGCCCGGTCGGTGAGTCCTCGATGACGACGGCGTCGGCGATGTCGACGCCCAGCTGAGTCGCGGCGGTGAGGTAGGGATCCGGGTGCGGCTTGGGGCGCTCCACGTCGTCACCGGCGACGACGACGTCGAAGGCCGGGAAATCGATCAGGCTCACCACGTCGAGTGCCATGCGGCGCAGTGACATCGTCACCAGGGCGGTCGGGATGCCCGCAGCGCGCAGGTCGGCGAGCAGCTCGCGCGCGCCGGGGCGGAACGGGACACCCTCAACACACAGGCGCTCCGAGACGCGGTCGGTGAGCAGCTGGACAATCGCTTCCGGCTCCATGTCGACGCCGGCCGCGCGCAGGATCTTCGCGCTGTCGATCAGGGCGTTGCCGACCAACTGCAGCCCATCTTCAGGGGTCCACGTGCCGCCGTACGACTCGACGAGTTCGGTCTCGACGGCGATCCAGTAGGGCTCGGTGTCGACGAGGGTTCCGTCCATGTCCCACAGGACTGCGCTGGGCTTATCACTCACCGAACCATGCTAGCCGTGTCAGAGCCCGCTCCGCGCGGGCCCCCACTAACCTGGAGGGATACCCAAAGCCGACGGAGAGGAGCTCGGTGGACGCCCTCGGCTCTCGTATCATCATCGCCGCGTTCGACGGCTGGAATGACGCCGGCGAGGCAGCCAGCGGTGCCATTTCGGCGCTGCGCGAGTCCACGGACTACCAGCGCGTGCACTCCGTGGACGCTGAACTGTACTTCGACTACCAGTACACCCGACCCGCGACGCGGATGGACGCGACCGGGCAGCGCGAGCTCGTGTGGCCCGAGGCCTCGCTGTGGAGGCCGACGAGCGTGACCGAGGGTCCGGAGCTGTGGCTGCTGACCGGTTCGGAACCGGCCCGTGCTTGGCAGGCCTTTGCGAACGAGTTCATCGACGTCGCCCTGCGTGACGACATCACCGGTTTCGTCACCCTGGGGGCGATGCTGTCGGATGTGCCGCACACCCGACCGATCTCGGTGTTCGCCACCAGCCAGGAAGAACGGGTGCGCGAGGCGCATGGGCTGGAGAAGTCCACCTATGAGGGGCCGGTGGGCATCCTCAGCGTTCTCGATCATTTCGCCACCCGCGCCGAGATCCCCACGGCGAGCCTGTGGGCGAGCGTGCCGCACTATGTGGCATCCGCAGCGCCGTCTCCGAAGGCGACGCTCGCGTTGCTCGACCGCCTGGAGGAGCTCACCGGCGTCGGCCCCGTGCGCGAGCATCTGCGCACCGAGGCGGCCGCCTGGGAGGCCTCGATCGACGCGGCTGCCGCCGAGGACGACGATATGGCCGAGTACATCCGTCAGCTCGAGCGAACGCGCGACACCTGGGACTCCCCCGATGCCTCGGGGGATGCGATCGCCCAGGCGTTCGAGCGCTACCTGCGCCGTCGGGGCGATGGCCCCGACAAGCGCTGATTGTCACATCGCGGGGATCACGCCCGTCGACAGCATCACGATGATGGCGATGCCGAGCAGTACCCGGTAGATCACGAACGGCAGGAAGCTGCGCTTGGAGATCCAGTTCATGAAGAACGCGATCACGCCGAGGGCGACGACGAAGGCGATGCCGGTCGCGGCGAACGTCTCGCCCAGCGTGAAGTGCTGGTTCGGGTCACCCCAGTGCTTGAACAGTTGGTAGAAGCCGCTGCCGAACACGGCGGGGATCGCCAGCAGGAACGCGTAGCGCGCGGCGGCTGCGCGCTCGTAGCCGAGGAACAGACCCATGGTGATCGTCCCGCCCGAGCGTGAGACGCCGGGCACCAGTGCGAGCGCCTGGGCGAATCCATAGGCGACACCGTCCGGGTAGGTCAGCTGGTTGAGCTTGCGCTTCTTCGCACCGACGTAGTCGGCGATGCCCAGCAGGATGCCGAACGCGATCAGCATGATCGCGACCAGCCACAGCGATCGCAGGACGGTCTCGATCTTGTCTTGGAAAAGCAAGCCGAGCGCGACGATCGGCAGGCTTCCGATGATGATCAGCCAGCCCATCCGGGCGTCGGGGTCATTGCGCGGCACGCGCCCGGCGAGCGATCGGAACCACTGGCCGATGATCCGCACGATGTCGCGCCAGAAGAACACCACGACGGCGGCTTCGGTACCGATCTGGGTGATCGCGGTGAAGGCTGCGCCGGGGTCCTCACCCGAGGGCAGGAACGTACCCACAATGCGCAGGTGCGCGCTGGACGAGATGGGCAGGAACTCGGTGAGTCCCTGCACGATGCCGAGAATGAGCGCTTCGAGCAGGTTCATGCGGTGCTTTCAGATGGTGCGGGAGAAGCGGCGGATGCTGATCAGCAGACGCGCAGCAGATCGGCCAGCACGCGCTGGCCGAAGACAAGCGAGTCTACGGGCACGCGCTCATCGACACCGTGGAACATCCCGGTGAAGTCGAGATCGGCGGGCAGCTGCAGTGGGGCGAAGCCGTAGCCGGTGATACCGATAGCCGCCAGCGCTTTGTTGTCGGTGCCGGCGCCGAGCAGGTACGGGATGACGGGCACACCTGGGTCATGTCGGCCCAGTGCGGCCACCATGTGCTCGACGAACTCGCCCGCGAAGGGCGTCTCCATGCCGATATCGCGCACGACCGTCTGGATCTCGATGTCTTCACCGACGATGCGCTGAAGTTCGGCGAGCACGTCGTCCTCAGTGCCGGGGATCACCCGGACGTCGATCAGTGCCTCGGCGCTCTCGGGGATGACGTTGTGCTTATAGCCGGCGCTGAGCGCTGTCGGGTTCGCGGTCGTGCGGAAGGTCGACCGCAGGAATGCCTCGGCCGGACCCGCGGCGGCGGCGAGGGCGTCGGGGTCGTCAACAGGGCGACCGGTGAGTTCGCTGAGCCCTTCGAGAAGGGCCTGAGTCGTCGGAGTGAGCCGGATGGGCCACCGGGTGCGCCCGATCGCTGCAACGGCCTCTGAGAGGCGCGTGACGGCGTTGTCCTCGTGGAACCGACTGCCGTGCCCGGCGCGGCCCTTCGCGACGAGTCTGAGCCACATGAGGGCTTTCTCGCCCACCTGCAGCAGGTACGCGCGGTGGTCATCAACCGTGATCGAGTATCCGCCTACCTCGCTGATCGCCTCGGTGGCGCCAGCGAACCACTCGGGCTTGTCCTGAACGACCAGCGCCGACCCCTCGACGCCACCGTTCTCCTCGTCGGCGAAGAAGACCAGGATCAGGTCGCGGTCGGGCTGCTCCCCCGCACGCAGCAGATCGGCGACGGCCGCCAGGATCATGGCATCCATATTCTTCATGTCGACCGCGCCGCGGCCCCACAGCATCCCGTCACGGATCTCGCCGGCGAACGGATCGACGGTCCAGTCCTCGGCGACGGCCGGGACGACGTCGAGGTGGCCGTGAACGACAAGCGCTGGCCGACCCGGGTTGCGACCGGGAACGCGGGCCATGACATTGGTGCGCCGCGGGATCGGTTCGTAGTACTCCGGCTCCAGGCCCAGGCTCTTCAGGAATGCGCCGACGTACTCGGCGGCCTCCCTCTCTCCGTTGGCCTTGCCGCCGCCGTAGTTGGACGTGTCGATGCGGATCAGGTCGCGCGCGATCTGGGCGACCTCGGGAACGGATGAGTCGGGCATGGCACCAGAGTATCGAAGACGCTCAGCCACGCCCGGGCGTCATGCGGGTTCGTACCGACCTCTGGATCGTGCTAATGTCATTCTTCGGTCGGCAACGACAAAAACCAACACCTGCGCGGGTGGCGGAATAGGTAGACGCGCTAGCTTGAGGTGCTAGTGCCCGATAAGGGCGTGGGGGTTCAAGTCCCCCCTCGCGCACAGCAGGAAATGACCCCGAACCGGGAAACCGGTTCGGGGTCGTTTTTGTCTGCACGAGCAACGTGGGCTCATGGGGGTTCCGGCTCGTCCCGGGCACCGCAGCCGAGGGGGTGACCGACACCATCCTCGAACTCAGCGCCTAACCATCACCGCGGACGACACGGCGCTACGCCACTGCCGGGGACTTGCCTGTCGCCGTCACTCTGTTTACGAAGGTGTGAGACCGGGCTGTTCTTCGCTGATGACCTGCGGAAGACGGCTCGTCCACCAGACGAGCACACCCACCGCAGTGAGAGCCGCGAGAAGTCCCGCTACGTGGACGACGAGCGAAACCCACCCTCGGCTAGGAAGGAGAAAGCCGTATGGAACCCACCCATCGGTCGCCCCGCGGAGGAGGACGACAGCTGCCCACGCGATTGGATACGGAAGCACCCACCACACTCGCGACCAGGGAAGAGTGCGTCGCCCCGGGCCCGCGATCCAGTCGAGAACGATGAAGGCCGGAAGTACCAGATGCAAGGTGACGCTGACCCAGGCGGGAGCAGAACCGGTTCCCGGAACGAGCGTGTTGTAGATCACGCCAACGATGACCATGCAAGTGGTCGATACTGCTCTCGCCACCACAATGCCGTCGTGTCGCGCCCAGCGCGTGGCACCAAACGTGCCAGCAACTACAAGCAACGACGCCGTCAGCAGCGCCGTGAGGTTGGTGAAGTACCCGAAGTAGTTGAAAGGGTTTCGCTCGGCGGTGCCTGCCCCAAGCGAGTATGTGTACGCAAGCACGACAAGGACTGCGGCGCCGACAACCACTCGCGCAATCTGCCAGAACTTCACATGTGTCTGGAGCGTAGACATGCCTTTACGATATGCGGGCGCGGGCTGTCATCCTCGGACTTCGCCGCCGGCTTCCTTGGTCGAGAGGACGTGCCCATGAAAGCCGTTCTTTCACCGACCTCGTCGCCCGCGGCCTGGGCCCATCGAAGACCAGGTGGCCGACGGTGGGGTCATTCTTGTATGTGCAGGCGCACCGCGCTCACACCGCGCCGACGCCGAAGGCCAGTCCCAGCGCGTACGTGATGGCCGCAGCTCCGAATCCGATCACGAGCTGTCGTAGCGCGCGTGACAGGGGTGGCCCGCCCGAGAGGATGCCGACCATCGCGCCGGTCGACAGCAGGGCGATCCCGACCAGCGCCAGCGCGACAAGGATCGCCGTCATGCCGCTGAGGCCGAAGATCCACGGCAGCACCGGGATGATCGCCCCCGAGGAGAACAGCAGGAAGCTGGAGATCGCGGCCATCCAATCGCTGCCGACCACGTCATCGGCGTCGTACCGGGCGGCAGCGCCGACGGGCGTCGGGAAGGTGCGCCGCACACCGACACGTGCCGCGGCGACGACCTTCTGGGCGCGTGCGAGGGCTTCGACCTCGTCGACCCCACGTGCGCGGTAGACCAACGCGAGCTCGTTGGCATCGATGTCCAGGTCGCCCGCATTGGCATCTGCATCGTCGTTCGCCTCGGTCGCCGCCAGCAGTTCGCGCTGCGAGCGCACCGAGACGAACTCCCCTGCGCCCATCGACAGCGCTCCGGCGAGGAGCCCTGCGATTCCGCTGAACAGGACGAACGACGAGCTGACGCCCGTCGCGCCGATTCCCAGTACGAGGGCGAGGTTCGACACCAGTCCGTCGTTTGCACCGAACACGGCGGCGCGGAATGAGCCCGACAGACGCCTCCTCCCCCGTGCCGCCAGACCCCGCACCACTTCGTGGTGCACCTTCTCATCGGCGCGCATGGCCGGAGTGGCGTACTGCTCGGCGTCATAGGGCGATCGCGCCTCAGCGCTCTGCGCGAGTGCGAGCACGAAGATCGACCCGAACCGGCCCGCCATCCAGCCCAGCATGCGAGAGCGCACTCCGGCGCGCGGAAGGCGCGTCGGCTCCTCGCCGCCGAGCAGGTCGAGCCAGTGCTGCTCGTGACGGCGCTCCGCCTCGGCGAGGGCGAGCAGAATCTCACGCTCCTCCCCCGTGCGCCGTGCCGCCAAGCGGGTGTAAACCGCGCCTTCCGCACGTTCTTCGACAAGGTACCGAGCCCACCGCTTGCGGTCAGCGGCGGTGGGTTGGACGGGGGTGGTCATGCATCCTCCGGTGTCGTGAGCGAACGCTCCACGCTACCGAGCAGAGGGCGCTGGAGCCGCACCAGGACAAGGATTGACAGGTTTTCGGAGCGCCGAAGCGCGACGCGGTGACGGCCGGGCGGTCAGGAGCGCACGCGCTTGCGCAGCACGTCGATGCGCGACTGCAACTGGGTCACCGTGGCCTGCGCGACCGCCGGCCCGCCGCAGACCCGACGCAGCTCGGCATGCACCTGTCCGTGTGCCTCTCCGCTCTGACGCGCGTACAGACCGACCAAGCTGTTGAGCAACTGACGCTGCTCGCGCAGCGTGCGGTGCAGCGGAGCCGGCAGGGTCGTCGTCGCCTCCGGCGGCGCCGCCGCCTCTCGTTCCTGGCGCAGGCGGCCCTGGCGCGCCTGGCGCTGCATCAGCAGCTCATGCACGTGCTCGGGTTCGAGAAGGCCCGGGATGCCGATGAACTCCTCCTCCTCGGGGGTTCCCGGCTCGGCGAGCTGACCGAACTCCTTGCCGTCGAAGACCACACGGTCGAAGTGCGCCAGCGACGAGATCGCCTGGTAGCTGAACTCTTGCGTGAGGGCATCCGAGGCATCGTCCTCACGGTTCGCGCTCTCCAGCAACGAGTCCTCAAGACCGTCGTCGTCCTTCGTCTGACGGTCCAGCGCATGATCGCGCTGCTTTTCGAGCTCATTGGCGAGCGTCATCAGCACCGGAACGTTGGGCAGGAACACACTGGCGGCCTCGCCGCGACGCCGCGCGCGCACGAATCGACCGATCGCCTGAGCGAAGAACAGCGGCGTCGATGACGACGTCGCGTACACGCCCACCGCCAGACGCGGCACGTCCACACCCTCGGACACCATGCGCACCGCCACCATCCAGCGACGGGTGTTGCCGCTGAACTGCTCGATGCGCTCCGACGCCGAGGCGTCGTCCGAGAGCACGACGGTGGCCTGCTCGCCCGTGATGCGGTGCAGGATCTTCGCGTAGGCACGGGCGACCGTCTGGTCGGTCGCGAGCACCAGCCCACCGGCATCCGGCACATGATGGCGGATCTCGCTCAGGCGGCGGTCGGCGGCCGACAGCACCGCCGGCATCCACTCACCCTCGGGGTCGAGCGCCGTGCGCCACGCCTGCGAGGTGACGTCCTTGGTGTTGTCCTGGCCCAGATGCGCTTCGAGCTCGTCACCGGCGCTGGTGCGCCAGCGCATCTTGCCGGCGTACATGTGGAACAGCACCGGACGCACGACGCCATCTTCGAGCGCGCGGCCGTACCCGTACGCGTAGTCGGTGGTCGAGATACGCGCACCGGACTCATCGGGGTGGTACTCGACGAACGGGATCGGGGCCGTGTCGCTGCGGAACGGCGTTCCCGACAGCAGCAGGCGGCGCTTGGCCGGGCCGTACGCGTCGCGGATCGCGTCGCCCCAGCTGAGCGCGTCGCCGCCGTGATGCACCTCATCGAGGACCACGAGGGTCTTCGCGTCCTCGGTGAGGTGGCGGTGCACCGACGAGCGTGCAGCGACCTGCGCGTAGGTGACGACCACGCCGTGATACTGACGCGACGGTGCCCAGTGGCTGTTCTTGAACTGCGGATCGAGGCGGATGCTGACGCGCGCCGCGGCATCCGCCCACTGCGTCTTGAGATGCTCGGTGGGCGCGACGACGATCACGCGGTTGACTTCGCCCATCCGCAGCAGTTCAACGGCCAGCGTGAGCGCGAACGTCGTCTTACCGGCGCCGGGCGTCGCGGCGACGAGGAAGTCGCGCTGATCGGCGGCGAAGTAGCGGTCGAGGGCCTCGCGCTGCCATGCCCTGAGCTTGTCTGCGGTTCCCCACGGGGCGCGCTGAGGGAAGGACGGAGAGAGCATCCTCACTACGATAGGCCAGCTCACTGACAACGCGCGGTAGGCTCTCTAACCGCGCACAGGAGACCCCTGCGGCGCCGCTGTCAAGGAGAAGACGATGACCGATCGCGACTCATCGCGCACCCCGTACGTCGCCAACGAAGGCCCCCACCCGTGGCGCCGTTTCGTCGCTGTCGGCGACTCGTTCACCGAGGGCATCGGAGACCCGGATCCCGTCGCCGTCGGCACGCATCGCGGCTGGGCCGACCGCGTCGCCGAGGTGCTCTCCCAGGACGTGGATGACTTCGCCTATGCGAACCTGGCCGTGCGCGGAAAGCTCATCGCCCAGATCGCAGAGACCCAGATCGACGCGGCTGTCGCCCTGCGCCCCGACCTCATCTCGATCTGCGCCGGTGGCAACGACGTGATCCGGCCGGGCACCGATCCAGACGAGATCGCCTCCCAGCTCGATGACGCAGTGACCCGGCTGTCGACCACCGGTGCTGCCGTCGTGCTCTTCACGGGCATCGACACGGGCTTCACCCCGGTGTTCCGCCCGTTCCGCGGCAAGGTCGCGATCTACAACGAGAACGTGCGCGCCGTCGCCGAACGCCACGACTGCATCGTCGCCGACCAGTGGGCGCTGAAGACGATCCAGGACATGCGCTTCTTCGACGATGACCGCCTGCACTTGAACGCGCTCGGTCACCACGAGGTGGCACGCATGGTGCTGCGGGCACTCAACGTGCCCAATGACCTGCAGGCTATGCAACCCGAACCGCTGCCGATGCGCACCTGGCGCGAAGCGCGGGCCGAAGACATCGGGTGGGCCCGCGAACACCTCGTGCCCTGGGTGCTGCGGCGTCTGCGCCACCAGTCCTCGGGTGACAACGTCACGGCGAAGCGCCCGGAGGCCGTGCCGTATGTCCACCTCGACGATTCGGAAACGGGCCAGAATTGACCGCGACCGCGACCGCGATCAGCGGGTGATCGCCCATACGGCGACCGCTGCGGCCGAGGCGACGTTGAGCGAGTCGACGCCGCCGGCCATCGGGATCGTGACGACACGGTCGGCCACCGCGAGCGCGTCCGCCGAGAGTCCTTCGCCCTCGGTGCCCATGACCAGGGCGATCCGATCGGGACGCGCGGCGGCGTAGTCATCCAGCGGCACCGCATCATCGCGCAACGCGAGAGCGGCGATCTCGAAGCCGTGCGCGTGCAGCTGGTGTGCGGCATCGGCCCACTCCCCGATACGTGTCCAGGGCACCTGAAACACCGTGCCCATGCTCACCCGCACGCTCCGTCGGTAGAGCGGGTCGCCACACCGCGGCGTGACCAGCACGGCATCCGCTCCCAGTCCTGCCGCGGCGCGGAACGCCGCACCGATGTTGGTCGGGTCGGCGATGTCTTCGAGCACGAGCACCCGCCGTGCGTTCTCGAGCACCGTGGTCAGCGCCGGAGGTTCCGGACGCCGCATCGCTGCCATGACACCCCGGTGCACGGCGAAGCCGGTCAGCTCGTGCGCCACGGCATCCGACACCACGTACACCGGCACATCGCGTCCGTCCAGAAGCGCTGCGACGTCATCCAACCAGCGCTGCTGCGTGAGCACGGATCTCGGTACGTGCCCCGCCGCCAGGGCGCGTTCGATGACCTTCGCGGACTCGGCGATGTACAGCCCGCCCGCCGGCTCCTGCACGCGCCGCAAAGCCGCATCGGTGAGGGAACGGTAGTCATCGAGCACGTGGTCGTGTGCATCGGTCACGGGCAGCAAGCGCATCCCTCCACTCTTCCACCTTCCCCATCCGCCCCATCACCTCGTCGCGGGTCCTAGACTGCCCCCGTGACGTCGATCGAACCGCAAGCCCTGGATCCCGACGCCATCGATCGTGCCGCCGCCCTGCTACGCGGCCGCCGAACCGCCGTGCTCACCGGCGCGGGCATCTCGACCGACTCGGGCATTCCCGCTTATCGGGGCGCCGGGGCACCGCCGCGCGTGTCGCCCATGACCATCCAGACGTATCTGTCTGATGAAGCGGCCCGCCGGCGCTACTGGATGGGCGGTCACCTCGGCTACCGCCGGTTCGCCTCGCCCGATCCCAACGGCGGGCACCGCGCACTCGCTGCTCTGGAGCACAACGGGGACGTCACCGGTGTGATCACACAGAACGTCGACGGTCTGCACCTGCGTGCGGGCAGCCGGCGGGTCGTCGAACTGCACGGCACGATGCATCGCGTGCGGTGCCTGGACTGCGGACAGGTCTTCGACCGGCGGGCCATCAGCGCGCAGATCGACGAGCTCAACCCGTGGATCGCGGTGCCGGAGAACGTCGTGCTCAACCCCGACGGGGACGTGACGCCCGAGAGCGCGGACGGCTTCGTGATTCCGCCGTGCACGGTCTGCGGCGGGATGCTGAAACCCGAGGTGGTCTACTTCGGAGAGTTCGTCCCCACCGGGCGCTTCCGACTCTCTGAGGCACTCGTGCACGGCTCGGATGCCCTCCTGGTGGCGGGCACCTCTCTGACGGTGAACTCGGGCATCCGCGTGATCGAGCGCGCGCGCCGGCGGGGAATGCCCCTGGTCATCGTCAACCACGAACCGACCCGAGCCGACCGGTGGGCCGATGCCGTGGTCAGCGGCGGTACCACGCCTGTGCTGACCGGCATCGCCCGCGCGCTCGGCGCTCTCTGAGCCGGCTCGCGTAGGCTCATGCCGTGACCCTGCTGACTGTCGTGCGCCATGGCCAGACCAACTGGAATCTCGATCGACGCATCCAGGGGTCGACCGACATCCCCCTCAACGACACCGGACGCGCGGATGCCCGCCGCGCAGCGGCGGTGCTCGCGGGATCCGGTTACGACGCCGTCTACGCCAGCCCGTTGATGCGGGCACGCGAGACCGCGCAGATCATCGCCGACGAACTCGCTCTGCCTGAGCCCGTGCTCACCCGCGGGATGCGCGAACGCGAGTTCGGCGAGGGCGAGGGGCTGCTCGTCGACGAGTACCTGCAGCGCTGGGGCGACTGGACGGCGACCGTACCCGGTGCCGAAACACTCAACCAGGTGCGCGATCGGGCACTCAACTCGCTCGAACGGATCGCCCGCGCTGCCCGACGCCGCTCGGCGCCGCGCGCCGAATCCATCGTCGTCGTCAGCCACGGCGGCGTGCTGCGGGCGCTGCTGCTGCACGCATCGGGCGGAACGCTGCCCCGCGAGGGCGACGTGCTGCGCAACGGCTCGGTGCATCGCTTCGTCGCCGAGCGCGGCAGCCTTCGTCTGCTGGAATCAGTCGCGGCATGATGCTGCGCCGCACCTGACACCAGGCCGCAGTCGACGTCATCCGTCGATACGCATGCCCCGTTCGACCACGGCACGCGCGTGCCGCAAGACCGGCTCATCGATCATGCGGCCCTCGAACCGGAACACACCACGCTCCCCCTCTGCGGCGACCAGCACGGCACGGGCCCAGTCGACCGTGGCAGCGTCCGGCCGGTAGGCCTCACGGATCACAGCCACCTGCTTCGGATGAATGCAGGCCGTCGCGCTGAAGCCCGAGGCGACGGCATCCGCCGCTTCTTCGGCGAGTCCCTGCACGTCGTCGATGTCGAGATGAACCGCGTCGATCGCGGTGCGTCCGTACGCGCCGGCCGCCAGCAGCACCTGCGCCCGCGCCTGGCGGGCCACGTCACGGTAGCGCCCGTTGGCGAACCGGCTGGACAGGCCACCCAACGAGGCGACGAGGTCCTCGGCCCCCCACATCAGCGCGACCGTGCGTTCGTGCGCCGCGATCTCGCCCGCGCGGTGCACGCCCAATGCCGTCTCACACAGTGCGATCATCTGCTGGTCCGCGCGGAAGGCATCCAGCATCCCGGGGTCCTCGCTCTTGGCGACCATGACGCGACGGAACGACGTACGCGCGAGCACGTCGAGATCCTTCGCGAAGTCCGCCGTGTCGGGAGCATTGACCCGCACGATCACGCGCTCCGGGTCAAGGTCGGCGGCGGCGATGTTCTCACGCGCCTGCGCCTTGGCAGCGGGGAGCACCGCATCTTCGAGGTCGAGGATGACGGCATCCGCCTTCTGCAACGCACCCGCGAAACGCTCCGGGCGATCGGCCGGGCAGAACAGCAGGGCAGGGCCCATATCGAGTGACATCTACTCCCCCTCGGATCGGCAGTGCACCAACACCGTGCGACTCGCCGTCGCGACCACCGTGCCGTCTTGGTTGCGTCCGGTGTGCGCCACGGTGCAGATCCCCTGCCCGGGGCGCGACGACGAGAGCCGTTTGTCGACGATCACACTCTCGGTGTACAGCGTGTCGCCGTGGAACAGCGGATGCGGGAACGCGATGTCGCCCAAGCCGAGCTGTGCGACCAGCGTGCCCTGGGTGAGCTGTCCGACCGACGCGCCGACCATCGTCGACAGCGTCCACATCGAGTTCATCAGTCGCTGCCCGAACGGCTGTTGCGCCTGCGCGAACGCCGCATCGAGATGCAGCGCCTGGCTGTTCATCGTGAGCGTCGTGAACAGCACGTTGTCGGCCTCGGTGGCTGTGCGACCCGGCCGGTGCAGATAGCGCGCACCCACCTCGAACTCCTCGAAGTACAGGCCGCGCTGGACGATATCGGTCATGACGTCACGCTACCCGGCCAGGCCCAGCGCCCGCGCGATGACGAGAAGCTGCACCTCGGTGGTGCCCTCGCCGATTTCGAGGATCTTCGAGTCGCGGTAGTGACGTGCCACGGGGTATTCGTTCATGAACCCGTTGCCGCCGAAGATCTGCGTGGCGTCGCGGGCATTGTCCATCGCCGCGTCGCCCGCGACCAGCTTGGCGATGGCCGCCGCCTCGGCGAATGGCTTGCCGGCATCACGCAGTCGCGCCGCATGGTGCCAGGCGAGACGGGCGGTGTGCACCCGAGCCCGCATACGCGCCAGAGTGAACTGCGCGTTCTGCCGGGTACTGAGCGCCGCGCCGAACACCGTGCGCTGCCGCGCGTAGTCGACCGCGGCCTCGAGGCAGCCCTCGGCTGCTCCCGTCGCCAGCGCGGCGATCGCGATGCGCCCCTCGTCGAGAATGCTGAGGAAGTTGCGGAAACCCGCTCCGCGCTCGCCGAGCAGATTCTCCTCCGGCACGCGCACACCCTGCAGGGTGAGGGGGTGGGTGTCGGATGCGTTCCAACCGACCTTGTCGTAGGCCGGTTCGACGGTGAACCCCGGGGTGCCATTGGGAACGATGATCGTCGAGATCTCCTTGCGCCCCTCGCGCTCGCCGGTGACCGCGGTCACCGTGACGAACCGCGTGATCGCGGTGCCGGAGTTGGTGATGAACTGCTTCGTGCCGTCGATCACCCACTCATTGCCGTCAAGACGCGCCGTGGTGCGGGTGGCGCCGGCGTCGCTGCCGGCCTCGGGTTCGGTCAGACCGAATCCGGCGAGGGCCTGACCTTCGAGCAGCGACGGCAGGTACTCGCGCTTCTGCTGTTCGGTACCGAAGCGGTAGATCGGCATGGCACCCAGGCTCACGCCCGCCTCGAGCGTGATGGCGATCGACTGATCGACACGGGCGAGTCCCTCGATCGCGATGCCCAACGCGAGGTAGTCACCTCCCTGCCCGCCGTACTCCTCGCTGAACGGCAGACCGAACAGGCCCATCTCGCCCATCTGCCGCACCACGTCGAGATTCAGCGTGTGCGTGCGGTCGGCCTCGTACGCCTGCGGTGCGACCACCTGCTCGGCGAAGTCGGCCACCATCGCGGCCAGCTCGCGCTGGTCCTCGTCGAGATCGGCGTAGCGCATCTCATCGGTCATGCTGTCTCCTCCTCACTGACACGGACGACCGGTTGGTCGCGCCGCACCTGGTCGCCCAACGCGACCATCAGATGCACGATGCCGTCGTGCGGCGCGAGCACCGGGTGCTCCATCTTCATCGCCTCGATCGACACGAGCGGATCGCCCGTGCGCACGCGGTCACCGTCCGCGACATGAACAGCGACGATGCTGCCGGGCATGGGCGCACGCCCCTCGGGCTCGCTCGGCCCGGCATCGGGCATCCGATCCGCCAGCCGGCGACGCATCCGCTCGCGTCGCGAGAGCGGACGCAGGCGCATCGTGACCCCGTGATCCGACACCCAGAGCGCGCCGTCGTCGTCGCGGGCGACGGCGGCGCCCGGCGCGCCGGCCGCGGGCGCGACGACGATCTCGTCGTCATCCGTCAGGAACGCTGCGGGGCCCGTCGGCCGGGGTGACCCCAGCCGCCACCCCGAGAGTTCGTGCCAGAGTGGCCCGACCGCGCCGGTCTCTGCGCTCGACGTCGGCGCGATCGACGCGACCGAGGCCAGCATCCGCTCTGTCGGCTCACCGGGCGACACCGGAAGCATGGTGTCGATCAGCCCGGTGTCCAGATCGCCCGATGCGACCCGGTCGTGGGCGCAGAGGGCGCGCAGGAAGGCGATGTTTGTCTCGACGCCCAGCACCACCGTCCGGGAGAGGGCGGCGTCCAAGCGGCGCAGCGCCGTCGCACGATCAGGACCCGAGGCGATCACCTTCGCGATCATCGGATCGTAGAACCCGGTCACCTCGGAACCGGTCTCGACGGCGGCGTCGACACGGACCCCCGCCGGTACGTCGAAACGCAGCACCCGACCCGTCGACGGCAGAAATCCGCGCTCAGGGGACTCTGCGTACACCCGCGCCTCGACGGCATGCCCGCGCAGCTCGGGTGCCGGCGACAGGGCTCCCCCAGCGGCCACCCACAGCTGCAGGGCCACGAGATCGAGGCCGGTCACCTCTTCGGTCACGGGGTGCTCGACCTGGAGCCGCGTGTTCATCTCGATGAAGAAGATCTGATCGACGGCATCCGCCTCGACGAGGAACTCCACCGTTCCGGCGCCGACATACGCCACGCTCTGCGCGGCGGCGACGGCCGCATCCCACAGCCGCTGCCGGACGGGCTCCGGCAGGTGGGCCGCGGGCGCTTCCTCGATCACCTTCTGGTGCCGACGCTGCAGCGTGCACTCGCGCTCGCCGAGCGCGATGACATTGCCGTGGGCGTCACCGAACACCTGAACTTCGATGTGCCGCGGGCGCCGCACCAGGCGCTCGAGCACCAGCGCATCGTCGCCGAACGCGGCCGCCGCGATGCGCCGCGCCGAAATGAGGGCGGATGCCAGTTCAGCGGATGACGCGACGACCTCCATCCCCTTTCCGCCGCCGCCCGCGCTGGGCTTGACCAGCAGCGGGTAGCCGACCTCATCGGCACGGGCGCGAATCTGCTCGTCCTCGAGACCCGTCGCGTCGAATCCGGGCACCACGGGCACACCGTGCTGCGTGACGTGCGCGCGGGCACGGGCCTTGTCACCCATGATCTGCAGGGCGCGCGCCTCGGGGCCGATGAAGATCACGTCGGCGTCGGCGCAGGCCTCGGCAAGGGCGACGCTCTCGGACAGGAAGCCGTAGCCGGGGTGGATCGCGCGCGCCCCGGTGGTGCGCGCAGCCGCCATGATCGCCGCCACATCGAGATATGACTCCGCCGCGGGAGCCGCGCCGATGTGCACCGCCTCATCCGCTTCGCGCACGTGCGGCGCCGTGGCATCGGCGTCGCTGTAAACGGCGATGCTGCGGATGCCGAGGTCGCGCAGCGTTCGGATGATCCGTCGGGCGATCTCACCGCGGTTGGCGACGAGGACGCTCTCGACGCGGTGCAGCAGTTCTGGTGTCCAGTCGTACATGTGCATCACATCCGGAAGAGGCCGAAGCGGGGTTCGGGCAGCGGGGTGCGCGAGACGACGTCGAGCGCGAGTCCGAGCAGGTCGCGGGTCTGGTCGGGGTCGACGATGCCGTCGTCCCACAGCCGGGCGGTGGCGTAGTAGGGCTCACCCTGCGCTTCGTACTGCGCGCGGATGGGCTCCTCGAACGCGGTGCGTTCCTCGGCGCTCCAAGACGAACCGGTGGCGGTGAGCTGATCCTCCTTCACCGTCGCGAGGACGGATGCCGCCTGTGCACCGCCCATCACCGAGATGCGGCTGGCGGGCCAGCTCCACAGGAAGCGCGGCGAGTACGCCCGTCCGCACATCGAGTAGTTCCCGGCGCCGAACGAGCCGCCGATTATCACGGTCAGCTTCGGCACGCGGGTGGTCGCGACAGCCGTGACCATCTTGGCGCCGTCCTTGGCGATGCCGCCGGCCTCAGCGTCGGTGCCGACCATGAAGCCGGTGATGTTCTGCAGGAACAGCAGTGGGATACCGCGCTGGTCGCACAGCTCGATGAAGTGCGCGCCCTTGACCGCGGACTCGCCGAACAGCACACCGTTGTTCGCGACGATGCCGATCGGATGCCCGTGCAGCGCGGCGAATCCGGTGACCAAAGTCGTGCCGTACTCGCGCTTGAACTCGTGGAAGGTGTCGACGTCGATCAGTCGGTCGATCACCTCGTGCACGTCGTAGGCGGCGTTCACGTCGACCGGAACGACGTCGTACATGCTGCCGGAGACCTGCGGCGGCTTGGCCGTGGCGACCTTCCAGGCCGGCTCGTGCGGCGCGGGCAGGGTCGCGACGATGTCGCGCAGGATCTCGAGAGCGTGCTCGTCGTCCTCTGCCAGGTGGTCGACCACGCCGGAACGGCGCGCGTGCAGCTCGCCGCCGCCGAGTTCCTCGGCCGTGACGACCTCGCCGATGGCGGCCTTGACAAGAGGAGGACCGCCGAGAAAGATCGTGCCCTGCCCGCGCACGATCACGGTCTCGTCGCTCATAGCCGGAACATACGCGCCGCCGGCGGTGCAGGATCCTAGCACCGCGGCGAGCTGTGGGATGCCCTCGGCCGACATGCGGGCCTGGTTGAAGAAGATTCGACCGAAGTGGTCGCGGTCGGGAAAGACCTCATCTTGCTTGGGCAGAAAAGCGCCGCCCGAGTCAACCAGGTACAGGCAGGGCAGCCGGTTCTCCAGTGCGATCTCCTGGGCGCGGAGGTGCTTCTTCACGGTGAGTGGGTAGTAGGTGCCGCCCTTCACGGTCGGGTCATTGCAGACGACCATGACGTGCCGCCCATGCACCAGGCCGATCCCGGCGACGACGCCGGCGGCGGGCGCTTGGTCGTCATACAGACCATGCGCGGCGAGCGGGGCGACTTCGATGAACGGGCTACCCGGGTCGAGCAGGCGCGCGATGCGCTCGCGCGGCAGCATCTTGCCCCTTGCGACGTGACGCTCGCGAGAGCGCTCGGGGCCGCCCAGCGCGGTCTCGGCAAGGCGCTGCCGCAGTTCTTCGGCGAGCGTCGATTGGGTGACGACCATCGCGTGTCCTCCTCGACTCACGGCGGATGTGGCAGCGAAGTGCTGACAACTCGTACGAGATTGGTTAGTGTTCACTAACCCGATAAATCAGGTTAGCGAGGATTAACCGAAATGACAATGCCCTCCACGCCCCGCGATCGAGCGAAGGCCGAGCGCACCGACGCGATCCTGGTCGCCTCCGCTCGCCTGTTCGCCGAACGCGGCTACTCCGGCGCCAGCCTGGAGGACATCGGAGCGGCGGTCGGCATATCCGGCCCCGCCGTGTACCGGCACTTCGCCGGAAAGCAGGCGTTGTTGGCGGCGCTGCTGATCGGCGTCAGTGAACGTCTGGTATCCGGCGGCGAAGCGGTCTCCGCCGCGCATGACTCCGCGCCGGAACGGATGCGTGCGCTGGTCGAGTTCCACGTGGACTTCGCGCTCGGCAACGCCGATGTCATCCGTGTGCAGGACCGCGACATCGCCCACCTCACTGCCGACGCGCGCGCATCGGTGCGACGCCTGCAGCGGGCGTACATCGAACTGTGGATCGATGTGCTCGGCGACATCGTGCCCGCCTCGCGCGACGAAGCACGCCTGCGCGTGCAGGCGTGCTTCGGTCTGCTCAACTCGACGCCGCACAGCACGAGCGCGGCGCTGAGAACTCGACGCTCCACCGCCGAGTTGCTCACCGCTATGGCGCTGAGCGCGCTGCTCACCGCCGCCGGCTGAGTGCTCAGAAGAGCATCGCGCGTCCCGGCTGTTCGAGCAGATCCGAGACGTCCTTCAGGAACCGTGCCCCCTCTGCGCCGTCGACCAGGCGGTGATCGAACGACACGCTGAGCGTCATGATCTGCCGCAGCGCGATCTCGCCGTTGTGTTCCCAGGGCTGCTTGCGCACAGCGCCGACCGCCAGGATGCCGGATTGGCCCGGAGGCAGGATCGGCGTACCCGCGTCGATCCCGAAGACACCGATGTTGGTGATCGAGAACGTGCCGCCCGCGAGTTCGGCCGGGCTGGTCTTGCCCGCGCGCGCCGTCTGGGTGAGCTGGGTGAGGGCGTCTGCCATACCGGTCAACGACTTCTGTTCGGCGTCGCGGATGATCGGCACGATCAGTCCTCGGTCCGTTGCCGCGGCAATGCCGAGGTCGACGTAGTGGTTGTGCACGATCTCACCCGCGGCCTCGTCCCACGTGGCGTTCAGCGACGGGTTGCGCCCGAGCGCGAGACAGACTGCCTTCGCGACGAGCACCAGTGGGCCGATCCGGTGTTCGGCCAGCGAACGGTCGGCGCGCAGCTGATCGATCAGTTCCATCGTCGCGGTGACGTCGACGCTGTGGAACGTCGTCACGTGCGGCGCTGTGAAGGCGCTCTGCACCATCGCCTGCGCCGTGTGCTTGCGCACACCCTTGATGGGCACGCGGGTCTGTGCGCGTTCTCCGCGAGCGGGTGCGCCGACACCCGCGGGCACACTGGTCTCTGTCGCGACAGCCTTCGGCTCCGCCTCGGGCGCGCCGACGCGATCGGCGTAGGCATCAATGTCGGAACGCGTGATGACCCGATCGCCGACCTCCGCAGCGACCAGTACCAGATCGACGCCGCGACGCTTGGCATATGCGCGCACGGGCGGCGTCGAACGGGGCCGCTCCCCCGTCGCAGGCTCCGCCGCGCTCGGCGGAACGGCATCGTGCGGTGCGGCCTCGATGACGGCCGCGTCCGCCACCGACTCGGATGCCGCGGATGCCGCACTTCTGCGCGCACGGCGTGCCGGGCGCGCGCCCGAGGACGGGGCCGCACCATAGCCGACGAGGTTCGGCTGGGCCTTCTCAGCGGTCTCCTCAGTCTCTGCGGCCTTCGGCGCGGACTCGCCTTCGGCCCCGGCGACGTCGAATGCGATCAGCGGGGCGCCGACGGCGACGGTCTCGCCGGCATCCGCGTGCAACGAAGCGACCGTGCCCTCGTAAGGCGACGGCAGCTCCACGACGGCCTTGGCGGTCTCGACCTCGGCGAGGGTCTGGTTCAGCGCGACGGTGTCGCCCGGCTGCACCAGCCACTGCACCACTTCGGCTTCGGTCAGGCCCTCACCCAGGTCGGGAAGTCGGAATTCGGTGATCAACGCTCTGCCCCCTTCGCGTCGGTGGCTTCGCTGAGGCTGTTCGGTCGGTCCATCACACGATCGACGGCATCGAGGATGCGGTCGAGATCGGGCAGGTGGAACTTCTCGAGCTTCGCCGGCGGATACGGGATGTCGTGCCCGGTCACCCGCAGCGGGGCCGCCTCGAGGTATTCGAAGCAGCGCTCGGTGATGCTGGCGATCACCTCAGCTGCGACTCCCGCCTCGCGTGATGCCTCGTGCGCGACGACGACACGGCCGGTGCGACGAACAGCTGCCGCGACGGTGTCGTAGTCGATGGGTGACAGTGAACGCAGATCGATGACCTCGAGCGAGATCCCCTCGTCTTGCGCTGCTTCGGCGGCGTCGAGCGCCGTGCTCACCATGGCGCCGTACGTGATGACCGTCGCATCCGTTCCCGGCCTCACGATGCGCGCCAGTCCCATCGGCGGCGCATCCGCCAGCGACGCATCCAGATCGACCTCGCCCTTGTGGTGGTAGAGCCGCTTCGGCTCGAAGAAGATCACCGGGTCGTCGCTGGCGATGGCCTGCTGTAGGCAGCGGTAGGCGTCCTGCGGATCTGAGACGGCGATCACGCGCAGACCTGCGGTGTGCACGAAATACGCCTCGTTGGACTCCGAGTGGTGCTCGGCCGCACCGATGCCGCCCGCCCAGGGCACCCGGATCGTGATCGGCATCTTCACCCGCCCCTGCGTGCGGTAGTGCAGCTTGGCCACCTGAGACACGATCTGATCGAATGCCGGGTAGATGAACCCGTCGAACTGGATCTCGACGACCGGTCGATAGCCGCGGAATGCGAGACCGACGGCGGTTCCGACGATGCCGGACTCGGCGAGCGGAGTGTCGATCACGCGCTGCTTGCCGAACTCGTCGAGCAGGCCGTCCGTGATGCGGAACACACCTCCGAGAGTGCCGATGTCCTCGCCCATCAGCACAACCTTGTCGTCATCGCGCATCGCCTGGCGAAGACCAGCGTTGAGGGCCTTGCCCATCGTCATCTGCACCATGCTCACGCCTCCTCGTATGCGGCCAGGTAGGCGGCGTACTCGGCGCGCTGGCGCTCGATACCCGAGTGAGGCTCGGCGTACACACCATCGAACACGGCCAGGGCAGGACGGGTCACCATTCCGATCGTCGCGGCGCGCATGTCGCGCGCCACCGCGTCGGCTTCGGCCTGCACGGCATCGAGGTGCTCCTGGGGTAGCTCACCGGCGGCTCGCAGGTGCGCCTCCAGGCGGGCGATCGGGTCGCGCTCGCGCCACAGCGCCAGCTCGGCATCGTCCCGGTAACGCTTGGGGTCATCCGCCGTGGTGTGCGGCCCCATCCGATAGGTGACGGCTTCGAGGTAGGCCGGACCCTTGCCAGAACGCGCGTGCTCGAGGGCCCAGCGCATCGCGGCGAGACAGGCAAGCACGTCGTTGCCATCGACGCGCATGCTGGGAATGCCGAAGCCGGGGGCGCGCCCGGCGAGCGGGTACTGCGACTGCAGGCCGACCGGCTCGGAGATGGCCCAGTGGTTGTTCTGGCAGACGAAGACGACCGGCGCACGGTACGACGAGGCGAACACCATCGCTTCGTTCACGTCGCCCTGACTGGTCGCGCCGTCACCGAAATAGCTCACGGCGACCTCGTCGGCACCGTCGTGCATGATGCCCATTCCGTAGCCGACGGCATGCAGAGTCTGCGCACCGATGATGATCTGCAGCGGCGCGATGCGGAGGGCATCCGGGTCGTACGCGGATCCCTCTTCGCCTCGCCACATGCGGGCGTAGTCGCCCGGTGCCGCGCCGCGTGCATACATGACGCCGGTCTCGCGGTAGCTGGGGAAGACGTAGTCGCGCTTCTCGAGGGCGCGGGCGGTGCCGACCTGTGCGGCTTCCTGCCCGTTGCACGGCGCCCAGAGACCGAGCTGTCCTTGACGCTGAAGAGCGACGCCCTCGGAGTCGATGCGGCGCACGACGACCATGTCGCGGTGCAAGTCTCGCAGCGTCTGGAAGTCGACGTCCTGAACGTAGCGGTCGAGTTGCGGATTCGACAGGCGGGAACCGTTGGGCGCGATGATGCGCTCGGTCAAGTCGTTCTCTGTATCGACGATCGGTGTGGTGTGCGGTGACATCGGTGTCCTCCTGACGTGGGGCCCTTGTGGGGCGTTCACGGCGTTCCCGACAGCTCAGTCGGGGCTTCTTGAAGCGTACGTCGGCATGACACGACGCTCAAGCATGCCTGGGTGTGTTGAGCATGTTGCGCATTCAGAGGTGTTCTCCACCTGCTAACGTGTGGCACTATGCCCGCTCTCGATCGTGTCGATCTCGAACTGCTCACGGCCCTCTCCGAAGACCCTCGCATGACGGTCGTCGCCTTGGCGGAGCGCCTGCGACTCTCGCGCAACACGATTCAAGCGCGGATGGCCCGCCTCGAGCAGACCGGCGTGCTGGAGTCCTACGAGCGCTCATTCTCGACGGAGGTGCTGGGCTTTCCTCTGCAGGCCTTCATCAGCATCGGCGTGCGCCAGACCGAGTTGCCGCGCATCATCTCCGAGCTCGCCCGAGTGCCCGAGATCGTGCAGGCCCATGGCCTGAGTGGTCCGATCGATCTGCTCGCCAGGGTCGCCTGTCGCGATGCGCGACACCTGTTCGACACGGACGCCCGCATCCTGGCGATCGATGGCGTGGAGCGTACCGAGACCTCGCTCGCGATGGGAGAGGTGATCCCCTTCCGGGTGGCAGGTCTTATCGGCCTGGCGCGACGGGAAGCCTGAGGAACCGGCGGATCGCGCCCGCCGCTTCGGCCGGCGCCTCGTAGTGGATGAGGTGCCCGACGCCACTAATCTCGGCAAGCTGTGCCTGCGGGAACATTCCTGCCAGGGCCCGTTCGGATTCGATGGGTGTGATCTGGTCTCGCGTGGCGGCGATCAGCAGGGTGGGCACGTCGATCACACCGGCGAAGGCACGCACATCGTGCGAGACGCTGGTCACGAACGCGTCGTGCAGCACGTCACGGTCCGCGAAGCTCGAGAAGTAGGTGTCGTGCTGATCGTGGATGAACCGGCGTAGATGACGATCAGGGGTGGTCGCCATAGCGATGCTGGCGACGCGCACGATCCAAGGATGCCGCAGCAGCGCGGTACCGGGCTTCTCGGGTAGTCGCGCACCCATCGTGTAGTAGAAGATCGCGAGCCGGGTGAGCACACCCTTCGGCCCCTCCAGTGCGGGTGCACCGATCGGGTTCACAAGGATCAGCTGTGGCGTCTCGAGTCCGCTGGCGACCGCCGCAGACGCAACGATCGAACCGAACGAATGTCCGAGGACGACAGAACCCGGGGCCACGGTGCGAGCGAACTCGCACAACCAGCCGGCGTACAACCCCAGGTCGTGCTCTCGCTCGGCGACCGGCACCGTCTCGCCGAAGCCGGGGAGGTCCGGCGAGATGACGCGGATGCCCGGCAGGTACGCGACGATCGGCTCCAGCCCATGATGCTCGCCGCGGAACCCGTGAACGGCCACCACCGTCGGTACGTCGGGCACGTCAATGGCCGGACCGTACACCCAGTAGGCCGTGGGCGATCCCAGCACATCAACCTCATGACGCGCGACCGGAATCTCGCTGAGCCGGGCGGCGTACGGGGATGAGACAGGCATGCGCATGAGTCTACGCGATGCGATGTCGGTGCCCGTCCGTATGTTCGAATCAGCGGAAGGAGTCACCATGTCCAACAGCACCGACACCCTATCCGGGACCCTGCCCCGGCTCCAGTGGCCGACGCCACGCCTGCGGGCGCGTACGGAGCACCTTGATCGCGCGGGAGATGCGCTGTGGCGCGTCATCGATGCGCGGGGAAACGTTCGCGGTCACCTGCGCGTCATCGTTGACCCGCTCGGCATTCGCTACCGTGCTGAGCGACTACACCTTGCCTCTCGCGCATTCCGGCTCGTCGGTGAGTTCTGGAGCGCCGACGACGCAGTGGCCTCGCTACGGCAGTGAAGTCGGGCGCTCGGGCGGGGCGGCGTTAGCCCTCCGCGCGATGACCTGCGGCCCCCGTGTGCTCACCCTGCGCCCAGGCCTCGTTGCGCAGGGTGATCTGCTCGGTCATGTCTTCGAGGAACCTGACCACGGTGGCGCGTTCCTCGGATGTCAATCGCGCTGCCGCGTGAAAACGCTTGGCCTGCAGGCGCCCCACCGTCTGCTTAGCCGCCTCTTTGGTCTCCTCAGTAATCGAGATGGCCAACGCTCGGCGATCGTTGGGATGCGGTGAACGCGTGATGTGGCCTGCCGCTTCGAGCCGGTCGAGCAGTTTCGTCGTGGACGCGGTCGAGATGTTCAGGTGCGCTGCGATGGCGCTGGGCGTGACAACGGTCTGCGCGTGCTGCGCGACGATCAGCATGTGCAGCGCGCGCATATCCGACCGCCCCAGTTTCATATAGCGCTGAGACGCCTCGGACAGGCGCTGCTCGGCTTCGCGCAGCCGCCCCAGCGCGGCCATCACGGCGGCGATCTCCTGCATGTGCTCAGGAGACACCCCAGTCCTGTCGATGAGAGCGGAATCCGGGTCGTTCTTCTCGACGTCGTAAAGGCTCGGCAGAACAGTCGCGTTGCCCTTCTCCTGCTTCGACATGTTCATATGATAGCGGAGTAGGTGTTTTCAGCTTGGCGAGTTATTCGCTAGGCTAGCGATATCACGGTCGGAGAAAGCGCGAGGCGAGACATGGCGGTCCACAGAACTTCCCCGGAAGGCAGCGCTCACCCCGAGGGTCGAGTGGTGCTGCTGAACGAGTCTGGGCAGGCCATCGGCACCGCCGACAAGGAAGGCGTGCACAACCGCGCGACGCCCTTGCACCTGGCGTTCTCCTGCTACCTCTTCGACGCAGACGGCAACGTGCTCATCACCCGGCGCGCGTTGGGCAAGCGCAGCTGGCCCGGAGTGTGGACCAACAGCTTCTGCGGCCACCCCGAGCCCGGCGAGGATCTCACGTCGGCCGTCGAACGGAGGGCGCTGCAGGAGCTGGGGGCGCAGATCCGCGACGTGCGTGTTGTGGATCCGGACTTCCGCTATCGCGCTGTCGACGCCGGGGGCATCGTCGAGAACGAGGTCTGCCCCGTGCATCGAGCAACCGTGATCGGCCCCCTGTCGCCGAACCCCGACGAGGTGATGCAATGGGCCTGGGTTGCACCGGAGGCGCTGCTGAGGTCCGCAGAGCTGACGCCTTTCGCGTTCAGCCCCTGGATGATCCTGCAGGCGCCCGCACTGGCGCGCATGATGGAGACGGAAGGACAGGCGAGATGACCAGCACCGTTCGCGAGCCGCGCCAGACGTCCGACCCGCACGACGCCGTCGAGGCGGAGATCCGTGCGCTCTTCTCGCGCTCTTCGGGAACCGCCCAGGCCTACGGCGCCGACTTCTCCCGCCTCTGGTCGCTCGCCGGGGAGCACATGCAAGGCGGAAAGCTGGTTCGACCGCGTCTGCTGCTCGACACGTACATCGCCTTGAGTCAGAACACCCGGGGCGGGTGGGCCGATACCCGCAGCGCTGTGCGTGTCGCTGCAGCCGTCGAGGCGCTGCACTACGCGTTCCTCCTGCACGACGATGTGATCGACGGAGACCTGTACCGACGCGGACGCCCCAACCTGATCGGCGAGCTCGCGCGCACGACAGCGGATGAGGCGCGTGCCGGCGCCGTATCCCATTGGGCGCAGGCCGGGGGTATTCTCGCGGGAAGTCTGCTGCTCTCGGGCGCCCATCAGGTGTTCGCGCGCATCGATGCCCCCGCTGTGGAGCGCATCCGTCTGCTGGATCTTCTCGACCACACCGTCTTCGAGACGACGGCGGGCGAGTTCACCGATGTGGGCCTGAGCGACGGCCTCGTGGCGCCGGATCTCGATACTGTGCTCGCCATGACCCGCCGGAAGACGGCTAGCTACAGCTTCGAGTTGCCGTTGCGTGCGGCGGCGATCCTGGCCGGTGCCGCGCCGGAGCTCGAACACGCGCTCAGCGCGGCGGGGTCGCATCTGGGCCTCGCCTATCAGCTGCAGGACGATCTGCTCTCGACGTTCGGTGACGCGCACGAACATGGAAAGGACCCGTACTCGGATCTTCGCGAGGGCAAGCAGACGGCGATCATCTGCTTCGCCCGCCTGAGTGGGCTGTGGCCTTACATCGCCGAGGACTTCGGCGACCCGGATCTGACGCTCACCAGCGCCGAGCGCCTGCGAGATCGCCTGCGCGAGTGCGGCGCAGAGGAGTTCGTGAGCGGTCTGGTGCAGCAGCAGCTCGCGGGCTTCTACGACGTGCTCGCGGCCACGGGTACCGGAGCAGTACCGTCGGCGGTCCGAGAAGTCCTGCTCGCCCTCGCAGAGCGCATCGAAGGGCGCCGCTCATGAGCATGTCGGCGCGGACCGCATCGAGCACTCCCTCGCTCACACGCTTCACGAGAATGGCAGAGACCGTATCGCAGAGCGTCATCCGCGCCTACTCAACATCGTTCGGCCTCGCGACGCGGCTCCTGGGACGCCGTCACCGCACACACGTGCGCAACATCTACGCGCTGGTGCGCGTCGCCGACGAGATTGTCGACGGCGTAGCGAGCGAAGCGGGGCTGTCCGGGGCGGATCAACGTGCGGTGCTTGATGCCTACGTCGTCGAGACCCATCGCGCGATGCAGACCGGCTACAGCAGCGACCTGGTCATCCATGCGTTCGCCGCAACCGCCCGCGCCGCGGGGATCGACGAGACGCTGACCCGACCGTTCTTCGACTCGATGCGCACCGATCTGCTCAATGCCGGGACCGAGAACACCGTGTTCGATCCGCGCGCACATGCCGCGTACGTGCATGGGTCGGCCGAGGTCGTCGGATTGATGTGCCTGCGCGTGTTCCTGCGTGGGCAAGAGGTGACCGAGAGCACGCGGACGCGTCTGGAGCACGGCGCCCGTCAGCTCGGTGCGGCGTTCCAGAACGTCAACTTCTTGCGTGACCTCGCCGACGATACAGAACGCCTCGGACGCAGCTACCTCGGCAACGATCGCAGGCTCTCCGATGCGGAGGTACTCGCCTGGGTTGCGAGAATCCGCGGGCAGCTCGCTGATGCCAAAGCGGTGATTCCACTGTTGCCGCGCGACGCGCGTGCCGCAGTGCGCAGCGCCCACGCGCTGTTCGGCAACCTCACCGACCGCATCGCGCGCACCCCGGCCGAACAGCTCTACGAGAAGCGCATCCGTGTTCCTGATGCGATCAAGACAGTCCTGGTGGCGCGTGCCATATTCATGACAGTGAAGGAGCGAGATCGATGACCCGCACGGTGATCATCGGCGCCGGTGTCGCAGGGCTTGCGACGGCGGCACTGCTTGCCCAGGAGGGCCACGACGTCGTCGTGCTCGAGAAGAACTCCCGCGTCGGCGGCCGCGCCGGGACCCTCGAGCGTGACGGGTTCCGGTTCGACACCGGACCGTCCTGGTATCTGATGCCGCGTGTGTTCGAGCACTTCTTCGGCATGCTGGGCACGTCCGCTCAGGAGCAGCTTGACTTGCGCTTCCTCGACCCCGCGTACCGGGTCTTCAGCGAGCCGGATCAGCACGGCCGGCAGCGGGAACCGCTCACGGTTCCGCTCGGCGCCGACCGAGTACTGCAGACGTTTGAGGCCACAGAACCGGGAAGCTCTGCAGCGCTGCGTGCGCATCTGGCATCCGCGACCCGTACGACCGACCTCGCAGAACGCTACTTCCTCTACAACCCGTTCACACGGCTGCGGAGTCTGCTCGCCGGCGAGGTGATCCGCGGGCTCCCAACGCTGACACGGTTGCTCGCCTCTTCCCTGGAGTCGTACGTCGGGAAACGTTTCGACGATCCGGTGCTGAGGCAAGTGCTCGGATACCCGGCGGTCTTCCTCGGAACCGATCCATCCGCTGCACCGGCCATGTACCACCTGATGAGCGCGCTCGATCTCGATGAGGGCGTGCAGTACCCGATGGGTGGGTTCTGGCACCTGGTTGAGACTCTGGAAACGCTCGCCCGCTCTGCCGGGGCGCAGATCGTGACGGATGCCAGCGTCGAGCGCATAGAGACCGCCCCCCGGCGCGGCCGCGGCCGGCGCCGACACACGGTCACCGGCGTGACGTGGCGAGATGCTCACGGAGCCGAGCATCTCGAGAAAGCCGACATCGTCGTCTCCGGTGCGGATCTGCATCACACCGAGACACAGCTGTTGCCACCGCGGCAACGGACCTTCCCCCAACGGTGGTGGGACAAACGCACCAGCGGGCCGGGCGCTGTGATCGCCCTGCTCGGCGTGCGAGGCGAGCTGCCCGCACTCCCCCACCACTCGCTGCTGTTCACGACTGACTGGACGGCGAACTTCGACGCCATCTTCGGTGTGGACGCGCGTGTTCCCGATCCGGCGTCGATCTACGTGTGCCGTCCGAGCGCCACCGATCCCGGAGTGGCTCCTGCCGGGCATGAGAACCTCTTCGTCCTGATTCCGGTGCCGGCCGATGAGAGCATCGGGCGCGGCAGCCTTCACGGTTCGCCGTCCACAGCGGTCGAGAACGCGGTCGATGCCGCGATCGATCAGATCGCGTCGTGGGCCGATGTTCCGGACCTGCGCGAACGGATCGTCGTGCGCGAATCCATCGGCCCTGCGGACTTCGCGGCCGATTACCATTCCTGGCACGCCGGCATGCTCGGCCCCGCGCACATTCTGCGACAGAGTGCCATGTTCCGCGCGCAGAACGCTTCGCGCAAGGTCGAGGGCCTCTACTACTCGGGGTCCACGACGGCACCCGGTGTGGGCGTGCCCATGTGCCTCATCAGCGCGGAGCTCGTGCTCAAGCGCATCCGCGGCGACCACAGCGCCGGGCCACTTCCGACGCGCGTGAGCAGCGCCGCCCGCTCGGCGGATGCACGCGTGGCGGGAGCGGAACGATGATGGGGATGCTGTACCTCGCAGCACTGCTGCTCGTGATCGGATGCATGCTTCTGATCGACTACCGTTTTCGGCTGTTCTTCTGGCACGACCCCGCAATCGCTCTGCTGATCACCGTCATCGGGACCGCGCTGTTCCTGCTGTGGGATGTCGCCGGCATCGCCGCGGGCGTCTTCCTTCGCGGCGAGAGCCCGATCGCCACCGGGATAGTACTCGCCCCCGAACTGCCGCTTGAGGAACCGTTCTTCCTGATCTTCCTCGTGCTGTGCACGATGGTCGTCTTCACCGGCACCCTGCGGATCCTCGGCTGGATACAGCAGACGCGCACGCGGACGGCGGACCGGTCGTGACGTATCCATTGATCGCCACTCTCGGACTTGCGATCGCCGCCTGCGCGGCGATCGTCCTTCTCGCCGTCGCGTTCCGCCGCACGCCGCGCGTTCCCCGCTCACGCGTGCTCATCGCCCTGCTGCTCACAACCGTGCTCATGCTGGCTCTGACGGCGCTGTTCGACAACCTCATGATCTCGGCCGGCCTGTTCCACTACGCACCCTCGCACCTGCTGGGCGTGTCGATCGGTGTCGCACCCGTCGAGGACTTCGCGTACCCGCTGGCAGGGGCGCTACTGTTGCCGGCCGCCTGGGTAGCGCTGCAGAAGGGCGGCTCGGCGCGCCGGGAGGACTTCAGGCAACTGGTCGTTGCCTCTCGTCCGATCAGCTGGATCAACACGGCGTTCCCTTTCGCGGCGGCGTACGTGCTGACCACACGCGAGATCGACGCTGTCCTCCTGATCGGTTTCCTGTACTTCCTGGTGCCCTACAACTTCGCGATGTACGGCATCAATGACGTCTTCGACTACGCGTCGGACGTCGCCAACCCGCGCAAGGGCGGTGTGGAAGGGGCTTTGCTGCCCAGGAGGCTCCATACGCCGACGCTGTGGATCGCCGCCCTCACAAACATCCCCTTCCTCGTGCTGCTCGCGCTCGCGGGTGGCCCCGCGGTATGGGGCGCGCTCGCCGTGAGCGCCTTCGCCGTCGTCGCGTACTCCGCGCCGGGACTTCGGTTCAAGGAACGCCCCTTCCTGGATTCGCTCACCTCGAGCACGCACTTCGTCAGCCCCGCGGTGGTCGGTCTGCTTCTGGCCGGCGCAGATCTCACGGGGGGCATCCTGCTGCTGCTGTCGGCCTTCTTCCTCTGGGGTATGGCAGCGCACGCCTTCGGGGCGGTGCAGGACATCGTGCCGGATCGTGCTGCGGGCATCCACTCGATCGCCACCGTGATCGGCGCGAAGGCGACCGTGCGTGTGGCACTCGCGCTGTGGACGGCTGCCGGCCTGCTCATGCTCGCCGTGCCCTGGCCCGGTCCGCTCGCCGCCATCATCGCCGTGCCCTACCTGCTCAACTGCGCGCCGTTCTGGGCGCTCACCGACGAACGCTCCGCAGAGTCCAACCGGGCCTGGCGTCGGTTCATCGCACTCAACTACTTCTCTGGTTTTCTCGTCACCCTCCTCCTGATCCTGGAATGGAACAGCGCATGACTCACACCACCCGTAGCGAACGACGCGCGGCCGCCGATCGGCCCGCCGTTCCGAAATGGTTGCGGATCCTTCTGCCCGCCGCACTCATCCTGACGTGGCTGACCGTCGCGGGCATCGGCGGCCCCTACTTCGGAAAGGTCGACGAGGTCTCATCGAACGACCAGACGAGCTACCTGCCCGAGTCAGCCGACGCGACCCGTGTGCAGGAGATGCTGGGAGATTTCGACGACTCCGAGGCAATACCGGCTCTCGTCGTCTTCGTCTCCGACGAGCAGCTGAGCGACGAGCAACTCTCGTCGCTGGCGGAGGTCATGACGAAGGTCGCGACGATCGAGGGGATCGGTGCGGACGTGTCACCGCTCATCCCCTCTGAGGACGGCCTGGCCGCACAGGCATTCGTGCCCATCCTCAGCAGCGCCGAGGTGGGCGACACCGTCGCAGAGCTGAGCGCAGAGCTCGCCACCACAGCACCCGAAGGCATCGAGACGTTCGTGACGGGGCCGGCGGGGTTCACCGCTGACCTGGTCTCGGCGTTCGCGGGGATCGATGGGCTTCTGCTCGGCGTGGCTCTGCTGGCGGTGCTCGTCATCCTGCTGCTGGTGTATCGATCGTTCCTGCTGCCGATTGCGGTCCTATCGACCAGTCTGTTCGCGCTGTGCGCCGCGCTCCTCACGGTGTGGTGGCTGGCGAAGTGGGACATCCTGCTGCTCAGCGGCCAGACGCAGGGCATCCTCTTCATCCTCGTGATCGGCGCCGCGACCGACTACTCGTTGCTGCTCGTGGCCCGATACCGCGAGGCGCTCCGGGTCGAGAACGACAAGTGGGTCGCGACCATGTCAGCGATCAAGGGTTCGTTCGAGCCGATCCTCGCGTCGGGCGGAACGGTCATCGCCGGCCTGCTGTGCCTGCTGCTCAGCGATCTGAAGTCGAACAGCGCACTCGGCCCGGTGGCATCGATCGGGATCATCTTCGCGATGCTCTCGGCGTTGACACTCCTACCGGCGATGCTCTTCGCGTTCGGTCGCGCGGCCTTCTGGCCGCGACGTCCGCGGTTCGAGCCGGATGTTGTCGCCGCGGAAGACGGGATGCCCGATCGCGGCCTGTGGACCAAGCTCGCGCACCTCGTGCAGCGGCGACCGCGCATCATCTGGGTAGCCACCACGCTCGTTCTGCTGATCGGAGCGCTGGGCGTGACCCAGCTGAAGGCGGATGGCGTTGCCCAATCCGAACTGGTGCTCGGGCAGTCCGAAGCGCGAGATGGTCAGCAGGCACTGGGCGAGCACTTCCCGGGTGGTTCTGGAAGCCCTGCGTTGATCATCGTGGACGAGAGCGAGATGGACGACGCGGTCACCGTGTTGCTCGCCGATGACGGGATCGATGGCGTCGCGGTCACCACCGAGGACAGCCCGAGCGGATCCGCGCCGGTGACAGCGGAGGGCATCACCCCGGTGGGCCCACCCGGAACCCCCGAACCGAGTCCCACCACGGTCGACGGTCAGGTTCTTCTTCGTGCGACGCTGACGGATGCCGCAGACTCGGCAGCCGCGGGGCAGACCGTCACCGACCTTCGGGCGGAGTTCGTCGACGCGGCACCGAGCGCCCTGGTGGGCGGTGTCACCGCGACAGCCGTCGACACCAACACCGCCTCGATCCATGACCGCAATCTCATCATCCCGCTCGTCCTTGCCGTCATCACGCTGATTCTGATGGTGCTGCTGCGTTCGGTGCTCGCGCCCGTGCTGCTGATCATCACGACGGTGATCTCGTTCGGCACCGCGATGGGCGTTTCTGCTCTGGTATTCAACGGTCTGTTCCAGTTCCCCGGCGCTGACCCGGCCGTGCCGCTGTTCGGGTTCATCTTCTTGGTGGCTCTCGGTATCGACTACAACATCTTCTTGATGACCCGCGTGCGCGAGGAGTCGCTCCAGCACGGCACGCGCAAGGGAGTGCTGCGCGGGCTCGCGATCACCGGCGGGGTGATCACCTCGGCCGGCCTCGTGCTCGCTGCAACCTTCACGGCGCTCGCGGTCATCCCGATCCTGTTCCTGGTGCAGCTGGCGTTCATCGTCGCCTTCGGCGTGCTGTTGGACACGTTCGTCGTGCGCACCTTGCTCGTACCGGCCCTGTCGTACGATCTCGGCCGGGTGATCTGGTGGCCGTCCAAGCTCTCGAAGCACCCGCAGCCTGAGAACCACGAGCCGGAGGCACCATGAGCGCGCACGTCGTCATCGCGGGCGGTTCCGGGCTGATCGGAACCGCGCTCACGGACGCCCTCGTCGCGCGAGGGGATCGCGTGACCCGACTGGTACGCCGTCCCCCGGCTCACCCGGGAGAGGTCCAGTGGCAACCGGAGGACGGCGTGCTGGATCCGCGCGCCTTGGAGGGCGCGTCCGCGGTGGTGGCGTTGAACGGCGCCAGTGTGGGACAGATGCCCTGGACAGCCCCTTACCGACGGAAGCTGCTTTCGTCGAGGCTCGCTCCGACGACGACTCTGGTGGCGGCCCTGCGCGACCTCGGCAGGGGTGCGCCGACGCTTGTGTCAGCATCCGCGGTCGGGTACTACGGCTCTGTGCCCGGTCGGATGCTGACGGAGTCCTCCCCCGCCGGTGACACGTTCCTGGCACGCGTGTGCATCGAGTGGGAGGGCGCCGCTCGGCAGGCGGCGGACGTCACACGGGTGGCGCTCGCGCGCACTGCACCGGTGATCCACCGCAGGGGTGTGCTCCGTCCGTTGATCGCGCTCACCTCCCTCGGCGTCGGTGGCCCCTTGGGAGGCGGTGACCAGGTCTGGCCCTGGATCTCGCTCGACGATGAGGTGCGCGCACTCCTGCACATCATCGATCAGAACCTCGACGGCCCGGTCAATCTCACAGGGCCGGCGTCCGCGACGGCGAATGACGTCGGCCGCGCGCTCGCACGCGAACTTCACCGGCCATTCTGGTTGCCTGTGCCGGCGTGGGCGCTCCGGAGCGTGCTCAGCGCACCGGCGGCCGACTCGCTGCTGCTCGCCGATGCGGATGTGCGGCCGACGGCGCTTCTCGACAGCGGCTTCCGCTTCGTGCATGACACCGCAGACGCCGCAGTGGCAGCCGCCGTCGCGGCACGGTGATGCGGTGGGGCGGTGATCGTTGGTGCCCCCTGCAGGATTCGAACCTGCGACCAACAGATTAGAAGGCTGCTGCTCTATCCACTGAGCTAAGGAGGCGTGTACGTCTACGGTACCGTGTCCGGGCCCGCCGCTAGGATCAAGGGATGGTTTCTGCGTCTGAGAACGACCGGCTGGTGTGGATCGACTGCGAGATGACGGGACTCGACCTCGCCGTCGATGAACTGGTCGAGATCGCCGTCGTCATCACGGACTTCGAGTTGCGGGTGATCGACCCCGGGTTCCAGGTCGTCATCAAGCCGAGCGATGCCGCGCTGGCCAACATGGGCGATTTCGTGACCGAGATGCACCGCACGTCGGGGTTGATCGACGAGATCCCCCACGGCGTGTCGCTCGCCGAGGCCGAGGCGCAGACCCTCGCATACATCAAGCGCTTCGTTCCGATGGAGCGCAAGGCGCCGCTGGCGGGCAACACGATCGGCACCGACCGGATGTTCCTGGCCAAGTACATGCCCGGTGTCGACGGGCACCTGCATTACCGCAACGTCGACGTCTCCAGCATCAAGGAGCTCTCGCGCCGCTGGTACCCGCGGGTGTTCTTCCAGGCCCCCGAGAAGAACGGCGGACACCGTGCGTTGGCCGACATTCTGGAGTCCATCCGCGAGCTGCACTACTACCGTGAAGCGGTCTTCGTAGCCGAGCCCGGACCCTCTTCCGACGAGGCCAAAGACATCTCGAGTCGCACCGTGTCATCGTTCACTCAAAACATGTAATAGACTCTAAGGGTTGCCCGCTGAGGCGGGCACATGGTGGGTATAGCTCAGCTGGTAGAGCACCGCGTTGTGGTCGCGGGGGTCGCGGGTTCAAGCCCCGTTACTCACCCCAATCAGGTCAGGCCCGAACTCCTCCAAGGAGTCCGGGCCTGACCTTTTCCGTTGCCCGTTACTTCTCGACGCGATCGCCGAGACCGTAGTGCGCGCGCCCGACACGCCCGCGGATGAAGATCAGCAGCACAAGTCCGACGATGATCACAACGGGGTTCGCGAGGTTCGCGATCGGCATCAGCGCGCTCGCCTCTCCCACCTGTCCCTGCTCGCCGATGGCTCCGGTGATCAGGAACTGGCTCGGATCGGTCGAGGCGTGCAGCAGGATCGCCAGGATCAGCGTGCCGCTGACGCGCATCGAGAGGTACATCAGCACGCCGAACGTGAACGTGTACACCACCAGCACGATGACGGGAAGCAGATCCGTCGTGCCGATGAAGTTCCCGGCGTGCAGGATGCCGAACAGCAGCGACGATAGCGCGGCGACGACCCACTCGCTGTATCCGCCGCGGCGCAGCAGTTGTACCGCGAAACCACGGCACACGAGCTCCTCGGTGAATCCGATGCACAGTCCGAGGAACAGTGTCATCAGCGTCACCCCGACCCCGACCGCTTGATAGTCGACGGCCGCGTACCGCACCGCGTTGAAGCCCAGCACGACGACGACCGCCAGCCACATCCACCAGCTGCCGCGGATCGGCTGCGGCCCGAACAGCTCTTTCAACCAGCCGAACGACCAGGCGAGTGCGAGCATCAACAGCCCGGTGACGAGGATCGACAGCGTCTGACCGATCAGCACGTTCTGCGGAGAGGCGAACGTGCCGCCCGGCGTCATCATTCCGCCGAAGAGAGTGTGAATGAGCCACGCGACGCCCTGGTAGAGCACCCAGTAGAAGATCACCAGCAGCAGGGCCTTCCACCACCCGCCGTTGTTCCAGAAACTGCGCCACTTCGATGTCTGCACCATTGCTGAACCGGCCATGTGTTCTCCTTCTGAGAACCTTCTCTGCGTTGTGTGAGTGATGCTAGCAACGGGGGAAGCGCCCGCGACAGCCTCTGTGGACCGCGTCGGTGCTCTCGGCGAGGGCCGCGATCAGAACGAGTCGATACGATCGATGCATGGCCTCGCACGTCCGTATCGCAACAGACTCCGATCTGCCGTCGATCGCGAGGATCGAGGCCGCCGCCGACACCGTGTTCGACGCGATCGCGGACCGTACCGAATGGGGCTCTCCCCCGTCCGGTCAGGATCGCTGTCAGCATCCGGGGTTCCTTCTCGTGGCAGCAGACGACGAGGCCGGTCCGGCCGTGGGTTTCGTCCACGTCATCACGCACGATGATGTGGCGCACCTGGAGCAGCTTTCGGTGCTGCCGGAGCACGCCCGGCTCGGCCACGGCACGGCCCTTGTACACGCCGCGCTCGACGAGGCACGTGCGCGCGGGGCGAAACTGATCACGTTGCGCACCTTCGCCGAGATCCCCTGGAACGCACCGTTCTACGCGTCCCTCGGTTTCGCTGAGATCCCGACGCCCTCGGACAGCTTCACCACGGCTCTCCTCGACGCCGAGCAGCGCGCTGGGCTCGCCGATGTGGGTCCGCGCGTGCACATGAGCCTCGACCTCGGCGCCGGGATGGAGATGGATGCCGATGCCTTCGAGGCTCTCGTGATCGACGAACTCGACAAGCTGCCCGACGACATGGTGGACGGCCTGGACAACGTCGTGTTCGTCGTCGAGGACCGCGCGGAGACCGGCGAGGAGCTATTCGGCCTGTACGAGGGGTTCGCGCTGACCGATCGCGGTCAGTACGGGATGGGTGAGCTGCCCGACCGCATCATCGTCTTCCGCGAGACGCATCTCGCCGCGTGTGCGGATGAGGCCGCGCTGCGCGCGGAGGTACACACGACGTTGGTGCACGAGATCGCGCACTTCTACGGCATCGATGACGAGCAACTGCACGAACTGGGGTGGGCATGAGCACACCGTCCTCGACGCCGGTTCTCGATGAGCAGCTGACGGCGGCCCCTCTGGTGCCGTGGCAGCTCGTCGTGTGGGATGACCCCGTGAACCTGATGAGCTACGTGGCACGCATCTTCCGCACGTACTTCGGGTATCCGGCCGAGCATGCCAACAGGTTGATGCTCGCCGTGCACCACGAGGGTCACGCCGTGGTGGCGACCGGTCCGCGCGAGACGATGGAGGCCCATGCGCATGCAATGCACGACTTCGGCTTGTGGGCGACGGTGAGGCGGGCGCCTCAGTGACCACGGATCTATCGCTCTCGCTCGCGACGATCGAGGTGCAGAACCTGCAGCGGCTCATCGACGAGTTCCTCGACGTCATCGCCGACGGCAAAGTGACAGACGACCCCGGTCTGAGCCGCATCGCACCGGCTGCCTATGCCGATGACCCCGCAGCGGCAGCCGAGTTCCGCGCCGCCACACGCGATGGCCTGTTCGATCGGCGGACGGCGGATGCCCTCGATGTGCGTTCCGATCTCGGGGCGCCCCTCGAGGACGGCTCAGCTCCGTCGACGCGCGCAGCCATGCGGCAACGGACGGTACGGATCCCACCGGAGCACGTAGACGCCTGGCTGCGAACCCTGGCAGCGGTGCGATTGGTCGTCGCCGCGCGACTCGGCATCGACACCGCCGACACCCACGGGCCCGACGACGAACGCTTCCACGTCTACGACTGGCTCGGATACCGGCTCGACCAGCTGGTGATGCTCGCGGACGAGCACGACGCGGGGTGAGACGCCTCAGGGTGTCGTGAAGACCATCGTCGCCAACTGCGCCGGGTGTTCGCGAGCGATGTGCGCATCCTCCTGCGCTGCCCACATGTCCCAGTGGTCGCGGAATACGTCGCCGTCCCGTTCCAGCGCGCGGCTGCGCCGCGCTGAGGCGGGGCCGTCAACCCACACCGTCATGTGCGTAAGAGGAGCGGATGCCCGTGTCAGTGCACCGCACCCCTCGACGATCAGCCCGAGATCGGGGTCGACCGCGTGCGCTTCAGCGGGCTCGTCATGCTGCCAGTCCCAGCGATGCCAGCGACCGATCCGCTGACGGCTGTGTGGCAGCAGGGCCCCTTGGCGCGCGATCTCGGCGCCCCGCGCCAGCCCGTCCCACCCAGGGTAGACCGAGTCCAGCGCGAGCAGTTGCACGGGCTGCGGCAACGGCCAGGCACGCACCAGTCGCGCGGCGAGGCTGGTCTTTCCTGCTCCGCTACGCCCGTCGATGACGACCACCGGGTTGGGCACACCGAGCCCGGCGACAGCCGAACGGATCTGCTCGGTGGCGCCGGTGAGCACCGCGTCCAGAGGGTCGCTACTTCTTGAGGGCACGGATGATGCGCGTGATGGCGCGTCCGGACACCCAGACGAAGGGCACGGCGACAGCGAGCAACGTGATCAGGTTCGGCTCGAAGCGCAGACCCTCCTCACGGCGCACGTAGACGCCGAGCGGCACAGCCACTCCGCCGCCTGCGCCGCCGTCACCCTGCTGTTCGACTTCGCCGCCGGCGAAGCATGTGATCGCGAGCGCCACCGGGGTGACGCCGACTCCATCGACGTCGACCGTTTCACCGTAAGCGCTCTTGACCCCGAGAGAGGCGGCCTGCTTTCCCAGTTCCAGTGCAATGTTCGGCATGACCCCACGCTAGTCCACCGGCGGATGCCCCGGCGACCGGCTCTCCCCTCGACTCATGTGCCGCGCCCGGGTGATCATGCCGACACCGAATCGTGCCCGTGCATCGTCGAGCGTGCCCTCCAGCCGGCGCTGGTCCTCGTCGTCGTCCCACAGCGCGAGCGCTCCCGCAGCCGCCGGGCGAAGGCGCTCTGCGCGGACGCCGACCAGACGCACGGGATCGCGCCGGTCGATCTGCTCGAACAGCGACAGTGCGGTCTCGCCCAGCCGCTGTCCGACATCGGTCGCCTCGGCAAGCGACACCGACCGGTTGACCGTGGTGAAATCGGCGAAGCGGATCTTGATCGCCACACCGCCGGCATGCCAGCCCGAGGCGCGTAGTCGGGCGCCGACCCGATCGGCAAGGCGCCGCAGCTCGGAGCGCAGCAACTCGTGGTCCTCGACATCGCGGTCGAAGGTCTCCTCATGCCCGATGCTCTTCTCGATCCGTTCGGTCTCGACGGTGCGGGCGTCCTGCCCCGTCGCGAGCGCACGGATCCGCGCTCCCAGCGCCGGACCGAGCGCGCGGTCCAACGCCTCGGGAGGCGACGTGCGCACATCGCTGATGAGGCGGATGCCGCGGCGGGCGAGGGCATCCGCCGCCTTCGGGCCGACCCCCCACATCGCACCCACCGGGCGCGGGTCGAGGAACTCCTGTGTGCGGGCGGCAGGAACGATCAGCATGCCATCGGGTTTGGAGATGGTCGAGGCCATTTTCGCGACGTGCTTGGTCGCGGCCACTCCGACGCTGCACGTGATGCCCACCTCGTCCTGCACACGGCGGCGGATGAGCACGGCGATACGGCCGGGACTCCCCCACAGCCGGCGTGCGCCTCGCACATCGAGGAACGCCTCGTCGATCGACAGCGGTTCGACCAGCGGGGTGATGCTCTCGAAGATCGCCATCACCTGTGCGGACACCGCACGATAGCGTTCGAAATCGGGTGGGACGACCCGCGCCGTCGGGCACAGACGGAGCGCCTGCCCCACCGGCATCGCGCTGCGCACACCGTATCGGCGCGCCTCGTACGATGCGCTGGACACGACTGAGCGCCCTTCGCGTCCACCGATGATCAGGGGCAGCCCCCGCAGCGAAGGATCATGCAACACTTCGACAGCGGCGTAGAACGCATCCATGTCGACATGCAGGATGCCGGTGCCGCTGTCATCCGCCCCTTCGGGCGAGACCAGTCGTCCCGATCCGTCACCGCGTCCCATGCCTCCATTCTCGTGGAGGCATGGGACATCACGGTCAGTCTTGCGCGGCCCGTTCCAGGATCAGCTCTCGCACGCGTGCGGCGTCGGCCTGTCCCTTCATCGCCTTCATCACGGCGCCGATCACGGCACCGGCCGCCTGCACCTTGCCGTCCTTGATCTTGGCGAGCACATCGGGCTGCGCGGCGAAGGCGTCATCGATCGCTGCGATCAGCGCACCGTCATCCGAGACGACGGCCAGTCCGCGGGCATCCACGACCTCCTGCGGCGTCCCCTCGCCGGCGATGACGCCCTCGAGCACCTGGCGGGCCAGCTTGTCGGTCAGCGTTCCCGCGTCGACGAGCTGCTGCAGCGCGGCGACGTTCTGCGGGCTGACGAGATCGGCGACGTCGCGCTCCTGCGCGTTCGCGACGCGCGTGATCTCGCCGGTCCACCACTTGCGGGCCGCAGCCGGCGTCGATCCGGCGTCGATTGTCGCGGCGACGACATCGATCAGACCGCCGTTGCGCACGTCCTGGAACTCCAGGTCGGTGAAGCCCCAGTCGGCCTTCAGCCGGCGACGGCGGGCGATCGGCTGCTCGGGAAGAGCAGCACGCAGCTCCTCGACCAGCTCTCGCGCCGGTTCGACCGGCAGCAGGTCGGGCTCCGGGAAGTAGCGGTAGTCGTCAGCATCCGACTTCGGACGCCCCGGCGAGGTCGTGCCGGTGTCCTCGTGCCAGTGGCGCGTCTCCTGGATGATGACGCCGCCGTCGGCGAGGATCTGCGCCTGGCGCTGGATCTCGTAGCGCACGGCACGCTCGACCGAGCGCATCGAGTTGACGTTCTTCGTCTCGGTGCGCGTTCCGAGCTTCTCCTGCCCGCGGGGACGCAGCGACACGTTGGCGTCGCAGCGGAGGTTGCCGCGCTCCATGCGCGCCTCAGAGATACCGAGTCCGCGCACGATGTCGCGGATGGCCGCGATGTACGCCTTGGCGATCTCAGGCGCACGGTGCTCGGCACCGAAGATCGGCTTGGTGACGATCTCGACGAGCGGCACACCCGCACGGTTGTAGTCGACCAGCGAGTACTCCGCACCCTGGATGCGACCGGTGGCACCACCCATGTGGGTGAGCTTTCCGGCGTCCTCCTCCATATGCGCGCGCTCGATCGGGATGGTCACCAGCGTGCCGTCCTCCAGCTCGACCTCGACCGAGCCCTCGAAGGCGATCGGCTCGTCGTACTGCGAGATCTGATAGTTCTTACCCAGGTCAGGGTAGAAGTAGTTCTTGCGCGCGAAGCGGCTCGATTCGGCGATCGAGCATCCGAGCGCCAGGCCCAGGCTGATCGACGAGCGCACCGCGGTGGCGTTGACCACCGGGAGCGAACCCGGAAGCCCGAGGTCGACCGGCGCGATCAGCGTGTTCGGCTCGGCGGCGTGGAACTCTTCGTGCGCGGGATTGGGTGCGCCCGAGAACATCTTCGTGCGCGTGTTCAGCTCGACGTGCACCTCGAATCCGAGCACCGGCTCGAACAGCTCGAGGGCCTTGTCGTAGTCCATGAGCTTTGCGGTGGCCATCAGCGGGTTCCTCCCAGGGTGGGGGCCTTCTCCAGGAGGGGTGCTCCCCAGGAGTCCAGCAGCGCGGCTTCGAGAGCGGCGCCGACGCGGTACAGACGCGCGTCCTGACGCGCGGGGGCGAGGAACTGGATGCCGACGGGCAGCCCGTCCTCGGATGCGAGCCCCGACGGGATCGAGATGCCCGGCACGCCGGCGAGGTTGGCGGGAATCGTCGTCAGGTCGTTGAGGTACATCTGCAGCGGGTCGTCGATCTTCTCACCGATCTTGAACGCTGTGGTCGGTGCCGAGGGCGTCGCGATCACGTCGACCTGCGCGAACGCCTCATCGAAGTCGCGCTGGATGAGCGTACGCACCTTCTGGGCGCTGCCGTAGTAGGCGTCGTAGTAGCCGGCCGACAGCGCGTACGTGCCGAGGATGACGCGTCGCTTGACCTCGGGGCCGAAACCGGCCTCACGAGTGGCGGACATGACGTCCTCGACCGTGGAGTTGCCCTCTGGCGTGACGCGGAGCCCGAAGCGGACCGAGTCGAACTTGGCGAGGTTGCTGGAGGCCTCGGCCGGGAGGATCAGATAGTACGCGGCGACGCCGTACTCGAAGTGCGGGGCCGAGATCTCAACGATCTCCGCGCCCTGCGCCTCCATGAGGGCGAGCGACTCGCGGAACGAGGCGGCGACGCCGGGCTGGAATCCCGAGTCGGGCAGTTCCTTGACGACACCGACCTTCAGGCCCTTCAACACCTGACCGGTCGCGCCCTCACGTGCGGCCTCGGCGAACGACGGCCACTGCTCGTCGAGCGAGGTGGAGTCATTGGCGTCGTGGCCACCGATGACATCGTGCAGCAGGCCCGCGTCGAGCACGGTGCGCGTGACGGGGCCCACCTGGTCGAGGCTGGATGCCAGGGCGATCGCGCCGTAGCGGCTGACCCCGCCATAGGTGGGCTTGATGCCCACGGTGCCGGTGACATGCGCGGGCTGACGGATCGACCCACCGGTGTCGGAACCGAGCGCGAGCGGAGCCTCGAAGGCCGCGACTGCAGCTGCCGAGCCGCCGCCGGATCCGCCGGGGATGCGGTCCAGATCCCAGGGGTTGCGGGTGGGGCCGTACGCGGAGTGCTCGGTCGACGAGCCCATTGCGAACTCGTCCATGTTGGTCTTGCCGAGCGGCACCAGTCCCGCAGCACGTGAGCGTGCGACGACGGTCGCGTCGAACGGCGACATGTAGCCCTCGAGGATCTTCGATCCGCTCGTGGAGGGCTGATCGGTGGTGACCAGGACGTCCTTGATGGCCAGCGGCACACCGGCGATCGGGCCGAGCTGCTCACCCGCGGCGCGCCGGGCATCGACCTCGGCGGCGGCCGCAAGGGCGTGCTCGTTGACGTGCAGGAACGCGTGCACATCGCCGTCGACGGCGGCGATGCGGTCGAGGTGCGCCTGGGTGGCCTCGACGCTGGAGATCTCGCCGGCGCTCAGCTTGTCGCCGAGTTCCGCGGCGGTCATGCGGATGATGTCGCTCACTGCTCTTCTCCCAGGATGGCCGTGACGCGGAAGCGGCCGTCGGCGGCATCCGGTGCGTTCTGCAGGGTCTGCTCGGGCGTGAGCGTCAGGCCGACCTCATCGGGGCGGAAGACGTTGCTCAGCGGGATCGGATGGCTGGTGGCCGCCACATCGGGCGTCGCCACCTCCGACACCTTGGCGATGTTGTCGACGATGGCGTCCAGCTGACCGGTCAGCTGGGTCACCTCGTCGTCGGTGAGCTTGATGCGCGCGAGCACGCCGAGATGGCGCACGAGATCGGGGGTGATTTCTGACACCACGCCAGTCTACGAGAGCCCCGGCCCTGCACACGTAAGCTGAACCCGTGACGACGTTCGATCCCCCGCGCCCCTGGACCGCCAGCTACGCAGACAGCGTTCCCGAAGATCTTCCCCCGGTGACCGGGTCTCTCATCGACATCGTGGAAGCGTCGGTGCGCGACTACCCGGATGCCCCGGCCCTGCAGTTCTTCGGGCGCGAGACCACCTACCGCGACATGCAGGACGCGATCGAGCGCGCCGCAGCCGGTCTGCGCGATCTCGGCGTCGGCCCCGGCGACCCCGTCGCCATCGTGCTGCCCAACTGCCCGCAGCACATCATCGCCTTCTACGCGGTGCTGCGCCTCGGCGCCGTGGTCGTTGAGCACAACCCGCTGTACACCGCTCGCGAGCTGCGCAAGCAGTTCGAGGACCACGGAGCCACGCACGCGATCGTCTGGAGCAAGGTCGTCGAGACCGTGCAGCAGTTCCCCGACGATCTGAAGGTGACGAACCTGATCTCGGTCGATGTCACTACGGCTATGCCCTTCATGACGCGACTCGCCCTGAAGCTGCCGATCGCGAAGGCCCGCGAGTCGCGCCAGGCGCTGACGGCCAAGGTGCGCGGTGCGATCAGCTGGGATCAGCTGGTGGCATCCGCTCCGCTGCCCTCGTCGCACCCGCGTCCGCAGACCGATGACCTCGCGATCATCCAATACACCTCGGGGACGACCGGCACCCCCAAGGGTGCATCGCTGACGCACCGCAACCTGCTCGCCAATGCCGCGCAGGCCCAGGCCTGGGTGCCCTCGATCACGCGCGGCGACGGCTGCGTCGTCTACGCGGTGCTGCCGATGTTCCACGCATACGGACTGACGCTGTGCCTGACGTTCGCGATGTCGATGGGTGCGCGGCTGGTGCTGTTCCCCAAGTTCGATCCCGACATGGTGCTGGAGGTCACGAAGAAGCACCCGGCGACGTTCCTGCCGCTCGTGCCTCCGATCGCCGAGCGTCTGCTGGCGGCCGCGAAAGAGAAGGGCGTCTCGCTCGCGGGCACCGAAGTGGCGATCTCTGGGGCCATGGCGCTTCCCCACGAGCTGGTCGTGCCCTTCGAGGAGGCCAGCGGTGGATACCTGGTCGAGGGCTATGGCCTGAGTGAGTGCTCGCCCGTGCTGATGGCGAACCCGGTGGCCGAGCACCGTGTCGCCGGCACGATCGGGCTGCCCCTGCCCGGCACCGAGTGCCGCGTGGTCGATCCCGAGAACCCCACGCAGGACGTGCCTGCCGGGTCACCCGGAGAACTGATCGTGCGCGGCCCCCAGGTGTTCTCCGGCTACTACGGCAAGCCGGAGGCCACCGAGGCGGTCTTCGTCGATGGCTGGTTCCGCACCGGTGACATCGTGACGATCGATGAGAAGGGCTTCGTGCGGATCGTCGATCGCATCAAGGAGCTCATCATCACGGGCGGGTTCAACGTCGCCCCCACCGAGGTGGAGGGCGCGCTGCGTCAGCACCCCGATGTCGTGGATGCCGCGGTCGTCGGTCTGCCGAGCGAACACTCTGGCGAGGAGGTGGTCGCCGCGATCGTGGTGGATGCCGGCGTCGACCCCGACATCGAGTCGATCCGTGAGTTCGCGCGCGGAATTCTCACGCCCTACAAGGTGCCGCGACGGCTGTTCGTCGTCGATGAGCTGCCTCGTTCACTGATCGGCAAGGTGCTGCGCCGCCAGGTGAAGGAGCGTCTTCTGGAGCTGACCGGCGGCGGACAGCGGTGACGACACGCCGCTGAGCATCGCGCCCTGCTGCGACCGCCAGCACTCTCACATCCGGAGGCACTATCGTTGGTAGGTGACTGCTGACGAGAATGCCGCCGCTGTGCCTGCCCCCGACTCCTCCACCGACTCCGGAGAGGCCGTCGCCGAGCAGTCGTCGACGCCCGGCTTCGATGACCTTGGCATCAGTGGCCCGGTGCTCCGCGCCATCCGCGACCTGGGTTATGAGACGCCGTCGCCGATCCAGGCCGCGACCATCCCCCTGCTGCTGCAGGGACGCGACGTGCTCGGCACGGCGCAGACCGGTACCGGCAAGACGGCCGCGTTCGCGCTGCCTGTGCTCGAGAACCTCGATCTGACGCAGAAGACGCCGCAGGCGCTCGTGCTCGCACCCACGCGCGAGCTGGCGCTGCAGGTCTGCGAGGCGTTCGAGGCCTACGCCTCGCGCATGAAGGACGTACGGGTGCTGCCGGTTTACGGCGGGCAGGGTTACGGCGTGCAGCTCTCGGCTCTGCGTCGCGGCGTCCACATCGTCGTCGGCACGCCCGGCCGCATCATGGACCACCAGGCCAAGGGCACGCTCGACCTGTCGGAGCTGAAGTACCTGGTGCTCGATGAGGCCGACGAGATGCTCAAGATGGGCTTCGCCGAGGACGTCGAGCAGATCCTCGCGCAGACCCCGAGCGACAAGCAGGTGGCGCTGTTCTCGGCGACGATGCCCGCGGCGATCCGCCGGCTCGCGCAGCAGTACCTGAATGTGCCCGAAGAGGTCGCCATCAAGGCGAAGACCAGCACGAACCAGAACATCACTCAGCGCTACCTGGTGGTCTCGTACGCGCAGAAGGTGGATGCCCTCACGCGCATCCTCGAGGTCGAGAACTTCGACGGCATGATCGTGTTCGTCCGCACCAAGAACGAGACCGAGACGCTCGCCGAGAAGCTGCGTGCCCGCGGGTACTCGGCGGCGGCCATCAACGGCGACGTTCCGCAGGTGCAGCGTGAGCGTTCGGTGAACCAGCTCAAGGACGGCAAGCTCGACATCCTCGTCGCCACCGACGTCGCCGCCCGCGGCCTGGACGTCGAGCGCATCAGCCACGTGGTGAACTTCGACATCCCCACCGACACCGAGTCGTACGTGCACCGCATCGGCCGCACGGGTCGCGCCGGCCGCACCGGCGATGCGATCAGCTTCATCACCCCACGTGAGCGCTATCTGCTCAAGCACATCGAGAAGGCGACCCGTCAGCAGCCCGCTCAGATGCAGCTGCCCACCACCGAGGACGTCAACACCACGCGCCTGGCGCGCTTCGACGACGCGATCACCGCCGCGCTCGGCGAAACCGGACGTATCGAGGGCTTCCGTGACATCATCGCCCACTACGTGCGCAACCACGATGTTCCCGAGGCCGACGTCGCTGCCGCTCTGGCCGTCGTGGCGCAGGGCGAGACACCGCTGCTGCTGGACCCCGCCGACGACGCACTGTCGAAGGCGGTCGAACGTGACAACCGTCCCCCGCGCGAGCGGCAGGAGCGCTCGGATCGTGGTCCTCGTGAGCGGCGCGGACGCGGCGACTACACGGCGTACCGCATCGAGGTCGGGCGCCGCCACCGGGTCGAGCCGCGGCAGATCGTCGGAGCACTCGCGAACGAGGGCGGCCTGGGACGCGATGACTTCGGTGCCATTGCGATCAAGCCCGACTTCTCGATCGTCGAGCTGCCCGTGACGATGGACCGCGCGGTGCTTGAGAAGCTGCGCGACACCCGCATCTCGGGGAAGCTGATCGAGATCAAGCCCGACCGCGGTGTGCCGAACCGGCGTGCGCCGCGCGACGACGACCGTCGCGGCGGCTACCAGGGATCGCGTGATCGTGGGGGCTACCAGCGCGACGACCGCGGCTACCAGCGGGACGACCGTGGCGGGCGCGGGCGCGACTTCCGCGACGAGGGCGGCACCCGCAAGCCGCGCCACAAGAAGGACTGATCTGTCGCAGGGCCAGCGCGTGGGTGCTGAAGCTTGCGCGCTGGCGCTCGGATGCTGAGGCGTGGGGCTGGCGCTCGGATGCGGGCGTCTGCGCGCCGTCACGTCAGGATGACCTGGCGGACGGCATCCTCGTAGTGCCCTGACCGAGCGGCCCGGCGGCGCGGCCCCGCGGCGCGGCGCGGGGCCACGATTGACTGGCCCCGGCAGGTCAGGTCAGAACGGGGCGGCGGATCGTGCCGGTGATGGATTCGCGCCGTCGCCGCCGCTGTCGTTGCGCTGCGTGCCGGCTTCGGTCAGCGCGGTCTCGGTGAAGGTGACAGTGTTCTGCGGGGGTGGCCGGTCGACATAGACCCGCCCCGTGGGGCTGCGCCATTCGAGGAGTCCGCTCCCCCGTTGCTCCACCATCCATGGGGAATGGTGTTTCAGCACATGATGTCGGCGACACAGTGCCCCGAGGTTGCTCTCCTCGGTGGCGCCGCCGAAGGCGGCGTCCTGTGTGTGGTCGAGATCGCTGTCGATGGCCGGCATACCGCACGTGGGGAACCGGCATCGTTGGTCTCTGGCTCGCAGATGACGGCGAAGCTGCTCGCTGGGCCGGTACCGGTCGACGGCGAGCAGCATCCCCGTGATCGGGTGGGTGAGCAGTCGGTTCCATCCCGACGCCGCGCCGGCGAGTACGCGCGCGGTATGCGCGTCGATCGGGCCGTGCCCGTCCAGTTCTGCGTTGACGCCTCCGCGCACGCCGATGACCGCGGCGTCACCAGTACGGGCGTCGTTGTCACTAGCGCCACCACCGGCGTCAGCGCATCCGCCGCCAACGGCGTCGCAACGAACCTTGCCGCGCAGATGGTGAAGGTCAGTGGCGTCGCGGCCCATCAGCGTGAGGAACGGGATCGTCACGCTGACCCGCGGCCGGATTGCGGCGAGCAGCCCGTCGTCCGTGTCGTGCCCTGCCGGTGCGCCGGTCAGCAGCAGGTTCATGGCCAGGTCGAAGCGTCGCTGCGCGAGCGTGCGGACATCCTCATCGATCGCGACTTGGGCGTCGTGTGTCGCCGCCGGGCCGAACGCGGTGCCGGGCAGCGGATCAGACAAGGGCTCAGCCTGCCGATGCGGGCCGCTCAGGACCGCGCGGCTACTCGCCTTCGCCATCGAAGTGAGCCTGTCGAATGCGCCGTGCACAAGAACGGACGGTCCGAACACGTGCAGTTCCGCCATGGCGTCCGGGTGGTCGCTGACCCACGCGCCGCGGCGTTCACGGGCATCCTCATGCCGTTCGTCGAGCGTCTTCGGCTGGTGCTGCTGAGCCAACCGCTCGGCGATGGGCCGGGTGCGATTCGGCGACTCACCGCTCGCGACCTCCAACACGCGCGCGGCGTATCGGTCACGTGACTCCGCATCGTCGATGTGCTCCCCCGCCTCGACGATCACCCTGGTGTGCCCGGCGCTGATCGCGCCGGCGCCCTGAGCCGCCCACACGCGCGGAAAGCGTACGACAACTTGTTCTGCAGCGAGCATGCGCCGTTGCACCGTTCGGTCGCTGACCCGCAGCGCCGCGCCGAGCTCAGCTGCCACCGTACGTAGCGAGAGGTCGGCCTCGTCGACTTCACCCGCCGCGTCCAACGCCCAACGGTTGGCCAGTGCGAGCACTCCGTCACGTGCCGCCTGCATACTGCTGATCGACTGCTCGATGGACTGCGCGAGCTCGACCAGCTCATCGAGCGTGGTCACCTGCTCCACCGTCACGTCCATCAGCGCCGTCATGCCTCTAGTACACCAGCGACCACCGACATTCGAACATCCATACAGAACGGCAAGCGGGTAACAGACGGCGTGCCCCGACGAGAGGTCTCAGCCGAGCCGTTGAGCGAAGTGATGCGAGACGATGTCCATCCGCTCGCGCAAGTAGAACCGGTGCGCCTCGAAGCGCTGCACCCCGGAGTCGAGGTCAAGGACCCGGCATCCGGCAGCGGCGGCGCGATTGCGCAGTTCGCGCAGAAGCAGCGCCCCGTACCCACGCGAGCGCTCCGATGCCGCGGTCGAGAGGTCGTCAATGTAGAGCTTGCGGATCGCGCTGGTGTTGGCGATGACCCGCCATCCAGCCACAGCGACGCACCGATCTTCGGTGAACACGGCGGTGAAACGCAGTCCCTGCGGTTCCCCCTCGCGGAGCACCTGTGCGAGCAGCTCCGCAGTGAGATGCGGACGCAACTCCTGCAGCACAGGCAGCGCCTGCGCCCAACGGGCATCGCCCGTCGTGAGATCCACCAGGGTCACGTCAGCAGCGTTCTCAGTCATGCCCCGAGCCTAGAGGTAGCAAGTGGTGGGTCTCGTCAGACGACGATCAGCCGATCAGCCATCCAGCGCGTCCGGCCCTTCGGTCACCAGCACGCGGAACTGGGCCGCGTCGAGTACACGAATGCCCAGCGCCTCGGCCTTCGCGAGCTTGGAACCGGCACCGGGGCCGGCAGCCACGAAATCGGTCTTCTTCGAGACGCTGGAGGCTGCTTTGCCGCCCGCCGCGAGAATGGCCTCCTGCGCACCTTCCCGCGTGAAGCCATCGAGCGAGCCCGTGGCCACCACCGTGAGGCCGTCCAGAACGCCCCCTTCGACGGCGGCCGCGCCGGGACCCGGATGCCCGGGCGTCGCCCACTGCACACCCGCAGCGGTCCACTGCTCGATGATGTCGCGGTGCCAATCGACCTCGAACCAGTCCCGGAGCGAGTCGGCGATGATCTCGCCCACACCCTCGACCGCGGCGAGCTCGTCTCGCGTTGCCGCGCGGATGACATCCAACGATCCGAACCACTGCGCGAGTGCGCGTGCGGCCACAGGGCCGACATGGCGGATGTTCAGCGACACGAGTAGCCGCCACAGCTCCTTGCCCTTCGCCTTCTCGAGCTCGGCGAGCAGTTTGACCGCCGCGCCCGAGGGCAACGTCTCGCGATAGTCCTTGCGGATGCCCGCGCGACGCCGTTCCGCGGCGTCCATGTGCTCTGTGCCCGGCGGGTACTGCGCGGGTCCCTGCTTCTGGAACGGCCACCGTCGCACCGGTTCACCGGTCTCATCGTCGATCTTGGGCTGGCCCGTCTCGGCGTCGCGCACGATCACCTCAATCGGCACGATCTGCTCCAGCGTCAGTGAGAACAATCCTGCCTCGGTCACCAGCGGCGGCGTGGCCGGAAAGCTCGGCTGCGTCAGCGCGGCCGCGGTCACCTCGCCGAGCGCCTCGACGTCGAGAGCGCCGCGCGAGCCAATGTGCTCTACGCGCCCCCGCACCTGGGCCGGGCACGAGCGCGCGTTCGGACAGCGCAGATCGATATCGCCCTCTTTCATCGGCCGCAGCGGCGTACCGCACTCGGGGCACTCGACGGGCATCACGAACTCACGCTCGCTGCCATCGCGCTTGTCGACAACCGGGCCGAGGACCTCGGGGATCACATCTCCGGCCTTGCGCAGCACCACGGTGTCGCCAATGAGCACACCCTTGGCCTTGACGACGTCTTTGTTGTGCAGGGTCGCCTGACGCACGACCGATCCCGCGACATGCGCCGGTGCCATGACCGCGAAGGGCGTCGCGCGCCCGGTGCGCCCCACCGAGACGACGATGTCGAGCAGCCGGGTCTGCACCTCTTCGGGCGGGTACTTGTAGGCGATCGCCCAGCGGGGCGCCCGGCTGGTCATGCCCAGCTCGTCGTGCAGCGCAAGCTCATCGACCTTGACGACGATGCCGTCGAGCTCATGTTCGATGTCGTGGCGGTGCTCACCGAAGTACGCCACGAAGTCGGCGACCTCGTCGATGCTGTGGCAGACCTTCGTGTGCGGACTGGTCGGCAGACCCCAGCCGGCAAGGAGCTCGTACACCTCGCTCTGCGCCTGCACGGGCGGGTCCTGCCATGCCCCGATGCCGTGCACGTACAGCGCCAGCGAATCGATGCGCAGCAGGCCGGCTTCGAGCTCGAGGCCGCTCTTCTTGTCGATCTGCTGCCGGAGTCCCCCGCTGGCGGCGTTGCGCGGGTTCGCGAACGAGGGGAACCGGCGCGCCGCAGCCGTGCGCGCCTTTTCTTCGTCGAACGGACGCTTGGCACCGCTGCGCGCCTCCCAGCGGTACAGGGTCTCAGCGTATGCACGTTCACGGAAGTCCGCCTGCGCCGCGTTCAGCCTTTCGAATGCCGCAACAGGGATGAACACCTCGCCGCGCACCTCGACGATCTCGGGATGTCCCGCCCCGCTCAGCCGCTCGGGAATCGAGGCGAGCCTGAGCGCGTTCTCGGTCACGATCTCGCCGACGCGTCCATCGCCACGAGTCGCCGCAGACGTCAACACGCCGTTCTCGTACCGCAGGTTGATCGCCAGGCCATCGATCTTGAGCTCGGTGAGCCAGGCGACGTCCCGGCCGGCCGCACCCTGCGTCTTCTGCTGCCATTCGCGCAACTCGTCGAGGGAGAACACGTTGTCGAGGCTCAGCATCCGTTCGGCGTGCTCGATGGTGTCGAGACCGGTGGCCTCCGCAGCACCGACCATCTGCGTCGGCGAGTCCTGCCCCCGAAGCTCGGGATGCAGACGCTCGAGCTCTTCGAGCCTGCGCATCCATCCGTCGTACGTCGCGTCGTCCACCATCGAGGTGTCGCGGCCGTAGTACGCCTCTTTCGCCTCGAGAATGCGGGCAGTCAGCTCCTCGACCTCGACGCGGGCGTCTGACAGCGTGATGTTCTCTGACACAACTCGAGTCTACGAGCCGGGTACGACATCCCTCGCCCGAAGCCGGTCCAGGGCTCAGCTCTCAAGGCTCAGGCCTCGACGGGAACCGCCGAGACCGTCGTGTCGATCGTGAACTGGCCGAGTACCCGCGTGCCCACGTAGATCACGGCGCTCTGCCCCGGGGCGACGCCGTCGAGCGGCGAATCGGGCACGACGCGCACACCGGCATCCGACACGAACGCGCGGGCCGGCACGGGGTCGGCGTGCGCGCGGATCTGCACTTCACACGCGAACTCGGATGCCATCGGCGCGGCTCCCGCCCACGAGAAGCGCTCGCCCGAGATCTCGGCGATCGCAAGCGCCTCCTTCGGCCCCACGACGACGGTGTTCGACACCGGTCGCACTTCGAGCACGAAACGCGGCTTGCCGTCGTCGGCGGGCACGCCCAGACGCAGTCCGCGCCGCTGTCCCACCGTGAACGCGTGCGCGCCCTCGTGCGTGCCGACCACGGCACCGGTGCGGTCGACGACGTCGCCGGTGGCCGTGCCGACCTTCTCGGCGAGCCAGCCGCGGGTGTCGCCGTCGGGGATGAAGCAGATGTCGTGGCTGTCGGGCTTCTGCGCCACGCTGATGCCGCGCTCGGCGGCCTCCGCGCGCACGAGCGCCTTCGACGGCGTGTCGCCCAACGGGAAGTACGTGTGCGCAATCTGCTCGGCGTTGAGCACACCCAGCACATACGACTGGTCCTTCGCCGCGTCGGAGGCCCGATGCAGCTGCAGGCCGTCCTCCCCCTCGATCAGGGTGGCGTAGTGCCCGGTGCAGACAGCATCGAAGCCCAGCTCGATCGCCCGTTCGAGCAGTGCGGCGAACTTGATCTTCTCGTTGCACCGCAGGCACGGGTTGGGCGTGCGTCCGGCCTGATACTCCGAGATGAAGTCCTCGATGACGTCCTCGCGGAAGCGCTCTGAGAAGTCCCACACGTAGAACGGGATGCCCAGAAGATCTGCGGTACGGCGGGCATCCATCGCATCCTCGATCGTGCAGCATCCGCGACTGCCGGTGCGCAACGTGCCCCCGGCGCGTGACAGTGCCAGATGCACACCCACGACGTCATGTCCGGCGTCGACGGCGCGCGCCGCCGCCACCGCGGAGTCGACTCCACCGCTCATCGCCGCCAGAACTCGCATGGTCTCCAGTCTACGAGCGGCCGGCTGGAGAGGCGCGGTGAACGGAATCGGCGATCACGGCGAGAACCGCATCGACATCGGCATCCGTCGAGGATCGCCCCAGCGTGAAGCGCAGCACGCTGCGCGCGTCGGACTCGCCGCGCCCCATCGCCATCACGACGTGCGACGGCTCGGCCACGCCGGCCTGGCACGCCGACCCCGTGGATGCCGAGATGCCGGCCATATCGAGAAGGAACAGCAGGCTCTCGCCCACCGCGCCGGGAAAGAGCAGATGCGCGTTGCCGGGGAGTCGGTCGTCCGCATCGCCGAGTAGCACCGACGACGGCACGACGGAGCGGATGCCCGTGACCAGTCGGTCGCGCAGAGCGCTCAGCCGTGCGTGCTCGTCAACGCGCTCGCGCTCCGCCGCCTCGAGCGCCTCCGCGAACGCGGCGGCTCCGGCGACGTCCTGCGTCCCGGCACGCAGCCCGCGCTGTTGACCGCCGCCGTGCAGCAGCGGCGCGATGTGCGCGCTGCGCGCGACCATGAGCGCGCCCGTGCCGACCGGTGCGCCGATCTTGTGGCCTGCGACGCTCATGGCCACCAGGCCAGCCCCGGGCGGAGCATTCCCGCGCAGCCCGCGAAACGACAGCGGCAGGTGGCCGCAGGCGGCCACGGCATCCAGATGCAGCGGCACGTGCGCAGCTCCCGCGGCGGCGGCCAGAGCAGAGGCATCATTGACCGTGCCGACCTCGTTGTTCGCGACCAGCGCCGTCGCCAGCGCGGCGCCAGGCAGCGCCTGCGCGAATGCGTCGAGGCGAATGCGTCCGAGCTCATCAATCGGGGTGCTGCGCACCACCGCCGAATCGGCGGCATCCCCCGCCGCCAGCGCAGCAACCGTGTCCATGGTGGCGTGATGCTCACCATCAGGCAGCACGATGGCATCCGATCCTGCCGCACGCGAACGCCACAGACCGTGCAGCGCCGTGTTGATCGACTCGGTGCCACCCGAGGTGAACACGACCTCGATCGGTTCGCAGTCGAGCACGGCCGCCGCGCGCTCGCGCGACTCCTCCAGCAACCGCCTGGCGTCCTGACCGGCGGCGTGCGTGGACGCCGCATTGCCGACGACCTGGGTCGCGCTCAGCCAAGCGTCGCGCGCCTCTTGGCGCAGCGGAGTGGTGGCCGCATGATCCAGGTAGTACCGCACCCTCTCATTCTTCCACCGCGTCCACGTCGGGAGCGGTTCACCGGAGCCCCCAAGGGGATTCACCGCCGTGCACCCGGCGCCTCTAGGCTGTTCCCCATGCCCGCGACCCGCACGCCCTCCTTCAGCGGTCCCACCCTCGATGACCTCGGCGTGCGCCTGCACGACGGCGTTGGCACTCTCCGGGTGTGGTCGCAGAACGCGTCATCCATCGAGCTCGTTCTCTTCGACGAGTACGACCTGGACTGGGAGACGGCGACCCTGCCCCTCGTCCGCCGCGCCGGCGGCGTGTGGGAGGCGACCACCGAACTGCTGCAGCCGGGCGCCCGCTACGCGCTCCGGGTGGACGGCCCGCACGGGCCCGGCAACGTCTTCAACCCCGAAACCCTGCTGCTCGATCCCTATGCGCGCGGCCTCGCCGAGGGCTCCGGATACCAGGAATGGCGCTCCGTAGTCATCGCCGACGGGTTCGATTGGGAGGGCGTCGGCAAACCGCGCACGCCGCTCGAAGAGACCGTCATCTACGAGGGGCATCTGAAGGGCCTCACGAAGCGCCATCCCGAAGTGCCCGCCGCGTTGCACGGCACCTACGCAGGACTCGCGCACCCCGTGATGATCGACTATCTGCGCGACCTGGGCGTCACCGCCGTCGAGCTGCTCCCCGTGCAGGCGTTCGTGCCCGAACCACGACTGCTCGAACGCGGCCTGACCAACTATTGGGGCTACAACACCCTGAACTTCTTCACACCGCACACCGCCTACGCCACCGAGGCCAGCCGCAACGCGGGCCCCGAAGCCGTACTCGCCGAGTTCAAGGGCATGGTCAAACGGCTGCACGAGGCCGGCCTCGAGGTGATCCTGGACGTCGTCTACAACCACACCAGCGAAGAAGGCATCGGGGGGCCACGCTCCAGCCTGCGCGGCATCGACAACGCCGGCTACTACCGCCAGCAGGCAGACGGCGCGTACATCGACACCACGGGCGTCGGCAACACGGTCAACACTGCCACCGACGCCGCAGCCCGGCTGGTGCTCGACTCACTGCGCTACTGGGCCAACGAGGTGCAGATCGACGGCTTTCGCTTCGATCTCGCCGCAGCGCTCGGGCGCAACGCCTCGCACGAGTACGACCCGCAGCACCCTTTGTTGCTCGCCATCCGCGACGACCCCGCGCTACAGGACGTCAAGCTCATCGCCGAGCCCTGGGACGTCGGAATGGGCGGCTGGCAGACCGGCAACTTCCCGCCCGGCTGGAGCGAATGGAACGACCGCTACCGAGATCGCGCGCGCAACTTCTGGCTCAGCGACATCGACTACGCCCGCCGGGCCTCGGCACCGGTCGGCGTCGGTGGCTTCGCCAACCGCCTCGCTGGTTCGGCGAACACGTACAGCGAAGAGCGCGGCCCGCTGGCGAGCATCAACTTCGTCACGGCACACGACGGGTTCACCCTGCACGACCTCGTCTCGTACGACGTGAAGCACAACGACGCCAACGGCGAGCACAACCGTGACGGCGCCGACGTGAATCGTTCCTTCAACCACGGCGTCGAGGGCGAGACCGACCGTCCGAACGTGCTCGCCGCACGCCGCAAGGCCATGCGCAATCTCATGGGCACCCTGCTGTTGTCGGCGGGCATTCCGATGATCACGGCCGGCGATGAGTTCGGCCGCACCCAGCGCGGCAACAACAACGCCTACTGTCACGATTCCGCACTCACGTGGCTGAGCTGGGAGCACGAACCCTGGCAACAGGATCTGCACGCGCATATCTCGCTCCTGACCCGGCTGCGCGCCGAGAATCCGGCGCTGCGTCCCGCACGGTACGCCCGACTCGGCGAGCATGTGCCCGAGGCTTCCGAGATGGACTGGTACGACCAGAACGGCCAGACGATGGCCGCGGAGCAGTGGAACGATCCACGGCACCGCACACTGCAGTACGTCGCCGCCAGCGTTCCTCACGACGGTGAGAGCAACCGGATCCTGTTGATCGTGCACGGCAATGAAGCGCCGATCGACGTGCGCCTGCCCGACAACATCGAGAACGCCACCTCGTTCGTCTCGCTGTGGTCGAGCGCAGACGAGTCACCGACCGACGTGGAGCGCCGGTATGCACCCGGTGACGTGCTGCCGATCACCGGCACGTCGATGCAGTTGTTCCGCGTGGAGTGACCCTGTCTGGCCCCGGAACGCGGCCCGCGTGACGGCGCGGTGCAATCCCGCCCCGGAGCGCGGTACATTCTCAGTGTGGCGGCACCGACGGCTCAAGAATCCGCGGGGCTGAGAAGCCCCGCACTCATCCCCGCACGCCCTGCGGTCGACACTCCGGTGATCGGCGGCACGGTCGGCCGACTGCCCCTGTTCGACCCCGCACCGCGCGTGCCCCACGGTCACCCGGCCAAGGCCTTCGTGGGTGAGGTGGTGCCGTTCGATGTGGTTGCCTTCCGCGAGGGGCACGACCGCATTGGCGTGCACCTGCGGTTGACCGACCCTGCCGGCAACGAGACTCTGCACCGGCTGACGGCGTTGGCCGATGGCACCGACCGCTGGCGAACCCGGATCGCCCTGGACCGACAGGGCGACTGGCAGTATCGCTTCGAGTCCTTCGCCGACGACTTCGCGACCTGGGCGCACGACGCCGCCGTCAAGGCCGAGGCGGGCATCGACGTCACCGTGATGAGCCAGCTGGGCAACGCGCTGCTCACCGCTGCGGCATCCGAGACCGACCGTCCCGACGCCGAACGCCGGATGCTGAAGAAGGCCGCTCGCGCCCTCTCCACAGCGGATGCCGACGCCCTGCACGCCACGGCGATCGATCAGCGACTGGCATCCGCGTTCGCCGCCCGACCGCACGCGTCGCTCGGATCGCACACCGAGTGGCTGACGCTTCGCGTCGACCGCGAGCTCGCGGGCGTCAGCGCGTGGTACGAGTTCTTCCCCCGCTCTGAAGGCGCTGTGCGCCGCAAGGACGGATCGGTACGCAGCGGCACCCTGCGCACGGCCGCCAAGCGGCTACCCGCCGTCGCCGACATGGGATTCGACGTCATCTACCTCGTGCCGATCCACCCGATCGGCACGACCAACCGCAAGGGTCGCAACAACACGCTCACCACAGAGCCGGGCGACCCCGGATCGCCGTACGCCATCGGCTCAGCCGACGGCGGACACGACGCGATCCACCCCGACCTTGGCACCGAGAAGGACTTCCGGGCATTCGTGCGCGCGGCGCGCACCGCCAGCCTCGAGGTCGCCCTCGATCTCGCCCTGCAGGCCTCCCCCGACCACCCCTGGGTCACCGAGCACCCCGAGTGGTTCACGACCCTTCCCGACGGCACGATCGCGTACGCCGAGAACCCGCCGAAGAAGTACCAGGACATCTACCCGCTCAACTTCGACAACGATCCCGCCGGGATCTACGCCGAGATGCTGCGCGTCGTCATGCACTGGGTCGATCTCGGAGTGAAGATCTTCCGCGTCGACAACCCGCACACCAAGCCACTGCAGTTCTGGGAGTGGTTGATCGCCGAGGTGGGCCGACGCGACCCCGACGTCATCTTCCTCGCCGAGGCGTTCACCCGCCCCGCGGTCATGCGCGCGCTCGCCGCGATCGGGTTCCAACAGAGCTACTCGTACTTCACCTGGCGCAACACCAAGACCGAGCTCGAGGAGTTCCTCACCTCGGTGTCGCACGAGACCAGCGACTACATGCGCCCGAACCTGTTCGTGAACACGCACGACATCCTGACCGAGTACCTGCAGTTCGGTGGTCGCGCCGCCTACCGCATCCGCGCATGCATCGCCGCAACGGCAGGACCCGTCTGGGGCGTGTATGCCGGGTACGAGCTCATCGAGAACGTGGCGCGCCCCGGCTCTGAAGAGAACATCGACAACGAGAAGTACGAATACAAGTTCCGCGACTGGGACGGCGCCGAACAACGCGGCGAGTCACTCGCGCCGCTGCTGCGCAGGCTCAACGCGATCCGTCACGCGCACCCGGCGCTCGGGCAGCTGCGCAACCTGTCGATGCACTGGAGCGACGACGATGCCGTGCTCGTGTACTCCAAGCACCTGGATGCCGCTTTCACCGGCACCGGCACCGCGGACACCCTGATCATCGTCGCCAACGTCGACCCACACTCGGTGCGCGAGACGACCGTGCACCTCGACACCCGCATCTGGGGAATCGAGCCCGGTGACGACTATGAGGTCGAAGACCTGTTGACCGGAGCGGTCTGGACCTGGAACGACCACAACTATGTGCGGCTCGACGCCTTCGCCGAGCCGGTGCACATCCTGAAGGTGAAGGAGCGATCATGAGTCACACCGACAGCGTCTCCGTTTCCGACGAGTGGCGAAAGGCCGCCGGCGGCACGCACCACGATCCGCATCGACTGCTGGGCGCTCATCCGATGACCGACGCCGTCGGGCGAACCAGCACGGTGATCCGCACCCGACGGCCGCTCGCCGAATCGGTCACCGTGGTGTTCGCCGACGGAGATCGCATGGATCTCAGCCACACGGCGCACGGCATCTGGGAGGGAACCCACCCCGGCCCGCCTGTGCCGTACCGCATCGCCACCACCTACGCCGGGCATGACGAGGCCCTCGCCGGCGATCCCTATCGCCACCTGCCGGCGATCGGCGACCTCGACCTGCACCTGATCGCCGAAGGCCGCCACGAACGGCTCTGGGAGGTGCTCGGTGCCCATCCGCGGGTGTTCGACGGTGACACCGGCGTCGACTTCGCCGTCTGGGCGCCCAACGCGCAGGCCGTGCGCGTGTGCGGCGACTGGAACGAGTGGAACGGTGAAGGCCACGCCATGCGGTCGATGGGGGCGAGCGGCATCTGGGAGCTGTTCATCCCCGGCGTCGGAGTCGGCAGCCGGTACAAGTACGAGATCCTCACGCCGGACGGCGACTGGGTGCTCAAAGCCGATCCGATGGCTCAGCAGGCAGAGCTGCCACCCGCGACAGCATCCGTCGTCGCGCTCAGTGCCTACCAGTGGGGCGACCACGCCTGGCTCACCCGGCGTGCGGCACGGCACGCGGTCGCCCAGCCGATGTCGGTGTACGAGGTACACCTCGGCTCGTGGCGCGGTGGTCTCGGCTACCGCGACGCCGCCGCTCCCCTGATCGAGCACGTGCAGGCAACCGGCTTCACCCACGTGGAGTTCATGCCGCTGGCTGAGCATCCATTCGGCGGTTCCTGGGGCTACCAGGTGAGCGGGTACTACGCCGCGACCAGCCGCTACGGCTCCCCCGATGACCTGCGCTACCTGATCGACCAACTGCACCAGGCCGGCATCGGCGTGATCATGGACTGGGTGCCAGGGCACTTTCCCAAGGACGCCTTCGCCCTCGCGCAGTTCGACGGACGCGCGCTGTACGAGCATGCGGACCCACGACGCGGCGAGCACCAGGACTGGGGCACGCTGATCTTCGACTACGGACGCAACGAGGTGCGCAACTTCCTCGTTGCGAACGCGCTGTACTGGCTCAGCGAGTTCCACGTCGATGGTCTGCGTGTCGACGCGGTCGCCTCGATGCTGTATCTGGATTACTCCCGCAACGACGGCGAATGGGAACCGAACGTGCACGGCGGGCGCGAGAACCTTGAGGCGATCCGCTTTCTGCAAGAGGTCAACGCCACCGCCTACCGACTGCACAAGGGCGTGGTGATGATCGCCGAGGAGTCGACGGCATTCCCCGGGGTCACCGCCCGCACCGACCACGCCGGACTGGGCTTCGGCTTCAAGTGGAACATGGGCTGGATGAACGACTCGCTGCAGTACATGCAGCGCGATCCGGTGCACCGCTCGCACCACGAAGGCGAGATCACCTTCTCGTTCGTCTACGCCTTCGGTGAGAACTACATGCTGCCGATCAGCCACGACGAGGTCGTGCACGGCAAGGGAAGCCTCGTCTCACGGATGCCGGGCGACCATGCGCACAAGCTCGCGAACGTGCGAGCCTACCTCGGGCACATGTGGGGGCACCCCGGCAAGAAGCTGCTGTTCATGGGACAGGAGTTCGGACAGATCGCCGAATGGTCCGTCGACCGCGAGCTCGACTGGTGGCTACTGGATCAGCCCTCCCACCGGCAGCTTCAGCACTTCGTCGGGGCGCTCAATGAGGTGTACCGTGCGCAGTCGCCGCTGTGGGAGCGCGACAATGACGGCACCTCGTTCTCGCGCCTGGGTGCGCCGACATGGGATCCCAGCGTTATCGCGTTCGAGCGTCGGGATGCGCACGGCGGACGCCTCGCGGTGGTCACCAACTTCGCCGGCGTGGTCCGCACCGGCTACCGCCTCGCGCTGCCCGTTCCTGGCGCCTGGCAGGAAGTGATGAACACGGATGCCGCCGAGTACGGTGGCAGCGACACCGGCAACCTCGGGATGATTTCAGCGCACAAGGATGCCGATGACGCGCCCGCTATCGCGACGGTCACTCTTCCTGCACTGTCGACGCTGTGGTTCCGGTATCAGCCCGAGCCGCACCTGCCGACGCCCAGTCAGTGGTGATGAGTCGAGCTCAGAAGAGCAGCGATGCCAGGCGCGTGCGTGCGGACGCCACGCGCGGGTCGGCGGGTCCGACCAGGTCGAACAGCTCGACGAGGCGTGCGCGCACGCGCGGTCGGTCGTCACCATCGGATGCGACGAAAAGGTCGAGCAGTCGACCGAACGCATCGTCGACGTGTCCCCCGGCGATGTCCATATCGGCCACCGCGAACTGGGCGTCGACGTCGGCCGGAGCGGCAGCAGCAGCCGCACGCACCTGCTGCAGGTCCAGTCCCTGGACGCGGTCGAGGAGACGCACCTGCCCGAGGCCGGCCTTGGCCTCTTCGTCACGCGGATTCTCTGCCAGTGCCTTCTCGTAAGCGGTGATCGCCCGCGGGTAGTCGCCGGCCTCAATGGCCTCGAACGCCTCCGCGTGCAGCGGCGGCAACGGCGCCTCTTCCGGCTCGACGGCTTGTTCGTCGGCTTCGGCGCCGTCCGCCGGGACGCTCCCGGTCACGCCATTCTGCGCGGCCACTTCGAGCAGCCGAGCGAAGACCTCGCGCACCTGCTCCTCGGGGACGGCGCCGGTGAACATCGGCACCGGCTGCCCGCCGATCAGAGCCACAACCATCGGAATGGACTGCGCACGGAACGCCTGCGCGATCTGCGGGTTGGCATCGACATCCACCTTGGCGAGCACGACGCGACCATTCTGCTCGCGGGTCACCTTCTCGATGATCGGGCTGAGCTGCTTGCACGGGCCACACCATTCAGCCCACAGATCGACGACCACGGGAACGGTACGCGAGAGCTCGAGGATCTCGCCGAACGCGGCGTCCGTGACATCGACGACGACGCCCGGGGCGGCCGCCGATGCAGCGGCGGTGGCGTCGGACGTCGGCTGCGTGTCACGTCCGCGCAGAGAAGAGAGGTCGACAGCTCCGCGGAGAGCCGCGGCAGAGATTTCGGTCACTTGATCACCTTCACGCTGAGGAGGTCCTGGTCGTACGCGAGCAGACGGATCTGCTCATTCGAGCCCTGTGCCGGAACGGCGAAGAACAGCTGGATCGCGTAGGTCGTCTCGAAACCCTTCGCCGATTCCTTAGCGCCGGTCAAGACCTTCGCCTCTTCATTGTCGCCGATCCTGATCACGGCGTCCTTGTTGGTCGGCGTGATCCGCTCGGTGTCGAGAACACTCACGGCGACCACCGCGCCGCTGTCCAGCGTCGCCATCGAAAGCGGCTCGTCGGTCGAGCCGGTCATATCGAAGGCGGCCTTGGAGGTCTCTGCGGCATCCTTGTCCTTCAGCCCCTGCACCACAGCGGCTCGACTGTCCCGGATGGTCTGGGCGAGAGCCTGCGACATCTCATCGAACATGCCAGCGTACTCGCTCTTGTCGCCGGCATCGACGTAGTCGGCGAAAGCGTCTGCCAGCTCTGCCGGCGGCAACGACAGGAACGGCGACTCGGTGGGCACACGCGTAGCACCCAGCCACGCCGGCGCGACGTCAGGGAACTCCGAAGAGGCCGGCATGTCGGCCATCTCGGCAACCTTGTAGGGTGCCCACGGGTCGGCCTGCGTCATGGTCAGCAACACGGGAGGCACCGTGTCGTCCTCTTCCGAAGCTGTCAGCACCAGAACCGTGCGGGGCCAACTGTCCGTAGCCTCGGGCAACAGGATCCGCACCTTGTCGCGCGGCGCCGTCAATGTTCCCTCACGCTCAGCGATCTTGTCGCGCAGCACGTACTCGGTGCGACGGCTCTCCAAAGCCGGCCCGCTCAGGCGCGTCTCAGCCAGATCGATATCGAGATCAGCATCCGCCTGTGCGACGGTCGCTGCGATCTCAGACACGATCCGCTGGCCCTGCTTCTCGCTGACCACGGGCGGCTTCTGGTCCTCGGGCGTGACGATCGTCGGTGTGGGGGTGGGTGTGGGCGTGCCAGCGCCCAACTCGGGCCACGAGTCCGCCGTGCACCCGGTAGCAAGGACAGCGGTCATCGCCAGCGCGGGCAGACCGATGGCAAGGCGCCGCTTGGTGGCGGAACGGCTCTGCTGTGCGCGTTCCCCACCGGAGGCCCGGTCGCTGCCCTGTGACGGGTCTGTCGGCGCCTGGACGCCGCCATCGATCGCTGCCGCTGCTGCAGAATCAGCCACGCTGATCGGCTGCGTCTCGGGCAGAGGGCCGACGCCCTTGCGGCGGGGGCCACGACCTCGCCGCTGGTGCCGGATGGCGAGGATATACAGCACCAGACCGACGACGAGCAACACGCCGCCGGCCGTCATGAGCGGGCCGACCATCGGAGTGCTGTTGTCGAGCGGCCAGGAGATCAGGATGTTCTCGGGTGCCGGTTCCACACCGTCACGGGCGATGAGCACACTGTGTCCCTCGGTGAGCTGCAGTTCGGTGACCAGCTTCTCCTGCTCACTGAACGAATCCAGCCAGAGATCAGAGCCGACCGGACTACGCCCAGCGGTCTCCCCACCGACGGCAGGCTCCTGCGCCGCATCCACGACAGTGGACTCCGGTTCACCCTCCGCCGTGAGCGTGACGTGAGTGTACTCAGCATCCGAGAGCCACGCCTCCATGTCGGCGGTGCGTCCGTACGCCACGAAGATGTCACCCTCGCCGGTGACGATCATCGTCTGCAGTCCTTCGCGTGACGCGAGCACTTCGGCATCGACGAGCACAAATGGAGCGGGTTCGCTCACACTGAGCTCCATCTGCTCGGCAGAAGGCCCCTTGAAGATGGTGTCCTGGGCGATCCCGGCTCCGATGAGAACCGTGGCCAGCACGAAGGCCACGACGGCCCATACGAAACGCACGAATCAGCTCCTTACGTGACCCCGGGCATTCGCCGATGGTCTCCGTTCGGCTTCCGATTTTAGCGAAACCACCTGTGCGTTGCCCACGAGGCGCGGGCACGCGTCTGAGTCGGCCCGTCGCGCGTCGTACGGAACGCGAGCGATTAGGCTTCTCTGCACGGCGATCAGGAGAGCAATGAAGATCCACAACACGTTCCGCACCGCGCTCGTGGCGACCCTCGGGGTGGGGCTGGGCATTCTGATCCTGACGAGCATGCAGACGCTGTCGACGGTGATCCTCTACATCGGAACCGCACTGTTCCTGAGCCTGGGCCTGGATCCGGTCGTCAGCATGCTCGAACGGCGCGGTCTGCCTCGTTGGGCGGCCGTCGTCGTGACGATACTCGCCGTGCTGAGCATTTTCGCCGCCGTGGTTCTCATCGTGCTGCCGGTGCTGATCGAACAGATCTCGCAGCTGGTCGAGCAGATGACGCCTCTCGTACAGAACGGTGAACGCACGATCGACTCATTGAAACAGTGGATGACCGATACGTTCCCGAATCTCGCTGTTGACGACGTCTTCGCGTACGTCACCGACTGGATGGAGCGCGAGGACTGGCAGAGCACTGTCGCCGACTGGACGGAGACCATCGGCGCGGGCGTGCTCGTCGTCGGCGGAGCGGTTCTGGCCGGACTGTTCGGCGCCTTCATCGTGCTCGTGCTGACAATCTATCTGACGGCGTCGACACCGTCGCTCAAGAGCTCGGTGTATCAGCTGGTGCCGGCGTCGAAGCGTGAGCGCTTCATCGATATCGCCGATCAGATCACTGACTCCGTCGGGCACTACGTCATGGGCCAGGTGTCGCTCGGGGTCATCAATGGCATCCTCAGCGCGATCTATCTGTCGATCATCGACGCACCCTTCACCGCCGTGCTCGCCGTCATCGCGTTTTTCTTCTCGCTGATCCCGCTCGTGGGAACGCTCACCGGGTCGACAATCATCGTGCTCGCGTGCCTGCTGCCCGGGGTGGGCTCCCCCGCCACCGCACTGGCGGCCGCCATCTACTATCTGATCTACATGCAGGTCGAGGCGTACTTCATCGCACCGCGCATCATGAGCCGTGCCGTATCGGTGCCCGGTGCCGTCGTGGTGATCGCCGCGCTGTCCGGCGGCGCACTACTCGGTCTGCTGGGCGCACTGATCGCCATCCCGGTCGCGGCCAGCATTCTGATCATCTACCGACAGGTCGTCATCCCACGGATGGACAGCCGCTAGCTGTAGCACCTCGTCTCAAGCGATGCGCCAGCACTGCGTGTGCCAATGCCGTCGAGCCGCCAGGTCAGCCGTCTCACCCAGAACGCCGTCCGCGCGCCAGACCACGACATGCGCCGTCTGCGGGACGATCGCGCGGTGGCATCCCGGACACGTGTAGTCCTTGACAGCCTGTACCGCGGAAACGGGCTGTACGACCCATTCGCGGCCTCGCCGGGTCTCGGTTCGCTTCCAACCCGCCAACAGGCGCTGGAAAGAGTCCTCGGCGTCAGAACGCTCGGGTCTTCTCTTGCGTGAACGTGCCATGCCGGTGGATTACCACCAGTGGTTGCGGGTCCAGAAATCGTACGCCGCAGCCCAGCTGCCGTAGCGCCCGGTCGCATAGCCGTTGCCCCAGCGGAGGTTATCGACCGGGTTGTATCCGTTCCCCGGCACCTTGCTGCACGGCAGCGCCTGCACCAGACCGCATGCCCCCGAAGACGGGTTGGTCGCGTTAGGATTCCATCCGCTCTCGCGCGAGACGATGTAGTCGACGTATCCCCAGTCGGACTGCGCGATGCCCGCTGCCGTCATCCAATCCTGCTTCGAACCGCCGCCCGAGTAGCGCGGCGGCGCGGCGCTACCGCCTCCGCCTCCGCCTCCGCTGGTGGATGCGGCAACCGGGGCGGGCTTCGGCTTCGGCTTGGGCTTCACATACACGTCGAAGCCGCTGCGCACCATCGCCTCGATCTTCGCGCCGTCCGCGCTGACCGCAATGCTCTGCGTCTCACCGGCGGCCACCGAGAACGCCGTCAGCGGCGCCTCCTGCGTCTGAGGCTCTGCCATCGCCATGCCTGTCGGGGCGATCATCGCCGCGGACAGCCCAACGACCGCGAGGCCTGCCAGTAGCGTCTTCCCACGGCGCCGCTGAGGGCGGGACGCCTTCGGCCGCTGCGATACAGGTCGCTTCGAGATCAATTGGTTATCGGGAGTCACGATGGGCACCAGTCTATGCGCACTTGTCTGAATCATCGATGAACGCGTCAACGGACAGCGAGCATCACCTCGATGGTGGCATCAAGCACAGCATCCACCTGTTCCTCGCGATAACCGCCGCGCTGCATGCGGAACGCGGCGCCACGCACCTGCGCAACGGTCAGCGCGTCGCCGTCGCGCAGAAAAGCAGCGATCCGGTCGGCCGCATGATCGACCTCGTCGATGCGGTACCCGAAAGTGAGGAAGCCGGTACGGGCGAACCGCTGGCCCGCCGGGCGGCTGAGACGGTCGAGCACGATCTGCGCTTCCTCGCGCGCACCGGCGACCCATGCATCGACCCCGCTCTGGTGCACCGTGCGCTCACGCGATCGCGCAGCGAACGCATCTTCCACACGGGCAAGAGCGGCATCGACGTCGGAGACGACATAGCCGTGCTTCACCAATGGGAACGATGCCGACCGCACGTCCGCAGCACCGAAGTCCGCGCGTCCGCTCTCGAACGCGGCACGCGCCGACTCGAGAAAGGTGTCGACCGCGGCGCGGTGATACCCCCGAGTGCGGCCGGACGTCAGGGGGAACGCCGCAGGCGCCTCCTCAGTAGGCGTCGAAACAGCGTCATCGTCTCTCATCATGCTCCGATCCACGGTGCGAGCAGGAACGACAGCGCCAGAGCCGGGACCGTCGAAGGCAACAGGCTGTCCAACCGGTCGAGCACTCCGCCGTGACCGGGCAACCAGGAGCTCATGTCCTTGATGCCGAGATCGCGTTTGAGCATCGATTCGCCCAGATCTCCCAGCGTTGCCGACAGCAGGATCGACCCGCCGAGGATGAGCCCTGCCCACCAGGGCAGGTGGAGTGCGAAGATCGACATCAGCACACCCACGAGCAGAGCACCGGCCACAGCCCCTGCGAACCCCTCCCAGGTCTTCTTCGGGCTGATGCGCGGCGCCATCGGATGCTTGCCGAACGCCAGCCCTGACGCGTACGCGCAGGTGTCTGCCGCCACGGCGATCGCCACGAAGGACAGCACCCACCATTCGCCGTTGTCGCGACTGAGCAGGATCAGGGCCATGGACGTGAGGAACGGAACGTACACCTGCACGAACGCGCTCACCAGCACGTCGGCGAGAACGTCGCCATAGGTACGGCCATCCTGCGCGACCATCTGTGCGACCATTCGCCAGACCGCGACGAACGCGATAGCAGCGAACAGCACGACCCAACTGACCCACAGCGTCGTGAAGTATCCGACGAGCAGTATCGCTGCGCCACCGAGCAGTTGCGGGACGACGTCGATCCGTCGCCCACCCGCGCGCAGCGCGCGCGAGATCTCGTAGGTGGCCAGCAGGCCTGCCGCAACCGCGAACGGAACGAACAGCACCTTGTTGAACAGCAGCGAGGCAAGCAGCACCGCACCGATCGCAACACCGATGAGGATCGCCACGATCAGATCGCGGCCCGTGCGCTGCTTGATACGTTCGTTCGCCTGGTCGAACTGCTCTCGTGCCTGCGATACCTGCGACTCGATCTCATCCCGCGCCGCGCGCCACTGGTCACGGATCACGTTGTGATCGTGGTGGTGCTCTTCGTCGGCACCGGACCGCGGCGTCGTCGAATCAGGCATCGGCGGCCGGGGCGGCACGCTGCTCGCGTCGAACGCCGGAAAGGCAGCGTCGGTGAGCGGCACCGCCGCCGGTGCGACCGGTTTCGTGCCGCGCACCGGCGTGTCGGTGTCTTCCGCCGACGAAGCAGCGGCCTCCGGGGCCTCCGGGGACGAGGACTGCTCGCTCATGCGTGCTTCACGCCGCGTGAGCGGACGTTCCTCGGAGTCGCTATCACCAGGCATGGATCAGACCTCGAGGAGCTCTGCCTCTTTGCGCTTGAGCGCCTCGTCGACGGCATCGACGTGCTGACGGGTGAGAGCATCCAGCTCTTTCTCACCCCGCGCGATCTCGTCCTCGCCCACCTCGGCCTTGAGCGCATCGAGCTGGTCCTTCGCCTTCCGGCGGATGCCGCGCAGCTGCACCTTGGCATCCTCGCCCTTGGAGCGAACGAGCTTGACGTACTCCTTGCGGCGCTCTTCCGTCAGCTCAGGCATCGTCACGCGAACGATGTTGCCGTCGTTGGTCGGGTTCGCACCCAGGTTCGGCATGTCGCGGATAGCCTGCTCGATCGCCTTGAGAGCGCTCTTGTCGTACGGCGTGACGATGAGCGTTCGCGCTTCGGGGTTGGCCATCGAGGCGAGCTGCGCGATCGGCGTCGGCGAGCCGTAGTAGTCCACCATCAGCTTCTGGAACAGCTGCGGGTTGGCACGACCGGTGCGCACCGTGGCGAAGTCCTCTTTGGCGGCGTCGACCGCGCGCGTCATTCGTGCAGTGGTATCAGTGAGGACATCCGCGATCACGGGGGCTCCTTAGGTCGGGGGTTTCAGCAATTCTATCCGGCGCGTGCGCGCCGATTCGCGAGCGACGAACCGTCAGGAGGTGACGAGCGTGCCGATCTGCTCGCCCAGCAGTGCCCGGGTGACGTTGCCCGCGGGCTCCATCCCGAACACGCGCATGTCCATGTTGTTGTCCATGCACAGGCTGAAGGCGGTCGAGTCGACCACCTTGAGACCGCGCTGCAGCGCATCGCGGTACGTCACGCGGTCGATGCGCTCCGCACTGGCGTCCTTGTGCGGGTCCGCGGTGTAGATCGCGTCGACGCCGTTCTTCGCGACGAGCACCTCATCAGCGCGGATCTCGAGCGCTCGCTGCGCCGCGACGGTGTCGGTCGAGAAGTACGGGAGGCCGGCGCCAGCGCCGAAGATGACGACGCGCCCCTTCTCCATGTGGCGCTCCGCGCGCAGCGGAATGTACGACTCAGCGACCTGCGTCATCGAGATCGCCGACTGCACGCGCGTCGCCGCACCTGCCTGCTCCAAGAAGTCCTGCAGGGCGAGTGCGTTCATGACGGTCCCGAGCATGCCCATGTAGTCGGCGCGCCCACGGTCCATTCCACGCTGGCTCAGCTCCGCACCGCGGAAGAAGTTGCCCCCGCCGACGACGATGGCGACCTCGACCCGATCGACAGCCGCCGCGATGTCGCGAGCGATCTGGCCTACGACGTCGGGGTTGACGCCGAGCTGTCCGCCGCCGAATGCCTCGCCGGAGAGCTTCAGAAGGACGCGACGGCGTCCGGTGCGTTCAGTCATGGGGTGTGTCCTCTCATCCCGTCTCAAGATAGCGCCTCATGGGCATGAATAAGGGGGTTCGGATCGTGTGGATCCGAACCCCCTTGAAGGAAGTTACGCGCCGACCTTGAAGCGCGCGAAGTCGGTGACGGCGATGCCGGCGTCCTTCGCGACCTGCGCCACGGACAGCTTGTTGTCCTTCGCGTAGTCCTGCTCGAGGAGCGCGACCTGCTTGAAGTAAGCGGTCACGCGGCCCTCGACGATCTTCGGCAGAGCCGCCTCGGGCTTGCCCTCGTTGCGCGAGATCTCGGTGACGATCTCCCGCTCCTTCTCGACGTCGGCCGCCGGCACGTCCTCACGCGTGAGGTACGAGGGGTTCGCGAACGAGATGTGCTGGGCAATGCTGCGCGCGGTGTCCGCGTCGTCACCCGAGTAGGCGACGACAACACCGATCTGCGGCGGCAGGTCCTTGCTGGTGCGGTGCAGGTAGACCGAGTACGCGTCACCCTTCAGGGTGCGGACGCGACGCAGTTCGACCTTCTCGCCGATGATGGCGGCCTCGTCCGAGATCAGCTGCTCGACGGTCTGGTCGCCCGCCGAGGCGGCGAGAGCAGCCTCCAGCGAGTCGGCACCGACGGCAGCAAGCGCGTCGGCAACCTTGTCGGCCAGAGCGATGAAGCGCTCGTTCTTAGCGACGAAGTCGGTCTCGCAGGCGAGCTCGATCAGCGTCACGCCGTTCTCGGTCTCGCGAGCGGCGATCAGGCCCTCGCTCGTCGAGCGGTCGGCGCGCTTCGCGTTGCCCTTGGCGCCCTTCAGGCGCAGGATCTCAGTGGCCTTCGCGACGTCTCCGTCAGCCTCTTCGAGCGCCTTCTTGGTGTCGACCATTCCGGTGCCGAGCTGCTCGCGCAGTGCCTTGATGTCGGCGATGGTGAAGTTGGCCATTGTGGTGGCTCCTTGCTTCGTGTCTGTGCGTACGGGGTGGCTTACTTGGCGTCGGCGGCAGTCTCGGCCGGAGCCTCGTCCGCGGCCGGAGCCTCGGCGGGGGTCTCTTCGGTCGAAGCAGCCTCGGCGCCGGTCTCGAGAAGCTCGCGCTCCCACTCGGCGAGCGGCTCGGCGTCGCCGGCCTCGGGGTTGTGCTTCTGCTGCAGGCCCTCAGCGGCAGCGTCGGCGATGATGCGCGTCAGCAGCGAGACCGAGCGGATCGCGTCGTCGTTGCCGGGGATCGGGTACTGGAAGTCGTCCGGGTCGGCGTTGGTGTCGAGGATGCCGATGACCGGGATACCCAGCTTCTTCGCCTCGTCGATGGCGAGGTGCTCGCGCTTGGCGTCGACGACCCAGAGCGCCGAAGGGGTCTTCGACAGGTTGCGGATACCACCGAGCGACTTGTGCAGCTTGTCGAGCTCGCGCTTCTTGAGCAGCAGCTCCTTCTTGGTGAAGCCGGATGCTGCCGGGTTCTCGTAGTCGAGCTCCTCGAGCTCCTTCATACGAGCGAGGCGCTTGGCGATCGTCGAGAAGTTGGTGAGGAGGCCACCCAGCCAGCGCTGGTTGACGAAGGGCTGACCGACGCGCTCGGCCTGCTCGGCGAGGATCTCCTGCGCCTGCTTCTTGGTGCCGACGAACAGGATCGTGCCGCCGCGCGCGACCGTCTCCTTGACGAAGTCGTATGCGTTGTCGATGTACGCCAGCGACTGCTGCAGGTCGATGATGTGGATGCCGCTGCGCTCGGTGAGGATGAAGCGCTTGACCTTCGGGTTCCACCGACGCGTCTGGTGTCCGAAGTGAACGCCGCTGTCGAGCAGCTGGCGGATGGTGACCACAGCCATGGTCGTCTCCTGGTTCTGGCGCGTGGCGCCGTTGAGGTTGTTTTCGTCGGCCTTGCGACCGACGATCCTGGTGCCCGGCGCACACCCGCCTGCCGTAGAGCAGGACCGCTGGGAGTGGATGCCGCGAAGAGACTCGCTATGGGCACGCGTAGTCACCCCGACTTCGAGGTGCCTTCCCAGTGTACAGGATCGCCCTCACTCCCAGATGACACGAGCGAGCCCCGGGAGAGTTCCCGGGGCTCGCTCGCTCTGCAACCGAAGTCAGTCCGATGCTGCGGACGCCACCGATGCCGCCGACGCTGCCGAGGCGACGCTCGGCGGAGAGACAGCCGACGGGGCGGATGCGACGCTGGGCGCCGAGTCGGCGCTGGGTGCAGAGTAGGGGGAGGCGGCGGATGCTACGGATGCCACGGTCACCGCGCTCGGCGCGCTGACGACGGTGACCGACGAGTTCGTCTGCTGAAGGTGCACGGTGGCACCGTCGATGACACCGCCGCGCTCGGTCACCTCACCACCGGGAACCACAGTCCCCTCGGTGGTCTCCAGGCGCATCGTGTCAGCCGCGGCTGCCGCTGCGGTGGCCATCACGCTCAGGCCGACCAGTCCGCCGACGCCGTATGCGATCCACTTCTTCTTCGTCATCGTGCAGTCCTTCGCTTGTCATGGGACCGACTCGTGCGTCGTTCCGCCTGTGTATCTATCGTCTCGACCCCTCCTAAGCAGTATCGAAAGAGATCATGAGGGCGTTCTTATGTTTCCTCGGTCTGGTCCCCCGCCGAGCCGCCGTCGACGATGCGTTGCGCCGTGGCGTACAGCGTCTGCGCTCCTGTCGTATCGCCGTGAACCCGCGCACTGTTGGCTTGACCGAGCAGATGGATGCCCGTGAATCCGCGCACACGCGGGTCGTCCCAGCGCTCCAGCGCCGCGTCGGCGAGCCCCCGGATGCGGGCACGATGCTCTACACCGGTGAGGCGCGCGCTCGCGACCGCATGGGCGATGAAAGCTGCGGAGTCCTCGGCCGCGTCACCGCGCCCCAGCGTATCGACGTCGATCATGCCGCTGATGCCGGCGCCGTCACCTGCAAGAAAGAGCTGCCCGAAGTGCATATCACCGTGCACGACGGTGTCTTCTCGCACCGTCGCGTTCGCCAGCAGTGTTCGGATGCCCGCTACCAGACGCTGCACCTCGACGGCGTCCCCTGCGTGACCCGCGTACCAGCCGAGGCGGTCAGCGATCGACGGGGCCGGTCGGTCCCAGACGACTCCCGAGATCTGTGCACGGAGCGCGTCGACCGAGTCGAGCAGCGATCGGGGGCTCCACCGGGTCTCCGCCGCCGGCGTACCCACCGCCGAGTCCAGCACAAGCAACCCGTCCGGCGCCCAGCCACGCAGGGTCGGAACGGGCAGACCGGCTTCCGCACAGGCGAGGTGCGCACCCACGATGCTGTCCAGACGCCGCGGACGCACGACCTTCAGCCAGACATCGCCACCATCGGTTGCGGCGCGCAGCACCGCTCGGCGTCCGGGACGGTACCCGACCATGGTCAGCTCACCCGTGGCGACGAGTCCCAGTCGCGACAGCAACGCCTTGGCCGCGTGTCCGAACGCCGTCGCGGCGAGGGCGGGCAGGTGGGGATCCGCCGGGTGCGTCCAGATCCGCGCGTCGGGGCGCGTCAGGTCATCCCCCGTCGCCAGCCCTGTTTCGGTCCGTACAGGAAGGCGCGACGTGTCCACGTACCAGGTCTGCTCCGGTGAATTCGTCATCGGGGCGAAACCCGAGACCGAACCTTCACCGAGGGGTTCTCTGCTGATCAGGCGTAGCGCCATGTCGTCACCCCGGGGCTCGGCGGCAACGTCACCGAGCGCCTCGTGCAACAGCATGAAGTCGGGGTCGCTGTGCAACGGGTGCAATCGGGCGTGAGCGTGCATCCACTCATTGCATCATGAGGCGCCCGCCGACTCGATGAGACCTCTCTTAGGGCGTCAGTGGGTTGTGACGATTGCGGGATACTGGGGTGGTGACCGGCTCCGCAGACTCCTCGAATCGCCGGAGCCGTCTTGCGGGCGCGCTGCGCCCGCGTGTGGTCTCCGTGCGCACCCGCATCGTCGCCGCGATCACCGTGACCATGGCGCTTGGTCTGCTCGCCGTCGGAGGCGCGGTGTACTTCGTCGAACGACAGTCGGATCTCGACCAGATGGACGACCGGCTGCGTGCGAATCTCAACACCGCCAGGTTCATCGTCGCGGAGGGCGAGCCCGTGGCATCCGACTCTCCCGAGCGTCAGCCGTGGAGCACCCCGACCGCGGCGCTGCGCTCGGTCGTTGAGCGCATGAGCGCCGATGACAACACCGGCGTCATGGGAATGGTCGCGAACGAGATCAACATGGTCCCCGGCGTCCGGCTGGACGTCGATCTGAGTGGCGCGGATGTGTTTGCGGAGTACATCCAAGAGCAGACCGCCGCCGGTGAACCGGTCATCGGGACGTACGTCGACGACGACCTCGCCTGGCGCTACCTCGCAGCACCCATCGTCGTCGAGAGCAGCACAGGCGATGATCCCGCGGTGTTCGTCATGGTCTATGACATCCACGCCGAGCTGGCAGAGTTCGAAGACACCGCACGGGTGTTCGTGATCGCTTCGCTCATCGCTCTCGTCCTCGTCGCCGCCGTCGGCGGCATCGTCGCCACGCGGTTGCTGCGACCGCTGCGGCAGATGCGCGAGATCGCGACACGCGTATCGGCGCGTTCGCTGGACGAGCGAATCCCCGTTGTCGGCAACGACGATGTCGCCGACCTCGCCCGAACCATGAACGCGATGCTGGATCGGCTCGACGCGGCGCTCGATTCGCAGCGCCGTCTGCTCAGTGATGTGGGCCACGAACTGAAGACGCCGATCACGATCGTGCACGGGCATATCGAGGTCATGGACCCGACCGACGTCGAGGACGTGCGTGCGACTCAGGCTCTGACACTGGATGAGCTCGAGCGGATGGGGCGCCTTGTGCAGGATCTGTCCGACGCCGCTTCGCTGCACGGATCATCGCCCGTGACTCCGACCTCGGTGGATCTCGCCGATCTGCTCGATCAGATCGCTCGCAAGGCGCAGGGCATCACCGGAGCCGAGATCAGCGTCGGAGCGCGTGCGCGCGGAACGGCGATGATCGATGCCGCCCGCATCACCCAGGCGATGCTGCAGCTCGCGCAGAACGCCGTCGCCTACGGTGGTGGCCGCATCGTGCTCGGCAGCAGACTGACCGGACGGCATGTCGAACTGTGGGTGCGCGACTTCGGCCCCGGTGTTCCCGACGAAGACAAAGACGAGATCTTCGAGCGGTTCCGTCGCGCGGCCACCTCAGACGGCGTCAACGGCAGCGGGCTTGGCCTCAACATCGTGCGCCTGATCGCTCACGCACACGGCGGCACGGTCCGCGTTGACGACGCCGCGGGCGGCGGGGCCCTGTTCACGATCCGCTTGCCACGCGGGCCGGTCGACGAGGCGCAGATCGATCGCGAAGCATCACCCGCTGGCGTCGTGCCGGCCGAGAAGGAGTGACGATGGCATCCATCCTCATCGCCGACGATGAACCCCGCATCTCGGGGTTCATCGACAAGGGATTGCGCGCGGCGGGGTTCGCCACCCGGGTTGCCGCGACCGGCCCCGACGCGCTCGCGTTGGCGCTCACCGACGAGTTCGACCTTCTCGTGCTCGATGTGAACCTGCCCGGTTTCGACGGCTTTCACGTTCTGGAGCAGCTGCGCGGTTCGGGCTCGACCCTGCCCGTGATCATGCTCACCGCCCGCGTCGAGTTGCACGACACGATCGCGGGTCTGGAGGGTGGCGCCGATGACTACCTCGGCAAGCCGTTCCGTTTCGACGAGTTACTCGCTCGCATTCGCCTGCGCATGCGGCGGGACGCGCCGGGTGCATCGCTGGATCTCAGCCACGGCGAGCTCCACCTGGATGTGCGCAGCAGACGCGCCCGTATCGGTGAGCACGATGTCGAGCTGTCGGCCCGCGAGTTCGCCCTGGCCGAAGAGCTGGTGCGACACGCTGGACAGGTGCTCAGCCGTGAGCAGCTGCTCAGTCGCGTGTGGGGTTACGACTTCGATCCGGGGTCGAACGTCGCCGACGTGTACATCGGTTATCTGCGTCAGAAGCTCGGGTCGGATCTGATCGAGACCGTGCGCGGGGTCGGCTACCGCTTGGTGTGAGATTCGGCGGCGAGCCTGTCGTCCCCAGAACGGCTGGCCGGGACAGTTGTCCACCGCCGCCGGAAGTAGCGCTCGCACCGCGGTGCAGTGCGGGCAGGGTGGACGGATGCGCCCACCGTCTCGCGTTCCCCTCTCAACCCGCCGTTCCCCCATCCGCACGCCTGTGCGGCAGCGGAGACGCGCGGACGGCCGGATGCTCCTGCTGCTGCGGGTCACGCTCATCGGCGTCATGCTGGGTTTCGGCGGCGTGGGAACGGTGCGCGCCGACGCCGCCGTGGTCGGCCCGGCGATTGCTGCCGACGCGGCCCGTGGGGCGGATGCTGCCGCAGCCGCCGATACCGATGTCGAGGCGCCGCCGGGCTTTCCGTGGCGGTGGCCGGTAGGCGGTGCGCGGCGCGTCGTCGAGCCGTTCCGAGCACCGGCGCATGACTACGGGCCGGGCCACCGCGGTATGGACATCGCCGTCGTCCCGGGTGCGGATGTGCATGCTCCGGCGGGTGGCGTGGTGGCATTCCGCGGCACCGTGGTGGATCGTCCGCTGGTGACCATCGACCACGGGTCCGGATGCGTCAGCACCTGGGAACCGGTGTCGTCATCGCTGGCGCCCGGCGACGTCGTCACCGCGGGCGCCGTGATCGGTGCGGTCGCCGAGGGGGGTCACACCGTGCGCGGCGCGATGCACATCGGGGTGCGCGTCGACGGGGAGTACGTCAATCCGTTGCCGCTGTTCGGGCAGGTGCCGCGGGCGGTTCTGCTGCCGTGCTGCTCAGCTGTGCCGTGAGTGCTCGATACTCACGGTGCGCGTCACGCCGCAGATTCACGCGCGCGGATGAGCGAGGCGATAGCTCGCGGTGAGGCGTTCGGCCGAGACGTGGGTGTAGATCTGGGTGGTGCCGAGACTGGCGTGCCCCAAGATCTCCTGGACCGCGCGCAGATCAGCGCCGCCGTCGAGCAGATGCGTCGCGGCGGAGTGTCGTAGCGCGTGGGGGCCCACGTGCTCGGCACCGACGATCGGAGCGAGTACCCGTGCGACGAGGGCGTACACGCTGCGAGGGCCGATCCGTGCGCCGCGCGCCCCGAGGAACGCAGCGGGTCCGGGGCGCTCGGCGCGGGCGTGGAGGGCGGGGCGCGCTCGGGAGAGATACGCGCCGATGGCATCCGCCGCGGGCCCCCCGAATGGAACGACGCGCTCCTTGGCTCCCTTGCCGAGCACCCGTACCGTGCGGCGCTGCAGATCGACGTCGTCGACGTCGATGCCGCACAGTTCGGAGACGCGCATTCCCGAGCCGTACAGCAGCTCCAGCATGGCGTGGTCGCGCAGTGCGATCGGGTCGCCATCCGCAGCGATCGTGCGCTGGGTATCGAGCAGATCGCGGATCCCCTCGCTCGAGGCGATGACCGGCAGCGTCTTGGCGCGCTTGGGGGTGACGAGGCGAAGACTGGGGTCGGCGCCGATCAGGTCGTTCTCCTGTGCCCAGCCGAAGAACGAACGCACGGCCGCGGCGCGCCGCGCGAGCGTCGAGCGGGCGTCACCGCGCTGGGTGGCCTGCCATAACCATTCGCGCAGGATCTCGAGATCGATCGTGGTGAGATCGTCAGCGGCCAGCACGCGACCGAGATCGGCGAGGTCGGAGCGGTACGCACGCACCGTCGCCGACGAGAGGCGACGCACCTGTTCGAGGTGGTCGCAGAACGCCTGCACAGCCGCTGAGTACCGCATCAGTCCAGGATGCCGCGGACCCGAACTCGCCGCGGGCTGCCGCGCCGTCATGTACTGCGTAGCCACCCTCCGTTGCGCTGCGACACCTCGCCGTCGAGCGCGAGAAGCCCGAGGAGTCCGCGCACCCGGTCCACGGACAGGCCGCTGTTGCGGGCGATCTCCTGCGCGTCACGAGGCGTTCGCGTACTGAGCGCATCACGCAGGCGGATCCGGTCGGGATGCTCGGAATCGGACGATGTCCGGGGTGTCGATGCCTCACCCCAGAGCTCTCTGACGTCTTCCGCGCTGGTCACACACACCGCGTCGTACTCGCGCAGCAGGCGATGGCAACCGGCCGAGGCGGCAGAGGTCACCGGCCCGGGCACCGCGCCGAGCGGTCGCCCGATGCTGGCAGCGTGCCCGGCCGTGTTGAGGGAACCGCTGCGCCACCCCGCCTCGATGACCACGGTCGCCATGCCGGCAGCGGCGATTGTGCGGTTGCGAGAAAGGAACCGCCACTTGGTCGGCGCGGCCCCGCACGGCACCTCGCTCAGGACGGCTCCTGCGGCCCGGATGCGATCGAAGAGCTGCTGGTGCCCGACGGGGTACGCACGGTCGACACCGCCGGCAAGAAACGCAACCGTCCGGCCGCCCGCGCCCAGGGCGGCACGGTGGGCCGCGCCGTCGATGCCGTATGCGCCTCCCGAGATCACGAGCGTTCCCGCGCCGGCGAGGTCACCGGCGATCTCGCCGGCCACCGACTCCCCGTATGAGGTCGCGGCGCGGGCCCCGACGATGGCCGCGCTCGTGGTGCACTCAAGCGCGGTGAGGTCGCCACGTGCCCACAGCGCGACAGGTGCGTGCGCTCCGAGGTCGTCCAGTCCGGCCGGCCAATGCGCGTCGTCCGGCAGCAACAGGCCACCGCCGACGTGCTGACATGATGTGAGTGCCTCACGCACTGCTTCTGGTCGCGCACGCGGTCTCCAGCGGGCCAGCGCTTCAGAGAGCTCGCGCGGTGAGATCACGTCCGGCGGCAGAAGCTGCGGCTCACCCAGGGCGATCCGCAACGCCTGGGGAGCGCCGAAGGCTGAGATGAGCGCACCGGCCACGCCGTCACCCGGTTCCACGAGCACCGACCACGCGGCACGGGCTGCTGTCTCGGCGGTGTCGGCATCGGGCCGCAACCGTTCGGCGGCACGACGCACATCGATGTCATCGATGAGGTGGACAAGGGTCTGCGTCATGGCAGCAGTCCTTTCTTCAGGAACAGGGCTCGTCCCAGTTCGTCAGCGCCGGGCATCCCGAGTCCGTCGAGATCGGCGAGCGTCCACGCGATGCGCAAGACGCGGTCGTAGGCGCGCAGAGTGACCGTGCCGCGTTCGAGTGCGCGATCCAACGGCGCGCGCACGGATGCGGGTAGTCGCAGGTCCCCCTGCCTCAGCCGTTCGCCGGGCACATCACCGTTCACTCTCCACGGTGTGTCCTGCCAGCGATCCTGTGCGGCGGCGCGCGCCGTGAGCACGCGCTCGCGCGCGACCGCGGAGCTCATCCGGGATCGCTCCCCCGACGTCGCTCGCGAAGCGGCGACGCGCGCCACCTGCAGATCGATGTCGATCCTGTCGCGTAGCGGTCCGGACAACCGGCCCGCATAGCGGCGGATCGCCATCGGCGGGCATGTACAGTCCGACCCACGGACTCCGTACTGACCGCACGGGCAGGGGTTCATGGCCAGGATCAGCTGAAACCTCGCGGGGAACGACGCGCTGAATCCGGAGCGGATCAGCTCGATACGGCCCGATTCGAGCGGCTGCCGCAACGCGTCCAGCGCAACACGCTGGAACTCCGGAGTCTCGTCGAGGAACAACACGCCCCGGTGCGCGCGCACGATGGCGCCGGGCCGCGCCACGCGCGACCCGCCACCGACCAGCGCGGCGGCCGACGCGCTGTGGTGCGGTGCTTCGAACGGTGCCACCGACTCGAGGCGCGTCACGGCACGCCCGGTCAGTGAGCGAATCGCGGCCACTTCGAGTGCCTCCGCCTCGGTCAGGGGCGGAAGGATGCCAGGCAGCCGCCGCGCCAGCATGGTCTTGCCCGCACCCGGTGGGCCGCTCAGCATCATGTGGTGTCCCCCGGCGGCCGCCGTGATCATCGCGTCGACGGCGTCATCCTGCCCGACGACATCGGCGAGTTCCAGATGAGCGTCCTCCTCGCGGTCGTCTTCCCCAGGCAACACGACCGGATCGACCTCGAGCGGCTCGATCTCGGCTCCGTGGAGCGCAGCGACCTCAGCCAACGACGTCGCTGCCCGCACCTCGATACCCGGCACCAGGCGCGCCTCGTCGGCATTGGCGTGCGGCACGATGACGCGTTCGAAGCCGGCCCGGGCCGCCGCGTAGACCGAGGGCAGCACGCCGGGAACCGGACGCAGCCGCCCGTCGAGACCGAGCTCACCGATGTGCACGGTCGCGCGGATGGCATCCGCCGATACGGTTCCCTCCGTCGCCAGCGTCGCGACGGCGATGCTCACATCGAAACCTGACCCGTGTTTGGGCAAGTTCGCCGGTGACAGATTGACGGTCACGCGACGACGCGGAAACGGCAGCCCGACGTTCACGCAGGCGTTGCGCACCCGCTGCGCGGACTCCCCCAGAGCCTTGTCGGGCAATCCGATGATCTGGAATCCCGGGGTCTGGTTGCTCAGGTCAGCCTCGACCTCGACCAGGTGCCCATCGACGCCGGTGAGGGCGACCGCCCAGGTGCGTGCCGTGCTCACAGCATGTCCACGAGGTGCTCAAGGCGCGCCGTTCGGGCATCCGCTCCGATCAGACCGATGGCCTCCAGACGCACCGGACGGCGGCGCGCGGCATCAGGATGCTCGGCGGCCCAGGCGAACGCCAGCTGCCACAGCCGCCGTCGCTTGCGCTCATCGATGGCTTCGAACGGGTGCCCGAAGGCCTCACTGCGCCGAGCCTTCACCTCGACGATGCAGAGCATCCCATCGTGCACCGCGACGATGTCGATCTCGCCCTGGGCGCATCGCCAGTTGCGATCGAGCACCGCGTACCCGCTGGCTCGCAGATGCTGCGCGGCGCGTTCCTCGCCTGCTCGCCCGAAGTCGTCTTTCGCTGCCATGACGACAGCCTGACGCGCGGCAGGGACCCTCGAACGCCACTATCCCGTGCGTTGTGGAGAGGTCACCGAGATCGGAGATCTGGGGACAAACGGTGCGTCACTGCCCGTCGAGCGAGAGCTCGTCCGGGATCTCGAACTCGCGCCGCTGCAGCTCCTCAACGTTCACGTCCTTGAACGTGAGCACGCGCACCGCCTTGACGAAGCGATCTGCGCGGTAGATATCCCACACCCAGACATCCGACATCGAGATCTCGAAGTAGAAGTCGTGCTCGGTGTCGCGGCGGACGACGTTCACCTCGTTGGCGAGGTAGAACCGGCGCTCGGTCTCGACCACGTACTGGAACTGCTGAACGACATCGCGGTATTCGCGGAACAGCGCAAGCTCGAGCTCGCGGTCGTAGTCGTCGAAGGCGTCGTCATCCATGATGGCTCCAGTCTAGGCGAGAGCGCGCTCAGAACAGGGTCGGCGCCTCGGCGATCGCCCACGAAGCACGGTGGAACGGCGAAAGTCCCTGCGCGCGGATCGCCTCGCGATGCTCACGACTCGCATACCCCTTGTTGCGATCCCAGTGATAGGCCGGGTGCTCGGGGTGCAGGGACGCCATCAGGCCGTCCCTTGCGACCTTCGCGATCACCGAGGCGGCCGACACCGAAGCGCAGTCGCGGTCACCCTTGATCACGGTCCTGACCGTGACGGATGCCGGGTGCACGGCGCTGAGGTAGTCGTGGTTGCCATCGAGGATGATGAGCGTCCGATCCAGCGATGCCCCGTGATCGACCACGGACTGCACGGCGCGGGAGGCCGCCAGACCGAGCGCGCGCATGATGCCGACCTCATCCACCTCATCTGCCGTTGACCATCCGACACCCGATGCGGACACCCATGCCTGCGCACGCTCCGCCATCTCAGGGCGCCGCTTCTCGGTGATCATCTTCGAATCGCGCAGGCCCTCGGGCACTCGGCGCCGCGAGCCACGGGCATCCATCAACGCCGCGCCGACGGCGACGGGACCTGCCAGCGCGCCGCGACCCACCTCATCGAGCGCGATGATCAGGTCGAAGTCCTTCAGCAGCTGTCGCTCCAGCCGCAGTGTCGGTTCGACGACGGCCATCACGGCTCCGGAACGGCTTGGAACACGTCGTCGTGCGTGTCGATCATGCCGAAGCGGTTCAGCGGCCACGTCGTCAGGAACGCGCGTCCGACAACGTTCTCCAGCGGTACGAACCCGCCCCCCGGGAGCTCCTGGTGCGCCCGGGAGTCCTGCGAGCGATCGCGGTTGTCGCCCATCACCCAGACGGCGCCTTCCGGCACCGTGACATCGAACTCGGTGTTGGACGCCGCGGTGTCCCCCGCGGGAAGGTTGAGGTACGAGAGCTCGTTCACTGGCGAACCGTTGATGGTCAGCTGTCCGAGCGCGTTGCAGCAGACGATGTGGTCACCGGGCATCCCGATCAGACGCTTGACGAGGTGATCCTGCGCGTCCGAGGTCGAGATGCCCACGAACGTGAGCACCCAATCGGTCGCTTCGACGAGGCCCGGACGCGCCGGGCGCTGTGGCGCCGGAGGCAGCCACCCACCCGGGTCCTGGAACACGACGACGTCACCGCGTTCATAGCCGGCCCAGCGCGGAGTCAGCTCGTCAACGAGGATGCGGTCATCGATCAGCAGCGTGCGCTCCATCGAGCCGGAGGGGATGTAGAACGAGCGCACAACGAACGTCTTCACGACGAAAGAGACCAGCGCTGCGATGAGGATGATGACGATCACGTCACGCAGGAAGATCAGAAAGCCCCTGCCTCGTGATGGGCGCGGTGCTGCCTCTGCGGCGTCTGTCATGTGCATCCTTCTTCGTCGGGCTCACCCCCGGGGCGGCCGCTACCAGGTTCGCATATCGCGACCGCAACGAGAGAACCCCGGGACGCTGTGTCCCGGGGTTCTCTGCGTGTTCGGCGTGTCAGTTCTCGCGCTTCTCGCGAATCTTCGCCTTCTTGCCACGCAGGTTACGCAGGTAGTACAGCTTCGCGCGACGCACGTCACCGCGGGTGACGACCTCGATGTGGTCGATCACCGGCGAGTGCACCGGGAAGGTACGCTCGACGCCGACCTGGAAGCTGATCTTGCGGACCGTGAAGGTCTCGCGCACACCGTCGCCCTGGCGGCCGATGACGACGCCCTGGAACACCTGGACACGCGAGCGGTTGCCCTCGGTGATGTTCACGTGCACCTTGACGGTGTCACCGGGGTGGAAGACAGGAATGTCCGAACGGAGCGATGCCGCGTCAACGGCGTCGAGGATCTGCATGATCGTCTCTCTCTGCACCCGCCACAGGTCGGGGGCATTTTTCAAAGGGTCAAGAGTGGGTGTGTGCCAAGCGGAGCACGAGGCATCCGCGGGCTCCCCTGAGGCAGAGCCGGTTCACGGCACAAGCATCTATTCTGCCACGAAGTCCGGTTTGCTTCCAACCGCGCGGCGCGCTCAATCCTGCGGCCGGCGCTCCTCGACGATGAACACCTCGGATTCGTACGAAGATGCCGGATCCGATCGCGACATGCTCGACCACGTGATGGTCTCGCGGATTCGCGCGCCGGAGCCGCGGGCCTCGTTCCACAACTGCCACAGTTGCAGCCAGAACAGACCGAGCGCGGCAACGATCGCGCCGGTGAGCAGCCAGGGGAAGGCCCCGTCGATGAAGCAGGCGACGGCGATCGTCAGGCCGTGCCACACCGCGAAGCCCAGGACGTCCCACCAGGACACCGCGCGTTCGGCGCGCACCGACGGACGCGATCGGGTGAGAAGGGTCAGCACGAGCTGCCCGATGAACAGCGACGGCACGGCGATCAGCAGCACCCACAGCAACGCCCAGCCGGACTGCCCGAAGATCGCCCATCCGACGACCATCCACAGCGGCAGCAGGAACGCCGATGGCAGCAGCCAGTGGAAGAACGCCCGTCGTAGAACCATGCTTCGATGTTACGTCCCCGACGGCGCTGATGGCCGCGCGTTCGCTGTGGGCATCCGAACAGCCGGCATCGGGGAGAATGGGATGCTGACGAGAGGACACCCCCGATGATCGAACTGCGCACCCCGGCCGAGATCGACGAGATGCGCGCCGCTGGCCGCTTCGTGGCCGAGACGCTGGCCACGCTTCGCGACGAGACGAAGGTGGGGACCAACCTGCTCGCCATCGACAAGCGCGCGCACGACCTGATCCGCCGTGCGGGTGCGGAGTCGTGCTACATCGACTACGCCCCGTCGTTCGGCCGCGGCCCGTTCGGCAAGGTGATCTGCACCTCGGTCAACGACGCGGTGCTGCATGGCCTCCCCCATGACTACGTGCTGCGCGACGGCGACCTCGTCTCGCTCGACTTCGCCGTCTCGGTCGACGGCTGGGTGGCGGACTCGGCGATCTCGTTCATCGTCGGCACTCCCCGCGATGAGGACCTGCGCCTGATCGACACCACCGAGCGTGCCCTGGACGCGGCGATTGCCGCCGCGGTCGTGGGCAACCGGATCGGCGACATCTCAGCATCCATCGCCGAGGTCTCGCATGGCGGGGGCTACTCGATCAACACCGATTTCGGTGGACACGGCGTCGGTCGCATCATGCACGGTGACCCGCACATCCCCAACGACGGCCGCGCCGGCCGCGGGTTCCCGTTGCGCGCGGGTCTGGTCTTCGCCCTGGAGCCGTGGCTGCTGGCAACGACCGACGAGCTCATCACCGACGCGGACGGCTGGACGCTGCGCAGCGCCGACGGGTCGCGCGGGTCGCACTCCGAGCACACGGTCGCGGTCACCGACGAGGGCCCGATCGTGCTCACCGACCGCAGCTTCCTCGGCGTCGACTGATGATTCAGGCAGGCGACCTCGTCACCGAGAACAGGCTCGTTGCTCAGAACAGGATGATTCTCGGGGAATCATCCTGTTCTGGTGCGCCTCCCTGTTCTCAGACGCGTGCTCGGTAAACGTACACGTCCGTGATCTGCGGCAGGTCCAAGATCTCGCGCCCCGCAGTCGCGGGGTCGGCGTCGAGGATGCGTTCGACATCAGCGGTCATGCGTGCGCGCTCGGCATCGGATGCTGTCATGAAGCTGCTCACGGTGTGCCAGCGCGCGATGTAATCGGCACGAGAGATGCTCTCCGCCCAGGGAACAGTCACGCGTTCGACGACGTCGAAGCCCGGGAGCTGCTCCGCCGCAGAACTCGTCGTCTCGTCTGTGTCCCCTACGGCCGGGTGAGCGACACGATGGCACGCGCGGTCCCAGACGCAACGAGGGTCGGATCGGTTCCAGAGCAGGCCGAGCAGCCCACCGGGAACCAGTACACGGGCGATCTCGGCACACGCCGGTTCGCGATCGAACCAGTGGAACGCCTGCGCGACCGTCACGACGTCGACAGAGTGATCGGATGCCGGAATCGACTCGGCTGCGCCGATCATCGTCTCCACGCCGGGCAGTTTCGCCCGCAGGATGGCGAGCATCTGCTCGGATGGCTCGACGGCGATCACGCGGTCGACGCGGCCGACGAGCAGCTCGGTGAACTTCCCCGTGCCCGCGCCCAGGTCCAGAGCCACGCGCGCTGAGGCGGGAACGATGGCATCCGCTGCCTCTGCGGGAAACCCGGGACGGTAGCGATCGTAGTCGGCACCGGCAGTGAGAAACGAGCGGGCAAGCGTCTGGTCGACCATGCCACGACCGTACCAGTGGGGCGCGTTGCTACTCGGCGAGCAGGTCGGGGCGTCGCTGTCGGGTGCGTTCGATCTGCTGCTCGCGGCGCCATGCGGCGATCGCGCCGTGGTTGCCGCTCAGCAGCACGGGGGGCACCTCGCGCTCGCGCCATGTCGAGGGCTTGGTGTACGACGGGTACTCGAGCAGACCGTCCTCGTGCGATTCCTCGACGAGACTCTCGGGGTTGCCGACGACGCCCGGAATCAGGCGGCCGATGGCTTCGGTCATGGCCATGACGGCCACTTCTCCCCCGTTGAGCACATAGTCTCCGAGGCTCATCAGCCGCACGTCACCCAGTGTTGACGCGTACTCGAAGACGCGCTCGTCGATACCCTCGTAGCGGCCGCAGCCGAAGATCAGGTGCTCGCGATGTGCCAGCTCGCGGGCCGTCGACTGGCGGAACAGCTCGCCCGCGGGAGACGGGAAGATGATGGTCGGTCGGGTGTCGAGCCCAGCGGTGAGGTCATCGAGCGCGAGCCCCCAGGGCTCGGGCTTCATCACCATGCCGGCACCGCCGCCGTAGGGCGTGTCGTCGACCGTGCGATGACGATCGTGGGTCCAATCCCGCAGGTCGTGCACGTGCAGGTCGAGGATGCCCGAATCGCGCGCCTTGCCCAGCAGGGACAGCGTCAGGCCGTCGAAGTACGACGGGAAGATGGAGACGACGTCGATGCGCATGCGTCGATGCTAACGAGGTGTCACTCGCCGCCGGAGGCGGCGGCATCCGAGGTAGCGGGCGCGGTAGCATCCGATCCCGCGCCGGGCGCAGGGAGCTCCTCGAAGAGACCGGGCGGCGGCGTGACAACGACGCGACCGGCGGCCACGTCGACGGTCGGGACGATGGCCTCGACGAACGGGACCATCACCTCGCCACTCTCGGTGGAGACGATCAGCAGGTCCTGGGCGGGCAGGTGCTCCACGCGCACGACGCGGCCGACCACGGCACCGTCTCGGACCACGTCGAGACCGGCGAGCTGGTGCGCGTACCAGGCGTCGTCCTCGACCTCGTCGTCTTCGTCCATCCACAGGATGGCCCGCACGAGCGACTCCGCTGCGGTGCGGTCATCGACGCCATCGAGGAAAACGACGGAGTTGCCGTTCATCACGCGGTACTCGCGGATGGTTACGGTCTTGCCGTGCCACGCGGATGCCTCGGGCACCTGCAGTGTGAACTCGGCCCCCGGCACGAAGCGGCGCTCGGGGTTGTCGGTGTAGAGCTCGAGCTTCAACGCGCCTTTGAGACCGTGTGCCTTGAGCAGACGGCCGACGCGGAGCTGATTGCGGTCCGCTGACACGTCAGTCGTCCGCGACGTCGACACGGACGCGACGTCCGTCGGCGAGGGCGGAGATCAGCGTGCGCAGCGCCTTGGCGGTGCGGCCGCCGCGCCCGATCACGCGACCACGGTCATCCGGGTGCACATGCACCTCGAGCAGATCGCCTCGGGGCGATGCGGATGCGGTGATGCGGACATCGTCCGGGTGATCGACGATCCCCTTGACGACGTGTTCGAGCGCGGCGGCGAGCACAGCGGATTACTCTGCGTCTGCGGCGGGAGCCTCAGCGGCCTCCGCGTCAGCGGCGGGAGCCTCCTCAGCGGGAGTCTCCTTCTTCTCGGCCTTGGGCTTGACGACCGACTTCTTGTCGGCGTCGACCTCGAAGGCGGCCTTGGCCTCGGCGACCTGGACGGTCGACTTGGCGTCCTTGTCGCCCTTGAACTTGCCCCAGTCGCCGGTCAGCTTGAGCAGCGCGGTGACCTGCTCGGTCGGCTGAGCGCCAACCGACAGCCAGTACTGCGCACGCTCCGAGTCGACCTCGATGAACGAGGGCTGCTCGGTGGGGTGGTACTTGCCGATCTCCTCGATGACGCGACCATCGCGCTTGGTGCGCGAGTCGGCGACGACGATGCGGTAGTACGGCGCACGGATCTTGCCGAAACGCTTGAGACGGATCTTGACAGCCACGATTCTCCTGAATGGTGTGGAAAGGAAGTTGAACCGGTCGCCTGGAGCGTGGGGTGCACACCCGGCGGAAGCTCTGCGGGGGGACGGATGCTGGATAGAGGGTCGAGCGGCCGTCCGACCCTCTATTCTGCCAGATCCCGGGGGCGACCGCGAAACGACACGGCGATGCGCGTCGCGCGGTGCCCCACGTGTCAGACTGTGCGCGTGACGATCGAGTTCGCCTCCTCGGCCCGCAGCACGGTGGGCCTCGAATGGGAGGTCATGCTGGCCGACCCCGCCACCGGCGACCTCGTCGGGCGCGCCCCCGAGCTGCTGACCGCGCTCGAAGCGCAGAGCGCCCCCGAACGCCACACCGTCACGGGTGAGCTACTGACGAACACGATCGAGGTGACGAGCGGGATCGGCACGACCGTTGCGGATGCCGTCGCCGACATCGGTGCGGCGATCGACGCAGTGCGCCGTGCCACGGATCCGGCGGGCATCGAGCTGCTCTCCGCCGGCAGTCACCCGTTCGCGCAGTGGTTCCACCAGCGCGTGACCGACAAGACGCGCTATCGAAAGCTGATCGAACGCACGCAGTGGTGGGGCCGCAACATGATGATCTGGGGCATCCATGTGCATATCGGCGTCGAGGACCGCGCCAAGGTGCTGCCCATCGTCGGCGCTCTGACGTCGTACCTTCCGCATCTGCAGGCGCTCGCGGCGTCCAGCCCCTACTGGGCCGGCGAACGCACCGGCTACGCCTCGAATCGCGCGCTGGTGTTTCAGCAACTGCCGACCGCGGGTCTACCCTGGGCGCTCGAATCGTGGACAGAGTTCGAGAGGTACGTCGACGACATGACGCGCACGGGCGTGATGTCGGATGCCTCCGAGATCCGCTGGGACATCCGTCCGGCGCCACGGTGGGGAACGATCGAGGTGCGGGCCTGCGACGGCATGTCGACGCTGGGCGAACTCGCATCGGTCGCGGCGCTCACGCAGTCGCTGGTGGAGTTCTTCTCGCGAGAGCTCGATGAGGGGCGCGCGTTGCCGATGCTGCCGGCCTGGTTCCACCGCGAGAACAAGTGGCGTGCGGCCCGCTACGGCCTGGACGCCGATGTGATCGTGGATCGCGCCGGATCTCAAGTTCCCGTCCGAGAGCACCTTGATGCCGTCGTGGATGATCTGATGCCGATCGCGCGCGATCTGCGCTGCGCCGATGAGCTCGCCGGCGTGCACTCGATCCTGAGCGAGGGGGCAAGCTACGAGCGCCAGCTGGCCGCCGCTCACCATGCCGACGGCGACCTGCGCGCGGTGGTGCACCACCTCATCGACGAGTTCCGCAACGGGCCCGCGGCACCTCTCCCCGACTGAACTCAGCCCGACGCCGTTCAGGCCAACACGGTTCAGCGCAGCACCGTTCAGCGCACGGCATCCGCGAGCATCCGCGCCAAGCCCTCGTCGAGAACCACGTCGGTGACGATCCCGGCCGCGATGGCCGCCTGCAGCGACGTCAGGCGCGCCGCACCCGAGACGACGCACACCCGCCGTGGCACCCGTCGGAGCCGATCGAGGCCGGGGCCGGTGCTGCGAGCATTCAGCCGGATGTCGCGCCACGTGCCATCCGCGCGGAAGAACACCGTCGCCACGTCGCCGATCGCCCCGTCCTCACGCAGGCTGCGGAAGTCGTCACGCCCGAGATAGCCGCCGACGTAGACGCGACTCGGCACCTCGGCCTGCGGGGATCCCAGGCCGAAAACAGCAACGTCCATCTTCGCCTGGAACGACAGCACGCGCCGGGTGCTCCGCTCCTGCCACATGGCCTCGCGCGTGCGCGGATCATCGAAGAACGCGGGCACGGGGAACTGCTCGACCTGCGCACCGAATGCCTGCCCGAAACGCTGCAGGATGTCACTGGAGTACTCCAGGCCGCTGGTCTGCGTGTTCCCTGCGCCGTTGAGCTGAACGATCGTCGTACTGTGCGTCTGCTTGGGCACCAGCGAGCGGCTGACCATTCCCAAGGTGGAGCCCCATGCGACGCCGACCACCATGTTGGAATCGATGAACTGCGACACCTGCCGTCCGGCCGTCAGCGCCACCCGCTCCAGACGCTCAACCTCGTTCACCACACCCGACATGGGCACGATGTGCGCGTTGACCTTCAGTCGCGACCGGAGCTGCTCTTCGAGCTCGCCGGCGTGCGCGAACGGGGAGTTGACCCGGATGTCGACGAGACCGCTCTCGCGGGCGTGCGACAGCAACCGCGACACCGTCGAACGCGACGTCGCGAGTTCGGCGGCGATGGCATCCATCGTCATGTCCTGCAGGTAGTACAGCTTGGCGGCGGTGAGCGCCGCGTTCGTCCGCGCGTCCATCGCGCCGCTCTCTGTGACCATCGTCCTCACCTTTCCCTCACCAGCTTTGCACAAACGTGCAGAACGTTTGCGAGATCCTGTCAATCGACGGATGCTGGAAGCGACAGCGAGGAGACACTATGGCAGTCATGACCCGTGCCGCACGCCGTGCCGACGAGATCGCGGCCGTGCGCGAGACCGAACGCACCACGGTGCTCATCATCGGCGCCGGCATCAACGGCATCTCGCTGTTCCGCGATCTCGCCCACCAGGGCATCGACGCCGTGATCGTCGATCGCGGCGACTTCGCGAGCGGCGCGTCAGCGGCGTCGAGTCACATGATCCATGGCGGCATCCGCTATCTCGAGAACGGCGAGTTCCGCCTCGTGCGCGAATCCGTGCAAGAGCGCAACGGCCTGCTGCGCATCGCTCCGCACTACGTCAAGCCGCTGCAGACGACGATCCCGATCTACTCGACGTTCTCGGGCATCCTCTCGGCCCCGCTGCGCTTCCTGACGCACCGCTCGGGCAAGCCGACCGAGCGCGGCGCCGTGCTCATCAAGGCGGGTCTCACGCTGTACGACCTGTTCTCGCGCGACGGCGGATCAGTCCCTCGCCACCGCTTCCTCGGCCGGCGGCGTTCGCTCGAGGAACTCCCCGCCCTGGACCCCGAGGTGAAGTACACCGCCACCTACTTCGACGCTTCGATGCATGACCCCGAGCGCCTCGCGCTCGACGTGTTGCAGGACGGCCGGTCGGCAAACGACCACTCGCACGCACTCAACTACGTCGAGGCCATCGGGCGGGACGGCGACACCGTCGTGCTCCGCGACCGCGAGACCGCTGAAGAGTTCCGCATCCGCGCCGACGTCGTCGTCAACACGTCGGGGCCCTGGACCGACCTCACCAACGAAGCCCTCGGTCAGGTGACGCGCTACATGGGCGGCACCAAGGGCTCGCACATCGTGCTCGACAACGATGAGCTTCTCGAGGCAACCCAGGGGCGCGAGATCTTCTTCGAGCACTCTGACGGCCGCATCGTGCTGATCTACCCGCTCAAGGGACGTGTGCTCGTCGGCACCACCGACATCGACGCCGACCCGCGCGAGCCCGCACGCTGCACAGAGGACGAGGTCGACTACTTCTTCGAGCTCATCGCCCACGTCTTCCCGACGATCGCCGTATCGCGCGAGCAGATCGTGTACCGCTTCTCGGGCATCCGACCGCTCCCCCGGCACGAGGACACGGCGCCCGGCTTCGTCTCGCGCGACTACCGCGTCGAACTCGACAACAGCGGCCCTGTGCCGATGCTGAGCCTCGTCGGCGGCAAGTGGACCACCTTCCGCGCGCTCGGCGAGTCGCTGGCTGACCGTGTGCTCGACCTTCTCGGCCGCACCCGCGCGGTGAGCACCGCGGATGCCCCGATCGGTGGCGGTCGGGGCTTCCCCCGCACGCCGCGTGCACGCGCGTCCTGGAAGCAGACGCATCTTGCGGGCGCCGGCGCCCGCGGCGACGCACTGCTGGCGCGCTACGGCACCCGCGCGGCCGAGGTCTGGGCCCACATCGAGCAGCATGAGGACCATGACCTCGCCGGTGGCGAGCTGTCCACGCGCGAGCTGGAGTGGATGGTCGACAACGAGATGGTCGTGCGCCTGGCCGATGTGGTTCTGCGCCGCACCAGCATCGCTTTCGTCGGAGCCGTGACAGCGGAGGCGCTCGAAGAGATCGCCGACGCGTTGGCGCCGATGCTGAACTGGACGCCCGATCGCCGCGACGCCGAGATCGAGGCCACGGCGCACCTGCTCAGCGAGGCGCACGGAGTCGACATCGACGTTCCGATCGCCCGCTGACGTCTTCATCCGCGGTCTGTAGGGATTTCATCGGCGATTTCATCCTGTCGATCGATCAGGGGAGTACATTCCGTCGCGCGATCACCTTCGATCGCGACGGCACGGTGGTCACGACGGCACGGTGGTCGCGACCGGTCAGAAGGAGCACGAGCAGATCCCGCCGCAGGCGCGCTGGGTTGACGACGACGCGCGCGAGATCTGGCACAACGTACAGGAGGCCATCGGGCTCGGCGGGAGCCCGCCTTGGACGCTGGCGAGCGTGCTCGTCAACGGGCAGCATCCGATTCGATCTGCGCGACGAACGCGCGCGCCGCGCTACGCGCACCCGTCGCGTGCCAGGCGAGGTACTCGGTACGGTGAGGTCCGTCGACGATGGGGGTCACGACGACAGCCGCGTGCACGCCTCGTACCGCCCCTGGCGCGAGCAGCGTGACCGCGAGTCCCGCCGCGACGAGACCAAGAAGCATGTCGACCGTGTCGACTTCGAACGCGACGTCACGGGGAATGCCAGCGTCGGCGAAGGCCCCGTCGCTCTGCGCCCGCCCGGAACTGCCCTGCGGGAAGTCCGCGAACGTCTCGTCCGTGAGATCGGTGAGCGAGATCTCGCTTCGGGCTGCCAGCGGATGCTCTGTGGGCAGGACGACCACCAGGCGATCGCGGCGCAGCGCGCGAAACGCCACTCCCTTCGGGCGGACGTCGTCGCGCAGGCCCAGCAGTGCGACATCGATCTCGCCGGTGCTCGCCTGACGCATCAGTTTGTCGCTGCTCCCGACGCGCAGCTCAACCCGAACGTCCGGGTACTTGTCGCGGAACCCACTCAGCAGCGCCGGTAGATCAACGGCGGTGACTGTGGGGATCACGCCCAGGGTGAGCGTACCGACGATGCGTCCGGCGGCCGCAGCCGCCTCTTCGATCGCGTTCTCGCCGGCTTCTACCGCGATCCGTGCCTGAAGAGCGAAGGCCTCCCCCGCTTCGGTCGGGCGCACGCTCCGGCTGGACCGGATGAACAGCCGCTGGCCGATCTCCCGCTCCAGCGCCGCGATCTGATGGCTGAGCGCTGACTGCGTGACGAAGCAGCGCTCAGCCGCACGGGTGAAACTCGCTGTGTCGAGCACCTCAACCACGTAGCGCAGCTGTTGCAGATCCATTCAGCCATGATCACAGTTCATGGATCCCATGACAAGTATGCGTTGGATTCATTGCTCGGAGGAAGCCACCATCGAAAGTTGCCCCTGCTTCGCACGCTTCTGCTGACAGCGCTCGCCCCGATCACCTGGGGAACGACCTACCTGGTCACCACCGAGCTCCTCCCTCCCGGGCATCCGCTCTTCGCGGCGCTCATACGCGCGCTGCCCGCCGGCGTCATTGCCGTCGTCGTCGGTCGGAGCATTCCCCAGGGCACGTGGTGGATGAAGGCGGCCCTGCTCGGAACGCTCAACATCGGCGGTTTCTTTCCGCTGCTCTTCATCGCGGCGGAGCGCCTGCCCGGTGGGGCAGCAGCAGCCGTTGCGGGGGCGCAGCCTCTGATCCTGCTGGCACTCGGATCTGTCGTTCTGTGTGAGCGCGTTCGCCCCGTAGCTGCGATCGCCGCGGTCGCCGGTGCGGCGGGTGTCGCCGCCATCGTGCTGGGACCCTCGGCCGCACTGGATCCGCTGGGGATCGCCGCCGCCGTAGGCGGCGTGACGTGCACCGCCGTCGGAATCATCCTCACCAAGCACTGGGGACGCCCACCGCGCACCGGTGCGGTGGCCTACGCGGGGTGGCAGCTCACCGCGGGAGGGCTCTTTCTGTTGCCACTCACGCTCGTCTTCGAAGGAATCCCCGCTGAGATCCATCCCGACAATGTGCTCGGGTACCTGTGGTTGACCACCGCCGGCGGGTTGATCGCATACGCCCTGTGGTTCCGCGGGATCGAGCGACTGCCGGTGGCAGCTCCGGGGCTACTCGCCCTGCTCTCCCCCGTCGTCGCGACGATTCTCGGCGTCGCTCTCGCACACGAGGCGTTCACACCTGTGCAGCTCACCGGCCTGCTGGTCGTACTGAGCGCGCTCGTGGCCGGTCAGCTCGCCGTGCTACGACAGCCGCGTGCCGTCACACCCCGCGCGCCCCAGCCCATGGCGACACCCTGAGGGGCGCTCAGCCCTTGCCGAACAGCTTCTGGATCTCGGCGAGGTCTGCCTCGCTCGGCGCTTGCTGACCACCCAGACCGAACCCGGAGCCGGTGGGAGTGGTGTTCGTGGTGGCCATGCCGGCATTCTCGGCAGCCCGCTTGGCAGGGTTACCCGAACGCGAACCGCCCTTGCTCTTGGCACCCTTCTTGCCACGCTTGGCAGATGCGCCGGGCTTGCCCATCGGGCCCATACCGGGGATCTGCGGCGTGCCGCCACGCGCTACGGTCTTCATCATCTTGGCGGCCTGGTCGAAGCGCTGCACAAGCTGGTTGACGTCGGTCACCGTCATACCGGAACCGCGGGCGATACGCAGACGACGCGAGCCGTTGAGGACCTTCGGATTGCGGCGCTCGCCCGGAGTCATCGACCGGATGATCGCCTCGGTGCGGTCGATCTCGCGCTCGTCGAAGTCATCGAGCTGCTGCTTCATCTGGCCCATGCCCGGCAGCATGCCGAGCATCTTCTTCATCGAGCCCATCTTCTTCATCTGCTGAAGCTGCTCGAGGAAGTCCTCAAGCGTGAAGGCCTCGTTGGCAAGCTTCTCGGCGACCTTCATCGCCTCTTCTTCATCGAAGGCCTGCTGGGCCTGCTCGATGAGGGTGAGGATGTCACCGAGGTCGAGGATGCGGCTCGCCATGCGGTCCGGGTGGAAGGGCTCGAGGTCTTCAAGGTTCTCACCCGTCGAGGCGAAGATGATCGGACGGCCGGTGACGGACGCCACCGACAGCGCGGCACCACCGCGGGCGTCACCGTCGAGCTTCGACAGCACGACACCGGTGAAGTCGACGCCCTCCTGGAAGGCCTTGGCCGTGTTGACGGCATCCTGACCGATCATCGCGTCGATGACGAACAGCACCTCGTCGGGGCTGGTCGCCTTGCGGATGTCGGATGCCTGCTTCATCAGTTCGGCGTCGACGCCGAGACGCCCGGCGGTGTCGATGATGACCACGTCGTGCTGGTGACGGCGTGCGTACTCGACGCCATCCTTGGAGACCTTGACCGGGTCGCCGACACCGTTGCCCGGCTCGGGCGCGTAGATCGTCGCCCCAGCGCGCTCGGCGACCACCTGCAGCTGGTTCACGGCGTTCGGACGCTGCAGGTCGGCGGCCACGAGCAAGGGCGTGTGCCCCTCGCCTTCGAGCTGCTTGGCGAGCTTTCCGGCGAACGTGGTCTTACCCGAGCCCTGCAGACCCGCGAGCATGATCACCGTCGGCGGCGTCTTGGCGAACTCCAGCCGGCGCTGCTCACCGCCGAGAATGGCGACGAGCTCCTCGTTGACGATCTGCACGACCTGCTGCGCGGGGTTGAGAGCGCGATTGACCTCGTCGCCCAGTGCGCGCTCGCGCACCTTCGCGGTGAAGTCCTTGACGACGACGAGCGCGACGTCGGCGTCGAGCAGGGCGCGACGGATCTCGCGGACGGTGCCGTCGACATCGGCGGGCGTCAGCTTTCCCTTCGTGCGCAGATTGCGGAAGGTCTCGGTGAGCCGATCGGAGAGCGTGCCAAAGGTAGCCATGGTGCCTCTGATTCTACGCGAGCGCCGGGGCCCGCCCGCGCGTCGCCACACTCACCCCCAGGGAAGGTCGTGGATGCTGCGTAGCGCCTGGTCGAACGCAGCCTCCAAAGACGCCTGCCCCGCACCCTGCTCAGCCCACACCCGCAACGCGGACAGCACGGCCGCGGCCAGCGCCGCACCGAGGATGTCTGCACGGATCTCGTCGACTCCCGCACTGCGCGCCGCGCCGGCGACGGCCGAGGCGATGCGCGCGTGCCGGATCCCGGTGTCGCGCAGAAGCTCTTCCTCGACCCCCATCGCGGCCGCGTTGCGCAGCGCAAGCACGAGAGGGTCGGGCGCGAACCCACGCACGACGGGTTCGAGCGCGGCCCGCACGGCCGGGCCGTCGGCATTCCTGCCCAACGACGCCAGCGCCACCGATGCCGCCTCAATGCGCGCATCGAGCCCCGACCACAGCACGTCGCTCTTGGATGAGAAGTAGTTGAAGAAACTCGACCGGCTCACGCCGGCACGTCGAGTGATGTCTGCGACGGACGTCTCGTCATAGCCCTGTTCGAGGAACAGCTCGCACGCCGCCTCGGCCAGCGTCTCGCGTGAGGATGCCCGTGGACGCCCGGCGCGCGACGCGTTCTGCATAGCGCCCAGCGTAGCCCGTGCTGTTCGCGTCGCGGCAACCGCGAATGAGCGTATGCTGGGGCACGCCATATTCTTGGACGCAATCCAACAACACGCGCGATGGCGCCGTCTACATGGAGGACCGCGAGATGCTCGATATCCAGATACCCGGACTCGCCCCCGACTACGTGCCCTATGTCGACGGGTGGGAGTTGCAGCGCAGCATCCACCGCGACGTCGTCGATGGCATCCGCCCCGATACGCTCCTTCTGCTCGAACACGACGCGGTCTACACCGCCGGCAAGCGCACTGAGCCGCACGAGCGCCCGCAGGACGGCACCCCCGTGGTCGACGTCGACCGCGGCGGCAAGATCACCTGGCACGGCCCGGGCCAGCTCGTCGGATACCCGATCGTGCACCTGCCCGCGCCGATGGACGTCGTGGCGCATGTGCGGCGGCTGGAGCGCGTGTTGATCGACATCCTGCGTCCGCTCGGCGTCGACGGCTACCAGGTCGACGGGCGCAGCGGCGTCTGGGTGCGCCGCCCGCTCGGCGAGGACAAGATCGCCGCGATCGGCGTGCGTGTGCAGCAGGGCGTGACCATGCACGGCTTCGCGATCAACTGCGACAACACGCTGGCCGGCTTCCGCGGCATCGTGCCGTGCGGCATCACCGATGCCGGCGTGACGACGATCAGCGAGGTCGTCGGTCAGAGCGTCTCGCCCCACGACATCGTCGACGCCGTCGCGAACGCCTTCACCACCGAGTACACCGCTGATGCAGACAAGGAGGCGGCCGCATGAGCGCCGCAAGCCCCGAGGGACGCAAACTGCTCCGCCTGGAGATCCGAAACGCCGAGACCCCCATCGAGCGCAAGCCGGAGTGGATTCGCACCAAGGCGAAGATGGGGCCGGAGTACCAGGCTCTGCACTCGCTCGTGAAGAGCGAGGACCTGCACACGGTCTGCCAGGAGGCGGGCTGCCCGAACATCTTCGAATGCTGGGAGGACCGCGAGGCGACCTTCCTCATCGGCGGATCGCAGTGCACGCGTCGGTGCGACTTCTGCCAGATCGACACCGGCAAGCCCGCCGACTACGACACCGACGAGCCGCGCCGGGTGGCCGAGAGCGTGACCCGGATGGGCCTGCGCTACGCGACCGTGACCAGTGTTGCGCGCGACGACCTGCCCGACACGGGCGCCTGGCTGAACGCCGAGACCGTGCGACAGATCCACGCACAGAACCCCAATACGGGCGTCGAACTGCTCGCCAACGATCACGGCGGCAACCCGGACTTCCTGGGGCAGATCTTCGAGGCGCGCCCCGAAGTGTTCGCTCACAACGTCGAGACCGTGCCGCGGATCTTCCGCCGCATCCGCCCGGCGTTCACGTACGAGCGCTCATTGGGCGTGATCACGCAGGGTCATGACGCAGGGCTCATCACGAAGTCGAACCTGATCCTCGGCATGGGCGAGGAGCCCGAGGAGGTCATCCAGGCTCTGCAGGACCTGCGCGGTGCGGGATGCGACATCATCACGATCACGCAGTACCTTCGCCCCTCGCCCCGTCACCTGCCGGTCGCGCGGTGGGTGAAGCCCGATGAGTTCGTCGGTTTCAAGCAAGAGGCCGAGCGCATCGGCTTCCTCGGTGTGCTCGCCGGTCCGCTGGTGCGCTCGTCCTACCGCGCGGGCCGCCTGTGGGCGCAGTCGATGATGTCGAAGGGGCGCGAGATCCCGCCGCACCTGGCCCACATCGCCGAGGGCGTCGAGCTCGGGTTCGCTCAGGCGGTCTAGTCCGCGCTCATCACCGACATCACGGCGCCGTCGGAGCCGAGGTTGACCAGCAGCACGTCGTCGGTGGCATCCGCATCCAGCGCGTACTCGAGGACGGCGAACGGCTCGCTACCGCCGTGCTCGTCGGCGAGGATCGTCATGCTCGACAGGCGCAGCGAGCGGATGATGTCGACCGCCGCATCACCGCTGATGTCGACCAGGACGTCTTCCAGTTCGTCGCCATACGCCTCCTGCTGCTGCAGGACGTACTCGGTGACTTCACTGGTGCGGTCATCTACCTCGGTGAGCATCGCGCGGCGCACGACCTCGTCGAGCCCTTCGATGCTGCCGATCAGTGCGGCCGCCGCGTCCAATGCCGCCGCAGAGACGTCGTCCTGGTCGGGGGCGGTGAGGTCGACCGTCACCGACTGGTCGCCGAACTCGACCCGCTCGGTCCAGAAGATGGCCCCGTCGGGTCCGGAAGAGAGAACTCCGAAGTAGTCGTGTTCGATCGCCATATCGCTATGAAACCAGCCTCTGTGTCGCCGCGGTAGTCCTACGCGCCGACCAGGGACTGGACGAACACGTGCGGGGTGAAACCGGTGAGGTCGTCGATGCCCTCCCCCTGGCCGAGCAGCTTGACCGGGATGCCGGTGCGCTCCTGCACGGCCAGCACGAAGCCGCCCTTCGCGGAACCATCGAGCTTGGTGATCACCAGCCCCGTGACGCCGGCGTGCTGCAGGAAGGACTCGGCCTGCATGACGCCGTTCTGTCCCGTGGTGGCGTCGAGCACGAGCAGCACCTCGCTGATCGGCGCCTGCTTCTCGACCACGCGGCGCACCTTGGACAGTTCGTCCATCAGTCCGCTCTTGGTGTGCAGACGGCCGGCCGTGTCGATGATGGCGATCTCGACGCCCTGGTTCTTCGCGTACTCGACGGTCTGGAAGGCGACTGAGGCGGGATCCTGCCCCTCGTGCTGCGGGCGCACGATCGCCGCTCCCCCGCGCTGCGCCCAGGTGGCGAGCTGTTCGACGGCCGCGGCGCGGAAGGTATCGGCGGCGCCGACGACCACGCTGCGCTCGTATCCGCGCAGGAACTTGGTGAACTTGCCGATCGTGGTCGTCTTGCCGACGCCATTGACACCGACGACGAGCACGACGGCCGGCCGCTCGGTGAGCTTGAGCGTCGTGTCGAACTTCGCGAAGCGCTCTTCGAGGGTTTCACGCAGCATCCGCTGCAGGTCGCGCGGGTCGGTCGTGCGGAAGCGCTCGACGTGCTCGCGCAGCTCATCGAGCAGCTGTTCGGTGATGTCCGGACCGAAGTCGGCCGTGATCAGCGCGGTCTCCAGGTCCTCCCATGTCGTCTCATCGATCGTGGGCTTGACGAACATGCCGCGCAGCGCGCGACCGAGGGACCAGGACTTCTCCGCCATGCCTCCAGCCTACGATGACGGCATGCCCCTCTGACTCCTGCACGTGGCTGCCCCGGGCGTGGCGCCGCCGACGTCTGGCCGTGCTCCCGCGAGCGGGCACTGGCCTGGCCCGCGCATCCACGCGTCGGAAATCTCAGACGCGCACGGCGCGTCGCAGGGCGGATGCTGCAGACACGCCTTCAGGCGAGCGAAGGCTCTGGGATTTCCGACATGCGAAACCCCGCAGGCACGCGCCGGCGAACTCAGGCACCGGATGCGGCGCGGTCGCCCACGCGCTGTCCGACCACGGCCGACACGCCGTCCTGCCGCATGGAGACGCCGTAGAGCGCATCGGCGATCTCCATCGTGCGCTTCTGATGCGTGATCACCAGGAGCTGCGAACTCTCACGCAGCTGCTCGAACACGGTCAGCAGGCGGCCGAGGTTCGCGTCGTCGAGCGCCGCCTCGACCTCGTCGAGGATGTAGAACGGGCTCGGACGCGCCTTGAAGATCGCGACGAGCAACGCCACCGCGGCCAGTGACCGCTCGCCGCCCGACAGCAGCGACAATCGCTCGATCTTCTTGCCCACGGGCCGCACAGCGACGTCAATGCCCGTGGTGAGCATGTCGTCCGGATTGGTCAGCGAGATGCTGCCGGTTCCTCCGGGGAACAGCAGCGGGAACACCTCGCTGAAGGCCTGCTTGGTGTCTTCGAAAGCGCTGGCGAAGATGGTCTCCATGCGTTCGTCGAGCTCGGCGATGATGGTCAGCAGGTCCTGCCGGGTCTTGGTGAGGTCGGCCAGTTGCTCGGTGAGGAACGCGTGCCGTTGCTCAAGCGCCGCGAACTCCTCCAGCGCCAGCGGGTTGACACGACCGAGTTGGGCGAGCTTGCGCTCGGCCTCCTTCAGCCGCCGCTCTTGGATGCGGCGGTCGAACGGAACAGCCGCATCATCGTCGCTGTCCCCAGCGCCCGGATCGCGCGGAACCGGCTGATCCGGACCGTATTCCGCAATCAGAATATCTTCGTCGAGCGCGAGTTCGGATGCGACGCGTTCGAGCAGCCCGTGCAGGTGCAGCTTCTTCTCGTGGATCTGCAGCTCGAGACCGTGGACGCTCTCGGTCAGGCCCGCGAGGCGTTCGCGCAGCGATCCTTCCTGGGAGCGCAGCACCGTGAGCTCCTCGTTCTGCGCGGAGCGCTCGGCCTCAGCGGATGCCAACGCGACGCGGGCCTCGCTGACCGAGCGGTCGATCGAGTCGAGCACCCGCGGCAGTTCGTCCGCCACCGCCGATGCAGCCTCGCGCTGAGCACGCCGGATCACAGCCCGTCGTGCGGCCTCAGCGGCGGCGTCACGCTCCTGCTCACGTTGGCGTTCCAGCGACGCCACCCGGGCTTGTGCGGCACGCACGCGCTCGCGCAGCGTCTCGATCTCCAGTCGAGCGCGCACCTCGCCCTCGCGTGCGGTCTCGAGCGCTTCGAGTAGCCCGTCGCGCGCCGAGGCGTCGAGCACTGGGCGGGGTTCGGCCTCTGCTGTTGCGACTTCTGCCTTCGCCGTGTCGGCCTTCTGCTCAGCATCCGACACCGCGGACTGCGCCTGCGCGAGTGCGGCCTCAAGACGTTCGCACTCGGCGACTGCGGCCTCGTGCTGCACGGTGACGCGGTTGAGCTGCTCGGCGTGAGAGGCCAGCGCGGCGTCGTGTTCGCGCAGAGCTCGCAAGGCGTCCTTCGCCGTGCGCCTGGCCGCCTCGACGCGGTCGGTCGCATCGACGCGCGAACCGCGCAGTTCCTCGACCGTGATCTGCACCTCGGCAAGTCGCTCGGTGGCCGCGTCGCGTTCGGCCGCCAGCTCGAGCCGCGAGGTCTCACCCGAACCGGCGCGCAGGGTGTGTGCCGTGATCACCTCACCGCTGCCGGTCACAATCGTCGTCAGCGTGTCGCCCGCTGAATCAAGCGCGCTTCGCGCGGCGCGCCCCGCGTCCAGGTCATCGGCGATCAGCACAGGGGCGAGCAGCGCGAGCACGCCTGCGGGCGCTTCGACGACATCGACGGCGCGCGTGGTGCCGGTGATCTGAGAGACCACCTCACGGGCGACGCCACCCTCGGCGATCACGAAGTCGACCGTGCCGCGCGCGCCGGCCGCGACGAGCGCGTAGGCCTGATCGGCACGATCCACCAGAACGCCCTCTGCCAGCGATCCCAGCACGGCGGCGATCGCTGCCTCGTAGCCCGCACGCACCTGTACGGCGTCGCCGACGAGTCCGCGCACGCCTTCTGCGCCCGCCGCGACGATCTCGGCAGCACCGCCGGAGAGCGCCAGCGCACTGCCGAGGGCAGCGGCCTTCGCCATCAGGGCGTCGGCTTCGCGTTCTGAGTCGTGCAGTCTCTCGCGCAGCGCATCACGATCGGCTTCGGCAGCGGTCAGCGCCTTTTGTGCCTCGTCGTACGCGGCGGCGAACTCTGCCGCGGTGCCGTCCGGCGCCTCGGCATCGTCGATCGATTCCAGTGCGGCGGCGGCTTCTCGACGACGGCTATGCGCCGATTCGAGTGCCTGTTCCTGCCGCAAGACACCGCCGCGCACCGCGGCCAAGGCGGATGCTGCGGAATCGGCGTTGCCGCGGAGTGTGTTCATCCGCATGTCGTAGGCCGAGACCAGTGCGCTCTGCTCGGCGATATCGACGTCGAGCGTGTCCAGTTCGGCGCGCGCGGCGATGACGTCACGGCTCGCCGCTGCGGCGGCGTCCTGCGCGTCACCGAGCCCTTCAGAGATCCGCGTGATCTCGTCCTTGGCCTCGTCGATCGTGTCTTGTGTGACGGTGATCGCGGTCACGACGTCGTCCTCTTCGGCCCCCAGCAGCGCCAGACGCTGATTGGCGAGGGTGAACAGGCTGCGCATGCGCTCCTGCGTCTGCTCAAGGCCGAACGACACGCGCCGTGCCTCATCGACGGCGGCCGACGTCTGTTCCTTCTCGAGGCGCTGGATGCCCGCACGCACTGCATCCGCCTGCTCCGCGAGCACGAGCCGCTCGGTGTGACGCTCCTGCTCGGTGCGCGTATGGTCGGCCAGCGCGGTGCGCAGCGTGACCACGTCGTCGGCGAAGATCCGCGCCTTGGCATCACGCACCACCGCCGCGATCGTCTGCGCCTCGCGGGCGATCTCGGCCTGCCGTCCGAGTGGCTTGAGCTGACGCCTGATCTCGCCGGCGAGATCGCTGAGGCGCGTGAGGTTGGTCTCCATCGCGTCGAGCTTGCGCAGGGTCTTCTCTTTGCGCCGGCGGTGTTTGAGGATGCCCGCGGCCTCTTCGATGAAGCCGCGACGATCCTCGGGTGAGGCCTGCAACACGGTGTCCAGCCGGCCCTGCCCGACGATGACGTGCATCTCGCGTCCGAGCCCCGAGTCGCTCAGCAGTTCCTGCACATCGAGCAGTCGGCAGGTCGAGCCGTTGATGGCGTACTCGCTGGAGCCGTTCCGGAACAGTGTGCGGCTGATGGTGACTTCGGCATAGTCGATGGGCAGAGCTCCATCGCTGTTGTCGATGGTGAGCTGCACCTCGGCACGCCCGAGCGGCCCGCGCGTCGAGGTGCCGGCGAAGATGACGTCTTCCATCTTGCCGCCGCGCAGGGTCTTGGCCCCTTGCTCGCCCATCACCCACGCGAGTGCATCGACGACGTTCGACTTGCCCGAGCCGTTGGGACCCACGATGCACGTCACACCAGGCTCGAAGACGAAGCTCGTCGGCTGCGCGAACGACTTGAAGCCCTTGAGCGTCAGGCTCTTCAGGTGCATGCGGGCGCCTTCGCGGTCGGGTGAATCACGCCCATACGCTACCGGAACGGTCGACGACGGCGTGGAGCCCGCGCGGTGTCAGGCGTGATGGATTTCGGTGCGACACGCCGAGAGAACCGAAATTGTCTTGACGTCTCGCCTCAGCGTCACTAACGTGACACACCGGACTTATGAGAGGAGGCCGCCCATGATGATCACGAAGCTTGACGCCCGGTTCGATACCGCGTCGCACGTGTCAGCGCTTGTCGCCGTCTCCGCGGCCTCCGTCTACGTGCTCGGCTAGAACCGCACCGCCTCTCCCGATCTCTCGGGCCCTCGTGGCCTGATCGATGATCCGCATCCCTGTGCCCGTCGGGCGCGCACGATGCACCGCCCCGCCACGGGGTCGTCTCCCTCGCCATCTCGCGAGGTTCCTCGGCTCGCTGACGCGACTCTGCGTCGCCACCGGGCCATCATCCTCATCACCAGAAAGCACACGCATCGTGAGCATCACTGTGTTGACCGACCAAGGTCAGCGTTCCCTGTCCACCCACCCACCGATATCCCACGGTCGCGAGGTTCTCACCCTGCCCGGCAATGAAGAGCTGCGCCGGTTGACCCTCACCGACCGGCTCGGGCTACGCTTCGCGCTCTGGTTGCTCGAGCGGAGCCTGCGCGGAAACCGCTCCCCTGCCGCCGGAGCACCCGACCTGCAGTACGCGCAGCTCCAGGCACTCAACGAGCGGCAGGCAGTCGCGTTGCTCACCTACGGCCTGCAACGCGGAATGTACTGAGGAGGCTGGCGATGAGCATCCTTCTCCCTGCCGGTGCCGTGCTGCGTCGGCTCGAGCTTCCGGCTCGGGCCGACGCGGCACCCAGCCCTCTCATCCGCGAGTACACCGCCGTGCGCAACGCCTGTGTGGCCGAGGAGACCGGCCGCGACGACGAAGCGCAGACGCCCGAGGCGATGCTCGCGGTGCTGCGCGGCGACGCCGACGTCACACGCACGCAGTGGTACGTCGAGCTCGACGGCCGCATCGTCGGATGCGTGCCGCTGAACATCTCGCACGATGGCGACGGCGGCATGGCCATCGGCACGATCGCCCTGCTCAAGGAGCACTGGGGGCGCGGCATCGGCACCGCGGTACTGCGGTTCGTCGAAGAGCAGGCCCGCACCGCGGGTGTACGGCGGCTGCTGTGCTGGAATCAGCACCGCGGTGCGGATGCGCGCGGCGAGGTGGCCTCACCGACGGGTTTCGGCGCCGTGCCGAATGACCACGCGGCGCGCTTTCTGCAGCGTCACGACTTCCGCCTCGAGCAGGTCGAGCGCGCGAGCGAACTGCGTTGGACGTCTGACAGCGAGGACCACCTGCGCTCGCTGCAGCACGAGGCGCAGACGCACGCCCTCGACTACCGCGTCGTGCAGTGGATGCTGCCGACCCCGTCGGCGCATCTCGATGGCTACGCCTGGCTGAAGTCGCGGATGTCGACGGACGTGCCCGACGCGGCGCTGGACATGCCGGTCGAACGCTGGGATGCCGAGCGCGTGCACCGACACGACGCGCGGTACGCCGCGCGCGGAGCCCACGTGCTGGTGACGGCCGCGCAGCATATCGCCACGGGCGAGCTGTGCGCTTTCAACGAGCTCGCGATCATCGGCGCCGACGCCGCGAAGACCGATCAAGAGGACACCCTCGTGCTCGCTGAGCATCGCGGGCGCCGCCTCGGAATGCTGGTGAAGACCGCCGGATTGCTGTCGTGGCGCGCCCGCTACCCCGAATCACCGTACGTCGTGACGTACAACGCCGAGGAGAACCGGCCCATGCTCTCCATCAACGAAGCCATCGGCTTCACCCCGGTCGCCTACGAGGGCGCCTGGCGGAAGGATCTCACATGAGCACGATCGCCTCACCGGGCGTGACGATCTCACCGATGCACGTCCCTGATCGGCTCGACGCTGACGATGCCGCGGACTTCCACGCGGTGGTGGCGTTGAGCAACGCCGTCTATCGGGCCGAAACCGGCTTGGACGACTACGACACCACTGCGGAAGAACTGCTGCCGCACTGGCGGGAGAGCACCGATACGGTCAATCGCACGCTGCTCGCGCGCGAGAATGCCGAGATCGTCGGCGCGGTGACGATCGGCCATGCGGTCGCCGAGCCGACCAGCGCCGAGATCGAGGTGCTCGTGCTGCCCAACCAGTGGGGGCGTGGAATCGAGCAGATGCTCGTCGACGCCGCCGAGGATGCAGTGCGGGCCCTCGGGCGCCACGTCATGCAGACGTACTCCCTGCACCGTCCCGATCCCGGCGCGTCACCGCTCGCCCCGGCCACGGGGTGGGGACGCATCTCGACGTCGCCACTCGCTCGTCTGCTCGGTGGCAACGGATACGTGCTCGAGCAGGTTGAGCGCAGCAGCGCGTTCGATCTGCAGGCGGACCCGGCGCCACTGCAGCGGATGCTCGCTGAGGCGACGGCCATTGCCGGCCAGGACTACCGGGTCGTTGCCTGGTCACTGCCGACGCCGAGTCATCTGCAAGACGGGTATGCGTGGGTGCTGTCACGGATGTCGACCGATGTGCCGAGCGGTGGTCTGGCCATCGACGAGGAGATCTGGGACGCGGAGCGCGTTGCCCGACGGGATCAGCAGCTGCTCGACGGCGGTCAGACGGTCTCAGTCGTCGGGGTCGAACATGTTCCGACCGGCACCCTTGCCGCGTTCAACGAGCTCGTGATCGGCGACGATCCCGCGGGTGTGACGCACCAGTACAACACGCTGGTGCTCAAGGAGCACCGCGGGCACCGGCTGGGCCAGATCGTCAAGTGCGCGAACATCCTGCGCTGGCGCGAACTGGCGCCGCACTCTCCGCGCATCGTGACGTTCAACGCCGAGGAGAACCGGCCCATGCTCGGGATCAATGAGGCGATGGGCTTCCGACCGATCGCCTACGCCGGGGCGTGGCAGAAGAAGCTGTCGTGAGTGCAGGGCAAGATGGGGCGATGATCCTGAGCACGCCCCGTCTTGCCCTGCGCGAGCTGACCGCTGACGACCTCCCGGCGCTGCGCGCCATCCTTCAGGATGCTGAGACGATGCACGCCTACGAGGGTGCCTTCGACGAGCCGATGGTGCAGGCATGGCTCGCGCGCATGCACGACCGCTATCGGGAGGACGGCTTCGGCCTGTGGGCCGTCGAGCTGCGCGAGACCGAAGAGATGATCGGCCAGTGCGGGCTGACGATGCAGCACATTCTGGATCAGGACGTGATCGAGGTCGGCTATCTGTTCCAGCGGGCGTTCTGGCATCGGGGCTATGCGGTCGAGGCCGCCGCTGCGTGCCGTGACCATGCGTTCGACATGCTCGGTGCCGAGCGGGTGTACGCGCAGATCCGTGACACGAACATCGCGTCGATGAACGTTGCGATCCGTCTCGGAATGACGGTGCGAGGACGTTTCATCAAGCACTACCGCGGAGTCGAGATGCCGCACCTGGCGTTCGCCGTCGACCGCGACGAGCGCACCCTCACGGCGCGCACTGATCGGCGGAGATGAGTCAGCGTGCCTCGCGTCTGCGCTGGCACCGAGGGCAGTAGTGCGACGACCGGTTCATGAACGCGTCGCGCCTGATCGCTCCGCCGCAACGCGGACACGCTTCTCCCCCGCGCCCGTACGCGTTCAACGAGTGCGCGAAGTAACCCGCCTGTCCGTTGACGTTGACGTACTGGGCGTCGAAGCTCGTTCCGCCCTCGGCCAACGCCTTCTGCAGCACGAGGCGCACTTCGCCCAGCAGGCGACGTACGGACTGCGGCGACAGCGCTCGCCCGTGCGTCTCGGGGTGAATCCGCGCAGCCCAAAGCGCCTCATCGGCGTAGATGTTGCCGATACCGCTGACCAGGGTCTGGTCGAGCATGATGCGCTTGACCGCACTCGACCGGCGACGCACAGCGTCCACGAACAGACGATCATCGAAGGCCTGATCCAGTGGGTCTCTGGCGATGTGCGCCGCCTGAGACGGAACCAACGCGAGATCGCTCCCCCAGCCGCCGGCCGCGCCGTCCGTAGTCGCCAACAGGGCATCCACCGCAAGGGAACCGAAGGTGCGCTGGTCAGCAAATGCCACCGCAAGCCTGCCGTGACGGGGATGCTCGATATGCACGCGAACGCGCTCATGGCGCTCGCGGTCGGCATCCGACTCACGCAACAGCATCTGCCCGCTCATGCCGAGATGCGCGATCAGCGCATCCGTTCCCCCTGCCAACGGCATCCAGAGGAACTTGCCGCGACGGACGACTGCGCGTACGCGCTGCCCTTCCAGACGCGCGACGAAGTCAGCCGCGCCCGCACCATGGCGCGTGAGCGCGCGCTCGTCGAGCACCTCGACGGCCGCGATCGTCGCATCGACGATCGCCGGCGCCAGGCCAGCACGAACGACCTCGACCTCAGGCAGCTCCGGCACGCCGGGTCAGTCCCGGTCGCTGAGCTGACGCCATGCGGTCAGTGCAGCCGCCATCTCGGCGGTCTTCTTGCTGCTGCCGACACCGGTGCAGGCGAGTTCGCCAACGCGCACCGTCGCCGTGAACACACGATCGTGATCCGGACCGGCTGACTCGATGGAGTAGCTCGGCGGCGTCCTGCCCAGCCGAGCCGCAAGCTCCTGCAGGCTGGTCTTAGGATCCATCGCCGCGCCGTACCGTTCCGGGTCGGCAAGCAAGGGCTTCGTCAGCCGCAGCACCAGATCGGTGGCCGCATCGGGACCCGCCGATAGGAAGACAGCACCGAACACCGCTTCCATGGTGTCGGCGAGGATCGAGTCCTTGTCTCGCCCACCGGTCTGTTCCTCACCCCTGCCGAGGCGGAGGTGCTCTCCCAGACCGATACCGCGAGCGACCTCGGCGAGGGCGACCGTGGAGACGACGCTTGCGCGCCGTTTTGCCAGATCACCCTCGTCGAGGTCGGGAAGCGTTGTGAAGAGCATCACGGTCACCGCAAGACCGAGGACGGAGTCTCCAAGAAACTCCAGCCGCTCGTTGTTGGGGATGCCGCCGTGCTCGTATGCGTACGAACGGTGCGTGAGCGCCCGTTCCAGCAACGCAGAGTCGATCTCAACGCCGAGCTTCTCAGTGAGCGGAATTTCTCCCGTGAGAATCTCGGACATGAGTCAGCTGATCAGACGTCGGCGACCTTGCGGCCCTTGTACTCCAGGAACAGCTCGGTGCCCTGCGAGTCGGTGACGACCTTCGCCTGGTGGGGACGGCTGTAGACGACCTTGCCGTTCTCGACGGTCTTCACCAGAGCGGTGGGGGTCGCCTTCCACTGCGCGCGGCGCGAGCGGGTGTTCGAACGGGAGACCTTGCGCTTCGGGGGGTTACCGGCCATGACTAGCTCTCTTCTTTCTCGGCGGCGCGGCGCTCTGCCGTGCCGTCCTGGTCTGTGATCTGTCGGAGCGCACTCCACCGAGGATCGATGGGGGTGTCACTCTCTGCACCGGCGCTCTCGGTCAGCTTCTCGCCCGTCACAGGGTCGAGCCCCAGGCAGTCCGGCTGACACACCGGCTGAAATGGAAGCGACAATACGATCGCATCCCTGACAAGAGTTTCAAGATCCACGTGGTCGTCTTGAACTTCGAAGTCAGTTTCTTCCTCACCAGGATACGCGAAAAGCTCCTGGAACTCGACTTCGACAGGCGCAGAGATGTCGGTGAGGCAGCGACCGCACACTCCGACGTAGTCGGTATCTGCGGTTCCGGACACCAGGATGCCCTCGTGAACCGCCTCGAGCCGCACATCGAGGCCGAGCGACTCGCCGGCTTCGACCGTGACGATGCCCTCACCCCATTTGTCGGTGAGCGTCACCTCGAATCGATGCTCGCGCATCTCTCCCGGCTTGCGGATGATGTCGCGGACGGGCAGGAAAAACGGTCCGTTCACTCGGGATTTCACCCCGCCATGCTACCTGCCCTGACGATGCGTCGGGGCCGACCGGGTATCAGAGGCCGCGCGCGCCGGTGTCGAGGAAGGACGCGACGACAGGCGGGACGAAGGGAGACACGTCGCCGCCCAGCGCGGCCACCTGCCGCACCAGCGAGCTCGACACGAGGGCGTGTGCTGGGTCGGGCAGCAGGAACACCGTCTCGATGTCGGCGAGGTGACGGTTCACGATCGCCATCGGCGATTCGTACGCCACATCGACCTGTGAGCGGATGCCCTTGACCAGCACTCCGGCATTAACATCGCGCGCATAGTCGACGAGCAGGCCCATGCTCCATGAGCCCACGATGATGTGCCCTTCGAGCCCGGCCTCGGCGATCGACTGCTCCAGCAGCGTCATCCGCTGGGCGATCGGCAGCATCGCCTCTTTGCCCGGGTTGTGCACGACGAGCACATGCAGTTCGTCATACAGGCGCGCGGCACGCGCGATCACATCGAGGTGACCGAGCGTGGGTGGGTCGAAAGACCCCGGAACGACGGCGATTCGACTGTTCACTTCGACTCCCTCTGGTCGCTCAGTACGGCGCACTTCGACTCCCTCTGGTCGCTCAGTACGGCGCACTTCGACGAGCCCGTCCGCGCGACCCAACGCATGCGAACAGCCTACCGGTCAGTTCTTTCCCAACGCCGCGCGGTCGGCGTCGCTCACGCGCCGGTTAATCGCGCCGCGCAACCCCGGGTGCTCATCGAGCGACGGATCCGCGATGAGGATGCTCTCGGCGAGATCACGGGCATGGGCGATCAGTCCGGCATCCTTCACCACCCGGAGCAACCGCAGCGATGACTTGACCCCGGCCTGCGAGGCTCCGAGCACGTCGCCCTCGCCACGCAGGTCGAGGTCGACCTCGGCGAGTTCGAAACCATCGAGGGTCGCGGCGACGGCTTCGACGCGCTCCCGTGCCGGGGTTCCTGCTTCTGCCTCGGTGACCAGCAGGCACAGCCCCGCATGCTCACCACGTCCGACCCGACCGCGCACCTGGTGCAGCTGCGACACGCCGAAGCGATCGGCGTCCATGATGACCATCATCGAGGCGTTGGGCACATCGACCCCGACCTCGATAACCGTCGTCGCGATCAGCAGGTCGAGCTCTCCTCGCGCGAAGGCCTGCATCACGGCATCCTTCTGCTCGGACGGCATCTTGCCGTGCAGTACCGCGCTGCGCACCTTCGACAGAGTCGGGTGCGTCGCCAGCGCCTCGGCGAGCTGCACCACACCCCATTTCGGCCCCTTGCCCTCGACGTCCGGCGGCGGCGCCTCATCGGATTCGACGGACTCCTTGGCCGTGTCGATGGCGGCACACACGGCGAAGACCTGGCGCCCCTGGGCGATCTCCTCGCCGGCACGTTCCCACACCCTCCCGAACCACTCGGGCTTCTCGGCGAGCGGCGCGACGAAAGTCTGGATGCCGGCCCGACCGGCCGGCATCGAACGGATCACCGACGTGTCGAGGTCGCCGAACACCGTCATGGCGACCGTGCGCGGAATCGGTGTCGCGGTGAGCACGATCGCGTGCGGCGCGGTGCCTTTGGCCCGCAGGCTCTCACGCTGTTCCACGCCGAAACGGTGCTGCTCGTCGACGACGACGAGGGCGAGATCGGCGAACGTCGTCTTCTCGGAAAGCAGAGCGTGCGTGCCGATCACGATCAAGGACTGACCGGATGCCACGCGCAGCGCAGCCCGGCGCCGCTCGGGCACCGTCATCTGGCCCGTGAGCAGCGTCGGAATGACCTCGGCCGACAGGTCGGGACCCAGCATGCGGGTGATCGACCGCAGGTGCTGCGCTGCGAGCACCTCGGTCGGGGCGATCAGCGCTGCCTGCCCGCCCGACTCGGCGACCTGCAGCATGGCGCGCAGCGCCACGAGCGTCTTGCCCGATCCGACTTCACCCTGGATCAGCCTGTTCATGGGGCGGTCTGCGACCAGATCGGTGGCGATCTCGTCCCCCACGCGCTGCTGATCGGGGGTCAGCGTGAACGGCAGCGCCGCGTCGAAACGCTCAAGCAACCCACCCTCAGTTGCACGACGCGGTGTGGCCGTCAGCGACCGCACCTGTTCGCGTTGCTGCAGCAGTGCGGTCTGCAGCACCAGCGCCTCGTGCATGCGCAGCGTGCGCACCGCGGGGTCGACATCGCCACGGCGCCTAGGACGGTGGATCTGCTCCAGTGCCTGGCGTGCCGTGAGCAGCCCCTCACGCTCGCGCAGGTGGTCCGGCAGCGGATCGGGCACCTCGCCGAGCTTGTCGAGCACCGACGCCACCATCTTGGCGAACTGCCAGCTCTGCACCGCCGATGTAGCCGGGTAGATGGTGATCGGCACGTCCTTGTGCGCGTCGGCCTTCCGGTACGCCGCCTCGGTGTCATCGAACAGCTCGTAGTCGGGGTGCGCGAACTGCAGGGTGTTGTTGAACACACTCACTTTGCCCGAGAAGATGCCGCGCCGGCCCACTGCCAGCTCTTTCGCGCGCCATTCCGCCTGCCCGACATTCTTCGCGAAGAAGGTCAGCGACATGCGGCCGATGCCGTCACCGATCGTGACCTCGGTCATCGCGCCGCGCCGGTTGCGCATCGGGCGCGCGCCCGACGAGAGCACTTCAGCGACGATCGTGACGGTTTCACCGATGGGCAACTGGATGATCGGCGTCAGTTCACCGCGGTCGGCATAGCGACGCGGGTAGTGACCGAGCAGCTGCCCGACCGTGCTCATACCGAACGCGCGTTGCAGAGAACGTGCGGTCGATGTGCCGAGAGCCTCGGTCAGCGGCGTGTCGAGCTCGAAGGACATGCTCCGAGTCTAGGGATGCCCACCGACGCGGCGACGCGTCGCGGGGCGGCCGCATGCGTGTCGTATCGTGAACGGATGACCAGGATCATCGCCGGCGGAGCCCGCGGCGCACGGCTCAGCGTTCCCGGCACCGGCACCCGCCCCACCAGTGATCGCGTGCGCGAATCGCTGTTCGGGGCGCTGGAGTCGATGGATGCCCTCGACGGGGCGCGCGTGCTCGATCTGTATGCCGGCAGCGGCGCACTCGGCCTGGAGGCCTGGAGCCGCGGCGCGGAGTCGGTCGAACTGGTCGAGCTGTCCCGCCCCGCGGCGACAGTCGCAGGACGCAACGCGGCGGTCGTGGCGAAAGCGCTCGGCACTTCGACGACTGCGAAAGTCCACCAGAGCGCCGTGCACGCCTTCCTGACGCGCACGCAGGGACCGTTCGACCTCGTCTTCATCGACCCGCCCTACGACCTCGACGATGCGGCGATGACCGCGGATCTGGTCGCGCTCACACCCGTGCTGAGCGATGACGCCGTGGTCGTCATCGAGCGCGGCAAGCGCGCCACTCCCCCTGACCTGGATGCCGCGGGCTTGGACCTGCTGCGCAGCAAGACCTACGGCGACACGACGCTGTGGTGGGCGACGCCCGCGATGTGAGCAAAGGCGGATGCCCGAGACGTCAGTGCTCCAGCATCCGCGCCGCGGCAACCCTGGCCTGCACGGCGGCGACTGGGTCGCCGTCGATCCCCGCGGTCACCATGCACCCTTCGGCGAGCAGGAAGACGGCGTCCGCGGCAGACCGGGGCGCGCCCGTCTCGCTCACCGCGCGGTCGATGAGCTCCCGCAGCCGAGCCTTGTGGCGGCGGACGGCGGCGACCACATCCGGTGATGTCCCACCGAGTTCGCCGAACGCGTTGATCCAGGCGCATCCGCGGTGCCCCTCGTCGGCAAGCCACTCGGCCAGCCAATCGAAGATCGCCAACACGCGTGCGTGCGGATCGGCGTGCTCGTCGACGTGGGCCGCCAGCGCCGCATGCCAGCGCTCGTCACGGCGGTCGAGCATCGCAACCGCGATAGCTTCCTTGCCGCCGAACAGCGCATAGATGCGTTTCAGCGGCAGGCCTGACGCCGAGCGCAGGGCGTCCATGCCGACGGCCTGGTATCCGCGCTCGTAGAACAGCTCTTCGGCCGCGTCGAGCAGTCGATCCGCGTCAGAGTCCTGTTTCATGGCCGCCACCTGTCCGATTTGGTGCGAGAACGATCGTTCTCTACACTACCAGACGAGAAGAGAACGATCGTTCTCACACAGTGGAGGAAAGCACATGTCGTCGCACACCGGACTGATCCCCGCCAGCCAGGCACCCGCACGCCCCGGGCTGCCGACCGTGCTGATGGCAACCCTGACGGCGGCCGCCGCCCTCGCCGCGCTCGTCGGCCTCGGTGCCGCCTCCGGCCAGTTGCTGCTGATCCCGCCCATGGCTGCCAGTATGGCGCTCATCGCCGGGGCCCCGACGCTGCCGCTCTCGCAGCCCCGCCACGTCATCGGCGGCCAGGTGATCTCGGCAGTCGCGGGCGTACTCGTCGGCTTCGCCAGTCACTCGCTCTGGGCGGGCGCCATAGCCGGTGGCGTCGCTCTCGCCGCCATGATGCTCACCCGCACATCGCACTCACCGGCCGCGGCAACCGCGGTGATCGGGGCGATGACCGCCGAGGGGCGGGTCGAGTTCGTCATCTGCGCCGGACTCTCGGCGGTCGTGCTCGTGCTGTTCGGTGTGCTGCGCAGCGCACTCACGCGCACGGCATACCCGGCGTACTGGTGGTGAGCTACAGCGAGCCGTCCCAATCCCGATAGGGGTCCCATCCCCGGTGCTCGATCGGCTCACCGTCCAGCAGCACGCCGTCCGCCGCGCGGTCGGTGACGACACCGATCGGGCGGAAACCATTCGGCATGGTGCCGGGCGGGAAGGTCGCCAGCAGGCCGTGATCCTCTCCCCCGCCGATCGCGCGAGAGATATCGATCCCACCGGTCAGTGCATCGAGCGCCGTCGTCGACAGCGCGATCGTCACGCCCGAGGCATCCGCCATGCGCGACGCATCGAGCGCGAGTCCGTCGGAGACATCCATCATCGCAGTCGCACCGGCATCCGCCGCCACCGCCCCCAGGGCGATCGGCGGAAACGGGCGCAGCTGCACGTCCAATGCCCGCTGCTCGGCAGCATCCAGCATGCTCCGGTCCACCGCGACCGGCGTCTCGCCGTCGCGGAAGCGCCCGAACAGCAGCGCCAACCCCGCGGCCGCGGCCCCGAGGTCGCCGGCGAGGGCGACGACGTCGCCGGGACGTGCCCCGGCGCGCGTGACGGCCGTACGACCACCGAGATCGCCGAGCGCCGTCACAGCGATCATCAGCAGCTCCGAGACCGTCAAGTCACCGCCGATCACCGAGCATCCGGGGGCGAGCTGTGCGCACGCCTCGCGGAAGCCATCGGCCATCTGCTCGACGAACGACAGACGCGTCTCGCGCGGTACGGCCAGCGACACCAACAGCCCCGTCGGTACCGCCCCCATCGCCGCGACGTCGGCAAGGTTCACGGCCGCGGCCTTCCAGCCCAAGTCGTATCCGCTCGACCAGGCGGCACGAAAATCAGGGCCCGACACGAGCGTGTCGGCCGTGGCGACCACCGAACCCGACGGCGCCGCGAGTACGGCGGCGTCATCACCCGGGCCCAACACCGAATGCGCTGCCGGCGCCGTGCGAGCGAGGATCGCCCGCAGCACCGTCCCCTCGGAGATATCGCCGATGCGCGGGTCGTCGTCCGAAGCGGATGCCATGCTGACAACGGTAGCCTGGAATCATGCTCCGTCGTCTCGCCCTCGTCGCTGGAGCCTTCTCGCTCCTCACCCTGACCGCCTGCTCGAGCACGGTCGCGCTGGAACCGGCGAAGGACGCGAACAACCCCCTGTGCGCCGAGGTGACCGTTCGCCTGCCCGATGCCGTCTCCGGCGAGGACCGCCGCTGGACCGACGCGCAGGCGACCGGCGCCTACGGCGACCCGGCAAGCGTCTTCGTCTCGTGCGGCGTGACGGTGCCCGGACCGACGAGCGAACTGCAGTGCATCACGCTCGAGGGCATCGACTGGCTCGTCGACGAGTCGCAGGCACCGATGATGCGCATGACGACCTACGGTCGCAACCCCGCCGTCCAGGTGTTCGTCGACACCGAGGTCGTCAGCGCGAACGACGCACTGTCGAACGCCGGCATCGTCTCAGGAGTGCGAATGATCCCCGCGACCAGCGCATGCACCGAGCCGAACGAGCTGCCCGAATAGGGCAGCCCGCCGGCATCGATCAACGGTGCAGACCGGCCTCGATCAGCTCGGTGATGAGGTCGCGATAACTCAGCCCCGAGGCGATCCAGCACTTCGGGAACATCGAGATCGGCGTGAACCCGGGCATCGTGTTCAACTCGTTGACGACCAACCGTCCTTCGGGCGTCACGAAGAAGTCCACCCGGGCCAACCCCCGACCGTCGACCGCTTCGAACGCGCGGACGGCGGCCTCCTGGAGCTCAGCGATCAGCGACTCATCAACCTCGGCCGGGCAGACGATGTCGACACCGTCGCCGCCGAGGTACTTGCCCTCGAAATCGTAGAAACTGCGCGTGGTCAGCACGACCTCACCAGGCAGAGAAGCCCGGGCCCGCGCGCCGTCTCGACCGGCGAGCACACCCACTTCGATCTCGCGGCCCGAAACCTGCGTCTCGATGAGCACCTTCGGGCTCTCGGCGAACGCGATCCGCAGAGCCTCGTCGAGCCCCTCACCGCCATCGACGCGTGAGACTCCCACGCTCGAACCGGCGTCGGACGGCTTGACGAACACGACATCGCCCAGCTCGGACACAGCACGACGAATGCTCTCGGGATCGCTCTCCCAATCGCTCTGGCGCACGGTGATGCCCGGTGCCACTGCGATCCCCGCCGCCGACAGCGCGAGCTTGGTGAAGTGCTTGTCGAGGCACACGGCAGAATCAAGGATGCCACCGCCGGCGTAGGGCACGTCCAGAACGTCGAAGAAGCCCTGGATCGCGCCGTCCTCGCCATGCAGACCGTGCAGCAGCGGCAGCACCACGTCGATCCGCCCGAGGTCGACCGTCGAGCCGTCCGGAGCGGCGACGCGCAGCATCCGATCTCCACCCGGTTCGGGCCACCGCACCCGCGTGCCGTTGTCGACGACCTCGGGCAGGTGGTCGGCGTCGAGAGGGAACTTCTCGGGTCGGTCCTCTTCGAGCACGAAGGCGCCGTCGCGGGTGATCCCGACCGGGATCACCTCGTAGCGCTCGCGGTCAATCGCGCCCAGCACTCCGCCCGCCGTTGCGGAACTGATCGAATGCTCGCTGGAGCGTCCGCCGAAGAGCACCACCACCGTCTGCTTGTCCATGATTGGTTCTCTCCTCCTGCGGAGTGTCGTCGTCCGTCGTCAGATGCGGGGCAATATCGCGGGGGTCCATGCGTCCGTCGAGCACCATCTTCACCTGCTCGACGATGGGCATGTGCACCTCGGACTCACGGGCCAACTGCAGCACCGGAGCCACCGAGGCGAGCCCTTCGGCGGTCTGCTCCATTTGCTTGATGACGTCCTGAAAGCTGTACCCCTGGCCGAGCAACCGGCCCGCGGTGTTGTTACGGCTGAGGGGCGACTGGCACGTGGCGATCAGATCGCCGAGCCCCGCGAGCCCCTGCAGCGTCTCGGGCCGCGCACCGTTGGCCACCGCGAAGTCGGTCATCTCGACGAGCCCGCGGGTGATGATCGATGCCTTGGTGTTCTCGCCGTATCCAACACCGTCGACGATGCCGATCGCCACGGCGATGAGGTTCTTCAGCACCCCGCCGAACTCGGTGCCGATGACATCGGTGTTCACGAAGGAGCGGAAGTACCGGTTGCGCGCCGTGCGCGCGACAGCATCCGCCGTCTCCTGACTACGCGAGGCGATGACGGCCGCGGTCGGGTGCTCGCGCGCGATCTCGAGCGCGAGGTTGGGTCCGGATGCCACGGCGATGCGTTCAGGATCGCAGCGCAGCTCTTGCTCGATCACCTGGCTCATACGCAGCCCCGACGAGCGCTCGACGCCCTTCATCAGACTGACGATCGGCGCGTCGCCCTCGGCCAGCAGCGGACGCAGCGCCTTGAGGTTCTCGCGCAACGACTGGCTCGGCACCGAGAGGTACACCTGATCGGCGCCCTCGAGTGCCCGGGACAGATCGTGCGTGGCAAGCATCGTGCGCGGTAGGTTGATGCCCGGCAGGTACTTCGAGTTGCGCTTGGCCTCGGAGATCTCGTGTGCCAGCTCGGGACGACGCGCCCACATCGTGACCTGGGCCCCGCCGTCGGCGAGAATCTTGCCGAATGTCGTGCCCCAGCTTCCGGCACCGATGATGGTGGCGCGCGTGGCCGCGCCCGGTCTCTTACGGTTCAAGGCGCCCCGTCTCGTTCTGGCCGTGCTGCGCGGGGTTCCAGCGCTGCGCGGGTGCCTGCTCGCCGCGCAGCTCTTCGAGCAGCGCCGTGATGGCGGCCATCAACCGGTCGGTCGCTTCGGCAAGCACGCCCGGCTCACCGGCGCGGCCCCGCAGATCCGAGAGGTCGACCGGGTCGCCGTACAGCACGTGCACGGGCTTGCGCGGCGGCCACAGGCTCAGGCCCTTCTGGTAGCGGCCCATGATCTTCTGCGTTCCCCAGTGCGCGACCGGGATCAGCGGGATGTCACCGGTCAGCGCCAGGCGCACCGCGCCCGACTTGCCGCGCATCGGCCACAGGTCGGGGTCACGCGTCAGCGTGCCTTCGGGGTACACGATCACACCGCGGCCGTGTTCGACGAGCTCGCGTGACTGCGCCATCGTCTGCTTCGCCGCGGATGCCGACGACGTGCGCGCCACGGGGATCATGCCGCTCTTGCGCAGCACCCACCCGACCACGGGCACCCGGAACAGACTCTCTTTGGCCATGAAGCGCGGCAAGCGACCTGTGCGGAACACCGCGAGCGCGATGATCAGCGGGTCGAACTCCGAGTAGTGGTTGGGCGCGAGCACGAAGGCTCCCTGCCGGGGTAGCTTCTCGTCGCCACGCACGGTGACCTTGGCGATCAGACCGAGCACCGGCACCACGATCGCCGCGAGCGGCCAGAAGATGCTGGGACGACTGCGTTCGGATACTGCCATCAGATCACCGGACGACGTCGAAGTCCGCGCCCAGCGCCTCGAGCTTGTCGAGGAACTTCTCGTAGCCGCGGCTGAGGATGTCGACGCCGGAGACCTGCGACTCGCCCTCAGCGGTCAGCGCGGCGATGACGTGGCTGTACCCGCCGCGCAGGTCGGGCACCACGATGTCGGCCGCGTGCAACGGCGTGGGGCCGGTGATGACCGCCGCCTGCTCCAGCTCACGGCGCGGAACGCGACGGGGACCATCCTGCAGTCCGTGCGGGTGCACGACGATGTCGGCGCCCATCTTCACGAGTGCCTGTGTGAAGCCGAAGCGGTTCTCGTACACGGTCTCGTGCACGGTGGAACGGCCGTGCGCCTGCGTCAGCGCGACGATCAGCGGCTGCTGCCAGTCGGTCATGAAGCCGGGGTGCACATCGGTCTCGACGATGACCGGCTTGATCTGCCCGTCGCGACGGAACAGGATGCCGTCCTCCTGCACATCGAACCAGCCGCCGGCCTTGCGGAACACATTCAGGAAGGTCAGCATCTCTTGCTGCTTCGCGCCGCCGACGAAGATCTCGCCGTCGGTGGCCAGCGCTGCGGCTGCCCACGAGGCGGCCTCGTTGCGGTCGAAGATGCAGCGGTGGTCGTAGCCGCGCAGGTGCTCGACGCCTTCGATCAGGATCACTCGGTTGGGCTCGTAGGAGATGATCGCGCCCATCTTCTGCAGCACGGCGATCAGGTCCATGATCTCGGGCTCGATGGCCGCATTGCGCAGCTCGGTCACGCCCTTGGCACGCACAGCGGTCAGCAGCACCTGCTCGGTGGCGCCGACACTCGGGTACGGCAGGTGGATGTTCGCGCCCTTGAGCCCGTTGGGAGCCGACAGACGGATACCGTTGGGCTCCTTCTCGACGACGGCGCCGAACTTGCGCAGCGCATCGAGGTGGAAGTCGATCGGACGATCACCGATGCGGCAACCTCCGAGGTCGGGGATGAACGCCTGACCGAGACGGTGCAGCAGCGGGCCGCAGAAGAGGATCGGGATGCGGGAGGCCCCGGCATGCGCGTCGATCTCTTCGTAGTGAGCGGACTCGACCGCACTCGGGTCGAGCACGATCGCACCGGGCTCGTCGCCCTCGGTGACGGTCACTCCGTGCACCTCGAGCAGAGACCGCACCACGGCGACATCGCTGAGATCCGGCACATCACGCAGCGTGCTGGCGGTCTCACCGAGCAGTGTCGCCACCATCGCCTTGGTGGCGAGGTTCTTCGCGCCCTTCACGTCGACCCGGCCGCGCAGCGGCCTGCCTCCTCGGATCGCGAGCACGGATGCGGTGGGAACCGTGGTCGGCTCAACTGCTGCTTCGTGCGCGGATGTCGTCATTCGGGCCTCTTCTTCGTCTGAGCAGACGCAGCGGTCGCCGCGTCCGGTTTGATCACGGCGGATGCCGCGGGGGCTTGTGACCCCCGGCCCACCCCGCTCCTCGTCTATCGGACGGGGAGCGTGCGTGGCCGCCACGACGCGCGGCGGGCCTCGAACTGAGCGATCTTGTCTTCGTTGCGCAGCGTGAGCCCGATGTCATCGAGCCCTTCGAGGAGCCGCCATCTAGTGTAATCGTCGATGCCGATGGAGGCCTGGAAGCCCCCGATCGTGGCGGTGCGCGCTTCGAGGTCGACCGTGATCTCACGACCGGGCTCCTCATCGATCAGCGCCCAGATGCGCTCGATATCCGCGTCATCGACAGTGGCGGCGAGCAGCCCCTGCTTTCCGGCGTTGCCGCGGAAGATGTCAGCGAACCGCGGGCTGAGCACGACCTTGAAACCGTAATCGCGCAGCGCCCACACGGCGTGCTCGCGGCTGGATCCGGTGCCGAAGTCCGGACCGGCGACGAGCACCGATGCCTGTTGGAAGGGCTGCTGGTTGAGCACGAACTCGGGGTCCTGGCGCCAGGCGTGGAACAGAGCGTCGTCGAAACCGGTCTTGGTGACCCGCTTGAGGAACACCGCCGGGATGATCTGGTCGGTGTCGACGTTGGAGCGCTTCAGGGGCGCTGCCACTCCGGTGTGCGTGGTGAACTTCTCCATCAGTTGCTCCCCTCCAGGTCTGCGGGACTCGACAATGTGCCTCGGACGGCGGTCGCGGCGGCGACCAGCGGCGACACGAGGTGGGTGCGCCCACCCTTGCCCTGGCGCCCCTCGAAGTTGCGGTTGGATGTCGACGCGCAGCGCTCGCCCGGCTCCAGCTGGTCGGGGTTCATCCCCAGGCACATCGAGCACCCGGCGAAGCGCCATTCGGCGCCGAACTCCTCGACGATCCGGTCGATGCCCTCAGCCTCGGCCTCCAGGCGCACGCGGGCCGAGCCCGGCACGACCATGACGCGCACACCGTCAGCCTTCTTCTTGCCCTTGATGACCGAGGCGAATGCGCGCAGGTCCTCGATCCGGCTGTTCGTGCACGACCCCATGAAGACCGCGTCGACCTTGACCTCCTTCAACGGAGTGCCCGGGGTGAGGTCCATGTACTCGAGCGCCCGCTCGGCGGCGGCGCGCTCGTTGGCATCCGAGATCGCGGCCGGGTCGGGAACCGCAGCCGACAGCGAACTGCCCTGACCGGGATTCGTTCCCCACGTCACGAACGGCTCCAGCTCGTTCGCGTCGATGAACACCTCGGCGTCGAAGACGGCACCCTCGTCGGTCGGCAGAGTGCGCCAGTACGCAACCGCGTCCTCCCAGTCCTGGCCCTGCGGCGCGTGCGGCTTGTCCTTGACGTATGCGAAGGTCGTCTCGTCGGGGGCGACCATGCCGGCACGGGCGCCGGCCTCGATCGACATGTTGCAGATCGTCATGCGCCCCTCCATGGAGAGGGCGCGGATCGCGCTGCCGCGGAATTCGAGCACGTAGCCCTGACCGCCGCCCGTGCCAATCTTGGCGATGACGGCGAGGATGATGTCTTTTGCCGTGACGCCGGGGCGCAGCTCGCCCTCGACGGTGATCGCCATGGTCTTGAACGGCTTCAGCGGCAGCGTCTGCGTGGCCATGACGTGCTCGACCTCGCTGGTGCCGATTCCGAAGGCCATGGCGCCGAACGCCCCGTGCGTCGACGTGTGCGAGTCACCGCACACCACGGTGACACCGGGCATCGTCAGCCCCAGCTGCGGACCGACCACGTGCACGATGCCCTGCTCGGCGTCGCCCAGCGAATGCAGGCGCACACCGAACTCGTCCGCATTACGGCGCAGCGTCTCGATCTGCGTGCGACTGGTGAGGTCGGCGATCGGCTTGTCGATGTTCAGCGTCGGCGTGTTGTGATCCTCGGTGGCGATGGTCAGATCCCGCCGACGCAGGGGACGACCCTCGGTGCGCAGGCCGTCGAACGCCTGCGGGCTGGTGACCTCATGCAGCAGGTGCAGGTCGATGTAGATCAGATCGGGCTCGCCGTTCTCGCCCTGTACGACGAGGTGATCGTCCCAGACTTTCTGCGCGAGAGTCCTGGGCTGCGTAGTGCTGGTCATGCGGTGTGTTCCTTCTGGCTCGATGGGTCGGCCCGCGTTGAACGCCGCGACGAGGAAGGCCTGGATCAGATCCCGTCGCGGCTGCTAAGAAGAAGAACCACCCGCCGCATGCCGGTCAGTTTACACGGCGGCGACGGGTGGTTCTGCGCGTATGTCAGCGGGCCCGAGTGGGAACGATCAGCGCTTCAACGCTGCGCGCTTCTCACGGTTCGATGCGATCAGGCTCGCGATCGTGGCGACGGCCATCGACGAGATGATCACACCGAGCGAGACCCAGTTGCTGATCTCAGGTGCCCAGGCGATCGACTCGCCGCCGTTGATGAACGGCAACTCGTTCTCGTGCATGGCGTGCAGGATCAGCTTGATACCGATGAAGCCGAGGATGAAGGCGACGCCGTAGTGCAGGTACTTGAGCTTCTCGAGCAGGTCGCCGAGCAGGAAGTACAGCTGGCGCAGACCCATCAGCGCAAACAGGTTCGCCGTGAACACGATGAACGGGTCGGTGGTGACACCGAAGATGGCGGGGATCGAGTCGACGGCGAACATCAGGTCGGTGATGCCGAGTGAGACGAAGACGATCAGCATCGGCGTCCACATCTTCTTGCCGTTGACGACAGTGCGCAGCTTGGGTCCGTCGTACTCGTCGCTGATCGGGATCACGCGGCGCACCATGCGCACGATGAAGCCCTCGGTCTGCTGATCGTTGTCGTGCTTCTCGGGCAGCGCCTGCCGCACCGCCGTGAACACGAGGAACGCACCGAAGATGTAGAAGATCGGGCTGAGGTGCTCGACGGCGGCGCCGACGATGATGATGAAGATCGCGCGGAGCACGAGCGCGATGATGATGCCCACCATCAGCGCCTCCTGCTGATAGCGACGCGGCACCGAGAACTGCGTCATGATCAGCACGAACACGAAGAGGTTGTCGATGGAGAGGCTGTATTCCATCGCCCAGCCGGTGAGGAAGTCCAGTGAGGTCTTCGAATCACCGATGAAGTAGAGCACGCCCGCGAAGATCAGCGCGAGCGAGACGTAGAACGCCACCCACAGGCTCGATTCCTTGGTCGAGGGGATGTGGGGGCGCTTGAGAATCAGCAGCAGGTCGGCGATGAGGATCACCGTCAGGACCACCAGAGCGGTGATCTCGAACCAGACAGGAATGGTCAAGGTCGAAGTGCCTTTCGAAAGGGTATGGCGTGAGCCGAAAGTCTCTCCCCGCACGACGTGCGTCGCGCGGCCGGAGCAGCTTTGATGGTGCTCGTGATGACGATCCGCGCGAAGACGGGATACTCCCTTTCGCTCGAACGATCGTACCCGAGTCTGAGACGATGAGTGCGCCGACGACACTCAGTCAGTGAGAGACAGTTCTGCACGACGACGATCGGATGGGATATGCCGGGCACCGACGACCGCGACTTGGCGGCACGAGCCGCATCCGGCGACCAGGACGCCTTCCGCGCGATCTTCCGCACCCATGTCAAGCCGGTGTACTGGATCGCGCACGGCATCCTCGGATCGCCGGCGGATGCTGAGGACGTCACCCAGGAGACGTTCGTGGTGGCGTGGCGCCGGTTGCCCGGGCTGGAGCTGGTCAACGACTCGCTGCTGCCCTGGTTGGCGACCATCTGCCGGTTCCAGGCCGCCAATCGCCTGCGCGTGCTGCGCCGGGATCGGCGGAACACCGCGGATGCCGTCGATGAGACGGTCGCCGACACCGTGAGCGTCGAGGATCAGGTCATCACCGCGACGCTCGCAGAGCGCATCGCCACGGAGGTGAACCTGCTCGATGACGTGGATCGCAAGATCTTCGCGCTGTGCGCCGTCGAGGGCTACAGCTATCAGGCGGCCGCCGAGCAGCTCGGTGTCAGCCATGCCGTCGTGCGCAACCGTCTCTCCCGAGTCCGCACGCGCCTGCGCGGTGCTGCGGGGGAAGTGAGAGACGCATGAACGACAACGACAACCCGACGCTTCCGCCCCTGAGCGACGCCGGTATCGCGCGCATCGAGCACGAGGTGTTCGCTCAGGTCGCCGATGAGCCGCGCGAGGCGCCCGCACCGCGGACGGACATGAATCGCGCGCGTCGACGCCGTCGCCGCTGGGTGACCGGCGTCTCCATCGCCGCGGCGTTCGTCGGTGGCATCCTGATCGCTCCCCCGTTGCTCAGCGCCGTCTCGCCATTGGCGGTCAACGAATCCATGTCTGATGATGCGGGCTGGCAGGAAGGACCGGTTGCAGCGACCGATGAGATGGTGGCGTCGGATGCCGCCATGGAGTCCATGGACTCCGCGGCGGGGTCGGCTGACATGGCGACGGACGGCCGCGAGATCATCTCGATGGCCGATATCGGCCTGCAGGTGACCGATGTCGGCGCGTCGGTGGAATCGATCGGTGCGCTGGCGGCTGAGTACGGCGGGTACGTCGAGGCGACGGATGTCGGGATGTCGCCGGATGCTGCCATGACCGAGCCGGGAATGCCGAGCTTCGGAGGGAACGGCTGGATCAGCATCCGCGTTCCCGCCGAGGACCTCACCGCCGTCATGGAGGCTCTGGGTGATGAGGGCGAGGTGCTGCGCTCGTCGGTGTCGCGGCAGGACGTGACTTCGGTGGTCGTCGACCTGCAGGCCAGGGCGGATGCCGCTCGCGCCTCGGTCGAGCGTCTCACCGAGCTGATGGCGCAGTCCGGTTCGGTGGGCGATCTGATCGCTGCGGAGTCCGCGCTCAGCGAGCGCCAGGCGCAGCTGGAGAGCTATGAGCAGCAGCTGAAGGGTCTCGATGAGCAGGTGACGATGGCCACGGTGTCGATCTCACTGACCGAGACGCCCCGGACGACCGCTGACCCGGCTGGATTCGTGGACGGTCTGATCGCCGGCTGGAACGGCCTGATCGTCTCGCTCAACGCGATCGTGGTGGCGTTCGGCTTCATCCTGCCGTGGCTGGCGATCGTCGGCGTGGCGGGCCTGCTGATCTGGTGGGCGCTGCGGCGTCGGCGGACACGCGCGGCGACCGGCGAGAAGGCGGACTCCGCAACCGAGTCCGCGTGATGCGATGCCCCGCCGCGTTTTCACGCGGCGGGGCGCGCGGCCCTATCCCCCGGGCGCGCGCTTCGGTAGCGTTCCCCCATGGCAGCGCAGCTCTTCTCGCCACGGCGGGCGATCGTGACAGCATCCGACTCGGGCATCGGCGCGGCGACGGCCATCGCCCTCGCCGACGCGGGCATGGATGTCGGCATCACGTGGCACAGCGACGAGACCGGGGCGCAGCGGACCGCGGCGGCGGTGCGAGAGCGCGGCCGCCGCGCGGCCGTGTCACGCTTCGACGCGACCGATCTCGACCGGGTCGCGGGAGTGATCGACCGACTGACCGATGAACTCGGCGGACTCGATGTGTTCGTCAACAACGCCGGCGCGAGCGCGCGCAGACCGGTGCTCGATGTTCCTCTCGCGGAATGGCGGCACACGATCGCGTTGAACCTCGATGGTGCCTTCGCGGGCTTGCAGGCAGCCGCACGTGGCATGGTCACGGCCGGTCGTGGCGGGCGGCTGATCGCTGTGACGAGTGTGCATGCGCAGCAGCCGCGTGTCGGCCTGTCGGCGTACATCGCCGCCAAGCACGGCCTGTCGGGGTTGATCAAGAACCTCGCGCAAGAGCTCGGTGCCCACGGCATCACGGCGAATGCGGTCGCGCCCGGCGAGATCGCCACACCCGCGACCGGCATGACGTCGGCCGATGCCGACCGCACGCACCGCCCCGGCGTTCCCCTGGGGCGACCGGGCAAGGCCGAGGAGGTCGCTGCGGTCGTCGCGTTCCTGGCCTCACCCGAAGCGTCGTACGTCACGGGTGCCGAGTGGGTCGTGGACGGCGGGATGCTGCAGATGGGCCCGCAGGGCGGCTCGCACCTTCTCGACGACGCCTGGCGCCGCGGCTGATCCGGATACGAAGAAAGCCCCCCGATGAATCGGGGGGCTTTCTTCGTGTTGTGACCCCAGCGGGATTCGAACCCGCGTTACCGCCGTGAGAGGGCGGCGTACTAGGCCGCTATACGATGGGGCCGTCCCGGCCCGTTTTTTCCGGGCCGTTCCTGCAACTGTTCAAGTATGACACGACGATTCCAGGCGATCCAAATCGGGGCCCTAATACCGTGCATCGCGGGCGTGTCGCACTGATGAACCTTGCCTGTCGAAGCGACTCGGAGTTGACTGCGGGCATGCGCATCACCAGACACGAGCACGCCGCGCTGCGCCTGGAGCACGACGGCCAGACCCTGCTGATCGACCCGGGAGCATTCACCGCTCCCCTGGACGGCCTGTCGGATGTCGTCGGCGTCATCATCACTCATGAGCACCCAGATCATTGGACTGCGGTGCACCTGGATCGGATCCTGCAGGCGGCTCCCGGCACGCCGATCTTCAGCACGGCAGCCGTCGCCGCGGCCGCCGACCACCTCGTGACGACTGTTGCCCCCGGCCAGACGTACGCGGTCGGCGCGTTCTCGTTGCGCTTCTTCGGAGGGGAGCACGCGGTGATCCACTCGTCGCTCCCCACGATCGAGAACCTTGGGGTGCTCGTCAACGACACGTTCTACTATCCCGGCGACTCGTACGCTCTCCCCGACGACGTCGCCGTCGATATGCTCGCCGCACCCCTCGGAGCGCCCTGGCTCAAGATCGGCGAGGCAATGGACTTCGTGCTCGCTGTCGCTCCCCGGCGCTGCTTCGGCACCCATGACATGACGCTGTCGACGATCGGGCGCAACATGCACCGCGAGCGACTGCGTTGGGCCACCGAGCAGCACAACGGGGAGTTCTACGACCTCGATCCCGGGATGTCCGTCGACGCCTGACGACGCTACTGCGCGGCGCGCACGCGCAGATCGCGCGCGAGGCCGTCGCGCTGCTCGATCACGAGCCGCCGCAGTGATGCGGGCGCCGCCGGGTGAGCCTCGAGCCACGCGTCGACGTCGTCGAGCGAGTCAGACGCCGGGAACAGACCGATCACGAGACGCCGCGCGATCTCGATGCTGCGCTCCTGCCAGGCCGGCAGGATGCGCTCGAAGTAGCCGGCATCGAGCGCGCTGACAAGGTCGCGTCGGCCACCCGCCTGCACCCCGTCGATCGTGGCGCTCAAGTGATCGTTGCTGAGCTCGTGGTCCTCCCACGCGGAGTGCCATGCGGCGGTGCGCGACTCGATGACAGGCTTCGACCACAGCGCGCGGATCGATGCCGTTCGTCCGCTCGCGGTGTCGTCTCGCTCGAGTTCGGCTTCGATGTCCTCCCCCGCCGCGTTGCCCGTCGTGCTCAGCGCTGTCAGCAGCGCCCAGCGCAGGTCCGGATCGACCGGCAGCCCCTCGGGTGCGTCACCTTCGAGGATGGCCCTGGCCTGCGCGGCGCGGGCGTCATCGTACGCAGACGCCGAGGCGAAAGCCCGCGCCCAGGACTGCTGTGCGTCGCTTCCCGGATCTGCCGCGGTGAGAGCCTCCCACGTCGTGTCGAGCCATTCCCGACGCTGCTGAGGGCGCCGCGCGTCCGGCACGTAGTGACCGATGGCATAGGCGGTGTTGGCGAGTACGCCGGCGAGAAGGCCACCGTTGTGCTCCGCCGGCGCGTGCGCAGCGACGATCCGCAGATACCGTTCAACGGAAAGCTCGCCGTCGCGTGCGGCGTTCCACAGCGACGACCACACGAGCGCGCGCGGCAACGGTTCGAGCGTCGAGAGCGCCTGTTCGACAGCATCCAACGAACGCTCGTCGAGCCGCGCCTTCGCGTACGTGAGGTCGTCGTCGTTGAGCAGCACCAGGTCAGCGTTCGGGAAGCTCACGGGCGTGGACTCGTCGACGATGTCGAGTTCGACGATCTCGCGGCGCGTGAGCCGCCCCTCGACGAGGTCATAGAGTCCGACGCGAAGACGATGCGGGCGCGGGTCGCTCTGCACGAGCACCCGCGAGCCGTCGGGCGCGGTCTCCAACCAGAGGGTCGACATTCCGCTGGTCTGCAACCACGCACGCGACCAGCTGCGCACGTCGCGACCCGAGACCTCCTCCAGCTGCACGAGCAGGTCCTCGAGTGTTGTGTTGCCGAAGGCGTGCGCGGCGAAGTAACGGCGCGCCCCCTCGAAGAAGTGCTCTTCGCCGACGAATGCCACGAGCTGCTTGAGCACCGAGGCGCCCTTGGCGTACGTGATGCCATCGAAGTTGAGCTTCGCGGCCTCGAGGTCGGCGATGTCAGCGACGATCGGATGCGTCGTGGGCAGCTGATCCTGCTGGTAGGCCCAGGCCTTGCGGTTGGCGGCGAAGCGCACCCAGGCATCGTCGTACCGCGTCGCGGCGGCCGATGCGTGTGCCCCCATGTAGTCGGCGAACGACTCTTTGAGCCACAGGTCGTCCCACCACCGCATGGTGACGAGGTCGCCGAACCACATGTGCGCCATCTCATGCAGGATCGTGTTCGCGCGACCACCGCGCTGCGCGTCGGTGGGTGCGCCGCGGTGGATGTAGGCCTCAGTGAACGTCACCAGCCCGGGGTTCTCCATGGCTCCGAGGTTGTACTCGGGTACGAAGATCTGGTCGTACTTGCCCCACGGATAGGGGTAGGCGAACGCATCCGTGAAGAAATCAAGACCCTGCTGGGTGACCTCGATCACGTCGTCGGACTCGAGATGTTCGAGCAGCGATGCGCGGCACAGCACGCCGAGTGCGATGCGCTGCTCGCCACGGGTCCACTCCGCGTCGATCCGCGCGTACGGACCGGCGGCGACCGAGGTGATGTAGCTGGAGATGGGGAGCGTCGGTGCGAACTCGACGCTCTGCACCCCGATGCCCTCGGTCACGGTCACCGGAGACTGGTTCGACAGTACCTGCCACCCCGCGGGAGCCGACACCTCGAACGTGAAGGCGGCCTTCATGTCGGGCTGTTCGAAGCAGGCCATCACCCGGCGCGAGTCGGCCGGCTCGTACTGCGTGTACAGGTAGGTCTGGCCGTCGACGGGGTCCTGAAAGCGGTGCATACCCTCGCCGGAGCGACTGTACGTCGCGATCGCTTCGACGCGCACTGTGTTGCTGTCGGACAGTCCGTCGAGCTCGATGCGCGCACCGTCGTACCGCACCTCGCGCTGCTCGCCGTTGACCGTGACCGAGGTGACCGCTTCACCGATGAAGTCGAGCCAGGTCGAGTTCTCTCGGGCGTCGAAAGTCAGGGTCGTCACGGTCGGGAATCCGGTTCGCGCCTGTTCGGGCGCGCCGGTGAGGTCGAGTTCGACGCGCACCTCCCGCAGCGTGATCGACGCTGCGCGGTGGGCGGTCTCTTCCCTGGTGAGGTTGGCGGAGCTCATGCATCCATCGTGTCACGTCATGGAACGCGCCACGGTCGCGCTCAGACGGCGGCGACCGCGGGCGCCTTGACGAGCGCCTGTTCGAGATCGGCGATCAGATCGTCGACGTTCTCGAGCCCGATCGACAGGCGCACGATGTCGGCACCGGGCCGCGCCTCGGGCGCGACGGGTCGGTGCGTGAGCGCCGCCGGATGCTGGATGAGCGAGTCGACGCCACCCAGCGAGACGGCGTGCGTGAACAGGCGCACAGCACCGGTGACCGCCTCGGCCGCCGCGTATCCACCGGCGAGCCGGATGGCGACCATGGCGCCGCCTCCGCGCATCTGACGGCCGATCAGGCCGCGTGTGTCGTCGAACTCGGGGTAGCGCACCTCGAGAACGGCCGGGTTGTCTTTGAGGCGCAGTGCGATCGCACGGGCCGCGGCCTGCTGGGTCTGCATGCGCACGGGCAGGGTGGGCAGTCCGCGGTGCAGCAGGTAGGCCCCCAGCGGATGCAGCAGCGCTCCGGTGATGGCACGGACCCGGCGGAGCGCCGCGGCCGTCTCTTCAGAGCACGCGATGACGCCCGCGATCACGTCGCCGTGACCGCCGATGTACTTCGTGGCGCTGTGCAGCGACATCGCCGCCCCCAGATCGAGCGGGTTCTGCAGCAGCGGTGTGGCGAAGGTGTTATCGACCATCACCGGGACATCGCCCGCCTGGGCGACGACGGCGGCGATATCGGCGAGTTCCAGCGTGGGGTTGGCGGGTGTCTCGAGCACGACCAGGCCCGTCTCGGGGCGGATGCTGGCGGCGACGGCGTTCTCATCGCAGAAGGTCACTTCAGCACCGAGCAGTCCGGTGGCCAGCAGGTGGTCGGTGCCACCGTAGAGCGGGCGCACCGCCACGATGTGGCTCTTACCCGCACCCGTGGTGTGCGCCAGCACGGCCGCCGTGGTTGCGGCCATCCCCGAAGCGAACGCGACAGACGCCTCGGCGTGCTCCAGTTCGGCCAGCGCCTCTTCGAACCGCGCGACGGTCGGGTTCCACAGTCGCGCGTAGACGTTGCCGCCGTCAGGCAGCGGATGCCCGCCGTTGGCCATCGACTCGTACGAGTCGCCGCCGTGCAGGATGTCGGGCAGCGGGTTGGTCGACGACAGGTCGATGGGCGCGGCGTGCACGCCCAGGGCGCCGAAGTCGGAGCGTCCGGCGTGGACGGCGATGGTGTCGGGATGCAGCGGCTGGTCGGACATGACCCTATGGTGCGCCGTTTCGACAGTCCTTTCCAGATGGGTTGTCGAGGGAGGCGTAAGCTGGCGCTGATCTTGCTCGTTGAGCAACCAACCATCCGGATGGGGAGTCGAACTTGGCCACAGCACAGCGGCCGGACAGCGGTGTCGACGCGCTCGACCTGCGCATCCTCGGCGCCCTCGTCGAACATCCCGAAGCCTCAGTGAAGGAACTCGCCGCGATCGTCGGCATTCCGGCATCCACATGCGCGTTCCGGCTGCGCACGCTGCGCGCGCGGGGCGTGGTCTCGCCGCCGCGGCCGCACATCGATCCGGCCGCCGTGGGCGCGCCGGTGCAGGCGATGATCCGTGTTCGGCTCGGCAACCACAACAAGATCGGTGTCGAGGCGCTGTTCGACGCACTCACAGCGACGACGGGCGTGCTGCAGGTGTTTCACATCGCGGGTGCGGACGACTTCATCGTGCACGTGGCGGTGTCGGATGCCGCCGCGCTGCGCGACATCGTGCTCGAGCGGATCACCGTGCACGACGTCGTGCGCGCGACCGAGACACAACTGGTGTTCGAGTTGCGCGAAGGCGCCGGAGTCGTGCCGCGCCCCGGAATGTGATCGGATGCTGTTGACCCCCTCATGATTCAAGGAGAGAGCATGCGCCCGTACCTCGACAAGGCGTCCCCCGCGGCCTGGAAGGCAGCATCCGCGTATTCGGCGGCCATCGCCGAGGAGGCGGAACGGCTGGGACTGACCCTGCAGGAGGCCGAGCTGATCAAGGTGCGGGTCTCGCAGCTCAACGCCTGCGCGTTCTGCCTCGATCTGCACTCGCGCGAAGCACGCGGCGCCGGCATCGTGCAGCAGCGCCTCGATCTGCTGCCCGCGTGGCGCGAGTCGGCGCTGTACTCCGAGCGTGAGCGCGCCGCGCTGGCGGTCGCCGAGGCCGCCACCCGCCTGCCGTTGAGCGAAGAGCTCAAGGCCGACCTCTCGGGCGCACAGCACACGCTGGGCGACGAGGCGTTCGTCGCCGCCGAGTGGGTGGCGCTGACGATCAACATGTTCAACCGCGTATCGATCCTCAGCGACCACCCGGTGCGTCCGCGCGATGCCGGTGGAGAGCCGATCACCCGGTCGTAGCCGGGTCGTGCCTCACGAGCGGGGTCGCAACCGTACGGTGGGGAGCGCCGGTGCCGGCAGCGGAGGTCGCTGTCCGTCGGCGAATGGTCCGAACAGCGAGGGCTTACCGGCATCCTTCGGGTCGACGGGGTCGAAACCCAGTTCGGCCTGATACCGCCGACGGTACTCGGCGATCTCGTCGTGGCTGCGGCCCACGAAGTTCCACCACATCACGATCTGTTCCCCCAGCGGTACTCCGCCCAGCAGGATCGCCCGCGCGCCGTCCCGGCCCGCTGTGATGCGCAGCGTGTCTGCGCCGACCGGTGCATAGCCGAGCGAGCGATGAGCGACGGCGGTGCCGTTCAGGGTGAGATCACCCGTCTCGGCGAGCACCGCGTGTTCGAAGTCACGGCGCGCGCTCAGCGTCACCTCGGCGCGTGGTGCGAGCACCAGTTCGGCGCCAAGCAGGTCGGGGGTGCGGGTATCGACCGGCGAGGTGGAACCGGCCAGGCTGCCGATGAACACGCGCACCGTCGCTCCGGGCAGTTCGACGGGCGGCGGCGCATAGTGCGTGAACTGGTGCGGGCTGAACCGGGTGGCGTCGGGCAATGCGTACCAGAGCTGCACACCGTGCAGCACAGCCGTGTCGGGCGCGCTGATCTCTTGGTGGGTGATGCCCTGCCCCGCGATCATCAGGTTCAGCTCCCCCGGCAGCACCGCGGCGGACACACCGCTGGAGTCGAGATGGTCGATACGACCGGTGAACAGCCACGAAACGGTCGCCAGGCCGGTGTGCGGATGCCGGGGAACCACCATGCCGCCCGTGCGGGCCACGTCATCGGGCCCGTAGTGGTCGAGAAAGCACCAGGCCCCCACGAGGGAACGTTGCCGCTGCGGGAGCGTGCGGAACACCGTCATCGCACGGGGCCCGCCGAGCGGCACCTCGCGGGGCGTCAGCACCTCGACCTCGGTGCATGGCTCCCCCGCCGTGAGTACGGCCGGTTGCGGGTTCTGCTCGGGATTGGTCACCGGCGGCCTCCTCGATCTGCTGACGCCTGCGGTCAGCGTACCTCTCGTGGCGCGGGCCGCGACCGGCTCATGGTGAGGGCGGGTCGACGTGCGCGACGCTCTCGGCGGCATCCGTCCGATCGCCGCGCCCACGTAACAGGACCACGGCGGTGACCGAGGCGAGCACGACCAGCGCGCCGATCGCGAACCACCAGTCGGGGATGCTCGCCGCCATCGTCGATACGGACGACTCCAGCGCGAATTGGGTGTCGATGCCGACCAGTCCGCCGAGGTTGGCCGTGCCGTCGGTGAACAGCAGCAAGGCGCCCAGCGCGATCGACAGCGCTCCGGTGATGATCATGGTCCACGAGTTGCGCCACCTGCCGATGCGCAGCTCGCGCGGGCGCATCCAGGTCATCGCCTTCGCCCCGAACCGGCGCCACAGCAGCGCCAGGATCAGCAACGGCAGCACCATTCCGAGCGCGTACACGGCAAGCAGCACGGCGCCGTAGACGGGCGAGCCACCGAGAGAGGCGATCAGCAGGACGGATCCGAGGATCGGCCCGGTGCACACGCCCGCGACCGCATACACGGCACCGAGCAGGAACACCGAGACCGCCGAGGTGCTGTCCTCTCCCCCACGCCGCGAACGAGAGATCCCGGGTACGGGCACCCCCAGCAGCTGCACGAGACCGACGACGATCACCAGCACCGCCACCGTCGTGATCAACGCGCCGCGGTTCTCACCCAGCAGTGAACCGAACAGGCCCGAGAACACCCCGAGCGGGATCAGCGTGACCAGCAGCCCGAGAAAGAACACGCCGGTGCGCGAGATCAACTTCGTGGGCGAGGTGAAGGCGTAGGCGAAGAACGCGGGCAGCAGCATGACCGAGCACGGACTGAGCAAAGAGAGGATGCCACCGAGAAACGCGCCGATGTAGCCGATGTCCACGGCGATCACTCCCCGACGCGTGCGAGTTCGCCGTCGATGACCTGGCGGAACACGTCGATGGGCTGGGCGCCCATCACGGGCGTCTGGCCGATCAGGAACGCCGGTGTGCTCTGCACACCGATGGCCTGGGCCTCTTGCGCATCGGCCGCGACGGCCTGCTGCAGCGCCGGGTCGTCGAGCGCCGTCTCGAATGCCGCCACGTCGGGCACACCGACCTCCTCGGCGAGTGTGAGCAGCTGTTCGCGGGGCAGGTCTTTGCGCGAGTCGCCCTGGAACGCGTAGACGGCGTGGTGGTACTCCCAGAACAGGCCCTGCTGGCCGGCGGCACGGGCGGCGACGGCGGCGTTGAACGAGTCTTCGCCGAACAGCGGGACGTCACGCCACTCGATGCGCAGCTTGCCGGTGTCGATGTAGTCGGCGACGAGCTGAGGCATGGTGTCGAGCGCGAACACGCCGCAGTAGGGGCACCGGTAGTCGGCGTACTCGATCATCACGACCGGTGCGTCCACGGCGCCGAGTGCCGCCACGTCGCCATCGATGCGACGCGAGAGGTCGGGCACCCGGGGTGCTTCACTCTCTTCGGCTGATGGGGTCTGCTGGCCCGTCGGCGCCGTTGCGGTGGCGTCGGGCTCTTCCTGACCCGGCCGGGTCAGTGAGGCGATCAGCAGCACGGCGATCAGCGCGACGCCCGCGAGGGCGATGATCAGAATCCGACGGCGGTTCCGCGGTGCGCGGGCGGTGGTCACGACAGCATCCTCCAGGGTTCGGATCAACCCTATCGGCGGATCACTATGGCGTGCCTGTCAGCACCCCGCCGTCGACGGTGATCACGCGAGATACGGCAGAGAGCGTCCCGCTTCGATGCGAGGCGATGAGCACCGTTCCGCGGTAGGCGGCGAGCGCATTCGAGATCACGCGCTCCGTTTCGGCGTCGAGGCTCGCGGTGACCTCATCGATGAGCAGGATGCGCGGCTGCCGTACCAGTGCCCTGGCCAGCGCGAGGCGTGCGCGCTGGCCGCCCGACAGTGCGAGGCCTCCCTGGCCGATCGACAGATCGAGCGGGGCCCAGCCGATGGCATCCACACGTTCGAGCGTGCGGCGCAGGGTGTCGTCCGAGACCGGAGCGGCGCCGCGCAGCAGGTTCTCGCGGACGGTTCCGTGGAACAGCGTCGCCTCCTGGTCGACGAAGGCGATGGTGTTGCGCAGTGCGTGTTCGTCGACGTCGCGCAGGGGCACGGTCTGACCATAGGCCGTGAACAGATCGATCGTTCCCGACGTCGGCTGCCATAGGCGGGCGGCGAGCGCGATGAGTGTGCTCTTGCCCGATCCCGAGCGCCCGGCCAGCCCGACGTGCTCGCCGGGACCGATCTCGGCGGACCAGGCGCTGATCGCCTCGACCCGGTCGTCGTAGCTGAACGTGATGTCGCGCAAGCGCAGGCCGAGCGGACCGTTAGGGACGGGGCGCGCCTGCCCCGTGGCGATGACGACGGGCGGGCGATGCAGGGCCCGGTCGACGCGCGCGGCGCTCGCGGTGAGCGGGTGCAGCTGGGTGAGGGTGGTTGCGGCATCTGCGACCGCGGCGACGCCGGCGAGGGCCAAGGCCACGAGCATCGGCAGGGTTGCGGGCGAGATGCGCGCGTCACCGCCGAGTACGCCCGCTGCTGTCGCGCTCACCAGGATGACGGCGAGCACGGTCGTGGTCACGATGAGGTCGCGGATGCCCGACACGAGCTGCCCGATCGTGCCGCGTCGGCGTCCGGCGCGTGTCGCCCGGTGCGTTGTGCGCAGCGCCTGAGTCGTCACCGCTTCGGCGAGCCCGTAAGACAGAACCTCGCGCAGCGCCCCGAGCGCGTCGACGATCTGGGTTGATAGCTCTGCGCGCTGCTGCTGTTCCTCGGCGCCGCGGCGGCGTGCAGCGCGCGCGAGCACCGGCACGGTGGCCACGACGAGCACGGCCCCGACCGCGAGCGCCGCACCGGCGGGCGGCAGTACGAGCAGGACGGCGACCAGCGCCGCGAGGAAGGCGGTCAGTGCGGCGGCGACCTGCGCGATGGTGTGGGCGTAGAAGAACTCGAGCTTCTCGATGTCGTCCATCGCGACCGCGGCAGCTCGACCGGAGTGCTCGCGCCGCCGGGCGGGCACGCTGCGGCTATAGGAGTCGAACAGCACCAGGCGCAGTCGCGCGAGAACACGGTAGGCGACGGCATGGGATCGATCCATCTCGTGCCAGGTGAGCACGGCCCGTGCGGCGACGAGCACCACCAGCCACACCCACCATGCCGTGCCGGGCAGAGTACGCTCGACAACGGCATGGCCGACTCCCCAGGCGGCGAGCGCGCCGAGCGCGCTGAGGGTCAGCGCGCTGGTCGTCGCACTGAGATAGACCGAGAAGATACGGCCGCGCTCGGGGGCCAGTGCGGGCAGCAGTGCGCTGAAGCTGCGTGGCGATCCGTCTGCGCTCACACCGGCACCTCCTGGGCGTAGTCGACGGGCGTGGTTCGCCCGTGTGCGAGTCGCACCACGATGTCGGTCGACCGCAGGTCTTCGACCCGATGCGTGACCATCACCACGATGCGGTCCTCGGCCACATGACGCAGCGTCGTCATCACGTCCGCCGCGCGGGCGGCATCCAACGCGCTCGTGGGTTCGTCGACGAGCAGCACCGGGCGCCGCGCCAACAGGGCGCGCGCGAGCGCCAGCCGTTGCCTCTGCCCACCAGACAAGCTCATCCCCGCCTCGGACACCACGGCGTCGAACCCGCCGGGAAGCTCCCGCACTTCATCGAGCACCCCCGCGGCGCGGCAGGCATCCACCAGCTCTGCGTCGGTGCGCGCGCCGGTGACGCACAGGTTCTCTCGCACCGTTCCGGCGAAGAGCACCGGACGCTGCGAAAGCACGGCCACGTCGTCGGGCCGTAGCGGACGCCCGTCGAGTGTGCTGCTGCCCTCATGGGGACGGATCAGCCCCAGCAGCACGTCGAGCAGCGTCGACTTGCCGGCGCCGGATGCACCGACGATCGCGGTCAGTGTCCCGGTACGGGCGACCAGGTCGACGCCGTCGAGCACATCGGCATCACCGGTCGGGTAGCGGTAGCGGACTCCGCGCACGTCGAGCCGATCGGCGGGCCCGCGAAGCCCCGCCGGGCGCGGGCGATCGGATGCCAGCGGCTCGGCGGCCGGTGCGGTCGGGGGGTCTGCGTGGAAGGCGCCGAGGGACCGTAGCGCGGGTACCGCCGTCAGGCCGAGGAACCCGGCATGCCACTGGCGGGACAGGTCACGGATCGGACGGAACGCCTCAGACGCGAGAAGCAGGACGAGATAGGTCTCGAAGGCGGGTGGCTGACCCGATGCCGCCTGAACGACAGCGATCATGATGGCCGCAACAGTGCCACCCTGGATGGCGACATCGATCACGCCGGTCTCAGCGAGCGAGCCGCGCATCACCCGCTCGGTCGCCCTGCGAAGCGCCTCGGATCGCTCCTGCAGGCGGGCTCGGGTTCCGGGCACATCACCGAGAGCGCGCAGCATCGCCATGCCGCGGAGGGCATCGAGGTAGTCAGCACCCAGCGCCTCGTACGAGTCCCAGTGATCCAGCCCCCTGCGCGCCATCATGCGCTTCCACGCGAGCGGCCCGATCAGCGCCAGTGCCACGGCGAGACCAGCACTGAGCCCGGCCCAGGGGTTGACCACGACGAGGATCGCAATGACCATCGGACATGCCAGGAACACGAGCGCCAGGGCCGGGATGTACTTCGACACATACGCGTCGGTCCCGTCCACGCCGTCCGTCAGTGCGGCGCGCATCGCTCCATCCCGGCCGGTCGGATCGTGCAGTCGTGTCGCCGTGAGCGCGGTCCGCAGCGTGCGCCGCCGCAGCACAACCCGCACGTGCCCGCCGAGGTGGGAGGCGAGCGTGTCCTGCAGCAGCATGAGCAGCATCCGCACCACTGCCACGCCGACGATCGCGGCGAGGGCTGCGAGTACTCGCGAGCCATCGCCGGAGACGACGGCGGCGAGCGCCCCCGCGATGGCGAACGCCTGCGCAAGGTAGGTCGCCGAGGCGAGCAGCAGGCACAGTACGGCACCCGCCAGAAGTGCGGGCGATCGGGCCGCCTCGCGCCACAGCTCGCGAACGATCATCATGCGGCGTGCTCCTGTTCGGTGGTCTATTCGGGTCGCTTGTTCGGTCGTCGATGGTGCCGTCTTTGTTCGTGCACCGTGTCGGAGCGTAGTTGAGAATGGTTCTCATTCGCAATAGGATCCGAGACCATGCCCCCTTCGCGTACCGAGACCCGTCAGCCGAGCCTCCCCGGCACCAAGGCCGCGACCGTACTCGTTCCCGTGCTCTCGGTCGCTCTGCTGGGTGTGCTTCTGATCTCGGTGAGCATCGGCGCGATCAGCGTTTCTGCGCTGGACGCACTGAAGATCGTCACCGGCCATCTGCTACCCGGCATGCCCTGGATGAGCGACGGATCGCTCACCACGATGCAGGACAACGCGGTGTGGCAGTTCCGTCTGCCGCGCGCTGCACTGGCTGCGCTGACGGGAGCCTCTCTGGCCCTGGCGGGGGCCCTCATCCAGGCCGTGGTGCACAATCCGCTCGCCGAGCCATACATCCTCGGCGTCTCGGCCGGAGCGGGTGTCGGTGCGGTCTCGTTCATCGTGCTCGGGCTGGGCATCAGCGCCCTCGGCATCAGCGCATCCGCCTTCGCCGGAGCGATGATCGCCACCGCCGCCGTCTACCTGCTGGCACGCAAGGCCGGGCGGATCGCCCCGCAGCGGCTGATCCTGGCCGGCGTCGCCCTGGGCGCCCTGTTCAGCGCGATCACCAGCTATCTGACGATCTCAACCGACGCGCAGAACGTCTACAGCATCATGTTCTTCCTGCTCGGCTCGGTCTCGGCCGCGACCATGCCGCAACTGCTGCTGCCGGCCCTGGCGCTGCTCACCGTCGCCGCCTTCGCAATGACCCACGCACGACAGCTCAACGCGCTGCTGGCCGGCGATGATGCGGCGCGCGCACTGGGCATCGACGTCAACCGGCTGCGTACGACGACACTCATCGCCACGGCGCTGTTGACGGGTGCGGTCGTCGCCGTCTCGGGCGGCATCGGCTTCGTCGGCCTGGTGGTGCCGCACGTGGCGCGGATCATCGTCGGATCCGACCACCGCAGGATGCTACCGGTGGCCCTGCTCGGCGGGGCCGTCTTCCTGGCCACGTGCGATCTGCTGGCGCGCACGCTGGCCGCGCCCTCCGAGATCCCCCTGGGCGTGCTGACGGCGCTCGTCGGAGCCCCGTTCTTCTTATGGCTGCTGCGTCGCGAACGCGCCGACCGGATGGGGATGAACCGATGAGGGTGCAGGTCGAGAAGCTCCAGGCCCGGCGCGGAGCGCGCACCGTGGTGCACGGCGTCTCGTTCGACGTGGCATCCGGATCCGTCCTGGGGCTATTGGGCCCGAACGGCAGCGGCAAGTCGAGCCTGCTGCGCGCGATCGCCGGCATCGATGCGCCGGCAGCGGGAGACGTGCGGTTCGACGGCGTCTCGGCGCACGACCTGACGCGCCGGCAGGTCGCACAGCGCGTCGCGGTGATGATGCAGGAGCACAGCGAGGAGTTCGAGATCCCCGTGCTCGAGCTCGTGCTGCTCGGGCGGATCCCGCACGGCAGTGGCTTCGGTCGCGACTCCGCCGCAGACGTCGCGATCGCGCTCGACGCACTGGAGCGGGTGGGCGCGCAGCATCTGGCATCCCGCGCGTTCTCGGCGTTGTCGGGCGGCGAGCGTCAACGCGTGCTGTTCGCGCGTGCGCTGACGCAGGACACCCCGGTGCTGGTGCTCGACGAGCCGACCAATCACCTCGACATCGCGCACCAGCTGGAACTGCTCGACTTGGTGCGTGCCAGCGGACGCACCGTTCTCGTCGCGCTACACGATCTCAATCTCGCCGCGACCCACTGCGACGCGGTCGGCGTACTGGCGGCCGGAGAACTCGTCGCGTTCGGATCCCCCGACAGCATCCTCACCCCCGACCTGATCCGCACCGTCTTCGCGGTCGAGTCGACAGCCATCACCCACCCGGCAACAGCGCAACGCCATCTGCTGTTCGACGCACTCGCCCGCACGCCGGAACACCGTGCATCCACACGCACAGTGCATCCCTGATGCACAGCGCATCCCTGAGAAAGGAAACCACCCGATGAACACTCCCCCCGCGCACCCGCCGCGCGCTCGCTCCCGCGGCGGACGCCGCACGGCACTGCTGGGTCTGCTCGCGATGACACCGATCGTGCTGACCGCCTGCGGATCGGCCGTCGCTCCTGCGGGTGACGACGCACCGGAATCGCACGGGCAGGCGGTCACGATCGACAACTGCGGGCGTGAGCTCACGTTCGCACACGCACCCGAAGCGGTCGTCGGCCTGATGCCGTCGCAGACCGATCTGCTGCTGCGCCTCGGTGCGCAGGATCAGCTGGCCGGGCAAGCGCAGGTGGCGACGTCCGAGCTGCCTGCGGATGTCGCTTCGCTGGCCGCCGATGTTCCGGTACTCAGCACCGATGCCCCGCCCGCGCGTGAGGATCTGCTGTCGGTCGCCCCCGATCTGGTGGTCTCACCCACCGAGTACGAGTTCACCGCCGAGCAGGGCTTCGCGAGCATCGAACAGCTCGCCGACAATGGCGCGCAGGCATACGTGGCGACCGGCGGCTGCGCCGAGCGCCGGTCGAGCGCCGAGGTCACCGATCTGCTCACCGACATCGAGAACCTGGGCAAGATTCTGCGCGCCGAAGATCTCGCCGCCGACCTCGCCGCCGACGCACAGGCGCGCCTGGATGCTGTCACTGAAGCGGTCCGCGATCAGGAGCCGTTGACGGTCGCCGAGATCTGGTCGGAGGGGAACATGCTCGGTGCGATCGGAGCCGGCATCGAGTACGACATCATCCGCACCGCCGGCGGAGACAACGTCTTCAACCCGGATGCCCCCGAGTTCGCCGACTTCTTCTCGGCCGAGATCACCCCTGAAGAGATCGTCAGCCGCAACCCCGACGCCATCGTGTTCGGCGTTACCAGCGACGCACAGCATGAGCGTGTCGTCGAGTACCTGCGTGCGACGTTCCCCGACGTCACTGCCGTGCAGAACGACCTGCTGATCGCGGTGCCGCAGAGCGACTTCTACCCGGGCACGATCGGCAACATCGACGCCGTCGAGACGATCGCCCACCAGCTCTACCCCGACGCGTTCTGACACATCGTGCGGGCGGCCGGGTGCCAGTGGCGTGGGGCCGCCCGCACGGTGGTAGGCCGGCTAGATGCGGATCGCTGTCGCTCTGTTTCGGTCGAACGGCGCCGTGCGCACGCGGCGAGCCCAGGAACGATCCATCAGCGGGCCTAGCGTGACGACGACCCCGAACAGGATTACGGCGGCGGCCAGCGGTGCCCACCACCAGCCCTGCGCTGCATAGGCGCCACGGCTGGCTCCCGCCACGACTCCGACGAGGGCCGCGAACCCGGCAATCTGCAGCACCATGCGCCCGGATGGTTTGATCTGTCGAACCGCGGTCGGCTGCTTCCGGGCCGCGACGAGCGCGATGAGCAGCACCAGAAGCACGGGTGCGACAAACTGCACCACAACGGGTAGGCCGGTCATGTACGGAAGTAGCGCGAAGACAGACAGGAAGAGCCCCAGCATCACCCAGTAGCGCTTCGGCCGCGGCAGGTGACGGGCGTTGGCTTCTTGCGATGCCGATGCGGCGCCAAGGCCTTCAGCGGGAGTCGAACCATCGCTTTCCATGCTGGAGACTCTATCTGCGGGCGCCGGGGCGACAGAGCTGAACATGCCTCGCGATGATCGATACCTCGGGAGAAACGACAGAGGCCCGGATCTTCCGCCTTGCTGCGGAATTCCGGGCCTATCTGTTGGCTGGGGTACCTGGACTCGAACCAAGAACAACTGAACCAGAATCAGCCGTGTTGCCAATTACACCATACCCCAAGGGCGGAACCTGGGCCCCGCACCGAGATACAAGCTTACCCGAGCTATGCCCGGATGGCGAATCGGTGCGCACAGCCCGGGCGCGTCGCGCGTGTGCGGCAACCACAGGCCATCACAGCTCCCCCATGCGGGCGGGGCGCACCCAGTATCGGAACACCGTCGAACGCGTGATCCGTGCCAGGTCGGCCAGCAGTGCGCCGACCTTCGTGCCGATGCACAGGCTCAAGAACATCATCGGCGCCGACGCCAGCGCCTGCGCGTCGAAGCTCGCCAGCGAGACCAACCCGATCGTTCCGGGCACCAGCAGCAGGAACGCCGGCTGGAACGACACGGTGGCCGGAATCGCCAGCGTCACACGCTCCAGCACACGCGCCGCGACGAACAAGATCGCCGCAGCGATACCCATCGCCACCACGTTGCCCACCTGCGCGCTGAACGCGGCGAGCACCGCATACGTGCCGGTCATCACCACGATGCACACCACCGTCAGTCGCACGCCCGACCCGAAGGCCAGGCCGATGCCGATCGCCAGCACCACGACGGCGAACCACGACATCCACAGCGGCGGCAATGCCGTCCATCCCCCACCATCACCCGAAAGCTGCACGGCGTCGCCGACCAGCGCAGCCGACGCCGAATCGACACTCAGCCCCGTCAGCGCGGCACCCGAATAGACACCGGCCGCCATGAAGGCGAGCATGATGAGCCCGTACATCAGGCGCGACGCCCCGGTCACGATGTCGGTCGAGGTCAGCTCCAGCAGGGCGTTCGTGATCAGTGCGCCCGGCACGAGGATCGCGATCGGCGCGCACACCGCGAACAGCGGTACCGGCCCGAGATCCAGCAGCCCCGCCGCCCACCCCACGAGCACCGTCGACACGAACGCCGACACGAACGGGGCCACGGCCGCGGCCGCACGCACCCGCATCATCACCAGCATCAGGCCGCCGACGATGGCGCCCACGAGCATCGCCAGCACCGCCGCCCACCACGGGCAGCGGAACAGCACCGCCAGCCCCAACGACAGCAGCCCACAGCCCAGCACGCTCTGTACGCCAGGCAGATGCCGGGGCGTCGCGCGGATGGCAGCGATACGCTGCGGGGCATCCTCCAACGCGACGGCACCCGACTCGAGGTCGCGCACCAGGCGGCTCGCCCGCGCCGACTGACGGAACGTCAGGGCCTCACCCTTGCCGATCACGGTCGTGGTCGCCGCAGAAGAACCCGGCCGGCTCACCATCACCATCTCCGGCAAGATGGCGAACTCCACCGACACCCCGGGCGCTGCAATACGGCTCACCTGTTCCAAGGTGCCGCGCACATCCGTGACGGACGTACCGCACTCCAGAAGCAGAACCCCCAGCTCACCGAGGATGACATCCGCCTCGGCCGTGGGAATCATGAGCTGCGCCGTCTCGTGCGTCACGCCAGGTGATCGGCGAGAGCGCGCAGTCGACGCAGCGTCTCGTCCTTGCCCAGCAGCTCCATCGACTCGAACAACGGCGGCGACACCCGGCGACCGCTCAGCGCGACCCGCGGCGGACCGTACGCCACGCGCGGCTTTAGCCCGAGCCCGTCGATCAGCGCCTCCGAGAGCGCCTGCTGCACAGCATTCGGAGTGAACTCCTCGACCGGCTCGAGAGCCGCGACGCACGCGGTCAGCACCTCGGCGGCGTTCGCCGGAAGCCCCTTCATGGCGTCGGGCTCATACGTCACCTCGTCGGTGAACAGGAAGCCGAGCATGCCCGGCGCGTCACCCAGCAGCTGCATGCGCTCCTGAACCAGCGGCGCCGCGCGGAAGGCCAGCACGATCTGCTCGTGCGTCGGCTCGGCACCACCGAACACACCGGCGTCGGCCAGGTACGGCAGCATCCGCTCGGCGAAGTCCTTGCCCTCGAGCATGCGGATGTGGTCGCCGTTGATCGACTCAGCCTTCTTCTGGTCGAAGCGTGCCGGGTTCGGGTTGACGTCGACGATGTCGAACGCCTCGATGAACTCGCTCAGCGAGAACACGTCGCGGTCGGGTGCGATCGACCAGCCCAGCAGCGCCAGGTAGTTCAGCAGGCCCTCGTGGATGAACCCACGCTCACGGTGCAGGAACAGATCTGCCTGCGGGTCACGCTTGGAGAGCTTCTTGTTGCCGGTCTCACCGAGCACCAGCGGCATGTGCGCGAAGCGCGGCACGAAAGTGGTGACGCCGGCCTGGATCAGCGCGTCGTACAGCGCCAGCTGACGGGCCGTCGACGGCATCAGGTCTTCACCGCGCAGCACGTGCGTGATGCCCATCAGGGCGTCGTCGACCGGGTTCACGAACGTGTATAGCGGCACACCGTTGGGGCGCACGACGACGAAGTCGGGGAACGAGCCGGCCGGGAAGGTCACCTCGCCGCGGATCAGGTCGTCGTAGGTCAGGTCCTCATCGGGCACGCGCAGGCGCAGGGCCGGCTGACGGCCCTCGGCGCGGAACGCCGCGCGCTGCTCGTCCGTGAGATCGCGGTCGAAGTTGTCGTAGCCGAGCTGCTTGGCGCGGCCCGCCGCCTCGTTACGCGCGTCGATCTCTTCGGCCGTCGAGTAGCTCTCGTACAGCGCGCCCGTCGCCAGCAGCTTGTCGATGACCTCACGGTAGATGTCGTGGCGCTGCGACTGCCGATACGGGGCGTGCGGCCCGCCGACCTCGACCCCCTCATCCCAGTCGATCTTCATCCAGGTGAGCGCGTCGACCAGCTGGCGGAAGCTCTCCTCGCTGTCACGGGCCGCGTCGGTGTCTTCGATGCGGAAGATCAGCTTGCCGCCGTTGTGGCGCGCGTATGCCCAGTTGTACAGCGCCGTGCGCACCATGCCGACATGCGGCAGGCCGGTCGGCGAAGGACAGAAGCGTACGCGGACGTCGGAACCGGTCGCGGTGGTGGTGAGGGGATGCACAGTAGCCATATCCCCTCGATTCTATCCGTGCCCGATGCCTCTCACCGGGCCTGCCCGCCCCGATGATCCACCGCAACGGCCGCGGTCTGCACGTGCGGGATCACCTCACCGTCGCGGCGTTCGTCGATGACCGCGTCGAACGCCTGGCGATAGCGCCGACGGTCGGCATCCGACAGCGTCGCGTAGAGCGCGCCGGCCCCGGCAACTCCCCCGACGACCGATCGCCACAGCATCTCGGGCGTGGGACGCCACGTCCAGGTGTGCTCGGCAACGACGGGCTCCCAGCCCGCGCCGCGCAGCATGCGCTCGAAACCGGATGCCGTGCGCTCGAAGTCCTTGTCGGCAGGCAGCCGCGCACCCGCCAGTGGCATCACCCCGGCCCGCGTGGTCACCTCGCCCCACAGCGACGCCGGCGACGCCGACCAGATCGACGCGGCCACGGTTCCCGCAGCCACACGGCGCAGCTCAGACGCCGCAGCAGACGGATCAGACACATGGTTCAGCACGAAGTTCGCGACGACGACGTCGAACGCGCCGTCGTCGAACGACAGCGCGGGCAGGGCGTCCGCCGTGATCGTCAGGGTCGGATGCTGCAGCGTGGCCGCCCGGCGCATGCTCGCCTCAGGCTCCGCCGCGGTGACCCGCCATCCGGCATCCGACCAGGCCGCCGCGAGCGTGCCGTCACCGGCGCCGACGTCGAGCAGCGACCGCCCGCCGGGCACACCGACGTGCGCACGCAGCACTTCCCCCGTGCCCGCGCAGAGCTGCGCGTACGAGGCGGCGTACGCGTCGCCGGTTCCGGCCCAGCTCACCGGTGCGCGTCCCCATGGAGGCCTGCGTAGCGACGGAGTTCGGCACAACATCGGATGCCACAGGCGTGGCGGTCCGAAGATATGCAGATCTCCGAAGCTGTGCCACGCCCCGCGGTGCGTGCCATCACGCCTCGCGGATCCGCCCGAGCGGCGAGAGCACGATGATCGCGATCACGATCACCAGCGCCACCACGCCGAGCCCGCCATACCCGAACTGCGTCAGCACGAGACCCGCCCCCGCGGCGCCAGCCGCGGCGGTAAGGCTCATCAGCGAGTCGCTGAGCCCCTGACGACGCGGACGCATCTGCACGGTCGAAGACTCGGTCAGCAAGGCCGCACCGGCCACCGTCGCCGCGCTCCACCCGAGCCCGAGCAGGATCAGGGCAACGATCACACCGGCGGCGTTCTCGCCCGCGAAGATCGCGAACAGCAACGAGACCACGAACATCCCCTGGCCGAGCAGCACCACCCGCACACGGCCCCACCGATCGGCGAGGATGCCGAACACCGGCGACAGGCCGTACATGCCGGCCACGTGCAACGCGATCGTCACGCCGACGAGCAACGTGACATCGGTACTCGTCGTGGCATCACCACCGGCACGGTGCGCCATGTGCGAGAGGTGGATCGGCGTCATCGCCATCACCGACGCCATGACCGCGTGCGACCCCGACACGGCGAAGATCGCGTAGCGCGCCGTGATCGGCCGATCAATGTCAGAGCCGAGCGCGGCGGCCTTCGAGGGCATCGACGCCAGGTTCAGGGCCGTCAGCAGCGGGTCGGGTCGCAACGCGACCAGGTACAGCACGAGCGCCGTGGCCTGCGCCACGAGCGAGAACAGATATGCGCCGGTGAGCGGAGGCATTCCCACCATCTGCCCGAGCGCCTCACCGGGGGTCAGCAGCAGCGGCCCGGTCACGCCGCCGATCGTCGTCGACCAGACCACGATCGACAGATCGCGTCCGCGGTGCTCGGGCGCCGCCAGGTCGGTCGCCGCGAAGCGGGACTGCAGGTTGCCGGCGTTACCCATGCCGATCATGATGATTCCCACAAGCAGCAGCGGGAACACCCGAAGCGCCGCCGCGAGGATCACCACCCCGATGCCGATCAGGGCGAACAGATTGCCGGCCGTCAGCGACAGTCGTCGACCCCGACGCGCGGCGAAGCGAGCCAGCGGGATCGCGAACGCAGCCGCCCCCAGCGTCACGGATGCCGTCGCCAGGCCCGACAGCGCATCATCCCCCGACAGGTCGGCAGCCAGCAGAGCACCGAGCGATACTGTCGCTCCGAAGGCGATGCCGCCAAGCACCTGGCCAAGCGAGAGGATGAGAACTGTACGGCGCTGCAGTCCCGGCAGCGCCTCGGCGGTGATCGCGCTCACGATCGGGGCGCCGCGTCGCGCACCGTGTTGCGCATGACACCCAGGCCGCTGATGTCCACCTCGACGACATCTCCCGCCACCAGCTCGCCGACACCGGCCGGTGTGCCGGTCATGATGGCGTCACCGGGCAGCAGCGTGAATGCCGCCGACGCGTAGGCGATGATGTCGGCGACCGAGTGGATCATGTCGGTCAGCGGCGCCTGCTGGCGCACCTCACCATTCACCCGCGTCTCGAGCCGTGACGACGCCACATCGAGCTCGGTCTCGATCACGGGCCCGAGCGGGCAGAACGTGTCGAACCCCTTGCCCCGGGTCCACTGGCCGTCCTTGCGCTGCAGGTCGCGCGCCGTCACGTCGTTGCCCACGGTGTAACCGAACACGTAATCGAGGGCATCCGCCGCGTCGACGTTCTTCGCGATGCGTCCGATCACAGCAACCAGCTCACCCTCGAACTCCACCCGCTCCGAGAGCGACGGACGTACGATCGCGTCGCCCGGACCGATCACCGCCGTGTTCGGCTTGAGAAACAGCAACGGCTCCTCGGGGGCGACGTTGCCGAACTCGGCGGCGTGGTCGTGGTAGTTGCGCCCGACGCAGACGATCTTCGATCGCGGGATCACCGGCGCCAGCAGCGCGACGTCGGCGAGCGGGATGCGCTCGCCCGTCGGTTCGTAACCGGCGAACATCGGGTCGCCGTCGAGCACGACCAGGTCTGAATCGTCGAGGATGCCGTAGCGGATGCCGTCGTTGTGGCTGAAGCGCGCGATCTTCACTCCGTCAGCCTATCCGCCACCCTCGCACGCGGCTCGCCCCGCCCCTTCCTGGCCCGTCCCCGCTGTCCATCGCTCCCGCTGTCCACCGCCGACACCCCCACTTCGCGTCGACACCCCCAGTTATGGGCGCCCGCAGGTGGGGGTGTCGACGCCAGATGGGGGTGTCGGCGAAGCCGGCGCGGCGGGGCGAGCCGGGGCGGGGCGGGGTGAGACGAACGCGGCGGGGCCGGCCTCACCCGGGCGGACGGACACCGAAGGCCGCGAGACGCGCCCCCAGAACATCCGCGGTGCGAATGTGATCGTGACCCCACCGGGCGAACCGCCACCCGGTGACGCCGCGCACGTCATCTTCGCGGCTCTTCTCGTCAAGCACCGCCTGCTGTGCCGACGGAGCAGCTCTGAGCGCAGGCTCGGTGTACTTCGCCGCCCCGTCGAACTCGCCGAAGCACCGTGCACGCGGAAAGGCGAAGTCGAGCCAGTACTGCTGACCTTCCGAGCCGGTGACGGGTACCTGCAGGTCAAAGCCACGGAACCCGAGCGTGTGCAGGTGCGCCCGGCTGACGCTCTCGCCCGGCAGATCCGCGCGCCCGTCGGCGAACTCCAGCGCGCGACGAGCCTGCCGTACGCCGCGCAGCCCAGGCGTCGCGAGCCGAGCGGCGTCCTCACGCCATGCGGCGTCGGCTTCAGCATCCACGATGTATCGTCGACCGCCGCACGGCGCAACGCGGCGTCGGCGCAGGCGACCGCCGCCGGGAACGGATACGTGCGCGCGATGTCCATCGCGGTGCGGGTCGGCGATGTGACGCGGATGCCGTCGATCTCGACGATGTCGGCGGGATCCACCTTCATGTCGCGGCGGATGACGTCCGCGATCACGCGACTGTGGCGTTGCCCGTCAACCAGCACCTGCACCGGTGCGGCCCCGACACGGTACAGCGGCAGACCCCACAGCGCCGCGGCCGAGGTATGGGTGAACACCGGGCCGGGCCCCGGGCTCGCGGCGTGCACCGCGAGCACGCGGAGCAGATGACGTCCTTCCCACCACAGTTCGTCCCAGATTTGCGCAGTACGTAGCTGCCACGGTGCAGACGAAGCAGCCGACCGGAGTCGAGATCCGAGCGCATCTGACGCTCGCTATAGCCGGAGGCCAGCACCTGATGTCGAGACAGCACCAGCGCTCGTGCTTGCGGAATGTCGATACGGCGACGCATCCCCACAGGATGTACGCCGGTCTCCCCGAATCACGCGCTCTCCACAGCCGCTCACGCGATCCGCGCGAATCGGTGGATTGTGCAGAACGAGTCGCCCCGCGCCGACACCCCCACTTCGCGCCGACACCCCCACCTGCGGGCGTCCACACCTGGGGGTGTGGGCGGCAAGTAGGGGTGTCGGCGAATCAGGCGCGCAATGCGAGACAGGCGAGCGCGCGTCAGGCGCGCAGCGCGCGCTCAATCCAGGCGGGTCAACCAGCCGTGCTTGTCTTCGCGGCGGCCGTACTGGATGTCGGTGAGCTCCTCGCGCAGCGACATCGCCAGCTCACCGAGAGGCTGCTCGTCCTCGAACTCGTCCGAGACGAGCGCGCCGATCGGAGTGACCACCGCGGCCGTGCCGCACGCGAACACCTCGACGATGTCGCCCGAGGCGACGCCCTGCCGCCACTCATCGAGCGAGACCGCTCGGCGCTCGACGGTCAGACCGCGATCCTCGGCAAGCTGCAACAGTGAGTCGCGCGTGATTCCCTCGAGGATGCTGTCGGACTGCGGCGTGACCACGCGTCCGTCCTTGTACACGAACACGACGTTCATACCGCCGAGCTCCTCGACGTTGCCGTCCTGATCGAGGAAGACCACCTGGTCGCAGCCCTTGGCGCTGGCCTCGGCCTGAGGCAGCAGGCTCGACGCGTAGTTGCCGCCGGTCTTGGCCGCGCCGGTGCCACCCTTGCCCGCACGGGCGTAGTTCGTCGACAGCCAAATGCGCACCGGCTTGACGCCACCGCTGAAGTAGGCGCCGGCGGGAGAGGCGATCACGTAGTACGCGACCTTCTTGGCCGGGCGCACACCGAGGAAGGCCTCTTTGGCGAACATGAACGGCCGCAGGTACAGGCTCTGGTCGGCACCGGACGGCACCCAGGCACCGTCGACGGCGATCAGCTCACGCAGCGACTGCACGAAGTACTCGGTGGGCAGTTCGGGCAGCGCGAGCCGGCGAGCACTGCGCTGCAGCCGGGCCGCATTGCGGTCGGGGCGGAACGTGTGCACCGACCCGTCGGCGTGGCGATACGCCTTGATGCCCTCGAAGATCTCCTGACCGTAGTGCAGCACGGCCGCGGCCGGGTCGAGCGGGATCGGCCCGTAGGGCTGCACCCGCGGACGGTGCCAGCCGCCCTTCTCAGACCAGCAGATGTCAACCATGTGGTCGGTGAAGTCGGTGCCGAACCCCGGGTTGGCCAGCACCTCGTCGCGCTGAGCAGGGCTCTTCGCGGCCAGGTTCTTGGTCACCGTGAACGTGAGCGCTGCGGTGTCGGCGGGAGTGGAGCTGTCGGTCATGTTCGTCCTCTGTCGGGAAGCCGCGGGATCGTCGGATGCTGCGGCGGTGCGCATAGTGTCAGATTACGCCTGCAGCAGCGCGATGATGGCGTCGCCGGTCTCGGTGGTGCTGCGGGCGCGGTCACGGCTCGCGATGTCGGCCTCGACCGCACGCTGCACGCGCGCCGCCTCGTCGCTGAGTCCGAGGTGGTCGAGCAGCATGGCGACCGAGAGGATCGCTGCCGTCGGATCCGCCTTCTGCTGACCGGCGATGTCGGGCGCCGAACCGTGCACGGGCTCGAACATCGACGGGAAGGCGCCGTCGGGGTTGATGTTTCCCGAGGCTGCGAGGCCGATGCCGCCGGTGACGGCGCCTGCCAGATCCGTGATGATGTCGCCGAAGAGGTTGTCGGTGACGATCACGTCGAAGCGAGAGGGGTCCGTCACGAGGAAGATCGTGGCCGCATCGACGTGCAGGTAGTCTACGGCCACATCGGGGTGCTCTGCGGCGACGGCGTCGACGACGCGCCGCCAGATCGCGCCGGCGTGCACGAGCACGTTGGTCTTGTGCACGAGCGTGAGCTTCTGGCGCCGGCGCTCGGCCAGCTCGAACGCGTAGCGCACGACGCGCTCGACGCCGAAGGCCGTGTTGACGCTGGTCTCATTGGCGACCTCGTGCGGGGTGCCGGTGCGGATGCTGCCGCCATTGCCGACATAGGGCCCTTCGGTGCCCTCGCGCACGACGACGAAGTCGATCTCCCCGGGGTTGGCGAGCGGGCCGGATGCGCCCGCGAACAGCTTGGCCGGACGCAGGTTGACGTAGTGGTCGAGTCCGAACCGCAGCTTGAGCAGCAGACCGCGCTCGATGTTGGCGTTCTTCAGACGCGGGTCTCCGGGGACACCGCCGACCGCGCCGACGAGGATCGCGTCGTGCGCGCGGATGGCGTCGAAGTCTTCGTCCGAGAGGGTGTCACCGGTGGCGAGGTAGCGGTCCGCGCCGAGCGAGAACGGCGTCTTCTCGAACGTCACCTCACTGTCGGCGGTGACAGTGTCGAGCACTCGCTCGGCCTGTGCGATGACCTCACGGCCGATCCCGTCGCCGGGGATGACAGCCAACTTCACGACGCGCGACATGTGTCTCCTTGACAGTGCGGGTCGGCGACGCGGGTCGCCGCCGACACTGCTTCCCAGCGTAGCGCCGGCGACGACACTCCCCTGTCCTCATGTCGCCCGGTTGGCATGTCGCGTGATCAGCGCTTGACGTCGCGGCTCGGTCGCAGGGTGATCGCGCTGATCACCATTGCGGATGCCACCAGCAGGGCGCCGATCAGCGAGGTCGTCACGATGCCGCTGTCGAACGCATGGATCGCCGCCTGCCAGAGGGAATCGCCGACGGCCGGCGGCAGGCCCTCCGCCGCCGCGTATGCCCCGGCAAGGGTCTCACGCGCCTGGTCCGCCGTCTCGGCGGGCACGTTCTCGGGAATCACCAGCGCACCACGGTAGAAGGCCGTGATGATGCCACCGAGCACGGCGGTGCCGAGCACGGCACCGAGCTCATAGGCGGTCTCGGAGACGGCGCTGGCCGCTCCCGCCTTCGCCGGCGGGGCGTGCGAGAGGATCAGCTCATTCGACACGGTCTCGGCGGCGCCGATGCCCATCCCGAGCACCACGAACGCCGCCATCAGCCATGCGACGCTGTTCAGCTGTGCCGTCATGGCGACGATCACGTACCCTAGCACCGAGAGCGAGAGCCCGACGGGAACGACGATGTGCGGTGACACCCGGCGCGAGATCGGCACCACGCTGAGCCCCGCGACGATCATCATCGCCATACCGGGCACCAACGCGAGCCCGGCGACCATCGGCGACAGCCCGAGCACGAGCTGCAGTTGCTGAGGCACGAAGTAGAGGAAGCCCACCAGCGCGACGACGCTGAGCAGGTTCACCAGGATCGCACCACTGAACCCACCGCGCCGGAAGAGCGCCATGTCGAGCATCGGCACCTCGGCGCGCAGCTGGCGCCGCACGAACAGGAAGCCCACGAAGACACCCAACAGCGCCAGCACGCCGGCGAGTGCATTGGGACCGTCGACGGCGAACGACTTGATCGCGTAGACAACGGGCACCATCGCGCCCATCGACATGAGGATGCCGAGCGGGTCGATCCGGCCCGGGCTCGGGTCACGGCTCTCGGGCAGCAGCCAGAAGCCTCCGATCAGGAGCGGGATGAGCATCGGCACGGCAAGCAGGAACACGGAGCCCCAGGCGAAGTGCTCGAGCAGGAATCCACCGACCACCGGACCGAGTGCCGAACCGGCAGAGAAGGCCGAGGCCCAGATGGCGATCGCCAGTCGACGCTGATCACGGTTGGGGAACACCGACCGCAGCAGCGAGAGCGTCGAGGGCATCAGCATGGCGCCGAAGAATCCGAGCCCGACACGGGCGGCGATGAGCAACCCCGCCGTCGGCGCGAACGCGGCCAGCACCGAGACTGTGGCGAACCCTGTGGCGCCGATGAACAGCATCCGACGGCGACCGAAGCGATCGCCCAGCACTCCCATGGTGACCAGGAGGCCGGCCAGCACCAGCGCGTATGAATCGATGATCCACAGCTGCTCTGCACCCGTCGGGGCGAGCGCAAGGGAGATCTCGGGCAGCGCGAAGCTCAGCACTGTGTTGTCGATCGAGACCAGCAGCACCGGCAGCATCAGCACGGCGAGCGCGGCCCAGCCGCGGACGCCGACGCGCGGGCCGTCCTCGGAAGTGAGTCGGATCGTCGCGGTTGTGGACATGGGGTGCCTTTCGATTACTGAACCGTCCGGATGGTACAGTAACACGTATCGCCCCATCGACGCACGCTGAGGAGAGAGAAATGCCCCGCCCCCCTTTGGCCCGAGAGCGCGTCCTCGACGCGTACGTGCAGATCCTGATCACCGACGGTGAACGCGCCGCGACGCTCGATGCCGTCGCCCGGGCTGCCGGCGTCTCGAAGGGCGGACTCCTCTACCACTTCGCGTCGAAGGATGACCTCGCCGCCGCGCTGATCGAGCGGCTGCTGAGCCTGACCGATGACGATCTCGACCGCATGCGTCAGTCACCCGAGCACCCGATCGCGTACTACGTGCGCACGTCGGTGATGGAGGATGACGCCCTCGACCGGGCATTGATCGCTGTGACGCGCCTGGCTCAGGGCGGCTCAGCACCAGCATCCGACGCCCTGCGCGAGTCCCGACGACTGTGGACCGAGGCCATCCGCCCGCACGTGCGCGACGACACCGCGCTCGAGCTGGTCATGCTGCTCAGCGATGGGCTCTATTTCAACAACTCACTGATGAACCACAGCAACGCACCTGAGCACTTCAGCGACTTCGTCCCCACCGGGCGGGCTCTTGCCGATCTCGTCGAGCGTGTCACAACGACGACGCGGGCCCCGGAAGCCCCGGAGCCCGCGTCGCATACGCCGTAAGAGGGTTTAGGCCTCGACGATCTCGATCTGGCGGAACAGGTCGGCCTCGATCGCGGCGCTGACGTCTTCGAGCAGCTCGTCCGAGACGGGCGAATCGAGCGTCAGCACGCTCAGCGCCTGTGCACCGGCGGCCTCGCGCGCGATCTGCATACCCGCGATGTTGATGCCCGCCTCGCCGAACTTCTGTCCGTACACGGCCACGATGCCGGGCCGGTCGGTGTACATCATCACGACGTGGTGCTTCTCGATCGGCAGTTCGATGCCGTGGCCGTTGATCGCGACGAGCTTCTCGATCTGCTTCGGCCCGGTGAGCGTTCCCGAGACCGAGAGCTGCGTGCCGTCGGAGAGCGCGCCGCGCAGGGTGACGACGTTGCGGTACTCCTCGCTGATGTCATCCTGCAGCATCCGAACCGCGACGCCACGCTGCTCTGCCAACAGCGGCGCATTCACGTACGAGACGGTGTCGCCGACGATGTTGGTGAACACTCCCTTCAGCGCGGCCAGACGCAGCACGCTGACGTCATAGTTGTTGAGTTCGCCGTGCACCTCGATGTCGAGGCTGGTCAGCGGCGCCTGCGCGAGGGCCGAGAAGATCTGGCCGAGCTTCTCGACGAGCGGGATGCCGGGGCGCACGTACGGGTCGATGACTCCCCCGGCGACGTTGACCGCGTCCGGCACAAGGTCTCCGCCGAGCGCGAGCCGCACCGATCGGGCGACCGAGACGCCCGCCTTCTCCTGCGCCTCTTCGGTGCTCGCACCCAGGTGGGGGGTCACCACGACATTGGGCAGACCGAGAAGCGCCTGCGCGGTGCTGCCCTCGGCGGGCGGCTCCGAGGTGAAGACGTCGAGTCCGGCGCCGGCGATCTCGCCGGCGACGAGGGCCTCGTGCAGATCAGCCTCGTCGATCAGACCGCCGCGGGCGACGTTGATCACGAACGCCGTCGACTTCATCGCGGCGAACTGCTCGGCGCCGATCATTCCCGTCGTCTCGGGGGTCTTCGGCATGTGAATGGTCAGGAAGTCCGCCTCGGCGACCAGTTCGTCGAGCGTGACCAGCTGCACCCCGAGCTGCTGCGCACGGGCGCTGGTCACGTAGGGGTCGTAGGCGATGACACGCATGTCGAACGCGTTCAGCCGGGCCGCGACGAGAGCGCCGATCCGGCCGAGCCCGACGATGCCGACGGTCTTCTCGAACAGTTCCGCGCCCGTGAACGAGCTGCGCTTCCAGGCGCCGGCCGACAGCGAGGCATGGGCGGCGGGGATGCGGCGGGCGAGGCTCAGCACGTGTCCGACCGTGAGCTCGGCGGCCGAGACGATGTTCGACGTCGGCGCGTTCACCACCATCACACCGGCCGTCGTGGCCGCCTTGATGTCGACGTTGTCCAGGCCGACACCGGCACGGGCGACGACCTTCAGCTTCGGAGCGTGCGCCAGCGCCTCGGCATCGATGCGGGTCGCAGAGCGGACCAGAACCGCGTCGGCATCGGCGAGCGCCGCGAACAGCGCCTCTCGATCGGTGCCGTCGACCTCACGTACATCGAAATCGGGCCCGAGCGCCGCGACCGTCGCAGGCGAGAGGACTTCGGCGAGCAGGACGACGGGCTTGGTGATTGTCTGATTCGGCACGGGGATCCTTCGGGGCAGCGCGGCAGGGAGGGGTCAGACGATGCGCCGCACGCCTTCGGGGCGCAATCGGGACACACTTTACCCGAGCAACGGAGCGCGTCCCGACCGTGTGACACGACGTCCGCCCCGGCTCTGGCCGCGCCACAGGTCGGGTCAGCGGTCAGCTCAGCAACGACGCGCCGTTGCGCAGCGCGTAGCTGAGTGTGTCGAGCCAGAACACTGCGCTCAGGCCGAGACCGGCGAGCATCACGAGGGTGAATGCGCCGAGTGAGCGCCGTCGACTGAGCGACAAAGCGATGACGAAGACGACCATCGGCACCAGCGCGGGCAGCAGCAGCACCGCCCATCCATAGCCACTGAGCCCGGCCTGCGCCATCTGTGTCAGATAGAAGATCGCGGTCCACACCAGAAACGCGTAGGCCATGCCGAACAGCCCGACGAGGGCGCCGTGCATCGCCGACCTGAGCTTGCCCGGCGCGGTCTGCTGAGGTGTCGTGCTCTCGCTCACAGCGCAGCACCTCCCCCGGCGACGACGAACGGCCACGGCACCAGCAGCAGCGCTCCCACGATCAGGCCCGTGAAACGCACCCAGGTCTTGGAGTCGCGCGTCAGGACGAGCACGGCGGCGAACCACAGCGCCGGTGCGAGCAGGGCGATCCCCAGACTGCCGAAGTAGAACGGCGCGGGCAGCATGAACATGGCTTTCGACAGCATCCCGGCCCCGCCGACGAACCAGCCCACCGAGTACAGCAGGTAGACACCGCCGAGGATGCCGAGCATGAGCAGAGCGACGGTTCCGATGCTCTCGTCGCCGTCATCCTCCATCGCGTCCGCAGACGTCGCCGGGTCGGATGCCACCGCCGACGCTTCTGCGGACTTCGGTCGGCCTGCCGGCGTCGCCTTCGGCGTGCGCTGCTCCGGGCGTCGCGCTTCGAGCGCGTCGTCTCCGGCCCAGCTGAGGGCGTCGTCCTCGGGATCGGAACTCATGGCTCCAGCGTACCGATCCGCGACACCTCTCCCCACTAAACTCGGGGCGACACCCCTGGGAGGCACGCGTGACCGACAGCGCTGACGAGACGACGAACACCGAGGCGCCGGCGCGCTCCGAGCACCGCGAGTGGACGCCCTCCCCCGCGGGGAAGAAGAAGGCGACCACATTCCGGTGGATCGCGATGGCGCTGTGGATCGTGGCCATCGCCGGCGAGGCCGTGGCGATCTTCTGGCTTCTGCCGCAGCGCGTGGTCACCGGCGCTGACGGCACTCTGCTGCGCGATGCCGACACCGGCCTGCTCGAGCAGCAGGGTGCGACGGTCGAGTTCCCGCAGTGGGCGTTCATCACCCTGCTGGTGATGCTGGTCGTGATCGCGGCTCTCGCCATCACCGGTTCGGTGCTATGGAAGAAGGCCAACCGCCTCGATCCCGCGCGGCGCTCCGACACCGTGCGCTTCTTCGTGCAGAACCAGCTCGGCGCGATCATCGCGATCATCGCCTTCTTGCCGCTGGTGATCCTGATCTTCCTGAACAAGGACATGGATAAGGGCCAGAAGGCCACCGCCGGCATCCTCGGTGTCGTGCTCGCGGGTGTCGCCGTGTTCGTCGGTGCCGACTTCAACCCACCGTCGGTGGAGCAGTACACCGCCGACCAGTCGACGGTCATCATGCTGCTCGGCGAGGACGAGGTCACGTGGGTGGACGGCGGCTCGGTGTACCACGTGTGCGACACGGTCTCGGATATCCAGACCGGCAGCGAGATCCGCTACGGCACCACCGGCGAGGCCATCGAGGCGGGCAAGGAGCGCCTGACGCTGAAGTTCGTGTCGGAGCTGCAGAAGTGCGGCCTGCCCGTTCCTGAGAACGCCGACGAGATCACCGACGCACTCCGCTCCATTCAGGCCGGCGACGTCGTGACGCTGCCCGCGCCGGTCTGGGCAGACGGCGACGCACCGGTGATGATCGAGGATGCCCCCGCGGGCGAGTGATCGGCTACGCCGCACTCACCGCACGGTCGAGAGCGGCACGCGCCGCCGAGGCGATGGCGGGGTCGGTCACGTCGTACCCCGCCGTTCCGCCGCCCGGACCGCTCGGCGACGCATCGGTCGAGCGCCCTCGCGCCGACAGGTGCACAGCATCGGCTCCCGCCGCCACGAAAGCGGCGATGTCGTCGGCACGGACGCCCCCACCCGGCATGATCTGCATCCGCCCCGCCGACTGACGCACGAGCGCGGTGATCGTGTCGAGTCCGTCGATGCTGCGCGCGGCGCCGCCGCTGGTCAGCACTCGGCGCACGCCGAGATCGATCAGCTGCTCGACGACCGACACCGGATCAGCGAGCGTGTCGATGGCGCGGTGGAACACGACATCCGCGTCGCCTGCGGCATCCGCCCACCGCGACATCGCTTCGACGTCGATCTGACCCCGACGGTCGAGAGCGCCGACGACGACCGCGCCGGCGCCGCGACGCACGGCATCGCGGACGTCGGAGGCAACAAGTGCGATCTCTTCCGCGTCGTAGACGAACCCACCCGACCGGGGCCGCACCAGGACGGCCAGTCGTTCTGGCTGACCGGCCGCCGCCAGCACGGCATCCACCGTGCCGGCCGACGGCGTGAGACCGCCCGTCTCCGCGAGCGCCTGACACAGCTCGACCCGATCGGCGCCGGCCGCGAACGCCGCACGGGCGCCCGCGGCGTCCTGCACCGCGATCTCGAGCTGAACGGCCGATCCGCCAGGCTCAGCCGTCATCGCAGAGTCGCCACCGCGACGGCGTCACCACGCAGCGCGTCGGGGATGACCAGCGTCGACGTGCCGTCGCTTGCCTGCACGCTCTCGGCAATCGAACCGTCCGCCCAGCGAGCCTCGCGTTCGGCCAGCTCTGCGGGCACGATCAGCTCACCGGATGCCGGCTCGAGGGAGTGCACGTGCACTCCCTCCGACGACGTCGTGTAACGCACCGGGCGCAGCGGCTCACCGAAGCGCACCCACGGCCGCGTGCCGTAGATCGCGCTGCCGTTCCCTGTCAGCCACGCACCCATGGCGCGCATCGCCTCCAGCTGCAGCGCCGGGATCGAGCCGTCGGCAGCAGGTCCGACGTTGATGAGCAGGTTGCCGTTCTTGGAGACGACATCGACGAGCATGCGGATCAGCTCGGCGCCGGAGAGCGAGTGCCGATCGTCTTCGGCCTGGTTGAAACCGAACGAGTACCCCAGACCGCGCGTGGACTCCCACGGGTGCTCGAGGATGTCGGGGATGTGGCGGTACTCGCGGGTCAGGAAGCCGTGGTACGGCACTCCCCAACGGTCGTTCACGACCCCCTCGGGCACGGCATCGAAGTATCGGCTCAGCAGTGCGGCGACGGCGTAGTCGTCGGAGCCCTTTCCCCCATCGGGCCACTCGATGTCGTTCCAGAGCACGTCGGGCGAGAACTTCTCGACCAGTTCCTCCAGCTGGGCGGCCGAGTAGCGGGAGAAGTGCTCGTCGTGACGACGGAAGCGGAACAGATCGGTGTCGGACTCGATCGCGGGAAAGTCGCTGACGTGCCAGTCGAGCGCCCCCGAGTAGTAGACCCCGAACCGCGCGCCGGCACGACGCGTCGCGTCGTGGAACTCGGAGATGAGGTCACGCTTCGGACCGCGGGCCACCGAGTTGAACCCTGTGGTCGCGGTGTTCCAGAGGCAGAAGCCCTCGTGATGCTTGGTGGTGGGGATCACGTACTTCGCGCCGGCACCGACCAGCTCGCCGACGAACGCATCAGCGTCGAACGCCGAGGCATCCCAGAGGTCCGCGAGGTCTTCGTACGACGTTCCGGGGCCGTAGACCTGCTGGTGACGTTCCCAGGTCGGGCTGCCGGCGATCCGCACGGTGTTTCCGTACCATTCGGCGTACTGGTGCCACGCGTACGCATCCTCAGCGGGGATGTTCACGCCCTCACCGTGCTGCACCGCCCATGCAGGGACCGAGTACAGGCCCCAGTGCACGAAGAACCCGAGCTTCGCGTCGCGGTACCACTCGGGAACGCCCTGGGTCGGGTACGACGGGGCAGCGGCGCCGAAGTCGGGGCCGGTACGGGTCTCGAAGTTCAACATGCTCAGCTCTCCTGACGTCGGCTCACGTGCGCCGTGAGTGCGGGGTTTCCGGTGGTGTCAAACGGGTAGACGCCGGGTGCGAGGTCGCTGTGTCCAAGGCGCAGCAGATCCTGGTCGACCCCGCCCGGTGTGAGCGCCAGCGTCCAGTCCGCGGCGAGGTCATAGAGCTCCGGCTCCAGATAGCCGATCTTGACCACGACGATGTCGGCGTTCTCGGGGTCGAGCCCCAGCATGCGGAAGTCGTCGAGGTGATGGAACGGCTTGCGGCGAGAGGTGATGATCGCGTGCAGACCGCCGACGCTGATGACCGCCTGGGTGCCGGCATCCGCGTCGCCCTCGGTGATCGAGAAGACCTCACCGCAGATGCGCACCGGGCCGGCCGGGCCCGAGTCGACCCCGGCACCGGCCTCGAGCACGATCTCGGCGCCGACGCCGGCCGCCTCGGCGGCCTTGACCGCGTCCGCGTCGAAGATCGAGGCGACGAGCGTCGTGACCGATCCGTCGGTGAGTTCTGGACGCCCCAGCAGTTCGGTGAGCGTCCAGGTGACATCTCCTGCGCCGCCGGCCGTCGGGTTGTCGCCCGAGTCCGAGATCAGGTACGGACGGGCGGCGCCCGGTGCGAGCGCCTTCTGCAGCGCACCGTCGAGCGTCGCCGTCGGTGCGACGAACACGAAGTCCTCGCGCGCGTCCCAGAACATGCGAGCGACGCGCTCGGCCTCACGGGCAATGAGCTGCTGGTCGTCGCCCATCACCATCACATACGCCTGGCAACGCGGTTCGTCGGCCCACGCGTATCCGATCCAGACCGACGCGTCGATCACGCCATCCATGGCCTCGATCCCGGGCAGCTCGGCGTAGATGCCGGCGGCGGGCTCCATGCGCGTGCTGGTCTTCTCACCGGGCAGCAGCACCGGAACCGGCACCCAGGCCCGATACGGGCGACGCCGCAGCGGGTCAGCACCATGCTCGCCGCGCAGACGCGCGAGCAGGTTCCACACCGCTCGCTCCTTCGTGTTCATCCAGTCCTCGTGCGGCGCCATGCGGTAGCAGGTGAGCATGTCGACCTCGTCACGCAGGACCTCCGACACGTTGCCGTGCAGATCCATCGACGATGAGATCAGCGTCTCGGGACCGAGCGCCTCGCGGACGGCGACGGCGAGGTCGCCTTCGGCGTCCTTCATGCCGATCACACTCATCGCGCCGTGGATGTCGAAGAAGAAGCCATCGAAGGGTCCGTCACGACGGATGCTGTCGCGGATGCCCTCAACGATCGCATCCTTCATCCGCTGGTACGTCTGCGGGGCCACCGCTCCCCCGGGAAGGGATCGCCCGTGGTAGATCGGGGTCCACCGCGCCGCCGCCCTGAGCTCGCGTCCCTCGTCGAGGAACGGGTAGTACCCGAGGAGGTCCTCATCCGTGCGGATCGTGAACGCCTCGTCACCCGAGACGTGCGGCGAGAAGGTGCTGGACTCGATGGAGATGCCGGCGATGCCGATGCGGGGCGCGGTGAGTCCGCGCTCGTGCGCATCGGGCAGCGCGCCCATCCAGATCTGACTGGCGTCGAGACGGTCGGTCATGGTGCTCTTTCTGTACGGGTGGAGGACGGATCAGGCGACGGGAACGAGGGCCAGGGCTCGCGCCGAGGCGATCGCGCCGAGCGCGACGGCATCGGCACCGTGGGTGGCGGGGCGGATGCGCAACGGGATGCCCGTGACAGGGGCATCGGTGCGCAGGGCATCGTCGATACCCGGCTGCAGCAGGTGCCACGCGCGTGCCACACCACCGCCGACGATCGCGTCGGAGATATCGAGCAACGCCGCGGCACTGGCACACGCCGTACCGAGCGCGCGCCCCGCATCACGGAATACCGCCAGCGCATCGGCATCCCCCGCATCGGCCAGCGCGGCGACCTCACGCGAACCCGCAACAGTTCGCCCGGTGCGCGCCGTGTAGCGCAACGCGATGGACGTGCCCGATGCCAGGGTCTCGAGGTGCCCGGTCTGACCGCACGTGCAGAGGAGGTCTCCGTAACCAGGCGTGTGACCGATCTCTCCGGCCGCGCCATGCGGCCCTCGACGCAGTTCGCCGTCCATCAGCACAGCGCCGCCGACTCCGGTGCCGAGCATCACACCGAGCACGTCCTGCTCGTGCGGCGATGCCTCACCGAGCAGGAAGGCGTTGACGTCGTTCTCGACCGTGACCACACAACCGAGACGATCCGCGAGCTCGCTGGCGAGCGGGAAGCCGACCCAGTCGGTGAAGGTGGCGGATGCCGCACGAATGGAGCCGGACTCATGGTCGATCACTCCCGCGGCGCCCACCCCGGCCGCACGTACGGTGCGGCCGGACGTGAGCTGGTGCACCAGACGCGCGGCAGCGTCGGCCACGGCCGATCCCCCGTCGGCGACGGGAGCCGGTGCCTCGCCGCGGGCGAGCACGCGTCTGCTCTCATCGCAGACGAGGACGGCGATCTTGGTGCCGCCGATATCGATGCCGACGAGCAGCGGCCCCTCGAAAGAAGGCATGGTTGTGCCGTGATGGTCTGTCATATCAGTGTCAGCGTCCTCCGAGGCCGGCCATGGCGATGCCCTTGACCAGGTGCTTCTGCAGCGCGATCACGAGGATGGTCGTCGGGATCATCGAGATGATCGACGCGGCCATCTGCAGATCCCATCGGGTTCCGGTCAGGCCCGAGAAGCTCGCCAGACCCACAGGCAGCGTGCCGAGGTTGTTGTAGTCGACCGTGACGATCAGCGGCCACAGGTACGAGTTCCAGAACGAGAGGAAGGTGAACACCGCCAGCACAGCGACCGCCGACTTCGACAGCGGCAGGATGATCTGCAGGAATGTGCGCACGGGGCCGGCGCCATCGACGCGAGCGGCTTCTTCGAGCTCATACGGGATGCCGCGGAAGAACTGCCGCATCAGGAACGTACCGAACGCGCCGAACGCGAACGGGAAGATCAGTGCTTGGTACGTGTCGACCCAACCGAACCACTGCATGACCTGGAACATGGGGATGACCAGCACCTCGGCCGGCACCATCAGCGTCGCCAGGAACAGGACGAAGACCGCGTCGCGGCCCTTCCACCGCAAGCGCCCGAAGGCGTAGCCGGCGGTCGTCGACACCACCAGGACGACGAGGGTTCCGGCGACCGAGGTGAACAGCGAGTTGCCGATGTAGGTCCAGAACGGACCGTACTCGAACACCTCGGCGAAGTTCGACCAGCGGATCTCAGAACCGAACAGCGACGGCGGCATCGCGAACATCTCGCCATTGGGTTTGAGCGCCGAGAAGAACGCGTAGACCAGAGGCAACATGAACAGCAGCGCAGCCACGTAGATGGTGATGTGTGCGAGCACCAGGCGCACGCGCTCCCAGGGTGTCATCGGCGCACGCCCCGAGCGACGCTCGACCTCGACGTGCTCTTCGCCGTCGCGGGTCACCAGCGTCCGGGTATCGGACTCTGCGACGTCAATGCTCATAGTGCACCCACCTCTTCTGTGCCTTGAACTGGATCGCGGTGACGGTGATGATCAGCGCGAACAGGATCCACGCGCCGGCAGCGGCCAGACCGAGGTCCTGGAACTTGAAGCCCTGGTTGTAGATCCACATCACCAGCGGTTGTGTGGCGTTGCCAGGGCCACCACCGGTGAGCATCTGGGGTTGGACGAACACCTGCAACGAGGTGATCATCGTCATGATCGTGGCGAAGAAGATCGCCGGCGAGATCATCGGAACCATGATGCTCCACGTCATCCGGAACCCGCGGGCGCCGTCGATACGCGCGGCCTCCATCACGCTTTCGGGCAGCTGCTCCAGGGCAGCCGAGAAGATCAGCATGTTGTAGCCGATCCCCTGCCAGACGCTCATGACGACGACCATGATCATCGCCCAGTTCTTGTCTGCCAGGAAGTTCGGCAGCTCGACGCCGAACCAGGTCTGCGCCAGGCCGTTGAACAGCCCCTGCGGTTGCAGCAGCATCTTCCACACCAGCACGTTGGCCACCATCGGGGTGACGACGGGGATGAAGAAGAGCACACGCAGCGCGCCGCGTCCGCGAATGCGGGGTCCGAGGCCGATGGCCAGCGCCAGCGAGAACACAACGCTCAACGGCACGTACAGCAACGTGAACACAATCGTGTTGCGCAGTGCGGGGAGGAAGTTGGGGTCCTCGAAGAGGCGGGCGTAGTTCGCCCCGCCGTTGAAGGTGCGCTCGCCGAACGTCGGCCAGTCGAAGAAGCTCATCACGATGGACAAGACGACCGGCACGATCGTGAAAAGGGCGAGGCCCACCAGGGCTGGGCTTGCGAAGCCCAGCGCCTGGCGCGCCTCGACCTTGGCGAGCGACCCCGAGCGCCGCTTGGGCGCGTTCGTGATCGTCATCTCTCGCTGTTTCTGTTGGGTGTGGTCAGTTGCCGAACTGCTGCTGAGCGGACTCGAGCACTGCCGACATGGACTCCTGGCCGTTGTAGATGCTCACCAGCGACGGCTGGACGAACGTGCCGACCTTGGCCCAGTTGTCAGACACGTACTGACCCTGGACGTTCTCGAAGGCGGCGACGAAGGTGGCCTCGACCTGCTCACGGTATGCCTCGTCGAGCGACTCGAAGTAGAGCGGCTGGCTCTCGGCGCGTGCCGGGTAGCTGCGGCCCGAGGAAGCGATGTAGTCCTGTGCGTCCTTGCTGAGCAGGGAACCGAGCACCTTCAACGCGTCTTCCTTGTTCTCGCAGCTCTCGGCGATGCCGTAGCCCGAGCCGAGGATCAGGCTGAGGTTGCCGTTCTCACCCGTCGGCAGCGGTGCCATACCAGCGGCGAACCCCGCGTCGTTGGTGAGGTATCCGACGGCGTTCCAGGTGCCGTCGACGGCCATCGCGGCGTTCTCGCTGGTGAACTGGTTCTCGCCCCAGCCACCATCCGAGGCGGATGCCACGGGCGCGGCGACCTTCTGCTCGGTCACCAGACCGGCGTACCACTCAGCGGCGTCCGCGAAGGCCGGGTCGGTGAGCTGCAGCGTGCCATCCTGTGCGACCGGCTGCACGCCGCCCTTGGCGATCGGGAGCGCCTGCCACTGGAAGTCGCCCATGCCGATGCCGAAGCCGTACTTGCCATCGGTGGTGGCCTTGGCCGCGATCGCTTCGAAGTCGTCGAAGGTCCAGCCGATGCTCGGCAGGTCGGCACCCGCGGCGGTGAGCTGGTCCTCGTTGTAGTACGTCAGCATCGTTGCGACATCGAAGGGCACACCGTACATGTCGCCCTTGTTCGAGAGGATCTCGAGGCTGCCCTCTGCGAAGTCAGACGCGGCCAGGCCGGCAGTGGCGAGGTCATCGTCGGTCAGCTTGGTGAAGCCCGAGGTGTAGCTGGCGAGCATGCCGGAGTTCATGCCGGTGACGCAGGCCATGTTGCCGGAGGCCATGTTGGTGGTGAGCTTGGTGAAGAAGTCACCCCACGGCGCCGTGCGCAGCTCGACCTTGATGTCCGGGTTCTGCTCGCGCACGACATCCATCTGCGCCTCCAGCGCAGCCGTGTCGTCCTCGCTGCCGGCCCACATGTCGACGACGATCGTGTCGCCGTCCGCTGCACCACCACCTGCACTGGTGCAACCCGTCAGTGCAACCGCGACGCCAGCAACGGCGACCACTGCACCCACACGCATCTTCTTCATTGAATGTCTCCTCGCGGAAAGGTCATTTGATTCGGGTATCGAAACAACTTAGTGTTTCTCTGTACGAAGATACGCTGTCATAGTTCGCGACATGCCGCAACCCGAACATCCGATCTTTAGCCCCCGCACGCGGCATCCGCGTTGCCGGTAGCCTGACCAGCACCGACTCCAGAAAGCGAGCACATGAGCCCCACTCCTGGCCACACGTCGGAGGATGCCGCCGTCCGGCTGATCCTCGACCTCGTCGCCCGCGGCGAGGCCGATTCCCGCAGCGAGCTCGCTGCGCGGCTCGGGATCGCCCCCTCGACGGTAGGGCTGCGCGTGCAGCGCCTGCTCGATGCCGGCCTTCTCGTCGAGGCCGGCGACGGCGCCTCGCGCGGTGGACGCCGCCCGCGCGTTCTGCGGCTCGCCCCCGACAGCGGCGTCGTGCTCTCGGTCGATCTCGGCGGTGGCCACGCCCGCATCGGCCGACACGACCTCAGCGGCGCGCTGCAGCAGGTGCACACCTTCGACATCGATCTCTCCGACGGCCCCGTCGCCACCCTTGACACGCTCGTGCCCGCCCTGCGTGAGCTGACGGGCGAACATCGACTGCACGCCGTCGGTGTCGGTCTGCCCGGCCCGGTGGACATCACCACCGGCTCCGTCGATCAGCCCTCGCGCATGCCCGGCTGGCCCGCGTTCCGAGTCGGCGAACACCTGCGGGCGAGCCTAGACGTGCCGGTCGTCGTCGACAACGACGCCAACCTCGCGGCGCTCGGCGAACATCGCGCACAGCTGGGCACCACGGGGCACAGCATCACCGTGAAGGCCGGAACCGCCGTTGGCAGTGGGATCATCGTGGCCGGCGACGTGCACCGCGGCGCGACGTCCGCAGCCGGAGACATCACCCATACGCGCATCGACGGCAGCGGCGACATCCCCTGTTCCTGCGGCAACACGGGGTGCCTGGAGACGGTCGCGAGCGGCGCCAGCCTCGTTCGCCAAATGCGCGAGCGCGGGCGGTCCGATGTCGCCACCACGAACGACGTACTCCTGCTCGCACGCGATGCCGACCCGGTCGCGACCACGCTCGTGCGCACGGCGGGCACGCATCTCGGCCAGGCACTGTCCGGCGTGGTGAACTTCTTCAACCCGCATGCGGTCTTCCTCACCGGCAGCATGAGCGCCTCAGAGCCCTTCATCGCCGCGGTGCGCAGCCGCGTGTACGAGGCGTGCCACCCCCTGGCGACGCAGACCCTGCGCATCGAGGCCGCCGTCACGGGCGCCGACGCGATCCTGCACGGCGCCGCACGCCTCGCGCTCGATAGCCTGGAGTTCTCGGCCACCGCCGCCTGAGCGGCGCTCAGAGCCCTTTCAGGGTGAGCTCGATCACGGGCATCAGTACGTCGGGGCGCCGTACCGGAAGGTGCACGGTGAGAGTGCCCGCCGCCTCACCCGCGGGCGTCATGTGCGACGCCTGCTGCTCCGGATCGGAGACGGTTGTCTTCAACCACGAACCATCGTTGAGCAGACGCGCGAACGAAACCTTGTCACCGAGGTCGGGCAGGTGCACGAAGCCGAGCGGCCAGCTGAACAGATGCAGGTACAACCGGTCGCCACGCCGGGTGTACACACCCTCACGAGGGGGCGTGAAGTCGGCGTGCCCGGCACCGACGATGGCGTCACGATGCAGCAGCATCCACTGCCCGATCTCGTCGAGCGTGCGCGCGTCGCGCGGCGCGATCGCACCGCGCCCGTCCGGACCGATGTTCAGCAGCATGTTGCCGTCCATCGACACCGAATCGGCGAGCATCTGAACCAGCAGCGTCGGCGACTTCTGGTCCATGTTGTCGCGGTGGTAGCCCCACGATCCGTTGAGCGTCTGGCAGGCCTCCCAGACCTGCGGCACACCACCCACGGTCAGCGGAGCCGTCGGCTGGTACTGCTCGGGAGTGACGAAGTCGGCCGGGATGCCCAACCGGTCATTCACCAGCATGTCCGGCTGCAGCTCTCGGCACATCGCCAGCAGCTCGGACGCCGCCCAGTCCTCAGGGCCCTTGCCCGCCCAGCCGTCCTTGTGCTCCGGGTAGGTGAAGTCGAAGAACAGGTAGTCGATCTGCCCGTACTCGGTCAGCAGCTCCCGCACCTGCCCGTGCAGGTACGCGCGATATCGCGCCATGTCGCGGCCCGTGTTGAGCTCGCCGGCGTTCGGGTCATCGCGGCGGGGGTGCACCCAGTCCACCGTGAAGTCGGGGTGATGCCAGTCGATCAACGAGTGATACAGCCCCACCTTGAGGCCCTCGGCGCGTAGCGCGCCGACGTACTCGCGCACCAGATCACGTCCACACGCGTCGACCGATGTGAAGTCCGTGAGCTTCGAGTCCCACAGGCAGAAGCCGTCGTGGTGCTTCGTGGTGAGCACCACATAGCCCATGCCGGCCTCTTTGGCGGTGCGGGCGATCTGCGCAGCATCGAATCGGTCGGGATCGAAATGATCGAAGTACGGCCGGTAGTCGGCGTCGGTGATCCGCTCGTAGTTCTGGACCCACTCGTGGCGCGCTGCCACGCTGTAGATGCCGAAGTGCACGAACAAGCCGAACCGGGCGTCATCGAACCATTGCTGTCGCATGCCTCCAGTCTGGCACAGACATCCGATGTCTATGCCAGGAGAGACAGAAATGGGCACCCCGCGGGGTGCCCATTTCTGTGGTTGAAGGATCAGCGTGCGGCGCTGCCCTCGACGTAGTCCTCATCCTGCGACTTCCAGGCGAACAGCGAACGCAGCTCCTTGCCGGTGACCTCAATGGGGTGACCCTGCTCCTTCTCACGAAGGGCCAGGAACTCCTCGGCACCGTTGTCCTGGTCGTCGATGAAGCGCTTCGCGAACGCACCCGACTGGATGTCGGACAGCACGGCCTTCATGCTCTCCTTGACGCGCTCGTCCACGACGCGCGGGCCCGAGACGTAGTCACCGAACTCAGCGGTGTCGGAGATCGACCAGCGCTGCTTGGCGATGCCGCCCTCCCACATCAGGTCGACGATGAGCTTGAGCTCGTGCAGCACCTCGAAGTACGCGATCTGCGGCTGGTAGCCCGCCTCGACGAGCGTCTCGAAACCGGCCTGCACGAGGTGGCTCATGCCACCGCAGAGAACGGCCTGCTCGCCGAACAGGTCGGTCTCGGTCTCTTCGGTGAAGGTCGTCTTGATCACACCGGCGCGGGTGCCGCCGATCGCCTTCGCGTACGACAGCGCGGTCTGCCAGGCCGAACCCGACGCGTCGCGCTCGACGGCGATGATGTCCGGGATGCCACGACCTGCGACGAACTCACGGCGCACGGTGTGGCCGGGCGCCTTCGGGGCGATCAGGATCACGTCGACGCCCTCGGGCGCGTCGATGTAGCCGAAGCGGATGTTGAAGCCGTGCGCGAAGGCAAGCGTCTTGCCCTCGGTCAGCTTGTCCTTGATCGAGTCGGTGTAGATCGTGCGCTGGTGCTGGTCCGGCGCGAGGATCATGATGACGTCCGCCCACTCGGCAGCGTCGGCGACCGTCTTGACGGCGAAGCCGGCCTCTTCGGCCTTGGCGATCGACTTCGAGCCCTCCTTGAGGGCGATCGCGACCTCGACGCCCGAGTCGCGCAGGTTCATCGCGTGCGCGTGGCCCTGCGAGCCGTAGCCGACGATGGCGACCTTCTTGCCCTGGATGATCGAGAGGTCGGCGTCGTCGTCGTAGAAGATCTCGGTGCTCACTTGTGTTTCTCCTTGATAGTGGTTCGGATGTGGGCCCGGCACGGGACGCCGGGCCCTGAGTCGGTTGTCTAGCCGCGCAGGACGCGCTCGGTGATGCTCTTGCTTCCGCGGCCGATGGCCAGAAGGCCGGACTGCGCCAGTTCCTTGATGCCGAACGGCTCGAGCGCCCGCAGCAGTGCCTGCACCTTGCCCTTGTCGCCGGTGACCTCGATCACCACGGCGTCGGGTGCGTAGTCGACGACCGAGGCGCGGAAGAGGTTGACGACCTCGAGCACGTTGGAGCGGGTGTTGTTGTCGGTGCGCACCTTCACGAGCATGTGCTCGCGCTGCACCGACGACGACTGCTCCAGCTCGACGATCTTGATCACGTTCACGAGCTTGTTCAACTGCTTCGTGACCTGCTCCAGCGGCAGTGCGTCGACATCCACGACGACGGTGATGCGCGAGATGCCGGGCACCTCGGTCACGCCCACCGCGAGGGACTCGATGTTGAACCCGCGACGGGCGAACAGGCCCGCCACCCGGGTCAGCAGACCAGGCGTGTCCTCGACCAGGAGGCTCAGCACGTGTGTCGACATGGCTCAGATCTCCTCATCGAAGGCGGGGGCGTGATCACGGGCGTACTGCACGTAGCTGTTGCTGACGCCCTGCGGCACCATCGGCCAGACCATGGCGTCGGCGCTCACCACGAAGTCGATGACGACGGGGCGGTCGTTGGTCTCCAGTGCGGTCTGGATGGCGGCATCCACGTCCTCCTCCTTCTCAACGCGCAACGCGAGGCAGCCGTACGCCTCGGCGAGCTTGACGAAGTCGGGGATGCGCACCGTGCCGTGGCCGGTGTTCAGGTCGGTGTTCGAGTGCCGACCGTCGTAGAACAGCGTCTGCCACTGCCGCACCATGCCCAGGGACGAGTTGTTGATGATCGCGACCTTGATCGGGATGTTGTTGATGACGCAGGTCGCCAACTCCTGGTTGGTCATCTGGAAACACCCGTCGCCGTCGATCGCCCACACGACACGATCCGGCTCGGCGACCTTTGCCCCCATGGCGGCCGGCACCGAGTAGCCCATCGTGCCCGCGCCGCCCGAGTTGAGCCACGAGTTCGGGCGCTCGTACTTGATGAACTGCGCCGCCCACATCTGGTGCTGGCCGACGCCCGCCGCGTAGATCGCGTCAGGCCCGGTCAGCTCGCCGATGCGCTGGATCACGTGCTGAGGCGCCAGCAGACCATCATCCGTCGACGCGTAGCCGAGGGGGAACTCAGCCTTCAGCCCATCGAGATACGACCACCACTCCTCGGTGTCGGGACGGCTGCCCGAGATCGCACCGCGGAAAGCGGTGTCGAGGTCGACCAGCACGTCACGCACGTCGCCGACGATGGGCACATCCGCCGTGCGGATCTTCGAGATCTCGGCCGGGTCGATGTCGACGTGCACGACCTGGGCATTCGGCGCGAACAGCGACGCCTTGCCGGTGACGCGGTCGTCGAAGCGGGCACCGAGCGACACGATCAGATCGGACTCCTGCAACGCCAGCACGGCAGGAACCGTGCCATGCATGCCGGGCATGCCCAGGTGCTGCGGGTGCGAGTCGGGGAAAGCACCCCGCGCCATCAGCGTGGTGACCACGGGAGCCCCCGTGGACTCGGCGAGCACACGCAGCTCGGCTGCGGCGCCACCGCGGATCACACCGCCGCCGACGTACAGCACCGGCTTCTTCGCGTCGGCGAGCAGCCGGGCCGCGGCCTGGATCTGCTTGCCGTGCGCCTTGGTGACCGGGCGGTAGCCGGGCAGATCGATCTTGGGCGGCCAGATGAAGGGGGCGACCGTCTGCTGAGCGTCCTTCGTGATATCGACCAGCACCGGACCAGGACGGCCCGTCGAGGCGATCTCGAACGCCGCCGCGATCGCACCCGGGATGTCCTCGGCACGCCGCACCAGGAACGAGTGCTTCGTGACGGGCATCGTGATACCCACGATGTCGGCTTCCTGGAAGGCGTCGGTTCCCATCAGCGTCGAGAACACCTGGCCGGTGATCGCGACCAGCGGCACCGAGTCCATGTAGGCGTCGGCGATCGCCGTGACGAGGTTCGTCGCGCCTGGGCCCGATGTCGCGATGCACACGCCCACCTTGCCGGTGGCCGCGGCATATCCCTCGGCCGCGTGTCCGGCACCCTGCTCGTGGCGCACAAGCACGTGCCGCAGGCCCGAGGCGTCCATCAGCGGGTCGTAGACCGGCATGATGGCGCCGCCGGGGATGCCGAACACGTCGGTCACGCCGAGCTTCTCGAGCGAGCGGACAACCGCCTCAGCACCGGAGATCTCGGGCGCCGAGGCAGCGCGTGCGGGTGGCCGGGGCACGGCCGGAGCGGAATCAGCAGTCATGTCATTCCTTGTGATCGATATGCCCGAAGAGCGGTTGCGTCCCTGAACTCGTCGCAGGGTCAACCGGTCGTCGCGCCCTCCGCTGCGGAGCGCACGAGACGGGAGTACTTGGCGAGGACGCCACGGGTATAGCGCGGGGGTAGGGGCTCCCAGCCAGAGCGGCGGGAGCTCAACTCGTCCTCCTCGACGAGTAGCTCGAGGGAGCGAGCCGCGATATCGACCCGTATCAGATCACCATCGCGCACGAAGGCGATGGGACCAGCGTCCACCGCTTCGGGTGCTATGTGGCCGATGCACAGGCCGGTTGTGCCGCCTGAGAATCGTCCGTCCGTCAAGAGTAGTACATCTTTTCCGAGGCCCGCGCCCTTGATGGCTCCGGTGATGGCGAGCATCTCGCGCATACCCGGCCCACCCTTGGGTCCCTCGTAGCGGATGACCACCACGTCACCGGCGCTGATCTCGCCCGCGGCCAGCGCGTCCATGGCCGCGCGCTCGCGCTCGAACACGCGGGCGGGCCCCTCGAACACGTCGGCGTCGAAGCCGGCCGACTTCACCACGGCACCCTCGGGAGCCATCGAGCCGTGCAGGATCGTGATGCCACCCGAGGCGTGGATCGGGTTGTCGAACGTGTGGATGACGTCACCGTCGACGGGGTCGGGGTTCAGGTCGCGCAGGTTCTCGGCGACCGTCTTGCCGGTGACGGTCAGTGCGTCACCGTGGATGAGGCCCTCGTCGAGCATGGCCTTCATCACGACGGGGATGCCACCGTGACGGTCGACGTCGTTCATGACGTACTTGCCGAAGGGCTTCATGTCGGCGATGTGCGGCGTCTTGTCACCGATGCGGTTGAAGTCGTGCAGGGTCAGGTCGACGCCCGCCTCGCGGGCGATCGCCAGAAGGTGCAGCACGACGTTGGTCGATCCGCCCAGTGCCATCGCCAGGGCGACGGCGTTCTCGAACGACTCCTTGGTGAGGATGTCCTTGGTGGTGATGCCCTGGCGCAGCAGTTCGACGACGGCCTCACCCGAGCGGTGCGCGAAGTAGTCGCGGCGGCGGTCGGCCGAGGGCGGCGCCGCCGAGCCCGGCAGGCTCAGTCCGAGTGCCTCGGCAACGGATGCCATCGTGTTGGCCGTGTACATGCCGCCGCAGGCGCCTTCGCCGGGCGCGAAGGCGCATTCGATGCGCTTGAGGTCCTCTTCGGTCATGCGACCCGCTCGACAGGCGCCGACGCCCTCGAACGAGTCGATGATCGTGATCTCTTTCTCGGTGCCGTCCGAGAGCTTGACCCAGCCGGGTGCGATCGACCCGGCGTACAGGAAGACGCTCGACAGGCCGAGGCGGGCGCTGGCCATGAGCATGCCGGGGATGGACTTGTCGCAGCCGGCGAGCAGCACGCTGCCGTCGAGGCGCTCGGCCATCATCACCGTCTCGACGGAGTCGGCGATGACTTCGCGCGAGACGAGCGAGAAGTGCATGCCCTCGTGCCCCATCGAGATGCCGTCCGACACCGAGATGGTGCCGAACTGCAGCGGGTAACCGCCACCGGAGTGCACGCCTTCTTTGGCGCCCTGTGCGAGCCGGTCAAGGCTCAGGTTGCAGGGGGTGATCTCGTTCCAGCTGGAGGCGATGCCGATCTGGGGCTTGTCCCAGTCGGCGTCGCCCATGCCGACGGCACGGAGCATGCCTCGCGAGGTGGTCGCCTCGATGCCGTCGGTCACGACGCGGCTGCGGGGCTTGATGTCGATGTCAGAGGTGGCGCCGGGCGCGCCGGTGTGAGCTTCGGGGGTGGCCATGACGGCAGTCTATTCCCGACTGGCGCCCCGCTCGGTCGCGATGACGCGCAGAAGCTCCGCGATCTGCTGCGGAGACTCCACCCGAAGGGTCGCTGCGGTCGGTCCCGTACCGACCCGAACGCCCAGATCACCCGACTGCAGCACCTGCAGCGCATCCTCGTCGGTGACGTCGTCACCGGCGAACAGCACGCCCGTCGCACCGGTGTGCGCGCGCAGCACGCCGATGGCGGCGTCCTTCCCCTCGTCGCGCGACGAGAACTCGAGGATCCGATCGCCGGTGCGGCGTCGCCAGTGCGGCGCGCGGCGTGCGAGCACCTCATCCGCCTGTGAGAACGCCGCGCGCTCGACGGTGGGCTCGGCGGGGCGTCCGTGGATGCCGATGCCGAAGGTCTTGGTCTCCAGCGCGACTCCTGCGTATTGAGCCATCAGCGGCGCGAGCTCGTCGAGCAGCGCGTCGCGCAACGCGGTCTCGTCGGCGGTCGGCACGATGTCCTGCTCGCCCTCGCCGGGGTACCAGTACTGCGCGCCGTGGGATCCGGCGAGCACGATTGGCGAGTCGTCGAGGTGTTCGGCGATCTCGCGCAGGTGCGCGAGGCTTCGGCCCGAGACGAACGCCACCGTGGTGTGCGGCAGTGCCGTCAGGCGCGCGATGGCATCCGATACCTCGGGAACGGCGCGCGCCGACATCGGTTCGTGCACAAGCTCGGATGCCGTGCCGTCGAAGTCAAGAGCGACCAGCAGCCGCGGGGTGCGCGCGATCGCGACGACGTCCGGGTCGGTCGAAGCAGGGTCCCAGGTGCGCGTCATCGGCTCGCCGCCGCTCCGTCGCGCTCGCGCGAGGCCTCGCCCAGGGCCGACAGGAACGACTGCGACCAGGCGCTGACGTCGTGCTCGAGCACGCGCCTGCGCAGCGAGCGCATGCGCTTGGACTGTTCAGAGCGCGGCATCTCGATCGCGGTCATGATCGCGTCCTTCAGCCCCTCGATGTCATGCGGATTGACGCGCACCGCCTGGCGCAGCTCGTCGGCAGCCCCGGTGAACTCACTGAGCACGAGAACGCCCCGATTGTCGCCGCGTGTGGCGATGTACTCCTTGGCCACCAGGTTCATGCCGTCGCGCAACGCCGTGACGAGCATGACGTCGGCCGCCAGGTACATCGCGACCATCTCCTCGCGCGGATACCCCTGGTGCAGGTAGCGGATGGCGGTGTGGCCGAGAGTGTCGTGGTCTCCGTTGATGCGGCCGATGGCGAGCTCGACCTCGTCGCGCAGGTGCATGTAGGCGTCGACACGTTCACGGCTGGGACTGGCGACCTGGATGAACGCCGCGTCCTCGACCGAGATATGGCCCTGATCGAGCAGTTCGCCGTATGCCTTGATGCGATGGCGGATGCCCTTGGTGTAGTCGAGCCGGTCAACACCGAGCAGAATGCGCTTCGGGTTCCCCAGCCCCTCGCGGATCTCCTGCGCGCGCGCCTGGATGTCGGGCCGTGCGGCGAGCTCGCGGTACGGGGTGGTGTCGATCGAGATCGGGAAGGCCTTGACCAACGGGCGACGCCCATCGGGCAGTGCGATCGTCGTGGCCTTGGTCTCGTAGCCCAGTCTGCGCTTGGCCGCCGCGAGAAAGTTGGTGGCATCCTGCGCGCGCTGGAAACCGATCACGTCGGCACCCAGCAGGCCGCGCAGCACTTGGTCGCGCCACGGCAGCTGTGCGTACAACCCGTGGGCCGGGAACGGAATGTGGTGGAAGTAGCCGATCGTGACGTCGGGGCGCAGGTTGCGCACCATCTCGGGAACGAGCTGCAGCTGATAGTCGTGCACCCAGACGGTACCGCCCTTCGATACCGCCGTCGCGGCGGCCTCGGCGAAGCGCAGGTTCACCGACACGTACGCCTCCCACCACTCCCGGTGATACTGGGGCGGGGCGATCACATCGTGGTACAGGGGCCAGATGGTGTCGTTCGAGAAACCCTCGTAGTACTGCTCGACCTCGTCAGCGCTCAGCCGCACCGGCAGCAGCCGGATGCCGTCGGCGGTGAACGGTGCGATGTCGAGGTCGGGCTGACCGGCCCAGCCGACCCAGGCACCGTCGACACTGCGCATCATCGGCTCGAGCGCCGCGACCAGACCGCCCGGGGAGGTGCGCCAGATCTCGTCGCCGTCGGGGGTCAGAATCCGATCCACGGGCAGACGGTTGGCTACGACGACGAACTCTGCGGTGGTCACTGGGCGACTCCTCTGCTCGGAGCCTCCAGGCTACCCAGTGCCGCCGATCAGCGTCGGATCGGTGTCATGAAGCGATTCGCGATACCCGCGGCCAGGACGATCGACGACGCCACCAACGGCATCATCAGCGCCGCCTGCGTGCCGACGGACTCAGCGAGCTCGCCCGTCACGGCCGACGCCAGGGCCTGCCCGACCACGACCCCCGAGCCGAGCATGGTCATGACGGTCGCAGAGCGTCCGAGAGGGCTGCGCGAGGCGCCGAGACTGTACTGCGTGACCAGGGTCGGCCCGACGCCGATCCCCAGCAACGCGAGCGCGAGCGTCATCATGCCCACGCTCGACGCGGTGACGACCAGCGCCGACCCGGCGAGCAGGATGCCACCGAAGACGAGCCATCTCGCGGCCAGGGTGAACCGTGCCGGTAGCCACGCGACCCCCAGGGCGAGGATGGCCGAGCCGATGCCCATCACGCCATAGAGCAAGCCGGCCTGCTCGGGCGCACCGCGGTCGGCCATGAACGCGGTCAAAGCGGTCAGCGTCGATCCGAAGAACAGCCCGACGCCGAAGATCCCGACCACGACCGTCAGCAGTGCCGGGTGGAACAGTTCCGACACGGCGGATGGCGCCGCTCCCCCCGGCGTCCGCGTCGCCGACACATGCCGGCCGGTCGGGTGCAGGGCGAACGCTCCCACGAACACGAGCGTCAGCACTGCGGCGAGCACGATCGGCGCCCACGGTGCGATGAACGAAGCCAGGATGCCGACGAGGAACGGCCCGAAGACGAAGACCGTCTCATCCGCCGCTGACTCGTACGACATCGTCGCCGAGGTGGTACGGGCGCGGCGCGCCTCGGGCATCCGCTCGTCGATGATGGTGACCAGGCGCGAACGCGACATCGGCGACACCTGCGGGGCGCTCGCGCCGATCGCGAAGCCGGCGGCGAGCACCGCGACGTCGGTGGCGGGGCTGTAGACCACCAGCGCGAACACCGCGAGCATGGCGGAGTTGACGACGGCCGCTGCCACCAGCACCGGTCGCTGACCATACCGGTCAGCCGCAGCGCCCAGAAACGGACCGATCAGCGCGGTACCCGCGCCGACCGCCGCCGACGACAGGCCACCGAGCGACAGCGATCCGCGGGCGGTGACCACCATCGTGAGCACGCCGACCACCATCATCGCGAAAGGCAGTCGGGCCACGAAGGCGATGAGGAAGTACGGCCAGCCTGCCATCGTGAACAGGCTCGGTGACGTCGTAGGAGATGTCTGTGTCATGGCTCTCGCGCGTCGAGGACGCGGGTCGGGTGCCGCCGATTTCCGCCGGGATGCCGACGGCCGGTAGATACACAGGTGAAGGCGCGGAGGCGCCGTACAGAAGTGTAGTCGAGCCGACCGATATTAACCTGAAGGCCAGGATAGGTTAGGCTCACCTAGCCCCACCCGATGCAAGAAGAAGCGACACCCGTGAGCACCGCCTCCCCCACCACCGTCGTCGACCTGCTCCGCGGCCACCCGACGGCCACCGCCGTGTGCACGGACGACGGCGATCTCACCTACGCAGAACTCGCCAACCTGGTCGGCGCCGCACGCGAAGCGCTCGGCACGACACGACGACTCGTGCTCGTCAAGGGCGCGAACACAGTGTCCGCGCTCACCGCGTACCTGGGTGCTCTCGCCGGCGGCCACCCGGTGCTGCTGGCCCCCGGTGGCGACGATGAATCGGCCGTGCGCACGCGGCAGACGCTCATCGAGCGTTTCGACCCGGACATCCTCACCGGCGACGGGACGATCATCGAGCGCAGGCCGGGCACCGCGCACACCCTGCACGAAGATCTCGCGCTCGTCACCAGCACATCCGGTTCCACGGGCTCGCCGAAGCTCGTCCGCATCTCAGCCGACGCTCTGCTGTCCAACGCCGCCGCGATCGCCGAGTACCTGCGACTCGAGCACGACGACCGCGCGATCACCACCCTCCCGATGCACTACTGCTACGGACTGTCGGTCATCAACAGTCACCTGCTCGCCGGAGGCAGCCTGGTGCTCTCGGACCTCTCCGTCACCGACGAGCGATTCTGGCCACGCGCAGCGCAGACGAGCATCACCGGTCTCGCCGGCGTGCCCTACACATTCGATCTGATCGACGCCGTCGGCGGTACCGAAAGGCTGCCCCGCAGCATCCGCTATCTGACGCAGGCCGGCGGGCGTCTGCCCGCCGAGCGCGTGCGCGCGCTCGCCCGGGCTGGACGCGCGCAGGGCTTCGAGTTCTTCAGCATGTACGGGCAGACCGAGGCAACGGCCCGGATGTCGTACGTGCCGTCCGAGGACGCCGAACGGGCAGCGGGCTCGATCGGCCGACCGATCCCCGGCGGATCATTCCGTATCGACGCCCACGACGGCGAGTCGGGTGAACTGGTGTACTCCGGCCCGAACGTCATGCTCGGCTACGCCGAACAACCTGCCGACCTCGCGCTGGGTCGGTCGGTGCACGAGCTGCGCACCGGCGATCTCGCGCGATGGCGACCGGATGGCTATGTCGAGATCGTCGGCCGGATGAACCGCTTCGTGAAGGTCTTCGGGCTGCGCGTGGATCTCGACGCCGTACAGAGTCACCTCGACGACGTCGGGATTCCGTCGCGCGCTGCGGCCGACGGCGAGGAACTGCTCGTCTTCGTCCGACACGGTCGCGACGCGACCCGAGCGCGCGACGAGGTGTCACAGCGTGTCGGTCTGCCCGCGACGGCGGTGACCGTGCACGTCGTGGACGCGTTCCCGGTGACCTCATCGGGCAAGCCTGACAATGCTGCGCTCGTCGCGCACCACCGCGCCGAGCGCGCCGCCGCGCCGTCGTCGGAGGCGCGCTCGGCTGAGGAGATCACTCCCGCTCGCGTGCGCGACGTCCTCGCCGTGTGCACGGGCAGAGCGGATGCCACGATCGACGACAGCTTCGCCGGGCTCAGCGGCGACTCTTTGAGCTACGTCGAGGCCGCCGTGCGCCTGGAGGATCTGCTCGGTCCGCTCCCCCGCGACTGGCCGTCGCGATCAGGCACCGAGCTCGCCGCCCTCGGCGCGACGGGCCGCGCACCCGGCACGGATGCTGCCCGCGTGGCAGACTCCGCCCAGGGCGGCCCCACTGCGCAAGAGGCGACGCCCCGCCGCGCCATCGCCGCGCTCGAGACGCCCGTGCTTCTGCGCGCGATCGCGATCGTCCTGGTCGTGGGCACGCACGCGGACCTGTTCCTCGGCGACGGCTTCTCGCTCAAGGGCGGCGCTCATCTGCTGCTCGTGGTCGCCGGGTACAACCTCGCCCGGTTCGCACTGTCACCGTCGGCACGGGACCGCCCGCGCCGACTGCTCACCGCGGTGGCGCAGATCGCTGTCCCGGCCGTGCTGTGGATCGGCGCCGTCGGACTGCTCAGTGGCAAGTACGACCCGACGACCGCCCTGCTCGTGAACAACGCCGTGCCCGCGGACGGCCTGTGGAACGAACAGTGGCAGTTCTGGTTCCTCGAGGCGGTGGTGTGGACCATGCTGCTGCTCTCAGCGGCCTTCGCGATACCGGCCGTCGATCGGCTCGAACGTCGAACCCCCTGGGCCTTCGCGCTGGGTGCTCTCTTCGTGACCGTCGCCGTGCGCTTCGCACTGCTCGGCCTGGACCCCGCTCAGCACGTGGAACGATATGCCATCGCCACCGTGCTCTGGTGCATCGCGCTCGGGGCCGTCATCGCGCGTGCCGACAGCACACGCCGGCGCGCTCTGGCGACGGTGATCGCGGTCGCCCTCATCCCCGGGTTCTTCGGCGATCCACTGCGCGAGGCCATCGTGGCCCTCGGTGTGCTCGCGCTGATCTGGGTGCCGGCCGTACCGGTGCCGACCGCGGTGCGTCCCGTGCTCACCACACTCGCCTCGGCCTCGCTGTTCATCTACCTCACCCACTGGGTGGTGTACCCGCCGTTCGAGCTGACCGCGCCCGCGGTCGGGACGGTCCTCTCCCTCGCGGTCGGTGTCGTCGTCTGGGCCCTGTACCGCCGCGCGCAGCGCGCCGTCAGCGCGCGGGATAGAGCACAGCGCCACCGCCGACGCGCAGGGTGATGACGTCGCCGTCGTTGGTCTCGGCAGCGCGGTGCGTAGGCACCTGCAACCAGACGCGGGTGCGGTCCTCCCCCATGATGTCGACACGCAGCTCCGTGCGGGCGCCGACGGCGCGCCGTGCCGTGATCGTCGCCGAGCCCGCGATGGTCCCCTCGGCGCCGGTCGCGTCAGAGACCATCTCCAGCTGGCTGGGGCGCACCATGGCGAGGATCTCGGGGGCACCTGCCGACAGATCATGCCGCACGGACACCGTTCCGAGCGCGCACGTGATCGTGCCGGAATTCTCCCTGCGCGCGCGCAGGTACAGCGCGTCTCCGAGGAAGTCCGCCGTGGCCCGATCGGCCGGCGCATCGAACACGGCCCCGGGCTCACCGTGCTGAGCGAGTCTGCCCGCCGTGACCACACCGATAAGGTTCCCGAACGACAGCGCTTCGTCCTGATCGTGGGTGACCAGCACCGTAGTCACCCGGGCGTGCTCGAGGATGTCGATCGTCGCCTCACGCGTCTGCGCGCGCAGGCCCGCATCGAGGGCGCTGAACGGCTCGTCCAGCAGCAGCACGCCGGGCGCGGGCGCGAGCGCTCGGGCCAGTGCCACCCGCTGCTGTTGACCGCCCGACAGCTCGTGCGGACGGCGATCGGCGAGTTCCGGCGCCAGCGAGGTGAGCTCCATCATCTCGCGCACCCGCTGCGCCCGCCCCGGTCCACGCGACAGGCCGAAGGCGATGTTGGCGGCCACCGTGAGGTGCGGAAAGAGCGCACCGTCCTGCGGCACGTATCCGATGCCTCGGCGGTGGGCGGGCACCGAGGTGCGGGGGTCGGCGAGCAGCGTGTCACCGAGCACGATGCTGCCTCTGTCGGGCCGCTCGAATCCGGCGATCAGCCGCAACAGCGTGCTCTTGCCGCTGCCGGATGCTCCCACGAGTGCCATCCGCGCACCGTCCGGCACGGCGAAGTCGACGTCTCGGAGTACCTCGGTCGCACCGAAGGACTTGCCCACACGTTCGAGTCGAAGAGTCATGCACGCCCCGTCGCTTCAGAGAACATCAGATGCACGGCCGGTACCGACAGTGCGATCAGCGTCAGCGCGTAGGGAGCGGCCGACACGTAGTCGAGGGCTGAGGCTGCCGACCAGAACCCGGTCGCAACGGTCTCGGTGCCGATCGGCGCGAGGAGCAGCGTGGCCGTCAGCTCGTTCGAGGCGCCGAGCGCCACCAGCGCCGCTCCGCTGGCGGCGGCGGGCACGAGCAACGGCACGGTGACGCGCAGGCGGGCCCGCCAGGGCGGGACGCCCAACGAACGGGCTGACTCTTCCCAGGCGGGTGAGATCTGGGCGAGCCCGGCGCGCAACGGCACGAGTAGCCGCGGCAGGAACAGGATCGCGTACGCCACGATTACGGTGACGGCCGTTTGGTACAGCATCGGGGCGACCGTGAGTGTGACCCCCACCAGTGCCAGCGCCACGATGATTGCAGGAAAGCTCCCGGCGACATAGAAGGCGCCCTCCAGCGTGCCGCTGATCCGTCCACGGTGACGTACCGCCAGCCAAGCGACAGGCAGCGCCACGAGCAGGCACACCAGCGCTCCACCCACCGATAGCAGCACCGTCTGGCCGGCCGCGGACACGACCGACGTCCAGTCGTCGAGTCCGCTGCTCAGCGACCATCGCAGCACCGAAGACAGCGGGACGAGCACCGCTGCACTGAGGAAGACGAGCAGGGCGAGCACCGCCGGCACGGTCCAGCGACCGAGGTCCGCGCGTCCGCCGGGGCGGGATGCGGCGCTGCGCGACAGCCGCGACGTGCCCCGCAGGCGGTTCTCACCGATCACGAGCAGAAGGCACAGAGCGGCAAGCACCACTCCGAGGGCGGCCGCGAGAGCACCGCCGAAGTTCGCACGGTAGGCGTCCATGATCGCGGTGGTGAACGTGCCGAACTCGAGGAACGCGAACGCGCCGTACTCCGCGAGGAGGTGCAGTCCGACCACGAGGCCACCGCCGATGGCGGCCATCCTCAGCTGTGGCAGCACCACACGCGCGAACACCCGCCATGGACCGAGCCCGAGCGAGCGAGCGCTCTCTTCGAGCGCAGGGTCAAGGCCGCGCAGGGCCGCGACCGCCGGCAGGTACACCAGCGGTGAGTACGCGCAGGCGGCGATCAGCACCGCACCACCGAGCCCGCCCAGCCAGGGGGCGACGCTCGCCCAGCCGTAGCTGGTCACGAACGCGGGGATCGCCAAGGGCGCCGCCAACGTTATCGCGAAGAACCGGCGCAGCGGCAACGACGTTCGCTCGACCAGCCATGCCCCGCCGATGCCCACGACGAGCGTCGCGGCCACTCCCAGCACCACGAGCAGCACCGTGTTGACGGTCAGCTCGGCGACTCTCGGGCGCACGAGCAGCTCGACCAGTCGAGGGAGGCCCGTCTGGATCGACGACACGACCACATAGCCGACGGGGATCAGTGCGATCGCAGCGGCCGCGGCGACGCCGATTGCCAGCATCCAGGGGTACGACCGTGCGCCGCGCGGACGCTCTGTACCCGCCTGGCGCTCGGCTGTGCGTGTCAGAGCAGTCCCGCCTCGGTCATGAGGTCGATCACGGTCGGGCCGTTCAGCGTGGACGGGTCGATCTCGGGCGCACCGAGCGAATCGAGCGCGGGAAGGGGTGCGCGGGCGGGGATGCCGGTGGCCACCGGGTACTCGTAGCTGTAGCCCTCGCCAAGGATCGTCTGCCCCTGCTCTCCGACCAGCCAAGTGAGGAACTGCTGCGCCTCGTCGGAGCGATCGCTGGATGCCAGGACGCCGCCGCCCGAGATGCTGACGAAGGCTCCCGGATCGCCCGGCTCGAACAGATGCAGCGCCGTATTGCCGCTGTTCTCCTTGGTGCTCGCCTGGTCGCGGTACCAGTAGTAGTGGTAGATGATGCCCATCGGCACCTCGCCGGCGTTGACAGCCTTCATCGTCACGATGTTGTTGCGGTAGATCTCGGCGTTGCGCTGCATACCGGCGAGCCAGTCGGCGGTCGCGTCGTCGCCCTCCGACGCGAGGATGGCCGAGACGATGGCCTGGAAGTCGGCGCCACCGGGCGCGGCTCCCCACTGGCCCTGCCACTTCTCATCCTGCAGCTCGAGGATCGACGCGGGCAGCTCGTCCTCAGAGATCAGCTCGGGGTTGTAGACGAGTACCGTGTCGCGTGCGGCGATGCCGGTCCAGGAGCCGGTGCTGGGCCGGAACTGCTCGGGCACCCGCTGCAGCGTCGCCTCGTCGATGGGGGCGAAGAGTCCGGCATCCTCGACGAGTGCCATCGCGGGCGAGTTCTCGGTGAGGAACACATCGGCGGGCGAGGCGTCGCCCTCCTGCACGATCTGGTTCGCGAGTTCGCTGTCGCCACCGTGACGCAGTTTGACCTCGATACCCGTCTCTGCGGTGAACGCGGCCGTCCACTCCTCAGTGAGCTGCTCGTGCTGAGCGTTGTAGATGATCAACGCGTCGTCACCGCCGCCGGGAGTGCATCCGACGAGCAGCGCGGCGACGGCGATTCCGACGACGGGTGCGATCCGGCGCGTGCGGATGACAGGCATATGGTTCCCTTCGGGCAGGTTAGGCTCACCTATTTTACGCGACGAGCCGCCGCCCGCGTGACGCGATCCGTTTGACGCCCCCTTCGCCGTCTGCGCGAGTGCTCGACTACCGTAGACGCATGCGCTACCTCTTCGGATCCGGACTCATCGGCGCGATCACCGCCGGCCTCTCTCTGTTGCGCGGCACCCGCGATGCCCCGATCACGTGGCGTGCGGTTCTCGCCTGGATCAGCTGGGGCATCACCCTCGCATTGGCGATCGGCGCGGTCGTCGACATGCGCCGCGACGCCAACGGAATCACCGTCGCGGCGGATTCGCCACTGGCGCCCAAGCAGAACAAGCGCGCCGATAAGCAGCTCAAGGCCATCGAAAAAGCCGCCAAGGCCACCCAGCGCTGACACGCTCCTCGTGTCAGCGGGGCACCCCTCGGCGACCACCTTCGCCGAGACCCCCATCTATCGCCGAGACCCCCAGGTGCGGATGTCCGCACCTGGGGGTCTCGGCGATACGTAGGGGTGTCGGCGACGCGATCTGACTCAGCAGGCCAGGACCTCAACCGGCCAGGACGTCAACGGGTCAGGACCAGAGCCTCTCCCTGACCGCCGCCGCCGCACAGCGCGGCCACCGCGGTACCGGATCCGCGCGCGGCGAGCTGGTGCGCGAGGTGCACCACGAGGCGAGCGCCGCTCGCACCGATCGGATGCCCGATGGCGATGCCGCCGCCGTGCGCATTGACGATGTCGCTGGAGAGGCCGAGCTCCTGCTGCGAGCGGGCCACGACGGCCCCGAAGGCCTCGTTGATCTCGACCAGGTCGAGGTCGTCGGTCGTGAGACCCTGCTTCTCGAGGGCGCGTTCGATGGCACGCGCGGGCTGAGCCTGCAGCGAGTTGTCGGGGCCGGCGGTCTGGCCGTTCGCACCGATCACGGCCAGTACCGGCCAGCCACGGGCATCCGCATTCTCGCGCGTCGTGACGATGACCGCGGCCGCACCGTCGGAGATCTGCGAGGCGTTGCCCGCGGTGATAGTGCCACCCTCGGCGAACGCGGGGCGCAGGCCGGCGAGCGACTCGACCGTGGTGTCGGGGCGCACGCCCTCGTCCTGCGTGAGCACCACCGGGTCGCCCTTGCGCTGCGGAACGGTGACCTCGACGATCTCGGCGAAGAACGCCCCGTCGCGCTGGCCGGCGGCGGCGCGCTGGTGCGACAGCGCGGCAACCGTGTCCTGCAGCTCGCGCGTCATCTCGTAGCGCGGGTTGTGGCGCTCGGTCGACGCACCCATGCTCTCGCGGTCGTACGCGTCGGTGAGGCCGTCGTGAGCCATGTGGTCGAGCACCTCGACGCTGCCGTAGGTCCAGCCGTCGCGCGACCCCATCAGCAGGTGGGGTGCGCGGGTCATCGACTCCATGCCGCCGGCGACGACGGTCGTCGCATCACCCGTGCGGATCATGCGGGCGGCATCGATGATGGCCGTCAGACCCGACAGGCACACCTTGTTGACCGAGCTGGCCGGAACGTCCCAGCCGATGCCCGCGCCGATGGCGGCCTGGCGGGCCGCGTTCTGGCCGGAGCCCGCCGCGAGCACCTGGCCCATGATCACCGCGTCGATGTCGGTGGGCGAGATGGCGGACTGCTCCATGGCGCCGCGGATGGCGAACGCGCCGAGCTGGGGTGCGGTGAACGAGGCCAGTTGCCCCTTCAGACGTCCCTGCGGAGTGCGTGCTGCGGCGACGATGACGATGTCGCTCATGAGTTCTCCTTCAGTGATTCCGAGATGGTGAGCGGCGGTTCGGTGGCGTCGATGACGTCCTGCACGCTCACGCCGGGTGCCGTCTCGACGAGCACGAGTCCCTGCTCGGTGACGTCGATCACGGCGAGATCGGTGATGATGCGGTCGACCACTCCCCTGCCGGTGAGCGGCAGAGAGCACTCGTTGACGATCTTGGCGCTGCCGTTCTTGGCGACGTGCTCCATCAGCACGATGAGTCGACCTGCGCCGTGCACCAGGTCCATCGCGCCGCCGGGGCCCTTGACCATTTTTCCGGGGATCATCCAGTTGGCCAGGTCGCCGCCGACCGACACCTGCATCGCACCCAGGATCGCCGCGTCGATCTTGCCGCCGCGGATCATGCCGAAGCTGGTTGCGGAGTCGAAGAACGCCGCGCCCGGCAGCAGGGTGATGGTCTCCTTACCGGCATTGATCAGGTCGGGGTCGACGTTCTGCTCGGTCGGGTACGGGCCGACGCCTAGGATGCCGTTCTCGGACTGCAGCACGACCGTGACGTCGGACGGCACATGGTTGGGCACCAGCGTCGGAAGGCCGATACCAAGGTTGACGTACGAGCCGTCGGTGAGCTCCTGAGCGGCACGTGCCGCCATCTGGTCACGGGTGAGCGCCATGTTCAGGCCCCTTCCTGGCGTACGGTGCGTCGTTCGATGCGCTTCTCGATGTCGGTGCCGACCTCGACCACGCGGTGCACGAAGACGCCGGGCAGGTGGATGCAGTCGGGGTCGAGCTCGCCGGGTTCGACGAGTTCCTCGACCTGGGCGACGCACACGCGGCCGGCCATGGCGGCGAGCGGGTTGAAGTTGCGGGCCGCCTTGTTGAAGATCAGGTTGCCGTGGCGGTCGCCCTTCATGGCGTGCACGAGCGCGAAGTCGGTGGTGATCGCCTCCTCGAGCACGAACTCGCTCGGCTTGCCGAGGAAGTCGAAGGTGCGCACCTCCTTGACCGGCGAGGCGACGGCGATGGTGCCATCGGCGTTGTAGCGACGCGGCAGACCGCCTTCGGCGACCTGCGTGCCCACACCCGTCTGCGTGAAGAACGCGGCGATGCCCGAGCCACCGGCACGGAGCTTCTCGGCGAGGGTGCCCTGCGGGGTGAGCTCGAGTTCGAGATCGCCCTCGAGGAACTGACGCTCGAACTCCTTGTTCTCGCCGACGTACGACGAGGTCATCTTGCGGATGCGCTGCGAGGCGAGCAGGATGCCCAGGCCCCAGTCGTCGACGCCGCAGTTGTTGCTGACGACGCTCAGATCGGCGGTGCCCTGTGCGTGCAGGGCCTCGATCAGCTTCATGGGATTGCCGGAGAGTCCGAAGCCGCCGACGGCCAGCGACGCTCCGTCCGGGATGTCGGCGACGGCCTCGGCCGCGGATGCGAACTGTTTGTCGATCAAGACCACTCCTTCGTGACGGGTCATCTCCAGCATCCGCCCGTGCCGTGCGCGCGGCAACCCGATGCTTGCGATGTGGTCGCACGAACCGCTAGCGTCCACATTATGGAACAGCAGGACGATCGCCGTCGCAGTGTGCCCGGCGCGCAGGCCATCGCCCGCGCCTCTTCGCTGCTGCGACTGGTGACGGCGTCTCCCGACGGCGCCTCGTTGCAGTCCCTGGCGCAGCGTGCCGAGTTGAGCCGCTCGACCGCACACCGGCTGCTGACCGCGCTGCGGGTGGAGGGACTCGTCGACCAGGACGAGACGTCGGCGCGATGGATGCCCGGTCCTGAGCTCTATCTGATGGGAACCGTCGCCGCGGCGCGTTATGACGTGACTGAGCTGTCGCGCGACATCGTGCGCTCACTCGCGGTGAAGACCGAGGAGAGCGCGTTCCTGTCGACGCGCCGCGCGGATGAGACCGTGTGCCTCGTACGCGAAGAGGGATCGTTCCCCATCCGCTCGTTCGTCCTCAGCGAGGGCGTGCGGTTCCCCCTCGGCGTCGCCAGCGCCGGTCTCGCGATCCTGGCATTCCTACCTGACCACGATGTGGATGCCTACCTGGAGCGGCACCCCGAGATCGAGGAGCGCTGGGGGCACGCGCACGGCACGGCACCGATGCGGCGCCGCCTGCACGAGACGAAGGCGCGCGGCTATGCCGTCAACCCGGGGCTGGTGGTCGAGGGGTCGTTCGGCATCGGCGCCGCGGTCTTCGATCGACATGGACGCCCGGAGTGGGCGCTGAGCCTGACCGGCGTCGAGTTCCGTTTCGGCCCCGACCGTCTGCCGCAACTCGGACGCACGCTGCTCGCGCACGCCCACCAGCTGTCGTCGCGTCTCGCCGGCGCGCGTCGCTGACCCGCCGGCGAGACGCCGCGGTCAGACGAGGACCGGCCGCACCAGGTGGGCGAGCGCGATGGCACCGCGCGGACTCATCACGACCGTGTAGTGGTTGAGGTCGTCAAGGTGCACATGATCCACCGCGGGGTATCTCTGCAGCAGATCCGCGAGGTGCGCCGGCGCGTACAGCCCCGGCGTCTCGTTCTGCAGCCCCCGGGGCACGGTGATGAAGAGCGTCGGCACCGACAGCGCCGCCAGCGCATCGGGCAGCGCAGAACCGGTGTTCATGTCGATGACGTCGTCGGCCATGATGTCCGAGCTCGTCGCCGCGCGAAGCACATCGCCATCCGGCACGAGGTCGTACGCGATGTAGGCATCGAGCTCGGCACTCCAGTCGTCCGCGAAGGCCGGATGCCGGCGCCAGAATTCCTCGGTGTACGCCTCGACGTCCGGCCAACGGCGCGAGAGCCGTTCGGCGACCGGGCCGAGGATCAGCGGGACGAGTTGTTCGGGGTCGACGCCGGCGGGCACGTTCAACGGCAGGCCACCATCGACGAGCACAAGGCGGCTCACGCGCTGCGGATACCGGTGCGCGAGCACGACGGCCACGAAGGCGCCCATCGAGTGCCCGACGACGCTGACGACGTCGACATCGAACGCGTCGAGCACCGCTGCCAGATCATCGGCGTGTGCCGCCATGCCCGCGGGACCGGGCAGCGTGTTGCTGGCGCCGCGACCGCGCAGGTCGGGGGCGATCACGCGCACACCCGGCAGTTGCTGCACGACGAACGGCCAAGCCAGGTGCGACGACGTGACCCCGTGGATGGCAAGCACCGTGTGCTGCACCTCGCCCGGTGGCTCCCAGACGGCCACCCGAAGGTCGCCTCCGGCGACAGGCACATCCGTGGTGCGGTAGTCGTGGTGGGTCATCGTGCGCTCCAGCCGCCGTCCATCGTGTACGAGGCGCCCGTGACCATGCCGGCGGCGTCCGACACCAGCCAGCCAGCCAGCGAGGCGACCTCGCCGGCTTCGACGAGTCGCTTGATCGCGCTCTCGGTGAGCATGATCGTCTCAACGACCTCGCTCTCGGGGATGCCGTGCACCTTCGCCTGGTCGGCGATCTGCTTCTCGACCAGGGGCGTGCGCACGTAGCCGGGGTTGATGCAGTTGCTGGTGACGCCGTGCGGGCCGCCCTCCAGTGCGGTGACCTTCGACAGGCCTTCCAGTCCGTGCTTGGCAGCCACATAAGCGGACTTGAACGGGCTGGCACGCAGACCGTGCACGCTGGAGATGTTGATGATCCGCCCCCAGCCGCGCTCGTACATTCCGGGGAGCACCGCGCGGATGAGCAGGAACGGTGCCTCGAGCATGATCCGCTGGATCAGACGAAAGGCATCGGGATCGAAATCCACGATCGGGCTGACGCGCTGGATCCCGGCGTTGTTGACCAGGATGTCGGCGTCGAGGGCGAGGTCGTCCAGTGCCGCAGTGTCGGACAGGTCGACGGCCCAGGCCTCTCCCCCGATCTGCTCTGCTGCGGCAGCGGCCGCAGCGGCGTCGATGTCGGCGATCACCACGTGTGCCCCACGGCGCACGAACTCGGCGGCGCAGGCATGCCCGATACCGCTCGCTCCCCCGGTGATCACTGCACGCCGACCGGCGAGATCCTGTTCAGACATCGTTCTCTTCCTCTCTGAGGCTCTCTGTGACGTGCGGCCGCGCACCCGGCGCGGGGTTCTCCGCGTGGTCGGGGCGCAGCGCGCGGGTGATGAAGTCCGACATGCCGTCGAGCACTGCGGGGTCGATCTGCGCGGGCGGCTTTCCTGCGGCATCCCGCTCCCAGAGCAGGTAGCGCATACCGATCAGCTCACCGGCACCCATCAGCGCCCAGGCGACGACGTCGGTGTCGAGCTCGCCTGCGATCTCGCCGTCGCGCTGCGCGGCCGCAAGTCCGGCGCGGTAGCCGTCGACGATGCGCTCGTAGTGCAGGCGCAGCATGGTCGGCGAGACGAACTCGGCCTCGCGGACGACACGGTACAGCGCCGGATGCGCGGCAGTGAACCGGAAGAATCCCTCGAACCCGAGGCGTTCGGCCTCGATACGGTTCGTTGCGGATGCCATCGACTCGGACATCGAGTGGCGCACCCGGCTGTTGAGGTCGAGCACGAGCTCATCGAAGATCGCCTGCTTGCCGTCGAAGTACAGGTAGAAGGTGCCCAGTGCAACGCCGGCGTGCTCGGTGATCTTGACGATCGAGGCCTCGTGATATCCGAGGTCTGCGAAGACCTGCTCGGCCGCTTCGAGCAGGCGACGCCGGGTCTGCTGTCCGCGTTTGGTGAGGGGACGTCCGGTCGCGGACGAAACGGGCGGTTCCTCCGCTGGTGGGTTCTCAGTGGGCAGCATCCTGGTGCTCCTCCCTCAGCGCCATCCGGCGGAGTCGTGCGCGGGCGACCTTCTCGATCGTGGATCTGGGCAGCTCGTCGAGAAACTCGATCCGCGACGGCAGTTTGAACGTCGCCAGCCGTTCGGCGGCGAATGCGCGCAGCTCTTCGCGCGACACCGGTCCCACCGGAACGATGAAAGCCACCCCGCGCTCTCCCCACACCGGGTCGGGTACGCCGACGACAGCGCACTCCGCGACCAGCGGATGCGCAGCGAAGGCGCGCTCCACCTCGGCGGGGGCGACGTTCTCACCTCCGGAGACGTAGATGTCCTTGAGCCGATCGACGACGCGGTGGATGCCGTCGGCGTCGCGGCGCACGAGATCGCCGGTGCGCAGCCATTCGCCGTGCATCGCACGCTGGGTCGCTTCGTGATCATCGAGGTAGCCGGCGAAGACGCTCGCACCACGCACCCAGAGCTCGCCGGTGGCCGCTCCCTGCAGTTCGAGTCCGGTCTCGGGGTCGGTGATGCGCACGTCGACACCCGGGTAGGGGCGTCCGACCGCCCCCGGGTGCGCGGCGACGAGGTCTGCGGCCAGGTGCAGCACGTTGGGTCCTGCTTCGGTCAGCCCGTACCCTTGGGTGAAGGCGAGACCGCGCGTCGCCCATGTGCGCACCAGCTCCTCTGGGATGGTGGCCCCGCCGACCACAACGCGGTTCAGGGCGGTGAGGTCGGCACTCTCCCACAGCGGATGCTGCTGCAGCATGCGGTACTGGGTGGGCACACCCATCATTGCGGTGACGCCACGGTCGGCGATGAGCTGCAGCACGCGACCGGGGTCGAATCCGCGCTCGAGGACGACCGTTGCACCTCGCCACCAGGCTTGCAGTGGCTGCACGTTCCACGCGGCGACGTGGTACTGCGGCAGCATCGCCAGCACCACGTCGTCGCCGTCGAGCGGCATGGCGCGATCGAGAGCGAGGTTGTTCCAGAAGCAGTTCTCGTGCGTGAGCACGACGCCCTTCGGCGCCGCCTCACTGCCCGAGGTGTAGATCACCAGCAGCGGATCGGTGTCGCGCGCCGCGCGGCGGGGCGCGCTCTCCCGCGCGGCCGGTGCCTCGGCCTCGACGCCGGCGACGCCGAGAGCGGCGTGCACGGGGGCATCCGCAATGTTCTCCAGCGCCGCCGACGCGAGGGCCGCGTGCTCATCCTCGATCAGCAGCAGGTCCGGCCCGGTGCGGAAGATCAGGTCGGCCAGCTCGGTCGGAGTCAGCCGCCACGACAGCGGCACCAACGCGATGCCCAGCTGCGCGCAGGCGAAGAACACCACGACCTGGTCGGTCGAGTTGCCCGAGATCGTCGCGACCCGCTGCCCCGCACCGTACCCGGCGTCGCTCAGACGCTCCGCCAGTCGCGTGACACGCGCCGCGAGCGCGCGGTAATCGGTACGCACACCGCGGTCGTCGACGGCGACGCGCGCCGGATCCGACACGGCCCGGTCGTGCAACCACCGTCCGATGGTGTGCGCGCCGGCGGCGTCTGTCATCGCGCCATCTCCGGCACCTGCTCCGCCTCGTCCATCGCGGCGAGCCCGCTCTCGGGCGCACCGCGTCCGCGACGACGACGGACCCAGGAGTCCACGGTTCCGGCGATGCCGCCGGGAAGGAACATCACGACGAGAATGAACAGGACACCGAGGATGAACAGCGGCTCCGACAGCGGCACGCGCAGCACATCGGGAAGCTGCTGGATGCCCTCGGCGCGGGCGAGCACCGTCAGGCGCTGGTCAAGGATCGTGTAAAGCACACCTCCGAGGATCGCACCCCAACGGAACCCGACGCCACCGAGCACCACCATCACCAGGACCGTGATCGTCAGATCTGCGCTGACCGCAGTGGGCTGTGTGCCCGACTGCAGCAGCAGGTAGGCGATGCCCGCAAGCGATGCGCACAGCGCGGCGATCACGAAGACGATGAGCTTGGCCCGGGTGGGCTGCAGCCCGAGAACGCGCACGCGCAGGTCGTTCTCGCGGGCGGCCGCGGCGAGATGCCCCAGGCGCGAACGATCGACCCACAGCACGATCAGATAGACGATGACGACCACGGCGAGCGAGATCCAGTACAGGTTGCGCGTGTTCACGACGCCGACGAGCCAGTCGGGCACACCCTCGGTGTGCAGGCTGAGCCCCTCTTCACCGCCCGTGATCGCCTGGTTGCGTCGTACAAGCACCGAGCCCGCCTGGGCGAAGGCGAGTGTCACCATCGCGAACGGGATGCCGTTGACGCGCATGGCCACGGCGCCGGTGACGACGGCGATCACCAGTCCCCCCAGCAGCGCGACGAAGATTCCCGGTACGAGCGGAAGTCGCGCAGCCTCCAGCACGATACCCAGACCGTACGCCCCGGCACCGAAGTACAGTGCGTGCCCGAACGAGAGCATGCCGGCCGTGCCGAGCAGCAGGTTGTACGACAGCGCGAGCGCGGCGAACACCATGCACAGCGACATCAGCGCGAGCGAACCCGGCGTGTACGTCGCACCGGGCAGGATGCCCGGCAATGACAGGTTGAGCATCGGCAGCAGCGCCAGGACGGTGACGAGGACGACACCGACGCCGACCGGGAGCCAGCGGTTGCGGTTCGTGGCGTTCATGTCAGGCCTTCCTTCCCATGAGACCGGCCGGACGCACCAGCAGGACGACAGCCAGCAGGATCACGACGATGAAGTCACCGGTTCCGCCGAGGTATGTGTTGGCGACCTGCTGCATCACCGCGACCAGCACCGAGGCGATCGCCGCGCCGGTCAGCGACCCGAGTCCACCGACCACAGTGACGATGAATGCGAAGATCAGCAGCGTCGACCCCAGATGGGCCGAGACGTAGGTCAGGGCGTGCATGGCGAGCACACCACCGATGCCGGCGGCCGCACCGCCGATGGCGAAGACGAGCGTGAACGAGCGTCGCACGTCGATGCCGAGCGCGGTGACCATGGACCGGTTCTCGACACCGGCGCGGATGATCATGCCGTAGCGCGTCTTCTTGAGGAACAGCACGAGCCCGGCGAGCACGAGTGCCGCGGCGATGATGAGCACCCAGTACTTGTTCGGGATGCTGGCGCCGAGCACCGGGGTGGTCTCGCTCAGCCACGCCGGGCCGCGCACGTTGACCGGGTCAGTGCCCCAGATTCCCTCGAACAGGGCGATCGCTGCGAAGGACAGACCGACGGTGACCAGCACCTGTTCGATATGGCGCTCGTAGAGCGGCCTGATCAGCAAGAGCTCGGTGGCCGCCGCGAACGCCGCGCCGACCGCGCCGCCGACCAGAACCGACAGCACGAAGCCGCCCCAGCTGTCGACGCCGACGGCCTGCGCGACCGCCCAGCCGACGAAGGCGCTGAGAGTGAGGAACGCGCCGTGGGCGAAGTTCAGCACATGCATGAGGCCGTAGATCAGGCTCAGGCCGCTGGCGACGAGGAAGTACAGTGCGCCGAGTCCGAGCCCGATGACGAGGGTGAGTACCAGGGTGCTCATACGTGCTCCTCCGCACTGACGCCGAGCAGGCGTCTGGTCAGGTCGGCATCGTCGAGGATGTCGACGGCGCGTCCGGTGTGCACGACTCGTCCGTCGGCGATCACGATCGCCTGGTCGGCCAGGCGCCGCACGACATCGAGGTTCTGTTCCACGAGCAGCATCGGCACTGTCGTAGCGGCCTCGGCGAGAGCATCCGCCACCTCAGTGACGATCTTGGGCGCGAGGCCCTTGGTCGGTTCGTCCACGAGAAGCAGGCGGTTGTCGTTGAGCATGGCGCGAGCGACCGAGACCATCTGCTGCTGGCCGCCCGAGAGGGTTCCGGCGCGCTGGGCGCGGCGGGCGACCAGGTCGGGGAACAGCTGATCCACGAACTCGCGTCGCGGATTGCGCTGCCGTTCGGCGAGGGCAAGGTTCTCGGCGACGGTGAGGCCGGCGAAGACCTCACGGTCCTCGGGCACGTACCCGACGCCGCGCTGGACGATGCGGTGCGTGCTGAGCGCATCGATGCGCTCGCCGTCGAGGATCACCTCGCCCTTGCGTGAGATGAGTCCGAGGATGCCGCGCAGGGTCGAGGTCTTTCCTGCACCGTTGCGACCGAGCACGGCTGTGATGCCGACGGCGGGCACATCGAAGGTGACACTCTCGACGACCTGCTGTCCGGCGATGGATGCGCGCAGGTTCTTCACCTGCAGGATCGGGGCGCTCATGCGCCGGTCCCGAGATAGGCGCTCTGCACGGTGGGGTTCTCCATGATCTGCTGCGGGGTGTCGACAGCGATGATGCTGCCGAAGTACATCACCGCGACGAGGTCGACGAAGCCCATCAGGACTTCGATGTGGTGTTCGACCATCAGCACGGTGCATCCGGTCTCGGCCTGCAGTCCGCGGATGTTCTCGACGAGCCCGGCGACGTCGCCCGAGGCGACGCCTGCCATCGGCTCGTCGAGAAGGACGAGCCGCGAACGGGTGGCCAGCAGAACGGCGATCTCGAGCTTGCGCTTGTCACCGTGGCTGATGTCGCCGGCTCTGGCATCCAGACGATGTCCGAGGCCGACGGAGCGCAGCAGTTCCTCGGCGCGGATGCTGATCGCGTCCGATCGCTTCGGGAAGTGCAGCAGCGAGTAGCTGCCACCTTCGGCCGCCTGCACCGCGATGCGCACGTTCTCGTGGACGGTGAGCTGCGGGAACAGGCTGGATGTCTGGAAGGTGCGTCCCAGCCCCGCCCTGGCGCGCTGGGGCACGCTGGTGCGGGTGATGTCGGTGCCGTCCATCAGGATGCGGCCGGCGGTGGGCCTGATCACACCCGAGATGGCGTTGAACAGCGTGGTCTTGCCGGCGCCGTTCGGCCCGATCACTCCGACCAGCGAGCCGGGCTCGACAGCGAGGTCGACGTCCTTGAGGATCGTCGCTCCTCCGATGTCGAGGCCGAGTCCTTCGACGCGGAGCGATGCGCCTGCGGTGGGCGGGGCTGGGATGTTCACTTCTTCGACCTCCTGGTCATGATGCCCGGGGTCACGGTGCGACGTCGGCGGCCGGAACCGTCGCGACCAGCTCAGGGGTGAACGTGTCACCGTCGGCGATGAGCTTGGCCTGGTACATGTCCTGCAGGAGCGCGTGGTCATCGGCGCGCACGGTGTTCGTGCCCTTGGGGCCCTCGAACTCGAAGCCCTCCAGTGCCGCGATCATCGCGTCGACGTCACCCTTGCCCTCCTTGACCGCCTGGACGAGCATGATCGCAGCGTTGAAGCCGTCGGGGCTGAACAGATCAGCCTCGGCACCAGCGGCCTCGAGTCCCTCGAGCATCGCCGTGTTCACCGCGTTGTCGGGCGCGGCGCCGAAGTAGTGGTTCAGGAAGTTGATCTGCTCGGAGGCGACGCCGTAGGCGCCGAACGTGGCACGGTCGCCGAGGCCGGTGACGACGGGAATCTCGTCGAGAACGGCCTGCTGGCTCATGGCCTGCCACATCGCACCCGAGGTGGCACCGGCCCAGGCGACGAAGACCAGGTCGGGCTCGGCGGTCAGCACCTGCTGGGCGAACGGGGTGAACTCGGTGACGTCTTCGGCCACGAGCAGCGGCTCGACCGTTGCACCCTTGCCGCCGAGGATCGCCTCGACGGCCGCGACGTTGCCCTGGCCGAACGCGTTGTTCTGACCGAACACGACGATCTTCTTGCCCTCGATGTCATCGAGGAACATTCCGGCCGTGGCGACGTCCTGCGCCGACTGGCGTCCGGAACGGAACGTGTAGTCGTTGATGCCCGTGACGGCGTCGGCCGCCGCGGGACCCGAGATGAAGAGCACCTTGTTCTGCTCTGCCTGCTCGGCCATCGCGAGTGCGACACCGGACGAGGCGCTGCCCATCAGGATGTTCACGCCGTCGCCGATCAGCTCTTTGGCGGCGGTCACCGCGGTGTCGGCGTCGCCGGCGTCGTCGCGGTTCTCGATGACGATCTTGATGCCGTCGACTTCACCGGTGCCGTCGGTTGCGTAGTCGAGCCCAACGGCGAACGCGTCGAGGTACTGCTTGCCGTAGCCGCCCAGCGGCCCGGTCTCGCTGGTGATCATGCCAACGCGCACCTCCGCGGGCGCGCTGTCGCCGGAGTCAGCCCCACTGACATCCGACTGCGGCGCACAGGCCGACATGACAAGGGCGGCGGTTGCGAGAACCGACCCCAGGAGCAACTTCTTCGTAACCCGCATCTGGATGCCTTTCATCGATGGAAGGTCGGGAACATGAAACCCGATTCAGGTATTGGAATGCTAAGCCCGCCACCCCACGACGTCAAGTGGGCGACGGAGAGGCACGCGGCGCCGGAACCACGCCGGTTATCCTCGTGATGGCTGCGACCCGCAGCATCCGAGCGAAGGAGCCCGACCCCCGTGACCGCCGCAGACTCCCTTCCGGCCCGCAGCCGCATCGTGCACGACCAGCTCGCCGACGCAGGAATCGAGGGACGCATCGTCATCCTTCCCGACTCCGCCCGCACGGCCGCGCTCGACGCAGCGGCCATCGGATGCCCGGTAGGAGCCATCGCGAACAGCCTCGTCCTCGTCGCCGACGGGGACCCCCTCCTGGTGATGACGAGCGGCGCCCATCGCGTCGACTTCGGCGTACTGGCGGCGAGCATCGGCGCGGCCGAGGTCGCCATGGCACCCGCCGCGGTCGTGCGCTCCGCAACCGGGCAGGCGATCGGCGGCGTCGCACCGATCGGGCATCCGACGCGGTTGCGCACCTACATCGATGAGGATCTGCGCGACTTCGCTGAGGTGTGGACCGCGGGCGGCACCCCCGACACGGTCATGCCGCTGAGTTTCGCTCAGCTGCAGCACCTGACCGCGGGCCGTGTCATCCGCGTCGCGTAGCGCTATTCGACCATCAGATCGTCGATCTCGAGATCCTCGTCGAGCAGGCAGTAGATCACGAGGTCGGGAAACTCGCTCGCTGCGACGTAGAGCAGTGTGAGCCCTCCGTCTCCGAACACGATCACGCCGTCGAGCACCAGGTCTTCCCTGATCGCCTGAAGCAGCTCGTCGTAGTCCAGATCCTCGTCATCCTCCTGCGCCGCATCCGCGAGCTCTTCTGCGACGTCGATCTCGCGGCCATCGAGGATCTCCTCGGTCAAGCGCGCCAGAGCGTGCTGAACCGTGTCCTGCATCGCATCCAGGTCGGGAAGATCCTCGGGCTCGACGCCCTCGTCGTCGTCGACCTCATCGACGTCGCCATCGTCGGGTCGCTCCAGCTCTTCATCGAACTCGTACTCGACAGTCACGCGGCGCTCGCCGGGCAACACCGCAGTGGCCGTCAATGCGCCGTCCTCGTCGGTGTCGACATCGTCCAGGTCGATCATGAGAACCTCCCTGTCGACATGCTCCCACCACGAGCCGCGGGATGGAAGGGCACCGACCGTGACCGAATCGTGAACATGAGAAAGCCCCGGAATCCGAGAGGGATTCCGGGGCTTCATCTGGTGCGCCCCCAGGGACTTGAACCCTGAACCCATTGATTAAGAGTCAATTGCTCTGCCGATTGAGCTAGAGGCGCATTTTTCGGTGAACCCGAACGAGGAATTACATTACCAGCGGCTGGGGGTCGCACCAAATCCAGGTCATCCCGGGCGCGTTGCAGCGCCCGTCGCGGCCGGCCACCCCGTCTATCCTGGACAGGTGACCGTCTCCCCCACAGCCACGGACCACGCCGACGACCTCGCCCTCGCCCTGCGCCTGGCCGACGCGGCAGACGCGCAGTCCCTCCCCCGTTTCGACGCCGCCGACCTGCAGGTGTCGCTCAAGGCCGACCGCTCGCACGTCACCGATGCCGACCTCGCAACGGAGCGCGCGATCCGCACGCTGCTGGCCGAGGAGCGCCCCCGCGATGGAATCTTCGGCGAGGAGTTCGGCGCCGAGGGCGACACGCATCGTCAGTGGATCATCGATCCGATCGACGGCACGGCGAATTTCCTGCGCGGCGTCCCGCTGTGGGGCACCATGATCGCGCTGGCCATCGACGGCATCCCCCAGGTCTCGGTGGTCAGCATGCCGGCACTCGGTCGCCGCTGGTGGGCCGCCACCTCGCACGGCGCCTGGACCGCGACCCCGCAGGGCGATCGACGTCTTCAGGTATCCACGGTCGACGCGCTCGAAGACGCGAGCGTCAGCTTTCAGAGCATCGGCCAGTGGGCGGATGCCGGGAGGCTGCCCGAGCTGATGGCCGTAGCCGATGCCGTGTGGCGCGATCGCGCCTACGGCGACGTCTACAGCTACATGCTGCTCGCTGAAGGCCGCATCGACATGGTCGCCGAGTTCGACGTCAAAGAGTACGACATCGCCGCGGCCGTGCCGATCGTACGAGAAGCCGGCGGCCGGATGACGGCATTCGACGGCACCGAGACCCTGTCGGCCCTGTCGACGCTCGCCACAAACGGCGCTCTGCACGCCCCGTTCCTGTCCCTGTTCCGCGCCGCCCGCCGCCCCTGAGCGACGCGCGCACCCCTCCTCCCCAAGAGTCCTATGCGTATCCGTCTTCCCCTCGCCGCCGGCGCCCTGCTGGCATCACTGTCCCTCGCCTCGTGCGCCGCCGACGCGTCGCCGCAGAGCGCACCCACGTCCCCTGCCGCCACCCAGACGACCGAGCCCGCCCCTGCTGCCACCGCCACGTCTGCACCCCCTGAAAAGTCGACGCCCGAGCCGGTCGCCGACCCGACGTGCGAAACGATCATCTCGTCGGGCACGGCCGAGGCTCTGACCGAGCAGGGCTGGACGTCCAAGCAGGAGGAGTTCCGCATCGGCGAGACCCTCGTCGAGGAGGGACTGCTGTGCATGTGGGCCGACTTCAGCACGGCATCAGACCATGGTCAGATGTACGCCTGGGGGCCGATCAGCGCACCGTCTGCGGAGACCGCTATGGCGGGTCTGCAACGCGACGGCTGGCTGCGTTCATCCGCAGGCGGGCGGCAGTACTTCACGGAGGATCCGGCCTACGCGCTGGCAACCGACTCCGACGGGTTCGGAATGACCTACGAGTTCGGCGACGGCTGGGTGAAGTTCGCCGACACCAAGCAGAGCCTGCTGCTCATCGATTGGGAGGGCTGAGGCAGGCCGAAGTGGCGCCGCCCGACGGCGGCGCCACGAGGCTCACTGCTGGTTCTGGTTCCAGTTGTCGGCGCGCTTGGTCGCCGACCCGCGCTGACGCATGACGTACGCCATGGCAAGGCTCACCAGAAGGATGCCCGCCGTGAAGGCGTATGCCTGACCGGTCGGGAGTTCGTGCGAGATCCCGAAGAGGACGAACCCTCCGAGGAACAGAACCAGGAACACGATGAAGTCGACCACGTCGAAGCCCTCCAGATCGTCGGATAACCTCTCCAGCTTAGTCTGCGCACCACCTGCCGGATGCCGCTCCTCCGCACCCGACCGCAGTATCTTTGACGATATGCCGAAGAGGATGCCATGGGTGTGACCGGTGCGCGCCCCGCCCGTCGCGGGCGCCCGGGCCATGATCGTGCCGACGTGATCCGCGCCGGTGTGGAACTGTTCAACGAGCAAGGGTACGACGCGACCTCGGTCGCCGATCTGACCGGCCGGCTCGGGGTCACCAAGTCGGCGCTCTACCACCACGTCGATTCGAAGGCGCAGATCCTGCAGATCGCCCTCGATGAAGCACTCGGTGGGCTCGAAGAGGCGTTGGCGACCGCGTTGGACCAGCCCACGGCCGAGGATCGCCTGACCGCGATCGTCGGCGGCGCCGTTCGCGTGCTGACCGCCCGTCAACCGCAGGTCACGCTGCTGTTGCGTCTGCGCGGCAACAGTGAGATCGAGATGAACGCCCTGGCTCGCCGACGACGCTTCGATCACACCGTGACCGAACTCGTCCGCGAGGCGCAGGCCGAGGGGCTCGTGCGCAAGGATCTGGACGCCGGCGTCGCCACCAGGCTCATCTTCGGGATGATCAACTCGGTCGTCGAGTGGTACCGACCCGACGGCGCGGTGGATCCAGACCTGCTCGCCCGTGAAGTGATCGCCGTCACGCTGGACGGGATCCGCCCGCGGACGTGAGACCCCTGCGAATGACTGCGCAGACGAAAAAGCCCCGCGCCGCCGAAGGATCTCGGTGACGCGGGGCTTCCACAGTGACAGCGGTTGGTGGAGCTGGGGGGAATCGAACTATGCCGGTGTCGCCCGGTGGAGCGTGATCCTCGTGATTCCGCGCCCACTCATATCCGTTGGTACCCGATCAGACCGGGTCGAATCCGTCGACCTGGGGGCAAAATGTGGGCAGAGCTCACGCTCCCCAGGTGTCGAAGTCATCCGACGACGGATCCTCATCCAGGGCCATCGAGTCCGAGGCCACGCGCCCGCCCAAGCCGCAACGGATCGCACTGTCCGAGACCACCAAGCTCACCGCTGGGCACTACCTCGATCGCGTCATCCCACGTCGTCGCGTGCTGGGTGACGAGCGGTCGGCCGTCCTTGGGTTCGTTCATGCCGCGGTCCTCTCACGCCGTCGCTCTCCCGCCGCTCGAACTCGTCGAGCCGTGATCGGGTCTGCAGCGAGACCTTCGAGCGACCCGGCCGCTCTCGTCAAGAAGATGTAGTAGCGGGCCGGCGTGATCCCGAACTCCGCGCAAATCGCTTCCTCTTTGGTGCCGTCGTGACGCGGCCGCGTGCGCTCGAACGCCAGCAGCTCGGCGGCGTTCATTCGTGCTCCGTGCGGCGCGCGCTCATCGTATGCCGCTTGAAGCCAACTTGTGCGCTGCGCTGACACCGCACTCGAAGGTCGCCGGCCCCGACTCCCGAGGCGTCCCCGCCCCGACCACAGGCGGTGACGGCGCCGGATACTCACCCTGCCCTGTCCTATCCTTGGACGGTGACCAAGACCCCCCCGCTTACCCGCTCCGTGATCAGCGAAGAAGGCGTGTACGGCTCCATTATCGTCTCCGGCCTCATCGCCGCGTCAGCCGGATCAGGAGCGCCGACCTGGAGAACACTCCTGTTCATCGGGATCACAGTCACGGTTTTCTGGGCTGCGCACGTCTACGCACGTGCCGTGGCCACGCATGGAGAGACAACGCCTGACGGCACCACGAAATCAATCTGGCAGTCCTTCACTGAAGCAGTCAAGGAGTCGCGCGGGCTGCTTGCTGCAGTCGTCGCGCCCGCACTCGCGTTGCTGCTGGGCGTGTTCGGGGTGCTTCCAGACAGCGTCGCGAAATGGGTCGCCCTGTGGGTGAGCGTCGCTGTTCTCGCGATCGTCGGCTACATCACCTACTCCCGACGAGGAGCGCGCTGGTGGGTTCGCATCCTTGGCGGTGTATCCACGGCCTCGTTTGGCATCGTGATCATTCTCGCCAAAGCGATCATCTCGCACTGACCCGCGACTGCTGACGTCCCCGGCGGGGCGTATAGTCCCTCCCTTGTCCTCCCGCCCGCGCCGTCAAGCCCGCCTGGGCCGCCTGGCGCCCATCGAGGTCGAGACCATCATGAACACGACCGTCGCACTGGCGGCGTGCCTAGGAACTGTCACCTAGCTGTAGTTCCTCGGGAGGTCGTGCGTCTCGCGACCGCCGCGCACGGCCACACGCGCGCAACCCTCGTTCTGCTAGTGCCGTTCCCCGCGTTCTTGAAGGAAGCGCTGGAACGGCAATGCGACGGGAGATCGAAGGGTGATCTCATGTTCGGTGACGCCGATGGGAACTACCTGCGCCGAGCCTAGCCGAGCGTGGGCGCCGGCCGCTGGTTCGCCAGGGCAACAGCCGAGGCCCGCCTCGAGCGTCTGACCCCGCATGATCTGCGGCACACTGCGGCGTCGCTCGCGATCAGCTCCGGCGCGAACGTCAAAGCAGTGCGGCGAATGCTGGGTCACAAGTCCGTCACGATGACTCTCGACACCTATGCCGACCTGTTCGACGACGACCGCGACGACGACGCCCTGCGCCTGGATGAGCGTGCGACAGCGGCGGATCTGGGCCAAAGTGTGGGCAGAGCTCGCGGTGCGACGAGTTATCCATAGACACAGAAAGCCCGCCTCCCCAGTGTTTCCAAGGGGAGGCGGGCCTCTAGCTTTGTGACAGCGGTTGGTGGAGCTGGGGGGAATCGAACCCCCGTCCGACGCTGAAAATCCACGTCTTCTCCGGGCGCAGTCTGTAAGAGCGTTCTGCTCGGCTCCGACCTTTGTCACAGACACCTAAGTCGACGAGCCCAGCCTGGGAAGAGTCCCACGTGACGTCCAGACGCCATCACGCAGCAAGATCCCTAGATGACGCCAGGGTCCGTATCGGGATCACATACGGTCTGACGGACTATCGGGCTCGCTTATGCAGCGAGGGCGAAGTCGTTGCGCTTGGATTCGGCAACTATGGTTTTGCAGGGAGCGTTCACGAGATAACCCTGCATCCTCGGCCCGCTTCTCGTCGATGTACAGGCGCCGTCGAAACCGATCAGCCCCGTGAACCTTCTCGCGAAGGAGCCGCTGTCACACTGTGGAGTTACCAACCGGGTACCGAAGCACCCGAGCATCAAAGAGTACAACGAATCCGGCCCAGCCGCCATTCCTGCACTTGCGTTCTCTCTTTGCACACCCGCGTGTCGTACAGTCACTGGCATGACTGAAGTCACCATCACCGTCCGCGGCGAACACGAACTGCGCGTCGCGCCCGAGCGCGCGACGCTGCACCTCACCGTCTCCTGCGACGGCCCCGATCGCGCAACGGTCGTCGAGCACGCTCTGGCCCAGGCCACCCCTGTGCGCGACGGCATCACGACGCGCGAGCAGTCCGGCAGCATCACGGCCTGGACCAGCCAGCGGCTGAACGTCTATGCCGAACGCCCCTGGAACAGCGAAGGTAAGCGGCTCGCTCCGGTGTACCGCGCGAGCATCGACTTCACCGCCACCTTCTCGGACTTCCCGGAGCTGTCGGTCTGGGTCACCGAGCTATCGGTCACCGACGGCGTGGCGGTGGGCGACGTCGACTGGCATCTCACCCCCGAGACCGAACGCGAGGTCGAGCGCGAGGTCGCCACCCAGGCCGTCGCCGTCGCCGTCTCGCGCGCCCGCGCCTACGCCGAGGCCCTTGGTTTGCACGAGGTGACACCGGTAGAGATCGCCGACCGCGGCCTGATCTCGGCCGGTACCCCGCCGATGCCCAAGGCCACGGCCCTGCGTGGCGGCGCCATGGCCATGGAGGCCGCCCCCGGCATGGAGTTCCAGGGTGAGGAGATCACCGTATCCGCCGAGGTGGAGGGGCGCTTCACCGCGTCCTGAGCCGCACCGGAGCTGCTCAGGACATCGCGAACGGAGCCAGTTCCGCAGCCAGCCGCTCGGATACGTGCGCATGCACCTCGGTACCCGTCTCGCGGTGCTCGGCCGAGATCAAGACACCGGTCTCGTGCACGGCTGCGACCAGGTCGCCGCGGTCGTACGGCACGAGGGCCTGAACCTCGACGGCCGGCATCGGCAGCATCCGCTCGATCGTCGCGCGCAGCTCATCGATGCCCTCACCGGAGCGGGAGGAGACGAAGTGCGCGTCGGGCGCCAGCCCGCGCAGCACGAGCCGCTCGTCCTCACCGATCAGATCGGCCTTGTTGAAGACCACGATCTCGGGGATCTCACGACCACCGACGTCGCCGATCACATCCCGCACCGTCTGCAACTGCGCGGACGGGTCGGGGTGCGAGCCATCGACGACGTGCACCAACAGGTCGGCCTGCCCGACCTCCTCCAGTGTGGAACGGAACGCCTCGACCAGCTGATGCGGCAGGTTGCGCACGAACCCGACCGTGTCGGTGAGCGTATAGACACGCCCGTCGGCGGTCTCGGAACGGCGCACTGTGGCATCCAACGTCGCGAACAACGCGTTCTCGACGAGCACGCCGGCGCTGGTGAGAGCGTTGAGCAGGCTCGATTTGCCGGCGTTGGTGTAGCCGGCGATCGCCACAGACGGAATGGTGTTGCGCTTGCGCTCTGCCCGCTTCGCATCACGCGCCGGGGCGAAATCGCGGATCTGCTTGCGCAACTGCGCCATGCGGGTGCGGATGCGGCGGCGGTCCAGCTCGATCTTGGTCTCACCGGGACCGCGCGAGCCCATACCCGCACCGCCGGCACCGACCTGGCCACCAGCCTGGCGGCTCATGGACTCACCCCAACCGCGCAGGCGCGGAAGCAGGTACTCAAGCTGGGCGAGTTCGACCTGGGCCTTGCCCTCGCGGCTCTTCGCATGCTGGCTGAAGATGTCGAGGATCACCGTCGTGCGGTCGATCACCTTGACCTTCACCACGTCTTCCAGAGCACGCCTCTGGCTGGAGGCCAACTCGGTGTCGGCGATCACGGTGTCGGCACCGACAGCAGCGACGATGTCTTTGAGTTCCTGCGCCTTGCCGCGGCCGAGGTAGGTGGCCGGATCGGGGTGCGGCCGTCGTTGCAGAAGCCCGTCGAGCACCACCGCACCGGCGGTCTCGGCCAGAGCGGCCAGCTCGCGCAGCGAGTTCTCGGCGTCATCTTGCGCACCCTGCGGATACACGCCGATCAGCACGACGTTCTCCAGCCGCAGCGCGCGGTACTCGACCTCGGTGACATCCTCGAGCTCGGTGGACAGCCCCGCGACGCGCCGTAGTGCGTGCCGGTCATCCAGATCCCACTGCGCACCGTCCGCGTCGGTGTGCGAGGCGGTCGCGGTGTCCTGCAGCGCCTGCGCGGAGCCGAACACTCTCGGCTGCACACGCGGCTCTGCGTGCGACAGCACGCGATCCAGTGCGTCGTGTGCGGTGTTCTCGTCGTTGGTATTCGTCATTCGGTACTGAACTCTGCCCTCTCTGAAACGGCGCCTTAACCTTAGCCCGCCCTATCCGGTACGCTCACTGAATGGCGTCCGACCACTACTTCACTGCGGCCCCGGCGAGCCCCGAGAACCTGCGGACGATCCGGGTGAACCTCGCCGGTCGCGATCTCGAACTCACCACTGCCGGCGGTGTGTTCAGCCCCGACCGTTTGGACGTCGGCACCTCGGTGCTTTTCGCCAACATGCCGCCCCTTCCGCCCGGCGGCGACTTCCTGGACCTCGGCTGCGGATGGGGGCCGATCAGCCTCACCATGGCGCTCTCCGCGCCGCATGCCACGATCTGGGCAGTCGACGTCAACGAGCGCGCTCTTGACCTCACCCGCCGCAATGCGGCCAAGCTCGGGCTCACAAATGTCAACGCGGTGCTGCCCGAAGATGTTCCCGACGACGTGCGTTTCCGTACGATCCGGTCGAACCCACCGATCCGCATCGGCAAAGAGGCGCTGCACGGCATGCTCGAACGGTGGATCCCCCGCCTCGACGAGCGCAGCGACGCCTGGATGGTCGTGCAGCGCAACCTGGGGTCGGACTCTCTGCAGCGTTGGATGGCAACCACGTTCGGTGCGGGCTACAGCGTGCAGCGGGCCGCGACGGGCAAGGGCTTCCGTGTGTTGAAGGTGCGCCGACACGGCACCCCGCCCACCGAGCCGATCGACGTGCCCGCGTAGCGCAACCGCGCCGCGCACATCCTGGGCACTCAGGCCAGGTCGATCTCACCTCGGTAGACCAGCTGTGCCGGACCGGACAGCCCCACGTGCTCGCCTTCCTCGGCGGCGAACATGCGAACGCCGAGCACACCACCGGGCACTTCGACCCGCCACTGGTCGGGCGCACGCGTGCCTGCCCAGTGCCGCACCGCCAGAGCCGTGGCTGCAGCGCCCGTGCCGCAGCTGAGCGTCTCGCCCACGCCCCGTTCGTGCACGCGCATCCGCACATGTCCGATGCCGTCGCGCACGAGCGGTTCTCCGGGCACGACGAACTCGACGTTCGCCCCGCCGACCGGAGCCGGCTCCAGCAGCGGCGACGGGTTCAGGTCGAGGCTATCCAGTTCCTCGTCGGATGCCAACGCCACGACCACGTGGGGGTTACCCAGGTCGAGGCCGAGCCCCGGACGCGCGATCGACAGACCGGCCGCGCGTGCGAGCGGTTCACCGCCGGCGAGATGCCAGCGCCCCAAGTCGACCTGGTAGCCGGTCTCGCTACGCATCACATCGCGGACACCGGCGCGAGTGCCGATGGGCACCGTCGACCCCGGTTCGAGAGTCGCAAGGCCGGCCCGCAAGAGGTAGTGCACGAAGACGCGGATGCCGTTGCCGCACATCTGCGCCGGGGAACCATCGGCGTTGCGGTAGTCCATGAACCACTCGGCGTCGGGCTCCTCAGCCAGCGAAGCAGCGCCCTCATCGATCGCGGCGGAACGCACCACTCGGAGCACACCATCTGCGCCAATCCCGAAATTGCGGTCGCACAGCGCCTGCACCTGGGTCGCCGTGAGGTCGTTCTCGCCGTTGACGTCCTCGATGATCACGAAGTCGTTGCCGGTGCCGTGTCCCTTGGTGAATGCGACCATGGCCCCAGTCTATTCAGCGCGCCGCACACGATGACGCGCGCACACGAACGAACGGTTACGGGCGACGTCGATCAGTTCGAGGTCGAGCGCCCGCGGCAGCACGGGTGCTCCGGCGCCGAGCGTCACCGGCGCGTACTGAATCCATACTTCGTCGAGCAGGCCCGCGTCGGCGAACTGACCCGCCAGATCTCCCCCACCGACGATCCACACGTCCCGGCCACCTGCCGCCTCGACCATCTGTGCATGCACGTCGCGGACGTCCGCTCGGGTGAGACGCACGTCGGCACCCTCCGGCACATCAAGCTCACGCGTGGTGAACACCCAGGCCGGCTGCTCATACCCCCACCGTCCCTCATCGTTATCCATCACCCACTCGAACGTGTGCGCGCCCATCGCCAACGCACCGATCGAGGCGATGAACTCTCCGTACGCCATCGGCCCGTCCTCGTCGATCTCCTGCGCGAAGAGCCAGTCGAGCGAGTGGTCTTCGGTGGCGATGAAACCGTCGAGGCTGGAGGCGGTGTAGAAGTGCGTGGTCATGTAGCCATCATCACGCCGACCGCCGACATGGCGGCGCTCAGCGCAGAACAGCCCCGCCGGAGGTGCCCGATTCGAGCCACTCGATGTCCGGATAGCGCTTGAACCATGACACCTGGCGCCGCGCGTAACGTCGCGTGAGCGCCTGAGTCTCGGCGATGGCATCCGCCTCGCTCTTATCTCCGCGCACCTGCGCGAGCGCCTGGGCGTACCCGATGGCCCGTGCAGCCGTGGCGCCGCGCTCGAGGCCTCTCTCACGCAGCGCTTCGACCTCCTGCAGCATGCCGTCCCGCCACATCCGCTCCACGCGACGGTCAAGGCGCTCCACGAGCACCTCGCGCGGCGCATGCAATCCGATGATGCGGGTGTGCGGATGCCACAGCTCGGGGCGTTCGGGAAGCGCCGCACCGTGAGTCTGCCCGCCCTGTTCAAGCACTTCCAGGGCGCGCACGATGCGCCTCGGATTCTTCGGATCGATCCGCGCGGCGGCGGCCGGATCCCGCTGAGTCAGACGCTCCAGGAGCACGCCGGGCCCGCGTTCGGCGAGTTCGGACTCCAGGCGCGCGCGCACGGCGGGGTCGCGGGGCGGGAACCGGAAGTCGAAGATCACGCTGGAGACGTACAGTCCAGACCCGCCGACGAGAATCGCGTCGCCACAGCGGGAGTGGATATCAGCGACCGCCGCGCGCGCCAACGGCTGATACCAGGCGACGGCCGCCTCCTCGGTGACGTCGCGGACGTCGAACAGGTGATGCGGGATCCCCCGCCGCTCGGCCGGCGACAGCTTCGCCGTGCCGATGTCCATGCCGCGATACAGCTGCATCGCGTCGACGTTCACGATCTCGGCAGGGTTGCCCTGCTGCCGCAGGGCCTCGGCGAGCTCAAGCGCGAACTCGCTCTTGCCGGTCCCGGTCGCGCCGACAACGGCCCACACCCGCGGGGATCGGATGCCCGTCACCCGTCGACGCGGAGCGTCGGCAGCCCCAGCGAGACGGCGCGGGGCGCGCCTGATTGTCCGGCCGGTGCCGGCACACCGCAGGTCTCGGCCTGGGCGCGGTCCCATGCGTCGCCGCCGCGCGTGCGACGGATGCGCAACGGCGCACCGGTCGGATCGTCCGCGAGCAGATGGAAGGGAGCACCGTGGGTGATCGTCACGGTCACCATGTCTCCGGGGCGTGGCAACTCCGAACCGGGTGTCACCTCGAAGTGCACCAGGCGGTTGTCTTCCGCACGTCCGGTGAGGCGGTGGGTCTCGGCGTCCTTCTTGCCCTCGCCCACCGAGACCAGTACCTCGATCTCGCGACCGACCTGCTTCTCGTTCTCTTCGAGCGAGATGCGCTCCTGCAGCGCGATCAGCCGCTCGTAGCGCTCCTGCACGACGGCCTTGGGAACCTGGTTCTCCATCGTCGCGGCCGGCGTGCCCTCACGGATGGAGTACTGGAACGTGAACGCGCTCGAGAAGCGGGACTGCTCGACGACGCGCATGGTGTCTTCGAAGTCCTCGTCGGTCTCACCCGGGAAGCCCACGATGATGTCGGTCGTGATGGCTGCATGCGGAATCCGCTCGCGCACCCGATCGAGAATGCCGAGGTACTTCGAGCTACGGTACGAGCGTCGCATGGACCGCAGGATGCTGTCACTTCCCGACTGCAACGGCATGTGCAATTGCGGCATCACGTTGGGCGTCTCGGCCATTGCGTCGATCACATCGTCGGTGAATGCGGCCGGGTGCGGGCTGGTGAAGCGGATGCGCTCCAGTCCTTCGATCTCGCCCGCGGCGCGCAGCAGCTTGCTGAACGCCTGTCGGTCGCCGAACTCCACACCGTACGAGTTCACGTTCTGCCCCAGCAGCGTGACCTCGATCGCGCCGTCCTCGACGAGCAGACGGATCTCGTTCAGGATGTCACCCGGTCGGCGGTCCTTCTCCTTGCCACGGAGGCTCGGGACGATGCAGAACGTGCAGGTGTTGTTGCAGCCGACCGAGATCGACACCCAGCCGCTGTGCGCCGAGTCGCGCTTGGTAGGCAGCGTCGAGGGGAAGATCTCGAGCGACTCGAGGATCTCGAGTTCGGCCTCGCCGTTGTGACGCGCGCGCTCGAGCAGACCGGGTAGCGATCCCATGTTGTGCGTGCCGAAGACCACGTCGACCCACGGCGCCTTGTCGAGGACGGCCTGCTGGTCCATCTGAGCGAGGCAGCCGCCGACGGCGATCTGCATGCCCTCATGCTTGTCCTTGCGGGACTTCAAGTGACCAAGCGTGCCGTAGAGCTTGCCCGCTGCGTTGTCGCGCACCGCGCAGGTGTTGATGATGACGACGTCGGCGTCCTCACCGGCATCCGAGCGAACATACCCCGCACTCTCCAGGGAACCCGAGAGTCGTTCGGAGTCGTGCACGTTCATCTGGCAACCGAAAGTACGCACCTCGTACGAGCGCCGGCGGCCGTCGGCGCCGACCGCCGCCGCCGAGGGCGCGATGATGGTCGGTTCACTGCGCGGAGTAGTCATGGTGACAGCTATTCTACGAGGCCTCGCGCCTATTGGGATCGGGGCCCGCCGTCTGCCGGCGCGCGCTCACTCCGAGTCCACGAAGCGCACACCCGAGCGGGCACCGCTCGCACCCCTGCCCGCTTCACGGAGCGCAGCACGAGCAGCGTTCATCGCCACCGATCCCCCGTACCCACGACGCGCGAGTTGGCCCAGCAGTCGGCGCAGGGCGGTGTCGGGCTCGAGCCGCGTCATGCCCGGTGCCTTGCTGCGTGCGAACTCCAGAGCCCGTTCGGCATCGTCATCCGGCAACTCCGACAGAGCCTCCTCGGCGATGTCGCGGGGAATCCCCCGCTGCGACAGCACCCGCGCGAGCGCGACCCGTCCCTGCCCTTTACGCTCTGCACCCGAGGTGACCAGTAGCTCGGCGAGTGTTCGATCGTCGATGTATCCGCGATCGCTGAACTCGTCGATGATCTCGTCGATGGTCTCCCGCTCGAGATCGTGCTCGCGCAGAACCGCCCGGGACTCGGCGACCGAGAGCGCCTTGGAGCGCAGCTTGCGTACAAGCGCCTCTTCGGCTCTCTCGCGCAGCTTCACGGACTCCTCGTCCATGCTTTCCCGAGCGTCGTCCCGCGCGTCCCGCGCGTGCGCCGCGTTCAGAGCACGCAGCGCGACGGTGCGTTCCGCGTGGTCGAGTGCAGCGGCGGCGCGCGCCGCCGGAGACGTCTCGTCCAGCTGAGGGGCTGCAGGCTCTCGCGCGGGGCGGCCACGCTCGGCCCCGGCGGTGGGCCTGCCGACATCGACAGACCCACCGAAGATCGGGATGACCGGGGCGAGGTGTTCGCGGCCGTCGTCCTGACCAGTGCCGTTCATGATGATCAGGCCGGGCGACGCTCGGCGAGCTCATCGGCGGGCGCTTCAGCCTTGACTCCGATACCGAGCTTCTGCTTGATCTGCTCTTCGATCGCCAGGGCGATGTCGTCGTTGTTGCGCAAGAAGTTCCGGGCGTTCTCCTTGCCCTGTCCGAGCTGATCCCCGTCGTAGGTGTACCACGATCCGGACTTCTTCACGATGCCGTGCTCAACGCCGAAATCGATCAGGCTGCCTTCGCGCGAGATGCCGACGCCGTAGAGGATGTCGAACTCGGCCTGCTTGAACGGCGGCGCCATCTTGTTCTTGACGACCTTCACCCTGGTGCGGTTTCCGACCGCCTCGGTGCCATCCTTCAGTGTCTCGATGCGGCGGATGTCGAGGCGTACCGACGCGTAGAATTTCAGCGCCTTTCCACCCGCGGTGGTCTCGGGAGAGCCGAAGAACACACCGATCTTCTCGCGCAGCTGGTTGATGAAGATCGCGGTGGTCTTCGTCTGGTTCAGCCCACCAGTGAGCTTTCGCAGCGCCTGCGACATCAGTCGAGCCTGCAGACCGACGTGCGAATCACCCATGTCGCCCTTGATCTCAGCCTCGGGCACCAGCGCGGCGACGGAGTCGATCACGACCAGGTCGATGGCTCCGGAACGGATCAGCATGTCGGCGATCTCGAGCGCTTGCTCACCCGTGTCGGGCTGCGAGACCAGCAGCTGATCGATGTCGACGCCGAGCTTGCGTGCGTACTCGGGGTCGAGCGCGTGCTCAGCGTCGATGAAGGCGGCGATACCACCGGCGCGCTGCGCGTTGGCGATCGCGTGCAGGGTCAACGTGGTCTTACCGGACGATTCCGGACCGTAGATCTCGATGATGCGCCCGCGGGGCAGTCCTCCGATTCCGAGGGCGCTGTCCAGCGCGATGGATCCGGTCGGGATGATCTCGACGGGTGCGCGCTCTTCGCTGCCCAGTCGCATGATCGATCCCTTGCCGAACTGGCGCTCGATGTGCGCGAGAGCGGAATCCAGGGCCTTCTCGCGGTCGTCGGTGGATGGCATGACGTGCTCCTTAGAATCTCGATTGCTGCCGCCTGTAGGCTGTCGCGGCCTCCCCCTCTGGGGCGGCTCTCCGACAAGGCGAGTAGTTCGTAACCACCTCTCACACCGTAGGCGGGGCCACCGACATCGCGTCGGCTATCCCGCGCACTGTGAAAAGAAAGCGCATCGGAACCACTTGTGCAGAACGATACGCCCTCATCGAACAGAGATTCGACGACACGCCGGAAAAGGCGCGGACATCTGTTCAGTGACGGCGTGGTTCGACCCTGCCCACGCCGTAGCGGCGCTCCGGCGGGACATCCGCCTCAGCGCACAGCGCGAGCCAGATCTGCCGAGGCGGAATGCCGGCTTCCAACGCATCATGCGCCGTCATTCCGACATCGCCGAGGAACAGATCGTGGGTCAACGCGTTCGCGCGCGCGCCGAACTCCTCGTCGACCGCGCGCAGGAACTCACTGCGTCGCACGCTTCGCCTCGTCGCTCAGTGCAGCGACAGCTCGGGCTCGACCGATGCCACCAGGTCGTCGGGAACGACGTCGGGGAAGGGGCTGAGTCCCTCGAGGACCGAGATCCGGTCGCCGACTTCGCGCATGATCGTCGAGATGGGCACATCGAGTGCTTCTGCCACCGACGCGAGGATCTCGCTGGATGCCTCTTTCTGGCCCCGCTCCACCTCGCTCAGGTAACCGAGCGCCACGGAGGCCTTGCCTGCGACCTGACGCAGAGTGCGCCCCTTCTGCAGGCGGAAGTCCCGCAGCACTTCGCCGATCTCTTGTCTGACAAGAATCATCGGAACCTCCCCTCCCACACATTCTCTGAATCCGAGTGGATCGCCAGTCTAACGCCACCGGGTACTGCTGAATCTACTGTTTCTGCCTGTGCCTCGGTTGTGAACCTTCGGCTGTGCAACGGATAGTCGCGTCGTGTGTTGCGCACATCACATGGAACCCCACAACGAGCCGTGCTATTCCCGCACCGCCTCCAGCGCGGCGGCCAGGGCGGCATCCCGAGCCTGAGCACGGATCTGCGACCGATCCCCCGCGAACACGAACGAGCGCACCAGACGAACGACAGGCGTGACGACGCCCACATGCACGGTCCCGACGGGCTGATCGTCGGGCGAGTCGGGGCCCGCGATGCCGGTGGTGCTTACCCCCACCTCAGTGGCTCGTCCGTCGACGGCGACGGCGCGACGCACCCCGTCGGCCATCTGCTCCGCCACCTCGGGGTGCACCGGCCCGTGCTGCTCCAGCAGTTTCGCATCCACCCCGAGAAGCGTCTGCTTGACCGGCGTGGCGTACGCCACGACCGCTCCGTTGAGCACCCCAGATGCTCCGGGCACCGTCACGAGCTCCGCCGAGACGGCGCCGCCGGTCAGCGACTCAGCGACGCCTAGTCGCCATCCGCGCTCCGCCAAGAGAGTCAGCAGCTCGGCGGCGACCGTCATCTCCGGCGGCTTCCCCGCACCTGCGCCACCACGTAGTCGATCCCGCTGGCCACGGTGAGCACCAGGGCCACCACCATCAGCACCTGTGTCACGACGACCCACGGCTCCATGCCGATCACCGTGTGCAACGGCAGCAGCGCCCAACTCAGCGCCACGCCCTGCACCGCGGTCTTGAGCTTGCCCATCCATGCCGCGGCGACGACATGCTCGTGCACGATCACGAATCGGTGAACGGTGATCGCCCATTCCCGGACCAGGATGATGATCACGAGCCACCAGCCCACCTCGCCGAGGATGGCGAGGCCCAGAAATCCCGCGCCGGTGAGCAACTTGTCGGCGATCGGGTCCCACAACTTGCCGAAGTCGCTCACGATGTCGTACTTGCGGGCGAGAAAGCCATCGACCCAGTCGGTCGAGATCGCGACCACGAACAACGCGCCTGCGATCCAGCGCATCACGATGTCGTCTTCGCCGAGGGGACCGGCGACCAGCAGCATCACGAAGAAGACGATCGCCAGAGGGATCCGCGCGATCGTGATCGCGTTGGGAAGCTGTCGTGGAATGCTCATCAGTCGCGTCCTGTCAATCCCCAGGCGTCTTCGTCGCCGTCGTCTTCGCTCTCCACTACGGGGAGCCCTTCGAACTGCTGCTCGATCGGATCTATCGGAGCGGCAGCAGTCTCGGCAGCCGCGGGTGCGGACGGCACGTCGTCGCCGCGCAACTTGGCGATCACCGCGGGCAGCTGCTCGGAGGTGACCAGAACGTCGCGCGCCTTCGAGCCCTCCGAGGGGCCGACGATCTCGCGCGATTCGAGCAGGTCCATCAACCGTCCCGCCTTCGCGAATCCGACCCGCAGCTTGCGTTGCAGCATCGACGTCGATCCGAACTGCGATGACACGATGAGCTCGGCGGCGGCCAACAACAGCTCGAGATCGTCGCCGATGTCCTCGTCGACCTCTTTCTTCTTCGCCTCCGCGGACTCCTGCACGTCGGGTCGGTACTCGGGCCGCGCCTGCTGCGTCACATGCTTGACGACCGATGAGATCTCGCTCTCATCGACCCACGCGCCCTGCAGACGGAACGGCTTGGACGAACCCATCGGCGAGAACAGGGCGTCACCCTGACCGATCAGCTTGTCAGCGCCCGGGGCGTCGAGGATCACGCGGCTATCGGTCACGCTGGTGACCGCGAAGGCCAGTCGCGATGGCACGTTCGCCTTGATCAGTCCGGTGACCACGTCGACGCTGGGTCGCTGGGTGGCAAGAACCAGGTGGATGCCCGATGCACGTGCGAGCTGCGTGATACGGACGATCGAGTCCTCGACGTCTCGCGGCGCGACCATCATCAGGTCGGCGAGCTCATCGACGACGACCAGCAGGTACGGGTAGGGCTTGAGCACGCGCTCGCTGCCGACGGGGACCTCGACCTCACCGGCACGGACGGCCTTGTTGAAGTCGTCGATGTGGCGGAACCCGAACGACGCCAGGTCGTCGTAGCGCATGTCCATCTCTTTCACGACCCACTGCAGCGCCTCAGCCGCCTTCTTGGGGTTGGTGATGATGGGTGTGATCAGATGCGGAACACCCGCGTAGCTGGTCAACTCGACGCGCTTCGGGTCAATCAGCACCATGCGCACGTCGGCCGGACGAGCTCGCATCAGCAGGCTCGTGATCATCGAGTTGACGAAGCTCGACTTACCGGAGCCCGTGGAACCTGCCACGAGCAGGTGCGGCATCTTCGCGAGGTTGGCGACGACGATGTTGCCGCCGACATCCTTGCCGACGCCGATCGTGAGCGGATGCGTGCTCTTCTGCGCGGCCGACGACCGAAGCACGTCACCCAGGGCGACGGTCTCTTTGTCGACGTTGGGGATCTCGATACCGATCGCGCTCTTCCCCGGAATGGGCGACAGGATGCGCACGTCGTTGGACGCCACCGCATAGGCGAAGTTGTTGCTGAGCTGCGTGATCTTCTCGACCTTGACGCCGTGTCCGACCTCGATCTCGTACTGCGTGACCGTCGGTCCGCGCGAGAAGCCCGTGACCTTGGCATCCACCTTGAACTGCGTCAGCACGCTCGTGATCTGCTCGATCGTGCGGTCTGTGGCATCCGAACGCACCACGGGCGGCGGGCCGACCTTCAGCGCGGACGGGGACGGGAGCACGTACGGGGCCGCCGGCGGCTGCGGCGCGGACGCGCCGGGGCCGGCCGTGCCGAAACCATCCATGCCGGGCAGCTCACCGGTGTCGCCGTCATCGTCGAGCAGTGCAGTGGCACCCTGCTCACCCAGCTGCCCGGTGAGCGCGCTGAGATCGGTGAGCACCTCGGTGGCCGCGTCGTGCGGATCCGGCTGCGGCGTCTCGTCGACAATGACGGCCTGCTCGTAGGCCGCGTTACTGTCGCTCGGTTCATCGAACAGCGCGGTGATCGCCTGCGAGTCGACACCGTCGTCGGGGTCTTCCTCGCGGCCGGTCTTGTTGCGCCGCCACCACGGGAGCGAATCGTCGTTGGGCTCCGCGTCCTGCGGCGCCTCATCGACCGCCGGTGCGCGCATGGGGCGCTCGGCGCCGAACATCCAGGCGTACAGGTCACCCAACCGCTCGCCGATGCGATTCGGTGGAGTCTTCGTGAGAATCAGGATGCTGAGCACCATGAGCAGTGCAAGCACGATGTACGCGACCACGGGCGTCAGGAACGCCAATGGCTCGCCCAGCAGCCAGCCGAACAGCCCACCGGCCTCGCTCAGCGCCGGCATTCCGTCACGCGGTTGCGGACGGCTGCCGTCTGCGGCGCCGGACGCGACATGGCAGATGCCCGCGATCGACAGGACGAGTGTGCCGAAGCCGATGCCAATACGTCCGTTGTCGTGCACTGACGGAGGATGCCGGAACAGCCAGCCCGCCAGGACCACCAGCAGCACCGGCATGAAGAACGCCGTGCGCCCCACCATCAAGCCAAAGCTGTAGGCGGAGATCTGCGCGGCGACCTCGTTGCCGATGAAGAACCACTCCACCACGGCGCCCATGCACGCCAGCAGCACGAGCAGGAACGGGAAACCGTCGCGACGCTGATCCTTCTCAAGGTTCTCAGGTCCGAACGCGCGGAAGAGACCGCCGACGCCGTGCGCGAGGCCAAGCCACATGCGCACAGCGAGCGGCGGTCTGTCGACCTCGTCGACGTACTTCTTCGGCGTCGGTGCGGCCTTCGCGGTCGACCGAGGTGTCGTCTGCCGTTTCGGGCGCGACGACGAGGCGCCCCCAGACGCGCGCTCGGACTTGGTAGTGCTCCTGGCCATGGGATCCAGGCTACGGCCGAGCGCCGACATCGGGCCGCAATGACGCGGCCTTGCGCGGTTTCCGCGGGGTCGTCAAGCCTCGATCACCAGCGGAACGATCATCGGACGACGACGCAGCTTCTGGTTCACCCAGCGACCGATCGTACGTCGGATGATCTGCGACAGCGCGTGGTTGTCGCGCACGCCGTTGCCGGCGGCCTCCTTCAGCGCCGCCACGATCTTCGGCGTGATGTCGTCGAACACCGCGTCGTCCTCCGCGACACCGCGGGCGTGGATCTCGGGCCCCGAGATGATCCGACCGGTCGAGGAGTCGACCACGACGATGACCGAGACGAAGCCCTCCTCACCGAGGATGCGGCGGTCCTTGAGGTCGGCATCCGTGATGCCGCCGACGGTCGATCCGTCGACGTAGACGAAGCCGATGTCGAGCTGGCCCGCGACGCGTGCCTCACCATCGCGCAGGTCGATGATCGTCCCGTTCCCGGCGATGATCGTGCGCTCCTCGGGGATGCCGGTGTCTTGCGCCAGCTTGGCGTTGGCGATGAGGTGGCGATACTCGCCGTGCACCGGGAGGACGTTCTTCGGACGCAGGATGTTGTAGCAGTAGATCAGCTCGCCGGCCGCCGCGTGACCTGAGACGTGCACCTTGGCGTTGGCCTTGTGAACGACGTTCGCGCCAAGCTTGGTCAGGCCGTCGATGACCCGGTAGACCGCGTTCTCGTTGCCGGGGATGAGACTCGACGCGAGGATGACGGTGTCGCCCTCGCCGGGCTCGATCGCGTGGTCGAGGTTCGCCATCCGACTGAGCACGGCCATCGGCTCACCCTGCGAACCGGTCGACATGTAGACGATCTGGTCCTCGGGCAGGTCGCGCGCCTTCTTGTAGTCGATCAGGAGCCCCTTGGGCACCTGCAGATACCCGAGCTGCTCGGCGATGGTCATGTTGCGCACCATGCTGCGGCCGAGGAACGCCACCCGCCGGCCGTGCGCGTGGGCGGCGTCGATGACCTGCTGCACACGGTGCACGTGGCTCGAGAAGCTGGCCACGATGACCCGGCGCGGCGCCTTGCCGATCACCTGGTCGAGCACGGGCCCGATCGAGCGTTCGGTGGGCGTGAAGCCGGGCACGTCGGCGTTGGTCGAATCGACCAGGAACAGGTCGACTCCCTCTTCGCCGAGCCGCGCGAAAGCGCGCAGGTCGGTGATGCGGCCGTCCAGCGGCAGCTGGTCCATCTTGAAGTCACCGGTGGCCAGCACCAGACCGGCCGGTGTGCGGATCGCGACGGCGAGGGCATCCGGGATCGAGTGGTTGACCGCGATGAACTCGAGGTCGAACGGGCCCACCTTCTCGTGCTGCCCCTCCTTCACCGTGAGGGTGAAGGGCTTGATGCGATGCTCCTTGAGCTTGGCCTCGACCAGTGCGAGGGTCAGTCCCGATCCGATCAGGGGGATGTCGGGCTTCAGGCGCAGCAGGTACGGCACCGCACCGATGTGGTCTTCGTGGCCGTGCGTCAGCACGACGCCGACGATGTCATCGAGGCGGTCCTTGATGGGCTCGAAGTCGGGCAGGATCAGGTCGACACCCGGCTGGTGCTCCTCGGGGAAGAGCACACCACAGTCGACGATCAGGATCTTGCCGTCGAACTCGAACGTGGTCATGTTGCGGCCGACTTCGCCCAGGCCGCCCAGCGGGGTGACGCGGAGCGTGCCCTGTGCGAGCGGTTCGGGATCGGCGAGGGGAATGGACATGGATGTCTCCTCCGTCGGACACCTCGTGTCCGGTCTTGACGTGTCAGCGCATGGCAGCGCTCATCGTGTGGTGCCTGGCACCTTGGGCAGCGCGCCGCCGGCCGCAGCGTTGCGGTCGGGGCGGAAGTTCGAGAAGTCGGCGCCCGGTACGTCCTTCACCAGCGCGAGCTCGTCCTCGATGATGGCGGCTTCCCACTCCTCCGGGCCCACCAGAGGCAGACGCACGCGCGGGCTGCCGATGCGGCCGAGCCCGTGCAGGATGTACTTGGCCGAGACGGTTCCGGGCACGTGCGTCATGGTGGCGCGCACGAGGGGCTCCAGGCGGCGGTGCTCGGCCGTCGCCGTGGCGAGGTCGCCACGGTTGACCGCGTCGACGATGGTGCGGTAGGGGGCCGAGGTGATGTTCGCCGTGACGCCGATCAGCCCGGTCGCACCGATCGCCAGGTGCGGGAGGACGTTCGCGTCGTCGCCGGAGAAGTACATCAGGTCGGTCTGGTTGAGCACACGGCTCACCTCGGAGAAGTCGCCCTTGGCGTCCTTGACGGCGAGGATGTTGGGGTGCTTAGCCAGTCGAAGGATGGTCTCGTACTTGATCGGCACGCCGGTGCGGCCCGGGATGTCGTAGAGGATCACCGGCAGGTCGGTGGCGTCGGCGACGAGACGGAAGTGCGTCAGGATGCCCGCCTGTGTCGGCTTGTTGTAGTACGGGGTGACGATCATGATGCCGTCGGCGCCGGCCTTCTCGCTGGCGCGGTACAGCTCGATGGCGTGCGCGGTCTCGTTCGACCCACCGCCGGTGATGATCTTGGCGCGGCCCGCGGAGACGTCCTTGCCGACCTCGACGAGACGGATCTTCTCGGGGTCGGTGAGAGTCGAGGTCTCACCGGTGGTGCCGGTGACGACGATGCCGTCGGCCCCGTCGGAGATCACACGGTCCATGTGCTTCTCGACGGCGGGCCAGTCGACCTCGCCGTCGGCGGTCATCGGTGTGACCAGCGCGACAAGAACCTGTCCGAAGGGATTGTCGGTGTGCGTCATCCTCTCAGCGTAGCGTTTCGCAGGTCGTGCTCGGCACCCGTCGGATGCCCGTCACACCCGGCCTCGGCGCGCCACGCCCGATGTGAGCGACGGCGGCAGCACCTTGGTGAGAGCGACGATCGCCTTGTACCGCCAGGACGGGATCGACACCGCCGTGCCCCGTGCCGCGTCGCGCAGCGCCTCGCGGACGACGTCGGAGGCGTTGAGCCACAGGATCGACGGGATCCCCTCGTGCCCCGGGGCCAGCCCCATCCGCTCGTGGAATGTCGTGTGTGTGAAGCCGGGGCACACTGCGGTCACCGTGACGCCGTCACGCGCATACTCGGCATTCGCCCACCGGCTGAAGCCGATCAGCCATGACTTGCAGGCCGAGTAGGTGGACCGCGAGATGAAGCCGGCGACCGAGGAGACGTTGATGATGCGTCCGCCGCGGCCGCGCATCGCGCGGATGGCCGCGTGCATCAGCCGCATCGAGGCTTCCACGTGCACGCGCAGGTGACGCACCTCGTCGTCGATGTCGTTGTCGGCGAACTGCAGCGGCAGCCCGAACCCCGCGTTGTTGATCAACAGATCGATCGGCTGCACGGCATCCGCGATGCGGTCGGCGACGCGAGTGATGTCGTCCTCACTCGCCAGGTCGGCGGTGATCACCTCGACGGCGACGCCGTGGTCATCGCGCAGCTGCTCCGCCAGGCTCTCGAGCGCCTCGGTGCTGCGGGCGACGAGCACGAGGTCGGCGCGCCTGGCGGCCAGTTGACGGGCGAACTCCGCGCCGAGTCCCGCGCTGGCGCCGGTGATGAGTGCGGTGGGCATCAGCGCTCGTACCCCAGGAAGCGATAGCGGATGCCGGTGCTCGACGTCTGCCACTCCCCCTCGTCGATCAGACGCCAGCCGGTGCGCGCGGGCGCGAACGCATCGCCGTCGACGTCGAGGTCGAGTTCCGTGACCTCCAGCCGATCGGCCTGCCCGATCAGCTGGCGAAAGATCTCGGACCCACCGATGACCCATGCGCGTTCGAGGCCGCGCAACGCGTCGTGCACGGTGGCCGCCCGGCGGGCGCCTTCTGCGCTCCATCCCTGCTGGCGGGTGATGACGACGTTCTCGCGGCCGGGCAGCGGCCGGAAGCGCTCGGGAAGTGAGTCCCACGTCTTGCGTCCCATGACGACCGGGTCGCCGAGGGTCGTGCGCTTGAAGTGCGCAAGATCCTCGGGCACGTGCCAGGGCATACCACCCGCGGCACCGATGACTCCCCCGTTCGCCTCGGCCCAGATCAGCCCCACCCAGGGAACGACGGTAGCGGCGCTCATACGGCCACCGCCGCCCGGATCGCCGAGTGGTGCTGGTAGTCGTCAACCGAGAAGTCCTCATAGACGTATTCGAGGATCGACGCCGGCGTGCGGGTGATCCGCAACGTCGGATACGGGTAGGCATCGCGGCTGAGCTGCTCGCGCACCTGGTCGACGTGGTTGTCGTAGATGTGACAGTCGCCGCCGGTCCAGACGAAGTCACCGGGCTGCAGGCCGGTCTGCTGCGCGACCATCAGCGTCAGCAGCGCATAGGAGGCGATGTTGAACGGCACCCCGAGGAAAAGGTCGGCGCTGCGCTGGTACAACTGGCACGAGAGCTTGCCGTCGGCCACGTAGAACTGGAACAGTGCGTGGCAGGGGGCGAGCGCCATATCGGGGATATCGGCCGGGTTCCAGGCCGATACGATCAGGCGCCTCGAATCGGGCGACGCCTTGATCTGCTCGATCACCTGCGAGAGCTGGTCGATGCTGCCGCCGTCCGGCGTCGGCCACGACCGCCATTGCACGCCGTAGACCGGGCCGAGATCTCCGTCGGCATCCGCCCACTCGTCCCAGATCGTCACGCCGTTCTGCTGCAGCCACCGCACGTTCGAGTCACCCCGCAGGAACCACAGCAGTTCGTACGCGATGGACTTGAAGTGCACGCGCTTGGTAGTGATCAGCGGAAAGCCCTGCGACAGGTCGAAACGAATCTGACGTCCGAAGACGCTCGTCGTGCCGGTACCGGTGCGGTCGTCCTTGTGCGTGCCGTTCTCGAGCACGTCGCGGAGCAGATCTTCGTACGGCGTGGGGACAGCACTCATGACTGCAACGATACCTTTCGCTCCGGCATCCGTCGCCGTCATCCGGCGTCACATCCGGCCCGATTCCCACCTTCGGGACGTACCCTCGTCGCGTGCCCCTCTCCTCCGCCCTGATCGTGATCGTCGCCCTCGTCGCGACCGCCGTCGCCGCCGGCCTGGTGTGGCGCGCCCGCGACGGTCGCCGTCGCGACGCCCACGGCGAGCGGGTGGATGCCGCGGATGCCGGCGTTCTCGGCGCCCGCGCCACACTCGTGCAGTTCAGCACCGAGATGTGCGCGCGCTGCCCGCAGGTGCGCCGGATGCTCGGCGGCGTGGCCGACGGACTCGACGGGGTCGAGCACGTCGACATCGACCTGACCCACCGCACCGACCTGGCAACGAAGTACCGGGTGCTGCAGACCCCGACCCTGCTGGTCGTGGATGGCGATGGCACCGTGCGGGCCCGGTTCAACGGCGTCCCGCACCGCTCCGACATCGAGAACGCGCTGGGCGATCTGTCCATGCTGCAGGAGGCATGATGAACACCCAGGTCGGCATAGATCCCCGTGGTCCGCGGTTCGCGGCATCCATCACTTCGCTGCTGCTGCTGCTCGCGGTGCTGCTCGGACTCACCGGCGCGGATGCCGCATTCGCGCTTCTCATCGCCATCGCGGTGCTCTTCGTGTGGGGCGTGGTCTCGCCGCGGACCCACCCGTGGAGCGTGCTGTTCCGCGTTCTCGTGCGGCCTCGACTCGCGCCGCCGACGGAACTGGAAGATCCCCGCCCGCCGCGCTTCGCGCAGGGTGTCGGACTCGTCGTGGTGGGCATCGGTCTCGCGCTGCACGCGCTGGGCGTGCCGTGGGCCCTGCCGATCGCCGCGGCCGCCGCCTTCTTCGCGGCGTTCCTGAACGCCGCGTTCGGCTACTGCCTCGGATGCCAGATGTACCTTCTTCTGCGGCGCGCGGGGCTGTTCGGCCGCAGCGCGGCGTAACCGTATCGACGTTCCTCTCGGCTGAGTAGGCTGGCGGGACGACGCCGACACCCGGCGATCGCGAGATGCGACCTGCGGAGGAACCATGCCCATCACCAGCGAAGCCACCACCACCTGGACCGGTTCCCTCATCGAGGGGTCGGGCACAGTCGCGTTCTCGTCGTCCAATCTCGGCACGTTCCCGATCGACTGGAAGGCACGGTCCGAGGGCTCGGACACCACCACGACGCCCGAAGAGCTGATCGCCGCGGCACACGCCTCGTGCTTCAGCATGGCCTTCTCGAACATGCTGGCGCAGAACGGCACCCCGCCCGAGCGGGTGAACACATCGGCCTCGGTGACCTTCAAGCCGGGCACCGGCATCACCGGCAGCCACCTCAACGTCAACGCGACCGTGCCGGGCATCACGCCGGAGCGGTTCCAGGAGATCGCCGATGACGCCAAGGCCGGATGCCCGGTGTCGCAGGCACTCGCCGGCATCGAGATCACTCTCGAGGCCAGCCTGGCCTGAGATCCGGCCCGTCTGAGACGTCAGGCGCGGGCCCGTGAGAGCCGGATGGCCTCACGGATGCTCGCCCTGGCGTCTTTGCGTTGCCCCGCAGCGTCGAAGACGACGCCCAGGCGGTAATGCCGGCGCCAATCCTGCGGTGCGGCGTCGACCGCCTCGGAGTACTGCGCGACCAGGGGTTCGACGTCCTCGCGCCGTAGCCGTCCGCTCGGCATGAGCTCGTCGGGTGCCTCGGGCATGCCGCCCTCGGCGTCAAGCGTGCGCCCGAGTCGATCGGCAGCGAAGCCGAAGAGCAGTTCGCGGATCAGCGCCCACGCCCCGATCGGTGCGAGCACGATCAGGGCGATGCCCATTCCAATGGCGACCGGCGTACCGACGGCGAAGAACATCACCGCGAGCCACACGGTCGCCAAGATGTACAGCAGCAGCGCGCCACCCATGACGCTGACGCCGACGCGCGAGGTCATGAACGCGGCCCGACGCCGATGTCGATGACGTTCTCGAGACCGACGACGATCCCGCGCACGTCGCGCGCGAACGGCACCGCCAGTCGGATGCCAGGGGCGTACGCCGCCGCAGAGTCCACCGTGTCGTGCACGATCGACAACGACTCCCCCGCGCCCGACAGGATCGTCTCCTGACGTGCGATCACACCGGGACGTCGCAGCGAGTGCACCGGGACGCCGGCGACCTGTTGTCCCCGCGCACGCTGATCGACATGAGGCGCCTGGAACGGCCCCTGCGCCTCGCGGGCATCCGCCATCAGCTCAGCGGTGCGCACGGCCGTGCCGCTGGGTGAGTCGATCTTGCGGTCATGGTGCGCTTCGATGATCTCGGCCGAGGCGAAGAACGGGGCGGCTGCCGCCGCGAGTGCCGAGCCGAGCGCCGAGCCGAGCGAGAAGTTGGGAATGAAGAGGATTCCCGTTCCGGAGGCCGCCACCAGCGGTCGCACCAGCGCGATGCGCTCCTGCGACCAGCCGGAGGTGCCCACCAGCACGTTGATGCCGCGATCGATGGCGCCACGCACGACATCGACGCTGACGGCGGGTGTGGACGCGTCGACCACGAGATCAGCACCGTCGAGTTCGCTCATCTCGCTGGTCGAGCCGAGCACGTTGCGCACCTCGAAGCCGTCGAGTCCGTCGATCACCTCGTTGATGATGCGTCCGAGCCTGCCTGTACCGCCGACGAGGGCAACCTGAGTGGTCATGCACCCAGTCTAGATTCGCCGCAGAGGGGTGACGCCCCGCGTGTCAGACCAGCGGCGCGTCGGGCAGGCCGGTGCGCAGCTCCATCGGCAGGTGACCGAGGTCGTTGTGGCTCAGCAGAGTCCAGGGGCGCCCCTGCTTCTGTGCGATGACGGTCAGCCCGGCATGCGCCTGGTTGAGTGTCATCCACCGCCAGTCGGGAGCACCGAGCACCTCGCGTACGAACCAGGCGATCACGAAGTTGTGTGTGATGAGCACCTCGTGTACCTCACCGTTGCGGCGTCGCAGGAACTCGCCGACGGCATCCGCCATCTGCGCGGAGCCCGCCTCGATCTCAGCGTCGCTGACCGACCCGAAGAACGACTCGTACGCGGCCGGTGTCTCCTCTTCCATCCCGCTCGGCACGCAGTCGAACAGCAATGCCGACGGTTGGGGGTCGACCGACGGAAGACGTTCGGCGACGCTGCGGGCGGTCTCGGCGGCCCGCAGGAGCGGCGAATGCCAGATCGCGTCGAGCGGGAGTCCGGAGAGGCGGTCCGCGATGAGCTCGGCCTGTCGTTGTCCTCTCGGAGAGAGGGGTCCGTCGTCTACGCCGTGTTCGGCGTCCTGATGCTCACCGTGTCTTACCAGATATATGTAATGCGTCACTGCCTGCTCACTCCATCCCCCGCTCTGGAGGGAGCTTCCAGCATAGTCAGTCGCTCGCGTGGGCGAGTTCGGCAAGCTGCGACCGCACCAAGGTGATTCCTGCCCCCTGCATGAGCTCTTCGATCTGCTGAGGCGAGAAGGTGTTCACGATGGGTGCGACGATGGTGCGTTGCGCGAGCAGCCAGGCGATGGACACCGCCGCAACCGGCACCGAGGTCTCATCGGCGATGCGGTCGAGCACGCGCAGCACGCGGATGCCCCGGCGATTGAGGTGCGCCCGCATCTGTTCGCCACGCACGCCCGACACCCGCGACCGGCTGCGGTGCTGGCCGGAGAGGAAGCCGTGCTCAAGCGCGTGTGAGGGCGTCACGGCGAGTCCCTGCGCGGCCGCGACCAAACGAAGGTCGCCTTCGAAGCCGGTGCGCCGCACGAGATTGTAGGGCTCATCGAGCACCTCGATGCGCGGATACCCCGCGGACGCCAGGATGCGTGCCTCGACAAGCCGCTCCGGCGTGAAGTCGAAACTGCCGACCGCGTTGATCTTGCCGGCCTCACGCAACCACTCGACCGTGGCGAGAGTGTCTTCAAGATGCGTCGTGGCGTCGAGACTCGCATCGAGGTACAGCACGTCGATGCGATCGGTGCCCAGGCGCGTCAGCGATGCCTCCACGGCACGGACGAGGTTCACCGATCCGAGACCGGGGTTGTCCGGGTGCGATCCGACGCGGGCTGCCAGCACGACCCGTTCCCGCTGTCCGCGCGCCCGGAGCCACTGACCGACGATGTGCTCGCTGCGTCCCGCCGAGAAGCCGTCCGCGGTGTGGATGGCGTTGCCGCCGAACTCGACGTAGCGGTCGAGGATTCCGTGACTGGTCGACAGGTCGACGTTCCACCCGAACTCGGCGGCGCCGAGCATGAGCGGGAACACCGTGAGCTCGGACTCGCCGAGCGGGACGCGGATGCCCTCTCCAACTCCCGGGCCGACGATGGGAATCGGTGCCGACGGATGCTCCGAGGACGCGGTCTCTGCGCGCTCCTGGGGTTCAGCGGTGCCTACACCGAACAGCCTCATGGTCTCACCCCCGCGGATCTTCGATCCGGTCCACCACACCCCCCGGTGCGTACCTCGAGCGTAAGGGAGTAGACGACAGCGGACGCGCTCTGCGACGGTCCGGCGTCCGATCTTTGCGTAACGATCCGATCACATCGGATACGACAGCGACCCGGTGCCCGTGATCGCTCACGGGCACCGGGTCGCTGTCAGAAGTCGGATGCCGGTGACCCGGCATCCGTGGGATCACGCCTCGGCGGTCTCCGCTGCGGCTTCGCCGTCGGCGGCGGCCTCTTCCAGCACCGGCTCCAGCGACAGCTTGCCGCGGTCGTCGATCTTGGTGATACGCACCAGCAGCTTCTGGCCGACCGAGAGCACGTCGTCGACGTTCTCGACGCGCTTGCCACCGGCGAGCTTGCGCACCTCGGTGACGTGCAGCAGGCCGTCCTTGCCGGGCAGCAGCGAGATGAAGGCGCCGAACGAGGCGATCTTCACGACGGTGCCGAGGAACTGCTCGCCGACCTCCGGGTTGGTGGGGTTGGCGATCGCGTTGACCTGGGCGCGGGCAGCCTCGGCCGACGGGCCGTCGGTCGCGCCGATGTAGACGGTGCCGTCCTCCTCGATGGAGATCTGCGCGCCGGTCTCGTCCTGGATCGCGTTGATCGTCTTGCCCTTCGGGCCGATCAGCTCACCGATCTTGTCGACGGGGATCTGCACGCTGATCACGCGCGGAGCCGTCGGCGCCATCTCGTCGGGGACGTCGATGGCGGCGTTGAGCACGCCGAGGATCGTCAGACGCGCGTCGCGCGCCTGCGTCAGCGCGCCGGCGAGAACCGACGAGGGGATGCCGTCGAGCTTGGTGTCGAGCTGGATCGCGGTGATGAACTCGCTGGTACCGGCGACCTTGAAGTCCATGTCGCCCAGCGCGTCCTCGGCACCGAGGATGTCGGTGAGCGCCGCGTAGCGGGTCTCACCGTCGACCTCGTCGGTGACCAGACCCATCGCGATACCGGCGACGGCCGCGCGCAGCGGCACACCGGCGTTCAGCAGCGACAGGGTCGAGGCGCACACCGAGCCCATCGACGTCGAACCGTTGGAACCGAGTGCCTCGGAGACCTGACGGATCGCGTAGGGGAACTCCTCGCGGCTGGGCAGCACCGGCACGAGTGCGCGCTCGGCGAGGAAGCCGTGCCCGATCTCGCGACGCTTCGGCGACCCGACACGGCCGGTCTCACCGGTCGAGTAGGGCGGGAAGTTGTAGTGGTGCATGTAGCGCTTGCTCGTGGTGGGCGACAGCGAGTCGATCTGCTGCTCCATCTTGAGCATGTTCAGCGTGGTGACACCCATGATCTGAGTCTCGCCACGCTGGAAGATCGCCGATCCGTGCACGCGCGGGATGACCTGCACCTCGGCGTCGAGCGGGCGGATGTCGGCGAGACCGCGACCATCCATGCGGATGTTCTCGGAGAGGATGCGTCCGCGGACGATCTTCTTGGTGACGGACTTGTACGCCGCCGAGAACTCCAGCGGGGCACCGGCGGGCAGCTCGCCCGCCTCGACTGCGGCGATCAGCTCGGCCTTGACGCGGTCCTTGACCACGTCGTCAGCGTTCTGACGCTCGAGCTTGTCGGCGATCTGGTAGACGTCGCTGAGCTCGGCGAAGGCGCGCGACGAGACGAAGTCGTAGACCTCGTCGCTGTACGCGGGGAAGACCGGGTAGACGCCGGGCTCCTTCGACGCGGTCGCGGCCATCTCCTGCTGAGCCTTCACAAGCTGGGTCAGGAACGGCTTGGCAGCCTCGAGGCCCTGCGCGACGATGTCCTCGCTGGGCTTGGTGGCGCCGGCCTTGATCAGGTTCCAGCTGTTCTCGGTGGCCTCGGCCTCGACCATCATGATCGCGACGTCCTCGGTGCCGTCGGCCTTGGTGACGACGCGGCCCGCGACAACGAGGTCGAAGACGGCCTGGTTGACCTGCTCGGCGTTGGGGAACGCGACCCACTGGTCGGCGTGCTCACCCTCGCCGGGGATGAACGCGAGGCGCACACCGGCGATCGGACCCGAGAACGGCAGGCCCGAGATCTGGGTGGATGCGGAGGCCGCGTTGATGGCCAGCGCGTCGTAGTACTCACCGGGCGCGATCGAGAGCACGGTGATGACGATCTGGACCTCGTTGCGCAGACCGTCGACGAACGACGGGCGCAGCGGACGGTCAATCAGACGGCAGACAAGGATCGCCTCGGTCGAGGGGCGACCCTCGCGGCGGAAGAACGAGCCCGGGATCTTTCCGGCGGCGTACGAGCGCTCCTCGACGTCGACCGTCAGAGGGAAGAAGTCGAAGCCCTCGCGCGGGTGCTTGCCCGCGCTGGTGGCCGACAGGAGCATGGTCTCGTCGTCGAGGTAGGCCGCGACCGACCCCTGGGCCTGCTGTGCGAGGCGGCCGGTCTCGAAGCGGACGGTGCGGGTGCCGAAGCGGCCGTTGTCGAGAACGGCTTCAGCAGCAGTGATTTCAGGACCTTCCAAGAGGTCTCTCCTTCTTTGTTTAGGCTCGCACGCCCGTGTGGCGCGCGAGTTCTCGCGAAGAAGCGGATGCGGGCGGATACAGGCGCGCGGGCATCCCGCGAATCTCGCCTGTGCGCTGGCCACCAGTGGACGATCACTCGGCGTGCCGAGGAACCCACCACAGGGGACCAGCTTCTGCGCCGATCGCTCCGTGAATCGATGTTCGATTGTGCGGTCGACAGAAGGCGACCGCAATGATCCTATCAGCGCAGGCCTTCCCCGCCCGCGTCGCTCGCACAAACCGCCCCTGCCCCACCGTCCTGACATGCATCGGCCATGACGCGTTCACCTGACGGACGCGGATCGGAGAAGGCTGTCCGCTGTGGTGGCCTGATGCGCATGTCGGTAATCGGTTGTGGGTACTTGGGTGCTGTGCACGCGGCGGCGATGGCGTCGCTCGGACACGACGTCATCGGCATCGACGTCGACCGCGAGCGCGTCGAAACGCTCAGCGCAGGAGTCGCACCGTTCTACGAACCGCAGCTGACGGAGCTGCTGCGGGCCGGCCTGGAGGCGGGACGCCTGCGCTTCAGCACGTCGATGACGGATTCCGCTGATGCCGCCGTGCACTTCCTCGCCGTCGGGACCCCGCAGGCGCCGAACGCGGATGCCGCGGATCTGCGCTACGTCGACGCCGCGGTAGACGCACTGCTGCCGCATCTGCGTCCCGGCAGTGTTCTGGCGGGCAAGTCCACCGTGCCGGTCGGGACGGCCGCCCGTGTCGCAGAACGCGTCTCGGGCACCGGCGCGACGGTCGTGTGGAATCCTGAGTTCCTGCGCGAGGGGTGGGCGGTGCACGACACGATCACGCCGGATCGCATCGTGGTCGGCGCGGCCGACGACCCTGCGGGGCGACGCGCCGTCGACCTGCTCCGCGACGTGTACCGGGCCTCGACGGAGGCAGGTACGCCCTTTCTCGTCACCGATCTCGCCACGGCAGAACTCGTGAAGGGCGCCGCGAATGCCTTCCTCGCGACGAAGATCTCGTTCATCAACGCGATGGCCGAGATCGCCGAGGCCTCAGGTGCGGATGTGACCCTGCTCGCGGATGCTCTCGGACACGACACCCGCATCGGGCGCCGCTATCTGGGGTCGGGCATCGGATTCGGCGGCGGTTGCCTGCCCAAGGACATCCGCGCCTTCGCCGCTCGGGCCGAGGAGCTGGGGCGCGGCTCGGCCGTCGGATTCCTGCGCGAGGTCGACGCGATCAACCTGCGGCGCCGCGACCGCGCCGTGCAGCTGGTGGTCGACGCGCTCGACGGCCAGGTGGTGGGTCGGCGCATCGCCGTGCTCGGCGCCGCGTTCAAGCCCTTCAGCGACGACATCCGCGACTCCCCCGCTCTCGACGTCGCTGTGCGGCTGCGGGGGCTGGGAGCGGATGTCGTCGTCACCGACCCCGCCGCGCTCGACAACGCCGCTACCGCGCACCCGCAGCTGAACTACCGGGTGGAACGCGACGAGGCGCTTCGCGATGCTGACGCCGTCGTCGTGGTGACCGAATGGGACGAGTACCGGCGCGAGATGTCACCCCAGCACGCCGCAGAATTGGTGACGGGTCGGATCATCGTCGACGGCCGCAACTGCCTCGATGCGGCCGCGTGGCGGGACGCCGGGTGGACGTACTACGGCATGGGGCGCCGCTGAACGTCAGCGGCTGTGGACATCGTGCGAGACGGCTGACCGTCCCACCCGCACGTACCCCGAGTGCTTAGCGACAAGGCCGTCGCCGGCGGTGCGACCGCGCATGCGACGCCACAGCCACGGCAGTGCGTGCCGACGCCACCAGAGTCCGCGACTGAGTACCTCATCGGCATGCAGGACGGCGTCGAGCGCTCCCAGCTCATCCGCAAAGGGAACCCCGAGCAGTTCGCCGGCTCGATAGGCCAGGAACCGATGGCCGCGACTGCTCAGATGCACCAGGTCGTCTCCCCAGTTCGGCCGCTCAGGCAGCGACGGGTGCAGGTCGGAGTCCAACAGCACGGCACCGGTACGCTCCGCCACCCGGGCGAGTTCGCTGGAGAACTGAGCGAATCGATGCGCGAAGATCGAGGCGGCCCACCGGCGCGGCAGGAACGGGGTGACCAGGAGCACGTCGGCACCGGTCTCACGCAGACGCCGCACTGCCCTCTCGACCTCCGCGGCGAGCGCGACGGTGTCGGGGCGGGCGCCGACGAGGTCGTTCGCGCCGATGAGGATCGACACCAGGTCGGGTCGGAGTTCGACAGCGCGATCGAGCTGAGGTCCGCAGACGTCTCTGACACGTCGGGAACGGACCGCGAGGTTCGCGTAACGCAGTTCTCCTGAACCCGCCAGCAGCAGGGCGAGCCGATCGGCCCACCCGCGGAGCGTGCCGTCCGGGGCGGGGTCGCACAGCCCCTCGGTGAGCGAGTCACCCAGGGCGACGTAGCGCCGGGGGCGGTGCCGGGCAGGCGGCGCCGATGGCTCCGGGCGGATCGAGCGGCGCACCCGAGAGGCAGCATCGATCCGGCGGAGTGACCGTGCCTCGTCGAAGTAGCCGATCAACGTATCGCACACACTCGCCCAGCTTCGTGACTGGACCGCGTCGTGGCCGGCCGCCCCGTAGGCACGGCGCCGTCCTGCATCCGCGACGAGCGCGCCGACGCGGGAACGCAGGTCGTTCACGTCGCCGGGTGTGTACAGCCATCCGTCGATCCCAGGACGCACCAGATCGAGTGGACCGCCGCGGCCGGTTGCGACGACGGGGACGCCGCTGGCGTGCGCCTCCTGCAGCGTCTGTCCGAAGGTCTCGCTCTCGCCGGGGTGCACGAAGACGTCGAGGGAGGCCATCGCCGCCGCGAGCGCTTCGCCGCTCAGATGCCCGAGGAACAACGCGTTCGGCATCAGTGCCTGCAGGCGCCCTCGACTGGGGCCGTCTCCGATGATGATCAATCGGGTGCCGGGGATATCCTGCAGCACGGCGAGGTCCTCGACCTGTTTCTCCGGGGCGAGACGCCCGACGTAGCCGATCGCGACGTCCGCACCCCATTCGGCGCGCAGGGCGGGGCTACGCCGTGCAGGGTGGAACCTCTCGGCATCCACTCCCCGGCCCCAGCGTCGCACGCGGTCCACGCCCCAGGACTGCAGCTGGCGCGCGGACTCCTCAGAGGGTGCGAGGTTCAGCGTCGCGCGACGGTGCAGTCGCGCGATCCGCGCGACGGCCGCGCCGGTGGTCAGGGGAACGCCGTACCGCTGCGTGTAGGCCGAGATGTCGGTCTGATATGCCGCCACGGCCCCGATTCCGAGGCGGTCTGCGGCGAGCGCGCCATGCCAGCCGAGCGCGAATGGGGATGCGAGGTGGATGACGTCGGGTCGGAAGCGCCGCAACGCGTTCTCGACCCGGTGGCCCGAGGCCGTGGCCACGCGCACGTCACGATACCCCGGCAGGGGCAGGCTCGGAAGCGCGTGCACGGGCGCACCGTGCGCGGCAGCCGGCATGCCTGCTGCTGCCGGTGCCAGCACCTGCGCCTCGTGGCCGTTTCGCTCGAGGTGCGTCAGGATCTGCAGCACAGATCCGGTGACTCCGTTCATGTGCGGCAGGAAGGACTCCGTCACGATCGCGACTCTCACGAGATCAGGATGGCGCGCGCAGCGTGTCGCGCACGCCGGAAACGAGCGGATGCACCGGATGTTGACCGGATGTTGGATCGGCGGTCACCGCAGGGGCACGTGGTCGTTCCGCAACGGTCTGGACGCGGCAGTCAAGAGACCTGACCATGAGCGGTCGCAGTGGCTTAGGCTGACGGGCATGAGCACCGAAGAAGGCGCCGACTCCGCTGAGGAGATGAAGCGCAAGTTCAAGGAAGCACTCGACAAGAAGAACGCGCACCATCGCGATGGTGAGGCTCACCTGGACGGCGACTCCGCCGTGCACGCGACCCACGCCCCGCAGATGAAGCGTGAGTTCCGCCGCAAGAGCGGCTGAACCGATCGCAACGGGAGCACATCATGATCGATCGCAAGCCGGCCGAGCCCGACGACACGCAGGACGAGCAGGAGATCCTGCGTGAGGAACAGGCGTACCAGGACGCCCAGCGAGAGGCCGGCGCGGCGCTGGACGTGCAGAACGGCTTCGGAGTGGAATCGTTCGAAACGGGTCTGGAGGGCTGACCGCCACGACGCATGCAACGGGCCGGGTGACCTGAGGGCCACCCGGCCCGTTTGCGTTCACTCGCCCGACAGGCCACCCAGCAGGTGGCCGAACGAGCGTCCCTCCCCGAGGTAGCTCGCCGGGTCGAACGGATCGGTGTGCACTGTGGCTTCCCGCTGTGCAATGGCGTCGGCCAGTTCTTTCGCTCCGCGCTCGACTCTGGCGCCGAGCGGAGCCACCTCGTCGGCCGATGCTCCCCAGTCGCTGGAGGCCGCGAAGACCCCCGTGCTGACCGGCTCGGCGTGCAGATACGTGAACAGCGGGCGGATCGCATAGTCGATCGCCAAGGAGTGCCGGGCGGTTCCCGCATTGGCGCCGATCAGCACGGGCTTGCCGGTCAGTGCGTCCGGATCGATCACGTCGATGAACGATTTGAACAGTCCGCTGTAGCTCGTCGAGAAGATCGGAGTCACGGCGATCAGGGCATCCGCCGACACGACGCGGTTGATCGCTTCCTCCAGCGGTGCCGGGGCGAAGCCGGTCAAAAGATTGTTGGTGATGTCGTGCGCGAGATCGCGCAGTTCGATCACGTCGACCTTCGCGTCGATGCCACGGTCGGCGAGCGCGCCGAGGGTACTCGCCGCGAGCCGATCTGCCAGCATCCGCGTCGAGGAGGGGTTCGACAGGCCCGCCGAGACCACGGCGATACGACGTTCGCGCATGTCAGGCCCCCGTCCGGGTCGCGGCGCTGCCGAAGGCGGAGCCCGTGCGCAGCGGGGTGTCCTGGTAGGGACCGCCCGCGGTGAGGTTGTCGCCCCGGTTGACTCCGGGGCGGGCCTCGCGCCCGGGGCCGTCGCCGAACACTGCCTTGACCCGTGCCGCATGAGTCGGGGCATCCGGTACGCTCGCCGGTCGGTTCTGCGCGAGTTCCTTGCGCAGAACCGGGACGACCTCGGAGCCGAGGATGTCGAGCTGCTCGAGCACCGTCTTCAGCGGCAGACCCGCGTGATCGATCAGGAACAGCTGACGCTGGAAGTCACCGTAGTGCTCGCGCATGCCCGCGTAGCGGTCGATGACCTGCTGCGGCGAACCGACCGTCAGCGGAGTCATCTCAGAGAAGTCCTCCATCGACGGACCGTGACCGTACACCGGGGCGTTGTCGAAGTACGGGCGGAACGTCTTGACCGCATCCTGCGAGTTCGCAGCCATGAACACCTGCCCTCCGATGCCGACGATCGCCTGCTCGGGTGTGCCGTGGCCGTAGTGGGCGTAGCGCTGACGGTACAGCTCGATCAGGCGCTGGTAGTGCTCCTTGGGCCAGAAGATGTTGTTCGCGAAGAAGCCGTCGCCGTAGTACGCCGCCTGCTCGGCGATCTCCGGTGTGCGAATCGAACCGTGCCAGACGAACGGTGCGACACCATCGAGCGGGCGCGGTGTCGAGGTGAAGCCCTGCAGGGGCGTGCGGAACTTGCCCTCCCAGTCGACGACGTCGTGCTCCCACAGCTGGCGCAGGAGTGCATAGTTCTCGATCGCCAGCGGCAGTCCCTGACGGATGTCCTGACCGAACCACGGGTAGACCGGCCCGGTGTTTCCTCGGCCGAGCATGAGATCGGTGCGACCGCCGGAGAGGTGCTGCAGCATCGCGTAGTCCTCGGCGATCTTGACCGGGTCGTTGGTCGTGATCAGCGTGGTCGACGTCGACAGCACCAGGCGTTCGGTCTGCGCGGCGATGTAGGCCAGTGTCGTCGTCGGGCTCGACGACCAGAACGGCGGGTTGTGGTGCTCGCCGATGGCGAAGACGTCGAGCCCGACCTCCTCGGCGTGCTTGGCCATGGTGACCGTCGCCTGAATGCGCTCGCGCTCGCTGGGCGTGACGCCCGTGGTCGGGTCCTGCGTGATGTCGCTGACCGACATGACACCGAACTGGATCTGGCCCTGCTCGTTCATTTCTCTCCGCTCCGGATGCCGACAGCATCCGTTCTATTCAAGTGAATGTAATTGATGCAACGCCGCACGCGCAAACCTATTCCCCATGTCCGACCGATACCCTCTCCGAATGAGCAGTGCCGAGCAACACCCTCCCGCCACGACGACGGGAGCCATCCCCCGCCCGCGCCGCCGCGTCCCGTTCTGGGACAACGCCAGGTTCGCGTGCGTGATCCTGGTCGTCCTGGGGCATGGCATCCAGCGGTTGACCTACGACTCCGAGATCGCCGAGTCGCTGTACCTGGTGATCTACGCGTTCCATATGCCGGCGTTCGCGATCATCTCGGGGTACTTCTCGAAGTCCATCAGCCCGAATCGACGGCAGATGGCACGCGTGATCACCGACATCCTCGTTCCCTACGTCATCTTCGAGATGCTGTGGATGCTGACCAAATGGCTCGTCGAGGGTCAGGCCGACCCCAACCTCACGCAGCCGTCATGGACCCTGTGGTTCTTGCTCGCACTGGGAATCTTCCGGCTGGTGCTCCCCTACCTCGCCCTATTGCGCTGGCCGCTGGTGTGGGCGCTCGCCATCTCGATCGGCGTCGGCTACATGAGCAACGTCGACAGCACGTTCTCGCTCTCGCGCACCCTCGGGCTGCTGTTCTTCTTCACCCTCGGCTGGTGGCTCAGCGAACACGACATCGTGCAACGGTTCCAGCTGATCGACTACCGGCCGTGGTGGCTGCGCGCGGGAGCGGTCGCCGTGCTCGCCGCCTGGTCGTTCGTGGTGTGGAACTGGGTCGACGTCTGGCATGCGGTCGATCTGCGGCAGTGGTTCTTCTACGACGACTCCTACACGGAGCTCACCGGCGGACTGACCTGGTGGGCCGGCGGCGTGCGGCTCGTGGTCATGACGTTGGCGATCGTGCTCAGCGCAGCGTTCTTCGTGCTGATCCCGCGCCGCGGCCAGTGGTGGACGACGCTGGGCCAGTACACGATGTACGTCTATCTGCTGCACTCGTTCGTGCTGTATCCGTTCCGCGAGTCGGGCGTGCTGCGCGGTCTCGACCCCACCTGGTTCTGGCTGCCGGCCGTGACTCTGCTGTCGGTGGCGACGACGTTCGTGCTGGCCTCGAAGCCGGTGCGCAGACTGTTCCGCCCGCTCATCGAGCCGCGACCGCGGTGGATGTTCGCCGATCCTGATGTGATCGGGTCAGGCCACCGCAACGATCCGACGGGTTCCCGGCGCAGCGGGTGAGGTAAGACAGCGCAACATTCCTGTACGGCGAGGGCTGCAGCACCTACCGTCGACGCATGGTCGCTTCCACCCTTCCTGTTCTGGATCTCTCGCAGCTCGATCGCGGTCCTGATGCGGCAGCGCGCTTTCGCGATGATCTGCGCGCCGCCACCCGGGACGTCGGCTTCTTCTACCTCACCGGAACCGGCGTTTCCGCCGGACTCGAGCAGCGTCTGCATCGCACCGCTCGCGCGTTCTTCGCACTGCCCGAGACCGAGAAGCTCGCCATCGAGAACGTCAAAAGTCCGCACTTCCGCGGGTACACGCGCGTTGGCGGTGAACGCACCGGAGGGCGCGTGGACTGGCGCGAGCAGATCGATATCGGCCCCGAGCGCAAGGCGGTCACCGGCGGCCCCGGCTATCAGCGGCTGATCGGCCCGAATCTGTGGCCGTCGGCGCAGCCGGAGCTGCGCGAGGTCGTCAGCGAGTGGCACGCCGCACTGTCGGATGTCTCCCGGCGGCTGTTGCGTGCGTGGGCGCAGTCGTTGGGAGCGGATGCCGGATACTTCGACGATCACTTCGGCGAACCGTCGACGCTGATCAAGATCATCCGCTACCCGGGCACCGACGAGCCAGAGCCTCAGCAGGGTGTCGGAGCGCACAAGGATTCCGGCGTGCTGACCCTGCTCTGGGTCGAACCCGGCGCGGGCGGATTGCAGGTCGAGCAGGATGGTGACTGGGTGGATGCGCCGCCCGTGCCGGGGGCATTCGTCGTCAACATCGGCGAGCTGCTCGAGTACGCGACCGGCGGGTATCTGCGCGCGACGAACCATCGCGTGCTGTCGCCGAGGGCACCACACGACCGCATCTCGATCCCGTTCTTCTTCAATCCCGCATTGGATCGCACACTGCCGCTCATCGACCTGCCGGCCGAACTCGCGCAGCACGCCCGGGGCGTGACCGAGGATCCTTCTAATCCGATCCACAGTCTCTACGGCGAGAACGCGCTCAAGTCACGCCTGCGCGCCCACCCCGATGTCGCGGCGATCCATCACGCCGATCTGGTGGGTGCCTAAGCGCTATCAGTCGCTCTGACCGGTACCGAAGTCGACGATCGCCTGCAGCGCGGCGAGGTGGGCGCGGAAGGCGTCGCGCCCGACTGTCGTGCTGCTCACCCACGTGCGACGACGGATGCCATCATTGAACGCCTTGCGCACTCGGACGTAACCGACGCTCTCCAGCGCGGCGATCCCCTTACTCAGCGCCGAGTCACCGGCCTGCAGAATGCTCGCGAGGGTGCCGAAGTCGAGTTCCAGGTCGTCCGATAGCGCCGCCATCAGTGAGAACCGGATCGGGCTGGCGAAACTGTCGTCGAGCCGCAGCCGCGGGTGGTCGCGCGGGGACTCAGTCACGCCCGCCTCCTCGGAGTGCGATCAGGACGAACCCGACAGCAACGAGCGCGCCCAGCACGACGCGCACGACCAGACCCACCGGATGCCCGAGGTACTCCAGCATCATCAAGACGACGAGAGTTATAGCGCTGGCAGTGTAGAGCGACCAGGCCCGCGGCCCCCACGCTGCCCCCACCGCGGGCGCGGTTCCCGACATCACCTTAACGCTCCAGATGACGAAGCCGCACATGACGACCGCGTAGACGAGATACGCCAGCGCCTCCCACTCAGCACCGACCAGCACGACCGACCCACCAAACGCCAGGCCGATCGCCGCGGTGACCACCCTGGTCGGGCGATCGAATGGGGCGCGCTGACGCGTGACCTTTCGTGCCGGAACATCTCGCCGCCACTCCTGCACAGCGAGAACCGTGAACAGGATCAGCCCTACCGCACCCGGCAGTACCCGCACCCACGCTGTGATCTCAACTCCTGCGAGCACCGCCGCGATAACCCCGAAGACGGCCACCAGCAAGGTGAGCATGACGGCAGTGCGGACGCGTGCTTCCCTCCCCTGAGGCAGGTATCCGTAGCGGTCGCGCAGCGATCCGGCCAGCACACTCCAGCTCAGCAGAGTCAGCATCAGCGGCATGGCTGCCGAGAGGCTCAAGGGGAACAGGAAGAGAAGCACCGTGGTTCCCAGTGCAAACACGACGCCGTCGAGCAACAGCGTCCGCGCGGTCGCCCGACGGTCGATGTGTGCGGCGCGACGCTGCGCGACGTCGTCCCTCTCGCGCAGGTACTGCCTCGCGAGCTGCGCGGACGGCGGCTGATACGCGGGTTGCCCCGGCTCGGATCGCTGTTCCATCATTCTCACTTTCCTCTCGGAAACCATACGACTTTCCTGCTGGAAAGTCATCCCGGAGATCTGAAGAGAAACAACGAAGGCCTCCCCACACCGTGGGGAGGCCTTCTCAAGAATGTTCTGCGCGATTGAACGCTGGTCGATGCCTTATCGACGCAGTCCGAGTCGCTCGATGAGCGAACGGTACCGGTTGATGTCGACGTCCTGCAGGTAACCCAGCAGGCGGCGGCGCTGACCGACGAGCAGGAACAGACCACGACGCGAGTGGTGGTCGTGCTTGTGCTCCTTCAGGTGCTCGGTGAGGTCCTTGATGCGCTGCGACAGCATAGCGACCTGCACCTCGGGGGATCCGGTGTCACCGGGGTGCGTCGCGTACTCTTCGATGATCGCCTTCTTGACGTCTGCTTCGAGTGCCATAGATTCGATCCCCTTTCTGGTTGCTGCGCGGTGCAGGTCGCCGATTGCGCCTGCTCTCTTCATCCGCGGCCGATCTAACGGCAACTGCTCAAGCTTACCAGCCATTCAGGCCTGCAGTGCACCCTGCAGGTCGAGTCCAATCGTGATCTCCTTGCCGACGAGCACTCCCCCGGTCTCGAGCGCGGCATTCCAGGTGAGCCCGAAGTCCTCGCGGTTGATCACGGTCTTGGCCGAGGCGCCCGCCTTGTAGTTGCCGTACGGGTCCTGGGCGAACCCGCCGAAGTCGAACTCGAACGTGACCGGCTTGGTGATCCCGCGGATCGTCAGGTCGCCGTCGACGAGGAAGTCACCGTTCTCGACGCGCGTCGCCGTCGACCGGAACTCCATCGTCGGGTGATTGTCGGCGTCGAAGAAGTCGGCCGAGCGCAGGTGCGCATCCCGGTTCTCGTCGCTGGTGTCGATGGATGCGACATCCACGTTCGCCTCGACGGTGGCCTCCAGCGGGTTCTCCGGCGCGACGAACGTGGCGCTCTTGATGCCGAACGAGCCGCGCACCTTCGAGATCATCATGTGCCGCACGCTGAAGGTGACCTCACTGTGCGCGGGGTCAAGGGTCCAGGTGCCGGGACGGTAGCCGGGGATGTCGATCGTCATGGGGCTTCTCCTCAGAGTCTTCGGTGGGAGCAGGTGCTCCACGGAAGGGAACTTGCATTCAGGTGAATCTATTCCCTGATCCGGAAAAACCCCCTCCGCGATACGCGAAGGGGGTTCCGATCACCGGGTTCGGGTCAGCCGACCGCCACCAGATCGATGATGAAGATGAGGGTCTTGCCCGACAGGAAGTGCCCGGCACCGGCGGGACCGTATGCGAGGTGCGGCGGGATGACCAGCTCGCGACGTCCGCCGACCTTCATGCCGGGGATGCCCTCCTGCCAGCCCTGGATCAGACCGCGCAGCGGGAACTGAATGGTCTCGCCGCGGCCCCACGAGGAGTCGAACTCCTCGCCGGAGTCGAACTCGACGCCCGCGTAGTGGACGGTGACGGTGTCACCGGGCTTGGCCTCGGCACCGTCGCCCGCGATCAGGTCGCGGATGACGAGCTCAGCGGGTGCGGGTCCGGTGGGTGCGTCGAACTCGGGCTTTGTGCGATCAGTCATGATTACATCCAACCCGAGGCGCGGACCGCGGTCAACGTGGCCACGCCGATCAGTCCCGCTCGCTGACATCGCGGGAGAGCCGTTGCGAAACCCACACCGGGATGAACGACAGCACGATCACCACGGTGGCGACGACGTTGACGACGTTCGCCTCGTTCGGACGCGCCATCTGATTCATGATCCACAGCGGCAGCGTGTCGACCCCTGGCGGTGCCGTGAAGATCGTCACGTACACCTCGTCGAAGCTCAACGCGAACGCGAGGATCGCACCGGCCACGAGCGCACTGCGGAACTGCGGGAAGGTCACCATGCGGAACGTCTGCCATGGCGTCGCACCGAGATCCTTCGAGGCCTCCTCGAGACTCGGGTTCATCCGACGCAACCGCGCCAGCACGTTGTTGAAGACCATCACGATGCAGAAGGTGCCATGCGCGATGATCATCCCCCAGAACCCGACGTGAATACCGATCGGCTCCAGCAGCCGGTTGTAGGTGTTGTTCAGGGCGACACCGGTGACGATGCCGGGCAACGCGATCGGGAGCACGACGAGCAGGTTCACCGCGCGCTGCCCGAAGAACCGGTAGCGCTGGAGCGCGAACGACACCAGCGTTCCCAGAATGATCGCGATGACCGTGGCTCCCGTCGCCACCAGCACCGAGTTCAGCAGGGCGTCGCGCACCGGTTGACTGGTGAACGCCTTCACCCACCACTCCAGCGAGAAGCCTGACACCGGCCAGCTGGCGATGCGCGCGGAGTTGAAGGAGTTCAGCACGACGAGCATCAGCGGGATGTACAGGAACGCGAGGATGATCGCGACCACGACCCCCAGCACGATCTTGGATGAGCGGGACAATCTCAGCATCCGAGCTCACATCCTTTCGAGTGCGCCGGTGCGCTGCACGCTGACGAGGTAGATCACGACGAACGCGATCGGCACGAGCGAGAAGGCGGCCGCCAGCGGCGGGTTGAGGTTGATGTTGGAGGCGATGACGCTGCCGATCATCTGCGTGTCGCCGCCGACGAACTTCGCGACCAGGTAGTCGCCCAGGCTGAGCGAGAAGGTGAAGACCGACCCGGCGATCACGGCCGGCTTGATCAGCGGCAGCACCACCGTGCGGATCGTGCGCCATGCGCCCGCTCCGAGGTCGGCCGCAGCGTCGAAGAGGTTCGGCGGCAGCTGACGGATGGCGGTGTACACCGGCACCGCCATGTAGGGCAGCCAGAGATACGTCAGCGTCAACACCACGGTGAAGGTCGAGAAACCCGGCCCCTCGATCCCGAGCGGGCCGACCAGCCAGTTGAAGAAGCCCTCCTGTGTGAAAGTGATGCGCATGGCGATCACCTTCACGAGGTATCCCGCCCACAACGGCAGGGTGATCGAGACGGCGAGCACGGCACGCAGCCAGGGCGAGGCGACCTTCGCCATGAAGATGCCCAGCGGGATCGAGATCGCGATGGCCAGCGCAGTCACCCCGAGAGCGATCGCGAGGGTGCGCACCGAGGTGGTCAGATATGCGGGGTTGGTGATCAGCTGCTCGAAGTTGCGCAGGGTGAAACCCGGCTTCACCTTGGAGGTGAACGGGTCAGTGACCCAGAACGCAGTCACCAGCAACATGACCAGCGAGAAGATGTAGATGCCGATGAGCCAGGTCATCGGCAGGGCCAGCAGGCCTGCGATCCGTGCACGACGGTTCATGTCGATCCTGTCTTCGTGAGGGGATGCCGGAGGCGGGAGATGGCCCCACCCCCGGCATGCGGGGTCAGCCCTTGACCGTCACCCAGGCGTCGGTCCACTGCTGGAAGTTGGTGCAGGTCACGTCGGTGCGTCCGTCGATGCACTGCTCGATCGGCGTGGTCCAGAACCAGACCTTCTCGAAGTACTCCTCGTCCGTGGCGTTGTAGTAGTCGCAGTGCGCCTTCGCCTCATCGCTGGTGTCGCAGAAGGCGGCGTTGGCCGGAGCCATGCCGAAGTTCATGGCGATGGCGCCATTGACCTCGGGTGAGGACGCGTAGTCCATCCACGCGTACGCGCAGTTGGGGTTGTTCGACTCGGTCGCGAGCATCCAGGCATCCGACCACCCGGTCGAGCCCTCTTCGGGCAGCACGCTCTTGAAGCGCTCATCCTCGGAAAGCTTGCGCAGCACCTCCCACGACGTGCCGAGCACGGTCGTGCCCCCTGCGAACGACGTGATCTGCGCGGCGGGGTCCGACCAGTACTCCGAGACGATGCCGTTCTGCTGCTTGAGCAGGTCGATCGCCGCAGCCAGCTGGTCCTCGTCGAGCGCGTACGGGTTGGTGATGCCCAGGTCGGGCTCGTGCGCCATCAGGTAGACGGCCGCGTCGGCGATGTAGATCGGAGCATCGTAGGCGATGACCTTGCCGGCGTACGGGGTGTCCGCCTCCCACGCCACGTCCCAGCTGGTGGGCTCCTCGGTGACGACCTCGCTGTTGTACTGCAGGATGTTCGCGCCGCGCCCGATCGGGATGCCGTAGGACTGACCGTTGATGGTGTCGTAGATCTGCCCCTTCATGCCCTCGACGATGTCGTCGCCGAAGTTCGGGATCAGGTCGAGGTTGAGCGGCTGCACATCACCACCGGCGATGAGGCGCAGGCTGGCGTCACCAGATGCCGAGACGAGGTCGTAGTCACCTGTGCGCATGAGCTGCACCATCTCGTCGCTGGTGCCGGCGACGCGGCGGTTCACGGTGCATCCGGTCTGCTCGGTGAAGGCATCCGTCCACGCCGGCTCGACGAAGCCCGACCACGCAACGATGTTCACCTCGCTCTCGGTGTCGCCGAGCTCGGCGAGCATGGGGACATCGGGCACGTCGATGGCGAGTCCGCCGCCGGAGTCGGATGCCCCGGAGCATCCGGTCAGGGCCAGTGCGGCGGCTGCGGAAACGGCCGTGACAGCCAGGATCTTCTTGCGCATGTGATCTCTCCTTCGTGATCAGTGGGTACGGCGATAGGTGCTGCGATGGGACGGGTGGAACAGTTTCAGGGCAGGCGTGCGGCGTCGGCCGGACTCCATGCGGCACGCACGCGATCACCACGGCGGAGTCCCGCGCCGGCGAGGTCGCGGGCGTTGGGCTGCTCGGCGAGCAGATCGACACCGGCGTCGGTGGTGATCAGAAAGCGCGTCGCCGGGCCTGTGTAGACGACCTCGGAGATCGTCCCGACGAGGCCGATCTCACCGTCGGCGAGCGTATCGGTGTCCGATTGCAGGCGCACCCGCTCGGGGCGGATGCTCATCGTGTGCCGATCACCGGTGAGCTCATGGGCGAGGTCTGCGGCGATGAGGTTCGACAAGCCGAGGAAGCGTGCGACGAACTCGGTCTGCGGGCTTTCGTAGACCTCCCGCGCGCTGCCGACCTGCTCGATGCGGCCATTGTTGAAGACGGCGACGCGGTCGCTGAGAGTCAGCGCCTCTTCCTGATCGTGGGTGACGAAGATGAACGTGATGCCGACCTCACGCTGGATCTGCTTGAGCTCGATCTGCATCTGCTCGCGCAGCTGCTTGTCGAGTGCGCCGAGCGGCTCGTCGAGCAGCAGCACCTGCGGACGCATGATCAGCGCTCGCGCGAGGGCGATCCGCTGACGCTGACCGCCCGAGAGCTGGTGCGGGAGCCGGTCGGCGACATGGTCCAGCCGCACACGGCGCAGCGAATCCCCCACCTGCTGCGCCCGCTCGGCCTTGCCCGCACCCTGGACGCGCAGTCCGTAGCCGACGTTGTCGGCGATGCTCATGTGCGGGAACAGGGCGTAGTCCTGGAACACCGTATTGACGTCGCGGGAGTGCGGTGGCGTGCGGGTGACGTCCTTGCCGGACAGGCGCACGGTTCCGGATGTCGCCTCTTCAAAACCGGCGATGATCCGCAGAACCGTGGTCTTTCCCGACCCGGACGGGCCGAGCATCGAGACGAACTCCCCCGGTTCGACACGGAGGTCGAGGTCGCGCACAGCGGTGAACTCGCCGAACGACTTGGTCAAGCCCGTCAGCGTCACGCTGCCACGGTCGGCGATCTCGCCGTTCGCGCTCTGCGCCGTGGGTGCGGCAATGCTCATGTCGTGCTCCTGGATCTTCGTCGAACTCGGGAAGGATTCGGTAAACATATAAAACCGTAGGACATATTTCAAGTCTTCCCCTCATCGGGACCCAGATGAGAGAATCAGGCCATGGAGTCGCTGACGTCACCCACCGGGGCCATTCCCGTCGTCGGGGCGTCCGCCGCCGAGCCCGCCGACCACCGTGGCACCCGCCCGCACAGGCTGCACGGCGCACTCTTCCAATCGATCGGTGACGAAGGGCGCGCCGAACTCGTCGAACGCCGCCTCGTCGATGCGATCCACCGCGGACACCTGCGCGCCGGGGAGCGGCTGCCCTCTGAATCCGAACTCGCCCGCAGTTTCGGCGTCGCACCGGTCACCGTGCGCGAAGCTCTGCTTGCCGTCCGCGGACGTGGCCTCATCGTCACCAAACGCGGCCGCAACGGCGGGAGCTTCGTCGTCGACGATGCCGACCCGCTGGTGTTCGCGCGCCGCACACTGGCGGCGACATCGCGCCTGACTCTGCGCGATCTCGGCGCGCACTACGCCGCCATCACCGCGTCCGCCGTGCGCCTGGCCGCGCGACGTGCCGACAGCAGCGAGACCTTGCGCGTACTGCGGCGCCTGGACCGCCTCGACGATCTCGATGCGGATCAGCAACGTCGGCTGCTCGACGACGTTCAGGTCGAACTCGTCTCGCTCAGCCAGTCCGCACGACTCACCCGCGAGCAGATGCGTCTGCAAGCCGAGTTCTCGCCCTATCTGCGTCTGGCCGCACCGGACACCCCGAGCATGCACCAGCAGGCGCAGACACTCACCGGCATCATCCGGGCCGTCGAGGCGGGCGACCCCGATGAGGCGGGCCGCCGCACCGAAGCGATGACGACGGACGTGATCGACACACTCATCCATCTGCAGAGCTCACCCGAGACCTCTGCCTGACACGGCAACATCGACGTGCACTGGAGGACGCGATGACAACTACCCTGACCACGGCCCCCGCCGAGGCCGCCCGAATCGTCGAGGCTTACTTCGACGCGCCCATCCGCTGTCTGCAGAACTGGGTCGAGCCGTGCGCGCACAGACTCTCGTCCACGCTGCGATCCGAACCGCTCGTGCGTGCAACGCTGGATGCCGTCGTCGAACCGTACGCGGCGCAGACGCTGAGCCTTCCGGGCGTTCCGGTGTACGGCGCCGGATTCATCGCCGCGATCGACCTGCTGTCGGACGCGCACAGCCACCTCGCCTGGTGGCAGGGCGACGACCACCGCAAGCTGGTGCTCGCCTCGCAGTCCGTCAACAAGGAGCACATCGACTACAGCGAGTTGGAATGGTATCGGGTGCCGATGCAGACGTTCCAGCCGCACGTCGCCGGCCCCTACGTCGACTACCTGTGCAGCGACGAGTACACCATCACGATCGCGGTCCCCGCCCTCGCCGACGGACGCTTCCTGGGCGTCGCAGGACTCGATCTGCTCGTCGCGGCCGTCGAACGAGAGCTCACTCCCCGCTTCACGGCTCTCAACCAGCAGGTCACCCTCGTCAACGGCGTCGGCCGCGTCGTGGTGTCGACCGATCCGCGCGTCGCGACCGGCGACTCGGTGCGCGGAACACGCCTGGCCGAACTCACGCGCATCTCGTGCGCCGGTATCGCTCTCGATGTCATCGTCGAGAACCGCTGAGCAGTAGATGCACGACGGCCGACTCTTGACTTACCCGGCCCGTCGGTGCACCCTTGCATTAGGCCAACTCAGCGCTCGGGAGACTCGCAGGCATTGCCGCAGCACCGGGCGCTGAGTTCTGTTGTCACCAGTGCCGCACGCGCTCAGTACGCCAGCAATTGCGCACGCGTGTTGCGGGAACGCATGAGCAGGGCGTACTCGTCGGCGGCCGCGTGCGGATCGCGCCCGGTGAGAGAGCGTTGACGCACGGCGGCGAGCTCAGTCGCATCCTTGATGAACGAGCGCATCAGCGGGCGCCGATCGCCGCGCAGGCCGGCAGCCCACTGCAGCCCCGCCTTGCGCCCCGCGGGTGTCGCGAGCATGACGATCTCCTGCGGCGTGAACCACCCCGCAGCCGCATAGTCGCCGAGGCGATGCCGGGTCAAGCGCGCTTCTTCCCTGCGCAGGCCGATGATCGCCAGGATGAATCCCACGAACAAAGGGATCTGCGTCGTCAGATACAGGAACAGAAAGTCTCCCAACAGCGACGAGCCGTTCCAATAGGCGTGCAAAGCGATCGCGCCGATCAGACCGAGGACGCCTGACCTCAGGGCCTGCCCCGCCGTGGCTCCCCGGCGTGCTGCCAGACCGATCGCGAAGCCGGTGAGCGCTGTGAACATGGCATGCGCGAATGGCGAGACCAACCCGCGCAGGATGAACGTCAGCGTCAAGTCGCTCGCGCCACCGGTGAGCAGGCTGATACCGAAGTACTGGATGTTCTCGGTGAACGCGAAGCCCGCGCCGATCAGCGCCCCGTAGACGACCCCGTCGACCGGGCCATCGAACGCCCGACGTCCGATCACGAAGATCAGAAAGACACCGAGGCCCTTCGCTATCTCCTCGACCACGGGCGCCTGGATCACGGCGCCGAAGAACTCGGAGCGCGTACCGACCGCCTTGGCCAGCAGCAGGTCGACGAGAAGGGTGATGCCCACCGATACGACGGCTCCCCAACCGAGCGCGAACACGACCAGGCTCTTCGGTTCGGGCTCCCAGCGGTCGATCAGTCGCACGCCGAACAGCACGATCCCCAGGGGGATCAGCGCGAGCACCAGTCCGACGGCCGATGCGCCAGCGCCGATGAACACCGTGAAATAGGCGATCAGTGCGATCAGCGCGAACACAAGCACGCCGTACACCCAGATCGAGACCGTCCGCCCCTTGCGCACCGGCATCGGCAGCTCGGGCATCGCCGGCGCCGGTGAAGGCGCAGCCGGGGCGGAGGAGGCGTGGGCGGCGGGTCGATCGAGCGCCGATGCGAACTCCGCGCGGCGGTCGGCTCCAAAGGTCATGCCAAAAGCCTAGAGGGAGCCTCGGTCGTGACCGTCATCGCTGCCGGTAGCGTAGAGACATGCGTTTCGCCCATCTGAGCACACGCGCTTCCGAGACCCCGCACCTCGCCGTCATCGACGGTGACCATGCTGTCCTCGTCAGCGATCTCCTCTCCCCCGCCCCGGACACGCTCCAGCAACTCATCGAGGGCGGTGATGAGCTGCTCGATCGTGTACGCGCGGCATTCTCTGCGAGCACGGCACCGCGGCATCCGCTCGATGCCCTCCAGTTCGGCTCCGCCGTCCTCGCGCCGCCCGCGATCCTCGCGGTCGGCCTGAACTACGCCGCCCACTCCAGCGAACTCGGCCTCAAGACCGACACGGCACCGACCGTGTTCACCCTGTGGCCCAATTCGCTCACCGGGCACGGCTGCACCACGTCATGGCCGCGCGCGCTCAGCGAGTCGATCGACTACGAGGCCGAGCTCGGGGTCATCATCGGCCGTCCCACCAAGGACGTCTCCGCCGAAGACGCCCTGGACTCCGTATGGGGCTACACCGTCGTCAACGACATCACGGCACGCGACATCCAGTTCGCCGAGGCGCAGTGGTCGCGGTGCAAGTCGTTCGACGGGTTCACACCCACCGGGCCCGTCGTCGTGACCGCCGACGAGATCGCCGATCCGCAGGACCTGCACATCTGGGCGGTCGTCGACGGCCACACGGTGCAGGATGCCAGCACCGGGCAGATGGTGCGCTCTGTCGCGACACTGATCGCCCACCTGTCGACGTCAGTCACTCTGCAGCCCGGCACGCTGATCTCAACGGGCAGCCCCGGCGGAGCCGGCTACTCGCGCGACCCGCAGATCTTCCTGCGCGACCGTTCCACGGTGACCGTCGGCATCGCCGGAATCGGCGAACTGACAACACACTGCCGCATTCTGGACTGATCGCGAAGACGACGAAGGCGGTACCCCGGCTGGGGTACCGCCTTCGTCGTCTCTGCGATCAGTTCTCGGGCAGATCCTCGGCCGCGATCACGGGGATCGCCGCCGTCACGGTCTCAAGACCCGACAGGCGTGCGGGCGAGATCTGCTTCATGACCTCTTCGCGCGTCATCAGGCCCGCCTCGACCACGAGGTCGGCGACGTTGCGGTTCGTCAGCAATGCCGTCTTGGCGAGCGCAGCCGACGCGGCGTAGCCGATGAAGGGCGTCAGCGCGGTCACGACACCGACCGACGCACCGACCATCGCGCCGAGCCGGTCGCGGTTGGCGGTGATGCCGTCGACGCAGTTGACGCGCAGCGTCCACATCGCCTGCTGCATCCAGGTGATCGACTGGAAGATCGAGTGCGCGATCACGGGCTCGAAGGCGTTGAGCTGCAACTGCCCGCCCTCGACGGCCATCGTCACCGTGGTGTCGGCACCGGCGACGGCGAACGCCACCTGGTTGACGACCTCCGGGATCACCGGGTTGACCTTGCCCGGCATGATGCTGGAACCCGCCTGCTTGGCCGGCAGGTTGATCTCACCCAGGCCCGCCTGCGGACCCGACGAGAGCAGGCGCAGGTCGTTGCAGATCTTCGACAGCTTGATGGCGTTGCGCTTGAGGCTCGACGAGAAAGACATGAACGAGCCGGTGTCACTGGTCGACTCGACCAGGTCGTCGGCGGTCTTCAGGTCGAGTCCGGAGATCTCGCGCAGGTGGTACAGCACCGCCGACGCGTACGCGGGGTGCGTGGTGATGCCCGTGCCGATGGCCGTGGCGCCCATGTTGATCTCGAACAGCAGCGAGGCGTTCTCGGTCAGGCGCTTGTGGTCGTAGCCGAGGGTCGAAGCGAAGCCGTTGAACTCCTGGCCGAGCGTCATCGGAACGGCGTCCTGCAGCTGCGTGCGACCGACCTTGAGCACGTCGTGGAACTCCGCCGCCTTGCCGAGGAACGAGCGGCGCAGCAGGTCGAGCTCGTCCAACAGCGAACGCAGGTTCAGAGACAGGCCGATCTTGATCGCCGTCGGGTAGACGTCGTTGGTCGACTGGCTGCGGTTGGTGTGGTCGATCGGCGACAGGTACGCGTAGTCGCCCTTCTGCCGGCCGGCCATCTCGAGCGCGATGTTGGTGATGACCTCGTTCGCGTTCATGTTGGTCGACGTTCCGGCGCCGCCCTGGATGACGCCGACGATGAACTGGTCGTGGAACTCACCGTCGATCACGCGCTGAGCGGCAGCATCGATGAGGTCCGCGCGCTCGGCGTCGAGGGTGCCGATCTGCTTGTTGGCGCGGGCGCTGGCCTGCTTGACCATCGCCAGGCCCCGGATCATGTCCGGATAGACCGAGATCGGACGCTTGGTGATCGGGAAGTTCTCTTCAGCGCGAGCCGTGTGCACCCCCCAGTACGCGTCTGCCGGGATCTCGAGGCTTCCCAGCGAATCGGTCTCGGTGCGGGTCGGAGCGGGCGCGTCAGCGGCCATGTCACTTCCTTGTGGGTGGTGGCGAAAGGGAAATCGGGGGATGCCACCAGTCTACGCCGAATGGGGATCGGGCTTTCTTGAGAACGCCTCCAGACGCTCCTGCGGTGAGAGCCGGGCCATCCGCTCTGCCCACTCCGGGCCGAAGAACGCGCCCGTGGGAGCATCCGTGACCGGGACGACAGTGTGCGTGATGGTGTCGGGATGCACGTGCACCAGCTGGAATGCCTGCGCGGCGTCCATCCCGTCGACCGCAACCGCCGGTCGCGCGACGTTCATCGTGTAGCAGGTGGCAGATGCCACGCTGACCGGGACGCCGGCGAACACGCCGTGCGCCGAGTAGTGCAGGTGGCCGGCGAGGATGCCGCGCACATCCGTTCCGCGGATGACATCGGCGAGCTCGTCCTGATGCCGCAGCTCGAGGATGTCGAACAGCGGTACATGACTCGGCAAGGGCGGGTGATGCATCGCCAACAGGGTGCCGTGTGGAGCGGGCTTCCGCAGCTGGTCGCGCAGCCAGTCCAGCTGCTCTGGATCGAGATCCCCGTGATGCCATCCGGGAACGCTCGTATCGAGCGCGATAACGCGCAGGCCGTCCAGATCCCAGGTGCCCGTGACGGGCAGCTGGGTGGGTGCGAGATCGAGCAGGTGCTCACGCATCGCCGGGCGCTCGTCGTGATTGCCGGCCACCCAGATGACGGGGCAGTCGAGCTCAGCCGCGAGCGGCTCAACGGCGGACCGCAACCGAAGGTACGCGTCAGGTTCGCCGAGGTCGGCGAGGTCGCCGGTCATGACGATCGCAGACGGTCGCGCCTGCGTATCGCGGATGGCCGCCAGCGTTCGCGCCAGACCCGCATCGACGTCGTAACGCTCCCCCAGCCGTTCACCCCCGGCGAGCAGATGCGGATCGCTGACGTGCACCAGCACGTGGGATGCCGGAGCGTGCCGACCGAACGCGTAGGAAGCGGGCATGCGTCCAGCGTAGGTCCGCGTGCGGTCCCGAACGCCTGTGCCGCGGCGCGTCGTGTCAGTGCGCGATGACGATCACCAGCACGCCGCCGATCACTGCGGCCCCGCAGACCGCGAAGCACGTGTACGCGCCCACGCGCGCCAGCATCCGCTGTCCCTCTGTCAGAGGGCTGCGCTTGGCTGCCTTCGCAGCCGCTTTCTCGGCGCGGCGGATCTCCTTGTCAGAGACGATCGTGATGGCATCCGTGAACTCCACCGGCCCGACAACGGGCGCGCGCCCGCCGCGCACGAGCAGACGCAGCCCCAGCGCGTAGAAGGTGACGACGATACCGGCCCCGGCCAGTGCGGCCAGGAACACACTCAGGAACGCACCCCAATCGATGTCGACGCTCATCGCTGCACCTCCTCATCGGCAGAAGAATCCCACTCGGCGAGTTCGGCCCGAGCACGCCGGCTGGCGCTGAGCACCTCCCACTCCTGAGCCGCCTGCTGCGCTTCGGCGTGTTTGGACGCTGCGCGATCGGCCGCCTTCCGCGCCGCCTTGAGCTCAGCGGGCGAGCCGCCGTTCTTCTTGAGCTTCTTGGCTCGGCGCGCGGCCTTCTCGGCCTCATCGGCCTTGCGCTCGGCACGGTCGAGAGCACGGACCAGCTCCATGCGGCTGGCACGGCGTGTGGGGCCGGGCACCTCGGGAACGTCCACGGCGTGACCGGAGTCGGCGACGTCGCTCATGGCATTCGAGGCGTTGACCTCGTCGCGGCGCGAGTACAGATAGAGACCCACGATGATCACGAGGGCGAGAATCGCGTCGATCAGCACGCCGACGTTGCCCCAGAGCACGACCAGCCAGGCGGCAAGGCCGCCGACGGCGCCGGCCGCAGGGAGCGTGAGCAGCCACCCGATGCCGATGCGACCGACGGTGCGCCAGCGCACGATCGCGCCGCGACGCCCCAGACCAGAACCGATCACCGAACCGGAGGCGACCTGCGTGGTCGAGAGCGCGAAACCGAGCGCGCTCGAGGCGAGGATCGTCGCGGACGTGGAACTCTCGGCCGCGAAGCCCTGCGCGGGCTTGACCTCGGTCAGCCCCTTGCCGAGCGTGCGGATGATGCGCCATCCGCCCAGGTAGGTACCGAGCGCGATCGTGAACGCGCATGCCGCGATCACCCAGAACTCGGGGTTGTGATAGTCGTCGGACGTCGGGTCGCCCGTCTGCCAGCCCACCGTGATCAGAGCGAGGGTGATGACACCCATCGTCTTCTGCGCGTCGTTGGTGCCGTGGGCGAGGGCGACCAGCGACGAGGTGAAGATCTGCCCCCACCGGAATCCATCGCGCCCGTCGGGCTTGCCGTCGTAGCGGCGCGTGATCGAGTACGCGATCTTGGTCGCGAGGAACGCGATGATGCCGGCGGTCAGCGGGGCGATCAGCGCGGGAAGGATGACCTTCGACATCACGACGCCGAAGTTGATTCCGCTCAGGCCGACACCCACGAGCGTCGAGCCGATGAGACCGCCGAACAGGGCGTGCGACGAGCTGGAGGGCAACCCCAGCAGCCAGGTGAGCATGTTCCACGTGATCGCGCCGATCAGACCGGCGAAGATCAATTGCGGCATGATCGACAAGTCGATCTGGTCCTCGCGCACGATGCCACCCGAGACGGTCTTGGCGACCTCCGTCGACAAGAACGCGCCGACGAGGTTGAGCAGCGCCGCCAGGAGCACCGCTGTCTTCGGCTTGAGCGCTCCGGTGGCGATCGGTGTCGCCATGGCGTTCGCGGTGTCGTGGAATCCGTTCGTGAAGTCGAAGAACAGTGCCAGCGCGATGACCAGCACGACGATGAGGGCTGCGGTTTCCACCGGTCTCTTTCGTTGGGGCTTGAGGGACGTGCCGAGGAGTCGGCGTGACGAACGAAGAGTTCACCGTGGGTTCAGCGTGTGTTAACCCGTGAGAATCCTCCCACCCCGACCGGAGCCGGTCAACTCGTCTCCGGTAGCGTGGAGCGGTGAGCGAATCCAGCATCCAGCCGCCGGTCGCGGCCCGACGCCCCATCACCCGCACTCATCACGGCGACGTCTTCGTCGACGACTACGAATGGCTCCGCGCAAAGGACGACGCCGAGGTGCGCAACCACCTCGACGCCGAGAACGCGCACACCGACGCCCGTACCGCGCACCTCGCGCCACTGCGTGAGCGCCTGTTCGACGAGGTTCGCGCCCGCGTACTCGAGACCGATCTGTCGGTGCCGACACGGCGTGGCGACTGGTGGTTCTACGGCCGCACCGAAGAGGGCGCGCAATACGGCATCCAGTGCCGTACCGCGGCGACCGGCGACGACTGGACTCCCCCCGTCCTCGAACCCGGCGTACCGGTCCCCGGCGAAGAGGTGCTGCTCGACGGCAACGCCGAGGCCGAAGGGCACGACTTCTTCTCGTTGGGCGCCTTCGACGCCTCTGACGATGGCCGCAGGCTGCTGTGGTCAGTCGACGTCGAGGGCTCCGAGCTCTACACCGTGCATGTGCGTGACCTCGCCACCGGTGAGGCGCTCATCACGCCGATCGAGAACACCGCGCAGGCGTTCTTCACGCCCGACGGCACCGGCGTCCTGTACACCACTCGCGACGAGGCGTGGCGTCCGGACGCGCTGTGGCTGCGCCGGATCGGCACGGACGCTGATGCGGATGTGCGGCTGTTCCACGAGCCCGACGAGAGGTTCTGGCTGGGCGCCGGGATCACGCGCAGCAAGAAGTACCTGCTGATCGACGTCGGCTCGAAGATCTCCTCGGAGGAACTGCTGGTCGACCTCGCCGACCTCACCGCCGAGCCGCGCGTGATCTGGCCACGACGCGACGGCGTCGAGTACGCCGCCGACCACGCCGTCGTCGACGGCGAGGACCGGCTGCTGATCCTGCACAATGACGGCGCCCTCGATTTCGAGCTTGTCTCGGTGGCCGTCGATGCTCCCGACGGTGCACGTCAGGTGCTGCTTCCGCACACCCCGGGGCGACGCCTGCTGGATGTCGACTGCTTCCGCGATTTCGCGACCGTCGAGTACCGCAGCGAGGGTCTGCCCCGCACCGCGCTGATGGACCTGCGCACCGGGGAACTGCAGCAGATCACCTTCGAAGAGCCGCTGTACGCGGCCTATTTCGGCGGCAATCCCGAATGGCACCAGCCGTTCCTGCGAATGGGCTACACCTCGTTCGTGACGCCGTCGACGGTGCTCGAACTCGACGTCGCGACCGGTGAGCAGCACATCCGCAAGCAACAGCCTGTGCTCGGCGGGTACGACGCCGAGCAGTACGGACAGCGTCGGGTGTGGGCCACCGCGCCCGATGGTGTGCAGGTGCCGATCTCGCTGGTGTGGAAGCGCTCGTTCGGCGAACCCGGCGACGGCATCCGCCCCGTGCACCTGTACGGCTACGGATCGTACGAGCACTCCATCGACCCCGGATTCTCATCCATGCGCCTGTCGATGCTGGACCGCGGTGTGGTCTTCGCCGTGGCGCACGTGCGCGGCGGCGGCGAGATGGGACGGCACTGGTACGAGGACGGCAAGGAGCTGCACAAGCGCAACACCTTCACCGATTTCGTCGCGTGCGCCCGGCACCTGATCGACACGGACGTGACGACGCCCGAGCGCATGGTCGCCGAGGGCGGCAGCGCCGGCGGCCTGCTGATGGGCGCCGTCGCCAACCTGGCGCCCGAGCTGTTCGCCGGCATCGTGGCGGGCGTGCCGTTCGTCGACGCGCTGACGTCGATCCTCGACCCGTCGCTGCCGCTCACCGTCGTGGAGTGGGACGAGTGGGGCGACCCGCTGCACAACGCCGATGTGTACGCGTACATGAAGTCGTACACGCCCTACGAGAACGTCCGCGACGGTGTCGACTACCCGCGCATCCTTGCGGTGACCTCGTTGAACGACACCCGCGTGCTGTACGTCGAGCCCGCTAAGTGGGTGGCTCGGCTGCGCGAGGCGGGCGCCTCGGACGTGCTGATGCGCTGTGAGATGTCCGCCGGCCACGGCGGCGTCAGCGGCCGCTACAACGCGTGGAAGGATCGTGCGTTCGAACTGGCGTGGATGCTGGACGTGCTCGGCCTGGCCGATACCGACCAGGCCGGCACCGACCAGGAGGACTGAGACCCGACGACGGGGCGGCGGATGCTGGAACGCCAGGCGCTCAGCCGAACAGCGCCGCCGCCTCTTCGTAGCGGGCCACCGGAACGGTGTTGAGCTCACCGAGAGCCTCTGCGAACGGCACCCGGACGATGTCGGTGCCGCGCAGCGCAACCATCTGCCCCCAGTCGCCGTCGACCAGGGCGTCTGCGGTGTGCAGGCCCAGTCGCGTGGCGAGCACCCGGTCGAAGCCGGACGGCGAACCTCCGCGCTGGATGTGCCCGAGCACGGTCGACCGCGTCTCGATGCCCGTGCGTCGCTCGATCTCGGGAGCCAGAATCTCGCTGATGCCGCCGAGACGCGGCCGGTTGAACGCGTCAAGACCCTTGTCGCTGTAGGCCTCTTCCATGCCCGTCAGGGTGAACCCCTCCGAGACGACGACGAGCGGAGCGCGGCCGCGATCGGAGGCGCTGGTGACCAGGGCGCAGATCTCGTCCATCGACATCGGCACCTCGGGGATGCAGATGACATGCGCACCCGCCGCCATGCCGGCGTGCAGCGCGATCCAGCCCACGTGGCGGCCCATCACCTCGGCCACCATGCAGCGCTGGTGCGAGTCACCCGTGGTGCGCAGCCGATCCATCGCGTCGGTGGCGATGTTCACGGCCGTGTCGAAGCCGAACGAGTAATCGGTGGCGCGTAGATCGTTGTCGATGGTCTTCGGGACGCCGAGTACGTTGATGCCGTCCTTGGCGAGGCGGTCGGCCGCGGCGAGCGTGCCCTCACCGCCGATCGCGACGATGCCGTCGATCCCGTGATCGGCAAGGGTGCGGGCGATGTTCTCCGCACCGCCGCGCGGTCCTTCGTAGGGGTTGGTGCGGCTGGTGCCGAGAATCGTGCCGCCGACCTTGGACAGGCCTTTGACCTCATGACGGGTGAGCGGGAACATGTCGCCGTCGACGACGCCGCGCCAGCCGTCGCGGATGCCCACGAACTCGAGGTCGTACGCGGTCGTGCCTTTGAGGACGATTCCACGGATGACGGCGTTCAGGCCGGGGCAGTCGCCGCCACTGGTGAGAATACCGATCTTCATGCTGCCGCCTTCGCGCTTCAGGAATGGAAAAGAGATGAGGCGACGCTGCCCGCTCTCGACACTAGTGGGCAGAACGGGTGGATGCCATTCCAGAGGCGATGAAAACCGATGATCTTGCACGACAACATGCATCGATCTCCACTTCTTGAGCGAATCCTCCGCATGAGACGCAAAGAGGGCGTCAAGAACAATTGTTCTTAACGCCCCCTCGGAGTGCTGTGACGATCAGGCGGCGCCGAGCGCCTCGCGCAGCAAATGCATCAGCGCGGCCATCTGCACCGACTCGCTCGGCTCGGCGGATGCCGCCTCGCCGTCGAGAGCCCTGGCAGCCAGCCCCTGCTTCTGGTCGATCAGCTCAGCGATCTTCGTGTCGAGAGTGTGGGCGGCGATGATGCGCCATGCCGTCACCGGTTCGTCCTGACCGATGCGGTGCACGCGGTCGATCGCCTGGGTCTGCTCGGCAGCCGTCCAGCTCAGTTCAGCCAGCACGACGTTCGATGCCACCTGGAGGTTCACACCGACACCCGCCGCAGTCAGCGAACACACGGCGATGCCGACCTCAGGGTCGGTGTTGAATGCATCGATCGCCTGCTGCCGCGCCGGAGTGCTCTGGTCACCGCGGATCGAAACCGCCTTGATGCCCGACGCGGCGAAGTGCGCCTCTGCCTGGTCCATGACATCGACGTGCTTGGCGAAGAAGACGACCTTCTGCACCGAGCGCTGCAGTTGTGCGGCGTAGTCGGCCGCCAGCTGCGCCTTGGCCTGGCCGATCCGCCGCACCATCGTGAAGACGTTGTCGCCGCCGGTGCCGGCGGCCTTCGACTCTTCGAGCTCGTTGTGGGCGACCAGGCGCACGATGTCGTCATCGATCTCGCCGTGCGCGACGGCGCCGGGCCGGTCTCCGCGCGCCTCAATGATGCGCCGGTACTTCGCGGCCATCCGCTCGCCCAGCTCACGTTCGGCCTGGCGGATGCTGCGGCCGAACTCGTCGTCCAGCTGCACGGGCAGATCGGCGACGAGCTTGTCGGGCAGGTCCGCTGCGACGTCCTTCTTCTTGCGGCGGACGATACCCATCGAGATCACGGCCTCGCGTGCCTCGGCGTAGAAGGTCTTGTCGGCGGGCGTCAGGCCCGTGGCATCCAGCTTCTCCATCAGCTCGGGTCCCGGCTTCTCACCGTTCGTCCAGCCGAGGAAGCGCCAGATCGCGTCGAAGTCTTCGACGTCGTTGATCAGCGGGGTACCGGTCAGTGCCAGCATCAGCGGGTTGCGCTCACGCTCACGGATGCGCGAGGCCAGGGCCAGCACGTTCTGGGAACGCTGTGACGAGAGGTTCTTGATGAAGTGCGCCTCGTCGACCACCATGCCCTTCAGCCCGATGGAGCCCAGCCAGGAGAGGTGGCGGTCGAGGATCTCGTAGTTGACGATGAACACATCGGCGAAGGCATCGATGTCGGCACCGTCACCCGCGATCACGGTCGCACGCCGCTGCGGCGTCCACCGCTCGACTTCACGGGCCCAGTTCATCTTCACCACGTTCGGCACGACGACCAGCAACGGATACGCGCCCGCCACCGACGCGGCGAGCACCGATTGCGCGGTCTTGCCCAGTCCGGGTTCGTCGGCAAGCAAGAAGCTGCGGTGTCCCGCGCGCACGGCCTCGACAAAGCGAGATTGGTGCACCATCACCTCGCGCCCCTTCGGCGAGATGTGATCGTACTCGGGCGTGGGCGGCAGATCCATGGTCGCCGCTCCCCCGCCGGCCCCCGACTCGAACGCCTTGTACAGCGGGCCCATGAGCTCCCAGCCGTCCAGCCGCCGACGCGGCACCGCGGCGGGGCGCGGCGTCAGATCGGGCGCGAGGAACGGGTTGGCGAGCTGGCGCGACTCGACCGAGGGCGGCGTCACCTGCTTCTCGGCGATCGCCGCGGGCACGATGGGCGCGCGCGTCGGCGCCACGTCGGTGATGACGAGCTCCTCGGGCGCCAGCTCGGCGCCCGACTCCAGCAACCAATCGCGACGCATGCGCTTTGCCACCGGGGACGTCGCCTGGTCGGCCTCCAGCAGCTGGATCAGCGAGGTGTCGCGAGCCGCGGTCTTCGCCAGGATCGTGGCCACGCCGTCGAGGCGCTTGAGCAGTTCGACACGGGCCGCGTCGGTCAGTTCCGCATCAGCCTTGACCCGGGCGCGCTCCTCGCGCACCAGAAAGGCTATGACCTGGAACTTGACACGGTTGGTGGGGCCGAGCTTCGAACGCTGGGCCTTCGCCTCGATCTCGCGCACCTTGCGCGCCAGGATCGGGATCAGTGGTGCCTCGTCGTCGCGACGAGAGGTCTTCTTGCGCCGCGGTGCGGCGGTTGCCGTGGTCGGCATGCTCCTCCTGAGCGTGTGTGCCGAAGCGCCGAAGGGGCCTTCGGTTCCGTTGCGGTCATCCGCGTGTGGCGCCAGCCAGGACCGTGCGGATGCAGGTGCTCGATCTGCGCGTTGCGCGGCCGTCGATCAGCACCGGTACCAAGTTTACGACATGTGCGCCGGATATCGACAGAAACGACACCGCGCCGCCCATGGAACCACGGCTCAGAGCGTGATCAGAGGCCGAGGCGCGCTCGTGCGTCCGCGACGTCCGCTGCGATCTGATCGATCAGCGCGGCCATGCCCTCGAAGGCGACCATGCCGCGCAGATGAGCGGTGAACTCCACCGTGACGCGATGACCGTACAAGTCGAGACCGTCCTGGTCGAGCACGTGCGCCTCGACCTGCCGGCGCGATACGTCGTCGAAGGTCGGATTGGTGCCCACCGAGATCGCGGCGGGATACCGCACCCCGGTCGTATGGTCTGTCATCCAGCCGGCGTAGATCCCATCTGCGGGGATCAGCGCATCCACCGTCTCGGACAGGTTCGCCGTCGGGAAGCCGAGCTCACGCCCGCGCTTGAGACCGTGCACGACTTCACCCGAGACGGCGACCGGGCGTCCGAGCACAATCGCAGCCTGCGCGACGTCGCCGGCCGCGAGCAGTTCGCGGATCCACGTCGACGAGACCCGTCGCCCCTCCCCCTGCGGGAACACATCGCCGATGACATCCACCGAGAAGTCGTGCTCCGGCCCCATGTGCTTCAGCAGCTCGGGTGTTCCCGCACCGCCGTTGCCGAATCGGAAGTCCTCGCCGACGAGCACCGTGGCGACGCGCAGCGCATCGACGAGGATCGTGCGGACGAACTCCTCGGCAGGGACCGACGCCAGTGCGCTGTCGAAGGTCAGCACGAGCGTTGCATCCAGCCCGCTCTCTCCGAGCAGTTCGAGCTTGCGATCCAGCGACACCACATTGTCGGGGCAGAGCTGCGGGCGCAGCACCTCGAGGGGGTTGCGGTCGAAGGTCACCGCGACGGCACGTGCGCCGATGGCGCGGGCATCCTCTTGCACCTTGCGGATGATCGCCTGGTGTCCGACGTGCACGCCATCGAACTTGCCGATGGCGACGACGGTGCGACCGAAATCGGCCGGCACCTCGGCGGGGTCACGGAAGACGATCACGAATGCTCCTCACCGACCGCGACGGGGTGCTGACGGCTGCGTCGCAACCACCAGATACCGAAGACCGGCAGCACGAGCGGGACGAACACGTATCCCATGCCGAAGTACGACCACACGCTGTCGTGTCCGAACAGCGACGGCACGAGCAGACTCAACGCTCCCACCACAAGCACGCCGGTGAGCTCGAAGACGATGGCCACCCACGCCACCTGGTACCACCCGGGTCGATCCGCGAGCACGAGAGCGAGGGTGGCAAGGATGTAGACCGCCGCGGCAACGGCGGAAAGGGTATAGGCGAGCGGGGCCTCGTCGAAGCGGCGGACGATCTGGACGAAGCTGCGCCCGGTGGCCGCCAGCGCCATCACGGCGTACACGATGACGAGCACTCGGCCGACGCCCGTCATGCGGTTGCGTGTGGCGGTGTGGGACATTGCGTGCTCCATTCTAGGCGGCCGGCAGCGTCCAGATCGTCTGCATGCGCCAGAGCATGATCGCCAGCGAGACGGCGACGACACCGAGCACGACGGTGCTCCAGCGCCCGCGCTCCAGCAGCGCCCAGGCGATCCCGCCGATCGGCAGCAGCACCGCGGCGATCAGGTAGACCCAGAACTCCAGCAGATCGCCGGTGGGCGGGTTGCCCGCGAACGGGGCGATGATCGCGATCACCACTTGCGCGATCAGCAGCAACTCGACCAGCAGCAGGCTGCCGACCGTGTAGTCACTCGGACGACGACCGGCGAACCCGGCGATCAGGCAGAACAGCCCCGCCGCGAGCGCCACGACGATCTGGACCACGGTGAACCACAGGATCATCCCTGCACCTCCGGCATGTTCATCGCACTCTTGATATCGGCACCGCGCGTCTCGACGACGCCGATCAACGCACCGTGCGGGTCGATTGCGGCGACTTCGGATGCCGTCAGCCGGGACGACTGCCCGTGCAGGCGCTTCCCGTGTCTGAGGTCCCGCGCCTCCTGTTCAGTGACGTGCAGCACGGGCATCACGCGGGCCGCCGCTGCGGCTGCGGTCAGGGTTGAGGCTCCTTCCAACGCGTCGATGCCCACGGCATCCGCCACGTCGAACTCGCCGACGCGCGTGCGCCGAAGTGCTGTGAGGTGCCCGCCGATGCCGAGAGCCGCACCGAGGTCCCGCGCGAGCGCGCGGATGTACGTGCCCGACGAGCAATCGACGATGACGTCGAGATCGATGAAGCCGTCGGTGTCACGGCGCGCAAGCACGTCGAAGCGCGACACAGTCACCTGACGTGCTGCCAGTTCGACCTCCTCGCCCGCGCGTACACGGTCATAGGCGCGCTTGCCGTCGACCTTGATCGCCGAGACGGCGCTCGGCACCTGTGCGATCGGGCCCGTCAGATCCGCGATGCCCGCCGCGATGCGTTCCGCGGTGATAGCCGCGACGGCGTCGTGAGCTGCACGTTCGAGCATCTCGCCCTCGGCGTCGTCGGTGGTGGTTGCCGCGCCCAGACGGATGGTCGCCGAGTATGTCTTGTCAGCCCCGACGATGTAGGTCAGCAGACGCGTCGCGCCCTCGATACCGATCACGAGCAGCCCGGTCGCCATCGGATCCAGCGTTCCGGCGTGCCCCACCTTTCTCGTGCCGAATGCGCGTCGCGTGCGGGCGACGACGTCGTGGCTGGTGAGGCCACCGGGCTTGTCGACGAGCAGGATGCCGGGGGTGAGCATCCCTCCAGTTTAGGCCGCGTCGCTGACGCTTCCCGCCGCAGCAACGACCCCGTGACCGCAATAGGCTGAGAGGATGCCCGCACCGACCTCGCCGCCTGCCTGGAGCGATGCTCTCTCCGACTGGTACGGGCGTACCGCACGGGACCTGCCCTGGCGCCGCGCGGACTTCTCCGAGCAGTACGGCGCGTGGGGAACGCTGGTGAGCGAGTTCATGCTGCAGCAGACGCCTGTCGCGCGCGTGATCCCGCATCTGGAGGCCTGGTTGGAGCGCTGGCCCACGCCGGCGGCGATGGCGACGGCCACCCCGGCGCAGGTCGTGCACCAGTGGGCGAACCTCGGCTACCCGCGCAGGGCGCTGTGGCTGCACCGCGCAGCCGTGCAGGTCGTGGAGCATCACGACGGGGTCGTGCCCCGAGAGGTGTCGAAGCTGCTGGAGCTGTCCGGGATCGGTGACTACACCGCGCGCGCCGTGGCCGTCTTTCACTACGGCGACCGCCACCCCGTCGTCGACACCAACACCCGCCGGGTGATCGCTCGTCTCGTCGAGGGGCTGTCTGCTCCGGAACCTCCGTCCGCGCGCGACCTGACGCGGATGAGCACGCTGCTGCCCGAAGCGCGCGCCGCATCCTCGGTGTTCAACGCCGCCATGATGGAGCTCGGCGCAGTCGTCTGCACGGCACGCTCCCCGAAGTGCGAGGTCTGCCCACTGGCATCCGACTGCGCCTGGCTCAAAGCGGGTCAGCCGCAAACGGGCGATCGTCGGCGCCGACAGGCGCGCTACGAAGGCTCGGATCGCCAGGCGCGCGGCGCACTGCTGCGCATGTTGCGCGAGGCGCCCGAGCACCGTGTACCCGCGGGTGTCGCCGCCGAGCATTGGCCCGATGGCGGTCAGCGTGACCGGGCGATCGACTCGCTCGTCGCAGATGGACTCATCGAGGCATCCGACGGCGAGTTGCGCCTCCCGGCGTGAGACGCGTCAGGACTCGTCGTCCTCGTCCCGGCGATACGGGTCGGTCTCGCCCGCGTGGGTTGCGGACGACGCGAGCTTCGCCACCTCGGCGTCGCGCTCGCGGGCTTCGCGCAGCAGGTCGGCGATGTGACCGGCGTTCTCGGGCAATGCGTCCGGGATGAACTCCAACGTCGGCACGAGGCGGATGTTCAGCTGGCGGCCGACCTCCTTGCGCAGCAGGCCCGTGGCCGAGGTCAGCGCCGCGCCGCTGGACGCACGCTCCTCGTCGGTGCCGAGCACGGTGTAGAACACCGATGCGTGCTGCAGGTCACCGGAGACGCGCACGTCGGTGATCGTGACGAACCCGAGGCGCGGGTCACGCAGCCCCTTTTCAAGACGCTCGGCGAGGATGACACGGATGCGATCCGCCAACCGTGCCTGTCGTTCTCCAGCCATTTTCCTACCTCTTCCTACCCATCCTTCGCGGGGAGTCTATAGCCGCGAAGGCGGCTGCCTGTTCTTCGCGAGCATTGGGGTAAGCACCCCGCTCTGCGAGTGAAGAACAGGCAGCCGCCGAAGCAGCAACCAGGACTCAGCCGCGCGGCTTCTCAACCATCTCGGTGGTCTCGATCTCGTCGCCCACCTGGATGTCGTTGTACTTGCCCAGGCCGATACCGGCTTCGAAGTCGGTACGGACCTCGGTGACGTCATCCTTGAAGCGACGCAGCGACTCGATGGCCAGGCCATCGGCGATGACGACACCGTCGCGGATGACGCGCGCCTTGGCGTTGCGCGTGATCGTGCCGGAACGGACGATGACACCGGCGATGTTGCCGAACTTCGAGGAACGGAACACCTCGCGGATCTCGGCGACGCCCGACTGGACCTCTTCGAACTCGGGCTTGAGCATGCCCTTGAGGGAGTTCTCGATCTCGTCGATCGCCGAGTAGATGACCGAGTAGAACCGCACGTCGACGCCCTCGCGGGACGCAGCCTCGCGGGCCTTGGTGTCGGGACGGACGTTGAAGCCCACGATGATCGCGTTGTCAATCGTCGCCAGGTTCACATCCGACTCGGTGATCGCACCCACACCGCGGTGGATGATGCGCAGCTGCACCGAGTCGTCGACCTCGATCTTGAGCAGCGACTCCTCCAGTGCCTCGACGGCACCCGAGACGTCACCCTTGATGATGAGGTTGAGCGTCTCGACCTTGCCCTCTTCGAGCGCACGGGTGAAGTCCTCGAGCGAGATGCGCTTGCGTGCCTTGGCGAGCTGAGCGTTGCGCTCCACGGCCTCACGCTTCTCGGCGATCTGACGGGCCATGCGGTCCTCTTCAGTGACGATGAAGACGTCACCGGCGCGGGGCACCGAGTTCAGACCCTGCACCTGCACGGGGCGCGACGGCGCAGCAGCCGAGACAGACTCGCCGTTCTCGTCGAGCATCGCACGCACACGGCCGTAGGCGGTGCCGGCGACGATCGCGTCACCGACGCGCAGCGTTCCGGACTGGATGAGCACCGTAGCGACCGAACCGCGGCCCTTGTCGAGCTTGGCTTCGATCGCGACACCACGGGCAGCCTTGTTCGGGTTGGCCGTGAGGTCGAGACCGGCGTCCGCGGTGAGCAGCACGGCGTCGATGAGCTCCTGGATTCCGGTGCCGCCGCGAGCCGAGACGTCGACGAACATGACGTCTCCGCCATACTCCTCGGCGACGAGACCGTACTCGGTGAGCTGCTGACGCACCTTGGCCGGGTTGGCCTCGGGCTTGTCGACCTTGTTGACCGCGACCACGATCGGCACGTCGGCCGCCTGTGCGTGGTTCAGCGCCTCGACCGTCTGCGGCATGATGCCGTCGTCGGCCGCGACGACGAGGATCGCGATGTCGGTGACCTGCGCACCACGGGCACGCATGGCGGTGAACGCCTCGTGACCGGGGGTGTCGATGAAGGTCACCGCGCGCTCGACGCCGTCGTGCTCGGTCCAGATCTGGTACGCACCGATGTGCTGGGTGATACCGCCGGCTTCGCCCTCGATGACGTTCGTCTGACGGATCGCGTCGAGCAGTCGGGTCTTACCGTGGTCGACGTGACCCATGACGGTGACCACCGGCGGGCGGATCTCGAGGTCTTCGTCGTCTTCTTCAGCGAGCTCCTGCTCGAGGTTGAGACCGAAGCCCTCGAGGAGCTCCTTGTCCTCATCCTCGGGCGAGACCATCTGAATCTTGTAGCCGAGCTCGGCACCGAGGACCTCGAAGGTGGCCTCGTCCAGCGACTCGGTGGCCGTGGCCATCTCGCCGAGGTTGAAAAGGATGGTGACGAGCGTTCCGGGCTGAACCGTGTAACCGTTCAGCGCTTCGAGCTTGTCGGCGAAGTCTGCGATCGAGGCGCCACGGCGCAGACGGATCGTCTCGCCGTTGCCCTTCTGGACGTTGACGCCGCCGACGATCGGCGCCGACCGCATCTCGAACTCTTGACGCTTCGCCCGCCGCGACTTGCGCTGCTTGCTCTTGCCGCCGCCCTTACCGAACGCACCCGCGGTACCACCGCCGGGTCCGCGACCACGGCCACCGCCGCCACCGGGACGACCTGCGAAGCCGCCACCGGGACGTGCACCGGGACCGGCACCGGGGGCACCGGCACCGCCGGGACGACCGGGACCACCCGTGCGCTGCTGGAACGGTGCGCCGGGACGACCGCCCTGGCCACCGCGAGCGCCACCACCGGGACGACCCGGACGGGGTGCGCCGACGCGCGGCGAACCGGGACGCGGCGCCTGCGGGCGTGGGATGTTGCCGGGCGTGGGACGCTGGCCCATGCCCTGCTGCGAAGCGAAGGGGTTGTTGCCCGGGCGGGGGCCGGCGGGGCGCTGTCCCATGCCCTGCTGGTTCGAGAACGGGCTGTTGCCGGGGCGCGGCGCGCCGGGCTTGGGGGCGTTGCCTCCGGGCTTGGGGGCATTGCCACCGGGCTTCGGAGCGTTGCCACCGGGCTTGGGGGCATTGCCACCGGGCTTGGGAGCCTCTGCACCGGGCTTCGGCGTGCTCGCCGCGGGCGCAGTGGTCTCGGGCTTCGCCGCGGGCGCGGGTGCCTCGGGGGTCTTGGCGGGCCCCGGCTTGGGACCGGGTGTCGGTGCCTTCGGCGCTGCGGGGCCGGGCTTGGGTGCGGCCTTCGCGGCCGGCTTGGCCTCGGCCTTGTCGCCGCCCTTTGCGGTGGGGTCGGCCTCGATCGCAGCGCGCAGCTTGCGCGCCACCGGGGGCTCGACCGTCGAGGACGGACTCTTCACGAACTCGCCGAGCTCCTTGAGCTTGGCGAGCGCGAACTTGCTGTCGACACCGAGTTCGGCAGCGATCTCATGCACACGTGGTTTGGCAGCCACAATTCTCCTGTCTGGGTCGGTCCACCCAGGCAGGGCAGACCACTAGTCGCGGACGGGTCTCATTTCGAGCCGTTCACTTTGTTTCCATAGCCGTTCAGCCTTTGTTTCTCGGACTGTGTCGTTCGACGTTCCTCACGTCCGACGCCTGCGGGAATCCGTAGGTGGCCGGTACGCGAAGTGCACGTGCGAAGGCCCGCCGCCGCAGAGCGGCTTGCAGGCATTCGACTGTCGGATGCAACCACGCCCCTCGCCCCGGCAGAACCGCTCGCTCGTCGAAGACGAGTTCACCGTTCTGCGCTGCCACCCTGATGAGGGCGGATCGAGAGGCACGAGCGCGACAACCGACACACGTTCGTACGGGTTCCATCTTACACCTCGCCCCTGAACAGCCGAATCAGCGCGCCGGGTGTCGCGTGCTCAGGAATCACCCATCACGCTGTCGGGCTGAATGTCGATCTTCGCCCCGGTCAGCTTGGCAGCGAGGCGGGCGTTCTGCCCCTCCTTGCCGATCGCCAGCGACAGCTGGTAATCGGGAACCAGTGCACGCACGGCCTTGGTGCTGGCATCCAGCACGAACGCCGAGGTGACCTTGGCGGGCGAGAGCGCGTGGGCCACGAACGTGGCAAGGTCGGGGTGGTGGTCGACGATGTCGATTTTCTCACCGGCCAGTTCCTCGGTCACCGCGCGCACGCGTCGACCCATCTCACCGATGCACGAGCCCTTGGCGTTGACCGACGGGTCGTTCGCCTTGACCGCGATCTTCGTGCGATGGCCGGCCTCACGGGCCAGCGAGACGATCTCGACGAGGCCGCCGGCGATCTCGGGAACTTCGAGTGCGAACAGCTTGCGCACGAGCCCCGGGTGCGTGCGCGAGACGGTGATCTGGGGGCCTTTCATGCCCTTCGCCACACTCGTGACGTACACACGCATGCGCTTGCCGTGCGTGTACTCCTCGCCGGGCACCTGCTCCTCGGGCGGCAGGATGGCCTCGACAGCGCCGAGGTCGACGTGGATCATGCGCGGGTTGGGGCCCTGCTGGATGACACCGGCGACGATGTCGCCCTCCTTGCCGCGGAACTCGCCCAGCACCGCGTCGTCGGCGATGTCACGCAGGCGCTGGCCGATAACCTGCTTGGCGGCGTACGCGGCGATGCGGCCGAAGTCTTCGGGGGTGGTCTCTTCCTCACCGATGATCGCGCCCTCTTCGTCGCGCACCGGCTGCAGCACCGACACACCACCGCTGACGCGGTCGAGCTCGACGCGGACGCCCTCGGGTACGGCGCCATCCTCAGAGACGTGCTTGCCGTAGGCGGTCAGGATCGCCTGTTCGATGATCGAAACGAGTTCATCGAAGGGGATCGCCTTCTCCTTCTCGATTCCGCGCAGCAGTGCGAGTTCGATCTTCATCAGCGGCCTCCCTATTCAGCTCTCCCCGCGTGAGAACGCTCCGCGGGCATCAGAATAGAATAGCGGAAACCCAGGCGGATGCGGATGCTGGACGCAATGTCGCGGTTGCCCGCATACTGACCACATGCAGCAAGTGGATACCGTCATCATTGGCGCCGGCATGGCCGGGGTCACCTGCGCACGGCTGCTGACCGACGCCGGACAGCGTGTCGTCGTGCTCGAGGCGCGCGACCGCGTGGGTGGGCGGATGCTCACCGAACGGTCGCCGGGCTTCCCGGTCGACCTCGGTGCGTCATGGATCCACGGCATCGACGACTCACCGTTGTGGGAACTGGTGCAGACGTTGCGCATCCCCACGCTGGAGTACACGGTCGGGAGTTTTCAGGCCGGCGGACGCCCGATGATGCACTTCGACGGCGAGGGACGGCCGATATCGGCCGCGGCAAGCGCCCGCTGGATCGACGACGTTGCGTCCGTCGATCACGCACTGCACGCCGAGATCGCGCGCTCCTCCCCCGGCGATACCTACCTGGATGTCACCGAACGCGCCCTCGACGCATCCGGTCTCGACGCGGAGCGCATCGACGAGGTCCGCGAGTTCTTCCGTCATCGCGTTGAGGAGCAGTGCGGTGCGTGGATCGGGGACCTTGACGCGCACGGGCTCGACGAGGATGCCATCGACGGCGATGAGGTGATCTTCCCTCGCGGCTACGACGAGATCCCCGCACGCCTCGCCGCCGGACTCGACGTCCGGTTCGCGCACGAGGTCTCGCGGGTGGATCGTGACGCCGACGGTGTGACGGTCACGACCGCGCACGGCGTCTTCACCGGGGCATCCGCTGTTGTCACGGTGCCGCTCGGCGTACTCAAAGCCGGGGACATCGCGTTCACTCCCCCGTTGCCGACCGACGTCTCCGGCCCAATCGAACGACTGGGCATGGGGGTGTTCAACAAGATCTTCCTGCAGTTCCCCGAGCGGTTCTGGCCCGATGACAGCTATCTGATCCGTGCCCTCGGCGAAGCCGGTGAACGCTGGCACTCGTGGTACGACGTCTCGGCGATCAGTGGGCTCCCCACACTGCTGACCTTCGCGGCCGGCCCCCTGGGACGGCACATGCAGACGTTGACCGACGACGAGGTCGTCGCCGATGTTCTGCTCGCACTGCGCGCCCTCTACGGTGATGCCGTGCGGCAGCCGATCGCCCACTGGGTGACGCGGTGGGGGCTCGATCCCCACGCACGCGGTTCGTACTCGCACCTCGCGTTGGGCTCCAGTCACGACGACCACGACGCCCTCGCGGGCCCCGTCGATGGCATCCTGCACTTCGCCGGCGAGGCCACGTGGGGCGCGGAGCCCGCCACCGTGGGTGCCGCCTACTATTCCGGGCACCGCGCCGCGGAGCGCGTGCTCGGACGCCCCGTCGACCTCACGGCGGCAGCAGCCGCTGTCATCGCACGCGAGCGCGCCCGCTGACGAAGCGGATGCCGGCGGCTCAGCCCGCCGACGGCAGATCGTTGATCGCGCGGATCAGCCGGAACAGCGAGCCCACCCGACGCTGCTCGAGGTGCAGGGCCAGACGCGGGAGCTCGATGACGTCATCATCGGCGCGCTCCACGTCCAGCGCCTCGATGCGTTCTATCCGACCGTGCTCGCAGAGGTCCCCGAAACGGTCGTTGAGGTCGGCGACCTCGGCATCGGTCGGCGGGTGCACGAGCCGCAGCACAAGCCGGTCGCCGACCCACCGCAGCGAGTCGTAGTTGTGCCAGAACCCGGTGATGTTCGCGACGGCGTCGCTGACCGAGTCGGTGATCAGCACCCGGTCCATGTCGCCGGGTGAGATCACGCCGGCCGGCACGAGATGGTCATCGACGTAGGTCTTCAGCCCCTGCCAGAACGACCCGCCCGGCGAGTCGAGCAGAACAATCGGCGTGGGCTCGGCCTTGCCCGTCTGCTGCAGGGTGAGCAGTTCGAACATCTCGTCCATCGTGCCGAACCCCCCGGGCAGGCAGATGAACCCCCGTGACTCCTTGACGAGCATCAGCTTGCGCGTGAAGAAGTACTTCATCGCGACGACCTGCGCGTCCTCCGAAACGATCGCGTTCGCGCGTTCCTCGAACGGCAGACGGATCGATACACCGAGCGACATCTTCGACCCTGCGCCTTCGGCTGCGGCCTGCATGATGCCGGGCCCGGCGCCGGTGACGACCATCCATCCCTCGGCCGACAGCGCCGCGGCGACGTCCCGAGCGTGCAGGTACAACGGATCGTCGTGCTGAGTGCGGGCCGATCCGAACACCGTGACCTTGGGCACCGTCTCGAACGGACGGAACAGCCGGAAGGCCTGGTGCATCTCGCGCAGCGCCGCCGACGCGATCTTCAGGTCCAGCCGATCCATGTCCTCGATGCCCAGCAGAAGCGAAGTCTGCAGCATCCGCGTGATGAGGCCGCGCTCGGCGACGATTCCCGCGTCGTCGAGGAGGGCGGAGATCCGGTCGCGAAGGTCGGGGTCGAGCGATGCGTCGGTCATGCTGACAGCCTGTCATGTCTGCGACCATGGGATGCGCGCGCCGCGCGCACACCCGAGGAGGCACGATGGTTCCGAAGCCGCGCACGCAACGCCCGCCGCGCACGCACAGCAGCGAGCTGAAGGGCACCGCGTACGAGATCTTCATCGGCATCCTGTCGGTGATGTCGATCGTGAACCTGGTACTCGTGCTCGTGTTCACCGGCTACGAAGCCCTTCAGCTGGTCCTCGCGCTGATGAACGGTCTGTTCAACATCATCTTCCTGATCGACTTCATCTATCGATTCACCACGTCAGAGGCCCGGGGTCGCTACTTCTTCCGACGGTTCGGATGGGCTGATCTGCTCGCGAGCGTTCCCCTGCCGCAGTTCAACATCCTGCGGGTGTTCCGCTTGCATCGCGTCTACCAGCTGTTGCGTGCACTCGGCTGGCGCGAGATCGTGCGCACCCTCATCCACGACCGCGCGAACAGCACGCTGATGAGCTTGCTGATGATGGGCATCCTGGTGCTGCAGTTGGGCAGCCTGGCAATCCTCGCCGTCGAAGACGGCGCGGAGGGCGCCAACATCGACACGGCTTCCGACGCCATCTGGTACACGCTCGTGACCATCTCGACGGTCGGATACGGCGATCAGTACCCGGTGACCAACGCCGGCCGCCTGATCGGCGTGGTCATCATCATCGTGGGCGTCGGCATCTTCGGAACGTTCACCGGCTACCTCGCCAATCTCTTCCTCGGCCCGTCGAAGAAGAACTCCGAAGCACCGGATGAGACGGCACCTGATACGTCGGCGGATGCCGCGGGCACAGCCAGCGCGAAGGACTCCTCCGATATCGGCAAGAGCGCCGCTGCCGGCGTCGCCGCGGGTGCGGCGTCGGGCGCGGTGAGGAAGGGTGCCGCGCATGCAGCATCCGGCGGCGCGGCTGCAGACGACGGGGGCAGTTCTTCGGACAGCGAGGACGATCGGGAGCGTCTGGAACGCCTGCTCGCGCAGTCCGAGCGCCTGAGCGCCGAGCTGCGCCAACTGCTCGAGGAACGACGCTGAGATCGCGTTGAGCCGCCCCGGGGACCGGGGCGGCTCAATGCGTTGCGAGGGTTCGCAGGTGGGCTTGATTCAGCGGGTCAGGCGCGCGATGGCATCCGCCGCGGACATCGCCTCGCGGTCGCCACTCGCGCGGTCCCAGAGCTCAACCTGGCCGTCGGCGGCGCCTCGCCCGACGATGACGATCTTCGGCACGCCGACGAGTTCGGCGTCACCGAACTTCACGCCCGGCGACACCTTCACGCGGTCGTCGTACAGCACATCGAGGCGGGCTCCCTCCAACTGGTTCGCGATGTCCTCGGCCACGTCGAAGGCGACCTGGTCGCGCCCCGCGGCCACGACCTGCACGTCGAACGGCGCCACCGACGCCGGCCAGATCAGACCGCGGTCGTCGTTGTTGAGCTCGGCGATGATCGCGAGGATGCGCGTGACGCCGATGCCGTACGAGCCCATCGTGACGGTGACGAGCTTGCCGTTCTGATCGAGCACCTTGAGACCCAGCGCCTCGGCGTACTTGCGCCCGAGCTGGAACACGTGTCCGATCTCCATGCCGCGTGCGATGGTGACGGGGCCCGAGCCGTCGGGGGCCGGGTCGCCGTCGCGCACGTTCGCGACCTCGGCGGTGCCGTCGGCGACGAAGTCGCGCCCGGCGACCACCGAGTGCGCGTGCTTCTGATCGATGTTGGCGCCGGTGATCCACCGGGTTCCGTCGGCGACGCGCGGGTCGACGACGTAGCGGATGCCGGTGGCCGACTCCTCACCGAGCACCGCGCCGGTCGGCGACCAGGGACCGATGTACCCGCGCACCAGCAGCGGGTGGCGCTCGAAGTCGGCATCCGTGGCCGGCTCGACCTCGGCCGGCGCGAAGGCCACCTCGGCGCGCTTCATGTCGACGTCGCGGTCACCGGGCATGCCGACGACGACCACCTCGCGGGTGCCGTCGAGATGGGTCAGCGCGAGAACGACGTTCTTCAACGTGTCAGCGGCGGTGTACTCGCCGTCCAGGACGGCGTTCGAGTGCGCCACGAGCGTGTCGATCGTGGGCGTGTTCGGCGAGTCGAACACCGTGGCCGCGGGCGCGTCATCCCACGAGACGGCCGCGGGGGCCGTGGTCGTGTAGGCCTCGACGTTGGCGGCGTAGCCGCCCTCGCTGCGCACGAAGGTGTCTTCACCGACGGGCGTCGGGTGCAGGAACTCCTCGCTCCGCGAACCGCCCATGGCGCCGGCATCCGCCTGCACGATGACGTACTCGAGTCCGAGGCGCTGGAAGATCCGCTCGTAGGCGTCGCGCTGGGCCGCGTAGCTCGTGTCGAGCCCCTCGTCCGACGCGTCGAACGAGTAGGCGTCCTTCATCGTGAACTCGCGGCCGCGCAGCAGGCCGGCGCGGGGGCGCGCCTCGTCGCGGTACTTGTCCTGGATCTGGTAGATCGTCAGGGGCAGGTCCTTGTAGGACGAGTAGAGGTCCTTGACCAGCAGCGTGAACGCCTCTTCGTGCGTGGGCGCGAGCAAGTAGTCGCCGCCCTTGCGGTCCTGCAGACGGAACAGCAGATCGCCGTACTCGCCCCACCGGCCGCTCTGCTCGTAGGGCTCGCGCGGCATGAGCGCCGGGAAGTGCACCTCCTGGGCACCCGCGGCCGACATCTCCTCGCGCACGATGCGCTCGATCCGCTCCTTCACCCGGAGGCCCAGTGGCAGCCAGGCGAAGATGCCGGCAGCCTGCGGCCGGATGTACCCGGCGCGGATCAGCAGCTTGTGACTGATGACCTCGGCGCCGGCGGGGTCTTCACGGAGCGTACGGAGGAAGAAGTTCGAAAGACGAGTGACCACGGGTCGATCCTAGTTGAGCGCCCGCCGCGGTGAGCGCCCGCGTTTCGCGCGCAACACCACCGCACTGACGGCGACATGTACGCGGATGCGTAGGGTGGGTGGCATGCCGCAGCGCCGATCCCACGTCGCCCCATCCGCCGCGCAGAGCGAGTTGGCCGCCGCCCTGGCCGAACTCCGCACCGACATCGACGCGCCGACGGAGTTCTCACCGGAAGTGCTGGCCGAAGCCGAGACGGCGAGCGCGCCGGCACCCGACCTCGACCTGCGCGACGTGCCCTTCGTCACCCTCGACCCGGTGGGATCCCGCGACCTCGATCAGGCCTTCCACCTGGAAGCGCGTGGCAGCGGATACCAGGTGCGGTACGCGATCGCCGACGTGCCGGCGTTCGTCGAGCCGGGTGGCGCGATGGATGCCGAGGCACGCCGCCGCGGACAGACCCTGTATCTCGCCGACGGCGCCATCCCCTTGCATCCGCGGGTGCTGTCCGAGGACCGCGCCTCACTGCTCGCCGGGCAGGAACGCCCCGCTCTGGTGTGGACGTTCGCGCTGGACGACGCGGGAATCGTGTCATCGCATCGGGTGGAACGCGCGCTGATCCGTTCGCGGGAGCAGTTGGACTACACATCGGCGCAACGGATGCTGGATGCCGGCGACCCCGGCCCGCTCGCGCTGCTCCCTCAGATCGGCGCCGCGCGACTCGCTCAAGAACAGGACCGCGGCGGGGCGAGCCTGAACCTGCCCGACGACGAAGTCGTGCAACGCCCGGATGGGCGCTACGACATCGAACGGCGCGAGCCGCTGCCCGTCGAGGAGTGGAACGCGCAGCTGTCACTCATGACGGGCATGGCGGCGGCCGAGCGGATGCTCGATGCGAAAGTGGGTGTGCTGCGCACCATGCCCGCGCCCGATGAGCAGGCGTTCGAGCGATTCCGCTTGCAGACCGAAGCCCTGGCGCGTCCGTGGCGACAGGGACGCTACGGCGACTACCTGCGGGAGCTCGACCGCTCGGATCCGCTGACCCTCCCTGTGCTGGAGGCCGCGGCGTCGTTGTTCCGTGGTGCGGGCTACGTCGTCTTCGACGGGCAGGTGCCGACCGATATCGAGCAGGCCGCGATCGCTGCGCCCTACGCGCACGCGACCGCTCCCCTGCGCCGATTGGTCGATCGGTGGGCGCTCGCGATCTGTTTGGCCGTCTCGAACGGGGCTCCCGCACCGAGCTGGGCCCGGGACTCGCTGTCGGAGCTCCCTGGCCTCATGCAGCAGTCCGGGCAACGCGCTTCGCGGCTGAACGCCGACACGGTGAACCGCGTCGAAGCGGCTCTGTTGCATCCGTTGATCGGGCAGCCCGTGGAGGCGACCGTGATCGAACTGCGCGGCGAGAACCGCGCCGCCGTTCAGATCGCCGACCCGGCCGTGACCGCGACCGCACCCGTTCCGCCCGGCACGCGGCCCGGCGAGACGGTGCGCCTGCGGCTCACCGGTACCGACATCGCCGCCGGCACCGTCGAGTTCGCCGCGTGAACACGCTGCTGCGCGACCGGTTGTCGGCCCCGCAGGCCGCTTGGGTACAACAGCGGATGCCGGACGCCGTGATCGTGCGAGACATGTCGTGGCACCTGGTCGCGTCGATTGTGCTGCATGTTCGCGGCTCGCTGGGCGGCGAGACGATTGATGCGGTCGTGAAAGCGGGCGATGTGACGAATCATCACATCGCCCGGGAGATCGCCGCGCACACACGATGGACGCACGACCTCGTGTCCACACAGCACAGCGCACGCCTGATCGATGCCGACTCCGACGAACGCGTGATGCTGTTCGAACTCCTGCCCGGTGCACTCGTGGAGGCGACCAATGCGGAGTGGGAAACCGGCACATATACGCAGGCCGGGGCGCTGTTGCTGCGTCTGCATAGTCAAGACCGCCGCATGGATGCAGAGCACGAGGCACGCGCGAACGCCCGGGCGATCCAGTGGCTCGACGGAGAGCACCGGGTGACTCCGGCCATCGCCACGCGGGCGCGCGGCATCCTCGCCGATGATCCGGCGCCGCCGGTCGAGGTCGTGCCGACCCACGGCGATTGGCAGCCACGCAACTGGCTGATCCACGACGGTGTCGTTCGGGTGATCGACTTCGGACGCTTCGCGTTCCGTCCGCCATCGACGGACCTCCTGCGTCTTGCCGCGCAGCAGTGGCGCGGGCGCCCTGATCTGGAGTCCGCGTTCTTCGAAGCGTACGGGCCAGATCCGCGAGAGCCGGATCGCTCACGCATCAGTGCGCTGCGCGAAGCCGTTGGCACCGCGTGCTGGGCACATCACGTAGGCGAGGAGCGATTCGAGGCGCAGGGGCATCGGATGCTGGCAGAGGCCCTACGGGCGTTCTGAACTCAACCGGAACCGGCGCATCAGCGCACGTAACTCCGGAGATCTGGCGGGAAGCGGCGGGAGAAGGGGCCTAACCGCCCGCGTACTGCGAGTTTTTCCGGATTTGTGAACGTCTTGCCTTTGTATCAACTGATCGGTACATTGTGGGCCACGACAGCCCGACAGGAGAGACGACGCGATGGTCATGATGTGGGTGTTGCTCTGGGGGCCGCTCGTCTTGGCCGCGATGGTCGGCCTCGCGCTCCATCTGAGCGCCCGGCGGCTCATTCCCCGCCAGCTGGGCGTGGTCGGCGTCTTCTGTGCGATCGCCGGGGGTGTGCCCATTCTCGTGATCGGTTCCCTGCGCGTAGCGCACCTCATGCCGTGGGGTCCGTTCGGATTCGATCTCGGAATGCGCGCGGCGCTGCCTATCACCCTCGGCATCGGAGCAATTGTCCTTCTGCTGATCCGGCCCAGTACGCCTCGCCCAGCCGCGACCGCCAGCCTCGCGCCGCGCACGATGCGCACGTTCACCTCGCTGGCTTGGATCATCACCCTCGCGGGTTTGGTGCTGGCGATCGTCGCTCTCACGTGGGCAGCAGGCGCCGCTTCGGTCTCTGACCACGAGGGCTATCGAACGATGTACGAGGTCACCGTGGGCACCGCGGGATCGGTCGGCACGACAATCTACGGCTGGTACTACTCGTTACCCTCGCCATTACTGCTCGCGGCACTGGTCGCACTCACGATCTTCGCGTGGTGGTGGATCCCTCGTCGAGCCTGGGACGGTGACGTCGATCGGGACACCGCGTTCCGACGTCTGCAGGCATCCAACATCGGGCGCGCAGCGTGCGGCGCGCTGCTCGTACATCTCGGCGTCGTCTTGTCATCACTCGCTGCGACGTCAGAGCTGGGAGGAGTGTTCTCGTCCGATGATCTCGGCACGGTCCGTGTCGGTGCATCATTCGCGGCGATCGGTGCGTTGCTGTGGTGGTCCGGTGAGATCGTGCGCGTCGCGGAACTCGCGATGTGGGTGGTCATAGCGCTCACCGGCACGCCCACGGCCGAACGGCGTGCCAGCACCCACCATCGGACGCTCAGGCCATGAGAATCACCATCTCGCCCTCAGGCGGCACTCCGGCCGAACAGGTATACGACCAGCTGAGGGGGCTGATCACCACCGGCGGACTTGCCGCCGACGATCGGTTGCCCTCTGTGCGCCGTTTGGCAGCCGATCTCGGCGTGGCCCCCGGGACCATCGCAAAGGCGTACAGGCGACTCGAAGAAGACGAGTTCGTCGTCTCGCGTACGGGGGCGGGCACTCGCGTCAGCCCGCAGGCATCGGCTGTCTCCCGGAGCGTCGCCCGGGCTGCGCGTTCCTTGATCGTCGCGGCGAAACACGACGGGCTCACATACGAGGACACCCAGCGCGCACTACGCGCGATGTGGATGTCGGATCGCTGATCGGGCCGTCTGCATCCCGTCGCCCGCTGCAGTTCCTCGGAGATCTGCGCAGGATCGGACGGGTTCTGTCCGGGTCTCCGAGACTGAGCAGATCTCCGAAGGTGCGCAACCGGTTTGCGGCGGATGCGCTCAGTTCCCGCCGAGGAACTCGGGCAACGCCGCGCAGAACTCGTCGAAGTGGCTGTACCAGACGGAGTGTGCCGCGTCAGCGATGTCGCGCACGAGGACGCCGCGCGACGCGGCCTGCGCCGCGTCCTTGTCGGAGACGAAGCCGCTCGGCCTCGCGCGTACGAGTATCGATCCTGGTTCGAGCTCATGCGCGACGTCGCCGCCTGCAGAGATCGACGCCGCCGTCATCGGATCGAAACGTTCGGCCGCGCGCGACTCGACGACCGCATCCGTCGCGCTGTAGAACGGGCGGGTACGACGCAACCAGGCCGGGTCCGTCCGTCTGCGACGATCGACCTCGTACTCGGCGGCCAGCGCGCGCTGATCAGCACCACCGGTGAAGGCACAGGCCGTGTCAACATACGCGGCGACTGTCACCGGCATCCGCTCGGCGACGGCGGCGAGAACGGTACCGCCGTACGAGTGGCCAATCCCCCGAACCGACGCGCCCGGCGCACACGAGACAAGCGTCTCGACGACGACGTCGGCGACGGATGCCACCGTGCAGCGCTCATCACGGGGCGACAGCCCGTGGCCCGGCAGATCGACCGCGATGACCCGGTTCCCGTTCGCGGCCAACGGCGACATGACCCGCCACCAGCTCTCGGCCGACCCCATCATGCCGTGCAGGAGCAGGACGACCCGATCGCCGGCACCGGCCTCGATGGTGTTCAAGAGCATTCCGACAGTCAAGCAGACCCGGTCAGGACGCTCCTGATGCCGGCGCGTCAGCGCACGTAACTCCGGAGATCTGGCGGGAAGCGGCGGGAAAAGGGACCTAACCGCCCGCGTACTGCGAGTTTTTCCGGATTTGTGAACGTCTTGTCCACCGCTACTGGGGCGCACTGCAGTTCCTCGGAGATCTGCGCAGGATCGGACGAGTTCTGTCCGGGTCTCCGAGATTGTGCAGATCTCCGACGCTGTGCACCTCCGAAGGTGCGCGATCAGTCGCGCGGCGGTGTGACGCGCGTGGTCATCACCAGCAGCTGCGGGTCCGACAGGTCGAGGGTCACGCTGACCGCGCCGAGCTCCGACAGCGCGTGAACGTGCGTACCACCGCAGGGGAAGCCGACCTCGCCCTCGGGCAGCGCGCATCGCCATGCCCGACGATCGATGATCGTCTCACCTTCGGTGTCGATCCGGCTCTCGGCATCGGATGCCACCCACGTCGCCAGCTGCTCATTGATGCGCGCCTCGCGTTCGGCCAGTGTCGCCGCGAAGCCCTCCGAGTCGAACCCCGCCTTGCGCAGGCTCTTGCCCAGCCGGTACTCGTCGACGCTGCCGTCCTCGACGATGCGACTGGACTGGTTCGCCCGCCCCTCGAAGTCGGGATTGCCCAGCGGGTCGGTGCCGATCTCCTTGCGCCACAGGTCTGCCAGTGCGGCGTCCAGTGCGAGCGAGGCGAGGTGGCACGCCGAGTGGCCACGGCTCAGAGCGGCCCGGCGGTCAGCATCCGCCTCCAGCACGGCGGCAGCGCCGACGCCGACCTCCGCGGGGATCTCGCCGTCGATGCGGTGCCCCACCAGCCACGTCCAGCCCTCGCCACCGCGCTTGACGGGGATGTCCGAACCCACGGCCAACGCTCCGTCATCGCTGACGGCAGCCATGACCGCTTCGCCGACGGCGAGCGTGACGTCGCCGGCGCGGATGGTCCCGCTGTCGCCGGGCTGGTCGGGCCAGGTGTGATCGACCGGGTGGAACGGAGTGGCATCGACGACGACGATCGAGGCCTCCCGATCGATCAGGAGCACCTCGCCCTCGCCCGTCGTGGAACCGTCAGAGAACGATACGCGCGTGGGCTGCATACGCCCACGCTACGCGAACCGGGCTCAGCCGGTGATCACCTGAGCGGTACCGATCGGCGCGTCGACGCCCATCTCGGCGGCGATGCGGTTCGCCTCCTCGATTAGCGTCTGCACGATGTCTTCCTCGGGGACCGTCTTGATGACCTCGCCCTTGACGAAGATCTGTCCCTTGCCGTTGCCGGAGGCGACACCGAGGTCGGCCTCGCGGGCCTCGCCCGGGCCGTTGACGACACAGCCCATGACGGCGACGCGCAGCGGCACGGTCATGTCCTTGAGTCCCTCGGTCACACTGTCGGCGAGCGAGTACACGTCGACCTGAGCGCGGCCGCACGACGGGCACGACACGATCTCGAGCGTGCGCTCGCGCAGGTTCAGCGACTGCAGGATCTGGTGACCGACCTTGACCTCTTCGGCCGGCGGAGCCGACAGCGACACGCGGATGGTGTCGCCGATGCCCTCGCTGAGCAGGATGCCGAATGCCGTGGCGCTCTTGATCGTGCCCTGGAAGGCGGGGCCTGCCTCGGTGACACCCAAGTGCAGCGGCCAGTCACCACGCTCAGCGAGCTGACGGTAGGCCTTGACCATGACGATCGGGTCGTTGTGCTTGACCGAGATCTTGAAGTCGTGGAAGTCGTGCTCCTCGAACAGCGAGGCCTCCCAGACAGCGCTCTCGACGAGTGCCTCGGCGGTCGCCTTGCCGTACTTCTGCAGCAGACGGGGGTCGAGCGAGCCCGCGTTCACGCCGATGCGCAGTGAGACACCCGCGGCCTTCGCCGCAGCGGCGATCGCTCCGACCTGATCGTCGAACTTGCGGATGTTGCCCGGGTTGACGCGCACCGCGCCGCAGCCGGCGTCAATGGCCTGGAAGACGTACTTCGGCTGGAAGTGGATGTCGGCGATCACGGGGATCTGACTCTTCTTCGCGATGATGTGCAGCACATCGGCGTCGTCCTGGCTGGGGACGGCGACGCGCACGATCTCGCAGCCGGATGCCGTCAACTCGGCGATCTGCTGCAGAGTGCCGTTGATGTCGGTGGTCTTCGTCGTGGTCATCGATTGCACGCTGACCGGTGCATCGCCGCCGACGAGCACCTTGCCGACCCGGATCTGACGGGACTTGCGACGAGGGGCGAGGACTTCGGGGACGCGCGGCATCCCAAGATTCACTGCGGGCACGACTCCAGGCTACCCCGGTCGGATCGGCCCCGGCTGGAAGTCCGTAGGATGTGCGGGTGTCCACGATCCTGCTCACCGGCTTCGAGCCCTTCGGGGGTGACTCGCGCAATCCCTCGGCAGAAGCCGTGAACCGCGTTGCCGCCACGTACGACGGACCGCACGAGCTCGTCACCGCGACGCTTCCCGTCTCTTTCGCCGGCTCTGCAGCCGAACTCGGCCGGCTCATCGACGCGCACCGCCCCGACGCCGTCGTCGCGACCGGGCTCGCCGGCGGCAGCGCCCGCATCGCCGTGGAGCGCATCGGGGTGAATCTGATGGATGCCCGAATCGCCGACAACGACGGGCACCAGCCCACCGATGAGGCCTGCGAGCCCGGCGGACCGGCCGCGCGCTTCGCAACCCTTCCTGTCAAGCGCATCGTGCAGGCGCTGAGCGACGCGGGCATCCCGGCCCACGCCTCACTGACCGCGGGCTCGTTCGTCTGCAACCACGTGCTGTACACGGCTCTCGCCGCCGCAGAACGCGCCGCGGCCGGAACCGTCCCGGTCGGCTTCGTGCACGTGCCCTGGTCGACGCCGACGGCACCCGAGGGGGCGCCACATCTGTCTGAGAGCGACATCGCCCGTGGCATCCGCATCGTCCTCGATCAGGTCTTCGAAACGGAGCAGCGCGCCGTCGGCGGCACCGTCTGGTGACGTCATCGCGCCGAGCCGCCGAGCGCAGATGTGGTAATTTCGGCGCATGTCCGTGAACCGCACCTGGTGGCCCGCCTGTTAGGCGGTGTGTTCGCGAACCCAGAACCAGACCGCCTTCCGGGGCGGTCTTCGTCTTTCCGTGCCGGATGCTCGAAATCAGGAGACATCGATGACCTCTGCCGCGCCCGACCGCATCCGGGACCTCGCCGCTGATCCGCACGCTTCGTTCGTGCTGATCGCCCGTGACGGCGGCGCCGAGCTGCTCACCGGTGACGTCATCGACGTCGATGCCCTCGCCGACATCCCGCTCGACGGGCCGGAGGGTCCGCGCGAGGTGTTCGCCATGGTGCCGTACCGCCAAGTGCGCGAGCGCGGTTTCGATGCGCAGGACGACGGCACGCCGCTGCGCTGCCTGCTCGTCGACGCGCACGAGCGTCTGGACGTCGCCGAGCTGATGGCATCACTGCCGACGGATGCCATCGCACTGCGCGATGGCGGGTTCGACATCTCCGACGACGAGTACGGGCAGATCGTGGAACGCGTGATCGCCGAAGAGATCGGCCGCGGCGAGGGGGCCAACTTCGTCATCCGCCGTGACTATCGCGCAGGCTTCGATGTCGACGACCGCACCGCCGCGCTCACCTGGTTCCGCGCCCTGCTGCAGCACGAACGCGGGGCGTACTGGACCTTCACCGTCGTCACGCCGGGGCACATCGCGGTCGGCGCCAGTCCCGAGGCCCATGTCGTCGCGCAGGACGGCATCGTCACCATGAACCCGATCTCGGGGACGTTCCGTCACCCGGCCGGTGGCGCGACCCGGGCCTCACTGATCGAGTTCCTGTCCTCCACGAAGGAGACCGAAGAACTGTTCATGGTGGTCGACGAGGAGCTCAAGATGATGAGCCAGGTGTGTTCGGACGGCGGACGCATCACCGGCCCACATCTGAAAGAGATGTCGCGCCTCACCCACACCGAGTACATGCTGCGCGGCCGCAGCCGCCTCGACCCGCGCGACATCCTGCGCGAGACGATGTTCGCCCCGACCGTCACCGGCTCACCCATGCAGAACGCCTGCGCCGTGATCGGACGCCACGAGCGGACGCCCCGCGGATACTACTCCGGCGTCGCCGCCCTGTTCTCACCCAATGCCGACGGCGGGCACGACCTGGACGCCCCGATCCTGATCCGCACCCTGTACATCGACCAGGGTCACGTGCGCGTGCCCGTGGGCGCCACGCTCGTGCGGCACTCCGACCCTCTCGGCGAGGTCGGCGAGACCCACGGCAAGGCCGCCGGCGTGCTCGGCGCGATCGGGGCGATCGACCGAGACGTCGCCGCCGAGACGCGCGACGATGACGCCCCCGGTGGCGCCTCGCTCGCCGACGATCCCGAGATCGCGGCGCTGCTGGCTTCGCGCAACACGCGCCTCGCCGATTTCTGGATCCAGCCGCAGGACTCCCACGTGTCGCACCACTTCGACGGGCGGCGCGCACTCGTCGTGGATGCCGAGGACCGGTTCACCACGATGCTGGCGCACCAGTTGCGCCACCTCGGCCTCGACGTCGAGATCGCCGCGTGGGATGCCGTGACCGATGACGCCGTGGATGCTGCGGATCTCGTCGTCGCCGGCCCTGGACCCGGTGACCCGCGCGACACCGCATCGCCGCGCATCGCCCGGATGCGTCAGGTCGTCGCGCGACGCCGCGCGGCCGGAGCGCCCCTGCTGGCCGTCTGCCTGAGCCATCAGATCCTCGCCGACAGCCTCGGTATCGGCCTGGCTCCGCTGGATGCCCCGCACCAGGGCGTGCAGAAGACGGTGCCGGTGTTCGAGCACGACGCGTCGATCGGCTTCTACAACACCTTCACCGCACGCGTGGCTCCGGGAACGACGCGCGTCGGCGATGCAGAGATCTCTGCCGAGACCGACACCGGCGATGTGCATGCGCTCCGCGGCGAGCGCTTCGCATCGATCCAGGGGCACCTGGAGTCGATCCTGTCTCGCGACGGCATCGCGACGCTCGAGCGCCTGGTCGCCCACACGCTGGCCTGAGTCACGCAGGCCCAGCCAACCGGCTGCGCAGCAATCGCCGCTCGGCCTCGTTGTCGGCGAGGGCGAGGGCCGCGCGATCGGACGCGTCCGCTGCGGCGACGTCTCCGGTGCGTCGCAGCAGCACGGCGCGCACGGCGTGCCAGAGGCGGTCCTCCCGAAGTTCATCGGCCAACGCCTCGGTTTCACGCAGTGCGGCCTGCGCGCCGGCCACCTCGGCGAGCGCGACCACACGGTTCAGCCGCACGATCGGCGATCGGTCGAACGTCAGCAGCATGTCGTACAGCACCAGGATCTGCGGCCAGTCCGTCGCCGCCGCTTCGGTGGCATCCGCGTGGCAGGCCGCGATCGCGGCGTGCAGTTGCCATCGACCGGGATCCCGCAGCCTCGCCGCCTGCTCCAGCACGTCGCGCGCCCGTCGAATGAGCGGGTCGTCCCACAGCCGGCGCTCCTGCGCCGGCAAAGGCACCAGTTCACCCCCGGCGGTCCGCGCGGCATCACGGGCACGATGGAACAGCAGCAGCGCGTGCAACCCGTATGCCTCGGCCGCTGCGGACTCATACGCGACGACGGCGGCGAGCCAGAGCGCGTCCTCCGCGACGTCGCGGTCGGTGGCAGCGTCCGCGCCGTCCCGCAAGTGCGCCGCGTCGTACATCACCGAGATCGCTGTGAGCACCAGGTCGAGTCGAGCGGCGCGGTCGGCACCGACCGGCACCCGCAGCGGGATGCCGGACGTGGCGATCTTGCGTTTCGCGCGCGAGATGCGCTGCCCCACCGTCGCCGTCGGCTCCCTCATGGCCCGGGCGATCTGGGCCGTGGTCATCCCGACCACGGCCCGCAGCATGAGCGCCAGCTGCGCCTCGGGCGACAGCGCCGGGTGACAGCATCCGAAGATCAGTGCAAGTCGCTCGTCGGGACCGGCGACGGCCGGGACGGGCTCGCGCTCAAGGAGCGCCAGCCTGTCCCGGAGCCGCGCATCGCGACGCACCGCGTCGAGAGCGTTGTGCCGTGCCGCCGTCATCAACCAGGCACCGGGACGCGGGGGTACTCCCCCGCGCCGCCAGTCGCGCAGCGCCTCTTCGATCGCTGCGGCCACCGCCTCCTCTGCGATGTCGAAACGGCCGAACGCCCGGGTGAGCGCGGCGACGATCCGCCCGGTCTCCTCACGCACCACGGCGCCGAGCACCGCATCGGATGCGGTCACTGGCCGAACAGCTCCTCGTCGTCGTACATCGCGCGGATCTCCACGGCGTTGCCGGGGAGGTCCAGCGACGGCCAGGTGCGCGCCAGCGCGATGGCGGCGTCAAGATCGGGCACGTCGATGATCGAGAACCCGCCGATGACCTCTTTCGCCTCCGAGAACGGGCCGTCGATCACGACCGGCGCTCCTCGATCGGCGCGAACCGTCGTCGCCGTGTCCGCACCGTGCAGAGCGGCGCCGCCGTCGACGATGTGCGCGTCGTTGGTCGTGAACCACTCGTACATGCGCTCCATATCGGCCTGCGAGCGCTCCTCCGGCACGGCGGCGTCGAGTTCGGGGTTGGACGTGAACATCAGGACGTACTTCATTGCGGTCTTCCTCTCAGATGGATCGATGCGGCGAGTTCGTGTGAACCGTCGCATGATGACAGCGATCAGACAAGACGTTCTTCGACATCCATGCGAAAAATCGATCGGCGATTCGTTCGCCCCGGCGCGAGCCTCGGCTCAGCCGAACAGCCGCATCGGTTTGAAGATGTCCGCCATCAGCAGCAGCGCCCCCATGCCGATCAGCAACACCGCGACGACGATCGTCAACGGCACCAGCCGTGTCGCGTCCACCGGTCGCGGCTCCGGCCGGCGCGTGAGCTTCGCCCAGAAGCGTCGGATGCCATCCCACAGCGCCACGACGATGTGCCCGCCATCCAGCGGCAGCAACGGCACGAGGTTGAATACGAACAGGGCGATGTTCAGGGCCGCCAGCAGGTTCATCAACACGACCAGGCGGTTCAGCACCGAGGCATCCGCCGCCGCGACCTCCCCCGCGATCCGGCCGACGCCGACCACGCTCAGCGGCCCGTTCGGGTCGCGCTCCTGGTCGGTGAACAGCGCGGTGCCGACATCCCAGAGCTTTTCGGGAAGGTGCACGATCAGCGAGGTCACGGCTCCCGCCTGCTGCATCGCCAGGTCGGTACCCGTACCGATCGGCTGCTGCACATACTCGAGCTGCGCGGTGATGCCCGCGTATCCGACGGTGTGGGTGACCGGCTCACCATCGGCATCCGTCACCACCTGCCCGTTCGCGTCGAGCTGCGCGCGTTCGGCGGGCTCGGGCGTGAGGCTCAGCAGCACCTCGGTGTCGTCCCTCTGGACGACGACGTCGATCGCCTCATTCGGGGACGCCTGAATGATCGCCGAGGCATCGGCGAACGTCTGGACAGACTGCCCATCCAGACTCACCAGTACGTCGCCGGGCTCGAAACCGGCCGCGGCCGCCGGCGAGGCGGGATCGGCCGGCGTGCACTCCTGCTGGGTCGATCCCGCCGGCAGCATGCACTCGCTGACGGAGCTGACCGTCGTACTGGCCTGCTGCACGCCGATATCCGAAGCCATCAGGGTGAAGATGAAGATCGCCAGCAGCAGGTTCATCACGGGCCCGCCGAGCATCACGATGATCCGCTTCCAGACCGGGAGGCGGTAGAACACGCGTTTCTCGTCGCCATCGGCGATGGTCTCGTCGTTGGCGGATCGGGCATCCTGAACGAGCGAGGCGAACACGCCCTTGGCGGGTCCGGTCTTCGACGAGGGCGGGTACATGCCCGACATCGAGATGAAACCGCCGAGCGGCAACGCCTTGAACCCGTACTCGGTCTCGCCGAAGCGCTTGGACCACACACGCGGCCCGAAGCCGATCATGTACTGGCCTACGCGCACGCCGAACAGCTTCGCGGGCACCAGATGGCCCACCTCATGCAACCCGATCGACACGCCGAGACCGACGAGCATGAACAGGATGCCGCCCAGATACAGCAGGATCTCCACCCGACCACGCTACTGGCACCGCTGAGGAATCGGCTGTACCGGCGTGAGATCATGGAGGCGATATGACCACCTCATCGCTTCCCCCTGTGCTCCGTCCGGCCGACCCACCCCGTCGTGCGCTGACCGAGCTGGCAGATCGCTTCGCCCGTGACGTCCGCGGTGACCTCGAAGGCGTCCATCTCAGCGGCATCACCCTCGCCACGGCCGATCTGCGCGCCGGCGAGGCCTTCGTCGCCATTCAGGGCGTGAACCGGCACGGCGCCGAGTTCGCCCCGACCGCCGCCGAGCAGGGTGCGGTCGCGATCATCACCGATGCCGCCGGTGCCGATATCGCCGTATCCGCCGGCCTGCCGATCATCGTCGTCGACGACCCGCGCGCCGTGCTCGGTGACCTCAGCGCCTGGGTTTACGGCACCGGTGCCGCCGACCGCCTTCCGGTGCTGCTGGGCACCACGGGAACCAACGGCAAGACCAGCGTGTCGCACCTGCTGCAGGGCATCCTCGAGCAGATCGGCGTCGTGTCGGGGTTGTCCTCCACCGCCGAACGCCACATCGCCGGTCAGGTGATCGTCTCGCGGCTGACCACGCCCGAGGCATCCGAGATGCACGCGCTGCTCGCGCTGATGCGCGAGCGCGATGTCGAGGCGGTCGCGGTCGAGGTCAGCGCTCAGGCGCTGTCGCGTCACCGCGTCGACGGCATCGTCTTCGACGTCGCCGGATTCACGAACCTCTCGCACGATCATCTCGATGACTACGCCGACATGACCGAGTACTTCGAGGCGAAGCTGCCGCTGTTCACGCCCGAGCGCGCGCGTCGTGGCGTGATCAGCCTGGACTCGCCGTTCGGCGCCCGTGTGGTCGAGCACGCGTCGATCCCGGTCGTCACCGTGGGTACGCCGGCGATCGCTCCCGATGCGGATGCCGCCGAGCGCGCCGACTGGGTCGTCACGATCGACGACGAGCGCCAGAACGGCACGGTGTTCACCCTCACCGGGCCCGAGGGTCGCACGCTGACGACGCTCGTGCCGGTGATCGGCCCGCACATGGCGGCCAACGCCGGGCTGGCGATCGTGATGCTGCTCGAAGGTGGCTACGACTGGGATCGCATCGTGTCGGCGCTCGCCCGCGACGGACAGATCATGGCGCATCTGCCGGGTCGCACGCAGTTCGTCTCGGGCGACTCGGGCCCTGCCGTGTATGTCGATTTCGGGCACACGCCCGATGCGTTCGAGAAGACCCTCGCCGCGGTGCGCCGCGTGACGCCCGGCAAGGTGCTCATGCTGTTCGGCGCCGACGGAGACCGCGACGCGACCAAGCGGCTCGATATGGGCGGTGCCGCAGCCCGGGGCAGCGACATCGTGGTCGTCACCGACCACCACCCGCGTTTTGAGGATCCCACCTCGATCCGGCAGACGCTGCTGGAGGGTGCGCGCCGTGCCCGACCGGATGTCGAGATCCACGAGTTCTCGCCGCCCGAGGACGCGATCGTCGCGGCAGTCGGCATGGTCGGCGACGGCGACGCCATTCTGTGGGCGGGTCCCGGACACCAGGACTACCGCGATATCCGCGGTCAGCGCACCCCGTACTCGGCGCGCGAGCTCGCGCGCCGCGCTCTGCAGGCGGCCGGCTGGCCGGTGCCCGCCGAGCGCCACTGGCTCAACCCCTACACCGACTGACCCCCGCGCATCCCGCATCCCGCATCCGTCTATTTGTCACAAAACGGTGCTATTCCGGACCGGAAGCCCCGGTTTGTGACGAATAGACGGGAGCGTCGCGAGAGGCGAGGCGGGCGTGGGAGCGTCAGGCGGATGCTGCGATCAGGGCGTCCGCCTTCTCGCGCGCCCAGCGCTCGGCCTCGGCGAGCGTCTCGGGAGTCAGCTCACCGGGAGCGTCATGCGCGTCGACCACGCGAGCGACCGTGTCGACGATGCCCAGGAACGGCAGGCGCCCGTCGTGGAACGCGTGCACGGCCTGCTCATTCGCCGCGTTGTACACCGCGGGGAACGTCGCCCCGGCACGTCCGACGGCCTTCGCCAGGGCCACAGCCGGGAACACCTCATCATCGAGCGGCGAGAACTCCCAACTGCTGGCCTGTCGCCAATCCAGCGGGCGCCCGACGCCGCCGACCCGGTTCGGCCAATCCAGACCGAGTGAGATCGGCAGCCGCATGTCCGGCGGAGAAGCCTGCGCGATCGTCGACCCGTCGACGAACTCGACCATCGAGTGCACGATCGACTGCGGATGAACGACCACCTCGATGTCGTCATAGGTCACGTCGAACAGCAGGTGCGCCTCAATCACCTCAAGGCCCTTGTTCACGAGCGTCGCAGAGTTCGTCGTGACCATGCGCCCCATGTCCCACGTCGGGTGCGCCAGCGCCTGTGCGGGCGTCACGTCAGCCAGCTCGTCACGACCGCGCCCGCGGAACGGACCACCGGATGCTGTCACGATGAGCCTGCGGACTTCACCGGCCGCTCCTGCGCGCAATGCCTGCGCGATCGCCGAGTGCTCGGAGTCGACCGGGACGATCTGGTCCTTCGCGGCGGCGGAGCGCACGAGCTCACCGCCGACGATCAGAGATTCCTTGTTGGCGAGCGCCAGAGTGCGCCCTGCCTTAAGGGTGGCCAGGGTGGCGCCCAATCCGATCGAACCGGTGATGGCGTTGAGGACGACGTCGGCCTCGACGTCGCGCACGAGTTGTTCGGCTTCGGTCGCACCGAGCGCGGTGTGCTCGACGTGGAACTCCGCAGCCTGCTCGGCGACGAGTTCGGCATTGCTGCCCGCCGCGATCCCGACCAGATCGAACCGTCGAGGATTGGCGCGGATCACATCCAGCGCCTGAGTGCCGATAGAGCCAGTGGAGCCGAGGACGATGACGCGACGCATGCCCTCAGCCTATGCCGAGGGCATGCGTCGTTCGCTCACATCCGGCGGCCGGTCACTGCGCGGCCGGAGCGTGCTGTGTCGCGAGGATGTCGATGACGAAGACGAGGGTCTTGCCGCCGAGGTCGTGCGCCTCGGGGTCTTCGCCGTAGCCGAGTGCCGGCGGAATGACGACGAGCACCTGGGAACCGACCTTCTGCCCGGCCAGCGCCTCGACGAAACCGGGGACGTAGGTGTTGCCGGGGATCGAGATCGGCGCGCCGCGCGACCAGGAGGAGTCGAAGCTCTCGCCGCTCTCCCAGTCCACACCGTAGTAGTGCAGCAGGGTCGTGTCGCCGTCGGCGACGGCGGCGCCATCCCCCTCCTTGAGCACGGCGACCTGCAGCTCAGTGGGAGCGTCGCCGTCCGGAATGGCGATGTCGGGCTCACCGTCTGCGGCGAGCGTCACCTCGGGCATCCCCTCGACGGCGGCCTTGGTCTCGCCCCACGCCGAGGTGGGAACGGTCTGCAGGATGTCGAGGATGTACACCTGACCCGGTGCACCGTTCTCTGCGGGGAAGGCCACGGACAGGCGCGAGCCCACGTTGGCGCAACCGATCACCTGCGTCAGGGTGGGGTTGGCCAGCACGTCCTGCGGCAGCGCCTCACCCTCGGCGTATCCGATGTCGACAACCCGCTCGCCCGACGTCGCGTCGAACACGCTGAGCGCGTAGCTGACGAGGTCGCCCTCTGAGATCGCGTCGCCGTCGCCCTCGCTGACGACGGTGCGCTGCAGCTCTGTCAGTTCCTGGGCGAGTTCGAAGGTCGCCTCTGACGGCGTGCCGAACTCGCCCTCGATCGTGACGCTGTCCGAAACGGCGCCGGGTGCGGCGACCTGCGCGCACAGGTCCGGATTCGCACTCGCGTCCTCCGAGGGCGATGCCTCGGGGTCGCCGGCGCAACCAGCGAGCATCAGCGCCGACACGGCGATGGTGGATACAACGGCAAGGGGGCGCAGGCGCACGATAGAACCTCGAAGTTCGTGGACGGGAGACCTCCATCCTGGCCCACCCGGCTTTGTCGCCGCTGAACGCGCCGCTATCGAGCGCGCACGGCAGGCGTCATTCCCGGTTCGGCATACGCGCTGGGTAGGATCATTCGAGTGAGTTCTGAGCAGACGGCATCGTCCCCCGAAGAATCGGAGTCCTCAGAAGAGGCGGAGAACAGCTCCCCGAGGCACGCGGGATTCAAGTACGCCGTCGGGCGTTCCATCGCCGCGCCACTGGCGCGACTGATCTACCGCCCCCGCATCGAGGGACGTGAGAACGTGCCCCGTGACGGCGCGGTGATCCTCGCGAGCAACCACCTCTCGTTCATCGATTCGATGGCCATTCCCGTCGCGGCCCCTCGCCCGGTGCACTTCCTCGCGAAGTCCAGCTACTTCGAGGGCACCGGGTTCAAGGGAGCCCTGTCCCGGGAGTTCTTCACTTCGGTCGGTGCGATCCCGGTACGCCGCGGAGCCGGACAGGCGGCGCTGGACGCACTGGATCAGCAGCGCCAGCTGCTGGACGAGGGGCTGGCCGTCGCCCTGTACCCCGAGGGCACCCGCTCGACCGACGGGCGCCTGTACAAGGGCCGCACCGGCGTCGCTTTCCTTGCTCTGCAGACCGGCGCTCCTGTCGTACCCGTGGGCTTGATCGGCACCGACCGGGTGATGCCCGTCGGCGCCACGATGCCGTCCGTGAAGGAGCGCGTCACGGTCAAGTTCGGTGAACCGCTGGACCTGTCCAAGCACGGCCCAGCCACCAGTGGCAAAGCCCGGCGCCATGCGACCGACGAGATCATGGCGGCGATCCACGCGCTGAGTGGTCAGGAACTGGCGGGCGTGTACAACGAGCCGCCCGCGGCCACCCCGATCGAGAAGATCAAGCAGGCGCTCCCCCACGAGCGGCGCTGAGCGCACTCACGCTGTCACGACGGCTTCGTGGAGCACGGGGAAGTTGACCGAGTTCGCGATGAAACACCATTCATTGGCCTGATGGTGGGCCTGCTGCGCGGCTTCGATCATCGATGGGTCGGCCACGCGCACGTGCGGGCGCAGCGTCACTTCGACGAACGCGCCGCCGCCCCGGCCGTCCTCGCGCATGAGTCCGGTCGCCTCATCGCGGTACTCGGTCACGACGACTCCGGCGGACACACAGGCGTGCAGGTATGAGAGCAGGTGGCATTCCGACAGTGCCGCCAGGAGAAGGTCCTCGGGGTTCCAGCGGCTGCGGTCGCCGCGAAACGGCCGATCGGCGGATGCCAGCAGTTCGGGCTTTCCGTCGATGCTGATCGTGACGTCGCGCGCGTAGTCGCGGTAGCCGGACGTACCTGTGCCGCGGTTGCCGGTCCAGGTGGCGGTCAGTGCGTAGCGGTGATCTCCGAGGGGCATGCAGTCAGTCTGCCACCGACCGAGAGTCGCAGCGCGAGCCCGCGTTAGGCTGGTGTGGTGCTGGAGACTCTGACTGTTCGTGATGCTGTCGAACTCGCCGTCGTGGAGCGCAGCGGCTTCGTGGAATCCCGCCATGCGGGCGCCGCGGTCGTGCTCTCCCCCGATGGCGACGTCGTCGCCGTCCACGGCGCCGCGGATGCCCTCATCCTCCCCCGTTCGAGCCTGAAGCCCCTGCAGGCGATCGCCGCCGTCACGGCGGGCGCCGCGCTGAGCGGTGATGAGCTCGCGCTGGGTACGGCGAGCCACAGCGGCACCGACCGCCACGTCGAGGTGGTGCGTGAGATGCTCGCTGCCGGCGGACTCACCGAGGATGACCTCGGATGCCCGCCCGCCTGGCCGTCGGATGCCGCCACGCGCCGCGACATGGTGCGCGACCACGGCGAGGCGTCTCGCATCCGGATGAACTGCTCGGGTAAGCACGCCCTGATGCTGCGTGCGTGCGTCGCGACCGGCTGGCCGACCCAGGGGTACCTGGACGCCGAGCATCCGCTGCAGGTGCACATCCGCGAGGTCGTCGAACGACTCGCCGGCGAGAAGGTCGCACACACCTCGGTGGACGGCTGCGGCGCACCGGTGCACGCGATCACGCTCACGGGGCTGGCTCGCGCCATCCATCGCATCGGTTCAGCCTCGGAACGCTCACCGTTCGCCCTGCACCGGGTGGCCGGCACACTGGTGCGCGCCGTGCGCGAGAGCCCGTGGACCATCGCCGGTCCGGGCGAGCCCGACACGATCGCCATCGAGACGCTCGGTGTGTTCGCCAAGGGCGGCGCGGAGGGAATCATGGTCATGGTCGCCCCGAACGGCACGACCGTGGCGTTGAAGATGCTCGATGGCAACGGACGCGCGGCGACCCTCGTCGCGGCTCACCTGCTTTCCCGCGCCGGCGCACTCACCGAGTCGGATGTGCAGACACTGGCATCCGCTCTTCCGCTTTCCGTGCTCGGTGGCGGCCAGCCGGTCGGCATGCTCCGGGTGGCTCCCGGCCTCTGACCCGGACTCCTACCCGAGCAGGACACGCCGCGGTCGTTGTCCGGCGCTGACCGTCCAGGCGCGATCGGCGTGCATCCGCGCGAACGGCGGCAGCTCACGTGCTCCCGCCAGCTGTCGCAGTTCGGCGGCGTGCTCGGCCGCCACAACGAGTTCGCCGCCGGTGCGCACGTTCTGCAGTAGCGCCCACTTCGCCCGCCATTCCTCCGGATCGCCGATGAGGATCGTCGGCGACGCCGGGTCGCCGGGCATCGGATGCCCGAGTGCGTCGGCGTCGGCCAGACCGAGCACGCGGTGGTCGGGGTGCGCTGCGGTGAGCATCCGTCTGGTCGCATCGACTGCCCCGGTGACGACCCCGGCGAGGTTTCCCGAGGATCGCCAGGTCGGCGGCTCTCCCGTGTGCCCGCCGTGCTCGTTGCGCCCTTCCCCGCTCTGCGGAGGGACGCACAGGTGTACCTCTCGTCCCTGCAACCACGCGCGTCCCGCCGGTCGGGCGCGGTCGAAGGCATCCGGTTCTCCCCCGGACGCGATGTGCTCGACCTTGCTCGTCATGCGCAGTAACGCGCGCTTCGGCAGCGCGTCGACGAGCCGACCCACCGGGCCCGACACCCGCGACAGTGTGATCACCGCGCCGTGCGGCGACCGGACAATACGCTCCCACCTGCTGAGGAACAGCTGCGCATAGTCCGGCGGATACGACGACACGAGCACGTCGAGGTCGTCACACAGCACAAGTCCCGCCGCCCCTGCCGTCCCGTCGGCGAGCCGCTCGACGTGGTCCCATGCCTGCTCGGGATCGGACGGGATCACCGTGGCTCGGCTCGACTGCGCGCTCAGCATGGCGACCGCGCTGCTCTTGCCCGCACCGGGTCCTCCGATCACCGCCAGCCCATCGCCCGGCCGGAGAGTCACCCACGGCTGACGCTGCCGTTCGGGTTCATCGGCCAGGCCCAGCACGATGGCATCCGCCGGCGGCGACGCAGGCAGCGCGAGCGTCGATGGAAGCGGCGGCAGCCACGGACTCACGGGCGCGACGTGCCCGGCCCAGTGCTCAGTCGTCTCACGCAGGTCATCGGGCGCGGTCAGCGCGATGCGCGCAGCGTGCGCCTCGCCGTCGCTGGGGCGCCGCACGAACGCGAGCCCCCGTGACGCGGTGCCACCGGGCAGCTGGGCGGCATCGTCGGACCCGATCACGAATCTGCTGTCGGCGGACTCGGCCACCCGCAGGCTCATCCGAAGCGGACAGTTCGCAGCCAGCGCATCACGGATCACGCCGCTGGCGCGCTGCGTACCCAGCACGAGATGCATGCCCAGCGCGCGGCCGCGCGCCGCGACATCGGTGAACACCGCGCCGAGGTCGGGATGCTCCTGAAGCAGCGCCGCGAACTCGTCGACGACGATCACGAGCCGTGCGAGATCCGGACAATCGCTGACATCCCGCGCGCCGCTGTCGGCGAGGGCCGCCTCGCGCCGGCGCAGCTCCGCAGAGAGACTGCCGACACCGCGCCGGGCCCCGTCCGCATCAAGATCGGTGACGACCGCGACGACATGCGGGAGCACACGCAGTGGATCGAATGCCGTACCGCCCTTGAAGTCGATCAGGACGAACGCGACCTGCTCGGGCGGATGCGCGGCCGCGATCGCCGCCACCCAGCTGATCAACAGCTCGCTCTTGCCCGTTCCCGTCATACCGGTGACGATCGCGTGCGGGCCGTCATCGATCAGATCGATCACGAGGTCACCGCGCTCACCACGGCCGAAGATCGCGGCGAGCCCGCGCTGGTGTGCCGTGTCGAGCTCATCGAGCGCGACACGGTCGGGTACCTGTGCCTCGGTATCCGCACGGGCGGCGATGCCAGTCCCCAACACGAGCGCCTGCTGCGCCGACAGCGCTTCCGTCACCAACTCGATGCTGCCCTGCGGCGTGCGGGCACGTGCTCGCGCCGGCACCCCGCAGTCGATCACGGTGGTCACGCCGTCCGGTGGCTCCTCCCCCGGAGCGCGAACGCAGATCATCGCGTCCGCCCGGTCGCCGTCCTCCCCCAGACGCAGCCGGAACCGCGCTCGGCGACGCCCGGCATGCGGGAGCTCCGCGAGCCCCCAACGGCTGACACCGTCTCCGGTGAGGCCGAGCTGAGCCGGCCCGAATCGCAGGCACAACTGCATCACCAGCGCGCGCACCACCGCGGCTGCCACGGGCTCCGCCGCCCGCACGCAGATCCCACCGCCGAGCGGTACGCAGATGGGGGCGTCGTCGAGCCGCGCCGCGCGTTCCCGAAACGACCGCGAGCGATCATCGTCGCCGCCCGTGGCGCGCACGCGACTGCGGGCCTGTCCCCGACCGATCACGACCGCCGTGTCGCAGTCAAGATCCGTGTGCCCACGCAAGGGCGGTTCGTCCACAGCACTCGCGACATCCGGGTCGCTGCGCCACACCGAGGTGTGCTCCTCGAGGTGCAGACGCTCCAGTTCCGCCTCGGCGCGCTCCCAGGCGGCATCCGCCTCGAGCTGCGCCCGCTTGCGCTCCCGGCCCCGCGACCGCAACCCATCGAAGAACGACGCCACCAGCATCAGCGGCCCCAGCGCGGCGAAGCACAGCGCGAACAACGACCCCGTCACGAGCCACAGCACGACGCCGGCGATCACGGGGACGATGGCCGCCAGCAACGGCAGCGACGGCTTGCGCGGCGGGACGGGATCCGAGGGCAGAACGATGGTGGTGGCATCCATGCTCCCCATTCGAGCGCATCGGATGCCCGAGAAACGGCCTGTCCACAAGCCGATGGCGCTACGGCTGGATGTCGTCCTCTGTGGACGACGAGTCGGCAGCATCCGCCGAGGTCATCTCAACACGCACGATGATCATGGTGACGTTATCGCGACCGCCGTTCTCGAGCGCGGCATCGACCATCGCATCAACAGCGGCAGCCGGGTCGGTGTTCTCGCGCAAGAAGTGCAGGATGCCGTAATCGGTGAGCTCCTTGGTGAGCCCGTCCGAGCAGATCACCAGACGGTCCTGGTCCTGAAGGGGAACCGTCACGTAGTCCGGCGGAACAAGCTCGCTCGCCCCGACCGCGCGGGTGATGACGTTGCTGTAGGGATGCCCATCCGCTTCTTCCGGGCTGATCTTGCCCGACGCGATCAGCTCCTGCACCACCGAGTGATCCGTCGTGACCTGCAGCAAACGGTTCTCGCGCTCCAGATACACACGGGAATCGCCGATGTTCAACACGACCCACTGCCACCGGTCGTCCTCATCGTGCGTGAGGTAGGCGCCGGTCAGGGTCGTTCCCGTGCCCTCATCGGTGGTCTCCGGATGGGAGCGGATGTCGTCGACCGCGCTGTGCAGCGACTGCTCGATGGCCTCCGGCGATACATCTCCGGCGTCAACCATCTCGCCCAGTCGCGCGACCGTGCTCTGGCTCGCGATCTCTCCCCCGGCATGGCCACCCATGCCATCCGCCACCACGAAGAGAGGGTACTTGACCAGGAACGCATCTTGATTGTTGTCCCGCCGGCGGCCACGGTCGGTGGTTCCCGCCCACGAGAGCTGCAGGTCGTCGCTGACGCGATACGTCTGCGTTGTCGTCTCAGGCACGAGTGTCTCCGTCAGGCCGGCGGGCGGCACCTGGCCGCGGGGCATTCATCCATCGTATCGGTGCTGCCGGTCACATCCGCGCCGCAGGATCCTCCGGCAACGGGAAGAGTGCGTCGATCGCCGCGAGATCGGCTGCATCCGGCGTCCATGCGTCCGCAGCCGCGGCATTGGCCTCGACCTGCGCCGGAGTCGTCGCGCCCGCGATGACGCTCGCGACGGCAGGGCGCGCCAGCAGCCATCCAAACGTCGCCTGGAGCATCGTGATGCCGCGCTCGTCGCAGAACCGCTGATACGCCTCCAGCGCATCCCAGGGCGCATCAGCCCAAATGTGCCGGCGGGTCTCCATGATGCGGGTCCCCGCAGGCCCGCCCTCGCGGGTGAATTTGCCCGTGAGAAGCCCGTTCTTCAGCGGAAAGTACGGAAAGAAGCCCAGCCCGAAGCGCTCGGCAGCCGGAAGCACCTCACGTTCGGCGGCTCTCGCGAGCAGTGAGTAATGGTTCTGCGCCGAGATGAACCGACCGGTCGAGCGGGTCGCGGCGGTGAAATCGGCCTCGGCGATCTGCCAGCCGTCGAAGTTGGAGTGCCCGTAGTACCGGATCTTGCCCTCCGCGACAAGCTCGTCAAGGGCATCGATCGTCTCGGCGATCGGCGTCTGCGGATCCGGCAGATGCAGCTGGTACAGATCGATCCAGTCGGTGCGCAGCCGTCGCAGTGACTGCTCGACGGCATGCCGCACATAGCGTCGCGAACCTCGTCCACCGGGGAAGCCGTAGCCCATGTCGCGCTCATGCCCGAACTTGGTCGCGAGCACGGCCCGGTCGCGGCGCCCTTCGAGCACCTGCCCCATCAGGTCTTCGCTGCGGCCGGCCTCGGCGCCGTACATGTCGGCGGTGTCGAAGAAGAACACACCATTGGCCAGAGCGGCATCGATCACGGCCCGGGTGCCATCCAGCGTCTCAGTCACCGTGCCGGCACGACCGAAGTTGTTGCATCCGAGTCCTGCTGCCGACACGACCAGACCGGATGCGCCGACGTGGCGCTGCGAAGTTGCCATGGCTCCACCGTATCGAATCGCGTGCCCGCAAAGACAAAACGCCCCCGAACGAATCGGGGGCGTCTTGCTGATCAGGCCGGGGGCTGATTCGGGTCGCGGGGCTCTTCGGGAGCGGCTGCGGGAGGAGCAGGCGGCGCGGCCGGGGGTGCGGGCGGTGCCGTCGGAGGTGCCGGCGGCGCGGCGGGCGGCGGCACGGGTGCACCGGGCGCGGGCGGCACCGGAGCGCCGTACCCGGGCTGCGCAGGAGCTGCCTGACCGGGCTGCGGCGGAGCCGAGTAGCCGGGCTGAGCGGGCGGCTGGTAGCCCTGCGGGGGCGCGTACCCCTGGGGCGCAGCACCGTAGCCGGGAGCCGGCGGAGCGATGTTCTGCCCAGGCTGAGCGGGCACGCCCTCCCAGGTGGTCTTGTCGGCGAAGAACGCGTTGCCGGCCCACGGGGCGGGTGCGATCATGGCGTTCCATCGCGACTTGTCGAAGGCGAGAATGCCGAGCCAGACGGGGCTGAGGAACACGTAGAGGAGAACCCAGACGGCTTCCTTCTGCAGCTTCAGTCCCACGCGCCAGGCGGCCAGCGCTGACAGCGCGAACGCCGCGAGGCCCACGAGCTGACCAATCACGGGGATCCAGCTCAGGAACAAGCTCGCGCCAATGGCGTAGAGCACCAGCCACGGGCTCAGGTCACCGAGCTTGAACAGGATCATCGTGTTGTAGACGGGCACCCAGGCGCGCCACTTGCCCTCGACGCCGGCCTTTTCGAAGACCTTCATCAGGAAGAGCGAGACGACCACGTACATGATCGGGCCCAGGATCAGCAGCAGCAGGCTGACCAAGGCGATCATCGCCGAGAACGCCCCGTAGCCGTACGGATCGTAGTCCATGAGTCTTTTCACATCCCTTGTTAGGCGGAAGCCGGGTCGCTCCCGGGCGACGTCTGCCGCATCGGCCCCATGGTAGCGGGACGCGCACGCGGCGGGCAACGCACGACACGCGCTCGATACCGACCGGATATCACGCGGTGACGACGAGTTCCCACACGCGAGGGACGTCGGATGCCCGCAGGATGACGTCATTGTGCTCTGCCCATGCCAGCAGGTCGGACGTGCCTGTGATGACGGCGCCGGTCGTCGCGAGCGCCCGCACAAGCTCGCCCTTCGCCTTCTTGTTGAAGTGGTTCAGGGCGCGACCTGCCGCGGTGACGACACGAATGTACGCCGATTCGGCGCCGTCCGGCACCGGCCCAAGAGCGACATAGGCCTCGCTTCTGAGATCGAGCAGGAAACCGGCATCTGCCAAAGCCGCCGAGGTCGGCTCGGCCCAGAATCTGCGCAGTGGCGGAACGCCCGGCAGCGCGATTCCCGCGGCAAGGCGGTACGGCGGAATATCGTCGAGAGCCGAGACCGGTCCGAACGGGGCCGAGTGGATCAGCACCTGGCGTCCGAGCCACGCACGGGACTGTTCGTCGAGCGTGGCCGCATCGAGCGCATCGAACAAGACACCCGTATAGCGATCCACGGCCGGCATCGTGGGCGCATCGAACAGCATCCGGTTGTGCTCGATATCGCCGACCTGCCGGTCACTCAGCTTCAGCACGCGTTGCGCCTCAGCGGGGTCACCGGCAAGGGTGACCAGGGCGCGCGTCACCGCAAGGCGCTGGTCGAGCAATGACGACAGCGCGAGCGCATCGAGCCGCAACGGCGCACCGCTGCCCCCCGGGCGCTTCGTCTCGGACGGCGGCAGAAGGACCTTCATACTCTCCCCTACAGACAAAGACGTCCGCCCCGGCCCGTGCAGATACACGGTGCCGAGGCGGACGCCTCAGTGCTTTATCGTCAGGCGATCAGCGCGGCGTTGCCGGCCACGATCGTCAGGGCGTCGCCCTCCATGGAGAGGAAGCCGTCCTGCGCGTTGGCGAGCACCTTGCTGCCGTCGGTCTTGGTGATCCGGACCTGGCCCTCGGCGAGGATGGCCAGCACCGGCTCATGACCGGACATGAAGCCGATCTCGCCCTCGACGGTCTTGGCGACGACGAGCGACGCCTCTCCCGTCCAGACCTCCGCGTCGGCGGAGACCAGACTGACATGCAGTGAGCTGGCAGAGTGCGCCATGATCAGGCGTTCTCCTTCTGGATCTTCGCCCATGCCTCTTCGACGTCCGAGATGCCACCGACGTTGAAGAAGGCCTGCTCGGCGACGTGGTCGAAGTCACCGCGGCAGATCGCATCGAACGACTCGATGGTCTCCTTCAGCGGAACCGTCGAACCCTCGACACCGGTGAACTTCTTCGCCATGTAGGTGTTCTGCGAGAGGAACTGCTGAATGCGGCGTGCACGCGACACGACGATCTTGTCCTCTTCCGACAGCTCGTCGACACCGAGGATCGCGATGATCTCCTGCAGCTCCTTGTTCTTCTGCAGGATCTGCTTGACCGTGGTGGCGACGCGGTAGTGGTCCTCACCCAGGTAACGAGGGTCCATGATCCGCGACGTCGAGGTCAGCGGGTCGATGGCCGGGTACAGACCCTTCGACGCGATCTCACGCGAGAGCTCGGTCGTCGCGTCAAGGTGCGCGAAGGTCGTCGCCGGAGCGGGGTCGGTGTAGTCGTCAGCGGGGACGTAGATCGCCTGCAGCGACGTGATCGAGTGACCACGCGTCGAGGTGATGCGCTCCTGCAGCAGACCCATCTCGTCGGCCAGGTTCGGCTGGTAACCCACGGCCGAGGGCATGCGGCCCAGCAGCGTGGAGACCTCAGAACCGGCCTGCGTGAAGCGGAAGATGTTGTCGATGAACAACAGCACGTCCTGCTTCTGCACGTCACGGAAGTACTCCGCCATCGTCAGAGCCGAAAGGGCCACGCGCAGACGCGTCCCCGGCGGCTCGTCCATCTGGCCGAACACCAGCGCGGTCTTGTCGAAGACGCCGGCCTCTTCCATCTCGTGGATCAGGTCGTTGCCCTCACGGGTACGCTCACCGACACCAGCGAACACCGACACACCGCCGTGGTCCTGCGCGACGCGCTGGATCATCTCCTGGATCAGAACGGTCTTGCCGACACCGGCGCCACCGAACAGACCGATCTTTCCACCCAGAACGTAGGGGGTGAGGAGGTCGATCGACTTGATGCCGGTCTCGAACATCTGGGTCTTGGACTCCAGCTGGTCGAAGCTCGGAGCCTTGCGGTGGATCGGCCACCGCTCGCTGACCTCGATGGTTTCGCCGGGCTCGAGGTTCAGCACCTCGCCGATCACGTTGAACACCTTGCCCTTGGTGACGTCACCGACCGGAACCGAGATTGCCTCGCCGGTGTCGCGCACCTCCTGCCCGCGGACGATGCCGTCGGTGGGCTTCAGCGCAATGGCGCGGACGAGGTCGTCGCCGAGGTGCTGTGCGACCTCGAGCGTGATCTCGGTGGACTCCTCGCCCAGCGTGATCGTGGTCTTCAGCGCGTTGTAGATGTCGGGGATCGAGTCGTGCGGGAACTCGATGTCCACAACCGGACCGTTGACGCGTGCGACGCGCCCGACGACCGCGGTCGCGGCCTGGTCAGCCGTTGCGGTGGGGGTCATTTCTTCGTCTCTTTCCTGAGGGTCTGTCAGCTCGAAGCCAGAGCGTCGGCGCCACCGACGATCTCGGCGATCTGCTGGGTGATCTCGGCCTGGCGCGCGTTGTTGCGCAGGCGGGTGTAGTCGGTGATCAGCTTGTCGGCGTTGTCGCTGGCCGACTTCATCGCCTTCTGCGTCGCCGCCTGCTTGGCCGCGGACGACTGCAGCAGGGCGTTGAACACGCGGCTCTGGATGTAGACCGGCAGGATCGCATCCAGCACGGTCTCGGCGTCCGGTTCGAACTCGTAGAGCGGGTAAACGGTCTTACCCGCCTCCGACTCGTCGGACTCCGCGATCTCCAGAGGCAACAGACGCACGTTCTCAGGCGTCTGCGTCATCATGCTGACGAAACGGTTGTACACGAGGGTGATCTCGTCGACGCCGCCGGCCTCTCCCCCGCGGGAGAAGGCATCCAGCAGAGTCTGAGAGATCTCCTCGGCGGTGTGGAACGACGGCGTGTCGGTGTCGCCGGTCCACTCGGCAGCCGATGCGATGCGACGGAACTGGAAGTACCCGACGGCCTTGCGGCCGACCAGGTAGAACACCGGCTCCTTGCCCTGCTCGCGCAGGAGCTCGGCAACTTCGAGACCCTCACGGAGGATCTGCGAGTTGAAGGCTCCGGCCAGACCGCGGTCCGACGAGAAGATGACCACCGCGGAGCGGCGGATGTTCTCGGGCTCGCGGGTGAGCGGGTGATCGACGTTCGAGTGCGTCGCGACGGCTGAGACGGCCCTCGTCACGGCCCGCGCGAAGGGGGTGGACGCCTTGACGCGTGCCATCGCCTTCTGGATGCGCGAAGCCGCGATGAGTTCCATCGCCTTCGTGATCTTCTTGGTCGTCTGAGCAGAAGAGATCTTCTGCTTGTAGACCCTGAGTTGAGCGCCCATGAATCAGTACCTCACGCGATTACGCGCGACGACCCTTGACGATCTTCTCCTGGTTGACGTCCTCCGCGTCCGCGGCGGCGTGCTCCTCGTGGCCGGGAGCGCCGATCGCGTGCCCCTTGCCACCCTGGAACTCCAGGATGAAGGCGTCCGTCTGCTTGTCCAGCTCAGCAACCGTTGCGTCGTCGAGGACGTTCGTCTCGCGCAGCGTGTCGAGGATGCCGGTGTTGCGACGCAGGTAGTCGAGCAGGTCGCGCTCGAAGCGCAGCACGTCTTCGACCTCGATGGTGTCGAGCTTGCCGTTCGTTCCGGCCCAGATCGAGACGACCTGCTCCTCGACGGGGTACGGCGAGTACTGCGGCTGCTTGAGCAGCTCAGTCAGACGAGCACCGCGCGACAGCTGACGACGCGAGGCCGCGTCGAGGTCCGATGCGAACATCGCGAACGCCTCGAGCGAGCGGTACTGAGCCAGCTCGAGCTTCAGTGTTCCGGAGACCTTCTTGATCGACTTGACCTGTGCGTCACCACCGACTCGCGAAACCGAGATACCCACGTCGACGGCGGGGCGCTGGTTGGCGTTGAACAGGTCGGACTGCAGGAAGATCTGGCCGTCGGTGATCGAGATCACGTTGGTCGGGATGTACGCCGAGACGTCGTTGGCCTTGGTCTCGATGATGGGCAGACCCGTCATCGAGCCGGCACCGAGCTCGTCGGACAGCTTGGCGCAACGCTCCAGCAGGCGGGAGTGCAGGTAGAAGACGTCGCCCGGGTAAGCCTCGCGGCCCGGCGGGCGGCGCAGCAGAAGCGACACGGCGCGGTAAGCCTCAGCCTGCTTCGACAGGTCATCGAAGATGATCAGGACGTGCTTGCCGCCGTACATCCAGTGCTGGCCGATGGCAGAGCCCGTGTAGGGCGCCAGGTACTTGAAGCCGGCGGGGTCGGATGCGGGAGCGGCCACGATCGTGGTGTACTCCAGAGCACCGGCCTCTTCCAGCGCGCCCTTCACGGAGGCGATGGTCGAGCCCTTCTGACCGATGGCGACGTAGATGCAGCGCACCTGCTTGTTGACGTCGCCCGACTCCCAGTTGGCCTTCTGGTTGATGATCGTGTCGATCGCGATCGCCGTCTTACCGGTCTGGCGGTCACCGATGATCAGCTGGCGCTGGCCACGGCCGACGGGGATCATGGCGTCGATCGCCTTGATACCGGTCTGCATCGGCTCGTGCACCGACTTACGCTGCATGACGCCGGGTGCCTGCAGCTCCAGCTCGCGGACACCCTCGGACTCGATGGCGCCCAGGCCGTCGATCGGGTTGCCGAGCGGGTCGACCACGCGGCCGAGGTAGTTGTCGCCGACAGGAACGGAGAGGACCTCTCCGGTGCGGGTGACTTCCTGACCCGCTTCGATGCCGGTGAAGTCACCGAGCACGACGACGCCGATCTCGTGCTCGTCGAGGTTCAGCGCGAGGCCCTTGGTGCCATCGGCGAAGGTGACGAGCTCGTTGGCCATGACGCCCGGCAGTCCTTCGACGTGCGCGATGCCATCGGCCGCGTCGATGACGGTGCCGACCTCGGTCGCCGCGGCCCCGGTGGGCTCGTAGGCGTCGGCGAAGTTCTTCAGCGCGTCACGGATGACGTCGGGGCTGATCGATAGTTCTGCCATTGTCTTCCCTTTATGTGTCTGGGTGTGCGCGGTTCCCCGCGGCGAGTAGTTCAGCTCGCGAGCTTCTGGCGAAGGTCGGCGAGTCGGGCGGAGATGCTGCCGTCGATGACGTCATCGGCGATCTGCACACGCAGACCTCCGACAACCGTGGAGTCGATCACCTGGTTGATGGAGATCTCCCCGCCATAACGACCTGCGAGCGCATCACGGAGACGGGTCTCCTGTGCGGCGTTGAGCGGTGCTGCGGTGTAGACCGTGGCGACGGTGCGGCCGTCCTGTGCCGACACGATGCGGATCGCACGGCTCAGCAGCTGGCGTACGCGACGCTCACGGGGCCGACGCACGAGCGATGACACGATCAGCACCGTGGCAGGCGCTGCCGACGCACCGAGAACACGCTCGACGAGCGCGCCCTTCGCGTCGGCGTCGCCGAGCCGGCTGCCGAGTGCGAGCTCGAGCTCGGGGTTTGCCGCGACGACGCGCGAGAAGCCGAACAGCTCACCGGAGAGGTCGACGCCCGTCGAGGCGATCGCCGCTGCGCGGATCGCGAGCTCCTCGACACCGTCGACGAGATCGGATGCCGATGACCAGCGCTGTGCCGCCACGGCGGTCAGCAGCGCGCGCACCGGAGCCGAAGCCCCGGCGAACACGCCGTCGACCAGGGCCGTACGCGCCTCGGCGGGAGCCGAAGGGTCGGCCAGCGCGCCGCTCAGCTGACCCGAGTCCCCGATGGCGCGGGCTGCTGCGAACAGCTCGGCCGCGCTATCGAGAGTCAGGGCCGACGCTGCGGCAAGGGCGTCCGTCGATGCCGCGAGTGCCTGAGTGGTCGCGCTGCCCATTACTTCGCCTTCTCGAGGTCGGCCAGGAAGCGGTCCACGACGGCCGTCGCACGCGTGTCGTCGGCGAGGGTCTCGCCCACGACGTTGCCTGCCAGGTCGATCGCCAGCGTGCCGACCTCGCTGCGGAGCGAGACGAACGCCGCCTGGCGCTCGGCCTCGATCTGCGTGTGAGCGGCCGCGGTGATGCGGTTCGCCTCGGCAGTGGCGGCGTCCTTCGCCTCGGTCACGATCTTCTTGCCGTCCTCACGGGCGGCCTCGCGGATCTCGCCGGCCTCAGTGCGCGCCTCGGCGAGCTGACGGGTGTACTCCTCCAGCGCCTCCTCGGCCTGCTTCTGGGCCTCGTCGGCCTTGGCGATGTTGCCTTCGATGGCGGCCGAGCGCTCGTCGAGCATCGCGTTCAGTCGCGGAAGGGCGACCTTCCACACGACGACGAGGATGATGACGAACCACAGCCCCGACCAGATGATGTCGTACCACGCGGGAATCAGCGGGTTAGGCGCTGTCTCCGCGGCGAGGTTCGTGACAAGAGCGTTCAGCATCCTGTCTCCTTCAGAACTCGGTGCGGATTACGGGAAGGGGATGAATCCGACGGCGATGCCGACGAATGCAAGCGCCTCGGTGAAGGCGATACCGATCCACATGAGGACCTGCAGGCGACCGGCCAGCTCGGGCTGACGGGCGACGCCCTCGATCGTCTTGCCGACGACGATGCCCACACCGATGGCCGGACCGATCGCTGCGAGGCCGTAGCCGACAGCTGCGAGGTGACCGTTGATGTCAGCGAGAACCGTAGTTGCGTCCACGGGGGTGTTTCCTTTCGGTTTCGAACAGCGGGAAGCTGCTCAGATCAGTGCTCTTCTGCGACCGCGAGCTGGATGTAGATCGCGGTGAGGACGGTGAAGACGTAGGACTGCAGGACGACGACGAGCAGCTCGAAGACGGTGAACGCGCCGCCGAAGGCAAGCGTTCCGATACCGAGCAGGGCCCAGCCGCCACCCGCAGTGAAGAAGAAGAACTGGGTGGCAGCGAAGCACAGCACCAGAATCATGTGGCCGACGACCAGGTTCATCATCAGACGCAGCGTCAGCGTGACGGGGCGGATGATGAAGGTCGAGATGAACTCCAGCGGCGTGACGATGATGTACACCGGCCACGGCACGCCCGACGGGAACAGCGAGTTCTTCCAGAACCCGAGCGGGCTCTTCTTCATGCCGGCGTAGATGAACGTCACGTAGCTGATGATCGCCAGCGTGAGCGGGACGGCGATGATCGCGGTACCCGGCATGTTCAGGAACGGAATGATCCCGGTGATGTTCATGAAGAGGATCATGAAGAACATCGTGGTCAGGATCGGCAGGAAGCGATCGCCGTCCTTGCGGCCGAGCAGGTCGTGGGCGATGCTGCCGCGGACGAAGCCGAGGCCCATCTCGACGAGGCTCTGGAAACGGCCGGGGACGACCTTCATGCGGCGGGTGCCGAGCCACAGCAGCAGAACCACGGCGGTGACCGAGAGCAACTGGATCAGGTGGATCCGGTTGACGTCGATCACGCCGAAGACCTGGAACAGCGTCTCGGGGAAGAACTCGTCCATCGAAGGACCGTGGAATTCACCGTCACCGGCAATAGGACGAAGGGTCATGGTCGCAGCGAGGTTCAACAGCGCGGGCTCCAGCTTCGGGTCACCGGTCAGAACCGGGGCGACGAGGGACGGTGTGCATCACGGCGCAAGCGCTCGCGGGACGAGCGGCGGGCACCTGTAGAACACTACCAGACTCATTTCCCGTCCGATGCCGCCGGCGGGGTCTCACCGGCCTGATCGGCGGGCTCATCCTCGGGATTCGTGGTCGGCAGGGTGATGTCGCTGACGTTCGGCAGCCGCATCCGCGTGAGGACGATGACGTCGACGATGAGCGACATCGCGACGCCCGCCACGATCGACAGGAAGAACACCAGCGGAACGACCCAGTCCTGGCTGCTGAGCAGCATCATCACGACCAAGAAGATGCCGAGCTTGAGCAGCCAGCCGCCCAGCACGATCGCGAAGAACAGCTGTACGTAGATCGGGTCGCCGAACCAGCGGTTGGCGAACAGGATGCTACCGGCGGTGATGCCGAGGAACAGCACGGCGAGCACCACGCCGAGCAGGCCGCTCCACAGGCCGTTGACGCCGGCCACGGCGAAGCCGATGCCCCCGGCGACAAGACCGAGCACCAGGGCGGAGACAGCCGACCAGATCAGGGTGCGGCGCAGGATCGGATTGCTTGAGACAGGGCTCGGGGTCATCGGGGCTCCAAGGGTTCGGGAGAGGCAGGTGCGGGCACGTGGCCGGGCTTGCGGTGGCGCCCGGAGGGCAACAGGGTGACGACCAGGCAGGCGGCACTGCCCACCACGCCGAAGGCGATACCCATCAGGTATCCCCCGGGCCAGTCCTGGCGGGTGGCGATGTACATCAGCAGCACCGACAGCGAGATCACGGCCGTCCAGGCGTAGAAGATCAGGACCGCATCCCGATCGCGGTGGCCGAGATCGAGCATCCGATGGTGGAGGTGCTTGCGGTCGGGCGAGAAAGGGGACTTCCCGGCGCGCATGCGCCGGAAGACGGCCAGTCCGAAATCGAGCAGGGGCAGCATGACGATCACCAACGGCAGCACGATCGGGATGAACGCACCGAGCAGCTGGGAGCGTCCGAACTGCTCGGGGTCGAACGCGTTGACGTCGCCCTGTCCGGTGAGCGCGATCGCGGATGTCGCCATGAGCAGGCCGAGCACGAGCGCGCCCGAGTCGCCCATGAACAGCTTTGCGGGGCTCCAGTTCAGCGGGAGGAATCCCAAGCACGCACCGATGAGCACGGCGGCCAGGAACGTCGCCAGGTTGAAGTACGTCGTCGCGCCGGAGTCGCGCGTGAGGATGTATGCGTACACGAAGAAGATGCCATTGGCGATGAGGCATACGCCGGCGACCAACCCGTCAAGACCGTCGATGAAGTTCACGGCGTTCATCACGACGACGATCGCAAACATCGTGATCGAGATGCTCACCCAGCTGGAGACGAGGATCATGTCACCGACCGGCAGGGTCAGAATCTGCAGACCACCGCCGACGGTGATGATCCCTGCGGCCAGGAACTGCGCCGCGAGCTTGATCATCCAGTCGAGGTCGACCAGGTCGTCCACGACGCCGATGACGGCGATCAGCACCGTCGCGGCCAGGATCGACCAGAGCGTCTGCGGCGGGATCCACATCCGCTCGAAGAAGGGGTTGGCGGCCGAGATCAGGATCGCCGAGGCGATCCCGAAGAACATCGCCACTCCCCCCAGCCGCGGCGTGGGGGTCTTGTGCACATCCCGTTCACGGATGCCGGGGTAGAGCTTGAACTTCAGGCTCAACCGCCAGACCACCCATGACAGCGCGAAGGTGATCGACGCCGTCAGGATGATCGTGAACAGATACTGCTTCACTCTTCGTCGACCGGACCCTGGTCGACGGCGTCGGCCGGCATGACGTCGCCGGGCTGCTCCTCAGGCTCGAGCAGGTCGCCGAGCACCTCGGCCAGTTGCTCCCTGCTGATCGCGCCCTCCCGCAGGATGCGCACGCTCGGGGTCTCGTCCTCAGTCGCGCCGACAAGCGAGGTCGCGTCGATGATCGTGGACGGGACGCCGTCATCGCTGTAGCCGTACTCGAGGTACACGGCGACGCTCTCACCGAGCATCTCCTGGGCGTCCGAGGCGATCACGGCAGCGGAGCGGCCGGTGAGGTTCGCGCTCGAGACAGCCAGCGGCCCGGTCTCGGCGAGCAGTTCCAGAGCGATGCGGTGATCGGGCATCCGCACCGCGACCGTGCCCTGAGTCTCGCCGAGGTCCCACGTCAACGACGGCTGCGCGGGCAGCACGATCGTCAACCCGCCGGGCCAGAAGGCATCCACGAGCCTCGTGACGGGCTCGGGAACCGTCTCGACCAATGCGGTGAGCACGTCGCGTCCGGCGACCAGCACGGGCGGCGGCATATCGCGCCCGCGCCCCTTCGCGTCCAGCAGTCGCTGCACAGCGGCCGGCGCAAAGGCATCGGCCGCGAGGCCGTAGACGGTGTCGGTGGGCAGCACGACCAGCTCACCGCGGGCGATGGCCTGGCGCGCGTGGCGCATGCCGGCGAGGATCTCGGAATCGTCGCGGCAATCGAAGACAGTTGACATGGCGTGCCCATTCTACGGTGGTCGCCGGTGGACGCCCCCGACAAGGCCCGGTCGCGCTCAGCCGCGCAGCGCGGTGGTGACCCGATCGCGTCGGGTCAGATCCTCGTGCGTCGCCGCAGCGCGCCATCCGTCCGCGGTGAGGATGCCACGGATCGCCTCACCCTGGAGCTCTCCGTGCTCGAGCACGAGCAGCCCTCCCGCGTGCAGCAGATCTGCTGCGCGTCGGCTGATGATGCGCACCACATCGAGCCCATCGGGCCCGCCGTACAGAGCCGCCGCCGGGTCGTGGAGCCGCACCTCCGGGTCACGAGGCACCGCCTCGTCCGGAACGTAGGGCGGGTTGGAGATCACGACGTCCACGCGCCCCCTCAACTCGTCGAACGCCGTTGCGAGGTCGCCGTGCACCAGTGTGAGGTTCTCGACACCCGTGACATTGAGCTTCGCCCACGCGTACGCCTGCTCCGAACGCTCGACGGCGAACACCCTGGCATGGGGAACCTCTGTCGCCATGGCCAGCGCGATCGCACCACTGCCCGTGCCCAGGTCGATCGCCAGCGGCGAGTCCGAGGCGTTCTCCAGGAGTGCGTCGATCGCGTACTGCACGACGGTTTCGGTCTCGGGACGCGGTACGAACACCCCCGGACCGACAGCCAGTTCCAGGTTGCGGAAGGCGGCGAGTCCCGTGAGGTGCTGCAGGGGCTCACGATCGGCGCGGCGGGACACCAACTGTGTGACGGCCTCGGCGGCCTCGGACGAGATCGCATCACCGCGCAGTGCGGCGGCCTGCACACCGCCCCGGCTCTGCCCGAGGACGTGACCGGCCAGCAGTTCGGTGTCCACCGACGGATCCGGCACTCCGGCCTCGGCGAGGCGCTGAGCGGCGGCACGGAGGAATGCGGCAAGGGAATCGGGCATCCACTCAGCGTATTTCGTTACGCGCCTTCGGTCATATTCGTGCCTCCGACACCTGCGCGCCGTAGGCTTGTGCACGCTGCATCCGGCAACGAAAGGCCCGAACATGACCGGCATCCACTCCGACATCACGACTGCATTCGGCAACACCCCGCTGGTGCGCTTGAACCGGCTGACCGAGGGGCTGGACGCGACCGTGCTCGTCAAGCTCGAGTCGTACAACCCCGCGTCGAGCGTGAAGGACCGCATCGGCATCGCGATCATCAACGCCGCCGAGGAGTCCGGTGACCTGCGGCCCGGTGGAACCATCGTCGAGGCCACCAGCGGAAACACCGGCATCGCACTGGCGATGGTCGGCGCGGCGCGCGGCTACCGGGTCATCCTCACGATGCCCGCGTCGATGTCGAAGGAGCGCCGCGTTCTGCTCAAGGCGTTCGGCGCCGAGCTCGTGCTGAGCGACCCGACCAAGGGCATGAGCGGTGCGATCGAGGCCGTCAAGGAGATCATCGACAGCACGCCGGGTGCGATCTGGGCTCGCCAGTTCGAGAACGCCGCGAACCCTCGCATCCACCGCGAGACCACGGCGCAGGAGATCCTGCGCGACACCGACGGCGACGTCGACGTCTTCATCGCCGGCGTCGGCACCGGCGGAACAGTGACCGGTGTCGGACAGGCACTCAAGGCCGCCAAGCCCGACGTGCGGATCATCGCTGTCGAGCCGACCGACTCCCCCGTGCTGACCGAGGGCCGCCCCGGTCCGCACAAGATCCAGGGCATCGGCCCGAACTTCGTTCCGGCTGTACTCGACCGCGATGTGATCGACGAGGTCATCACCGCCGGGTTCGAGGAGGCGCTGAGCACAGCACGCGATCTCGCCGCGAAGGAGGGAATGCTGGTCGGCATCTCCAGCGGCGCCGCGGTCGCACAGGCGCTGAAGGTCGCCGCGCGTCCCGAGAACGCTGGCAAGACCATCGTCGTCGTCGCCCCCGATACCGGGGAGCGCTATATCTCGACGGCACTGTTCGAAGACCTGCGCGAGGCGTGACCGACAGGTGAGCACGATCTCACGGATCCGCGAGGACATCGCGGCCGCCCGTCACCGCGACCCCGCTGCTCGCAGCGGGGTCGAGGTGGCTCTGCTGTACCCCGGACTGCATGCCATCTGGGCGCATCGGGTGTGGCATCGCCTGTGGCGCCGAGGCCTGCGGTTCCCGGCGCGCATGGGCTCACAGGTGACCAGGTGGTTCACCGGGATCGAGATCCACCCCGCCGCGCGTATCGGCCGACGGTTCTTCATCGATCACGGCATGGGCGTCGTCATCGGCGAGACCGCCGAGATCGGCGATGACGTGATGCTGTACCACGGCGTCACCCTCGGCGGCCGCGGTCCGTCGCACGGCAAGCGTCACCCGACGCTCGAGGACGGCGTGGCAGTCGGCGCCGGCGCCAAGGTGCTCGGTGCGATCACGGTCGGCGCGCGCTGCACGATCGGCGCGAACGCCGTGGTGACGAAGGACTCCCCAGCGGACAGCGTTCTGGTCGGAGTCCCGGCGAAGCCGCGCCCCCGCAAGCCGGAGCAACCCAGCCGGGCCGTGCTGACGGCGCCGGACTACACGATCTGACGTCTCTGCGTCTGAGGTCTCTGTGTCGGGGCACGCCCCGGCACAGAGCGGATCATTCGTCCGAGTTCTTCGCCTTCTGCACCGTCTTGCGCAGGAACAGCATCGGCAGAAGTAGCGTGGCCAGCGCCGTCACAGCCCAGATGATCACCGCGCTGAGCGTCCACGCCACGATTCCGCTGATGTGCAGCCCGTCGATCGGCAGCAGCACGACCACGATCAGGGCGATGAGCGTCGAGAAGATCCCGACTCCACCCAGCAGAGTCGGCGCATGGCGACGGGCGATCTTCACGACCCAAGGGCTCAGGATGCTCTGCAGCACCGCGAAGATCACAACGCACAGCACGAAGCCCCACCACCGGCTCCACACGATGGTGAAGTCAGGCAGAAGCAGGTCGGCGACGATCAGACCGAGCGCGGCGGAGGCGACGAACAGCACGCCCCGAATCAGAAGAGTGATCACCCGCTGAGCATAGCGCTCCGCGGTCGGGTTACGCGGCGTCGCCGCCGAGCGCGGCGAGCCGGGCCTCTTCATCGGCGTGGATCGCCGACTCGATGATCGGATCGAGCGCGCCGTCCATGACCTGATCCAGGTTGTAGGCCTTGTAGCCGGTGCGGTGATCCGCGATGCGGTTCTCGGGGAAGTTGTAGGTGCGGATCCGCTCGGAACGGTCCATCCCGCGGATCTGCGAGCGGCGGGCATCGGATGCTGCCGCGTCGAGCTCTTCCTGCTGCTTGGCGAGCAGGCGGGCACGCAGCACCCGCATGCCGGCTTCGCGGTTCTGCAGCTGCGACTTCTCGTTCTGCATGGACACGACGATCCCAGTGGGCACGTGGGTGATGCGCACGGCGGAGTCGGTGGTGTTCACCGACTGCCCGCCGGGCCCCGAGGAGCGGTAGACGTCGATCTTGAGGTCGTTCGGATCGATCTGGATCTCTTCGGGCTCATCGACCTCGGGGAACACCAGCACGCCGGTGGTCGAGGTGTGGATGCGTCCCTGCGATTCGGTGGCCGGCACGCGCTGCACGCGGTGCACGCCGCCCTCATACTTCAGATGCGCCCAGACGCCCTGCGACGGATCGGTCGAGGACCCCTTGATCGCCACCTGGACGTCCTTGTATCCGCCCAGATCAGACTCGTTGCGCTCGAGCAGTTCGGTCTTCCAGCCCCGGTGCGCCGCGTACTGGATGTACATGCGCAGCAGGTCCGCCGCGAAAAGCGCCGATTCGGCGCCGCCCTCCCCCGCCTTGATCTCCATGATCACGTCACGGGCGTCGTCGGGATCTCGTGGAATGAGCAGACGGCGCAGCTTCTCCTGCGCCACACGAAGCCCCTCTTCGAGGGCCGGGACCTCTTCGGCGAACGCATCGTCCTCGCGGGCGAGCTCGCGGGCCGCGTCAAGATCCTCGGATGCCGACAACCAGGCCTCGTGCGCAGCGACGATGCGGTTGAGTTCGGCGTAGCGACGATTGACCCGCTTGGCGCGGGCGGCGTCGGCGTGCACCGCCGGGTCGGAGAGCTCCTCCTGCACCCGGCGGTGTTCCTCGATGAGGGCGTGGACGGATTCGAACACGTCTCTGTTCCGTTGCTCGATCAGCTCCGCGGCCGGATCAGCGGATGCTGTTCTCGTGCGCGTGCGACGAACCGGTCGACGTCGGTGCCGGGATCGACTTCTGCATCTGGAACAGGAACTCGACGTTCGAGCCGGTTTCCTTCAGCTTGCCGAGGACGACCTCCAGTGCCTGCTGCGGGTCGAGGCCCGCCAGGGCGCGACGCAGCTTCCACGTGATCTTGACCTCGTCGGGCGAGAGCAGCATCTCTTCGCGGCGCGTGCTCGAGGCGTTGACGTCGACGGCGGGGAAGATCCGCTTGTCGGCCAGCGCACGAGACAGACGCAGCTCGCTGTTGCCGGTGCCCTTGAACTCCTCGAAGATCACCTCGTCCATCTTCGAGCCGGTCTCGACCAGAGCGGTGGCGAGGATGGTCAGCGATCCACCGTTCTCGATGTTGCGCGCGGCGCCGAAGAAGCGCTTGGGAGGGTAGAGCGCCGAGGCGTCGACACCACCGGTGAGCACACGGCCCGAGGCCGGTGCCGCGATGTTGTAGGCACGACCGAGGCGCGTGATCGAGTCGAGCAGCACGACCACGTCGCGGCCGAGCTCGACCAGGCGCTTTGCGCGCTCGATGGCGAGTTCGGCGACCGTGGTGTGGTCTTCGGCAGGGCGGTCGAAGGTCGAGGCGATGACCTCGCCCTTCACGGTGCGCTGCATGTCGGTGACCTCTTCGGGGCGCTCGTCGACGAGCACGACCATCAGGTGCACCTCGGGGTTGTTCTGCGCGATCGCATTCGCGATCTGCTGCAGCACGATGGTCTTGCCGGCCTTCGGCGGCGCGACGATCAGACCGCGCTGCCCCTTGCCGATCGGCGCCACCAGATCGATGATGCGCTGGGTGAGCTTCTCGGGCGCCGTCTCCAGTCGCAGGCGCTCCTGCGGGTAGAGCGGGGTCAGGTCGCCGAACTCCACGCGGGTCTCGGCATCGTCCGTTGACAGACCGTTGACCGAGTCGACCTTGACCAGCGCGTTGTACTTCTGGCGCCCCTGCTGCTCGCCCTCACGCGGCTGCTTGATGGCGCCGACGATCGCGTCGCCCTTGCGCAGGTTGTACTTCTTGACCTGGCCGAGCGACACGTACACGTCGCTGGGTCCGGCGAGGTAGCCGGTGGTGCGCACGAATGCATAGTTGTCGAGCACGTCGAGGATGCCTGCGATCGGGATGAGGACGTCGTCCTCGCCGATCTCGGTCTCGAACTCGTCGCCTGCCGCGTTGCCGCCGCCGCGGCGCTTGTTGCGCTGGCGGGTACGTCCCGAGGACTGCTCGTCGTCGGAGTTGTCGGCGTTCGCGCCGCCCTGTCCGTTGCCGCTCTGCGTGGCGCCTCCGCGTCCGCGGCTGCGGCTGCGGCTACGGCTACGGCTGCGGCCACTGCCCTCGCCGTCCGACGAGTCGGCGTCCGAGGACTCGGAGCTGTCCGCCTCATTGCCCTTGGCGTCGTTCTTGGGCTCGTTGTTCTTGGCGTCGCCCTTGGACGTGTTCTTGCTCGCGCCGCCCTTGGAACGCTGGTTGCCGCGCGGGGAGTCTGCTTCCGTCTCCTTGGCGCCGCTCTCCTGCTCGGCACCGTCCGAGGCGCGCTCGGCGGTCTGCGCCGCGGTGCTCTCGCCTGCGGCATCCGTCGCCGTCTCGTCGGCCGGCTTATCTGCGGTCTTCGCGTTGCGACGACCGCGTGCGGGGCGCTTGGCGGGCGCCTCCGCGGCGGCGTCGGTCGCTGCCGCGTCGCCCGTCTGCTCCGCCTTGGGCGCGTCGGATGCCGCGGAATCGGATGCCGCGGAGTCGTCGGCCGTCGCCGCCGCAGTCTTGGCCCGCGACGGGCGCTTACGCGCCGGCTTGGCCGGAGCAGCGTCGGCGGGTTCCTCGGTAGCCGTCGCTTCCACCGCGGGTGCGTCGGCGGCCGGAAGGTCGAGCGTCTCGGCGTCGGCCTTCTTCGCCCGCGTGCGCCGCGGCGCCTTGGCCTTGGGCTCGGCCGGCACGTCGGACGCCGTCTGCTCAGCGGCGGGCGCCTCGGCGGGCTTCGCCTCGTTCGCCGGCTCGGCCGTTGCAGCAGCGGCGGCGGCTGAGGCGGTGGTCGCACGGCGCGGGGTGCGCTTGCGTGCCGGTGCCGCCTCAGCGGCGGGGGCGGCCGTCTCAGCGGCCGGAGTGTCGTTCTGGGTCTCGGAGAAGTTCTCCACGAGTACTCCCTCATATGTCGTGGGAAATGAGCAATCCGGTCAGCGCACGGCAACAGCCGCGCGCATCACACGCGCCGACGCAGAGCGTCTGCCAGCCGGTATCAGGATGATTCCAGGGTTTGCGTGCGGATTTCGCAGATGCGCGATGGGGCGAGATTCACGAAGTTACGTGGAGCCCTCCGCTCGATCCCTAACTGTACCACCACGCACGTCGACGGCCAGCATGTGCGCATCCCAGGGAGTGTCGGTCATCTCGTCGGCGACCTCGACAGCTCTGGCGCGCGCGCCCGGGCCGTCGGCGAGCACCAGCACGCTGGGGCCGGCGCCCGAGACGACCGCGGCGAAACCCGCCGCACGCAGCGCCTGCACCAGGCGCAAGGTCTCGGGCATGGCGGGACCGCGATAGTCCTGATGCAGACGGTCGGCCGTGGCGTCGAGCAGAAGCTCCGGACTCTGCATGAGAGCCGCCACGAGCAGGGCCGAGCGCGACACGTTGAACACCGCGTCCTCACGCGATACCTGCGGCGGTTGCAGCGATCGGGCGAGCGAGGTCGACATCGTGAAACCGGGCACGAAGACGACCGGTGCCACACCGCGGTGCACCAGCAGCTTCTTGTGCTGCGGCCCGCGGTCGCCCGTCCAGGCGATCGTGAGGCCGCCGAACAGTGCGGGCGCGACGTTGTCGGGGTGCCCTTCGAGCTCCGTGGCCAATCGCAACAGCGCGTCGTCATCGAGATCGACGTCGCCGGCCAGCAGGCCCTTGGCGATCAGCACGCCCGCCGCCACCGCGGCACCGGACGAGCCGAGCCCCCGGCCGTGCGGCACACCGTTCTCGGCGTGGATACGCAGGCCCGGCATCGTGCGACCGGCATCCGCGTATACGTGCGCGATCGCGCGCACCACGAGGTTGCTCGCATCCCGCGGGATCTCCTCGGCGCCTGAACCATGCACGTCGATCTCGAGCCGAGCATCGTCGAAAGCCGACACGGTGAGCGTGTCGTAAATGCTCAGTGCCAGTCCGAGCGTGTCGAACCCAGGTCCGAGGTTCGCGCTCGTCGCCGGTACGGTCACCGTCACCGTGCGCACCGCGCCGTCGACCGCCGGGGCGATCGAGACCACGGGCTCGAGGTCGGCGGGGACGACCGAGACGCCCACTCTCACTCCCCCTCGACGCGCAGCACCGAGACGACGCGCTCGACGACGTCGCTCGCGGTGAGGCGCTCGACCGCGGCGCTCAGGGCGCTGTCGGCGGCACGGTGCGTGCCGATGATAAGGCGGGCAGTGGCGCCCTCAGCGCCGTCCTCACCGGCGACAACGGTCTGTACCAGGGTCGCGACCGAGACACCGCCTTCGCTGAGCAGGCCGGCGATCGTGGCGAGCACACCGGGCTCATCGGCGACCTCGAGAGTGATCTGGTAGCGCGTCCAGACGTGGCCGATCGGAACGACCGGCAGGTTCGCCCTGGTCGACTCGCCCACACCCGTGCCACCGGCGATGTGCCGACGCGCGGCCGAGACGACATCGCCGAGCACGGCGGAGGCGGTCTGCACGCCACCGGCGCCGGCGCCATAGAACATCAGCGATCCGGCAGCCTCGGCCTCGACGAACACGGCGTTGTTCGCACCGTGCACCGAAGCAAGCGGGTGCGTGCGCGGAACGAGTGCCGGGTAGACGCGCACCGAGATCGACTCGGTGTCCTCGCCGCTGAGTCGTTCGCAGACGGCGAGCAGCTTGATGACGAAGCCAGCGGCGCGCGCCTCTTCGATCATGGCCGCCGTGACCCCGGTGATGCCCTCACAGTGCACGGCGTCGAGCGGCACAGCAGTGTGGAAGGCGAGGGATGCCAGGATCGCTGCCTTCTGCGCGGCGTCATGCCCCTCGACATCGGCGGTCGGGTCGGCCTCGGCGTACCCCAGTCGCTGTGCGTCCGCGAGCACGTCGGCGAAGTCGGCGCCCTCGGAGTCCATCCGGTCGAGGATGTAGTTGGTGGTGCCGTTGACGATGCCCATGATCCGCACGACGCGGTCCCCCGCCAGCGAATCGCGCAGCGGACGGATGATCGGGATCGCCCCGGCTGCAGCGGCCTCGTAGTAGACCGACGCCCCGACCCGATCTGCCGCCTCGTAGATCTCGGGCCCGTGTGTGGCCAGCAGCGCCTTGTTGGCGGTGACCACGTCGGCACCGGAGCCCAGCCCCAGCAGGATGTTCGAGCGAGCCGGCTCGATGCCGCCCATCAGCTCGATGACGATGTCAGCACCGGTGATCAGCGCCTCGGCATCTGTCGTGAACAGTTCACGTGGCAGGTCGACGTCGCGCGGCGCGTCGACATCGCGCACGGCGATGCCGACCAGCTCAAGCCGCGCCTCGGCGCGGTCGGCGAGCTCGTCGCCGTGACGCAGCAGCAGGGACGCCACCTGCGATCCCACGGCACCGGCACCCAGCAGGGCAACGCGAAGTCGGCGATAGTCAGTCATCTGGGCTCCTCAGCACATCGGATGTGTTGGTCGTCGGGCGCGGTCGCCGCGGACGTCCGCTCACGGGGTGATGCCGGCGTCGCGCGCCAGCAGGTCTGCCATGCTCTCGCCACGGACGATCACATGCGCGGCGCCGTCGCGCACGGCCACGATCGGCGGCCGGGTGACGTGGTTGTAGTTGCTCGACAGCGGCGCGCAGTAGGCGCCGGTGGCCGCGACGGCGAGCAGATCGCCCGGTGCGACGTCGCCGGGCAGATACTCGTGGTCAACGACGATGTCTCCGGATTCGCAGTGCTTGCCGACCACCCGTACCAGCGCGGGCGCCGCTTCACTCACGCGAGAGGCGAGCCTCGCGGAGTACTGCGCGCCGTACAGCGCTGGTCGGGCATTGTCGCTCATGCCGCCGTCCACGCTGACGTAGCGTCGGATGCCCTGATCGAGTGTGACGTCCTTGATCGTGCCGACCTCGTAGAGCGTGACTCCCGCGTTTCCGACGATCGCCCGGCCCGGCTCGAACGACAGCGCGGGCATCGCGATGCCGCGGCGTTCGCACGTCTCGGCGACCGCGGCGACGATCCCCTCGGCGAGTTCGGTGATCGGCACCGGGTCGTCGACGCGCGTGTAGGCGATGCCGAAACCTCCGCCGAGATTCAGCTGCGGGACCTCCCCGCCGGTCAGGAGCTGTTCGTGCAGCGCGAGCACGCGCTCGGCCGACTCGCGGAACCCGGCGACGCCGAAGATCTGCGAACCGATGTGGCAGTGCAGACCCGCGAAGATCAGGCCCGGTGTTCGCCGGATGAGGGCGACGGCCTCGGGGGCGTCGACGAGCGGGAAGCCGAACTTCTGATCCTCGTGCGCCGTGGCCAGGAAGTCGTGAGTCTCGGCGTGCACGCCGCTGTTGACGCGCAGCATCACGCGCTGCTCGGCACCGCGGTCGGCGACGACGCGGCCGAGCCGCTCGATCTCGACCGTGCTGTCGATGATGATCGTGCCGACGCCGGCCTCGACGGCCCGTTCCAGTTCGGCGACGGATTTGTTGTTCCCGTGGAAGCCCAGACGCGCAGCATCCGCCCCCGCGCGGAGCGCGACCTCGAGCTCGCCCCCCGTGCACACGTCGACATTCAGGCCCTCATCGAGCATCCACCGCACGATCGTCGTGTTCAGCAGCGCCTTGCCCGCGTAGTAGATGCGCGCGGAGGTGCCGTGCGCGGCAGTAGCCGCGTCGAATGCGTCGCGCAGGGCGGCGGCGCGACGCCGCACCTCGCCCTCGTCGAGCACCTGCAGGGGCGTGCCGTGCTCACGCACCAGATCGCTCGCGGGGACGCCGCCGATCACAAACTCGCCGTTCTCGGTGCGGTGCGCCGATGCCGGCCACACCGCCCTGGCGAGGTCGTTGGCGTCATCGGGGGTGACGAGCCACTCGGGGGCGGGTGAGGCGGAGGTGGATTGCACAGAGCACCGATCTATCGCGAGGGAGTCGTGGGCTCCTCGCGCGGTTCGTACGGCGAGGATGCCCCCGATTCTAAAGCACCCCACGTGCCCGTCCCGCGCAGATCACGGCGGGTGACGCACCTGTTCCGCGACCACGGCGTCTAGTGTGAAGACGATGGACAGCTCGACGGGCACCGATTCCCGCCCCGCAGGCATCAACAAGGTGGCGCGGACGCGGTATCTGCTGGTGCGATGGTTGCTGCGTCAGCGTCTCGTCCGCGCAGCACTGCTCTACACCGGCAGCAGAGGCCCGGTTCTCGCCGACGCGGTGACCTACCGCGCCCTGTTCAGCGTGTTCGCCGGGGTGCTGCTGGGCTTCTCGCTCGCCGCGCTCTGGCTCACCCAGGACGACGCGGCGTGGGAGGCCGTCGTCGGTGCCGTGGATGCGGCGATCCCCGGCCTGCTCACGACCGCCGGCGGCGCGGGCATCGTCGACCCCGACACGATTCGCGCCCCGACAGGGCTCTCGGTCGCCGGCGCCATCTCGCTGGCCGGCCTGATCGGCTCGGCACTGGGCGCGATCAGCTCGTTGCGCACCGCCATCCGCACCGTGACCGGTACCGTGTCGGCGGATGTCGCCTGGTACCTGGTGGTGCTGCGCAACCTGCTGCTGGCCGCGTTGATCGGCCTCTCGTTCGCCGGCGCTGCGGCGCTGACCTTCTCCAGCGGTGTGCTGGTCGGTACGGCGTCGGATGTGCTGGGCGTGCCGGACGGCTCGGCGGTCGCATTCTGGACGACCCGGGTGCTGTCCCTGCTGGTCGTGCTCTCGCTGAATGCGGTGCTCGTCGCCGCGGCGTTCCGCATCCTCTCCGGGGTGCGCGCATCAGCGCGGGCACTGTGGAGCGGCGCGTTGCTCGGCGCCATCGCGCTGCTCGTGCTTCAGGAGCTTTCGGGGCTGTTCGTCGGCGGGGCTCGTGCGAACCCACTGCTGGCCTCGTTCGCGTCGCTACTGGCGCTCTTGCTGTGGCTGAACCTGTCGACGCAGGTGATTCTGTTGGCGAGCGCGTTCATCACCGTATCGGTGCGCGAGGAGCACGACCGCGTCGCCAGCAGGTTCGGTGCCGAGACGTTCGCCGAGGCAGCGTTGTACGGCGCCGAGCAGAACGTGCGGACTGCCACGGTCGCGCTGCGCGCGGCACAACGCGCGGTCGCCGAGGAACGCGACAAGGACTGAGCCTCGACGGCGCTGCGTGGCTACGGGCAGACGCCTGGTTCGAGAAGCGCCTCGTCGACGGCGATCCGACCGTCCGCCGAGATCTCGGCCACGACGCTCGTGCCGTCGATGCGCAGACCGGTCAGCGTGATCCCGGTCGGCAGCTGATCCGCGATGCACACTCGTTGCGGTCCCGCCAGGGCCGCACCGATGTCGCCGAACATGCCGGCCAGCCGCTGCAGGTCGACCTCGGCACCGGCCACCTCGACGGCGATCGGCGTGAGCATCAGATCGCCGTCATCGGCGCCCGGCGTCATGGTCAGCGCCAGCGGGATCTCGGCGCCGAGTACGGAGATGCCACCGTGAACGGTCACGTCGGGCTCGTCGAGGGTGATCTCGGTGATCGGCAACTCGACGCGTTCGAGCAGGCCGGCGAACTGCGACTGGTCGATAATGACCGTGCCCTCGGCACCGGCAAGCGAACCACCACGTAGCGGAACCTGCGTCGCGGTCACCTGGGCCGCGCCGGTGACACCGCCGATCGTGACCTGATCGGATGACAGGCGCAGTTCATCGAGCGTGCCGCCGAGCAGCTGCGGCAGCAGCACCCCCTGCGTCTCGACATCGAGTTGCTGGTCGGCCGGCAGGTCGAGCGCGTCGATCACCAGTCCCCGCACGGTCGCCGGGACGACCGCGCGGGCGATCACCTCTGCGGCGACCACGAACACGGCGAGCAGCGTCACGACGACGAGCACGACCCACGGCCACCGAGCACGCCGTCGCGCCCGTCCGACCGCGGCCGTGTCGGTCATGTCACATCCGCTCGGGCGCCGAGACGCCGAGCAGCTCCAGTCCGTTGCGCAGCACCTGGCCGGTGGCATCGTTCAACCACAGCCGCGTGCGGTGCACCGTCTCGAGCGGGTCGTCGCCCTTCGGGATCACACGGCAGTTGTCGTACCAGCGGTGGTACAGACCGGCGAGTTCTTCGAGGTAGCGGGCCACACGGTGCGGTTCGCGCACCTCAGCGGCGAACGCCACGATGCGCGGGAACTCCTGGAGGGCGCCCAGCAGCGCGCTCTCGGTCTCATGCGTCAGCAGCTCGGGCGCGAACTCGGACCGGTCGACGCCGGAGTCGGCGGCGTTGCGGGCGACGTTGTGCGTGCGCGCGTGCGCGTACTGCACGTAGAAGACCGGGTTGTCATTGGTGCGCTTCTGCAGCAGCTCGGGGTCGAGGTCGAGCGGCGAGTCGGCCGGCGAGCGCTCCAGCGAGTAGCGCAGGGCATCCGCGCCGAGCCAATCGAGCAGGTCGTCCATCTCGATGATGTTGCCGGCACGCTTGCTGAGCCGCGCTCCCCCGATCGACACCATCTGACCGATGAGCACCTCGATGTTCTTGTCGGGGTCCTCGCCCGCGGCGCCCGCAACGGCCTTGAGCCGGTTGACGTAGCCGTGGTGGTCGGCGCCGAGCAGGTAGATCTTGTTCTCGAAGTCTCGGTCGCCCTTGTTCAGGTAGTACGCGGCGTCGGCGGCGAAGTAGGTGTACTCGCCGTTCGAGCGCCGGATGACGCGATCCTTGTCATCCGTGAAGTCGGTGGTGCGCACCCACACCGCGCCGTCCTCGTCGAAGACGTGCCCCTGCTCGCGCAGGCGGTCGATCGCGCGCTCGATCAGGCTGGGGCCGCCGTCCTCGGCAGCCGCGTGCAGTGTGCGCTCCGAGAACCAGACGTCGAAGGGCACGTTGAAGCGCTCGAGCGAGTGCTGGATCTCGGCCAACTGGTAGGTGTACGCCTGGTCGCGCGCGACGACGAGCTGTTCGTCGGCGGGCAGGTCCAGCAGCCCCGGATGCGCGTCGAGCACTCGACGGGCCAGGTCTGCGATGTACTCCCCCGGGTATCCGCCCTCGGGGGTCGGCTCGCCCTTGGCTGCGGCCAGCACCGACTGGCCGAAGCGCTCCATCTGGGCGCCGGCGTCGTTGATGTAGTACTCCCGCACGGCGCGCGCACCACTGGCGAGCAGCAGTCGCACGATCGAGTCACCCAGCGCGGCCCACCGTGTGTGCGCGATGTGCAGCGGCCCGGTCGGATTGGCCGAGACGAACTCGACGTTCACCGAGACGCCCGCCTGGGAATCATTGGTTCCGTATGCCGCGCCCGCGTCGACGATGGTCTTGGCGAGTGCGCCGGCGGCACCGGCCTCGAGCCGGATGTTGATGAATCCCGGCCCCGCGACGTCGACCGAGGCGATGCCATCGGTCTCGACCAGCCGGTCGGCGATCTGCTGCGCGAGTTCGCGGGGGTTCGCGCCGAGTCCCTTCGCCAGCCGCATGGCGATGTTGGTCGCCCAGTCGCCGTGGTCGCGGTTGCGGGGGCGGTCAAGGACGATGTCGGACGCCGTGAGCTCCAGCTCTTCGTCGGGTCGTCGCGCGGCCGCGATCGGGACGAGGACGGCGAGGACTGCGGCGGAGAGGGATTCTGGACTCATATCCGCTCCATTCTATGGCTCGCCGCAGCCCGCGAGGATCAGCGGAATGCGGTGAGGGTGTCGGTCAGACGCGTGAGCATGTCCTCATCCGGCCGACCGCCGCCGGCCCGCACCGCGAGCATGGCCGCGCCCACGGCGCCGTCGCTCACCGAGCGCATCTGCACCTGCTCAGCGCGGTCTCCCAGCCGCGCGAGGAACGCGTTTCGCAACGGTCCGGGCTGCGCCAGGACACTCCCGCCGATCACGAGGGGGCCGGGGTCGGTGAGCACGGCGGCGAGTGTGTCGGCGAGGCTCTCGCCCGCAGCGGTCAGGATGCCGAGCGCGACGTCGTCGGGGTCATCGAACGCGAGCGGTGCGAGGCCGGCGAGATCGATCGGCGGATGCGAGTACAGCACGCCGATGATCTGCTCCAGCTCCGGGGACCGGCCATTGTGGCGGGTGGTTGTGCGCGCAAGCCCGTGCCGGGCGAGCACGTGCTCGGTCAGGCGGGTGCGGGGCCCCGTGCCGTCCAGGTCCTGCACGACGGCCCTGGCGATGGCCTGGCCGATCCAGAAACCGCTGCCACGATCACCCAGCAGCCAGCCCAGACCGTCAGCCGCTCCGTCTATCCGCCCGTCCTGCACGCGGATCACGCAGGCTCCGGTGCCCGAGACGAGGGCGTAGCCGAACGTCGATGCTGTTCCGCTGAAGTACGCCGCGAGCAGATCGGCTTCGAACGAGAGCACGCCGTTGAATCCCCGTTCTCTGAGCCGGTCCTTCAGCCACGCGTCACCTCCGGCGGCACGCATACCCGCCATCGCCGCCACCACGACCGTCACGTCGGCGAGTGTGCGTCCCGTAGGCGCGAGCGCGGCATCGATGGCCGCCAGCACGCCGTCGGCGGCGAGCGCGGGTCCGGCTGAAATGGGGTTGCCGCGCCCGCCGACGCCGTATCCGAGGCAGTTGCCGGAGGCGTCTGTAAGCAGCGCACGGGTGGAAGTCCCCCCGGCGTCGAGGCCGATGAGGAGCGGTTCGTGATTCATTTGTGATCTTGTCCTGTTTGACGTTTTCGTCGCCTGAGAATAGTTTTCATTCCTACAGGGATCCGGATCGACGACGAGCCGGGCCACTTCGGAAGAAGTTGGAGGCAATGGTGCCACGGACCAACGGCGACGGCAACGGCCGCGGGATGACGATCGCCCGCCGCATCGCGGCGCGGCGACGCACGATGCCCGCCGCGATGAGCAAGATCGCCGACGTCGTCACCGAGCATCCGACGGCGCCGGTCGAGCTGACGATCACCGAACTGGCCGAGCGCGCGGGTACCTCCGCTGCGACGGTGACCCGATTCTGCCGCGCGCTCGGGTTCGACGGCTACACGCAGTTCCGCGTCGGCGTGGCGAGCGAGATCGGCCGAGGCGGAGCCGATCAGAGCTGGCAGGCCGATATCGGCCGGGAGTTCGGTGCACACGACGAGGTCGGCAAGATGCTGCAGACACTGGTCGCGTTGCATGTACAGAGCCTCGAGAGCACCGCCGAGCACCTCGATCTCGATGCCGTCCTGCGCGTCGGCGATGCGATCGCCGCGAGCGACCATGTCGATATCTACGGCGTCGGCGGCAGCGGAGTGATCGCTCGGGAGTTCCAGGCGCGGCTGTACCGCATCGGCGTCAGGGCGCACAGCTGGTCGGATGTGCACGAGGGACTCACCAGCGCCGTCATGCAGAACCAGGACTCGGTCGCCATCGGTATCTCCAGCACGGGACGCACGGAAGAGACCGTGCAGATGCTGTCGCAGGCACGAGCGGCCGGCGCGTTCACCGTCGCCATCACGCACGACGCCGAATCGTGGCTGGCCGGCCTCGCCGATGTCTCACTGTCCACCACCGCGCCGACCCCGTATCTGCGACCGGATGACCTGTCGGTCAAGCACTCGCAGCTGCTCGTGCTCGATCTGCTCTACCTGCTGGTCGCGCAGCAGACGTTCGGCGTCGCCACCACACACCTCGCGGCGAGCGCGATGGCCGTATCCGGCCACCGCCGCGCCACCCGTACCGCCAAGACACCCGTGTTCCAGGAGGAGACCCGATGACCGCCACCCCGACCGACCTGCTGCGTGAGGCGACGACCCGTCTGGAACGCCTCGCGGCGGATGCCGAAGCGGGCGCTCTCGACGACGCCATCGCCCTGATGGTCGGCGCGCTCGATGCCGGCGGCATCCTGCACGCGTTCGGCACGGGGCACTCCGAGGCGTTCGCGATGGAGATCGCCGGGCGCGCCGGTGGATTGATCCCCACGAACAAGTTCAGCCTGCGCGACATCGTCATGTTCGGCGACCGGGACGTCGCCGTACTCGACGGTGAACCACCGCTGGAGCGCGAGCCCTGGGTGGTCGACGAGTTGATGGCGACCGTGACGGTGCAGCCGCACGATGTGTTCCTCATCGCTTCGAACTCCGGCGTGAACGGCTCGATCGTCGGCACAGCCCTGTGGGCCAAGGAGCATGGCCACCCGGTGATCGCCGTGACCAGCCTCGAGCACACTGCGCGGGTCGAGCCCAAGCATCCGAGCGGCAAGCGACTCAGCGAGATCGCTGACGTCGTGATCGACAACCTCGCCCCCTTCGGCGACGCCACCCTCGACGTCTCCGACGGCGTCAGCGCCGGCGCCATCTCGTCGATCACCGCCGCGTTCATCGCGCAGTTGCTCACGCTGGGCGTGGCCCGCACGATCGCCGCGCGCGGTGAGACACCCCCGATGTACATCTCCGCCAACATTCCCGGCGGCGATGAGCACAACTCCGCCCTCGTGGATCGCTATCGCGACCGCATTCGGCGGGGAGCCTGATCGGGATCCCGGTCGGCCCGAAACCCACACACCGATCAACACATAAACGGAAGGTATTGAGATGGAACTCAACGAAGCATCCATCAGCCGTCGCAACCTGCTGCGCGGCGCGGCCGCCGCAGCGGTGCTGCTGCCGTTCGGCGCGACCCTCGCGTCCTGCGCAGCACCCGGCGGTGGCGGCGGAGGCGGAGACGAACCGGCTGGCGAGGTCACCTCCGACAACCCGTTCGGCGTCGCCGCCAACTCGACCGTCGACGCCGTGATCTTCGACGGCGGCTACGGCATCGACTACGTCCAGAACGCCGCGAGCATCATGGAGGGCAACGCCGGTCTTGACGGTGTCACCGTCAAGGTCTCCGCCTCGACCAAGATCGCCCAGGAGCTGCAGCCTCGGTTCGTCGGCGGCAACCCGCCGGACCTCATCGACAACTCCGGTGCGAACTCGATCGGCTTCAACACCATCCTCGACCAGCTCGAGGACCTGTCCGAGGTGCTCGAATCGAACAACCTCGAAGGCGAGAAGATCGCCGACACACTGTTCGACGGTGTCAAGGCCCCGGGGACGTTCGGCGACAAGTTCGCCGCACTCAACTACGTCTTCACGACGTACGCGGTGTGGTACTCGGGCAGCCTGTTCGAGGAGAACGGCTGGGAGCCGCCGAAGACGTGGAAGGACCTCAAGGCTCTTGGTGCCGCCGCGAAGGAGAAGGACAAGTACCTCTTCCTGTGGGGCAAGGAGGCCGCGACCTACTACCAGACGTTCGTCGTCGACTCGGCGGTCATCCAGGCGGGCGACGATGTGCGTCTGCCGCTGGAGAACCTCGAAGAGGGCTGCTGGTCGCACCCGGCACTGCAGGGCATCCTCACCGAGCTGCACAGCCTCATCGAGGCGGGCTACGTCAAGCCCGGCGGTGCCGGCACGCAGTTCACGCAGGCTCAGGCGCAGTGGAGCCTCGACCAGGAGGCGCTGCTGTACCCGTCCGGCTCGTGGATCGAGAACGAGATGAAGGACACCACGGCAGATAACTTCCAGATGATGGGCGTGCGCGAGATGCCGCTCGACGACAGCGCGACTACCCCGGCGGGCTACATGCGTGCCGAGGCCGGTGAGCCGTTCATCGTGCCCACCAACGCGAAGAACCCTGCCGGTGGCAAGGAGCTGCTGCGCACGATGCTGTCGAAGCAGGCGGCATCCGACTTCTCGAAGAACAAGCTCGCTCCCACGGTCGTCAAGGGCACCGTGCCCGATGACGGTTTCGGGTCGACGGCGCTGGTGTCGCAGGTCGAGATGATCGACGCCGCCGGTTCGGGCATGTTCACCATCAAGTCGTTCAACCTGTACGGCATGAACTCCGACCAGCTGCCGATCTGGAACTCGTTCCTCGACGGCAAGATGAGCGTCGCAGAGATCACCAAGCAGCTGCAGGATCTGACCGACCGGATCCGCAACGACAGCTCCATCGAGAAGATCGAGATCAAGTGACCTCGCAGACCGCCTCTGGTGGTCCCCAGCTGCAGACCGCTGCGGCGACTGCAGCACGCACGGGGCGGCGCAAGCCGCCCCGTGCGGGGGTCCCGCGCAAACTCACGCTCGACTACGTGTCGTTCCTGATCGTGTTCCTGGGTCTCCCGGTCGCGATCTTCCTGATCTTCGTGATCTCGCCGTTCGTCCAGGCCGTCTACTACTCGATGACCAACTGGACCGGGTTCTCGGCGACCATGGACTTCATCGGCGTTCAGAACTTCGTGCGGCTGTTTCAGGATCCGACGTTCCTGCAGGCGATGGGCAACAACGCGCTGCTCGCGATCGTCGTGCCGCTGATCACGATCGCGATCGCCCTGATCTTCGCGAGCATGATCACCGTCGGTGGTCCGAGCCACGGACAGGTGCGCGGGCTGAAGGCCTCGAGCTTCTACCGGGTGGTGTCGTTCTTCCCGTACGTCATCCCCGCGATCGTCATCGCGATCCTGTGGAACATGATCTACACCCCCAGCGGTCTGCTCAACGGCCTGATCGGCCTGCTCGGCATCGATATGAACGAGTACGCCTGGCTCGGCGACGAGCGCACGGCCATGGGCGCGACGATCTTCGTGATCGTGTGGAGCATGGTCGGGTTCTACATGGTGCTGTTCGTCGCCGCGATCAAGGGCATCCCCTCAGAGACGCTCGAGGCGGCTCGCATCGACGGCGCAGGTCGATTCCGTACAGTGATCTCGATCCTGCTGCCGCAGATCCGCGACAACGTGCAGACCGCGTACATCTACTTGGGCATCCTCGCCCTCGACGCCTTCGTCTACATGGCCGGTCTGAACGCGACCGGCGGACCTGGCAACAGCACGCTGGTGATGAGCCAGTACCTGTTCCGCACCGCGTTCGAGAAGGGCCAGTTCGGACTGGCCAGCGCGATGGGTGTCGTCCTCGCCGTGCTTACCCTGCTGTTCGCCGCGCTCGTGATCGGCGTGTTCCGCCTGATCGGCGGCAAGGATGAAGGAGGTCGCGCATGAGCACCGACACGCGCGCCGCGATCACGATCGACCCGAAATCAACCTCGCGCAAGGGCCTGCGCACGCCGAAGGACACGACGAGCGACAAGGTGGTCGGCGGTCTCTCGCATGGCGTCCTAGCGGTCTGGTCGATCGTGGTCATCCTGCCGATGCTGTGGACCCTGGTCGGCTCGTTCAAGACGACCAAAGAGATCTTCGCCTCGCCGTTCGGACTACCTGCCAACTGGAACTTCGACAACTACGTCAACGCGTGGGTGAAGAACAACTTCGGCGGCATGTTCCTGAACACCGTCATCGTCGTGGGCGTCGCCCTCGTCCTGGTGATGGTGCTCGGCGCCATGTGCGCCTATGTGCTGGCGCGCTTCGCGCTCCCCGGCAGCCGAGTGATCTACTACCTCATGCTCGCGGGCCTGACCTTCCCGGTCTTCCTCGCGATCGTGCCGTTGTTCTTCATCCTGCAGGGTATGGGTCTGCTGAACACTCTGCCGGGTCTGATCATCACGTACGTGGCGTTCGCCCTGCCGTTCACCGTGTTCTTCCTGTTCTCGTTCTTCAAGTCGCTGCCGTACGAGATCCAGGAAGCTGCCTACGTCGATGGCGCCGGCGAGTGGCGGACGTTCTTCCAGGTGATGCTCCCGATGGCCAAGCCCGGGATGGCCGCCATCGCGATCATGAACTTCCTGGGCCTGTGGAACCAGTTCCTGCTGCCGATCTCGCTGAACACGAACCAGGACAACTACGTGCTCTCGCAGGGTATGGCCAACTTCGCCTCGGCCGCCGGCTACCAGGTCGACTTCGGCGCGATGTTCGCCGCGGTGATCATCACGATCGTCCCCGTGCTCGTGGTGTACGTGCTCTTCCAGCGTCAGCTGCAGGGGTCCGTCTCGCAGGGCACGTCGAAGTAGCATCCGTGTTCGCCCGGATCGCCCCTGCCCGCTTCAGCGGCGCGGGGGCGATCCGTGTCTCTTCGTCCACCGCGCCCGAGTTCGCTCGACGCGCCGACTCGCCTACACTCGCCCCATGACCCTGCACCCGCCGACCCGACGGCGCCGCATGGTCATCGCGCTCGTCGGCGCATTCGCCGTCGTCCTCGCGGTGGTCATCGGCATCACACGCCCCTGGAACACACCGGCGGAGACCACGCCGATCGCCGCGGGGCAGGACGGTGCCGTGCCCGCTCCGCTGCACCTTGCCGAACGGCCCCGGGTGCTCGTGTTCGGCGACTCATGGACGTATGGCTCGGCGGCGACCGAGCCGACGCTCGGCTATGCGTACCTGCTCGCCGACCTGATCGAAGGCGAGACCGTGGTCGCGGGGGTTCCGGGCAGCGGCTATCAGCGCCCCGGCCGCAACGGCCCGGCGTACGGTGAGCGCGTGGCGGCCCTGGATGCCACGATCGCGCCCGACCTCGTGATCATGCAGGGATCGATCAACGATCGCCGCGAGGATGCCGCCGGTTACCGCGCCGCTGTCACCGCCGTGTGGGACCAGCTGGTCGCCGTGTTCCCAGACGTACCGGTTGTCGTGCTCGGCCCCGCACCGCATGAGCTTCCCGTCGGCGCATCGACGGCGCGGATCGACCGGGACCTCGCGGACCTCGCCGCCGCGCGCAACTGGTGGTATATCTCGCCCGTGCAGGACGAGTGGATCACCGACCGGAACTACCTGGACGTGATCGATGTCGGCGCCGGACGCAAGCACCCCTCGAACGCCGGTCACGAGTACCTCGCCGAGAAGGTCGCCGAGGCTCTGGCAGGGCTCGCGGATGCGCCGGTGACGGCCGCGGACGGCCCTGAGGAATCGCCTGTCGAGTAGCGACCATCGGTCGAGGCCGGAGACGAAGAAGACCGCCCGGGAACCCGGACGGTCTCTCTGTGTGTGCCCCCGACAGGAGTCGAACCTGCGACCTACGGTACCGGAAACCGGCGCTCTATCCACTGAGCTACGGAGGCGAACTCAACGAGCTTATCAGTTGCCGGGGCCGCCTCTGCGCACCCTCGGCGCGCCCGGATCGGCTCCGATCAACTGACCTGGCTCGGTCAGCTGACCTGCAGAGTGGTGATGCACGTGGGCGCCTCGGCACCCCGTGTGGTGATCTCGACGCTACCGGCTTTGCCCTCGGTGGTAACCGCCACGGTCGCGTCGACGTCGCGGGGCAGCCAGTAGCCGATGAATCCGTTGTCGTAGGTCTCGGCCTGCTCGTCGACGTAGACCTCACCGGTGTCGGCGTCGGTGATGGTGATCTGAATATCGGTCTGCTGCATCTCGCCCACGCAGGAGTTGGGTGCGTGGAACGTGCAGTCGTGGGTTTGGGTGGCGAAAGGGGCGAAGGCGATGTAGACCTCATCGTCGGGCATCGGCAGCAGCACGTCCTGGCCGGACTCGTCCACAAGAACCAGCTCGTCGGGGCGGATCGACGCCTGCAGTGTCTGCGGCCGATCGGTCAGCGCGGTGGTGTCGAGCTTCTCGATGACCTGCTTGGCGTCGAGTCCGTCGAGACCGTACGCGCTCAACACATCGCTCTGCGAGGCGACGGAGCCGGCTGGTTCAGCAGCGGGCGAGCATCCGGTGATCAACAGGGTGAGGGCGAAGACGCCGGCGGCGAGCGCCGTGAGACGGGTACGCATGGCGCCACGGTAGTCACGACGTCTATGAACGCCCTGGTGCGCGGATCGGCTCAGACCAGAAACAACGGCAGCATGCCGGGGTTGTGCGCGTGCACCAGCACGGCGAAGACGACCGCGTCGAACAGCAGATGCACCGTGACCACGTACGCCAGGGAATGCGTGCGCAGGAAGATCCACCCCTGCAGAAGCGCGAACGGGATCGTCAGCAGCGGTCCCCACTCCCGGTACCCCAGTTCCCACAGGAACGACACGAACACGACGGCCTGCAGGATGTTCGCAGGCACAACGGGCATGTGCCGGCGCAGCAACGCGAAGACCGTGCAGATGAAGAACAGCTCATCCCAGATCCCTACCGCTCCGACGCCGACGAAGAGACGCGCGATGAGGTCGGGAGTGTCGACGACCGGCCAGTTCTGGTAGACCCCGCTGGTGATGAAGTAGAACGGCAGGATCAGCCAGCCCAGCGCCAGCACCCCGAAGAGCCAGATCCATTGCCAGCGCGCCCACCGCTGCCCCGTGCGCCACGGGAACGAGATCGCCCGGTCGCGGTACACGAATCGCGAGATCAGGTACGGCACCAGCACGGCACCGCCCAGCGCCAGCGTGAAGCGCAGCATCGCGAGGTCGTCGAGCTTCGCCTCGAGCGAGATGGCGTGCACGATCACCATGCCCACGGCGATGATCGACAGGTCGCGTGTCAGCGAGGGGTCGGATGCCAGCATCCGACGTCTCTCGGCGACCGCGGCCGTCCCGATTCCGGTGATGAGCAGCACCCATCCCTGCCACGTCCAGCCCAGCACGAAGAACGCCGGTGCCGCCGCGCACACCAGCGCGGCGGCGAGGACGCTGCGCCAGGCGGTGACCGTCACGCGCGCGGTACCCGACGGTACGTGAGGTCGCGGATGTCGCGCCCCTTCGCGATGCCCTTGCGTTCGAACGCGGTCATCACGCGACCGGCGAAGCGGTCGGCCCACTCCCCCTCGAACGCGCGCTCGAACTGCGGTGCCTCATCGAGCACCTCGCGCATCTGCAGGGCGTAGTCCTCCCAGTCGGTGGCCAGGCGCAGCAACCCGTCGTCAGCGATCGCCCGCGCGGCGATCTCGGGGAAGCCCGGCCGGATCATCCGCCGCTTGGTGTGGCGCTTCTTGTGCCAGGGGTCCGAGAAGAAGATCCAGACCTCGGATGCTGCCGCCTCGGGCAGGTACGTCGAGAGCACCTCAGGGGCGTTCGCCTCGGCCAGGCGCAGGTTGCGCGCACCGGCCTTGTCGGCATCGAGCATGGTGCGGGCGAGTCCGGCGCGGAACACCTCGACGGCGAGGAAGTCATCGTCGGGTCGTGAGGATGCCGCCGAGACGATCGCGTGGCCCTGTCCCGAACCGATCTCGACGATCAGCGGTGCGGTGCGTCCGTATGCGGATGCCACGTCCAGCCGCGCCTGCGGGTGCACGGATGTGAAGGCGACGTCGCGCGGCACATCGAGCAAGTAGAACGGGGCGAGCTCGGCGAATGCCCGCTCCTGCCCCTCCGACATCCGGCCGCTGCGGCGCACGAACGAGACCGGTTCGTCGCGGAAGGTGCGTGGTTCTGGCATCCCTCCAGGGTACCGGCGCGGGTGTTCAGCCACGGGCGTGCGGCTCGGTGACGAAGTCGATGAGCTCTTCGACCCGCCCCAACAGGGCGGGCTCCAGGTCTCGGAAGGTAGTCACCCGCGACAGGATGCGCTTCCAGGCGTGCGCGATGTCTGTCTGGTCGTCGGCGGGCCAGCCGAATGCCCGGCAGATGCCGGTCTTCCAGTCGGTTCCGCGCGGGATCTGCGGCCACGCACGGATACCCATCGCCGCCGGTGTCACGCACTGCCAGACGTCGATGAACGGATGACCGACGATCTTCAGGTGGGCCCCGTGCGCGCCCCGCATGATCTGATCGACGATCCGGGTCTCCTTCGAGCCGGCGACGAGATGGTCGACCAGCACCCCATACCGGCGCGTCGCCGTCGGCGGCGCCTCGGCCAGCAACTCGTCGAGGCGATCGAGCCCCTGCAGGTACTCCACGACCACGCCCTCGACGCGCAGATCGGCACCCCAGACCTTCTCGACCAGTTCCGCATCGTGGCGACCCTCGACCAGGATGCGGCTCGGCAGCGCTGTGCGTGCCCGGTCGTCAGCGGGTGCGTACGACCCCGACGCGGTGCGCCGCGGGCCCGACGGGGCGCGGGCGGGCACGACCAGGCGCACCGGACGCCCCTCAATGAGAAAGCCGCCACCGAGCGGGAAGCTGCGCCGGCGCCCCTTCCAGTCCTCGAGTTCGACCAGCCCCGCCTCGACGCGGGTGATCGCCCCGCAGTATCCGTCGTTGGCGACCTCGACGACGAGATCCCTCTGCGCTGCGACGTCGGTCGTCGTGGGTACACCCCGCTTGCGCCATCCGTCGGCGAGGACGTCGGTACCGTATCTGTCGTCCATGCCTTCCAGCGTATGCGTCTGCGCCGACAGCGAACGCCGCACGCGCGGATGCTGTCGCGCGTCGGTCGCAGTGCATAGACTCGACGCATGGGGGCTCGGCAGCCGAGTGGAGGGAACACTATGCGAACACGGTGGCTGCTCTCTGCCGCCCTGCTGCTCAGCGCGGCGCTGACTGCCATCACCGGCTCAGCGGCCTCGGCCACCGCTCCGGTGACGCTCGATTCGGGCTACGTCACCGATACCGCCGGGGTGCTCTCGCCCGCGCAGGAGGATGCCGCCGAACAACGCCTGCAGGAGCTGACCGAGAACTCCTCGGCCGATCTGTTCGTGGTGTTCGTCGACGAGTTCTCGTCGCCCACCGATCGCATCGCCTGGGCCGACACGGTCGCCGAGCAGAACAACCTCGGCCCCGAGCAGTATCTGCTCGCCGTGGCCGTCGAGCAGCGGGCGTACTACATCTCGGCAGCCACCGGCGGCCCACTCAGAGACAGCAGATTGAGCGCCATCGAGGACAGCATCCAACCCCTTCTCGCTCAGAACGACTGGAGCGGCGCGATCGCCCTCGCCGCCGACGAGATCCAGGGCGACGGCGGTGCAGGACTGCTGCGCGTCATGCTGGTGCTGGTGGCGGTCGCCGCCGTCATCATCGTGATCTGGCTGATCGTGCGCGCGATCCGGCGCCGCAGACGCGCGGCCGCGATCCGCGCCCGCGGAGCCATGCCCGCCACCCCCGACCCGAACGATCCGTTCTCGACGCTCACCGATGAGCAGGTGCAGACTCAGGCGGGATCGGCGCTGGTGCAGGCGGACGACGCGATCACCTCGAGCCGCGAGGAACTGGGCTTCGCCATCGCGCAGTTCGGCGACCAGGCGACCGAGGAATTCGCACAGGTCGTCCAGACGGCACGTGAGAAGCTCTCCGAGGCCTTCGGCCTGCGCCAGAAGCTCGACGACGAGATCGAGGACTCCATCCACGACCGGCGCGCGTGGAACATCCGCATCATCGAACTGTGTGACGAGATCGACGACCTGCTCGATGACAACACCGAGGCGTTCGAAGCGCTGCGCGCGCTGCAGCAGAACGCACCGGCCGAGCTCGAACGCGTACGTGCCGAGCGCGCCGCGCTCACGCCGTTGCTGGCACACGTCGGCCCGGCGCTGACGGCGCTGCACGGCGAGTATGACGCGGATGCCCTCTCGACCGTCACGGACAACCCCGAACAAGCGCACGAGCGGGCGATGCTCGCCGACCACGCCATCGAATCCGCCGCAGCGTCGATCGCCGCCGGACAGACCGGCCCGGCAGCATTCGGCATCCGCACCGCCGAGCAGGCCGTCGCGCAGGCGACTCAGCTCGTCACGGCCGTCTCGACGCTCGGTGACGAGCTGCACGCTCTCGAGACGCAGGCCCAGGCGCTCGTCTCTGAGCTGCAGGCCGATGTGACCGCCGCACAGGCCCTGCCCGACCCGGACGGGCAGATCGCCGCCGCCGTGAACTCCGTGCGCTCCCGGCTCGCCGAGGCCGCCGCGAATCTCAGCGGACAGTCACGCAGCCCGCAGCGGATGCTGAGTGCGCTGACCGCCGCCAACACGCAGATCGACGCCGCGATCGCCCGGGGGCACGAGACACTCGCACAAGCCCAGCGCCAGAAGGCGCTGCTGTCGCAGACTCTGGCTCAGGCAAGCTCCGAGGTGCGCGCCGCGCGCACCTTCATCGACACCCGTCGCGGTGGCATCGGCTCCACGGCCCGCACGCGCCTGTCGCAGGCCGAGGCGGCGCTGGACCAGGCGATCGCGGTGCAGCCCTCCGACGAACGCACCGCGCTCTCCGAAGCTGAACGCGCCCTTTCGCTCGCCCGCCAGGCTTCACAGCACGCTCGCAGCGACGTCGACGCGTACGCCCGCCGCGGCGCTCAGGACGGCTGGGCGAGCTGGGGCGGTGACCCCTTCGGCGGCGGCTCCGGTCGCAGCTCGGGCTCCGGAATCACGGGGGACATCGTCGGCGGCATCATCGGCGGGCTGATCGCCGGCGCAAGCTCCTCACGACGTTCCTCCGGTGGTTCGCGCTCCCGCGGCTTCCGCTCGGGCGGCGGCGGTTTCCGCAGCTCAGGCTTCGGCGGCGGGCGGTCAGGAGGCCGCAGTGGCCGCTCCGGAGGAGGCCGATTCTGACCCCCGCTCATTCCGACTCGACTTCATGATCCCGTCCCCTGAAAGGAACAACCCATGACCAAGCAGTCCATCTTCGGGCGCATCTCGACCCTCGTCCGCGCAAACATCAACTCGCTCCTCGACTCCGCCGAGGACCCGCAGAAGATGATCGACCAGCTCGTGCGCGACTACACGAACAACATCGCCGAGGCAGAGTCGGCCATCGCCGAGACCATCGGCAACCTGCGCCTGCTCGAGCGCGACCACCAGGAGGACGTGCAGTCCGCCAAGGACTGGGGCAACAAGGCGATCGCTGCCAGCCGCAAGGCCGATGAGCTGCGCGGCGGCGGCCACACCGCCGACGCCGACAAGTTCGACAACCTCGCCAAGATCGCCCTGCAGCGTCAGATCGGCGCCGAGCGCGAAGCCCGTGCAGCCGAGCCGCAGATCGCGACCCAGACCGAGATCGTCGACAAGCTCAAGGACGGTCTCAACGGCATGAAGACCAAGCTGGGCGAGCTGAAGACCAAGCGCAGCGAGCTGCTCGCCCGCGCCAAGGTCGCCGAGGCACAGACCAAGGTGCAGGACGCCATCGGCTCGATCAATGTGCTCGACCCCACCAGCGAACTGGGCCGTTTCGAAGACAAGATCCGCCGCCAGGAGGCCCTGGCACAGGGCAAGGCCGAGCTCGCGGCCTCGTCGCTGGATGCGCAGTTCGAGAGCCTGGAAGACCTCGGTGAGCTGACCGAGGTCGAGGCGCGTCTCGCCGCACTGAAGGTCGGCGGCAAACCGCAGGCCGCCCTCGAATCCGAGTGATTCCCCGGGGCGGATGCCGGTGGCATCCGCCCTACCTCTCCCCCGGAGAACGTCATGACCCGATTTCTCATCACCCCGCAGTGGCAGGGATCGCCGTCGGCCCGCGCCATGCTGCTGATCGACGGCGCAACGGCGATCTCGGGTGACCTGCCACGCAAGGACACCATCACCCTCGACGTGCCGATGGAGGCCGGTGAGGCGCTCGGTACCGGTGTTCATCGCCTCAGCTCACTGTTGCGCGTGCGCGAACTGCTGCGCGAGACGATGTCGCACTCCGACGAGACGACCATCGTCATCGGCGGCGACTGCAGCGTCAGCGCCTTCGCGCTGTCGGCGATCGACACCTCCGATCTGGCGGTGCTCTGGTGCGACGCCCACCCGGACCTGCACGACCCCGGCTCCTCCCCCTCCGGGGCGTTCTCAGGCATGGCGCTGCGTGCCGTCCTCGGCGACGGAGAAGGTCAGCTGGCGCTATCGCCCGGCATTCCGCGCGAACGCGTCGTGATGCTCGGCACGCGCAACATCGACGCCGCGGAGCAGCCCGAACTCGATCGGCTGACGCGGTTCTCCCCCACCGACTTCGACGCGGATTCCGTCGCCGAGGCGGTGCGCTCGACGGGGGCGTCGCGCGTCTGGGTGCACATCGACGTCGACGTGCTCGACCCCTCGACGATCTCCGGTGTATCGGATGCCGCTCCGTTCGGCACCACGACCGCCGCACTGGTCACGGCGATCCGCCAGGTACGCGAGCACGTGCCGCTGGCGGGTGCCACGATCGCCGGCTTCGCTCCGCGCGGCCCCGAGGACGCTGTGCAGGACATGGGGTCGATCCTGCGGCTGATCGGCGCCGTGGCGTGAGCGACGACTGGCGTTCGGAAGCCGAACGCGTTCTGCAGCGCGGGCGACGCCTCGATCGCCGCATCCCCTCGTTCCTCTTGCGTTCCCCGATCAGTCGCATCGGCTATTGGTGGGGCACCGCCGTCGGCTGGACCTGGGGCACCCTCTGGAGCACCGGCCGTGTCGAGCGACGTGAGGCCCTCTGGGTGTTCCGCGGGATGCCGAAGTGGACATTCATGCGCGGTGGCGTCTGCGTCGGCGGATGCTTCCTCACCGGCGATACCTCGCCGTCCGATGCGGTGTTGCGACACGAGGCCGTTCACAAGCAGCAGTGGCTGCGCTACGGCTTCCTCACCCCGGTGCTGTACCTGTTCGCCGGGAGGGATCCGCTGCGCAACCGCTTCGAGATCGAGGCCGGTCTGGAGGACGGCGGCTATGTGCGCCGCCGACGCAATCAGCGCACGCTCAGGCCGTAGCGCTCCGGAGCGGTGATCGCCGTAGCATCCACAGTGAGTGTCTCTGTGAGGTGTTCGATGATGTCGGCCGTGCTCAAGAACCCGCCGAGCAGGGTCACCTCGGTGCGCAGCGCCTCGGGACCGGCATCGCAGAGCATCTCATCGGCCCACGCGATGGCTGCCCTGGTGAGCGCCTCGCCGGTGGCGCATCGGCGAGCGGAGCCGATCGCTCCAACGGGGCGTGCCCGCGGCAACCAGGTGACAGTCATGCGCGGCGGCGCCGTGACGATGCTGACGTCGCCCGCTTCAGGCACCTCGATGAACACGCGGCCGACCGCACACAGCGGAAGAGTGGCCAGGACCGCCTCGAGTTCGGCGAGCGCGTTCTCGTCGGCCGTGATGAGGTGCTGCACCTGCGGGCGACGGGACGCCCGACGCGCAGCGCGGGCGGCGCGGGTGCCAGCGGCGGTCTCGACAGTGCTCATGATGCACTCAGTCTACACCCGATGTAGGCATGCCTTACCTACATAGCGCGCATCACTCGACGAGGAAGGCCCGCAGCGCGTCGAGCTCGGCGTCCGACATCCCCACCGCGCGCAGGTACTCCGCCGCTGATCCGTAGCGCTCATCGATATCGGCAAGCAGCGCCGCCATCACCGGCGCCGGAGACTCGGTGGCGAGTTGGATCGCATTCCGCGAATCGGGCAGGTGCGTGCGAAAGTACTCCACCACCGCACGTGTGCGCGCCTCGGGCAGTTGCGAGGCGGTGAGCGCATAGTCGGCGACTACGGCAGCCCGATCCGCTCCCACGGCGCTCAAGGCCAGTGCCACGGTCACACCGGTGCGGTCTTTGCCCACGGTGCAGTGCACCAGCGTCGGCACTCCCTGCGCGATCAGACGCACCGCTTGCGCGAGCCGATCAGCAGACTCATCGACCAGGTGGCGGTACATGCCGGACAAGTCGATGTCCTCGGTGAAGAAGGAAGCGGTCGATCCCAGAAAGAGCGGAATCCTGGTCGTCGGCACCGACGCCAGCGCCGAGGGTTCGGCCCGGACCTCGTCGTCGGCACGCAGATCGACGACGCGCTGCACGCGCCCGGCAAGCAAGGCGCTGCCCGCTGGGGTGAGGCCGGCCAATTGCCCCGAGCGCAATAGGCGGCCGGCGCGCACCCGACCGGCACCGACGGGAATACCGCCGACGTCGCGGAGGTTGCTGACCCCGGGAACCCGGATGATCGTCATCGGCACGTTCCGGGGCATCGCGACTGACTCATGGCCCCAGCCTAGGCCAGCAGATCCGAGCAGTTCCCCACGGTAGAAATGCAGATAGCCAAGCAGGCAGAGTCAATCATCAGCATTACGATAGTTGTTTCGCGATGTGACGTTACGAATTGATCCCGCATTTCCTGCTGACCCCCGACGGATAGGACAATATCGTCGTGACAACACACGCCGACGAGTTCCGCTACCTGCCCGGCCAGGCCGAGATGCTCGGCGTCGCCCTGCCCGCAGCCCGACGCATCGCGCACACGCTACCGGACGGACGCACCCTGAGCGCGCTCGTCTACGGCGACGGCCCCGCCGACGTAACCCTGTTGCACGGCGCCGGCCTGAACGCCCACACGTGGGACACCGTCAACCTTCTGCTCGGCCGCCCCGCCTTGGCGATCGACCTCGCCGGACACGGCGACTCCTCGTGGCGCGAGGATCTGGATTACTCCCCCGGCTCGCTCGCCGACGACGTCGCACATGCCTTGCGCGCCCGCACCTCCGTCCCCCAGGTGCTCATCGGGCACTCGCTCGGCGGACTCGCGGCCGCGGTGGTCGCCGCCCGGCACCCTGAGTTGGTCCGTGAACTCATCCTCGTCGACGTGGTTCCCGGACTCGACACCGATGCCGCTCCCGCTGTGCTGCGCGACTTCTACACCGTGACCGAGTTCGATTCCCGCGACGACGCGGTCACCCGGGCCCGGTCATTCGGTTTCGGCGGAACGATCCAGGACACCGAGCGCGGCGTCTTCTTCAACACCCGCGTGCGCGCCGATGGCCGCGTCGAGTGGAAGCACCACTTCGCCCAGATCATCGGCCACGCCTTTGACGCACTCAACGCGGAGCGACGGGCATCCGACGATCCCTGGCAAGATCTCGTCGCCGTCCCGGCGCCGGTGTCGCTCGTTCGCGGTACCCGCGGATTCCTGCGCGACGCCGACGTCACCGAGTTCTCCCGCAGACTCCCTGCGGCAACCGTCGTCACCGTCGACGCCGGCCACAACGTTCAGGAGACGTCACCGGCATCCCTCGCCGATCTCGCCTCCGCCGCCCTCACCCGAACGCACCGCTGACCCGAGCGACGCGGCACCGCACCCCTCCGAGAGGACCTACCCTTGTTTTCCTTCACCCGCGCACGTCAATCCGGACGCGTCGCCGCGATCGCCCTGATCGCCACCGGCGCGCTCGTGCTCAGCGCCTGCAGCAGCAGCGCCCCCGAAGCGACGCCGACGGCCGCCAGCGCGCCCGACCCGGATGCCACCCTCAGCGTCGGCCTCGTGCTCGAACCGACCAACCTCGACATCCGGCACACCAGCGGCGCCGCCCTCGAACAGATTCTGGTCGACAACATCTACGAGGGCCTCGTGACCCGCACACAGGACAACGAGATCGTCGAGCGCCTCGCCAGCGCATACGAGATCTCACCCGATGGCCTCACCTACACCTTCACGCTGAACGAGGGCATCACGTTCCACGATGGCGCCGCGCTGACCTCCGCCGACGTGGTCGCCTCATACGAGGCCGTCCGCTCCGATGCCGCCGTGCAGGGCAACGCGCAGTTCGCCGGCATCGCCTCGATCGCAGCCCCGGACGCCGCGACCGTCGTGATCACACTCACCGAACCCGACCAGAACTTCCTGTTCGCCCTGACCGGTCCGGCCGGCCTCGTCTTCAAGAAGGACGACGCGACCGATCTGAAGACCGCTGAGAACGGCACCGGCCCGTTCGTGCTCGACCGCTGGACCAAGGGCAGCTCGATCACGTTCGACCGCTTCGACGAGTACTGGGGCGAACAGGCCACGGTCGCCGAGGTGGTCTTCCACTACATCCCCGATTTCACCGCCGGCGTGAACGCCGCGCTGGACGGCACACTCGATGTACTCACCGCGGTCGACCCGAACCTGGCACCGCAGCTCGAAGAGACGGGCGAGTTCGTCATCACCACCGGGCGCACGACCGACAAGGCGACCCTCGCCTTCAACAACGCCCAGGCACCACTGGACGATGTGAAGGTACGCGAAGCGCTCCGCCTGGCGATCGACCATGAGGCACTCGTCGACGCCGTCGGGGCCGGACAGACGATGTTCGGCCCCATCCCGGAACTCGACCCTGGCTACGAGGATCTGTCCGAGATCGCACCGTACGATCCGTCGCGTGCACGCGAGCTGCTGGCCGAGGCCGGCCACGAAGAGCTCGACCTCACCCTGACGATCCCGTCGTTCTACGGCACGACCGCCGCTCAGGTGCTGATCTCGGACTTCGCGAAGGTCGGTGTGTCGCTCGAGGTAAAGCGCGTCGAGTTCGCCACCTGGCTCGAGGACGTCTACACCAACCACGACTACGAGCTGAGCTTCGTGCTACACGTCGAGCCGCGCGACTTCGGCAACTGGGCGAACCCCGACTACTACTTCGGCTACGACAACGCCGAGGTGCAGGACCTGTACACACAGGCACTGACCGAGACCGACGCTGAGCGTTCCGCCGAGCTCCTGGCCGAGGCCGCTCGCCTCGTCTCCGAAGATCACGCCGCCGACTGGCTGTACAACGGCGCCACCCTGACGGCGCTGCTGCCCGGCGTCTCGGGCTTCCCCGAGGACTCGATCAACTCGCGCATCGACCTCGCCGGCGTCACGAAGACCGCAGACTGACCTGTGCTCCGTTACACGCTCACACGAGGAGCCCTGCTGGTCGCAGGGCTCCTCGTGTCGAGCGTGATCATCTTCCTGACGCTGCGTGTCCTCCCCGGCGACGTCGCCCAGCTCATCGCCGGCACACAGGCATCCGCGGAGACGGTCGAGGCGCTGCGGCAGTCGCTCGGCCTGGACCGGCCACTCATCGTGCAATACCTGGAATGGATCAGCGGCGTTCTGCGCGGCGACCTCGGCACCTCGCAGCTCAGCGGCGCCTCGGTGTCAGCGGAACTGCTCGAGAAGGCACAGGTCACCGTACCGCTCGGGCTGATGGCGCTGACGATCGCCCTGCTCATCGCTGTACCGTTCGGCATCGTCTCGGCCATGCTGCGCGGCCGCGCCGGTGGCACGGCGATGAGCGTCAGCGCGCAGGCCGTCGCGGCCGTCCCGGTGATCTGGGCCGGCATGATGCTCGTCGTCGTCTTCGCCCACTGGCTCGGGTGGCTGCCCGCGCAGGGCTTTCCCCGCACCGGCTGGGCGACGCCCGGCAAGGCCTTCGAGGCGCTGCTGTTGCCGGCGTTGACGATCGGCCTCGTCGAGGGCGCGATGCTGATGCGCTTCGTGCGCAGCGCCACCCTGCAGGCGGCGGGCCAGGACTTCGTGCGCACCGCAGCAGCCAAGGGCCTCACCCGGCGCCGCGCCCTGGTGCAGCACGGCATCCCCGCTGTCGGCCTGTCGATCGTGACGGTGCTCGGCCTGCAGATCGCGGGGATCATCGTCGGCTCGGTCGTGATCGAGCAGCTGTTCACCCTGCCGGGCATCGGTCGGATGCTGGTTGCCGACGTCGGCACCCGTGATCTCGTCAAGGTGCAGAGCGAGTTGCTGGTACTCACCGGGTTCGTGCTGATCATCGGGTTCATCGTCGACCTGGTGCATCACGCCATCGACCCGCGACAGCGAGAGGCCGCATGATGCCCCGCTGGATGCGCGTGCTGCTATCGTCGGCAACCGGCTGGTTCGGCGTGGTCGTGGTGCTGACCGTCGCGCTGACCGCCCTGGTGTCGCTGGTGTGGACGCCCTTCGATCCGATGCTCACGGATGTCAAGGGGCGCTGGGCGCCCCCGGGGTGGCCCCATCTGCTCGGCACCGATGCGACGGGCCGCGACATCCTCAGCCTGCTGATGGCCGGAGCACGCACCACCGTCTTCGTCGCCGTGGGCGCCGGCATCGTGGCCACCGTGGTCGGCATGCTGCTGGCGGCGCTGGGCGCACTCACGGCACGCTGGATGCGCGAGACCGTCGCGGTACTGGTCGACATCTTGATCGCCTTCCCGGTACTGATGATCGCCATGATGATCTCGGCGGTCTGGGGCGGTTCACTGTGGGTGGTCGTGATCTCGGTCGGCATCGGGTTCGGTGTGAGCATCGCGCGCGTCACCCGCCCCGAGCTGCGCCGTGTGCAGAAGAGCGACTTCGTGCTCGCCGGACGCGCCAGCGGATTGACGGCCGGGCAGAACCTCGTGCGTCACCTGCTGCCGAACGTGGCCCCCGTGTTCATCGTGCAGCTGTCGTGGTCGATGGCGGTGGCCGTTCTCGCAGAGGCCGGTCTGTCGTACCTCGGGTTCGGCGCCTCGCTGGCCGATGCCTCGTGGGGCACGCTGCTGGCCGAGCTGCAGCGCTACATCGGCGTGCATCCGCTTTCGGTGGTGTGGCCGGGCCTGGCGATCACGATCACCGTACTCGGCCTGAACCTGCTCGGCGACGCGCTGCGCGAGGCCACCGATCCGACGCTGTCGCGCCGCGCGGCGCAGGTGCATGTGCCGGAGGTGGTGGCATGAGTCTGCAGGTGGAGGACCTGGTCGTCGAGATCGGCGGGCGGCGCGTGCTCGACGGTGTCTCGTTCGAGGTGAGCGACGGTCAGCGTCTTGGCCTGATCGGCGAGTCCGGTTCCGGCAAGTCGGTGACGGCGCTCGCTGTGCTCGGGTTGCTGCCGGAGGGCGCGGTCGCGCGCGGCAGCGTCCGCTGGAACGGCATCGAGTTGCTGGGCATGCGCGATCGCGAACTGGCTGAGCTACGCGGCGACGAGATCGGGATGGTCTTTCAGGAACCGCGCACCGCCCTCAACCCGATCCGCACCGTCGGCCGTCAGATCGCTGAGGCCATCCGCATCCACGAACGCGTGCCGCGGAGGCAAGCGCGCGAGAGGGCGATCGCCGAGGCCGCCCGCGTGCACCTTCCCGACCCCGAGACCGTCGTCGACCGCTACCCGCACCAACTGTCGGGTGGCCAGCGCCAGCGCGTCGCGATCGCCATGGCGCTGGCCTGCCGGCCACGTCTGCTCATCGCCGATGAACCGACCACCGCACTGGATGTCACGATCCAGGCCGAGATCCTTCGGCTGCTGCTCTCGCTGGTCTCGGAAGAGGGCATGTCGCTGGTCTTCATCACCCACGACCTTGCCGTCCTCTCGCAGGTGGCCACGCATGGCGTCGTTCTCGATGCGGGCACGGTTATCGAGTCCGCACCGATCGGCACTCTGCTGTCAGCACCGCAGGCACCGGTCACCCAAGCGTTGCTGCGCGATGCGACCGCCACCCTGTGGCGTCCCGAGGGAGGCGCATCGTGACGCTCATCCGCGCCGAGGGCCTGAGCAGGCGCTTCCCCGTGCCGAAGCGGCACGTGTTCGAGAAGCAGCACCAGTCGACCGCGCTCGAGCCCACCGACCTCGAGATCGCCGAGGGCGAATCACTCGGCCTGATCGGAGAGTCGGGCTCGGGTAAGTCGACACTGGTGCGGCTGCTGCTGGGCCTTGACCGTCCGTCCGGCGGTCGAGTGATCGTCGACGGACGCGATGTGGATGCCGCGGCGCGCGCCCGTTCGCTGCACTGGTTGCGGCGCCAGACCGGGCTCGTGTTCCAGGACCCGTACGCGTCGCTGGACCCGCGTATGACCGCGGGGCAGATCATCGCGGAGCCGTTGTGGGCGCTCGATGTCCCCGGCGACCATGGTGCGCGCGTGCGCGATGTGCTCGTGCAGGTCGGCCTGGACGCCGACATGGCCGATCGTCATCCGCACGAGTTCTCGGGCGGCCAGCGACAGCGCATCGCCATCGCGAGGGCGATCGCCCACCGGCCGCGGATCCTCGTCGGTGATGAGCCGATGTCGGCGCTCGATGTGACCGTACGCGCCCAGGTGCTGGCGCTCTTCCAGCAGTTGCGCGCCGAACAGGGACTCACTCTGATCGTCGTGTCGCATGACATCGGTCTCGTGCAGAACCTCAGCGACACCGTCGCGGTGATGAAGGACGGCCGCATCGTCGAGCGGGGCACCACCGCCGCCGTGCTGCAGCATCCGCGCGAGGACTACACGCGCCAACTGCTCGCTGCGATCCCGTCCATCCGCCGCCCCTGAGGCGGCCGGTGCGTGTTCAGTGCTCGCCCGCCACCCGCCAGTCGATCTCGGCGGCGCCGTGCTGCTCGAGCAGGGCGTTGGTGCGCGAGAAGGGTCGCGACCCGAAGAACCCGCGCCGCGCCGACAGCGGTGAGGGGTGCGCGGACTCGATCGTCGGAACATCGCCGAGCAGCGGTCTCAGGCCTGCGGCGTCCTTTCCCCACAGGATCGCGACGAGTGGTTCACGGCGCGCGACGAGCGCACGGATCGCCAGCTCGGTCACCTTCTCCCATCCCCACCCGCGGTGGGATGCGGGCGCGCCGGGCCGCACGGTGAGCACGCGGTTCAGCAGCAGCACGCCCTGGTCGCTCCACGCGGTGAGGTCGCCGTGGGGTGCAGGAGGGATGCCCAGATCGCTCTCGCGTTCCCGGTAGATGTTCGCCAGACTGCGCGGCAACGGCCGCACCTCGCGGTCGACGGCGAACGACAACCCGATGGCGTGTCCCGGTGTCGGATACGGGTCCTGGCCGGTGATCAGCACGCGCACGTCGTCGAGCGGGCGCTGGAACGCGCGCAGGACGTGCTCGTCGGCGGGTAGGTGTCCGATCCCCACGGCCTGCTCGGCGTGCAGTCGCTCGCCGAGTGCGTTCAGCAGTGGTTGCGCCGGCGCGAGCGCGCGCGCCCAGCCAGGGTCGATCAGGCCCGCTTCGGCCAGCTCGCCGAGGGACCGCACCATCAGTCGACGTCGGTGCGCACGTGCAGCGGGCCACGGGCGAGCAGGTGCTGCGCGGACTGCGCCACCGGACGCATCGTGACCAGGTCGAGGTTGACCCGGCGCGGTGCGCTGAGTGCGTACGCGATCACGTCGGCGACATCCTCGGCCAGCAGCGGCTCCTCCACGCCCGCGTAGACGGCCTCGGCCGCGACGCTGTCGCCGCCGAGTCGGTTGAGCGTGAACTCCTCGGTGTGCACCATGCCGGGTGCCACCTCGACGACCCGGATCGGCTCACCGTTGAGCTCCTGGCGCAGCACCTTCACAAGCATCGCCTCCGCGGCCTTCGCCGCGTTGTAACCCGCACCACCGGGGTACGCCGTCTGAGCGGCCGTCGATGTCACGAAGACCGTGTCGGCGTGGCCGTCGTCGGCCGCCGCGCGTCGCAGCAGGGGCAGGATGCCCGAAACCAGCCGCTGCGTCGCTAGCACGTTGGCGTCATACATCCACTGCCAATCGGCGACCGAGCCCGCCTCGACGCTGTCGGTGCCACGGGCGCCACCGGCCACCTGCACCAGCGCGTGCACGGGACCGGTCTTCGCCAGCTCGTCGATCAGGGCATCCACCGCGCGCTGATCGGTGAGGTCGCAGGCGATTCCGGTCGCACCGGTCTCGGCGGCGAGCACCGCGAGCCGCTCCTCTCGCCGGGCTACCCCGACAACGTCCCAACCGCGGGCGCGCAACGCACGCACCGTCGCCTCTCCGATACCCGTGCTCGCTCCGGTCACCACGGCTCGTCTGTTCACCATGCCTCCACCGTACGTCCTTTGCCACGGGCATCCGACTCCGGCGTGTTACGTAACATTTCTGGACGCTTGTTGACGCGTGCGCCGCATCCGTACTCTCACTACAAGGCATCCGCCGCTCGACCCCTACCCGCACCCTGACCTCGGGAGAACCTCATGTCCGCAACTGAGAACTGGCGCTTCGAGACCAAGCAGATCCACGCCGGCGCCGCACCCGACCCGGTCACCAAGGCGCGCGCCACGCCGATCTACCAGACCACCTCCTACGTGTTCGACAACGCCGACCACGCAGCGAACCTGTTCGCCCTGGCAGAGTTCGGCAACATCTACACCCGCATCCAGAACCCGACCCAGGACGTGCTCGAGCAGCGCCTCGCCGCACTCGAAGGGGGCACCGGCGCCCTCGTCCTCGCGAGCGGCCAGGCTGCGGCGACCTTCGCCGTGCTCAACGTCGCTCAGGCCGGCGACCACATCGTCTCGTCGTCGTCGATCTACGGCGGCACCTACAACCTGTTCAAGTACACGCTCGCCAAGCTGGGCGTCGAGGTCACGTTCGTCGAGAACCAGGACGACGCGGAAGAGTGGCGCGCGGCGGTGCGCCCGAACACCAAGCTGTTCTTCGCCGAGACGATCGGCAACCCGCAGATCAACGTGCTCGACATCCGTACCGTCGCCGACGTCGCCCACGACAACGGTGTTCCGCTGATCGTCGACAACACGATCGCCACCCCGTACCTGATCCGTCCGTTCGAGCACGGTGCCGACATCGTCATCCACTCCGTTACGAAGTTCCTCGGCGGACACGGCACCACCATCGGCGGCGCGATCATCGACGGCGGCAGCTTCGAGTGGTCCAAGAACGTCGAGAAGTTCCCGGGCCTGACCGAGCCCGACCCCTCGTACCACGGCGCCAGCTACACGACCGCGGTCGGTGACGGCCTGGCGTACATCATCAAGGCACGCGTGCAGCTGCTGCGCGACCTCGGCTCGGCGATCGCACCGCAGAGCGCATGGAACCTGCTGCAGGGCGTCGAGACGCTGTCGCTGCGCATCGAGCGGCACGTGCAGAACGCCCAGCTGATCGCCGAGTGGCTCGACGACCACGACGACGTCGCCTCGGTGAACTACTCGGGACTGCCCTCGTCGCCCTGGTACGCGAAGGCCAACCAGTACGCTCCGAAGGGTGTCGGCGCAGTGCTGTCGTTCGAGCTCAAGGGCGGCGTCGAGGCCGGACGCGAGTTCGTCAACAGCCTGTCGCTGTTCAGCCACCTCGCCAACATCGGCGACGTGCGTTCGCTGGTCATCCACCCGGCGTCCACCACCCACTCGCAGCTGTCGCCCGAGGCGCAGCTCGCCAGCGGAGTCACGCCCGGCCTGGTGCGTCTGTCGGTGGGTCTGGAGAACATCGACGACCTCAAGGCCGACCTGGACCACGCACTCGCCGCTGCACGTCGCGTAACCGAGGCTGCTCGCGCCTGACATCGGCACCTCCTCCGGCGGGCCCCACCTCTCCTGGTGGGGCCCGCCGTCGTCTTTCACGGCCGCGCTGTGTAACGTGCCGGCACGACCCGCACGCGCAGGCGAGAATGGAAGCATGGACTGGCAGACGACCTCCGAGGACACGGTGCCGTCGGCTCCCGTGACCGAAGCCGACGTGCGTCTGCTGCGCGCACGCCCGCCCGCCACCGGCGCCTGGCGCGACGGCGATCCGGTTGGCGACCGCCGGTTCACCGTGTTGAGCGACCTGCGCACCGAGAACGGTGACCATCTGCCGGTCGCGCGCATCGCCTGGGAGTCCTGGGGGCAGCTGAACGCGGCCCGCGACAACGCGGTCCTGATCCTGCACGCCCTGACCGGCGACAGCCACGTGCGCGGCAACGCCGGTCCCGGGCATCCGACCGCGGGTTGGTGGCAGGACATCGTCGGCCCAGGAGCGGCGATCGACACCGACCGGTGGTTCGTGATCGCCCCGAACATGCTGGGCGGATGCCAGGGTTCGACGGGCCCGGCGAGCATCGCCCCCGACGGACGCGAGTGGGCGTCCCGCTTTCCGTACCTGACCATCCGCGATCAGGTAAGCGCGCAGATCCGCCTCGCGGACGAACTGGGCATCGACCGCTGGGCCGCCGTGATCGGTGGCTCGATGGGCGGCATGCACGCCCTGGAGTGGGCAGTCATGCAGCCCGAGCGCGTCGAACGCCTCGCCGTGCTGTCCTCTCCCCCGGTGACCACGGCCGATCAGTTGGCGCTGAACTTCGTGCAGCTGGAGACCGTGCGGATGGACCCGCGTTTCGCCGGCGGCGAGTACTACGACGCCGGTCTCGGAGACGGCCCGCACCGCGGGCTCGCACTTGCCCGCCGCATGGCGCTGCTGAACTACCGCAGCCCGATCGAGCTGAACCAGCGCTTCCAGCGCTCATGGCAGTCGGGGGTGTCGCCGTTGGGTCGCGGCGGCCGGTTCGCGGTCGAGTCGTACCTCGATTTCCACGGCAACAAGTTCACACGGCGCTTCGACGCGAACAGCTACATCACAGTCGTCGAGGCGATGAACTCGCACGACATCGGACGCGACCGGGGCGGCGTCGAGCAGGCGTTGCACACCATCACCGCCCGTTCCCTGGTGCTCGGTGTCGATACCGACCGGTTGTTCCCCGTGGACGGGCAACAGCGCATCGCGCGAAGCATCCCGAACCTGATCGACGACGAGGCGATTGTACTCACCAGCGACTTCGGTCACGACGGCTTCCTGATCGAGACCGACCCCGTCGGCGCGCACCTCGATCGGCTCCTCGCGTCATAACGGTGTGCGCGGCACGGATGCCGTCAGCTGCGCTCGTACACCCAGGGCAGCGCGTCCATCGTGAGCCGGTGCCGCGCTCCGACTGCGCCCGGGGCATCCGGATAGTCCTCGTCGCCCGCCCACATCGCGCGTCGTCCGGTGGCGGTACTGAGCATGCGTGTCTCGTACCGGGCGAGCTCACCGGCCGCGGCGAAGGCCGCATCGACGCTGGCGTGCGCAAGCAGCCCGCGCAGCGTCACCCAGGTCGGTGGGAACAGGGCGAGGCTGCCCGCGGCGTGGGCGTCAAAGGCACGTTGCGGGGTCATCCAGGCCGCATCGACGATCTCGCCGGGGTTTACGCGCACCTCGTCCCCGTGTTCGCGCGCCAGGAAGAACCAGGTGCGATAGCGCACCGGCGTCTCGGTCGGCGGCACCCAACGCGAGAGCGGCCGCAACGAATGCACCCGGATCGCCGCTTCCTCCTGCGTCTCGCGCGTGGCTGCATGACGGGCGGCATCCGCTTCATCGCGTGCGCGATCGCGGTCTGCGGAGTCGACGCGCCCTCCGGGGAACACCCAGGCGTCGGCGAACGACCCCGAAGATGGCCGCCGCAACAGCAGCGTCTCCAGCCCGTCTGCACCGTCGCGCAGCACGACTGCGGTGCCGGCGACGCGGATGCTGGCCTCCGGGGCTGACGCGGGCGGAGCCGACTTCTCGGGGGTACTCACCCCGTCACTCTACGACGCGACGGCGAGCACGGCCTCGGCGCGGGCGCGCTCGATGCGGTATGACAGCAACGCGATCAGCAGGCCTCCGGCAGCGAGCGCGGCGCCGACCCAGGATGGCGCGGTGAACCCCCAGCCGGCGGCGATGACAGCCCCGCCGAGGAAAGCGCCGAGGCTGTTGCCCACGTTCAGCGCCGAGTGGTTCAGAGCGGCGGCGATGGACTGGTTGTCACCCGCGACATCCATCAGGCGGGTCTGGATGGTCGGACTGAGCACCGACGAGACGATGCCGACCACCAGCACGAGCGCACTCAGGGTGACGATCCATGCCGAGACCATCGCGAGCACGACGAAGACGACCGTCATCGCGGCGAGTCCCCACAGCAGAGTGCGGCGCAGATCGATGTCGGCCAGGTGCCCGCCGATGAGGTTGCCGACGGTCATACCCACACCCATCAGCACGAGCACGATCGGCACGGTCCACTCGGCAGCGCCCGCGACCTCGGTGACGACGGGTGCGATGTAGCTGTACACGGCGAAGAACCCGCCGAAGCCGATGGCGCCGACCGCGAGCGCGAACCACACCTGCGTGCTGCGGAACACGCCGAGTTCCTCGCGCATCGTGCGCCCTGGTGAGCCGGGGTGCGCGGGGACGAATCGAGCAACGCACAGGGCTCCGACGGCGAAGACCAGCGTCACCACGGCGAAAGCGGTGCGCCAGCCCCACTGCTGGCCGAGGAAGGTGCCCAGCGGCACACCGATCACATTGGCGAGCGTGAGCCCGGTGAGGATGAACGCGACCCCCTTGGCGCGGTTGCCCGGGCCCATCACATCGGCCGCGACGAGCGCGCCGATGCCGAAGTACGCGCCGTGCGGCAGGCCGGCCAGCAGACGCGAGAGCGCGACCAGTTCGAAGGTGGGCAGCACCACGGTCAGGGCGTTGAACACGGTCAGTGCGATCGCGAGCACGATCATGACCCGGTGGCGCGGGAAGCGCGCGGCGAAGCCGGCGATGGTCGGGGCGCCGATGACGACACCCAGCGCGTACAGCGAGATCAGCCAGCCGGCGCGCCCGAGCGCCTCTTCGGGACTCTGCACCCACAGCGCGGGCAACAGGTCGGCGGCGATATCGGGTAGCAGCCCCATGACGACGAACTCGGTCATGCCGATGCCGAAGCTGCCGATGGCGAGAGAGAGGAGCGCCATCTTCGCCGCACCCCTCGAAGTCTTCGAGGGATTCACTCGTCCATGCTAGCGATCTTCCGAGGAGTCGATGGCCGCCTCGAGCCGCTCGACCTTGGCATCGAGCTCACCCGAGTACCCCGGCCGGATGTCGGCCTTGAGCACGAGCGAGACGCGTGAGCCGAACGGCGCGACCGCCTCGGTGGCGCGCTTGACGACATCCATCACCGTGTCCCAGTCCGGTCCCTCGATCTCGGTGAACATGCTGGTGGTGCGGTGCGGCAGGCCCGAGTCGCGCACGACCCGGACCGCGGCGGCGACGGCATCGTGCACCGAGGCGTCCTCTCGTCCGGTACCGGAGGGGGCGACGGAGAATGCGACGAGCATGGTTCCTCTTTCAGTCGAGTTGATCGCCCGTCAGACACGACGGTGCGGTCGGCGCGCTGGCACACGCATGATCGATCGTACGGCGAACACGAGCAGCACGATCAGGGCCGCGTTGCGCACCGTGATCAGCACGATCGGCAGCAGATGGGCGCGCAGCAGTCCGTCGTAGGTGAGCGGGTACACGGCGAAGGTCAGTGCGCACAGCATGAGCACGATGGCCGCCGGCGTCTGGGAGCGGGATCGGTCGAACACGATCCACAGAATCACCGGCACGAGCAACCAGGTCTGGAACTGCGGCGACCCGACCTTGTTCGTCACGATCAGCGCGGCAACGAGAGCCAGCGACAGAGGCGGCAGCAGACGCCGCCAGTCAGCCCCGCGCTGTGCTCGCCATGCGCCGAGCACGACGATGGCTGCTACCACGACGATCATCACCGGGGTGAGCAGTGCGGCGATGGCATCCGCTCCCGGAGCCCCGATCTGGAACGTCAGGATCTCGATGCTGTAGTCGATAGAGGCCTTACCGAACAGGGCCAGCCACAGGAACGGTGTCGCGGCGACCGCCTCGATCTGCAGTCCGCGCCCGTTCTGCGTCGTCAGGAACCCGAACACGTCGGCGCCGATGAGCAGCAGGCCTGCGACCAGTACCGCGCACACGGTCGCAGCCGTCACCGCCACACGCAGGCTGCGCCGACCCGCGGCGATCGCGGCGAGCACCACGGCGCCGGGCCAGATCTTGATCCACGCGGCGAGCGTGAGCAGCGCGGTCCCGACGACCGGCCGCCGTGCGAGCCACAGCCCGCCGACCACAGCCAGCGGAACGGTGATGGCGTCCAGTCGGTAGAGTGCGATCGGTCCGAGCATGAGAAGCGCTCCGGTCCAGAACCACCCCGCGGCACGGCGCCCGCGATGCCGGCCCCGGCCGACGAGAACGGCGAAGGCGAGCAGGTCGCAGACGGTCACCAGCACCGCCCACGCGATCAGATACGCCGCTGTGACACCGAGCGACGGCAGCAGCGGTACGGCCAGCAGCTGGGTGAACAGCAGGGGCACGAGAGCGAGCTGCGGATACACCCACGGCTCGGTGATGCCCATCACGTGCTCGCCCGAGAGCGCCGCACGAGCCCAGGGCTCGTACACCAGCACCACGTCACCCATAGGCTGATTCGGCAGCATCCACCCCAACCAAGCCACCACGGCGTGCGTGGCCACGAAAACGCTCCACAGCGCCAGGGCCGGCCACCTCATGCGCGGTGCCGGGCGGTCACGACAGCAGCTCCCCGACCGCGCGCGGCAGCGCCTCGGCGACGTCGAGCGCGACGATCGGATGCCCGGCGGCTCCCCCGACGCTGCCCGACGCCAGAGCGGCCGCGTGCCCATGCAGCCAGACCCCGGCCGCGGCAGTCTCGTGCGGCGGCGCGGTGCCGCACGCAGCGAGGAGCGCGGCCAGGATGCCGGCGAGCACATCTCCGGTACCCGCCGTCGCCAACCAGTGCGGCGCATTGTCTACGACGATCGGTATCTGCCCCGGGGTGGCGATCAGGGTTCGAGCGCCCTTCAACAGCACCGTCGCACCGACCCGGTCAGCAGTCTCGATCACGGCCGCCACACGATCGTGCTCGGTCGTCAGGTCGGTCGCGGGCAAGCCCAATTGGTCGCGCAGTCGCCTCAGCTCACCGGCGTGTGGCGTCAGCACCAGCGGTGCCGCTGCACCGTCCGCGAGATCGAGAGCACCCGCATCGACCACGACCGGTGTGGAACCGTCGAGGATCCGCTGCAGAGCTCGCTGCTCGTGCTCGCTGCGATGCGCAGCATCCGTTCCCGAACCGATCACCCAGGCACCCACGCGGGTGCTGCCGAGATCCTCACCGGCGACGGTCTCGGGCCGCCGGGCAAGAACCGCCTGAACCGCGTCGCCGACGTAGCGCACGTAGCCGGCGCCAGTGCGCCAGGCCGCCTCGACCCCGAGCACGGCCGCGCCCGGGTACGTCGCCGACCCCGTGCGCAGCGCCACGACACCCCGCGAGTACTTGTCGTCGTGCGCGGTGGGTACCGGCAGCACGGCGATGGTGTCGGCCCGCGTCCACTCCCGCAACATGTTTCCACGCTAGCGCCCACAGCCATCCGTGCGGCGATACGGTCGTACCGTGAGTCTGCTCTTCTCCCCGTTGACGATCCGCGCCCGCTCCTTCCGCAACCGGCTGTGGGTCTCGCCGATGTGCATGTACAGCGCTATCGATGGCATCCCGCAGCCCTGGCACCGCGTGCACCTGCCGCAGTTCGCCTCCGGCGGTGCGGGTCTCATCCTCGCCGAGGCGACCTCCGTCACCCCTGAAGGCCGCATCTCGCCGCGTGATGTGGGGCTGTGGAACGACGTGCAGCGCGACGCATGGGCGCCGATCGTCGATGACGTGCACCAGCGCGGGGCCCTGATCGGCGTGCAGCTCGCGCACGCCGGACGCAAGGCTTCCACCTGGTGGCCATGGGCGCCACAGCGTGGATCTGTACCGCACGAGCACGGCGGCTGGACCACGGAGGCGCCCTCCGCCGTCGCCTTCGAGGGCCTCGCAACACCAACGGCCCTTGAAGCCGACGACATCGATCGGATCGTCGCAGCGTTCGCCGCAGCGGCGCAGCGCGCTCTCGACGCCGGGTTCGATGTACTCGAGGTGCATGGTGCGCACGGATATCTGCTGCACGAGTTCCTCTCGCCGCTGTCGAACCTGCGCACCGACGAGTACGGCGGCGCGCTGGCGCACCGGGCTCGACTGCTGCTCCGTGTGCTCAGGACCGTCCGCGAAGCGGCCGGAGACGACATTCCGGTGTTCCTGCGCATCTCGGCCACAGACCACGCCGAGGGCGGGTTCACTCCCGATGAGGCCGCGCAGGTCGGCCTGTGGGCGATCGAGGCCGGGGCCGACCTCGTCGATGTCTCCAGCGGCGGCCTCGTCGCGCACCAGCACATCGACGTACACCCCGGCTACCAGGTGCCCCTCGCCGCCGCCGTGCGCGCCGGAGGCCGCGTGCGCACTGGCGCCGTCGGCCTGATCACTTCAGGCGCACAGGCCGAGGAGGTGCTCACCTCGAGAGCTGCGGATGCCGTCTTCGCGGGACGCGAGTGGCTGCGTGATCCGCACTTCGGCCTGCGCGCCGCACACGAACTCGGCGCAGCAGTGGAATGGGCTCCACAGTACGAACGCGCGCGCTGGCGCTGAGCCACCGGCACTCGCCACCGTCGCGTGACGGCCGGGTCCCGGCATCCGATGTTCTGCGCACCGGATGCCGGGACGCGATCAGCGTCCGTGATGTCCGCGCCGCGTGGCGTCCTGCACCTCGCCGATGAGCTCCTCGAGGATGTCCTCGAGGAACAGCACCGCCGTGGTGGCGCCGCTGAGATCGCGCACATTGGCCAGGTGACGCCCCGCGCGGCGCATCGCCGCGAGCACGTCCTCGAGATCGGTCTCCTCGTGCACCGGCACCATGTGGTGGATGCGCTTGGCGGGCAGCGGTTCATCGACGTGCGCGTCGGGCCCCTCGGATGCCCGCAGGATGTCCTTCAGATGCACATAGCCCACCGGCTTGCCCGCACCGTCCACGATCACGTAGCGGGAGAATCCGTAGCGGGCCACGGCCCGCTCGACGTCGGCAGGCGTCGCCGTCTCGGGCAGGGTGATCAGCTCGGCGAACGGCACCGCGATGTCGCGCGCCTTCTTGTCGGTGAACTCCACCGCCGCTGCGACGGCCCCCGAGGTGTCCGAGAGCACACCCTCGCGTCGCGAGCGGTCGACGATCGTCGCGACCTCCTCGAGCGTGAACGTCGATGCCGCCTCGTTCTTCGGCTCGACCCGGAACAGGCGCAGTACGGCGTTCGCGATGCCGTTCAGTGCCCAGATGACGGGACCGAACACCCGCGACACCCACACCAGCGGCGGTGCCAGCAGCAGCACCGCACGATCCGGCAGCGAGAACGCGAGGTTCTTCGGCACCATCTCACCGAACACGACATGCAGGAACGACACCAGGGCGAGGGTGATGACAAATGATGTCACCGAGACGATCGACTCGTCCCAGCCCAGGGCGTGCAGCGGGATCTCGAGCAGGTGGTGGATCGCCGGCTCCGAGACGTTCAGGATCAGCAGCGAGCAGATCGTGATCCCCAGCTGCGACGTCGCCAGCATCAGCGTGGCGTGCTCCATCGCGTACAGCGCCGTCTTCGCTGCTCGCGAGCCCTTGTCGGCGAGCGGCTCGATCTGCGATCTTCTCGCCGAGATGACGGCGAACTCGCCACCGACGAAGAAGGCGTTGCCGATCAGCAGCACGACCAGCCAGACCAGGCCCATCCAGTCGCTCATCGCTCGACCTCCGTCGTGTCCTCGACCGGGTCGGCGGTGTACCGCACCCGATCGACGCGGCGTCCGTCCATGCGTGCCACCGTCAGCGTCCCGTGCTCGACCCGAACCTCATCGCCGAGCACAGGAACCCGTTCGAGCACACTCATCATGTACCCGCCGACGGTGTCGTAGATCTCCCCCTCCGGCACGGCGATACCGGTGCGCGCGAGGAGTTCGTCGGGGCGAAGCTCACCCGGGAACGTGATCGAGTCGACACGCCGCACGACGCCGGCGCGGGAGCGATCGTGCTCATCGGAGACCTCGCCGACGATCTCCTCGACGAGGTCCTCCAACGTGACGATGCCCGCGGTACCGCCGTACTCATCGACCACGACGGCCATCTGGTACCCCTTAGAGCGCAGTTCGGCCACGAGCACGTCCAGGTGCACCGTCTCGGGCACACGCAGGGGTTCGGTGCTCAGGGCACCGACCGGCACATCGGCGCGCTTCTCGCGCGGCACCGACACGGCGGCCTTGACGTGCACCACACCGGTGATGTCGTCGAGGTCATCGTCGTACACCGGAAAACGGCTGTGACCGGTACGGCGGGCGAGTTGAATGACATCATCTGCGGAGTCGCCGACGCTGATCGCATGCATGCTCGGGCGCGGCGTCATGATGTCGTCGGCCGTCAACCGCGCGAAGGTGAGGCTGCGGTCGAGCAACGTCGCAGTGTCGCTCTCGAGCACACCCTGGCTGGCCGAACGGCGCACAAGCGATGAGAGTTCTTCGGCGCTGCGCGAGCCCGACAGCTCTTCTTTCGGCTCGACACCCATCGACCGCAGTACGGCGTTGGCGCTGCCGTTGAGCAGGAGCACAGCGGGTTTGAACACGGCGGTGAACGCCGTCTGGAACGGCACGACGGCCTTGGCTGTTGCCAACGGCAGCGCGAGTGCGAAGTTCTTCGGCACTAGTTCGCCGATGATCATCGACAGCACCGTGGCGATGAACATGGCCACCGTCACCGACAGCGGCACGGCGACGGCATCCGGCACACCCCACGCCTCCATGACGGGCTCAAGGAGCGTCGAGATCGCCGGTTCCATGGTGTAGCCGGTCAGCAGCGTAGTGAGAGTGATGCCCAGCTGCGCCGAGGACAAATGCGTCGACGTGATCTTCAACGCCCGGATCGTCATCCCCAGACGGGATTCGCCGCGGGCCTGACGGGCTTCGAGTTCGGCACGGTCCAGATTGACAAGCGCGAACTCGCTGGCGACGAAGAGTCCCGTCCCGACGATGAGCAGGAGCCCCACACCCAGCATCAGCAGTTCCATCAGCTGAAGTCCTCGATTTCGACGAGGAGCGGGGAATGGGGCGTGGTACTACAAGAAGGAGGGTCGTCCATAGTGCGCTCGATCTTACCGAATGCACATGTGACGCGACGCGCGGATGCTGGTTCTTCCTGTTCGACGCGGTGCCGGTCGCACACGTCGGGCGACCCCGATTGGCATTAGGCTTGAGGACTGTTACTACACATGTGCGGTCGATGCTCAGTCGTCGTCGTGCCGCACGCAGGGCTTCAGCGACGAAAGAGGGCGATAAAGCGTGTCGAACCAGGTGACCGGCGTCGGTGGCGACGGGGGGTTCGGAGCCAACTCGTGGCTCGTGGACGAGTTGTACGAGCAGTTCAAACGGGACCGCAACTCCGTCGACAAGGAGTGGTGGCCGATCCTCGAGAACTACTCCCCCGATGCAGCTGCACCGCCCGCGTCGGCGCAGAACGCGCACCCCGTCACCGCGCCCATTCCCGTGATCGGCGCCCAGCCGGTCGCGCGCACGACGGCCAAGCCCGCCAAGCAGGCGCCCATTCCCGCACAGGCCCCCAAGCCGCAGGCGAAGGATGAGACTCCCGCCGATGAGGAGAAGGTGACTCCGCTGCGCGGGATGCCGAAGACCCTCGCGGCGAACATGGACCAGTCGCTGCGTGTTCCCACCGCGACCAGCGTCCGCACGATCCCGGCCAAGCTGATGATCGACAACCGCATCGTCATCAACAACCACATGTCGCGCACCCGCGGCGGCAAGGTGAGCTTCACGCACCTCATCGGTTGGGCCCTGGTCCAGACGCTCAAAGAGTTCCCGAGCCAGAACGTGTTCTACGCCGAGATCGACGGCAAGCCGTCGGTCGTGGCGCCGGCGCACGTGAACCTCGGCATCGCCGTCGACGTCCCCAAGCCCGATGGCACCCGCGCGCTACTGGTCCCGAGCATCAAGCGCGCCGACACGATGACGTTCAGCGAGTACCTCGCCGCGTACGAGGACCTCATCGCCCGGGCTCGCACCAACAAGCTCACGGCCGCCGACTTCGCCGGCACCACGGTCTCGCTGACCAACCCCGGCGGCATCGGCACCGTGCACTCGGTGCCGCGTCTTATGCAGGGCCAGGGGTGCATCATCGGCGCCGGTGCGCTGAACTACCCGGCCGAGTTCCAGGGCTCCAGCGAGCGCACGCTCGCCGAGCTCGGCATCGGCAAGACGATCACGCTCACCAGCACCTACGACCACCGCGTCATCCAGGGTGCCGGCTCGGGCGAGTTCCTGAAGAAGGTGCACGAGCTGCTGATCGGTGAGCGCGGCTTCTACGACGATGTGTTCGCCGCCCTGCGCATCCCCTACCAGCCGATCCGCTGGCACTCCGACATCGCCGTCGACCTCGCCGAACGCGTCGACAAGCAGTCCCGCGTGCAGGAGCTGATCAACTCCTACCGCGTCCGCGGTCACCTGATGGCCGACATCGACCCGCTGGAGTACGTGCAGCGGTCGCACCCTGACCTGGAGATCGAGAGCCACGGCCTGACCTTCTGGGACCTGGACCGCGAGTTCGTCACCGGCGGCTTCGGCGGCAAGCGCGTCATGAAGCTGCGTGATGTGCTCGGCGTGCTGCGCGACTCGTACTGCCGCACACTCGGTATCGAGTACATGCACATCCAGGACCCCGAGCAGCGCCAGTGGTTCCAGGACAAGGTCGAGGTCAAGTACGTCAAGCCCGGCCACGACGAGCAGCTGCGCGTCCTGCGCAAGCTCAACGAGGCCGAGGCGTTCGAGACCTTCCTGCAGACCAAGTTCGTCGGCCAGAAGCGTTTCTCACTCGAAGGCGGCGAGTCGCTGATCCCGCTGCTCGACGAGATCCTCCAGGGCGCGGCCACCGCCGGCCTCGACGGTGCCGCGATCGGTATGGCCCACCGCGGTCGACTCAACGTGCTCACCAACATCGCCGGCAAGACCTACGGCCAGGTCTTCCGCGAGTTCGAGGGCTCGCTCACGCCCGGCAACCAGCGCGGTTCGGGAGACGTGAAGTACCACCTCGGCACCGAGGGCACCTTCGTCGCCGAGGACGGCAGCGAACTGCCCGTCTACCTGGCAGCGAACCCCTCGCACCTCGAGACCGTCGACGGCGTGCTCGAGGGCATCGTTCGCGCCAAGCAGGACCGCAAGCCCATCGGCACGTTCGCCTGGGTGCCGATCCTGGTGCACGGCGACGCAGCGTTCGCAGGCCAGGGCGTGGTCGTCGAGACGCTGCAGATGTCGCAGCTGCGGGGGTACCGCACCGGCGGCACGGTGCACGTGGTGGTCAACAACCAGGTCGGTTTCACGACCCTGCCGACCGACTCTCGCACGTCGGTCTATGCCACCGACGTCGCCAAGACGATCCAGGCGCCGATCTTCCACGTCAACGGTGATGATCCCGAGGCCGTCATCCATGTGGCCCGCCTCGCGTTCGAGTACCGCGAGCGTTTCCACCGCGACGTCGTGATCGACCTGGTCTGCTACCGCCGCCGTGGGCACAACGAGGGCGACGACCCCTCGATGACGCAGCCGCTGATGACCGACCTGATCCAGGCGAAGCGCTCGGTGCGCAAGCTCTACACCGACGGCCTGGTCGGTCGTGGCGACATCACCGCGGAAGAGTACGAGCAGGCCAACGCCGACTTCCAGAGCCGTCTGGAGGTCGCGTTCGCCGAGACGCATGCCGCCGAGACGGGCGCGACGCCCATCGCTCCCGAGCTCAGCCAGGTCGAGGATCAGGTCGGTGCACCCGATGTCACCGGCGTTCCGGTCGAGGTCGTGCACCTGATCGGTGACGCGCACGCGAACAAGCCCGACGGCTTCACCGTGCACTCCAAACTGCAGCAGCAGCTCGACAAGCGCGTCACGATGAGCCGTGAGGGCAACATCGACTGGGGCTTCGGCGAGCTGCTGGCCTTCGGGTCGTTGCTGGTCGAGGGCACGCCAGTACGGCTGGCCGGCCAGGACTCGCGCCGCGGAACCTTCGTGCAACGGCACGCGGTGCTACACGACCGCGCGAACGGTCAGGAATGGCTGCCGCTGTCGAACCTCTCCGACAACCAGGGCCGCTTCTTCGTGTACGACTCGCTGCTCAGCGAGTACGCCGCGCTCGGATTCGAGTACGGCTACTCGGTCGAGAACGCCGAGGCGCTGGTGCTGTGGGAAGCGCAGTTCGGTGACTTCGCCAACGGCGCGCAGTCGGTCATCGACGAGTACATCTCATCGGCCGAGCAGAAGTGGAGCCAGCACTCCGGCGTCGTCATGCTGCTGCCGCACGGCTACGAGGGCCAGGGCCCGGACCACTCCTCGGCCCGCATGGAGCGGTTCCTGCAGCTGTGCGCGCAGGACAACATGACCGTCGCGCGTCCGTCGACGCCCGCATCGTACTTCCACCTGCTGCGTCGCCAGGCCTACGCCCGCCCGCGCCGGCCGCTGATCGTGTTCACGCCGAAGGCGATGCTTCGTCTGCGCGGCGCTACCAGCCCGGTCGAGGACTTCACGCAGGGACGCTTCGAGCCGGTCATCGACGATGTCCGCGAGCTGGACCGCAACGCCGTCAAGCGCGTGCTGGTGCACTCGGGCAAGATCCACTGGGATCTGCGCAGCGAGCTCGACAAGAACCCCAACCCCGAGATCGCCCTGGTCCGCCTCGAGCAGCTGTACCCGACGCCGATCGACGAGCTCAAGGCCATCACCGACTCGTACCCGAACGCCGAGCTGGTGTGGGTGCAGGACGAGCCCGAGAACCAGGGCGCCTGGCCTTTCCTGGCGCTGGAGTTCGCCGAGGTGCCCGGCCCGCGGCAGTTCCGCGCGGTGACGCGTCCCGCTGCGGCATCGCCCGCGACCGGTTCGTCGAAGGTGCACGCCGTCGAGCAGGTGGCCCTGCTCAAGGAGGCGCTGACGCTCGGCTGACGTCGAATGTCGTAAAAGACGGATGCCGCCCGTCCCCTTCAGGGGATGGGCGGCATCCGTCTTTCGGCTTTGCCCGCGCTGGTCAGTACCAGATGCCGAGCAGCGGCGCGTGGACAGTGCGGAAAGCGTCATCGAGCGCGGCGATCAGCGTGGGGTCCCCCTGGATGCGCCCGGCAGCGGCCAGACGAGTGGCGTGGACTCCCCCGGCGTACAGAGCCGAGAGTTCGGCGACGCCCAGACGTACGTCGGCGGGCGCGTCGGTGGGCTGCACGTCGGCACGGCCGTCCTCGTCGATCCGCAGCCGCCATGTGCCTTCGGCGAAGCCCAGAACGTCCTCCACCTGCATCACCACATCGAGCGCAGCACGGTACGTGCGCGCCTGCAGCGCGGCGGAGACGTCGAGCACTCGCAGCCAGCCATGGTCGTGCACTTCGGTGGTGACGGCGCGCTGGTCGGCGACGAGCCACGGCAGTGGGTCGTCCGTGGGTCGCAGACCGGCACTCACCCGGTCGACAAGATCGTGCGTCACGACGAACTGCCAGAGAGCACGCAGCGCCTCATCGGTGGTCGCCTGCATATGGCGGATGCGCAGCTCGAAGCGGAACGTGCCGGCCAGCTCCGCAAGGGTGTAGGCCACCGCGCCGCGTACGACGCCGTCGGCGTCGAGATAGCGGATGCCCCGGACTGCCGCCGCGTCCTTATCCCCTTCCGCAAGTCCGGCCATACGCTGCCAACGCCCGCGCCACCCGGCGACCTGGCCGGCGCGTGTCAGTCGGTCCTGTTCGTGGAGGGACTCGAGGTCTTCGGCCAGCGTCTGCTTATCGGCGTACACGATGCGGCCGGGTGCTGCGGTGCCCACCCAACCAGCGCGCCGAGTGTCGACGGTCAGGCGCGCGACCGGGATCGCCGACGCGAAGCCGTACCGGCCGTAGATCGTCGCCTCCGAGACCGTCAGGCCTGCGATGGCGGTACCCGCGGCGGCCGCAGCACGCAGCTCGCCCTCCAGCAGAGCCCGGGCGATACCGCGGCGACGGTGAGTGCCCGACACCGTGACCGAGCTGATCGCCCACATGTCGATCTCGCCGCCCGGCACGGTCAGCGGTGTGACCCAGGAATTGACGGTCGCGACCGGGAGCTCACCGGCTGCGGAGTCGTACACACCGATGTTCCGGCGCAGGCACATCGTCTCGCGCATCTGCGCGATGACGGCGTCGGTCGGCTCCTCATCGAGAAATCCGCGCGCGTCGGCACGAAGAAATCCTTCAGCATCCGCATCCACCGACATATCGGCGATGCGGTAGTCGAGGCCGCCTGCGCTGAGACGGCGGTACGATTCGGGGTCGACGGGGATGAGGTTCTCTTGCGGTGCGCTCATCCGACCAGCCTAGAGGGCGGTGGCGACAGGCCCGCGAACTCAGTGCGACGTGCTCTGCACGATCCGCAGGCGGGCGAAGACCTGCTCACGCAGCTCCTCGGGTGCGGTCTCTTTGCACGCGCGCGCCACGACCTCTGTCAGGGTCTTGGCGACCAGGGCTTCGTCCTGGCAGGACTGGCAGTTGTCCAGGTGCTCTCGAATGTCGGAGTGCTGGGTCGCACAGATCTCGTTGCGGAGGAACTCCTCCAGATCCTTGCGCGCCTTCTCGCAGCCGCAATCGCTCATTTCGTGCTCCTCGGTTGAGCCGCCGCGATACCTCGCTCGGCGGCGTAGTCGGCCAGCAGCTCCCGCAGCATCCGCCTGCCACGATGCAGACGGCTCATCACGGTGCCGATGGGGGTCTTCATGATGTCGGCGATCTCCTGGTAGGCGAAGCCCTCGACATCGGCCAGGTACACGGCCAGGCGGAAGTCCTCAGGAACCTCCTGCAGCGCCTCCTTGACCGCGGATGCCGGCATCCGATCGATCGCCTCGGCCTCGGCCGAGCGGCTGCGAGTGGCGGTGGTCGATTCCGCGCCGCCGAGTTGCCAGTCCTCGAGGTCGTCGATCGTTCCCTGGAACGGCTCGCGCTGCTTCTTGCGATAGATGTTGATGTAGGTGTTGGTGAGGATACGGTACAGCCAGGCTTTGAGGTTCGTGCCCTGCGAGAACGACGACCATGCGCCGTACGCCTTCACGAACGTCTCCTGCACCAGGTCGGCGGCGTCGGCCGGATTGCGCGTCATGCGCATCGCGGCCGCATAGAGCTGATCCATGTAGGGGATCGCCTGCTCCTGGAAGTCGCGCCGAGCGTCATCGGATGCTGTGTCGTCCATCACGGGCAAGTCTAGGCGCGCGGAGTACGCGTTGTCCGGACCATCGGCGCTCAGATCTGTGCCGACGTGCTCACGCGCGAGAATCGCCGTCATACGTCACCCTCCGCTCCCGATGTCACAGGCTTCACTAGGCTAAGAACCGATGAGCACTCAACGGTATTCCCCCGCACCGGCGCGCGGCGCGTACCTCGCGCCGGACGTCGCCCTGCCCGTGCACGCGTCCGTCACCATCCCGGGCTCGAAGTCCCTCACCAACCGCGAGCTGATGATCGCTGCGATCGCGGATGGTCCCGGCCGTCTGCTGCGGCCGTTGCACTCCGACGACTCGCGCCGCATGGTCGACGCATTGCGCTCGCTGGGCGTGGGGATCGAAGAGGTGCCCTCGGACGGCGAGTTCGGCCCTGACCTGCTGGTCACGCCCGCGCCACTGACCGGCGGGATCACCATCGATTGCGGACAGGCCGGTACCGTGATGCGCTTCATCGCGCCGCTCGCGGGCATCGCCGACAAAGACGTGCATCTCACCGCGGACGAGAACGCCCTGCACCGTCCGATGGGCGCCATGATCTCGGCACTGCGCGACCTTGGCATCGACGTCGACGACAGCGGCACGTGGTCGTTGCCGTTCACGGTACGCGGTCACGGCCGCATCCGAGGCGGCCGGGTCGAGATCGATGCCTCCGGGTCGAGCCAGTTCATCTCAGGCCTCCTGCTGGCCGCGCCCAAGTTCGACGTCGGACTGCACCTGGTGCACACCGGCAGCACACTGCCGAGCGTGCCGCACATCGACATGACGATCGAGTGCCTCAGCCGCCGCGGCATCCGCATCGAGCGCCCCGCCGTCGGCGAGTGGCTCGTCGAGGCCGGCACCCCGCGCGGCAAGGACGTGGCGATTGAACCCGACCTGTCGAACGCAGCCCCGTTCCTGGCCGCGGCGATGATCACGGGCGGCGATGTCACGGTCAGCGACTGGCCGTTGCACTCCACGCAGCCCGGCGCGTTGCTGCCCGACATCCTGCATGCGCTGGGAGCGCACAGCAGCCGGCACTCTGGTGCGCTGACCGTCCGCGCCGGCGACCGCATCCGCGGCCTCGAGCTCGATCTGTCGGCCGCAAGCGAGCTGACACCGACCATCGTCGGCCTGGCGGCGTTCGCCGATGCCCCGACGACCATCCGCGGCGTCGGGCACATCCGCACCCATGAGACCGACCGGATCGCCGCACTGATCGGCAACCTGCGCGAACTGGGCGGCGAGGCCGAGGAGCTGCCGGATGGTCTGCGCATCATTCCCCGGCCGCTGCACGGCGGCACGTGGCGCGCGCACCACGACCACCGCATCGCCACGACGGGCGCGCTGATCGGACTGCGGGTTCCCGGCGTCGAGATCGACGACATCGGCACGACCGCGAAGACGCTGCCGGAGTTCACCCTGCTGTGGGAGCGCATGCTGAAGGGCGCCATCGCGTGAGCTGGCTGGGCGACGATGAACTCGACGATGTCGAGGACTTCGACGAGAGCAGCATCCGCATGCGCCCGAACCCGAAGGCCAATCGCCCCCGCACCAAGCGACGTCCGGCACATGAGGATGCCCGGATCGGACGTGTCCTCGGAGTAGACCGGGGACGCTACAGCGTCCTGATCGACGAGGACGGCCCGGATGAGCGCACGGTGACGGCGGCGCGCGCCCGTGAGCTGCGCCGTACCCCGATCGTCACCGGCGACAGGGCCCGTGTCGTTGGTGACACGTCCGGCGCGGACGGCACCCTCGCGCGCATCGTCGGGCTCCGCGATCGCACGTCGCTACTGCGGCGCAGCGCCGACGACACCGACCAGGTCGAGCGGGTGATCGTCGCGAATGCCGACCAGATGCTGGTCGTGGTCGCCGCAGCCGACCCCGAGCCCCGTGCCCGACTCGTCGACCGCTACCTCGTCGCAGCGTTGGATGCCGGCATCCGCCCTCTTCTCGCGGTGACCAAGACCGACCTGGCCGATCCTGCGGAGTTCCTCACCCACTTCGAGGGACTCGATCTCACGGTGTTCACCAGCGCGCGCGGTCAGATGCCCGTCGACGAGATCGGTGCCGAGCTGGTCGGGCATTCCACCGTCTTCGTCGGTCATTCCGGAGTGGGTAAGTCGACGCTCGTGAACGCTCTCGTGCCCGAGGCGCGCCGCGCGACGGGCCACGTCAACGAAGTCACCGGACGCGGTCGACACACCTCTTCGTCGACAGTCTCGTTGCGCTACCGCGCCCCCGAGGGCAGCGGGTGGGTGATCGATACCCCGGGCGTGCGCTCCTTCGGGCTCGGACATGTCGACCCGGCGAACATCTTCGCGGCGTACACCGATCTCGCGCAGATCGCCGAGCACTGCCCCCGCGGATGCACACACCTGGCCGATGCCGTCGACTGTGCGCTCAATGAGGCGGTTGCCGACGGATCGCTCAGCGAGACCGGCCGGGCACGCCTGGATTCACTGCAGCGCCTGTTGACCACGTTCGGCGGCTGAACGGCGGGGCGGATAGGCTGAGTGTGTGACGAACGCGCGCCTGGAACCCGGTACCCCCGCCCCCGATTTCGCCCTGCTCGACCAAGACAGCACGACCGTCAGCCTGTCGTCGCTGCGCGGCACGAAGGTGATCCTGTACTTCTACCCGGCCGCGATGACGCCCGGATGCACGACGCAGGCGTGCGACTTCCGCGACAGCATCTCGTCGCTGCAGAGCGCCGGATACGCGGTGCTGGGCGTCTCACGCGACACCCCGGAGAAGCTGCAGGCGTTCCGCGAGCGGGATCAGCTGACGTTCGAGCTGCTCAGTGACCCCGACCACTCCGTCCACAGTGCATATGCCGCCTGGGGCGAGAAGATGAACTACGGCAAGGTCGTCGAGGGCGTGATCCGTTCGACGTTCGTCATCGACGAACAGGGTGTGATCACCCACGCGCAGTACAACGTGAAGGCGACCGGACACGTCGCCCGGCTGCGTAAGACGCTCGGCATCGACGCCTGATCGTCTGCACCGATTCCTGTGTCAGGCGCTGCGGCGCCTGACACAGATCATTTCTCGTCGTCGGCGCGCCGCCCCGGATCGACCGACGGCAGCCGGGGATCGGACTCACCGTCGCGTCGTGTCGCCGAGATCAACACGATCAGCCCCACCAGTGCGGTTCCGCCGACACCGAGTGTGAAGAGCCAGATCCGCGGTTCGACGGTCAGCGACGCCAGGGCGAGAGCCAGCCCCAGCACCTGTATGACGATGCCACCCGAACGCGCCCAGGAGGCGCGACGCAGGGTGCCGACAGCGAAGGCCCACAGTGCGAGAGCGGTGATCATCGTCAGCACGATCAGCGCGATCGCGCTCGTGGTGGATGCCGCACCTCTCGACCCGAGGGCGAACAGCTCGAACAGCGCGACGGCGGTCAGCGCGAGGCCTTCCACGGCCAGGACGATCGCGGCGAGGATGGCGGGGCCGGAAGGGCGCACACGAACTCCTTCCAAGAGTTGTCTGAAAACCCTTGATCTCAGCTTACTTCTGTAACAGAATAGACAAAGCCATGTGCTCCCACATCGGAGTGGGGCGGGCTGTTGCCTGCATGACCAGGGTAGCCGACCACCCGATCTGCTCCCTAACTCACCCACCGCGGACGCGGTGACCACACCGAACCCCTCAGAGGAGCAACCTATGGATTGGCGCGACAAAGCCGCCTGCCTGACCGTCGACCCCGAACTGTTCTTCCCCGTCGGGAACACCGGGCCCGCCGTCGACCAGATCGAGAAGGCGAAGGCGGTCTGCGCCACGTGCACCGTCACCGAGATCTGCCTGCAGTACGCCCTGGAGTCCGGTCAGGACTCGGGCGTGTGGGGCGGTCTCTCCGAAGACGAGCGTCGCGCGCTCAAGCGCCGCGCTGCCCGCGCCCGCCGCGCCGGCTGACACCGAGCTCATACGAAGCGCCGGACGCCCCTCGGGGTCCGGCGCTTCGTCGTTCACGTCGAGCGGACGGTGCTCAGGCGACGATCCACCGCATCGGGATGTCGATGATCACCTGGGTGCCCTCGCCCTCGGCGCCCTTCCATTCGATGGTGCCGCTGAGCTCACCCTGAATAAGAGTGCGCACGATCTGCGTCCCCAGCCCCTGGCCCACGCGTCCTTCCGGCAGACCGTGCCCCGAGTCGGTGACAGTCACGCGCAGATGCTCGGCGGTGCGGGTCGCCTCAATGCTCACGACCCCCTCCTGCCCCGACAGGCCGTGCTCAACAGCGTTGGTGACGACCTCGGTCAGCGCAAGTGCGAGCGGTGTCGCGTACTCACTCGGCAAGACACCGAAGCGGCCGGTACGCTGGGTGCGGGCGCGGGTGTTCGGCGCCGATGCCACCTCGGCCACCAGTTTCAGCACGCGATCGAACACCTCGTCGAAGTCGACCGTCTGCGCCAGACCACTGGCCAACGTGTCGTGCACAACGGCGATCGACTCCACGCGACGCATCGCCTGCGTCAGCGCCTCACGCGCCTCTTCGGAGTGTGTGCGGCGCGCCTGGATGCGCAACAGCGACGCCACCGTCTGTAGGTTGTTCTTCACTCGATGGTGGATTTCGCGGATCGTCGCGTCCTTGGTGATCAACTCCTGCTCCTGGTGACGCAGCTCAGACACGTCGCGGCACAGCACGATCGCACCGATGCGTGTGCCGTGGTCCTTGAGCGGGATTGCCCGCAACGACACGGTGACGCCGCGGGCCTCCATGTCGGTGCGCCACGGCGCACGGCCGGTCACGACCACGGGCAGCGACTCGTCGACCTGGCGCGACGGCGGCACGATCCGAGTGGTCACCTCGGCGAGCGATTCCCCCTCCAACTCGTCGTCGAACCCCATCCGGTTGAATGCCGACAGCGCGTTGGGACTCGCGAACGTGGTGATGCCGTCGACATCGAGACGGATGAGGCCGTCGGATGCCCGCGGCGCGCCGCGTCGGGGCGCCGTCGGCGCCGCAAGATCGGGGAACTCCCCCGTCGAGATCATGTGGAAGAGATCGTTGGCGCACTCGTCAAAGCTGATCTGCTGCCGGGACGGCGTACGCACCTCACCGAGGTTCGTGTGTCTGGTCAGCACGCCGATGATCGTCCCCTCACTCGACCCCTGCGAACGCATGATCGGGACGGCACGCACACGCGTCGGTGTCTCCTCGAACCAGTCCGGCGAGGAGGAGTCCACGATCGCACCGGATTCGAAGGCCGCCTGCACCTGGGTGCGCCACTGCGGCCTCACCTTCTCACCGACCAGATCCCGGTAGAAGAGGGTTGCGGCGCCGCTGGGCCTCGAGTGGGTGACGGCGATGAACGAGCCATCGGGGGTCTCGACCCAGATCACCATGTCGGCCGACGCGAGGTCGGCCAGCAGCTGACCGTCACCGGCCAGCCGGTGCAGCCATTCGACGTCGGCGTCGGTCAGACGCCCCTGAGCGTGAACGAGATCGCTGAGTGTTGACACCCGTTCAGCCTACTGGTCGGCGCCCCACCGCCCGCGTTCGGCGACAGCTCACAGGACCGCGAGCGACGCAGCCCGCCAGCGCCCGTCGAGCCCCTCGAGGCGGATCGCGACGGCACGGGTGCGCCCGGGCCCGGCCACGACCACCGCGGCCTCGACGGCATTGTCAGTGGGCGAGCTCTGGTGCACGGACAGGATCTGGTAGCTCGGTCGCGTCGGGCTGAGTCCGCGCGCGCTGCGCGCCCGCGCCGCGAGATTGGCGCGCTTCACCAGGTTACGGAATGCTTCTTCGCCGAACCACCGGGCCAGCTGATCGACCTCGCGCACTCCCGCGAGAACCTCGAGCACTCCGTAGGTGAGGCTGTGCAGCAGCGTGGTGGGATCGGGGAGTTCGCTGACCGAGGTGGGTTGTGGAGCGAAGTACTCACTCAACGTCGTCGTCATCTCGTGGTCCCCCCAGATACAGCTGGTCATCGATGCAATCGTGCGTAGCGAACGTCCCAGAAAGTAGAACACGTCCCCCTCGATCACGGAACCCGCATCCGCAGATCTGTGGATAACTCAACCGCGCGCGGCGCCGGTGGCCTACTGTCGTTCCCGTGGAATGGGATCACCTCTTCGATGACCTCGAAGGACAGCTCGCTGCGGAGTGGGAGTCCGAGCGCGCCGCCTTGGATGCCGAGTCCGAGCGGCTGCGGATCTCCAAGCTCACCCTGCACGACCGGCTGCGATCGATGACCGCGGGCGAGAACCGCGTCCTGCTGGAACTGACCGGCGGCGAGCACTGGGATGCTGTGCTTCGCGTGATGGGTGCTGACTGGGTCGGGGTGAGTGCGAGCGGCGACCCTCGTCTGCGCCTGGTGCCGTTGAGCGCCGTCACCACCATCGGCAGCGACCACGGCGTACTGCTGTCGAGCCTGTCACCCGCGCACGGCGAGGCGGGTCTGCGAGAGCGCATGACGTTCGGGTTCGTGTTGCGCGATGTCGCGCGCCGTCGCACCCCGGTGACGATCGGACGCGCGGATGCGGACCCGGTGCAGGGCACGATTGATCGAGCCGGCGCCGATCACCTCGACCTCGCGGTGCACGACGTGGGTGAGCCCCGCCGAACACGCGCCGTGCGCGGGTTCCGCAGCATTCCGTTCGCGGCCCTCGCCTGGGTGCGTTTGGAGAGCGCGAGCGGCGTCGTGTGAGCGACGCCGCCACGGACGATCGTCAGTTGCGACGGAACGGCGTGGTGCCCCACACCTCGGGAAAGCTGGCTTCGTCCGCCTGTCGCCACAGCGCCATGCGCCGTGCCTCCTCGGACTGCGCGGCCAGGTATTCGGCGATGCTGGATTCTTCGATGCGCCAGCGCGGAGGCGAGCCGAGCTGCGCCCCGCGCAACTGCCCCTCGTGCACAAGCGCGACCACGTCATCGACCTCGATGCTCAGCAACTCAGCGACCTGCGCGGGCGCGAGGAAGCGAGGTGCGGGATCGGATGCTTCGGGCATGCTCTCATTCTCCCCCCACCAGCGGGTGGCGGCACAGCGGGAACGCGGGCATGTGGATAACTTTTCTGCCACGTCCGCGGAATCTGTGACGATGTCTGCATGATGCACTCCCGCGCCCGCAGGCCCGTGTTCGGCGATATCCGATTCGTGATCGGCGTCGTCCTGGTCATCGTCTCCGTCGCGGGCGTCTGGCTGCTCGTCTCTTCTTCTCGCCAGACCGCACCCATGCTGCAGACCACCCGCACGGTCGTTCCCGGCGACACGATCGGCTCGGCGGATCTGCAGGTCGTCGAGGTGAGCCTCGGCGCGCTCGGCGACAAGTACCTGGCACCACACGACCTGGAGCCCGGGTCGACCGCGATGCGTACCATCCCCAAGGGTGAGTTGCTGCCCCGCTCTGCGGTCGGAGATGCGGCGGATGCCCGCTTCACCACCATCGTCGTCGGCAGCACAGCGGTGTCGGAGGGGATGACCGCGGGGACGAAGGTCGAGGTATGGCATGCCCCCGCGCAGGACGACGGACGCACATACGACGAGCCGAGGATCCTCGTCGGCGATGCCGTCGTCGTCACCGTCGCCGAGCAGGACGGGATGCTGTCGAACAGCCGCACCGACGTTGAGCTTGCCATCGAACGCAGCGCGGTCTCCGATGTACTCGCCGCTCTCACCGGCGGCGACGCCATCTCACTCGTGCCAGCCGGAGCGGGCTCATGACCTCAGTGCTCATCGCCATCGCGCACGACGACGCCCGGATGCTGGCATCCGATCTCGAACTGGAGGGGTGCGACGTCCGTGCCGTCTCCCCCGATGAGCTTTCCGCCGTCTCACTCGCATCCTTCGATGCCCTTCTGCTGACGCCGAGTCGCACCTTGCTCACCGCAGATCTGGTCGGCGCCTGCGACCGCGCGGGCGTGCGACTTGTGCCGATCGGACCTGCCGACTCGCGTCTGGCTGCGCGGTTCGGGCTCCCCGCTCCGCTGCCGTACGACACGCCCGCTGCGCACATCGTCGCGACGCTGTCGGCTCCGCCGGACACCGCCTCCGCCGACAGCACGCCGCATCGCCCGCCCCGCGTGATCGCGGTGTGGGGTCCGCACGGTGCGCCGGGTCGTACGACGGTTGCGATCCAGCTCGCGGTCGAGCTGGCTCGCGCGGGCCGGCGCACCGCACTCGTGGATGCCGACAGCGTTGCACCCTCGGTCGCGCTGCAGCTCGGGCTGGGTGACGAGTCGCCGGGACTCGCCGCGGCGTGCCGACGAGCCGAGCTGGGCAGCCTCGACGTCGCCGAGCTGACGCGTCTGGCGTCGATGGTCGAGACCTCGGCCGGCACGATCGACGTGCTCAGCGGGTTGAACCGGCCAAGCCGATGGCCTGAGCTTGCCGCAGGCCGTCTGCGAACGACCCTGAGTGTGTGTCGCACGTGGGCGGACGACACCGTGGTCGATGTCTCCGCCGAGTTCGACGAGGATGATGATCCCCTCGACCCCGGTGCCCCGGCACGCCACGCGGCGACAGCGGCGGCGCTGCTCGACGCCGATGAAGTGGTGGCCGTACTCTCGGCCGACCCACTGGGAGTGAGCCGGTTCATTCGCGGTCACGCCGAGCTGCGACATCTGATCGGTGGTACGCCCGTCACCGTCGTGGCGAACCGGGTCCGTCCCGGTCCGCTCGGCATCGATGCGCGCGGCCAGGTGCGCCGCACTCTCGAACGCTTCGCCGGCATCGATGAGGTCGCCTTCGTTCCGCACGATGCCAGGGCTGCGGACGCCGCTGCACTGCACGCACGCGCGATCGCGGATGTCGCTCCCCGCTCTCAGCTGGTCGCCGCCGTCCGTCGCGTGGCCAACGCTCTCGACGCCCGGGCGCCCGTTACTGCCGGTAGCTCGCCAAGAAGTTCCCGAGCCGCTCGACAGCCTCACTGAGCACGCGCGCTTCGGGCAGCGTCACGAACCGCAGGTGGTCGGGTGTCGGCCAGTTGAACCCCGTGCCCTGCACGAGCAGGATCTTCTCGGACACCAGCAGGTCGTACACGAGCTTCTCGTCGTCGCGGATCTCATGCACGTTCGGATCGAGCCGCGGGAATGCGTACAGTGCGCCTTCGGGTTTGACGCAGCTGACCCCGGGGATCGAATCCAGCCCCTGCCACGCGATGTCGCGCTGCTCGTGCAGGCGCCCCGACGACGCGATGAGCGCGTCGATGGACTGCACCCCGCCGAGTGCGGCCTGCACGGCGTGCTGGGCCGGCACGTTGGGACACAGTCGCGTCGAGGCGAGCAACGTGATGCCCTCCAGGAATCCCCTGGCATGCGAGCGCGGACCCGTGATGACCATCCAGCCCGATCGGTACCCTGCCACGCGATAGGTCTTCGACAACCCGTTGAAGGTGAGGCAGAGCAGGTCCGGCGCCAGCGTCGCGGTCGGAATGTGCTCGGCGTCGTCGAACAGGATGCGATCGTAGATCTCGTCGGAGAGCAGCAGCAGCTGGTTCTCGCGAGCGATCTGCACGATCCCTTCGAGCACCTCGCGCGAGTACACCGCGCCGGTGGGGTTGTTCGGGTTGATGATGACGATCGCCTTGGTCTTCGGCGTCACCTTGGCGCGGATGTCTTCGAGGTCCGGCTGCCAGCCGTTCTCCTCGTCGCACAGGTAGTGCACCGGGGTGCCGCCGGCGAGCGAGGTCATCGCCGTCCACAGCGGGTAGTCCGGCGCGGGGATGAGCACCTCATCGTCCTCGTCGAGCAGTGCCTGCATCACCATCGTGATCAGCTCGGACACCCCGTTACCGAGGTACACATCATCGGGGTCGAAACGCGGGAAGCCCTCGATCTGCTCGTAGCGGCTGACGACGGCCCGTCGTGCCGAGATCACACCCTTGCTGTCGCTGTAGCCATGTGCGCTGGGCAACGCGGCGAGCATATCGCGCACGATCTGGTGCGGAGCCTCGAATCCGAAGATCGCCGGGTTCCCGGTGTTCAGTTTGAGGATCTGGTGCCCCTCGGACTCCAGTCGCGCCGCCTCGACCAGTGCCTTGCCGCGGATCTCGTAGAGAACGTTTTTCAGCTTGGAGGACTGGTCCAGTGTGCGGCGGGTCATCCGCCAAGGATACCGGGGCGCGCGGGCGCCCCGGTCCACTGCTACCTCGGGGTTCAGCCCTTCTTGCGCTGCTGGGCCCGGCGCTGCTGACGGTTCTGCCCGGCGGTCTCGGCGCCGGCATCCGCTGCCTGGCCGAAGGCACCACGCGCGTCGCCACCATCGGCCGCCGCGCGGCCGCGCGCGGTCGAGGCGCGCTGCACCTGGCCGCGCTCGTTGCGCACCTCGACGTCTCCGGAATCGTTGGGAGCCGAGTACTCCAGCTTCTGCTCGGGCTGCGAGTCGACGAGCCCCTTGGCCTCGACCTCGGTGTGGTCGTCGCCGGCCCGGCGCACCTGCACCTCGAGGTTGTAGAGGTAGCCGACCGACTCCTCCTTGATCTGCCCCATCATCGACTGGAACATCGCGTAGCCCTCGCGCTGATACTCGATCAGCGGGTCGCGCTGGGCCATCGCCCGCAGGCCGATGCCGTCCTTGAGGTAGTCCATCTCGTAGAGGTGGTCGCGCCAGCGGCGGTCGAGCACCTGCAGAACGACACGACGCTCAAGCTCGCGCGTGGCAGCCTCGCCGAGGGTCTCCTCGCGCTTCTCGTATGCGACGAGAGCATCCGAGAGCAGCTCGCGCTTGAGAGCCTCCGCGCTGATCCCCCCCTTGCGGTCACCTGCCTCAGAGACGACCTCGTCGATCGTGACGTCCATCGGGTAGAGCGTCTTCAGCTCGGTCCAGAGCGCGTCGAAGTCCCAGCTCTCCGCGTGCCCCTCGGCCGTGTGGTCGTCGACGACGCCGGCGATGGCGTCCTCGATGAAGTGCCGCACCCGGTCAGCGATGTCGTCGCCGTGCAGGATCTGCCGGCGGTCGGCGTAGATCGCCTCGCGCTGACGGTTGAGCACGTCGTCGTACTTGAGGACGTTCTTGCGCATCTCGGCGTTGCGCGCCTCGACCTGGGACTGGGCGCTGCGGATGGCGCGGCTGACCATACCCGACTCGATCGGCACATCATCCGGGAAGTTCGTGCGGGCCAGGATCGCCTCGGCCGCGCCCGACTGGAACAGGCGCATCAGGTCATCGGTGAGGCTGAGGTAGAAGCGGCTCTCGCCGGGGTCGCCCTGACGGCCCGAGCGTCCGCGCAACTGGTTGTCGATGCGGCGGGACTCGTGGCGCTCGGTGCCGAGCACGTAGAGGCCGCCGGCCTCGGCGACGCGTTCGCCGTCCTCCGAGACCTTCTTCTTCATCGCCTCGTAGGTCTCCTCCCACGCGGCCTCGTACTCCTCCGGCGTCTCCTCGGGGTCCAGCCCCTTGCCGCGCAGCTCTTGAACGGCGAGGAACTCGGCGTTTCCACCGAGCATGATGTCGGTGCCTCGACCGGCCATGTTGGTGGCGACGGTCACGGCGCCGAGCTTTCCGGCAAGGGCGACGATCTCGGCCTCACGCGCGTGGTTCTTGGCGTTGAGCACCTCGTGCTTGATGCCCTTCTTCGCCAGCAGGCGCGAGAGGTACTCGCTCTTCTCGACGCTGACGGTTCCGACCAGCACCGGCTGGCCGTTCTCGTGACGTTCGGCGATGTCCTCGACGACCTGGGCGAACTTGACCTGCTCGTTCTTGTAGACGAGGTCCGGCTGGTCCTTGCGGATCATCGGCCGGTTCGTGGGGATCGGCACGACACCCAGCTTGTAGGTCGACATGAACTCGGCAGCCTCGGTCTCGGCCGTACCGGTCATGCCGGCGAGCTTGTCGTACAGGCGGAAGTAGTTCTGGAGCGTGACGGTCGCGAGAGTCTGGTTCTCGGCCTTGACGGGCACGTTCTCCTTCGCCTCGATGGCCTGGTGGATGCCCTCGTTGTAGCGTCGCCCGACCAGGATGCGGCCGGTGTGCTCGTCGACGATCATGACCTCGTCGTTCATCACGACGTAGTCGGAGTCCTTCTTGAACAGCGCGAGTGCCTTGATCGAGTTGTTCAGGAACGAGATGAGCGGTGTGTTCGCCGACTCGTACAGGTTGTCGATTCCGAGGTAGTCCTCGACCTTCTCGATGCCGGGTTCGAGCACGCCGACCGTGCGCTTCTTCTCGTCGACCTCGTAGTCGACGCCGGCCTCAAGCGTGCGGGCGATCTTGGCGAACTCGGTGAACCAGCGGTTGGCCTCTCCCGAGGACGGCCCCGAGATGATCAGCGGGGTGCGTGCCTCATCGATGAGGATCGAGTCGACCTCGTCGACGATGACGAAGTGGTGGTCGCGCTGGACGAGGTCTTCCTGTCGCCACGCCATGTTGTCGCGCAGGTAATCGAAGCCGAACTCGTTGTTGGTGCCGTACGTGATGTCGCACAGGTACTGTTCGCGCCGAACGGCGGGCGTCTGACCCGACACGATCGTGCCGGTGGTCATGCCAAGCGCGCGGTAGACACGGCCCATGATCTCGGCCTGGTAGCTCGCGAGGAAGTCATTGACCGTGACCAGGTGCGCACCCTTGCCGGGGATCGCATTGAGGTACATCGCCAGCACAGCGGTGAAGGTCTTACCCTCACCGGTCTTCATCTCGGCGATATTGCCGAGGTGGAGGGCTGCACCACCCATGAGCTGGACGTCATAAGCGCGCATACCCAGCGTGCGCTTACCGGCCTCTCGTACGGCGGCAAAAGCCTCGGGCATCAGCTCGTCGAGCGTCGCGCCGTTCTCATAGCGCGCGCGCAGCTCTGCGGTCTCGCCGCGCAGCTCGTCATCGGTGAGCTTCTCGAAGTCGTCTTCCAGCGCGTTCACGGCCTTGACGACCTGCTTCAGGCGCCGGAGGACGCGGCCTTCACCGGCGCGCAGCAGCTTCTCGAGAGGATTCGCCACGGATGTCTCCCTTGGATGTTCGGCCCGGCGACCGTTCCACGCCGGACATACCGTGCCATGCTACCGGCCGACGCGCGGCGGATGCTGTGGATGGGCACGTTCGGGAACGCTGAGGGCGAACGGATGCCCCGCACCACACTGTTGCACCCGTGCACGTTTCCCCATATACATATACGCAGAAATGCAATACCGGCAACCGATCGGAGCGCATCATGTCCGTCCGCCAGAGCCTGCTCGCCATCCTCGACCAGGGACCGTGCTACGGCTATCAGCTACGCGCGGAGTTCGACCGACGGACCGGGTCGACCTGGCCACTGAACGTCGGCCAGATCTACAACACGCTGGAGAGACTCGAACGCGATGGCCTGGTCGAGAAGGGCGATACCGATGAGCACGGCCATGTCTACTACGAGATCACCGGGGCCGGCCGGCTCGAGGTGCAGGCGTGGCTGGACTCACCAGTGCAGCGCGGCACCGGCACCCGTGACGAACTGGCGATCAAGCTGGCGGTCGCAGCGACTCTGCCCGGGGTGGATCCCTTCGTCGTGATCCGCGGCGAGCGCGATGCGGCGCAGGCTCGATGGCAGCGCCTTCACGACAGCGTTCACAGCGGTGCCGAACCGACGGTGCCCGAAGAACTGGCGCACGCCCTGGTCCTCGACGCACAGCTGTTCGCTGCGGAGGCGGAGCTGCGGTGGCTCGACCACGTCGAGCAGAGACTGCACGGGCATCCATCGCACCTTCGAGAGCTGGACCTCTCCGCCGAGCGCCCCCGACGAGGACGACCGGTCCGCGAGGTCGCCTGAGCCCCGGCATCCCCCACCCACTCCGCCGAGACCCCCACCTGCTGTCGACACCCCTGGTTATGGACGCCCCTACCCAGGGGTGTCGGCGGTAGCACGGGGTGTCGGGCGCGGGCGTTCGCCGAAGGCGCACCCGCCCACAGCGTCGGCATCGTCTGCTCCCCGTAGGATCGTGGGCATGGCCGGTTTCTGGGGCAGACGTAAACGTGAGCAGGAAGCGCAGCAGGCGCAGGACGCAGATCTGGCGCGCCAGGCGCAGCAGGCGCTGGTCGCGGCGGATGAGCGAATCCGCACGGCCGGCGATGAGCTGGCATTCGCCCAGGCCGAACTCGGCGACTCGCTGACGGCCGACCTGGGTGCGGCGCTGCACGCGGTGCGCACGCATCTGCGCGAGGCGTTCCAGCTGCACCAGCTCAACCACGACGAGATCCCGGACACTGAAGAAGAACTGCGCACCCGCAATGCGCGCATCGTGCAGCTGTGCGAGTGGGCGGACGGCCTGCTCGACGAGAAGACCTCGGCGCTCGCCGACACGATCGCGAAGGTGCGCAACGCTCCGCAAGTGGTCGCGCGTGTGCGTGCGGATGCTGACGCACTGAGCAGCCGGGTGCCGCAGGCGCGCACCACGATCGAGCGTCTGTCGTCCCGATACGCCGAGTCCGCGATGCACCGCATCTCGTCCGCCGCCGAGGAGTCCGAGCAGCTGATCGCGTTCGCCACACACGGCGCCGATGTCTCTGAGCGTCGCCGTGCTGCACAGCAGAATCAAGAGGCGAACCTCGCGCTCGAGACGGCGACCGAGGCCGTGCGCCGCGCCGGCGCCATCCTCGACGCGGTCGAGGACTTCGAAATCGAGGCGCTGCGTGCCGAGTCGACGCTCGCCGATGTCGTCGCCGATTCGCGCGAGGACATCGCCGCGGCCCGCAACGCTCCGCAAACGCCCGAGGTGGTCGCGGCCACCACCGCGCTGGATGCTGCACTGCGGGCGCTCACGCCGACCGGCCAGCCCAACGACCCGTTCGCCGAGCTCAGCGATCTGCGCACGGCCAACGCCGCGCTGGATGCGGCCATCGACAAGGCGAACTACCGCGCCCAGCATCCGCTCCCCTCGCTCGAGCATGTGCAGCACTCGCTCGACGATGCCGACCGCCAGCTGGGGGTTGCTCGCGGCCTGATCGCCGGCCACCGCGGGTGGATCGGCGCCGATGCCCGCACCCGCCTGGCCGAGGCTGAGCGACTGCGCACCGATGTGCCCGCGCTGCTCCCCGCCGAGGAGACCCGCGAGCAGGCGCTCTCAGCCGCCCGCCGCGTCGCGCAGCTGGCATCCGAAGCCCTGCAGCTCGCGCAGCGCGACATCGACTCGGCCCGCCCGCAGGATCAGGGCTGGGGCGGCAACCAGGGATGGGGCCCGGGCGGCCGACGCGGCGGCGGAGGCGGCGACATCGTCAGCGGCGTACTCGGCGGACTCGTCATCGGCAGCATCCTCGACGGCATCTTCGACTGACGCCGCAACTCGCATTCAGACGAAGGCGCCGCCGGGCTGAGCCCGGCGGCGCCTTGCTGTGTGCGACTACTCAGGCCGTGCGGCGGCGCACCACCATCAGCGCGCCTGCGGCCGTCAAGACGAACGCGACGAGCAGCACACCAAGCACGCGCAGGGTGTCAGCACCCGTCGTGGCCAGTTCGCCGTCCGAGCCGGCATCCGCCGCGCCATCACCGGAATCGACCGGCCCCTCCGGATCGGTCGGCTGCTCCGGATCAACGGGCTTCTCCGGATCGGTCGGCACCTCGGGGTCCGTCGGAACCTCCGGATCGGTCGGCACCTCCGGATCAGCACCGACAGTGATGATGTGCTCGACCTGCTCGCCGCCCACGGTCAACCGGATCGTCGCGGTTCCCTCGCCGGTCGCCGTGAGCATTCCCGTGACCGGGTTCACTCGCAGCACAGCCGCCGGCACAGCCTCAGCGGCACTGAACGCCCGTGCCCCGCTGGGCACGACCGAGCCGTCATCGACGACCACCGCATCGCCGCCCCACTGGGCGCTCATCGGCCACCCCACCGGCACGATGCGGCCGCCGTCCTGCGAGATCGTCGCATCGATCGACACGCTCTCGCCGACCGTCATCGCCGCAGGGATCGGCACACTCGCCCCGAGGGTGACCGCATCGACGCGCGGCGTGACCTCTGCCCGCATCCAGTCGGTGCGGCTGACCACGGGATCAGGCGCGTCGCCGACGACACCCGCCCCGGGCTCGATGCCGAGCATCGCCCAGCCGGTGAAACCACCGTTCTCCGGCAGACCGGAGGGCGACTTGCCGCTGTTTCCGGTGAGCAGGTTCGACACGCCGTCGAAACTCGACGCGTGGAACACCCCAGCGTGCGCGCTCACGGCAGCGATCGACTTGCCCGTGTCCGCGCGGAACTCGGCGAGACGCTCCGCGAACCGGCGCGCCTCCAGGCGATCCGAGATCTGGCTGTCTTTGCTGGGCTTCGGGTCATCGACAGGATGGTGCGCGAAGACCAGCACGCCGGTGATGTCATCGTCATTGCCGGCTGTGGCCAGAGCCTGCTCCAGGAATCGCAGCTGCGTCGGATCGGACCGGTTGAATGACCCGTGTGATGTGTCCAGCGTCACGATGAGTGTGCTGCCCACGCGTGTGCTGTGTCGCGTCGGACCGAACTCGTCGATGAAGTTCTGAATCGGACCGCCCATCACCTCGTGGTTTCCCGGCACATAGATCCACGGCAGCCTGTCGCCGATCTCCTCGTCGAGGATCCGGCGCGCGAGGTCGAAGTCCTCCGGCGCGGCCTCATCGACGAAGTCTCCGGTGATGATGAACATCTCCGGTTCCGCGGCGAGGATCTCGCGGAGCGTCTGCCGAGCGCCCTGCACATTCGGCCCATCCGGGTTGCGCGCGACGAACTGGGCGTCGCTCATCACCGCGATCCGCTGCGTGCGGTCATCGACCGTGCCGTTGGTGACGATCACCGCGTCGTGAACCGCCTGTGTGACGGGCTGTTCGACATCAGGTGCCACGACAGCGGTCAGCCCGGCGAACATCGTCTCACCCTGATACTGGCGCGCCCCGGAGGTCTCCATCATCCGCACCCGCTGGATCGAGAGCGGGAACGCGGTTCCGGTCGGCACCGGGAACCTGACCTGCTGCCACCCCGTCCAGCCGGTGTGGGGGCCGTCGAGGTTCATGGTGGTGCCGTTGCCCGTCTTGACCTGCAGCCGCGGCCACGTCGCGTTGCCGTCACCGTGAAGCCACATCGTGATCGCCTGCGGCTGCCCCGGCACCTCGATGCCCTCCGGTGCTACGGCATAGGCACCGCGCGTGCCCGTCGAACTGGCGAAGTCGTAGGTGAGCTTCAGCGCCGTCAGTCCGTCCGGCCCCTCGGCCGTGCTCAGCGTGCCCGTGGCGCGGTCCGAGCGGAAGATCCACTCGGTCGCGTCGGCCAGATCGGTGATCCCCCGCTCTTCCAGGCCGACGGTCACGGCGACATCAACGCGATGCTCACCGACCGAGAAGCTCACGGTGGCGGCTCCGGAGGCCGTCTCCGGCACAATCGTGAAGGCGTCCCGACCATCGGATTCCACCCGCACATCTGCACCCGAGGTGACGGTGATGTCGCGCGCTTCCATGGGCGCGGTGAACCCATCGGCATCCACACCCGTGATCCGCACCGTCGCCGTGGACGCGGCATCCTCCAACGCGATCACGCTGCTGCTCGCCCGCAACTGGTGCAGGGCGCCGAGCACGCGCAGCGAGACCGTGGACGAGTGCCCCTCGGCGGCGAACGTGACGGGCGCTCGTCCGGCGGTGGCCCCCGTCACGACCGCGGTCGCGCCATCGAGCACGGTCAGCTCAGCATGATCACCGGTCACGTCGAACTCTCCCGTCGCGGGAACAGCCGTCAGGTTGGCGTCCAACCCCGTGGCCGAGAGCGTGCGCGACAGGCCGGGGAAGACGTTCGTCGCGGTATCCGCGTCGATCACGGGCGTGACCGCCACGCCCTCGACGCCGCCCTCCGGCGCCGTCGACGAGAACACCAGGCTGTTGGGTACGCTGCGCAGCACTCCATCGGAGGGAGCGTTGGCGACACTCAGCGCGGTCGTTCCCGGTTCACGCAGCAGCAGCGAGCTGGAGCCGCCGCCGTCGAGATTGACGGCGTTGTGCGCACCGAGCTCGACGAGGAACTCACCGAGCTCATCCAACCGCATTCCGCGAGAGTGGCTCTGCCGGCCATCGATCGAGACGATGTAGACCGTCGTTCCGTCGGCGCTCACCCCCGCGGCCGTGCGCGGCTCGCTCGAGCCGTTCTGACCCACGACCGTGCCGTCGACGACGAGTCGCTGGTTGCCGCTGATCGCCATGTCCACGTCAGCATCCGCGCGCACCGTCACAGGTAGCGGGTCGCCGACGGCGACACCGGCGAGCAGATCGACGGCCGCTCCCCGCGCGAGCAGGATCCCGGTGCCGGTGGGGATGGCGGCCGGTTCGGTGATCTCAGTCAGATCGGAGCTGAGACGGGCAACCTGCCCGTCTCGGATCTCGACGCGCAGGAAGGAAGGGTCGATGTTGGCCGGTCCGCCGATCGCCCGCGCCAGCGGATACTCCCCCCAGATGGACGTGAAGTACCCCAGCCCGCCGGCCGGGATCGAGATGCTGTTCACCCCCGCGACGGCGTGCGTCACCTCATCGATCTCGACTGTGGCCGCCGAGCTCAACCGCTGCACAGCCGCGATGCCGGCAGAGAGCGTGAGACTCTCGGTCGGTGCCGGGCTCGTGGTCTTCAGACCATCCGCCACCGAGATATTGGTGCCCTGAGCGACACCGGAGTTGTTGATGTCGAAGAACGAGCCGTTGACCGCTGCGACAGCGCTCTCTCCCAGCGCATGCTCCGTCAGGGGTGCGGGCCGACTCAACGCGCCCGAGTCACTGATGTCCATCTGCAGCGTCGAGGTGGACAGGTCGGCGACCAACACGTCGCCGGTGACCCAGCCCTCCGGCTGCAGACGATCGAAGCTGGTCGCCTCCAGACCGGGGGCGATACGGCGTGTATCAGCCCGCAGCAGGCTGGACTCGCCGTTGTCGAGATCGAGCCCTCCGGTGTCCGGGGCCGCATAGGCTGCGGGCTGCGGGGGTACGGCCACCACACCGACGGTGAGCCCCAATGCGAGCCCAACAACCACCGTGGATTTAAGACGGGATAACGACGACGAAGCCACGAGAACAGTTCACCTTTCGAGTTGTCAAGCGCCGTACGGGGAAGTCCGGTGACGGCCTGAACGGCCACGCCGGGGCGCCACGGCGAAGCTACTCATGCCCGGTGACGCCGGGATGAACCACAGATGACCGGGCGTTCGCGCACACGAAAGGCCCCGGTGAGCGAGTGCTCACCGGGGCCTTTCAGACGTGCTGTGCGGGGCCTTCCCGTCCGGACGACATCTCGGAGTGCGGGGCGCCGCCCGCCGGTCGGGATCCCGCTGTCAGGACGCGAGCGCCTCGGCGGGTGGTGCCGCGGTCGTGAGCGAGATCACGCCGTAGTCCCAGCCCTTGCGCCGGTAGACGACGCTGGGGTGGTCGGTGCGGGCGTCCACGAACAGGAAGAAGTCGTGGCCCACGAGCTCCATGCGGTCGACGGCTTCTTCGACCGTCATCCACTCCGCATCGAAGTTCTTCGTGCGGATGACCACGGGCGAGTACTCCTCCTCTTCCTCAGCCACGGGCACTGCGCCGGTCGCGACGGCCTGCAGCACGTCGACGGATGCCGGCTGCACGTCGATTCCCGCGAGTGCGCCGATGCCCTTCTCGAAGTGCGGCCCGCGGCTCTGGTTGCGGCTGTCGATGCGCTTCTCCTTGGCGCGTCGCAGCTGCTCGGCCAGCTTGTCGAGTGCCATGTCCAGCGCCGTGAACTTGTCGGGGTCGATCGCCTCGGCACGAACGACCGGTCCCTTGCCGAGCAGGGTGAGCTCGACCGTCTCATCGGGACGACGACCGTTGCGGTAGGCGCGGTGCGTGACCTTGATCTCGAGTCGCATCGCTCGCGGTGCGAGCGTCTGGATACGCGCTGTCTTCTCCTCGACAACCGTCCGGAACCGATCGGAGATGCTCACTCCGACGCCGACGATGCTCGTTTCCATCACTGCCTCCTTGTCCCGGTCCACCCGGCCAAGGGCGGACCGCGGTCGCCTTGTGACCCCCTACGCTAGTCCCCGTTCCGGCTCATGTCACTACCCGCGAGCCGTGTCTTTTCAGAAGTTTCCGGTGAGCTCGATTCGACGTGGTGTCGCGGCGAGCGCAACCGCTCCGATCGGGTTCAGCCCGGCCGCACGCAACGCCCGCGCGGCCTCATCCAGCGTGGCCCCGGTGGTCACGACGTCGTCGAAGATCACCACCCGGGTGCCCGGCGCAGCACCGCCGCGCACACGCAGGCTGCCGGCGACGTTGCGCGCGCGTGCCTCGCGGTCGAGCGCGCGCTGATCCCGGGTGCGACGTGCGGATGCCAGCATCCGATGCGCACGGAGTCCCGCTCTGCGCACGAGCAGCTCCGGCACGCGGTATCCGCGCCGCCGGTACGCGGCGCGGCTGGTGGGGACGGGCACGACGGCGGCATCCGCTTCGGCGAGGATGCCGGCGACGGCGGCTCCGAGCGGATGCGCGAGCATCGTCGCGCCGTCCTCCTTGAGCCGTCGGATGCTCCGCGCCGCGACACCTTCGTATGTCAACGCGGCCTGCACCGGAAGACCCTGTGGGGTTGATGTGCGGATCGGGTGGGGTGCCAACAGCGCCCGGCACGGCTCGCACAGGAGCGTGCCGGGCAGGTCGCATCCGGGGCACGTCGCCGCCAGCAGGAAGGCGAGTGCTTCCCGCCCGAGCCGGGCCCAACCGTCGGCGTCCATGCGTCGACACTGGCGCACAGGCACACACCGCAGAGGCCACCAACACGCATTCGGTGCACAACCTGCCCGATCTCGCGCGCTGTGCACGGACGGTCGGCGAGTTGTCAGTACCCGGCGCGGGTTCCCAGCACGAGCACGTCCTCTACGGCCTTCTGCCAGGACGAACCGCGCAACGCGTACACGGATCCGTCGTCGGACAGCACACGCAGGCCGGTCGTCGTCCGTGCCCCCGCCAGCGAGATGGCATCCACCGGAGCCGGTGAGGACGAGGCCGGACCACCGATCACATACGTGGTCAGCGTGGAATCCGGCGCAGTGGTGAGCACGGCGACCGAGTCCGAGCCGACCCATGCCAGCCCACGGCCCGGACCGTTGAGGACCGCGATCTCGGGTATCTCCGACGAGAGCGCGAGCGGCACCCCGACTTCATCGCGGATGATCGACGCGACCAGCAGACGGTGTTGCCCACCGTTCGTGACGATCGCGGCGACCCTCGCACCGTCTGCGGCCACGCGCACGTGGCTGATCTGCTCCGCCCCCGGCCACGCACCCGCGACGGAGTGCGGGACGACATCGGCGCTCCAGGCCTGCAGGTCGGCGGGAGCACCGCGCGGTACCGACCACACGTAACCGTACGGGTCGAGCGACGGCACGATCAGCCCTGATCGGCTGTCAAGCTCGACCGTGCGCCCATCGCGCACGGCGTACACGTGCCCGTCCTGCAACTGCGTCGCCGCGAGCAGCGCATCGAGCGACACGTCGATCGAGCGCAAGGGTGAGGCGATCGCGTCGATCTGCGCGGTGAGGCCCGTGACGGGCGCGACCTCGCCAGCAGAGGCCGTGCCGAACGCATCAGAGGTCTGCACCATCACGCCCGGGTCGGTGATCGATGGGTCGAGCGACACGGTGCCGGCATCCAACGGCGCGCCTTCGACGAAGAACCTGACCTCGGCGACACCGGTTCCGGAGAGGCTCTCTTCCAGTTGCGTCCGCATCCGCGCGAGCACGGTGCCGGATGCCGACAGCGCCGACCGGGACAGCGACACCGAAGCAACCCTCGAAGAGTCGATCGGTACGGCGTCACCGACGAGCGACACATCGGCCGGGAACGCCGTGCGCACTGCGGGGTCGAGCCAGTCACTCGGCGTTCCCGAGATCAGTGAGCGGGTGACGGTGCTGGCCATCGCCTCCAGCCGTGGGAACCAGCGCACGTCGGGGACGAGGTGAGTCCAGTTAGGGTCGAAGTACTTCAGTGAGAACTTCTCATAGACCTGACCGAACGTCCCGATGTCCAGCGTGATGCCGTCCTGTGCCTCAGAGATGCGCCACTCACCGCCTTCGGGCCGGACGAGCCGGTAGGTCGCCTTGGCCGTCCCGTCTGCGGCCGTGTACGCGCCATCGCCGTCCACGCCGGCGATCTGCTCGAGCTGAACCGTGACCTCCGCCGTCGTCGCCGACTCGTCGTCAGCGTCGACCGTCGAGGTGAACTCTCTCGTGAGGATGGACGAATCGATCGCGACTCCGCTGTCAGGATCCCACTCGGGAGAGAACTCCTCGGTCAGGAACTGATGCGCGATCTCCCAATTGTTCCGCGGCGTCATCGACGCCTCCAGGAAGCGCGAGACGATCTCCTCGGGCCCAGCCCCCGGTTCGGGACCGCGCGCGATCGGCGTGAAACTGGTGGCGTCACCATCCTCACCGACGGGAAGACCTGCGTTGGGAGGACCGGATGTGGGCAACCCGGCGCATCCCGCCAGAAGCAGACCCGCCGCGAGCACCGCGATCAGGCGGATGCCGATGCGCAATCTCATAGTCGTCCCCCCTCGATGTCCGGTGTCGGCGGTATGACGATCGGCTGGGTGGCGTCTCCCAGTCCCGCCAGCGTCTCCTGCGGCTCCAGCGGCACGGGCCCCTGTCCGGTGGGCGTCGAATCACCGGAGCGCGGAATGGTGAGGACGAAGTTTGTTCCCACGCCGAGCTCCGACCAGACCTCCAGGTTGCCGCCGTGCAGTTTGGCGTCGCCCAGGGCGATCGACAGGCCGAGCCCGGTGCCGCCGATGGTGCGCCTGCGCGACGGATCCGCGCGCCAGAAGCGGTCGAAGACGCGTTCGGCGTCTTCGGAGCGCATCCCGAGTCCGAAGTCACGCACGCCGACGGCGACGGCGTACTGATTGCTGTCCACCGTGATCACCACGGGCCGCCCTTCGCCGTGCTCGATCGCGTTGCCGATGAGGTTTCGCAGCACACGGCGAACCCGTCGCGGGTCGAGATCGATCGGTGAGTACCCACCGGGGGCCACCATGCGCAGTTCGGTGTCGTGCGCCGTCGCGAGCGGACGCAGCTCATCGACGATCTCCTCGGCCAGCTGTGCGAGGCTCGTCGCCTCGACCTCCAGTTGCACCGAACCGGCGTCGTACCGGCTGATCTCGAGCAAATCGGAGAGCAGCAGCTCGAAGCGCTGCACCTGGGTGTGCAGGAGCTCTGCGGTGCGCGCCGTCGTGGGATCGAACTCGTCCTTCTGGTCGTTGATCATCTCGGCCGCCAACCGGATCGTCGTCAACGGGGTGCGCAGCTCGTGCGAGACGTCCGAGACGAACCGCTGCTGCACGAGCGAGAGCTCCGCCAGCTCACGGATCTGACTCTCGATGCTGTCGGCCATCGCGTTGAACGAACGTCCAAGCGTCGCCAGTTCGTCCTCACCACGGACAGGCAGCCGTACTTCGAGATCGCCGGACGCCAGGCGCGCACTGGTCTCGGCCGCTTCGATGATCGGCCGAGACACCGACCGCAGCACGAGCCACGAAATGCCCGCGATGATCGCCACGAGTGTGATCCCCGCCAGCCACAGCGTGCGTTGAACGAACAGCAGCGTCTCATCGGCGTCAGCGAGATCGTACGCGAGATAGATGTCGTACGACCCGACATCGCGGATGGTCAGCATCTGCCCGACGACGATGCCCGCGGTCGTGGTCCCATCGTCCTGAGGCAACGCCACCGACTGCCACGCCTGGCGGCCAGGCACCGTCACGACGCGCGTGCGCAGTTCGTTGCTCAGTGTCGGGAACGGCCGCAGGCTGCGGAACCCCGACGGAGCGAACCCGTCGCCTGCACTCTCGGCGAAGAACCCGACGATCCGGTCGGTGGAGGCGGCGCGTCCGAGCACGCGCTGCGCCTCGCCCCACAGCGCGGCGGTCGCCGCACGATCATCGCCGACCTGAGCGGAGTCGAGGAGCTTCTGCGCCTGCAGCACCGACACCTGCGCATTGTGCAGCGCTTCGTCTTTGCGCGATTCGAACAGGTCATTGCGGATGACCAGCGCCATGGCCACACAGGTGATGAAGATCGCCAGTGCCGTGAGCAGCATGGTGATCGCCGTCGCACGGAACCGCACCGAACGCCGCCACTCCAGTCCGAGTGCGATCTGCCACCGGCGCGGAGCCCGCCACAACGATGGCGGCACCGGCGTCGGATTCGTCGCGGTCACCCGCGGTCCCCTATCCGACGCTCCCGGCCCGGTAGCCCACGCCCCGCACCGTCATGACGATCCGCGGGTTGTCCGGATCCAGTTCTACCTTGGCGCGCAGGCGCTGCACGTGCACGTTGACCAGCCGGGTGTCAGCCTTGTAGTGATAGCCCCACACCTGTTCGAGCAGCATCTCGCGCGAGAAGACCTGCTGCGGCTTGGACGCCAATGCCACCAGCAGCTGGAACTCCAGCGGCGTCAGCGCGATCGGCGCGGTGCCGCGCCGCACCTCGTGCGCGTCGACGTCGATCGTGAGATCGCCGATGCGCAGCACCTCGGAAACGCTGTCGGGCGTGGGGCGAAGCCGCGTGCGGATGCGGGCGACGAGCTCTTTGGGATTGAACGGCTTGACGATGTAGTCATCAGCGCCCACCTCGAGGCCGCGCACGACGTCGGCCGTGTCGCTGCGAGCGGTGAGCATGATGATCGGCACGCCCGACTCGCCTCGGATCCGGGTGCAGATCTCGATGCCATCCATGCCCGGCAGCATCAGATCGAGAAGGACCAGGTCGGGACGCGCGGTGCGCCATTCTTCGACGGCTTGCGCACCATCGGCACAGAAGAGCACGTCGAACCCTTCAGTGCGCAGGACGATGCCGATCATCTCGGCCAGCGCCGTGTCGTCATCGACGACCAGGATTCGCGAGGTCATATTTCTACCCAGCCTCCGCTTTCTCTGTTCGTGCGGACGGCGGGATCCCCATGCTGCCGCAACGCCGTTCAGCCTACTTGAGATTCGTTCCCGCTCCCAGGAGCCCGCGCACGGCGCGATCGGACGTGTGCCACGATGGGACAGGCACAGGGAGGGAGTGCACATGAGTGGTCAGACCTGGACCCCGGCACCGAAGAAGGGCGCCATACCGCTGCATCCGATGACGTTCGGGACGATCCTGGGTCGCTCGTTCGCCGCGCTTCGTCACAACCCCAAGGTGTTGTTCGGCTTCGCGGTGGGCGTTCAGTTCGGCATCACTCTCGTGGCGATCGCCGTGACCCTGCTGGTGACGTTCTTCACCGCCGCTCGCATCGAGAGCGTGCCGGCCGGCTCGCCGGATCGGGGCCCGATCATCGCCGGTTCGATCGCGCTGGGCATCGTGGTGGCGATCGTGGTCACCCTGGCCAGCGTCGCCTTCACCGTCATCGTGCAGGGCCTGGTGGCCGCCGACGTGTCTTTCGCCGCGCTCGGCCGCAAAGCTCCCTTGCGTCCGCTGTGGCAGCGGATGCGCCCGTCGTTCTGGCGACTGTTCGCCTTCGCCCTGCTGCAGGGCTTCGCGGTGTTCATCTGGTTGCTCGCGCTGACCGGGGTCGTGATCGGAGTGATGGCGAGCACCGGATTCGAGGGTGCCGGCATTGCGATCGGCGTCCTGGTAGCTGTGCTGCTCGTGCTCGGCAGCATCCCCCTCCTGGTCTGGTTGGGCACGAAGCTGCTGGTCGTTCCCGCCGCGCTCGTCCTCGAGCGCGCAAGCATCCCGCAGGCGATGGTGCGCTCGTGGCGGCTCATCCGCGGTCGGTTCTGGCCAGCGCTCGGTGTCATGTGCCTGATCGGCGCGATCATGGGTCTCGCCGCTCAGATCGTCAGCATTCCCGGTAGCGTGCTCAGCACTCTTCTCGGCGGCGTGCTGGCACCGACCGGAGCCCAAGACGCGACTGCGGTCATCGTGCTCGTGGCGGCGACGATCCTGCCGCAGGCACTCGTCTTGGCATTGCAGGCCATCACCCTGGTCGTGCAGGGCACCGGGGCGACGCTTATCTACCTCGACAGCCGCATGCGCTACGAGGGGCTGGACCAGACCCTGATCCGCCATGTCGAGCGTTCGTCTGTCGGAGTGGCCGATGAGGACCAGGGCGACCCCTACGCGGTGGATCCGGCTCGTGCGGTCTCGAAGAACCCGCCGCCTGCTCAGCCGACCCCGGCACCGGGGTACGTGGCGTATCCGACACCTCAGCCCGGATACGCACCTCAGCCCGGAAACACGCCTCAGCCCGGATACGCGCCTCAGCCCGGGTACGCTCCTCAGCCCGGGTACGCTCCCGCTACGCCGCCACCGCCGCCCGCTCCCCCGGCACCCCCGGCACCCGCCCCGCAGCCGCCCTCGGCACCGCCGCAGAGCTGGGCGGCGCCCGGCGGCCCGGAGTGATGAACCTGCTGTTCGCGACTGACGTCCTCGTCCCCGACGGCGACGAAGCCCGCGAGCGAGCACAAGATGAGCTGTCTCGCGCGGAGTACCAGGCCGCCACGCCGACCTGGTTCGATCGGCTGGCCGCAGACGTGGCCGAGTGGTTCTTCGGCCTGTTCCGCGGCGACGGCGCGGGTGCGGTCGCTCCGGTCGCGGTGACGATCATCGTCATCATCATCGTTGCAGCCCTCCTCGTCGCACTCGCGATCTGGGGTCGCCCGAGGGCCTCTCGCTCGGTGCGTCGCCGCGCCGAGCTGCTCGGCGAGCAGGATGACCGGACGGCCGCTCAGTTGCGTGCCGAGGCCGAACGCCGCGCGAAGGCACACGACTGGGACGGCGCCGTCGTGCTGCGGTTCCGTGCTCTGGCCCGCAGCCTGATCGAACGCGACGTGATCGAGCCCGCACCCGGCGCCACGGCGCAGGCCATCGCGCGCGAGGCCAGTGTCGCCTTCCCCGGCTTCGGCGATCGGCTGCACTCCGCCGCAACGGCGTTCGACGCGGTGCGCTACCTCGACCGCCCCAGCGATGCCACAGCGTACCGAGTGCTCGCTGAGACCGACGACGACGTGCGTGCGACCACACCGACGGATGCCGCTACCCCGGCGGTTCCGGCATGAGCGCGATGACCGACGACACGACCACGTCGGATGCCACCGTCGGGCGTTCCACAGCTGCGGCACCACCACGAGGTCGTGTGGGGCGCGCCCTGGGCTGGTTGTCGATCGTCGTCATGGTGGTCGTCCTCACCCTCATGACCCTGCGGCTGCTGACCATTGCCCCCGACCTGAGTGGCCCGCTCAACCCCGAGAGCCCCGGCCCGAACGGCGCCAAGGCGATCGCCGAGTTGACCCGGCAGGAGGGCGTGCAGATCGAGATCACGCGCAGCCGCGCCGTCGCCGCGGCCGAGGTCGGGCCGGACAGCACGCTCGTGCTCACCGATCCGGCCGCGCTCAGCGATGCCGCGGCGCTGGAGCTGATCGAGAGCGCGGATCGCGTCGTCCTTCTCACCAGCAGCGCGCGGATGCTGCGCCTGCTCGACCTCGGCGAGCGGGGCCTCCCGACGGGGCTCGTGTCAGCCGGTTGCGACCTCGCCGAGTTCGCACGCGTCGGATCGATCGACGCCGACCGTGCGTTCACGCCCGCGTCCGGCGTGATCGGCTGCTTCGCCGACACCAGCGGAGACGCGGCTGTGCTGCGCAGCACAGATACCCAGACGGGCCGGTCTGTCACCATGGTCGATGCCAGTGGCCTGCTCACCAATCAGCATCTGGCAGAGAACGGCAACGCCGCCCTCGGGCTGGCACTGCTCGCTCAGACCGATGAGATCGTCTGGTACGTCCCCACATTCGAGGACGGCGACCGTACCGACGGTGGCCCCGCAGACCTCGGTGACCTGACCCCGGACTGGCTGACCCCCGTGATCCTGCTGTTGCTGCTCGCGGGCGTCGCCGTGGTGGTGTGGCGCGGGCGCCGGTTCGGGCCGCTGGTCACCGAATCCCTGCCGGTGACGGTGCGGGTGTCGGAGACCATGCACGGGCGAGCGCGCCTGACCGCGAAGTCCGCAGACGCCGCGCACGCGGCATTCGCGATCCGTGACGGAAGCCGGCGTCGCCTCGCCGCCCGACTCTCACTGAGCCCGACAGCAGGAGCACACGAGGTCGCGGATGCCGCCGCCGACCGGTTGCGGGTGCCCCGCGGCTCGCTGCACGAGCTGCTCGCCGGCTCCCCACCGCACAGCGATCACGACCTCGTCGATATCGCCCGCAGACTCGCCGACCTCGAGACGGCCGTCGACGCAGCCGTCCACACCGAAAGGAACCTCCCGTGAGCGACGAGACCATGAACGCCACGACACCCACCGATGACGACTCGCTGCGTCAGGCGATGCACCGGGTGCGCACCGAAGTCGACAAGGCCGTAGTAGGCCAGGCCGGCACGGTCACCGGTCTGCTCGTCGCTCTGCTCGCCCGCGGGCACGTACTGCTGGAGGGTGTCCCCGGCGTGGCGAAGACACTGGTCGTGCGCAGCTTCGCGCGGGCTGTCGGCCTGGACACGAAGCGCGTGCAGTTCACCCCCGATCTGATGCCCGGTGATGTCACGGGTTCGCTGGTGTACGACGCGCGCACCGGAGAGTTCGAGTTCCGTCCCGGCCCCGTCTTCACGCACATTCTGCTCGCGGACGAGATCAACCGCACGCCGCCGAAGACCCAGGCGGCGCTGCTGGAGGCCATGGAAGAGCGCCAGGTGTCGGCAGATGGCGCGAGCCGCACGTTGCCCGACCCGTTCCTCGTCGCCGCGACACAGAACCCGATCGAACACGAGGGCACCTACACGCTGCCCGAGGCGCAGTTGGACCGCTTTCTGATGAAGCTGGTCGTCGGGATGCCCGAGCGTGACGCCGAGGTGTCGGTACTGCGTCTGCACGCCGACGGGTTCTCGCCCCGCCTGCTCACGGGTGTCTCGGCGGTCGTCACCGCCGACGAGATCCGCGCCGCACAGGATGCCGCGGCCCGAGTGCAGGTCACCGACGATGTGCTGGGCTATGTCGTCGATCTCGCGCGCGCCACCCGCAGTGCGCCGTCGGTCGAGCTGGGCGCGAGCCCGCGCGCCGCGACCGCACTGCTGGCCGCGGCCAAGGCGTGGGCCTGGCTGAACGCATCCAGCGCCGTTACCCCCGATCACGTGCAGACCATGCTCATGCCGACGTGGCGCCACCGCCTGCAGTTGCGTCCGGACGCGCAGATGGAGGGCGTCACCGCGGATGCCGTGCTGCAGTCGGTCGTGCAGCAGACTCGGGTACCGATCTGACATGTTCGTCTCTGCACTGCTCGCTCCGCTGATCGCGCTGGGCGTCGTCCCGGTCGTGCTGCTGAGCAGCATCGGCGTCTCCCCCTGGCTGTCGACACTGGGGTGGTTGTTGCTGTGCGCCGCGCTGGTCGCGACGGACGTTGTGCTGTCCGCCGCCCCGCGCGCTGTCGCGATCACCCGGCGGGTGCCGGAGCGGGCGCGCCTCGGCGAGCCGGTCACCGCGAGCGTCGCGGTGCAGAACCTCGGCACTCGCACGGTGCACGGCTGGTTGCGGGATGCGTGGCAGCCCACCGCGGGCGCCCCGGACAGCCGTTCCCCCCTGAGCATCCCGCCGGGTGAGCGTCGCCGCGTGCATATCGAGTTGCGCCCCCGGCGACGTGGCGAACTGCGCAGCGAGTTCGTCGTGGTGCGTTCGCGAGGCCCGCTGGGGCTGGGCGGTCGCCAGTCCCGGCACGACGTGCCCGGCGCGCTGCGGGTGCTCCCCGCCTTCACCTCGCGCAAGCACCTGCCGTCACGCCTCGCTCGTCTGCGCGAACTGGATGGGAACACGTCGATCCAGGTACGCGGGCAGGGCACCGAGTTCGACTCGCTGCGCGAGTATGTGCGCGGTGATGACATCCGCTCGATCGATTGGCGGGCGACGGCGCGCGCCGGCACCACAATGCTGCGCACGTGGCGTCCCGAGCGCGACCGCCAGGTGGTCATCGTGATCGACACCGGCCGCACGGCAGCGGCTCGCGTCGGCGATGGGACGCGCCTGGATGCCTCCATCGAGGCCGCTCTGCTGCTGGCCGCTCTCGCGAGCCGTGCCGGTGACCACGTGCATCTGCTCATGTACGACCGCGTCGCCCGGGCGCGCGTGAGCGGTGTCGATGGTGCGAGCCTGCTCCCCGCGCTCACGGACGCCATGGCGCCGGTGCACCCCCGTCTGGTCGACACCGACTGGGCGAGCGCGTTCGCCGCGGTGCGTTCGCTGACGACGCGCCCGTCGCTGATCGTCGTGCTCACCGCGCAGGATGCAGCCGAGTCGGCCCGTGGTTTCCTCGGCGCCTTCCCGACCCCCTCGCGTGCGACGACGGTGTTGGTCGGTTCGGTTACCGATGAAGAGGTCGAACAGCTCGCTCGGCAGCGAGCGTCGCGCGCCGATGTCTACCTGGCTGCCGCCGCCGAGCAGACGCTGCGCGACGCGCGGACCGTGTCGGATGCCATCCGCCGTGCCGGCGGCGAGGCGATCGCCGCCGACCCCGAAGCGCTACCACCCCGAATCGCCGACCGCTATCTGGAGCTGAAGGCCGCCGGACGCCTGTAACCGGCATTTAACCGAATGGTTCCTTTATCTGAATGATTCAGAATAAGGTACACTGGAGGCATGTCCTCCCCCGCGCTCGCCGACTTCCCCGCGTTGCTGCGCGGCGCCGGCCTGCGCGTGACAACGCAACGCGTGCACGTGCTCGACGCTCTTCGCCGACTCCCGCACTCTTCCGCCGACACGGTTTTCGCCGGCATCCGCGACAGCCTTCCCGGCATCGCCGCAGGGACCGTCCACGGCATCCTGAACGACCTGACTGACGCCGGCGTCGTCCGCCGCGTCAGCCTGCCCGACGTCGGCAGCGCACTCTACGAGCTGCAGGGCGACGACAACCACCACCACCTGCAATGCGTGCAGTGTGGTCGTGTCGAAGACGTCCCGTGCGCGATCGGCGCGGCCCCCTGCCTTCACCCCTCTCACGACCACGGCATGCGAATCCTCGAAGCCGCGGTCACCTACCGAGCCCTCTGTCCCGAATGCGAAAGGAACGGCAATGGCTGACAAGCCCGCAACCACCACTCAGACAGGAACCCCGGTCGCCAGCGACGCGCACTCGCTCACCGTGGGCGCCGACGGCGTCACGGCGCTGCACGACCGCTACCTGGTCGAGAAGCTCGCGTCATTCAACCGCGAGCGCGTTCCGGAGCGCAACCCGCACGCCAAGGGCGGCGGCGCCTTCGGCGAGTTCGAGGTCACCGAGGACGTCTCTGCGTACACCCGCGCCGCGGTCTTCCAGCCCGGCGCCAAGAGCGAGACGCTGCTGCGCTTCTCGTCGGTCGCCGGCGAGCAGGGTTCGCCCGACACCTGGCGCGACGTGCGCGGCTTCTCGCTGCGCTTCTACACCACCGAGGGCAACCTCGACATCGTCGGCAACAACACCCCGACGTTCTTCATCCGCGACGGCATCAAGTTCCCCGACTTCATCCACTCGCAGAAGCGCCTGGGCGGTTCGGGCCTGCGCAACGCCGACATGCAGTGGGACTTCTGGACCCTCTCGCCCGAGTCGGCCCACCAGGTGACCTACCTCATGGGCGACCGCGGCCTGTCGCGCTCGTGGCGTCACGTCAACGGCTACGGCTCGCACACCTACCAGTGGGTCAACGCCGCCGGCGAGCGCTTCTGGGTCAAGTACCACTTCCTGTCCCAGCAGGGTGTCGAGCCGATGTTCGCCGACGAGGCCGAGCGCATCGCCGGCGCAGACGCCGACTACTACCGCCGTGACCTGTACCAGGCCATCGAGAACGGCGACTTCCCGAAGTGGGACGTCTACGTGCAGGTCATGCCCTACGAGGACGCCAAGACCTACCGCTTCAACCCGTTCGACCTCACCAAGACGTGGCCCAAGGCCGACTACCCGCGCATCAAGGTGGGCACGTTCACGCTGAACCGCAACCCGCAGAACTTCTTCGCCGAGATCGAGCAGGCCGCTTTCTCGCCCGGCAACCAGGTTCCCGGCACCGGCATCTCGCCCGACAAGATGCTCATGGCCCGCGTGTTCTCGTACCCCGACGCACAGCGCTACCGCATCGGCGCGAACTACAACCAGCTGCCGGTGAACCAGCCGCACGCGGCTGAAGTGCGCAACTACATGCACGAGGGTCAGATGCAGTACCACTTCAACCCCGCTGAGCACCGCGTCTACACCCCCAACTCGTACGGTGCCGTCGGCGGCCCCGAGGCCGACCCGCTGCTCGGTGTCGAAGCCAGCTGGGAGTCCGACGGCGAGCTGGTGCGCTCGGCCGCGACGCTGCGCCAGGACGACGGTGACTTCGTCCAGGCCGGCATCCTGTACCGCGAGGTCTTCTCGGACGAGGAGCGCGAGCGCTTCGTCGAAACCCTCGTCGGGCAGTACAGCGGCCTGACCGTGCCCGCAATCCAGGAGCGCTTCTTCTGGTACTGGGGCCAGGTCGACCAGGCACTGGGCGAGCAACTGCGCGCCCGCACCGCTGCGCAGGTCAGCGCGTAGCATCCGCCTCCGAAACCCCTCCGTCGCCGCGCGATGGAGGGGTTTCGGCGTGTGTACCCGGTTCCCGCGCGCGGGATGCTGGATCATCGGAACACGGACGGCGCCGCGCCGCTCGACGACGAAAGGCCAGGGCAATGACCGATTCCTCGATTGAAGCCACCCCCGAACCGGGTGGCCCACTGACCGCACCGCTGGGAACACGCCTCGCCGCCGAGGGCTTCGGCACCTTCCTGCTCGTGTTCGGCGGCGTCGGCACCGCCGTATTCGCGTCGAACCATTTCACCGAGCCGGGCACCGAGTCGGCCGTCTACGTCGCCATCGCCCTCGCCTTCGGGCTCACCGTGCTCGTGGGCGTGTACGCCTTCGGGCCGATCTCTGGTGGGCACTTCAACCCGGCTGTGACGCTGGGAGCCGCCGCCGCGGGACGCACGCCGTGGCGCGATGTCGGCCCGTACATCGTGGCGCAGATCGTCGGCGGGGTGATCGCCTCGACAGCACTGACGCTGATCGGGCTATTCGGACCGCAGGGCTGGCTCCCGGCCGCGCAGGACGCGGGATTTGCCAGCAACGGCTGGGATGCCCTCTCACCGAGCGGCTTCGGCATGCCCGCGGCCATGATCATCGAGGTCATCCTGACCGGGTTCTTCCTGCTGGTGATCCTCGGTGCGACGCACCCGAAGCGCGGCACGGCCTTCGCCGGAGTCGCGATCGGTCTCGCACTGACCCTGATCCACCTCATCTCGATCCCGGTGGACAACACCTCGGTGAACCCCGCTCGCTCGATCGCCGCAGCCATCTACGGTGGCCCCGAGGCGCTGGTTCAACTGTGGGTGTTCCTGGTCTTCCCCGTCATCGGTGCCCTGCTCGCCGGCTTCGCTTACCGTGCGCTGTTCGATGGCACGGACGCCGCTGCCCGACGCTGATCGGAAGCGCTACCCGGCTGTCAGAGTGGGAGTGCCGGCTTCGTACTCGACGAGGTCGCCGCTCTCACCCTGGCGGGCGGCACGCCGCCCGATGACGAGCATGTAGACCAGGAAGACAGCCAGCGCTAGTGCTCCGATCCCGATCTTCACCGGCCACGGCAGCGCCGAGCCGGTGATGAATCCCTCGACGAGCCCCGACAGCAGCAGCACGAAGATCAGGCCCATGGCGACCGTCGCCAGTGCGCGTCCCTCGGACGCGAGCGCGCGTCCACGCGAGCGAGGGCCGGGGACGGCCCACGCCCAGAACACGTGCAGTCCCGCAGCAGCGGCCACGAAGATCGCCGTCAGCTCCAACAGGCCGTGCGGCAGGATGTGCAAGATCATGGTGTCGAGGTGGCCGTAGGCCGCCATCACTGCCGCGGCGACACCCAGCCCGACAGCGTTCTGCACCAGCATCCAGATGGGCCACAGGCCGGTGACGCCGAAGAGTACGCACTGCATGGCGATCCACGCATTGTTGAACCACACCATGCCTGCGAAGGATGCCATGGGCTCGTAGTACTCGACGAAGTCCTCCTCGGCGTACTGCTGCAGCACCTCGGGCGCCCCGAGTGCGGCGATGCGCGACGGGTCGGACGCGATCCATGCCGCGGTCAGGGCTCCGATCAGGACGAAAAGCACCGCAATGACACCGGTGGTCCAACGGATCCGGTACAGGGCCGCGGGCAGCTGCCGAGTGAAGAACCGTGTCGCCTGGGCGATCACGTTGTCGCCGGCGCCGGTGAAGCGTAGCCGGGCGGTCGCGAGGATGGTCGAGAGGTAGTCGCCCTGTGGGGAGGTGCCCACCGAGGTCTTGAGTTCGGCGAGGTCGGCGGATGCCGCCCGATAGCGCACGATCAACTCATCGACTTCAGCGCCGGACAACCGGCGCCGTCGGCTGAGTTCATCAAGCCGTTCCCACTCGGGGCGGCGTGCGTCGGCAAGAGCATCAGCATCCACCTGATTTACTGTACTCATGTCTGCCGAGATCGCCGATGAACAGGAGATCCTGTCTGGAGAGGCCGTCGCCATCGATGTGCAGCCGGTGGGGTTCGTGTTGCGTGCGGCGGGCGCGCTGATCGACATGCTGTTCGGCTTCGCCGTGTTCACCGGGTTCATCCTGGTGCAGGTGTGGCTGCTGACGCTGGGGGTCCTGGACGAGCACACCGCTCGGATCCTGTCCATCTGGGCCGCTGTCGTCAGTTTTCTCGTGCTGCCGATCACCGTCGAGATGGCGACCCGTGGCCGCAGCCTGGGCAAGCTCGCTGTCGGGGGCCGCATCGTGCGCATCGACGGCGGCGCGATCACGTTCCGGCACACGTTCATCCGGGCTCTGCTCGGCGTGCTGGAGATCTACATCACGGTCGGCGGCATCGCCGTCATCACGGGCGCACTCACGGCACGTTCGCAACGCCTTGGTGATCTCGTTGCCGGCACGTACTCGCAACGCGTGCGCACACCACACCTGGTGCAGCAAGAGCCCGTCTTGCCGCCGTCGCTCACCGGGTGGGCGACGGTCGCGGACGTCGCGCGGATGCCGGACCGTCTGGCCCGGCGGATCTCGCAGTTCCTCGTCAACGCCGACCGGCTCTCGCCGGCTGCGCGGCTCAGCGTGGGCCGGGAGCTGGCGGCCGAGGCCGCGCCGTTCATCTCCCCCGTCCCGGATGCGGGGCCCGAAGAGATGCTGCGTGCGGTCACGGTGCTGCGGCGCGAGCGTGAGCGCCGGGCGCTGACGCTCTCCGATGACCGTGCCGAGCACCTGAGCCGGACGCGGATCCGCGTCTGACCGATCGGACGTTCAGCCGCGCAGCGTCGCGTGCCGCACGACCAGCCACCCGGCCGGAACCGAAAGTCGATCGGCGTGCTGTGCGCAGAGATCGTGGGCGTGCGGATCGCCAGCCGGGCCGAGTGGACCGAGCGCGGCCATCTGATCGCCGTAGTCATAGGTCAGCGTCGCTGCGGCTTCACGCGCGCACGCCACCTTCGAGCAGAGCCGCTCGTGCACATCGAAGCTGTCGTTCATCCCCCTCAGCGTAGGGCTGAGCGCAGACGTTCACCCGCGGGCGCGCGGCACGGCCTAGACTTTCGGGATGCCCCGCTCTCGCCAGACGCCCGTCCGACGCGGTGCGCGCCACGGCCGCCACGGGCGCCTCGGGCGCAGTGAGGTGGTGCGTCCGCCCCTGCCTCCGCTCGACGGCCGTCTCGATCGCTTCGAGATCACGGTCGGCAGTGCCGTGGAGTTCCTGCGCGGCTCCTGGGAGGAGCTGCGCGACGTGCGCTTCGAAATGGCCGCGATGCCCACTCACGACCGCGGAGACGGCATCCCACTGTGGCGTGTGGATCATCTGGGCCGCCGGGTGACGCTCTACCGTGTACCCATCGAACGGTTGCTGCCCAAGGGGCACGACGACGCGCTGCACCGCCGGATGGCGATCGAAAGCGCCGTGTTTCACGCCGCCGCGGAGTACATCGGTCGCGAGCCCTGGGAGCTCGGCCCCGACAGTCGCGATCACTGATCAGCCCTCCGAACTCAGTGGTGCACGAGGTCAGTGGTGCACGATGTCAGTGGTGCACGATGATCGGCTGCTGCGTCGCCGGCGGTGACCACAGGGGCCATCCCGCGATCGCCGGTTCATCGGACTCGCTGAGCAGGCTCACAGCGACGTGCACCGCCGAGGGTGCTTTCAGCGTGTAGGACCCGGCGTTCAACGGAACCGTTGCGGTGCCGTTGGCAGCGAGCTCGATCGTGGGATCGTCAGCCCCCTCCACTGTGACCGTCACCGATTCGGCCTCCGCGTTCCGCAGGAACAGGACCCCGGGCGCCCCGCGCGGCACCTCGAACATCACGTCGCCCTGTAGACGCGGCGCGGGCAGCATCCACGAGAAGTCCTGGTGTCGGCCCGACCGCTGGGTCTGCCGCGCAGCCGCTACGACGGGCTCCGTGGCCTCGATGTGGATGTCGTAGGCACCGCCAGGCAGGTTCGTCAGGGCGATCTCGTTGGGAATGCCCGCGGAGAGGTCGACAGTGTACTCATCACTCGCCGCGACGGCTCCTTCGGCGTACACGCGTACAGTCGCCTGCGCTTCGTCGTCGGGAGCGAGTATCCGCAGCACGACGCCGGTGGCGTCGTCGCCGGTGGCGTCGGGCACGGCGCGCACTCCGACGATCGTCAATTGCGACTGCGGAGCGCCGAGGCCGTCCTGCAGGTCGATTCCGGCGGGCTCCAGCGTGCGGGTGAGCGCCGACTGCAGCGTCGCACGCACCGGGGCACCGGTGGACACGACTTCGACGACGGGGCGCTGCTGTCCCGACGCGACGGATGCCAGTGGCAGACCGATCTGAGTGAGCGGCGGCACGATCGTGGTCGAGGTCGCGCGCTGCACGCCGTAGACGGTGAAGTCGACGGTCGCGGGAACGCTGCCCGGATTGCTCAGCAGAATGATGTCGGAGGCGCCGGTGGAGATGTCTCCGCCGACAAGCCAGTGGCGCATTCCGGCCGGACGGCACGGTGCGGCCGCGAAGCCGCGCAGGTCGTCCTCTTGTAGGCGGATCGACTCGCCCGCCGCCACCAGCGGAACATCGCGGTCCTGAACGCGAGCGGTCACCGCCTGCGCTCCTTCGCCACCGACGATTTCTGGCATGCGCAGCGGATCAGTATCGACCGCATCCTGCTGCGCATCGACAACCAGGTCGGGCAGGCCGGCCGACACCATCAGGTCTGCCTGCCCGGATTCCCTCCCGAGCGCGCGGAACGACCCATTGCACACCAGCGTGGTGTCGCCGGGCACGGGCGTCACGATCGTCGTGGCGGGTTCATTGTGCAGGCTCGGCCAGGGTGCCGCAACGGCTGCGATGACACCGATCACACAGGCGACGGCCACAGCCGCCCCCGTCGCAACGCGTGCGCCCGTCGCCGCGAGTCTCAGCGTGCGCTGCTTCATCGTCGTTCCTCCGCGTCGATGTCGGGTTCTGCCAACGCGGCCGCACCGTCCGGTGCCGACGGCTGCGGTGCCGATGACTGCGGTGCGACGGTGACCTGCCCTGTGTACGGCTCTTCTTCCCGCCATCGCCGCCGGGGCGGTAGCGGCGGCTCGTCTGGAGCGCGTCCGACGACGCGGGATCGGGCTCTCGCCGCGCGCCGAGACGCACGCGTCGGAATCGCCAGCAGTAGAGCTGCGAACACGACGATGATCTGCGCGATGCCGACGACCCGGGCGATACTCTGTTGTGTTGCGTCTGCGCGGGTGCGCTCCGCAATCGGGACGTCGATGCTCCAGAGCACGCCGTGTGCCGTCTCACCGGCCTTCACAAACCCCGTACGTTCGTCGATGGCCTCGACGGCGTCGTCGTGCATGCCGTGCGCGATATCATTCGCGCCGGGTTCCTGCTCGAGCAGCACGAAGCTGATCGCCTCTTCGGCGAGCGCCGCCGCGGCGTCGAAGTCACGCGCCGAGACCAGGTCGACGGCGTCCTGAGCGACGCTGCCTGCAGGTGGCTGCGTAGCGGTGCTCAGCATGGTGGTCTGCGCGCCAAGCGTGGCGCTGGCTCCCCAGATGACCTGCGCGGCAAGCGATCCGTCGTTCTGCGGAGTGATCACCAGGGTGGCACGGTCTGGTTCGCTGGTGGCTTGAGCCGCGACGAGAGCCGGCAGGGTGCTGGGCGAAGCGTTGCGTACCTCGCTGTGCCCGGTGTTGACCGCGAGCAGTGCGGGAAGTGCGCACGCCGCGACGCCGAGACCCGCGACGAGAGCCGCGCCGATGCGCAACGGTGCGAGCGCGACGACCGTGTCGAGGGTGATCAGTGCCGCGCCCACCACTCCGAGCCAGGCGAGGCTCAGGCCGCTTCCGGGCCACAGCGCAACCCCACTTCCGTGTACGAACGACACGACCACGCCGACCGAAATCATGGCGGTCGCGGTTCCCAGTACGGCGACGAGCAGCAACGCGTATCCCGCGCGCCAGCGCGGCGACAGCGCGGAGGCCAGGGCGAGGACCGCGACCGGGGCCAAGAGCAACGGCGCCCAGACCGCCATCTCGGCACCGATGAACCACTCCCAGCCGGCCAGGTCGGCAGTCGGGAAGCCACCGGCGATCGCTGCGCGTCCGGCGGAATCCGCACCGACCTGATCGAGCACGCGCACCACGGCGGGATCGGCGAGCAGCGCCCACGGGTCGCCCTGACGGATCTGCCAGATGATCAGCGGCGCGAACATGATGACGGTGGGCACGAGCAACCACGCCAAGCGAGCCGCTGCACGCAGGCGCCGGAGCGAGAATGCGAAGATGAGCGCCACGGCCCACAGCAGCACCAACGCGGGGGCGAGCGATGGTGCGCACGCGAGCGCCGCGGCGATGAGCAGGGATGCTGCGCCGGATGCCCCCCAGGAACGGTGTGCGACTGAGGCGGTGTGGAAGACCCAGGGCAGCAGCAGGTGCAGCAGGACGGCGGCCGGCCGCCCCTGCACCAGCGCGTCGAGGAAGGTCGGCGCCAGCGCCCACAGGACTCCCCCGAGAATCCGCAGACCTGAACGATCGGTGACACGGGTGGCGGCGAACCAGCCGCCGAGCACAGCCAGCGGCAGGGCCAGCAACCAGAGCAGCACGAGCGCGTAGGACGGCGATCCCGGCCACAGCGAGCCGAGCAGTGCGAGCACGGCGGTGAACGGGTCGGCGGGGCCGACCACGCCGAGGCCGAGGTCGCGGAGCCCCCACGCGGTGTCCGACCACAGCGCTGCCACGGTATCGCGCATCGGCAGCAACCCGCCGCCGCCGATCGCGGGCCAGGCGAGCATCGGAACGAACACGACGAGGCTCACCAGCAGGGCCCCGAGCACAACCCAGGCACCACCGCCGAAGAACCGAAGCTCACTGACCGCGCCGCGTTCGCTGCCATGTCCGTCGTCGAGACGTTGACGCAGCTGATCGTGAGTGACGCGCAACGGCGCGATAGATGCCCATGACCCGCGACGGAACGAGCGGATGGCGGAGCGCGAACGGAAGACGCCTCCGAACGCCACCATGGCGGCCAGAGCGGCACCCCACTCCGGGGCCACGTCGCCGGGACGCTTGCCGATCAGGTGCAGGATCGAGCGCCACAGCGCGAGCGGCAGCAGACTCATCCAGTGCAGCGGCACCGCGAGTGCCGGCGCGTACGCAAGACGCCGGTGTAGCTGCGCACGCCGGGTGGCCCACGCGCGGCTGACGGCACTGCGCGGCAGGGCAGCGGGGCCGTGCGGGCGGACGCCAACCCTGGCTTTCGGAACGAGCACGACACGTGCGCCGCCGAGTCGGGCGCGCACGCCCAGGTCAAGCCCCTCATCAGCGCCTCGGAGCGCGACATCCGGTCGCAGCACGGCCGGGGCCTCGGCCCGAATGAGCATGCCGCGGACGTCCGCGCCAAGGGCGTCTTCAGTGGCGTCGTGCTGGCCTTGGTCGAGCTCGCCCGCGGTCAGCTCGACCGAGCGCCCGAAACGGGTCATGCTGACCCCGAGGGACTGAATCTCGCGGTCGTCATCCTGGCGGACGAGCTTGGGCGCGGCGATCGCAGCGGACGGCGAGCGCTCCAGGGCGCCGATCAGAAGCTGGAGTGCGTTGCGGCGGGGAGCGGTGTCCTGCGCGAGCAGCCACACAGCGGCCCCCTCGGCGATGCGAGGCCCGGCGAGCGCGACAGCCTCGGCGTACGTGGTCGTGGGGCGCGCCTCGATCACGCTCTCGACGATGTCGCCGAGTCCGGATGCTGCGCGCACGGCGGAGCCGTCCCCCAGGACCACAACGGTCACAGCGGTCGGGCGGGTGGTCTGGTCGCGGATCGCATCCAGGGTGTGCAGTAGCTGTGCGCTGGCGGATTCTCCGGTGCGCACGACGGCGATGGCATGGACTCGTGCTGGCATGGCACTTGTCAGCCTAGGCAGGTGCGGGCGACGCGCCGGACAGGGCGTCCGGCGCGCCCGCGATCAACTTGCGCGACGCTTGAGCTTGCGGCGCTCGCGTTCACTGAGGCCACCCCAGATCCCGAAGCGCTCGTCATTGTTCAATGCGTATTCCAGGCACTCCCCGCGCACGTCGCACGACGTGCAGATGCGCTTGGCATCCCGAGTCGAGCCGCCCTTCTCGGGGAAGAACGCCTCCGGATCCGTCTGTGCGCACAGCGCATCCGCCTGCCAGGCGAGTGCGCCATCGTCCTCCTGCTCGACCCGGCGTACTCCTGGTACTCCCAGATCAACCGGATCGACGAACCAATTCTCGGGAACGTCTGAGCGGTAACCCGTCATCTCGATCTCCCAACCCTGCTTAAGCCCCCCTCGGGCCGTTCTTCACCTAATTACACCCGTGTCATTCGCCATGGTCAAGTCGCAGATCGTAAACCCTCAAGAGGGCGTTTAAGGTTCATTGCGCGCTGTCGGCGTGTCGCGGAGCCGCGTGGGGCCTTGAGGATCAGACGCGACCGGGCCGCGCGATGAACGCCTCGCCGTGACCGCGCAGGGTGATCTTCCCTTCATCCGCCGTGATAAACGCGGCGGAACCGACGGCGATCGGCGCGGTGCTGCCAAGCGCCGACTCGACGGACACCAGGCCAGACGTGGCCAGCACCATGGTCGGTCCCGTCACGTCGAACGCCGCGGCGCCGTCAACCTGCACGCGGCGCAGCGCGAAGTCCTCGACCGGCACACTGTAGTCGGTCACGGAACCAGTCCCGGCCTGCACGGGGACCGGGCCGGGCGTGGTGTCGACGATTGCAAGCAGCTCATCGACGTCGATGTGTTTGGGCGTCAGGCCACCACGCAACACGTTGTCACTCGCCGCCATGATCTCGACCCCCAGGCCGGAGACGTACGCGTGCAGCAGACCGGCACGCAGGAAGATCGCCTCACCGGGACGCAGCACCACGAAGTTCATCAGCAGTGCCACCACCACGCCGGCGTCGCCCGGGTTGCGCCCGGCGATGGAGCGCACGGCGGCCAGAGGCTCTGAGAACTCCTCCGAGCGCGCCTGTGAGACCGCCGCGATGATGTCGTCCACCTCTGCCTGGGCGTCTCCCGACAGAAGCCACGCGATCGCGTCGCGCAACGCGACCGCGTCGTCATCGGATGCCAGCCGCGCGCGCAGCGCGATGACACCGGGCGCATCCGGCAGCACCGCGAGCAGACGACGGGTATCCGCTAGCGGGCGCAACCCGGCGAGCGCCTCGAAGCGATCGCTGAGCGCCACGATCAGCTCGGGCTTGTGGTTATCGTCGCGGTAGTTACGGGTCGGGTCACCGGCATCCATCCCGGCTTCGCGCGCGAAGCCCTCGCGCGCCTGCGCACGTGTTGGATGCACCTGGATCGACAGCGGCGCAGCCGCGGCGAGCAGCTTGAGCAGGTACGGGAGAGTCCCGCCGGTCACCTCGTCGAGCGTGCCACCCCCCGCGACGTCGGAGGGGTCACCGGGGTGATCGCCGAACCACACCTCCGCCTCGGGCGTCCCGGAGGGTGCGCGCCCTTCCAGACTCGCGATCAGCGAGGTCGATCCCCAGGCGTAGTCACGCGGTGCGTTGGTGATGGTCAGCAGCATGCTCCCAGCGTAGGACGTGCCGCGCGGTAGCCTGATCCCGATGGCCGTGTACACCAAGCATCCTGCCGCGATGCCTCCCGCCGCACCCGCCCGCGAGACGACGCGGCACCTGATGGTGCGCGCGTTCAGCGTACTTCTGCTGTTCTCGGTCTTCGCACACACCGCCGTCTACAACCTCGTGGGCCCCGTCGGTGCAGTGATCGTCATCATCGTTCTGACGCTCGCGGCGCTGGCGATCTGGATCCCCGCGATCGTCCGGGGGCAGCCGAGCGTCTTCCGGTGGCGACGCCTGCCCTGGGTGGCGCTGGCGTACGGCGCGCTCGCGCTGGTGTCGACCTTCTGGTCGCGGTGGCCGGGTGCGACCCTCTTGACGTGGTTGTTGCTCGCCGCGGTGACGGTGACGGCGCTGTTCGTGGCGACAGTGCTCACCTGGAACGAGATCGCGCGCGCACTGAGCACGACGATGAAGCTCATCCTCGGGCTGTCGCTGCTGATCGAGCTGTGGGTGGCACTGGTGCGACACGAACCCCTGTTGCCAAACTTCGTCGAGATCCCCGAGAGCGGAATCGACCCCCACCTGTACTGGGTGCGCGGCAACCTCTTCAACGACGGGCGCATCCAAGGCATCGTCGGCAATGCCCATTCCCTCGCCGTGATGTGCCTGTTCGCGCTGATCGTCTTCGCCGTGTTGTTCGCCGCGCACGCACGACGTCGAACGATGCTCGTGCTCTGGAGCGCACTCGCTGCGGTTCTGCTCATCAAAGCGGCCTCAACGACGGTGTACCTGAGCATCATCGTCGTCCTCGTCGTGCTCGCCGCGGCGCTCATCGCTCGCGCGGCCTCCGGCCCAGGACAACGACGGCTGATGTACGCCGCGTTCACGGCCGTCGCCGTCATCGGCGTCACCGCCGCGCTCCTGCTACGCGACCAGCTGCTGTCGATGTTCGGCAAGAGCGGCGACCTGACCGGACGTCTGGACATCTGGCAGGCGGTCTGGGAGCGCGCGGTGACACGCCCGATCTTCGGCAATGGGTTCTCCTCTCCCTGGGTCCCCTGGGCGCCCGGCTTCGACGGGTGGATCGTGGATCATGGGCTGACCGTCTTCCACGCGCACGATATGTGGCTCGACGTGTTCCTTCAGCTCGGCGTCGTCGGCGTGGTGTTGATGGCGCTCGCCTGGCTCGCACTCACCTGGCGCGCGTGGTTCTTCGCGGTCGACCGCCCCCGTTGGGATCTCGATGCGAAGCGCCCGTATTCCCCCGTCTCTCTGCTGCCATTGCTGTTCGTCACCGTGCTGCTCTTCGAAGGGTTGGTCGAGTCCGCTCCGATCATGCTCTGGGGTTGGCTGCTGCTGGTGCTGCTGTCGTTCAAGATGAAGTCGGCACCGCTGATCGGCGTTGGTGAGCACGCCCCCGAAATGACGACGACGCCCACCCGGCGGACTCCATGACGCCGCGGCGCCAGCTGCTCTCGCTACTCGCCTCGGCCGAGTTCGCCCGCGCCTACACCCTCACGGCCCTGACGGCCGCATTTCTGTCGTTCGTGATCGCGCGGTTGATGTCGCCGGTGACGTTGGCGACGATCATCAGTGCACTGTCGATCATCGGACTGGCGATGCTGCTCGCCCGCCGCGATGAGCTCTCGCTGCTGCGCCTTGCACCGACCTCGCTGCTGGGGTTCATCGCGCTCGGGTTGGTGAGCGTGGTCTGGAGCGAGAACCGTTGGGACACACTGACTGGTTGGTTCACGCTGTTCGGGTACGCGATCATCGCCATCACGATCGGGCACGTGCGCGACACCCTGCAGACGGTGCGCGCGATCGGTGATACCTTGCGCTGGCTGCTGACGATATCGCTCGGGATCGAGATCCTGTCGGGGGTGCTGCTCGACACCCCCTTCGCGATCCTCGGTATCGAGGGCAACCTCGCCGTGGGCGGGCCGATCCAGGGGCTCTTCGGCACCCGCAACATGCTCGGCTTCATAGCCGTCCTCGCCCTCATCACCTTTGTGATCGAGTGGCGAACCCAGTCGATCACCCATGTCGTGGGGGTGCTTTCGGTGTCGCTGGGAGTCTTTCTCGCACTCTTCTCGGCATCGCCCACCGTGCTTGTGCTGGCCGCGGCCGTCGGCGTCGCCACGAGTGCGCTGACAATCGTGCGCCACGCGCGTCCGGCTCGTCGGCTCACGGTGCAATGGGTTCTCGGTGCGATGGTGGCCATTGCATTGGCGGTGGCGTTGGCGTTGCGGCATCAGATCATTCGTCTCCTGGACGCCGGTAGCGACTTCTCGACCCGCGCCGACCTGTGGAACGTCATCCTCGACTTCGTCGCACAACAACCGGTCACGGGATACGGGTGGTTCGGCTCATGGGAGCGTGGCGAGTATCCGTTCACATACATCAACTTTCTGCTCTCGGACCACCACCGCTCGGCGTTGAACGCCTACTTCGACATCCTGCTGCAGCTCGGTTGGATCGGGCTGGTGCTGTTCCTGGTGATGGGCGGGGTCGCCATCGTGCGTTCCTGGCTGATGGCGAGCGTTCGGCACTCGGTGGTGTACGCGTGGACACCGCTCGTGTTGATCACCCTGGCAGTGGAGTCGATGTTCGAGAGCTTCGCCGTCACCGGAGCGGGCTGGCTGCTGCTGGTGCTGTGCGTGCTACGTGCCGGCCAGAGCCGGTCATGGCGCGAGAACATCGATGCGGCACAGACCGGAGCCATCCCCACGTTGCGCCCCGAGAATGGTCGGTAGGACTTCGGCGGGTAGGATTTCGTATGTGACTCACGTACTGCAGAACGTCGTCTTCCCCCTTGACAGGGACCCCGATCTGCTCCCCCTTTACGCCGATCCCGAGACCTGGTCCGTGATCGATGAGGAGCCGGTGCGTGTATCGAGCCGGGCGCAGCTGGGCAACATTCTCGATCGTCGCCGCGTGCGCATTGTGTCGGGGCGACGCGTATCGTTCGGCACCTACTTCAACGCCTTCCCCGCGTCGTACTGGCAGCACTGGACCAGCGTGCGCGAGGTCACCCTCACGGTGCGCACCTCGGGACCGGCGACCATCCTCGTGTACCGGTCGAACGGATCGGGCATCCGACAGCGCATCGACACACGCGAGGTAACCGGAGACGCGACGACCTCGATCCCCCTCGCGCTCACCGAGTACAGCGACGGCGGATGGGTCTGGTTCGACATCGTCGCCGATGAGAAGAACGCAACGCTCGAGGGCGCGGAGTGGACCACCGAGCAGGATCCGGCGCGCCACGGCAAGGCCTCGCTCGGAATCACCACGTACAACAAACCCGACTACTGCGTCGACACGCTGCGCGCGTTGTCGGATGCCACGGATCTGCTCGAAGTCGTCGACCGTGTCTTCCTGATCGATCAGGGCACGCAGCTCGTCGCAGAGCAGGACGGCTTCGACGAGGTAGCCGCGAGCCTCGGGGCGACGTTGCAGGTCATCCGTCAGCCGAACCTCGGCGGCTCCGGCGGCTTCGCGCGCGCCATGCACGAGACCCTGCAGCGTCCGGACAGCGACTTCGTGCAGCTGCTCGACGACGATGTGCTGATCGAGCCGGAGTCGTTGCGCCGCTCGGTGGTCTTCGGTCGTTACGCGACGACGCCCGTGCTCGTCGGCGGCCACATGTTCGATCTGCTCGATCGCCCAAGGCTGCACGGTTGGGCCGAGGTGGTCGACGAGCACCCGTTCATGTGGCGCAACCTGTACCAGGAGCGAATGCCGCACGACTTCGGTGTCGCGAATCTGCGTCAGTCGCCCCTGCTGCACATGCGCATGGACGCCGACTATAACGGCTGGTGGATGTGCCTGATCCCACTCGACGCGATCCGCAAAGTGGGCCTATCGCTGCCGGCGTTCATCAAGTGGGACGATGCCGAGTTCTGTCTGCGTGCAGGCGAAGCGGGGTTTGCCACGGTGTCGCTGCCCGGAGTAGCGCTGTGGCATGTCTCGTGGGTGAACAAGGACGACACCATCGACTGGCAGGCGTACTTCCACGCCCGCAACCGCATCGTCGCCGCTCTGCTGCACTCGAACGCCCCGCACGGCGGTCGGCTGTTGACGCACAGCCGCAGGGTAGATCTGAAGCACCTCATGATGATGCAGTACTACCCAGTGGCGCTGCGCGCGCAAGCCCTGCGTGACGTGCTGGCGGGGCCGGCCCATATGCGTGCCAATCTGGCCACCGCCATGCCCGCGGCGCGTGCACTTGCCGCCGGTTACCCCGAGACGGTGGTCCACCGCGATCCGAGCCGCGTGCTGCATTCTCGTCGGGGGCGCCAGGTGTACAAGCACACCAAGCAACACGAGTACGACAGCCCCACCGGCATGCGCCTGCGCTGGTTCACCCTGCGCACTCTGGTCACGCACTGGATGCGCCGCCCCGACCCCGCGAACGTCGCGCAGCCCGAGGTCGAGTTCGGCAAGAACGACGCGCACTGGTGGCGTGTACCGGCCTTCGACAGTGCGCTCGTCAGTTCTGCCGATGGTTCGGGCAAGAACGTGTACACGCGTGACCGGGCCAAGTACCGTCGGATGCTGATCGAAACGGTCAGGTTGCACCGAAGGTTGAAGCGGCAGTGGCCCCGCCTGCAGGCCGAGTACCGCAAGGCGCTGCCCGACCTCGTCTCGGAGGCGTCGTGGACGCAGATCTTCAAGGAGGACGCATGACTGCGGACCAATTCGACCCCCGGTCCGCAACGATCGTCATCGTGACGTACAACCGCTCACACTTGCTGAGCGGCCTGCTCACCAGCATCCGCGCGATGGACCCGAAGCCGGGCCGCGTCGTGATCATCGACAACGACTCCGCCGACGACACCACCGCGGTCGTCGAGGGCTTCCGCGCCGACATCGGCACCGAGATCGTCTACCGTCGCCTCGAGACCAACACCGGCGGATCCGGCGGATTCAGCGAAGGCATGCGCACGGCGTACGACCTCGGCTCGGAGTGGATCTGGCTGATGGACGACGACGTCGAGGTACTGCCCGACGGGCTGGCGAAGATGGGCCGCTGGTCACGTCGCTTCAAGAGCATCCAGGGCCGCCGCTATGACTACGATGGCAGCGAGTTCTACTGGCAGTACCGCATTGCCGAACGCATGGGAATCCCGATCCCATTCGCGCCGTCGAAGTTCGACGCCGCAGGCTACCGCGAGATGAACAGCGGCTGCTTCGAGGGCATGTTCATCCACCGCTCCATTGTGCAGCAGGTAGGACTACCCGACCCGCGCTTCTTCATCTACTGGGATGACCAGATGTACGGATGGCTGGCCTCTCGATTGACCACCGCCGTCATCGTCGACGAGTTCGTGCTGCGCCGCACGCGCGAGATCCGGCAGTGGGACATGGGAATACGCCACCTCAATGCGTCGAGCAACGCCTACCGGTACTACATCATGCGCAACCGCGCCTTCATCAAGCAGTACTATCGCGTACACGACAACTACAACCCGGTGTTGTTCGGTCTCGGCACCGCAGCGACGTTCTTCAAGGAGCTCATCCGGTTGGTGTTCGTCGAGCGCACCGTGCGTGGCACCAGTAACCTGTTCCGCGGGTTGCGCGACGGCGGCCGCATCGGCCGCGACCGCACGTGGCGGCCGATGCCTGCGCTGGAGACCGCATGAGCGAGCAGCAGCCGGAGTACGTCTGGGCATTTCCGCCAGAGAAGCGTCGCGGAGGCCGAAGCTGGCTGATCGGCGTACTCGTCGTCGCGGCAGTCGTGCTCGCCGGGGCCGTCGCTCTGATGCTGATTCGCCCGTGGAATGATGCCCCCGCACCGGCTGTGATGTCCTCCGTGACGCCGATGCCCACGCCAACCGCCTCGGAGTCTCTCACGCCGACCCCGATACCGACCCCGACGAGCACGCCGACGCCCCTTCCGACGGCTCCGCTCCCACCGCCGACGACAGCCGCTCCCCCGACACCTGCGGATCCCGAGCTGGGGGTCTTCCGCGGCAAAGTGCAACCGCTGCTGGACGATGCGGCTCGGGGCCTCTCCTTCGCCGGCGACTCCACAGGCGCAGAGGGTGTGCAGCTGGTCGATCAGCTGCAGGGTGACGCCGGGCGCATGTCGGATGCTGTCGCACCGCGTTCCATCGCGAACGAGTGGGCAGACCGTGTCAGCGCCTATGGTGCGGCGCTGGACAAACTGCGCGCGGCTTTCGAGACCGGGACCTCGACCGGATCCCCCCTTGCGGCAGCGGAGTCGGCTCAGAAGCGGCTGCAGCAACTCCTCGACCGCTGAGCCGCGCGATAGCGCGGCTCGAGCTGCGAATCACCCTCTGTTGTGGTCAGTGTTGTAGCGCTCGAGCACATCACCGATCGGACCGTCGAGCACGAGCTCTCCCTTGTCGAGGTAGAGTCCACGCTCGCAGAACCTGCGCAGGTCGCGTTCGTTGTGGCTGACGAAGAACAGCGTGCGTCCTGAGGCGAGTAGCTCGTCGATACGCGTATAGCACTTGTCGCGAAATGCCTTGTCGCCGACGGCCAGCACTTCGTCGACGAGCATGATCGGCTCATCGAGCTGCGATACCACCGAGAACGCCAGGCGCACCTTCATTCCGTTCGACAGGTGCTTGTAGGGCGTGTCCTGGAAGTCTTCCAGCTCGGCGAAAGCGATCATCTCGTCGTAGCGCTGAGCGACTTCAGCCTTCGACATGCCGTGCAGGCCCGCGGTGAGGCGCACGTTCTCACGCACGGTGAGGTCGCCAACGAAACCGCCCGTCAGCTCGATCAGTGGCGCGACGCCGCCGTTGACGCGCACGCCTCCTTCATCGGGCAACAGCACCTGGGCGACGAGCCGAAGCAACGTCGACTTTCCCTGCCCGTTGCGGCCGACCACGCCGATCGACTCACCGGGCGCGACAGTGAACGAGACATCGCGCAACGCCCAGAACTCCCCCGGCCGGGACCTGCGACTCACGCCGGCGAAGAGATCCTTGAACGTGCGGGAACCGCGGCGGTTGCGCCGGAAACGCACTCCGAGACCCTGCACTTCGATGGCAGCAGACATCACAGCTCCTTCAGGACGGGACGCTCCAGGGACCGGAAGACCCAGACGCCGAGCGCGAGGATGATCAGGCTCATCACAGCGCTGATGACCACGGGGGCCAAGTCCCATTGGCTGGGGAAGAACGCCATCCGGTACAGGGTCATGATGCCCGCGAGGGGATTGAACATTCCGATGGTCTCGAATGGGCCGGGCAGATCCTTGACGCTGTAGATGATCGGAGTGGCGTAGAACATGGCACGCAGGATGAGTGCCGTGGTGCGCTCGAGATCGGTGTAAAGCGCACACAGCGGAGCGACCAGCAACCCGAGGCCGATCAGCAGGGTGGCCTGTAGAATGATCGCGACCGGAAGCCAGAGCACGCCCCAGCTGATCTGCGCAATCTGGGCCGGATCGGTCTCTGTGAGTCGGTTGACCAGCACGAAGATCAGCAGAACCGGCATCGAGAAGACGAACTCGAGCCCTTTGCTGAGGACGATCCGGTTGACCCAGATCGATCGCGGTATCGCGGTCGAACGCACGAGTCGAGCATCTTTCTTGAATGCACGAGTGAAGTCGCCCACCGCGGAGTTGAACCACACCCACGGCAACAGCGCGCTGATCAAGAAGATGATGTAGGGCTGCTCACCGACCGTCCGCTGGAACACCTGGGTGAACACGAACCAGTAGATCGCGCTCATCACCAGGGGATCGAGCACCGACCAGAGATATCCGAGGGCGCTGGTCGAGTAGCGCACCTTGAGGTCTCGCGCCGACAGCAGCCAGAGCGAGTGGAAGTAGCGCCGGGTCGTCCCCGGCGCTCCTGCCGTAGTCGCCACCTCAGTCGCTCTCGCCGGCGAGCTGGTTGCGCCACATCGACAGCGCCGACCCGATGGCCATGTGCATGTCGAGGTACTGGTAGGTGCCGAGGCGTCCACCGAAGTGCACGTCGGCCTCGCTCTGCGCAAGTTCGCGGTAGGCAAGCAGACCTTCACGGTCGGCGGGGGTGTTCACCGGGTAGTACGGCTCGTCCTCGCGCTCGGCGAAGCGCGAGAACTCGCGCATGATGACGGTCTTGTCGCCGTTGAAGATCTCTTTGCGCTCGGGATGGAAGTGCTTGAACTCGTGGATACGCGTGTACGGCACGTCCAGATCCGGGTAGTTCATCACACTCGTGCCCTGGAAGTCACCCGTGTCAAGGACCTGCTGCTCGAAGTCCAGCGTGCGCCAGCTGAGCGCGCCCTCGGCGTAGTCGAAGTAGCGGTCGACGGGGCCCGTGTAAACCACCGGAAGCTGACCCACGGTGGCCTGTTTGTTCAACGGCTGCGACGTGTCGAAGTAGTCGACGTTGAGCTTGACGTCGATATTGGGGTGGTCAGCCATCCGCTCCAGCCACGCCGTGTAGCCATCGGTGGGCAGTCCCTCCCACGTGTCGTTGAAGTAGCGGTTGTCATACGTGTATCGCACAGGGAGACGACTCACGATATCGCCCGAGAGCTTATGGGGGTCGGTCTGCCACTGCTTTGCCGTGTAGTCACGGAAGAACGCCTCAAACAGCGGCCGCCCGACCAGCGCGATGCCCTTCTCCTCGAAGTTCTGCGCCGACTTGACATCGAATTCGCCCGCCTGCTGACGCACCAGCTCACGCGCCTGGTCGGGCGTGTACGCCGACTGGAAGAACTGATTGATCGTGCCGAGGTTCACCGGCATCGGGTACACGACGCCCTTGTGGGTCGTGTACACCCGGTGCACGTAGTCGGTGAAGGTCGTGAAGCGGTTGACATACTCCCACACCGTCGGGTTGGACGTGTGGAAAAGATGAGCGCCGTAGCGGTGCACCTCGATACCGGTCTCGGGCTCGGCCTCGCTGTAGGCGTTGCCGCCGATGTGGGGCCGACGATCGATGACGGTCACTTTGCGACCAGCAGCAGCGGCGCGCTCAGCGATGGTGAGGCCGAAGAAACCCGACCCTACGACGAGAAGATCCATGGCATCCATCGTATCGGCGGCAGGCTGGGAACTCGCGACAGTGGCGCGCGGCGAGGGAGCCCCGAGCCGACAGCGGAGCCGCTCCGCTCAGGGCGAGTACGGCGCACACACCAGCAGATATGCGCCATACCAGGCCGAGACCAGTGCCAGAGCGGTGATGATGATCAGACAGGTGCCGCGGCGTGCGCGCGCCAGCCCCATCGCGACGGGGATCAGCAGCGTGAAGGCGGGCACGAGCAGCCGCGCCTTGGACTGGTAGTAGCCGGCCGTTCCGACGGTCATGAACAGCACCAGCACACCGTAGAGCTGGAGCTCCCATCGAACCCGCTCGACTGCTGAGATCGCGACCAAGCCGATCGCCGCGGCGAGCACCGCCGAGACCATCATCAGCTGGAGCGTGGTCTGACCGTCCAGCAGGCCCGCGAATGTGCGCATGGTGTACAGACCGCCGTCGAAGGAGGCGCCCCATCCTCGTTGCACGGCCAGCCAGCCGTCGATGCCCCCGGTCCGGGCGGCGACCCAGGCGATGTATCCCAACCAGCCCAGCGGCGAGATCGCACCGCCCACCCATGCCCGCCAGGAGCGGCCCCGTAGCCGCACGAGTTCGGCGATCGCAGCGATCCCGACGACAGCGATGAGTGCCATCGCTGTCGGGCGCGTGAGCCCCGCGAAGAACGTGAGTGTCCCCGCCAGCACCCATTGCCTGCCGAGCAGCGCGAACAGCGCCCACGCCGCGAGGGCGGTGAAGGTTGTCTCGGTGTACGCCATCGACTCGGTCACACCGTGCGGCAGGGCGCCCCAGAGCACAGCGAGCGTGGTTCCCGTGCGGGCATCACCCAGCCGTCGTCCGATGGCATACAGCGCGATCGCACATGCCGCACCGGCAGCCCAGCTCACGATCAGGCCCGCTGCGGGTACGCCGACCGCACCGCCGATCAGGCGCACCAGCATCGGGTAGAGCGGGAAGAAGGCGAGGTTGCTGGGGACGACGTCACCGCCGTCATAGCCCTCGGCCGCGATGCGCAGTAGATGCCCCGCGTCGTAGCGAGCGGTCAGGGAATGCCACAGCTCGGGCCAGGATCGGCCGAGCGCCCACCAGAGCGCTACGACGCCGAGGATCCGAATGGCGAGGTAGCCGGCCAAGGCCGGCATGGCGCCCCGGAGGGCTGCCCGGAAGGACGACGCCGACATCATCCCTCGACGCCGGACGGGGTCGTTGCCGCCGCGGTCTCCTTCAGGTCGCGTCCGGTTCGGTCGGAAGGACGCGGCCGGTAGACCACGAGCGAATGGAAGACGAACCGCACGATGAAGGCGACGGCCAGCGTGGCAGCTGTGGCCAGCGCCGCGGAGATGTGCCAACTCTCGACCAGCAGAGCCATCACGGGGATCCTGATGATCGCCTCGGTGTTGTTGAACAGGAATGACTGGCTGAACCGACGCCAGAACGACGCCGCCTCGGCCTTCAGTTCGGAGAACACGTAGCGGTCGAGGATGAGGAAGTTCCCGACGATGGTGATCTCGGCGCCGACGATCGCGGCCCACAGGTAACCGACGTCGAGGGCGGTGAGCAGCCAGACGATGAAGACGTTGACGACCGCGCCGATCCCACCGACGAGCGCGAACGCCGGCATCTTGCCGAAGCGCAATGACGAGAGCTGACGCAGGAATCGGATGCCCTGCTTCAGCGACGCCTTAGATTCTCCCGCGTTCCGATCTGCGAAGTCGAAGGAGACCTCGGCGATGCGCAGCGTGTGGCGGGCGAGGATCTCAAGGAGGATCTTGAACCCCTGCGGACGCAGCAGGCTGCGATCGATGCTCTTCAGGTCCACCAGGAAGAACCCGGTCATCGGATCACTGCAGCCGTACAGGCGCCGCGGGAACATCGCCTTCGTGAGCAGCGTCGATCCACGGGACACTGCGACCCGCGTGAAGCCGGCCAGCCCGGCGGCGGAGCCCTCGCCGGCGTAGCGCGAAGCGACCACCACATCGGTCTCGCCCTGGTCGTAGCGTCCGATCAGCTGCGGGATGACCTCGGGCGGATGCTGCAGATCGCCGTCCATGACGATGCAGACATCCGACGTCGCGGCATCGAAGCCGCACAGCACCGCACCACCCAGCCCTCCGGTGGCCTCCTCACGGTGCAGCAACTGCACGTGTACGTCCGCTTCGGCTGCGATCCGCTCGATCTCAGCGGGCGTGTCGTCAGTGGAGTCGTCGACGAAGATGATCTCCGCGATGTGCGGGAGAACGCTGAGCCGCGCCACGAGGGGTGCGACGTTCGGCCCCTCATTGTAGGTGGGGACGATGACGGAGACGGCGACCAAGAGCTCGGCTCAGCCGGCGGTGCCGACGACGATGCGGGGGGTGCCGGCCCACAGGCCTGCGTCGCTGGCGTTGCGCCCGTCGACGAGCAGCTTCACCCCGGGGATGTCGGCCGGTGTCAGGGTCTTGTAGTCGGCGTGGTCGGTCTGCAGGATAGCCAGGTCGGCGGCCCCGCCGATCGCGTACGGCTCGAAGCCGAGACCGCGCAGCTCGTCGTCGGTGTACAGCGGGTCGTGCACGAGCACCTCCGCACCGCGCGAGCGCAGCGCGTCGACGGTCGGGAAGACGCCCGAGAACGCGGTCTCCTTCACTCCCCCGCGGTACGCCGCTCCCAGCACCACTGCCCGCCGGCCGGTGAGATCCCCCAGGATCCCCTCGGCCTGGGCGACCAGACGCTCCGGCATCGACGCGTTGAGCTGACGGGCGACGCGCACGATGTCAGCGTCGGGGTCCGTCGACAGGTACAGCCGCGGGTACACCGGGATGCAGTGTCCGCCGACGGCAATGCCGGGACGGTGGATGTGACTGTAGGGCTGCGAGTTGCATGCCTCGATCACCTTGTACACGTCGATGCCGTGCGATGCCGCAAACAGGCCGAACTGGTTCGCCAGCCCGATGTTCACGTCGCGGTAGGTCGTCTCGGCAAGCTTCGCCATCTCGGATGCCTCGGTCGAGCCGAGGTCCCACACGCCGTTCGGCTGCGCGAGGTCGGGGCGCTCGTCGAACTGCAGCACCGCCTCGTAGAACTCCCGCGCCCGTCGGGTGCCCTCATCAGAGAGCGCGCCGATGAGCTTGGGGTACTTGCGCAGGTCTTCGAAGACCCGGCCGGTCAGCACTCGCTCGGGCGAGTAGACCACATGGAAGTCCACGCCCTCGGTCAGGCCCGACCCCTCTTCGAGCATCGGCCTCCAGCGCGTACGGGTCGTGCCCACCGGAAGGGTGGTCTCGTACGAGACCAGCGTGCCCGGAGTGAGGTGCTCCGCCAGCGACTTCGTCGCGGCGTCCATGTACTTGAAATCCGGCTCCCAGGTCTCATCGTTCACGAACACCGGCGCCACAAGCACCACGGCATCAGCACCCGGAATCGCCTCCGCGTAGTTTGTCGTCGCCCGCAGCCGCCCCGCGGGGATCAACTCCTCCAGACGCTCCTGCAGCTCCGCCTCGCCCGGGAACGGCTCCCGGGCGGCGTTGATCGAGTCCACCGCCTTCTGATTGACGTCCACCCCGATCACCTCATGACCAGACGAAGCGAACTGGACAGCAAGAGGCAGGCCGATCTTCCCAAGGGCCACAACAGCGATACGCATGATCCCTATTCTACGGTTCTCGCGGTGCCCGGCCTCTCAGCCGCGCTTCGGCTGCGATCAGCGCTGCCAGGCGAACAGCGCCTGGACGACGCGATCGGCGGCGTGGCCGTCGCCGTACGGCGCGGCATCCGCGGGCGCGGGAATGGGGCGGGTGACCCCCGCAGCGATCTCGGCCGCCGTGTTCGCCAGCACATTCCAGCCCAACTCCACCGTCTCGACCCACTCCGTCTCGGTGCGCACCGTCGTGCACGGCACCCCGAGCAGGAAGGCCTCCTTCTGCAGGCCGCCAGAGTCCGTCACCACCCCAGCACTAGACAGCGCAGCTGCGATGAGCTCCGGGTATGCCAGTGGCGCGTGGGCAATCAGCGCCCCCTGAGTGAGCGCGATGCCGTGGCTGGCAGCCTTCGCGACCAACCGAGGGTGAGCCAGCAGGATCACCGGCTTGGCGAGTCCGGCGAGTCCGGCGACCACCTCTGCGAGGCGCGCCGGGTCGTCGGTGTTCTCTGCCCGGTGAATGGTGGCCACGTAGTAGCCGCCCGGTTCCAGGTTCAACTCCTCCAGGAGCACGGAGCGAGTGTCGCCGACCTGATCGCGCACCTCGAACAGAACGTCCGTCATGACGTCGCCGACCAGGACGGTACGGGCGGCGAGGCCTTCGGTAGACAGGTGTTCTACGGCGACCTGGGTCGGCGCAAGCAACACGTCGGCGGCATGGTCAGTCATGACGCGATTGTGCTCCTCGGGCATGGCCCGGTTGAAGCTCCGCAGCCCTGCCTCGAGGTGAGCCACCGGAATGTGCAACTTCACAGCACTGAGCGCCGCGGCCACCGTCGAGTTGGTGTCGCCGTAGACGAGCACCCAGTCCGGGCGGTGCTCGTCGAACACTGCGTCTAGGGCGGCGAGCATAGCGCCGGTCTGGACGCCGTGCGAGCCGCTGCCCACGCCGAGGTGCACGTCGGGCGTGCCGATACCGAGGTCCTCGAAGAAGACGTCGGAGAGCATCGGGTCGTAGTGCTGACCCGTATGGACGATGACATGCTCGACCCCGGCGGCGACAGCCGCCTTGTGGATCGGAGCGAGCTTGACGAACTGTGGGCGAGCACCCACCACACTGACGATCTTCACAACGACCAAGTGTACGTATCGGACGGCCGGCATACACACACTCGGTATCGTTGACCGGTGCGCATCCTCATCGTCACTCCGTGGTTTCCGACGTCGGATCTTCCCGAATCCGGCATCTTCGTCGCGCGGGAGGCGGAGGCACTCGCGGCCGAGCATGACGTCACGGTTGTTCATTTCGACGCGATCGGGATTCCTGGGGAGTCCGTCATCCCTCCCGGCGTGGGCGTCTCCCGCGAGTTTGTGCGGCTCTATTCCCCGGCGTCGCTACGACGTGCTCGCAAGCTGGTGAACCAGGCGGCACGCGATGCTGATGTCGTCCACACGCATGCGCTTCCCGGACTCCTGCCATGGATCGTAGGGCGTCCGTCGAAACGCCCTTGGGTGCACACCGAACACTGGTCGGGTCTGACGTCGCCGGAAACGTTGCCCCTGGCCCAGCGCGCCGTCCGACAAGCGCTGCTGCCGATCCTGCGCCGGCCCGACGTAGTCATCACCGAATGCCAGCGTCTTGCAGACGCCGTTCGCCGCCACAGAAAGGGGCGAGTCGAGCTTGTGCCCTGCATTGTCGACAGCATCACTCCACCGGATCGGCCAGCAGCCGATGAGGTGCTAAGGATCGTGTCCGTCGGCGGACTCATCCCCCGCAAGGGGCCAGGTCTCGCACTAGATGCGGTGAAGGTCCTGCGCGATCGCGGAACTGACGCGCGCCTTACCTGGGTGGGCGACGGCCCCCAACGTCAGGATCTGGAATGTCAGGTTGCTGCCGAAGGACTGGAGTCGTCCGTCACCTTCACCGGAAGCCTTCCCTCTACCGGCGTGTCCGACGAGCTCGCCAAGGCGACGCTGTTCCTCCTTCCAACGCAGGGTGACAACTTTTGCGTCGTGACAGCCGAAGCCCTCGTGCACGGACGCCCCGTCGTCAGCGGCGCGAACACCGGAGCTGTGGACTACTGCGCACCCTCGGTAAGCGTCTTCGTCGAGGAGCAGACCGGCATCGCCTATGCCGATGCCGTGGCAGCACTGCACGCGAAGACCGCAGAACTCGCAAGTGAAGACGTCGCCGCGACGGTGCGTGGTTTGTTCTCAGCGGAGCGCGTGCGCAGCCTCCTCGGGTCGATCTACTCCACCGTCGACTGACCAGTCAGCGGGCACACATCTGCTCACGGGCGCAACGCATCAATGCGGGGCGCCAGTTGCGCCGTCCTCGAGTAACGTGCGGCTGCGTTCTGCGCGGCCCGGCGCTCTTCCACAGTCTGCGAGGCAGCCATACGTGCCGTCTCCTCCAGCGCGGTGGCGATCGCCGCGGGTGTGACCGCATCGATGGGCACATGCACGGGCGTCCCCTTCAGCACGTCGGTCGCAGCGTTGCCCGGATCGTGGATCGCGGCGATGGGAAGGCCGGTGGCGGCGTACTCGTAGACCTTGCCGCTCGTGACATACCTACCGGTTCCCAGCGCCAGCACCAGTGCATCGAAGCCCTCGTAGGCGCGCGCGATGTCGGCCTTGCTAACCGGCCCGGCATAGGTGATGCCGAGTCCCCGCGCCCTGTCGAGGTCCGCCTGCAGTCGCTCACTGACGGTACCGAAATGTCCGAGGTATCCGCGCAGCTCCAGACGCGCGGTCGCCATGTCGCCCCCGCGCTCCCGCGCGATCGCCCAGCCGTCCACCAGCTCGCGGAACGGCACCTTGTCGGTGATCGTACCGATGTACCCGAACACCAGGCCGGCATCGCGTCCGGGACGAACAGGCACGGCCAGGGAGTCGCCGTATTCCTCGAACCCGTTCGCGACAACCTTCATCCGAGAGGCGGACTCGGGATGCTTCGCCTCGTGCCATTGACGGATCGGTTCGTTGACGAACCAGATCTCGGCCGCGTCAGCCATGAGGCGCGCTTCCCAGCGATCGACGATTGGTAGCGCGGTGATCAGCTTGCGCCCGGTGAAGACATCAAGCTGCCAGGCGTCGCGGTAGTCCATGACATAGGGCACGCCGAAACGTCGATGCAGGTGCCAGCCTGGAATGAAGTCGACGTGCGGGTTGGCGGTGCCGATGGCCAGATCGACCCGGTGCTCACGGTGGATGCGCTCAGCGGCGCGCTCCAACGAGGGGCGCCAGCGACCGTAGTTGGGTTCAGGGAAGTGGAGGAAGTCACGGCGGAGGTCGGCCAGCTTGAACAGTTCCGTGTGTCGTGCCCGCGACCAAGGCCAGCGACCGATGTCGTTCTGGTAGGCAGGCACATTCGGCTCATCGCGCACGACAACGACACCGGGGCGCACCTGTTCCTCCAGCCGGAAGTCCGCGCCCGTGGAGTCGACGAAGATCGACCGTGGCACCGTGAGCACGGTCACGTCCCAGCCGGCGTCGACGAAGGCGTTCACGGTCGCGAGAGCTCGGTAGACGCCGCCGGCCCGGCTAGGCGGGAAGCTCCAAGCCGTGTAAAGCAGGTGCGGACGGGTCATGCGGATGCTCGCTCGATCGCTGCCCGCGCGGCCGGGTAGCCGAAAACGGATCCCACCTGACGACCGACCTTCGCATGTGCGCGATGCCACCTCCAGGCTGCGTAGGCGGCATCCCGTTCGGAGGCCACAAGCAGGTCAGCGTCACGGATGGCCTTGCGAGCCACGTCAGAGGCCTGCGTAGCGCGCCAGTAGACCACCCCGGGATCAAGCGGGGTCAGCCGGAGCAGCACGCGCCCTAGCATCGTCCTTGCCGCGGCGGCGGTCAGCTTTGCTCGCCACCCACCGGGGCGCTGCAAGGGGACAACTGTGCCGACGACCTCGGGCGAAGACTCGAATCCGAGGACGCTCACTTGAGAGTCCGTCGGGATCATCGGCAGTGCCGAAGCATCGTACCCACCTCCCGGAGCAAGGATCACGATCTTCACTTCGACTTCCTTTCGTTCACGAACGCCGTCAGTTCGCGGACACCTTCTGCGAGTTGCGCGCCCCGTTCCCACTGGGCACCCCACGCGATCGTCGCATCGCGTTCCGCTGGGGACTGCTCACGCGCACGTCGAGCGGTGCGAATGAACGCGTCGGCGATGTCCTGGGCCTCCAGAGAAGTGCTGGCCTCCCAAGCGGGCGAGGTTCGCATGATGTCCGTCGCCGCGCTGTCCGGGTCGTGGACGGACACGACAGGGAGTCCGGTAGCAGCGAATTCGAAGACTTTACCACTGGTGACACCGGGCCCGCTCGCGAGCGCGAGCACCAGGGCGTCGAATTGCGCGTAAGTATCGGCAAGGTCGGATTTGGCGACCGGGCCTCGGTAGACCACGTCGTCGATGGACGCCGCGTCGAGGAGCGATTGAAGTTGCGGGCTCGCCACCCCGGTGCGGCCGAGGTGGCCACGCAGAATGAGTCGTGACCTGGCCATCAGCTGGTCTTGTGAGCGTGCCAGAGACCAACCGGCGAAAAGAGCTTCGGCGGGGAACTGCCCGAAGTTGATGGTGCCCACGTACCCGAAGGTGAGCCCTGCCTCGGCGTCGATCCTCCGGTAAGGAACCGCGGGTGAGCGTCCGTCGACGAGGTCGAACCCGTTAGAGACGACGCGCATGCGTTCGGAGACACTCGGGTGACGTTCCGCATGCCAGCGCCGGATGGGCTCATTGACGAACCAGACACGGTCGGCGGAGAGGAGAAGCTCTCGCTCGACCTTGCGTTCGGCTTCTGAGGCGTCCGTACGATCGTTGCCGCTAAAGACGTCGACGGTCCAAGCGTCCCGGAAATCCATCACTGTTGGCACTCCGAAACGCTGCTTGAGGTGATGACCGGGTGTGAAGTCGACATGGGGATTGGCGGTGCCGAGCGCGAGGTCCACCGCACGCTCGCGGTGCACGTTCTCCGCGGCACGTTCGAGCTCACGGCGCCACAAACCGAAGCCCGGCTCAGGGAAGCTCCTGCGTTCTCGGGTGAGCCGCAAACCGTTCCACAGCTCGGGCTGGCGCGCTCGCATCCACGACCACTCGGAGACGTCCAGGTCGTACGCCTGCGAGGCGAACGGCACCTCGACGATGCGAACGGCAGTCGCGAGACCCGCAGCGGCGCTCTCGTCGATCAGTGCCTGACGAGCAAAGGTCTCCCGCGGGGCGGTGAGGACGGTGACATCCCAGCCCCCCGCGACGAAGGCTCTCGCTAGGCCGGCAGCACGGTGAACTCCACTGGTCCGCGCCGGCGGGAACGCCCATGCGGTGAGAAGGAGGTGTGGTTTCATGCCGTTGCCCCAAGGAACGGTGCGAGCACACGAGCGGCGAGATCGCCGTTATGCACCGCATCCACGAACTCTGGGCCGCGGGCCGCGATCTCCTGGTAGTGTTCGCGGTTCTTTCGCACATCGCGCAGCACCGCGTCAAGCGTGTCGGGCGTCGCGGAAACGACCGGGATCTCCAGGCCCGTGATCTCGCGGACATGATCGCGCACCTGTTCGTGCACGTGGGCGATCACGAGGCGCCCTGCGGCCATGGCCTCGACGGCGGTCACGGAGTACATGCCGAGCGCGAACTGCTCGAGGACGATGTCGGCGTCTGCGTACAGGGCGGGCATCTCAGCGGCCGGGACCTTGATGACGCGGCGGTAGTCGATCAGCCCCTCGCCGTGCAGCGCATCGACGACCGGCTCGATGCGATGGGTTCCCTTCACTTGCGGGTTGGTGGGTGCGTGCAGCACGACCGGCACCTCGCGGCTGAGCACCGGCGCGGACGTCACCCAGCGATCTGCGTGCACGACCACTGGCAACCATGTGGCGTCCGGTCGATCCAACACCATCTCGGGAGTGGACACGAAGACAGGGGCACCGACCCGATCGAGGACCGCATGGTTCGCGCGGGCACGTGCCTCCAACGACGCGACCCAATCCGGATCCGCGTCGTGGAAGGGCGAGTAAGGGTCGATCTCGCGGTGGCGTGATGGCAATCGGATGTCGGTGCCATGGCAGATCATGCCGACATTGACGCCATGCCGTCGAAGCCACCTCGCCTCTCGAGTCACGATCTTGTCGTTTGCGGCACCGAAGAGCGCTCGTTCGGCTTCGTAGAGTACGTGGGTGAATCCTGCCCCCACGGCAGCACGCTGTCGAACACCCCAGCGACGTGAGAACGACCAGATCGACTCGGGCACCGCGTAGTCCGCGGGGAATCCGTAGTCCGCACGGCTCCGATACTGCATGTTCAGCGCGGCAACCCCGTCGAGTCGCTCAGCGGCACGTGCCCATGCGTGACCCTGCCCGGCGAAGTTCGCGGGGCCGATCATCACCCGAACGTTCCCTTCGGGCGGCTGAATCGGATCGGGGATCGCGGCGGGATCATAGCGATCCTGCTCAGCCAGGGTGAGAACGGACAGTCGATCGGGCAGCCGCGCCTTTGCGAGGCGGAGTGCGATCCGTGCCTTGGACGTCAACGACGCGACGATGCGGCTCACGCGAGCCCCGCGAGTCGAGCCTGTACGGCGAAGTCGTCACTGAGCGCCACAACCTCGTCGAATGTCCCCGCGGCGGCGACGCCGCCGTCTTTCATGAAGACGATCTGGTCGAAGTTGCGGATGGTCGACAGTCGATGAGCAACAGCGATGACCGTGACCTCGCCGTGGAGGTTGCGAATCGCCTCGCTGACATCGGCCTCGGTCTTTGTATCCAGCGCGCTCGTCGCTTCGTCGAGGACGAGCACGAGAGGCTCCGCGTAAAGGGCGCGCGCGATGCCCAAACGCTGGCGCTGTCCGCCGGAGAGCGTCAGACCGCGCTCTCCGACCCGCGAGTGCAAGCCGCCGTCGCGCTGGGCGATCACGTCCCACAGCTGCGCCCTACGGGCCGCCCGCTCCGCACGTTCGAGATCTGCATCGTCGCCCCAGGTCAGTGCAATGTTCTGAGCGATGGTGCCGTCGAAAAGCGTCACATCCTGGGGTACATACCCGACATGGCGCCGCCAGGCGGCGAGCACTTCCTCCAGAGGCTGGCCGTCGATATCGATCGTCCCGTCCGTCTGGGTGATGAGTCCGAGGAGCAGGTCGACGAGCGTGGACTTACCGGCACCCGAGGAGCCTGCGATGCCGACCGTTCCCCCCATCGGCACTGTCAGGCTGACGTCGGCCACGGCAGGGACCCCGGAGCCCGGGTAGGTGAATCCGACGTCCGCCAGGGACAACACGCGCGGCTGTGCCGGGAGCGGCTTCTGCCCCAGCTGTTCCTGCTCACGCAGGTACACCTCACTGGCATCGATGTCACCGATAACGGCATCCACGTACGGCGCGGCCGTGACCGTCCTGGTGATGACGGATTGAAATCCGGTCAGCGCGGGGACGAGTCGGAATCCGGCAATACCGAAGAGGGCGATCGCAGCGATGGCACCCTCGATCCCGTCAACGACGAAGGCAACGCCTCCGGTGAGCAGGAATCCGCCGATGATGGCCGAGTCGAAAACGAAGCGCGGCACGGCTGACAGGAAGCTGACGTTGGCTCGCGCACGTGCGGTGAGGGCGCGTTGGTTCCGGACAACCGTCTCTACTTCGCCGGCCTTGCCACGCAGCGTGATCTCCTTCAGCGCAGCGACCATACCCGAGATCAACGCGGCCACACGTAGCGCCGAGTCACGGGCGACGCGGCCCGCTTGGCGGGTCTTGCTGCCGAGGACGGCGTACTGCAACATCGCGATTCCACCGAGGTAGACCACGGTGATGAGTGCGGTCAGAGGCTGGGCGAAAACGATGACCCCTGCCACACCGAGAGAAGTGACGACGAGGCCGGGCAGGGTCGTGACCGGCAGGAGGAATCCGGCGACCACGTTCGCGATACCGGTGTCTGCCATCTGCACGATCTGCGCCGTGTTCCGTCCAAGGCGTTCGGTCCACGGAGCACGGATGTACGCCGAGAAGAGACGCTCTCCGATAGCAAGCTCGTATGACGCGAAACGACGCGTTGCCACCCACTGCAAGCCGACGTTGGCTGCCGACTTCGCCACTACGAGGACGGACAGCACGGCAATCAACCACGGCAGACTGTCTGGGGGGAGCTCACCGACCACCGGCAACGAGACGGCGTTGCCCGCGGCGGCCGCCGCGAGCACGAGCGCGAGGAGCATGAGAGCGATCACGTCAATCACCGAGAGCAGTGCGGTCAGCGCACCGTAGCCGATGAGGAAGCGGCGCGCGTTCGCCGGCAAGTACGGCATGAGCCGTCGGAGCGTGGTGAGGATGAGCTTCATGAACAGTTCAGACGGTCTTGGATTCGCCGGTACGTGCCGATTCCAGCGCCGCCTCTACAACGGTGAGGGTACGCAATCCCTGCTCCATGGTGACAACATCCGTCTGGTGTCCGAGCACGGCGTCGCGGAATGCCTCGTGCTCGACCTTCAGCGGCTCGCGCTTGGCGAAGGCATACCGGGTGACATCCCCCTCGGACACCCCACGGAACGAAGAGACGGATTCCCACTCCAGCGGGATGGTGCCGTTGGCGTAGAAGGTGAGGTCACCGGTCGAGGTGTCGGCGACGAAGGCGCCCTTCTCCCCCGTGACGACGGTGAGGCGCTCTTTCATGGGGCTCAGCCAGTTGACGATGTTGTTGACGATGACGCCGGACGTCGTACGGCCCGTGATGGTGATCATGTCCTCGTGCTCGCGCCCGGACTTGAATGCCGTCTGCGCGAACACGCGGTCGTAGTCGGATTGCACCACCCACGCGGTGAGGTCCACGTCATGGGATGCGAGATCTTTCGCGACGCCGACGTCGGCGATACGTGCGGGGAAGGGCCCCTGCCGGCGCGTAACGACCTGGTAGACGGCGCCGAGTTCGCCCGCTTCGATACGTCGCCGCAGCTCTTGCAGGGCGGGGTTGAAGCGTTCGATGTGCCCGACCGCGCCGACGAGCCCGGCGTCGGCGAAGGCGGCGACCATACGTCGCCCTGCCTCAAGGCTGTGTGCGATCGGCTTCTCCACGAGCGTGTGCACGCCGGCGGCGGACAGTTTGAGCGCCGCATCCTCGTGGAAACGCGTCGGGACGGCGACGACAGCGATATCGATGCCTTGCGCGATGAGGGCATCGATATCGGGCAGCACCTCGAGGTCTCCAGAGACTCCGTGCGGGTCACCGCCGGGGTCGGCGATGGCGACGAGATCGACGCCATCGAGTTCACGCAGCACCCGGGCGTGGTGGCGTCCCATCATCCCGACGCCGAGGAGGCCTGCGCGCAGGGCCATCAGGCACCCGCTCCGGCGACGGCATTGACTGCGGCGACGATGCGCTCCAGGTCGTTCTGCGACAGCGACGGGTGCACCGGAAGAGAGGCAACCTCGCGGGCCGCGCGCTCGGTCGCAGGCAGGTCCAGACCCGGAGCGTACGGGGCTAGCGAGGGCAGACGGTGGTTCGGGATCGGGTAGTAGACCCCGGCCCCGACGTTGTGCTCTTCCTTCAGCGCCTTGACGAATCCGTCGCGGTCTTCGGGAACGCGCACCGTGTACTGGTGATAGACGTGCACCGCACCGTTCGCGACCGGCGGGACGACCACGCCACGGAGGTTGGCGTCGAGGAAGGCTGCGTTCTGCTGGCGGGTCGCCGTCCAGGCGTCGACCTTCGTCAGCTGGACACGACCGATCGCTGCGTGGATGTCGGTCATGCGGGCGTTGAAACCGATGACTTCGTTCTCGTACTGCCGCTCCATGCCCTGGTTGCGCAGCAGCTTGACCTGGCGCGCAATCTCAGCGGTGGCCGTGGTGACCATGCCGCCCTCGCCGCTGGTCATGTTCTTCGTCGGGTACAGGCTGAACATCGCAAACTCACCGAACGAGCCGACGGGACGACCGTCCAACGCTGCGCCGTGGGCCTGCGCCGCATCCTCGTAGAGCGCTAGGCCGCGGTCGGCTGCGAGCGCCTCCAGTTCGCGCATGTGGGCAGGGTGACCGTACAGGTGCACCGGGAGGATGCCCTTCGTCTTAGACGTGATCGCGTCCGCGACAGCCTCCGGATCGAGCGTAAAAGTCTCGGGCTCGATGTCAACGAAAACTGGGGTGGCTCCGGTCAGCGCGACGGAGTTGCCGGTCGCTGCAAAGGTGAACGACGGGACGATGACCTCATCCCCGGGGCCGACACCCGCGGCCAGCAGACCAAGGTGGAGACCAGCAGTACCGGAGTTGACGGCCACCGATGGACGGCCGGGAACGAAGTGGGCGGAGAACTCCTCCTCGAACGTCGCCACCTCGGGCCCCTGAGCCACCATGCCACTGCGCAGGACACGGTCGACCGCCTCACGCTCCTCGTCGCCGATGATCGGCTTCGCCGGGGGAATGAACTCGCTCACACGATCTCCTTGGTCAGAATTCCGTTGGTCTCGATGAATCGGTCGCCCGTAGCCGGGCAGATCCAGGTGTCTGCCTCTTCGCCCGCCGCCAGCGGTACACCGGATTCCCCCACCCAGCCGATGCGTCGCGCGGGAACACCGGCGACGAGCGCGTAGGCGGGCACGTCTTTCACGACTACCGCACCGGCGGCGACTGTTGCCCATGCGCCGATCGTGACGGGAGCGACGCAGGTGGAGCGGGCGCCGATCGCCGCTCCACGCTCGATGGTCACCCCGACGGGCTCCCAGTCGTGAGCACTCTTCAGCGTGCCGTCGGCGTTGATGGCGCGCGGGTAGGTGTCGTTGGTGAGTACCACGGCCGGGCCGATGAACACGCCGTCGGCGAGTCGTGCCGGCTCGTACACGAGGGCGTAGTTCTGCACCTTGCAGTTGTCGCCCATCTCGACGCCAGTGCCGATGTAGGCCCCGCGACCGACGATGCAATTCTCGCCCATCTTCACGTGCTCGCGTACCTGGGCAAGATGCCAGATCGACGACCCGTCGCCGACCTGAGCATCCGGCGAGACGTCGGCGGACTCGACGATCCGCACGGCAGAGGAATGAGTCACGATGTCTGCCTTTCGCTCCCGTGGCGTTCCGTGCGGGAGATGAGTTCGAGTTTACTCGTGCGTCGTCCAGCGACCTGTGTGACAGCTTGAGCCACACGCTCGGCGACGGCGCGCAGTGAGACGTGCTGAAGTGCCCATCCAGAGCGGTGCGGACGCTCTCGTTCTGTGCCGCCGTCCGTGGCCGAGACGAGCAGCGAACGCATCGCATCCGCCACGGCCTCGGGCGTGAAATCCACGGCGTGCCCGAGCCCTGCATCCCGCACGAGCGCTGCGCCGGCAGCTGGTCCGGCGAACAACACGGGCGTGCCGACCGCCGCCGCAGCGTAGGTCTTCGTAGGTTTGGCGAAGTCGTAGCCGATGCCCGGCACGATACTCACTAGGGATGCCACCGCGCCGCGGATCCAGGATGCCGAGTTCAGTGGGCTCACCACCCCCCCGAAGTGCACCCGCCCCGGCACGAGTTCCGAAGCGAGCGTGCGAAGATTCTGTTCGACGGCGCCCTGACCGAAGAACCGCAAGTGCACGTCGGTGGCCTCGTCGGCGATCTGGGCGAAGGCGCGGATAAAGATGTCGGGCTGTTGCCATTCGGACATGGTGCCGGTGTAGACGAAGTACCGTTCATCGGATGGGGCAACGGCGTCAGGAGTGAAGACGTCGGTGTCGATACCGTTCCCGACCGTGACGACGCGTTCCGCAGCGGCACCAAGCAGCTTAAGGCGCTCAGTGACCTCGTCCGACACCGAGATAATGCTGGCAGCCTTTCGCAACACGATCCGTTCCATCCACCGCATCAGCGACACCACGATGGAGGGTGCGCCCATGGAGATGACGCCGTCCGTCCAGACGTCCGCGGCGTAGTACACGAATCGGCGACGTTTCAGAGCGGCGATCACGGCGACGACCAGCCCTGTCGTGGGAGGCGACTCGGCGACGGCCACGTCGAAGCGGGTAGCGAGCAGTCGAACGGCGAGCGGGACGTCGAAGCTGAGGTACTGGATGTACCCGCGGACGTTGCCGCCGGCATCCCGCAGGACAGGCCATCGTCGTACCGATACGCCCTCCGCGTCCGAGATCTCCGGCGCGTGGGACGGTGGTTTCGTGGTGAGCACCGTCACGTCGGCGTGCTTCTCTGCCAGCACACGGGCGAGAGCGCCCAGACGAAACGCCCCCGCACTCACCTCCGGTGGGAACAGGCGCGACGCGATGACCACGTGGGGAAACGCACTCACGATGTCTGCGCTCCTGTCTGCGGGTCGATGGGTTCGGGTGCGTCCGGTGCGCCGGCCGGCGTCTCGTCGTCCGTGGCATCCGGTGCTTCGAGGGACTGGAGGCGTCGCTCGTGGAACGCCGATTCTTCCGCTAGCACGCGTAGCTTCTCCTCGATACGGGTCAGTTCGGCGCCGTACTGCAGGCTGACCAGAAAGAGCAATGCGATCGTGACGAAGAACACCAGGTTGACCGGTAGCACGATGCCGAGGCTTCGCGCCGCCCATCCCAGCGTCTGTGGGAAGATGGCGATGATCAGCGCCAGCAGTCCGCCGATGAACCACCAGACCGCATGGCGCTCACGCAGGGTGCCGCGACGCATGAGTTCGATGATGGCGATCAGCGCCAGCACCGCAGCGACGATTCCGAAGACGTAGGTCACGGTGTTCATGCGTTGCCTCCGACGTGTGCGCGGGGCCGCAGCATCGCGAGCGCGAAGGCCGCGCAGGCGCGCACGAGGTAGACCGCAGCCCGCACCGGGCTGTGCGAGGGCTCGCCCCCCTGTCGTTCACGCATCTGCACCGGCACCTGCTGGATGTGCAGACCCGCTCGCGCTGCGATGACCAAAGCCTCGATCGTGTCGCCGAGGTACTCCGCGGGGAACTCCTCTGCGAAAAGTTCGATGGCTCGGGGGCCGGACGCCTTGAAGCCACTGGTCACGTCGGTGAGGCGAGTGCGCGCAACGCGGCTCATCACCGCGGCGAGCATCTTCATAGCCCACTTGCGTGGGCCGCGCACGCCGTAGTCCCCGAGCCCGGCGAAGCGAGCACCGATGACGAGGTCGGCGTTCGCCAACCCCTCGATCATCTCCGCGATCGCGGCGGGATCATGCTGGCCGTCGGCATCCACCTGGACGACCACTCCGTAGCCGTACGCACGCGCGTGCCGGAAGCCGGCCCGCATCGCGCCGCCGACTCCGAGATTGAACGGCAGGCGAAGGACATCGGCCCCGGCGGCTTTCGCCGCTCGGCCCGTGTCGTCGATCGAACCGTCGTCGATGACGAGGCAATGTGCCGCAGGGATGGCTCTCATGACGTCGCGGACCACGTCCGCGACGGAATCCTCTTCGTTCAACGCCGGAATCACGACGAGAACGGGCAACGAAACCGGGCGCATCATTGATGATCCTACCGAGCATGACCGGGCGGCTACTGAGCGCACGCCGTGATCCGCCACAGTGAGACGTCTCCTACCTCGTCGACAAGCTCGAACCCTGCCTGGCCTTCGAACTCAGTCATGCCGCCAGCGCGGTAGCGCCCGGGCCCCGCCTCCCCCGGCCCAAAGTCGAGAACGAACTCTGGATAGTTGTACTCCGCCAGGGCATCACACACTTCCGGATCCTCGGCGGCGAACCTCAGTCGAGTAGCGAGCGTCTGCCATGCAGCGTTGCCCGGCCATGACCAGGTGCGCGGATACACGTCGATGCCGCTGAGCATGTACCCGAACCCGGATCCGGTCGACGGGTTTGCGAGCACCCTGGCGTCGCCTGGGACGTTCTCATCGAGTCGCTCGAGTAGCGTGCGCTCGTCGGGGTCGAGGAACGAATCGTTCGTCATCAAGTAGCGGGAGTCGCGATCGAAGGAATCCTGCGTGACGGCAGGCATCGCTACCGGACGGACCAGGACCAGCACGATCATCAGGACCGAGGCTGCCGCGATGCCAATCACGGCCGTTGCGCCCTTCCCGGTGTTCGGGCGCCACGCACGCACTGCCCACCCGATCAGCGCGTCGGCCCCGATCGCGGCCAGCGGGATCACGACGACGGCCGAGAGAGCGGAAATCCGATACGGATCGGCGTACCAGGCGCCGAGAACGTCCTCTCGGAAGATGTCTCTACCGGCCGAGGCGACGAGTACGTAGAGTGCGGAGACTCCGAGCCACACCCCGGCGAACCAGCGCAGGTGCACCCGCCGGACGCACTCCACGAGTCCGACGATCATCAGTGCGCTGATCGCGTACGCGAACGGGATGCGCAAATGACCGTTGAGCAGCACGTCAAGGACAGCCTCGGCCTTGCCGCGGAACGGCGGCCAGTGCGAGCCCGAGGTGCTCCGCGACAGCAGCACCCACATGACGCCCAGGGCCAGCCAGCTCCCGAGGAGGGCGAGAACCAGCGCGCCGCGGCGGATGCGGAGGAGAACGAGTTGGGACGTTGCCCACACCACCAACATGGCCGCCCACGGGAGCAGACCGGAAGGCTGAGACAGCAACAAGGCTACGGCGGCGACCCCGACGAGAAGCACGATCCGCACCACGGTCGCAGCGCGCTTCGCGGTCCCCACCCAGTCGGGAATAGTGAGTACCACGACCACGGCGGCGGGCAGCATGGCCGTGGACAAGGCGTTCGGGTACAGCACGCCCCATTGGAACAGCAACAGTGGGAACACCTGAAGAGCGCCGGCGAGGATCGCGGCGAGGGCGGCGACAGCGGTGGAACGAGTCACGGTGAGTGCCAGCCACGCGATACCGAGCGTCCAGATGCCGGCCCCGATCACCAGGGTGAGCATGTTCACGACGATTGCGATCTCGACTCCGGTCGCCATCGCGACGAGCGCCGCAAGGGCATGCCACGCGGCGGGGTAGAAACCACGTCCCCCGATCACCTGGCTCACGTGCAGCGAGGAAGCGTCCCCCGTCTCCAAGATGAATCGCAGGGCGTTCAGGTGGAACACCGCATCGTTGGTCTGTGAGATGGCATCGGGAGCCTGGATATAGGCGATCAGGCGCCAGGTGGTGAATGCGGCTCCGAGCACGAGCGCGACGGGAAGAACCCACCGCGGCGTTGGCCCGGCGTCGGTCACGAGCCGGCCCGGTGCCCACCGCCCGACGAGGGCTGCGGCGCCCACGGCGACGACGACCGCGAGGAGCCAGGTGAGGATGCTCCACGGCACGCCAGCGACTCCGTACACGATGGCCGCTGCAGCGGTGACGGCGACGCTGACGACGGGTGCGAATGCCGCGAGGGCGAGCCCTCGCATACCGACGAACCACAGCGCGGCGAGCCCGGGCAGGAACACGACGGCCGCACCCAGCCCGAGGACCGGCAGCTGTGCGACCCAGTCCAGGATCACGCGTCCACCAGGGCGATGGCACCCTCGAGTTCGCCGTCGAAGATGACCTCGCCCTTGCTGATCACCACACCACGCGTGCAGAGTTCCCTGACCATCTCCATGTCGTGGCTGACCACGACGAGTGTCTTGCCCGCCGCGATGAGTTCGACGAACTTCTCGCGGCACTTCTCACGGAACGGCACGTCGCCGACGGAGAGGATCTCATCCATCAACAGGACGTCCAGTTCGACGTGAATGGCCACCGAGAACGCCAGGCGCAGGAACATGCCCGACGAATAGTGCTTGACCTCCTGATCGATGAACTCACCGATCTCACTGAAAGCCACGATCTCGTCGTATCGCGCGTCGATCTCGGCTCTCTTCATCCCCAGGATCGCGGCGTTGAGATAGACGTTCTCACGGCCGCTGAGCTCCGGGTGGAAACCCGCACCGACCTCGATCAGGCCGGCGACGCGTCCGCGCGTGAGCAGGTCACCCGCATCGGGCGCCATGACGCCGGAGATGAGCTTGAGAAGAGTCGACTTCCCGGAGCCGTTCATCCCCAGGATCGCGACCGATTCGCCCTCGCCGATAACGAGGTCAACCCCTTTGAGCGCCTCGAATGTCGAGGAGAGCTTGCGGCGTCTGATCCACGAAACGACGGTGTCCTTCAGGGAGAAGGCATGATTCAGCGTGAAGGTCTTGCGAACCCCCTCGACGATGATGCTCGGCCGACGTGCGGTGTCACTCATAGATCCTGTGCGAACTTTCCCTCGAGGCGGCGGAACACGAGTTGCCCGATCAACAGCGTGCCCACGGCGATCATCGCAGTCCATGCCGTGTTGACGAGCAGGTTCGGCGGGAGCATCGTCAGCGGTTCGCCTACGTAGTCTGCGGCGGCGACCAGATCCTGGCTGGCCGGGCGCCAGAATGCGTAGTGGAACAGCTCAACGCCCTGCGTGATCGGGTTGAGCATGTAGACGTCTACGAGCCATGCCGGCCACTGGAGCTTGTCGACGACGGCATCCTGGACCATCGTCCACGCGTACAGCACGGGAGAAGCCCACGTCGCGAGCAGCAGCAGGAGCTCGACGATGTTCTCCGCATCTCGGAAGCGCACGTTCACCGCTCCGAAGAACAACCCAAGTCCGAGCGAAAACACCATGACGATCGCCATGCCGGCAAGTGCGGCGAGGACGCCGAGGATGGTGATGTGGCCGATCCATCCCATCAGGATGCACACGATGAGAAGTAGTCCGACTTGCGGGAGGAAGTGGACGAACGAGACCATCACGGCCGAGACGGCGAACAACTGCCGCGGCAGGAACACCTTGCGTACTAGCGCAGCGTTGCCGACGATCGACGTCGTCGCGTTCTTGAATCCCTCGGAGAAGAGGTTGATGACGACGATGCCCGAAAACAGGTATACGGCGTAGTTCGGCACCCGATCGAGGTTCATGAAGATGCCGAGGACGATCCAGAACACCAGGAACTGTGCGGCCGGACGCACGTACGACCACACCCACCCCAGGACGGAGTTGCGGTATCGCGTCGTCACGCCCGTGCGAACGAGAAGGCGCAAGAGATAGCGCCAGCGCACCACGTCGATCAGTCCATGGCTCTTGCCAGGGACCTCGAATTCGGTGCGCGGCACGAGAGCGAAGTGATCGTTGATCATCGAGTGGGCTCCAGCCGGAGGGGTAGCAGGAATCATCCTATCCAACGAAACGGATCAGGCCTGAGAGGGAAAGGCCACCGGGACTCCTCATCCCCCGATGTAATCAGCGACCTGTTTCTCGATGTTCACAGACACCACGCCAGTCCCGCCCAGTACGACGATCCGCGCAGGGTTCAGACGATCCAGCTCCGCCGCGACCGCGCTTGGCAACGCGTTCGTCTGTGTCAACAGCACAGGGCCCCCCAGCGCGCCCGCCGCCGCAGCACCGGCCAGCGCATCCGGGAAGTCCTCACCACTGGCCACATAGACAACCGGAACGCCCGGCGTCGGATACGCCGCCTTCGACACCGCCACCGCGGTATCAAACCTGTTCGCGCCACCCTGACGAACCACCGAAGGCGAGAACACCTTCACCCGACTCTCGACGTCCGACGAGATCACACCGGTACCGCCGAGAATCACGATCCGCGCAGGGTTCAGACGATCCAACTCCGCCGCGACCGCGCTCGGCAACGCGTTCGACCGTGTCAACAGCACAGGGCCCCCCAGCGCGCCCGCCGCCGCAGCACCGGCCAGCGCATCCGGGAAGTCCTCACCACTGGCCACATAGACCACCGGAACGCCCGGCGTCGGATACGCCGCCTTCGACACCGCCACCGCGGTATCAAACCTGTTCGCGCCACCCTGACGAACCACCGAAGGCGAGAACACCTTCACCCGACTCTCGACGTCCGACGAGATCACACCGGTACCGCCGAGAATCACGATCCGCGCAGGGTTCAGACGATCCAACTCCGCCGCGACCGCGCTCGGCAACGCGTTCGTCTGTGTCAACAGCACAGGGCCCCCCAGCGCGCCCGCCGCCGCAGCACCGGCCAGCGCATCCGGGAAGTCCTCACCACTGGCCACATAGACAACCGGAACGCCCGGCGTCGGATACGCCGCCTTCGACACCGCCACCGCGGTATCAAACCTGTTCGCGCCACCCTGGCGAACCACCGACCCAGGCGGCGGCGGCGCTTTCGGTGTGACCGCAGCAGACTTCACCGATGCCGGTGACGTACCCGCAGCGTTCGTCGCGGTGACCGTGAAGGTGTACGCGGTGCCGTTCGCCAGTCCGGTGACGTCGACCTTCGTGGCACCTGTCGTCGTAGCGGTCTTGCCGCCGGGCTGCGCGGTTACCGTGTACTTGGTGACTTTGGCTCCGCCGTCTGATGTCGGAGCGGACCAGGCCACGGTCGCACGCGCGTCACCCGCCGTGGCCTTGACGCCCGACGGCGCGTTCGGGACCTTGTACTGCGTCGACCCGAACCAGTCGGTGAAGTAGTTGTAGAAGTTACGGTTTCCGTAGCTCGAGCACGAGTCGCCGGTTCCGTAGCCCGCCCGAAGCGCCGCGGCGTTCGGCTGGTACGGCGTGTAGTAGTAGAGCGCTGAGGTCGCCTTGTTGACAATCTTGACGGGTGCCGTACCGCAGGCCGAGTTCGGGTGGTACAGCACGTTCCACGTCTTACCCGGCGCATACCAGGTGAAGTAGCGCCCCTCCATGTAGAGCTGCATCTGGCGGGCAGCGCCGTAGATCTGGTGGAAGAAGCCGACGAACTTCGGATCACACGGTGCGGTGTCTGGGCACCCCTGCCCGAGGGCGATGTCGTAGCGCCACTTGCTGGGCCACGTGTGGGTGACCAGCCCCTGCTCCTTCTGCAGCATGACGATGAGCACCTGGGGGTTGATGTCACATGCCTGCGACACCCGGTAGATGATGCGGGCCGCGCTCTCGTTCCTCGCCCCCGTATAGCCCTTGCAGTACTTGTCGGCCGGCATCGAAACGGAATCGATGCGGAAGTCCTTCAAGCAGATGATCGGCCCGTACTGATCGCTGCCGCCACGGCAGGTCGACACCTTCGAGTTGAAGAACGACTGGATCTGCGATTCGGTCATCGTGGCTTCGTTGGTGAAGACCGCATCGCTGATGATGTTCCCGGCGTTCCAGCCCACAAGAGACGTCTTCACCGGTCCAGCTGCCAGACCGGCCGCCGCCGGGGCCGGCGCAGCCACCGGCACGGATGCTGCCGAAACGGGCGCCGCGGTGCCGATCACAAGACCGAGAATCGTCAGCAACGTCACCGCCCAGCGCACTGGTAGAGTCACGCGCGCGCTACGGATGCCAGGTGAAGCCATGTTATTAGTGTGACTGAAGTTGCACGATGATGCCACTGATGCAGAATATCGGGCGATTTCCGCGGCGTGTCCCCCGCCCTGTCAGGTGCTTCGCAGACTGGCTCAGAGGTCGGCGTGCAACGCCCACACCCGCTCAGCGGAGCTCGCCCACGAGAACGCACGTGCACGGTCGGCGGCGAGTACCCGCTGCCGCTTCTCCCCCGCGCCGAGAGCGTCCTCGAGCGCATCCGTGATCTCATCCGCCGGCACGACAAGCCCTCCGTCGGCGATGACGTCGAGGTGAGTCCCCGAGTCGACGGCGACAACGGGCACGCCCAGTGCCATCGCCTCGACCGCACGCCACGGCCACGCCGTCGAGGTGGAGGTGGCGACCACAGCGGCCGCTCCGGCGAGAACAGATGCCCGGTCGGCGTCGTCGAGGCGTCCGCGGATGTGCGCGCGCCGTTCGGCCAACCCGGCAGCTGCAGCCGCATCCGCGATCTGCGGCTCGGTCCCGTCGGCAGCATCGAGCACCACGACGTCGATATCGGCTCGCGCGGCTGCGGATAGTCCGCCAGTCATCGATTCGACATCACCCGTCACGACCACGTAGCGTTCGGGCAGTTGCAGATCGTCGCGGCGCTGCGCCGCATCGGCCGGCTCCGCGAAACCCTGCGGAGCAGCGCCGGCGATGACCCGGATGCGGTCCGACAACCGCCCCAGGCCCGCGACGCGCTCGGCCATCGTGTGCGAGGGCACAACGACGGCGTCCGCGTGCTTCACCGCCCGTTTGAGCATCGCCTTGTGCCAGCCCACCACAGACTTCGACAGCACGTGCGGCGCCTCCCACGCATCCAGGTCCCACAGCGTGACGGTGGTCTGGTCGTTGTCGTGCAGCCGGTCGTGACGCACCAGCGGCGCCATCAGACTCGGGGAATGGATGAGCCCACCTCCGACGCCGGGGGTGATTCCCAGTTGCCACGCGCCGGCCAGTTCACGGCGCCCGAGTGCCAGCGTCCGCACGTCCTGGATACCCGGCACCTGCACGTCGGCCCCGCTCGGCACGATCGCCGAAACGGCGCACCCGCGCGGCGCTGTTTGCACCAATCCGACGGTCAGTGCCAGCGCCGCACGCGCCTGATCGGCGTCGACGACCTGCACCGTCTGATCGAGAACAACCCGCAACTGCACACTCATGTCGTCATGCTATCGACGCCTTCCTGAGAGCCTCCGACGCACCGCCGCGGGCGCGTGAGGTCACTCGGCAGGCGCGTCCGTTTCTGGCGGATGCAGGGCATCGCGCACCATCTGATGGATCAACTCGAAGTCGGGGTCGCCCTCGACGATGCCGTTGTCTGGCACGAGCTCGATCTCGGTGACGGGCTGCTCCTTCGCCTTCATCATCAGGTCGAAGAACTCGGGCAGCTTGTCCTGCGGAAGGTCGGTCTCCATCAGCTGCGTGCCCGCGGCCGCGATCTCGTTGAACCGTGTCACCACCGTCTGCGGGGTGAACTGTTGCAGGATGGCGACCTGCAGTTCGCGCTGACGCCTCATGCGGTCGTAGTCGCTGGTGGTGTACCGCGAACGGGCGTACCACTGCGCCGTGTCGCCGTCCATGTGCTGATCTCCCGACTCGATCCACCCGATCGCCCAGTCCGCGGCGGGCTGGTTCGGGTAAGCCGGCCCACCGCCCTTGGGGAGCCGTTCGGTGACGGTGATGTCAACGCGACCCAGCGCGTCGATGAGCGCTGCGAAACCATCCATGTCGACGAAGACGTAGTACGGGATCTCGATACCGAGCACCCCCTCGGCGGCATCCTTCGTCGCCTCGATACCGGGAGCGGACCCGTGCGTCGCCGCATCGGGATACAGCCCCGTTCCCTTATCGTCCCGACAGACCTCGGCGGCATTGCGGATGTGGTTCATCCACGGCTCCCAGCCGCAGGCCTGGTCCGAATGCCCTTCGAAACCATCCGGGTACAGCTCACGCATGGGGCTGCCCTCGCTGAACGGCGCACCGGCGAGCTCGCGTGGGATGCCCGTCATCGTGACGGCACCGGTGTCGGCATTGACCGAGACGACCGAGATACTGTCGAAGCGCATCGAGTCGCGCCCGTCGCCGCTGTCGGCGCCGAGTAGCAGGATGTTGTAGTAGCCGTCGCTGGGCGGCAGGCTGGGCCCGCCGCTGCCGAACAGCGTCGTCAGAGCCCCGCGCCCCGACGCCACCGCCGACGAGGCATACACCGTCGCCGACGCCACCAGGGCCAGTACGAGAACGGATGCCAGCGGAATCGCCCACCGCGAGATCGGTGGCACCTTGACCAGGCGCACCTGCCGCAGGGTGTCGATCGTCAGCACGACCCACAGCACCACATAAGCCAGCAGCAACACCTGCACGAGCGTCAGCATGAACCACGCGAGCGGTCCGGCGAAGAGCCAGACCAGCGCGGGCCGGGCGAACAGACCAAGGCCCGCGGCGACCAGCAGCAGGAACCAGCCGAACAGGGTCGCACCGAGTCCGAAGCGGCCGAGCCTGCGGTTGCCGGCGAGCACCTGCGCCGAGCCCGGGACAAGTACGTTCAGCACGACCAGCCACCAGGCACGCCGACCCATCAGGTCGGCATCAGAGGCATCGGGGTTGAGCAGCGGCCGCGTCTCGATCAGCGGGCGTGCGCCCTGATCGGAGGCACGCGGTGCTGCCAATGTCACAGCGAGTCCTTCAACCGCTGGTTCTTCTGCTCCACCTGGCCTTCGAGTTCACGTGCGTACGCCTCTACGCGGTCGGCGAGTTCCGGATCGGACGTGCCCAGGATCCGTGCGGCGAGGAGCCCTGCGTTTCGCGCCCCGCCGATCGACACGGTCGCGACGGGGATTCCGGCCGGCATCTGCACGATCGACAGCAGCGAGTCCATGCCGTCCAAGTACGCCAGCGGCACGGGCACACCCACGACGGGCAGCGCGGTCACCGAGGCGATCATGCCCGGCAGATGAGCGGCTCCTCCGGCGCCGGCGATGATGACGCGGATGCCACGGCTGCGCGCTTCCCGGCCATAGCTCATCAGCTTGTCGGGTGTGCGGTGGGCCGAGACGACCTCGACCTCGTGCGGGATGCCGAAGTCGGTGAGCGCCTGGGACGCGTCACTCATCACCCGCCAGTCGGAATCGGAACCCATCACGACGCCGACCAGCGGCGAGCTCGAGGAATGCAGCGGCTCAGTCACTCGTACAGGCTAGTGCTCGCCGCTGGGAGAACGGCGCAACGGCGCGCACTCGCAGCGACGCGGATCACTCACTCGAAATGCACTGCGGCGGCGCGGGCGGTGTAGACGACGTCATCGAGATCAGCGCCGGCGACGTTGATGTGGCCGACTTTTCGTCCCGGACGCGGCGCCTTGCCATAGGTGTGGATCTTGGCCTCGGGGTGCTGCTCCATCGCCGGTGCGAAGCACGAGGTGAGCGTGCCCTCGGCGGGTCCGCCGAGGATGTTCACCATCACGGTCCAGGGTGCTCGAGGTGCGGTGCTGCCCAGCGGCAGATCGGCGACGGCCCGCAGGTGCTGCTCGAACTGGCCCGTCACGGCACCGTCCTGGCTCCAGTGTCCGCTGTTGTGGGGACGCATGGCCAGTTCGTTGACCAGAATGCGCTCATCGTCGGTCTCGAACAGTTCGACAGCCAGCATGCCTGTGACGCCGATTCCCTCGGCGATCTGCCGTCCGATCTGCTCGGCGACCTCGGCCAGACGCTCCGTAGCGTTCGGCGCGGGGGCGATGACCTCTGCGCACACGCCGCCGCGCTGCACCGTCTCGACGACGGGGTACGCGACCACGTCGCCGCTCGGGCGCCGCGCGATCTGCTGGGCGAGTTCACGGGTGAACGACACCATCTCCTCGGCCAGCAGCGCCTCCCCCTCCGGCACCTGCTCGAACCAATCGGCGGCCTCGAGGCCCGCGCGTACGACGCGTACACCTTTGCCGTCGTACCCGCCCCGCGGAGTCTTCACGACGGCTCGGCCGCCGTGATCGTTGATGAACGCCTGCAGTTCGCGAGCATCGTGCACCGCGGCCCAGTCCGGCTGCGGCACACCGAGCTCGGCGAGGCGGGCACGCATCACGAGCTTGTCCTGCGCGTACTGCAACGCATCGGGCCCCGGGTGCACCTGCACACCGTCGGCGACGAGGGCGCGCAGCACCTGCTGGGGCACGTGCTCGTGGTCGAAGGTGATGACGTCGACGTCACGCGCGAAGGCGCGCACCGCGTCCAGGTCGCGATAGTCACCGACGGCCGTCGCTGCCAGCGCGGCCGACATCCCCTCGTCCTCGGCGAGCACACGCACGTCGAGTCCGAGTTCGACCGCCGGAGCAATCATCATCCTGGCGAGCTGTCCACCACCGATCACACCTACGCGCACCGACATCCGCGCCCCTTTCGTCGTTCCCATTCTCGCGTACTCCGAGGGCGCGGGTGGTCAGAACGTTCCGGGCTCCGCGTCGCGGTGGGCGAGGATCTGGTTGACCTCGACCTGATCAGCCAGTGCCTCATGCACGAGATTGACGCTGGGGACGTTCACCAGGCGCAACGGTGCGTCGACGCCGTTGCTGAGGACGACCGTGCCGGCGCCCCACAGACGCTGCAGAAGTCCGCGGCGCACGGCGATCGAATAGCCGCGCGTGTGCGAGAGCTCCTGACGGCTGCGCGCGCCGAGCCCGTCGCGGACGATCACTCGCCGGGTGGTGATCGTGTACGTACGTGACAGCCAGCGCAAATACGGCGCGACGACGAGAAGCAGCACCAGCAGGCCTGCCGCGGCGAGCAGCATCCAGTTCTCATACGGAGAGGGCAGGTTGCCATACAAGTAGGCTGTCGCGCCGAACACGGCGATCAGCACGAGTGCCGACCAGAACAGCCGCCGAGCATGGCCACGAAAGCGCGCGACGATCAGTTCCTCGGCGGGCGCGCCAGGCGGGGGCATCATCGGACGCCCTCCGAGCATCACCGGCTGAGTCATGCCTCCATTGTGCCGTCAGGATGCGACATCCCCGGCACCCGCAGGGCGTGTCAGCGTGCCGCGTCAGGCCAGCCGCGCGTGCACGACATCGCCCGACGACACCGCACGTTCGCTCTCTGCACAGCCCGCCTCGGTGGATTCCTCGGCGACGACGAGTCTGCCGTCGTCGGCCAGGCGCACCGCGCGTCCGTGCATCGATGTGCCGTCCGGCAGCGATACGTTCACCGCACGTCCCAGCGTGACGCACCGCGCGGTCGCCTCGGCGTGCAGACCCGATCGGATCGCGTCGCCCGCTCTGCCCAGCTCGCGCACGATCGCGTCGAGTCGGTTCAGATAGTCGGCGACCAACCGATCGGCATCCGCAACGGCATCCTGGCAGGCGAACGACGTCGCCGTCGGAACCGGCAGCCGCGCGTGTGTCATCGCGGTGTTCACCCCAGCACCGACGATCACCGCGTCACCGACGACTTCGGCGAGGATGCCACAGATCTTGCGGCCGCCGACGAGCACGTCGTTGGGCCATTTCAGGCCCACGTCATGGCCGGGCAGCTGTGCGGCGACAGCATCCGTCATCGCGACACCGGCAGCCAAAGGCAACCATCCGCGCGCGTCGACACTCTCCGGCAGGTCTCGCAACAGCACCGAGATTGCCAGCGCGGCTCCGGGAGGCGTGTCCCAGGTGCGGTCGAGCCGCCCCCGCCCCGCGGTCTGTGAGTCGGTGACCAGCACCGACAGATGCGGCCAGGCGGTGGCATCCGACGCGCGCCCACGCAACTCGGCGTTCGTCGAGCCGCACTCGGGCAGTACCAGCAGACGACCGGCGATCCCCGAGGCGCGTTGCAGGTTCATTCAGACCGCGTCCTCGTCGAGATCTGCGGTGTCGTGTTCCGATGCTTCCGCGGCCGGCATGTTGTCACGCGCGTGCCAGTGATCCCACTTCTGCATCAGCTGCTCGATGGCGGCATGGAACTTAGCCGTCGCCGCCCCCGGTGTGGTGTCACCGAAGTAGTGCGTGACCCAGGTGTCCAGACGCTCGATCGCCGCCTCGTCGCCGCGCACACGATCGACCTCGGCGACGATGTCGCCGGCGCCATCGACCGTCAGCCATTCACACGCCGACAGATAGCCCTTGGTGTCGATCGAAGCGCGCTCATCATCAGGGCGGGTAATCAGCAACGGCTTACCCGAGGCGAGTCGGTCATAGACCATCGCCGAGATGTCGACGATCGCGACATCGGCAGCGGCGAGCTGCCAGCCCAGCTCGGGACCGTCGTCGTAGATGTGGTGAGCGGTCGCGTCGGTCGCGTTTGCCTCGGCGATCGCGGTGAGAATGCGCTGGTGCGCCGCACCGTACGCATCGTCGACCACACCGCTACGCGGGTGCGGCCGGTAGATCAGGCGGTGCCGGCCCGTTGCCAGCAGCCCGCGAACGAGCGTCTCGCCGTGAGTGGCGATCGATCCGTAGTGCGCAGAAGGGCGATCGCCCTCCCAGGTCGGCGCATATAGCACGACCGTGCGCTCGTCCGGGGTATAGGGAAGGGTGCCGGAGTAGTGATCGGCCTGCGGACGGCCGATCTCGATCGTGCGCCGGTCGATGTCGTAGTCCCACAGGGTGCGGCTGAGCCGGTCGCGGGCGGCCTGACCGGCGACTAGGGCGTAATCGTACGCCTTGTACTGGTTGGTGGTCATGTACATCTTGTCGGACTCACCGTGGTTGATGAACACGTGCCAGCGGCGGCCGTACCGGAACATCTGGAAGTTGCGGGTGTTCTGGTTCACATACAAGACGATCCGGATGTCTTGCTTCGCGATGAACTTCTCGAGGTTGCGCACCGTCGGCACGAACGCGACCGGCGGCCCGTCCTCAGCGATCAGCTGCTCGGCGCCGGTCGCGCTGCGCGAGAGCACGACCACCGGCCAGCGTTCAGCCAGCTGTGCCAGCGGGCGGTACCACTGCCGCATCTGATACATGTTGACCGCGCCGTCGGCGAAGTACACCGCGATCTTGTACGTGTCGCGCGGGTGCGGCTCGCGTTGCGCCAGAGTTCGCCTGACCCGCTGCACCGCGGCGCGAGAGGCGAGTGCCTTTCTCAGCAGCCGGTAAGCCTTCTTTCCATCCGAGACGACACCCATCCCTCCAGAATACGGCGCTTCCCCGAACACCATCGCCTCGGCCGTGCCGGTGCCGGCATCCGGGCGCGGCGCCCACCGCATGACATGATCGAATCGTGCACGAGACAGACCATCCATCGCCCGACGGGGTCTCCTTCGTCATGCCCGTGCTCAACGAACGCGACTACCTCGAGCACGCCGTGCGCTCCGTGCTCGAACAGGACGTCGACGGCCCGACCGAGCTCGTGCTCGCCCTGGGCCCTTCTACGGACGGCACCACCGAGCTCGCGCAGCGCCTCGCCGCCGCCGACACACGCGTGCATCTGGTCGACAACCCCGCCGCGCACATCCCGGTCGGTCTGAACGCCGCCATCCGTGCCAGCCGCTACCCCACGGTCATCCGCGTCGATGCGCATTCCGAGCTCTCGCCCGGCTATGCACGGCAGGCACTGGAGACGCTGGAGCGCACCGGCGCGGCGAACGTCGGTGGCGTGATGCGCGCCGACGGGCGCACCCCGTTTCAGAGCGCCGTGGCGCGCCTGTACAACTCCCCCGTCGGGCTCGGCGGCGGTGCCTACCACGGCAGCGAGCGCGAGGGCGAGGCCGAGTCCGCCTATCTCGGTGTGATGCGCCGCGAGGTGCTCGACGAGGTCGGCCTGTTCGATGAGTCGATCCGTCGCGGCGAGGACTGGGAGCTGAACCTGCGCATCCGTGAGGCGGGTCATCTGGTCTGGTTCGACCCGCGACTCTCGGTCACCTACTGGCCGCGCGAGAACTGGTGGCGCCTGGCGCGCCAGTTCCGCGCCACCGGGGCCTGGCGCGGCGAACTGGTGCGTCGTTTCGGACGCAGCAACGGCCTGCGGTTCTTCGCCCCACCCGCGTTGGTGCTCGTCACGGCGCTTGCTCTGATCGTGGGCGTGCTGCAACTGACGGGCGTGCTGCACGGCCTTCCGGGTGTGCTCGCCTCGATCGTGTACGTGCCCTTGATCGCATACGCCGTACTCGTGCTCGTTGTCGCACTGTCGGGGCACCGCGGACTGCGAGAACGCCTCTGGACGCTGGCCGTGCTACCGACCATGCACTTCGCCTGGGGGCTCGGCTTCCTCGCCGGGGTGCTGCGCGGCGCCGGCGACACCGTTGATGCCTCACGGCTCGGCGACCGCAATACCCCGCTGCCCTGAGCGCCGGCGGGCACCGTCAGGCGGTCAGCCACCCCTGGTCGAGGATGCGCGCGACGACACGCTCGGCCGCTTCGCCGTCGTCGAGCCGGTTGAACTGCGCCCGCCATGCGCCATACCGACGTTCGTACGCAGACGGCACGTCGGCATCTTCCAGGGCCCGCACGAGCTCTTCCTGCGAGTGCACCAATGGCCCCGGCGCGCGCTCGGCCAGGTCGAAGTAGAACCCGCGCAACTCGCCGCGGTAGTGCTCCAGGTCGGGCACCAAGAAGTACATCGGCCGTCCGGTGACACTGAAGTCGAACATCACCGACGAGTAATCCGTGATCAGCGCGTCGGCGATCAGCAGCAGACGCGAGGTCTCGGGGTAGCCGGTGACGTCGATCACCCGCGCGCCAGCCTGGTCGCGACCGGGTCTGATGGTGCGCGAGTGCCCGCGCACCAGCACTACCGAATCGGTGTCGGCCGCGAGTTGCTGCGGGTCGATGAAGTCGACCATCTCGGAACGGTCATCGCGCCAGGTCGGCGCGTACAGCAGCACGCGCTCATCGGCGCCGATGCCGAGCGCGGCGCGGATCGGAGCCGGATCTGCTGTGGCGAGCAGATCGTTGCGGGGGTAGCCGTCGACCCAGATCGGCTTGCCGAAGAACGCGTATGCCTTCTTCAGGATGCGCGCCGCGTACGTGTTCTGCGCCAGCAGCACGTCCCAGCGACGCGACTCCTTCACCACGGCAGCCATCCGCCGCGGCGCGAATCCGGGCCGGTGCAGCGCGAGGCGCTTGAGCGGCGTGCCGTGCCAGGTCTGCAGCACACGCTGACCGGGCTTGCGCACGAACCTGTGCCGCAGCCAGTCGTTGACGATCAGCATCCGCGACTCGGCACGCGCCCGCCACCACTCCGGTCCGCCCTCGATGACGGCGATGGCGCCGTCGGGCACTTCCACCGACAGATCGGTGACACTCCAGTAGCGGGTGACGGCCGGGGCGCGCTCGGCGAGCACCCGATCGATCGCCCGCGGGTTGCACCCCGCGGTCTGCCCGTAGAAGCTCTCGAAGAAGACCGCGTTCTCGCCGGCGCCGATCTGCGACGCGTAGCGCTCCTCGAGCGTGCGCTGCCCTTCGGGAGTCTCGTAGATCGGGGCGATGGCCGGGGCGATCGTCACGTCGGCGCCGTGCACCGAGACGCGTAGCGAGGGCAGCAACACCGGCTCGACGGCAAGGTCGTCGACATCGATGCCGTCGACGCTGAGCGCGTACTGCCCCGAGGGCAGGGGCAGTTCTGCGCCGCCCCACCGCGAGACGCGCAACGGAAAGGTCGCCTTCCACGTCTTGCCGCCGCCGGTCATCTTCGCGTCCAGGCGTGCGCGCGGTCCGTCCAGGCTCGCGGCGGCGGGCCGCGCGCCCGTGCCCGCGATGATCAGCGTCTGCGCGTCCTCGTCGATCCGAGCGGTCGTCATCGTGCTCCCTTCGGCGCGGGGATCCCCCGCGCGCGGATGGCCTGGTACACGCGGTGCGCATTGCGCCCGTCGCGATGTGCGTGCATGTGCGCGCTGAGCGCGGCAGAGCGATCGGATGCCCGTGAGTACGCCGCCGGATCACCGAGCATCTCGTCGATCCGATCGATCGCTGTCTCCCAGTCCTGGGCGTAGTCCTCGCCGGCGACGTCCTCGTAGCGTCCGTAGAACCCCCGCGTCGCGGAGTACTCGGCGACGTCCGGTGCCAGGTACACGACCGGCATCGACAGCAGCCCCACGTCGTAGGCCATCGACGAGTAGTCGGTGATCAGCACGTCGATCCGGGGCAGCGCCGGGGTCACATCCGGCAGCAGCTCTGCTCCCAGCATCCGCACCCGTCCGCTGGACCACGGCGGGGCGTACGCTCCCTCGCCCAGCGGATGCGAGCGGATGAACAGCACGGCATCGTGCTGTTCGAGCAGCCGCACGATCCGCACCCACTGCTCGGCGGTGGGCACGGCGGGATCTGCGGCGCCGTCGCGCCACGTCGGTGCGTACAACAGGGCGCTCTGCTCGGACAGCAACGGCCCGGTGCGCGTGAGGACGGCGGTCGCGTCGGCGACGCGCTGTTCAGCGGTGCCCGTCGAGAGAACATCGACCCGCGGTTCGCCGGTGACGATGACGCGGTCATCCCCCAGTCCGAACGCCGATTCGAGGCGCCCACGCGAACGGTGCGAGGCGGCGGGGAGGATGCGGATGCGCTGCGCCGCACGGCGATACATTCCGGTGAGCACACGGCCCAATAGGGCTGCGCCGGGGATACCCTTCGGCACCTGGACGGTGATGGGTGAGTCCAGTCCGATGCGCTTGAGCGGAATGCCGTGCCACAGCTGCACGACGAACCCGTCGCTGCTGCCATAGCGGTTCACATCTCCGAGGCCGTGTGTGACCACCAGCACGCCCGCGCGGGCGGTCGCCCACCAACCGCGCAGTCCGTCCCGCCGGCGCGTGCGGATGCCGAGGGCTTTCGCGTCGGCCTCTTCACGGGCATCCCGGGTCAACCAGATCGTGCGGTGCCCGGCATCCGACGCCTCGCGCTGCAGGGCGAGCGCGCCGTCGCCCACGCCGGCGCCGCAGCCGAACACCCAGGTCTCGCCGCGTGGCACCAGGAACGTACCTATGCGTCCGAGGGCATACAACGGCAACCGGACCAGCTTGGCCGCGTTGCCGGTTCCGAATGAGAAGGACGCCACCCCGCGAGCCTATCGCGGGGTGGCGTCCTGATCTGAGAACGAACCGGGGTCAGAGCACCAATTCACCCACGGTGACCTCGGCGGTGTAGGTCTGCCCGGAACGGACGTAGGTCACTTCAGCGGTGCTACCGGCTGCAGCGGCGCGCACCTGCGCGGTCAAGTCGCTGGCACTGGTGATCGGCGCCCCGTTGAACTCGGTGATGATGTCACCGGCCCGCAGGTCGGCCGTCGCTGCCGCTCCGCCTGGCGTCGGCTCGACGATCACTGCACCGGCGACCACGGCACCTTCGACGGTCGAGGCGTCGCGCACCGTCGCACCGAGCAGACCGTGCGTCGCCTCACCGTTCTCGATCAGCTCGTTCGCGACGCGCTCGGCGATGACCGACGGGATCGCGAAGCCGAGTCCGATCGACCCGGACTCGTCGGCGTTTCCTGCGGTGGCGATGGCGACGTTGATGCCGATCAGGCGGCCCTGACTGTCAACGAGCGCACCGCCCGAGTTGCCGGGGTTGATGGCGGCATCGGTCTGGATCACGGCGATCGAGATCGACTGCTGCGCCTGCTGGGCCCCCATGCCGGGGATGTCGAACTGGAAGGGGCCGCCCTCGCCGTTCTCGGAACCGTCGCCGGGTTGCTCGGACTCGTCGGCGTTGTCGGGCAGCGCGGAGGATGCGACCTGGATGCTGCGGTTGAGCGCGCTGACGATACCGGTCGTCACCGAGTTCGACAGCCCGAGAGGCGCGCCGACGGCCACGGCGGTGTCGCCGACGTTCAGTTCACCCGAGTCGGCGAACTCGATCGGCGTGAGGTCTTCAGCCCCTTCGAGCTTGATCACGGCGAGGTCGTAGATCGGGTCGGATCCGACGAGGGTCGCCGAGTAGATGCGTCCGTCCGAGGTGGTCACGCGGATCGTCGGGTCGGCGACGGCGCCACCGAGCGTGGCGACGTGCGCGTTGGTGAGCACGTGCCCCTCGTCGTCGAGAATGACGCCCGAGCCGCTACCGGCCTCTTGGCTGCCGGCCACCTCGATCGTGACGACCGACGGCAGGACCTGGGTCGCGATGGCGGTGGTCTCGTTGACAGAACCGGGGTTGTTGACCGTCACCGTCTGCGGGCCGGTCGCCGACTGCGACACCGGCTGGTTCAGCATGGCCGAGCTCAGCGCACTGCCGCCGAACCCGGCAACGCCGCCGACGATGGCCGCGGCGAGCAGCAGGCCGGCGAACTTGACGGTGCTTCCGCCCTTCTTCGGTGCCTCAGCAGTGGCGTTCACGTCGGGAACGGGCTGCGTGGCACCGTACTGCGGCACGTGCGACGCCTGGGGGCCCTGGGGGGTCTGGGGTGCCATGCCGAAGGCGGCGCCCTGCTGGGGTGCGCCGTGCTGGGGCGCCCCCTGCGAGGCCTGCCAGGTCGGGGCCGGCTGCTGGTGGGAGCCGAACGTCGGCGGGATGCTGTGACCGCCAGCGGCGGGCTGAGCCGGCTGAACAGGCTGAACCGGCTGAACCGGCTGCACGGGCTGGGCGGACGCCTGGGCGTCCGAGGGCGTCGGGGTCGCACCGACACTCGGCTGCTCGGGGGTGGAGGCTTCGCCGGAGGTGTTGTTGTCGTTCATATCTGCTCCTTCACAACGCCCCACTAGCGTGACAAGTGAGTCTGTGCGTTTGGTATGGCGAAGATGGATGTCTCCTATGGTCTTAGCCTGTTCTGCATGGATATCATTCCCGGCGCTTGGCGACGCACGGCAGCAGGGGCAGGCCTGCTCTCCCCGCAGGGCGAGGTGGCGCCCACAATCTTCGCAGAGATGTCTGCCGCGGCGGTGCGCACCGGTGCGATAAATCTGGGGCAGGGCTTCCCCGATGAAGACGGCCCCTCCGTCGTGCTCGACGCCGCGCGAGACGCCATCGCGCAGGGAGCGAACCAGTACCCACCCGGCCGTGGCATCCCCGATCTGCGGGCGGCGATCAGCGAGCATCAGCAGCGCTTCTACGGCCTTGATGTCGATTCCGACACCGAGGTGATCGTCACGGCGGGCGCCACCGAGGCGCTGACCGCGACTCTGCTGGCGCTGATCGACGGGCCGGACGACGAGGTCGTCGTGTTCGAGCCGTACTACGACTCCTACGCCGCCGCGGTGGCACTGGCCGGTGCGCGGCTGCGTACCGTGGCGCTGCGCGCCCCCGGCTTCCAGCCCGATCTCGACGAGCTCGCGGCGGCGGTCACCGATCGCACCCGCATCATCCTGGTCAACGACCCGCACAATCCGACCGGCGCGGTCTTCACCCCGCAGGTGCAGGCCGAGGTGGTGCGCCTGGCTGAGCGGCACGATGCGATCATCGTCACCGACGAGGTGTACGAGCACCTGTCTTTCGACAGCCCGCACGTACCGATCGCGACGCTGCCCGGGGCCGCCGAGCGCACGCTGACGATCTCGTCGGCGGGCAAGACCTTCTCGGTGACTGGTTGGAAGATCGGCTGGGTACACGGACCCGCCGCCCTGATCACCGCCGTGCTGACCGTCAAGCAGTACCTGACGTATGTGAACGGCTCACCGTTCCAGCCGGCGGTCGCGGTCGGATTGCGGATGCCCGATGCCTACTTCTCGGATGCCCGTGACGCGCTGCGCGCAAAACACCGACTACTGGGCGATGCGCTGTCGGCAGCGGGCTTCACCGTGCACACCCCGCAGGGCGGGTACTTCACCGTCGCCGACGCCACCGCGCTCGGCGGGACCGATACCGCGGCGTTCTGCCGTGCTCTGCCCGAGCGGGCGGGCGTGGTCGCGATCCCGCTGAGCGCTTTCGTCTCTGCGGGCCACCGCGCGGACTACGCCGGGCTGGTGCGTTTCGCCGCGTGCAAACGCACCGAGGTGCTCGAAGAGGCGGCCAGGCGGTTGAGCGCGCTTCACTCCACGGGTTCTACCCGGTAGCGGCGCAGAGCCAGCGCAGGATTCGTCGTGCGCGTCCGAGCGATCAGCTCGGGATCGACGGGCGCCACGGCGATGCCCTCCCCCGAGCTGACCCCGGCGACGACGACACCCTGCGGGTCGATCACCTGCGAAAGCCCGACTCCGATACCACCCGGATGGTCTGCCGCGACCACATAGGCGGTGTTCTCGATGGCGCGTGCCGTCAGCAGCGTCGACCAGTGGTGCTCCTTGAGCGGCCCGCGCACCCACTCTGCCGGCACGATCATGGCATCCGTCCCGGCATCCGCCAGCGTGCGCGCCACCTCCGGAAAACGCAGGTCGTAACAGGTCATCAGTCCGAACCGCACGCCGTCGACGTCGAACACGGCGCTCACGCCAACCGGGCCCGGCGCGACCCAGTCGGACTCGCGCTGCCCGAACGCGTCATACAGGTGCTGCTTGCGGTAGACGGCCAGCACTCCGGCATCCGACACCGCGACGACGGTGTTATGCACCCGCCGACCGTCCGCCGGCTCGATCATGCCCGCGATCACGACCACGTCGTGTGCGGTGGCCGCCGCGCGCAGGGCGGCGACGAACGCACCGTCGAGCGACTCGGCATGAGCTACGAGGGTGTCATCGAACGATGGGATGAAGTAGTTCGAGTACTCCGGCAGCACGACCACGCGCGCGCCGCGCCGCGCCGCCTGCGCGATGAGCGCGGCGACGCGCTCGCGATTGTCCGCCGGGTCGGCCCCGGGCGCGAACTGGCAGACGGCGACGAGCGGGGCGGATGCTGACATGTGCCCATCCTGGCACGCGGCAGCGACCACTTAGAAGGTCGAAGCAACCGCCGACCCGTGGTCAACGCCTGCGCTCAGCACTAGGGTGTTGACCAACGACCGCAGGACCGCCCCGTTGACGACGCCGGGAGGCACACATGTCTGAGCTTTACCGTGCTGCGATTGCAGCGGATGACTCCGCGGAGTTCTCGATCAACCCCGTGTTCACGCGGCCCGGCGAGGCGACGACCCTGGCGAAGTACGAGATCCCCGAGGGGATGATGGACCCCGACACGGCCTACCAGATCGTGCACGATGCCGCGATGCTGGACGGCAATGCACGCCTGAACCTTGCAACCTTCGTATCCACCTGGATGGACGACAACGCCAAGCGGCTGCATCTGGAGTCAGCCGACAAGAACATGATCGACAAGGACGAATACCCGGCGACTGCCGAGATCGAGGATCGCTGCTGGCGGATGCTCGCCGATCTGTGGAACATTCCCGACAAGTCCGACATGATCGGCACATCGACGATCGGCTCGTCGGAGGCATGCATGCTCGGTGGCCTCGCGTTGAAGCGCCGGTGGCAAGAGCGCCGACGCGCGGAAGGCGCGTCGACCGAGCGCCCGAACCTCATCCTGTCGGCCGGGGTGCAGGTGGTCTGGGAGAAGTTCTGCAACTACTGGGACGTCGAGGCGCGCTACGTTCCCGTCACCGAGGATCATCTGGTGCTCGACGGGTTCGAGCTTGAGAAGTACGTCGACGAGAACACGATCGGCGTCGTGGCAATCCTGGGTCAGACCTACACGGGCCTGTACGAACCGGTGCAGCAGATCGCGGCGAAGCTCGACGAGATTCGGGCTGCCACAGGTCTTGACGTGCGGATCCACGTCGACGGGGCATCGGGCGCGATGGTCGCACCGTTCTGCCAGCCGGATCTGGTCTGGGACTTCCGCATCGATCGGGTCAACTCGATCAGCACGTCCGGGCACAAGTACGGTCTCGTCTATCCCGGTGTCGGCTGGGTCGTGTGGCGCAACAAGGCCGCCTGCCCCGAGAGCCTCATCTTCCACGTCAGCTACCTGGGCGGTTCCATGCCCACGCTGGCGCTGAACTTCTCACGCCCAGGCTCACAGGTGCTGCTGCAGTTCTATCAGTTCTTGCGCCTGGGACGCGCGGGCTACCGCGCTGTTCAGCAAGAGGCGATCGATGTCGCGACGTATCTGTCCGGTGAGATCGCGAAGATGAACGATTTCGCCCTGATCAGTGCGGGCGACACCATTCCCGTGTTCGCGTGGAAGCTCACGGCCGGCTCGCGCTACTGGGATCTCTACGACCTTGCCGACCGGTTGCGCATGCGCGGCTGGTTGGTGCCGGCGTATCCGATGCCCGATGACCTGGCCGATGTGGTCGTGCAGCGCATCGTCGTCCGGTCGGACCTGAGTCGCGACCGGGCCGAGTACCTGCTGACCGCGATCCGTGAAGAGGTCGCGTTCCTCGACGGACTCACGGCGCCGCTCCCCCGCGAAGCGAAGCGGCAAGGATTCGCGCACTAGAACGCCCAGGCTGCCGCGAATGCAAGAAGACCCGGCCTCTTTCGAGACCGGGTCTTCTTCTTTGTTGCGGGGGCAGGATTTGAACCTACGACCTCCGGGTTATGAGCCCGGCGAGCTACCGAACTGCTCCACCCCGCGGCACATCTATAGCCTAACACGGGTGTACAGACGGGGCGAATCGAGCGGGCCGCTCAGCCTCCGCCGGGCGTGTCGCCGCGGTGTTCGATCTGAAGATCCGGCCCCGGGAACAGCAGCGTCTCGCTGCCGTCGTCAAATCGGATGAGGAACGGGGCTCCCCCGTCGTCGCCCCGCACCTCCAGCACTTCGCCGTGCCGCTCGGCATCTCCCACATGTGCACCGTGGATCACGATCCGCGATCCGACTGCCACCTGCATCCTGACCACCTCCGTGCCCTCATTCTGCGGCGTGCGGCGCTGATTCGCCAGGGGTCTCGCGATGCATCCTCGGAGATCTGCACAACTTCGGACGCCTCCGGCTCGGGCATCCGAGATTGCGCAGAAGTCCGACGTTGTGCCGCGCGGGGCGTAACCGCGCCCCACGCAAAAGAGGTGGACGCCCCGTCAGGGACGCCCACCTCTCTCACACAGCGGATGCTACTGCTGAGCCTGCTCCTCCAGAGCGAGCAGTCGCTCGATCGCAGCGGTCAGCTTCTTGTCCTCGATACCGAACTGCTCCAGGTCGCCGGCCTTGAGAGCGGCTTCGCGCGCCGTGAGCGCGTTGCGTGCATCTTCCAGGGCCGCGGCCATGGCGTCCGACGGCGGCGCGGGCGTGCTGCCCTCGTCCGGGTCGGCGGGCTCGGTCGGCTCGGTCGGGGCATCCGGATCGGCCGGAAGCACGTCCTCATCACCACCGGTGGCGCCGGCGTCACCACCGAACAGGGCATCGAGCGCCTCGGTCAGCGTGTCCTCGAACGCGACCCGGTCACCGAACGCGACCAGGATCTTGCGCAGGTTCGGCAGCTTCGTCCCCTCGGACGATTGCACGAACACCGGCTGCACATAGAGCAGACCGCCACCGACTGGCAACGTCAGCAGGTTGCCGTACTTCACCTCGGAGTTACCGAGCGTCAGCACGTTGAGCTGATCGGCGATCTGGGTGTCGGAGTCGAACGTGTTCTGCACCTGGCCGGGGCCGGGCACCGTGGTGGCCGCATCGATCTCCAGCATTCGCAGTGTGCCGTAACTGTCGGACTTCACACCCGCTTCCGACCCGGCATCCGAGTCGACCGCGAGGTAGCCCATCAGCACCTCCCGGCTCTCACCCTGCTGCGCGGCCGGGATGAACGTCGAGAACATCGAGAAGCTGGGCTCGTCCTGGCCCGGCATCTGCATCGACAGGTAGTACGGCGGCTGCAGACGGTCCTTCGCACGCGGGTCGTCGGGCGTCTGCCAACGGTTGACCTCCTGAGCGAAGGCGTTGGCGTTGTCGATGTGGTAGACGCCGAGAATCTCGCGCTGCACCTTGAACAGGTCGGTCGGGTAGCGCACGTGGCTCATCAGCTCGCCGGACATCTCACTGATCGGCTCGACCGTGGTCGGGTAGATCTTTGTCCACGCCTCCAGGATCGGGTCCTCTTCATCCCACGCGTACAGCGTCACCGAACCGTCATACGCGTCGACGGTCGCCTTGACCGAGTTGCGGATGTAGTTGATGTTGTCGAACGCGACGACGGATGCCGGCGTGCGCGAGTCGGCGATGGCATCCTGCAGGCTGACCGTCGTCGAATACGGGTACGTCGCACTCGTGGTGAAACCGTCGACGATCCAGACGATCCGCCCATCGACCACACTGGGGTACGGATCCTGGTCGAGCTTCAGGTACGGCGCGACCTTCTGCACGCGCTCGCGCGGGTCGCGGTCGTAGAGGATCTGCGATTCCTCGTTGACGAGGTTCGAGAACAGGATCTGCTCGGACTGGAACTTCATCGCGTACAGCAGCTTGCGGAAGGTGCTGCCGATCTGCGGGCCACCGTCGCCATCGAAGGTCGTCTTCGTGTCGCTGGCGCCGTCCTGGCCACGCGGGAAGTCGATCTCGACCGGGTCGGCGTCCTCGGGCGCACCCACGATGGAGTACTCGGGCGAGGACTCGCCGAAGTACACGCGGGGCTCGTAGTCCTGAATCTCGGTCAGCACACCCTGCGTCGGGATGCCGCGCTCGAGGAACACCGGCTCGCCATCGTCGGTGCGCTGGTTTCCGGCCATCGCGACCAGGCCGTAGCCGTGGGTGTACACCGCGGCACGGTTGTTCCAGCTGTCACCGCCACCGAGGCGGGTCATGTCGAGGTCTCGCACCGACACCACGGTGTCCTGCATCTCGCCGTCGATCTCGTAGCGATCGACATCGAGCTCGGGGGCGAACTGGTAGTACGAGCGGTACTGCTCGAGCTGTCGCACCGTGGGGCTGATCACGGCCGGGTCCATGATGCGAACCGATGCCGTCGTCTCGGCGTCGGCGCGCAGCTGACCGGGCTCGGTGTCGGTCGTGGCCTTGAACGGCATGACCTCCATGTCATCGACGCCGTATGCGGCCTTGGTGCTGTTGATGTTGCGCTCGTAGAACTCGGCCTGGTAGGCGTTCTCGTTCGGCGCGACCTGGAAGGTCGTGACTACCCACGGGTAGCCGACGCCGACGACGAGCGACGCGACCACCAGCAGCGCCGTACCCACCAGCGGAAAGCGCCAGCGTCCGATGATCGCAGTCACGAAGAACAGCACCGCGACGACGGCGGCAATGATCGACAGCACGGCGAGACCGGGAATGGTGGCATTCACGCCGGTGTATGCCGCACCGGTGATGCGCCCCTCGGGCTGCACGAGCGTCAGGTAGCGGTCGAGCCACAGACTCACCGCCTGCACCAGCAGGTACAGCCCCGCGAGCACGGCGAGCTGAATGCGCGCCGGCTTCGAGATGCGCAGCTCACGCTGACCGATCTGCACCGAGCCGTACAGGTACGACACCAGAGCCGTGATCACCAGGCTCAGCAGCAGCACCGCCGAGACGAACGCGAGCAGCATCGAGTAGAACGGCATTGCGAACAGGTAGAAGCCGGTGTCGACGCCGAACTCGGGGTCGACAGCGCCGGTCGAGACACCATTCGCCCAGAGCCACACCGTCTCCCAGTTGCCCGCGGCGGCGAAGCCGGCGAACACACCGAAGAAGATCGGCAGTCCCCACATCGCCAGGCGGCGCAGCGGCTCGATCACCTCCTGGTAGCGATCGAGCTGCGAGCTCAGCCGCACGTATACCGGGCGAAGCCGGTACGCGAGCTGGATGCACAGGAAGATCGGCACCGCCATCCCGAGGAACCCGATGACGAACATGGTCGCCGTGGCGAGCCACTGCGTCGTCAGAACCGACGCGAAGTCGAGCTGATCGAACCACAGGTATTCGGTGTATAGGGAGGCGAACACGAAGAACCCCGCGATGAGGGCGGCGATCACTGCCACCGAGATCACGAGGATTCTTCGGGAGGTGCTTGGTGTGGCCGGCTGGGGCGCTGAGGTGGTGGTCACCGTCCCATCCTATGAGGCGCCCCTATGCTGTGGCCGCGAGTACGCTCAGCGCGGACGCCCTCAGGGTGTGCAGGTCGCCAGTTGCGCCGTGTCATCGCCCTCGGCGACGACTTCCAGGATCTCCAGCGACTGCTCCAGCGAGTCGGTACTGTACACGTCGAGTCCCGCGGGCACATGCCCGACGACCTCGTCGCAGTTGCTCGCCGGCGCGAGGAAGACGGTGGCGCCGCCGTCGCGCGCCCCGTGCATCTTCTGTCGGATGCCGCCGATCGGCCCCACTGTGCCCGTGGCGTCGATCGTGCCGGTACCCGCCACGTTCTCTCCGCCATTGAGATTGCCCGGAGTCATCGTGTCGATGATCCCGAGCGCGAACATCATGCCGGCACTGGGCCCACCGACGTTGTCGAGCTGCAGGTGAACGTCCACCGGAAAGTCATACTCGGTCGTCAACGAGACGCCGATCAGCCAGAAGGTGTCACCTGCGGCATCCGTCGTCTCGTCGGGCGTGAGTGAGAGCTCGAACTGCTCGCCGGCGCGGTCGACGACGAGGTCGACCGCGTCGCCCTCGCCCTGCTGGATCCTGTCGCGCAGCACGCTGGCGGAGTCCACGTCGATCCCGTCGACCGAGACGATCGTGTCACCCGGTGCGAGCACTCCCTCGGAGGGGGTGTCCACGAGCGCCTCGACCACTTTGACCTCGGCGCCGACGTCATAACCGAGCTCGATCAGCGCTGCCGCCGTCGCCTCGTGTTGCGAATCGACCATCAGATCGGCGTTGCGCGCATCGCGCTGCTCGGTCGTGACGCCCGCGGGGAAGACGGAATCGAGAGGGACGACCGCGCGCGACGGATCGAACCACGCGATCGCGAGCTCGAACCAGGTGGGCGTGCGCTCGCGGTTACCGACCACCTGCAGAGTGGTGAGGTCGAGCGTTCCGGCGGTGGGATAGGTACGGGCACCCTCGACCTCGATCAACGGCACCTCCTCGCCGTCGGCGTTCAGCGCCGTGCCGAGGGTGTCGTAGATCGGGCCGGGGCGCTGAATCACGTACTGGGTCGGCATGAACGTCAGTCCTACGAGGGCGACCAGCGCGACACTCAGTGCCACGACACCGGTAATGGTGCCGTTGTTGCGGCGTGATGACACGAGACCTCCGGGCGTTCGCGAGCGGCGTACAGGGATCCGGGGCCTTTGGGTCCGAGCACAGGATCGTGTGACTAGCGTAGAACGCACACGCTACGGGCATGCTGAAAGGGCTATCCGCATGGCACAGGACGATCAGGATCCGTCGGACTTCGAAGAAATGCTCCGACGCATGATGTCGGGCGGCCAGGTCGACCCCGAGGCACTGCGCGACGCACTGTCGAGTATGGGTGGCCCTGGCGGCATGCAGTTCGACCCGGCGCAGATGGCCGGCTTCATGTCGCAGATGCAGGGCATGTTCGGCGGCGACCCCTGGCAGAACGCCGAGCGCCAGGCGTTGCACATCGCCAACCGCGACGGCCTGGGCATCACCGATGGCTCGCGATCGTCGCTGGTCGAGGCTTTCGGCCTGGCGAACCTCTGGCTGAGCGAGTCGACCACGATCTCGGAACTGGCTTCCGCGCCGCAGGCGATGACCCGCGGCGAGTGGGTGGAGCGCACCTTGCCGGTCTGGAAAGAGATCGCGGCCCCCGTCTCGACCTCGATCGCGGATGCCCTCACGGGCGCTCTCGAGACCCAGGTGCCCGAAGAGATGCAGGGCATGGTGCAGGGCGCAGGGCAACTGATGCGCGGTCTCGGCGGTTCGCTGTTCGCCGCCCAGTTCGGTCAGGTGCTCGGACGCCTCTCGCTCGAGGTCGTCTCAGGCGGTGACGTCGGGATCCCGGTGCTTCCGGCCGGCACCGCCGCCGTGATCCCCCAGAACATCGCCGCCTTCGGTGAAGGGCTGGAGATCCCCGAAGACCAGATCGCCCTCTACCTGGCCGTGCGCGAACTGGCATACGCGCGTCTGTACCGCCACGCCAAGTGGCTGCACCTGCACGTGCTGTCGCAGATCACCGACTTCGCGCGTGGCGTGACCGTCGACATCGACGCCCTCGAAGACGTCGCGTCGCGCCTGGACCCGTCCAACCCCGAAGAGCTCCGCGCAGCCATCGAGGGCGGTGCGCTGCTGCCGGCGCAGTCCGAGGCGCAGCGTGAAGCGCTCACGCGCCTGGAGAACCTCATCGCGACGATCGACGGCTGGGTCGATGTGGTCACCGAGCAAGCCATCGCCCGACTGCCCGACGGCGCTCGTCTCGGTGAGGCCGCACGGCGTCGCCGTGCCGTCGGCGGCCCGGCCGAGGACGCCCTGGGCGCACTCGTGGGACTCAAGCTGCGTCCGCGACGCCTGCGCGAGGCCTCTGCCATGTGGCGCGCTGTGACCGACGCCGTCGGCATCGCGGCTCGCGACGCGCTGTGGGACTACCCCGACATCATGCCGCAGTCCTCGGATATCGATGATCCGACGGCGCTGATCGCCCGGCTCGAGGCGATGCAACGCGGCGAGGCGCCTGCCGCCGACGAACTCGACGAAGCACTCGCGCGCCTGCTCGACGGCGAGGACTTCAGCGACGATAGCCCCGGTCGTGGTGGCTCGGGCGATTCCGGTGACGAGCGCCCCGAGGGCGACCGCCCGGTCTGACCGCCGGTTGTCCCCAGGTCGACGCCAACCGGAATCCATCCACAGATCCGCGGAACTCGCCCCAGGCGCTGCGGTACACGGTGAGAATCGGTGGCATGAGTCGCCTGACCCCGCAACCGCTCACCCGTCTGGACCCGCGCCACCCCCTGCTGTGGCGCGATGAGAGCACCGTGCAGTTCGGGTTGGAGGGGCAGTTCGGCATGGAGGGCGCCGTGCAGGTGGCGGTCGACGAGCCCTGGGTCGAGCCGCTGCTGCAGAAGCTGGTGACGGGCATCCGCGCCGGCTCGTTCGACGTCGTCGCGCACGGCGTCGGCGCCCCGCGCCTCGCGGCACGGCGGATGCTGGAGACTCTGCGTCCTGTGCTCGAGCGCGAATCGCCCACCGCTCCCCCGGTGTGGATCGACGAGGTGAACATCGCCGACGGCCGAGTGCCCTGGCGCATGCAGCAGGCGCTCGTCGATGAGGGGATCGAGCTCGCCCCGCGGGGCGCCGGCGACGCGGTGTCGGTCGTCGTGATCGGCGGTGCGTCCGCCGCACTGCAGTTGGCGCCCTATCTGCGCGATGACGTTCCGCACCTGCCGGTCGCGTTCGAGCAACGGGCGACCGTGGTCGGTCCGCTCGTCGTTCCGGGGCGCACACCCTGCCTCTCATGCCGTGACGCACATGAACGCGATCGGGATGCCGCGTGGCCGGCTCTGCACGCGCAGCTGGTCGGCCGGTCGGCAGACATCGGCACGGCGCGCATCGCGCACGCCGCCGCGCTGGTCACCCGACTGCTGCGCACACCTACGCCGGGGGCGGGGTTGATGGTGCGGGGCGAGCCTGACGGACGGAACGCCTGGCGCTCGGTGCGGTATCACGAAGAATGCCGGTGCCGCGAGACGTCGTTCCGATCTCGGCCAGAAAGCGCGATGGAGGCCGTTCCCCTCGACCTGCCGAGCGCGACCACGACACCGCCAGCGTTCGCGCGGCCCGCGTGATGCCGACATAGGCGAGCCGGCGTTCCTCGTCGACCTGCTCGAATGTCGAGGCGTACGAGATCGGCAGCGCGCCCTCAGCCCAGCCGGCTAGCAGCACATGCGGCCATTCCAGTCCCTTGGCTGCGTGCAACGTCGACAACGTCACGGTGTGCAGCACCGGTTCGTGCTGATCCTGGGCGCGCGCCATCAGGTCGTCGGCGAAGGCCCGCAGGGTCGTGCCGACGGGTGCCTCCTCAGCCAGACGCAGGATCGCGCGGCGCGCCTCCCAGCCGTCGCGTTGCGCCCCACCGGCCGCGGGTGGTTCCTCGGTCAGGCCGAGGCCGCGCAGCACGTCTCGCACGGTCGGCAGGAATCCGGTGTCCGTCGGCGCAACAGCCGCTCCCCGCAATGCCAGCAGTGATTGACGTACCTCGGGCATGTCGAAGAAGCGGGTGCCGCCGAGCACGCTGGTCGCGATGCCGCGCGCGGCGAGCGCCTGCTGCAGCACCGCCGACTGGGAGTGCGCGCGGTAGAGCACCGCGATGTCGGCCGGTGATGCGCCGGTGCCGATGCGCTTGATGATCGCGTCGGCGATTCCGTCTGCCTCTTCGCGCTCGCTGTCGTAGGCGGTGAGGGTCGGCGTCTCGCTGCCGATACCCGCGGCGCGGGGCACCAGAGCCAGTGCACCGGGACGCCCCCGCATCAGTGCGTTGGCCGCATCGAGGATCGGGGCTTGGGAACGGTAGTTCGTCTCCAGGCGCACGACGGTGGCATCGGGATAGCGCCGGTCGAACTCCAGCAGATAGCGCTGCTGCGCGCCCGCGAACGAGTAGATCGTCTGGCTCGCGTCGCCGACGACGCAGATATCGCGGCGATCCCCCAGCCACAGCTCCAGCAGCCGGTTCTGCAGCGGCGAGACGTCCTGGAACTCGTCCACGGTGAAATGCCGGTACTGCTCGTGGACGGCGGCGGCGACCCGCGGCTCACTCTCGAGCATGCCCGCACATGCCAGCAGCACATCCTCGAAGTCGAGTTGTCGACGGTCGTCCTTGAGCTGCTCGTACGCGGCCTGCAATTCGACGAGCTGCTCGGGGCGGATGCCCGAGATCGGCCGTTCGAGTTCGGCGTACTGCTCGATCGTGAGCATCGAGACCTTGCGCCATTCGATCTCGCTCGCGATATCGCGCAGCGTCGCCGTGCTGGGGCGCAACCGCATTGCATCGGCGGCCTGCCCCAGCATCCGCACCTTGTTGTCGATGATGCTCGGGGCGGGGTCGCCGGTGATGGTCGGCCAGAAGAAGTTCAGCTGGCGGAGGGCGGCGGCGTGGAACGTTCGGGCGGCGACGCCCGCAACGCCCAGCGCGCGCAGTCGACCGCGCAACTCACCCGCAGCCTTGGCCGTGAACGTGACCGCCATCACGCGTGAGGGTGAGTAGGCGCCGGTGTCGACGCCGTGCGCGATGCGGTGCGTGATCACTCGCGTCTTACCCGTGCCGGCACCGGCGAGGACGGCGACGGGACCGCGCAGCATCGCAGCGGCCTCGCGTTGTCGGTCATCCAAAGCGTCGAGCACGCTCACTGCGCGCACCCCGCCATCGTGCCGCCGGTGGGACGCGGACGGGCGTACCAGTCGGAGATCAGCCGCCGCGCAATCGAGGCTTCGCCGGGAAGTCCCACAGGTCCCTCACCGGCGAGCGCGCTACCGATCTCATCGCGTGTGAGCCAGCGCACGTCAACGATCTCGTCACCGTCGGCGACCGCGCTCTCGTCAGCGGCGACGGCACGGAATCCGATCATCAGCGACCGCGGATACGGCCACGGCTGCGAACCGATGTAGTGCAACTGGCTGAGCCGAACGCCGGCTTCTTCTTCGATCTCGCGGTGCACCGCGCTCTCCAGCGACTCTCCGGCCTCGACGAAGCCTGCGAAGCAGGAGTACATCCGACCGCGCCAGTTGACGTTGGCGCCCAACAGCAGTCGCTCGCCGTCGGGGCTCTCGATCGCGACGATCACGGCGGGGTCGGTGCGCGGAAAGTGCTCGCGCCGGCACTGGTCACACCAGCGCGCCCAGCCGGCCTGGGTCAGGGTGAGGCGAGTGCCGCACGAAGGGCAGTGGCGTGCGTCGGCCAACCACGCGGCGAGCGCGATCGCGGTGACGAACACATCGGCGTCGTACGGCGTCAGGTCGCCGCCGACATCACGGAGCCCCAGCCAGGTTTCGTCGGGCGCGGCATCGATCGAGTCGGTACGGGGCGGGACGGATGCCAAGAGCAGGGCGGTTCCATCTGCCTCGCGCCCGAGCAGTGCCCACTCAGCGTCGCCGACGGTGTTGGCGTCGACGCGCAACAGCGTTCCGTCGGCGATGCGCAACCGCGCCTGTCTGACCACGATCACACGTGTGCCCTGTTCGGCGATCAGACGTTCGATGACGCCTGGCTCAGTACGCAGATCAGCGGCCCTGTCGAGGAGGGCTTCCGATGCGATCATGCGTTCCCCCTGGTGTTGTCGTGCAGTGTTTCTTCGTGCATGTTCTCGTTGCGTCCGTGTTCACGGTTCGCTCCCCGGGTGCCGCCGATCGCCTGTGCGGGGCACGACCCGCCCGGTTATCCCGCGGCGCGGGCGTGGCGCGAGCACACCGGCGAGGCTGCAGACCTACCCTGGAGAACATGGCACGCTCTCCTTTCACTCTAGTGGCGGCGGTCACCGCGGCTCTGCCGGGCGCTGAGGTCGTCGGCGCCCGCGCGCTGACCTCGGACGGTGACGGAAGGTTCGATTCCGCGGTGGCGACGCTCGCCGACGGACGCGAGCTGGTGATCCGTGTCGCAGAGGACGACGCGGCCGCGCTGGAGCTCGCCGAGGAGGCGCTCGCGCTGCGGGCGCTCACCGCGGGCGCCCGCGAGATGCTGCCGTTCCGGGCGCCGACGCACGTCGGTGAGACGCGCGTCGGCGAGGCGCGGGCACAGGTGACCGATCTGATGCCGGGCTTCCAGATCGATGCACCGTTGATTCCGGCGGGGCCCGGTGCTGCGGTGTCGATCGGTGAGACGATCGCCGCGGTGCACGCCCTGCCCGAATCGGTGGTGCGCGCTGCGGGACTCGCGATGCACGATGCGACGACCGTGCGTACCGAGGTGCAGCAGATGATCGATCGTGCCGCGGCCACGGGTCGGGTCCCTGGGCGGTTGACCACGCGCTGGCGCGATGCCGCCGCCGATGACGACCTGTGGCGCTTCGAGACGACCGTGGTGCTGGGCGGAATGCAGGCGCAGTCGTTCCTGTTCGAGGACGATCCGGACGCGGGCCCGCGAGTCATCGGAGTGCTGGGCTGGCGCGGCTTGGCCGTCGGCGATCCGGCCGAGGACCTCGGGTGGCTCTCGGGCGCTCCCGAGGCCAGCGCCGACGTGCACGACGCCTACACGGCCGCATCAACGCGGGCGATCGACGACGCGTTGCGGGTGCGGGCCCGCCTGCATGCCGAGCTGGGCTTTGCCCGGTGGCTCGTGCACGGTGCCGAGCTTCGCCGTCCGGAGATCGTCGAGGACGCCGCCGCGCTGCTGGAGTCGCTCTCCGACGGTCTGCGGAACGACGACCTGCGCGTGGTCGCCACCTACACCGGTGGTGTGGATTCTGCACTCGATGTGCTGGATCAGGTACCCGAGACGGTGGCCGCGTCGGTCGACACCTCGATGCAGACCGACGCGTACCGCCCGGAAGACCTCGTATGGCACACCGATGCCGGCGACGAGGATGCGGATGCTGCCGAGGACGAGAACGCCGCGGCGGAAGACTCTTCAGCCGATCGGCCGTCGTGGGAGGAGCCGACGCAGGACCTCACCGGCGCCGCGCGCCTGGCCGAAGCGGACATCGACTCCCCCGAGACGACAGCATCGGATGCCGCGGGCGAGCCCACTGCCGTACGCCACGGAGACGGCGAGCACGCAGACGCCGACCAGGGTAAAACCGAGCACAGCGACGAGTCCGAGCACAGCGACATGGACTCCGCGGAGGAGGCTCAGCGTGCGGCGCGCGCGGCGCTCCAGCGCTGGACCAACTCGGGTTCCGAGTAGACGCGCTCCCCGCGGATGACGAGGTCATCGGCGACGTAGTAGAGCGCCACGTCGATCTCTTCCAACGGCACGCCGAAACGGCGGTGGTAGGCGAGACGGTAGAGGGCGAGCTGCAGCATCCGCTCTTCGCGTTCCTCGGCGTTGCGCGGTGCGCGTCCGGTCTTCCAGTCGACGATCTCGATGCGTCCGCCGCGGTCCTCGCGGCGGTACACCGCGTCGAGTTTGCAGATCACGATGTGGCCCCGAGCGTCGGTGGCGCCGCCGAAAGCGAAGTCGATCTCGATCTCGACGGCGATCGGCTGCAGCCCGGCCCATTCGCTGCGTTCGAACGTCTCGCGCAGTTGCGCCAACGCGCGCTCGTCGTCAGAGGCCCCCTCGGCGACCATCTCACCGAAGGGCGCGGACGTGTCCGGAGCGTCGGCGTCGATCTCCCACAGCGCCCCTTCGGGATCGGAATGCGCCCCGACCAGTCCTGAGCGCTGTTCGACCCAGGCGTGAAACAGCGTGCCGATACGGGTCTGCGTGTACGGACGCTCGGGCATCGGACGCCCGAGATCGCGCAGCGTGCCCCGGTAGTCGGTGACCCAGTCCTTGAACCGTGACGCCGGCACGCGCACCGGCGCTTCCTCGGCTGTTCCCACCAACCGCTCCGCTCGCTCGGCGAGGAGACGCTCCAACTGGGCGGACGGCGTGACGACGACCTCCGACGAATAGGCCGCGCGGGCGTGCTGCTCGGCGTGCGCTACCCGGGAGCGACGGTCGCCCAGGGCATCCATCGGCCAGCTCCGGGTCAACCCCGGCCCGTCATAAGGGTTCTCCTCGGGATCGACCGGTGCGATGTCGTCGAGGCCGAGCACCTCGATCGCCTCACGCAGGAACGGGCTGGGCACGCGCGGTTTGGTCTGCCCGGCCCAGTGCGCGCCGGTGAGCAGCAGGTCCTGCCGCGCGCGGGTGACCGCCACATAGGCGAGTCGCCGTTCCTCCTGCTGCTGATACTGGCGATAGGCGTTCTTGAAGCGTCGCAGTGCCCCGCCCTGCGGGTAGGCCTTGGTAACGCCCGCGGCGAGCGCATCAAGCGCCGCTTTGTGACGCTTGGCCGGCGTATCACCCGCCGCGTCCATCTCGGCCTGTGGATCCCAGTGGAACACCGGAAGCGCATCGCGATCGCCACGCAGAGCGAACGGCACGACCCCGAAGCCGAACCAGCCCGCGGTGTCTTGAGCGCGACCGGGCAGTTCGTCCTCGACGAGACGCGCCACCGCGACGGCGTCCCATTCCAGTCCCTTCGAACCATGGATGGTCAGCAACTGCACGACGCCCGGCTCGGGCGGCTCGGGGCGCGGCATGAGCTCGTCGGTGCTCTCGGCCTTGGCGAGCCACGCCAGCAGGCTGCCGATCGTGCCGCGGTCGTCGGCGCTGAGGAACGCGCGCACCTCATCGGCGAACGCGCGCAGCTGCGTGGCGGCCACACGTGCAGGGCCGCGGGATTCGTTCGCCGCCAGCTCGATGTCCAGGCGCAGCTCGAGCTCGATCAGGCGGATCAGCTCGGGAATCGGCAGGCCCGCCGAACGCCGCAGCCGTTCGAGGATCTCACCGGCCTCGCGCAGCCGGCTTCGCCCCTGTGGGCTGATCCCTTCGAGCACGCGATAGTCGTCGGGCGTGCCGCGCACGAAGTCGACGGCGTCGACGATCGACACGGCCTCGTCGGCACCGCGCGATGAGCGCAGCCGCTCTCGCACCTCGTCCGAGAGCGGCGAGAGCGAGGCGTCGCGCCCGGCGAGCACATCGGCGAGGTCGTAGAGGGCGGCCATGTCGGCGACGCCGATCGCGAACCGCGGACCCACCAGCAGTCGGATCAGTGCCGATCCTGCGGTCGGGTCATGGATGACGCGCAGCATCGACACGACATCGACGACCTCGGGGGTCGACAGCAGCCCGCCGAGCCCGAGGATTCGGTGCGGGATACTGTGGCGCGACAGCGCTCCGGCGAACGTCTGCATGTGCCGCTTCGAACGGAACAGGATGGCTCCGGTGTGGGCACGATCGGCTCCGGACGCGGCGTGCGCCGCGCGCCGCTGTCCGAACCACTCGGCCACACACTCCGCCTCATCGTCGACGGTGTGCGGAAAGAGCACCTCGACCCGCCCCGCACCCGCACCGGGGCGCGGTTCGAGCGCGGGAACGTCTAGTCCCTCGCGCTGCAGCGGTTCGAGCACACGGTTGGCGACGTCGAGGATGCGGGTGTCATTGCGCCAGCTCGTCATCAGGCTGTACGTCGTGGCCGACTGCTCGTGCGCGAACGAGCGTCCGAACGCGTACAGGTTGTCGGCGCTCGCTCCGCGCCAGCCGTAGATCGACTGGTGCGGGTCGCCGACCGCCATCACGGCGCTGTCGCGGAAGAGCGCCGCGAGGAAGCGCGTCTGAATCACCGACGTGTCCTGGTATTCGTCGAGGAGCACCACACGATGCTGCTCGCGCAGTTCGGAACGCACATCGGGGGCCGTCTCGACGATGTCGAAGGCGCCGCCGACCTGATCGGCGAAATCGAGCACGCCCCGGCGGTGCTTCTCGGCGATGTAGTCGCGCACCAGACGCACCAGCACCGGCATCCCCAGCAGGTTGACCGCGGCGGTCTCGACGTCGCGGTTCGTGCGGTACGGCTCGAAGGCGGCGGCCTGCGCCGTCGTGATGCGCTCGATCTCGTCGAGGTCGGCGCGGTGATCGAGAACGTCCGCGGCGAGCTTCTGCACGGCGTCGATGAGGGAACCGAGCGACCGTTCGATCTCTTCCAGTCCCGGCAGGTCGGCGCGCAGCACGACCGCTCGGGCGATCAGCCAGGATGCCGATTGGCTCAGCATCGCTGCCTCGGGGTCACGGCCGATCCGCGCGGCGTGCTCGCGCACGATGCTGTCGGCGAAGGCGTTGTACGTCGACACGCGTGGTCTGACGAGCAGGTCCTCGGCCGTGCGTGCTGTGCGCGGATCCCAGCCGGTGTCGAAGCGCTCGGCCAGGTCATCGAGCACCTGTGTGCGCACCGTATCGCGCTGTGCTCCCGCTGCCGCGTCGTGCACCCGGCGCAGGGCGTCGGTGCGCACGATCTCGGGCAGGTGCGGCAAGAGGCCACGACGACCGAAATGATCGATCATCTCCAGTCGGAGGCCGATGCGCTCGGCGAGCTCACCGGCCGCTTTGCGGGTGAAGGTCAGGCCCAGCACCTCGTCCGGACGCACGTGGCCGTTCGCGACCAGCCACACCACGCGCCCGGACATCGTCTCGGTCTTTCCGCTGCCGGCACCGGCGACCACGAGCGCGGGCGCGGGCGGCGCATGGATGACGCACTGTTGTGCCTCGGTGGGGACGGGCAGCCCGAGCGCGAGGGCGATGTGCTCGGCCGAGATCTCGGACGGCCGCGCCCACGCGGCGCTCACGCGCTCACCGCCGGCACGGTGTGGATGTGACACGGTGTGACGCGCACCTGGGTGTCAGCGCAGTGCGTCTCGACCTGGGCGGTGAAGCTGCTGGCGGCCATTCCGCGACCGGCATCCGCGACGCGGCGCAGAAACGCTGCCCGTGCGTCGTCATCCAGGGTGTGCTGATGGGCGACCCGGTAGTTCGCCTTGCCCACCGTCTTCGATACGATCACCAGCCGGGCTCCGGCCAGAGCCTCGGCTGGCGCGTCGTCGAGCAGCCCCTCCTGCACCGCGACCTGATAGGCCGCCAGTTGCGCGTGCTCGAGCACATTGGCTTCCGTGTCGGGTTCGTACTTGCCCGTCTTGAGGTCGACCACGATCACCCGTTGCTCTCCGTCACCATCACCCATCCGCTGCCATTTCTGCCCCCGCGCAGGAGCATGCTCGCCGCCGTCCACCGGGTAGACCTCCACGCGGTCGATCACGCCGCTGACCAGCGCACGCGGACGCTCGACGATGACCGTCGCATCCGCTCCACCGGGCGTCGTCGCCGTAGCATCCGCAGCAGGTTCGGTGGGAAGCGCCTGCGCCTGCGCCGTCTCGAGATCGACGGTGAATCGGAACCGCGCCTCGGCGCCGACGACCCGCCCCCCGTCGCGAGCGACCTCGCCGACGTAGTCGTGCACGCGCTCGACGTAGAGGTCGGCGCGGCGACGTTCCTTGCGTCCGATCCACGCGGTCTCGAAGTCGAGTTCGGGCCAGTGCTCGTCAACGATGGCCCGCATGGCGTCGAGCGCGCCATCGGGCACCTTCTCCATCGCCTCGTGCACGATCGTTCCGATGCCGGCAGAGGGCGGGGCGACGGTGTCGCCCCCGAGCGACGAGATCACCCAGTTCAATCCGCATTCCTCGAATGCCTCCAGACGTGAGGGCGACACGCGCACCGGTGCCGCGTCGAGGTCGCGCAGCGGCGCCGTGGTGGACGGCGGAGTGAGCCCGTACCACTCGTCGGGAGCGGCTCCGGGAACTCCGGACTCGGCGAGGACCCGCAGTTGTCCGGCAGCGTGCGCGAGGTCGGCGGGGTCGTCGGTCGTGCTCAGCGCACGACGATGGCGGGCGACGAGGCCGCGCAACGTCAGCGGGTGCGCGTAGCGCTCCTCGTCGTGCTCGGCGGGCGGCGCCGGCGGCAGGAACGAGAAGAACGGGCTCGGCGACATGTCGTCGTCATCCACCGCCGTCACGACCAGGCGCGTGCGTGCCCGCGATACGGCGCGCACGAACAATCGCAGCTCGTCGTGCAGTGCAGCGCGCCGCCGATCGAGAATCCCGGGTACCTCCTCGGGCAGGCCGTCCCGCGCAGCCGTGATGGCCTCGGCGAGCCGCCACGTCTCGAGCATTCCGCCACGCAGCCGAACGTTGGGCCAGATGCCGTCCTGCACCCCCGCCACGACGACGGCCTCGAACTCGGCGCCCAGCGCGGTCGCGGGTGTCATCAGCGTGACCAGCCCGGGCCGCTCGGGGGTGGACAGGGTGTCTTCGGGAACCTCACTGTCGAGGATGTCCCGGATGAAGAGTGCGGCCTTCTCGTGCGGCGTGCGCTCGACGAAGCGCTTGGCCGCGGCGAACAGGGCGACGAGACTGTCGAGCGACCGCGCCACCTCGGCTCCGCCGGGCTGTTCAGCGGCGGCACGCCAGGCGCTCTGCAACGGTGTTCCGCCGATCGTGCGGGCGCGGTCCCAAACCGTCCAGAGCAGCTCGTGCACCGTCGCACCGGCCGTCGCCGCCTCATGCACCTGGGCGAGGGTATGCGCGAACCGTTGGGCGACGCGCGCATCGGCCGCATCGACGCGGTCGAACGCAACCGGGAACTGCATCGCTTCGCGCAGCAGCTCGCGGGCGGGTGTTGATCCCCCGTCTTCGAGTTCGACATGCCGCAACCGTGCGCGCAGCCGCCGCAGACCCACCGCGTCGAGACCGCCGAACGGCGAGGTGAGCAGTTCGGCGAGCAGATCGGCCTCGCGGTCCTCGGGCGCCGTGAGACCGAGCCGCACCACCTCGGTGATCTCGCGCACGATCCGCTCGCTTCCGAGGGGACGCGGCACACCGGCGGCTCTGGTGGGCACCTCGCGTGCGGCGAGCTCTGCTTCGAGCATGACGATCTGCCGCGTATCGTGTGCGATCACGGCGATCCCGCTCCACGGGATGCCGTCCGTCAGATGCCACTCGCGCAAGGTCGCGGCGATGCGATCGACCTCTTCGTACGGCGACGGCGCGATCAGTGTGCGCACGCCGGCGGTGCGATGCCCGACAACCGGTTCCGTTGCCTCGGGAGGACGCCGGTGATCCACCCGGCCCGCCACACCGATCGCCTGCGTGATGGTACGGGTGAGCGCGGTCAGCTCCGGGCTCTGACGATGCGCCCGGTCGAGCACGAACACCTCGCCCAGCGCCTGCGCGAGGTCGGCGAACAGCTGCGGGCTCGCCCCACGGAACGCACCGGACGAGATATCGGGGTCTCCGAATGCGAGCACCGCGATCTCACGCGCACGCAACGCACGCACCAGGCGGATGCCGCCGCGGGTGAGTTCCTGGGCATCGTCGATCAGCACGACGCGAAGCTGCGCGAGCGGGCCGAGCGAGGCAGCATCCGCCGTGTGCAGGATGCCGGTGGCCTCACCGAGCAGTTCGGGAATGTCACGGTGCGCGACGCGCATGCCCCCCATGACGTCGCGATACTCGTCGAGGAAGTCGGCGGCGGCCTGCCAGGTCGCGCGCCCCGAACGCTCCAGCTCGCCGGGTTCGACGGCCAGTTCAGTGCATTCGGCCAGGAACGCGCGCAGCTCGGAACGGAACGCCTTCGATGCGCGCACGCCGGGGCTCAGCGCCTCGGGCCATTCCCGGAGGCCGTCCTCGGCGTCGCCCGCGAGCAGGTCGGCGAAGATGCGGTCCTGATCGGCGCCGGTCAGCAGCGCCGGCGGGTCGTCGCCGCGGTGCACCGTGACACCACGCACGATCTGAAAGGCGAACGAGGCGAGCGACCGCGCCAGCGGCCCCGGCGTCGCCTGATCGATGCGCACGCCGATGCGGTCGCGCAGCACCGTCGCCGCCTGCCTGCTCGGGGTCAGAACCAGCATCTGTTCGGGGCGCAGCCCCGAGTCGAGCAGGTGCACGACACGGTCGACGAGAGCCGTCGTCTTGCCCGTGCCCGGTGCGCCGATGACCACCCCGGAGGTCGCCGCCGGCGCGTCGACGAGGGCCCGCTGCGCAGCATCCTGTGTCATGAGATCCACGCTATCGGCGCGTGCCGACACTCCCCCGGCGCACACCACCGAGCGCTGTGCGCCCCTGGCGAACGCACCGTCTGACGCCGCCTGCCCCGCGGCGCCAGCCGGTAGAGTTGCCGATGTTCGCAGAACGTCAGGAGATCGCGTGGAAATCCGCATCGGCATCGTCAACACCGGCCGTGAGCTCAGCTTCGAGACCAGCAGCAGCGCCGACGAGGTGCGCAAGCAGGTGACCGAGGCGCTCGAGCAGAACGCGAGCCACCTCAGCTTCGCCGACGCCAAGGGCAGCTCGTACATCGTGCCCACCGCGAACCTCGCGTACGTCGAGCTCGGCAGCGAAGAGTCGCGCCGGGTCGGTTTCGTCGCCTGACATGTACATCCTGCTGGCGCTCATCGCCGCGTGCGCGCTCGGCGTCGCTCTGCACTTCCTGATGCCGCGCCGAGACCTGCGCGGCATCACGGTCACGCCCGCTGTCGCGACGGCAGCGGCCGCCGCGATCTACACGATCATGCAGTGGGCGGGCATCGGCGAGGGCAACGTCTGGCTGTGGGTGGCGAGCATCGGCGGAGGTCTGCTGCTCGCCGGCCTCGCGACGGCCGGTATCAGCGCGCAGCGCGCGCACCACGACCGAGCGCAGAAGCAGGCACTCGGCATCTGAGACCGGCACCGGGCATCCGCCCCGCGCTTCCGGCATCCGTCACGCGTCCGCAGTGTCGGAAATCCCAGACCGAGCGCGTCGCCTGCGGCGTGTCGCCCAACGACACGCCGCGCGCACCGCGACTCGTCTGAGATTTCCCACGCAGACAGAGACAGCGGAATCCCCCGCGACCAAAGCGCGGAAGTCGGATGCTACGAAGCGAGCCCCATGGCGTCCATCCGCCGCGCGTGCGCACCCATCAGCTCGGTGTACACCGGCTCGATACGTGTGTCGTCCGCTTCGAGGCGTCCAGGACGCAGCGCACCTCGGCACACGAGCAACGTGTCACCGACCAGGCGACGCCCCCACATCGACAGCAGTGAACGCCATTCATCGTCGCTCTCGATCGTCTGCTGGATGATCGACACGATCTCACTGCCGCCATCGTCCTCGCGCAGGATCGCGGCGACGCGCTCCCCCGTCTCGCCGTAGCTCGAGGCGAGGGCGAGATAGAAATCGTCGAGCATGCCGGCGGTCAGATACACGGCCAGCAGCGTCTCTTCCTGATGCACGCCGATGGTCTTGCGGCGAAACGCGTCGAGGTTCTCACGAAAGGGCAGCATGACCTCGGTGGGGTCGTCGCCCAGGTCCGAGATGATCGCCACGATGCCGCGGTGCTTGTCGAGCGCCGCACCCGCGGCGCGAGACAGGGCCTCTTTGCGGGCGAGCTCGTGAGTTCCGCGGATGCCACGGGTGAGCGTCTCGAAGTACCCCAGCTGCAGGTAGGCGGCCTGTCCGAGGAAGCGGTTCAGCTCAGGGGCGAGCTCGGCGAAGTCGACGCGGGTCGCGCCACTGCCCTCGCCCTTGCTGCGCAACGTCAGGGTGCGCCGGGCCGGTTTACGCTTCCAGAACCAGTTGACCACGTGATCAGGTTACCGGGCAGGGCCCTCGCCCACCGCACCCCGCATTCTGGCAGCCCGCCACGGGCCGGGCACCACAGGTTTTCTCGGGCTTCCGACTCCCCCTCCGGTAGGCTGGTCGCGTCCTGCCATCGGAGCAGGGCCCCGCGCCTGTGGCAGCATTTGACGGCGTGGATCCGTAACGAGGCGCCGCTGGCACGACAACCGCCGCCCGGGCGCCGGACAGGCAATGACATACCGTGACCTCATTCGCTGATCTGGGAATTGATCAGGACATCGTCGACGCACTCGCCTCGAAGGGCATCGCCGACGCGTTCCCCATCCAGGAGCAGACCATCCCCCTCGGCCTTCCGGGCCAGGACATCATCGGCCAGGCCAAGACCGGCACCGGCAAGACCTTCGGCTTCGGCATCCCCGTGGTGCAGCGCCTCGGCGAGAACCCCGAGCCGGGCGTCAAGGCTCTGATCGTCGTACCCACCCGCGAGCTGGCGGTGCAGGTCTACGAAGACATGGACCTGCTGACCTCGAACCGCTCGACGAGCGTCGTCGCGATCTACGGCGGCAAGGCGTACGAGGGCCAGATCGACCAGCTCAAGGCCGGCGCGCAGATCGTCGTCGGCACCCCGGGTCGTCTGATCGACCTGGCCAACCAGCGTCTGCTCGACCTGTCGAACGCGACCGAGGTCGTGCTCGACGAGGCCGACAAGATGCTTGACCTGGGCTTCCTCGCCGACATCGAGAAGATCTTCTCGAAGGTGCCGCCGGTGCGTCACACGCAGCTGTTCTCGGCCACGATGCCCGGACCGATCGTCGCACTCGCGCGCCGGTTCATGACCAACCCGATCCACATCCGCGCCAACGACCCCGACGAGGGGCTGACGCAGGCGAACATCAAGCACATCGTCTACCGGGCGCACTCGCTCGACAAGGACGAGGTCATCGCCCGCATCCTGCAGGCCGAGGGACGCGGCAAGGCCGTGATCTTCACCCGCACCAAGCGCGCGGCGCAGAAGCTCGTCGACGAGCTGAGCGACCGCGGCTTCAATGTCGGCGGGGTGCACGGCGACATGGGCCAGGAGCAGCGTGAGCGCTCCATGGCCGCCTTCAAGGCGGGCAAGCGCGATGTTCTCGTCGCCACCGATGTCGCCGCGCGCGGTATCGACGTCGACGACATCACGCACGTGATCAACCACACCATCCCCGATGAGGAGAAGACGTACCTGCACCGTGCCGGCCGCACCGGCCGCGCGGGCCGCACGGGCATCGCGGTCACCTTCGTCGACTGGGAAGACCTGCACAAGTGGGCCTTGATCAACCGTGCGCTTGAGTTCGGCCAGCCCGAGCCCGTCGAGACGTACTCGTCGAGCCCGCACCTGTACACCGACCTCGACATCCCCGAGGGCACGAAGGGGCGCCTGCGGACGGCTCCGAAGGCCGAGAAGCCGGCGCAGCGCAAGCAGCGTCAGCCGCAGAAGGCGGCGGATGCTGCCGCTGAGGGCACCGACGAGGGCACCACGCGCCGCCGTCGGCGCCGGCGCCGCAGCTCGCCTGCCGAGCAGGTCGGTGCCACGTTCGTCGAGGGCGCCGAGGGGGCAGAGGCTCAGGCATCCGCTCCGTCGACGGGCACCCACGCGACCGACCGCGACGCCGAGGGTGCGGGCACGCACGACGGTGACGCGACCTCAGAGCACCGCGACGGCAAACCGGCCCCGCAGCGCCGCCGCCGTCGTCGCCGTAGCGGGGGTGCCGCTCCGAGCGGTGCCTGACACCAGATCGTCATCGAGGCCTCTCCTGCTGAACAGGAGGGGCCTCGATCGCTTCCGGGGACGACGCCATCGGCGCGCGCGGTGGATACACCCATGCGACCAGCACCACCGAGATGATCATCAACAGGAACCACGAGCCCATCTTGCTGAGCGAGACGAGCTGCCATCCGGCGACCTGATCCGGGTACACCCATGCTCCGGCCCACGTGCCGATGTTCTCGGCCGCCCAGAGGAACAGGGCGACGCCCGCGAACACGAGCAACAGCGGCAGACGTACGATGCGCACACGAATCCGCGCGTGCATCACGGTGCCGCCCCACAGCACGACAACCGCGCCGAACAGCACCCATCGGGCATCCCACCAGAAGTGATGCGTGAAGAAGTTGACATAGATCGCCGCGGCCACGATCGCAGTCAGCCACCGACGGGGGTAGCGAGAGAAGCGCAGGTCGAACAGCCGGTACACCCGCACCATGTACGACCCCACAGCCGCGTACATGAAACCGCTGAAGAGGGGCACGCCACCGATGCGAAGGACTCCTTCGGCCGCATAGGCCCACGACCCGACATCCGTCTTGAACAGTTCCATCACCGTCCCCGTGATGTGGAACAGCACGATCACCCGCAGTTCTCGCACGGTCTCCAGCCCGAACACCAGCATCGCAACCTGGATGAGCACTGCCGCGAGGGTCAGCGCATCGTTCCGCGCGAGTACGGCGTCATCCGGATAGAGCAGTCGCGCCGCGATGAGCGCCACGAGCAGCGCCGCACCGAAGATGCACGCCCACGCCTGCTTGAGCACGAAGACGATGAACTCGATCGCGGCGACGCGCGCTCCACGGGCGGCCGCATCCTGCAGCATCCGATCGGCGATCGCGTCGATGCGCTGCTCGAGCGCGGTTCCCCATTGCATGGTTCGGACGCTAGCGGCACCACCCGAGCGGCCCCCGGGAACAACCCGACCGTTCGCTGGACTGCCCTCCGTCCGCAGCGCTCGCTCAGGGGTACTGCGGTGCAATCCCCGTCGCGCGGTCGATGAGACGCGACACCATCTCGTCCGTGGTCGTGTTCTCGCCGGGACGGTTCGGCTTGCCCGTCAGACCGTGATAATCACTGGAGCCGGTGACGATCAGGTCGTGTCGCACGGCGAGGTCGCGCAACGTCCGCTTGCCTGCCGCAGTGTTCTCACGATGATCGATCTCGAATCCGGCCAGCCCCTCGGCGATGAGCCGTTCGAGGTAGCTCACCGGTAGCATCCGATCGCGTCCCGCCGTGGCGGGGTGCGCGATGATCGCAACTCCGCCGGCGCGCGTGATCAACCGCACTGCTGTCAGTGGGTCAGGAGCGTAGTGCGGCTCGTAGTACCCGCTGCGCGGGTGCAGGATGCTCTCGAACGCCTCGGTGCGGTCACGGACGAACCCGCGGGTGATCAGCGCGTCGGCGATGTGCGGGCGGCCGACCGTGGCATCCGCGGTGGTGTGCGCGAGCACGTCTTCCCAGACCAGTTCGTAGTCCCGCGAGATGTTGCGCACAATGCGTTCGGCCCGGCCCACCCGGTCGTCGCGGATCCGCGCCGTCTCGGCCGTCAACGCCGGATCGGTCGGATCGAACAGGTAGCCGAGCACATGCACACTGCGCCACTCGTGCTTGGCAGAGAACTCCATGCCGGGCAGGAAGGTCATGCGCAGCGCTGCGGCTGCGGCGGCCGCCTCGCCCCAACCGGTGGTGCGATCGTGGTCGGTGAGCGCGAAGGTGCGCACCCCGTGGGCATGTGCCTGGCGCACGACCTCCGCAGGTGATTCGGTGCCATCGGAGTGGTTCGAATGCAGATGCAGGTCACTCGGCCCCGAGAAGCGGAACGCAGCATCCGACGTCATCCTCTGAGCGTACCGCCAGGGCGGACACAGCCGATTCCCCTAGGCTTTCGTCCGATGCTACGCACGGTCGGAATCCTCATCTCGGTGCTGTTCGCGATCGCGACGGCGATACTCGTGTGGCCGCAGTTCTTCCGGCTCGAGACGACGTTCCCGATCGCGCAGGTCATTGCCGCGCGCCCCGTGCTGATAGCTGCGTTCCTCGTCGTCGCCGTGCTGGCGCTGCTGCTGATGCTCGCCAGGCCGCTGCGCGGCTTCGCAGCATCAATCCTGATCATCGCGTTGCTGGGCGCCGGGGCCAACGGAATCGTGGGTGCGGTGCGAGGTTTCGGCGACGATGCCCTCCCCGCGAAGTCGGATGCCAGCCTGCGCGTGCTCACGTGGAACACCGCCGGCGCTGCGGTTTCGGCCGAGACGATCGCCGGGGTGATCGAGGAGCAGCAGATCGACGTCGTCACCCTCCCCGAGACGTCGGAAGAGGTCGGTGAGCAGATCGCGCTCATGATGCGCGAGTCGGGCAATCCGATGTGGGTGCACCACGTCAACATCCATCCCGATGTTCCTGACGGGCCGCAGGCGTGGCAGACGACGATCCTCATCTCGGCCGAGCTGGGCGACTACTCGGTGATCGAGTCCTCGACGGACGGTACGAGCAACACCGGATCCGTGCCAAGTGCCGTCGCGATGCCCGTCGACGGCGAGGGCCCGACGATCGTCGCGGTGCACGCGATCGCCCCTCGTCTCGCAGCGATGGACCAGTGGCGATCGGATCTCGCCTGGATCGCCGACCAGTGCCCCGAGGGCGACTTCATCCTCGCGGGCGATTTCAACGCCACAGTCGACCATATGGCCGCGCTCGGCATGCATGACGGCACCATGGGGCACTGCCGCGATGCGGCGATCGACACCGGCAACGGCATGGTCGGCACCTGGCCCGCAGACCTGCCCCGTCTGGCCGGGGCGCCGATCGACCACATCATGGCCAGTGAGACGTGGCGGGCGTCCGGGTCGATCGTGCTCTCGGATGCCGGTGGCAGCGACCACCGCGCGATCGTTGCGCAGCTGGAGCCCACGGACTGAGCGCGCCGTAGGCGGCATCTTTGAGAAGCCGTTGTATCGCCCGTGAGCTACCGATAGAAATGCTCAGGAGGGCCACCGCCCTTCCGGCAGAAGCCGGTCTTCCAACGATGAAAGGCCGTCATGAATCCCCAATCCCCACGTCGAGCGCTGCGCTGCATGATCAGTGCCGCTGCCGCACTCGCACTCGTCGTCGCGGGTGGCCTGAGCGCCACCGCCGCCACCGCCGAGACCTCAACGCCCGTTCCGATCTCCCCACCGGACGGCACCGTGATGAGCTATGTCGTCAACACCGGCCAGGCCAACCCCGGTCAAACGCGCAAGGCCGAGAACGCGGTAGCCGCGGCGGGCGGCATCGTCGTACAGAGCTGGCCGCAGATCGGCGTCATCATCGCGCAGTCCGACCGTGCGGCGTTCCGCGACGACGTCACGGTCGCCGGCAAGAACGCCATCGCCTCGGTGGGTGCCACACGCACCGCAGAGGTGAAGGACAAGGTCACAGGACCTGGAATCCCGTGGGGTCCGGGTTCGTCGGGCTGGAACCAAGGGAAGAACAAGCCCGTGAACGGCGATGAGCCCACCGAGCCGATCCCCGGATCGAGCTCCGACCTGTACTCCGAACTGCAGTGGGACATGGAGATGATCCAGGCCGACGAGGCCAACCTGATCACGGATGGCAGCCGCAATGTGCTGGTCGGCGTGCTCGACTCGGGCATTGACCCCACGCATCCCGATCTCGTGGCCAACATCGATCCGGCAGAGTCGGTCAACTGCACGGTCGGCGGTCGCCCCGACCAGTCCGAGGACGGCTGGTACCCGACCACGTCGGACCACGGCACCCACGTGGCGGGCACGATCGCCGCCGCGCGCAACGACCTCGGAATCGTCGGCGTCGCACCGAATGTGCGTCTGGCTTCGGTCAAGGTCGTCAACGACGACGGATACATCTATCCCGAGTATGCGATCTGCGGCTTCATGTGGGCCGCCCAGCGAGGCATGGACGTCACGAACAACAGCTACTACATCGACCCGTTCGAGTTCTGGTGCGATGACCAGCCCGACCAGGCCGCCGTTCAGGAGGCCGTGGCGCGTGCCGTCAGGTGGTCGGCTGACAAGGGCGTCGTCAGTGCCGCCGCTGCCGGCAACTCGGCGCTCGACCTGCGGACCAACACGGTCGACACGGGCAGCCCGAACGACAGCGAGGCCGTGGAGCGCACCATCAACTCCGGCTGCAAGGATCTGCCGACCCAGTTGCCGGGCGTCGTGACCGTGTCGTCGCTCACCGACACCGGGCAGCTGTCGTACTTCTCGAACCGCGGACTCGGCGAGATCGACGTCGCCGCCCCCGGTTCCCGTATCGCGTCGACCGTTCCCGGCGGATGGGCGTACAAGAGCGGCACCTCGATGGCGTCACCGCACGTCGCGGGTGTGCTCGCGCTGATGAAGTCCGTACACCCCGAGCTGACGCCGGCGCAGATGATCGACAAGCTGCGCGACGATGCCACACCGACGGCGTGCTCTGCGCCGCAGTACGACTATGGCCCGGCCTGCGAGGGTACGGAAGAGATGAACAGCTACTACGGTCACGGGATCGTCAACGCCCTGAAGGCCGTGCAGTGATCTGATCTCACGCACGCAGGGCCCGAGTGATCCCACTCGGGCCCTGTCAGTGAAGGGTGCGAGAATGGGTGCATGAGTACTCCCGCTGACAGCGACACGATCGCCACGACCTCCGACGACGCTGCCGTCGCCGAGAACCCTCGCAAGCAGCCGTTCCCCCAGGGGTTCCTCGACACCATCTCGACGGGTTGGGCCGACCGCCCCGAGTCGATGCCGTCGGCCCGTGCGCAGGCCCCGTTCGCCGCGGCGCGGCGGGCGAAGGTCTCTGCGGCTTTCCCCGGCAAGCGCCTGGTGGTTCCGGCCGGTTCGTTCAAGCAGCGCAGCAACGACACCGACTACCCGTTCCGTGCCCACTCGGCGTTCGTGCACCTGACCGGCTGGGCGAACGACTCCGAGCCCGACTCGCTGCTCGTCTTCGACCCGACCGACGACGGCCACGACGTCACGCTGTACTTCCGCGAGCGCGCCGACCGCACCACCAGCGAGTTCTACTCGGATGCCACGATCGGTGAGTTCTGGATCGGTCCGCGCCCGTCGCTGGCCGGTGTTGCCGCTGATCTCGACGTCGCGACCGCGCACGTCGACACCTTCGTCGCCGGCGGTGACGACCTGGTCGTCGAGAACGACGCCGACCTGACCCGTTTCGTCTCCGAGCTGCGGCTGGTCAAGGATGAGTACGAAGTCGCCGAGATGCGCCATGCGGTCGCGGTGACGGCATCCGGATTCGACGACATCATCCGCGACTTCGACAAGGCGATCGCCCACCCGCGTGGCGAGCGCATCGTCGAGGGTGCGTTCCACCAGCGCGCACGCAGCGACGGGCACTGGGAGGGCTACGACACCATCGCCGCCTCGGGCCACCACGCCTGCTACCTGCACTGGACCCGCAATGACGGGGCCGTCGTGCCCGGCGACCTGATCCTGATCGACGCCGGTGTCGAGGTCGACAGCCAGTACACGGCCGACATCACGCGCACGCTGCCGGTCAACGGCACGTTCTCCGAGGTGCAGCGTCGTGTCTATGACGTCGTGCTCGAGGCCGCGGATGCCGCCTTCGCTGCGGCGAAGCCCGGCGCCAAGTTCCGCGAGGTGCACGAGACCGCCATGTCGATCATCGCCAAGCGCACCGCCGAGTGGGGCGTGCTGCCGGTGACCGCCGAAGAGGCGCTCGACGCTGACAAGGGCGGTCAGCACCGCCGGTACATGGTGCACGGCACCTCGCACCACCTCGGCATCGATGTGCACGACTGCGCCCAGGCGCGCCGCGAGATGTACTACGACGGCGTGCTGGAGCCGGGCATGGTCTTCACGATCGAGCCGGGTCTGTACTTCCAGATCGACGACCTCACCGTCCCCGAAGAGCTGCGCGGTATCGGCGTGCGCATCGAGGACGACATCCTCATGACCGAGGACGGCCCCGTCAACCTCTCGGCTGACATCCCGCGTACCGCGGACGACGTCGAGGCATGGATCGCGCGGCTGAAGGGCTGATCACCGTCACAGGTGCTCGACGGCACGCCGGCCGTCGATGAGGAACTCGCGGGCGACCTGATCGCCCGCGAGTTCCTGTGTCTATGGGGTGCGGTCGGAGCGGCGAACGCCGCCCACGAGTGGCGCCCGTGGCGTCGCGTACTCAAGCACCCCGGCAGCATGCAGCGCCTGTCTCAGCCCGTCGAGTCCGACGAAGTGGTGCGTCGGAATGCCAAGAGAGACGGCCCCGGCGAGTTTCGAGTGCGAGTCGTCGGTGAAGAACACCTCGTCCGGCTCGAGCGCAAGCGCATCGAGCAGGTGTTGGAAGATCCGCACATCAGGCTTGGCGAAGCCGATCTCCGCGGAGTTGAAGACGATGTCAACCCGAGAGGCTATTCCGAGCTCGTGCAGTTCCGTGCGGATCGTGTCGGTTCCGTTGGTCAGGACAGCAGTGCGGATGCCCGATGCCCGAAGCTCATCGCTGAGCGCCAGCATCGACTCATCGGGCTCGGACGGGTGAGCCGCCCACTCCTGCGCAGCACCGGGACTACCCAGCACGGCACCGACGCGTAGCATCCACGCTGCCCGCGTCAGCGCTCCCGTCGTGACTGCGGACAACAGCGTCTCTTCGAAAGCCGCAGAGTGGATGCTCCCACTCGCGAGACCGTGCCGCGCTTCGATCTCTCCCACATGCGACGGGTCGAAGTGACGAAGCACGCCATCGAGGTCAAAGACAACCGCGCGAATCATGCTCTGCGTCCCCGGGTGTGCGCCGTCATGCGTCCCAGCGTCTCACGCGTACGCTGGTGCGGTGTTCGAAGACGAGGAACTGCTCACGGGCGGCAACGTCGCAGACGAGGTGATGCGCATCGGCAGCTCGGTGCGAAAGCCGGCGACCGGCGCCAGTCCCGCGGTGCACGCCTTGCTGCGCGCGGTTCGGGCGCGCGGTGTCGCCGCACCGGAACCGTACGGATTCGACGCGCAGGGACGACAGGTGCTTGAGTTCGTTCCCGGCGTGACCCCCGACCACCTCGACCTCGCCGACCTCGCGCGCGTGGGAGCGCTGGTGCGCAGTATCCACGACGCCGCGGCCGACTTCCACTCCGTCGGCGACGCCGACTGGGATGTGCTGCTGCCCGCACCGGGAGCGCCTGAACTGATCTGCCACAACGACTTGGCGCCGTGGAACCTCATCGTCGGCGAGCGCTGGCTGTTCATCGATTGGGACGGCGCCGGCCCCAGCACTCGCCTGTGGGATCTCGCGTACTCGGCATCAGCTTTCACGTTGAACGACCGCACCGAGAGGATCGGCGAATCCGCGGCGAGGCTGCGTGCGCTCGTTGACGGGTACGGCGCGGACGATGCGCTACGCGACGCGTTGCCGAACGCCCTCGCTGAGCGCACTGCCGCCATGCGCGACATGCTTGCCGACGCTCACGCACACGGACGCGAACCCTGGGCAACCATGCACTCCGACGGACACGGGGCGCACTGGTCTGCGGTCGCCGACCACGTGCGCACGCATCGGGAACAGTGGGCGCGAGCACTCCGCGACTAGATCAAACGTTCGAATGTCGGCGGCCGGGCGCACAATGAAGTCATGGCACTCTTCACCGAGATCGAGCAGCATGTCGCCGCTTTGCGTGCGCTGCTCGGTGACGATGTCGAGAGCGCCGAACTCGGCGCGGTCATGTCACAACTTGCCGGCGACGAACTGATGGATGCGGTCACGTCAGCCGCGACGCTCGTGCGTTCCCTGGAGCGCATCAGCGTCGTCGGTGCTGGCATCACCGCGCGGCGATCGACTCGCGACGACGGGCACGGCGGCTTCGCGCAGGCACGCGGCCACCGCACGCCGGCCGCACTCGTGCAGGATCTCACCGGAATCAGCCGGGCAGAAGCGCAGCGACAGGTTCGGCTCGGCCTGTCGGTACTCGAGGCAGGGTTATCGGATGCCGGTGACTCGGCGTCCCCGATCGATGAACAGCCCGCAGACGTCCGCGCGGCGACAAGGACACCGTGGCACGCACCGCTGTCGGCGGCCATGATGCGCGGGCTCATCTCGTCCACTCAGCAGGATGCGATCCAGCGGGGCCTCGGCGCCCCGCCCGACGACACCGAAGACAACCACGCGGCGTGGAGCGCCGCCGCCGAACAGTTGATCGCCGACGCAGCGGAACGCACCGTCGAGGAGTTGCGTATCCAGGCCCGAGCGATCCGCGACCAGCTCGACCCCGACGGCGCTGCGCGCCGGTTCGCGGAGCGGTACGAACGGCGCTGTTTCCGCACGTGGATCGACGCGGACGGGCGCGAGTGCGGCCGGATCGAGTTCGAGGACGAAGGCGCCGCTTGGATGCGTGCGATTCGTGATGCCGCGCTGCGGCCACGACGGGGCGGCCCCCGATTCGTCGACGCGTCAGAGACAGAACGGGCCGACGATCTCAGCGCCGACACGCGCACCAACGACCAGCTGTCGTACGATCTGCTGATCGACCTGCTGCGGGCAGGTTCGCTCGCCGAATCAGAGACCGTCTTCGGCACGCGACAGGCCGGAGTGCGACTGGTCCAGGTACACGAGGCCGGCACCGGCGCACCGGTCAGCGCGCACACCGAGGACGACGGCATGCCGTTGCCGTTCGGCGCCGTCGAGCAGCGCGTCTGCGACACGGGGACCGTGCAGATCACGGTCGACCCCACGGGGAACCCACTGAACGTCGGACGGGAGCATCGCCTGTTCACGCCGACACAGCGCGTCGCCCTGTCGATGCGTGACGGCGGATGCCGGTGGAGGGGCTGCGATCGCCCCGCCTCGTACTGCGAAGCACACCACATTGACGAATGGAACGCCCAGCAGGGCCGCACCGATATCGACCGCGGAATCCTGCTCTGCCGCTACCATCACGGCCAGTTGCACCACGGGGGATGGAGCATCACGCGCGAGCACAAGGGCGATTTCGTGTTGCATCCGCCGGGTGCTGAACCGCCTGTGCCGCTTCGCCCGCGCGCCGCACGCGTCGCTGCGTGGGCGGGCATCGACCCGCCGCCTCAGAGATTCAGACCGCCACCCGCGGCGTGAGGCTGCGGCGCAAGTCAGAGAGAACTACTCCCCCGTCGCAGACCGGCCGCGCTCGTCGATGAACTCTGCGACGAGCGGCGCCAGTGACGCACCGACCTCGTCCGCGGGACGCTTGCGCCCCTTCACCTCGAACGAATGCCCGCCGCCCTCGATCCACGCGATCCGGGCATCCTGGCACGCCGCAACCGCCTGCTCCAACTGCTGCACCGGCTGAACGAACGGGTCGTTCGTTCCCTCGACGAACAGTTGTGCGGGACGCACGGCGGGCAGATGCTCGATCCGCGGCTTCTCAGGCTTGCCCAGCGGATGCAACGGATACCCGAGATACGCCAGCCCATCCACTTCCAGCCCCTCAGCGACAGCCATCGACGCCATGCGGCCGCCATAGGACTTTCCGCAGGCCCAGACGGCCCCGGACGCCCCGTCGGCATCGGCACGAATCGCCGACACGACCGCGCGCCACGTCAGGATCGCATGCGCGGCAGGACCCGGCATACGCCGCCCCGCCTCGACGTACGGAAAATTGAACCGCACCGTCGTGAAACCACGATCACGCAGCCCCGCCGCGAATCCCACCAGGAACGGATGATCCATCCCTGCGCCCGCACCGTGCGCGATGGCCACGACGCCACGCGACTCACCCTCCGGGCGCTCCCACGCCGTCGATACCGAGACATCGCCGCTCGGCAGCGCCACCTGCACGCTCATCGTCACGTCGACGTCAGCGGTCAGAGGTCTGCTGACCTGACACACCGTCACCGGCATCCGACGCGTCGCCGCCGGCTGCGGCATCCGAACTCGCGCCGTCTGAAGCATCCGATTCCGAGCCGGAGGCGCTTCCAGCCCCGGCATCCGACTCAGCGACCGGCGCCGGAAGCGGCGGCGGGGGCGGCGGAGCCGTGTGCGGAGCGGGCGCAGCCACGTGCGGAGTCGACTGCGATCCAGACGACTGCGCACCAGCCGCCGGCGCCCCGGCTCCCTGCGCTCCATCCGGAGTGATCCGCTCGCCGTAGCGCGGCGGCTCGCTCAGATCGACCGGCGGCCGCGTCGACGCGGGCCGCACGTGCCCCACCACCTGACGCGCCTTGGCGAGCGACGCCGCCTGCACACGCACCTCGTAGTGGTCGGCGATCATCTGCGAGACACTGGCAAAGTCCCGACGGCGCCGCACGATCGCGTACGTGATCAGACTCATGATCATGCCCAGCGCGACGCCGACGAGCAGGAATCCGAGGAACAGCGTGATCGGGGCCTCGGGGTTGCCGAACAGCATGATCGCCGACAGCAGCAGACCGATCAGCACACCGTTGATCGCCCCCGAGCGAGCCGCCGCTGCATAACCGAGCCGGCCCGTCACCCGCTCGACAGTGCGCACCCCCTCACCGACGATCGCGATGTCCCGGGCAGGAACCTCGCCCGCAATCAGCTTCGACACCGTCTTCTGGGCGGCTTCGTAGTCGCGCGTCGACGCAATCACCTCACCGAGGTCATTGCCGGTCACCGGACGATTCAGCATGCTCATCCCGCCATTGTCCCATCGACACCTATCAGAGAGCACCGATCCCGCCGAAGCTCCGCACTACGCTGGAGCCGTGAGCACACAACGGGTCTTCGTCGCGCGATTGGCCGGATGCGCCGTGTTCGATCCCGCCGGCGATCGCGTCGGCAAGGTCCGCGACGTCGTCGTCGTGTATCGCAGCACCGCCGCACCGCGCGTCATCGGTCTCGTGATCGAGATCCCCGGGCGTCGCCAGGTGTTCCTGTCGATCGGACGCGTCACCTCGATCCGCGCGGGTCAGGTCATCAGCACCGGTCTGATCAACGTGCGCCGCTTCCAGCCCCGGCACGGCGAGGTGCGCGTGCTCGCCGAGTTCCTCGGCCGGCGCGTGCGCCTCATCGACGGCTCAGAAACAGCGACCGTCGAGGACGCCGCGATCGAGCAGGACCGCCACGGCGAATGGGCGATCACGCAACTGTTCCTGCGCAAACCGAAGACGAACCCCTCGCCGTTCGCGAAGGGCCCCACCGCGTTCGCTGCGTGGAACGAGGTCGCGGAACTGCGGATGCCCGGCGAGAGCCAGTCCGCCGAGCAGCTCGTCGCCTCGTACTCCGAGATGCACGCCGCTGACCTCGCCACCTCGTTGCTCGACCTGCCCCAGCAGCGGCGCATCGAGGTCGCCGGTGAGCTTCCCGACGAGCGCCTCGCCGACGCGCTGGAAGAGATGCCCGAAGACGACCAGGTCGGCATCATCGACCGGCTCGGCGACGAGCGTGCCGCTGACGTGCTCGATGAGATGGAGCCCGACGACGCGGCCGACCTTCTCGCGCAGCTGCCCCCGGATCGCCTCGAGCATCTCCTCGCGCTGATGGAACCCGAAGAGGCCGCTGATGTGCGCACCCTGCTGCGATACGGGCCCGATACCGCCGGCGGGCTGATGACGACCGAGCCGATCATCCTGTCGGCCGACGCGACTGTCGCCGAAGCGCTCGCGCTCATCCGCCGGCATGAGCTGCACCCTGCCCTCGCGGCGGCCGTGTTCGTCACCCTGCCGCCCTTCGAGACCCCGACCGGACGCCTGCTGGGGGTCGTGCACTTCCAACGGATGCTGCGCTACCCACCGCATGAGCGCCTCGGCGCAATCCTCGACGACAGCCTCGAACCGGTATCGGTGGGAGCCTCGGCCGAAGAGGTCGCCCGCATGCTCGCCAGCTACGACCTGGTGTCCTTGCCGGTCATCGACGGCGCCCACCGCCTGGTCGGCGCCATCAGCGTCGACGACGTACTCGACTACCTGCTGCCCGACGACTGGCGCACCGCCGCGCACCCGTCCGAGTCTCCCCAGGGCGGTGCATGATGATGGCCCGCTCCCCTCGCCTGGACACGCCCCGCAACCGCTCCGGCGGCCGCTCCACCGGGCGCATGCCCGCCCCTTCGCGTGACAGGTTCGGCCGGTTCACCGAGTGGGTCGCCCGCGCCATGGGTACCCCGGCGTTCCTGGTCATCCTCACGCTGTTCTGCGCGGCATGGATCACATGGAACACGGTCATGCCCGAGCCCGTGCGCTTCGACGACGCGGCTCTGGGGTTCACAGCGCTCACCCTCATGCTGTCCTTGCAAGCCTCGTATGCGGCGCCGCTGATCCTGCTCGCGCAGAACCGCCAGGATGACCGCGACCGCGTGCAGATCGAACAGGATCGGCAACGCGCCGAGCGCAACCTCGCCGACACCGAGTACCTGGCCCGCGAGATCGTGGCCCTGCGACTCGCCCTCGAGGAGCGCAGCTCGCAGACGGTGACCCGCGACGTGCTGAGAAACGAGCTGAAGGCCATGCTGGCCGAACTGCAGGACGAGGAGAAGACAGATGACGCTCGCTGACCGCGTACGCACCGCCGTCGCCGCCGTCAGCGACCCCGAGCTGCGCCGCCCGATCGGCGACCTCGACATGGTGCGCGACATCACCATCGAAGGCGAGACCGCACGCGTGGGCATCGTGCTCACCATCGTGGGATGCCCTGCCGCCGCGCGCATCGAGAAAGACGTTCACGATGCGGCAGCGTCCGTTGCGGGCATCGCCCAGGTCACGGTCGAGGTCGGTGTCATGACGTCTGACGAGCGCCGTGCGCTGACCGAGAAGCTCCGCGAGGGCCGCCCGGCCCGGCAGATGCCGTTCGGTCCCGACTCACTGACCCGAGTGATCCTCGTCTCCAGCGGAAAGGGCGGCGTCGGCAAGTCGACCCTCACCGCCAACCTCGCCGTCTCGCTCGCCCAGCAGGGGTTGCGCGTGGGACTGGTGGATGCGGACGTGCACGGCTTCTCCATCCCGAGCTTGTTGGGCATCGCACCGGGCACGCAGCCGACGCGCATCGACGATCTGATGCTCCCGCCGGTGGCGCACGATGTGAAGACCGTCTCGATCGGCATGTTCCTGCGCGAAGGCGAGGAGGCCGTCGCATGGCGCGGGCCGATGCTGCACCGCACCGTGCAGCAGTTCCTCACCGACGTGTTCTTCGGCGACCTCGATGTGCTGCTGATCGATATGCCCCCGGGAACGGGCGACGTCGCCATCTCGATCGGGCAGCTTCTGCCGCACGCCGAGGTTCTGGTCGTCACAACACCGCAGCCGGCTGCGTCCGACGTCGCGATCCGCTCGGGACTGGTCGCCCGCCAGACGGGCCAGCGCGTGATCGGCGTCGTCGAGAACATGTCGGGATTCACCCTCCCCGACGGCACCGCGCTCGAGCTTTTCGGCGCGGGCGGCGGCGCGCAGGTCGCTGCCGCGCTCAGCGCAGATGCGGATGCCGCGGAGGTGCCACTCCTGGCATCCATCCCGCTCAGCCCGACGCTGCGACACGGGGGCGACGTGGGCGTTCCCGTCGTCCTGGATCAGCCCGACGACGTGGCCGCGCAGGCCATCAGCGCCCTGGCCCGTGACATCGCACGCAACGGTCGCGGTCTTGCCGGTCGCCCATTGCCTCTGACTCTGAACTGAGCCGGCCGGCCGACGCGCGCACCGGTCGGATCAGGTGGCTTCGGCGTCGAACGGGGGCGGCGTTGCGCGTGAGAACGCGGTGCGTGTCATCGGCGGACGCGCCGGCGCCGTGGGGTCGCTCGTGAAGGGATTGCTCGTGGCCGGGGTCGCCGCCGCTGACGGCTTCTGCTCGAAGTCGGGCTCTTCGATCAGCGCATCGCGGATGATCCGGCGCGGGTCGTACTGCCGCGGATCGAGCTTGCGCCAGTCGACCTCATCGATCTCGGGCCCCAGCTCGTCGCGCATCTTGCTGCGGGTGTCACGCAGATACTCGCCCGCGCGCCGCACGAACTTCGAGAACGCCTCGGCGGCCTTCGGCAGCCGCTCCGGGCCGATGATGAGCACAGCGACAAGGCCGATCAACAGCAGCTTGTCCATGTCCAGGCCCCAATTCATCACACCAGGCTACCCGCCGCGCCTCCCGTTCTGAGCCACCGGGTGCGCCTACGCTGTCAGTAACCCGTTTTTCCAGGAGAAGCACCATGAGCGAGCACGACGCGAACGCCCGATTCGCCCGCGAAACCATCGTGGAGCCGTCGGCGATCGCCCGCGCCCGCGCGCACGGCCTCGAGCTCGGCGCCACCCCGATCAGTCCCGGCGTCGGCGCCCAGTGCGCCGTGCTGGCCGCTGCGGTCGGAGCCCGCTCCATCGTCGAGATCGGTACCGGCGCCGGTGTCTCCGGCCTGTGGCTGCTGCGTGGCGCTCCCCAAGCGGTGCTGACCACGATCGACAACGAGCCCGAGCACCTGGGCGTCGCACGCCAGTGCCTCGCCGAGGCTAAGGTGCCACCGTCGCGCACGCGGTTCATCACCGGTCGTGCCGCTGATGTGCTCCCCCGCATGAACGAGGGCGCCTACGACATCGTGCTCGTCGACGCCGACCCCGAGAACGTCATCGAGTATGTGGCCCACGGCCTGCGCCTGGTGCGCACCGGCGGGCTCGTACTGATCCCCCGTGTGCTCGCCGGAGGCAAAGTCGCCGATCCTGTGCAGCGCGATGCGGTCACGACGGCCTACCGCTCGCTCATCCAGGAGACCCAGGAGTCTCAGGCGGTGATCGCCGCGCTGTCGACGACCGGCGAAGGACTGCTGCAGCTGGCCCGAGTCGCCGACTGACACCGGCGCGCGCCCCAGACACGAACAAGAGCGAAGACAGAAGAAGGGCGATGGAATCCTCCATCGCCCTTTTTCTGTGCGTTGTTGTCAGGCCGCGTTCACAACGGCAGCCAGCACGTCGTGAAGCTCCTTCGCTTCATCGTCGTTCACGGAGACGACCAGACGGCCGCCGCCTTCAAGCGGAACCCGCACGATGATGAGTCGCCCTTCCTTCACGGCCTCCATCGGTCCGTCGCCGGTCCTCGGCTTCATCGCTGCCATCGTGGCTCCCTTTCCTCGGTGGTATGAGACCACTTTATCGGTATGGATGGGGTCCTACGCGCGTAACCACACGATATATCGCGGTATGACGCTAGGGCACCTGCCAGTACGTCTGCGCTGAGCCGTACATTGCGAGGATCCACAGCGCCTGAAGAAACAGGCACAACAGCAGCACTCCCCACCGGTAGATCCGCGATTTCGGCACGCCCAGCGCTCCCGCGAGCGGCGCCAGTGGAACCAGCAGGCGGAACGTACTCGACTGAGGGAAGAACACGGCCAGCAGATACAGCAGGTAGCTGGCGCTCCACAGCCGGATATCGATGCCCAATCGTCGTACGGCCCGCGCGCGCAACAGCATCCATGCCGCCCCCGCGACGAGCGCGAGCAGCAGGATCCAGCCCATCCACGCCGGCATCCCCCACTGCTGCGCCCAGAACTCCGCACCGCGCACGAACCCCTCGAAGGGGAAGAAGTGCGGGTTCGGGTCTTCCAACCAGTTGCGGCGCCACGACAGCTCGGTCTTCAGGTAGGCGCCCGGGTCTCGGGTCACGACACCGGCGATGACCTGCCAGCTGAATCCGACGACCGTGGCCAGCGCCCCGAGCGCAACGATATGCACCATGTCGCGCACGGGAAGCGGCTCGCTGGTGCGGCGCACCCAACGCGCGATGCCGTGCAGCCCGAGGAACAGCGCGAAGGCGAGGATGCCGGGGCGCGTGAAGCCCATGACCGGAATCAGCAGGTACACCCACGCGTACCGGTGCCGGGAGACCAGGTCGATCGCGAGCAGCAACAGCATGAGGAAGAGCGACTCGGCGTAGCCGACCTGGAACAGTGCCGCGAGCGGACCGTTCGCGAAGAACGCGACCGCCCACAGCGCCGCCGTCACCCCGATCCGTCGTCGGAGCAGGCGATACAGCGCGAGACAGGCGAAGAAACCGGCGGTCAGCGAGATCAACAGGGCGCCGACGCCCCAGTCACCCAGCCCGACGAACTTCGCGAGATAGGCGTAGACCGGCATGAACGCCCAGGCGTTCTCGGTGACCTCACCCGACGGGGTCAGCGGCAGCGTCGACGGGTAGCCGTTCTCGGCCACCCACCAGTACCACTGCGCGTCCCACCCGAGCACGTACTCGCCGAGCGTGGGCTGGATTCCGAACCTCGACGACGATGACGACAAGCTCGATGCCAGCATCAGCAGGCCAGTGGTGGCCAGTCGCGCGCACAGATAGATGATCGCGATGCGGCCGACCACCGGCATCCGCTGCCAGGCGCGCAGCGCCGACGATCCGCCGCGCCCGCCGGCGGTCAGAACCCGCTCAGCCACGCCCTCAGCCCGCGCTCGACGTCGTCGATCTGGGCCACCGGCACACGCTCCTCATCGTGGTGGGCCAGGTGAGGATCCCCGGGTCCGTAGTTGACGGCGGGGACGCCCATCGCCGAGAAGCGCGCCACATCGGTCCAGCCGTATTTGGCGTGAGCCTCTCCCCTGACGGCGACGAGGAAGCGCTGGGCGATCGGAGCGTCCAGACCAGGACGCGCGCCGGCGGCAGCATCCGTGAACTCCACCTCGAACCCCTCGAAAGCGCTGCGTACATGCGCTTGCGCGTCGTCGATGCTCTTGTTCGGGGCGAAGCGGTAGTTGACCTCGACCTCGCAGAGATCGGGGATGACGTTCCCGGCGATCCCGCCGCGGATGCCGACGGCGCTCAGCCCTTCGCGGTACGACAGCCCGTCGACGTCGATCGTGCGCGCGCGGTACTCGGCCAGCCGCGCGAGAATCGGAGCGGCCCCGTGGATGGCGTTCTCGCCCACCCACGAACGCGCGCTGTGGGCGCGCACACCGTGCGTGCGCACGATGGCGCGCAGTGTGCCGTTGCACCCGCCCTCGACCCGCCCGTCCGACGGTTCGCCGAGGATGGCGAAATCGGCGGCGAACAGGTCAGGACGCGATGCCGACAGCAGGAACAAGCCGTTCTGCGACTCATCCACCTCTTCGTTGTCGTACCACATCCACGTGATGTCGACACCGGGATCGACGAGCTCGGCGGCGAGCTTGAGCTGTACGGCCACTCCCGCTTTCATGTCGACCGTGCCGCGCCCGTGAATGTACGCCTCGCCGTCGATGACGACGTCGCGCGTCGGGACGTTGCCGTTGATCGGCACTGTGTCGATATGGCCGGCGATGACCACCCGCTGCGGGCGTTGGAGGTTCGTGCGGGCGACGACCGTGTTGCCGTGCCTACTCACCTCGAGGTGGGCGCAGCGCGATACCGCCGTCTCGATCTCGTCGGCGAGCGGTCTCTCACCGCCGGAGACGCTGGGGATGTCGCACAGCGCGCGAGTGAGGTCGGCGGCGGATGCGGTCAGATCGAGCACCATGCGCTCCAGCCTATCGACGCGCACCGCGCGCCGCCGGTGCGAACGCGCGCGCTGTCGCGGCGAGCGCGCGTTACCGTAGAAGGATGAGCAGCGTATGGGGCATCGGTCTGGCGACGATCACGACGGCGGAGTCCGCCGCACCCGACACCGTGCTCGACGCGTGGTTCGCCCGCGTCGGTCTCGGCGAGTCGGATGCCGATGACGACCCCGCACTCGAGTCGTACGCCGGAGCCGATGAGCGCCGCGCCGTGCGCACCGAGATCGTGCGTCTGTCGATCGATCTCGACGCTCCGGTCGCCTCTACACCGGACGCGTATCTGCGTCTGCACGCGCTCTCGCATCTGCTGGTGCGTCCGAACGAGATCAATCTTGAAGGCATTTTCGCTCACCTTCCGACGAACGCGTGGACGAACGGCGGCCCGATGCTGCCCCAGGACGCTGCCCGACTGCGCCCCATGCTGCTGCGCCACGGCCTGCAGGTGCAGGGCCTCGACAAGTTCCCCCGGCTGACCGACTACGTGCAGCCCGAGGGTGTGCGCATCGCCGACGCGTCGCGCGTGCGCCTGGGCGCGCACCTGTCGCCGGGGACGACGGTGATGCACGAGGGTTTCGTGAACTTCAACGCCGGCACCCTCGGGCCGGCGATGGTCGAGGGGCGTATCTCGCAGGGCGTCGTCGTCGGAGCGAACAGCGACATCGGTGCGGGTGCCTCGATCATGGGCACGCTGTCGGGCGGCGGCAGCCACCGGGTGTCGATCGGCGAGCGGGCCCTGCTCGGTGCCAACGCCGGCATCGGCATCTCGCTCGGCGACGACAGCGTGGTCGAGGCGGGGCTGTATGTCACCGCCGGATCGAAGGTGGTGCTCAGCGACGCTCCACGCACCGCCGACGGCACGCGCCCGACGGTCAAGGCGGCCGAGTTGTCGGGGCGCCCCGGCGTCCTGTTCTGGCGCAACTCGGTCACCGGCGCGATCGAGGCGAAGTCGCGCTCCGGTCACGGCGTCACGCTGAACGACGCGCTGCACGCCTGAGCGCACGGGTTCTTCGAGACCGAACACACCGCAACGGCGCCGCCGGGAGAGTTCCCGACGGCGCCGATGCTGTCTTGCTTCAGGACGCGAGTCAGTCCGCGAACGACGCGAGCACCTCGTCGAGCGTGATGCCCTTGTGCTTGCTCTTCGGAGTCGGAACCGTGTCGGCGGTGGGGTTGCGCACGAGGTAGTTCATCTCGACATAGGCGAGATCGTCGGCATCCACCGTGCCACTGAAATCGACGTCGGCGGCACGCATGTCGGTTCCCCGCGCATCGCGGATCGCGATGGCGTCGAGAATGTCGACGACGTCGTCGCCGTTGACATCACCGGCGACCATCGAGGCGGTGAAGGTCGCGGTCTGGCCGGCGAGCCCGCCGTCGCTGTCCTTCGTCGACAGCGCGAGCGGCTGGTACCACGTGAAGTGCCCCGGCAGCGTGATCGTCATCCGCCATGGCTGGTCGCGCAGCGGAACGCCACCGGCCTCAACCGATCCGCTCGCACCGATGGTCATCGAGCGCGTCGTGCCGTCGGATGCTGTCAGCGTGGCCTCGGCGCCCACGGTCGAGTGGTCGAGGTCGCGGTCGGGTGCACCCGCATCGGTCAGCAGCCCCTGGGCGAAGAACCCGCCGCTGGCAAGGCCGGTCGGAGCCACGGCCGCGACCTGATCGAACGCACGCTGCATCTGCACGCCCGCGCCGCCGGTGGTCTTCACGTAGGTGCTGACCGTCGCGAATCCGGTCGTCTCGGCGGCGACCGTGTCGGCCACCTCGAACACCATGTCGATCAGCGGAAGGTCATCACCTGTGTACTCCTTCGGGCCGTCGAACACGATCGGCACGCTGAGCTTGCTGACGCCCGAGCTCGTCTCAGTCACGGTCATCTCGCCGGCGATCCTCCCGTAGTCGGCGAACGCGTCCTGCGCGACCGGACGGATGTTCGTCGTGTCACGGGGCTGGAAGTATGCTTCGAATCGCATCTCGCCGAAGTCACTCGCATTGTGCGTGGTGAACGACATCGTCACGGTGTCGCCGACGCGCGCCGACGTCTTGTCAGCATCGCCAAGCACGTACGCCTGCGTGTCCTTGAACCACATCGTCTGGATGCGTCCGCCGATGTTGCCGGCCGCATCGACGCCGAGGAACCGGTGCGACTGCACCGAGCTCGGCAGCAACCCGATATCCGTCGAGAAGCCACCGTCAGCGGCCGGGGCGATCGACTTGTAGGGCATGATCTGGGCCGAGAACAGCTGGATGCTGTTGTCGCTCTGGTCGATATCGATGCCCGCCGCACGGATCGTCTCGACGTCACCGTCGACAAGCGAACCCGTCAGCGGGAAGCTCGACTGTCCCTGAGTGAACTCGTGCACCGAGTCGGTCTCATAGGCGGCGGTGAACTGCGGCGCCGTGACATCGACGTAGAAGTCGACCGTTCGCGAGAACTCGCCACCGTTGTCATCGCTGCCGACAGCACGCAACGTGTGCAACCCGGGCGCGACCGTGGCGATCTTGTGCGAGATCGGGAAGTCCTTGTCACCTGTCAGCGGCAGGTAGTCGCCGTACCAGGCGAACGGTCCGTAGCGCAGGCCGTCCTTCATCAGCGACGGATCGATCCCGCCGACGTAGCCGATGTCGGCCCCGCTGTCGGCGTCCACGAGGAAGAGATCGAGCGTACGAGACGGCGTTGCCACACCCAGCGAGAATTTCGCGGCAGGATCGTACGAGTCGGCAACGGTCGTCATCACCGGCTTGATCATCGTGAAGTCCGAGATCTCGGCGTCGTCGACGCGCAAGCCGAGCGGCAGGCGCAGCGGCTCGTCGTCGTCGGGGACGGTCACGAGGACGAATGCCCCGTAGGTGCCGTCCTCAACGCCGGCGGGCACCTCCACGGTCACCGTGACCTTCTTCGCCTTCCCTGCCCCGACCTTGACCGACGACGGAACGTCGACGCGGATGCCCGAGGCGACGATGTCTCCGGTGCCGGCACCGTGCGCGGTGTCGTACGACAGTTCGTACGTCTGCGTGCGCGAGCCGTGGTTGGTGACCTCGATCGTGCGGCTGATCGTGCTCTTGGCCGTGGCGGGTGCCATCCCCAGCGACAGCGCTCCGGTGATGTCGTTGATCGCCTTGACGCCGCGCTGCGCCGGCATCCATAGCTCATCGATCACCTGCACGTCGACCGTGGTGGCAACGGCCTGCCGCGGATCCACCTGGCCGGCTCCCGATTCGAACACGCCGCTGTCATCGCGAAGATCATCGGCGGTGTTCATCAGCCGCGTCTTGATGTCGGCAGGAGACAGCTCGGAGTCGGCCTGCAGCATGAGTGCGGCGAGCCCCGCGACGAACGGCGTCGCCATCGACGTGCCCGACTTGCGGCCGTACGCCTCACTGTAGGGGATGTCGGCCTTCGGGTCGACGTCCCAGGTCGGGACGGTCGACATGACCGAGACACCGGGAGCGGTGATCTCGGGTTTGATGTCGGTGGTGCCGTTGGCCGGTCCCCTCGAGCTGAAGCCCGCCAGGCGGTCGGCCTCGGTCGTCACCGTGTCGAACTCGCCGAAGGTGACCTCTCCGACACCGTCGACCAGGGCACCGCGCACCGCTTCGCCTGCGTCTGCCGTCGTGCCGAACGTCGGAACGTACCCGTCGTTCTCGCCGAGGTACACATCGATGGGCCCTTCGGCGCGGTTGTTGACGACGATCGCACCGACGGCACCGCGGTTGCGTGCATTGGCGACCATGTCGTTGAACGTGATCGCCCCGCGCTGGATGAGGACGATCTTGCCCTTGACGTCCTTTCCGCTGTAGCCGGCGGGTTTGCCGTCACCGACGTCGACCAGTGCGACCGTGCGCCCGGCGAGGTCGGTGACCGAGGCATCATCGCGCTTCTGCGCGATCACGCGCAGTCCGGCGACTGCTGAGCCCACGGTCGCGTCGGTGGTGGCGAGCGTGAGCGGGCTGTCGTTCGCGCCGACGGTGAGGGCGAGCGCCGAGCTACCGGGAGAGCCGAGCGTCGCTGCTCCGCCCTCACCATCGTTGCCCGCTGCAATGACGGTGGTGACGCCGGCCAGGGTGAGGTTGTCAGCGGCGATGCTCAGCGGGGAGCGGTGGTCGTTGTACGAGCCGCCGAGCGACATGTTCACGATGTCCATGCCGTCGGCGAGCGCGTGCTCCATGCCCTCGAGGATGTCCTCGGTGGTGCCGCCGCCGTAGGGGCCGAGCACGCGATAGGCGTACAGGTCGACGTCCGGCGCCACTCCGTAGGCGCTGCGGCCGCCGAAGGACTTGTCCTGGCCGGCGATGATGCCCGCCACATGCGTGCCGTGACTGGTGTAGTAGGTGGCGCCGCGCACCTTCTCGGGACGGCCGGAGCCCTTCCAGTCGTCGTACGTGGTTTCCATCGGGTCGTCGTCATCGTCGACGGCGTCATAGCCCCCGCGGTAGGCGTCGGCGAGCGCCGGGTGCCGGTAGTCGATGCCGGTATCGAGCACACCGACCTTGATACCGTCGCCATCGATCCCCTCGGCGCGCAGCGCGGCGACCTCGTCGTACGTCGCGCCCCCACCCGTGATTCCGGCCTCGGCATCCGCCTCGGGAAGATCGACAGTGAACGTCTGATTCGGCCACACCGACGCGACGTCGGATGAGGCGAGCAGCGCGCGGACGTCGGTGCCCTTGGCGCGCACGACCACGGCGTTGATCGCCTGGTCGTAGCTGCGAACGACCTTGATGCCGTTGCCCTGTGCGTGGGCGCGCAGACGCTTCTGCGAGGCGGCAACGGCGCGCTTCGCGTCGGCCGCCGAGAGCTTCTCGCCGTCGATCTTGGCGAGCGCTCGGGCGGTGGCCGGTGCGGGCTGGCGCAGTACGACGACGAAGTCCGCGACCTCGGCGGATTCCAGGTCGACGCCGTCGGCGATCCGGATCTCTTCGGGACGCTCGAGTCGCACGGATGCGGCGAGCGCGTGCCGTTGGTCTGACGTCGTGGCGGTGAGCACATCGGAGGCATCCGGCTGCGCGGCGAACGCTGACGACGGCACGAGCATTGTGCCGATCATCGCCGTCGCCGCGACGGCTGCCGCGCCGATGTGGCGGCGGGTGTGGGGGCGGGGGGACATGGGTGACTCTCCTCGGGAGTGAACGGGTGTCTGGCACAACAGTGCCACTCATGAATGCGCGTATGGTGTCGCATATACGACATGGCCATTTCTCGTCGCCCTCCGGCGTCGACGGGGCCGCGTCCGAGCCGCGAGAGTGGAGGACATGATGGGACTGGACGTGCTGGGTCTCGGCATCGTCGAACACCGCATCTACGAGCACCTCGTGCGCCACCGCGCGCTCTCTGCCGCCGACCTCGCGATCGAACTCGGCTTGCGCGACGCACAGGTCGGCTCGGCGATCGACGCGCTCACGACGCGCGGGCTGGTCGCGCGAGAAGGTCCGGCGCCGGGCCGCCTCATCGCCGCACCGCCCGACGTTGCCCTCGGCGGCCTGATCCTCGACCACGAGGACCGCCTCCGACAGGCACAGGCAGAGATGCTCGCGCTGGAGCAGCTGTACCGCAACGCCGGCACGGGCGAGGCCGACGTCGTAGACGTCGTGCGCGGCAGCGAGGCCGTCGGCCACCGTTTCAACCAACTGCAACGCAGCGCACGCAGCGAGGTGCTGCTGTTCGTCAAGGGCGACATCGTCGCGATCGACCGCGAACAGAACGTCGAGGAGGAGCTCGCGCATCAGCGCGGCATCCGGTATCGGTACGTTCTCGAACGCGCACGCCTGGAAGCGCCCGGCATGCTCGACGCCGTGCGCGGTGCCATCGAGGGTGGCCTCGACGTGCGCGTCGCCGGCTCGCTCCCCACGCGCATGCTCATCGTCGACCGCACGATCGCCATGGTGCCCTCGGCTGCGGACGGCGAAGACCAATCCAGCGGCGCCCTGCTGCTGCACGCCGGAGGACTGGTCGGACTCGCCCTCTCACTGTTCGAGCGCACCTGGCAGGCCTCATCGCACCTGATCACCCGCGACACCGGCGATATCGAAGAAGTGGACCTCGACGCCGAGGAGCGCGAAGTCCTCGCCCTGATGGATGCGGGACTGACCGATCGCGCGATCGGGCTGCGCATGGGCAGCTCGGTGCGCACCGTGCAACGCCGGGTGCGCGAGCTGATGGACCGGGCCGATGTCGACACACGTCTGCAGCTCGGCGTCGCTGCCGTGCGTCGCGGCTGGTTGTGAGGCGGCAAGCTGTGAGCGCACGTCGGGTCTCTCGACGCGGTGTTGCTAGACTTGACAGGTCGTCCGCTCAGCGGGCGATGCGTCGTCGACACGGAGTCTGCGAAGACTGACAGCGAGCATCACGCTCCCCTACCGGCATCCGACCGGCCTTTCGCACGGCGAAACGATGCGCACGCCTGCGCCGTCGCCCACCCTCGACCTTCCGCACGCTCTCGCGTGCCTCCTGGAGTTCTCCTATGCCTACCTTCCTCGAACTCGGCGTGCCCGCCGCTCTCGCGAACGTTCTCGCGGCCGACGGCAAGACCGAGGCGTTCGCCATTCAGCGCGATACGCTGCCCGACTCCCTGGCCGGGCGCGATCTGCTCGGCCGCGGCCGCACCGGCAGCGGCAAGACCATCGCCTTCGCACTGCCGCTCGTCGCTCGCCTGGCAGAATCAGAGACGCGGCGACGTCCGGGGCACCCGCGCGGCCTCGTGCTCGCCCCCACCCGCGAGCTCGCGACGCAGATCGCCGCGACCATCACCCCGCTCGCCGCGGCCACCGGCATGCGCGTCACCACCATCTTCGGTGGCGTCAGCCAGCGCCCGCAGGAGCAGGCGATGCGCGGCGGCGTCGACATCGTCGTGGCATGCCCCGGCCGGCTCGAGGACCTGATGAAGCAGGGCGTCGTCTCGCTGGATGCCGTCGAGATCGCCGTGCTCGACGAGGCCGATCACATGGCCGACCTCGGCTTCCTCCCCGGAGTCACCCGCATCCTCGCAGCGACCCCGAAGAACGGGCAGCGCCTGCTGTTCAGCGCGACCCTCGACCGCGGCATCGACGCACTGGCCAAGCGCTTCCTGCACAACCCCGTCAGCCACGAGGTCGACGAGGCGAGCGTGCCGGTCGGCGAGATGACTCACCGCGTGCTCGTTGCCGCCGACGCCGACGCGAAGAAGGCGCTCGTGCAGGATCTGGCCTCGGGCCTTGGCCGCCGCATCCTGTTCACCCGCACCAAGCATCACGCGAAGAAGCTCGCCAAGCAGCTCACCGCGGCGGGCATCCCCTCCGTTGATCTGCACGGCAACCTGGGCCAGAACGCCCGTGAGCGCAACCTCGCGGCCTTCGGTGCCGACCCCTCCGCCGGTGGCGTGCGGGTGCTGGTGGCGACCGACGTCGCCGCCCGCGGTGTGCACGTCGACGACGTCGAGCTCGTGGTGCACGTCGACCCGCCCGTCGAGCACAAGGCGTACCTGCACCGCTCGGGCCGCACCGCACGCGCCGGCGCCGCGGGCACCGTCGTCACGCTGATGCTGCCCGAGCAGCGCCGCGATGTGAATGACCTGCTGCGCAAGGCAGGCATCAAGGTCGCCCCCGAGCCGGCGACCGCAGACGCCGTCGCCGAGCTGGTGTGCGAGCGCGCACCGCACGTCAAGCCCGCTCCGCCGCAGCCCAAGCAGCCGCAGGGCAAGAAGAAGAGCAACGCCCAGACGGGAGCCGGCACCGCGACCGGCGAACAGGCCGCAGGCCGTTCGTCGCGACGCCGCCGCGGACGTGGCGGCGCCCAGGCCGGCGCGCAGGCTGGTGCGCAAAACAGCGCATCGACGGGCGGCGCACGTGGTCAGCGTGGCGAGGGCCAGCGCGCACAGAACCCGTCCCCGCAGCCTCGGGGTGAGCGTCAGGCTCCGCGCGATCAGGCTGCACGCGGACAGCACGCTCCTCGCGCCGAGCGCGCGCAGCAGAGCGGTTCGTCCCGTCCGGCCCACGGCGGCCCGACCGCAGGATCCGGACGCCCGCAGGGCTCCCGGCGCGTCAGCCGCCCCCAGGGTCGCTGACGCCTGCCCCACTGGGTCCCGCTTGCCGCGCCGGCAAGCGGGACCTTTTGCTACGGGAGCAGGAAAACACAAAGCCCCCGCCGTCCGAGGCAGGGGCAGAGCGTGACGACGCGGATCAGCGCGTCGGGAAGGTGCGCTCAGGCGAACCGATGTACAGCTGCTGCGGGCGGCCGATCTTGTTCTGCGGGTCGAGGTTGAGCTCGCGCCACTGCGCCAGCCAACCGGGCAGACGACCGATGGCGAAGAGCACCGTGAACATGCGGGTCGGGAAGCCCATGGCCTTGTAGATGACGCCGGTGTAGAAATCGACGTTCGGGTACAGGCGACGCTCCTTGAAGTAATCGTCGGCGAGGGCGATCTCTTCGAGCTCCTTGGCGAGGTCGAGCAGCGGGTCGTTGACGCCGAGCGATGCGAGCACCTCGTCCGCGGCCTCCTTGACGAGCTTCGCGCGCGGGTCGTAGTTCTTGTAGACCCGGTGGCCGAAGCCCATGAGCTTGACGCCCTCTTCTTTGTTCTTCACGCGCTCGACGAAACGCTGCACGCTCTGACCCGATTCGCGGATCTGGCCGAGCATCGTGAGAACGGCCTCGTTGGCCCCGCCGTGCAGCGGGCCCGACAGCGCCTGAATACCGGCCGAAACCGAGGCGAACTGGTTGGCACCGGTGGAACCGACCAGGCGCACGGTCGAGGTCGAGGCGTTCTGCTCGTGGTCCTCGTGCAGGATCAGCAGCAGCTCGAGCGCCTTCGACATCACCGGGTTGACCTCGTACGGCTCAGAGAGCACACCGAAGTTCAGCTTGAGGAAGTTGTCGACGAAGCTCAGCGAGTTGTCGGGGTACAGGAACGCCTGCCCGACGCTCTTCTTGTGCGCGTACGCGGCGATGACCGGCAGCTTGGCGAGCATGCGCACCATGTTCAGCTCGACGTGCTCGGGGTTGTTCGGGTCGGTCTGCCCCTCGTAGTAGGTCGACAGTGCCGCGACGGCCGACGAGAGCACCGACATCGGATGCGCCGTGTGGGGCAGCGCCGAGAAGAAGCGCTTGAGATCTTCGTGCAGCAGCGTGTGCCGGCGGATGCGCTCGTCGAAGTCGGCGAGTTCCGAGGGTGTGGGCAGTTCGCCGTAGATGAGCAACCAGGCGACCTCAAGGTACGAGCAGTTCTTCGCGACCTGCTCGATCGGGTATCCGCGGTAGCGCAGGATGCCCTTGTCGCCGTCGATGTAGGTGACGGCCGACTTGGTCGAGGCGGTGTTGACGAATCCGTAGTCGAGGCCGGTGTACCCGGTCTGGCGGGTCAGCGTCGAGAAATCGATGCTGTCGATTCCGCTGGTTGCGCGCAACAGGGGGAACTCCGCCGTCGTGTCGCCGATCGAGAGAGTCGCCTTCTCGGGCTGAGCTGCGCTCACGCCAACCTCCTGCTGAATCAGTATCGTCATGGGGCGATGGCCACGGGGCACCGACACGAGGCCGCGGGCTCCGCGCATTCACATCGCTTTTACAGCCTAGCCGTGCGTTCGGCCTACTGTGACATCCACCAAAAGATCAGCGCAGCTTGCGCGCGATCCACACAAAGCCTCAGGCGGATGCCATCAGCCGCGCCGCGGCCTGCTGCACACGCTCCGACGGTGCGGTTAGCGAGAGGCGCACGTGCTGTGCCGAGTGCGCACCGTAGAAGTGGCCGGGACCTGCCAGGATGCCGAGCTCTGCGAGCCGCCCCATCGATTCCCAGGCGTCGCGCCCCTCGGTCGCCCAGAGGTACAGTCCCGCCTCGGAGCCGTCGATGCGGAACCCCGCGGCCTCCAGCGCCGGTACGAGCGCGTCGCGGCGTTGCCGGTAGAGCTCTTTCTGGGCGGCGACATGCGCGTCATCGCCCAGGGCAACGGCCATGGCGTGCTGCACGGGTGCTGGTGGCATGAGTCCCAGGTGCTTGCGCGCGGTGAGAATACCGCCGACGACGCGTGCGCAGCCCGCGATGAATGCCGCACGATAGCCGGCGAGGTTGGACTGCTTGCTCAGCGAGTACACGCTCAGAAGGTCCGATCGCGTGCCACCGGTGACCCGTGGGTCGAGAACCGACGGGATCGACTCGTTTCGCCAGGGGCCGTCCCACCCGAGTTCGGCGTAGCACTCGTCACTCGCGAGCACGGCGCCGAGTTCACGGGCGCGCTTCACTGCGACGCGGAGCTCGTCGAGCGTCCAGGTGCGCCCGTCGGGGTTGCCCGGAGTGTTGATCCAGATCAGCTTGGAACCCTCTGGCCATTCGGCCGGGTCGTCCGCGGCGACGGGCGTCGCGCCGGCGACCGTCGCGCCGACGGCGTACGTCGGATACGCCACCCGCGGGTGCACGACGATGTCGCCTTCACCGAGCCCGAGCAGGGTCGGCAGCAGGGCGACGAGTTCTTTCGACCCGATCGTGGGCAGCACATTCGCTTCACGCAGGTCGGGCACGCCGCGTCGCCGGGCGTACCAGTCGACGATCGCTTGGCGCACGCTGGGTGTTCCGGTGGTCTGCGGGTACGCGTGCGCGTCGGTCGCCTCGGCGAGCGCCGCGCGGATCACTTCCGGCGTCGGGTCGACCGGCGAGCCGATCGAGAGGTCGACGAGTCCGTCGGGATGCTGGGATGCGCGCTCACGGTACGGGACGACGGCGTCCCACGGGTAATCGGCGAGGTCGCGGACGCTCACCTACTCCCCCTGCGGGGGAAGCACCGAGACCACGGGGTGGTCGAAGTCGTAGACGCCGACCTTCGCGGCGCCGCCGGGCGAGCCGATCTCGTTGAAGAACTCGACGTTCGCCTTGTAATAGTCGGCCCATTCCTCGGGCAGATCGTCCTCGTAATAGATCGCCTCGACGGGGCAGACCGGCTCGCAGGCGCCGCAGTCGACGCACTCGTCGGGGTGGATGTACAGCATCCGATCCCCTTCGTAGATGCAGTCCACGGGACATTCGTCGACGCAGGCGCGGTCCTTGACATCGACACAGGGAAGGGCGATCACGTACGTCACATGATCAGTCTACGACCCCCGCGGCGCAGGGTGCCCCGGGGCGGCGGTCAGGACTCGGGTGTGCGCGGCGTCGTCGATGTCGACATCGATGACGAGAGTTCGCGCAACCGGCTCGTGTCCGGCCACATCACCGTGAGCAGGACGATCCCCGACGCGATGTACATCCAGATGTTGCCCAGCGGCGTATTCGGCACGACGACCGATCCCCCGGGCCCGCGTTGGGAGATGATCAGGATGAGCGCCATCATGCCGAGCCCAGCGGCGAGCGCGGCCCAACGGTCGCCGGTCAGCGCGCGCAGGGCGATCAGCAGCGCGGCGCAGCCGATGGCGCCGACGATCATCCCGACCGGTACGGGGCCGAGCATGAAGCTGTGCGCGATGGTGGCCGCGACGCCGTAAACGGCGCCGACGAGGGCTGCTGCCAGCCAGGACAGGCCACGGGAGAGGATGCTGCGCACAGCTCAACCCTAGTCGCCCGCGGGCTGCGAGCACCTGTGCGTCGGAACGTCGGATGCTACCGTCAGGCCGCCCAGCCGAGCATACGCAGCAGTGCCGCCACGGCGGCGGCGGCCGCGACGACGACGATGAACGACTGACGCATCCACAGCAGCCCCGCGGCGACCAGCACGGCCGGGAGCCTGGCATCCACCACCACGGCCTGCCCCGCGCCCAACGATTGCACGGCGACGAGGGCTGACAGCAGCGCCACGGTGAGCAGATCCGAGATGCGCGCCGGGCGCGGTGCCTCGAGGACGCGCGCGGGGATCAGATAGCCGAACGCCTTCAAGCCCACACAGATGCATGCGGCAAGCAGTACCGCGCTCCAGACGCTCATGCCGTGACCTCCTCCGACGGGGTCCGATCATCATCGCGGCTGAACCAGTTGAACCACCCGACGACGATCGCGACGACAGCGGCCACCAACACCGGCAGCCCGGGCATGAGAAAAGGGGTGAGCGAGCCCGCCACGACCGCGGCGGCGACGCCGACGGCGATCGCCTGACGCTGCTTCAGGCGCGGCCACAGCAGCGCCAGGAAGGCCGCCGCGGCGGCGGCATCGAGCCCCCAGGCCTTCGGGTCGCCGAGCACGTCGCCCAACAGTGCTCCGGCGAGGGTCGTCAGGTTCCACCCGATGAAGACACCGAGTCCGGTGATCCAGAACCCGAGCCTGCGCAGTCGTGTCGAGCCCTGCGAGATCGCGACGGCGGTGGACTCGTCGATGGTCAACTGCGCAGCCGCCGTGCGGCGCCAGAATCCCTCGCCGATGATCGGCGACATGCGCATGCCGTAGGCGATGTTGCGCACGCCGAGCAGCGCGGCCGACGCGACGGCTGATGGCAGGGCCGCCATCCCGCCGGCGCTGAAGACGCCGATGAAGGCGTACTGCGATCCGCCGGTAAACATCACCAGGCTCAGCACGCACGTCTGCCAGACATCAAGACCAGAGGCGACGGCGAGCGCGCCGAATGAGATGCCGTAGGCGCTAGTCGCGATGGCCACGCCCAGCCCTTCGCGCCACACTTCACGCGCGGCCGCGCGATCATCGATGACCGCCGGTGTTCGATCCGTTGAACGCATGCCCATCATTCTGAACGATGAGCGGGATCCAGTCAAACCGAACGAACGTTTGACATACTGAACAGATGGACCTGCGCGAACGACTCGCCCACTCCCTGCGCCGCGAACGCGAGGCAGCCGAGCTGTCGGTGTCGGAGCTGGCGCGCCGCGCCGGCGTATCAAAGGCGACAATCTCGCAATTGGAGAGCGGCTCCGGCAACCCAAGCGTCGAGACGCTGTGGGCCATCGGCGATGCCCTCGGCGTGCCGTTCGCGACACTGGTCGAGGAGCGCACGACAGCACCGCGTCTGATCCGCCTGGGGGATCACGCCGGCGTCCCTTCCGCCGCAGCTCCGTATCTGGCGACACTGCTGTCAGCCGCGGCCCCCGGCACCCGCCGCGACATCTACCTCATCCAGGCAGAGCCCGGCGAACCACGCCGTTCGCTCCCCCACCACGTCGGAACCACCGAACACGTCATCCTGATCAGCGGTGAAGCGCTGATCGGCCCGACCGAGGCGCCCGCGCTCATGCATCCCGGCGACTACCTCTCGTATGCCGGCGACGCAGCGCACGTCTTCGAGGCCCACCTTCCCGGCACGAGCGCCGTACTGGTGTCCGAGCTGCGCTGACGCGCGGCGATAGAGGTCAGTACCAGTTGACGGCCTGCGAATGCCCCCACGCGGCGCACGGCGAGCCATACGCGCGCTGGATGTAGTCCAGCCCCCACGAGATCTGGGTGGTCGCGTTGGTACGCCAGTCGCTGCCTGCAGTGGCCATCTTGTCGCCCGGGAGTGACTGCGGGATGCCCGTGGCACCGCCGTTGGGGTTGTACGCCTGGTAGTCCCAGCCGGACTCCTTGGTCCACAGCGAGACCAGGCACGAGAACTCTCCCTCGCCCCAGCCATAGCGCTCGGCGGCCATCGCTCGTGCCGTCGCCTTCGCGCCCTCCGGCGTATTGGCGGCCGCCTGCGCCTCAGCGGCACGACGGGCGTCCTCGGCCGCCTTCTTCGCCGCCTTCTCCGCGGCGATCCGTTCAGCCTCGGCCTTGAGCCGGGCATCCTCGGCGACCTTCATCTCCTTCGCCGTGGTCAGCGCGTTCTGCAGAGCAGAGGTGCGACCCTGTACAGCATCCGCTTCGCGGTCGACCGCCGCAGTGAGCTCGGCGACACGGTCCGCGGACAGACCGTCGGTGTCGGACAGCGTGTTGACGTTGCTGCGCAGCTCGACGAAGTCCACCGCCGTCGCCACGGATCCCGGCTGCACCTCAGAGGCGAGCACGACCGTGTTCAGCGCCTGCGCATTGACGAGCGCGAGCTTGCCGTCTTCGACAGCATCCGCCGCCTCTTCCAGCGCCGTCTCGCTCGGCACGGCGCCGAGCGCGGCCGGCGCGTAGACGATTCCGGCGGCGACGGCGGCGAGGATCGCGGCTCCCGCAGCGAGCCCGATCATCGGGCGGCGCTTCGTCGACGGGGCAGAGGGTGTGGCGACGGCCCGACGGGACGCGCGGCTGATCTGAAGGTGGGGCATGGGTTCGACTTTCGGGTCGTCGTCGGCCCGGACCCGCTGGGGGGCTGCTCATCGGGAGCGAACGCCCGGGCACGAGAGACGAGTCTGACGAACCCACCTGGATGAAACCCTGCCCTCACCTGGACAATCCTTGACCACCGCCCGAGAATCCGCGCCGCATCCTCAAGGGAAGATGTGTTATGGGTTCGTTACTTTAGTGGCGGCGGACGCTCGGACAGCGCGAAGGCCCCGCATGCCGGATACGGCGTGCGGGGCCTTCGAGAGCTGTCGCGACTTACGCGTTGGCGTCCTGACGCTTGAGGCGGGAGGCCTCACGCGCACGGGTGGTCTGATCGAGGTTCACCTTGCGGATACGCACGACCTCGGGGGTCACCTCGACGCATTCGTCGTCGCGCGCGAACTCGAGGCTCTCTTCCAGAGACAGCTCACGCGGCGGCGTCATCGACTCGAACGAGTCGGCGGTCGCCGAACGCATGTTCGTGAGCTTCTTCTCCTTGGTGATGTTCACATCCATGTCGTCGCTACGCGAGTTCTCGCCGATGACCATGCCCTCGTAGACCTCCTGCGTCGGCTTGACGAAGAACGACATGCGCTCCTGCAGGGCGATCATGGCGAACGGCGTGACGACACCCGAACGGTCAGCCACGATCGAGCCGTTCTGGCGCGTGGTGATCAGGCCGGCCCAGGGCTCGTAGCCGTGCGAGATGCTGTTGGCGATACCGGTGCCGCGCGTCGTGGTCATGAACTCGGTGCGGAACCCGATCAGACCACGGGCCGGTACGACGAACTCCATGCGCACCCAACCGGTGCCGTGGTTGGTCATGCCCTCCATGCGGCCCTTGCGGTTCGCCAGCAACTGGGTGATCGCGCCGAGGTACTCCTCGGGGGCATCGATGGTGAGGTGCTCGAACGGCTCATGCGTCTTGCCGTCGATCTTCTTGGTCACCACCTGGGGCTTGCCGACCGTGAGCTCGAAGCCCTCGCGTCGCATGTTCTCGACGAGGATCGCCAGCGCCAGCTCACCGCGGCCCTGGACCTCCCAGGCATCCGGGCGCCCGATGTCGACGACCTTCAGCGAGACGTTACCGATCAGCTCGCGGTCGAGGCGGTCCTTCACCATACGGGCGGTGAGCTTGTGGCCGCGCACCTTGCCGACCAGCGGCGAGGTGTTCGTACCGATGGTCATCGAGATCGCGGGGTCGTCGACATGGATCTGCGGCAGCGCGCGCACGTCGTCGGGATCGGCGATCGTCTCACCGATGGTGATGTCCTCGAAGCCGGCGATCGCGACGATGTCACCGGGGCCCGCGGACTCGGCCGGGTAGCGCTCCAGCGCACGGGTCATCAGCAGCTCGGTGATACGCGCATTGGCCGTGGTGCCGTCGGCACGCACCCAGGCGACCGTCTGCCCCTTCTTCAGCGTGCCGTTGAACACGCGCAGCAGCGCAAGGCGGCCCAGGAACGGGCTGGAGTCGAGGTTGGTGACCCAGGCCTGCAGCGGCGCCTCGTCATCGTACGACGGAGCGGGGATGTGCTTGAGGATCGCCTCGAACAGCGGCTCGAGGTCGTCGTTGTCGGGCAGGTCACCGTTGGCGGGACGGTTGAGCGATGCAGCGCCGGCACGACCCGATGCGTAGACGACGGGCACGTCGAGCAGTGCGTCGACGTCGAGGTCGGGAACGTCGTCGACGAGATCGGATGCCAGACCCAGCAGCAGGTCCTGTGCCTCGGCCTCGACCTCGACGATGCGCGCGTCGGGGCGGTCGGTCTTGTTCACGAGCAGGATGACCGGCAGCTTCGCCTCGAGCGCCTTGCGCAGCACGAAGCGGGTCTGCGGCAGCGGCCCCTCGGACGAGTCGACCAGCAGCACGACGCCGTCGACCATTGACAGGCCGCGCTCGACCTCGCCACCGAAGTCGGCGTGACCGGGGGTGTCGATGACGTTGATCGTCACCGGCACGTCGGTGTGAGCACCGTTGTACGTGATCGCGGTGTTCTTCGCGAGGATCGTGATGCCCTTCTCACGCTCAAGATCACCGGAGTCCATGGCGCGCTCGTCGACGTGGGCGTGTTCGCCGAAGGAGCCCGTCTGGCGGAGCATCGCGTCAACGAGCGTGGTCTTGCCGTGATCGACGTGTGCGACGATCGCGACGTTTCGGAGATCAGAGCGGAGGGCGTGCGCCATTGAGGATTCCTCAGAGAATTGGTGGGATGCGCCGGGATGCCGACGTTACAGAATAACGCACGGCCGCTGACCGCCCGCTGACCGTGTACCCGCGCTGTGCCGAGCACTAGCATCGGTGGGATGAGTCGGGCACGGATCTGGTGGGAGATCGGAATCGTGCTCGCGCTCGGGCTCGGGCAGTCGGCGGTGTACGCCGTGGTTCAGCTGGCCTACCGCCTCACCGACGAGACGCCGCTCGGCGATCAGACCGCGACGCTCAACCCCTCTCGCAGCGACCGCGAGTTCTTCGACCTCATCTATCAGCTGCTCTCCATCGGCTTCGGCATCGTTCCCGTGCTGCTCGTCTGCTATCTGCTCTGGCAACCGCGTACGCCGCACCTCGCTGATCTCGGACTGGACGGCACCCGCCCCGGCCGCGACATCGGCCGCGGCGCCCTGCTCCTACTCGCCATCGGCATCCCGGGGCTCGGCCTCTACCTGCTCGGCCGGACGCTCGGCTGGTTCGTCGCCGTCGACCCCGCCGGACTCGACGCGCACTGGTGGACCGTCCCCATCCTGTTGCTGTCGGCGGCACGCGCTTCGATTCAAGAGGAGTTCGTGGTGCTGGGCTATCTCTTCGCGCGCCTGCGCCAACTGGGATGGGGACCGTGGCCGATCATCGTCGCCACCAGCCTGCTGCGTGCCACCTATCACCTGTATCAGGGGCCCGGTGCGTTCATCGGCAACTTCGCCATGGGCCTGCTGTTCGGCTGGCTGTTCGCCCGGACCGGCAGGTTGCTGCCGTTCCTGGTGGCGCACTTCCTGATCGACGCGACCGTGTTCGTGGGCTACCCCTGGGCAGCGGCGACCTGGCCGTCCCTGTTCGGACTGCCCGGCTGACGCCCCACCGCACCGATCGTCAGCGGGTGACGGCCACCGCGACGGCGGCCCAGACCACAAGAACCGCGAGCGCAGTGAGCGCGGGCCAGTCCCAGGTGCGCTGCACTCGGGCATCCGCATCGACCGAGCCGGCGGCATTCGCACGCAACCGCTTCATTGCGGCGATGCCATCGTCGGTCTCGGCAACGCCCTCTTCCTTGACGCGTCCCGGCGCAAGACGCCGCGCGCGCGTGCGCGAGGGACCGCCGAAGCACGACACGACGGCGTCATCGACAAGAGTGATCTCGAGCTGCCAGCGCATCGCGATGCGCTGCACCCGACTCCACGGGATCTCGATGCGACGCAACAGGTTCTGCACCTGCACTCCCCGCTCATCGGCACGCACGTCCGAGGCCAACCCGACCACGTACACGCACCACACCACGAGCAACGGCCAGGGGGCGAGCAGCAGCGTGTTCACTAGGCCCGACCGCACCGCCGCGTCGACGAGCAGCAACGCGGCCACCACGGATGTCAGCACCAGAAGCAGCATGCTCCCGGAGCGTCGGAACATCCGCGGCGGCCGCGTGCGACTCATCTGTCGTTCTCCGTCGTCACGCCGCGCCACCGCCGAGGGTCAGCGACGCCCCGGGGATCGCGTCGAGCAGTCGCCTGGTGTACTCCTCCTGAGGTGCCGAGAAGATGTCATCGACGGTGCCCTGCTCGACGATGCGCCCCTTCTCCATCACGCACACCAGGTCGGCGGCGACGCGCACCACGGCCAGGTCGTGCGTGATGAACAGGTACGTCAACCCGAGCTCCTGCTGCAGGTCTGAGAGCAGGTTCAGAATCTGATCCTGCACCAGCACATCCAGCGCCGAGACGGCCTCATCGAGCACGACGATGTCGGGCTTGAGCGCCAGCGCCCGTGCGATAGCCACACGCTGGCGCTGACCACCCGACAACTCGTTCGGGTAGCGCGATGCGAGCTCCTGCGGCAACGCGACCTGGTCGAGCAACTCGAGCGCACGCTTGTGCTGCTCGTCCTTCGATCCGATGCGGTGCACGTGCAACGGCTCGGTGATGAGACTGCCGATGCTGCGCAGCGGATCGAGGGAGCCGTACGGATCCTGGAACACTGGCTGCATGCGGCGACGCAGTGCGAACACCTCGGCGCGCGACAGCGTGCTCGTCGGGTTGCCGTCGATGACGATCTCGCCATCGGTGGGGTTCTCCAGTTGCAGCAGCATCTTCGCCACGGTCGACTTGCCCGAACCGGACTCGCCCACCAGCGCAAGGGTCTTGCCCCGCGGGATGCTGAACGACACATCGTCGACCGCCCGGAACTGCTCGTGACGCAACCCACCGGTACGAATCGAGTAGTCCTTCACGAGCCCGCGCACCTCGACGACCGCCGGAGCGTCATCCGCAGGCGCCACGGACTCGGCCGCACGAGTGCTGCTGCCGATCCGCTTCGACGCCAGACTCGGGGCCGCAGCGACGAGACGCTGTGTGTACGGATGCCTCGGGTTGGTGAGGATCTCGACACTCGGACCGGCCTCGACGATCTCGCCCTGGTTCATCACGATGATCCGGTCGGCGCGCTCGGCGGCCAGTCCCAGGTCGTGTGTGATGAGCAGCACCGAAGTGCCGCGCTCACTGGTGAGCGAGGCGAGGTGATCGAGGATCACCCGCTGCACGGTGACGTCGAGAGCACTGGTGGGCTCGTCGGCGATCAGCAGCTTGGGATCAGCCGCGAGCCCGATGCCGATCAACGCGCGCTGGCGCATACCGCCCGAGAACTGATGCGGGAACTGATGCATGCGCTTGGCAGCGTCGGCCAGCCCCGCTTGCTGCAGAACCTCGACCGCGCGGTCGTGCACCTGCTTCTTGCCCTGCGCCAGCCCGTTGGCCCGCACGGCCTCCTTGACCTGGAAGCCGATCGACCACACCGGGTTGAGATTCGACATCGGGTCCTGAGGCACGTAGCCGATCTCACGGCCACGGATGCGCTCCATCTGCCGACGATCGGCCGTGGTCAGCTCACGCCCGTCGAGGGTGATGCTGCCGCCGGTGACCTCACCGGTTCCTGGCAGCAGGTCGATGATGGCCGCCGCCGTCGTCGACTTGCCCGAGCCGGACTCGCCGACGATCGCCAGGGTCTCCCCCGCCATCACGTCGAAGCTGACACCGTGCAGCACCTGGCGCGTCTTCTTGCCGCTGCGGAAGGCGACCTTGAGGTCGCGGATGCTGAGAAGAGGTTCGCTCATCGCTGTGCCCTCGCCTTCGGATCGACGGCGTCGCGCAGCAGCTCGCCGAGGGTGATGAATGCCAGCACCGTCAGGGTCAGAGCCAGCGACGGCCAGAACAGCGCCATCGGCGCGGTGCGGATGCTGGTCTGCGCCTGGCTGATGTCATTTCCCCACGACATCGTGCTGCCGCCGAGGCCGACACCGAGGAACGACAGCACCGACTCGGCGACGATCGCCCCTGCGAGTGCGAGAGTCGCGACCACGATGACCGGGGCCATGGCGTTCGGCAATACGTGCACGAGCAACGTCTTGAACCGTGACATACCCACGGCCTCGGCGCCCATCACGAAGTCGGCCTGTTTCACGCGCAGGATCTCGGCGCGCATGATGCGCGCTGTCGAGGCCCACGCGAATCCACCGATGGCGAAGGCCAGGACGAACTCGTTGCGCACCGGGATCACCGACATCACCACGATCGCCGCGATGATGTAGGGGATCGTGAAGAAGATGTCGCCGACGCGCGAGAGGAACGAGTCGAGCCACCCGCCGTAGAACCCGGCGAACGCGCCCATCACCACGCCGATGACCGTGCCGATCAGGGTCGCCAGCACGCCGACCACGAGCGAGGTGCGGGTGCCCCAGATGATGCGCGAGTAGACGTCGCACCCCAACCGGGTGAATCCCAGCGGGTGCCCCGGCTCGGGCCCGCCGTTGCTGTCGGCGAGCTGGCAGCCGTTGTTCGGCGCCACGTTCGTGAACAGTGACGGCCACAGCGACACGACGATCACCAGCAGCACGAAGGCCGCCGAGATCCAGAAGATCGGCCTGCGCCGAAGGTCGCGCCACGCGTCGAGCCACAGGTTGCTGGGCTTTGCGTCGACACGCACCGCATCGACGCGCACAGTGGTGGTCTCGACGGGAGCGACGTAGTGCTCCGGAGTCGAATCAGTTCGAGACATAGCGGATCCTCGGGTCGAGCAGGCCGTAGATCAGGTCCACGATGATGTTGATGAACACGTACACGACGACGAACACCGTGACGAACGACACCACTGTCGGGTTCTCGCCGCGAATGATCGCCTGGTACAGGGTGTTTCCGACGCCGGGCACATTGAAGATGCCCTCGGTGACGGTGGCGCCGACCATCAGCACGCCGAACACGGTGCCCAGGTCGGTGACCATCGGGATCAGTGAGTTGCGCAGCACATGCACGGGGATGACGCGTCGGCGCGGCAGCCCCTTGCTGTACGCCGTGCGCACCCAGTCCTGACCGAGGGTCTCGATCGTCGAGGCGCGGGTCAGCCGCATGCTGGTCGCATACACGCTGAGTCCCAGCACGATCGCCGGCAACCAGAGATCGCCCCAGTCATTGTTCGCGCCCACCGTCGGTTTGAACCAGCCCAGTTGCACTGCCAAGAAGTACTGCGCCAGGAAGGCGAGCACGAAGATCGGCAGGGCGACGAAGATCAGCGCCACGACGAGCATCGAGTTATCGAAGAACCGGCCCTTGTTGAGCGCCGAGAACAGTCCGATCACGATGGCGAGCACGAAGGCGATCCCGACGGCCATCACGGCGAGGCGCAGTGTCACGGGGAAGGTACGAGCGAGCACGTCAGCGACCGGCTGTCCTGAGAAGCTGGTGCCGAAGTCGAGCCGGAAGATACCGGCGATGTAATAGAAGTACTGCACGATGAACGGCTCGTCGAGATGGTACTGCGCGCGCAGCCTCTCAAGCAGAGCCGGGTTGGGCTGACGATCTCCGAACAGCGCGGCGATCGGATCGCCGGGCATCGCGAAGACCATGAAATAGATCAGCAGGGTGGCGCCGAAGAACACCGGGATTGCCTGCAGGATCCGTCTGAGGATGTAAAGAGCCACCCTCGACCTCCCTTCGGGTAAGGCACAAAGATGACGAGGCGGTGGTGGATTCACACCACCGCCTCGTCATCAGAGGGGTGTTAGCCCTTGGTGATCTGGTAGAACAGCGGCACCGAGTTCCAGCCGAACTCGACGTTCTCGACGTTCTCGGAGAAGCCTCCGACGACGTTGGAGTACCACAGCGGAAGAACCGGCAGGTCCTTCAGCAGCACTTCCTGAGCCTGCTGGAACAGGCCGTTGGCGGTGTCGGGGTCGGTCGACGAGATGCCGTCGGCGATCAGACCGTCGAACTCGGCGCTGGAGTAGTCACCGTCGTTCGAGCCGGCGTTGGTCGCGTACAGCGGTCCCAGGAAGTTGTACAGACCCGGGTAGTCGGCCTGCCAGCCGGTGCGGAACGCGGTCTCGATCGTGCGGTCGGTGACCTTGCCGCGCAGTTCGGCGAAGGTCGGGTACGGAGCGCCCGATGCCTCGATGCCCAGCACGTTCTTGATCGAGTTGACCGTGGCGTCGACCCAGGCCTGGTGGCCACCGTCGGCGTTGTAGGCGAGCTGGAACTCACCGCTCCACGGGCTGATGGCGTCGGCCTCGGCCCAGAGCTCCTGCGCCTTGGCCTCGTTGAAGTCGAGCACCTCAGAGCCGGTGAGCGAGTCGGACCAGCCGTCGATGACCGGCGAGGTGAAGTCGCTGGCCGGGGTGCGGGTGCCCTGGAAGATCACATCGGTGATCTCGGCGCGGTTGATCGCCATCGAGATGGCCTGGCGGCGCAGGTTGCCCTCTTCGCCGCTGAAGTGCTCAAGGCGCTCGGGGATCGTGAACGACTGGAAGATCGCAGCCGGCTGGTTGACCGCACGGTCACCCAGGTCGGACTCGAAGGTCGCGAAGGCCGAGTCGGGCAGAGCGTCGAGCACGTCGAGCTCGCCACCGAGCAGGTCGGCGTACGCGGCATCCTGCGACGCGTAGAACTTGATGTTCAGTCCGCCGTTGGCCGGGGTGCGCGGACCGTCGTAGTCGGGGTTGACCACCAGGTCGATACCGACGTCGTGCTGCCAGGCACCCTCGCCGTCGAGCATGTAGGGGCCGTTGCCGATCGGGTTCTCACCGAACGCGTCGAGGTCGTCGAATGCCACGTCGGGCAGCGGGTAGTAGGCCGAGTAGCCGAGGCGCTGCGCGAAGTCCGACGCCGGCTTGTTCAGCGCGATCGTGAACGTGTAGTCGTCGACCTGCTCCAGACCGCTCAGCTCGGAGTCCTCTTCGTAGCTGAAGCCCTCGATGTCTTCGAAGAAGTAGCTGGAGAGCTGCTCGTTCGAGGCGAGTGCACCGTAGTTCCAGGCCTTGATGAAGTTGTCGGCGGTGATCTCTTCACCGTCGGTGAAGGTGAGACCCTCGCGGATCTTGACCGTCAGGTTCTGCGGGTCGTCGACCGTGATCTCTTCAGCGACGTCGTTGAACACCGAGCCGTCTGCGGCGTAGCCGACCAGGCCCGCGAAGATCGAGTCGAGGATCTTGCCGCCACCGGTCTCGTTCGTGTTGGTCGGGATCAGCGGGTTCTGCGGCTCGGAGCCGTTCGCCGTGATGATCGCGCCCGCATCGCCGGCGCCCCCACCCGTGTCTCCGGAATCGGCGTCGTCGCCGCCTGCGCAGCCGGCCAGCACCAGGGTGCCCGCCGTGAGCAGACCGACCCCGACGAGGGTGATCTTGTTTCGCTTCATTGCTATGTCCTCCTGTGGACCGGTACAAGAGCACGACGTCTACGTCGCACCGCTATGCCGCCAGGCTACCCTGCGTGAACCGGATCCCGGGTCCGCCGTTAATGAACCGTTACTGAGTTCACAGACGACGACACCCCCGCTGCGAAAACAGCGGGGGTGTCGGTACCGTGCGATCGGATGCTACGCGAATGCCTCGATCGGCGGGCAGGCGCACACCAGGTTGCGGTCACCGAACGCCTGATCGATGCGGCGCACCGGCGGCCAGTACTTGGTCGCGATGAGCGAGCGCACCGGGTAGGCGGCGATCTCACGCGGGTAGGCGTGCGACCACTCCCCTGCGATCAGGCTCGCCGCGGTGTGCGGGGCGTTCACCAGCGGGTTGTCGTCGGCGGGCCAGGTGCCCGCGGCGACGGCATCCGCCTCTGCCTTGATGCTGATCATGGCCTCGATGAACCGGTCGACCTCGCCGAGGTCCTCGGATTCGGTCGGCTCGACCATCAGCGTTCCCGCCACCGGGAACGACATGGTCGGCGCATGGAAGCCGTAGTCGATCAGGCGCTTGGCCACATCGTCGACGGTGATACCGGTCGCTTCCTTGAGCGGACGCAGGTCGAGGATGCACTCGTGCGCGACCCGTCCCTGCTCACCCGTGTAGAGCACCGGGTAGTGCTCGGCCAGACGCGCGGCGATGTAGTTGGCCGACACCACGGCCGCCGCCGTGGCACGACGCAGACCATCCGCGCCCATCATGCGCACGTACGCCCAGGTGATCGGCAGCACACCCGCCGAGCCGTACGGTGCGCCCGAGACCGGACCGCCCTCGAAGACGTAGCCGCCCGCGTGCTCGCTCTTCTGCGCCTGCGGATGCCCGGGCAGGAACGGCGCGAGGTGCGCCTTCGCCGCCACGGGACCCACACCGGGACCGCCACCGCCGTGCGGGATGGCGAAGGTCTTGTGCAGGTTGAGGTGCGAGACGTCGCCACCCAGATCACCCGGGCGGCCGTAGCCGACCAGGGCGTTCAGGTTCGCGCCGTCGACGTACACCTGTCCGCCGGCCGCGTGCACAGCCGCCGTGATGTCGGTCACCAGCTCTTCGTACACGCCGTGCGTGGACGGGTAGGTGATCATCAGGGCCGACAGCGACTCGGCGTGGACCTCGATCTTGGCGCGCAGATCGTCGAGGTCGACGTTGCCGAACTCGTCGGTGCCGACGACAACGACCTTCATACCGGCGAGCACTGCCGACGCGGCGTTCGTGCCGTGCGCCGACGACGGGATCAGGCACACCGTGCGGTGCTCATCCCCGCGCGACAGGTGGTAGCCGCGGATGGCCAGGAGGCCCGCGAGCTCACCCTGCGAACCGGCGTTCGGCTGCAGCGAGACCGCGTCGTAACCGGTGACCTCGGCGAGCCACCCCTCGAGCTGATCGATCAGGGCCAGCGATCCCTCGACGTCCTCGCGCGGAGCGAACGGGTGCAGCTGGGCGATCTCGGGCCAGGTGATAGCGGCCATCTCGGTCGCGGCGTTGAGCTTCATCGTGCACGATCCCAGGGGGATCATGCCGCGATCGAGCGCGTAGTCGCGGTCGGCGAGCTGCTTGAGGTAGCGCATCATCGCCGTCTCGGAGCGGTGCGTGTGGAACACCGGGTGCGTCAGGTACTCGTCGTCGCGCAGCAGTTCCTGCGGCAGCGCGCCGGTCGACCCCGCCTCGACAAAACCGAACACACGCTCCTGCTTGCCACCGAAGAGCATGGCGACTCGGTGCAGCTCGGCGGTCGTGGTGGTCTCGTCGACCGCGATGCCGACAGTGTCAGCATCCACCAGACGCAGCAGGATCCCCTCGTTGTGCGCGCGGGCGACGATCTGCTCGGCCTGACCGGGCGTGCTCACCAGAAGCGTGTCGAAGAACGCCTCGTGGACGACGCTCGCGCCGGCCTCGATCAGCCAGTCGCGCAGCAGGGCGGCCTTGCCGGCCACCTCACCGGCGATCGCACGCAGCCCGTCCGGGCCGTGGTAGACGGCGTACATCGAGGCCATCACGGCCAGCAGCACCTGGGCGGTGCAGATGTTCGACGTGGCCTTCTCACGGCGGATGTGCTGCTCGCGGGTCTGCAATGCCAGACGGTACGCAGGGTGACCCGTGGCGTCCTGAGACACTCCGACCAGGCGACCGGGCAGCTGGCGCTCCAGGCCCCCGCGCACAGCCATGTAGCCGGCGTGCGGGCCGCCGAAGCCCATCGGCACGCCGAAGCGCTGGGTGGTGCCCACGGCGACATCGGCGCCGAGCGAGCCCGGCGAGCGCAGCATCGTCAGCGCGAGCAGGTCGGCCGCGGCGACGGCGATGCCGTTCGCGACGTGTACCGCATCGAAGACGGCCGACGGATCCCAGATGCGCCCCGAAGCGCCCGGGTACTGCACGAACGCGCCGAACAGTTCGTCCGGCATCTGCTCGCCACCGGCGAGGTCGCGCTCGACGAGCTCGATGCCGACGGCATCCGCACGGGTGTGCAGGAGCGCCTTGGTCTGCGGCAGCGCGTCAGCGTCGATGACGAACACATTCGACTTCGACTTCGCGGCGCGACGCGCGAGAAGCATCGCCTCGGCGACGGCGGTCGACTCGTCGAGCATCGACGAGTTGGCCGTGGTGAGCCCGGTGAGGTCGGCGACCATGGTCTGGAAGTTGATCAGCGCTTCCAGACGGCCCTGCGAGATCTCGGGCTGGTAGGGCGTGTACGCCGTGTACCAGGACGGGTTCTCGAGGACGTTGCGCTGGATCACGCTCGGCGTGAAGGTGCCGTAGTAGCCCAGGCCGATCATGGCCCGGTTCACGGTGTTGCGCGAAGCGAGCGCGCGCAACTCGGCGAGCGCCTCGGCTTCGCTGGCGGCGGTCGGGATGCCCGAGTCGGCGGCCGGCTCGGTGAAGATCGACTGCGGCACGGCCTGGCGCATCAGCGCCTCGACCGGCGCGTCTCCGTCGACGCCGAGTGCGGCGAGCATCTGCTGCTGCGCCTCATCGGTGACACCGATGTGACGGTTCGCGAAAGAGACCACTCTCAGCCTTCCGTGATCGCGACGTAGCCGTCGCGGTCGAGCAGACCATCGAGCGCGCCCTCGGCGATCTCGACCTTGATCAGCCACGCGTCCTCGAACGGCGAGGAGTTCACGAGGGCCGGGTCGTCGACGACGGCGTCGTTGATCTCGACGACCTTGCCGGTGACGGGCGAGTACAGCTCGGACACCGACTTGGTCGACTCGGCCTCGCCGAACACGTCGCCGCGGGTGAGGTCGGTGCCGACCTCGGGCAGCTCCACGAAGACGATGTCACCGAGCGCGTCCGCGGCGAAGTCGGTGATGCCGATCGTCGCGGTGGCGCCGTCGACGGCGACCCACTCGTGCTCTTCGCTGTACTTGAGGGTGTTGAGATCGGTCATTTCTTCCTCCGGTAGAAAGGCAGGGCGGTGCGGGTGGCGGGGATCTTCGTTCCCCGGACGTCCAGGAACAGCTCGGTGCCCTCCGCGGCTGCGGAGGGGTCGACGTAGGCCATCGCGATCGGGTGGCCGAGGGTGGGGCTGAGCGCCCCGCTGGTGATCTCGCCCACCACGGTTCCGTCGGCGAGAACCACGGGGTAGCCGGCGCGGCCGGCGCGGCGACCTTCGGCGGTGAGACCGATCAGCACGCGCGCGTCATCGGCGGGGACGTGCGCGCCCTTGCCGACGAAGTCGTCCTTGTCGGCGACGACGACGCGGCCGAGCCCGGCCTGTGCGGGGCGGATCTCTCGCGAGAGCTCGTTGCCGTACAGCGGCATGCCCGCCTCAAGACGCAGGCTGTCGCGGGCGGCGAGGCCGGCAGCAACGAGGCCGTGCTCCGCGCCCGCAGCGACGAGGGCATCCCACAGCGACGCCGCGTCGGCAGCATCCACCAGCAGTTCGAAGCCGTCCTCACCGGTGTACCCGGTGCGGGCCAGCAGCAGCGGCTTGCCGTTGAAGGTGGCGCTCGCCCACGCGTAGTACTTCTGCTCGGCCCACGGCACGCTGACGTCGGCAATGGCCTCGGTCGCGGCGAGGATGGCCTCGGAGACGGGGCCCTGCACGGCGATCAGGCCGTAGGCGTCGGAGACGTCCTCGACTGTCACGTCGAAGCCCTCGACGCGGGCGGTCAGCGCCTCGCGGACGGCGTCGCGGTTTCCGGCGTTGGAGATGACCAGGAAGTCGTCGTCGGCGAGACGGTACACGATCACGTCGTCGACGATGCCGCCATCCGCAGTCAGCAGCAGCGAGTACTTCGCCTTGCCGACGGTCATGGCCGACAGACGTCCCGCGAGCGCGAAGTCGAGGTACGCCGCCGCAGAAGCGCCGCGCACCGTGAACTCGGCCATGTGCGAGATGTCGAAGATGCCGGCGGCCTCGCGTACGGCGCGGTGCTCGGCGAGGTCCGACGTGTAGCGCACCGGCATCTGCCAGCCACCGAAGTCGGTGAAGGTCGCCCCGAGCGCCTCATGGCGCTCGCGGAGCGGGGTGTAGCGCGGGCTGTCGCCCTGCGGTTCGAGCTGTTCGGTCACGGAGTTCTCCCGGTCTGGTTCGGGCAGGATGCCGTCGTCGGCATCCTCGGAACTCCCCCTCTGTCATCGGGCCTGAGAGCTTCGCCCTGGCCCGTCGACGATCACGATCGTCTTGGAGGGGGCTTTCACCGTCGGCGGATGCTGACGCATCGCTTTCCAGAGCGGCCGGACGTGCACGGTATCTGTACCTGAGAGATTGGCGGGGAGGCTTGCTCCTTCGGTGCCCGGTTGCGTTCACCGAGCTCTCCCGCGCAGGTCGTACGGCCTGTGTTCAATTAGCAGTCCCAGCATAGCGGCAGAGCCCACTCGGCGTGCGACGCGGATGCCGCACTGCGATGCGACGCGCGAAGGCCCTCCCGCACAGCGGCGGGAGGGCCTTGGTGGTGCGGATCAGTCGTCGATCTTTGCCAGATAGTGCGCCAACGCCGCCTCGAGGTCATCGGTGGCTGCGTCAAGGCGTGTCTGCGAGACGTTCAGGGTCGTCCGCAGCGCGTCCGCATGTGCGTACGCATCGACCAGTGCGCGCTTCCACGGAGCTTTACCCCGCACCGCCGCGACGGTGTCACCGGCCGCGGCAAGAGCGTCGGCCAACCCCGCGCGGTCGACAGCCACGAGATGGTCGGCGATGCCGTCGCTCAGCGCCGAGATGTGCACCGCCAACGCGTCGACGGCATCCTGCGAGGGCCCGCTCGGGGCATCCGCCGGGATCTCGGTGGGCGCCTGGGAAACGGCCTCGTCGAGTTCGGCAAGCGCGGCGAGCGCGGCGGCCGGGTCGGCGATGTGGATGCCGAGGTCCGCGGTGCCCGACTCGAGCTCCTCCCCCAGCACACGGCGCACGGTCGCCGCGATCTCCTCCGCCTCGGCGAGCGCCGCATCGAGGGCGACGCGGTCGAGCGCACCGGCGACGAAGCGGAACGAGCGAGGCTCTGCGGCGTTTCCGTATGAGTCGTACGCCACGAGGGTCGCCTCATAGACATGGCCGAGCGTCAGTTCGCGATCGATGGGTCCGGTCACGGAGTTGCCTGCCCGTAGCCCGAGCGGGATCTGCAGCACGTCGGGACGGGGCATCTGGGTGTACTGCGCATTGATGCGGTCACGGGCGGTGAGGAAGTTCGCGGGCTCACCGGCAGTGACGTCGTTGAGCACCAGGGAGTAGCTCTTGACGTACTGGTCGTCCTGAGCCTGCGGCAGCCGCAACACCAGTCCGTCGTCGGTGCGCCGCACGGTCGGCTCGGCAGCATCCGCCCAGACCGGTGCGACGGCATTGCGATTGGCGGCGGTGTAGGTGAACGCGGCCTTGGTCGCGGCGCCGTCGGCGCCGCGGGCGATCACCCACGTGGGACCGGCGACGGTACCCGTCGACGCGAAGGGCGGGTTCTTCTGGAAACCCCAGACACCGTTCTCGTCATAGGTGCGTCCCTCATCGGCCGCATAGTTGATCCGGTCGATCTCGACGCGGTCGTCGTACACCTCGACAAGCACCGACTGCGCCGAAGCCAGGGTGGCATTCTTGACGAGCCCGTTGCCGAAGGACTGATACACCGAATCGGTCTCGCCATACGACATGGAACCGTCATTGACCGACGTGAAGGCATCCTGGTGGATCGAGCGCTCATCGTTGATGTTGAGGTGCGAGTGGCCCGAGAAGTAGACGACCTGCGGAAAATCGGCGAGGTTGCTGCGAAGCCCCGAGTTCGACGACTGCGCGCCGTCCCACACGGTGGCCGGCAACGGCCGGTGGCCGAAGACGAAGATCGGCGACCCCGCCGTCTCGGGATCTGCGGTCAACGACGACAGACGCCCGTACAGCCAGGACGCCTGCGTGCTGTTCCACCGCTCGGTGTTGACGATGAAGGCGGGGAAGCCCGCGATCTCGGTCTGGTAGTACCCGCCGTTCTCGGTCTCCTGAGGAAACCAGTCGGCGGGGTACTCGGCTGCCATGCGCTGAACGTAGTCGTCATGGTTGCCGAAGCTCAGCAGCACCTGAGTGTCGTCCATGCCGGTACGGGCGAGGTTCTGCTCGAGCATGGCGCGCGGAAAGCGGTGGTCGGCGGCGCTGTTGTAGTAGTTGTCGTTGATCTGATCTCCGTTGGAGATGATCGCGTCGGGCTCGGGGGCGATGCGGGCGAGCGCGTCGAAGTAGGTCTCCCACTTCGCCACGAGGTCGGGGCGGTCTGACGAGAGGTGGATGTCGCTCATGACGGCGAACTGCGCGAGGGGCTCCTCGTCAGCCTTGATGAAGTACCCCTCCAGCAACGGGGCACTGCGCCCGTCATCGGTGTAGGCCACTGCTGTGAGCGTCGACGTCTCATCGATGCGCAGCGGTTCGGTGTAGAGCGGACTACGCGGAGTGGGCGTCGTACCGTCGAGCGTGTAGCGGATCTCGGCATCCGCCTCGGCGGTCAGCGTGACGGTCTGGGCGCCGATGTGACGACCACCGTCGACGCTCGCACGCGGCGGTGCGGCTTCAGCGGTGGCCCCGCCGGCGGCGAAGGCGGCCGGCGCAGCGGCACCGGCGAAGAGGAGGGAGCCGCCGACGAGGGCGGCGACCATACGAGGGGCAGACATGGTGCTCCGTTCAGAAGGGGAGGTGAGCGAACGTCTCGACTCTCGTGCGCGGATCAGAACGACTTGTATACCTTTCTTGAACTCCTCGGAAACACCTATGAATACTGCTTCATCGACACGAACACACGACGGTGAACGGGAGGGGCGGCACCGAGAGATTATGATCGGTCGGCGAGGAGGTACCGTGTCAGAAACCCGTACCGGTGAGATCCGCGTCGCCGTCTCGACCGTGATCTTCACGCTCCGCAGCGCGCCGGGCGGCGATCGATTGATGCTCCCCCTCGTCAGGCGCACGCGAGAGCCCCACCTCGGCCAGTGGGCGTTGCCGGGCGGCTGGCTCGACCCGACCGAGAACCTCGACAGCGCGGCATCCCGCACCCTCGCGCAGACCACCGCGCTCAAGCCGAGCTACCTCGAGCAGCTGTACACCTTCGGCGACGTCGACCGCGCGCCCGACCGCGCGATCGCGATCGTCTACTGGGCACTGCTGCGCTCCGACCTTGTCGACGCGCAGCGCGCAGCCGCCGGCGCCCCTGAGAACGTCGAATGGTTCGATGTCGACGCCATCCCCACTCTCGCCTTCGACCACAACCGCATCGCCGACTACGCCCTCTGGCGACTGCGCAACAAGGTGGGATACAGCCGCATCGCCGCAGGCCTCCTGCCGGATGAGTTCACCCTCACCGAGCTGCGCGAGGTGTACGAGGCCGTGCTCGGTCAGCGCCTCGACCCGTCGAACTTCCGACGGCTGCTCGAAGGCTCCGACGAGCTGGTGCCGACCGAGTCGTTCCGCACCGGCAAGCACCGGCCCGCCCGGTTGTACCGCTACGTCGCGACGGCCTGAACCCGCCCGTCACGCCCGCCGGCAGCATCCGCACCCATCCCCCGGCGCGGTCATCAGCCCTGCCTCGGATTGCACTTAGGGTCACTTCGACATAATCTGAACTCGACACACTAAGTGTCGAAGTGACCAGAAGGCGGCGCCGCGATGCCCACTACGACCGATCCGTCCGTCGACCACGCCATTCAGGCGATCGTCTCCGGCGCCTCGACGGATGCCACCTGCACCACCGACCTGGCCGCAGGGCCGTGGGATTTCGATGTGCGGCCCGGGTACGGTCCCGGCTCGTCCATGGGCGACGTCATCCCCACCGGCGCACCACGCCAGGGTGAGCTGCCCGCCGAGTACCGCGAAGCCGACGAACAGCAGCTCGAAGACCGCATCCGCGCAGCGAAGGCGACGCTCGGCGACCGCGTCGTCGTACTCGGCCACTTCTATCAGCGCGAGGAGGTCGTGCGCCACGCCGACTACGTCGGCGACTCGTTCCAGCTCGCCAACGCCGCGCTCGAACACCCCGACGCCGAGGCGATCGTCTTCTGCGGCGTGCACTTCATGGCCGAGACCGCAGACCTGCTCTCGGGCCCCGACCAGTCGGTGATCCTGCCCAACCTGGCAGCGGGGTGCTCGATGGCCGACATGGCGGACATCGACCAGGTCGAGGACTGCTGGGAGCAGCTGGCCGACGTTCTGGGCCCCCTCGACAAGCCCGATGCCGAGGGCCGCGTGCCGGTGATTCCGGTGACGTACATGAACTCCTCCGCCGCGATCAAGGGCTTCGTCGGACGCCACGGCGGCATCGTGTGCACATCGTCCAATGCAGCCACCGTGCTGGAGTGGGCCTTCGAGCGGGGCAGCCGTGTGCTGTTCTTCCCCGACCAGCACCTCGGCCGCAACACCGCGAAGGCGATGGGCGTCACCCTGGACCGCATGCCGATGTGGAACCCGCGCCGCCCGCTCGGCGGATCGTCCGCTCAGGAGCTCATCGACTCACAGGTCATCCTGTGGCACGGCTTCTGCTCAGTGCACCGGCGGTTCACCGTCGACCAGATCGACACCGCCCGCGCTGAGCACCCCGGCGTGCGCGTCATCGTGCACCCCGAGTGCCCCATGGAGGTGGTCGACGCCGCCGATGAGGCCGGGTCCACGGACTACATCCGACGCGCCATCGCCGGCGCGACCACGCCTGCGACCTTCGCGATCGGCACCGAGATCAACCTCGTGAAGCGGCTGGCCGCCCAGCACCCGCAGCACGAGATCTTCTGCCTCGACCCCGTCGTGTGCCCGTGCTCGACGATGTACCGCATCCACCCGGGCTACCTCGCCTGGGTGCTCGAAGAACTCGTGGCGGGCCGCGTGCAGAACCGCATCCGGGTGGCCGATGACGTCGCAGCGCCCGCACGGGTCGCGCTCGAGCGCATGCTGGCCGCCAAGCCCCGATGAGCCGAGACGCGGTGGCCAGGCGCAGTGTGATCGTCGTGGGGTCCGGCATCGCCGGGCTCACCGCGGCGCTGCGCGCTCAGGCTCGGGGTCAGCGCGTCGATCTCATCGTCAAGGGCGGGTTGGAGGACGGCTGCACCCCGTTGGCGCAGGGCGGCATCGCCGGATGCTACGGCCCGTCTGACTCCCCCGCACTGCACGCCCTCGACACGCTGCAGGCGGGAGACGGTCTGGGCGATCCGCAGGCGATCGCCGCGCTCGTCGACGGAGCGCAGGCGGCACTCGGCCGGCTGCTATCGGCCGGCGTGCCGTTCGATCGCACAGTGCAGGGCGAGATCGCCCGCGGCCTGGAGGCGGCGCACAGCCGACCGCGCATCGCGCACGCAGGCGGGGACGCCACCGGCGCGGCGATCTCCCGGGCACTGGTCGCGCAGGTGCGCGCCTCGGGGGTCAGCATCCACGAGCAGGCGTTCGCGACGGATCTTCTGGTCGTCGGCGGCCGCGTCCGCGGCATCCGCCTCCTCGACGGCACGACCCTCGAGGCGGATGCCGTCGTGCTGGCGACCGGCGGCGCCGGTCAGCTGTTCGCGCACACGACCAACCCGTCGGGCAGCACGGGCGACGGCATCGCCATGGCGTTGCGGGCCGGGGCCGCCGTCGCCGACCTGGAGTTCGTGCAGTTCCATCCCACCGTGCTGGCCCTCGGCTCCCCGTTCCTCATCTCCGAAGCGGTGCGTGGGGCGGGTGCCGTGCTGGTGGATGCCGACGGCCACCGGTTCCTGATCGATCAGCATCCGAATGCCGAACTCGCGCCACGGGACGTGGTCGCGCGCGCCGTCGCCCGGCAGGCGGCCGCGCAGAACGCTCCGGTGCGGCTGGACGCGACAATGCTCGGCGCGACGGCCCTCGCCCGCCGATTCCCCACCATCGATAGAGAACTGCGCGCACGAGGACTGGACTGGGCACGCGATCCGGTGCCCGTGACGCCGGCCGCGCACTACCTGATGGGCGGTATCGCGACCGATCTCGACGGGCGCGCCACGCTGCCCGGGCTGTGGGCCGTGGGCGAGACCGCGCGCTCCGGAGTGCACGGCGCCAACCGCCTCGCCTCGAACTCACTGCTCGAAGGCGCGGTGTTCGGCGCCCGCGCAGCGGATGCGCTGGCCGACGAGGCGGCCACTCCCCCGCTCCGGTCGCAGTTTCTCCCGCACCCGGCACCTACCTCCACACTCCCGTCGCACTTTCTCCCGCAACCGCCCGCGCGAAGCGGGAGAAACTGCGACCGGAATCACACCGACTTCTCCCGCAATGCCCTGCAGCAGCTCATGTGGGACAGCGTCGGCCTGCTGCGCGATGCCGACGGGATGTCGGATGCCCGCGCGCGCCTGTCCGCCTGGAACGTCCCAGCGGGCAGCGACGCCACCGCCCAGGAGGATGCCAATCTGCTGACGGTCGCCCGGGCCGTGGCATCCGCCGCCCTCGCGCGCACGCAGTCGCGCGGCGCACACCATCTCTCGTCGTCCCCGCACTCGTCCGCCCTGATCGGAGCCGCATGATCACCCCCGCCGTACTCGAACGCACGGTGCGCGCCGCGCTGGAAGAGGACGCCCCCTGGGGCGATATCACCAGCACCGCCCTGCTACCGGAAGAGGCCACGGCCACAGCAGACCTCGTCGCGCGTGAGGACGGCGTCTTCAGCGGTGGTGACGTGTTCTCCGCCGCCTTCCACCTCACCGATTCCGCGGTGCAGGTCGACGGCATGGTCGCCGACGGTGCGCGCTTCGTGGCGGGCGACGTGCTCGCCACGGTCACGGGACCCGCCCGCAGCGTGCTGACCGCCGAGCGCGTCGCGCTGAACTTCACCCAGCGCATGTGCGGCATCGCGACGCTCACCGCACGCTACGTGGATGCTGTCGCCGGCACCGGTGTGCGCATCGCCGATACGCGAAAGACGACGCCGGGCCTGCGCGAGTTCGAACGGCACGCGGTGCTCTCGGGCGGGGGCAGCAACCATCGGCGCTCGTTGTCGGACGCCGTGATGGCGAAGGACAACCATCTGGCGGTGCTGCAGGCGAGTGGCCAGGATCTCGCGTCGGCCCTGCGGGCCGGGCTCGCACGTCTTCCGCACACGACGCACGTCGTGATCGAGGTCGATCGACTCGACCAGATCGCCGCAGTGCTCGAAGGCGGAGCCGACACCGTCCTGCTCGATAACTTCTCCCTCGACGACCTGCGCGCAGGCGTGCAGATGCTGTCAGGGCGAGCCGTGGCCGAGGCCTCCGGTGGTGTCACCCTCGACACGGTGCGCAGCATCGCCGAGACCGGTGTGCAGGTGATCTCGGTGGGCGCGCTCACTCATTCGGCACGCGCCCTCGACCTCGGGCTCGACCTGCGGATCGACTGACGTGCTCTACCTGGATCACGCCGCGACGTCTCCGGTGCGGCCGGAGGTGCTCGAGGCGATGCGCCCGTACCTCACCGGTGTGTTCGGCAACCCCTCCAGTCATCACACCGTGGGCGAAGCCGCGGCCGAGGCGTTGGAGTGGGCACGCTCGCGCGTCGCGGTGGCGATGGGCATGCGCACCGGCGATGTCGTGTTCACCGCGGGCGGCACCGAATCGAACAACCTGGCCGTCAAGGGCATCGTGCTCGGCGCGATGTCGGCGGCGGAGCACCGCCGCCCGCATGTGATCACGACGCCGATCGAGCACGAGTCGATTCTGGAGTCGGCGCACTACCTGCAGCGCTTTCACGACGCTCGGGTGACACTGCTGCCGGTCGACGCCGCTGGCACCGTCTCGCCCGCCGACCTCGGTGGGGCCCTCGCCGACGGCGCCACGCTGGTCAGCTTCGGGCACGCGAACAACGAGATCGGCACGGTGCAGGATGCTGCAGCCCTGATCGCCACCGCGCGTGAGCTCGCAGTGCCGGTACACGTCGATGCTGTGCAGTCGGCGGGATGGCTCGATCTGTCGGGGCTCGGTGCTGATGCGGTGTCGATCGCCGGGCACAAACTGGGCACGCCCAAAGGAATCGGTGCGCTGGGGGTGCGCGGCAGGGTGCCGTTGGAGCCCCTGCTGCACGGCGGTGGGCAGGAACGCGGCCGGCGCAGCGGCACCGAGAACGTCGCGGGCGCCGTCGGGCTGGCCACCGCACTCGACCTGATCGAATCCGAACGAGAGCAGGCGGTCACCGCTGTCGCCGCGCAGACCGCGGAGTTCATCGCCGCAGTGCTGCGCTCCGTTCCGCAGGCGGAGCTCACCGGGTCGCCCGACGAGCGGCTTCCGAATCTTGCCAGCTTCACGTTCGCGGGCACGAGTGGCGAGGCCGTGCTGCTCGAGCTCGAACGCCGCGGTGTGGTGTCGTCCAGCGGCTCGGCATGCGCGGCCGGCAGTGACGACCCCTCCCCTGTGCTGCTGGCTCTGGGCATCCCCGCTGCCGCTGCACAGACCTCGGTGCGGTTCACGTTCGGCCGCGCGCCACTGCCCCCTGGCTCCGCGGCGCACCTGGCGGCGTTGACCGCGGCAGCCGTGGACGCGGTGCACTGATTCCGGCAGCCGTGGCCGCAGTGCGCTAAGTCCTGCGTTCGCAACTCCGGAAGAACTTGAGCCCGCAGAAGATCCGCCCGCGGGAACCAGGGCCAGTGCCGCGCAGGCGGGGTGATTTTTCCGGAGTTGTGAACGGCCGCGACGGGTGCCTCCGCGTCGTAAGCTCGTCACCGTGCCCGGTTCTTCTCCTTTGGTGACCATGATCGTGCCCGGGCGCGACGTCGCGGGCTTCGCCCCGGCCGCGATCGCCTCGCTGCAGGCGCAGAGCGAGCCGCGCTGGCGCGCCCTGCTCATCGATGACGGTTCGCTTGACGACACCGGTGCCGTCTTCGACGCCGCGACCGCTGCGGATGCCCGCTTCGAGGTGCTGCGTCATGCGGAGCCGCTCGGATTGGGCGCCGCCCGCAACGCCGGCCTGTCGCGGGTCGACACCGAGTTCGTGGGTTTCCTGGATGCCGACGATGAGCTCACGCCCGACGCCATCACAACCTGGACCGCCACTCTCGCCGAATCGGGCAGCGACTTCGTCGCCGCCGCCTATGTGCGCTCACGTCTCGTCGACGGCGTCTATCGCCCCGGCCGCGTGCAGCCGTGGGTAGCGGATGCCACCGATCCCCGCCGACTCGGTGTGACGCTCGCCGAGCACCCCGCGGCTGCGGCGAACATCGTCGCCTGGTCGAAGTTGAGCCGCACGGCGCTGTGGAACGATCTGCGTTTTCCTGAGAACGTCGCGTACGAGGACCAGGTCGTCGCGCAGCGGATGTACACGCAGGCGCGCGCGTTCGATGTGATCCCCGATGTCGTCGTGCACTGGCGGGTGCGCGCCGATGGCACCTCGATCACCCAGGGCAAGGGGCATCTGCCGGTGCTGCGCGACTACCTCGCCGCGATGCACGGCGGCCTGGATGTACTACGACGCGCACGCCACTCCGAGGCGATCAGACACCGCATCGCTTTGATCCGGGCGATGGACCTCCCTCCGCTGCGGCATCTGGCTGCGCAGCACCCCGACCCGGCGTACTCCGCGACTTTGCAGGTGTTCGAGGCGGCTCTCGAGTCGATGCCCGAGCATGCCGATGCGCATCCCGACCCGCGCCTCGTCGACGCGCTGGCGTGGTGACCGGGCGGCGTCTGCCAGGCTGAGCGCATGAACCTCGACGCACTGTTCTCGCTGCAGGGTCTGACCGCGGTCGTCACCGGCGGCTCCTCGGGAATCGGCCGCGGCATCGCTCGTGCACTAGCCGGCGCCGGGGCATCCACTGTGATCCTCGCCCGCGGAGCCGACCGCGTCGGCGCTGTCGTCGCCGAGATCGAGGCCGCCGGCGGGCACGCCGCCGGTGTCGTCGCCGACCTCAGCACGCGGGAAGGCATCGCCGAGGCGGGCGACGCGGCAATCGTTCCCTTCGGAGACCCCGACATCCTCGTGAACTCCGCAGGAATCAACCTGCGTCCGCCGCTCGACCAGATCGACATGGACGTGTGGGACGCGACCATGACGGTCAATCTCGAAGCACCCTTCCTGCTCAGCCAGCGCTTCGCGCCGCACATGCGTGAACGCGGTTTCGGGCGTTTGATCCACGTCAGCTCGCAGCAGGCGCATCGCGCCTTCATCACCAGCGGCGTGTACGGCGTCTCCAAGGGTGGGCTCGAGTCACTCGCCCGCTCCCAGGCGGAAGCCTGGTCTTCACAGGGCGTCACAGCGAACACACTCGTGCCGGGATTCGTGCTGACCCCGCTGAACGCCCGATTGCAGCAGGACCCCGACAAGGTGCAGCAACTCGCCGAACGCACCATGGTCGGTCGCAACGGGATGCCCGACGACTTCGCCGGCATCTCAGTGTTCCTCGCCGGACGCTCGTCCGGCTACATCACCGGACAGTCGCTGTTCGTCGACGGCGGGCTCTCCGTGCACTGAGCGATCGGTTCGGCGCGCGTCAGTTCTCGCGGTTGTCGATCACACGCGATGCCGCCAGTTGCTGCGCCGCGAGCGTGGCGTAAAGACCGCCGGCCGCGAGCAGTTCGGCGTGCGTTCCCGACTCGACGATGCGGCCCGCATCGATCACGTGGATCATGTCGGCGCCGATGACCGTCGACAGGCGGTGCGCGATCGTCAGGGTCGTGCGGCCTTCGGATGCCGCATCCAGAGCGTCTTGCACAACCCGCTCCGACACGGTGTCGAGCGCCGAGGTCGCCTCATCGAGCAGCAGCACGGGCGGATCCTTCAGCAGCACCCGGGCAATCGCGATGCGTTGCTTCTCGCCGCCCGATAGGCGGTAGCCCCGTTCGCCGACGATCGTGTCGTAGCCGTCGTCGAAACCGTCGATGACGTGGTGGATGTTGGCCGCGCGGCACGCGCGTTCGATCTGCTCGTCCGTGGCATCCGGCTTCGCGTACCGCAGGTTCTCTCGGATGCTGGCGTGGAACAGGTACGTCTCCTGCGAGACGATCCCAACGTGGTCGATGACCGATTCCTGCGTCAGGTCGCGCACATCGGCACCGGCGAACCGCACCTCGCCTTCCGAGGCCTCGTACAACCGCGGCGCGAGATAGAGAATCGTGGTCTTACCCGCCCCGGAGGGACCGACGAACGCGACGTGCTCCCCCGGCTCGGCTGTGAACGAGACGCCGTCCAGTGTCGGCCGGGCATCGGCCGCAGCATCCGGATACCGAAAGACGACGTCGTCGAACTCGATGCGACCGCGGGGCCCTGGCGCGTCGGCGAGGTCGATCGCCGTTGCCGCATCACGGATCTGCGGCACCATGTCGAGGTATTCGAAGATGCGCGCGAACAGCGCCGCCGAGGTCTGCAGGTCGAGCGCGACGCGCATCAGCCCCATCAGCGGCATGAGCAGCCGCGCCTGCACCGTGGTGAACGCGACGATCGCACCCGCCGTGATGTCGGGGGCACCCCCGGTCAGGAAGAACCCCGCGACGAGGTAGATGATGGCTGGAACACTCGACATCAACACCTGCACGACGGCGAAGAACCCCTGACCGCTCATCGCGCGCCTGACCTGCAGACGCACCTGGTTGCGGTTCTCCTCCTGGTAGCGCACCGACTCGGTGCGCTGCCGGTTGAACGACTTCGACAGCAGGATGCCCGAGACGCTCAGCGTCTCCTGCGTGATACTCGTCAGCTCGGACAGCGACTCCTGTGTCTCGTTCGCGATGCGCGCCCGCACCTGCCCGACCCGCCGCTGCACGAGCACCAGGAAGGGCATCATGACCACGGCGATGATCGTCAGACGCCAGTCGATGAGGATCATCGCCACGAGCGACGCGATCACCGTGACGGTGTTGCCGAGAATGCTGGTGACCGTGTTGGTGAGCACGCCCGAGACGCCGCCGACGTCATTCTGCAGGCGCGATTGGATCACACCCGTCTTGGTGCGGGTGAAGAAGCCCAGTTCCATTGCCTGCAGGTGTTCGAACAGCCGCACCCGCAGATCACCGGTGACGTGATTGCCGACTGTCGATGTGAGCCACGTCTGCACGACGCCAAGCGCGGCGGAGAGCAGGAACAGCCCGATCATCACGCTGACCAGCACGACCAGCAACGACATCACCGGGCCATCGCCGCCCGCCGGAAACAGCGCGTCGTCGAACACGCGCTGCACCAGCAAGGGCGGGATCACCGCCAGGCCCGCTCCGACGATCACCAGGGCTGCGGTGATGAGCAGGCGTCCCCGGTACGGGGCGAACAGGGCGACGACACGGCGGCCGAGGCCGTCGATCTTCGGCGCGCTGGCGTTCTGACGTCGCTGCGCTTCGATGTCGACTCCGCGGAATGGGCCGCCGCGGCCGCCAACCATGCTCATGTCCACAGAGTAGTGCGCCGAACTGGGCGCAGAAAAAGGGAATGCGCGCCGGAACCGACGGGTTACGATAGACGGCTGGCCTTCGGCATCCACCTCACGAGGACTCGCGGTCAGCCATCCGCACACGACCACTGAGGAGACCCATGTCTGCCGTAGAGACCGGCCCATCCCCCACGGTGCGCGCCGACATCCCGCGCAAGGACATGGCAGTCATCTGGGTGCTGCTGATCGCCGCGTTCGTCGCGATCCTCAACGAGACGACGATGGGCATGGCGATCCCGCACCTCATCACCGATCTGCAGATCACGCCCATCGCGGCGCAGTGGGTGACCAGCGCGTTCATGCTGACGATGGCTGTGGTCATTCCGACGACGGGCTTCCTGTTGCGCCGGTTCACGACGCGGCAGATGTTCCTTGCAGCCCTCACGCTGTTCTCGGCGGGCACGTTGCTGGCGATCTTCGCCATGGGATTCCCCATGCTGCTCGGTGCGCGCATCGTGCAGGCGTCGGGTACGGCGATCATGATGCCGTTGCTGATGACGACCGTCATGAACCTCGTCCCGCCGGCTTCACGCGGCCGCATCATGGGACGCGTCAGCGTCGTGATCTCGCTGGCGCCGGCGCTCGGGCCCACCATGTCGGGCTTCCTGCTCGATCACTTCGGATGGCGCGCGATCTTCGTCGTCGTGCTGCCCATCGCCCTGATCGCGATGTTCATCGGATGGCGCTGGCTGACCGATGTCGGCGAGACCACGCATGCGCCGATCGATGTGCTCTCGATCGTCCTGTCGGCCTTCGGGTTCGGCGGCCTGGTGTACGGTCTCACGCAGATCGGCGGTCTCGCCTCGGGCGCGAACCCCGTGCCGATGGTGCTGTCGCTCGTGATCGGCGTGGTCGGTCTGGGTCTGTTCCTCTGGCGCCAGGTCGTGCTGCAGCGCAAGGACGATGCGCTGCTGGATCTGCGCATCTTCCTGTCGAAGGACTTCTCGCTCGCCATGGTGCAGATGTTCCTGCTCTCGATGGCCTTCTTCGGCAGCATCACGATCATCCCGCTGTTCCTGCAGGACGGCCTGCAGCTGGATGCCACCAGCGCCGGCCTGGTCGTACTGCCCGGTGCCCTGGCGATGGGTCTGCTCGGCCCCGTGATCGGCCGCGTCTACGACAGCCGCGGCACGCGCGTGCTGCTCATCCCCGGTGCGTTCCTCGCCTCGGCAATGCTGTGGGTGTTCTCGACGCTCGACACCAACAGCTCCGTGTGGCTCGTGCTGGTCGCGCAGACGTTGCTGTCGATCGGACTGGCGCTGTCGTTCACACCGCTGTTCACGGCGGCACTGGGCTCGTTGAAGCCGAAGTTCTACTCGTACGGCAGTGCCGTCATCGGCACCGTGCAGCAGGTCTCGGGCGCGGCGGGCATCGCCGTCATGATGACCGTCTTCACCGCGATCGTCGCGGCAGGCGGCGGCACGGAGGTTCCCGGTGCAGTCGCAGCGGGCACCCGTGCAGCGGTATTGATCGGGGCGATCATCGCAACGGTGACGATCATCGGCGCGTTCCTGATCCGCAAGCCGGTCGATGACACCGACGAAGCCCCGGCTCACGCCGGTCACTGATTTCCGCTCGTCGTGAACGTCGTCCCGCGCTCGGCGCGGGGCGCCGTTTGCGTGAGTGCGGCTCAGTCGGCCTTCTCTGCGCCGGCGGATGCCGGTGATGCACCGGGTACGGCGCACACGCCGTCGACGCACGCGCCCATCGCGGTGTCCTCACCCAGCAGCTGCAATCCGGGGAGTGCCGCGAAGCCCTCGCCACCGTCGACTCTCTGCGCATCAGTCATGCCTCGATGCTACGCCTCACCGCGTGACCGGGCATCGCCGGTCGCGCTTTCGCCGGCATCCGATGCGGTGTACCGTGCGGTGGCATGAGCAGTATGCCCGCCGGCGATGGCGCCGCTGGCCGTTCCGATGGCCGCGGTGAGAGCTCCGATGAGCGCGCGGACCGCAACTGGGAAGAGATGATGCAGGAGCTACGGGTCATGCAGACGGGCACGCAGATCCTCACCGGCTTCCTGCTGGCGGTCGCATTCCAGCCGCTGTTCCAGGAGCTGACCGAGAGCCAGCGGGTGCTGTACATTCTGCTGGTGCTGCTGGCGGCGACCGCCACGATCCTTGCGCTGGCGCCGGTGGGCATGCACCGGGTGCTGTTCGGCAGGCGGCGCAAGACCGAGCTCGTACACGCGGCCAACCGCATCGTCAAAGCGAACCTCGTGGTGATCGCCGCGGTGACGGTGGGGGTGACGATGCTGATCATCGATGTCACGTTCACGCGCACGTTCGCACTGATCGCCGGGGGTGCCGGCATCCTCGCGATTATCTGCCTGTGGGTGTTGTGGCCTCTGTTCCTGCGCCGGCGTCGGTGAACAGCATCCGCATTATCCAGGTCCTGCGCGCCCGAGGTGGGAAACCCCTCAGAGTCAGGCGCTGAGCTTGAACCCGCGCGGCAGGTGCGGAATCGTGGCCGGGACATCGCGCTGGACGGCGTGGTGTCCGCAACCGGAAGGAGAGCGCGATGCTCACCCTGACCGAGAACGCCAACACGATCGCGGCGACCATCGTCGCCCAGCAGAGCACCGGCCCGGATGCCGGCCTGCGCATCCATTCCTCGGGCACCGAGGCTGAGCCGCGCTTCGCGGTCACGGTCGCCCCCAGTCCCGAGCCCGGCGACGCCGTGGTCGGTGACGAGACCACCCGTGTCTTCCTCGAAGAGACGGCCGCAGAGGCACTCGGCGACAAGGTGCTGGACGCCGCCGTCGACGAGCAGGGCGCAGTGTCCTTCACCCTGCTGCCGCAGCCGGCCTGATTCCGCGCCGCACGAGAGCCGTCGTCCCCACCCGGGGCGGCGGCTCTCGTCGTCTCCCCTCCACGCACACGCGGTGCATGCCTTCGCATGCATGCGGCGTCACTTAGCCTGGAAGGATGCTTCGACGCCTCATCGCGCGGGTGTACTGGACGTTCTCGCGCTGGACGTTGAGCACGCAGCCCGCACCCACTCGTCCCACGGTGCTGATCGGCGCCCCGCACACCTCGAACTGGGACTTCGTGCTCATGCTCGCCATCGCCTGGCGACTGGGCATCGAGGTGCACTGGCTGGGCAAGCAGAGCCTGTTCCGCGGCTGGCGCGGCCCTGTGATGCGGGCGCTCGGCGGCATCGCCGTCGATCGCGACGACCCGAGCCGCATCGTCGGCGAGGTGGTCGCGCAGGCGCACGCCGGCGAGGTGTTCGGCCTGGTGGTCACTCCCGACGGTACGCGCAGCGGGCACACCCACTGGAAGTCTGGTTTCTACCGGATCGCCCGCGAGACCGGGATGCCCGTGACCCTGGGCTACGTCGACCGCACGACGATGACCACCGGGCTGGGCCCCACGATCGATCTCACCGGAGATGTCGCGGGCGATATGGACCGCATCCGCGCGTTCTACGCCGACAAGTCGGGACTGCGCCCGGAGCACCGGGTCGAGCCCCGACTCCGCGACGAACCGCGCTCACGCTGAGCTCAGCAGGTCAGTCCCAGTCGAGGTACTCCTCGATGACGACCGCCGTCTCAATGGGGTGGGTCGCCGGGAAGTAGTGATCGGCGCCGGGAATCGTGGTGACGCTCGCGCGCTCGGGGGCCGTGGCGCGCAGCGCCTCGGCATTGGCGGCCGGGGTGACGTCGTCCTGCTCGGCCTGGATGATGAGCACGGGGATGCCGGATGCCAGCGCGATCGGCTCGTCCTCGACGCCGAGCATGAGCAGGCCGTTGACCCGGTCGGTGTGGTCGGCTGCGAAGACACGGGCGATCGTGCTGCCGTGTCCGTGACCGCCGATCCACGTGTCGTCGATGCCGAGGTGGTCGAGCACGGCAAGGGCATCCGCCGCACGCTCCTGCACGGTCACGCCTTCTGCCTGGGCACGGGACCCCACGCGCACGACGCGGAAGCCGGCCTCTTCGGCGAGGTAGTGCGAGATCACGCCGAGACCGTCGGCTTCGAGCTCACGGTTGGTGACCAGCACCAGAGTGACGGGCCCCTCACCCTCGTCGATGAACGGCACGGCGCGGCCGTCGGGCTCGAAGGTGGTCTTCTCTGTCACAGTGGTGCTCTTTCTGTGGAACCGGATCTCGACGCGTGCAGCGCCCCCATCACCGTATGCAACGACAGCACTCGCCAACAAGTTCGGCAGAATCTGCATGCCCGGTCAGGCAGGTCAGCCGCAGAGCGGCTCGAGCGAGGACTTCACCTGCTCGATCGCCCGAATCGCCTCTGGTGCGTTCGGGTCGGCCACATCGGCGAGGCGGTCGGCGTTGGTTCGGATGACGTCGCCGACCTGGCCACCGATGTCATCAGCGACGCCTTCGAGGGTGATGACGAGACCGTCGCGCGCTGTCGCAAGGTCTTCCGCGGTCGCATCACCCTGCGCGAGCAGTCCCTCGTACTGTGCGTACATGTCGTCGACCGACTGGCAGACCTGCTCGACATCGACGCCCAGGGCCTCGCCGGTGAGCTGCGCGATCGACGAGCACCCGGTGAGTGCGCCGATCGCGAGCACTCCGACGGCAAGAACGGGGACCCGGGCGATTCGACGCATGCCTCAAGGGTAGTCGGCACGGGGTGCGCTCGGCCTGAGCGACCGCCCCCAGCAGACATTGGAAGAGCATAGGGTTAAGAGCATGCTCCCTCATGAGCCGCGCATGATGTGCCGCTCTTTCCCCCCCCCACCGCGCAGGGCCGGTCAGTACTCGACCGCACCCGGCGGATTGCGACGGTTCAATAGCCCGACTCACGGCCAACGCCGACGACCGTTGCAGGCTCGCGCACGACGCGCGTCGACGTTGGTTGCGCCCCCATACCCGCGTACCCGCGCGCGAGCAAAGAAAGAAAGACAGGAACAATGGACGAATTCCTCGGTGGAAGCGAAACAGGTCTGGTCATCGACTGGACGCAGATGCCCACCTACAACACCATCATGTCGCTCGCCGCAGGTGCCGGCCTGCTGCTGCTCGTGCTGCTCGGGCGGACGCTGCACCGCGACAAGCAGTTCAAGGCCGAAGGCTGGGCGCTCAGCGCCGGCGTGCTCGGTGGAATCCTCACCCTCACCGGCGCTCACATGACGTTGACCTGGCCGTTCGCGAAGTACTTCCCCTTCGACAACATCGTCTTCGGTGAGACCAGCCTGGGCCTCGGTGTGCTGCTGCTCGCCGCGGCGCTGTACCTGTGGAAGCGCGGCGACCAGATCGTCGCCGCCGAAGATCGCCCCGCTGAGGTCGCAGCTGTTGCCAAGCCCCTCGGCATCTTCATCTTCGGTCTCGGTCTCGCCCTGTTCGGCATTGCCGCAGCGGGTGTGTACTTCCAGCTGTTCGCCGCCCCCGCGGATGAGCCCATCTCTGGCATGTTCGCGGAGTGGCCGATCGTTGAGGCGATCTTCATGTCGGGCCTGTTCGCGCTCGTCGGCGTCGGCGCCGTGCTCTTCCCGTTCGCGCTGAACTCGTTCACCGCGACCAAGCCGCTGACCAAGATCGCGAAGTGGATGGGCGGAGTCTGGGCCGTCTCCGGTGCCGCGTTCCTGCTTTTCGGTGCGATGAACTTCTACACCCACATCGGCCTGATCGTGAACACGATGCAGTAACACCGCCGTTGCCCTACTGCTTGGCCTGCCGTTCTCCGGGACGGCAGGCCGAGTGGTTGTATTGACCTTGCCGCAACGGCAACCTTTAGCGTCGGTCGCATGACCATCACCATGATCGACAGCGCGCCGATGATGCGCCAGGCGCTGACAGCAGCATCCGACCTTCGAGCCGACCTCGTACGCGAGATGTGGGCGCCGATGGCGGGTATGTACCATTTCGTCCCCGGCGGCGTCGACCTCGCCACCGTCCACCGACAAGGCTTCGGTTTTGATTGGGACTCCCCCACCGAGGCCGCGCAGGACGGGCTCGCTCGACTCGTCGAAGCGGATGCCTGGAATCGCATCCGCACCGCACTCGACGCCGGCGCGGCGGCGCTGAAAGCAGCGAACCCCGCTCATGAGGTGCCCGACCTGACGGTGCTGCTCGTGCTGGGTGACCAGACACATGAGCACTTCATGAACGAGGTGCAGGGCCTCTCGGCCTTCGGCGGCATCAGCGGCTACATCACACTCACCCTCTGGCCGACGCCGGAGGTGATGGACCGCCTGGAGGCCATCGTCATCCACGAGTTGCACCACAACGTGCGCTACTCGCCCGGCGGAGTGACCTGGGACCCGCTGACCGTGACGGTGGGCGAACAGGTGATCTCGGAGGGGCTCGCGGATCTGTTCGCCGCCGAGCTCTACGGCGAGCGCGGATTCACCCATTTCGTCAGCGATCGCGTGCGCGGCGATGATGACGTGCTGGCGAAGGTCGCGTCGGGTCTCAACGTGACCGGAATGCAGAACTTCGCCTCGTGGGTGCACGGGGATGCCACCGCACGGCTCTTCGGCGCGGAACCGGTCGGCCTGCCCACGGGGGCCGGCTATGCGGCGGGGGCGCGCCTGGTGCGGGCGTACCTCGACGCGGCCGGAACGACGGCCGCCGCGAGCATCTTCACACCCGCCGCCGAGATCATCGATGTCGCCATGCGGCGTCTCGGTCTGGCGCACGCTCTGCGAGACTGACGAGCACAGCGCAAGGCAGGAGGCGGCCGGTGGAGTGGACGGTGAACGAGTTGGCGCAGCGCGCCGGCATCAGTGGTCGCACGTTGCGTCACTACCACCAGATCGACCTGCTCACCCCGGACCGCATCGGCTCGAACGGATACCGCTACTACGGGCCGCATGCGGTCGCGCGCCTGCAGCGCATCCTGATGCTGAGGGAGACCGGGATGCCCCTGGCCGACATCGCGGCCACGCTGGCAGCATCCGCTGGGCCCGAGGCAGAAGTCGCCGCGCTCGAGTCGCACCTCGCGCAGCTCTCGCGGGAGCGGGAGAGTCTCGACCGGCGCATTCGCGCGGTCGAGCACACCGTGCACATGCGCCGAGAGGGCCGCGAGCCGCGCATGGATGTGATGCTCGAGGGGTTCAACGACCGCTATGAGCAAGAGGTCGTCGAGCGGTGGGGACGCGATGCGTTCGAGGCGTCGAACCAGTGGTGGCATGAGAAGTCACTACGTCAGCAACGCGAGTGGAAGGCACGCAGCGAGGCGCTGCTGGCCAGGTGGCGTGAGCTTCACGAAGCGGGGCTCGCCACCGACTCCCCCGCCGCGCAGGCGCACGCGGTCTCGCACGTGGACTGGCTGTCTGAGATCCCCGGAACGCCGACGCACGAGGGCGATGCCGCGAGGTCGGCCGAGATGATCCTCGGCCTCGCGGATCAGTACGAGACGCACCCCGACTTCCATGCCGCGTTCGGTTCGGAGAACGCGGCACACTTCGCCGCGGATGCGCTGCGACGGCACGTCGCGAACGCACTACGCTGATCGGATGCCAGCACAGCAGCGCCCAGTCGGCACCCGCCTGACCCGCACCGAGCGCCAGCTCATGGAGTTGCTGTGCTCGGGCACGGATGCGCAATCAGCAATCGCCCGCGAGCAGCTGATGCAGGCGCAGTGGGGCGGGTACCCCCACGCCGAGTGCGAGTGCTTTCTGCTGACCTTCGCAGGCAGGGCCGGCCTCGCGCCGATCGACCACGACGGCGGCCCGTTCGCCATGGTCGAGGTCTCAGCACACAGCGAGACGCTCGGGTTCATCGAGCTCTGGGTCGTCGACGGCTACCTGCACTCCGTCGACTACATGCCGTTCGGCGATGACCACGTGCAGATTCCGACGCGCGAGACGCACGAGCTGACGTTCGCCGGGCGGGGGTAGGTTCACGCTGCGTATGCGCCAGGAGCGCGCACGTAGCGCCCGATGCCGTCAGCACGACCCACAAAGCGAAACGCACGCCGCTCGACCATCGCAACCGACGCCACGTTTGCCGGGTCGATGTGCGCCTCCACATCAAGAGCACCAAAGACCTCACGCACGACCAGGAGACCGGCGTCTAACATGACACCGGCAAGGCCTTGCCCCCACCTCGCAGGCGCGAGCCAGTACCCAACCTCAACGGTGTCCTCACGTCGCGACGCAACGAACAGACCTGCCCGCTCGCCCTCTGTCTCGGCAACATACCAGCGCACAGCGCCCGGCTCTGAAGCTGGGAGGCCGCGAAGCGCGAGGTCGATTCGCGAGTCGATTTGTTCGGCAGACCAGGGAGACCCATCACCCACGAACTTCACGACGCGTTCATCCGTCGCCAACGAGGCGAAGAACTCACGGTCACCGATCTCGAAAGAGCGCAAGGTAACCACGGGGCGATTGCGCGTGGCCGGTGGGCTAGAGATGGAGTCGGAGGAGCGCATGGCACGATGCTACCGATGTCCCCGGCCGGCAAGAACCGACCCTGCAGGTCGAGAGACGCCGTCGGCTCAGCCTCCGCCATGAAGCCACAGATGTACGGCTATTCATCGCCGCCCAGCAGCGGCCACGGCTCATATGACACATCGGCGAAGTCAGCGACCTCCGCCTGCAGACGCTTCGCGATGGCTGCGCCATCCTGTCGCCACCTCTCGCGCACCGCATCGTCCTTCCAACCGTCGAACGGATCGAAGTTCGCGTCCCAATGGGCGTTCCATTCAGCCATGTCACGCGTCAGATCTTCCGACAGCCCATACATGTCCGGTGTGGTGGTGTAGCCGACATCCCAGGTGGGCGTCGAGTTCTCCCAGAGCGGCCAATCGCGACCGTAGTCAGGGAAGAGGCGAATCGCTCGCCGAGCTGGGGGAACACCATCCATGCGAGGGAGCCTACAAGCTGCGTTTCGTCACTTTGACTCGCTTCGCTCGCTCAGTACACCGCTCGCTCCGCTCGCTCAACGACCGGGGCACGTCACACGTTGAAGCGGAACTCCACCACGTCGCCGTCCTGCATGACGTAGTCCTTGCCCTCAAGACGGGCCTTGCCCTTGGCGCGGGCCTCGGCGACGGAGCCGGTCTCGACGAGGTCGTCGAACGAGATGACCTCGGCCTTGATGAAGCCCTTCTCGAAGTCGGTGTGGATCACGCCTGCGGCCTGCGGCGCCTTGGCCCCCTGAGGGATCGTCCAGGCGCGCGACTCCTTCGGCCCGGCCGTCAGGTAGGTCTGCAGCCCCAGGGTCGCGAAGCCGATGCGTGCGAGCTGGTCGAGACCCGACTCGGTCTGTCCGGTCGCTTCGAGCAGCTCGGCAGCGTCCTCGGGATCGAGGTCGATGAGCTCCGACTCGATCTTCGCGTCGAGGAAGACGGCCTTGGCGGGCGCGACGAGAGCTTCGAGTTCACCCTTCTTGGCGTCGTCGGTCAGCACCGACTCATCGACGTTGAAGACGTAGATGTACGGTTTGGCGGTGAGCAGGCCCAGCTCGCGCACGGGCGCCAGATCGATGCCCGAGGTCGACAGCAGCTGACCGCGCTCAAGCGCATCCTTGGCTGCGAGCGCCGCGTCGAGCACCGAGCCGTCGATCGTCTTGCGCTTGACCTCCTTCTCGAAACGAGGCAGCGCCTTCTCGATCGTCTGCAGGTCGGCGAGCATCAGCTCGGCGTTGATGGTCTCCAGGTCGTTCTGCGGGTTCACCGCACCGTCGACGTGCACCACGTCGTCGTCGACGAAGCCGCGCACGACCTGCGCGATGGCGTCGGCCTCGCGGATGTTCGCCAGGAACTGGTTGCCCAGTCCTTCTCCCTCGCTCGCTCCGCGCACGATGCCGGCGATGTCGACGAACGACACCGTCGCCGGCAGGATGCGCTCGCTACCGAAGATGCCGGCCAGCGTCTGCAGACGCGGGTCTGGCAGGTTGACCACACCGACGTTCGGCTCGATCGTCGCGAACGGGTAGTTCGCCGCGAGCACGTCGTTCTTGGTCAGCGCGTTGAAGAGGGTGGACTTGCCGACGTTGGGCAGACCGACGATTCCGATAGTAAGAGCCACGGGAGCCAAGTCTACCGGGGGCCGTTGCCGTCCATACCGCGGCCGAGCAGGAAGTCGCCTTCCGAGAACAGGACGGTTCACCAGAACAGGACGATTTCGTCAGAACGGTCCTGTTTTCGTCGAATCGCCTGTTCTCGAACAGCGGATGCCCTCCGCACACCGGATGCCCGCATGCCGCCGTCGCGACCGGATCACCCGCCGCGGCGGCGCGCCTGATCGGATGCGACAGACTCCGCACCGAGACTTGTTGCGTGCCACTGGATTTCACTGCGATCGACTTCGAGACCGCGAACTCCAGCCCTGCCTCAGCCTGCTCCGTGGGTCTGGTGCGTGTGCGCGGCGGAGCGGTCGTCGCCCAGACCGGCTGGCTGATCCGCCCCGCCGTCGGACATGACGAGTTCAATGAGTGGAACATCAAGATCCACGGCATCCACCCGCACGACGTCGCAGGCGCCGACACGTGGGCCCAGCAACTCGACCGCCTGTGTGGTTTCGCCGGTGACGACGTGCTCGTGGCACACAACGCCGGGTTCGACGTGAAGGTGCTGCGACGTTCTTCGGAAGTCGCGGGCTTCGACGCTCCCCCGTACCGCTCGCTGTGCTCGCTCGCCGTCGCACGCAAGACCTACGATCTCGACTCGTACCGCCTGCCGGTCGCGGCGGCCGCCGCCGGATTCGGCGACTTCGACCACCACGACGCACTCGCCGACGCGCGTGCGTGCGCGCAGATCGTCATCGACGCCGCCCGCCGTGCCGCAGTGCACGACGTGGATGCCCTCGGCTCGGCTCTCGGCGTGAAACTCACCCCCGCACCGCAGCCCGCCCAACGCGCAGTCGCCTGATCCGCCGCCATCGGCGAGAATGGTGCGATGACGAGCGGACTGAGCCCAGAGGTCATCGACGGCACCTTCGACCTGGCCCGCCAAGGGCGAACCGGCCCACTGGGCGAGATGATCGACGCCGGTGTGCCCATCGACGTGCGCAACGCCAAGCAGGACACGCTCTTGATCGTTGCGACGTACGCCGAGCAGGCCGAGACGGTTGCCGATCTGGTCGCCCGCGGCGCCAACCTCGACGCCGTCAACGCGAACGGGCAGACCGCCGTCGCGTGCGCGGTCTTCCGCCGCAACGAATCACTGCTGCGGATGCTGCTCGACGCCGGAGCCGATCAGGACGCCGGAGCGCACACGGCAAAACAGGTCGCCGACCAGTTCGGACTGACCGGTATGCGCGCGGTACTCGACTCGTACTAGGGCGTAGCTTCTGCCGAGAACGCGTAGATCACGCGCCGCCGGGCACCCACGACAACAGTGCGATCACGACACCAGAGGTCACGACGAACGCACCGATCATCCACCAGGAGCTCAGCTCGTGCCCCTCGTCACGGCGCACGCGGAAGAGAACGTCAGCCCGGCGGGCGGGGTCGACCTTCGGCTGCGTGGCGGCGACCGTCTGCTGGGCGAGCGCCGCCGCGATCTGCTCGTCGGTCACGCGCAGGATGCGTCCCGTCTTGGTCGTGATCTGCTGCACGCGACTCGGCTGCTCAGACTGCTCGTTCGTCGACATCCCGAGCTCTCCTGTTCTGGCTTCGCCGGTGCACTGCGGGCATCGGTCGTACCCATTGTGCCAGGATGCCCTGGGAATCGGGGGATCTGCCCGTCAGAGCCACTTCGAGACGAGGTGGTCCGAGACGATGCGACGCAGCGTTCCGGATGCGCTGCGCAGCACGACGCTCTCGGTGTAGAGGTAGTTGCCCTCACGGCGCACACCGCGCACGAGCTGCCCGTCCGTGACTCCCGTGGCGACGAAGATCGTGTTGTTGCCCTGCACGAGATCGTCGGCCTCGTAGACCTTGTCGACGTCGAGCCCCGCGTCGATGCCGCGCTGGCGCTCCTCGTCGTCGCGTGGCCAGAGCACGCCCTGGATGTGACCGCCCAGCGCCTTGATGGCGCACGCGGTCACGATGCCTTCGGGGCTGCCGCCGATGCCGACACACATGTCGGTTCGTGCGTCATGCCGGGCGGCGTTGATGCCCCCGGCGACGTCGCCGTCGCTCATCAGGCGGGTACCGGCGCCCGCCTCGCGGATCTCGTTGATGAGCTTCTCGTGGCGAGGACGGTTCAGCACCGAGACGACCATCTCGTCGACGGGCTTGTCGAGCGCCTTCGCCAGCCGGCGGATGTTCTCGCCGATGGGCAGGCGGATGTCGACCACGCCCACTCCGGCGGGTCCGGTGACGAGCTTGTCCATGTAGAACACGCTGGAGGCATCGAGCATCGAGCCGCGGTCAGAGACAGCGAGCACCGAGAGGGCGTTCTGGCGTCCGGCTGCGGTGAGCGAGGTGCCATCGATCGGATCGACGGCGATGTCGCACTCCGGTCCGCGACCCCTTCCGACTTCTTCGCCGTTGAACAACATCGGGGCGTCGTCCTTCTCACCCTCGCCGATCACGACGCGGCCCTGGAAGTCGACGGTGCCCAGGAAGGCGCGCATGGCGTCGACGGCGGCGCCGTCGGCGGCCTCTTTGTCGCCGCGGCCGATGAACGGAACGGCCCGGATCGCCGCCGCCTCGGTCGCCCGGACGAGCTCAAGAGCGAGGTTGCGGTCGGGGCGAAGAGGGCTGAGATCGGCTGTAAGGCTCACCATGCGGTCAGCATAGCCAGCGGATGCGACGAAACCGGCGACTTTTCGCGAATTCCACATGAAGGATTCACGGTTCTTAACGCGGCAGCAGGAATGTGACCCGAGCGCGCGCAACAGCGGAAAGATCTCTCGTGTGCGCGGCTACAGTTGAGGCTGACCCCCGCCCTTCAGAAGCAGGAGATTTCATGCCCATCGCCACTCCGGAACAGTACGCAGAGATGCTCGACCGAGCGAAGGCGGGCGGGTTCGCATACCCCGCCTTCAACGTCTCCAGCTCGCAGACGATCAACTCTGTTCTTCAGGGTCTGACCGAGGCCGGCTCGGACGGCATCATCCAGGTCACGACCGGTGGCGCCGACTACTTCGCCGGCCACACCGTCAAGGCCCGCTCGACCGGCGCACTCGCCTTCGCGCGCTACGCGACCGAGGTCGCCAAGAATTACCCCGTCACCGTGGCACTGCACACCGACCACTGCCCGAAGGATGCACTGGCCGGCTTCGTCGAGCCGCTCATTGCAGCATCCGAAGAAGAGGTCAAGGCGGGACGCAACCCGATCTTCCAGTCGCACATGTGGGACGGCTCGGCTGTGCCGCTCGACGAGAACATCGCCATCGCCAAGGAACTCCTCCCCCGCATGAAGGCGATCAACGCCATCCTCGAGGTCGAGATCGGCGTCGTCGGCGGCGAAGAAGACGGCGTCGCCCACGAGGGCTCCAACGACGCGCTCTACACGACGTTCGCCGACGTCGACCAGGCCATCCAGGCACTGGGCCTCGGCGAACAGGGTCGCTACATCGCCGCGCTCACCTTCGGCAACGTGCACGGTGTGTACAAGCCGGGTGGCGTCAAGCTGCGCCCCGAGCTGCTGGGCGAGATCCAGGCCGAGGTCGCCGCGAAGTACAACACCGGCGCCAAGCCGCTTGACCTGGTCTTCCACGGCGGGTCCGGCTCGACCGACGAAGAGATCGCTCTCGCGGTCGCCAACGGCGTGATCAAGATGAACATCGACACCGACACCCAGTACGCATACACGCGTGCGATCGCCGACTACATGTTCAAGAACTACGATGGCGTGCTCAAGGTCGATGGCGAGGTCGGCAACAAGAAGCAGTACGACCCGCGCGCCTGGGGTAAGATCGCCGAGACCGCCATGGCGGCTCGCGTGGTCGAGTCGACCAAGCAGCTCGGCTCGTACGGCCAGTCCAAGAGCTGACACATCCCACTACAGCGAAGCGCCGTCGGATCTCCGGCGGCGCTTCGTCGTCAGAAGTCAGTCGCGCATCGCTCCGTCGATCGGCTGGAACACCTGCGGCTGCTCGTCGAGGTCGACCTCGACGGTGTCGACGTCTGCGTCTCCGCGCAGGCGAGAGACAGCATCCGAGAACTGCTTCTCGAGAGCCGCGGCCGCGGCGTCGGCGTCGCCCGCGGCGAGCGCGTCAAGCAGCACCGTGTACGTCGGTGACACCGAGCGGCGCACGGAGTAACCGTCGGCGACGCTGAAGCTCATGATGCGGGTCTGCATCACCAACGCGGCCATCGCGCGGGTCATCCGCTCGCTGCCCGCCGCATCGACGAGCACCTGGTGGAACTCCAGATCGGCGTCGCCGATCGCGCGGGCATCCTCTCCGTCACTGACCGCGACGAGGTCGTCGAAGGCCTTGCGGATGCGTTGCAGTGCCCCCGCGTTGCCGGCGCGCGCGACGCGCCGCGCGGCCTGCGCCTCGATCGCCAGACGCATCTCATACACGTCGGTGATCTGATCGCCCTCGATCACCGCGACGCTCATCCCGCGCCCCGGGATCGCGACGAGGATGCCCTCCTGCACCAGGCGCTGTGCGGCCTCACGCAACGGGCTGCGGCTCACTCCCAGCTGCGCGGCGATCTCAACCTCACCCAGTGAGGCGCCGACCGCGAGCGCGCCCGAGAAGATCGCCTTGCGCAACTCGATCGCGATGAGGTCAACGGTCGACAGCCGCGACACGCGCGGCACTGCGGCCCGGCCGACGGAGCGGGGCAGGTCTCGGGGCATATGGGTCTCCTCATCCACAGAACGCGGTGCGCGCGGTCTCTCATTCTCGCGCGTTCAACGGTGTTTTCCTCGCAGACTCCGCGACGATCTCCATGTCGGATTGTCGACAATCTGCACGTCTGATTGTACGTTGATCGACAGTTTCCCGTATCGTGTTCCGCGGTCGCCGCCCACTCCGGCGCGACAGACAGCCACACAGAGGAGCATGATGAGCAAGCGCACGACCCGAACCGCACTCGCCACCCTGGGTGTACTCACACTCGCCCTCGCCGGTTGCGCCTCCGGCGACAACGGCTCTGCCGGCGGCGATGGCGGCGGAGACACCCAGACCACGCTCGAGAAGGCGCAGGAGTCCGGCACCATCACGCTGGCCGTTGCATCCGAGCGGCCCTACTCGTGGGTCGAGGGCGGCGAGCCCACCGGGGCGACGATCGCGCTGCACAAGCAGATCTTCAGCAACCTCGGCATCGACGACATCAAGGTCGAAGAAGTCGAGTGGAACTCGCTGATCCCGGGTCTCAACGCCGGCCGCTGGGATGTCATCAGCGCGGGAATGTCGATCCTGCCCGACCGCTGCGAGCAGGCCGCGTTCAGCGATCCCGAGATCATGTACACCACCACCCTGGCCGTGCCGACCGGCAACCCCGAGTCGCTCAGCGATCTCGGCTCGGTCGCCGAAAGCGGTGACGTCACGCTCGCCGTGCAGTCCGGTGCGATCGAAGAGGGCTACGCCGACGACCTGGGCATCAGTGATGTGATCAAGGTCGACAGCGCCACCGCCGGCCTCGAGGCGGTGCAGTCCGGCCGCGCGGATGCTTTCGCACTGACTGCCGTGTCGCTGAACTGGATGACCCAGGACAACGCCGACCTCGAGACCACCGGCGCTTTCGTGCAAGAGCTCGACGGTGTCGCGCAGGTCGGCGCGGGCTCAACCGTGTTCCGCCAGGACGACAATGATCTGCTCGCGGCGTACAACGAGGAGCTCGCGAAGATCACCGGCGATGAGCAGGCCTACCTCGACCTGGTCGAGCCGTTCGGGTTCACGGCCGAGAACCTGCCGCCGGCAGACCTGACCACCGCGCAGCTGTGCGCCGGCGAGCTCGGCTGACCGCCCCGCACCTCACGTGACCGATAATCTCGAGGCGCTCCAGCGGGCGCTGCCCTACCTGCTCGATGGGTTGTTGATCACCCTTCAGCTCACGGTGGGCGGCGCCCTGCTGGCGTTCGCCATTGCCATCTCACTCGGGCTACTCGCCCGCTTCAACAACATCCTCATCCGCGGCTTTGCGCGCACGGTGATCGAGGTGTTCCGCGGCACCTCGCTGCTGGTGCAGTTGTTCTTCTTGTTCTTCGTCCTCCCGTTGCCCCCGTTCAATCTCGCGCTTCCGTCCATCGTCGTCGGCATCCTTGGGCTCGGGCTGAACTACGGTGCCTACGGTGCCGAGGTCGTGCGCGGATCGATCAACGCGGTGCCGCGCGGACAGTGGGAGGCCACGACCGCGCTCAGCCTGTCGCGCACGCAGCGCATGTGGCGGGTGATCTTTCCCCAGGCGTGGGCGCTGATGATCCCCTCGCTCACCAACCTGCTGATCCAGCTGCTGAAGGGCACGGCCGTGGTCTACCTGATCACGATCGTCGACTTCACTGCCGAGCTGAACAAGCTGCGTATCGACACGGACGTGTTCTTCGCTTACTCCCTGGGACTCGTCGTCTACTTCGTGATCGCCTACCTGCTCACCCTCGCCATGAACGCGATCGAGGTGCGCGCCAAGCACCGCTTGGGCCAGGGCACACGGCTGCGTGAGGCCGTTGCCGCACCCACCGTCGATGCAGAGGGGAACACGCCATGAACGAACGAGCCATCTGGGACTGGGACCACGCCCTGGCTGCCCTGCCCGACATGTTGTGGGCGTTCCTCACCGTCACGCTGCTGGTGACCGTGCTCGGCAGCATCATCGCCGCGGCACTCGGCTTGGCCATCGCGCTGGCGCGCAAGAGCGCACCCCGTTCGGTCGCCGGGGCGTTGACGTTCGTGATGAACTTCATCCGCATGACCCCACTGGTGGTGCAGCTGCTCTTCGCGTACTACGTGTTCGTCACCGTGCCCCCGCTCACTCTCGGTGTGATCATCTTCGGCATCCACTACGCCGCGTACATGGCCGAGGTGTACCGTGCCGGAATCGACGCGGTACCTCGCGGCCAATGGGAGGCCGCCACCGCGCTGTCGATGTCGCGTCGCCGCACCTGGACGGCCGTGGTGGTGCCGCAGGCGCTGCGCTCGACGCTTCCCGCGCTCGGCAATTACGTCATCTCGATGTTCAAGGAAACCCCCTTCCTCGCGGTCATCACCGTGACCGACATGGTGCGCGCCGCCCAGCTCTACGGCGGCCAGAACTTCCGGTTCATCGAAGCCATCATCATGGCGGGGATCCTGTTCCTCGTCGCCAGCTACCCGACATCGCTGCTCGTCGGACGATTGGAGAAGCGTCTTGCCTACTCGAACTGATACTCACACCGGCGCGATCACGCTGGACAACGGCGAGGTGCCCGCCATCCGATTCGACAAGGTCGAGAAACGCTTCGGTGACCACATCGTGCTGCACGACCTCGACTTCACCGTGCGCAAGGGTGACCGCGTCACGCTCATCGGCCCCAGCGGCTCGGGCAAGACGACGATTCTGCGCCTGGTGATGACTCTCGAAGAGGCCAACGCGGGCTACATCCTCATCGATGGCAAGCCGCTCACGCATGTCGAGCGCGACGGCAAGCGCGTCGAACTCAAAGAGAAGCATCGCAACGAGATGCGCAAACGCATCGGCATGGTCTTCCAGCAGTTCAACCTGTTCCCGAACATGACCGTGCTCGAGAACATCATCGAAGCGCCGGTGCACGTGCTGAAGACGCCGAAGGACAAAGCTGTGGCACGAGCACATGAGCTGCTCGAGATGGTCGGCCTGCCCGATAAGGCGGATGCCCACCCGACCCAGCTCTCCGGCGGACAGCAGCAGCGTGTCGCAATCGCTCGCGCGCTGGCGATGGAACCCGAAATCCTCTTGCTCGACGAGGTCACCAGCGCCCTCGACCCCGAGGTGGTCGGTGAAGTGCTGAACATCCTGCGCGACGTCGCCCGCAACACCGACGTGACAATGCTGATCGTCACCCACGAAATGCAGTTCGCCCGCGATGTATCGAACCGGGTGATGATGTTCGATGGCGGACGCATCGTCGAAGAGGGATCGCCCGAGAAGATCTTCACCGACCCGCAGGAGCAGCGCACGAAGGACTTCCTCGCCGCAGTGCTGTAGGCGCGGCCGCGCGCTCCACGTATCGTGCCCGCCCGGAATCACCGGGCGGGCACGATACTGCCTGCGGACAGAGCGTCAGCGGGGGTCAGCGGCGGCGGCGCAGTCGCACGACCCAGATGGCGAGGTCTGCGATCGCGTCGATGATCAGGAGGATGCCCATTCCGCGACCGATACGCGACCGCGTCCGCGTGAAAGCCACACCGGCGGTGAGCTCGGCGACGGCGATCGAGATGCCGACCAGCGGGCGCTTGCGCACGAACCGCGAGAAACGGGCGACCGGTCGATCGCGGCGTGTCAGCGCCGTCGTCTCGCCCATGCCCGCGACGAAGAAGTCCACCAGCGTGCGTCCCCACCCACGGGCGACGAACCGCCGCCCCGTCGTCTGCTCGCCCAGGCCGGCCTCGATCAGCGCGACGGGCACGTCGAAGGCCGCGACGAAGGCACGCAGCCGCTCATCTGCGCCGACCACACCGCCGAGAACCTCGGGCAGGCACGCCCGACGAGCGGCGTCGAGGTCGATCGCGGCGCCCATGCCGAGTTCGATCAGCTCATCGCCGATGCCATCAGCCTCCGTCAGCATGCGACGGTACACCTCGGCGCTCTCGGGTACCTCGATCGCGTCGAGGTCGAGCACGGGGCGAGTGTGCTGCTCGGCGTTCGGCCACACCATCGCGGTCGCTCCGTTCGGCGCGGTCACCTCGACCCACGCCTCGCCGTACTCGGGCCGGTTGACCTCGATCACCGGCAGATCGGCGCGTCCGTTGGTGAGTGCGACGTGCGGCTGACCGGTGCGGTAGTCGTACATCGACCACGTTCCCGCTTCGAGGTAGTCGACCTCGGTGCCCAGCAGCTGCGCGGTGGCACGCGCCGCCCAGGGGCCGCGGCGCGAGAACTCCGCCACCCGCACCGGTTCCGGCTGGAACAGGTCGTCATCGTCGTCATCGTCATCGTCATCGTCATCGTCCGGCATTCCAAAGCCGGCAAGGTCATCGGGTGAGACCGCCGAGTCGTCGAGCTCTTCGAACGCCGCGCCGAACTGCTCGTCGAGCTCGGCATCGACCTCTTCGAACTCCTCCTCATCGCCGTACGCGAGGTGCAGGATGAGACCCGAGGCCTCGAACAGCTCGATCAGCCGGTGGGCCGAGAGGTCGAAGCGCAACCGCCCGTTGTCATCGAGAGCAACGATGTCGTCCTGCTCGGTGACCGGGATCAGCAGCACCGTCTCGTCGCCGTCGAACTCACGTCGTGCGGCAAGCACCCGTTCATCGCGCAGGATGCGCTCCGCCGCGACCGTCGGATCGTCGCCGTCGGGAGATTCGACCGATGCGTAGGTGATCTGGAACGCGGTCTGCTCAGCTGCCATGGCTCGAGGCTACCGGTTCAGAACACCTCGCCCGGCGCTATCCGGCGGGTGGCGTCAGCAGGCTCTGCGTGAACGCCGGGTCGCCCATCATCGGCACCGAGACGCAGAACGAAACCACGAGCATCGTGGCCACGGCACCGACCAGCGGAACCCACCATGCCATGCGCCCGCGCTTGAGCAGACGGAACGAGAACCAGGCCGTGGCGAGGTACCCGGCCAGCATCACGAGCACCGAGATCACACCCCAGGTACGCGCCGCCGCGAAGTTCGAGAACTCGCCGTCGATGCCGAGCATCTGCAGCGAGAGGTTGAGCGTCGTCGCCAGGTCGACGAACCCGGGGATCGACGTGAGGACGTTGACCAGGCCGAGCGCCAGCAGCGCGATCGTGATCAGACGGTTCATCGGTCCTGCGGGCGTCCGAGCGTCCACCGACTGCGATGCCGGAGCGACGTCGGCAGAAACAGCCTGCGCCGCGGGCGGCGCGATCACCGGCGCGGATGCGGCAGCATCCGCCTCCAACGGTGGCAACCCTGCCCGCGCGCGCTGCTCTTCGGGAGTCGCGTACTCGCCGTACTGCGGCCGGTCCGTGCTCATGCGCGAGCCGCTCGGCCGCCGAGAGCGCGATCGTCGCGCTTGCCGTTGAGATCCTGACGCAACTCCTTGGGCAGCGAGAACATGAGGTCCTCCTCGGCCGTGCGCACCTCTTCGACGTCGACGTAGCCGGCCTCACTGAGCGCCTCGAGCACTTCGCCGACAAGCACCTCGGGCACCGAGGCCCCGCTGGTGACCCCGACGGTATTGACACCGTCGAGCCACGCCTGGTCGACCTCATCGGCATAGTCGACTCGGTAGGCGGCCTTGGCGCCGTACTCCAGCGCCACCTCGACCAGGCGCACGCTGTTGGACGAGTTCGCCGAACCGACCACGATCACCAGATCGGCGTCCTTGGCGACCTTCTTGATCGCCACCTGACGGTTCTGCGTGGCATAGCAGATGTCATCCGACGGCGGGTTGTGCAGTTCGGGGAAACGCGTGCGCAGCCGATTGACGGTCTCCATCGTCTCGTCGACCGACAACGTGGTCTGCGACAGCCAGACCACCTTCGACGGGTCCTTCACCTCGACGGTGTCGGCCTCTTCAGGCGAGTTGACGATCGTGACCCGCTCAGGCGCGTGACCGGCGGTACCCTCGACCTCTTCGTGACCATCGTGACCGATCAGCAGGATCTCGAAGTCGTCGCGCGCGAAGCGCACGGCCTCGCGGTGCACCTTGGTCACCAGCGGGCACGTCGCGTCGATCGCGTGCAGGCCACGATCGGATGCCGCCCCGACGACGGCCGGTGAGACACCGTGCGCGCTGAAGACGATGTGCGCTCCCTCGGGCACCTCGTCGACCTCTTCGACGAAGATCGCGCCCTTCTGCTCGAGCTCGGTGACGACGTGGATGTTGTGCACGATCTGCTTGCGCACGTATACCGGCGCACCATAACGCTCGAGGGCCTTCTCGACGGCGACGACCGCGCGGTCCACACCGGCGCAATAGCCGCGCGGAGCGGCCAGCAGCACCCGCTTCTCACCGTCGACAGGACGGTTCTCGAGGCGCTCGCGCGGGGTCGTGCGGCGGCGTCCGGGGATCTGCGGCATGGGAAGCGAGATGGCGGGTGTACTCACGCCGTCAGTCTACCGAGCGTGCCTGTCCGAGGGCCGGGAGCCGCAGCTCTGGGTGCGCGGCCCGTCGGTGGCATCCGGAACAATGGACGCATGACCGTCTTCGAAGCCGCCACCGTGCCCGGCGAGCCGCCACCCGCCGACTCGGTCGCGCCCCGCGATTCGACCGCGGATGCCCCGACATCGGTCGCGCGGCTCAACGGCACCATCCGCGACTTCATCGCGCGCTGGAACACGGTGTGGGTCGAGGGTGAGATCACCTCGTGGAACCAGCGCGGCGGCAACGTGTTCGCGCGGCTCAAGGACGTGCGCTCCGACGCGCACATCTCGATCCGGGTGTGGTCGAGCGTACGCGCCCGGATTCCGGGCGACCTGGCGGTCGGCGACCATGTCGTCGCGGCCGTGAAGGCCGACTACTTCGTCAAGGGCGGCGATTTCAGCTTCATCGTCTCGGCGATGAAGCACGTCGGCCTCGGTGATCAACTCGAGCGCCTCGAGAAGCTGCGCGCCCAGTTGCGCCAAGAGGGTCTGTTCGACGCCGGTCGCAAGCGCCCGCTGCCGTTCCTGCCGCATTGCGTCGGTCTGATCACGGGTGAGAAGTCGGATGCTGAGAAGGACGTGCATCGCAATGCCGAGTTGCGCTGGCCGCACGTGCGGTTCCGCACCGAGCACGTCGCGGTGCAGGGTGATCGGAGCGTGCCCGAAGTGCTCGCGGCGCTGCAACGTCTGGATGCCGACCCCGAGGTCGATGTGATCATCATCGCCCGCGGTGGCGGCGACCCGCAGACTCTGCTGGGTTTCAGCGATGAACGTCTGATCCGCGCGGTGGCAGCAGCGTCCACACCCGTGGTCAGCGCGATCGGCCACGAGAACGACCATCCCCTGCTCGACGACGTCGCCGACCTGCGCGCGTCGACCCCGACGGATGCCGCCAAGCGCGTCGTGCCCGACGTCGGCGAACAGCGCGCGATCGTCGCACAGCTGCGCGCACGCGCAACGACCCGCCTGACGCAGCGGATCGCGCACGATATCGCCCAGCTCGAACAGCTGCGATCGCGCCCCGTGCTGCGCTCGCCCGACCCGATCATCGAACAGCGCGCGCAAGACATCTGGCTGCTCGTGTCGCGCGGCCGCGACACCGTGGGACGCGGAGTGGATGCCGCGCAGCGGGCGACCGCCGAGTTGCGGGCATCCCTGCGGGCGCTGTCGCCGGCGGCGACGCTGGCCCGCGGCTACGCGATCGTGCAGCAGACCGACGGACGCATCGTCTCGGATGCTGCCGATGCGCCCACCGGAACGGAACTGACGGTGACGGTCGAGCACGGTGCGCTGCGCGCCCGCTCCGAAGGCGCCCTCAGCGAAGACGGATAGGATGAGACGTGTGACCGCGCCCAACGACTCCCCCGTCGAATCGCTGTCGTTCGAGGCCGCGCGCGACGAGCTCGTGCGCGTTGTCGCCGAACTCGAACAGGGTTCCCCCACGCTCGAGCACTCCCTCGCCCTCTGGGAACGCGGTGAGGCCCTCGCCGCCCGCTGCGAGGAGTGGCTGGTCGGCGCGAAGCGCCGCCTCGACGCGGCCCGCGAGTCAGCATCCGACGGAGACGACGAATGAGCAAAGAGCGACCGATCGTCGCGGGCATCAACCGCGCCGAGACTCCGCAGGAGACCGCCGACCGCAAGGCAGAGGCAAGCCGTGTCTACCGCTCCAGCCAGACGTTCCGCAACCTGATCGCGGCCCTCATCGTCACCGTCGGCGTCGTGGCGATCGTTGTCTTCGGTGTGCCCCGCGGTGAGCCGACGCCGAAGCCCGAGATCGATGTCGCCGCCATCGCCGCCGACGTCGAGACCAACATGCAGCGCCCGGCGATCGTTCCTGACGTCGACGAGTTCTGGCGTGTGAACGCGGCCGAACTCGGCGGCGGAGCCGTGCCGGTGTGGAACGTCACGCTCGCACCCGCGGCCGACGACGAGCGCGGCTTCGTCCGCGTCGCACAGGCGTTCGGCGCCGATGTCTCGTGGGCACCCCAGGTGCTCGGGGGCCGTGCTGCCGACGACACCACGACCATCGACGGTCGCGAATGGGACGTCTTCAATCTCGGCGAGAGCGGTGACGCCAACATCTCGTACGCGATCGGCACCCAGGCCGGCCCCGATTATGTGCTGCTGTACGGCTCGCGCTCGGCGGAGTCGACCGCGGAGCTCGCCGAATCGCTCAGCACGCAGCTGGACGCACTGGAGGAAGCCGAATGACCACGAAGCTCACGCCCGCACAGGCCTGGCAGGAGATGCGCGACGGCAACCGGCGCTTCGTCGCCGGTGAGCCTGCGCACCCCCACCAGGACGTCAACAAGCGCCATGAGCTCGCCGACGGACAGGCTCCGATCGCGACGCTGTTCGGATGCTCGGACTCGCGCCTCGCTGCCGAGATCATCTTCGACAAGGGTCTGGGCGACCTGTTCGTCGTACGCAACGCCGGCCAGGTGATCGGCGAGTCGATCGTCGCCAGCCTGGAGTACGCCGTGGGGATCCTGGGTGTTCCGCTGATCGTCGTGCTAGCGCATGACTCCTGCGGCGCTGTGCGCGCGGCCATCGACGGTACGGCGATCGACGCCGCCCCGCTCCCCGCGGGCATCTGGAAGCTCATCGCCCCGATCGTGCCCGCAGCCCGCAAGGTGCTCGCTGAGACCGGCGGCACCACTCCCGCCGACATCGACGCCGAACTCGTCGGCCGCGAGCACCTGCGCAACACCGTCGCAGACCTGCTGCACTCGTCCGAGCTGATCAGCAACGCCGTCGCCGAGGGTCGTCTCGGAATCGTCGGCGCCAACTACCGGCTGGCCGAGGGCACCGCAGTACCCGCAGTAACCGTAGGCATCGACACCGAGGGGAACGACCCCGCGTCCAAGGAGGAATCGGAATGACCGGCACGCAGCAGCACAGCGGCGACAGCTCGCAGGGCTACCGCATCGAGCACGACACCATGGGCGAGGTGCGTGTGCCCCTCAACGCGCTCTACAGCGCACAGACCCAGCGTGCCGTCGAGAACTTCCCGATCTCGGGCACGGGCCTGGAGTCGACGCAGATCGCCGCGCTCGCCCGCATCAAGAAGGCCGCGGCTCTCGCCAACAAGGAGCTCGGCACGCTCGACGGCGCCATCGCCGACGCGATCGCACAGGCAGCCGACGAGGTCGCCACCGGAAAGCACGACGGCGAGTTCCCCGTCGACACCTACCAGACCGGTTCTGGCACGTCGTCGAACATGAACATGAACGAGGTGCTGGCGAACCTGGCCACCAGCATCCTGGGTGCCACCGTCCACCCGAACGACCACGTCAACGCGTCGCAGTCGTCGAACGACGTCTTCCCGACGTCGGTGCACATCGCCGTCACGCAGGCGCTGATCGACACCCTGATCCCGTCGCTCGATCACCTCGCCGTCGCCCTCGAAGCGAAGGCCGAGCTGTGGAAGGACGTCGTCAAGGCCGGTCGCACCCACCTCATGGACGCGACGCCCGTGACCCTCGGCCAGGAGTTCGGCGGCTACGCCCGTCAGCTGCGCCTCGGCATCGAGCGCGTGCAGTCGGCTCTCCCCCGCGTCGCCGAGGTTCCGCTCGGCGGCACCGCGGTCGGCACCGGCATCAACACGCCGCTCGGTTTTCCGCAGAAGGTCATCGAGCTGCTCGCAGCCGACACCGAGCTGCCGATCACCGAGGCGAAGGACCACTTCGAGGCGCAAGCGAACCGCGACGGTCTCGTCGAGGCTTCGGGCGCTCTGCGCACCATCGCCGTCTCGCTGACCAAGATCAACAACGACCTGCGCTGGATGGGCTCCGGCCCCAACACCGGTCTCGGTGAGCTGCACATCCCCGACCTGCAGCCCGGCTCGTCGATCATGCCCGGCAAGGTCAACCCCGTCGTTCCCGAAGCCGTGCTGATGGTCTGCGCCCGCGTGATCGGCAACGACGCGACCGTGGCCTGGGCCGGTGCTTCCGGCTCGTTCGAGCTGAACGTCGCGATCCCGGTGATGGGCACCTCGCTGCTGGAGTCGATCCGTCTGCTCTCGAACGCCGTGCGCGTTCTGGCCGACAAGACCGTCGACGGCCTGCAGGCCAACGTCGAGCGCGCCGCCGCTTTCGCGGGCATGAGCCCGTCGATCGTCACGCCGCTGAACAAGGTCATCGGCTACGAGGCTGCCGCGAAGATCGCGAAGCACTCCGTCGCCAAGGGCATCACCGTGCGCGAGGCCGTCATCGAGCTCGGCTACGTCGAGCGCGGCGAGATCACTGAAGAGGTGCTCGACCAGAAGCTCGACCTGCTGAGCATGACGCACGCCGGCTGATATCTGTTGTTCGGGGCGCCTGCGCGTTTCTGATTCCGGGGGCCGACACGCCAGATGTCGGACCGAACATGCGGTTCGGTCCGACAGGTGGTGTGTCGGCCCCCGTTCTGTATCTGTCCCCAGACGGATACAAACCGCGAGTTATCCCCTGTTGCCGGAGTTGGGCACCTCTCGCGTCGCCGCACGGTCGGATGCTGGAAGCATGTTCGATCCAGAGGTTCTCGTCGCGCGACTCGGTGGCCTTGCCCGCGGTGTTCGCCTGCAGGAGTACGGCATCAGCCGCGGTCAGCTCAGCAAAGCCGTCCAGTCCGGACGCCTCGAACGGCTACGACCGGGGGTGTTCGCCACCACGGGCCTCTGCGACGCGGTGAGTGATGCCGCACGGCACGGCGGTGCCCTGACGTGCGCCCACGCGCTGCGCCAGCACGGCGTGTGGGTGATGACTGCCCAAGATGGTCCTCCGCACGTGTGGCTCGGTCGGCGAGGTCGCGCTCACACGCATGTCGGATGCCGGTGCACGAGCCACTACTTTCGCGGTCGAACTGCTTTCGGCACCGTCGATGTGGAGACGGCGTTGGTGCACCTGTACCACTGCGAAGGGGCCGAGTCGTTCTTCGCCTCGTTCGAATCGGCATGGCGGCGCGGCAAGCTGTCGCGTGCGGCGCGGGGGCGTATAGGCGAGGCGTTGCCAGCTCGTGCGCGGTGGATGCTGGCGATCGCACGCCCCGATGCCGACAGCGGTCTGGAATCGCTACTGCGCCTCCGCCTGCACGTCCTCGGCATCTCATTGGAGTGCCAGGTCGTGATCATCGGCGTCGGCAAGGTCGACTTCGTCATCGGAGGGCGGCTGATCCTTGAGGCCGATGGCAGGGAGAATCACGAAGCGCCTGACAAACGGCACAAGGATCTGCAGCGGGATGCTGCCGCATCCCAACTGGGATAAGAGACGTTGCGCTTCGACTATGCGCAGATCATCCACGATTGGGCGTCCGTCCAGGCCGCCATACTGCGCGCGCTCCGGAGATTGCGGGATCACGCATGATCGCGGCTGTGGATAACTTCGGCGGGCGTCGTGCTGTTCGGGCTACCGTGTTCGGGTGACGATGATGACCTCGCCTGCGAAGACGACACTGCGCCTGCGAACTGCAGCAGCACTAACCTGCGCCGGGATCACGCTCGCGATGCTCGCAGGCTGCTCGCCCCAGCCCGAGCCGACACCAACCGAGACCCCGCTCTTCGCCAGTGAGGAAGAAGCGTTCGCCGCTGCGGAGGAGACGTATCGGTCGTACACTGCGGCGTTGAATGACGTCGACCTGAACGAGCCGAACACGTTTGAGACGTTGTATCGATACTCCACCGGCGACTTCCAGGTCGCTGACCGTGAGACGTTCTCTGAATTGCACGCTGAGTCGCTGACGATGGTCGGCGAAGTGGCGGTGGTCAAGTTTGAAGGCACCAACGCTGAGCCACCGTACAGCACGATCGTTGCGGCTGTCTGTGTCGACGTGAGTGGCAGCGACGTGCTAGGCGAGGATGGGGAGTCACGAGTGGCGCCTTCCCGACCCGACATCAATCCGCTGCGCGTGTCATTCGCGGTTGCGCACGACGAGGTGCTCATCTCCAGGGCCGACCGAGACGAGTCGATACAGTGCGCTGGCGAATAAGCATCGCGGCCTTGATGCTCGTGCTTTCCACCGCCGCATCGCCCCCACCCGAAGGAAACGGCGTGGGTGGCGCGGATGTCCTGGTGGGGAACAACGGCACCGGCGTGGCCGTTGGAGGAAGCAAGACCTCTCCGGGCGCCGCCAGCCCGCCGAAGGGCGGAACGGGCTCCCCCGTCCACCAGGTCGACTACGTCCCGCCGCGGCAGCCGACGCCGGAAGAGTGCAAGATCAACTGGGACTCGATGATCCGTTGCTGGGAGCACGTCGAGCGCGGTGAGGACGACCCCGAAGACAGCACCCCGTCGATCCCCGAAGTCACGATCACCGACCTGGCCTCCTTCTCCCCCGACCCCGGAACGCTCACCGGCGAACCCGACAACCTCGGGGTCGCCGGCCTGCCCACCAACTTCACCACCGACACCGCCGAGCACACCCGTGACGGCGAACTGTTCGGCTTCCCCATCCGCGTCCGCTTCACCCCCATCACCCACACCTTCCACTACGGCGACGGACAATCACAGGCATCCGACACCCCCGGCGCAAGCTGGGACGCCCTCGACCAAGCCCAGTTCACCCCCACCGACACCAGCCACACCTACGCCGAACGCGGCACCTACCATGCCCGCGTCGACACGGCCTACAGCGCCGAGGTCGACCTCGGCGTCGGTTGGTTCCCCCTCACCGGGCAACTCGACATCCCCGGCACCCCGCAAACGATCCGCATCTACGAAGCCCACACCGCGCTCGTCGCCCACACCTGCACCGAGAACCCCACCGCCCCCGGCTGCTGACACAGAAACAAATCGGGGGCCGACACTCCGGATGTCGGACCAAACCCGCGAAACGGTCCGACATCTGGCGTGTCAGCCCCCAGACTGTACCCCCGTCGCGCCCGGCTGCCAGCGCGGCAACCGGGCGCGGGGCGAGCTCGACCCCCTCAGCTGAGCTCGCTGCCCTCCAGCAGATCAGTGACCAGCGCCGCGATCGCCGAACGCTCCGAGCGCTGCAACGTCACGTGTGCGAACAGGTCATGGCCCTTCAACGTCTCGATCACACTCGCGACGCCATCGTGCCGCCCCACGCGCAGGTTGTCGCGCTGACCGACGTCGTGCGTCAACACGACCCGCGAGTTCTGTCCGATGCGGCTCAGCACCGTCAGCAGCACGTTGCGTTCCAGCGACTGCGCCTCATCGACGATCACGAACGCGTCATGCAACGAGCGTCCACGGATGTGCGTGAGCGGCAGCACCTCCAGCATCCCCCGCTCGATGACCTCGTCGAGCACGTTGCCCGACACGACCGAACCGAGGGTGTCGAAGACCGCCTGCCCCCATGGGTTCATCTTCTCGCCCTGATCGCCGGGCAGATAGCCGAGCTCCTGCCCGCCTACGGCGAACAGCGGACGGAAGACGATGATCTTCTTCTGCTGCTGGCGCTCCAGCACCGATTCGAGACCCGCGCACAACGCCAGCGCCGACTTGCCCGTGCCGGCTCGTCCGCCGAGCGAGACGATACCCACCTCGGGATCGAGCAGCACATCGATCGCGATACGCTGCTCGGCCGAACGGCCATGCATCCCGAACACCTCGCGGTCGCCGCGCACCAGCCGGAACTCGCCGTCACCGACGACGCGCCCCAGAGCCGACCCGCGTTCGGAATGGATGATCAGGCCCGTGTTGACCGGTACACCGCGCACGTCCTCGCTGAGGCCCACCTCGGTTTCGTACAGGTCGCTCATCTCATCGCCCGACAGGTCGAGAGTCGTGATGCCGTTCCAGCCCGAATCCACCGCCTGCTCGGCGAGGTACTCCTCGGCGGCCAGCCCCAGCGACGCGGCTTTGACCCGCATCGGCAGGTCCTTCGAGACGATTGTGACGCGCTGCCCGTCCTGCGCGAGCTGAGCGGCCGTCGCGAGGATGCGACTGTCGTTGCCGGTGAGTCGGATGCCCGCAGGCAGGAGCGACATGTCGGCATTGCCGAGTTCGACACGCAGCGTGCCGCCGTCACCGACCTCTACAGGAAAGTCAAGACGTCCGTGTTCGATGCGCAGGTCATCCAGGTGACGCAGGGCGCGGCGGGCGAAGTAGCCCAGCTCGGGGTCGTGGCGCTTGCCCTCAAGCTCGGTGATCACGACCACCGGCAACACGATCGAATGCTCCGCGAAGCGGAACAATGCCTGCGGGTCACTGAGGAGCACCGAGGTGTCGAGCACATAAGTGCGAAGATCCGTGTCGTCCTGCGACACGGATCGAGTCCCGTTGGTCCGGCTGGTGGCCGGCTGCTGCGCTGTACGTGTGGTCACGATCCACTCCTACTTCCCGGGAGCTGATCCCGGCTCTGCAGCGAGTCGACCAGGGGCCACGAGTCGCGAACCTGGTGGCCGACCCGATCGGGTACGGTACCCGATGCCTTGAAGGTACGCCCGCCACGTCCGTGATCGCCACCGACGCGGCGGGCGTGTCGCCTTAACGTTCAGGGAACGGGAAGTGATCGGATGCCCTCGACGAGGCATCCGAGAACCTGTGTGCCCGGGTCTCAGCGCCCGAAGCGCCGGTCGCGGTCTGCGAAATCGCGGATGGCCCGCAGGAAGTCGACCTTGCGCAAGTCCGGCCCCAACGCCTCTACGAAATAGAACTCGCTGTGCGCACTCTGCCACAGCAGGAAGTCGCTCAGACGCTGTTCACCGCTGGTACGGATCACGAGGTCGGGATCAGGCTGTCCCCCGGTGTAGAGGTGCTCGCCGATCATCTCGGGAGTGAGGTGCTCGGCCAGGTCGTCGAGCGTGCCACCGGACTCGTTGTGCGCCCCGATGATGCTGCGCACAGCATCGACGATCTCGTTGCGCCCGCCGTAGCCGACGGCGAGGTTGACGTGCAGGCCGGTGTGTCCGCTGGTGCGCTGCTGCGCGTCATCCAGAACACGTGCCAACTCGGTGGGCAGCAGATCCGAGCGACCCACGTGCTGCACCCGCCAGTTGCCCTGCTGCGAGAGCGTGTCGGCGAGCTCGGCGATGATCTCGATCAGGTCGCTGATCTCCTGCGAGTCGCGCTTCGTCAGATTGTCGGCCGAGAGCAGGTACAGCGAGACGACACGGATGCCGAGCTCATCGCACCAGCCGAGGAACTCGCGCATCTTCGCGGCACCGGCACGGTGCCCGTCGGCCGCAGATTCGAAGCCCAACTGCCGCGCCCAGCGCCGATTGCCGTCGATCATCATCGCGACATGGTGCGGAACGGACGCCGGATCGATGCGCCGGCGAAGACGATTTCCGTAGAGCCGGTAGAGGGGTCCCTGCCCCGAGCTCTCGCGTGCACTCACGTGCCTACGCTACCCCCAACCGCGACCTGCTCCCTGTGATCGTCCAGGATATGTACGGCCCCGGGAATGCCGCCGACCGTAGAGTGAACCTGTGAGCACCCGAGCCGCGAACAACGTCGACGTCCCCCAGCTTCCTCTGATGGATGCCGCCGCGGTCGATGCCGTGGCCGAGATCAAACCGAGCTGGCGGGGCTGGATCCACGCCGCCACGTTCCCAATCGCGATCGCCGCAGGCGTCGTGCTGATCGTGCTCGCCGACGGCGCCCCCGCGAAGTGGGCTGCCGCCGTGTTCATGACGACCTCGCTGCTGCTGTTCGGCAACTCGGCTGTCTATCACCGCTTCAACTGGGGCCCCAAGACCAAGGTCGTGCTCAAGCGCATCGATCACGCGAACATCCTGCTGCTGATCGCGGGCACCTACACACCGATCGCGACGCTGGCGTTGCCGCCCGAGAAGGGCGTACTTCTGCTGTGCCTGGTCTGGGGCGGTGCGATTCTCGGCATCCTGTTCCGCGTCTTCTGGATCCACGCGCCGCGCTGGCTGTACGTCGCGCTGTACCTCGCACTCGGCTGGGCAGCCGTGATGTACATGGTCGACCTGGTCAACGCCAACGTCGCGATGATGGTGCTCGTGTGTGTAGGCGGGCTGCTCTACACGGCCGGCGCGATCGTGTACGCGCTGAAGAAGCCGAACCCGTGGCCGGGGCACTTCGGCTTCCACGAGATCTTCCACGTCTGCACGGTGCTGGCGTTCCTGTGCCACTGGACCGCGTGCCTGCTGATCTCGATCGCGCCGCACGCCCCGTCGCTGGGTCTTCCTGCGTAACCCGCTGTCACTCGCACGCGGCCGCGCGACTACGCTCGAGAGACACCCCGCAGCAAGGAGCATCCCATGGCCGACGTCGAGAGCTTCACCCTCGATCACACCGCAGTCATCGCCCCCTACGTGCGCCTGATCGGCGTCGAGCACGGCCCGAAGGGCGATGCCATCTCGAACTTCGACGTGCGGTTCGTCCAGCCCAACGAGGGCGAGATCCCCACGGCGGGGCTGCACACCATCGAGCACACGCTGGCGAGCGTGCTGCGGGACCACATCGACGGTGTCATCGACATCTCGCCGTTCGGCTGCCGCACCGGTTTCCACCTGATCATGTGGGGCGAACCGGCAGTCGCCGATGTCGTGACCGCGATCCGTGCCGGACTCGAGTTCATCGCGGGGCCCGCCGAGTGGAGTGATGTACCCGGTGTCTCGGCTGTGGAGTGCGGCAACTACCGCGACCACAGCCTGCACTCCGCAAAGGCATGGTCGCAGCGCATCCTCGATCAGGGGATCAGCCTCGACGCGTTCGCACGCGTCGGCGTCTGACCGGCGACGTCAGGCGCGCGCGTCGCCCTCGTCGTCGGATGCCTCCCGCTGGGCCGCCTCTTCAGCATCCAGCTCTTCGCGGATCTCTTCGCGGTAACGCACCCGGCGGATGCGGCGGTTCATGTCCCACACGAGCAGGATGACGGCGACGACGATCAGCACGATGATCGCGAAGCCTGCGAAACCGGGCGTCACCGAATCGGGATCGACTGTCATCGTGGGCGTCGGCATCGGGGTCTGCTCGCCGAACAGGATCATGAGTCCGCCTTTTCTCCGCAGGTCGAATACCCTGGGAGTACCAGCCTATCCGCCGCTCGAGACACAGGAGACCCGTGACCACCGCACGCGAACTCGATGAGCGATACGGCCGCACCGGTCGCCGACCGTTGCTCTGGATCATCGGCGGCATTCTCGCCGCCGCCGTGGTGGCGTACTTCGGATGGATCACCGTCTCGAGTCAGATGAATGCCGTGGATGCTGATGACCTCGGCTTCTCGGTGGTCGATGAGCACCGCGTCGATCTCACATTCCAGTACACGGCGCCCCGCGGCGCGGACGTCGCCTGCGCGGTCGAGGCGCTCGATGTTGAGTTCGGCGTCGTCGGTTGGAAGATCGTCGAGTTCTCGGCCTCGGATGAGCACACCAGCGCGGTCAACGTCAGCATCCCGACCGTCGCCGAGGCCACCACGGGTTTGGTGAAGTCCTGCTGGGTCGCTTAGAATCAACCCCAAGATGACCGACGCCCCGGCCCGTGCCGGGGCGTCTTGGCATATTCCCGGGAGTCGGTTGACGTCCCGGAGTCCTCAAGCCCCTGAAGGGGCCCGCACGAAGGAGCACGCTGTGTCCACAGACGCTCAGGTACCGTTCCTCACGCAGGAGGCATACGACCGCCTCGTCGAAGAACTCGAACACCTCTCGACCGTCGGCCGCGACGAGATCGCGGCGCGCATCGAAGCCGCCCGCGAAGAAGGCGACCTCAAGGAGAACGGCGGATACCACGCCGCCAAGGATGAGCAGGGCAAGCAGGAGGCGCGCATCCGCACCCTGCAACAGCTGCTGAAGACCGCCAAGGTCGGCGAGGCGCCTACCAGTCGTGGCATCGTTGAGCCGGGCACCGTCGTGACCGCGCTCATCGCCGGAGACGAAGAGGTCTTCCTGCTGGGCAGCCGTGAGATCGAGGCGAGTGGCGACCTCGACGTCTACAGCGAGGCCAGCCCGCTCGGTCAGGCCATCATGGGCCTCAAGATCGGCGCGAAGTCGAGCTATGAGGCGCCCAACGGCCGGGCGATCGCCGTCGAGATCATCGGCGTCGAAACCTACACCGGCTGACCCGCCGCAGGACAGCGATACGGCGGGATGCGCATCCCTAGGATGCGCATCCCGCCGTGTTTCGTGCTTGCGGTCGGCGAGCCGATCAGTCTGGCATCACGGAGGGTTCGAACCCCGCGGCGCGCAGCGCGTCGAACGCGAGCTGCGTGTGCTCCGGTCCGCGGGTCTCGATGGACAACTGCAGGATCATGTCACTGATCTGCAGGCCGTGCCCGTGCCGCGTGTGCAGCACTTCCATGACGTTCGCCCCCACCTGGGAGAGGATCTCTGAGACCTTGGCGAGCTGACCAGGGCGGTCGGGCAGCGGGATGCGCACGGTGGCGTAGCGGCCCGAGGCCGCGAGACCGTGCGCGACGACGCGCTGCAACAGCATCGGATCGATGTTGCCGCCGGAGAGGATCGGCACCGTCGTGCCGGTGGCTTTCACCTTGCCCGCGAGGATCGCGGCCACGCCGACCGCGCCTGCCGGCTCGACGACGACCTTGGCGTGTTCGAGCAGCACCAGCAGCGCTCGGGCGATGTCGTCCTCCGACACCGTGACGACCTCGTCGACGAGCTCGTTGATGATCTCGAAGGGCACCGCCCCTGGCTGGGCGACCAGGATGCCGTCCGCGATCGTCGGCTGTGTCTGGATCTCGACCGGGTGCCCGGCCGCGAGCGACAACGGCATCGCCGCGGCATTCTCTGCCTGCACGCCGACGATGCGCACCGGGCGTCCGGCCTCGGCCGCAGCCTGTTTGATGGCCGCGGCGACACCGGCGATCAGACCGCCTCCCCCGATGCCCATCACGACGGTGTCGACGTCAGGCACGTCTTCGAACACTTCGAGTCCGAGTGTGCCCTGGCCGATCACCACGTCGCGGTGGTCGAAGGGATGGATCAGAACCGCGCCGGTGCGCTCGGCGAACTCGGCCGCCAGCCGCAGCGAGGTCGCCACGGTCTCGCCTTCGAGCACGACCTCAGCACCGTAGCCACGGGTGGCCAACAGCTTCGGGACGGGCACACCGAGCGGCATGAAGATCGTCGCCGGGATACCGAGCGACTGTGCGGCCAGCGCGACGCCCTGGGCGTGGTTTCCTGCCGACGCCGCGACCACGCCGCGCAGGCGCTCCTCAGGCGTCAGCTGCGCCAGGCGGTACGTCGCCCCGCGGATCTTGAACGACCCGGTGCGCTGCAGGTTCTCCATCTTCAGCAGCACCGGCGCGCCGAGCGCATCGCTGAGCATGCGGGAGAGCTCGATAGGAGTGTGCGAGATCACCCCGTCCAGGCTGTCTGCTGCGGCTCTGAACTCGGCCAGGCTCGGGGCGGCGGTCATCGGTTCCTCCTCGGCCGCTCACGCGGCACAGTGCTCCAGATCAGGTCAGCTTGGGGTTCTTCACCGGTGCGCCAGGCACCAGTGCTGATGGTCACGGCGGCGACGTTGACGAACGCGGCCAGCGGCACGGCGAACAACGCGCCGGGGATGCCGGCGATCATCGCACCGCCCGTGACGACGAGAACGACAGCCAGCGGGTGAACCTTCACGGCGGCGCCCATCATGATCGGCTGCAGCACGTGCCCCTCGACCTGCTGCACCAGCAGCACGACGCCGAGCATCGCGAGCGCGATCCACCAGCCGTTGTAGACCAGAGCGAGGAAGACGGCGAACGTGCCGGTCAGAACCGCTCCGACGATCGGGACGAACGCGCCGAGGAACACCAGCACCGCGACGGGGATGGCCAGCGGCACGCCCAGCAGCGCCGCCCCCACGCCGATACCGACCGCGTCGATCGCGGCGACGGCGAGCTGAGTGCGGGCGTAGTTGACGACGGTAGCCCAGCCGTTGGTCGCCGCAGCGTCGACGGCCGGCCGCGCGCGGCGCGGGAAGACCTTCAGCGTCCAGCGCCAGATCCCTCCGCCGTCGGCGAGCAGGCAGATGAGGATGAAGAACGCGAGCAGTGTTCCGGTGACGATGTGCGCCGCCGTGCCCGTGACCGCGCCGGCCGCGTTCCACAGCAGCGAAGCCTGCTCGGTGAGCAAGTTGAGTCCCTGCTGGATGTACCCGTCGATCTGCTCGGCCGAGAGGTGGAGGGGACCATCGACGAGGAACAGGCGGAACTGGTCCAGTGCTTCCTGTGTCTTGGCCTGCACGTCTGGCAGCTGCAGGCGCACCTGCCAGATGACCAGCCAGAAGAGCCCGACGACGATGCCGAGCGTGCCCGCGATGGTGATCGTGATCGCGAGCCACCGGGGAAAGCGAGCGCGCACCATCAGCTGGAAGCCGGGCCACACCAGGGCGGTGATGAGAATGCCGATCATCAGGGGGATCACCAGCAGCTTGAGCAGCATGACCAGCCAGATGAACAGTGCGACGGCCCCCGCGATGACCAGCAGACGCCACGAGTAGGCGGCTGTCACACGAAGCGGCCACGGCACGGCCTCATCGGACTCGATCTGCACGGTTCGATGAGTGGACGGCGGCTCATGACGGAACGGATTGCGGAACCTCGGCCTGGGGTTGTCGCTCATTGTGCAATTCTACGTACGCGCGCCTGAGCGTTCCGGAACCATGTCGGCGGTGCCCGCTAGCCTGGCCGCATGACCCCCACCGGCACGCCGCCGCGCCGCGGCGCGGACACGCTGACAGCATCCGAAGCCCGGCGCATCACGCTCGCGGCGCAGGGATTCTCACGTCGGATGCCCGCGTCCGTCGCCCCCAGGCACTTCCACCGCACGATGGATCGGCTGGGCGTGCTGCAGATCGACTCGGTGAATGTGTTCGCGCGCTCGCACTACATGCCGATGTTCTCGCGGCTGGGTGCGTATCCGACGTCAATGCTGGATCGCACGTTCCTGTCGCGCACCACCCACTACGTCGAGTACCTCGCGCACGAGGCGACGTTCATGCCCGTCGATGACTGGCCGTTGTGGGGATTCCGCATGCGCGGCTGGCAGCAACGGATCTCCTCCCCCGACGAGTGGGGTCACGTGCATACCCGTACCCTCGACTGGGTGCGCGCGGAGTTGCGCGATCGCGGACCGTTGCGTCCCGCCGATCTGCGCGACGACGCACCCCGGGAACGCGGCAGTTGGTGGGACTGGGACGACGCGAAGCTCGCTCTGGAGCATCTGTGGCGGTGCGGCGAGGTCGCGATCGCCGGACGCATCGGGTTCGAACGCCGTTACGGCCTGGCCGAGCAGGTCATCCCGGCCGAGGTGCGCAACACGACCATCGAGCGGGCCGATGCGGTGCGCGAACTGGTGCGCCGCGCTGCGCGCTCGTACGGCGTCGCGACGGTGGCCGATCTCAACGACTACTACCGGCTGCGGGATCAGGCCGGAGTGCGCGCCGCGGTCGACGAGCTCGTCGATTCCGGTGAGCTCGAGCCGGTGTCGGTGCGCGGCTGGGAGCGCGGCGGTCGACCTCTGCCCACGTGGCGACACCGCGACGCCGTGGTCGCTCGGCGCATCGACCGAGCCGCGCTGCTGACGCCGTTCGATCCGGTGATCTGGTTCCGGGATCGTGCGCTGCGCGTCTTCGACCTCGACTATCGCATCGAGATCTACGTGCCCGCGGCGAAGCGCCGCTACGGCTACTACTCGCTACCTGTTCTGGTCGGTGACCGGATCGTCGCCCGCGTGGACCTGAAAGCCGACCGTGCGGCTTCGGTGTTGCGTGTGCAATCGGCTTGGTGGGAACCGCACGCCGTCGCCGAGCGCGACGCTCCCCGTGTGGCGGAAGAGTTGGTGCGCGCGGCGCGTTGGCAGGGATTGGAACGTCTGAGCGTCTCGGGCTGGGGCGATGCCTCGGATGCTATCGCGCACGCCCTGCATGGCCAGGAGACGCCGGTTGATCGGCACGAGCACCCGCGTGAAGTGGTCAGCGCGATCTGAAGCTTCTGCTGCCAGAAGAAGAGTGCTGAGTTCGCGGCTCAGAACTGGACGCGCGGCGGTTCGGAGACCGCACCGTCGTCGGCGACCTCGAAGAACTCGCGCTCGTTGAAGCCGATCCCCCGGGCGAACATGTTGTTCGGGAAGACCTTGATCTTCGTGTTCAGCTCGCGCACGCCACCGTTGTAGTAGCGACGGGCCGCCTGGATCTTGTCCTCGGTATCGACGAGCGAGTGCTGCAACTGCAGGTAGTTCTGGCTCGCCTGAAGTTGCGGATATGCCTCGGCGACGGCGAACAGACTGCGCAGCGCCTGCTGCAGGTGACCTTCGGCGACGCCGGCCTCAGCCGGGCCGCTGGCAGAAAGGGTTTCGGCGCGTGCGCGCGTCACTCCTTCGAAGACGGCCTTTTCATGCGCCGCATAACCGCGCACCGTCTCGATGAGGTTGGGGATCAGGTCGGCGCGCCGCTTGAGCTGCACGGTGATGCCGCTCCAGGCCTCGTCGACGCGGACGTTGAGCTGCACCAGCGAGTTGTACGTCGACCAGAGATAGATACCGACGAGCACCAGCACGCCGACGACGATCAGTACCGGCCACAGCCATTCCATGCGGTCCCCCTCTTGGATCGAGATCCATCCTATGCGCCCGTCACTGCACGTCCGCTGGGCGGCACGGTACGTCACGCGCCGAGAATGCGTTCCAGATGCCGGTTGCCGAAGAGCCGCTCGGGATCCAGGCGGTCGCGCAACGCCACGAAGTCGTCGAACCGCGGGTAGCGCTCGCGCAGCTGCTCAGCGCCGAGCGTGTGCAGCTTGCCCCAGTGCGGGCGCCCGCCGTGCTGCAGCATGATCTGTTCGACGGCCTCGAAGTACTCGCGCGGATCGGCACGCCAGTACCGGTGCACGGCGACATAAGCGCTGGCCCGCCCGCTCGCGGTCGACAGCCACAGGTCGTCGGCCGCCGCGAACCTTACCTCGATGGGGAACTCGATGCGCCACCCTCGGTCGGCGATCAGTTGCTGTAGCTCACGGAACGCGGGCACCAGCTGGTCGACGGGGAGGGCGTACTCCATCTCTCGGAAGCGCACGGTGCGACGTTGTGTGAGCACGGTGTGGGAACGGTCGGTGTACTCGCGGTCACCGGTCAGCTGCACGGCAAGCCGGTTGAACCGAGGGGTGATGGCCGGCACCGCCTGCGCCGCGGCGCACACGACGCGGTACACGCCGTTGGACAGCAGCGTCTCATCCACCCACTTGCCGAGGCGCGGGAGCGGCAGTCGTCGTGCCGATTCCGGCAGGCGGGTCTGCGTCTTGGTCAGCGCCACCTCGGTGTGCGGGAACCAGTAGAACTCGAAATGATCGTGCGCGACGGCGCGCTCATGCACCGAGGCGAGCACGTCGTCGAGCGGGGCGGGCTCGTCGATCGCTTGCAGGATGAACGCGGGAACGCATTGCAGCGTGACCTCGACGATGATGCCCAGCGCACCGAGACCAAGTGCTGCCGCCGGCAGCAGCTCGGGGTTGTGCGTCTCGTCAATGCGCAGAAACTCCCCCTCCGCGGTGATGAGGGTCAGTCCGCGCACCTGAGTGGCGATCCCGCCGAAGTCTGTGCCGGTGCCGTGCGTTCCCGTCGAGATCGCCCCACTGATCGACTGTCGGTCGATGTCGCCGAGGTTCTCCATCGCGAGACCGTAGTGGCGCAGCAGACCCGGGATGCGGTGCAGGCGTGTGCCGCCGAGCAGTGTGACCCGTCCGCTGGCGGCATCCGCCGAAACGAGGCCCTGCAGGTCGTCGAGCTCCAGTAGCACGCCGGGGGCGACGGCGATACCGGTGAAGCTGTGACTCGCGCCCACGGCTTTCACCGTCAGGCCTTGCGAGACGGCGGCCTTGACCGCACGTTGCACGCCCTCGGGGGATCGCGGCCGTTCCACGCGCACCGGGCGCACAGTGGCTGAGCGGCCCCAGTTCTGCCAGACTCCCCCGGGTCGCGTCATAGGAAGGCCTTCCCCTCTCCTCGGTACGTCGGGACCTCTCCGATGACGGCCCCGTCGGCGATCACATGGTACGTGTTGATGCGTTCAGCGGGTTCACCGCTCTTCGCGTGCCGGAACCATACCCGGTCGCCGATCCGCAGATCGCCCGCGGCTGTGCCCTGCAACGGCGTCTGCACTTCACCGGCTGCTTCTCTCGGGAGCGTGCGCAGACGCGGAGGCCACACCGGCGCGGGCTGCCGAGAGGCGGCGGCGGGGCCGGAGGCGATCCATCCGCCGCCGAGTACCGTGGCGATCTCGCGCTCTGGCTTGCGCACGACGTCGAACGCGAATGCTGTCGCGGGCGCAGGCGAGAACGACCGATAGCCGTCGAACAGGTGCCCGGCGAGCAGGCCGCTGCCGGCCGTCGCCTCGGTCAGGGACTGGTCGCTGCCGGTGAACTCGAGCGAACCGGTTCCCCCGCCGTTGAGGAACTCCAACGGCGCGACACCAAGCAGGGCATCCGCGATCTCAGCACGGCGCTGGCGCAGTTCTTCGCGTGAGCGCGCCTGCACCATCCGGATCAGCGGAGCATCGGCACCTGCAGCATCACCCTGTCCGGCGATCTGGGCCTCATACATCTGCAACCCGACGAGCCGGAACCCCGGGCGGCGGACGACCTGACGTGCGAACCCGGCGACGTCGGCAGCCGTGTGCAACGGAGACCTACGTACCCCGACGTGCCCGAGGGTCGCAGAACGCAAGGACGCATCCACATCGATCGCAACGCGCACCTCGGGACGGCTACCCGGAGCGGCGATGGCATCGATCAGATCGAGATGAGCGATGTCGTCGATCATCAGTGTGATGCGTGAGGCGAGCTTCTCATCCGCGACGAGCGTCGCCAGCCCCGCGCGGTCGACCGTGGGGTACCCGAGCACGATGTCGTCGTGTTCCTGGGCGAGCCACAGCGCTTCGGCCAACGTGAAGGACAGGATGCCGCGATAGCCCGGGATGGCGAGCACGGCATCGAGCACGGCCCGCACGCGCACCGACTTCGTCGCGACGCGGATCGGCAAACCCCCGGCACGGACCAGAAGGTCGAGCGCGTTGTACCGCAGCGCATCCTGTTCGATGATCGCGACCGGCGCTGGCAGGTGCGCCGTCGCATCACTCAGCGAGCGCCAATAACGCTCTGGCGACCGCCACGCGGCCGTCTGCGGACGTGCGTCAGCGCGGGCGTCGGCGTTCGGACTCCGTTCAGCGGTGAGGTCGAGCACCCCTCCACCATACGGGGCGATCGCGTCGTCAGAGTGCGAGACCGAGAGCCAGGGCGATGACGCCGAGCAGCGGAATCACGCCCTGCTTCAACGCTGCTCCCGCTTTGTCCGGGCTCGACAGCAGCAGCACAAGGCTCGCGGCGACCATCGAGCCGGTGCCCGTGAACACCAGCGTCGCGCCGACCGTGTGCGCGCCCGCGGCGAAGAACACGGTTCCGAGCATGGTGATGACTGCGAGGAAGAGGTTGTAGAAGCTCTGATTGAAGGCGAGCTCCTTCTGCGTCTTGGCCTGCTCGACGGTGCCGGTGCCGAAGATCTTTCGCGCACGCGCGCTGGTCCACGCGATGGACTCCAGATAGAAGATGAAGACATGCACCAGCGCGGCAGCGGATGCCAATACGAGCCCTGCAACGATCATGATCGGAGTTCCTTTCCTGTGCCTCCGTGCGGGGCGACCACGTCGGCGCGGCCCCGTACCTGCTTCAACAGACGTTGCAGCGTGCCCAGCGTGCGAGCAGTACACGGCAGCGCGAGCGCTGCTTCGACCACAGCCGTCATGTTGCCGGCAGTGTTCTTCGGCTTCCATATGAGACCACTCACCGCGTCGGCATCGACGCGCAGCAGCTGGACGAGTCCGTCTCGCCCTCCGGCATGCAGCGCGTCGGCGCCGGGGACGACACGATCGTAGAAGACGATCATCTCCCGGTAGTGATCGTTGCCGGCTTCGACAGGCGGGAAGTCAGCGATGATCTGCTCGACACGGTCGAGGCTGCGGACCATCACCGCGTCGTCATAGGTCCCGCTCAACAGCTGCCTGACGTGCTGCGCCGTCGCGGCAGGATCTTCTGCGTCGAAGATCACTGTGCCGTTGGATTGAAACGATCTGGCCTGAGCTGCTCCCGCATCGGCGAAGGCGCTAAGAAGCGTGGCCCGGCCGGGGCTTCCCGCGTGCCCCAGGTTCATGTTGCGAAAGAACGCGACAGACTCCATCTGCACACGATAGTGGCAGCCCGCAGAGTTGCGTCACTCCGTGCCCCCACTGGGATTCGAACCCAGACTGAAGCGATTTTAAGTCGCCTGCCTCTGCCGTTGGGCTATAGGGGCGCAGGTCTCAGCCTACCCAGGCCCGAGACACGCAAAGGGCCCGCGCGACATCTCGCGCGGGCCCTGCAGGCGTTCGATCAGAGGGTCAGGCTCCCGCCGCGACCTTCTGCTTCTCAGCCGACGTCTTCTCAGCGTCCTTTGCGGGTGCGTCCTTCACGGCAGCGTCCTTGACCGGTGCCGCAGCGGCCGCCGGGCGCGGGCGTGCCGCGAACTCCTCGAACACCGCGCGCGGCTGCTGCACGGCTTCGAGGTTGACGATGTCGCGGCCGAGCCACAGGTTGTTCCACCAGCCCCACAGCACGCGCCACTTGCGCTCCCACGACGGCATCGCCAGTCCGTGGTATCCGCGGTGCGCGAGCCAGGCGACGAAGCCCTTCAGAGCGATCTTGCCCGACTGGAAGACACCGTTGTACAGGCCGAGACCGGCCACGGCGCCGAGGTTCTTGTGGAAGTACTCGCGGGTGCCTTCGCCGCGCAACACGGCCACCAGGTTCTTCGCGAGCACCTTCGCCTGACGCACGGCGTGCTGGGCGTTCGGCACGCAGTAGCCGCCGACCCCGCCACCCGAGAGGTCCGGCACAGCCGAAACGTCACCGGCGGCCCAGGCACCCTCGACGGGCTCCTCGGCGGTTCCGACGCGCAGGTCTGCACGGGTCTGGATACGGCCGCGCTCTTCGACAGGCAGGTCGCCGCCACGAACGACAGTGGGGTTGGCCATCACGCCGGCCGTCCAGACGATCAGGTCGGTCGGGATGACCTGGCCGGTCGAGAGCTCGACGTTGCCGTCGACAGCGCCGGTGACCTGAGTGTCGAGGTGCACGTTCGCGCCGCGCTTGGCGAGGTCCTTCAGCACCCACTCGCTGGTCTTCAGCGAGACCTCGGGCATGATCCGCCCCATCGCCTCGATGAGGTGGAAGTGGGTGTCCTCGAACGACAGCTGCGGGTACTTCGCGATCAGCGACGAGGCGAGCGAGCGCAGCTCGGCGAATGCCTCGATACCCGCGAAGCCACCACCGACGACGACAACGGTCAGCAGACGGTCGCGCTCGGGACCGGCCGGCACCGAGGCCGCCTTGTCGAAGTTCGACAGCAGGCGGTCGCGAACGGCGACGGCCTCTTCGATGGTCTTGAGCCCGATGGCGTTGTCTGCGATGCCCGGGATCGGGAACGTACGCGAGACGGCACCGGCGGTGACGACGATCTGGTCGTACGCGAACTCGTACGGCTCGCCGACCGGCGGCGTGATCGTGGCGACCTTGTTCGCGTGGTCGATGCCGGTGACCTTCGCGGTGATCACGTTGGTGCGCTTGAGGTGGCGACGGTGCGCGACGACAGCGTGGCGCGCCTCGATCGAACCGGCGGCGACCTCGGGCAGGAACGGCTGGTACGTCATGTACGGCAGCGGGTCGACCATCGTCACATCAGCTTCACCCTTGCGAAGGTGCTTCTCAAGCTTCCATGCGGTGTAGAAACCTGCGTAGCCTCCACCGACAATCAGAATGCGGGGTGCAGTGCTGTTCTGAGGCACAGGGGGACAACTCCTCGTCGTCAGGGGGTGGGAACGCGTCGACCGCGCTCCGTTCGGATGCGCCGGGCAGCTGCGGTGACGCCAAGCGCTATCAGGATACCAGGCACCGTGAGCGCCAGAAGCGGCAGGGTACCGTATCGCAGTGACTCCGCTGTCGGCAGCAACGGGGTGCCCGCCTCGGTGGGCGGCTCCGGCGGCGGCAACGGCGGGATGGTCACCGGTTCGGTCGTGTCCTGCGGATCCGGCCGATCCGGGGCATCCGCTCGTCGGTACACCCGAACCCACTCCTGCAGGTCTCCCATCGGGTTGCTCTCCACGCGCGGCACCGACGCGGTCACCGCGGCGTGAACGTCGAGCAGCCCGTAACCGTAGAGCGGGTCGGGGGTGCGCTGCATTTCGGGCACGGGAACCGCAGTCTTGACGATCCGGTTGATGACGTTGGCGGCATCCAGGTCAGGGTGCGCCGCGCGCACCAGCGCCACGGCGCCGGCCACGATCGGCGCGGCACCGCTGGTGCCGTTCCACCCGACGATCTCGCCGTCCGCCGTGTAGCCGATGAGCGACTCGCTCGGCGCCATCACACCGATGGTGATGCCCTGCGTGGATGCCCCCTGGCTGGCCACACCGGTCTGGTCGACGCCGCCGACGGTGAGCACGCCGGGGATCGTCGCCGGGGCACCGATGATCGTCGTGCCGCTGTCACGGTTGCCCGCTGCGGCGACCACGACGACGTCGTGCTCGTAGGCGTAGAGGAAGGCCTCATCCCAGCTCTTGTCCCAGTCGAGAGTGTTCGTGGTGAACGACAGGTTGATGACATCGGCACCGTTGTCGACCGCCCACTTGATGCCCTCGGCCACCTGGTCGCTGAACGGCACCGTGGCCGATGTGCCGGGAAACCCGAGAGACACCGACAGCAGATCGGCGCGCGGCGCAACACCGATCAAGCCCGTACCGTCGACGTTGCCCGGTGCCGCCGCGATCGAGCCGACCAGCGTGCCGTGGGCCCGGTTGACCACACCGACCGGTGTGCGTCCGTCGTTGGTACCGGCCCCAGACACGTCCGTACCGCCGATGACAGCGTCGCCGAAGATCCCCGCGGCCTCTCCAATACCGGTGTCGAGCACCGCGATGGTGACACCTTCGCCGCGCGTGACCTGCCACGCATCGCGGATCTTCGCACCATCGAGCCAGTACTCGGTGGCGCGCACCGGATCCGACGGGTCGTCGGGAATCGGCAGCGGAGCCGGAGTCTCTTCGGTCTCGGCGTCGTGCACCTGTGCGGCGGCCGACTCCCCCGGCACCGCGCCGAGGATCACGGAGCTCGTCATCACCGCGATCGCGGCGATGCCCGACAGCATCCGCCGTCTCGTCATTCCGAGGCGTCCCCTTCGGATGCCGGAGTGTCACCCGCATCGCGCAGAGCCGCGCCCGGCGCGGCGCATGCGCACCGCTCGGGCGACCAACTCGATCGCACCAGCGCTTCGTCACCGATCGGATTGAGACCGGGGCCGGCCGCAAGGGCGTGGCCCGCGAGCGCGTGCAGGCACTTTACACGGGTCGGCATGCCACCCGCCGAAATGCCGTCGATCTCGGGGACCTCGCCGAACTGGGCGCGGTCGGCCAGGTACGCCTCGTGTGCACGCTGGTACCCGGCGGCTACGTCGGCGTCCTCGTCGAGCATCTGCGCCAGCTCGGGCATCACCTGCGTCGCCTCAAGCGTCGACATGGCTGCGGTGGCCGCGGGATGGGTCAGGTAGTAGAAGGTCGGGAAGGGCGTTCCGTCGTGCAGGCGCGGCGCCGTCGCGACGACGGTCGGGTTTCCGCACACGCAGCGCGCGGCGATACCGACGACACCGCGTGCGGGGCGCCCCAACTGATCGGAGACCACGGCGATCTCGGCGGCGGTCGGTGGCTCAAACGGCGGTCTCGTCACTACTCCAGAGTACGGGAGAGCGCCTGTGTGCCGACTCAGCGCGGGCTGTGTTCCGACGGTGTCCGCCTCCGGCGGCATCACGGGTCAGCGCGCGGGCGTGCCGACGGCGGTCTGTGCCAGCCCGGCGGCGGTCATGCTGCGCAGCAAGTGTGGCATCCAGTCTGCTCCGCGCTGCTGCAGTTCCTCGCTGACTTCCTGCTGCGCGGGCGGCAGGTCAGCGGGGTCGAGATCGAAGTCGACGAGGTAGGGCACCTGACCGGGCCTGACGTAGTAGAGCCGTTCACGCGCCTGAGTGGTGATGTACACCGGATCATCCCAGCGCGCCTGCTCGCGCTCGAGCTCGGCGATCTGCTCCTCGGTCAGCTGCACCGAGTGCTCGAGGGCGGCGATCTTCTGGCGCTGGTCGAGGTACGTGCCGATGGTCGGCACGAGCACCCAGGTACCCAAGACCACGAGCGAGAGCATGATCGCTGCGAAGGCCGAGAGGCGGATGCCGCTGGCCCACTCCCGCACATCGACGGCGCGGTCGGCGAGGCGCGTGCGCGTGCGCGTTCTGCGGCTCGACGGGGCGGATGCCGGGGTGCGCGGTGCGTGCTGCGGGCGCGGCTCATCGCTGTGCGGAGACGATGAAGGGGGAGCTGGTCGTCGTGCCATGCTCCCCCTCCTTCGTAGCGTCTCAGTGCGGTATCAGCCGTTCAGCGTCCGCGTGTCTTGGCTCAGCGGCCGAAGCGCGGGAACGCCGATGCACCGGCGAACACCGCGGCGTCACCGAGGTCCTCTTCGATGCGCAGAAGCTGATTGTACTTCGCGACGCGCTCGCTGCGGGCGGGCGCACCGGTCTTGATCTGACCGGCGTTGGTCGCGACAGCGAGGTCGGCGATCGTGGTGTCTTCGGTCTCACCCGAACGGTGCGAGAGCATGGCCGTGTAACCGGAGCGCTGCGCCAGGCTGACCGCGTCGAACGTCTCGGTGAGCGTGCCGATCTGGTTGACCTTCACCAGCAGCGAGTTGCCGACGCCACGGGCGATGCCGTCGGCGAGGCGCTCGGGGTTGGTGACGAACAGGTCGTCTCCGACCAGCTGCACCTTGCTGCCGAGGGCATCCGTAAGCAGCTTCCAGTTGTCCCAGTCGTCCTCGGCCAGCGCGTCCTCGATCGTGACGATCGGGAAGTCGTTGACCAGGCCCTGGTAGTACTCGATCAGCTCGGGGCCGGTCCAGTCCTTGTTGTCGAGGCGGTACACGCCGTCGTTGAAGAACTCGGTCGCGGCGACGTCAAGACCCAGGGCGATGTCCTTGCCCGGAGTGAAGCCCGCCTTCTCGATCGCCTTGATCAGGAATTCCAGGCCCTCACGGTTGCTGGGCAGGTCGGGAGCGAAGCCGCCCTCGTCGCCGAGACCGGTGGCGTAGCCGGCGGCCTGCAGCTCGCTGCGCAGCACGTGGTAGGTCTCGACGCCCCAGCGCAGCGACTCCGAGTAGGTGTCGGCACCGATCGGGGCGAGGAAGAACTCCTGCATGTCGATGCCGTTGTCGGCGTGCTCGCCACCGTTGATGACGTTGAACAGCGGAACGGGCAGTACGTGCGCGTTCGGTCCGCCCAGGTAGCGGTACAGCGGCAGGTCGGCCGAATCGGCAGCGGCCTTGGCCACCGCGAGGCTGACGCCGAGGATGGCGTTGGCGCCCACGCGCTTCTTGTTGTCGGTGCCGTCGACCTCGTTGAGGATCTCGTCGACGATGCGCTGCTCGCTCGCCTCAACGCCCTCGATGGCGGGGCCGAGCTCGTCGAGCACTGCCTCGACGGCCTTCAGGACGCCCTTGCCGCCGTAGCGACCCTTGTCGCCGTCGCGCAGCTCGTATGCCTCGAAAGCGCCGGTGGATGCACCCGACGGGACGGCGGCGCGCTGCACGATTCCGTCATCAAGGAGCACCTCCACCTCGACGGTCGGGTTTCCGCGCGAGTCGAGAATCTCGCGTGCGCCTACTGCCTCGATGAGTGCCACAGATGTGCTCCTTTTCAGAGAGGAAAGGTGGTGTGGAGCGACGTCGATCCGTGGCCCAGTCTAACCCGGGGGCGCTCAGCCCGCCGGGGACGCATGACGCGGCGCCAGCGATGACACCAGAACCGCCCAGGACGGCCCGGGATCCGCGCCGGGTGGAAAGCGCTGGGCGATCTCGAGCGCGACCAGGCCGTGCGCGAACGCCCATGCGGCCCGCGCCCGCGGGTGATCCTGCACGCTCTCGCCGAACAGGTCGAGCAGCGCGCGCATCGCCCGCTCCTCCGCGCCGGGTTCGAGCTGGGTGCGGTCGAGCGGATGCTGGGTCATCAGACAGTACAGTTGCGGTGCCGCGAGCGCCTGGGCACGGTACACCTCGGCGAATCCCGCCAGCCCGTCAGCGCCCTCCAGTGCAACGCCGAGCCGCACGAAGCCGCGAGAGATGAGCGCGTGCACGATGGCGTCAAGGCCTCGGAAGTGCTTGTACAGGCTCGGCGGTTTGATATCGAGCGCACGGGCGAGTTCACCGATTCCGAAGCGGTCCGCCCCGACGTCTTCGAGCACCCGTTCGGCGACGTCGAGGATCTGCTCGCGGCGAGCGCTCATGCCTGGCACGCGCCGGGCGTCGGCGTGCCGGCGACCGATCGAATGTACCCGTCGCGGTCTCGCAGTCCGTACCCGACGGCACGGTCGACGGCGATGTGTGCCAACCAGGCGAGCCCCATGCCAACGACCACGGCTCCTCCCGGCGCACCTCCGACCACGGGAAGCGTGATCAATGAGCCCCCCGCGATGAGCAGCACCGGAAAGCGTGCGAGGTGCAGCATGTTGTACCCCACCACCCGGTCAGGGCGCAGCGCACCCGAACGGGTCGGGTCGAAGGCGCCGATGAGAGCGACGTCGGGCAGCAGCGCGAAGACGATCACCGGACCACCGACGATCCAGCCGTAGTCGACCGATGAGATCACGGACAGCGTGATCGCGGCGGCGGCGAGAATTCCCCAGAGGATGCGAATGACCATGCGGCTAATGGTATTAGCCGCATGGTCATTCGTCAATCGTCTCGCTCAGACGACGACGGCGAGTGCGACCCCGTCCCATCCCTTCAGACCGACGGTCTGCAGGGCCGTGGCATCGAAGCGTGGGTCATCTGCCAGCATCCGCAGTCCCGCGCGGGTGCCGACCACCATCGGATCGGTGCTCGACGCGTCGGCGACATCGCCGTTGCGACCGATGTTGTCCACGATCACGACGGTGCCCGGATGCCCGAGCTTCGCGGCCCAGTCGAGATAGATGGTGTTCGATTCCTTGTCGGCGTCGATGAACACCAGGTCGAAGCCGCCGACGAGCGTCGGCAACACGTCGGCGGCGCGTCCGATGCGGATGTCGACGCGGTCACCGACCCCGGCCGCGTCGATGCTCGCTCGCGCCACAGCAGCGTTGTCGGCCTCTGCCTCGATCGTGGTCACCCGTCCGCGCTCCCCCACGGCGCGCGCCATCCAGATGGTCGAGTAGCCGCCGAGTGTTCCGATCTCGAGCACCCGTTCGGCGCCGCTGATGCGTACCAGGAGGTTCAGGAGCTTGCCGGCCACGGGCGCGACCTCGATCTCGGGCATCCCCGCGCCCCGCTGTGCGGCGAGCGCCGCCTCGAGCGCGGGATCGTGCCCGACGAGCGTCTCGGCGAGGTAGTGGTCGACGTCGTGCCAGTTCTGCGGTGTGGATTCGGCCATGCCCTCAGCCAACCTGGCGCGCCGCGCGCGGTCAAGACTCTGCGCTGTGTGGGAAATCCCAGACCGTCCGTGCGATCGGCGGCGCGCCGCGCCGCGACACACCGATCGGATGCCGGATGGTCTGGGATTTCCGACGGGATCAGGCCACCGACGGGATCAGGCCACCGGCGGAGCGGGTGGCGCGATCGGCGGGGCGACGGATGCCCGGGGCTTGGGCTCTGCCAGGTTCGGCTGCTGACGGAACTGGCCGGTCAGCAGCAACACGACGATCACCACGCCACCGACGATCCACCCCGAGGCGCCGAGCGCCATCGACAGCGCCGGGTCGGTCACGGCGCCGGCCGCGAGGAAGACGATCGGCAGGCCGGCCGCCGCGTTGAGCGCACCGTGCGCGAACACGGCCGGCCACATCGACGTGCTGCGCAGCCGCAGCCACCCCAGCAGGACGCCCCAGACGATGCAACCTGCCGTCATCAGCAACACCCCGGTGATGTCGGTGCGGCCGAAGTTGTAGCCGAGCAGAATGACCGGCGCGTGCCACACACCCCAGATCACGCCGCTGATCAGCAGTGCGGGCCAGGTGCCGTAACGGCGCAGTGCGGGCACCAGGAATCCCCGCCACCCCACCTCTTCTCCGAAGGCCATCACGGCGTTGATGGTCGCCGCCGCGAACGGGATCGAGGCCAGCTGCACGGCAACCAGCACCCACGCGGGCGGCAGCGGCGTTCCCGCGGGCACCGACGACTCGAGCGTCTGAGCGAATCCGGAGAGCCCGATGAAGTCGGCCGAGAGCCACCCGAGCGCGACCGACAGCAGCATCGCCGCCACGACGACGGCGACCGTGCCGAACAGGCCGATCACCATCATCCACACGACCCGCTTCGCGGGGCGCAACGGCCACATTCCGAGAAACCGCAGCCGCTCGCCCTTCGGAATCGGATGCATCGTGAACATCACGATCAGCAGTGCAAGAGCCGGCGTGAACATCATCAGGGGCAGCAGTACGCCGGTCAGGGGCGAGGCGAGGCCGTCACCCAGCCACAGCGGCAACGCCACCAACCAGGCCAGGCCGCAGGCCAGCAGAACGAAGGCAAGGATCGGGCCGAGCCCGATAGTCACCTTCTGACGAGTCGTGGACTGTTGTACAGCATCCATTGTTCTCCTCCGGTTTCACGCCTGCGCCGACCGGGCACGGTCGAGATATGCCTGCAGTGTCGCGGCGCCGACCTCGGCGCCGTCCACGGTCACCACCAGGGTGCGCTTGCCGCGCCGCTGCACCTCGATCGCCGGTCCGGTTCGAAGCACGATACCGTTTCGGCCATCCGTGCTGAGCCGCCACCCCCAGCCGCCGAACTCGGCGAAGGGGTGGCACTGCACGGCCCGCACCGAGATGATCTGCTCAAGCGGCACGTCGATGCGCGGGAATCCGAGGAACGAGCGCACCCGAAGGCCCTCGGCACCGGCCCGCACTCGGAACGACGACATGGCGCCGACGGCGACGCCGATGAGCACGATCACCAACAGCGGGATCCACACGATCTCCGGCGCCTGCACGGCTGTCACCGCAGCGATGCCGACCAGCGCGGCGACGCCGACACCCAACGCGATCATCCCCGCACGCGCCATCGACGCGGTCGCCAACCAGACGATCCGCTCCCCCGCCGAGATCGACGCGAGGTGGGCAGGCTGCAGCGCCACCGCCGGTGTCGGATGCACGTCCGGTTGCAGCACCCAACCGGCGGCGGTGAGCACGAGCAGCGCGCTGAACCCGCCGATCACGGTCGGCAGGATCGATCCCGCCTGCGTCGCGTCGTCGAGTCCGCGCTGCAGCCAGACCGAGCCGGTGGTGAGAACGGCGCTGAAGCCCGACATTCCCAGAGCAACAGCACCGAGCAGACGCGCGCTGCCGCCCCACTGCCCCCGCGCCACGCTGAGCACGGTGATCACCATCAGCACCGGCACGCCCAATCCGAGACCGAACGACAGCCACAGGTACGTCACCGGCGCACCGAAGCCGTCCACGCCGCCCGGCCCCCAGTGGGTCGCCGCCGGATCGGGCACGTCGGGCAACCACGCGAGCACAAGCCCGGCCGCGATCGCCGTGAGCATGACAGGCAGCACGAGTCCGACGACGACGAGGGCGCGGCGCGCGCGCCGCAGTTCGTCGTGCCGCACGTCCGTGACGGACAGTTCGGGGGCATCGCTGCTGCGGGAACGGTCGTTCATCGGTTCGTCTCCTTGATGAGGGCGGCGAGGGTGGTGGGCGTGACGCCGAGCTCGACGGCACGGCGCACGAGGGCGGTGATGTCGTCGGCAAGCGCGGCGAGAGGGGCGGCGGATGCTGAGATGACTGCGCCCCGGCCACGACGCAGATCGACAAGACCCTCGTCACGCAGTTCTTGGTAGGCACGCAGCACGGTGTGGACGTTGACGTCGGTGGCGTCGGCCAACTCGCGCGCCGCCGGCAGACGATCGCCGGGGCGCAGTCGCCCTGCGAGCACGTCACCCCGCACCGACGCCGCGATCTGCTCGAACAGCGGCCGTGGACTCTCGGGGTCGATCCGGATCAACATGAGCACCTCCAACACGCTTATTCTAGTTCAAATAGAACAGTTGTCGATAGTATCCAGCCGATCGCGGCCACCAGAGTCTCCCCCGGCAGACTGACCGCATGCGCATGACCCCTCGTCGCCTCGCCCTCGGCATGAGCCTGTGGGCTCCGAACCTCTTCAGCGGCATCCGCGTGCGTCGGTTCTCGGATGACTGGACGCACGCCACCGTCGAACTGCACGTCAACGTGTTCACCCGCAACTACGTCAAGACGGCCTTCGGCGGATCGATGTCGGCCATGACCGACCCATACTTCTTCATGCTCGTGATGCACCAGCTCGGTCGCGATTACGTGGTCTGGGACACCCGCGGCGAGATCGAGTTCGTCAAGCCCGGACGCGGCGTGCTGACAGCCCACTTCCACGTGTCAACTGAGCAGGTGCAGCGTCTGCGCGAGCGCGCGCACGGCGGGACGAAGGTGCTCGAGTGGTTCGAGACCGAGATCACCGACGCAACCGGCGACACCGTGGCACGCGTGCGGCGCGAGGTGTACGTGCGCGAGAAGAAGCGCGTCACCGACGCCCGCGGCGCGTAGGTCACCGCCCGTTCACCAGACGGTGGGACCATGATCGGATGCCCCTCGCTCGCCGCCTGAACCTCGCCGACGCCATCGCCATCGGACTTGGCTCGATGATCGGTGCCGGCGTGTTCGCCGTCTGGGCACCCGCCCTCGGCGCGGCAGGCTCCGGCATCCTGATCGCCCTCGCGATCGCCGCGCTCGTCGCCTTCGCCAACGCGACTTCGTCGGCACAGCTCGCCGCGGTGCACCCGGTCGCCGGCGGCACCTACGCCTATGCGCGCGCCGAGATCGGCCCCTGGTCGGGGTTCATCGCCGGCTGGTGCTTCGTGATCGGCAAGATCGCCAGCAGCGCAGCGATGGCGATGACCTTCGCCGCCTACGCGGCCCCCGAGGAGTGGCGTGTACCGGTGGCCGTTCTCGCGGTCGCCGCGCTGGTGACCGTGAACTGCTTCGGCATCACCCGCACCGCCCTGCTGACCCGCATCCTGGTGGTGATCACGCTGCTCGGGCTCGCTGTCGTCACTGCCGCCGGCGCCACCGCCGCCGCCCCGGGCGCGACCCCTGACGCATTGCCCGACGCCACCCTGTACGGCATCCTGCAGGGCGCCGGTCTGCTCTTCTTCGCCTTCGCCGGCTACGCCCGTATCGCCACCATGGGCGAGGAGGTCACCGACCCGGCCCGCACGATCCCACGCGCCATCGTGTTCGCCCTCTCGGGCGCGGTCGTCGTCTACGTGGTGATCGGGATCACCGTCGTGTCGACTCTCGGAGCCGACGCGATCGGCAGCGTGCACCCGCTCGCCGACGTCGTCGCCGCCGCGGGCTGGGCAGGCGCAGAACCCATCGTGCGCGTCGCAGCCGCGACGGCATCGCTCGGGGCTCTGCTAGCGCTGCTGACCGGCATCGGACGCACCACCCTTGCGATGGCGCGCGAACATGACCTGCCGCGATTCCTCGCGCACGTCGCCCCGCGGTGGCACGTCCCGCGCCGAGCTGAGATCGCGATCGGCCTCGCGGTCATCGGCATCGTGCTGGTCGCCGATCTGCGCGGAGCGATCGGCTTCTCATCCTTCGGAGTCCTGCTCTACTACCTGATCGCGAACGCCGCGGCGTTCCGCCAGCACGGCGCTGCGCGCCACTACCCGCGGTTCCTGCAGGTGATCGGCGCGCTCGGATGCCTCGTGCTGGTCAGCACCCTGCCGGTGCTCGCTTCGCTGGCCGGGACGGCCGTGGTGCTGCTGGGCATCGGATATCGGATCCTACGGCTGCGCGTGACGCGTCGCTAGGCGCATCCCCGGGCATCTGCTGAACCGACCGAATCTCGTCAGAGACGAGCCCGGTAGCTGCTGGGCGGCATGCCGAGCACCCTGCGGAAGTCTGCGGTCAGATGCGCGTGGTCGGCATACCCGAGGTCCGCGGCGAGTGTGCTCAGATCACTGTCGGGGTCATCACGCAATCGCTGGGCTGCCTCCTGCAGGCGTCGGCGACGGATCATCGCCAGCGGCGGAAGCCCCACATAGCGATGCGTCATCCGCTGCAGCGTGCGCAACGACACCGCCAAGTGAGCAGCGGCCTGCTTGGCCGAGCGCACGGTGGCGTCCGTCATCAGCAGATCGGCCATGTGATTGGCGTGGCGATCAGCATCCGTGATCGTGCCCTTCTGCTGCACCAGCCAGCGCGAGACGATCTCGACGACGCGCGATAGCCGATCGGGCTGTGCCATCGCGTACGCGACCTGTTCGACCAATTCGGGTGCCTGCAGCACAATCGCGGAGTCGCGCAACGATGCCGGGTCGGCGGTGAGTCCCGCCACACCCGCCGGACGCAGAAGTGCCCCGACCGCCCAGCCGCGACCGCTGAGCTCGCGATACGTCGCCGAGGTCGTCGGTCCAGTCAACTGCGCACCTTCGGGCGAGATCACCAGGTTCAGCGCGGGGTACGCGACAACGTCCTGCCGCGAGATCTGCCCCTCTGGCAGATCCCACTCGGGCACCCAGAACCAGGCGATCAACTCGGCGGCTGCCGGCTCGGGCGGCAGACGGTGGAACTGCGGCATCCGGTCGGGGAACAGCACGCCACGTCTCGCGTCGATCACAGCATCGACGTTAGACGCGGCAACCGACATCCTGTCGCGAATCTCCAAGCGCGGCGCCCGACCGTGCTCCTAGCGTCGGCATATGACCAATCAGACAACCGGACTGACCGGCACGCACACGACCAACGGCCGCCCCAACGGATCGACCTCGCTCACTCCTTTCCTGGCACTTCCGGGCGCCGCGGACGCGATCGTCTTCTACCGCGACGTCTTCGGCGCACGCGTCGTCGACGTGACCGAGCTCGGCGGCGTCGTCGTGCATGCCGAACTCGATTTCAGCATGGGGATGCTGCAACTCGGCGAGCCCTCCCCCGACTATCACCTCGTCGCACCGCCGCAGGGCGATGACGACTGCTATTCGATGGGGCTGTACGTTCCCGACGTGGATGCCGTCGTCGCGCGTGCCGTCGAGGCCGGAGCGACCGTGCGCGAGGCGCCATCCGACTTCGTCTCGGGTGACAGGTTCGCCAGCATCCGCGATCCGTTCGGGGTGCGGTGGTCGGTGATGAGCCGCGTCGAAGACCTCTCCGAGGAGGAGTCCGCGGCGCGCGTGGCCGAATGGGCGGCGCAGCAGGCCTGAACGCCCGGCACCGACCGCCGTAGTCAGGACAGCGGTTTGACCTCGACCGCGCCGACCACGTCTCCGGCCCGCACCGTGGCGAAGCCGGTGTATCCGTCGGCCGTCGCGCGCTCCAACAGCGCCTTCATGTTCTTCGGACGGCGCTCCAGACGCACCCGTGCCGCACCACCGTCGCGCAGCAGCGCCGCCTTGTGCGCCAGCAGCTCACCCACCGGAACATCGGCATCGTGCACCAGCACAACTGCCTGTGCGGCCTCGGCCTCGACCTCGGCGACCAGATCGACAATGCGCTCGAACCCGATCGAGAAGCCGACGGCGGGCACCTGCTGGCCGAGGAACCGGCCGATCATGCCGTCATAGCGACCGCCACCGCCGAGCGAGTAGTCGACCGACGGGTGGGCGAGTTCGAAGATCGTGCCCGTGTAGTACCCCATGCCCCGCACGAGGAAGGGGTCGTAGACCAGCGGCGGCTCGCCGGCATCCGGACGCGCGGCACTGACCGCCTCGCCGAGTGAGACCAGGTGCGCGACGATCTCGTCGGGGGCCCCTTCCGGAAGTGCCTTGCGGATCTGCCGCTCGCCGTACGGGTTGTACTCCATGGTCTGCGGACGCGTCAGGAACGCTTCGAACGCGTCGACCGCCGCGGCGGTGACCCCGCGATCGCGCAGCTCGGCGGCGACACCCGTGGGTCCGATCTTGTCGAGCTTGTCGATCGTGATCAGCACACCGGGGCGCTCATCCTCGCTGAAACCGAACGAATCCAGCATCCAGTCCAGCGCGCGCCGGTCGTTCACGCGCACGATGCCGCCTTCGAGGCCCAGAGCGTCGATCGTGTCGATCGACGCGACGATGAGCTCGGCCTCGGCGCGAGCGGTCTCATCGCCCATGATGTCGATGTCGCACTGCACGAACTGGCGGTAGCGGCCCTTCTGCGGGCGCTCGGCGCGCCACACCGGCCCGATCTGGATCGAGCGGAAGACGCCGGGCAGCTGACCGCGATTGGTCGCGTAGAAGCGCGCCAGCGGCACCGTCAGGTCGTAGCGCAACCCGAGATCGCTGAGCGCCGCCGGGTCATCGGCCGCGGCGCGGATGCCCTCGGCATCGAGCCCACGGCGCAGGATGCTGTACGAGAGCTTCTCGTTGTCGCCGCCGATTCCGGCATGCAGACGCGCATGCTCCTCGACCACCGGCGTCTCGATCTCGTCGAAGCCGTGCGCACGATAGCGCTCGCGGATGACGGCGAGCACACGCTCGCGACGGGCCTTGTCAGCGGGGAGGAAATCGCGCATTCCGCGCGGCGGGTTCACAGTTGCCACGGGTCTATCTTTCCAGGTCTGCGGCCGAGCGCGTCAGCCGCCCGACTCAGCGGCGCGCACGTCGTTCTCGAGAACACGCAGGCGCTCGCGCAGGGCACGCTCGGCGTCCCATCCGTTCGCGCGGGCGTGGGCGACCAGCGACAGCAGCGCGTCGCCGAGCTCGATCTCGGATGCTGGCAGCGGCGCCGGCTCGTCGCGGGGGTGTTTCGTCTCGGTCGCTGCGTTCGCTCGCTCAACGACCGGGTGAACGCGCCCGAGCACCTTCTGTGCTCGCGCCAGCACAGGCATCCCTGCGGGAATCCCGTCGAGCACGCTGCGACGCGCGTGCTTCTCGGCGGCCTTCGCCGCGTTCCAGTGCACCAGCACCTCTTCAGGCGTCTCCGCGATGGCATCCGAGAAGACGTGCGGATGCCGGCGCACCATCTTCTCGGTGAGGCCGCGCGCGACGTCGTCGATATCGAAAGCGCCGTCGTGCGCGGCGATGGCCGCGTGGAACAGCACCTGCCAGAGCAGATCCCCGAGCTCTTCGCGCAAGTCTGCGCCGTCGCCGGTCTCGACCGCCTCGATGACCTCGTGCGACTCCTCGACGAGGTACGGCACGAGGTCGCGGTGCGTGATCTGCTGAGACCACACGCACCGCTCGCGCACCTGCCGCATCGTCTCGGCGGCAGCGCGCAGCGGGTCCGAACGATGCGACGGGTCGGTCATGGGTATCTCCTCAGTCGAGAATGGCGACCGTGGCGCGACGGTAATGGCGCGCGCGCCACGAGACGATGAAGCCCGACAGCACCAGTGCGATCAGCGAACCGCCGAGCACGCCGAGGATCGCCTCGTCGCGCACGAGCTCGTCGCCGGCGAACGCGAGGTTAGCCAGCAGCAGCGACACGGTGAAGCCGATACCGCCCAGCGCACCGGCGGCGAGCAGATCGGGCAGCTCCAGTGCGGGCGGCGTGCCCTTGGGGCGGATGCGCATGGCGATCCATCCGAACAGGCCGATGCCGATGATCTTGCCCACGGGCAGCGCCACCAGAATGCCCCAGAATGCGGGCGAGAGCTGGCTGGGTGCCACCTGCGGGATCACCACGAACGCCGCGACGAACGCGAACAGCGGCAGGATGACCCCGTTCACCGTCGGTTCGAGACCGTGCCGCACCTGCTCGGCCGGTGCCGGCGACATGACCAGCCCCAGCAGCACACCCGCGATCGTCGCGTGGATGCCCGACGAGGCGACCAGTCCCCACGTAGCGACGGCGATGACGCCCATGACCACGGCGATGCCCGACGAGCCGTTCTTGGCCACGATGCGGCTGAGCACGCCGAACCCGATCACGCCGACGGCGGCGAGCCCCAGCTGCATCCAGTTGACGTCGTGCGCGAACAGCACCGCGATGAAGACGATGCCGATGATGTCGTCGAGGATCGCCAGTGCAAGAAGGAAGACGCGCACCGACGTGGGCAGCCCCTTGCCGAACATCGCGAGTACGCCGAGCGCAAAGGCGATATCGGTGGCCGTCGGAATGGGCCAGCCGCCCGCCGTCGCGGGCTCTGCCCCGGCGATCAGCAGGTAGACGGCGATCGGCACGAGCACGCCACCGGTCGCGGCGATCGCCGGCTGCACAGCCTTGCGGGGCGAGTCGAGCTCACCGTGGGTGAGTTCGTAGCGCAGCTCGATGGCGACGACGAAGAAGAACACCGCCAGCAGTCCGTCCGACACCCAGTGGGCGATCGACAGGTCGAGTGCCGTACCCGGGATCGCGATGTGCGCGTCAAGGACGGCACCGATCGCATCGTGCGTGGGCAGGTTCGCCAGCAGCAGTCCGAGCCCGGCGGCGATCAGCAGGAGCGCCGCGGGAAACTGCTGTCCGCGGAGGGGATTGTCTGAAATGCGCATCGCGTCCATCGTAGGCGGCGTGTGTCACGTGGCGCGGGCGACATCCACGACGGGGATACTCTCGAAGAATGTCCCCCGAGCCTACGAACACCGAAGCCATCCGCGTCATCACCCGCTTCGAGGCATCGAACGGCATCCCCGAGGCGATGCGCGCCGACGTGCGCATGCTGGGCGGGCTGCTGGGTCAGGTGCTGCGCGAATCCGGCACTCCCGGACTGTACGAGGACGTCGAGCGCCTGCGCCTGGCGACGATCCAGGCCGCGGATGCCGACAGCACCGACGCCTTCGAACGCGCCGCATCCATCGCCGACGCGTTCACGATCGAACGCGCCGATGAGGTCGCCCGCGCCTTCACCTGCTACTTCCACCTGGTGAACCTCGCCGAGGAGCACCAGCGCGTCCGCGTGCTGCGGGAACGCGCCGGACAGCCCGGTCGCGAGGACGTCGCCGACACCGTCGCCACCGCCTACGCCCGGCTGCGTGCAGAGATCGGAGAGGATGCCGCCCGCGAGCGCCTCGCCGACCTGCGCTTCCACCCCGTCTTCACCGCGCACCCGACCGAGGCTCGTCGCCGGGCGGTATCGGGCAGCATCCGCCGCCTCTCCGACCTGCTCGGGCAGCACGATCTGGCCAGCCCCGGCGGCTCCGAACAGCGCCGCGCCGTGCGTCGGATGCTGGAAGAGATCGACACCCTGTGGCGCACCGCGCCCCTGCGGGCTGAGAAGCCCACCCCCAGCGACGAGGTGCGCACCGTGATGGGCGTCTTCGACGAGACGCTGTTCACCACCGTCCCTCACGTGTACCGCCGGATCGACGACGCTCTGCGCGGCGAGGGCTCCGGATCGAGCGCCCCCGTGGTGCCCGCGTTCGTGCGGATCGGTTCGTGGGTCGGCGGCGACCGCGACGGGAACCCGTTCGTGACCGCTTCGGTCACCCGTGAGGCGGCCGAGATCGCCTCGGAGCACGTGCTGCGCGGCCTGGAGCGCGCGATCGAGCGCATCGGCCGCACCCTGACGCTCGATGCCGAGAGCACGCCGCCGACCACCGAGGTGACCGCACTCTGGGATGCCTTCGCACGAGACCACGCCGACGCGGCGGCCGAGATCGCCAAGCGCTCGCCCGGTGAACCGCACCGCCGTGCCATGTTCGCGGTCGTTCACCGCGTACACGCCACCCGAGTCGAGACCGAGAGCGCCTACGCCGCGCCCGAAGAGCTGCTGGCCGATCTGCGTGCCGTGCAGAGCTCGCTCGCAGCATCCGGAGCCCGCCGACACGCCTTCGGAGGCCTGCAGCACCTGATCTGGCAGGTCGAGACCTACGGCTTCCACCTCACCGAGCTCGAGGTGCGCCAGCACTCGCAGGTACACGCCGAGGCGCTCGCTGAGCTCGACGCCGGGGCTGAGCTGAGCGAGCGCACGCAGGAGGTGCTCGAGGTCTTCCGCGCGATCGCCGACATCCAGCGCCGCCACGGGCTGCGCGCCGCGGGCCGCTACGTCGTCTCGTTCACCCGTTCGGCCGACGACCTCGCCGCCGTGCACCGGCTCGCCCACTACGCTCTCGGCGACCAGGCTCCCGTGCTCGACGTCGTTCCGCTGTTCGAGACCTTCGCCGACCTGCAGGCGGCGCCCGGCATCATGGCCGAGGTCGTGCAGCAGCCCGCGTTCCGCGCGCGACTGGACGAGACCGGCAACCGACTCGAAGTCATGCTGGGCTACTCGGACTCCTCCAAGGACGTCGGTCCGGTCGCCGCGAACCTCGCACTGTACGAAGCGCAGCGCGACATCGCGCAGTGGGCCGTGGAATCGGGCATCCGACTCACCCTCTTCCACGGTCGCGGCGGCGCCCTCGGGCGCGGCGGCGGACCGGCGAACTCGGCGATCCTCGCCCAGCCGCCGCACTCCGTCGACGGCCGCTTCAAGCTCACCGAGCAGGGCGAGGTGATCTTCGCCCGCTACGGCGAGCCGGCCATCGCCATGCGACACATCGACCAGGTCGCCGCGGCGACGCTGCTGGCGTCATCGCCCAGCGTCGAGCAGCGCACCAGCGGCGCCGCCGAACGGTTCGCCGGCATCGCCAAGGTGATGGACGTCGCCTCGCGCGAGCGCTTCTTCTCACTGGTGGGCGCCGACGGCTTTGCCCCGTGGTTCGCCACCGTCACCCCGATGGAAGAGATCGGTCTGCTCGCCCTCGGCTCCCGCCCGGCCCGCCGCGGCCTGTCGGTCGAGTCGCTCGAAGACCTGCGGGCGATCCCGTGGGTGTTCGCCTGGACGCAGGCGCGCATCAACCTGGCCGGCTGGTTCGGACTCGGAACGGCGCTGCAGGCAGTCGGCGACGAGCAGGCGCTGGTCGAGGCCTACCGCGAATGGCCGTTGCTGCGCACCATGATCGACAACGTCGCCATGAGCCTCGCCAAGACCGACGAACGCATCGCCGCCGAGTACCTGTCGCTCGGCGACCGTGACGACCTCGCCGGCATCGTGCTCGACGAACTGCGACTGACACGGGAGTGGGTGGTCCGTCTGACCGGTGGCGAGCAGCTGCTGGCCGACAAGCCGATCCTGCAGCGCGCCGTCCAGCTGCGCACGCCCTACGTCGACGCCCTCTCGTTGCTGCAGCTGCGCGCGCTGCGCGCCCTGCGCGCCGATGCAGATGCCCCCGCCGCCGACCCGGAGCTGCAGCGCCTGCTGCTGCTCTCGGTCAGCGGAGTCGCCGCCGGTCTGCAGAACACCGGCTGACAGCATCCGCCGCGTCTTGTCGTCGGTACCAGCGGATCTCGCGCGTTAGAGTGAGACCTCTGCCTGATCCGGCGACGCATCACGCGACACGATCGCATACATCACATCCCCCGTCAGAAAGCTCCCCCGCGTGACCGATACCACTGCCGATTTCCACCCGCTCAACGTTGCCGCTCAGCCCGTCTTCGACGCCGTGCTGCACGTCAACCCCAACGAGCCGGAGTTCCACCAGGCAGTGCACGAGGTGCTGCACTCCATCGGCCCGGTGCTCGAGCGCCGTCCCGAGTACTTGGACAAGGGTGTGCTCGACCGCATGGTCGAGCCCGAGCGGCAGATCATCTTCCGAGTGCCGTGGATGGACGACTCGGGCAAGCTGCAGGTGAACCGCGGCTACCGCGTGCAGTACTCCTCGGTGCTCGGCCCCTACAAGGGCGGCCTGCGCTTCCACCCGTCGGTGAACATCTCGATCATCAAGTTCCTCGGATTCGAGCAGATCTTCAAGAACGCGCTGACCGGTCAGGGCATCGGCGGCGGCAAGGGCGGCTCGAACTTCGACCCGCACGGCAAGAGCGACGCCGAGGTCATGCGCTTCTGCCAGTCGTTCATGAACGAGCTGTTCCGCCACATCGGCGAGCACACCGATGTGCCCGCGGGCGACATCGGCGTCGGTGGCCGCGAGATCGGATACATGTACGGCATGTATCGCAAGATCACCAACCGCGCCGAGACCGGAATCCTCACCGGCAAGGGCATCGGTTGGGGCGGCGCGCAGGTGCGCACCGAGGCGACCGGTTACGGCGCCGTGTTCTTCGTGCAAGAGATGCTCGCGGTGCACGGCGAGAGCCTTGAGGGCAAGCGCGTCGCCGTCTCGGGCTCCGGCAACGTCGCGATCTACGCGATCGAGAAGGCCACGCAGCTCGGGGCCCGTGCGGTGACGGCATCCGACTCGTCGGGTTACATCGTCGACGACGCGGGAATCGATCTGGGGCTGCTGCGCCAGATCAAGGAGGTCGAGCGCGGTCGCATCATCGAGTACGCCAAGCGTCGCCCCGGCACCCGCTTCGTGGAACGCGGAAACGTCTGGGAGACCCCGGTCGACATCGCGATCCCGGCCGCCACGCAGAACGAGCTGAACCTCGAGTCGGCGCAGATGCTCATCGCCAACGGCGTGCGCGCCGTCGCCGAGGGAGCCAACATGCCGTGCACGCCTGAGGCCGTCGGCGCCTTCCAGGATTCCGATGTGCTGTTCGCCCCGGGCAAGGCCGCGAATGCCGGTGGCGTTGCGACGTCGGCGCTGGAGATGAGCCAGAACGCCTCGCGTCAGCGCTGGAACTTCGCCGACAGCGAGCAGAAGCTGCGCGACATCATGGCCGATATCCACGATGCGTCGTTCCGCGCCGCCGAGCGCTACGGCACGCCCGGCGACTACGTCGCGGGCGCCAACATCGCGGGCTTCGAGCGCGTCGCCGACGCGATGCTCGCCCAGGGCGTGATCTAACCCCCACTCCCCCGTCTATCTGTCACAAAGCCCTGGAACTCCGGCCGAGTTCCGGGGCTTTGTGACAAACAGACGGATGCTGGAGAGCGGATGCCGGAGGGCGGATGCCGCGGTCAGAGCCTGTGGTCGTCGGCGTGGCGGGCCAGTGACGTGCCGTAGCGCTCAGTGAGCTGCACCATGAGGTCAGGGGTGTCGCGGTCAACGCCGAACACGTGCCCGGGAAAGTCGAGCTCTGGCATCGCCGCGGCGATCTCATCGGCCTGGTCGGGTGAGAACAACCGCACGGGGTCGCCAACGGCCACCCATCCGATCGGAACGACGGTTCCCTCGGGCAGCACGGCCCGGCGCTGCACGATCGCATTGACCCGGATCTCGCAACGTGCCCCCACGATCGCCCCGTTGAACACCCGCGCACCCGAGGCGAAGAACACCTCTTCACCGACGGTCGCGCCGGCGATACTGGCCAGGGTGCCCACCAACGTGTGATCCCCGATATGCACGGCATTGGCGGCCGTGGCACGAATCAGCGCATTCTCCATCACGATCACGTACTCGCCCAGTGTGATGGGCCCGCCTTCCGCCGTGATCACGGCGCCGTGCAGCACCTGGCAGTTCGGTCCGATCTCGACATCGCCCGAGATCACAGCGGTCGGCGCCACGACGGCGGTGTCGTGGATGCGGGGCCGAGCCCCGAGGTGCTCGTACATCATGCGGCCAGACTAGCGCTCCGCGGGCGGTGTTCCGACGCCAGGATGTCGGAAATCCCAGACGAACCCTGACTGGCTCGGTGTGTCTTGGGTGGACACGCCTGTAGCGCGTGGGCCGTCTGGGATTTCCGACGTGGCTCAGCGGGCGCGCAGCACCGCCGGCAGCACGATGTGCGCCTCGGGGATCATGCCCGGGGTGACGCGCTTGCGGAAGATCCAGTAGCTCCAGGCCTGGTAGAGCAGAATGACCGGCAGAGCGACGACGGCGACCACCGTCATCACTCCCAGGGTGTACGAGCCGTTGGCGGCGTTCCAGACCGTGAGGTCGAACGCCGAGTCGACGGTCGACGGCAGCACCAGCGGGAACATGCCCGCGAAGATCGCACCGGCGCCGAACAGACCGAACCCGGCGTAGCCGACGAAGGCGTAGCCCTCGTTGCGCTTGCGGGCGGCCACCCAGCCGAGCACCGCCGAGACGACGGCGAGCGCGATGAATACCCAGGCGAGGATGCTGCCACCGTGCGCGATCTGCACCCAGATCGCCCAGAGCGCGGCCGGTACCAGGCACAGCGGCGCCCAGCGAGCAGCGAACCGGCCGGCCCTCTCGCGCACGGGCCCGTCGGCCTTGAGACCGAGGAAGGTGGCGGCGTGGGCCAGTGAGAAGCCGACCACGGCGAGTCCGCCGAGCACGGCGGTCGGGGTGAGCCAGACGAACGGTCCGCCCACGCGGTCGCCGTTGCCGTCGATCGGCAGTCCAATGGAGGTCAGCGCGAGCGCCGCACCGATGCAGAACGCGACGATGAGCGAACCGAGGCCGATCATCCAGGTCCAGAACGTGCGCCAGCCTTCGGTGTGGATCTTGCCGCGGTACTCGATACCGACCGCTCGCACGATCAGGCCCACCAAGGCGATGGTCAACGGTACGTACAGCGTCGAGAACAACGAGGCGTACCAGGCCGGGAACGCGGCGAACATCGCCGCACCGGCGGTGATCAGCCACACCTCGTTGCCGTCCCAGACCGGGCCGATGGTGTTGAGCATGACCCGACGGTCACGCTCGGAGCGCGTGGAGAAGCTCATGTGCATGCCGACACCGAGGTCGAAGCCTTCGAGCAGCAGGTAGCCGATCCATAGAACGGCGATGGCGATGAACCAGACGACGGGAAGCGGTTCCATTTCGATGTTCCTCTCGAGTCAGCCGGTCAGTACGCGAACGCGAGCACGTCGTCTCGCTTCTCGTCGCCGTCGGGGTCGTCACCGTGGCCGTCACCGGCCGCGAGCTCGGGCATGGAGGCCGCGACACCGCCGCGGATGTATTTGACCATCAGGTATCCCTCAATCACGAGCATGATGCCGTACACGAGCGTCAGGGTGATGACCGAGAACAGCATCTCGCCCGCTGTGACTCCGGGAGAGACGGCCGCCGCGGTGAACATGAACACGCCGTCAACGCCGGTCGGGTCGGGGTTGGGCGCCACGACGAAGGGCTGGCGTCCGAGCTCGGTGAAGATCCAGCCCGCGATGTTCGCGGCGAACGGGGCGACGATGCCGAGCAGCGCCAGGCGCATGATCCAGGGAGAGCGGGGCACGGTGCCGCGGCGGGTGAGCCAGAGGGCGACGACGCCGCCCAGCGCGACGATGCCACCGAGTCCGATCATGAGGCGGAAGCCCCAGTAGGTCACCCACATCACGGGCACGTAGTTGACTTCGGCTCCCGCGTGGATGCCGTAGAGCTCGTCGTCGGGGATGGTCGCGCCGTACTGGTCGACGTACGTGGGTTCGAGGTCGCTGATGCCGGGCATGTCGGCACCCCATTCACCGGTGCCGAGGAAGCCGAGCACGCCGGGGATCTCGATGAGCGTGACGACGTCGGAGCAGTCGGTCGAGCCGGGGTCACCGAGCGACAGCACCGAGAACGACGAACCGGTGTGGCAGGCGGCCTCTGCGGCGGCCATCTTCATGGGCTGCTGTTCGTACATGAGCTTGCCCTGGATGTCGCCGGTCACGACGGTGCCGAGAAAGCCGGCGATCGCGACGATGGCACCGACGCGCAGCGACCAGATCCATACGCCGTGGTCGGTGCGGTCACGCCCGGGGACGCCCTGGGCCTCGCCGACGACGACGTTGCCGGCGTCATCGACCGTGTCGATGCCGTCGTGGCGACGACGCCACAGGTGGTACCACGAGATGCCGAGCAAGAACATGCCTGCCACGACCAGGGCCCCCAGGATGGTGTGCGTGTACGCGGCGAGGGCGGTGTTGTTGGTAAGCACTGCCCAGACGTCGGTCATGACCGGGCGTCCGTCATCGCCGAGCTCCACGCCGACGGGGTGCTGCATCCAGGAGTTGGCGACGATGATGAAGAAGGCCGAGATCCACGAGCCGATCACGGCGCACCACAGTGCTGCGAGGTGGAGCCCCTTCCGCAGGCGGCCCCAGCCGAAGATCCAGATGCCGAGGAAGGTCGACTCGACGAAGAACGCCAGCAGACCCTCCATGGCCAGCGGTGCACCGAAGACGTCGCCGACGAAGCGGGAGTACTCGCTCCACGCCATGCCGAACTGGAACTCCTGGACGAGTCCTGTCGCGACGCCAACGATGAAGTTGATCAGGTAGACCTTGCCCCAGAACTTGGTCATACGCAGGAACTTCTCATCGCCCGTGCGGACCCACCGGGTCTGCATGATCGCCACCATGAGGCCCAGCCCAAGCGTGAGCGGGACCATCAGGAAGTGATAGACGGTTGTGATTCCGAACTGCCATCTTGCGATGTCGAGCACGTCCACGCGGTGTCTCCTTCTGGATGCGGAATGCGATCGGCTCTACCGACCTCTTGAATTCTACGACACGTAGAACTATTTCGACGAAGCATAGAACAAATTCGACAGCAGGTAGAATCAAAGTCACCCATACGTCGCGAAAGGGAAGGAGGACGACATGGGAACGCTGGGAGAACTGGAGCGGGCCGTCATGGATGCCCTCTGGGACGCGAACGGGGCGCAAAGCGCCTATGACGTGCAGCACACCCTCGAGGAGCGCGGTCGCACGCTCGCCGCAACGACCCTTCTGACCGTGCTGTCACGCCTCGAGAAGAAGGGGTTCGTGGCATCCGACCGCTCCGCCCGCCCGCACCGTTACACCGCGCTCGCCTCGCGCGCCGACCACGTCGCTGAGCTCATGCACTCGGTACTGGGAGACGCCCGCGATCGCACGGCCGTGCTGGAGCGCTTCGTCGGCGGCGTGTCGACCGAGGATGCCGCGGTACTGCGCCAACTACTCGGACGCGCGAGCTGAGCCTGTGCCGCTGCCGCTGGCGACCGCGGTGCTGAACGCCGCCGACCCGACGCTCGACGGTGCGCTGGTGATCCCTCACGAGGTCATCGTCGCGGGTGCCGTGGTGCTGGGAGCCATCGCGATCGCCCTCGCCTGGCCGGTACCGGTAGCGCTCTCGCGCGCCGGCTGGCCGATGCGCGCCCCTGTCATCACGCTGCTGCTGTGGCAGGGCATCGGGCTCGTCGGCGGCCTGTCGATGATCGGCGCGCTGGCGTTGACCGGCTATGCCGCACTGCCACAGCACCCCTGGCTCGCAGCTGTCCCCGCGATGCTGTTCACTGCTTACCTGCTGGTGCACCTCGGCGTGACGGTCGTGCAGGTGACGCGCCAGCGCCGACGCCACCTCGCGCTGCTCGAACTGCTCACCTCGCCGCATCCGACGCGGGCCCGCACACGCGTGATCGACGACGCGGTCCCGGTGGCCTATTGCCTGCCCAACGGAACGGGCTCGGTGACCGTACTGTCGCAGGGCCTGCTCGACCGGCTCGACCCCGACGAACTCGTCGCAGTGATCGCGCATGAGCGCGCGCACGTCGAGCAGCGCCACGACCTGCTGCTGCTCGCCTTCCGCGCCTGGCGGTCGGCGCTGCCGTGGTTCCCGACCGCCGCGCGCGCCGAGGTCGAGGTCGCCGCCCTCGTCGAGATGCTCGCCGACGATCACGCTCGCCGCGAGGTGCGCGATGAGGTTCTCGCCCGTGCGATCCTGCAGGTCGGCGCCGGCGGGATCAACGGCGGCGCCGTCGCCGAGCAACCGGTCTCGGGCTCGATGCGGGTCAGCGACCGTTTCCGCCGCCTCGCCTCCTGACGCATCCGCGCGAGGGGCCGTCAGCCGACGCGCTCGACGATCGGCCGCGAGATCGTCTCGCTGCTCAGACGCACGACCGAGTCCCCCGGCTGCCGGTCGGCCGCGCGGTGCGAGACGAGCATCACGATGCGATCCGTCGTCGCCGCGCGCACGTCGGCCATCATCGCCGCCGCCGTGGGCTCGTCCAGGTGCGCGGTCGGCTCGTCGAGCAGGATGACATCCGCCCGGGTGAGCAGGGCACGCGCCACAGCGAGCCGCTGGCGCTCCCCACCCGACAGGGCCGACCCGCCCGCGCCGACGCGCGTGTCGAGCCCGTCGGAGAGCCCGTCGAGCAGGCGCGTGAGTCCGGCCCGTTCCAGCGCCTGTTGCATGAGGGCGTCATCGGGCGCGTCGTCGCGCGACCGTGACAGCAGCAGATTGCCCCGCAGCGTCGAGTCGAACACATAGGCGTCCTGCGGGCACCAGGCCACGCGGTCTCGCCACCCGCGCTCATCCAGTTGCGTGAGGGGGTACTCCCCCGCGCGGATGCTGCCCGCTTCAACCGGCAGCGACCCCATCACGGCCGAGAGGATGGTCGACTTCCCGGATCCGGAGGGCCCATCGATCACCAGCCACCGTCCACGTTCGGCGGCACCGCTGATGTCCTGCACCGCGGGCGTCGCCGCTCCGGCGTAGCGGATGGTGATGTGCTCCAAACCGACCCGGGCGATCTCGCCGGGGCTCTGCGCGCCCCACTCGGCCACGGGTGCGGGCCGCAGGATCGGATCGAGACGGCGGATCAGCGCACGCAGCGTGGGCGTGCGCTGCACCGCCGACACCAGTTCGGCGAGCGGCTCGAGCACACCGAGCGCGAGCAGGGCGATCACCGACACCAGTTCGGCGGGGACGCCGGGCGACAGCAAGGGAACCAGCACGGCGAGGATCGCGGTGGCGGCGGTCACCACCGCCGCTCCCAGCCCCGCCGACCAGGCGGCGCGCCGCTCGGCGTCAGCGAGTTCGTCGGCGGCGGCGTTCAGGTCATCCAGCGCGTGCCGGGCGACACCGTTGCCGCGCAGGTCGTCGGCGGCGGATGCCAGTGCCGAGGTGCCGCGCACGATCGCCGATCTGGCGGCGATGCGCGCGGTGCCGGCGCGTCGCTCTCCGGCGATGGCGAGCACGGATGCCAGCGCGACCGCACCGAGCAGCACGAGTGCGACGAGCAGGGTCAGGTGCGGGGTGACGTATGCCGTGGTGATGATCGTTCCGGCGATCACCAGCAGCCCGGCGCCGATCGGCGGGATCACCCGCGGAAGCTGGTCACGCAGATCGTCGGCGAGGGTGACGAGGTAGTCGAGGGGCGCGCCCCCTTCGAGCAGGCGGCGCGAGCCGGCACCGCGCGCCGCGATCGCCTTCCACAGGCGCAGGCGAAGGTCGTCGACGACGAGGAAAGCCGCCCGGTGCGTCACGAGTCGTTCGGCGTAGCGGCCGGCTGCCCGCCCGATACCGAAGGCACGGACGCCGACGATGGCGACGAGCAGGTACATGATGTACTCCTCGACGCTGGCGCGCACGATCAGCCATCCCGACACGGCGGTGAGTGCCGCGGCAAGTCCCGCCGCGAGTGCGGCGAGGCCGACCGCGCCGGCCCAGAGCCAGGCGTGCGGGCGCAACAGCGAGCGCAGCGTGAGGCCGCGCCGGCCGGGCTGACTCCGCGGGGGCGCGGTGGCGCCCTCCGCAGAGGATGCGCCGGTCGCCCCCGAGACGGACGCCACAGGAAGTGGTTCCGCAGAATCGGATGCCACAGACGCGGATGCCGGGGTGTTCTGCGCTGCGCCGAGCACCGGCGACACGGCCGAATCGTCCTCGGTCGGGACGACCGGCACCCGCTGTGTCGCCAGGGCCAGAGTCTCGGCCTCATGGCTGGCGAAGACGACGGTGCACCGGTCGGCGCGGCGCAGCACCGCCCGGCGCACGCGCTCGGCGGAGTCGCTGTCAAGGTGTGCGGTGGGCTCATCCAGAACGAGCAGTCGAGCCCCGGCATCCACTCGCGCCAGCGCTCGCGCGACCGCGAGGCGACGCAACTCGCCGGGGCTCAGCTCGGCGACGGCGGCATCGGCGAGAGCCCCCAATCCCAGCTCGTCCAAGCCGGCCGGCCCGGCACCGTACAGGGCGAGCTCATCGCGGGGCGTCGCGGCGAAGGCGCGCGGTGCCTGCGGCGCCCACGCGACGGCATCCGCCGTGATGCCCCTAATGGCGCCCGAGACCTCGGCGTCGACGGGCAGCACCCCGGCGAGCGCGCCCAGCAGCGTCGACTTGCCGGCACCGCTGGGACCGGTGACGGCGACGATCCCGGTCAGTTCGGCGGTGACGCTTCGCAGCGCGGGTTCGGTGCGGCCGGCGTAGCGCACGGCGAGTGCGTCCAGGTGGATGGCGTCAGCATCCGCCGTCGCGGTGCGCGCATCGCGCGCGAACGGACGCGCGAGCAGCGCCTTGGCGCGGTCGAGCGCAGACAGTCCGTCCTGCGAGGCGTGGAACGCCGTACCGACGTCGCGCAGAGCCTGAAAGCACTCCGGCGCGAGGATCAGGGCGAGCAGTGCCGGTGCGAGCTCCATCGTGCCGTTGAGCAGCCGCACTCCGAGGAACACGGCGACGATCGCCACCGAGATCGTCGCGATCAGTTCCAGGGCGAGCGCCGAGAGAAACGCCCAGCGCAGTGTCTCTTCGGTGCGCGCACGGTAGCGGCTCTGGATGCCGTCCAGCGCGCGGGTCTGCTCATCGATGCGCCCGAGCCCGACGAGCACGGGCAGGCCGCGCGCGAGCTCGGTGAGATGGTCGGCGAGGCGAGTCAGGGCGTTGAGAGCAGCGTCCGTGCGCTGCTGCGTGTGCTTTCCGATCAGCACCATGAACAGCGGCACCAGCGGCACCGTGAGCACGATGATGAGGGCGCTCAGCCAGTCGGCGCCCAGGATGCGCAGGCCCACCAGCAGTGGGATGACGGCGGCCGATACGAGAGCCGGCAGCGACTGCGTGTAGTAGTCGTCGAGATCGTCGAGCGCGTCCGATGCCAGCACGGCCGTGCCCCCGCCGGCGCGGTCGCCCGCGGCGATGCGGCGCCAGATCTGCCGACGCAGGTCGCGCTTGACGGCGGTCGCGATGCGGCGCGCGACGACGGTGGTGGCCCATTCCCCTCCGGTGCGCAGCAGTACGCCGGCCAGGCCGAGCACCAGGACGAGTTGCACGGTCGACGGCGCTAGGCCGCCCGACGCGAGCCCGGCGATACCGCGGGCGACGGCCTCGGCCATCAGCACGAGTCCGGCCGCGCGTGCGGCGGCGAGCACGCCCAGGCTGTACAGCGAGCGCTTCGGCACGGGCCCGAGATCAGGGCGGCGGAAGCCGGGGGCCTGAGCGGCTCGGGCCGCTTCAAGGGCCCACGGGTCGTTCGGGATCGGCTGTACGCTCACGCGACGATTCTACAGTGCGTAGAAATCACGTCCCGGTCGCACGTTCATGCCTCACCGACCTCGGCGAGCGCGCTCAGCAACGCGCGCGTGCTGCTCTCGGGGGCATCCCACGTGACGACGTGGCCCGCGCCAGGGACGATTCTCTCGGCCACGCCCTCGAACGCCGCCCAGGCCGGCATCGCCGTAGCGATGTTGCCGGCACTGTCCCGCGCACCGCGGATCAGAGCGAGCGGCACCGGGGTGCGGTACTGCGGATCGGGATCAGCGAAGGATGCCGTGGCGCGCCACACGTCCATGAAGCGCTTCTTCGGCATCCGATGGAAGATCCGTTCGATCTCTTCGACGGCGCCGGGCTCGACCGCCGACGCCCTCGCCATGACCCGCGGCAATCGCGACGCGGGTATCAGCGCCAGCACCGGGGCCGCGAGAGCGAGAGCGAAGCGCTCCCGCCCAGTGAGAGGCCCGGCGTTCCAGGTCGCGTCGACGACGATCAGCCCACCCGCGCGCTCCGGATGCTCGCGCACGAACGCCTGCGCGAGATTGCCGCCCAGCGAGTGTCCCACGAGCACAGGCCGATCGAGTTCCAGGGTCTCCAGGAGCGCCATGAGGTCGGCGAGGGCGTCCGCCGCGGTGAAGCGCACACCGGTACCCAGCTCGGAATCGCCATGACCGCGCAGGTCGCACAGCACGACGCGGTGCCCCATCGCGATCGCCGCGTGCGCCTGCGCGCGGAACATCGTGTGGTCCATGCCCGCACCGTGCAGCAGCACCACCGCGCGCCCATGTCCGCCGCTGTCGTGAAAACGCACTTCCGCGCCGGGACGGTGCAGCGTGCGATCGACGGCGATCATGCTCCGACCGTAGACCACGCCCGACCGGCGATACCAGCCCTAGCCGGCGGTTGGGGCCTTCACGGGTTCGGGGAACATCGCGGTGAACAGGTTCCCGACCCAGTCGATGAGCTGATCGGTCTGATCCGAACCCGCATCGGCGGCCGGCATCGGAACGACCAGCGCCTCTCCCCCGCCCACGAGCTTGGCCTTCGGATACAGCCGCTGCAGACGCACCTTCATCGAGTCCTCGAAGCGCGCCGGGGCGATGCGCAGGTTGGAGCCCATCGCGACGACATCCGACAGGCCGGCCTTTGCCGCACGGCGACGCAGCCGCGCCACCTTCACCAGCGTCGACACCTCGTCAGGGAACGCCCCGTACCGGTCAACCAGCTCTTCGACGACCAGATCGATCGCATCGTCGGCCGCCCCCGCACCAGCCGCGGCCGACAGCTTCTGGTAAGCCTCCAGGCGCAAGCGCTCACTGTCGATGTAGTACTCGGGGATGCGCGCGTCGACAGGCAGTTCAAGACGCAGTTCGGTCTCGCCCGAGGTGTCCTCGCCGCGGAACGTCGCCACGGCCTCGCCGATCATGCGCAGGTACAGGTCGAATCCGACGCCGGCGATGTGACCGGCCTGCTCGGCGCCCAGAAGGTTTCCGGCACCGCGCAGCTCGAGGTCCTTCAGCGCGACCTGCATACCCGAACCGAGGTCGTTGTTGACGGCGATGGTCTGCAGGCGATCGGCGGCCGTCTCGCTGAGCGGCTTGACGTCGTCGTACAGGAAGTATGCGTAGGCGCGCTCGCGTCCGCGACCCACGCGACCACGCAGCTGATGCAGCTGCGACAGACCGTACTTGTCGGCGCGGTCGATGATGATCGTGTTGGCGTTGGAGATGTCGAGACCGGTCTCGATGATCGTGGTCGAGACGAGCACGTCGTACTTGCGCTCCCAGAAGTCGTCGACGACCTGCTCGAGCTGGTGCTCGCCCATCTTGCCGTGTGCGACGGCGATGCGTGCCTCGGGCACCAACTCGGCGAGCTCGGCCGCGACCCGCTGAATCGACTGCACGCGGTTGTGCACGAAGAACACCTGACCCTCGCGCAGAATCTCGCGGCGGATCGCCGCCGCGATCTGCTTGTCGCTGCGCGCCCCGACGAACGACAGGATCGGATGCCGGTCCTCGGGCGGCGTCTGCAGAGTCGACATCTCACGGATGCCGGTGACGGCCATCTCGAGCGTGCGTGGGATCGGCGTGGCGCTCATGGCGAGGATGTCAACGTTCGTCTTCATCTTCTTGAGGGCATCCTTGTGCTCGACGCCGAAGCGCTGCTCCTCGTCGATGATCATCAGACCGAGGTCCTTGAAGATCACCTGATCGGTGAGCACGCGATGCGTGCCGATCACCATGTCGACCGAACCGTCGACGAGTCCCTGCAGGGTGAGCCGGGCCTCTTTGTCAGTCTGGAAACGCGACAGCGGGCGCACCTTGACCGGGAATCCGGCGAAACGCTCGGTGAACGTCTCAAGGTGCTGCTTGACCAGCAGCGTGGTCGGCACGAGCATGGCGACCTGCTTGCCCTCCTGGATCGCCTTGAAGGCAGCACGGACGGCGACCTCGGTCTTACCGAAGCCCACATCGCCCGACAGCAGACGGTCCATCGGGATCGGCCGCTCCATATCGGCCTTGATCTCATCGATCGTCTGCAACTGGTCGTGGGTCTCGGCGAACGGGAAGGCCTCTTCGAGTTCGCGCTGCCAGGGCGTGTCGGGGCCGAAGGCGTGCCCCTTCGCGCTCATGCGCGCCGAGTAGAGCTTCACCAGTTCGACGGCGATGTCGCGTACCGCGCGGCGCGCCTTGCCCTTGGCCGCGGCCCAGTCGCTCCCGCCCATCTTCGACAGCGTCGGGGCTTCACCGCCGACGTACTTCGAGAGCAGATCGAGCTGATCGGTGGGCACGAACAGCTTGTCGCCCGGGTAGCCGCGCTTGGCCGGCGCGTACTCGAGCACCAGATAGTCACGTGTGGTCTTGACGGCGTTGCGGCCGCCGCTGGACACCTCGCGCTGCGCCATCTCGACGAAGCGCCCGATGCCGTGCGTGGCGTGCACCACGTGGTCGCCGGGCTTCAGCTGCAGCGGATCGACGACGTTGCGACGACGTGACGCCAGCTTCTTGACCATCCGCTGGTCGCCGCCGATGGTGCGGCCGTAGAACTCGTTGTCGGTGAGCACGGCGAGCCGGGCATCCGGCACCTGGAATCCCGACTCGATCGTCGCGGCGGCGATCGACGCCACGCCACCCTCGGGTGCGTCGACGAGATCGTCGACGATGCGTGCTGCGAGCCCGCGGTCGCTGAGCACGTCGCGCGCCCGCTCGACCAGCCCCTGCCCCGAGGCGACGATGACCACACGCCACTTCTCGGCGAGCTTGGACTCGACGAACGCGATCGCCCCGTCGACGTTGCCGTGGAATGACGGGATCACCGACGAGTCGAGGTTGGCGGCATCGTCGTCATCGGTCGCGAACGGGCTCAGCCGCCACCACACGCCGTCTCGGTCACGGACGATCTCACGCAGCCGGGCCAGCGAGATGAAATCACCAGCGCCGAGGTCGATCGGAGCCGAGGCACCCGAGGTCGCCGCGCTCCACGCCGCATCCAGGAACTCGCGGTTCGTCTCGCCCAGATTCTGCGCCCGCGCGCTGGCGCGCTCGGGGTCGATCACGGCCGTGGCAGACCCTGCGGGCAGGTACTCGGCAAGCGTCACCAACGGGCCGGCGACAGCCGGCAGCAGCGACTCCATACCCTCGACCGGAATGCCCTCCGACATCTTCTCGAGCATTCCGCCGATCGCCGGGAACCCCGCCACCAGGGCGCCCGCGCGCTCGCGCACCTCAGCGGTCAGCAGCAGCTCACGGCTCGCGGGCAGCGACACCCCGGCGACATCGCCGGGCAGCGACCGCTGGTCGGCGACCGAGAACGCGCGGATCTGGTCGATCTCATCGCCGAAGAACTCCACCCGCACCGGGTGGTCAGCGGTGGGCGGGAAGACGTCGAGGATGCCACCGCGTACCGCGAACTCACCACGGCGCGACACCATGTCGACCCGCGTGTAGGCACGCTCGACCAACTGCTCAACAGCGCCTTCGAGCTCGAGTCCGCGACCGCCCACGGCGAGTTCCAACGGCGCCGCGTCGCCCAGGTTCGCTGCCAGCGGCTGCAGTGCGGCGCGCACCGACGCGACCACGACGAGCGGCTTCTCCCCGCTCCAGGTGGTGATGCGGCGCAGCGTCTCCAAGCGCCGCCCGACGGTGTCGGGGCTAGGGCTCAGGCGCTCGTGCGGCAGGGTCTCCCACGCGGGGAAGGTCAGCACCTCAGCATCGGCGAGGTAGGCCTCCAGCGCCGTCGCGACGGACTCCGCGCGCCGGCCCGTGGGGGTGACGATGAGAGCGGATGCCGGTTTGCCGGACGCTGCGCGTTTGTGCAGCAGTCCCGCCACGATCGGCACGTCGAGTCCGTCGACGGCGGAGATATCGGCATCGGTCTGCGCCCAGGTGAGGGCGTCACGGTACAGGTTCGCCTCTTCCAAGGCGCGCAGAATCCCCGGAACAGTCACCGGAGAAGTCTACGCGGAGCGCCGACATCGCGGGCATCCGACGTCAGCGCGGGCATCCGACCTCGCCGGCAGCGCACGCTGTCAGCGCGGCCCGATCGCCTCGGGGTCCGACCCCGACGCCGACCGAGGGCGCCGCGTCGCCCGGAACCCCTCGACTGCGAGGATCGCCAGGGCGACCGCGAGGATGCCGTAGACCAGGGCATCCGCTCCCTGCATCCGCTCTCCCAACAACAGCGCCACCCCGACGAGCATCACCGGCTCGGCGTAGCCGAGGAGCCCGAACACCGGCATCGACAGCAGCGACGACGCACCCAGGTAGAACGTCATCGCCACGGCACTGCCCACACCGATCGCGGCGAGCGCCGCAACCTCGACCGCGGTCGGCTGCATCGGCTCGGCCAACGCCAACAGCGCCACCGCGAGCGGCGACAGCAACGCGGTCTCGAGACCGAAGACCATGGCCCCGTCGAGCCCGAACCGCTGGCGCAACACGAAGTACACCGTGTACGGAATGCAGACCATGAGCGTCACCCACGACAGGGCGGGCGTGGCGATCAACTTGACGACGACCGCGACGGCGGCCAAGCCGACGACGACCCACTGCACCGTGCTGACGTGCGCGTGCAGCAGAAAGCGGCCGCCGAGCACGAGACAGATCGGCAACAGCAGGAACCCCAACGCGGTATCGAGGCCGTGCCCATGCATCGGCGCCCACATGAACAACCACAGCTGCGCGCCGACGATCGCGGCCAGCAGCAGGCTCAGCAGGGGCATCCACCACCGCGTGCGAAGTCGGCGCCACAGCGCCGCGACGGCGCGACGGGCCGCGGGATGCAGCAGCGCCGCGGCGTAGCAGACGGCGGTGAGCAGCACGCGCCAGGCGAAGACGACCTCGGCGGACGAGCTGACGAAACCGGCGAGGTAGAACATGCCGGCGAAGATGGTCGATGCCAGCAGCGAGAACAGCACGCCTCGCGGCGATGACCGCTGCACGACCACGGCTCGTCCTCCCCTGATAACGGCTGACAGCCGCGTTCCTGATTCTACTCGCGCGCCCGCTACGCTGGCGCGATGGAACCGGTGGCCCTGCGCACAGAACGACTCGTCCTCAGCATCCCGACCGAGGCCGACGCCGACGCGATCACCGCTGGCTGTCAGGACCCCGAGGTGCCGCGCTGGACGACCATCCCCAGCCCGTACTCGCGGCAGAACGCCGTCGAGTTCATCGACCTCGTCAGTGGATGGTGGGCCGATGGCGTCGAGACGGTGTGGGCGATCCGCAAAGACGGCGAGCTGGCCGGCATGGTGGGTTTGCACCGGATCACGACGCATCCACACGGCGGAGAGGCCGAGATCGGCTATTGGGGTATCGCGGCCTTCCGTGGCCAGGGCATCATGACCGAGGCCGCCCGCGCCGTCGTCGACTTCGCGTTCGACGAGTTGAAGTTGGCCCGACTTGCCTGGCGCGCGGTCGTCGGCAATACCCCGTCGGCCCGCACGGCGCGGGCGCTCGGCTTCCGCTACGAGGGGCTGCTGCGCCAGGGCCTGACGGGTCCACGCGGGCGTGACGACGGCTGGGTGGCCGGCTTGCTGGCATCCGACGATCGCACCCCCGTGCCCTGGCCGGTCCTCTCCTCCTGAGGTGCTCTCCCCCACCCACGAGGGGTCAAAAAACGCGCAGTCCGGGCGTGCGCACACGACATTTGTTGACCCCTCGTGGGGAGGCACGTGGGGAGGTGAAGGGGGTCTCGACGCGTGTCGGCGGGGCGTACCAGGATGACCGCATGCCCGAAATGCCGGAGGTGCAGGGACTGGTCGACTTCCTCGGCGAGCGCGCCACGGGGCGAGCGATAACGCGCGCGAGCGTCTCGGCGATCGCCGCACTGAAGACCTTCGACCCACCGATCACGGCGCTGCAAGGCGCCATGATCACGGGCGCTGCCCGGCACGGAAAGTTCATCGACCTCGCACTCGGCGATCAGCTGCACCTCGTCGTCCATCTGGCGAAGGCGGGCTGGCTGCGGTGGTACGAGAACCTGCCTACGACTCTCATCAAGCCGGGCAAGAGTCCGATAGCCCTGCGCATCGCGCTCGACGACGGCAGCGGGTTCGATCTGACCGAGGCGGGCACGAAGAAGTCGCTCGCCGTCTCGCTGGTGCGCGATCCGCTCGATGTGCCCGGCATCGCGCGCCTGGGCCCCGACCCGCTCGACCCGGCGTTCACGCGGGAGGCGTTCGCGGCCGTGTTGGCCGGCCGCCGCACGCAGATCAAGGGGCTGCTGCGCGATCAGGGTCTGATCGCGGGCATCGGCAATGCATACAGCGATGAGATTCTGCATGCCGCGAAGATGTCGCCGTACGCACCCGCAGCGAACCTGGACGACGCCGATGTCGATCGGCTGTACGAGGCGATGCAGACTACTCTGCGCACGGCGATCGACGAGGCCGCCGGAAAACCCCCGGCCGATCTGAAGGATACGAAGCGGTCGGGCTTCCGGGTGCACGCACGACGGGGGCACGCCTGCCCTGTCTGCGCCGACGAGGTGCGCAGTGTGTTCTTCGCCGATCGCAGCCTGGAGTACTGCCCGACGTGCCAGACGGGAGGCAAAGTGCTCGCCGACCGGCGCCTGTCGCGGCTGTTGAAATGAGAACCCCGGAATGTTGATTCGCGGGAATGCAATCGCACGCGCGGCGTTGAGTAGACTCTGAGCATCAACGTGCTCCGGGGTCGGTGAGAATCCGAACCGGCGGTGACAGTCCGCGAACGCCTGGCGACAGGCGCCGATCCGGTGAAAATCCGGAACCGACGGTGATGCGAGCGAAGCTCGCTAGTCCGGAAGAGAGGCAGCACGAGCAACGCGCGTGCGCGTTCGCTGCCGTCCCCGGAATCCCAGAGAAGGATGACCGATGGCAGTGACCGAGACCGAGCGCACCGCGATGCGCCGCGCGCTCGAGATCGCGACGAGCGGCCCGCGCGGACTGAACCCGCAGGTGGGTGCGGTCATCGTCTCCCCCTCCGGTGAGACGCTCGCCGAGGGCTGGCACCGCGGCGCAGGCACGGCGCACGCCGAAGTCGACGCGCTCTCGAAGCTGACAGCGGATGCCGCCCGCGGGGCCACCGCCGTGGTCACTCTCGAACCCTGCAACCACACCGGTCGCACCGGCCCGTGCGCACAGGCGCTGATCGATGCCGGGGTCACGCGTGTCGTTTACGCGCTCGACGATCCGGGCGCCGAGTCCAGTGGTGGCGCTGAACGGTTGCGCACCGCCGGTATCGAGGTGGTGTCGGGCGAGCAGGCCGGCGCTGCCCACGACCTCATCGCCGACTGGCTGGAGCTGCAGCGGCTGGGCCGCCCGCACGTCACTGTGAAGTGGGCGCAGAGTCTGGACGGCCGGGCCGCGGCATCCGATGGCACCAGTCAGTGGATCACCGGACCCGAGGCGCGTGCTGACGTGCACCGGCGCCGCGCGGCGGCCGACGCGATCGTCGTCGGCACCGGAACCGTGCTCGCGGACGACCCCGCGCTCACCGCACGCGACGGCGATGCCCTGCACACCCGCCAGCCGGTGCCGGTCGTGATCGGAACGCGGCCGACACCTCCGGATGCCACCGTGCACCGGCATCCGCACGCTCCCCTCTTCTTCGCAACGCACGACGTCACCGCCGTCGTCGCCGCGCTCGGCGAACGCGGCGTGCAGCGCGTGTTCGTGGAGGGCGGACCGACGCTCGCCAGCGCGTTCATCGCCGAGGGCCTGGCCGACAGTGTGCTCGCCTACATCGCCCCTGTGCTGCTGGGCGGGGACCGCCTGGCACTGACCGATATCGGCGTCGCCACCATCGGCGACGCCCGCCGCCTTCAGGTCGACGAGTGGATTCCTCTCGGCGCCGACCTGCTCGCCGTGGCGCGTCCCGTCGCCACGCGCGTCGACTCTGTCTCCCGATCGGAAGGAAGCTGATGTTCACCGGAATCATCGAAGAGATCGGCGAGATCGCCGCGATCGCGCCCTCGGGCGACGGTTGGCGTCTCACCGTGCGCGCTCCCAAGGCCGCATCGGATGCCGTCCATGGCGAGTCCATCGCGGTGAGCGGCGTATGTTTGACGGTCGTCGGCTCGACCGCTGACACGTTCGACGCCGATGTGATGCGGCAGACGCTCGACGTGTCGGCGATCGCCGACGCACAGGTCGGCACCCGGGTGAACATCGAGAAGGCGATGCCGGTGGGTGCGCGTCTGGGCGGACACATCGTGCAGGGACACGTTGATGGCATCGGCACCGTGGTCGAGGTGCGTCCCGGCGCCGAGTGGCGGGTGCTGCGCATCGGCCTGCCCGCCGAGCTCGCACCGCTGGTGGTCGACAAGGGGTCGATCGGCGTGGCCGGCACGTCGCTCACCGTGAGCGCCGTGAGCGAGCCATCAGCCGCCACGGACGGGCACTGGTTCGAGGTGTCGCTGATCCCAGAGACGCTGGATGCCACCACGCTCGGCGCGCTCGAAGCGGGCGACACCGTGAACCTCGAGACCGATATCCTCGCCCGACACGTCGAACGCCTGCTGGCGTTCCGTTCCCACCCGGAAGGAGGCTCGCGATGAGCCTTTCCCCCATCTCCGACGCGCTCGACGCGCTGCGCGCCGGCCGCCCAGTGATCGTCGCCGACGACGAGAACCGCGAGAACGAGGGCGACATCATCATCTCGGCCGAGCTCGCCACCCCCGAGGTGATGGCGTGGATGGTGCGCTGGACGTCGGGGCTGATCTGCGCGCCGATGCCGGCCGACCTCGCCGATCACCTGAACCTGCCGCCGATGGTCGAGGCCAATGAAGATGCCCGGTCGACGGCGTACACCGTCAGCGTGGATGCTGCCGAAGGCGTGACCACCGGAATCAGCGCGCACGATCGCGCACTCACTCTGAACGTGCTGGCCAACCCCGACTCGATCAGTTCGAGCATCATCCGCCCCGGTCACATCTTGCCGTTGCGCGCGGTGGACGGCGGCGTGCGCGAGCGCGCGGGGCACACCGAGGCCGCCGTTGAACTGATGCGCATGGCCGGTCTGCGCCCGGTCGGCGCGATCGCCGAGGTCGTCGACGAGGACGGCAGCATGATGCGCCTGCCCGGTCTGCTCGAGCTCGGTGCTCGCGACAATGTTCCGGTGATCACGATCGAGCAGATGATCGCGCATCTCGACGAGCATGAGCCGCTCGACGCCGATGCACCGCACACCCCGCACCGTCGAGTGAGCCTGCGCGCTGACGCCACCGTGCCCACCGCGCACGGCACGTTCCGCATGCTCGCGTACAAGGACCGCGTCACGGGCACCGATCACCTCGCCATCGTCTCGGGCACGCTCGGTGAGACGGCTCTGGTGCGGGTGCACTCGGAGTGCCTCTCGGGTGAGGCGTTCGGTTCGTTGAAGTGCGAGTGCGGCCCGCAGCTGCAGTCGGCGCTCGATCGCATCGACGACGAGGGCGGTGTGGTCATCTACATGCGCGGTCATGAGGGCCGCGGCATCGGGCTGATCAACAAGCTGCGCGCCTACAGCCTGCAGGAGGAGGGCCTCGACACGGTCGACGCCAATCTCGCCCTCGGTCTGCCGGCCGACGCCCGCGACTACGCGGCAGCCGCCGGCATCCTCACCGACCTCGGTGTCTCGCGTGTGCGCCTGCTGACCAACAACAGCGACAAGGTGAACAAGCTGCGCGAGCTCGGACTCGATATCGTCGAGCAGGTGCCGCTGATCGTCGGAGTCGGCCCCAACAACCACCAGTACCTCGAGACCAAGCGCGACCGCATGGGCCACATCATCGGCGAAGCCGAGCTGGCCGAGGCGCTCGCGCAGGGAAAGGACCACGCATGAGCCACGCCGGAGCCCCCGCCGCCGCACCCATCGACGGAAGCGGTCTTCGCATCGTCGTGATCGCCGGCACCTGGCACGAGACGATCTCGAACGGCCTGATCGCCGGAGCCCAGCGCGTGCTGGATGCCGCCGGAGCCGAGCACTCGCTGGTGCGCGTGCCGGGCTCGTTCGAGCTCGCTGTCGCCGCGCAGGCCGCCTTCGCCGGTGGTGCGGATGCCGTCGTCGCGCTCGGCGTGATCATCCGCGGTGGCACCCCGCACTTCGAGTACGTCTCGGCGGCAGCCACCGATGGACTGAACCGGGTATCGCTGGATGCCGGCAAGCCGGTCGGCTTCGGACTGCTCACCCTGGACGACGAGCAGCAGGGCCTCGACCGGGCAGGACTGGAAGGCTCGAAGGAGGACAAGGGCGCCGAGGCCGCGGATGCTGCCGTGCGCACTGCTCTGGTGGTGCGGGAGCTGCGCGGCTGATACGCGCCGCGTAGCAGATCCCACTCTCTTTCGCGGATGGCTACTCTGGGGTCATGGAGACCCTGCGGCACATCGTTGTATTCATCCACCTGATCGGTTTCGCCGTGCTGTTCGGCGCCTGGGCCGTGCAGGCCTTCGGCGGCAAGCGCGAAGTGACCCGTCTGATGCACATCGGCATCTCGATCGCGGCTGTGGCGGGGCTCGCTCTCGCCGCCCCCTGGGGCATGCCCGAAGGCGCCGAGCTCAACCACATGAAGATCGGCGTCAAGCTGGTCATCCTGCTGGTCATCGGCGCGTTCCTGGGCATCGGCCAGGCGCGCCAGAAGAAGAACGGCGCGGTTCCGCCCGCTCTGTTCTGGGGCATCGGCATCCTGACGCTGACGAACGCGGGACTCGCCGTCCTCTGGTGATCCGCTGAGCGCGGCTGTAGCCCCGGAGCGCCCGACGCTCCGGGGCTACAGCTATGCCTCGGTAACATCCGTGTCGTGTGGCATCCGGTGGCCGCGACCCCCACTAGGCTCGATCCAACGCCGATTTCGCGCGCATCGATGAGGCTGACGCGCGCGCCCGGTGAGCACAACGTCTTGTACTCGCCCCCTTCGGCGAACTCCCCTGCAATCCGTGTGCCTCGCTGATTGGAATCCCCATGCGCAAGCTGCTCAGTTCTGCTGTTTTCCTGTCCGCTTCCGTTCTGGTGCTCGCCGGCTGCAGTAGCAGCGACACCGGCGGCGGCGCATCGGCCGAGGGTCTGAAGGGCTCGGGCAGCGGTGACAGCTGCGTCATCGACGCGACCGTCCCCGTGGGTGCTGCGCTCAGCCTGACCGGTGGGGCGGCGAGCTACGGCGAGTCGCAGCAGATGGGTCTCGAGCTCGCGCTGGAGCACCTCAACGAGAAGGACGGCGTCGCATACGATCTCACCGTCGAGGACGACGGTACCGACCCGCGCCAGGCCATCAGCGTCTTCGAGGGCTTCGTCTCGGCGGGATCGAGCGCCATCATCGGCCCGACCCTGTCGAACACGGCGTTCCAGGCGCAGCCCATCGCGCAGGAGTCCGGCGTTCCCGTGCTCGCGATCTCGAACACCGCCACGGGTATCACCGCACAGGGTGACTTCGTCTTCCGCGACTCGCTCACCGAGGCTCAGGTGATCCCGCAGACGATCGCCGCTGCCAAGCAGAACCTGGGCCTTGAGAAGGTCGTCGTGATGTACAGCAACGACGACGCGTTCACCGAGTCGGGTGTCGAGGTCATGCAGTCGGCGCTGGATGACGAGGGCGTCGAGGTGCTCGACACGCTCACGTTCTCGGTCAAGGACACCGACTTCCGCAGCCTGCTGACGGCCGCGAAGCAGCAGAACCCGGATGCCATCGTCGTCTCGGCCCTGATCGAGGCGGCCATCCCGCTGGTGACCCAGGCGCGCGAGCTGGGCATCGACCAGCCGATCATCGGCGGCAACGGCTTCAACAACCCGCAGCTGATGGCTGATGCCGGCGAGGCCGCCGAGGGCGTCATCGTGGGTGCCGCGTGGAACTCCGCGTCGGACAGCCCCGAGAACACCGCTTTCATGGCCGACTTCGAAGAGAAGTTCGGTTCGGCTCCCGACCAGTTCGCCGCGCAGGCGTACTCGGGGCTGCTGGTCATCGACCACGCCGTGCGCACCAACTGCTCGGGCGAGCGTTCCGACGTGCAGTCGGGCCTGACCCAGGTGACCGACCTGGCGACGCCGCTCGGCGCGATCAGCATCAACAGCGACCGCGACGCCGAGCACCCGGCCGTCGTGCAGATCGTGAAGGACGGCAAGTTCACCGTCCTGAACTGATCGCCGCAACGCAGAGAGACTCCCCATGCAGCAGTTGTTGAACGGCCTGTTCCTCGGGTCGATATACGCCCTATTCGCCATCGGTTTCACGTTGGTGTTCGGGATCCTCGACCGACTCAATCTGGCTCACCCGGCCGCGTTTGCCGCTTCGGCGTTCTTCGGCATCTGGCTGACCGAGTCGTTCGACATGCCCATCGCCCTGGTCCTGGTGATCGTGTTCGCTTTCGGCGCGCTCCTGGGCCTTCTGATCGAGCGCATCGCGTTCCGGCCGCTGAAGGATCGCCCCGACGCGCACTTCGCCGGTCTGATCTCGTCGATCGCGGTCGGTGGCATGCTCATCGCGCTGCTGCAGGCGGTGTTCGGTCCGAACACGCGCCGGTTCCCTGCTGACACCGTGCCGGCCGAGACGATCGACTTCGGTGCCGGCGTGACCGCCAGCGTGCTGCAGATCGTGATCGTCGCGGTCTCTCTGGGACTTATGATCGGGCTGACCGTGCTGGTGGGGCGCTCCTCTCTGGGGCGTTCCATGCGCGCGGTCGCCGAGAACCCGGGCGCCGCCCGGGTTCTCGGCGTGAACGTCGACCGGGTGACGGCGACGACGTTCGCGATCTCGACGGCACTGGGTGCGGTGGCGGGTGTGCTGTTCGCGCTCAGTGTGAACAGCGCCCAACTGGGTATGGGCACCGCGATCGAGTTGAAGGGCTTGGCGGTGATCATCGTCGGCGGCATGGGGTCCTTGCCCGGCGCACTCGTGGGCGGTCTGATCCTCGGCGTCGCCGAGGTCTTCGCGATCCAGTACGTCGGCTCGAGCTGGCGAGATCTGATCGCCTTCGCCCTGCTGTTCCTCATCCTGCTGGTGCGTCCGCAGGGTCTGTTCGGCAAGCGGAAGGTGCGTGAGGTCTGATGCTGTTCACCGAGTCCACGCTCGTCTTCATCGCGCTCAACGGGGTCTTCGCGTTCTCGTTCTACGCGGTGCTCATCGCCGGCCAGCTGAGCCTGGCGCAGGCCGGGTTCGCGGGCCTGGCCGCCTTCACCGCGGCGGCGATCACGCCGGCGCCGACGGTGTGGGGGCCGATCCCCACACTGCTGTTCGCGATCACTGTCGGCATGCTGGTCGGTGCTGCCGCCGCCGTCGTCCTCGGTCTTCCCACCATGCGCCTGCGCGGTGTCTTCCTGGCGATCGCCACGCTCGGCGCGGCCGAGGCCATCCGCATCTTCCTGCTCAATGCCGAATGGACCGGCGGGGCTCAGGGCATGCCGGTGCCCAAGATCATGAACCCGGTGGCCGCGTGGATCATCCTGCTGGTGGTCGCGTACTGGTTCTGGCGGCAGGCGCGTTCGCGCTATGGCCGGGCGCTGGACGCGATCCGCGAGGATGAGCTTGCCGCGCGCTCGATCGGCATCAACGTCGGCGGGCACCGGCTGAGCGCATTCGTCGCGGCCGGCGTCATCGCCGGTCTGTACGGCGTGATGTGGGCGTACTACCTGCGACTGATCGCCCCCGAGGATTTCGCGTTCGAGAAGGCGATCGACGGCCTGGTCACTGCCGTGGTCGGCGGCACCGCCAACTTCCTGGGCCCGATCCTCGGTAGCGGCTTCCAGACGCTGCTGCCCGAGCTGCAGCGGGTGATCGGTATCGAGGCGGGGTGGATCCGCCCGTTCATCTCGAGCCTGCTGCTGTTGCTGGTCATCCTGTACCTGCCAGGCGGTATCGCCAGCCTCATCCCCCGTCGCAAGCAGCGGATCGATGTGTCGACGCTCGACAGCGGCGAGCCGTTCGTCGGCCGCATGCACCCCGCCAAGGGCGAGGTCATCGCCGAGCTGAAGGGGTTGTCGAAGGAGTACGGCGGCGTGCACGCCGTGCGCGGTGTCGACCTCACCGTGCGCAGTGGAGACGTGGTCGGTCTGATCGGCCCCAACGGTGCGGGCAAGACCACGCTGGTGAACATGATCAGCGGCCTGACCCCGCCGTCGTCGGGTTCGGCGACGGTGCTGGGCGTGCCGATCGGGCGCACGCCAGTACACAAGATCGCGGCTGCGGGTGTCACCCGCACGTTCCAGCACTCGAAGCTGTTCAACCGGCTGACGGCGCTCGAGAATGTGCTGATCGGTGCGCACCTGGTCGCGAAGCCGACCTTCCTGCGCCGTCTGCTGTGGCTGCCGTCGGCGCGCCGCGACGAGCGTCTCGCGCTCGAGCACGCCGCCCGCTGCCTGCGCCGCGTCGGCCTGCTCGATAAGGCCGATGTCACCGCCAAGGGCCTGTCCTACGGCGACCAGCGTCGGCTCGAGATCGCGCGCGCTCTGGCTGCCGACCCTTCGCTGCTCATCCTCGACGAACCGGCCGCGGGCATGAACCATGTCGAAGCCGAGGGGCTTTCCGAGCTGATCCGCTCGCTCACCGACGATGGTCTGACGATCATCTTCATCGAGCACAACGTCGGCATGGTGCTCGACACGTGCGACCACATCATCGTGCTGAACTTCGGTGAGGTGCTCGCTGATGGCACGCCCGCCGAGATCGCCGCGGACGAGCGCGTCATCGAGGCCTATCTGGGCGCCGCCGACCAGGATTCCGCGCCGCACACCTCGACGCCCGCCGCTCGTTCGGAGGAGAGCAATGACTGATCCGCTGCTGAGTGTCACCGACCTGTCGGTTTCGTACGGGCGCGTGCACGCCGTCCGCGGCATCTCGTTCGATGTCGCGGCTGGGTCGCTGGTCACGCTCGTCGGTGCCAACGGCGCCGGCAAGTCATCGGTCATCAATGCGATCGCCGGTGTGGTCAAGCCGTCGGCCGGCAAGATCGTGTTCGACGGCGTCGACGTCACCAAGTCGAAGTCGCACCACCTCGTGCCCCGTGGCCTGGTGCAGGTACCCGAGGGTCGGCAGATTCTGGCGACGATGACCATCGCCGAGAACCTGCAGCTGGGGGCACGCTTCTACGGCGCCGGTGCGAGCGCGGGCATCGACGAGATGTACCAGCGGTTCCCGGTGCTCGGCGAGCGCCGCAAGCTCGCCGCCGGTTCGCTCTCGGGCGGTGAGCAACAGATGCTGGCGATCGCCAGGGCGATGCTTGCGCGTCCGAAGCTGATCCTGATGGATGAGCCTTCGATGGGGCTCGCACCGAAGATCGTCAACGAGGTCTTCGGCGTGATCGACGAGGTGCTCGCCGGAGGCACGACCGTGCTGCTCGTCGAGCAGAACGCCCGTCGTGCGCTGCAGGCGGCCAGTGAGGGGCACGTGCTGCAGAACGGCGAGATCGTCCGTTCCGGGGCATCCGAGGCGCTGCTGGCCGACGACGACATCATCCAGGCGTACCTGGGCACCGGACGGGAGAAGGAATGACCGACCGACGTCGCATCGCCCGCCGCATCCCCACCTGGGGCGCCGTCGCACCGTTGCTGGGATTCCGTCGCCCGGTCTGGAACGGCGTCGATCGGCGCCTCGCCCAGGCACTGTCGGTGAAGGACCTCGCGCGCATCGCGCGACGCACGACTCCCCGCCCTGTCTTCGACTACGTCCACGGCGCCGCCGAGGACGAACTGGGCATCACCCGTGCCCGGCAGGCGTTCGCGGGCGTCGAGTTCGAGCCGCGCGTACTGCACGACGTGGCCGAGGTCGACACCTCCACGACGATCCTGGGAGCGCGCGCCTCGTTCCCGCTGATCATGGCGCCCACCGGGTTCACGCGCATGATGCACCACGAGGGCGAGATCGCCGTCGCGCGGGCTGCGGCCCGTGCCGGCGTGCCGTACACGCTATCGACCATGGGGACGACCTCGCCGGGTGAGCTGCGCGGCGCCGTCCCGGACGGCGCCAACTGGTTCCAGCTCTACCTGTGGAAGGACCGCGACGGCACGCGGCAGCTCATCGACGAAGCGCGCCGCACCGGCTACGACACGCTGGTGCTGACGGTCGACACGCCCGTCGCAGGAAACCGACTCCGGGATGCGCGCAACGGGCTGACCATCCCGCCGACGCTGAATCTCAAGACGATGTGGGACATGGCCTGGCATCCGTCGTGGTGGTTCAACGTCCTCACCACCGATCCGATCGAGTTCGCCAGCCTGCGCTCGTTCGACGGCACGGTCGCAGAGTTGGCGACGAAGATGTTCGACCCGAGTCTGAAGATCGAGGACCTGGCTTGGCTGCGCGAGGAGTGGGACGGCAAGCTGGTCGTCAAGGGCATCCAGTCGGTCGCGGACGCGGAGCGGGTGGTGGATGCCGGAGCCGATGCCCTGGTGGTCTCCAACCACGGCGGACGTCAGCTCGACCGGGCGCCCACTCCCCTGCGGCTGCTGCCCGAGGTCGCCTCGGCGGTCGGTGACCGCACCGAGATCTTCCTCGACACGGGCATTCTCTCGGGTGCCGACGTGCTCGCAGCCGTCGGACTGGGTGCGGATGCCTGCATGGTCGGCCGCGCGTACCTGTATGGCCTGATGGCCGGCGGCGAGCGCGGGGTGGATCGGATGCTGCAGATCATGCGCGCCGAAGCGGTGCGCACCATGCAGCTGTCGGGCGTGTCGACGGTGAACGAGCTGCGTGGGCGGGTGCGGTTGGGCTGACCCGGCGCGCCGGGTGTAACCAGACAGGCACCGCATAAGAACTTCGGCGGAGAATAGAGGGGATCCCCCAAGCATCCTCCCTCCAGATCGAGGTCCTCATGTCTCGCACGGCGCCAGCACGCCGACGCGGACGCCGTGCGCAACAGGACGGTCCGCGCGCCACGTTCCGCCAGCTCCTCCCCTTCCTGTTCGAGCATAAGAAGGTGCTCGTCGTGGTCGCGGTGCTCAGCATCGTCGGCGCGGCGGCGTCGCTCGTGCAGCCGCTGCTGGTCGGGCAGGTGATCGACCGTGTGCAGCGTGACGAGGCACTCGGCACGCTGGTGTGGTTGCTGATCGCGTTCGTTATCGCCGCCTCGGTGATCTCGGGCTACCAGCACTACCTGCTGCAGCGCACCGGCACAGCCGTGGTGTACTCCAGCCGCCGCAAGCTCATCGCGCGAATCCTGCACCTGCCGATCAGCGAGTTCGACTCGCGACGCACCGGCGACCTGGTCTCGCGCGTCGGCACCGATACGACGCTGCTCTACGCCGTTCTGACGCAGGGGCTGGCGGATGCCGTCGGCAGCAGCATCCTGTTCGTCGGCGCGCTGATCGCGATGCTGATCATCGATCCGCTGCTGTTGCTGCTGATCGTCGTCGTCATCGGTGCCTCGGTCGTCGTGGTCGTGGGGCTCAGCGGCCGCATCCGCACCGCATCCGCCGCCCAGCAGCACAAGGTGGGCGAACTTGCCTCCGGCGTCGAACGGGGTATCTCGTCGATCCGCACCATCCGCGCTTCCGGTGCGACGGCGCGCGAGACCGCAGCGGTCGATGAGCTCGCCGGCGAGGCGTACGGACTCGGTGTGCGGATTGCGAAGATCTCGTCGATGGTCGTCCCGATCGCCGGCATCGCCCTGCAGCTGTCGTTGCTCGTCGTGCTCGGTGTGGGCGGTTTCCGGGTGGCATCCGGCGCCCTGACCATCGCGTCGCTGGTGACCTTCATCATGTTCCTGTTCATGCTGATCATGCCGCTGGGGCAGGCGTTCGGCGCGATCACCTCGGTCAATCAGGCGCTCGGTGCGCTGGGTCGCATTCAAGAGGTGCTGGATCTGCCGACCGAGAGCCAGGACGACGAATCGGATGCCACAGTCACCGCCGCCCCGGTCGTCGGCGCCCCGGCCATCGAGTTCCGCGATGTGCGCTTCCGTTACCCCGACAACGTCATCGCCGCGCGTGAGGCCGCCGCGAAGGAGGCACAGAACCTGCTGGTCGACGCACACCTGGAACACGCCTCGGACGATGTCCGGGCCGATATCGACCGCGACGTGCTCAAGGGTGTCTCGTTCGCTGTGCCGCGCGGTGCACGCGTCGCGTTGGTCGGGCCGAGCGGCGCCGGCAAGAGCACGATCCTCTCGCTTGTCGAGCGCTTTTACGATCCGACGGGCGGATCGATTCGCCTGGCCGGGCACGATGTGCGCACCTACCCGCGTGAGCAGCTGCGCGCGCAGTTCGGGTACGTCGAGCAGGATGCCCCCACGCTCGCCGGAACGCTGGCCGAGAATCTGCGTCTTGCCGCCCCGGAAGCCACCGACGAGGAGTGCGAACGGGTGCTGCGTTCGGTGAACCTCGGCGATGTGCTCGAGCGCAGTCCGCTGGGGCTGGCTGCGCCAGTCGGTGAGGACGGCGTGATGCTCTCGGGTGGTGAGCGCCAGCGTCTGGCCATCGCACGCGCCCTGCTGACCGAGGCGCCGATTCTGCTGCTGGACGAATCGACCTCGTCTCTGGACGGTGTGAATGAGCAACGGATGCGAGAGGCGATCGACGCCGCAGCCGAGGACCGCACGCTGCTGGTCATCGCCCACCGTCTCTCGACCGTCGTCGACAGCGATCTGATCGTCGTGCTGCGTGACGGCGTCGTCGAAGGACAGGGTACTCACGACGAGTTGATCGAGTCGACACCGTTGTACCGGGATCTCGCACGGCATCAGCTTCTCGTCTGAGCATCGGGTGGCGCCGACACCCCCACTTCGCACCGAGACCCCGTCGTATGGACGTCCATACGACGGGGTCTCGGCGGTATCTAGGGGTCTCGGCGAGTCAGGACGCGGGCGTACTCTGAAGCATGCGTTCCTGGTACCTGCGTGCGCGCGAGTCGTTCTGGTTCGTGCCCGCGCTCTTCGCTCTCGGCGCGGTCGCACTCGCTCTGGCACTGATCGAGGTCGACCGCCTACTGCTGGAGACCGGCATGGCCGTGCCTCTGGCGACCGGTGGCCTCTCCGCCACCGGTGGGCGCGCGATACTCACCGTGATCGGTGGCACGATGCTGGGCGTGGCCGCGACCTCGTTCTCGATCACCATCGCCGTGCTCGCCACCGCTTCGTCGACCTACGGACCGCGCCTTGTGCGCAACTTCATGGCTGATCGGGGCAACCAGGTGGTACTGGCGGTGCTCACCTCGACGTTCTTGTACACGCTCGTCGTGCTGCGCGCCGTGCGCACCGAACAGGATTCCAGCGACGCGTTCGTGCCGGCCCTCGCTGTCGGGTTCGCCGTCGTCCTTGCCGTGTGCGATGTCGCGGTGCTGGTGTACTTCATCCACCACATCGCTCGGTCGGTGCAGGTCACCACGCTGCAGGCCCGGGTGTCCGACGAGCTGATGGCCGCGATCGACTTGCTGTACCCGTCTGAGCGCGAGCGCACCGAGGATGCCGTCGAGTTCGCCGGCCTGCGCGCGGCGGGAGTCGTCACCGCTGCACGAGCCGGGTACGTGCAACACGTCGATCTGCCCGCGCTCACCGAATATGCGCGCCAGATGGATGCGCTCATCCAGGTGCTGGCTCCTCCGGGGCGTCATGTGCTCGCCGGCGACGCTCTCGCCCGGGTCCTCCATTCCTCGGAGGACGACGTCGAGCTCGGTGCGGATCGCCTTGAGAGAACCGTACGGGCGGCGATCACCATCGAGCGCTACCGCACGCCGCAGCAGGACCTGCGCTATGCCGCGCAGGGGCTGACCGAGACCGGGATCCGTGGACTCGGCAGCGGCACGAACGATCCCTACACCGCCGTCTCGGCGATCGATGCGCTCGGAGTTGCCCTGACCGAGTTGTTCCGTCGCCCACCGGCAGCAACCGTGCACTCCGACGCGTCGGGCCGTGCACGCGTACTGTGCGCGTGGCCGACCCCCACGCAGGTGCTCGCCGATGTGATGCTCGCCCTGCGCACCTACGCGATGGGGCATCCTCTCGCCGTGCACGCCGCAATCCGGATGCTGATGCGTATCGAAGCGGTAGCCGTGGGTGAAAACCGGAGGGCCATGCGTGACGAGGTCGCGGCGTTCCGCCAGGCGTACCTCGCAGCCTCGCCCACAACGGTCGACACGACGCCCATCGTGGCCTCGTTGGACGGCCTGATCACCCGCGTGGACGCACCGAGAGCATGACGCGACGCCGGGATGCCGGCGACCACTCAGCCATGGGTCGTCTCCGGCATTCCGGCGTCGCGAATCTGCGTTGGAGGTTCAGCGCGCGGTGCTCAGGCGGTAGCGCAGTGCCTCCAGCTCGCTGTGCAGCGCGGCCGGGAGCGTGTCGCCGAAGACCTTGTAGAACTCCTCGGTGGAATCTGCCTCGGCCAGCCACGCATCGACATCGACGTCGAACAGCTCATCCAGATCGGCGTCGGTGACGTCGAGGCCGTCGAGGTTGAGGTCTTCGCGCAACGGCAGGCGTCCGATCGGGCTGTCGACGGCGGCGACTTCGCCCGAGATACGGCGGATGATCCAGTCGATCACGCGCGAGTTGTCGCCGAAACCGGGCCAGAGGAACCGACCGTCCTCCCCGCGGCGGAACCAGTTGACCTGGAAGATGCGCGGAGCGCGATCGAACCGCAGCGAGCGGCCGACCTTCAGCCAGTGGCCGAAGTAGTCGCCCATGTTGTAGCCGCAGAACGGCAGCATCGCGAAGGGGTCGCGGCGCAGTTCGCCGACCTTGCCCTCAGCCGCGGCGGTGCGCTCGGACGAGATGGTCGACCCGAGGAACACGCCGTGGGTCCAGTCGGTCGCCTCGACGACGAGCGGCACGTTGCTGGCACGGCGTCCGCCGAACAGGATGACATCGAGCGGCACGCCCTCGGGGTCCTCCCAGTCCTCGGCGATCTGCGGGCACTGCGATGCAGAGACCGTGAAACGCGAGTTGGGGTGCGCGGCCGGGCGACCCGAGTCCGGCGTCCAATCGTTGCCCTGCCAGTCGATCAGATGCGGCGGCGGGGTCTCGGTCAGTCCTTCCCACCACACGTCTCCGTCGGGACGCAACGCGACGTTCGTGAAGATCGTGTTGCCCCACAGCGTCTCGACCGCGGTGACGTTGGTCGACTCGCCTGTTCCGGGCGCCACGCCGAAGAATCCCGCCTCGGGGTTCATCGCGTGCATCCGCCCGTCCTCGCCGGGACGGATCCAGACGATGTCGTCGCCGAGCGTCTCGACCTTCCAGCCGGGGATGGTGGGGCGCAGCATGGCCAGATTGGTCTTGCCGCACGCCGAGGGGAACGCCGCGGCGACGTGGTACGCACGACCCTTCGGGTCGGTGACCCGGATGAGCAGCATGTGCTCGGCCAGCCAGCCCTCATCGCGGGCGATCACCGACGCGATGCGCAACGCGAAGCACTTCTTGGCGAGAATGGCGTTGCCGCCGTAGCCCGAGCCGTACGAGTACACCTCGAGCGTGTCGGGAAAGTGCACGATGTACTTCTCATCGTTGCAGGGCCATTCGACGTCTGCCTGGCCCGGCTCGAGCGGAGCGCCCACCGAGTGCACGGTCTTGACCCACGGCGCGCCCTCGGCGATCTGGCGGGTGACTGCGTCGCCGACGCGCGTCATGATGCCGATGGATGCCACCGCGTAGGCGCTGTCGGTGACCTGGACGCCGATGTGCGAGAGCTTGCCGCCGACGGGACCCATCGAGAACGGGACGACGTACATGGTGCGGCCGCGCATCGAGCCTTCGAAGACGCCATCGAGCGTGGCGCGGATCTCGGCCGGGGCGACCCAGTTGTTCGTGGGGCCGGCGTCTTGCTCGCGCTCGGAGGCGATGTAGGTGCGTCCCTCGGTGCGCGCGACGTCGCTGGGGTGCGAGCGGGCGAGGTAGGAGCCTGGGCGCCACTCGGGGTTGAGTTTGAGGAGCTTGCCCTCGTCGACGAGGGTGTGCATCAGGGCGTCGTTCTCGGCGCGCGACCCGTCGATCCAGTGGATGCGATCGGGCTGAGTGAGCGCGGCGATGCCATCGACCCACTCGCGCAGCTCAGCCATGGCCGGGGTGTCATACGCGGGCACGGCACCGAAGCTGCGCAGCGGTGCGGCGGCAGGGATGCTGGGTGCGTACGTCTCGGCGAGTGCCATGTCTGCTCCTTGATAGGGGATGCGATACGTCCATCATCCGTGAGTTTTCCTTTCACTTTCGGGCGGTTTGCGTTGAAAGAAAAGCTGATCTTTCGGCTATGCTCAAGGAATGGCGAGCACCAGCGGACTCGAACTCAGCACTCTCGGACATCGCATCCGGCACCACCGCACGGCGAAGGGCTTCACTCTCGATGACCTCGGCGCGCGAGTGGGGATCGCCGGTTCGCAGCTCAGCCTGATCGAGAACGGCAAGCGCGAGCCGAAGCTGTCGCTGTTGCAGGCCATCGCCGATGCGTGCGCCACCGACGTCGCCGACCTGATCTCGGGAGAGCCGCCGAACAAGCGCGCCGCTCTCGAGATCGAACTCGACCGCGCGCAGGCCAGCCCGGTCTTCCGTCAGCTCGGCATCTCACCCATCCGGGTGTCGAAGGGCATGAGCGACGAGACCATCGAGTCGGTTCTCGGCCTGCACCGCGAATTGCACCGCCGTGAGAGCGAAGCCATCGCCACGCCGGAAGAAGCCCGTCGCGCCAACACCGAGATGCGTCTGACGATGCGCTCGAAGGGCAACTACCTTCCCGAGATCGAGGCTCTCGCAGAGAAGCATCTCAAGGCCGCGGGGCACATCTCGGGCGCGCTGACGCACCGCACGGTCAGCATCATGGCCGAGAAGCTCGGTTTCGAACTCATCTACGTCGACGATCTGCCCCACTCGACCCGCTCCATCACCGACCTCGAGAACGGCCGCATCTACTTGCCACCGGCGTCCATCCCCGGCGGTCACGGACTGCGATCGATGGCACTGCAGGCGATGGCGCACCGGCTGCTGGGCCACACCCCTCCGACCGACTACGCCGACTTCCTGCAACAGCGCCTGGAGATCAACTACTTCGCGGCCTGCTGCCTGATCCCCGAGACCGCGGGCGTCGCCTTCCTGCAGCAGGCCAAGAAGGACCGCAACCTCGCCGTCGAGGACTTCCGCGATGCGTTCGGCGTCACCCACGAGGCCGCGGCCATGCGCATGACCAACCTCATGACGCACCACCTCGACATGCGCCTGCACTTTCTGCGCGTCGACGAGAACGGCGCCATCACGCGGGTGTACGAGAACGATGACCTCCCCCTGCCGATGGACGTCACCGGTGCGGTCGAAGGCCAGCCGGCGTGCCGCAAGTTCTCGGCCCGCGCCGCGTTCGAGCAGCGCAACCGTACGACCGAGCACTACCAGTACACCGACACCCCGTCGGGCACCTACTGGTGCGCGACGCAGACCGGTTCGGCCAGCGACGGCGGGTTCTCGATCACCGTGGGCGTCCCCTTCGATGACGCCCGCTGGTGGCGCGGACGCGAGACCCAGCACCGCGCACAGTCGAGCTGCCCCGACGAGACGTGCTGCCGACGGGCATCCGCCGCGATCAGTCAGCGCTGGGAAGGGCGCGCCTGGCCGAGCGCCCGCGTGCACACGCACATGTTCTCGCCGCTACCGCGCGGCGCCTTCCCCGGAGTCGACGACAGCGAGGTCTACTCGTTCCTCGACCGGCACGCCGGCGAGTAGAACACGTGGCGCACCTGTCCGGGGCGGTTGCCGGCACGCGTCACTGAGAACAGGCTCGTTCACGAGAACAGGATGAATCCCGCCGATTCAGCCTGCTTCGGGTAACGAGCCTCTTCTCGTGGACGCGTGTCAGCGTCGGCGCAGCGTCAGGGTCTGTGACGACGTACCCAGTGGCCCTGCCTCGTCGCTGAGCACCGACTCTGTCAGTCCGATGCCGCCGGGGCCGAACGACACCGACGTGTCGAGACCGATCCACTCGCCCTGTGGCTCGCGGAACAGGCTCGCGGTCAGGTCGACGTTCGGATAGAGCAAGTCGTTGGGTGACACGCGGATCGCGATACCGTTGGCGAAGTCGAGCGCCCCGAGCATCCGCGCGCGCGCCGACACCGCTTCATCCGCCAGCAGCGGCACCGTCGGACGAAGCCAGCTCTGAGCCCGCCCCGGCCCGAAATCGCGGTGCCGGAACTCCACCGAACGGATCGCCCCGCCCTGCCAGCCGGCGTCCATCCTCCAGCCGGCGAGGTCCACGCGCGGTGGCATGGACGCCAGCGACGTGCCGGCGAGGTCGTCCGTGTCGCCGGTCTGCAGCATCCACGCCCGCAGTGTCAGCGCCGCGCGCCCGCCCTGGCTGAGCGTCGCCTCGACGAGTTCGATGGTGCGGCCGGGCCGCACCACGCGGGTGCTGACCTCGAACGCGGCCATCGGGATGACACCGAGGATGTCGTAGTTGGCCCGCGCGAGCACCAGCGGCGTATCCGCGCGGCGCACCGCGTGATCGGCCTCGATGATGTGCGCCAGCAGCCCCAGCACCGGAGCGACGTGCTGCTCGTCGGGGTTCCATGCTCCGCCGACATGGTCGGTGGGCTCGAACTCGGTCGCAGACAGTCGACGGAAGTAGCAGCTCACAGGGTCATCCTCTCGCACTCGGGCGTCGGAAATCCCAGACGTTCCGCGCCCCGCACGGCATGTCACCACCGGACACGCCGGTGCGACGGCATCCGATCTGGGATTTCCGACACGAGACCGACCCGCACCGGCCGACACGCACCGCCCGACGCGCGCCCGCCTCGCACCGGCCGAACAGGCTCAGGCGTTGAGCGTCACCTCGCGGCGCGGCGGAAGCACCACCGGGTGCGCACCGGCCATCACTTCGAGCACGCGCACCACCTGGCACGAGTAGCCGTACTCGTTGTCGTACCAGACGTACAGCACCACATCGCGATCGTTGGCGATGGTTGCCAGACCGTCGACGATGCCGGCACGGTGCGAACCGACGAAGTCCGTCGAGACGACCTCGGGGCTCTCGACGTAGTCGATCTGCTGACGCAGCTTGGAGTGCAGCGACGCGCGGCGCAGGTAGTCGTTGAGCTGGTCCTTGGTGGCCGGGTTCTCCAGAGTGAGGTGCAGCACGGCGAGCGAGACGTCGGGCGTGGGAACGCGGATGGCCGAACCGGTGAGCTTGCCGGCCAGTTCGGGCAGTGCGCGGGCCACGGCCTTGGCCGCTCCGGTCTCGGTGATGACCATGTTCAGCACCGCCGAGCGGCCGCGGCGGTCGCCCTTGTGGAAGTTGTCGATCAGGTTCTGGTCATTGGTGAACGAGTGCACGGTCTCGACGTGTCCGCGCACGATCCCGTATGCCTCGTCCATCGCCTTGAGCACCGGGGTGATCGCGTTCGTGGTGCACGAGGCGGCCGAGACGATGCGGTCATCGTCGGTGATGGTCGAGTCGTTGATGCCGTGCACGATGTTCTTCAGCTCGCCCTTGCCGGGGGCCGTCAGCAGCACGCGGGCAGCACCCTTGGCCTGCAGGTGGCGGCTCAAGCCCTCTTCATCGCGCCAGCGTCCGGTGTTGTCGACGATGATCGCGTCGCGGATGCCGTAGGCGGTGTAGTCGACCGTGGACGGGTCGTCGGAGTAGATGACCTGGATGCGGTTGCCGTTGGCGATGATCTGGGACTTCTCCTCATCGACGTCGACAGAGCCCTCGAACCGTCCGTGCACCGAGTCGCGCAGCAGCAGCGACGCACGCTTGACGAGGTCGTTCTCGGCCCCGCGACGCACGACGACGGCGCGCAGGCGCAGTCCGCTTCCGCCCCCGGTGTGCGCGATGAGGATGCGCGCGAGCAGTCGGCCGATACGTCCGAATCCGTACAGGACGACGTCAACGGGCTCGGCCGGTTCGGCCCCGAGCGCCGGGGCGAGCGCCTCGCGCAGATAGTCGACCAGGTCGCGGTCGCTGCCGGCGTGCTCGGCGATCAGACGGGCCACGTCGATGGACGACGCACCGGGCTTGATCTCGCACAGGGCCTCGAGGACGGCGAGGGTGTCGTCGAGCTCGAGGCGTCCGTGGCCGAGCGCGGCGACGCGCTCGTGCACTTCGAGGATGCCGGTGGTCGAGAGCCCGAGCAGACGATGACCGTGCAGCGACGTGACGACGTCACGGGTGCGGTTGAGCTTGCCGATGAGCGGGATCATCCGCTCAGCGAGTTCTTCGTCTGCCTGCCATTCGTCGCGATGCGTCGCGATGTCGTACATGTGCGTCCTTGCGGTGGTGCTGGGCGCCGGATGGGCGCGGCGCGGCGGGAACGGGCGGATCTGCCCGCTTCCAGCGTACGAGCCCACCCCTGAAAGGTCGTGCGGATCCGGTGCGCAAGAACGACGGTTGCGACGATCCCGTTAAGTTTCGCGATTCGGATGCCCGCTGGCGCGCAGGATTCGCGTGATTCTGCGCCGGTTGCTGAGGACGGGTGCGGGTCGCATCGCGCCCGATGTCGCGGGCGGCGCCTAGGCTCGGCTCATGGCCGAACTGCACGACCTGACCGCGATCGACCAGGTGGCGGCGCTACGTCGCGGTGAACTCTCGCCCCTCGAGGTGGTGACGCACTATCTGGCGCGGATCGCGCGCCTGGATGACCGTGTTGGCGCGTTCGTCGAGGTGACGGCGGATGCTGCACGCGAGCGCGCGGAGAGTGTGACGCGGGCCGAGCCGGTCGGCGCTCTGTGGGGGTTGCCGTTCGCTGACAAGGACCTCGTGCCGCGGGCCGGTGTGCCGACGCGGTTCGGGTCGCGTCTGCATCAGGATCTCGTTCCGGACGAGACTGCCGATCAGGCCGCCGTGCTCGATGAGGCAGGCGGTATCAGCCTGGGCAAGACGAGTACTCCCGAGTTCGGTCTGACCGGGTACACCGAAACGCAGATCGGACCGCCCGCGCGCGACCCCTGGAACCTCGACAACGGTGCAGGCGGCTCCAGCGGAGGCGCTGCCGCGGCCGTTGCGGCCGGTCTGCTGCCGCTTGCGCCGGCATCCGACGGCGGCGGATCCATCCGCATTCCTGCCGCGACGGTCGGCGTCGTCGGCATCAAGCCGTCGCGGGGCCGAGTGCCGTTCGCCTCGGGGCTGGACAGCCCCGGCGGGCTCGCGGTCGCCGGCCCGATCGCGCGCACGGTGGCCGACGCCGCGCTGCTGCTCGACGTGCAGGTCTCGGGGAGGCCGTACGGGTACGCCACGCGCGCTCCAGGGTCCGGGCCGTTCGGCGAAGCGGCGCAGCATCCGACGACCTTCGCGCGCATCGGCGTCACCACGGTCTCGCCGTGGGATGACGACGAAGACATCCGACTCGATCCCGACGCGGCGCGTGCCGTCGACGTCGCGGCGGCACTGCTGTCGGATGGCGGGCACGGAGTCGACCCGTTCGATTGGCGACCCCGCGGGTACGCCGAGATGTTCACGACGATCTGGCGGATGAGCGCGGCGCGCATGACGCTGACCGATGCCGAGTTGGAGTTGGTCGAGCCGATCACGGCGTGGCTGGTGCGCGAGGGGCGCGCACTCAGCGGCGCTCAGGTGCTGGAGGCGCTCACGGCAGCATCCGCATTCGAACGCGACACGATCACCGCCTTCGCGCCGTTCGACGCCGTGCTCACTCCCGCGCTCGCGCTGCCGCCGCAGCCCGTCGGCTGGTTCGACCGGGCGGATGCCGCGCGCGGCTTCTCTCAGCAGGTGCAGTACGCGCCGTACTCAAGCTTCGTGAACGTCGCGGGCCTACCCGCCCTCGTGCTGCCGGTGACCGTCGACGCTTCAGGCCATCCGGTGAGCGTGCAGTTGATCGGTCGCCCCGGCGGCGAAGCTCAGCTCGTCGCTCTGGCGGCAGGACTCGAGCGGCAGATGGGTGCATTGCCGCATCCGGCGCTCTGGAGTCTCTGAGCACGACTAGCCTGGTGCGATGACCACGACGTTGCATGCCCGCGCCGTTCTGCTCGACATGGACGGCACCCTCGTCGATTCGACCGCGGTGGTGGAGCGGATCTGGCTGAAGTGGGCCGAGCCGCACGGGCTCGACCCGGCGCACGTGCTGGAGGTCGTGCACGGACGGCAAGGACATCAGAGCATGGCGATCATGCTGCCCGAGCGCGACCATGCGATCAACCTGCGAGAGAACGACGAGATGCTCGCACGTGAGACCGGCGATGTCGACGGGGTCGTCGCGATCGCCGGTGCGGCCGCTCTTCTGGAGGCGCTGCGCGGGCAGCCCCATGCCATCGTGACAAGCGCGGATGTCGCGCTGATGACGGCGCGGATGGATGCCGCCGGCCTGGCGGTCCCCGAGGTTCGGGTCACCGCTGAAAGCGTGTCGGCGTCGAAGCCGCACCCCGAGGGGTTCTTGAAGGGCGCGTCGATCCTGGGCATCGACCCGGCCGACTGCATCGTCTTCGAGGATTCGGCCGCCGGGGTCGAGGCGGGACTCGCCGCCGGTATGCGCGTGATCGGCGTGGGGCAGCACGCCGCCGCACACGGCCCGACGCTGGCCGTGCCCGACCTGACGCACGTCACGATCACCGAGACCGCTGAGGGAATCGCCCTGTTCGTCGAGTGACGCTCAATCGCTTCCACTCACACGCAGCGCTTACTCGAGCCCCCACTCCTCGTTCTGTCCGTCGGGTGAGACCCAGGTCTGCGGCGGCTCGTCAAACTGCACCGCCGAGGTCAGCCAGTAGGTCTCGTCGGGATTCCAGCCTGCGATGACCGACGCACGGCCATCACCCACCTCGATGGCTGTGCCAGCGACCGCGAGATAGGCTCCGGTCTGCAGATGCACGGCATCGTAGTGCTGGGCGACGGACGCCCAGTCCGGGATCACCCACTCCCCCACACGCCCGGTCGTGCGATACCAGTCGTGCCGGCGGGATGCCGTGACCACCAGCGGGAATCGGCGGCAGAGGTCTGCCCACGCCTGCGGCCCGTCGATCTCGAACACGCGAGCATCGGGTGCGATCGTCGCGCGGTGCGCGAAGCCGCGTTCCCAGCCCAAGCCGTCCTCGACGAACCACAGGGCGGCAGGGCTACCGTCGAAGGTCTCGCCTGCTGTCGACGGGGCAAGCCACGCCGGCATCGACCACCAGTCACCGCTCATGTTCGCTGCGGGGTCGACCGGCCCGTCGCGTTGCGCCTGCTGCTCGCCTTCGATCATTCGGGCGCGATGCTGGCGCAACTCCTCGGCAGAGATCGCTCGAGGCGCGGCGATGCCTTCGTCATCCCACTGCACAGCCCACTGTGCTTCTCGCAACATCGGCCACCACCACGACGAAAACGCCGGCGCCAGGTGCACGGCGACCCGCTGCAACGCATCACGCATCTCGGGGGTCGCCGCCAGTTGGTCCTCCCCGTCGGGCTCCTGCCAGTACCGCGCCATGTCGATCGAGCGCGCCAGTGCCGATCTCGCGTGCGCCTGGGACGGCTCGGCGAGCGTCACCTGTGCGAGCACGTGTGCCGCTTCTGCGGGCGACATCGTTTCGGGTTCTGCTGGCGGCCCGTCGCCGATCCAGATCATGGTCCCCGCCGACTCGAACGCGCGGGTAGCGACGCGTACAGCACGCGAGAGCTGCCATTGCGCCTTCTGCTCCTCGACGGCCATCGCGTACTCCAGAAGAAGGCGTCGCCCGCGTGGGCCGGCGAGTAGGTCGTCGATCTGAGGCTCCCGTTTCACGCCCCCAGGCTATGCGAGTGACGCTCAGTCGCGGGTGTAGTCCTCGAAGATCAGAGTGGTGCGGGTCGAGCGGATCGACGGGATCGCCTGGATGTCCTCCAGCACGATGCGGCGCAGATCGCGGGCATCGCTGGCCCGCACGAGCAGAATCACGTCGAAATCGCCGCCGACCAGCGCCATGTGCTCGACCTCGGGGATCGCGCGCAGCCGGGCCTGCACGTCCTGCCACGTCGCCTGCTCGATCGCGAGCATCACGTAGGCCGACGCATGATGGCCGAGCTGCACCGGGTCGGTACGCACCGTGTACCCCGTGATCACCCCGAGGTCGGTGAGTCGTTTGATGCGGGCGTGAGCCCCGGCACGCGAGATGTGCACGGCCTCGGCGATCGCCGTCATCGAGGCGCGCGCGTCGCGGCGCAGTTCGGCGAGGATCGCGTGATCCGTCGCATCCATCTCGGCCATCAGAGCTCCTTCGATCTGTCACAGAATCCTGACACTCTGCACGCAGTACACGCAATACCTGACCAGACGTTCAGGAATCAGGCGAAACGGTTGGACGACTGGCACGGAGAGAGGATGCTGAGATCACCCGTTCGGCGAAGGAGGCGAACATGAGCGACCGCGTGCTCACCCCCGAGACCCTGCTGCCCCGTGACGAGCCGGTGCGTCTGATCGCCCCGGACGGCACCGCCGAGGCCGACCAGCACTACCAGATGCCCGACCTCGAGCATCTGCGTGATGCCTACCGTGCGCTCGTCGAGGGCCGGCGCATCAACGATCAGGCCAGCGCGCTCGTGCGCCAGGGTCGCCTGGCGGTGTACCCCTCATCGCACGGGCAGGAGGCGTGCCAGGTCGCCGCCTCGCTCGTACTCGGCGAACGCGACTGGCTGTTCCCGACGTACCGTGACTCGGTCGCCGTGATCGGCCGCGGGGTGAGCCCGGCGGATGCCATGGTGCTGCTCGCCGGCGACTGGCACTCGGGCTACGACCCCACCGAACACCGCGTCGCCCCGCAGGCCACCCCCCTTGCCACGCAACTGCTGCATGCCGTGGGCTTCGCGCAAGCGGCCAAGTACCGCGGCGAGGACACCGTGGTGCTGGCCTTGTGCGGTGACGGCGCCACCAGTGAGGGAGACTTTCACGAGGCGCTCAACTTCGCCGCCGTGTTCGGCGTACCCGTGGTCTTCTTCGTGCAGAACAACGAGTTCGCCATCTCGGTGCCGCTGTCCCGTCAGAGCGCCGCCCCCTCACTCGCCCACAAGGCGGTCGGCTACGGCATGCCCGGCCAGCGTGTGGACGGAAACGATGTCGCCGCTGTGCTCTCGGTGCTCGGCGACGCCGTCGATCGTGCGCGCGCCGGCGAAGGACCATCGCTGATCGAGGCGCACACCTACCGCATGCAGGCGCACACCAACGCCGACGACGACACCCGCTACCGCGAGCGTGCCGAGGTGCAGGCCTGGATCGAGCGCGACCCGCTCGCCCGCATGCGCGCCTACCTGACCGCGCATGACGCACTCGACACGGCCACCGAGGATCGGATCGCCGCTGACGCCGAACGGATCGCCGCCGATCTGCGCGCAGCGCTGAACGCCGACACCGACCTCGACCCCGAAGACCTGTTCCGCTTCGTCACCACCGATCGCACCCCGCAGCTCGACGAGCAGTGGCAGATGCTGCGCGACGAGATCGCCCGCGGGGCAGCATCCGATGCCGTGTCACCGACGGGAGGATCCCGATGACCATCGCGCACGACGACGTCCGGCTCGACGCCGGGGCCCCCACCACGCAGACGATGACGATGGCGGCCGCGCTCAATCTCGCCCTCGCCGACGCGATCCGCGACGACCCCGCTGTCGTCGTGTTTGGTGAGGACGTCGGCGCCCTCGGAGGCGTCTTCCGCATCACCGACGGACTGACCGAACGCTTCGGTGAGGAACGGTGCTTCGACACCCCGCTGGCCGAGTCCGGCATCGTCGGCACCGCAGTGGGTATGGCCATGAACGGCATGCGTCCCGTCGTCGAGATGCAGTTCGACGCCTTCGCGCTGCCCGCCTTCGAACAGGTCGTCAGCCACGTCGCCAAGCTCGGCAACCGCACCCGGGGCGCGGTGCGCCTGCCGATGGTGATCCGGATGCCCTCGGGTGGCGGCATCGGCGGCGTCGAGCATCACTGCGACTCGTCCGAGGCGTACTACGCGCACACTCCGGGGCTCACGGTGGTCGCACCGTCCACCCCGCAGGACGCCTACTCAATGCTGCGCGCGGCGATCTCCTCGCCCGACCCGGTGATCTTCATCGAGCCGAAGAAGCTGTACTGGACCAAGGACGAGGTCGACACTACGCAGGTCGCCCATCTCGGAACAGCGCGCATCGCCCGCGAGGGCACGGATGTGACCGTGCTCGCCTACGCCGCCATGGTGCCGGTCGCGTTGGAGGCGGCCGAGATCGCAGCATCCGAGGGACGCAGCGTTCAGGTCATCGACGTGCGCTCGCTGTCGCCGTTCGACGACCAACTCGTCACCGCCGCGGTGCGCGCAACGGGGCGAGCCGTGGTCGTCGCCGAGGCACCCGGGTACGTCAGCGTCGCCGGTGAGATCCAGGCACGCGTCTTCGAGCGCTGCTTCGAGTACCTCGAGGCTCCGGTACGCCGTGTGACCGGGTTCGATACCCCGTTCGCGCCGCCGAAGCTGGAGCACTTCTACCTGCCCGACGCGGATCGCGTTCTCGACGCTATCGACTCGCTGCACTGGGACGACGACGAGGAGACGCGATGACCACGACGACCGCAAGCGTGTTCCGCCTGCCCGACCTCGGCGAAGGGCTCACCGAGGCGGCGCTCGTGCAGTGGCTGGTACAGGTGGGCGATGAGATCAGCACCGACCAGGCTGTGGCCGAAGTCGAGACCGCGAAGAGCGTGGTGGAGTTGCCCTCACCGTTCGCCGGCACCGTCACGGCGTTGCATGGTCAGGCCGGCGAGACGATCGCCGTTGGCGCGCCCGTGCTTGAGGTGTCCTCCCCCGCCGCCTCTTCCCCTCACGAGGGGTCACCCTCCGCGCCCGAGGGATCACCCCCCACCCACGAGGGGTCACCCCCCACCCACGAGGGGTCAAGAAACGCTGGGTCCGCGGGGGCGGAAAGCGTTCTTTCTGACCCCTCGTGGGAGGGAGCTGACGAGGCGGGAGACAAGCCCGGGGCGGCCGAGAAGGAGGCGTACCGCGCCGAGGAACGCGCGGGCGGTGCAGACACGAACGGTGCGGATGCCGGAGGTTCGGGCAACGTCCTGATCGGCTACGGCACCACCGAACGATCCTCCTCAGGACGTCGGCGTGCCCGTGCCGTGCCGCGCTCGCAGACGCCCGCGCCGGTGGCGTCCGCTCCCGTCGCAGATGCTCCCGCGCCACCGGCCGCCGAAGCCGCACCGCGTCGCACCGTGGCCGTGCGCTCACCGCTGGTGCGCCGCCTCGCCCGTGACCTCGGCGTCGACGTGCACACCATCACCGGCACAGGCTCCGATGGGGCGATCACTCGCGGCGACGTGCTGCGCGCAGCCGTCGACGGGGCAGTTGACGGGGTGGCCGCTCCCGTGGCATCCGCCACACCGGCATCCGCTCCCGTGGCATCCGCCGTCTCACCGTCGGATGCCCTCGCCGTGACGTCCCGCGAGAAGCTCAGTCCGCTGCGCAAGGCCGTCAGTGCGAAGCTGACGCGCAGCCGGTCCGAGATTCCCGAGGCGACGGTGTGGGTCGACGTCGATGCCACGCGACTCTGGCAGTTGCGCGCAGAGATGGCATCCGAGGGTGAGCGGGCGCCGTCGCTCACCGCACTCGTCGCCCGGTTCACGGTGCTTGCGCTGGCGGAGTATCCGCTGCTGGCCTCACGGCTCAGCGACGACGCCGACGAGATTCTGTCGTTCGACGGCATCAACCTCGGGGTCGCCGCCGATACCGATCGTGGCCTGCTGGTGCCGGTCATAGCGCGAGCGCACGAGCTGTCGGTCGGTGAGCTCGACGCGCAGTTGCGTGAGCTCGCCGATGCTGCCCGTTCGGGGCGCATGCCGCCGGAACGCCTGCGCGGATCGACCTTCACGCTGAACAACTACGGCAGCCTCGGCGTTGACGGATCCGCGGCGATCATCAATCACCCCGATGTCGCAATCCTCGGTATCGGCCGCATGATCGAGCGTCCGTGGGTGGTCGACGGCGAGATCGTGGCCCGGCGCATCGCTCAGTTGTCGCTGGTGTTCGATCACCGGGTGTGCGACGGCGGCTACGCGGCCGGCTTCCTGCGCCGGGTGGTCGAGTTGATCGAGCATCCGCTGCGCGCCTACCGAAGAATCTGACCCACCCCTCACCCGTCTATTCGTCACAGACCTGGCGAAAAGGAGAGACATGACCGACGCATTCCTCATCGGCGGCGCGCGCACGGCGGTCGGCCGCTACGGCGGTGCGCTGGCGGGTGTGCGCCCCGACGACCTCGCGGCGCTCGTCGTGCGCGCGGCTGTCGATCGCGCCGGAGTGCCCGACGCCGAAATCGACGAGGTCATCCTCGGCGCGGCGAACCAGGCCGGCGAGGACAACCGCAACGTCGCCCGCATGGCCGTGCTGCTGGCCGGGTTGCCCGATGAGGTGCCCGCGATCACCGTGAACCGGCTCTGCGCCTCGGGGATGTCGGCGATCGCCATGGCCGCGCAGGCGATCCGTGCGGGCGATGCCGATGTGATGGTGGCGGGCGGTGTCGAATCGATGACCCGGGCACCCTGGGTGCAGGCCAAACCCGAGCGCGCCTGGGCAAAACCCGGCGCGGCATTCGACACGTCGATCGGGTGGCGGTTCACGAATGCGCGCCTGCTCGCCCGCGAGAAGGCGACCTTCTCGATGCCCGAGACCGCCGAAGAGGTGGCACGGCGCGACGGCATCACCCGTGAGGATGCCGATGCGTTCGCCCTGCGCAGCCAGCACCGGGCGATCGCGGCGGTGGATGCCGGACGCTTCGCCGACGAGATCGTGGCCGTGCCGACCCGCGCGGGCGATGTGCTCGTCGATGAAGGCCCACGGCGCGACACCAGCCTCGAAGCACTCGCAGCGCTGCGCCCGGTCGTTCCCGGCGGGAGCGTCGTCACGGCCGGCAACTCGAGCTCGTTGAACGACGGCGCCTCTGCGGTCGTGGTCGCGAGCGCAGAAGCCGTGCGCCGATTCGGGCTGCGCCCGCGTGCCCGCATCGTCACCGCGACGACGGCGGCACTGGCCCCCGAGATCATGGGACTCGGCCCGGTGCCGGCCAGTGAACGCGCGATGAAACGGGCCGGGCTCGACGTGTCGGCGATCGGAGCGGTGGAGCTCAACGAGGCGTTCGCGACGCAGTCGCTGGCATCCATGCGGCGTCTGGGGTTGGATCCCGACATCGTCAACCGCGACGGCGGGGCGATCGCGCTCGGGCATCCGCTCGGTTCAAGCGGCAGCCGCATCGTCATCACACTGATGGGGCGCATGGAGCGCGAAGGCGCGGGCCTCGGCCTCGCGACCATGTGCGTCGGGGTGGGCCAGGGCAGCGCGATGATCCTGGAGCGGGTCGCATGACAGGCCGGCTCGCGGGAGCCGAGGTCACGAGACGCACGCCGTTCCCGTCGCACTTTCTCACGCATCAACGTCCGGGATGCGGGAGAAACTGCGACCGGAACGCGCAGGCTCTCCTCTGGCGATGCGGAGGGAGCCGATGACCGAGCCGCTGCTGATCGAGCGCCACGCCGACCGCGTCGTCGCGACGCTGAACCGGCCCGACAAGCGCAACGCGATCGATCAGGACATGATCGACGAACTGCACGCGTTGTGCGGCGAGCTTGAGGCCGATCCGCGCACGCTGATCCTGGCGGGCTCCGACACCGTCTTCGCCGCGGGCGCCGACATCGCCCAGTTGCGCGAACGGCGCGCCGAAGACGCCCGCCGCGCCATCAACGCCACCGCGTTCATCCGCATCAACGAGCTGCCGATGCCGGTGATCGCCGCGGTCAGCGGGTACGCGCTGGGTGGCGGCGCCGAGCTCGCCTACGCCGCCGACCTGCGCATCAGCTCACCGACGCTGAAGATCGGCAACCCCGAGACGGGATTGGGCATCATGGCCGCCGCCGGGGCGACCTGGCGTCTGCCCGAGATCGTCGGTCACGCGCGCGCGGCCGAGCTGCTGCTGACCGGTCGCGTGCTTGACGCCGATGAGGCGCTCAGCTGGGGCCTGATCTCGGCGATCCATCCGGTCGACGGCCTGCTCGAGGCCGCGCATGCGATGGCCGACCGCATCGCCGCGAACGATCCGCGGGCGACGCAGCACACCAAGCGGGCGCTGCGCGCCTCGCGCGATCAGCACCCGGATATCGAGTGCGAGCTGCAGGCCGAACTGTTCGAGAGCGATGAGAAGGAGCGGCGCATGACCGAGTTCCTGCAGCGGAGGGCGAAGCGATGAACGCACCGGATCACGTCGGCGTGCTGGGTGGGGGCCGGATGGGCGCGGGCATCGCCCACGCCTTCCTGCTCGCCGGAGCGCGCGTGAGCATCGTTGAGCGCAACGATGAGAGTGCGGATGCTGCCGCGCACCGTGTCGCCGAGAGCATCCGCCGCTCCGCTGAGCGGAACCCCACGCTCGACCCGGCCGAGGTGTCTGCGCGGCTGCGGACGGGCATCGATCTGACGGTGTTCACCGACGCCGGCCTGGTGGTCGAGGCGGTTCCCGAGGACCGCGGCCTGAAGCAGGATGCCCTCGCCCGCGTCGATGCCGTGCTCAGCGACGGCGCGGTGCTCGCTTCGAACACCTCGTCGATCTCGATCGATGATCTGGCTGCCGAGCGCCGCGACCCGACCAGGTTTCTGGGGATGCACTTCTTCAACCCGGTGCCAGCCTCGGCGCTGGTCGAGATCGTGCGCGGCGCGGACACGGATGCCGACGTCGTCGACAGTGCGCGGGGCTGGGTCGAGGCGCTCGGCAAGACCCCGATCGTGGTGCGCGACTCCGCCGGGTTCGCCTCATCGCGGCTCGGGGTGATGCTCGGCCTGGAGGCGATCCGGATGCTGGAAGAGGGCGTCGCCAGTGCGTCGGACATCGACGCGGCGATGACGCTCGGCTACCGGCATCCGATGGGTCCGCTGCGCACGACCGACATCGTCGGACTGGACGTACGACTCGGCATCGCCGAGGAGCTCGCCCGTGAACTGGGCGACCGGTTCGCACCCCCGCAGCTGCTGCGCACGATGGTCGCCGAGGGGCGACTGGGCCGCAAGAGCGGCGAAGGCTTCTACACGTGGAACGAGGAATGATGAACACCGAGATTCTGCCCAGCTACGTCCGCGGCGACTGGTGGACCCCTGCCGTCGCCGGCGGCACCGCGGTGCGCGATGCGTCGACCGGTGAGGTTGTCACGCACGTCAGCACCGAGGGCCTTGATCTCGGGGGTGCCCTGGAGTACGCCCGCACGGTCGGCCAGCAGAGCCTCGCGGCGCTGACCTTTCATCAGCGTGCGCTGCTGCTGAAGCAGTTCGCGCTGGCGCTGACCGAGCGCAAGGACGAGCTGTACGCGCTTTCGGCCCGCACCGGGGCGACGAAGACCGACTCGTGGGTCGATATCGACGGCGGCATCGGTGTGCTGTTCTCGTACTCGGGCAAGGGCCGGCGCGAGCTGCCGAACAGCACAGTGCACGTCGACGGGCCGATCGAACCGCTGTCGAAGGACGGCTCGTTCTTGGGCCGGCATGTGTACACGACGCTGCCCGGCGTCGCCGTGCAGATCAACGCCTTCAACTTTCCGGTGTGGGGCCCGCTCGAGAAGCTCGCGCCGGCGTTCCTCGCCGGAATGCCGACGGTGATCAAGCCCGCGACGCCGACGGGGTATCTGACCGAAGCGATGGTGCGCATCCTCGTCGAGTCGAACCTGCTGCCCGAAGGCTCGGTGCAACTGGTCAGCGGCAGCGTGCCGAACCTGTTCGACCACCTGCGGCTGGGCGACCTCGTCGGATTCACCGGCAGCGCCTCGACCGCCGAGATTCTGCGCGCCCACCCCGCAGTGCAGACCGGCGGCGTGCGGTTCACGGCCGAGACCGATTCGATCAACGCCTCGGTATTGGGCACCGACGCGGTCGAGGGCACACCCGAGTTCGACGCCTACGTGCGCCAACTCGTGGTCGAGATGACGACGAAGGCCGGGCAGAAGTGCACCGCGATCCGTCGCGCGGTCGTTCCCACGGCCGTCGCAGATGCCGTCGTCGACGCCGTGCGCTCGCGCATCGAGGCGAAGACGGTCATCGGCGACCCCCGCGCAGAGGGCGTCACCATGGGCCCCTTGGCCTCGGCCGCGCAACGCGATGAGGTGCGGAGGCAGGTGCAGAAGCTGGTCGACGGCGGCGGTCGGATCGTGATCGGCACAACGGATGCCCCCGAGGTGCGTCTGGCCGACGGCACCACCGGCACCGCGACCGGCGGCGCATTCGTCTCGCCGGTACTGCTGCGTTTCGACCGCGCGGATGCCGACGCCGTGCACGCCGTCGAGGCATTCGGCCCAGTCTCGTCGCTGATCACCTACGACACGATCGCAGAGGCCGCCGACATCGTCGCACGCGGCGGCGGTTCGCTGGTGACCAGCATCGCCACGCACGACCCCGCGCAGGCCGTCGCGTTGGCGACGCGGATCGCGCCGTTCAACGGTCGGATGCTGCTGCTCGACCGCGACGATGCGCGGTCGTCGACGGGGCACGGCTCTCCCCTGCCCGGTCTGGTGCACGGTGGCCCTGGCCGTGCCGGCGGCGGCGAGGAGCTGGGTGGCATCCGCGCCGTGCTGCACCACATGCAGCGCACCGCCGTGCAGGGATCGCCCGAGATGCTCACCGCTCTGACCGGCATCTGGCACGCCGGCGCCAGCGCGAACGCCGGCGACCGGCATCCGTTCCGCAAGGCGCTGTCGGAGCTGCGTATCGGCGACCGGATCTCATCGGATGCCCGTGAAGTCACGCTCGACGACATCGAGACGTTCGCGCACTTCACCGGCGACACGTTCTACGCGCACATGGACGAGGAATCCGCCGCGGCCAACCCGTTCTTCCCCGGCCGCGTCGCACATGGTTACCTGCTGGTCTCGTGGGCAGCGGGGCTGTTCGTCGATCCCGAGCCCGGCCCCGTGCTCGCCAACTACGGCCTCGAGAATCTGCGGTTCATCACACCGGTGTCGCCGGGTGACAGCATCCGCGTCGATCTGACCGCCAAGCAGATCACGCCGCGCGAGACCGACGAGTACGGCGAGGTGCGCTGGGACGCTGTGATCCGCAACCAGGACGATGAGATCGTCGCGACGTACGACGTGCTGACACTGGTCACCAAGGAGGCGGCGGCCGAGGTCGTGACGGCGTGAGGGAGATGATGCGACGCGACGCCGCCTCGGCGATGCTCGGCATGACCGTCGAGGTCGACGAGCCGGGGCGCGCGGTCGTGTCGATGACCGTGCGCGACGACATGCTCAACGGCTTCGCGATCACCCATGGTGGTCTGGTGTTCGCTCTCGCCGATACGGCCTTCGCGATCGCCTGCAACGAGGACGAGCGGGTCACCGTGGCATCCGGCGCAGACATCACCTTCCTGAAGTCGACGGGTGCCGGTCAGGTGCTGTCCGCGACGGCCGTGCGACGGGTCGTCAGCGGACGCACCGGCCTCTACGACGTGACCGTGCGCGATGAGACCGGCGACGTGGTGGCCGAGGTGCGAGGCCGGTCGATGATCACGAACCGGGCGGTGGAGTGAGGGTTTCCCCGCGCTCACCCCCGCATCGCGAGCACGAACGGCAGCACCTCACTCGCGCCGGCGCGCCGCAGTTCGCGGGCTGCGACGGTGAGCGTCCACCGGCTGTCGACCTGATCATCGACGAGCAGCACGGGCCCCTCGGGGACGTCGAGACCTTCGGCGCTGAAGCGCTCCCAGAGCCCGGCGAGGCGGAACACGCTGTTGCCGCCGGGCTGTCCGCTCGGGCCGCCGCCGGCGAACGCCAGCGAGCCCAGGTACGGCAGCCGCCCGATCTCGGCGATGCCGCGCGCGAGTGACTCGACCAGCAGCGGGTGCGAACGCGACGGCATCCCGACAACGGCGACCGGCCGACGCTCCCAGCCCCAATCCGCGAGCACGCGCACGCAGGCACCGAGCACCTGCGGAGAGACAGGAGCATCCGCGGCTCCTGCGGCAAACATCTCGCGCAGCGTGCCGCCCCAGCCCAGATCGGTCAGGCGCGCCAGCGCCCGGCCCTCCCCCGCCTGCTCCTCTGCCGGGATGCGTCCCTTCACCGGAACGCCGACGCGATCCGCGCCGGTCGGCCATTGTTTACGCGGTTCGAGCGGCACGCCGACACGGTCGAGCGACTGGCCGGCGGCATCCGCGGCCGACGATCCGATCTCGGCCGGGAACCACACGCCGGCACAGTTGTCGCAGCGCCCACACGGGGCCGCGGTGTCGTCGTCGAGCGAGCGCTGCAGGAACTCCATCCGGCATCCGTCGGTCTGCTCGTAATCGATCATGTGCTGCTGCTCTGCGCGGCGCTCGGCCGCGATGCGCTCGTAGCGTTCGGCGTCGTACGTCCACGGCTGCCCGGTCGCGACCCAGCCGCCCTGCACGCGCCGCACCGCGCCGTCGACGTCGAGCACCTTCAGCAGCAGCTCCAGCGGGGTGCGGCGGATGTCGACGATGGACTCCAGTGCCGGCGTCGAGATCGGCGCGTCGCCGAGCGCAGCGATCACCCGCTCGGCGCGCTCCCGGTCGGGCATGGAGGCCGTCGCGAAGTAGTGCCAGATGTCGCGGTCTTCCACGCCCGGCAGCAGCAGTACGTCGGCGCTCTCGCTGGCACGTCCTGCACGGCCCACCTGCTGGTAGTACGCCACTGGCGACGATGGCGCACCCAGGTGCAGCACGAACCCGAGGTCGGGCTTGTCGAACCCCATGCCCAGTGCGCTCGTGGCGACGAGCGCCTTCACCTCGTTGCGCTTGAGTCGGCCTTCGAGGTCGGCCCGCTCCTCAGCATCGGTCTGCCCGGTGTACGCGTGCACCTCGTGACCGTGCTCGCGCAGCAGCCGCGCGGTGTCGACGGCGGCGGCCACCGTGAGTGTGTAGATGATGCCCGAGCCCGGAAGGTCGTTCAGGTGGCTGAGCAGCCAGGCGAGCCGCTGCGTCGAGCTCGGCAGACGCAGCACGCCCAGACGCAGGGATGTCCGCGCGAGCGGCCCGCGGATCGTCAGCACACCGGCCGGCCCGCCCGTGGCATCCGACCCCACCGCATCAAGCTGCTCGGCAACGTCGGCGACAACGCGGCTGTTTGCCGTCGCGGTCGTGGCGAGCACGGGCACACCCGCGGGCATCGCACTGATGAGGTCGCGCAGCCGCCGGTAGTCCGGGCGAAAATCGTGACCCCAGTCACTGATGCAGTGCGCCTCATCGACCACGAGCATGCCCAGACGCTGCACGAGCGCGGGCAGCTGCTGCTCGCGGAACGCCGGGTTGTTCAGCCGCTCGGGAGACACCAGCAGCACGTCGACCTCGTCACGGTCGAGCTGGGCGAGCACCTCGTCCCACTCGTGGGCATTGGTGGAGTTGATGGCGACCGCGCGCACACCGGCCCGCTCGGCCGCGGAGATCTGGTCGCGCATCAGCGCCAGCAGCGGCGACACGAGCACCGTCGGCCCCGCGCCCTGCCGGCGCAACAGCAGCGTGGCAACGAAGTAGACCGCCGACTTTCCCCACCCGGTGCGCTGCACCACCAGCGCCCGGCGCCGCCCGTCGACCAGCGCCTCGATCGCCTCGTACTGGCCATCGTGGAACTCGGCATCGGGCCGCCCGACCAGCTCGCGAAGCGCGTCGAGGGCGGCCGTGCGGGTGTCGGAGGAAGCCATACCTCCACTCTGCCGCACGCCACCGACGCTCTCCCACCGACGCCCGCCCCAGCCGCCGTCCTTCAGCCGACGGTGAAGAGAGTGACGAGGAAGACCGCGTACACGACACCCGCAATGACGGCTACGACCCCCGCGGCGCGGGTCCAGGCGCCGCGGAAGGCCGCGATGGCGAGCGCCGCGGCCAACAGAACCCACACAGCGGTGTGCGCGTGGTCGATGATCCAGCCCGCGAATCCGGATACCTCAGCCTCGACGCCGTCTCCAATCGTCGCGAAGACGACCGCGACGGCCACGGCGAGAGCGGCGGCGAGCGCGAACCACAGCCGACGGGGGCGCGCCGCACCCTGCTCGGAGTTCTCATCCACGACGGTGCCGCTGTTCCATGGCTGGAACTATGACAGAGCCGCGAGCTCGTCGTCCACCCCTCTCGCTGGGAAAGAGAATCTGTGTCAGAATTACCTAACGATCGGTCAGTAAACAGGAGTCGATGATGACAACCCCCGCAGACCTCTCTCTCGTCGAGGGCGACGCCGACGCGCAGGAGCGCTTCGACGATCTCGTCGCGCACGAGCAGCGCATCGAGCCGCGCGATTGGATGCCCGAGGCGTACCGCAAGACGCTGATCCGCCAGATCTCACAGCACGCGCACTCCGAGATCATCGGCATGCAGCCCGAGGGCAACTGGATCACCCGGGCACCGAGCCTGAAGCGCAAGGCGATTCTGATGGCGAAGGTGCAGGACGAGGCCGGCCACGGCCTCTACCTCTACTCGGCCGCGCAGACCCTCGGCATCACGCGCGACGAGATGATGGACCAGCTCATCAGCGGCAAGGCCAAGTACTCGTCGATCTTCAACTACCCCACCCCGACCTGGGCCGATATGGGCGCGATCGGTTGGCTCGTCGACGGCGCCGCGATCGTCAACCAGGTGCCGCTGTGCCGCGCCTCGTACGGCCCATACGGCCGGGCGATGGTGCGCATCTGCAAAGAGGAGTCGTTCCACCAGCGCCAGGGGTTCGAGATTCTGCTGCAGCTCATGCAGGGCACCGATGAGCAGCGCGAGATGGCCCAGGATGCCGTCAACCGCTGGTACTGGCCGAGTCTGGCCATGTTCGGCCCTCCCGACGATGAGTCGCCCAACTCGGCGCAGTCGATGAAGTGGAAGATCAAGCGCTTCTCGAACGACGCCCTGCGTCAGCGCTTCGTCGGCATGCTGGTGCCGCAGGCCGAGATCCTCGGCATCACGCTGCCCGATCCCGATCTGCGTTACGACGAGCAGACCGGCCAGTACGCGATGGGTGAGATCGACTGGGACGAGTTCTACGAGGTGCTGCGCGGCAACGGGCCGTGCAACGCCGAGCGCCTCGAGCGCCGTCGCACGGCGCATGAAGAAGGCGCGTGGGTCCGCGAGGCGGCAGCCGAGTACGCCAGGGTTTCGTCTCGCTTCGCTCGCTCAACCACCGGAACCGGGGTGGCCTGATGGATGCTGAGACCTGGCCGCTCTGGGAGGTGTTCGTCCGCGCGAACCGCGGGCTGAACCATGTGCACGTCGGCTCACTGCACGCACCGGATGCCGATATGGCGCTGCGCAACGCGCGCGACCTCTATACGCGCCGCAGCGAGGGCGTATCGATCTGGGTGGTGCCCGCCGAGGCGATCACCACGAGCGACCCCGACGACAAGGACGCGTTCTTCGAGAGCCCAGCCGGCAAGAACTACCGGCACGCGGTGTACTACACCGCCTCTGAGGGGGTGCCGCACCTGTGAGCAAGAACGTCACCGTGTCGGTCGACCAGCTCGACCTGGCCGCCGAACTGACCGGCACCGATGCCCGCGCGACATCGGCCGACATCGCCGAGTACGCGCTCTGGCTCGGCGATGACGCGCTGATCCTGTCACAGCAACTGGGGGCCTGGGTCTCGCGTGCCCCCGAGCTTGAAGAGGACGTCGCCCTGGCGAACATCGCCCTCGATCTGCTGGGGCATGCCCGCTCACTGCTGCACTACGCCGGCACGTGGGACGGCCGCAGCGAAGATGACCTCGCCTACTTCCGCGACGAGCCCGAGTTCCGCAGCGCCTGGCTGATGGAACAGCCCAACGGCGATTTCGCCCAGACGATCGCCCGTCAGCTGTTCGCATCCGCGTACATGTTCGAGCTGCACTCGGCGCTGCGCGCCTCGTCCGACGAGACTCTCGCCGCGATCGCCGCGAAGTCGGTGAAAGAGGTCGACTACCACCGCGACCACGCCGTGCAGTGGGTGCTGCGCCTGGCGGGCGGCACCGATCTCTCACGCGAGCGCATGATCCGCGCGATCGGCGACGTCTGGCCGTACGTGGCAGAACTGTTCCGCGACGAACCACTGATCGACCGGCTCGAAGGCGCCGCGGTGCGGCCCTCGACGCTGCGCCCCGGTTTCGACGCCGTGATCGACGAGGTCTTCCGCGCCGCCGATCTGCAGATCCCCTCGGGTGGCGACTCGCGCGGTGGCGGGCGCCGTGGGTCGCACGCCACACCGATGGGTCACCTGCTCGCCGAGATGCAGGTGCTCGCACGACGGCATCCGGGGGCGACGTGGTGACCGCCCTCGCGACGTCCCCCGAACACGGCACCGCACGCGAACAGCACGCGTGGCGGGTGGCCGCGACGGTCGTCGATCCCGAGGTGCCCGTGCTCACGATCGAAGACCTCGGTGTGCTGCGCGCTGTGCGCGTCGACGCGTCGGAGCGCGGCGAGCGCGTCATCGTCGACATCACCCCGACCTACAGCGGATGCCCGGCGATGGACGCCATCCGCGACGACGTCGTGCTGGCACTGACCGCCGACGGCTTCGCCGACGTCGAGGTGCGCACCGTGCTCTCCCCCGCGTGGACGACGGACTGGATGAGCGAGGAGGGCAAACGCAAGCTGACGGCGTACGGCATCGCCCCGCCCAGCGGACGGGCGGCCCACCGGCAGGGTCCGGTGCGGCTCGCCCTCAGCATCCGATGCCCGCGCTGCGGCTCCCTCGACACGCATGAGGTGTCGCGCTTCGGCTCGACCTCGTGCAAGGCACTCTACGAGTGCCGCGCGTGCCTGGAACCCTTCGACCATTTCAAGGTGATCTGATGGCACTCTTCCGTGTTCCCACGGCGCAGGCCCCCGTCACAGTCGCCAGCGGCGACGGCGGCCGGCACCGCGCGCGATTCCACGCACTGACCGTGTCGCAAGTACGTCCGCTCACCAAGGACGCCGTCGAGGTGAGCTTCGCCGTGCCACCCGAGTTGGTCGACGACTACGCCTACCTGCCGGGTCAGTACGTGGCACTGCGGGTGCACCTGGAGGGTGCGGAGGTACGGCGCTCGTACTCGCTGTGCCGCCCGCCGATCCCGGCCGACGAAGGTGGCACGACGCTCAGCGTCGCGGTCAAACGCGACGAGGGCGGGCTGTTCTCGACGTGGGCACAGACCGAACTGACCCCCGGCTTCGAGATCGACGTGATGAGCCCGCAGGGCACGTTCACCTCGGGCCTGGCCGAGCTGGCCGGAGCGCACGTGGTCGGCATCGCCGCAGGATCAGGCATCACCCCGATGATGGCGCTCGCCAGAAGCCTGCTGACAGCATCCGATTCGACGAGGTTCACGCTGTTGTACACCAACAAGGCGACCAGCGACGTGATGTTCCTCGAAGACCTCGCCGACCTCAAGGACCGCTACCCGACCCGGCTCGTGCTGCACCATGTGCTCTCGCGCGAACAGCGCACCGCGCCATTGATGTCGGGGCGCCTCGACGAAGAGCGTCTACGCACCATCTTCGGCGCACTCATCCTTCCCGACACCGTCGACGAGTGGTTTCTCTGTGGCCCGTTCGCGCTGGTCGACCTGTGCCGCGAGGTGCTCGCCGACCTCGGCGTGCCCCGGGAGCACGTGCGCTTCGAGCTGTTCACCACCGGCGATGCGCCCGCAGAACGCGGCCCCCGCAAAGTCGAGGTGCGGCAGGGCGAGAAGGCCGTGCGCATCGAGATCAACCTCGACGGCGTCTCGTCGACGGTCGAGAGTCCGGTCGATGCACACGAGTCGGTGCTCAACGCCGCCCTGCGCGTGCGCCCGGATGCCCCGTTCGCCTGCTCGGGTGGTGTGTGTGGCACCTGCCGCGCACGCGTCGTCGACGGCAGCGTGACGATGACCGAGAACTACGCACTCGAACCCGATGAGATCGAACGCGGTTACGTGCTGACCTGCCAGTCGCACCCCACCAGCGACCGCCTCGTCGTCGACTACGACGTCTGACCGCATCCGCCGACAGCCCGCAGGAGGACACGCCATGATCGACCTCGCCATCGCCGATGACGTCGCGCACGTGACGCTCAACGCGCCCGACCGCCTCAACGCGCTCGACGAACACGCACTGCACGGATTGGACAGCGCCTACACCGAGGCCGAACAGGCCGGCGTGCGCGCGCTCGTGCTGCGAGGCGAGGGACGCGCGTTCTGCGCCGGACGCGACATCTCGGGGGTCGACCCACGAGACGACGACGTGCTCGGATACCTGGGCGGCACGGTCACCCCGCTGCTCAAGCGCATGGCGGCGTTTCCCGCGCCGACGTTCGCCGTCGCGCACGGCGCCTGTCTCGGAGTCGGGCTGGGACTGCTGATCGCCACCGACGTGGTCTATGTCGCGGAGTCGGCCAAGATCGGCTCGCCGTTCGCCGCGCTCGGGGCGACGCTTGACTCGGGCGGCCATGCCCTGTTCGCCCAGCGTCTCGGTGCGCACAAGACACTCGATCTCATCTACAGCGGCCGGCTCATGTCGGGGGCTGAGGCCGTGGCATCCGGTCTGTTCTCACGCGTGTTCCCCGATGACGCGGTGCGGCAGGCGACCGACGACGCCGCGGTCGCGGCGGCCAGCGGCGCGACCGCGGCGTTCCTGGCGAGCAAACAGCTCATCGCCCGCATTCGCGACGAGCGCCTCGCCCTGTGGGAGGCGGTCGATATCGAGAACGCGGCGCAGGCGGCACTGTGTGACACCGATGACTACCGCGAGGGCTTCGCCGCCTTCCAGCAGAAACGCCGGCCCACCTTCAGAGGGCATTGACACCACAGAGGGTCATCGTTTTAAAATGAACACATGTTCATTTTAAGGGTGCGATAGTGCGCACCGCCGCGCACAACGAAGCCCTGCGCGACGCGACGCGCGAGACGATCGAGACGGCCGCGGTGCGCGTCTTCGCTCGTCGCGGGTTCGCCGCGTCCAGCATCCGGCACATCGCCGAAGAAGCCCACCTCAGCACCGGATCGATCTACCGTCACTACGCCAGCAAAGAGGCCCTGTTCGACGAGCTGCTCGATCAGGCGACCACCGGGCAACGCGAAGCCGCCCACGCTCTCGCGAGCGACGCCGACCCGCACCAGCTGGTGCGCGAGTTCACCCGCTCATTCCTCTCGGACCTGCGACGAGGCTCCGGCGAAGCCGAGTTCTTTCTCGTCATGAACCAGGGCTTCCTCACCGACACGCCCGCCGGCACCCGAGAGCGACTGCACACCACCCAGCGACCGCTCTGGCATGCCTTCTCGGCACTCGTCCGCAGAGGGCAAGAGGCCGGCGATTTCGCCGGCGGCGACCCCGACCAACTCACCACCCTCTACTTCGCCACGCTCTCCGGCGTCGCCGGCATGCACTCCACGATGCCCGCAGCGACCGACGACACCGCCGTCGACATCGTGCTGCGCCTGCTCATTCGAAAGGAACGCGCATGAACATCGAGATCGCCCGCGGCGACGCACTCGGCGAAAGTCATCGCCGACAGATCAGCGACGTCCTGGTGAACGGCTTCGCCGAGGACTTCGAGTACTTCTCGAAGAACCCGCAGACCCTTGCGGGCGCCTTCGCCCACATGATCATCCTGGAACGCTTCTTCGTGGCGCTCGTCGACGGCGAGCCCGCAGCGATCGCCTCGGTGACCGAAGGCGATCAGGAGTGCTTCGCCCCCGACCGCCACGAGATGCAACGCACCCTCGGATGGTTCCATGGGCTGATCAGCTTCGCCATCGTCCGCAGCCAGTTCCTCGGCGCTTATCCGGGCGCGCGTCCCGGGCTCGCCGAGATCGGCTTCGTGACCACGGCACCACAGCACCAGGGCAAGGGCGTCGCCACGGCGCTGATGACGCACCTGCTCGAGCTGCCCTACGACGAGTTCGTCCTGCGCGACATCAAAGACACGAACGCCCCGGCGCTCGGCCTGTACCGAAAGCTCGGATTCACCGTGTCAGACACGCGCCCCGTGAAGTTCGCCGCACGCGCGGGCTTCTCCACCTACGTCTCGATGAGTCTGGCGAAGACGACAACTCGCAGCTGAGCACACAGCTGGGCGCGCGGGACGCCTAATCTGGGAAGATCATGTGCCGCTTGTTCGCCTTCGTCTCGCCCTCGCGCTCCACCGCGCGCCGCGAGCTGCGCCCCGATGGACTCGACAGCCTGCTCTCGCTCGCGCGCCTGCACGGCGACGGCTGGGGTTGGGCTGGTGTCGACGATGACAGCGCGCCCACGATGCGGCGCTCACCGCACTCGGCCGTCACGGATGCCGGCTTCGCCTCGGCCATCGATACACCCGCGCACGCCGCGCTGGTGCACCTGCGGTGGGCGACCGCAGGTCTGCCGGTCAACCTCGACAACGCCCACCCGTTCCTGGTCGACGGCCTGACGTTCGGTCACAACGGCACGATCACACCGATCGATGACCTGCGCTCACTGCTCTCGCCGGCCAGTGTCGCAGCGTTGAAGGGCACGACCGACAGCGAGATGTACTTCGCGCTGATCCGCGAGCAGGTCACTCAGGGCCTTCCCCTGCTCGATGCCACCGTGCAGGTGGTGCGCCGGCTGCGCGAGCACTTCCCCTATGCCAGCCTGAATGCGCTGCTGCTGAGCGGAGAGCAGCTCATCGTCGTGCACGCCAGCGCAACCAGCGCACTCACCGCGCACGACATCTCGCGCATGGGCCCCCTCGCCGACGATCTGCCGTCCGGCCACAACGAGGACTACTTCGCCCTGCGGTGGCGCCAGTCCCCCGACGGCACAGTCGCCATCAGCTCGACCGGGGTCGCCGGCGACGGCTGGCAAGCGCTACCGGCCGAATCGGTCACCGCGATCCGTCTCGCCGATCGTTCCCGCGAGATCGTCGAGCTGACACCGACAGCCCTCTCGCGCAGTTAGTATCAGAAGGTCCGGCCGTTCGCGGCCGGTGCCCGAAAAAGGGGCACGCAGCACTCCGCGCCGTCGCGTGAGCCGCCAGACACATACGGTTCCCTCCGTCACTGTCTTGAAAGGCTCAGTCATGCCCAGCGTCTCCGCGCACGTCGCCCTCACTCTCGCCCAGCACATCGGCCACGTCTTCGGGGTGATGGGCAATGGCAACGCCTACTTCCTCGACGCCATCGAGACGCAGACCGATGCCGTCTTCACCGCCGTGCGCCACGAGCAAGGTGCGGTCGTTGCCGCCGACGCGCATTTCCGGGCATCCGGGCGCATTGCCGCCGCGACCTCGACGTACGGAGCCGGCTTCACGAACACCCTGACGGCGCTGGCCGAGGCCGTGCAGGCGCACGTGCCGCTGGTGCTCGTCGTGGGCGATGAGCCCACCTCGGGTCCGCGTCCGTGGGACGTCGACCAGATTGCGCTCGCGTCGGCCGTCGGCGCACGCACCTATACGACCGGACGTGCGGATGCCGCGGCAACCACGGTCATCGCCATCGAGCACGCCCTGACCTACCGGGTACCGGTCGTGCTGGCCATCCCCTACGACGTCGCAGCCCTCGAGGCCGGCGTGGTGCCCGAGGCCCCCGAGCCGCGGGTTCCGGCACCGCTCGCCCCTCGCGGCGAGTTCGGTGCGGGGATGCTCGATGAGATCGCCGATGCGCTCGCGCGGGCAGAGCGTCCGTTCCTGCTGGCCGGTCGTGGCGCCTGGCTGGCGGGTGCGGGCGAGTCCCTCGGTGCTCTTGCCGCAGCCACCGGTGCGCTCACCGCGACGACGGCGCTCGGCCGAGGCGTCTTCCCCGATGCACGTTACGACCTTGGCGTGACCGGCGGATTCGGCGCCGATGGGGCCATGGAGCTGGTGCGCGAGGCCGACGTCGCCGTCGTCTTCGGTGCGTCACTAAACCAGTTCACGATGCGCTTCGGCGACCTGTTCGCGCCGGGCACCCGGGTGTTCCAGGTCGATGTCACCCCGGCCGCGACCCACGCGCATGTGGGCGGATTCGTCCGTGCCGACGCGCGCTTGGCCGCGGAGGCGCTCGTTGCGCGGCTCGCCGCCGTTCACAACTCCGGAGAAACACCGGCGGATCGGCCCGCAGAAGAGGTGAGCACCACACCGGAGGCCGGTTCTTCCGGAGTTGCGCGCACACCCTGGCGCGAAACCGTCGACGTCACCGCCGCGCGGGCCCAGGCCAGTTCCGGCGAGTTCGCCGAGGATGGCCGGCTCGATCCGCGCGCTGCCGCCCGCCGCCTGGCCGAGTTGCTGCCCGAGGACCGCGTCGTCGTGTCGGACGGCGGGCACTTCATCGGCTGGGCGAACATGTACTGGCCCGTCGCCTCACCCGACCGGATGATGATGATCGGCACGGCGTTCCAGTCGATCGGGCAGGGCTGGCCGAGCGTGGTCGGCGCGACCCGTGCGCGCCCCGAGTCGACCGTGGTGCTCACCTCGGGCGACGGCGGTGGCCTGATGGCGATCGCCGATCTGGAGTCGGCCGTGCGTGCGGCCGCCGGCCACGGGATCGCTGTGGTCTGGAACGACGCCGCGTACGGCGCCGAGGTCAACCTGTACGGGCTGAAGGGACTGGCCGAGGGGCCGATGCTGATCCCCGAGGTCGACTTCGCCGCGTTCGCCGCGGCCGTCGGTGCCGAAGGCGTCGTCGTGCGCTCGCTCGCCGACCTGGAGCGGCTGCGCACCTGGGCCACCGAGAACCCCGACGAGCGCCGCTTTCTGGTGCTCGACCTGCGCATCTCGGGCAAGGTGATCGCCCCGTATCAGCAGGAGATCATCCGCGTGAATTCCTGACGCCGGTCGGCACCAGCCTCAGATCCAGCCCTTGTCCTGCGCGATCCGCACGGCCTGTGCGCGGTTGGCCGCACCGGTCTTGCCGATGGCCGACGAGAGGTGGTTGCGCACGGTGCCCGCCGAGAGGAAGACTTCGGATGCTATCGCGCCGGCCGACCGCCCGTCGGCGGCCAGGCGCAGCACCTGCTGCTCGCGTTCGCTGAGCGGGCTGGCCCCGTCGAACAGGCTCTGCTCGACGAGCGCCGGATCGAGCACGCGCAGCCCGGCGTGCACGCGCCGCACCGCTTCGGCGAGTTGCTCGGCCGGGGTGTCCTTCACGACGAAACCGCTCGCACCGGCGTCGAGCGCCGAGCGCAGGTAGCCGGGGCGGGCGAAGGTCGTGACGATGAGTACGCGGGTGCCGTCGTGTGCGGCGCGCACGCGACGGGTCGCCTCGATACCGTCGACGTCGGGCATCTGAATGTCCATCAGGCAGACATCGGGGCGCAGCCGGGTGACGGTCTGCACGGCCTGTTCGCCGTCGGCGGCGACGCCCACGACTTCCAAGTCGCTCTCCAGATCGAGCAGAGCGGCCAGGGCGCCCCGCACAAGTGCCTGATCGTCGGCGATCACCAGGCGGATGCGTTCCGGCCGGTGATCCGCATCGGGCACCCGATTCACCATCTCAGCTCCACTCGTGTTCCTCCCGCGGGCCCCGGCCCGAACTCCAGTGCGGCCCCGGCGGCCGCCGCGCGCTCGCGCATGCCGCGCACGCCGTTGCCCTCGGTCGCGCCGTGCGCGGGAGCATCGGATGCCGGACCCCGGCCGTCGTCGGCCACGATCAGACTGCCCGGGATGATCGTGACACTCACCTCGGACGCCCTGGCGTGCCGGAGCACGTTCGTGATCGCTTCGCGCAGCACCCAGCTCGCCGTCAACGATTGGACGGGCGAGAGCGCCGCAGGCTCGCCGTCGACGCGCAGGTCGACGCCGGCCGCCTGCAATGCATCACGACCGGATGCCAGCTGCTCGACCAGCGTTGTGGCACGGGCTCCCGCCACCGTGGCCCGCACCCCGGCGATGGCCTCGGCGGTGAGCGCGGTGATGTCGGCGAGTTCGGCCTTGGCGCGTTCGGGGTCGGTCTCGATCAAGCGCTGCGCGAGCTGGGCCTTGAGCTGCACGACGGTCAGCGAGTGCCCGATCAGGTCGTGCACGTCACGGGCCGCCGCTTCGCGCCCGGCGCTGGTCGCCAGTTCCCGGCCCAGGCGTTCGGTCTCGGCAGAACGGATGATCAGCCACGTGGTGACCGTGTTGACGACGCCGAGCAGGGCGACGATGACCAGCACCGTCAGGTACGGCAGTCCCCCGGGGATCAGGAACACGCTCAATGCGGTGAGGGTGATCGAGGCTGCCATCGTCACCCAGTGCGCCGCCCTGGTCAGCCCGTACGACGCGAACGACATCAGAAACGGCAGAAAGCTGATGTAGCTGACACCGGCCCCGGGGATGGTCAGCAGCATGCAGGCGATCAGCGCTCCGAAGATCCACCACTGCCCGGCCGGGACGGGCCGACCGAGCCCGCTGTCCAGACGCAGCCCGCGGATGAAGCCGCCGATGTACAGCACGACGAACACCACCAGGGCGGCCCAGCCGAGCACGATCCACCCGACGCCCGCCGTCGACCGCACCAGCGCCAGCGCCGGATAGATCAGGAAGATCAGCCAGACGGCGGCCATCACCCAGCCGTAGCGGTCCCAGGGGTCCCTCTCGGCGGGCGGCCTCGGCGCGGTGCGCTGCGGGCTGGTCATCGTCCCACCCTATTGCCGCTAGCGGCGGGCCTTCGAGCGCTTGATACCGGCGACGACCAGCGCGACGAACACTCCCACCCAGACGGCGACATTCAGAAGCACCGCCCACATCTGATCGGTCTGCCCGGTGGTGAGCATTCCGTCAGTGAGCGGCCAGCGCGACAACGAGACGAATCCGTACAGGGGCGTGAACCGGGCGATGTCGAGCATCACGCCGTCCAGCGGCATGAACACATTCCCGAAGAAGGCGAAGAACGTCATCGAGATCGACGCGAGAGCCGCGGCCGAATCGGCTGTGAAGAACAACCCGACACCGAGCCCGAACAGACCGAAGATGAGGCCGACGCCCAGGATGATCCCCGCGGTGGCGAACCAGCGCCACAGGTCGTCGGCCGCCGCCCCCGTCATCGCGCCGGCTGTGAAGACGGCAAGAAGAGACAGCACCGCGAACGACAGGGCGGTGATCACCTTGGTGGCGACGTAGCCCGCAGTCGTCAGCGGCGTCATCGCGAGCTGGCGCCCCCACCCCTGCTTCGACTCCGCCGAGGCGAGCGAAGTGAGCGAGCTCATCGCCACCGCACTGCCGTACGCGGCCATCGAGGTCATCACGTAGAACGCGACGTTTCCGTTGCCGGCCTGTCGTGAGCCGAAATCGGAGCTCGCCCCGAACAGCAGGTACATCACCACTGGCATCGCCAGGATGAAGGCGAGCGTGTAGGGATTGCGCAGCTGACGCAGCCCTTCGATCCGCAGCATCGTCGTCGTGGTCATCATCGGTCAGTCCTCCGTGAGGGTGGTGAAGGCGGTCTCCAGCGTGGGCGCGGTGATCTCCAGCGCGTGCGCGCCGGCGCCGAGCAGCACACCGGCGATGGCATCCGACTCGGCACTGCGCAGCGTGACGCGACCGGCGTCGACGCGCAGGTCGACGACGTCGGCATGCTGCTGCAGTGCGCTCAGCAGTTGCTCAGCACCCTCCCGTGGAAGGGTCGCGGCGACGGAACGCGCGCCGAGACCGGCGCGCAGTTCTGCCGTCGGCGCATCGGCGACGATGCGCCCGCGGTGCATCACGACGGTGCGCCGTGCGAACTGCTCGGCCTCCTCCAGATAGTGGGTGGCGAAGACGATCGTGCGTCCGGCGTCGGCATCCGCGCGCATCACGTCCCAGAACCGGCGGCGTGCGGTGACGTCCATGCCCGCGGTGGGCTCGTCGAGCACGAGGATGTCGGGGTCGGCAGTGAGGGCGAGCGCGAACTTGACGCGCTGTTGCTCACCGCCCGAGCACTTCGACACGCGTCGACGGGTCAGGTGCGCGAGGTCGGTTCGCTCGAGGATCTCGGGCACCCGGTCGAGCGTGGCCCGACCGTGCAGCGACGCGATCAACTGCACGGTCTCGCCGACCGTGAGATCCGAGAGCAGGCCACCGGTCTGCAGCACGGCCGCGATCACGCCCGAGCGTGCGGCGCGGGCAGGAGCCAGTCCGAGCACGCGCACCGTGCCCGCGTCGGGATCGGTGAGTCCGAGCAGCATGTCGAGCGCGGTCGTCTTGCCGGCCCCATTGGGACCGAGCAGCGCGACGACCTCACCGCGGCGGATGCTGAGATCGACGCCGTCGACGGCCTGCACACGATCCGCGCCCGTTCCGAAGTGGCGGCTGATGCCGCGCAGTTCGATCACCGCGTCGGCCGGCGGCGCTGCTGTCTGCGCTGTCTGTGTCTGCGTTGTGGTGAGCATGCTTCCAGCATCGCGAGAGCGCGTCGCGGATGCCGGAGGGCGATGTCATGGATTCGGCATGACATCTGTCATGCCGAACCACGGCGATCAGGATGCCGGCAGCAGCATCCCCTCCAGGAAAGTCCCCAGCTCGTCGACCGCGTCCAGCGGCAGGATCGCGGCCACGTACTGGTCGGGGCGCACGACGATCACCACGCCGTCACGCGACAGCTCGCGCGCCTCGAAGATGTCGACGTCGGTCCACTTGCTCGGCCCGGCTGCGTACACCTTCTCCCAGTCGGTCAGCCCCAGCGGTCCGGTCTTGGGCGCGAACAACTCGGGCGCAGAGGTCACCTCGACCTCTTCGAACGGCTGCTGGAACACGGCCTTCACATCGAAGACGGCATCGACATCAGCATCCGACGGAGTGAAACGCGCGAACAGCGGCGCGGCCTTCTCTGCCCACGCACCCAGCGCAGCGCCGGTGCGGTCACCGAACGCGTACACGCGCCACCGGCCATCGGCACGTGCATGGTGCCCCAGGTGGATGACATTGCCGTCACAGACGCGCACGACCTCGGCCGATTTGAAGCGCTTGCCGAGCGGGAAGCCCGCGGCGAGCGCCTGGTGGGCGTCGGTGCCCGTGATCATCGACGAGGTGTACTGCGTCATGAATCCGCTGGGGAACTCGGCCGTGCCGAGGTAGAAGGTCGCCAGCTCGGTGGGGTCGGAGATCTCTTCGGGCTTGCGCGCCATCAGGCTTGACCACTCCCGATCGAAGTCGATCAACTGCTGCGCCACCGGGCGGCGCTCGGCGCCGTACGTCGCCAGCAACTCCTCGGGGCTGCGCCCGGTGAGCACGGAACCGAGCTTCCAGCCCAGGTTGAAACCGTCCTGCATCGAGACGTTCATGCCCTGCCCGGCCTTCGCGCTGTGCGTGTGGCAGGCGTCGCCGGTGAGGAAGACGCGCGGCGTGCGCCCCGAGCCGTCGATCACATCGTCGAAGCCATCGGTGACGCGGTGCCCCACCTCGTAGACGCTGTGCCAGGCGACATCCTTGACGTCGATCGAGTACGGGTGCAGGATCGCGTTCGCCTGTCGGATGATCTCGTCGATCGGGGTCTGCCGCACACGGTGATCATCGTCCTCGGCAACCGCGCCGAGGTCGATGTACATACGGCTGAGGTAGCCGCCCTCACGCGGGATGTGCAGGATGTTGCCCGCCTCAGCATTGATGGCGCATTTGGTGCGCCAATCGGGGAAGTCGGTGTTGACGAGCACATCCATGACGCCCCAGGCGTGCGCCGAGATGCCGCCGACGTGCTTGCGTCCGATGGCCTCGCGCACCCCGCTGCGTGCACCGTCGCATCCGACGACGTACTTCGCACGGATCGTGCGCTCCCCCGCGCCGTCGCGCACGCGCACCTCGACCGGAAACGCGCCGCCCTCGTGCACGGTGAGTCCCACGAACTCGACGCCGTAGTCGGGCACGATGCGTCCCGGCCCGTCGGCGGCGGCCTCGGCGAAGTAGTCGAGCACGCGCGCCTGGTTCACGATCAGGTGCGGGAACTCGCAGATGTCGTACGCGTAGTCGGCCGTCCGCGCGGTGCGGATGATGTTCTGGGGGTTCTCGGGGTCGGGGCCCCAGAAGTTCATCCAGCCGATGTTGTAGGCCTCGGCGATGATCCGCTCGGCGAACCCGAACGCCTGGAACGTCTCGACGCTGCGCGGCTGGATGCCGTCGGCCTGCCCCAGCACCAGACGCCCCTCGCGCTTCTCGATCACGCGCGTGTTCACGTCGGGGTACTGCGACATCTGCGCGGCCAGCAGCATGCCCGCCGGTCCGGAGCCGACGATGAGCACGTCCACCTCGTCGGGAAGATCGGTGGGGCGGTCGACACCCAGGCCCTCGGCGGGCAGCACCCGTGGGTCGTGGGAGACGTAGCCGTGGTGGTGGAACTGCATCGCTTCTCCTTCAGCAGGACGTCGTGGGGCGGATGCCGTCTGCATCCGCCCCTCAGAGGGTCAGGCCTTCGACAGGCCGTAGATCGGGCTCTTCGACTGCTCGTCCTCGTGGTCGGGGCCGAGCGGGATGCCGCTGCGATCACGCAGCAGCAGCGTGGCCAGCAGGCCGATCACGGTCATGCCGGCGAGGTACCAGGTGACGGCCTCTGTCGAGCCGGTGGCCTGCACGATGGCCGTGGCGATCGTGGGAGCGAACGCACCGCCAGCGATCGCACCGATCGCGTACGAGATCGAGACGCCCGAGAAGCGGATGCTGGCCGGGAACAGCTCGGTGTACAGCGCCGCCTGCGGACCGTAGGTGAAGCCGAGACCGATGGTGAGGATGGCGAGCCCCGCGAACAGCAGACCGATGTTGCCGGAGTTCACCAGCGGGAACAGGGTGAACACACCCGCGAGCTGCAGGATCCATCCGAGGATGTACGTGTTGCGGCGGCCGAACCGGTCACTGACCCAGCCGGCGATCAGCGTCGAGACCAGCCACGTCACGGCAGAGCCGGCAACGGCCCACAGCACAGGGCCCCGCTCCATGGCCAGCGGACCCTCGGGGTTGGTGGCGTAGCCCTGGATGTAGCCGCCGGTGGTCATGTAGCCGACGGCGTTGTTGCCGGCGAAGACGAGCGCGGCGATGATGACGAGCGGCGTGTGCTTGCGGAACAGCTGCACGATCGGCATCTTGGCTTCTTCCTTGCGCTCGGCCAGCTCGGTGAACACCGGGCTCTCCTCGACCTTGCGGCGCACGTAGTAGCCCACCAGGATCAGCACGACGCTGAGCAGGAACGGCACGCGCCAGCCCCAGATGAGGAACTGCTCACCGGGGGCGATCGCCGTCATGATCGCCATGACGCCCGATGCCAGCAGCAGACCGAGCGGAACGCCGATCTGCGGCGAGGCTCCGAAGATGCCGCGCTTGGTCTTGGGTGCGTGCTCGACGGCCATCAGCACGGCACCGCCCCACTCGCCACCGGCCGAGATGCCCTGCAGAATGCGCAGCAGCACCAGCAGCAGCGGCGCGGCGAAGCCGATCGTCTCGTACGTCGGCAGCACACCGATCAGGGCGGTCGCGGCGCCCATCAGGATCAGCGTCCACATCAGCACCGCCTTGCGGCCGACCTTGTCACCGAAGTGTCCGGCGAGGAACGCACCGAGCGGGCGGAACAGAAAGCTCACACCGACGGTGGCGAAGGCGATCAGTGCGCTGTTCGCGCCGAGCGGCGCGAAGAAGAGCTGGCCGAAGACGAGTCCCACGGCCGTGGCGTAGATGAAGAAGTCGTACCACTCGACGGTCGTTCCGACGACCGTGGCGAACACGACTCTGCGGCGGTCCCGTGGGCTGGCGATGGTTCCCGTCGGTGTGAACCCGGGCTGTTCGCTCATGGTGCTCCTTTGACTTCCTCGTCGGTGACGTCGTTGTCGGTGGCGGCAGTTGCTTGCCACCCGTTCGGTGATCATATACGATTTCAAATACGACGCACAAGACATCGTTCAGACCGGCAGAATCGGCGAACGACCCAGCGCGAGGAGGCGCCCACCGTGACCGAGATCACCCGTCCCGGCAAGATCATCGCGATCCATCTCAACTACGTCTCGCGCTCCGACCAGCGCGGGCGCCGCCCCGCCGCCCCGTCGTACTTCTTCAAGCCGGCCAGCTCGATCGCGGGCACCGACGGCACCGTCGAACGCCCTGCCGGTACCGAGCTGCTTGCCTTCGAGGGCGAGATCGCCCTCGTCATCGGCACCGCCGCCCGGCGCGTGTCCGTCGAGCAGGCCTGGGCGCACGTGGCACACGTGACAGCCTCGAACGACCTGGGACTGTACGACCTTCGCACCAACGACAAGGGGTCGAACGTCCGCTCGAAGGGCGGCGACGGGTACACCCCGGTCGGGCCGAACCTGATCGCGGCGGCCGACATCGACCCCGGTGCGTTGCGCGTGCGCACGTGGGTGAACGGCGAGCTCGCGCAGGACGACACCACGGCCGGATTGCTGTTCCCGCTCCCCCAGCTCATCTCCGATCTCTCGCAGCACTTCACACTCGAGCCCGGCGACATCATCCTCACCGGCACCCCGGCGGGGTCCAGCGTGATCGTGCCCGGCGATGTCGTCGAGGTCGAGGTGGATGCCCCGACCGCACCCGGCGCTCCGTCCTCGGGCCGCCTGCGCACCACCGTGACGCAGGGCGAGATCCCGTTCGACGCGCAGATCGGCTCGATGCCGGCCGTCGACGACCTGCAGCGCGAAGAGGCCTGGGGCTCCCGCGAGGCCGCCGGCCTTCCAGCATCCGCCCCCGCGTCCGCCGCCATCACCACCTACCCCACCCACGAGGGGTCAAAAAACGTCCCCTCCGCAGCACCCAACCCGACCGTTTCTGACCCCTCGTCGGGAGGAGCGTCTGGAGGAGCGTCGGGAGGAGCGTCGGTCGAGCCGGCCGCGGGGCTCTCGGCCGAGCTGCGAGCCAAGCTGATGGAGGCGCCAACAGCCGGCCTGTCGAGCCAGCTGCGCAAGCGCGGACTGCACTCGTGCTTCATCGACGGCGTCTCGGCGAACATCCCCGGCAGCAAGATCGTCGGCACCGCCAAGACGCTGCGCTTCGTGCCCGCCCGCGAAGACCTGTTCAAGACCCACGGCGGCGGCTACAACGCCCAGAAGCGCGCCTTTGACGCCGTCGAAGAGGGCGAGATCATCGTCATCGAGGCTCGCGGCGACGCCACCACCGGAACGCTCGGCGACATCCTGGCCCTGCGCGCCGTTGCGCGCGGAGCGACCGGCGTCGTCACCGACGGCGGCGTACGCGACTTCGACGCCGTCGCCGAGATCGGCCTGCCGGTGTTCTCGCAGGGCGCGCACCCCTCGGTGCTCGGGCGACGACACGTGCCCTGGGAGCACGACGTCACCATCGGATGCGGCGGCGCGACCGTGCAACCGGGCGATGTCATCGTCGGCGACGGCGACGGCGTGATCGTGATCCCCGCCCACCTCGCCGAAGAGGTCACCGACGCAGCCCTCGCGCAGGAGGACGAGGATGCCTGGATCGCCGAGCAGGTCGCGGCGGGCCACCCCGTCGACGGGCTGTTTCCGATGAACGCCCAGTGGCGCGCCCAGTACGACGCGCGATCCGCGCCTCAGACAGAGCAGCAGCGATGACGACCGTGCGTGAGGGCAGCAAGTCGGAGCAGGCGTACACCTGGTTGCGTGAGCGCATCAGCTCGCACCGGTACGGCCCCGGCTACCGCCTTGTGCTGGGTGCCATCGCCGAAGACCTCGGCATGAGCGTCGTCCCGGTGCGCGAGGCGATCCGCCGACTCGAAGCAGAGGGGCTGGTTACCTACGAACGCAACGTCGGGGCGCACGTGTCGCTCGTCGACGAGGGCGAGTACGCCCACACGATGCAGACGCTCGGCTTGGTCGAGGGCGCCGCGACCGCGCTGTCGGCGCCGCTCCTCGACGAGGGCGCGCTCGAGCGCGCCGAAGAGATCAATGAGCGGATGCTGCGACTGCTCGACCACTTCGACGCGCACCGCTTCACCGAGCTCAACCGCGACTTCCATTCCGTGCTCTACGAGCCGTGCCCGAACCCGCACATCCTCGACCTCGTCCACCGCGGGTGGGGCAGGCTGTCGGGCATCCGCGACACCACGTTCGCCTTTGTGCCGGGCCGGGCCCGCCACTCGGTCGAAGAGCACGCCCACATCCTCGAGCTGATCCGTTCCGGCGCCGATGCGCTCACGATCGAGCTCGCCGCACGAGACCACCGCTGGCGCACCATGGACGCGTTCCTGGCCTCCCGCCACCCCGACCGCGAAGAAGAAGGACGATGATGACCGACGTGTACACCCCGGCCGATCTGCCGCAGAAGATCCAGCACTACATCGACGGTGAGTTCGTCGATTCCGCCGACGGCGACACCTTCGCGGTGCTCAACCCCGTCACCAACGAGACCTATGTGCACGCCGCCGCCGGCAAGAAGGCCGACATCGACCGTGCCGTCGCGGCGGCGAAGGCCGCCTTCGAGGACGGCCCGTGGCCGCGGATGCTGCCGCGCGAGCGCTCACGGGTGCTGCACCGTATCGCCGACATCGTCGAGTCCCGCGATGCGCGTCTGGCCGAGCTGGAGTCGTTCGACTCGGGCCTGCCGATCACGCAGGCGCTCGGTCAGGCCCGACGCGCCGCCGAGAACTTCCGGTTCTTCGCGGATCTGATCGTCGCGCAGGCCGACGACGCCTACAAGGTGCCGGGCCGCCAGATGAACTACGTCAACCGCAAGCCGATCGGCGTCGCGGGCCTGATCACGCCGTGGAACACGCCCTTCATGCTCGAGTCGTGGAAGCTGGGCCCGGCGCTGGCCACCGGCAACACGGTCGTGCTGAAGCCGGCCGAGTTCACGCCGCTGTCGGCGTCGCTGTGGGCGGGCATCTTTGAAGAGGCCGGCCTGCCCAAGGGCGTGTTCAACCTCGTCAACGGCCTGGGTGAGGACGCCGGCGATGCGCTGGTGAAGCACCCCGACGTGCCGCTGATCTCGTTCACCGGCGAGAGCAGCACGGGTCAGCTCATCTTCGGCAACGCCGCACCGTTCCTGAAGGGGCTGTCGATGGAGCTGGGCGGCAAGAGCCCGGCGATCGTCTTCGCCGACGCCGACCTCGACGTGGCGATCGACGCCTGCATCTTCGGCGTCTTCTCACTCAACGGCGAGCGCTGCACGGCGGGTTCGCGCATCCTCGTCGAGCGGGCGATCTACGACGAGTTCGTCGAGCGCTACGCGGCCCAGGCACGTCGTGTGAAGGTCGGCCACCCGCACGACCCGGCGACCGAGGTCGGGGCACTCGTGCACCCCGAGCACTACGACAAGGTGATGAGCTACGTCGAGATCGGCAAGACCGAGGGACGCCTGGTCGCCGGCGGCGGCCGCCCCGAGGGCTTCCCGACGGGCAACTACGTCGCCCCGACGGTGTTCGCCGATGTCATGCCCGACGCCCGCATCTTCCAGGAGGAGATCTTCGGTCCGGTCGTGGCGATCACACCGTTCGAATCGGATGCTGAGGCACTGGCCCTGGCGAACAACACCAAGTACGGTCTGGCGGCGTACGTCTGGACGAATGACCTCAAGCGCGGGCACAACTTCGCGCAGTCCGTCGAGGCGGGCATGGTGTGGCTGAACTCGAACAACGTCCGCGATCTGCGCACACCCTTCGGCGGTGTGAAGGCGTCGGGCCTCGGCCACGAGGGCGGTTACCGCTCGATCGACTTCTACACCGACCAGCAGAGCGTGCACATCACTCTCGGCGAACCCCACAACCCCACCTTCGGCAAGAACTGAGCAAGGAAGCCCGTCATGACCGACAAGACCGCGAAGACCCTCACCTCCTCTGGCTTCTACGTCAGCCAGGAGGCCCCCATCAGCAGCGACAACCCGGTGGCGACGCCCGCGTCGACCCCGCCCGACATCCTGCGCTGCGCGTACATGGAGCTCGTCGTGACCGACCTCGCCGCGTCACGCGAGTTCTACGTCGACGTGCTCGGCCTGTACGTCACCACCGAGGACGATGAGGCGATCTACCTGCGCTCGACCGAGGAGTTCATCCACCACAACCTGGTGCTGCGCAAGGGCCCCGTCGCGGCCGTCGCAGCGTTCTCGTACCGGGTGCGCAGCGCCGAGGACCTCGACCGGGCAGTGGCGTTCTACACCGAGCTCGGCTGCGATGTGCGTCGCAACCCCGACGGGTTCGTGCTCGGTATCGGCGACTCGGTGCGCGTGGTCGACCCGCTGGGCTTCCCGTACGAGTTCTTCTTCGAGACCACGCACGTCGAGCGGTTGTCGTGGCGCTACGACCTGCACACCCCGGGTGAGCTGGTGCGTCTGGACCACTTCAACCAGGTCACCCCGGACGTGCCGCGCGCGGTGCGCCACTACCAGGACCTCGGGTTCCGCGTCACCGAGGACATCCAGGACGAGTCCGGCACCGTGTACGCCGCGTGGATGCGCCGTAAGCCGACGGTGCACGACACGGCCGCGACCGGCGGTGACGGCCCGCGCATGCACCACGTCGCCTTCGCGACGCACGAGAAGCACAACATCCTCGCGATCTGCGACAAGCTCGGCGCACTGCGCCGATCGGATGCCATCGAGCGCGGCCCCGGCCGCCACGGCGTCAGCAACGCGTTCTACCTGTACCTGCGCGACCCCGACGGCCACCGTGTCGAGATCTACACACAGGACTACTACACAGGCGACCCCGACAACCCGGTCATCACGTGGGATGTGCACGACAACCAGCGCCGTGACTGGTGGGGAACCCCCGTGGTGCCCAGCTGGTACACCGATGCATCGCTCGTGCTCGACCTCGACGGCAACCCGCAGCCGGTGGTCGCGCGCACCGACAGCAGCGAGATGGCCGTCACGATCGGCGCCGACGGGTTCTCGTACACCCGCCCCGATGAGGGTGAGAAGTCGATGCCCGAGTGGAAGCAGGGCGAGTACAAGCTCGGACACCAGCTGTGACGCTGCCCACCGAGACCATCACCGCGTTGGCGGCGGAACTCGCCGAGGCCGAGCGCACCCGCGGGGTGATCCCGCGGATCACGGCCCGGTATCCGGATGCCACCATCGAGGACTCGTACGCCATCCAGGGCGTCTGGCGCGACTCGCAGGTCGCCGCCGGACGCCGCCTGGTGGGGCGCAAGATCGGTCTCACCTCGAAGGCCATGCAGCAGGCGACGGGCATCTCCGAGCCCGATTACGGCGTGATGTTCGATGACACCGTGTACGCCTCGGGCGCGGAGATCCCGTTCGACGACTTCTCGAACGTGCGCATCGAGGTCGAGCTGGCGTTCGTACTGAAGCATCCGCTCGAAGGCCCCGACTGCACACTCGATGATGCCCTCGCGGCGATCGACTACGCGGTGCCGGCGCTGGAGGTGCTCAACTCGCACATCGAGCTGCAGGGGCGCACGATCGTCGACACGATCAGCGACAACGCCGCGTACGGGGCGATGGTGCTCGGCGACGTGCGCCTGCGCCCCGACGAGATCGATCTGCGCTGGGTGCCCGGTGTGCTCTCGCGCAACGGTCAGATCGAAGAGACCGGTGTGGCTGCGGGCGTGCTCGGGCATCCGGCGACCGGTGTGGCCTGGCTGGCGAATAAGTTCCATCAGCACGGCGCGCGCCTGGAGGCGGGCGAGATCATCCTGGCAGGATCGTTCACACGCCCGATGTGGGTCGAGCGCGGCGACACCGTGCTCTGCGACTACCGCGAGATGGGAACGATCGAATGCCGCTTCGTCTAGACCCGACGTTCCGTGAGGCGCTCGCCCGTGCCGAGCGCCCCCTGATCGGCATGTGGCTGAGCACCGGCTCGGCGTTGAACGCCGAGATCTGCGCCGGTTCGGGCCTGGACTGGCTGCTGATCGACATGGAGCACGGACCGAACACGCTCACCACTGTGCAGCAGCAGTTGCAAGTGGTCGCCGCTTACCCGGCCACGTGCGTGGTGCGGGTGCCGGTGAACGATCCGGTGATCATCAAGCAGGTGCTCGACACCGGCGCGCAGAACCTGCTGGTGCCGATGGTCGCGTCGGCCGATGAGGCGCGCGACGCCGTCGCGGCGGTGCGCTATCCGCCCGAGGGCGTGCGTGGGGTGGGCTCCGCGCTCGCCCGCAGCGGCCGCTGGGGCCGGGTCGTCGGGTACGTGCCCAACGCCTCCGAGACGGTGTCGCTGTTCGTGCAGATCGAATCGGCGGATGCTGTCGATGCCGCCGCCGAGATCGCCGGCGTCGACGGCGTGGACGGCGTGCTGGTGGGCCCGGCGGATCTGGCCGCGTCGATGGGAGTACCCGGTCAGCAGGGGCATCCCGATGTGGTCGCCGCCGTGCGCCGGGTCTTCGCGGCGGTGCATGCCGCGGGCAAGTACGTGGGCGTGAACGCATTCGACCCCGCCGCGGCCGACGCGTACCTCGACGCCGGCGCCCGTTTCGTCACCGTCGGCGCCGACGTGACCCTGCTCGCGCGCGGTTCTGAAGCCCTTGCGGCGCGGTTCATCCCGGCATCCGATTCCTCCTCCGACGCGTACTGAACGACGCCGCTCAAGGCGACGGCGCGGTGTGTGCTTGGATGATCGGATGCTGACCTCGAGAGCCTTCCGGTGAACCGCGGGCTGGCCGCACTGACCGACCGCAACTTCCGCTGGTTCTTCCTGGCGCGTGCCATCACTCTGGTGACCGGATCGATGTCGTCGATCGCGCTGGCGTTCGCCGTGCTGCAGATCGACAACGACCCCGTCAGTCTGTTGTTGGTGCTCGCCGCGTTCACGGTCGCGAACATCGTGTTCGTGCTGTTCGGTGGCGTGATCGCCGATCGGCTGCCCCGCGCCGTGGTCATCCAGGTCTGCTACGTGATCGACATCCTCTCGATCGGCACGGTCGCCTACCTGTTATTCACCGAGACGGCGACGATTCCGGTGGTGATCGCCCTCGCCGCCGTCAACGGCGCGTCGACCGCGTTCGTCCTGCCCGCGATGCAGGGCATCATCCCCCAGTTGACGACACCCGAGACGCTGCAGCAGGCCAACGCCATGCTGTCTTTCGTCCGGTCGGCGGTGACCATCGGCGGTCCGGTCATCGCCGGCATCCTGGTCACCACGGTCGGTCCGGCCTGGGCGATGGTCGTGCAGGTGATCGGCTGGCTCGTCGCGATCCCCATCCTTGCGCTGGTCAAGCTGCCCCCGCCGGTCGGAGACGGCAGCTTCTCACTGTTCGCCGACCTGCGCATCGGATGGACCGAGTTCTGGAGCCGTTCCTGGCTCGTCGCGGTCGTCTTCGCGTTCATGATCATGAACGCGATCCACGTCGGCGCCTGGGGCGTGGTCGGGCCGTACATCGCCAAGAACGATGACCGCCTGGGCATCGCCGGCTGGGGCTGGGTGGTCAGCGCCGAAGGCGCCGGAGTGCTGCTCATGACGCTCGTGCTGATGTGGGTGCCGTTGAAACGCCCGCTGCGGATGGGCATGATCGGCATCAGCCTCTTCGCCCTGCCCTTGACCGCGCTCGGACTGCATCCGGCGGTTGTGCTCGTGGCGATCGCAGCGTTTCTCGCCGGGGCGGGCGCCGAGGTGTTCAGCACAGGCTGGAGCGTGGCGATGATGGAGAACGTCCCCACCGACAAGCTCAGCCGGGTATCGAGCTATGACATGCTGGGCAGCTTCGTCGTGATGCCCATCGGCACGCTCGTCTACGGCTGGCTCATCACGCACGCCGATCCGGCTGTCGTGCTGACCACCTCGGCGGTGCTCTACGCGGCCATCGCGCTCGGCACCGTACTGGTGCCGAGCGTGTGGCGCATGGGGCGCACGCGCGCCGTCCCGATCACAGGCTGACGAGCACCAGCACGGTCATCAGCACCACGCCCGAGCCGAGCAGCGTCACGAACGTGTAGCCGAGGATGTCGCGCATCTTCAGACCGGCGATCGCCAGCACGGGCAGCGCCCAGAACGGCTGGATCATGTTCGTCCACTGGTCGCCGTAGGCGACCGCCATGACGGCCACCGCGGGGTCGACACCCAGTTGGTCGGCGGCATCGAGCATGATCGGGCCCTGTACGGCGAACTGCCCGCCACCCGAGGGCACGAAGAAGTTCACGACACCGGCGGCCAGGAACGCCAGCACGCCGAACGTGACCGGCGTGGCGATCGCGACGAACGAGTTCGAGAACAGTTCGATCAGCCCCGAGCCGGCCATGATGCCCAGGATGCCCGCGTACAGCGGGAACTGCACGAGGATCTCGCCGACGTTCGATGCGGCCTTCTTGGTCAGGTGGATCAGTTCGAAGGGGTTGCGCACCAGCAGCAGGATCAGCGCCAGGAACGACCAGTTGACGATGTCGAGGGTCAGCGTGCCGCCCTGAACGAAGTGCACGACGAGGTAGACGGCGAGCGCCGCCCCGAGCGCGAGGGTGAGGATGCGCGACGCGTCGACGCGGTCAGCGGGGGTGACGACCTGGTCGTCGGCCTCATCATGCTCCTCGGAGCCGACGTGCACCGGCAGCTCGAAGATCGGGTCGTCCTTGCGCGGACGGATCAGGAAGAACAGCAGCGAGCAGACGACGATCACGCTGACGGCGGCCAGCAGGTTCCACGTCGAGAACAGCGTCTCGGTGACGGGAATGACCTCGTCGTTCAGAGCCGGTGCAAGGAAGGACCCCGGCGTCGCGGCGGTCAGTGGGCCCGAACCCGAGTAGCCCATGTGCCAGACGACGAAGCCCGAATAGCCGGCGGCCACCAGCAGCGGGAAGTGCACCTTCATGCCGCGCTTGCGTGCCTGTACGGCGACCTCACGGGCCAGCAGGGTGCCGACGATGAGTCCCAGCCCCCAGGTGATCAGGCAGGCCAAGGCCGCGACGATGAAGACGAAGACGTACGCGAACGCCGCGTTGCTGGGCACACGGGCGAGCCAGCCGAGCAGCTTGCGCACGGGGCCGGTGTTGGCGAGCATGTACCCCAACAGCAGGATCAGGCACATCTGCGTCATGAAGGCCAGCAGGCCCGCCAGACCGTCGCCCCAGCTGACGACGACGTCGACAGGGCTCGTCTGTGTCAGTGTCATCGCGAGGATGGCGACGATGAACGTCAGGACGATCGCGAAGGTCAGCGCCGAGGGGATCCACTGTTCGAGGAACCTGTTGATGGGGCGCATGAAGCTGCGCTTGCCGGGGCGTGTCTGCGTCGTGTGCATGACAGCTACTCCTTTGTCTCTGGGCACACGTGTCCGTGCCTCAAAGACCATAGCGAATTCACGGCTGCGGCTTTGGCATCGCACAGCCTCGACACGCACACTGGAGACATGAACTTCGACACCCTGCGCGCCCTCGCCGACCGCGCCGCCCTGTTCACGGCCCTCCGGCAGGACCAGCTGGTCGCCGCCGTCGACGACCTGGGCGAGCACCGCTGGAGCGTCGACCTCTCGGCAGGAGTGTTCACCTTCGCCGCCGATGCCGACCCGTCGCGCACTCTGCAGGCGACGCCGCACCTGATCGCTTCCATCGCACCGGGCCCCCGCTCGCTGATGTGGTCGTGGGCACTCCCCGAAAGCTACGACACCACCGTGGCCGACCGCCTACGGACGTACGGTGAGCAGCACGGCATCGCCGAGCTCACGGCAGGCGAGGTCGCTCTGCCCGACGGCGACGACGGGGACTCCGCGCTGTCATCGCTCGCGCACCTCGTGGGCGGCGCGGCCGTCGAGATCACCGGGCTGTCGCCGTACTACATCGCCAACGTCGGAGACACGCGCGCGGTGATCCTGCTCGACGCTGCGGTACCGACGTTGAGCGTCAGCACCGCGGTACAGGCGCTCCCCCGTGTGCTCGCCGGCCTGACGATGCGCGATCCGCGGGCATCCGTCTGGGATCTCTCGCGTCTGGCCGGGTGGCGACTCGAGTGGGCCGATGAGTCGTTCTCGGCGGCCGTCGTATCGGATGCCACCGGCACCGCCACATTCCGGTTCGACGAGCACGCCCGAATCTCCGGCATCGAGAGCACACTCACCGGCGCCTGAACCGGCGAATGTGCGACCCTGGAGGCATGCGCAACGCGATCATCCGGTTCGGTGCCCTCTACGTCTTCAACGCGGCGGCACTGCTGCTGCTCGGTCTGCTGCTGCCGAGCGTGCGCGTGGGCTGGCACGCCCTGTGGGCCGCCGTCGTGCTCACCGCCGCCGCACTGCTGATCAAGCCCGCGCTGCGCGCGGCATTCCGCAAGGGCGTCGCGAAGTCAGCGCATGAGCGCACGAAGCTCGGCGAGAAGGCAGTGCAGTACGCCAGCGTTTTCGCCGTCGAGCTGATCGTGTGGATCGTGACCGTGCTGTTGAGCGGTGTGCGCGTCAGCGGATTCTTCTGGGGCTGGGTGCTCCCGCCCGTGCTGCTGCTGATCGGCTGGGTCGTCTACGACCGCCTCGACGACCGGTTCCGCGCGAAGGCGGGCCAGATCTACGACGCGACCTCGGCCAAGATCACCGGGCGACGTCCGTCTCCGGCATCCGCCGCTCCCGCTCCCGACTCCCCCGCGACCCGCGCGGGACGCGAGGAGCTCGCCGACGGGCTGACGCCCGAACAGCGTCGGATGCTCGACGACCTGGGGTGACGTACGCCGCGCCGCGGCGCCGCGTACGGCTTCTCGCTACGCCCGCTCGGCGGCCTCGACGACGTTCGTCATCAGCAGCGCGACGGTCATCGGGCCGACACCGCCCGGGTTGGGCGAGAGGAATCCGGCGACCTCGGCAACGTCGGGATGCACGTCGCCGTACACCTTCGACTTGCCCGTCTCGGGGTCATCCTCACGGGTCACTCCCACGTCGAGCACGGCAGCGCCGGGCTTGACGTCGGCAGCGCGGATGAGGTGCTTGACCCCCGCGCCGGCGACGATCACATCGGCCATCCGCAGGTACGGCGCCATATCCGGCGTGCCGGTGTGCACCTGGGTGACCGTGGCATTGACGTCGCGCCGCGTGAGCAGCAGCCCCATCGGCCGGCCGATCGTGACGCCGCGACCGACGACGACGACGTGCTTGCCCGAGAAGTCGTAGCCGTTGCGCACGAGAAGCTCGATCACGCCGCGGGGCGTGCACGGCAGCGGTGTGTGGATCGGCGCGTTGACGTTGAGCACCAGCCGGCCGAGGTTGGTCGGATGCAGACCGTCGGCGTCCTTGGCCGGGTCGATGCGCTCGAGGATGGCATCGGTGTCGAGGTGCTTCGGCAGCGGCAGCTGCACGATGTAGCCGTGGCACGCCGGGTCGGCGTTGAGCTCATCGATCAGCGCTTCGACCTGCTGCTGGGTGGCATCCGCCGGCAGCTCGCGCTGGATGGAGTTCATGCCGATCGCCTCGGACTGGCGGTGCTTCATGCCGACGTAGAGCTGCGAGGCCGGGTCGGCCCCCACCAGCACGGTGGCGATGCCGGGCACGATGCCGCGGGCACGCAGCGCCGCGACGCGCTCGGTCAGCTCGCTCTTGATCTCGGCCGCAGCGGCTTTGCCGTCGAGGGTCTTCGCCGTCATGTCACGGTTCCTTTCACGGTCGTTCCCTCCCCTCCCACGAGGAGTCCACTCCCACGAGGGGTCAGAAAACGTCGGGTCCGGGCATGCCCAGGCGACGTTTCTTGACCCCTCGTGGGTGGGGGTTCGCTCCCCGGGGAGGAGTTCCTTGCGGAGAGCGGGCCCTCGCGGGGAGGGAACGAGAGGGGGTTACTGCTGGAGGTCGGGGTACAGCGGGAAAGCCGTCGCGAGAGCATCCACGCGGGCGCGCAGCGCGTCGATGTCGGCACCCGGCTGCAGTGCCAGGGCGATCACATCGGCGACCTCGGTGAACTCGGCGTCGCCGAAGCCGCGCGTGGCGAGCGCCGGCGTGCCGATGCGCAGACCCGAGGTGACCATCGGCGGGCGCGGGTCGTTGGGCACCGCGTTGCGGTTGACGGTGATGTGGATCTCGTGCAGCAGGTCTTCAGCCTGCTTGCCGTCGATCTCGGCGTCACGCAAGTCGACCAGCACGAGGTGCACGTCGGTGCCGCCCGAGCGCACCGCGACACCGGCGTCCTTGACGTCCTGCTGCGACAGCCGGTCGGCGATGATCGCCGCACCGCGCAGCACGCGCTCCTGACGCTCCTTGAACTCCGGCGAACCGGCGATCTTGAACGCCGTCGCCTTGGCGGCGATGACGTGCATGAGCGGACCGCCCTGCTGACCGGGGAAGACAGCCGAGTTGATCTTCTTCGCGATGTCGGCGTCGTTCGTCAGGATGAAGCCCGAGCGGGGGCCACCGATCGTCTTGTGCACGGTCGACGAGACCACGTGCGCGTGCGGCACCGGGTTGGGGTGCAGCCCCGCGGCGACGAGACCGGCGAAGTGGGCCATGTCAACCCAGAGCAGTGCGCCGACCTCATCGGCGATCTCACGGAACGCGGCGAAGTCGAGGGTGCGCGGGTACGCCGACCAGCCGGCGATGATCACCTTGGGCTTGTGCTCGATGGCGAGCGCACGCACCTCGTCCATGTCGATCTTCGAGGTCTCGGGGTCGACGCCGTACGCGACGATGTCGTACAGCCGGCCCGAGAAGTTGATCTTCATGCCGTGGGTGAGGTGGCCGCCGTGGTCGAGCGACAGGCCCAGCAGCGTGTCGCCGGGACGGGCGATGGCGTGCAGCACGGCCGCGTTGGCCGTCGCGCCCGAGTGGGGCTGGACGTTGGCGAACTCGGCGCCGAAGAGCTCCTTGGCGCGCGAGATGGCCAGCGACTCGGCGACGTCGACCTCTTCGCAACCGCCGTAGTAGCGGCGGCCGGGGTAGCCCTCGGCGTACTTGTTGGTGAGCACCGAGCCCTGCGACTGCAGAACCGAGACGGGCACGAAGTTCTCAGAGGCGATCATCTCGAGGTACGTGCGCTGGCGGTTCAACTCGCGCTCGAGAACCTCGGCGATCTCGGGGTCGACCTCGGCGAGCGGGGCGTCGAAGTAGCGGTCGGTCATGGCAGTCTCCTGTTCACAGGGGAAATAGGGAATGTTCCTCATCGGCCCAGGCGCGCGGTCGAATCCCATGAGGTCGCTCCCCGGTGGTGACCCACCCAGACGCCAGTCGCGACGCACATGAGTCTAGCGGATCGGCCGGACTTAGACCGTTGCGCGTTTCCCGTGAACCGATAGGTTTTGTTCATGGCCCTTCCAGATTCCCTCCCCCTGATCCCCTCCCCGATCTCGGCCACGGCCGGAGAGGGGCGCCTCGCACTGACGCCGGGCACCCTCGTGCACGGGTGCGAGGCAGCATCCGCCGCCCTGATCGACGCCGTCGAGCGCCGTACCGGCACCCGCCTCACCACGTCGGATGCCACCGACGACGCCGCGACCACGATCGCTCTGCGGGTCGACCCGGCGGCGGCCGCCGCCGAGGGTTACACGCTGCGCGTCGCCGAGAGCATCGAGGTGGTCGGCGCCGATGCGGCCGGCCTGTTCTACGGCGTCCAGACCCTGTTGCAGCTGCTGCGCGAGGGCGAGGACGGCTGGGGGTGGCAGCGCGCCGAGGTGGCGGATGCCCCCCGCTTCGCCTACCGCGGTGTGATGCTCGACGTCACCCGCCACTTCTTCCCCGTCGACGAGGTCAAGACCGTCATCGACCGCGCTGCCGCGCTGAAGTTCAACCACCTGCACCTGCACCTCACCGACGACCAGGGCTGGCGCATCGAGATCGATGCCTGGCCGCTGCTGGCAGAGAAGGCCTCGACGACGTCTGCCAACGGCGACGCCGGCGGCTTCTACACGAAGGACGACTACCGCGAGATCGTCGGGCACGCGGCATCGCGGCATGTCACGATCGTGCCCGAGATCGACCTGCCCGGCCACACGCACGCGATCGGCGTCGCCTACCCGGATCTCGTCGAAGAGCCTGTGCTCAACGACGAGCTCGTGCGCGCCACCGAGGCGTGGGGGCAGCAGCTGCCCGTACGCGGCGAGCCGTTCACCGGCTGGGGCGTGGGCCACTCCAGCGTGCGCATCCGCGACGAGCGCACGTACGACTTCGTGCGCGACGTGCTCACCGAGCTCGCCGAGATCACCCCCGGCCCGTACCTGCACATCGGTGGTGACGAGTCGCTGGGCACCTCGGCCGAGGACTTCGCGTACTTCGTCGAGCGCGCGACGGCGATGGTGCAGCAGATCGGAAAGACTCCGGTCGCGTGGCACGAGGCCGGCGCTGCCGCCGAGATCGCCACGGGCACGGTCGGCCAGTTCTGGGGTGCCCTCAAGCCGTCCGAGCTGCACGCGTCCGAGGCGGCGCATTTCGTCGCGCGCGGCGGTGGGCTGATCCTGTCGCCGTCCGACACGATCTACCTCGATATGAAGTACGACGCCGACTACCCGCTGGGCCTGGCCTGGGCGGGCCTGATCGACGTGCGCCGCTCGTACGAGTGGGAACCGACCGACATGCTCGATGTGCCCGACGAGGCGATCCTCGGCATCGAGGGACCGCTGTGGACCGAGACGGTGCGCACCTTCGAAGACGCCGATCAGCTGATCTACCCACGCATCGCAGCCGTCGCCGAGCGCGCATGGACGCCCGCAGGATCGCCGCAGCTGACCTGGGACTCGTTCCGTACCCGACTGGGAGCAATGGCTCCGCTGTGGCAGGCTGACGGCATCCACTTCCACCGCGCAGCTGAGATCGACTGGAGCTCCTGATGACCCCGACCACCGACTTCCGCGGATCGCGGGTCGTCCATTCCGCACGTCTGGTCGACGGAGATGGTTCGATCACCGAGAACGCGTGGGTGCGTTTCGAGGATGGCTACGTCGCCGCCCGCGGCACGGGAACGGACTGGACCGATGCGGACGACGTGGTCGATGCCGTGTCGGTCGCCGGTCCGGGTGCGCTGCTGTGCCCTGGATTCATCGACATCCACGGTCATGGTGGTGCCGGCGCCGCCTATGACGACGGAGCCGAGGCGATCCGCACCGGCCGAATGATGCACCGCGCGCACGGCACGACACGTGCCGTGATCTCGTTGGTGACCGCGAGCGTCGACGCGCTCGCGCAGCAGGCCGCCGTGATCGCCGATCTCGCCGAGTCGGATGCCGAGATCCTCGGTAGCCACCTGGAGGGCCCCTTCCTCGATCCCGGCCATCAGGGCGCGCACGAGCCGTCGCTGCTGCGCCACCCGGAGACGGCCGACGTGGCGCGCCTGCTGGAGGCCGGCCGCGGGACGGTGCGTCAGGTCACGATCGCGCCGGAGCTGCCCGGTGGCCTCGACGCGGTCCGTCAGATCGTCGCGTCGGGCGCGGTCGCCGCGATCGGTCACACCGACGCGGACGCGGATGCCGCACGCGCGGCCTTCGAGGCGGGCGCATCGATCCTGACGCACGCGTTCAACGCCATGAACGGCATTCACCACCGCACGCCGGGGCCGGTCATCACTGCCGCGGCCGATCACCGCGTGGTGCTCGAGGGCATCGCCGACAACATCCACCTGCACCCGAACATCATCAAGCTGCTCTTCGACGTCGCGCCAGGTCGCGTGGCGCTGATCACCGATGCGATGGCGGCGGCCGGTAGCGCCGACGGGCACTACGACCTCGGCGCGGTGAAGGTCACGGTGAAGGACGGCGTCGCCCGCACCGACGACACCGGCTCGATCGCGGGTTCGACGCTGACGCAGGACGTGGCGTTGCGCAACGCCGTCGCCGCGGGTGTGCCGTTGGCCGAGGCCGTCCGCGCCCTCACATCGACGCCTGCCGGCGCGATCGGATACGGCGCTTCGCTGGGAACATTGCAGCCGGGCTTCGTCGCCGATGCGGTGCTGCTGAGCGACGGGTTCGACGTGCAGGGCGTCTGGGTCGGAGCGGCGCCGACGCGCTCTTGCTGAGAGAACGGGGTTCGGGCCGCCGTACTCCCCAGCACGGCGGCCTCGCGTCCCCAGGAGCCGGTCGGACCGAAGGCTCCTCCCCCGAGGTCTTCGGCCCGGACCGGGTCATCGATGCGATACCCCGTGCATCGATGCTGCAACGCCGCCCCCCGGTGGTGCTGCAGTTCGCTCCGAGTAATGAGACGCCGCTGTACCGGGTTCATTACGCGAGTCCCAACAAATTTCACGAGAAAGTTCCGCTGCCCGGTTGGGGAGTTCTCCACAGGGTTGGTTTCGACGCTCGTTTGTGACCAGAATTGGGAGGACGCGTGATGAAACGACACTTCACGCGTCTCTTCGTGTGAGCGCGTTCCGATAAGCGCGTGGTGAGGACATCAAGTGGGAGACCAGAAAGCCGATCATTCGGCATCCGCCGATGCAGACCTGGTGTTGCGTGCGCGATCGGGCGACACCGAGGCATTCGCGGAACTCTGGCGACGACACCACGTGTCCGGCCTGACCGTGGCACGGTCGGTGACGTCATCTATCGACCCGGACGACCTGGTGCAAGAGGCCTACGCCCGCATCTACCAGGCGATCCTCAAGGGCGGCGGCCCGAATGGGTCGTTCCGCGCGTACCTGTTCACCAGCATCCGCAACACCGCGGCGGCATGGGGGCGCTCCCGCCGCGAAGTGCCCATCGATGAGATGGACGCGGTCGTCGATCCGCACAGTACCGACTCGGCCGCCGATGAAGCGTTGGATCGCGGGCTGACCGCTCAAGCGTTCCGGTCACTTCCCTCGCGCTGGCAGGAAGTGCTCTGGTACTCCGAGATCGAGCAGATGAAGCCGGCCGAGATCGCACCTCTGCTCGGGATGACCGCCGGCGCGGTCTCCCAGTTGACCTTCCGCGCGCGGGAGGGCCTGCGCGAAGCGTGGATCCAAGCGCATCTGCGCAGCGTCGCTGAGGGCTCCGAGTGCCAGTGGACGATCGAACACCTCGGCGCTCACTCACGCGGCAATCTCGGGCCGCGTGCGCAGCAGCGTATCGACGCGCACCTCGCCTCGTGCACGCGGTGCATCATCGTCGCCGCTGAGGCGAAGGACGTCTCCGGGCGCCTGGCGATCGTCATCCTTCCGCTCGTACTGGGCGCTGGCGCCGCCTCCAGCTACCTCGCCACTTTGCAGGGCGGCGGTGCGCCGATCGTCGCATTGGCCGCGATGCCCGCGGGTGTGGTGGATGTCGCCACAATCGGCGGGACGACATCAAGTGTCGGTGCACCGATGATCTCCGGTGCGGGCGCGGTACCGCCGAGCATGGGCGGCGCCGAAGCTGCGGGAGCCGCGGGCTCCGGAGGTACTGGCGCGGGCGCGGGTTCCGTCGCGGGAATCGGCGCACTGGTCGGTGCGGGTTCGGCCGCACTGGTCGTCGCCGGCGTCGTCGCCGCCGTCGCGGTGGTGCCGGCGCTGACGTCGGCGGGCAGCGCCACCTCTTCACCGAGCGCATCGCTGTCGGACTCGTCGGCGATCACTTCCGAGGTGAACCCCGACACCTCGAAGCCACTGGAGAACCCGCTGGTGATCGAGGTCGACGACGAGCCGCCGGCGGCGCCGTCACCCCTGCCGGGCGTCGAGGCTGCACCTCCGGCCGCCGAGGCCACCCCCAGCGAACCCGCCGCGCCCGAGACGCCCCCCGCGCCCGAGCCGAGCCCGAAGCCGATGGTCACGCCCGAGCCGAGCCCGACGGTCACGCCCGAGCCCACTCCCACCGTTACGCCGAAGCCGACACCGACGGTCACGCCGAAGCCGACGCCGACCGTCACCCCGAAGCCGACGCCGACCGTCACGCCGAAGCCGACACCGACCGTCACACCGACGGCCCCACCGACGCCAACGCCAACGCCAACCCCCGTACCAGAGCCAGAGCAGGATCTGGCTCCGATCGTGTGGGACGGTCAGCGCGAGGTCTGGGTCGACGACGAGGGCAAGACCCACTACGTCCTCCCCGTCAGCGGCACCCCGAACGCCGTCGTACAGGCATGGCTGGGTGGCAGCCCCGGCGGAGGCGATGAGATCACTCTCGACTCCCAGGGCGAGGGCCTGATCGACCTGCGCCCGAACGCCTGGCAGATCGCGCTCGGCGCCGAGCTCGGACTGCGCTATGTCGTCGACGGCGAACCCGGTGAGTGGACGTACTTCACCATCAAGGGCTTCCTCAGCCGGTAGCGACCGCTCACCCGGCATCGGCGTGGGCCAGCGCGCCCGCCGAATAGACTGGACTCATGTCCCAGGATCCCGCCACCGAACCCGGTGTGACCCGCCCGAACGTCACCCCGCTCGACATCGTCCGCGTGCTCGTGCTGCTGGCGGCCCTTGCCAGCCTCGCCCTGTGGGGCTTCGCCACGTGGGCGATGCCGTGGAGCATCGTCGTCGGCATCGGTGCGCCGCTGATCGTGCTGGTGCTGTGGGCCCTCGTGCTCTCATCGAAGCCCGTGCTTCGTCTGCACCCGTTCCTGCGCGCCCTGGTCGAACTGCTGATCTACGTGGGTGTCACGCTGGCATGGTGGTCGATGGGCTCGACGTGGATCGGCATCGCTTTCGCCGTGGTGGCTGTCGCAACGGGGGTCATCTCCGGGCGCCGCGCCTTCCGCTGAACCCCGCGCGGCCATGACCGACGTCCTCGCACTGCTGCAGAGCGAACTCGGCGATATCGTCGATACGACGTCCGGCGCGCTCGAAGCCGCCAGGGCCGACCGTAGCGGACATCGTTCTGCCGGGTGCCCTCTGGCCGTGGTGCATGCCAGGACCGTCGACGAGGTGCAGCGCACGATGCGCATCGCCTCGCAGACCGAGACCCCGGTCGTGACCCGCGGCGCGGGTACAGGCCTCGCAGGCGGCGCGAACGCCGGCCCCGGCGAGATCGCGCTGTCGACAGCGGCGATGACCGGCATCCTCGAAGTACGGCCCGATGATCTCATCGCGGTCGTCGAGCCGGGCATCCTCAACGCCGACCTGAACGCGCACCTGGCACAGCACGACCTGTGGTGGGCGCCCGACCCCGCCAGCCGCGAGATCAGCACGGTCGGCGGCAACATCGCCACCGGTGCCGGTGGTCTGCTGTGTGCAAAGTACGGCGTCGTGCGCGATGCGGTGCTCGGGGTGGATCTGGTGCTCGCAGACGGACGGATGCTGCGCCTCGGCCACCGCACGGTGAAGGGCGTCACGGGCCTGGATCTGACCTCGCTGGCGATCGGTTCCGAAGGCCGGCTGGGCGTCATCGTGGGTGCGACGCTCAAACTGCGCCGACGCCCTGCGGGCGTGGTCTGCACCCTCGCGGCTTCGTTCCCCACAGTGAGCGCTGCGGCAGCGGGCGCGGCCGCAGTGACGGCCGCCGGTGTGCAGCCGTCGGTCATGGAGCTCATGGACGCCACAGCGCTAGCCGCCGTCCACGATCTGCTCGGGATGCCGCTGCCAGCCGCGCGATCCGCGCAGCTGACCATCCAGACCGATGGCTCGGCCGCACGCGAAGAGGCTGCCGCGATCGCACACGTGCTCGAAGCGTCCGGCGGCACTGTCGCGGTCACGGATGATCCGGATGCCGGCGAGGAACTCCTGCGCGTGCGCCGCTCCATGCACCCGGCGATGGCCGCGCTTGGCACGACGCTGATCGAGGACGTCGCTGTTCCGCGCAGCGCGATGGCGGCGATGTTCGACGAGATCGAGCGGATCGAGCAACAGCACGGCGTCAGCATCCCGACCGTCGCGCATGCGGGCGACGGCAACCTGCATCCGAACTTCATCTTCGACGGCGAGGACGTACCCGATCACGTCTGGGCCGCCGCCGACGATCTCTTCCGCACGGCGGTGCGGCTGGGCGGCACCCTCACCGGTGAGCACGGCATCGGCATACTGAAGAGCCGCTGGTTGGCCGAGGAGCTGGGCGCTGACCAGTGGCAGCTGCAACGCGACATCGTGCGCGTGTTCGATCCACAAGGAATCCTCAACCCGGGAAAGGTGTTCGATGCCTGATATCCACGTCAGCGCCGCGGTGATCGTCGACCGCGCCGGTCACGCTCTCGTGGTGCGCAAGCACGGCACGACCCGGTTCATGCAGCCCGGTGGCAAGCCTGAACCCGGCGAGACCGCCGCGCAGACGCTCATTCGGGAACTGGATGAGGAGCTCGCTCTGCGGGTCGACGAGACGGCGCTGCAGCCGCTGGGAAGGTTCATATCGGCAGCGGCGAACGAGCCCGATCACCGCGTGGTCGCCGAGGCATTCGCGCTGCGGGCGGAATCTTCGGACGTCGTCGTGCAGGCCGAACTGGCCGAGCTGCGTTGGCTCGCCCCGGGCGACATGCACAGCGTTCCGCTCGCCCCGCTCAGCGTGGAGCATCTGCTTCCGCTCGCGTGGCGCTGAGCGGAAGCAGATGTCGGCCCGAGGGCCGGTGCTGGCTCAGATGCCCTGCCAGGCGGGCTTGTTCTCGTAGCTGTAGCGGTAGTAGTCGGCAAGCTTCAGTTCGCTGGCGGCGGCCTCGTCGAGCACGACCGTCACATGCGGATGCAGCTGGATGGCAGAGGCGGGCAGGATCGCGCTGACGGGCCCTTCAACGGCTTCGGCGACGGCGCGCGCCTTGCCCTCACCGAACGCGAGCAGCACGAGGTGCTTGGCGCGCAGGATCGTTCCCAGTCCCTGGGTGACGCAGTGCCGGGGCACGTCGTCGATCGAGTCGAAGAACCGGGCGTTGTCCTCACGGGTGCGCTCGGTGAGCGTCTTGACGCGTGTGCTGGAGGCGAACGACGAACCGGGCTCGTTGAACCCGATGTGGCCGTCTGTGCCGATCCCGAGGATCTGCAGGTCGACGCCGCCCGCGGCCGCGATCGCCGCCTCGTAGTCGGCGCCGGCGTGCTCGACGCTCTCGATGGCTCCGTTGGGCACGCGGATCAGCTCGGGGTCCAGCCCCAGAGGTTCGATGACCTCGCGGGTGATGACCGAACGGTAGCTCTCGGGGTGAGCCGGGTCGATGCCGACGTACTCGTCGAGCGCGAATCCGCGCAGGTGCGATACGTCGTGGCCGGCCAGGCGCTCGCGCAAGGCCTCGTAGACCGGCAACGGCGTCGACCCCGTGGCAAGACCCAGCACGGGTTCAGCGACAGTGTCGATCAGTCGCACGATCTCATCGGCGATGAGCGCGCCTGCTTCGGCCTTGCTGGGGAGGATGACGACTTCAGCCATGGGGGACGATCTCCTTGTCGAGTGCGGTGGTATCTGCAGGTGCGCTGCCCAGCAAGGCGGCCCCGATGGCCGCCACCGGCGAGTCCGCCGGAAGCATCTCTATCCTCTCATCGAGGTGCAGCGACCGCAGGAACGGTGACGTTGCCGCATCTGCTCGCAACGCGGTGCGGATGCCGGGCTCGAGCCGTTCGGCGAGGGCGGTGAGTCCGCCGCCGATCACGACGCTCTCGACATCCACCGACAGCACGAGCGCCCGCACCGCCGCCGCCACGCCGCGGAACAGGTCATCGCGCAGCACGGTCGCAGTCGGGTCACCGGCATCCGCGGCGTCGAGGATGTCTTTCACCGGCAGATCGACCTCGCGTGCCCAGGCGCGAGCCAGCGCTCCCCCGCCGCACATGGTCTCGATGCAGCCGCGCTGTCCGCAGCCGCACACGCGGCCCTGCGGATCGACCGAAAGGTGGCCGATCTCGCCGGCGATGCCGCGAGCCCCTCGCCAGATCCGTCCGTCGATGACGATGCCGGCCGCGACACCCGTGCCGAGGTTGAGGTAGGCGATCGGGGTGTTGTCGTCGCGCAATGACGCCGCACCCAGGGCAGCGGCCTTGACGTCGTTCTCGACGAAGCAGGGCAGGTCGAGAGCGCGCTGCACTTGCGCCGCGATGTCGAGCGATTCCACCCCCAGGTTGACTGCGTGCAGCACTCTCCCCGCGCTCGCGTCGACGAGCCCGGGGATGCCGATGCCGATCGAGCGGATGTCGGAACCGGGTAGCTGGTCGCGGAGGGCACGAGTAGCGTCGAGGATGCCCGCGATGACGGCGTCGCCGCCGATGCCGGTCGGCTGGCGGACGTCGGCGAGGATCGCGCCGTCATCGGCACGCGCGATTCCGGCGATCTTCGTGCCGCCGATGTCGAGGCCGATGCGCACGCCTGGATATCGGTTCACGATCGTCATATTTGTTAGTACACCTTACGAACCGCCTTTCGCGCAACATGGCGCGCCGCGGAGCCCTCGGGTTACCCAAACGTTACGGCGCAGCCTGCGCCTTCGCCGCTCCGCTCACCCCGCTCAGCGCCAGCGTCATTTACCATGAGTTCAATACGTCGCGCAATCCGTTGGGGGGCCATTCCGTGACTGATGTGATCTCCGGACCCGATACGGGTGCCTCTTCCGAGGGCTCCGAATCGGTCGACACGCGACCCCCCGGCGATATCGACCGCCCCATGGAGTGGGCGCCCGCTGAACCTGCCCCCAAGAAGCGCCGGCTCGGACTGTGGGTCGGCCTCGGCGGCGGTGCTCTGCTGCTGGCTACCATCGGCGCGTCACTCGTGCTGATCGCTCCGGGTACGACCGTGGCCGGCGTCGCCGTCGGCGGCATGACCCCCGGCATGGCCGCGGATGCCATCAACAATCGCATCGCGACCACCGACGTCACCCTCACGGATGTCGACCAGGAGGCGCAGGTCAGCGGCGCCGCCCTCGGAGCGAACGTCGATGCAGCTCTGCTCGCCGAACAGGCGTTCGCCGAGCGGCCGATGTGGAACCTCGGCGCCTGGATGGGCGACTCCGTCGCGGCGGCGATCACCCTCGACGCCGACACCGCCACCAGCGCGCTGCGCGCCGCAGTCCCCACCAGCTTCACTGCCGCCACCGACGCCGAGGTCGTCTTCGACGCCGACGCGGCGAAGTACATCGCGACTCCCGCCGCCTCCGGCACCGGCATCTCGGTCGACGACCTGACGGTCGCGTTCACCGAGGCCGTGAACAAGGGCGAGACGACGCTCGAGTTCTCGGGAGCTCCCACGTCCGTGGAGCCTCCGATCACCGATGAGAAGGCGACGGCCGGCGTCGAGCAACTCAACACCATGCTCGGCACGATCGGCTTCTACGTCGGCGACGAGCGCACGGTACCGGTCGCCCCGAACGTGGCCGCGAGCTGGCTGAGCGTCGAGGCCGTCGACGGCGAACTGCAGATCATCGCCGATTCCACCCAGATCCAGCGCACCGTCGATACGCTCGCAGAATCCGTCAACCGAGAGGCTGTGCCGGCCAAGAACATCGTCGACTCGGGCGGCAGTGTGCTGCGCACCGAGACTGAGGGTGCCACCGGCCGAGAGCTGGCCGACACGACCGGTATGGCCACCGAGTTCGCCGCCGCACTCGAGAAGGGCGACGCGGCCTACCCGCTCACGGTCACCGAGACGCCTTTCGAGACCACCGATGTCACCCGCAGCCTCACTGTCGACATCAGCGACCAGCGCACCTATCTGATCGAGAACGGCAAGGTCGTCAAGTCGTGGCTGGTTTCGACCGGACTGCCCGGCACCCCGACGGACCTCGGGCACTTCCGCGTGCGCGCACATGTCCCCATCCAAGACATGCGCGGCACGAATGCGGACGGCTCGAAGTACGTCACCAAGGACGTTCCCTGGGTGCTCTATTTCAACGGCGACGAGGCATTCCACGGCACGTGGTGGCACTCCAACTTCGGCAACCGCATGAGCCACGGCTGCGTCAACATGACCTTCGACGCCGCCAAGCAGGTGTACGACGCCTCCCCGCTCGGACTCGAGGTGTGGGTGCGCGAGTAACCTCGGCACGAAGACGGAAGAGGGCGGATGCTGTCAGCATCCGCCCTCTTGCGCGTCTCGGACGCGACCCGATCAGGCCAGTGCGTCAATGACACCGTTCAGGGTCTGCGACGGGCGCATGGCCGCCGCGACCTTCGCCGCGTCGGGCCGGTAGTAGCCGCCGATCTCGACGGGTGCACCCTGCACAGCGTTCAGCTCGTCGACGATCGTCTGCTCGTTCGCAGCCAGGGTCTCGGCGACCGGTGCGAATGCAGCGGCGAGCGCGGCGTCCTTCGTCTGCTTCGCCAGCTCCTGTGCCCAGTACATCGCCAGGTAGAAGTGGCTGCCGCGGTTGTCGATCGTGCCAAGGGCGCGGCCGGGCGAACGGTCCTCTTCGAGGAACGTGCCGGTCGCAGCGTCCAGCGTCTCGGCGAGGATGCGTGCACGCTCGTTGCCGACGCGGTCTGCCAGGTGCTCCAGCGACGCGGCCAGGGCGAAGAACTCACCCAGCGAGTCCCAGCGCAGGTAGTTCTGCTCGACGAGCTGCTGCACGTGCTTCGGCGCGGAACCACCGGCGCCCGTCTCGAACAGCCCACCGCCCGCGAGCAGCGGCACGATCGAGAGCATCTTGGCGCTGGTACCGACCTCGAGGATCGGGAACAGGTCGGTCAGGTAGTCGCGCAGCACGTTGCCGGTCACCGAGATGGTGTCCAGGCCGTGGCGCATGCGCGCCAACGTGTAGCGAGTCGCCTCTTCGGGCGCGAGGATCGTGATCGTGATGCCGGCGGTGTCGAGCAGCGCGAGGCCCTGGTGCACCTTGGCGATGATCTGCGCGTCGTGCGAACGGTTGGCGTCCAGCCAGAACACGGCGGGTGCACCCGTGGCGCGTGCCCGCGTGACCGCGAGCTTGACCCAGTCCATGACCGCAATGTGCTTGGTCTGCGTGGCACGCCAGATGTCGCCGGCGCCGACGGTGTGCTCGATGAGCACGGTGCCTTCGCTGTCGACGATCTGCACCACGCCGTCCGCGGCGATCTCGAAGGTCTTGTCGTGGCTGCCGTACTCCTCGGCGGCCTGCGCCATCAGGCCCACGTTCGGCACGGTGCCGATCGTGGCGGGGTCGAGCGGACCGTTGGCGATGACATCATCGATCACGGTCTGGTAGACGCCGGCGTAGGACGAGTCGGGGATCACGGCAAGGGTGTCGCCCTCGGCGCCGTCAATGCCCCACATCTTGCCGCCGTTGCGCACGAGAGCAGGCATCGAGGCGTCGACGATCACGTCGCTGGGCACGTGCAGGTTGGTGATGCCCTTGTCGGAGTTCACGTACGACAGGCGCGGGCCATCGGCGATCGCTGCCTCGAACGCGGCGGCGATCTCGTCGCCCCCGGCGATGTTCGACAGACCTGCGAGGATCGAGCCGAGACCGTCGTTGGCGCTCAGGCCTGCGTCGGCGAGCTGCTGGCCGTAGCGGCTGAAGACGTCGGCGAAGAATGCCTTGACGACGTGGCCGAAGATGATCGGGTCGCTGACCTTCATCATGGTGGCCTTGAGGTGCACTGAGTAGAGCACGTCATCGTTCTTGGCCGCTTCAAGCGTTTCGGCGAGGAAGGCATCGAGGTGCTTCGCCGACAGGAAAGTGGCGTCGATGATCTCGCGCGGCAGGACCTTCAGTCCCTCTTTCAGCACGGTGGTGGTTCCGTCGGCGGCGATGTGACGGATGCTCAGGACGTCGTCGTGCGCGGCGACCCACGAGCGCTCGTTCGACTTGAAGTCGTCGTGCCCCATCGTGGCGACACGCGTCTTCGAGCCCTCGGCGAACGGCTTGTTGCGGTGCGGGTGCTTCTTGGCGTAGTTCTTCACGGCCAACGGGGCACGGCGGTCGCTGTTGCCCTCGCGCAGCACGGGGTTCACGGCCGAACCCTTGATGCGGTCGTAGCGGGCACGCACGTCGCGCTCATCGAGGTCCTTCGGCTCGTCCGGGTAGTCCGGGACGTCGAAGCCCTGCTGCTGCAGTTCGGCGATTGCCGCCTTCAGCTGCGGGATCGATGCCGAGATGTTCGGCAGCTTGATGATGTTGGCCTCGGGCAGCGTGGCCAGTCCGCCGAGCTCGGCGAGGGCATCACCGATCTGCTGCTCGGGGGTGAGCTTCTGGGGGAAGGCGGCGAGGATGCGTCCTGCCAGCGAGATGTCACGCGTCTCCACCTCGATGCCTGCCTGGCTGGTGTATGCCTTGATGATCGGCAGGAAGGACGCGGTCGCCAGTGCCGGCGCCTCGTCTGTGTAGGTGTAGATGATGGCGTCGTCGGTCACCGGATCTCCGTTCACGAGGGCTTTTTATCTCGATACCAAGATACCCGAGTGCATTCGCACGACAGTATTCTCTCCACCGTCGCGCTGTAGGGGCTAGCCTGGGGACATGTCGGAACTGCGTATGGTCGAACTCTCCGCGACGACGATCGTCGCTGTCAACAAGCTGTCGCTCAAGCCCGGACAGGAGCAGTTCCTCGCTCCGGTCTCCTACGGCATCGCCGCGACGGTCGTGAACCCCCAGACCTCATGGCAGCGCGTCGTGCTCGACGGTGACCAGGTCGTCGGCTTCGTCAGCGCGAGCTTCGACCCCGAGGCGTTGGAAGAGAACTTCCGCAGCGTGCTGTGGCGCATCAATGTGGATGCGGAGGATCAGGGCCGCGGTGTCGGTCGCTTCGCTGTGCAGGCTCTGATCGACGAGGCCCGCGCCCGCGGCGTCGATCACGTGAACGTGATCTATGAAGCCGGTGATGGCGGCCCCGAGGCGTTCTTCCGACGCGTCGGCTTCGAACCGGTCGGCGAGACCGAGTACTCCGAGGTCATCGCCGAGATCCGCGTCACGGACTGAACCGGCGGCGGGGTCTCGAATCCCCTCCCCCATCGAGGCCCCGTCGCCGCTCGCCGTTTTCAGGACGATCACAACTTCTCAGGACGAATCAGCCACCAGCATCCTGCAGAAGTGCAATCGTCCTGAAAAAGTGAGCCGGGTCAGCGGCTGTCCCGCGGCGGATCGTCACGATGCGGGCGCGTCCACATCCCGAGCACGTCCGACGTGCGGTTGATCACGTCGGTGGTGCGTTCCATGAGAGTGCGCGCGGCATCGCGCAGCGCATCGGCCCCGTCGGGTTGCAGCTTCTCACCGCGCACGCTGCGTTCGGCGAGATCGAAGGCGCGCTCGAGGCGCTCCACTGCGTCGCGGTACGCGCCGTAGTCGGATGCCGTCACCCGCTGCTCCTCGTTCGGCCGGAGCTCCCGCGCCTCCTGCACCGCGGCGAGGAAGGCCGCGGTGGCGGGGGCACGGGCATCCGACATCGCGGGGAACGCGAGCAGTTTGTCGGGGTCGGTCTCGTACTCCATCCAGCGAGTGAGAACGGCGTCGTGGCGGTGGCGCATGCGCTCCAGCGGGGCACCCCCACCATGACTCAACGCCGTGCGCTCGGCGACCACCCGTGCACGGGCGGCCTTGACCCGAGCCGTCGCGGCCTTCGACGCCAGCTGCGCCTCGCGCAGCGCGCGCCGTGCGGCTGCCACGGCGCCGGAATCCGTCCGCGAGGCGGCACGGTCGGCCGTGACCCTCGTCGCCTCGGCGCGAGCCACACGGGCGTTGTCGGCGGCGACGCGGGCGTCCTGCTGCGCCTGGCGCAACTCGAGCCGCGCCGCGTCATAACCGAGTCTCTTGTTGCTCACGCTGGCCCTCCGTGACACCACGACAGCGGTGGTCGCCCCGCCGATGACGACGGGTGCGACCCACCACAGCTCTGCTGCCATCGCCCAGAACGGATCCACACCTTCAACCTAACCACGTGCTGCACCGCTCGGAACAGAATCACACCAGAGTCTGCTGCCAGGCCGCGTGAAGCTGCGCGAACTTGCCGGAGCCACCGATCAGCGCCTGCGGGGTGTCGTCCTCGATGATGCGGCCGTGCTCCATCACCAGCACCCGGTCGGCGATCGCAACCGTCGACAGTCGGTGCGCGATGATGATCGCGGTACGGTCGGCGAGCAGCGTCTGCAGCGCATCCTGGATCAGGCGCTCGGACGGGATGTCGAGCGATGCGGTCGCCTCGTCGAGGATCAGCACCGCCGGATCGGCGAGGAAGGCCCGCGCGAACGAGATCAGCTGACGCTGCCCCGCGGACACGCGCCCGCCACGCTTGTTGACGTCGGTGTTGTATCCGTCGGGAAGATTCTCGATGAATCCGTCCGCGCCGACCGCGCGGGCAGCCGCGCGGATCTCATCGAGCGTGGCGTCCGGCTTGCCGAGCGCGATGTTGTCGGCGACCGTGCCGCTGAACAGATACGCCTCCTGTGTGACCATGACGATCGCGCGGCGCAGATCCTTGGGGTGCAGCATGCGCAGGTCGACACCGTCGAGGGTGACCGTGCCGATCGACGGGTCGTAGAACCGCGAGATGAGCTTGGCCAACGTCGACTTGCCCGCTCCCGTCGTACCCACCAAGGCGATGGTCTGCCCCGAGGGGATGTCGAGCGTGAAGTTCGGGAGGATCGTCTTCTCGCCGTTGTACCCGAAGGTGACCTCGTCGAAGCGGATCGCCCCACGCGACTCCCACAGGTCGACCGGCTTGTCGGGGTCGGGCACGGTGGGCACCTCGTCGAGCACTCCCGACACCTTCTCCAGTGCCGCCGTGGCGGACTGGTACGAGTTCAGGAACATCGCGATCTCTTGCATGGGCGCGAAGAAGTTGCGCACGTACAGCACCGTCGCCAGCAGCACGCCGACGCCGAGAGCGCCGTCCGACACGCGGATCCCGCCCCACAGCACCACAAGAGCGATGGTCAGCGCCGACACGGCCATGAGCCCCGGTTCGAACGTGCCGAACAGCACCATCGAGCGGCGGTTCACGTCGCGGTAGTCGCCGGCGACCTTGCGGAATGCCTCATCGTTGCGGGGTTCCTTGCGGAACGACTTCACGGCGCGGATGCCGGTCATCGTCTCGACGAACTGCACGATCACCTTCGCACTGATCACGCGCGACTCGCGGTACACCAGCTGGGAGCGCTTGTAGAACCAGCGCATCAGCAGTGCCAGCGGAATGCCGGCGAGCGCGAGGATGAGCCCGGACTGCCAGTCGGCGATCACCAGGGCGATGAAGGTGAACACGCCGAACAGCACGCCCGAGACGAGGTTGTTCAGACCGCCATCGAGTAGCTCACGGATCGAGTCGAGGTCGCTGGTCTGGCGCGAGATGATGCGCCCCGACGTGTACGACTCGTGGAACTCGAGGCTGAGCCGCTGGGTGTGCACGAAGATGCGCTTGCGCAGGTCGAGCAGCACGGCCTGGGTGATCTTGGCGGCGAGCACGACGTACAGGCCGATCAGCGCCGACCCCAGGATGCCTGCCACCAGGTACACGATGGTGACGGTGATCGCCGGCATCCAATCGGCGTTCTGGAGCAGTTGCGGGAGTGCGCGGTCGAGCGCGATGCCGATCAGGATGGGGCCGGCGACCTGCAGCGCAGTCGACACGACGAGCACGAGCGCGGCGACGACGATGCGCAGGCGCAGCGGCGTCACGAGCGACCCGAGCAGACGCAGTGAGCGCTGGCGGATGGCGCGGCTCTCTTCCCGCGTGTAGTCGGAACGATCCTCGTTCTGGGTTCCGGTGATGCTCATGCCTGCACCTCCTCGTCGTGGGTCTGGTCGTGCGGGGCGCTTCCCGCTTTCTCGTCTTGCTGACGCGCGTGTGCCTCGGCGACGGCGTCGGTGATGATCGGGATCGCGTCGGTGCGGGCGGCCTCCTCGGCTTCAAGACTGGAGATCACGTGCCGGTAGTGCGCGCTGGTGCGCAGCAGTTCGGAGTGCGTGCCGACCGCGCTGATGCGCCCGCGTTCGAGCAGAGCGACCCGGTCGGCGAGCGCGACCGTCGAAGGACGGTGCGCGACGATCAGTGCGGTCGTGTCGGCGAGCACGTGACGCAGTGCTTCCTCGACCAGGGCCTCGGTGTCGACGTCGAGTGCCGACAGGGGGTCGTCGAGCACCAGCACCTTGGGTGCGGCGGCCACGGCGCGGGCGAGTGCCAGGCGCTGGCGCTGTCCGCCCGACAGGCTCAGACCCTCTTCACCGATGATCGTCTCGACGCCGTCCGGGAGCTGATCGACGAAGCCCGCCTGGGCGACGTCGAGCGCCTCGCGCAGCACGCGCTCGGCCTCCTCGCCGTGCAGGTCGAGCTCAGCACGGCCGAGCAGCACGTTCTCACGGACGGATGCCGAGAACAACGTCGCGTCCTCGAAGGCCATCGCGATGTGGCGGCGCAGTTCCGACAGCTGCAGGTCGCGAACGTCGACGCCGTCGAGCGTCACGCGTCCGCCGGTGACGTCGTAGAGCCGGGCCGGCAAGGTCGTCAGCGTGGTCTTGCCGCTGCCGGTGAGTCCGACCAGGGCCATGGTCTCGCCGGGCTCGAGCACGAGATCGATGCCGTCGAGCAGGTCGCGCTCGGCGGCGCCGGCGTCCTGATAGCGGAAGTGTGCGCCCTCGAAGGCCAGGCGTCCGCGGGACTCGGCGATGTGCTTCGGGCTCTCAGGATCAGTGATCGTGTTGCTCTCCTGGAAGATGTCGAACACGCGATCGGTCGCCGTGCGGGCGTCGAGCATGAACGAGAACAGGAAGCCGATCGATTCGATCGGCCAGCGCAGCACGGTCGCCATCGCGAAGAACGCGAACAGCTGCGGCACGTCGATCGCACCATCGGCGATCAGCCAGATGCCGGTGATCAGGCTCAGCCCGAACGCGATCTGGGGCATCAGATCGAGCCAGAACCAGATCTCTCCGACGGCGCGAGCCTTGCTCAGCTCGGTCTGGCGCAGGGTCTCGGCTTGACGGCTGAAGCGGGTCAGCGCGTGCTTGCCACGGCCGAACGCCTTGAGCACCCGGATGCCGTGCACGCTCTCCTCGACGCTGGTCGCGAGGTCGCCGGCCTGGTCCTGGCTACGGCGCGCGAGCACGCCGTACCGCTTCTCGAAAAGGTAGCCCTGGATCCACATCGGGATGCCGGTGACCAGGAAGATCGTGCCCAGCAGCCAGTGCCAGCGGAACAGCAGCACGGCGCCGATGCCGATCGTGAGGATATTGACCACCAGCAGGATGAGGCCGAACGCGATCCAGCGCCGGATCAGGCCGATGTCCTGCATCATGCGGCTCAGCAGCTGCCCGGACTGCCAGCGGTCGTGGAACGCGACGGGCAGGTTCTGCAACCGCGAGTACAGCTCGGAGCGCATCTGGAACTCGACCTCGGTGGCCGGGGTCAGCACGAACCAGCGGCGCAGCCACACCATGGCCGCTTCGCCGAGCGCGAGTGCGAGCACTCCGAAAGCGCCGACGGCGATCAGACCGGTGACGCCCGAGGCGATCGGGCCCTTCACGATCTGTTCGAGGACGATCGGGATCATCAGGGCGATGACGGCGGCGGCGAGCGCACTGAGCGCACCGCCGATGAGCCGGCCGATGATCGGGCGGACGAAGGGCTTCAGGCGCAGGAGCGCGGCGACGGTGGACAGAGACGACGAAGAAGCGGTGACAGACATGACTCTCAGTTGCGTTGCGAGCGGAAGACGAAGACGATGGCGGATGCCCGTGGCATCCGGTGTGAGGCAGTGCGACGCGCCGTGTCAGTGGCGCGGACCGCAATCAATCACGCAGGCGGGCTGCGCGCGAGCCGAGGGCGATGAACGTGACAATCGTCGTGGCCATGGTGTCCTCCTCAGGCTCGGCTTCGTCGGCCGGTCGGCGCGACAGCCTTTGAGCATATTCCCGCAAACGCATCTACCGCAAGAGAAATTTCCGGCCCCGCACTGCGCTCGGCGGTGACCTCGTGATGCGCGTTGCGCCCGAAGACGTTCTACGCTCCGTCGCCGACAGTTTGTATCCAGTCCAAATTCTGCGCATTTCGGCGAACAAGTTGACGCGCTGGAACGCTTTACCCTAGCTTGGGACTCCAGCGGTCTTACCAGTGGCCGTGCATCATTCTTACGTTTCAGAGCGGAGCCGTAATGGGCATTCTCCCTACCCTTTTCCCCTCGGGCCTGCCCCTCGCGGACGAATGGACAACGGATGGCGTCAGCAACGAATCTATCGTCTTCCCGTATGACGGCACGGTTGTCGCCGAGGCGCCGGTAGGAGAAGTGGCCCACGCCGAGCGGGCGCTCGAAGCGGCGCTCGCGGTGCAGCCCGAGGTGGCCGCCCTGAGCGCGGGAGTGCGCCGTTCGATCCTGCTCGATGTGGCGGCCGAGCTCGAACAGCACCGCGCCGAACTCGAAGACCTTCTCGTGCTCGAGACGGGCAAGCCGCTCCGTGATTGCCGAACCGAGGTGGATCGCACGCTGTTCACCTGGCATGCGGCCGCAGAGGCCGTGGCTCAGCTGCGGGGCGAGACGGTGCCGCTGGACATCCAGTCCGGCGGCGAAGGACTGATCGGGTACTGGACCCGCAAGCCGATCGGCGTCGTCATCGGCATCGCCGGATTCAACTACCCCCTGCTGCTGTCGAGCCACAAGATCGCACCCAGCATCGCCGCGGGGTGCGCCGTGATCTGCAAGCCGGCACCGCAGACGCCACTGGCCACGCTGTGGCTCGTCCACCTCGTGCGCGAGGTGCTCCGACGACACGGCGCTCCCCTCGCTGCGGTGCAGCTCGTGACCGGCGGCCCCGACGTCGGACGCACGCTGACGACAGACCCCCGCATCGGGGCGGTCAGCTTCACCGGCTCCGCCGCAGTGGGCCATCAGATCGCTCGCGACTGCGCTCCACGCAAGGCACTTCTGGAGCTTGGATCCAATGCGGCACTGGTCGTGGCTCACGACGCCGACCTCGCGGCGGCGGCGAACGCCGCGGTGCAGGGCGGCTTCTACGCCAACGGGCAGGCATGCATCTCGGTGCAGCGCGTCATCGTCGAAGCCGCGGTGGTCGATGAGTTCTCGAATCTCGTCGCACAGCGGATGGCGGATGTCTCCGTCGGAGACCCCCGCGACGAGAGTACGCAGGTCGCCGCGCTGATCGATGAGCGCTCCACCGAGCGCGTCCTGGAGTGGATCGCCGAGGCCGTCGACGGCGGAGCGCGGGTGGTCTCAGGCGGCGGCCGTCGAGGCACGGCCCTGGAGCCGACCGTTCTCACCGATGTTCCGCAGGGAGCACGGGTCTGGGACGAGGAGATCTTCGGTCCGGTGATCTGCATCCAATCGGTCCCGGACTTCGACGCGGCCGTCGCTGCCGTCAACCACTCCCGGTACGGGCTGCAGGCGGCCGTGTTCACCACCTCGCTCAAGACGGCCTTCCGCGCCGTCGAGGAGTTCGAGGTCGGTGGCGTCATCGTCAACCACGTGCCCGGCTACCGCAACGACGTCATGCCCTACGGCGGTGTCAAGGACTCCGGCATCGGTCGCGAAGGTCCCCGATTCGCCGCCGAAGAGCTGACCGTCACCCGCATGGCCGTCATCCGGCCGTAGAACGAAGAAGGATCCCATGGACTACACCAACCTGTTCCGCCTCGACGGCCGCAAGGCGGTCGCCGTCGGCAGCGCCAGCGGCATCGGCCGCGAGAGCGCGCTGGCCCTGGCCGCTCACGGCGCGCACGTCGTCTGCGCCGACCGCAACCTCGACGGTGCCGAGGAGACGAGCCGGCTCATCCGCGAGCAGGGCGGCACCGCCGAGGCTCTTCAGCTCGACGTGCTCGACTCGGCGCAGGTCTTCGACGCGGCGGCTGAACACAACGATGCCGACACGCTGCTGTTCACCGCCGCGACCAACGTGCGCAAGCCGCTGCTCGACTACTCATCGGACGAGTACGACCGCGTCGTGGCGCTCAACCAGCGTTCGAGCTTCGACCTCATCCGCGCGTTCGGCGCGAACATGGTCGGGCGCCAGGGCGGCAGCATCATCGGGTTCTCCTCGATCCGCCACGTCGTCGTCGAGCCCGGCCAGGGCGTGTACGCGGCCAGCAAGGCGGCCACTGTCCAGTTGCTCCGCACCGCAGCGGCCGAGTTCGGACACGCCGGCGTGCGCGCGAACGCGATCGCCCCCGGGTGCGTCGACACGCCTCTCACCGACACCATCAAGGCGACACCCGAGTGGTACGACGCGTATGCCTCGAAGAGCGCGCTGGGACGCTGGTCGAAGCCGAGCGAGCTCGCCGGCGCCGTCGTGTACCTCGCGTCGGACGCATCGACGTTCGTCACCGGCAGCGTGCTGTACGTGGACGGCGGGTGGACGGCTGTCGACGGCCGGTTCACGCCCCCGATGAGCTAGACCCGGCCGCCGACCCCGAACCCGCACCCGAGCAGGAGACGATCCCGATGAATGCCCCTTCGCCGCCACCCGCGTACCGCGTCATCGCCGAACGCATCGAGCAGGCCGTGCTGTCCGGTGAGCTCCGGCCGGGTGACCACCTGCCCAGTGAGCGCGAGCTCGTCGAGCAGTACGGCGTGAGCCGGCCGACCGTGCGAGAAGCACTGCGGGTGCTGCAGAGCAACCACGTCGTGGAGTCGCGTCTCGGCGATCGGCGCGGCCCCGTGGTTCTGCCTCTGAGCTCTGCCCCGCTGGAGCGGGCGTTGAAGCAGGCGACGGCGCTCAGCGGCGCGGATCTCTCGTCGCTGTTGCAGTTCCGAATGGTGATCAGCAGCGCCGCCGCCGTCCTGGCCGCGCACCACCGCGATGACGAAGAGCTCGCGGCACTCGAACGCGCCAACGCACGCATGCGCGCCAGCGTCGGAACGAACCCGGTCGCCTTCGGAGAAGCCGACCTGGAGTTCCACAAGGTGCTCGCCAAGGCCAGTCGGAACACGCTGCTCGAGCTGGTCAACGAGGCCGTGCGCGGCGCCGTCCTATCGCTCATGGAGCAGAAGATCTCCTCGGCATCCGACAGCCGTGTGCTGATGCAGTCGCTGATCCATCACCACGAGGAGATGCTCGACGCGATCCGGCGACGCGACGGCAAGCGCGCCGCCTGGCTCACCCGCGACGACACCTACTGGCACTACGTCGACTTCGTCGAGCCCGAGCAGCAGGAGGCCCTGCGTGCTCTGGCCGACGAGGTCAAACCCCAGTGACGACGCACCCCTGACGTCGCTGCCCGCTTCACCTTTACCCGTTCACTGCAATGTCGCATACAGATGGAGAACACCACATGTCCCGTGCTCGTACCCTGACCCTCACGGTGTCGACGCTCGCCGTCGCCACACTCGCTCTGACGTCGTGCACGGCCGGCAGCTCCGGCGGTGCCACCGCCGATCCGGCCGGCACTGACTCGATCACCGTCGCACTCACCGGCCCGCCCGCGAACCTCGACTTCACCACCACCGCGGGCGCCGCCATCCCCCAGGCGCTCCTGGGCAACGTGTACGAGGGGCTCGTCCAGGTGAACCAGGACGGCGAGCTCGAGCCGCTGCTGGCGGAATCCTGGTCGCTGAGCGATGACCGCACGGTGGTGACGTTCACGCTGCGTTCGGGCGTGACCTTCTCGAACGGCGCGGACTTCACCGCCGAAGACGTCAAGTTCAGCATCGATCGCGTGAAGTCGGATGCCTGGACGTCCGGGCTCAAGACGAAGATGGACATCGTCGAGTCGGTGAACGTGCTCAGCGACACCGAGGTCGAGGTGGTGCTCTCACGCCCCAGCAATGTCTGGCTGTACGACATGGCCACGCGTGTGGGTGCGATGTTCGATGAGAGCGGCGTCGCAGATCTTGCCAATCAGGCCATCGGCACGGGGCCGTTCACGGTCGAGTCGTGGAAGCCGAACGAGGCGATCGACATGGCCGCCCGTGCCGACTACTGGGGCGATGCGCCGAAGGTGAGCACCGCGACGCTGAAGTACTTTGCCGAGGCGACCGCGACGACGAACGCACTGCAGTCGGGCGATGTCGACGTCATCTACAACATGCAGGCACCCGCACTGCTGTCGGCGTTCGAGGGCAAGCCCGAGTTCCAGGTGCTCAACGGCGAGTCGACCGGCGAGATCGTACTGTCGATGAACAACCGCGTCGCCCCCTTCGACGACGTCCGGGTCCGCCAGGCGGTGATGCACGCGATTGACCGCCAGGCGGTGATGGATGCGGCGTGGAACGGCAACGGCACCCTGGTCGGCGCCCCGGTGCCGCCGAGCGACCCGTACTACGAGGACCTCAACGGCGTCTACCCGTTCGACCCGGCGAAGGCCAAGGAACTGCTCAAGGAAGCCGGCGCGGAGGGCGTCTCGATCACCTTCACCGTCCCGACCCGTCCGTATGCGACCGCGATCTCGGAGATCGTCGTCGCGCAGCTCAAGGACGTCGGCATCGACGCCAAGATCGCTTCGGCGGAGTTCCCCGCGGTCTGGCTCGACGAGGTCTTCACCAAGCACGACTACCAGATGTCGATCATCCTCGCCGTCGAGCAGCGCGACGTGCTGACCATGTTCAACAACCCCGACTACTACATCGGCTACGACAACTCGAAGATCGCCGACGCCGCGGCGGCCGCGGACCAGGCGGACGAGGCGGGCTACATCTCGGGCATGAAGGAGGTCGTGCGCACCATCGTCGACGACGCCGCGTCCAACACCCTCTTCCTCTTCCCGAACACCGTCGTCGCCAAGGCCGAGGTCACCGGCATCCCCGCCAACGCGGTCTCCGAGGGCCTGTTCCTCGGAGACATCGGCTGGAACTAGTCGCCCGCACGGCTGCGAGTGCCGGCCCCGCTACGGGGCCGGCACTCCCCCGGCACGCACGAACCATACGAAGGAGGCCACGGCATGGTCATGCGCATTCTGACCAACCTCGCCCGGTTCATCATCAGCATCATCGCCGCGAGCGTCATGGTGTTCGTGGTGCTCCGGCTCATCCCCGGCGATCCCGCACAGGTCGTTCTCGGCATCGACGCGAGCCCGGAGCTGCTCGAAGCCAAGCGCGCTGAGCTCGGCACGGATCGACCGCTCATCGTGCAGTACTGGGACTGGGCATCCGGCCTGCCGTTCGGTGACTTCGGCACGTCGCATCTCACCCAGCAGGACATCAGCCCGATGGTGCTCGACAAGCTCCAGGTGTCGCTGATCCTGGTGCTGCTGGCGATGCTGCTGGCCGTGATCATCGCGATCCCGTTCGGCACGTTCGCCGCCATGCGTCACAACCGGGTCTCCGGCGCGATGATCAGCGCGATCAGCCAGCTCGGCATCGCCATCCCCGGGTTCCTCGCGGGTCTGCTGCTGGTGGTCGTGTTCTCGTTGCAGCTCGGCTGGTTCCCGGCCAGCGGCTGGACGCCGCCGGGCATGGACTTCGCCGACTTCCTCTCGCGAGTGACGCTTCCGGTTGTCGCGCTGGCGTCGGTGCAGGCGGCCATCCTGACGCGCTACGTGCGCTCGGCGGTTCTCGAGGTGATGAGCGAGGACTACCTGCGCACGGCCCGGGCGAAGGGCCTCTCGCCCCTGGGCGCATTGCTCAAGCACGGGTTGCGCAATGCCGCGATCCCGGTGATCACGGTCACCTCCATCCAGCTCGCGGCGCTGATCATCGGCGCCGTCGTCATCGAGCGCGTCTTCGTCATCCCGGGCCTCGGGTCGATGCTGCTGGATGCGGTCGGCAACCGCGACATGCTGACCGTGCAGTCCGTGGTGATGGTGCTCGTCGGCATCACCCTGTTCGTCAATCTGATGGTCGATGTGCTCTACACGGTCGTCGATCCGCGCATCCGCAACTCCGCACGAGGGAGCAGAGCATGACCACCACGTCGATCGCGGGCGTGTCCGTGAAGCCTTCCCGACGCCGCAACACGAGTATGCTCGTCGGCTCGATCCTGGTGGCGCTCGTCGTGGCCGCCGCGGTGATCTCCTTCATCTGGACGCCATTCGACCCGTACCAGCAGTTCCTCGACAACGCCCACCAGGGGTCGAGCCTGACCCATCCGATGGGCACCGATCGCCTGGGCCGCGACGTGTTCTCGAACATTCTCTACGGCGCTCGCATCACCCTGCTCGTCGGCCTGGTGGCTGTGGGAATCGCCCTGCTCATCGGCACGCCGCTCGGCATCCTCGCCGGCATGCGCCGTGGCGCGACCGAAGAGGTCACGATGCGCTTCGCCGATATCCTGCTGGCGTTCCCCGCGCTGCTGCTGGCGATCATGTTCGCCGCGGTCTACGGCCCTGGCACGGGGTCGGCGATGGTCGCGATCGGCATCGCCTCGATCCCGGGATTCGCCCGCGTCGCCCGCTCGGGCACCCTGCAGGTCATGAGCACGGAGTACGTGCTCGCCGCCCGGGCGTCCTCGCAGCCGGGCATCCGCGTCGCGATCCGGCACGTCCTGCCGAACATCGCCGGCATGGTCGTCGTGCAGTGCTCGGTGACCTTCGCCCTGGCCGTTCTCGCCGAAGCAGCCCTGTCGTTCCTGGGCCTGGGCACGCAGCCGCCGACGGCGTCGTGGGGACGGATGCTGCAGGAGTCACAGCAGTACCTCTGGATCAACCCGATGCTGGCTGTCTGGCCCGGCATCGCCATCGCCATCGCCGTGATGGGGTTCAACATGCTTGGAGACGGCCTGCGGGACCGCTTCGACCCGAAGCTGAACGGAGAGCGTTCATGACCGCCAACGAAAACCTCCTCTCGGTCGAAGGCCTGTCGGTGTTCACCGGCGATGCGCCGCTGGTGACCGACGTGAACTTCTCGCTCGCGCGCGGCGAACGGATCGGTCTGATCGGCGAGTCCGGGTCGGGCAAGTCCCTGACGACGGCGAGCCTGATGGGCCTGCTTCCGGATGGCCTGCACGCCACCGGGAACGTGCGCATGGCGGGGCACGACGCCAATTTCGTCACCGCATCGGATGCTGTCATGCGCCGCATCCGCGGACGCGACATCGGCATGGTGTTCCAGGAGCCGCTCACGGCGCTGAACCCCCTGATGCGCGCCGGTGCGCAGGTCGCCGAGGTCATGCTCCAGCACAAGACCGTCCCGTCGCGGCGCGCGGCGAACGCGAAGGCGATCGAGATGCTGGCGTCGGTGAAGCTGCCCGATCCCGCCGAAGCCGCGCGCGCTTACCCTCATCAGCTGTCGGGTGGCCAACGTCAACGCGTGATGTTGGCGATGGCACTGGCCAATGACCCGGGGTTGCTGCTGGCCGACGAGCCCACGACCGCGTTGGATGTCACCGTCCAGCGTCAGGTGCTCGACCTCGTCCTCGAGTCGGTCGTGGAACGTGGCACCGGGCTGCTGTTCATCACGCACGATCTGGCCGTGGTCGCCAACATGTGCACCCGCGTGCTCGTCATGAACAACGGTCGCGTCGTCGAGCAGGGGCGCACCGAAGACATCTTCACCCGCCCCCAGCATCCCTACACCCGGGGGCTGCTGGCCGCGAGCGATCTGGAGGCCACCGACAGCGACGGGCGCCTGTTCACGGTCGCATCCGCCGCGTCGTACGTCCCGCCCACGCTTGATGACGCACCCGAGGCTCCGACCGCCAGCGCGCCCGCCCCGGCGGATGCGCCCACGCCGCAGGCCACCGAGTCGGAGGCGGAGACCGACGATGCCCCCGTCATCGAGGTTAAGGACCTCACGCGTCACTACACGCGCGGACGCTCGTCCCTTCGCGGCAAGCCGGTGACGGTCAAGGCGCTCCAAGACGCCAACTTCCGGGTGATGCCGGGCGAGCGCCTCGGTGTGGTCGGTGAATCCGGATCCGGCAAGTCCACCCTGCTGCGGATCCTCGCGGGGCTCGACCAGCCGACGTCAGGCTCGGTCGTCGTCAGCGGCAACGAGGTCGCCGGCGCACGGGAATCCGACCTGGTGCAGCTGCGACAGCAGTTGCAGATCGTCTTCCAGGATCCGATGGGGTCGTTGAATCCGCGGATGCGGGTCGTCGACATCATCACGGAGCCACTGCTGGTTCCCGGACGCGACGAGACGCCGGCACGGCGTCGGGAGATGGCCGCCGAGATGCTGCAGGCGGTCGGTCTGAGCGCCGACGCGCTGGATCGCTATCCGCATCAGTTCTCGGGAGGGCAGCGACAGCGCATCTCGATCGCACGGGCATTGATCTGCAGGCCCCGCGTCCTCGTCGCCGACGAACCGGTATCGGCCCTCGACGTGTCGGTGCGCGCACAGGTGCTGAACCTGCTCGCCGATCTGGTCGACGCCTACCAGCTCACGCTGGTGTTCGTCTCGCACGATCTGGCCGTCGTACGCCATCTGTGCGACAAGGTCGTGGTGATGCAGTCGGGCGTGATCGTCGAAGCGGGCGAGACCGAGAGCGTCTACACCGATCCGCAGCACCCGTACACCGCGAAGCTCATCGCGAGCTCGATGAACCTGCGCTCCGAGATCCGCACCAAGCACCTGGCCGCCGAGGTCACGGCATGATGTCGCGCAGCGCAGAAGGAGGAGTCACCATGTCGCGCAGCCTGCACGAGATGTCCGCCCATGAACTGGCGGCCGGTTACGCCGACGGGCTGGATCCCCGGGAGGTGGCCGAGGCGGTGCTGGCCAGAATCGCCGACCGGGAGCCGGTGCTCAACGCCTTCTATCTGCACGACCCGGGCCAGGTGCGCGCCGATGCCGAGGCGTCCGCCCAGCGCTGGGCAACGGGCACGCAGCTCTCCGCGTTCGATGGCGTGCCCGCCACGGTGAAGGAGAACATCCCCCGCGCCGGAAAGCCGTTGCCGTCCGGTACGGCCATTCCGAATCCTCCGGCAGCACCCCAGAACGCCCCCATCACCGACCGGCTGCTCGAGTCCGGGCTCGTGATCCTGGGGTCGACGACCATGCCTGACTGGGGCATGCTCTCGTCGGGGGTCTCGTCGCTGCACGGCATCTCCCGCAACGCCTGGAACCCGGCGCTGACCACCGGTGGGTCGAGTGCGGGCAGCAGCGCCGCAGCCGCGGCCGGCTATGGGCCGTTGCACGTCGGCACCGACATCGGCGGATCGATTCGTCTTCCCGGTACGTGGTCTGGACTGGCCACTCTCAAGCCCAGCGACGGCCTCGTGCCGTTGCACGCACCGTACCTGGGGCGGGCCGCCGGCCCGCTCACGCGCACTGTCGCGGACGCGCAGGCGCTCATGAGCGTGATCGCCCGTCCAGACGAACGCGATTACACCGCTCGCCCGTACCCGCAGATGGACTGGTCCAAGACCCTTCCCGACGTCGCCGGACTGCGCATCGCCGTCCAGTTGGATGCCGGGTCGGGCGCCGACGTCGACGCGGAGGTGCTGTCGGCGGTGCAGGCGGCCGCGGATCTGTTCGCGGCGGCCGGCGCCACGGTCGTTCCCTTGGCGCCGTTCATGACGGCCGAGCAGCTGGCGGGTGTCGACGCCTTCTGGCGCACGCGCTCGTGGGTGGACTACAGCGCGCTCGATGATGAAGGCAGATCGCTCGTGCTGCCCTACATCGCTCGCTGGTGCGGGGCGGGTGCCGCGTACGACGGCGCGCAGACTCTGGTGAACTACGGCAGATTCGGCCAGATCCAGCAGGCCACCCGCGCGGCGACCGCGCCCTTCGACCTCGTGCTCTCCCCCGTCGCTCCCATGGCGGCGTTCCCGGCCGAAGACCCCATGCCGGTGAACGATCCCGACCGTCCGATGGCGCACATCTCGTTCACGATGCCGTACAACATGTCGGGCCAGCCTGCGGCCAGCATCAACTGCGGGTTCACCGCCGACGGCCGCACCATCGGGCTCCAGGTCGCCGGGCGCATCGGATCGGACGATCTCGTGCTGGCTGCCTGCGCCTGGTACGAGAGCGTTCGCGCAGACGCAACCCCGGATTGGTCGCTGATCGCCTGATGCCGCCTCGGGGGCGGTCCGGGCACGACGCACTATCATCAAGCCGATGGTCGTGACGGGGCCTTCCTCACACACGTGACCACGACGACGGCGAAAGGACGCAGCATGGGCGAGGTGCCGACGACGGTGGCGCGAGCCGTTCCGCTGGTCGACGAGATCGCGGCGGTGATCCGCGAGCGCATCTACTCGCATCACTATCCGACCGGGGCCTGGCTCCGCCAGGAACATCTGGCGGCCGAGTTGAACGTCAGCCGCACCCCGCTGCGCGAAGCGCTACGGCGTCTCGAACAGGAGGGACTCGTCACGCACGAATCGGGTCGGGGCATGCGCATCGTCAGCGGCGATGCGGCCACCCTCATCGACGCGTACGAACTGCGCGGTGCGGTGGATGCCCTCGCCGCACGTCTGACCGCGACCGAGGCCACCGCCTCGGATGTGCGGAGTCTGCGCCGACTCATCGATGCCCAGCGCGCCACGGTCACGCCGTGGGACGCACGTGCGTACACGAAGCTGAACGTCGACTTCCACGAGATGATCATGGTGATGACCGGCAACCAGTTCGTCATCGCACAGAGTCCGATCCTGCGCATGACCGGGCAGGTCTTCGCCCCGATCGCGCACACCGGCCCGCGCAACGCGGTGCAGGCCATCCAGGAGCACGTCGAGATCGTCGACGCCATCGAGGCGGGTGACGCCGAGCGGGCCGAGCAGATGGCGCGCACGCACATCGATCGAACCATCACCGAGCTGCGCGCAGAAGCCGACCGGCGCACCACCGACTGACCGGCACGTGACCCACCCCCTCACGAGGGGGCTGTTCGGCGTGCCCGCGCCTGTGAGCGGTGCCGCCGCGGCGCGAAGTCCGAAGGGGTTCTTTTACTTTGACTTCCTACTATATAGTTGGGGGCACTAGGCAAATGGCGCGCAAATGGCGCTAAGCAATCGATGCGATGCCGCATCACGGAAGGACGCTTCACAATGACCCGTGAACTCACCCACTTCATCGGCGGCGAGCACGTCGCCGGCACCTCCGGTCGTTTCAGCGACGTGTACGACCCGTCCACCGGCGAGGTGCAGGCGCGCGTGCCGCTCGCCACCGCGGCCGAGGTGCAGGCAGCCATCGCGAACGCCGAAGAAGCGCAGATCGCGTGGGGTGCGACGAACCCGCAGAAGCGGGCACGGGTGCTGCTGAAGTTCCTCGAACTGATCGCAGAGGCGGCCCCGGAGCTGGCCAAGACGCTGTCCCGCGAGCACGGCAAGACCTACGAGGACTCGCTGGGCGACATCCAGCGCGGGGTCGAGGTCATCGAGTTCGCCGCAGGCGCACCCCACCTGCTCAAGGGCGAATACTCCACGGGCGCGGGCACCGGCATCGATGTCTACTCGATGCGTCAGCCGCTCGGCGTCGTGGCGGGCATCACCCCGTTCAACTTCCCCGCCATGATCCCGCTGTGGAAGATCGGCCCGGCGATCGCCGCGGGCAACGCGTTCATCCTCAAGCCCAGCGAGCGCGACCCCTCGGTCCCGCTGCGCATCGCGGAGCTGTTCCTCGAGGCGGGCCTGCCTGCCGGTGTGCTGAACGTCGTCAACGGCGACAAGGAATCCGTCGACGCGATCCTGCACGACGACCGTGTGCACGCGGTGGGCTTCGTCGGCTCGACCCCCATCGCGCAGTACATCTACGAGACGGCCGCACAGAACGGCAAGCGGGCGCAGTGCTTCGGCGGTGCGAAGAACCACATGATCATCATGCCGGATGCCGATCTCGACCAGGCCGCCGACGCCCTGATCGGCGCCGGCTACGGCTCGGCCGGTGAGCGCTGCATGGCGATCTCGGTCGCCGTCCCGGTGGGCCGTCAGACCGCGGATGCCCTTGCCGTCAAGCTCGCCGAGCGCGTCGTAGCACTGCGCGTCGGCCCCGCACTCGCCGAAGGAGTGGACTACGGCCCGCTGGTCTCGGCCGACGCGCTCGCCCGCGTCGAGGGATACATCCAGAAGGGCATCGACGAGGGGGCTCAGCTGCTCGCCGACGGCCGCGGGTACACCGTCGAGGGCTACGAATCGGGCTTCTATCTCGGCCCGACCCTGTTCGACCACGTCACCACCGACATGACGGTGTACAAGGAAGAGGTGTTCGGCCCGGTGCTGTTCATCGCCCGCGCCGACGACTTCGAGCAGGCACTCGCAATGGCCACCGATCACGAGTACGGCAACGGCGTATCGATCTTCACCCGCGACGGCGACGCGGCTCGCGACTTCGCTGCGCGCGTGAACGTCGGCATGGTGGGCGTGAACGTGCCGATCCCGGTACCGATCGCCTATCACACGTTCGGCGGCTGGAAGAAGTCCGGATTCGGGGATCTGAACCAGCACGGCCCCGATGCCTTCCGCTTCTACACGAAGACCAAGACAGTGACCAGCCGCTGGCTCTCGCACGATCTCAAGGAAGGCGCGAGCTTCGTCATCCCGACGATGCACTGATCATGTACGCGACACTGACGACAGAAGAGCGCACCGCGCTCGTCGACGCCGTGCGCGACTTCGCGACCGCGCGGCTCGCACCGCACGCCGCGAACTGGGATGCCGACAAGCACTTCCCGGTCGACGCCCTGCAGGATGCCGGAGAGCTCGGCCTCGGCGGCATCTACGTGCGTGAGGACGTCGGCGGCTCCGGCCTATCGCGTCTCGACGCGGTGGCGATCTTCGAGGAGCTCGCAAAGGGCGACACGACGATCGCCGCCTACATCTCGATCCACAACATGGTGGCGTGGATGATCGATGAGTTCGGTGATCAGCAGCAGCGCGAGCAGTGGCTTCCCGGACTGGTCGCGATGACCGACCTCGGCAGCTACTGCCTCACCGAGCCCGGCGCCGGATCGGATGCCGCGGCGATCACCACGACGGCGACCCGTGACGGCGACGAGTACGTGCTCAACGGCACCAAGCAGTTCATCTCCGGCGCGGGCACCTCGGCGGTATATCTCGTGATGGCGCGCACCGGGGCATCCGATTCCGGCGCGCGCGGCATCAGCGCGATCCTCGTGCCCGCGGATGCGGCGGGCCTCTCGTTCGGCCCGAACGAGAGGAAGATGGGGTGGAACGCCCAGCCCACGCGACAGGTGGTCTTCGACGGCGTCCGCGTCCCGGTGACCAATCGCCTGAGTGAAGAGGGCGAGGGCTTCGCCATCGCCATGAAGGGCCTCAACGGCGGGCGGGTGAACATGGGCGCCTGCTCACTGGGTGGGGCGCAGTGGACGCTCGACCGGGCCATCGCCTATGTGAAGGACCGCGAGGCGTTCGGCGCCCCGCTCGCGGCGAACCAGTCGATCGTGTTCGCGTTGGCCGACATGGAGACCGATCTGCAGGCGGCCCGTGCGCTGCTCTCGCGCGCGGCGGCCCAGATGGACGAGAAGTCGTCGGATGCCGCTTCCGCCTGCGCACTGGCCAAGAGGTTCGCCACCGACGCAGGGTTCCGGGTCGCCAATGAGGCGCTGCAGCTGCACGGTGGCTACGGCTACCTGCACGAGTACGGCATCGAACGCGTGGTCCGCGATCTGCGCGTGCACCAGATCCTCGAGGGCACGAACGAGATCATGCGGCTGATCGTGGGCCGCGGGCTGCTGGCGGGCGCACGATGACGGCGGATGCCACACCGGACGTGCTGATCGAACGGCGCGGGCGGGTCGGGGTGATCACCCTGAACCGCCCGCGCGCGATCAACGCCCTCACGCACCCGATGGTGCTCGCGATGCGCGCGGCCCTGGATGGCTGGGCGCAGGACGACTCGGTTCGGACGGTCGCGATCACGGGTGCGGGCGAGCGCGGCCTCTGCGCGGGTGGCGACATCGTCAGCCTGTATCACGACGCCCGCTCGGGTGACGGCGCCGCCTCGGCCGCGTTCTGGTACGACGAGTACCGACTCAACGCGCAGATCGCCCGGTACGACAAGCCGATCGTGGCGGTCCAGGACGGCATCGTGCTGGGCGGCGGGATCGGCATCTCGGCGCACGCCTCTCACCGTGTGGTCACCGAGCGCAGCTCACTCGGGCTGCCCGAGGTGAGCATCGGCTTCGTCCCCGATGTCGGTGCGACCTGGCTGCTCGCGAATGCGCCAGGACACCTGGGCACGTTCGCGGCGCTCACCGCCGCAACGCTGAATGCCGCGGATGCGATGTTCCTGGGCCTGAGCGATGCGTACGTGCCCTCCGAGCGGATTCCGCGACTGCTCACCGCCCTGGAGAGCATGGAAGCGGGTGAGGCCGTGCTGCTGCTCAGCACGGACGCAGGTGCTCCCCCGTTGGCCTCGGCGCGCGAGTGGATCGACGCCGCGTTCGCCGCCGACTCGATCAGCGGCATCGCTCACCGGCTGCGGATGACCGGCGGGGCGGATGCCGACCGCGCAGCCGCTGCGATGGCTCGGCAGTCGCCGATGGCGCTGGCCGTGACCCTGGAGTCGCTGCGTCGCGCCGCGACGCTCGACACTCTGGAGCAGGCGCTCGGGCAGGAGTACCGCGTCTCCCGTCACGCGCACGCGGCACCCGACTTCGTCGAGGGTGTGCGCGCACAGGTCATCGACAAGGACCGCCGGCCGCGCTGGCAGCCCTACAACGAACAGGACCGCGCGCTGGTCGACGCGTACTTCGCGCCGCACGGCGATCACGACCTGCTACTCACCACCGCACTCACCTCCTGAAGGGGACCCCTCATGTCTGACATCGCTTTTCTCGGTCTGGGCCACATGGGCGGCCCGATGGCCGCCAATCTCGTGGCGGCCGGGCACCGTGTTCTCGGTTTCGATCCCGTCTCGGCCGCGCGCGATGCCGCACGCGCGAAAGGGATCGAGGTCGCCGCCGATCCGAATGCCGCCGTGGCCGGCGCCGAGATCGTCATCACCATGCTCCCGACGGGCGCTCATGTGATCGCGGCCTACCAGGGCGACGAGCACACTCCGGGCCTGCTCGCCTCGGCATCCCCGGGCACGCTCTTCCTGGACTGCTCGACGATCGCCGTCGATGAAGCACGCCGCGCGCACGACCTCGCGCTGACGGCCGGGCACCGTGCGGCGGATGCCCCGGTGTCCGGTGGTGTGATCGGCGCGCAGCGCGGAACACTGGCGTTCATGGTCGGCGGCAGCGACGAGGACTTCGCCGCGGCGCTCCCGGTGCTGCAGATCATGGGCGAACGGATCGTGCACTGCGGCGGATCCGGCCTGGGGCAGGCGGCGAAGGTGTGCAACAACATGATCCTCGGCATCACGCAGATCGCGGTCGCTGAGGCCTTCGTCCTCGGGGAGCGGCTCGGGCTGGGCCATCAAGCGCTGTTCGATGTGGCGTCCAACGCCTCGGGCCAGTGCTGGGCCCTGACCACGAACTGCCCTGTACCCGGCCCGGTCACCACGAGTCCGGCGAACGACGACTACCGACCGGGGTTCGCCGGCGCCTTGATGTCGAAGGATCTGGGCCTGGCCGAGGCCGCGATCGCACTCACCGGTGTCGACGCCCAACTCGGCATCCACGCGCGCGACATGTTCCGTGCGTACGCCGAAGGCGATGGTGCGCACCGGGACTTCTCCGGCATCATCGAGATGATCCGCGCGCAGAGCTCATCGATCGACGGCTGACGGCCGCCCGTTCGATCACAGCGGATCCGGCGGTGCGACGGGGTCGCTGAAGTCCCCCTCGCTCTTGCGGAACCGTGCCAGGATCCGCACGAGCTCCAGAGTGTCGTCGTCGGGCATTCCCGGCTCGGTGAAGACGGCGTTGAGGGCGACGGTGGCTTCTTCGATCAGTTCGCGCCCCGAGGGCGTGAGCACGACCATCGCGGCCCGGCCGTCCTCGGGGTGCGGAGCGCGCTCGACCAGGCCGTCGCTCACCAGCCGGTTCACCGCGTTCGTGACGCTCGTCGGATGCACCTGCAGGCGGGCGATGACGCTCGCCATCGGCATCCGCCCCTCCCGGGTGAACGCGAGCAGGCGCAGCATCTCGAATCGCGCGAACGACAGGTCGAACGGCTTGAGGGTGCGCTCCACTCTGGTGAGCATGAGCTGCTGTGCGCGGATGATGGAGGTCACGGCCGACATCCCCGAGGCGGCATCGGCCCACCCGTGAAGCACCCACTGCCGCTTCGCTTCGGCGATCGGGTCGACGGGTAACGGTTGGCGCTTGTTCATCGGGACTCCTTCACGTTCACGCTATCGCGTGTCGTGGATGCTCACGCGGAGCCCCTCGCGCACGTCACGCGGCGGTCGTCAACGCCTCGATCTGTGCCTGCAGCGCGATCACGCGTCGGGCGTGCACGACGTGGAGGTGCTCGATCATCTGACCGTCGACCACAGTGACGCCCTCGCCCGCGGCCTCGGCCTGCGAGAAGGCATCGATGACCTCATGCGCCCGCTGCACATCAGCCGCGGAAGGGCCGAAGGCCGCGTTGGCCGGCCCGATCTGCGCGGGGTGCACCAGTGTCTTGCCGTCGAAACCCAGCGCACGCCCCTGGGCGGCCTCGGCGACGAAGCCCTCGGTGTCCCGCACGGCGTTGTAGACCCCGTCCAGAACCGCCTTGCCCGACGCCCTGGCCGCAAGGATCGTGTGCGACAGCGACGAGAGCACGGGCATCCTCCCCGGCACATGCAGCGCACCCAGATCGTTCACGAGGTCGTTCGTGCCGATCACGAGTCCCTCGATCCGGTCGCTCGGTGCGGCGATCTCGGCGGCGGCCAGCACCGCGCGCGGGGTCTCGATCATGACCCACAGCCTCAGCGACTGCGGCGCATCGAGCTCGTCAAGGGCATCCGCGAGTCGCGCGGCCTCGTGCGGTGAGTCCACCTTCGGAACCAGAACCCCGTGCGCAGGCGTCGCTGCGACAGCGCGCAGGTCGTCCCAATGCCAGGACGTACCGCGAGCGTTCACGCGCACCAGAACTTCGCGAGGGCCGAAGGCCCGGGATTCGATCGCGGCGCAGACGCGCGTGCGCGACGCTTCTTTCTCTGCCGGCGCCACGGCGTCCTCGAGATCGAGAATGATCATGTCAGCGGCTAGACCAGTGGACTTCTCCAGGGCCCGGGAGTTCGCACCGGGCACGTACAGAGCAGAGCGGCGAGGACGAACGATCTCAGACATGGCATGCTCACTTTCATTGTGATTCGCTGATTTTTCAGGCTTCTGCGCCGGATGTCCACCCGAGGTTCAAGACTTGACCACCACGCACCCTCGCCCTATCTTCGATTGTATCCAGATCGCATCGGTGATGCCATCGCCGAAGAACGAGAGACAAGGTCGTCTGATGACTGAAGCACCCGCCCCCGAAGCGCCGGCGCCGCTGCGCTCACTGCTCTTCTGCCCGGCCGACAACGAACGCCGGGTGCAGAAGATGAACGAGATCCGCCCCGACGCCGCGGCCCTCGACCTCGAGGACGCCGTCGCCGACGCCAACAAGACCGCGGCACGAGCACTGGCCAGAGCGGGCATCGCGAGCATCCCCGACGTGCGCAGCTACGTCCGGGTCAACCACCCGTCGACCGGGCGCACGCAGGCCGACATCGAGGCCGTCATCCAGCCCGACCTGAACGGCATCGTCCTGCCGAAGGTCGAGGACGTCGAGACGGTGCGCGCCGCAGACGAGTGGATCGGCGAGGCGGAGCGCTTGCACGGTGTGGCCCCGGGGTCGACGCGGATGCTGATCCTCATCGAGTCGGCGCTGGGCATCGCCGACGCACGACAGATCCTCGCGGCGAGCCCCCGCATCGAGACGGCGATCTTCGGCGCGCACGACTTCATGCGCGACCTCGACATCGATGGACTCGACCACTCCGACAGCGCGGAGGAGCTGCTCTACGCGCGCTCCGCACTGGTGTTGGCGGCGCGCGCGGCGGGCGTCTCCAAACCCCTCGACGGCCCCTTCATCGCGTTCCAGGAGGACGAGCGTTTTCTCGCGATGTGCCGCCAGGCACGGCAGTTCGGGTTCCGCGGCAAGATGCTCATCCACCCGAACCAGGTACCCCTGAGCAACCGTGGGTTCGAGGCGTCTGACGCCGAGAAGGCGAACGCCCGTATGATCCTCGAACTGTTCGCCGCCGCAGAGGCAGCCGGCTCGGGGGCCATCGTGCACGATGGCCGACTGGTCGACTACGCGATCGTGGAGCGCGCCGAGAAGATCCTCGGGGTCTGATCGAGCGAGTGCTCACCACCACCACGAAGCCCCTTTCGCCTGCGTTCAGGCGAAAGGGGCTTTCGGCATCTACGGACAGCTACCGGTCAGACGGCGCCGGCGGCGCGCAGCTCGCCGATTCGGGCCTCGTCCAGTCCGAGCCACGACGCGTAGATCTCGGAGCTGTCGGCGCCGAGCTCGCGCCCGAGATGCTCGACTCGTCCCGGCGTGACCGACAACCGGGGCACGGGCGCCTGCACACGCATACTGCCGAGGTCGGCATCCGGCATCCGCACAAAGGTCCCACGCGCCTGGTGGTGCGGGTCGGCGAGAAGCTGCTCGGCGTCGTAGACCGGGGCGACGGCGACCTGCTCGTCGGCGAAGATGCGCATGACGTCATCGAACGGGTGCGCGCCGATCCAGTCGGCGACCATGGCATCGATCTCGTCGGCGCGCTGCAACCGCTGCTGCGGATCGGCGTAGGCGGGGTCGTCGACCAGCTCCGGTCGACCGATGGCCTTGTAGACGCGCAACGCGATCGACGGGGCACTGCCCGACATCACGATCCACCGCCCGTCCTGGGTCTTGTACGTGTTGCGCGGCACGGTGATCGCCCAGCGGTTGCCCGTGCGCGCCGGGTTCTCGCCGAGCTGGTCGAAGGTCAGCACCGACTGCTCGAGCAGCCGCGCCAACGGCTCGACCAGATTCACATCGATCTTCTGCCCGCCACCTCCGCGCACGTCGCGGTGGTAGAGCGCGATCAGCACGGCGTACACCGCGTTCAATGATGCGACACCATCCGCCAGCATGAAGGACGGCAGCGTGGGCGGGCCGTCGGCCTCACCCGTGGTGTGGGCGAACCCGCTCATCGCCTCGCCCAGCGTTCCGAACCCCGGACGGTCGGTGTCGGGGCCACCCTCGCCGAATGCGGTGATGTGCAGGTAGATCAGGTGCGGATGCGTCTCGCGAAGCGACTCGTAGTCGAGCCCCCACTTCTCGAGCGTGCTCGGCCGAGTGTTGAAGATGATGACGTCGGCCTCACCGGCGAGCTGCTTGAGCAGCTCCTGCCCCGCGGAGGTGCGCAGATTCGCGGTGACGGGCTTCTTGTTGCGCGCGACGCTCTTCCACATCAGGCCGACGCCGTCCTTGCGCACGCCCCAGGCGCGCAACGCGTCGCCGGCGTTCGGGTCTTCGACCTTGATCACCTCGGCACCGAACTCGGCCAGATAGGTGGCCACCAGGGGTGCGGCGGCGAGCGAGGCCGCGTCGATCACGCGCAGGCCTGCGAGTGCGCTCGTGGGCGTCGTGCCTGTCATGGGTATCTCCTCACGTGGGAAGGCTGGAAATCCTCATGCTAGAACTTCTGGATACAATTTGCCAGCATTCCGTGCCAAACCCGCCGGATGACCCGATCTCGCGAGGAATCTCCCGACTTTCATTGAAACTCAACGCCGCGTCGGTCATGATGGGGATCACCCAGAGGTAAGACCACTGGCATCCACTGACCCGAGAGGACACACGCATGGCAAAGGTCGCTGTCGTCGGATGCGGAGCCATGGGCTCTGTCTATGCCGGCTTGATGCAAGAAGCCGGTCACGAGGTGCACGGAGTCACGCTGTGGACCGACCACGTCGCCGCGGTGAACGAACGCGGGCTGCGCGTGTACGGCGACAGCGGCGACCGCACGGTACGCCTCGCGTCGATGTCAACGACGACCGAGGGCATCGGCACCTGCGATCTGGTGATCATCGCGACCAAGGCGTACGACATCGCCGCCGCAGCGCAGTCGGTGGCACCGCTGCTCGCCGAGCACACGATCGTTCAGACCGTGCAGAACGGGCTCGGTTCCCCGCAGATCGCTGCGGAGCACATCGATCCCGACCGCATCGCCGTCGGTGTCGTCGGCGGATTCGGGGCATCGGTGCCGACGCCCGGAGAGGCTCACCACAACGGTCGCGAGATCACGCGGTTCGGCTCGTACCGCGGACTCTCCCGTGAAGCGCTCGAGCGAGGCGGAGAGGTGTGGACCAGCGCAGGCTTCGGCGTGGCACTGTTCGACGACCTCGACCAGATGGTGTGGGAGAAGCTGATCATGAACGCGGCGTTCTCGGGAACCTCGTTCCTGACCGGCCTGCCCATCGGTCGCATCATCGACACGCCCGCCGCGTGGGAGATCGGCGGCGGGTGCGCACAGGAGGCGATCGACGTCGCGTCAGCGCTGGGCGTCACCCTCGATGTCGGCGACCCGATCGAGCACATCCGGCACCTCGGCACCAGAATCGGCGACGCCTACCCGTCGGTGCGGCTGGACGGCGTGCTGCGACGGCGCAGCGAGATCGATGCGATCAACGGCGCGGTCGCCCGCGAAGGGCGCCGCGCCGGAGTGCCGACGCCGATCAACGACATGGTCGTCACGCTCGTGCACGCCACCGAGAGCGCCTACATCCACCTGGCGGATGTGACCCGCGTCGGCTGACCGCCCGGCAGATCAGCCGACACCCACCGCTTCGCGCGCGAGCAGGCGCTGCTTGACCTCCAGCCCCCAGGCGAAACCGCCGAGCGTCCCGTCGGCGCGCAGCACGCGATGGCACGGTACGAACAGGGCGGGTGCGTTGCGGGCACAGATGGATGCCGCCGCGCGCACCGCCTGGGGGCTGCCGAGCTCGACCGCGAACTCGCTGTAGGTCAGCGGGCTGCCCGGCGTGATCCGCCGCAGCGCCTCCCAGCCGGCCCGCTGCAGCTCGGTGCCGTGCTGGCGCACGACGACGCCGTCGATCGCCGACAGGTCGCCCGCGTAGTACGCGCGGGCCGCGCCGGCAGCATCCGTCGCCCCCTCCGCGATTCCGTCAGGGCGCAACGACGGGTGCACCCGCGCGACGATCTGGGCGTGATCGGCGCTCCAGCCAGAGGCGAGCACGCGCTGCCGGGCGTCGGCGAGGATCGTCAGGGCACCGTCAGGGGTGTCGATGGTCTGGATGAGAGCGGTCATGAGGACTCCTTCGGGATCGTCTTCGTCTGGCGCGGCGCGCGCACGGGCGACGCGCGCCAGAGGTGCGCGGTGAGGTAACTGCGCCAGGGCGCCACCCGCGTAGCCCACTCGGCGAGGGGCTTCGCCTCGCCCGGTAGACCGGAGGCGGCAGCTCCGGCGCGCATGGCGACATCGCCGGGCAGGAACACATCGGGGTCGCCGATCACCCGCATGCGCACATAGTCCGCCGTCCACGGTCCGATACCCGGCATCGCGAGCAGCCGTTCCCGTTGCTCGGCCGTGTCGTCGCCGACCGTGAGGGTCAGCGACCCGTCGGCGAGGGCCGCCGCTGCCCCGGTGATCGCGCGGATGCGCGCGGCGGGGCCGCGCAGCACGTCGGTACCGTGCTCGGCGATCGCAGCCATGGTCGGGAACAGCATTCCGCCGTCAGCGGTGCGCTCCCCCAGGTGCTCGACCAGCGCCGTCAGCGCCGTGCGCGCGGCCGCGACGGTGATCTGCTGGCCGACCATGGCACGGATGAGCATCTCGTGCGGGTCGGCGGCGCCGGGCACGCGGATGCCGGCGAGTGCCGCGACGCGGGGCGCGAGCTGCGGATGCGCGCTGAGCGCCTCGTCAACGGCCTGCGGATCGGCGTCGAGGTCGAACAGTCGCCGCGCGGTCGAGACGAGCGGGGCGAGGTCTCCCAGTCGGGTGACACGAGCACGCAGACGCAACTGCCCTTCTGGGGTCTGCCGCACCTCGAGATGTGCGGGTCCGCCGGGCATCCGCAGGTTCCGCGCGAAGGACGTCGCCGTGGCGACCTCCATCCCGGGCAGCGCACGGTCGGCCATCCAGGCGAACACGCCACCGGCATCCATCGGCGCGCGATGCGGCAGCAGCAGGTCGATGGCTCCGCTCTCGGCGCCGATGGCGCCGCGACGCCGGGCCCGCAGCTCGCCCGGAGTCATCGCAAAGACCTCGCGGATCGTGTCGTTGCACTGGCGGATGCTGGAGAAGCCGGCCGAGAAGGCGACCTCGGCAACCGGCAGATCGGTGCCGACCAGCAGCATGCGAGCGGTATGCGCACGGTGCGCACGAGCCAGGGCGAGAGGGCCGGCGCCGAGTTCGGCGTTCAGCAGGCGGGTGAGATGCCGGGGCGAGTATCCCAGACGCTGCGCGAGCCCCGGCACGCCCTCGTGCTCCACCGTTCCGGCGGCGATCAGCCGCATCGCCCGCGCGGCCACGTCTCCGCGCAGGTTCCATGCCGGCGAGCCCGGAGCCGCCTCGGGCAGGCAGCGCTTGCAGGCCCGGTACCCCGCTTCGTGCGCGGCGGCACTGGTCGGGTAGAACGTCACGTTCTCGGGCTTCGGGGTGCGCGCGGGGCAACTCGGCCGGCAGTAGATGCCGGTCGAGCGCACCGCTGTGACGAACTGCCCGTCGAACCGCGTGTCGCGCGCACTGATCGCCCGGTACCGCTCGGCGTGCTCGGTTGTGAGGCTCATACGTCCATCGTGACACGCTCACGACCGCCGGGCTGGCGGAAATCGGACACGACAGTACGGTCTGTTCGCGCTGCTCTCGGACGAGTGCTCAGCGAGCGTCGAGGTGGATGCCTGCGAGCATGCAACGCACGGAACCGCCGGCGAGCTCGATCGGCGCGACATCGACGGGTACGATCCGGCACGATGCCGACAGTGTCTGCACCTGCTCATCGGTCAGGCTGCGATAGCCGGTCTCGGAGATCACCAGCATCCGCTCGCCGCCGCGCCCACGCAGTTCCAGCGCGTTCCCCGCGAACGAGGCGACCTGCTGAGCCGTCAGCTCGATCAGCGTGCGCCCGGTCTCGCGGATGCGCCGCGCGATCTCGTCGCGGCGCGCGTCGCCGACGATCGCGTCCAGCCCGATGAGGGCGATGTCGGTGCCGATGCACATCATGACGTTGGTGTGATAGATCGGCACCCCGTCGGGGTCGACCGCATCGAAGACGACCGGTTCATACCCGAACACCGTGCAGAAGCGCTCCACGAGCACCGGGTCGCAGCGGTTCGAGCGCACCGCATAGGCGATCCGTGAAACGTGGTCGAGCACCATCGCTCCGGTGCCCTCAAGGAACAGGTCGTCGGGTTCGAGCCCCGAGTAGTCGATGACCTCCTGCACCCGGTACTGCGCCTTGAGCATCTCGATGATGTCGGCACGACGCTCACCTCGCCGGTTCGGCGTGTACATGGGGTACACCGCGACCCGGCCGCCGGCGTGTGTCGAGAACCAGTTGTTCGGGAAGACGCTGTCGGGGTGGGCGTCGCCCTCGTCCTCGAACACGTGCACGCGCACACCCGCCTCGGTGAGACGCTCGGCGACCTGCGTGCACACGTCGTACGCCTCGCGCGAGACGTCGTGGTCGGCGGGACGCTGGAAGGTGTTGTCGGCGGCCGTCTGCGGGTTCGGACGGAATCGGTGGGGACGGATCATCACCACCGCGCCCGGCGCCTGCGCCGAAGCTGCTCTCACGCCAGTGCGGGCGCGGCGGCGCCCTCGGCGACGAGCGCGAAGAGGTTCTTGGGGTCTTCGGGCTCGGCGATGATGTCGACCTCGGTGTAGAAGTCGGTACCCTCGATCGCGGCGGCGAGGTAGCGCAGGGCCGAGAAGTCCTCGACGGCGAAGCCGACCGAGTCGAACACCGTGATCTGGTCGGCGGATGCCCGACCCGCGGCCTCGCCGCGCAGCACGCGCCACAGCTCGGTGACGGGGTGCTCGGGGTCGAGCTGCTGGATCTCGCCCTCGATGCGGGTCTGCGGCGGGTACTCCACGAAGATCTCGGCGCGGTGCAGAATACGGGCGTCGAGCTCGGTCTTGCCCGGGCAGTCCCCACCGATCGCGTTGATGTGCACGCCGGGGCCCACCATGTCGTCGGTGAGCACTGTGGCGTTGGCCTTGTCGGCCGTGCAGGTCGTGATGATCTGCGCACCCGCGACCGCCTCGGCGGCACTCGACGCACGCACGATCTCGAAGCCCAGCGGGCGCATGTTGCGCGCGAACACGTCGAGCGCGTTCGGGTCGGTGTCCCACACACGCAGGTGCGTGATGCCCAGTAGAGCGCGGAAGGCCAGAGCCTGGAACTCGGCCTGGCTGCCGGTGCCGATCATGGCCATCGTCGTGGCATCCGCCGGAGCGAGCACGCGGGCGACCATCGCAGACGTCGCGGCGGTGCGCAGTGCCGTGAGGATGGTCATCTCGGTCCACAGCGTGGGGTAGCCGCTGTCGACGTCGGCCAGCACACCGAAGGCGGTAACGGTCTGCAGGCCCCGCCCGGGGTTGCTCGGGTGGCCGTTGACGTACTTGAAGCCGTACTGCTCGCCATCGCTGGTCGGCATCAGCTCGATCACGCCGATGTCGGAGTGGCTGGCGACGCGTGCGGTGCGGTCGAACTGCTCCCAGCGGCGGAAGTCCTCCACGAGAGTGTCGGCGATCCCCTCGATGGCACGCTCGATACCGGTGCTGATCAGCCAGCGGCGCATGTTCGGAACATCGACGAAACGGACCATCGCCCATCCTCTCTCTCGTGGAGATCCCAATCTACGAGGCCCGCGATGGCACTTTCAATCAGCAACCTGGATCATTTGCATCGCAGATCATGCAATCTGATTAGTCAGGATGTAAGTTCTGAAGAATGAGTTCCCTCGATGACCTCGATCGCCGCCTGCTGTCTCTGCTGCGCGCGAACAGTCGCGAGTCGGTGGTCAACCTCGCCCGCCGCCTGGGCGTCACCCGTGCCACCGTCGACAGCCGCTTGAAGCGGCTCGTCGAGAGCGGGGTGATCGTCGGTTTCTCGGTGCGCGTACACGACCCTGCCGAGACCTCGATCGTGCGGGCCATCATGCTGATCGCCGTCGAGGGTCGCAACACCCGAGAGGTGATCCGCAGCCTGCGGGGCGTGCCGCAGATCGCGTCGCTGCACACCACCAACGGGCGGTGGGACCTGGTGGCCGACATCAGCTGCGACAGCCTGGCCTCATTCGACGAGACGCTGAGCGTCATCCGCGGCATCGATGGCATCCGCGACAGCGAGACGAGCATCCTGCTGAGCTCCGCGACGATCTGATCCGCCGCCTCACCGCGCCCTGCCTCCACCCCGGCCGGCCCCTATCGCCGACACCCCCAGTACACGCCGAGACCCCCTGCTGCAGGCGCCTGCAGCAGGGGGTCTCGGCGATAGATAGGGGTGTCGGCGGGCTGACCCGGGGAGCGTCAGACTCCGAGCCCCGCGTGAGTCAGTGGAAGAAGTGACGCTCGCCGGTGAAGAACATCGTCACGCCCGCCTTGCGAGCCGCGTCGATCACCTCGGCGTCGCGCACCGATCCACCCGGCTGCACGATCGCCGTGATCCCGGCGTCGATGAGCACCTGCGGTCCGTCGGCGAACGGGAAGAACGCATCGGATGCCGCCACCGAACCGGCTGCCCGGTCACCGGCGCGCTCGACCGCGAGGCGGCACGAGTCGACACGGTTGACCTGCCCCATGCCGACGCCGACGGTCGCGTTGCCCTTGGCCAGCACGATCGCGTTCGACTTGACGGCGCGGCACGCCTTCCACGAGAAGATCAGGTTCTCCATCTCGGCGTCATCGGGGCGCTCGCCCGAGACGAGCTCCCAGCCCTTGGCGACCGAGAAGATGTCGTCGGGGAACCGGTCGGCGTCCTGCAGCAGCAGACCGCCCGAGACGAGACGCACGTCCATACGCTCCTGCTGCCAGTCGTCGGGCAGCTGCAGCAGACGCAGGTTCTTCTTGGCCTTGAAGACCTCCAGTGCCGCCGGCTCGAAAGCGGGGGCCACGATCACCTCGGTGAAGATGTCCTTGAGGTTCTCGGCCATCTTCAGCGTCACGGTGCCGTTCGCCGCGATCACACCGCCGTACGCCGACACCGGGTCACACTCGTGGGCGCGCAGGTGCGCGCTGGCGATCGGGTCGAGCGCGTTGGGAGCGGTCGTGGCGATACCGCACGGGTTGGCGTGCTTGATGATCGCCACCGCGGGCAACACCATGTCGTATGCGGCGCGCAGCGCGGCATCCGCATCGACGTAGTTGTTGTACGACATCTCCTTGCCCTGCAGCTGCGTGGCCTGGGCGATGCCGTGACCACCCGCGCGGGTGTAGATGGCGCCGCGCTGATGCGAGTTCTCGCCGTAGCGCAGCGTCGCCAGGCGCTCGGCCTTGACGGTGAGGTGCGCGGGCAGATCGCCGGCCTCGGCGAGGGTGCCCTCGGCGAACCACTGCGCGACCGCGGAGTCGTAGTTGGCGGTGTGCGCGAACGCGCGGGCGGCGAGTTCGCGGCGCTGCACGAGCGTCGTGCCGCCCTCTGTCACCGATTCGATGATCGCCGGGTACGACTCGGGCGAGACGACGATGGCGACGTTGGCGTGGTTCTTGGCCGCGGCGCGCACCATCGCGGGGCCGCCGATGTCTATCTGCTCGACGATCGCGTCGGGCTCGGCACCGGATGCCACCGTCTCGACGAACGGGTACAGGTTGACCACCACGAGTTCGAAGGGCTCGATGCCGAGGTCGGCGAGCTGGCTCTCGTGGTCCTGCAGGCGCAGGTCGGCGAGCAGGCCGCCATGCACGTTCGGGTGCAGCGTCTTCACGCGGCCGTCGAGCATCTCGGCGACACCGGTGACGGCGGCGACGTCGGTCACCTCGTGCCCGGCGTCGCGGATGGTCTGTGCGGTCGAGCCGGTCGAGACGATCTCGACACCGGATGCCGCCAGCGCGGCGGCCAGTTCGAGCAGGCCGGACTTGTCACTGACCGACACCAGCGCGCGCCGGATCGGGACCAGGTCGCGGTCGCGGTACAGCGAGGGGTCAAGGCGGGGGCCGGCCATGAGGGTGCTCCTTCGTTCGTGCGGGTGTCGTTCGGGCGGTCAGGATGCCAGCGGCAGGTCGCCGGTCGCGATGCGCTGCACCACGTCGATGAGCAGGCGCCGCTCGACGGGTTTGATGCGCTCGTGCAGAGTGGCCTCGGTGTCTCCGGGCAGTACCGGGATGCGCTCCTGGGCGAGGATGGGACCGCTGTCGACCCCGGCGTCGACCACGATCACGCTGGCGCCGGTCTGCGTCACCCCGGCGGCGAGCGCGTCACGCACGCCGTGGGCGCCGGGGAACTCGGGCAGATACGCGGGGTGCGTGTTGATGATGTTCGGGGCGTACCGGTCGACCACAGCGGCGGGCAGCAGCCGCATGAGTCCGCTGAGCACGATCAGGTCGGGCCGCCAGACATCGAGCTGCGCGGCGAGCTCGGCGCCCCAGTCCTCGCGGGTGGCGTACGCCGTGTAGGGCACCGTGAACGAGGGGATGCCGAACTCCTCGGCGTGCGCGAGACCGGCCGCATCCCGATCGGCTCCGACGGCGACCACACGCGCCGGGAAATCGGGGTGGCTGGCGGCCTCGAGCAGGGCCCGGAGATTCGAGCCGGTACCAGAGATGAGAACGGCGAGCGTCAGCACCCGGTCAGTCTACCGGGGCGGTGAGGGCGGCCATCTCTTCGTTCCAGCGGTCGGTGCGCTCCTCGGCGAGTTCGTCCGGATGGCGCGGCGTCAGCAGCAGGATGGCGCTGCCGATCAGCACCTCGACGCCGACCGCGAGGGCGAACGCGCCGACGTGGGGCCCGGCCTCGGCCATGCGCCCGGGGCCGATGGATCCGGACGCGAGTACCGCAGCAAGAGCGGCGGCTCCCGCCGACAGCAACGCGATCCCACCAGAGATCGCCGCGCGGGGTGCGAACGCGTCGCCCATGCCCTCCCACACCAGTCGCGAGCGCACCATCCAACCGGCGAGCGCACCGCACCCGATGGGGACGAGCACGATCACCAGCATCCAGATCGACGAGTTCTCGGGCACCAGACCGAGCACGGGGAACCCCGGGAGCGGTCCGAGCTCGGTGCCGACCGGCGACACGGAGGTGCCGGTGCCGATCGCGAATCCGGGGCCGGCGATCCACGCGGCCGCCCACACCAGCAGGGTGGGCACGTACGCCAGATGCACGATCGTGAGCATGGTCGCCCCGAGCGCATCGACGTGCGCGGCCTCGAACAGCGCGATGACCTCGCCACCGCGCAGCAGCGTCATCACGGCGAACCCGAGCCCCGCGGCGCCGGTCAAGGCGAGCAGGGCGATGCTCGCCCCGCGGATCGCCTCGCCGGGCACCGGAGACCAGTCATCCCATCCGTCGACGATGTCGTGCAACCAGTCGATGAAGCCGCCGTCGCCCTCGGTCCAGGCATGCACCAGCGCGCCGATCAGCAGTCCCGCGAGATACACGGATGCCGGGATGGCGATCGCCGCCCACAGCGGCGCGCGCAGCAGCGTGGCCTGCGCGGTCAGCGCGACGATCACGGTGATCAGCGTGAAGGTGACGGCGCCCGACGCGACGCCGTACGCCCAGGATCCCGCGACGGCCGCGCGACGACCCGAGCGCGCCGCGAAGAGCGCTCCGAAGGCAAGCAATGCGAGCGGCGGCACGGACAGCGCGAACTGGGCAGCGCCCTTCGGGATCGCCAGTGCAGACAGCACTTCATCCGGCAGAACCACCTCGAGCGGCACGCCATGGCCGAACTGCCACAGCGCACCCGTGAGTGGCCACAGTTCGCCCCATTGCGCGCTCGCGCCAAACGCGAGCACCCACAGCAGGGTGAGTGGCGCGAGCACGACCGCCAGCCCCACGGCCGCCGCGATGGCGGCGTCGAGAGCGGCGAGAAGCAGGACGGTGACGCGTTGCATGACTGTTCGAGCCTACGACGTGGATCGTGGGCATCCGCCCCGGCCACGCGCGCGGGCGCCGACACGATAGATTCACAGCGGAGGTTCTCGATGACAACTGCCCCTACCCGCCCCGACACCGAGCCCAAACCCACCGGCTCACTCGACCGCTACTTCGAGATCACCAAGCGAGGGTCCAGCTTCGGCGCTGAGATCCGCGGTGGTCTGGTCACCTTCGTGACGATGGCGTACATCGTCATCCTCAACCCGATCATCCTCGCCGGCAAACCCGATGTCGCCGGCAACATGCTCGACTTCAACGCCGTCGGCGCGGCCACCGCGCTGACCGCGGGTGTCATGACGATCCTGTTCGGGCTCATCAGCCGCCTGCCGTTCGGCTTCGCGGCAGGGCTCGGCATCAACGCGTTCGTGGCCTTCAGCGTCGTCGGCCAGGTCACCTGGCCCGAGGCGATGGCGCTGGTGATGATCAACGGCGCGCTGATCGTGCTGCTGGCGGCCACCGGTCTGCGCAAGGCCATCTTCGATGCCGTGCCGTTCGAGCTGAAGATCGCGATCACCGTCGGCATCGGCCTGTTCATCGCCTTCATCGGCTTCGTCAACTCGGGCTTCGTCACCGCGACCGGCACCAGCTCTCCCCCGGTGGGCCTGGGCGTGAACGGCTCGGTCGCCACCGTGCCGACCCTGCTGTTCGTGGTGACCCTGCTGATCACGGGCGTGCTGGTCGCCCTGCGCGTCAAGGGCGGCATGCTGATCGGTCTGGTCACCGGTACGGTGCTGGCCCTCATCGTCGAGGCGATCTGGAAGATCGGCCCGCGCACCTTCGACGCCGAGGGCAACATCGTCAACCCGGGCGGGTGGGGTCTGACGGTTCCCGCGCTGAACGGCTCGCCGATCAGCGTGCCCGACCTCAGCCTGATCGGTGCCGTCGACTTCACGTTCGACCTGGGCAAGGTCAGCTCGGTTGCCCTGGTGATGATCGTCTTCACGCTGCTGTTCACGAACTTCTTCGACGCCATGGGCACCATGACGGGCCTGGCGAAGGAAGCCGACATCGCCGACAAGAAGGGCGACTTCCCGCGCATCAAGTCGGCGCTGGTCGTCGAGGGTGTCGGTGCGATCGCCGGTGGTGCGACCTCGTCGTCGTCGAGCACGGTGTTCATCGAGTCGGGCGCCGGCATCGGTGAGGGCGCGCGCACCGGATTCGCGAACCTCGTCACGGGCGGCATGTTCCTGATCGCGATGTTTTTGACCCCGTTGACCTCGATCGTGCCGACCGAGATCGCCGCGGCCGCCCTGATCATCGTGGGTGCGATGATGATGGCGCAGATCCGTCACATCGACTTCGCCGACTTCCGCGTGCTGCTGCCGGTGTTCCTGACCGTCACGGTGATGCCGCTGACGTACTCGATCGCCAACGGCATCGGCGCGGGCTTCGTCAGCTGGGTGATCATCCACGCGTTCTCGGGCCGCGCCAAGCAGATCAGCCCGTTGCTGTGGGTGGTCGGCGCAGGCTTCCTGATCTTCTTCGCCCGCGGGCCGATCGAGATGCTCTTCGGCGCCAGTATCTGAGGCGCTTCACACGGAAGGGGTCGGATGCTGGCATCCGACCCCTTCCGTGTATCCGGCGTTGCTCGACGCGGTCGCCACCGCCCGAGCGGCGGAGGTCAGCCCTCCAGCAGGGTCTCGCCGATGTACCCACCCTCACGGCATCCGGGCGGGATCGCGAACACGGCGCTGCCGATCGGGGTCGTCCACAGGTTCAGCAGGTCTGCCTGCGCCAGACGCTCCTGCATCGGGGTGAACTGCCGGGCGACATCGGCCTGGAACGAGATGAAGACGAGTCCTGACTCCGACACGGACGTCCCGGTCGGCGGCACGTCGTAGTTGTACGCGCGTCGGAAGATGCGCTCACGCGGGTCGGATGAGCGCGCCCGACGGATGTGCGCCAGATCGTCGATCACGGGGAACCCGCGCGGGCCCTTGGCCTCGAAGTCCGGTTCGTCGTGCTCATCCGTACCAGTCAGGGGTGCGCCGTTTCCGAGCGTACGACCGATGGAGAACTCCCGGGCGATGCGGTCGGCCTCGTCCCATTTGTCCACGTCCATGCGGATGCGCCGCACGACCATCCCGGTGCCGCCCGCGAGCCAGCCGTCACGGCTCCAGACGATGTCGTCGAACGCCTCTGTACCGGGGCGAACGTTCTCGGTGCCGTCGACCTGCCCGAACAGGTTGCGCATGGTCGTTCCGGGCGCCACGGTGCCGTGGGCGCGACGGAAGCCGTGCTGCAGCCACCGCACGGTTGCGAAACTGCGGGTGTCCTTCAGGAGCATCCGCGTCGCGTGCGCCACGGTGAGCGGGTCGTCGGCGGCGATCTGCAGCAGCAGGTCGCCATGGCTGAACTCGTCGAGCAGCGCGTCGATCGAGAACGGCGGCAGCGGCGCCAACCAGGTCGGCGCCGAGGCTCCGGCCCGCGCGACGAACGCCGGGCCGAATCCGAACGTCACCGTCAGGTTCGCCGGGGATGCCGCCAGTTCCGGCTCGGAGTCCGCGAGGGCGGGGATGCCCGCGGTCAGCCGTGCGGCATCGTCCGACAGCAGGCGCATCATGCGGCGCAGCGCCTCGCGGTCCGCCTCGGGGAGCAGGTCCAGGGCAACCAGCGTGGCGTGCGCCTGCGCGTCGGTGCCGATCCCGGCCTGGTGCGTCCCGTGGAAGGGCACGATCCCATCACCGTTGAGCGGCGCCGGAGTGGCGGCCGCGCGCACGGCTATGCCGCGATCGATTCCGAGTGCCACGGCCGCGCCCGCGCCGGCGGCAGCCCCTCCGAGGAGGAGCTGCCGCCGGGTGGCGCCGCGCCGAGGCCCGTTGACCTCGTGCGCCGACATCAGTTCTCGCCGTGCCCTTCGTGGCCCGACTCGTCGTCCATCTCGTGATCAGCGTCGTGATCCATGTCGTGGTCCGAGTACTCCTCCTGCGCGCCGGAGTAGTCCTTCACCGGGGCGGTGAACGTCATGGTGGAGTCATCCGCGAACGTGAGGGTGAACGAGAGCTCCTCCCCCGCGACGACGGGTCCGGTCAGCCCCATCAGCATGAGGTGGTCCGCGCCGGGCTCGAGGGTGAGCGAGCCGTCGGCGGGAATCGTGAAGCCGTCCTCGACCTCGCGCATGGTCGACTTGCCGGCGTCGTCCACGACGATCTCGTGCAGCTCGGTCGATCCGGCGACCTCGGTGGTCGCCGAGACGACTACGACATCCTCATCCGAAGCGTTGGTGAGTGTGCCGAACGCTGCGGTCATCCCCTCGGGGGCCGCCTTGACCCAGCCGTCGGTCATCGTGACGCTCTCGCCCGCTGCTGACGAGGCCTCGGCCACGGGTGAGCAGCCGGTCAGGACGAGCAGCGCTGCGGCGACGATCGAGACGCGGCGGGTGGCGCGCAGGCGGGTGTTGGTGTTCATGTCAGTGGTGCCTTTCGAGACTCTTCTGCGGGCGCGCGGGCGCGCGACCGCGCACGCCGGCTCAGCCGTGCGTGCAGGTCGCCCGTGATCGACGGGCGTCGCCCCGCACCACTCGGAGGGTGGGAGCGCTCAGAGAATCGAGAACACCGGAGGACCGCGACGTCGCAGCTGATGCACCACGCGCAGCGCGATGTGCGAACGGACATCGCCCTCCGGCGCGGGCCGCGCGGCGCGCGGACGCGCCTCGACCGGCAGCACCAGGGCGCGCGCGAGCACGGCGACGACCCAGCCGACGACGGTGCGTGCGGCGTGCAGCAGTTGCTGGATCGCCTGCTCGCCACGGTAGAGCAGCAGCGTCGTCGCGCCAGCCGCCAGCGCGTGCCCCAGCCACATCCCCGCATCCGGCGCCACGAGGGCGAGGTCTCCCACCGCCGCGGGCAGTTCGAGCGGTGCGCCGTGCTGGTGCCCCAGCGCCATGCCGGACGGCGTGATCGCCCCGAGCACGAAGAGCGTGTGGAACAGGAACTGGCTGACCGTCACCGACAGCGACAGGCGCAGCAGCGAGAGTCGACGCCCGGCCAGCACGACGCTGACCATCATCGACAGCAGCAGGGGAACGAGTACGCCCAACCAACCGGGCATCTCACCGTCCGCCGCGACGTGCGAGAGCAAGGCGGTGAAGGTGGCCACCGCCGCCGCCGCCGAACCCCGCAGCAGGTGCGGGAGTCTCGACGGGCGCATGTCTCCATTCTGCCAGGCCGGGCGCAGCGTCCGTGCACGTGCCGCGCACCCTCGCCGGAAATGACGACGGCCCGGAAAATGACGAAGGCCCCGAGGTGGAGCTCGGGGCCTTCGTGGATCAGTCTACTCGCTTCAGCGTGCTTACAGCGCCTCGACGATCGCGCGCATCAGTTCAGCGGTCTCGGACGGCGTCTTGCCGACCTTGACACCGGCGGCCTCCAGGGCCTCCTTCTTCGCCTGAGCGGTGCCCGCCGAGCCCGAGACGATGGCGCCGGCGTGGCCCATGGTCTTGCCCTCGGGAGCCGTGAAGCCCGCCACGTAGCCGACGACCGGCTTGGTGACGTTCGCCTTGATGTACTCGGCCGCACGCTCTTCAGCGTCGCCACCGATCTCACCGATCATGACGATCGCCTTGGTGTCGGGGTCGGCCTCGAACGCGGCGAGCGCGTCGATGTGCGTGGTGCCGATGACCGGGTCGCCGCCGATGCCGATGGCGGTCGAGAAGCCGATGTCCTTCAGCTCGAACATCATCTGGTACGTCAGCGTGCCCGACTTCGACACCAGGCCGATGGGACCGCTGCCGGTGATGTTCGCCGGGGTGATGCCGGCGAGCGCCTCACCGGGGGTGATGATGCCGGGGCAGTTCGGGCCGATGATGCGGGTCTTGTTGCCCTTGGACTTGGCGTACGCCCAGGCCTCGGCGCTGTCGCCGACCGGGATGCCCTCGGTGATCACCACGAGCAGCGGGATCTCGGCGTCGATGGCCTCGATCATCGCGTCCTTGGCGAACTTCGGCGGCACGAAGGCGACCGAGACGTCGGCACCGGTCTTCTGCATGGCCTCGGCGACCGAGCCGAACACGGGCAGCTCGATCTCGCCCTCGTGCGGCTTCTCGTGCGTGACGGTGGTACCGGCCTTGCGGGCGTTGACACCGCCGACGATGTTGGTGCCGGCCTTGAGCATCAGGGCCGTGTGCTTGGTGCCCTCACCGCCAGTGATTCCCTGGACGATGACCTTGGAGTCCTTGTTGAGGTAGATCGACATATCTTCTGTCCTTCGCAGTCTCAGTCGGGCTCAGGCGTTCGCCAGCTCGGCGGCCTTGTCGGCACCCTCATCCATGCCTGCGGCAAGGGTGACCAGCGGGTGGTTGGCCTCGGCGAGGATCGCACGACCCTCTTCGACCTGGTTGCCGTCGAGACGCACGACGAGCGGCTTGGTCGCCGCGTCACCGAGGATCTCGAGCGCCTTGACGATGCCCTCTGCGACAGCGACGCACGAGGTGATGCCACCGAAGACGTTGACGAACACGCTCTTGACCTGCTCGTCGCCCAGGATGACGTCGAGGCCGCTGGCCATGACCTGCGCGTTGGCGCCGCCACCGATGTCGAGGAAGTTGGCGGGCTTGACGCCGCCGTGGTTCTCGCCGGCGTACGCGACGACGTCGAGCGTCGACATGACCAGTCCCGCGCCGTTGCCGATGATGCCCACCTGGCCGTCGAGCTTGACGTAGTTCAGGCCGGCGGCCTTGGCCTTGGCCTCGAGCGGGTCGGCGGCGTCCTTGTCTTCGAGCGCCTCGTGTGCGGGGTGGCGCACCTCGGAGCCGTTGTCGTCGAGGGTGACCTTGCCGTCGAGGGCGATGATGTCACCGGACTCGGTGCGCACCAGCGGGTTGACCTCGACGAGGGTGGCGTCCTCGCCCTTGTAGACGTCGTAGAGCTTCACGAACACATCGGCGACCTTCGAGACGAGGTCGTCGGGGAAGTTCGCTGCCTTGGCGATCTCGATCGCCTTGGTCTTGTTGATGCCGACCAGCGGGTCGACCTCGATGCGCGCGAGCGCCTCGGGCTTCTCGACGGCGAGCTGCTCGATCTCCATGCCGCCCTCGACGCTGCACAGCGACAGGTACGAGCGGTTGGCGCGGTCGAGCAGCACCGAGAAGTAGTACTCGTCGGCGATCGCGGCGCCCTGGGCGACCATGACGCGCTTGACGATGTGGCCCTTGATGTCGAGGCCGAGGATGGCCTTGGCCGCCTCGTACGCCTCGTCAGGAGTCTTCGCGACCTTGACGCCGCCGGCTTTGCCGCGACCACCGGTCTTGACCTGCGCCTTCACGACGACAACACCGCCGATCTTCTCGGCCGCCGCCTTCACCTCCTCCGGCGTATCCGCGACGATGCCGGCAAGAACCGGCACTCCGTACGATTCGAAAAGGTCTCGTGCCTGGTACTCGTAGAGATCCACTCTGCAGTCCTTCGCTGGTTGCGGCGGGTGGGACGCGACAAATGTGTCGGGTGTCGATATCATTCGACCCGATCCTCAAGCCTACTACCGCCCCGCGACAACGCGAGCACGCCGGGTCTAGGCTTCCGATATGCAGCATCCGACCCCGCTCCACTCCGGCGTCGTCGCCGCCGCCCTCGAGCTGTTCGCCACGCAGGGCTTCGAGGCGACCTCCGTCGAGCAGATCGCCAAGGCCGCCGGAGTCTCGCGCTCGACCTTCTTCCGTCAGTTCGGCGGCAAAGAGGATGTGATCTTCACCGATCACGAGCAGATGCTGAATGACCTGCGCGAGTTCCTGGACCGCCCGCACGAAGACCCGTGGGCCGCCGTATGCGAGGCCTCCGAGCAGGTGTTCACCGCGTTCGTGCAGAACCCCGTGCTGGCGCGGCGCCGCTACGAGGTCGTCCGTGAGGTGCCGGTGCTGCGTGAGCGCGAGATCATCACCGTGTTCCGCTACGAGCGACTGTTCGACGAGTACCTGCGCAGCGCCCTGCCGGGTCTGGCGCCGATCGATGCGGTCGGTTTCTCGGCGCTGGTCACCGCGGTGCACAATCACGTACTTCGGCAGCTGCTGCGTGGGGCGGACGTGCCCGTGACGGTGCTGCGCACCGCCCTGGACGACGTCCGCCGCCGCTACGGCGTGCTTCCGGGCGCCGCCGAGGCAGCATCCGATGATGTCGTGGTGGCCGTCTTCCCGCGATCGATGCCGATCGCCGAGATCTCACGCCGGGTTCAGGCCGAACTGTCGTGAGCGCTGCTCACTCGTCGCAACCGCAGCGGCCGGCCGCGGTCTTGACCATGAAGCACGTATCGCACACGCCGTAGTCGCGCTCGATCGGCTTGGGCTTGACCGCGCGGGGCTCGGCCTTCGGTTTTGCCGCCGAGCTCGCGCGCGACGAGCCGGAGCGCGAACCGGAGCGGCCTGCGGACGGTGCCCCGGGGAGCACGCTGGGGTGGTTGACGTAGAAGTACGGCGCGCGTCCTTCGCTGGGAAGCAGCGGCAGCGCGCGTCCGGCGACGAGCACCTGCTCGTCTTCGGTGAACCCGTTGGTGTAGGTGCGGCCGATGTGCAGTGCGGCGCCGTCGCGACGCAGCGCCTCGATGTAGCGACCGCGGTCGATGTAGGAGGTGACACCGACGGCGTCGGTGACGGCGACGATGAATTCGTGGTTCTCGTCGGGGATCCGGTGCGCGCGCAGCGCATCGGCGAGGGATCGGTACGGGCGGGAGGTTCCTGCGGGGGTCGGCCCCTGGACTTCGTTCATCGCTTCAATTCTCTCACCCCGTAAGCCGCGCCGACAGCCGTTCCCGCGCCCCTTGCCGACCGCCGTGCGACACTGAGGGCATGGCACGGGCGACAGTCATCGGCAGCGGACCGAACGGGCTGGTCGCGGCGGTGTCGCTGGCCCGCGCCGGCTACGAGGTCGAGGTGCTCGAGGCCTCGGCGACGGTCGGTGGCGGTGTCCGCACCGAGTCCGCGCCCCTGCCGGGATACGTGTGGGATGTCTGCTCGGCGGTGCATCCGGCGACGGTCGCGTCGCCGTTCTTCCGCGCTTTCGATCTGGCCTCCCGCCTGGAGTGGATCACTCCCGAGATCTCATACGCGCATCCGTTGGACGACGGTCGCGCCGCGATTGCGTGGCGCGATCTGGAGCGCACGGCGGATGCCCTCGGCCCCGACGGCCGACACTGGCGGGCCCTGCTGCGCCCCCTGGTGGGACGCATCGAGGGGGTCGTCGACTTCACCGGCGACACCCTGCTGCGCCTGCCCCGAGACCCGGTCGCGGCGGCGCGCTTCGGCATTCGGATGCTGGAACAGGGCACCCCGTTGGCGCGGACGTCCCTGCGCACCGAGGCCGGTGCCGCGCTGCTGTCCGGCGTGATCGCGCATGCGAATGTGCCCTTGCCCTCGCTCAGCGGAGCGGCGGCGGGACTGCTACTGGCCGCTCATGGTCACGCAGCCGGCTGGCCGTACCCGCGCGGTGGGGCGCAGCGCATCGCGGATGCCCTGGTCGCAGACCTCGAAGCGCACGGCGGCCGGGTGCGCACGGGTCGGTACGTCGACGACGTGGCGGCGCTCGACTGGGGTGACCCCGCGCAGGGGGATCTGCTGCTGTTGAACTCATCACCGCGACTGGCGCTGACGCATCCGCGGATCCCCGCCGGCTACGCCCGGGCGCTGCGCGCTTACCGCTACGGCCCGGCCGCCGCCAAGGTCGACTTCGCGCTCGACGGCCCCGTGCCGTGGGCGAATGCGCAGGTGGCGCACGCTCCGACCGTGCATGTCGGCGGCACGCGCGAGGAGGTCTGGGAGAGCGAGAACGCCGTGGCCCGCGGCACGGTCGCCGATCGGCCGTACGTGCTGGCGGTGCAACCGTCGGTGCTCGATGACAGCCGGGCACCGGCGGGGCACTCGGTGCTGTGGACGTACATACACGTACCGGCTGGTTCGCGACTCGACCCGACCGAGCTGATCACGCGCCAGATCGAGCGCTTCGCCCCCGGCTTCCGCGACCGGATCCTGACCAGTCGCGCCGTCGCCGCATCCGATCGCGCGCTGCTGAACCCGAGCGAGATCGGCGGTGACATCTTCGGAGGTGCGTTCACGATCCGTCAGGCGTTCCGCCGCCCCGCGCTCTCCCCCTCCCCCTGGCGCACGCCGATGCGCGGGGTGTACCTGGCGTCGGCGTCCACCCCGCCCGGCCCCGGCGTCAGCGGGATGGCCGGTTGGCACGCGGCCCGCACCGCGCTGCGCGACGCCGGCACACCCGTCGCACTCGACACGCTGTTCCCCTGATCAGTGGGCGTCCCGAACTGCCGGTGGCACGTCGGGGTTGCGGGCGCCGGCCGCGTGCGGGGTAATGGATGCCATGTACGAGATCCCGGCACCGATGCTGGCCAAGGCCGCGGCATCCGTTCCCGATCCCACGCAGCGTCCGCTGCTCTACGAACCGAAGTGGGACGGCTTCCGCGGCTTGATCGCGTGGGACGGTACGGAGCTTCGGATCGGATCCCGCGGCGCGAAGCCGCTGACGCGGTACTTTCCCGAGCTGGTCGAGCATCTGCCCGCACTGTTGCCCGGCCCCTGCCTGCTCGACGGTGAGATCGTCGTCGCCACCGGCGAGGCGGGCGCGCAGCGACTCGACTGGATCGCGCTGAGCCAGCGCATCCATCCGGCCGCCTCGCGCGTCGCGCGACTCGCGGCCGAGACGCCGGCGTCGTTCATCGCCTTCGATCTGCTCGCCGAGGGTGCCGACGATCTGCAGCCGCTGCCGTTCCGTGAGCGCCGGGCACGGCTGGAGCGGATGCTGGCACGCACCACCCCTCCCCTGCACCTGACCCGCACCACCGACGATCCCGATCTCGCCCGGCGGTGGCTGGCCGAGTTCGAGGGCGCCGGATTGGACGGCGTCGTCGCGAAGCCCCTGGATGATGCGTATGCCCCCGGCAAACGGACGCTGATCAAGATCAAGCACGCCCGCACCGCCGACGTTGTCACACTCGGGTACCGGGTGCACAAGAGCGGGTCGGGCATCGGATCGCTGCTGGTCGGCCTGTACGACGCCGACGGTGCGCTGCGTCAGGTGGGCGGCGTGGCGGCGTGGTCGGATGCCATGCGCCGTCAGCTCGTGACCGAGCTGGAGCCCCTCGTCGAACGCGACGACTCGGGCGCGGCCGTGACCGACGCGGGCGAACGGTCGCGATTCAGCGGCGCGAAGGACGTGTCGTTCGTACGGCTGCGGCCGGAGCGCGTTCTGGAGGTGCGCTACGACCAGCTCGAGGGCGATCGGTTCCGGCACACGGTGCAGTTCGCACGGTGGCGTCCCGATCGCGACGCGCGCTCGTGCACGTACGAGCAACTCGAGACGGTGACCGGGTACGACCTCGCAAGGGTGTTGACCTGAGTCACCTCACTCGGCGCTGTCAGCCCAGTGCGCGGCGACCTTGCGGCTCGGTTGCACGCGCGGCGGCTCGCCGGGCATCTTGGGGAACTCGGGAGGGAAGGGCAGTTCGCCCAGCCCGTTCGCGAGATCGCGCTCCCACCATTCCAGCAGCGTGTCGATGCGCCCCGGCGCCCGATGCATGTCGGCCCACGGGTCGCCCACCTCGGCGAGCCGATGCGGGATGCTGCGCACGGTGTGCCGTGTCGGATCGACGTCATCGAGTTCGTCCCAGTGCAGCGGCGTCGACACCGGTGCGCCCGGAATCGCCCGCGGACTGTATGCGCCGGCCATCGTGCGGTCGCGATTGGCCTGGTTGAAGTCCACGAAGACGCGCTGACCGCGCTCCTCCTTCCACCAGTTCATCGTCACCCGGTCGGGCATCCGCCGCTCCAGCTCACGCCCGGCGGCGATCACGGCATGTCTGACGACGAGGAACTCCCATGCGGGCTCGATGGGGCAGAACACGTGCAGTCCCCGGTTGCCGCTGGTCTTGATGAACGCTTCCAGCCCCGCCTCGGCGAGCACCGCGCGCAGCTCGTGCGCCGCGGCCACGGTCTCGGTGATCCCCGTGCCCGGCTGCGGGTCCAGGTCGATGCGCAGCTCAACCGGGTTGTCGGTGTCGTCGGCCAGCGACGCCCACGGATGGAACACGATCGTGTTCATCTGCACGGCCCACACGATCGCGCTGGCGCGGTTCAACACGATCTGCGGATGCCGCCGACCGCTGTTGTAGGTGACGGTGACGGCGTCGACGTAGTCGGGTGTGCCCTTGGGTGGGTTCTTCGAGAAGAACCCTTCGGTCCTGCCACCGGATGCCGTTGTCACCCCCTCACGGAACCGCTCCAGCGACACCGGCCGGTGTCCGTTGGATGCCAGGAACGGCACCGAAACCTGCTGCACGTAGTCGGCGTACTCGGCCTTGGTGATTCCGTCGGCGCCGTCGACCGGCCAGATGACCTTGTTCGGGCTCGACAGCGACACGTCGCGCTCGCCGTCGGTGTCGTGCACAGTCACGGTCACGCGTTCGGAGGCCATGCCCCCGACATTAGGCGCTGAGTGCGCGCCGCGACAGACCTTCGCGTCTGCGTGATCAGTCGTCGACGTTGATAGCGAGCACCAGCAGTGCGCTCAGTGCGTCGCGGCCGATCGCGAGCGACGGGCCGCCGAGGTCGACGATCACGCCCGCGATCTCGCTGTGATCGCTCAGCACCTTCGCCAGCTGCTCCGGCTGGAACGGCATCGGCCGGTCGTTGCGACCGAGCGCGACGACCTCGAGCGGGTGCGAGAACACCTGCAGGTACCGGTTGTCGTCGGTGGTGTGCACCTCGGCGATGCCCACCGGCTTGCCGTTGGAACCGTCGTTCACGGCGACCCAGCTGCGGGTCTTGGCCAGTGCCTCGGCGACACGCACCGGGGTGCCCTCGTCACGGGGAGCGGCGAGCAGGCTCTTGACCGCCATGTTCTCATCGCCCTGTTCGAGTGCCTTCTGCAGCAGCTCGGTCGGGAAGACGGCGCGGTGCGGCGCCGAGGAGTTGTCGATGATCACACCGGCGAACCCGCCAGAGACGACCTGCTGGTAGACGGCCGTGACCGGCTGTGCGATAGCCGATGTCGACGCGGCGTCTTCGGCCCCCTCGACCGAGTCGCGCAGTGCCTTGCCCGAGCTGTAGGCGAGCATGAACGAGCGCTCGCCGTCGCGGATGACGCCGACCGCGAGCGGCTGACCGTTCTTGAGCTGCTCGCGGGCATCGCCGTTGACCCGCAGGTACAGGTGGCTCTGCAGCGACTGTCGCATCACGCCGATGAGCTGCTCGTTCGTGGCGCCCTCGCCAAGCTCGGCCAGCGCCTCACGCAGCAGCACGTTGTCGTTGAGCCCATCGACAGTGTGCGTCTGCTCGGGCGGCACAGCCGCGGCCAGCGGCAGGCGCGGCACGGTCTGCTGTTCGGTGGGCATCGCATCGCCGGGAGAGGTCGGGCGCGCGGCTGCAACGGGCGCCGCGGGTCGCGGCGGCGTCGCGGATGCCGTGGCCTCGTCGGCGGGCAAGGCGACCTCCGGGCCAGCGTCGGCCCCGACGCCACGGAACGCCTGCACCGAGATGCCGACCGCGGGAACGGCTTCGGTCGCGGGGGCGTCGTCGACCGCAGACTCGGCATTCTTGGCGTCCTGCTCGCCCGCGGCAGCCGTCTCGGCATCCATCGGAGCTGCGGCGCTCGGCTGCGCGCTCACCTCGCCGGTGGTGTCTTCCGCTGCTGCGGCGTCTTCACCGACGGCGGGCTGATCGACGGACTTCTTGCGGCGAGAGAAGAGGGCCATATCAGCCAGCCTATCCGCCTTGCCGCGCGGTGAGCGCCGGACGACGAGCACCGCATCCCGGGCTACAGCTTCGTGATCGGCGCGATCTTGATGAGCAGCTTCTTCTGCCCGGCCGCATCGAAGCGCACGTGAGCGATGCGCTTGGCGCCCTCACCCGTGACAGCCTCGACGCGCCCCTCACCGAAGTCGTCGTGGCGGATCCGGTCGCCGGCGGCCAGTTCGAGATCGCCGTTGTCGCGCACCTTGCCGGTGACTTTGTTCGGAAAGCGATCCATCGCCATCGAAAGCGGCTTGAGTCCGGCGCCCTTCGGCAGCGCCGTCGGCGCGAAGCGGTCACCGGAGCGACCGCCGCTCGCGCCGAATCCTCCGCCGGAACGGCGCGCATTGACGGCCCGCGAGGACGAGCCGCCGCGCGAGTTGATGTCTCCGGGCGACTGCCGCCAGTCGACGAGGTCGGCCGGGATCTCCTGCAGGAACCGGCTCGGCATCGCGACCGACACCTCGCCGAACTGAGCGCGCGTCATCGCCAACGACAGGTGCAGGCGCTTGCGCGCCCGCGTGATGCCGACGTAGAACAGCCGCCGCTCCTCCTGAGGACCACCGGGCTCCCCCGCCGAGATGCGGTGCGGAATGAGGTCCTCTTCGACACCGGTGACGAACACCGCGTCGTACTCGAGTCCCTTGGCGGTGTGCATCGTCATCAGTGAGACCGAGCCCGACTCGTCGTCGAGGTCATCGGCATCCGAGACCAGCGCCACCTCGGTGAGGAAGTCGGCGATCGTGCCGTCGGGGTTGTTGCGTGCGAAGTCGCGCGCAACGGCGACGAACTCGTCGAGGTTCTCCAGACGCGCCTCGTCCTGCGGGTCGCGGCTCGCACGCAGCGCCTCGAAGTAGCCGCTCTTGTCGAGCAGCACCGTCAGCGCCTCGGCGACCGCGGTCGACGGCGGCACCTCGCCCGAGGCAGGCAGCAGAATCTCGGTCGCCTCGTCGAGCACGGCATCGAGGCGGGTGATCGCCGCCTGGATCTTCGGCCCGACGCCGAGTGACGCCGGCGAGCGCAGCGCATCGCGGAAGCTGATGCCCTGCTGCTCGGCGAACATCGCGATGGACGCTTCGGTGACCCCGCCGATGCCGCGACGCGGCCGGTTGAGGATGCGACGCACGGCCATCTCGTCGGCCGGATTCGCCACCGCGATCAGGTAGGCCAGCGCATCCTTGATCTCGGCGCGCTCGTAGAACTTGGTGCCGCCCATGATCTTGTATGGCACAGCGGCGCGGATGAAGATCTCTTCCAGCGCGCGAGACTGCGAGTTGGTGCGGTAGAACACCGCCATCTCGGAGTACGGCATGCCGGTGCGACGCAGCGCCTCGACCTCATCGGCGACGAACTGCGCCTCGTCGTGCTGCGAGTACCCGGTGAAGCCGACGATCTTGTCGCCCGCGCCGCGGTCACTCCACAGGTTCTTCGCCTTGCGGTCGAAGTTGTTGCCGATCACCGCGTTGGCCGCCGACAGGATCGTCTGGGTCGACCGGTAGTTCTGCTCGAGCAGCACGACCTTCGCCCCCGGGAAGTCGCGCTCGAACTCGGTGATGTTGCGGATGTCGGCTCCGCGGAACGCGTAGATCGACTGGTCTGAGTCACCCACGACGGTCAGCGACGCACCGGCCTGGGCTTCGGCCGTCTCGGGCTCGAAGATCATCATGCCGTTCGAGGCATACGGATCGGGTGCCTCAGCGGCGACCGGACGGGTGAGCTCATGGATGAGCGCGTACTGGGCGTGGTTGGTGTCCTGATACTCGTCGACCAGAATGTGCCGGAACCGGCGCCGGTACGTGTCGGCCACCTTCGGGAACGCCCGGAACAGGAACACCGTCTGCGCGATCAGGTCGTCGAAGTCGAAGGCGTTGGCCTTCTGCAGCGCCCGCTGGTAGTCGCTGAAGATGTCGGCGAACTTGCGCTCTGCGGGGTCGCTCAGGTTCGCCTGACGGGCATGCCCCTCGGCATCGGTGAGCTCGTTCTTCAGTTTCGAGATGCGCGACTGCACCGCTCCGGGGGTCAGCCCGTACGCGTCGGCCTCGTGCTCTTTCACCAGGCGCTTGAGCAGGGCGCGCGAGTCGCCCGAGTCGTAGATCGTGAACGACTTCGTGAACCCGAATTGCTCGGCCTCACGGCGCAGGATCCGCACGCAGGCCGAGTGGAAGGTCGAGATCCACATGCCGCGCGCGGCCTCGCCCACCAGTCCTTCGACGCGTTCACGCATCTCACCGGCGGCCTTGTTCGTGAATGTGATGGCCAGGATCTGACTGGGCCATGCCTCACGCTGGCGCAGCAGCAGGGCGATCCTGCGCGTGAGCACACTCGTCTTGCCGGATCCGGCACCGGCCACGATGAGGAGCGCGCTGCCGCGATGAGTGACGGCTTCGAGCTGCTGCGGGTTGAGCCCGGCGAGCAGCGGGTCGCCGTTCGGGGTCGAATCGGGCGTTCCGGAAACGATGAGGGGTGCGTCGGTCATGTCATTACGAGTCTAGAGCGGGCCTCCGACGCCGGGTACGCTCGAGCCACGTGAACGCTGGGAGGCCATGATGATCGCGGAGCTCACCGAGCAGGAGTGCCTCGAACTCCTCACGACGACCACGGTCGGTCGCGTCGGATTCGTCGCCGACGATCGCGTGCTCATCCTGCCCGTCAACTACGTGCTCGACGGACGCGACGTCCTCATCCGCACGGCACCCGAGGGCATCCTGAGCCCCCTCCCCGACACCCCCATCGCCTTCGAGGTGGATCGCCACGACGACCTTGCGGGCAGCGGCTGGAGCGTACTGCTGAGCACTCGGGCATCCGAGATCGACGCCGCGGAGGTCGCGACCGCTCCCGGCGCCGCACACAAGCACCCGTGGGCAGGCGGCGACCGCTCGCGCGCGCTGCGGCTGACGCCCGAGACGATCTCGGGCCGCCACGTGCGCCGCGACCGCGCCTGAGGCGCGGCCGCAGCCGACCGCTCAGGCGATCCGGGTACCCGGCGGCAAGCGCCGCGCGGGCGTTCTCGTGCGCGCCCAGGCGCCCGCGAACAGACCGCCGGCGATCAACGCCTGCAGCCCGAGTCCCACGAACCAGCTCGGTACGGTCCCCTCGATCTGCTCCTGCGACGTCGGGCTCTCGATCCATCCGTTCTCGCAGGCGTCCCAGCGCTCGATCTCGGGCGGCAGCTGGGCCAGTCGGACGCCGACCTTCACCTGTCCGAAGAGGTCGTTCGGATACCCGTGAGAGAAGGTCGTCGGGGTCGCATCGGCGAGCACGACGAACGGGTTGGCCGCGAGGAATCCCCACACCAGGTCGAAACGGGGCTGGTTGTAATTGACCTCCACCCACTCATCGCACACCGGCTCACCGGTCGTCTCATCCCACGGCCGCTCGTAGCCACGCGCCTCGGACTGGATCGCCGTGCCGCCGAGCCCGAAGGCGATCAGCGTTCCGACGACGAGCGCGGCCACGGCGAGGTAGGTGGTCGCTATCGAGAAGAGCGGTCGTGCGATCAGACCGCTCAGTCCCACGCCGATCGCGGCGACGACGATGATCTCGGCCAGAAGCACCAGCAACGACACGATCAGCATCCCCGCCGTCACCCCACCACCGAGCATGCTGATGAGCAGGAACGGCACGGCGATCAGCAGGAAGATCGAGCCGGTCGCGACAGCGGCGAGCAGCTTGCCCAGCATGATGTCACCGGTCGTCGCTGCGGTGACCTGCACGGGTGCGAGGGTGGCGGCCTCACGGTCGCCGTTGATCGCGTTGCCGCTCAACGTCGGTGAGACGAGCACCACAAGCAGCAACACGAAGTTGACCACGATCGAGTAGACGCCCGCGTTCGGTTCGCTCTGGAACGAGAACACCATGAACGACAGCAGCGTGATGCCGATCAGCAGCAGTACGAAGACGCCCAGCAGCACGTACCAGCCCACGCTGCGCAGGCGCTGCGTGAGTTCGAGTCGGGCGAGGGTGGTGATGCGTGCGAAGCTCATGCGCCCGCTCCTTCCTGGGGTGCGTCCGGGGTCTGCGGCGGCGTCGGATGCTGACCATCCGGCTGCCGCAGCGCCAGGAAGGACTCCTCCAGGGCGCTCTGCGCCGGTGCGAACTCCAGCACCGGCAGTCCCGCCGTGATCATGCGGCGCAGCCCCTCGACGGCAGCGGTGTCATCGGTGAACGACACCAGCGCGTCACCCCGGTCGGCCCCGACGCTCTCCGCCGGCAGGCCCAGCGCCTCTGCGACGCCGGCACGGGCATCCGCACCCGCCACCCGCACCCGATACGCGCGCGCCGAGGGCGCGCCCGCGGCATCGACCATCGCCCCGGCGACCATGAAGACGACGTCGTCGACGACTTCCTCCAACTCGGAGAGCACGTGGCTAGAGATCAGCACGGTCTTGCCCTGCGCGGCGAGATCGCGCAGCATCACGCGCAGGTGCACGCGCGCCTCGGGATCAAGCCCGGAGGCCGGCTCATCGAGCAGCAACACCTGCGGTTCGTGCACCAGCGCGCGGGCGAGCCCCAGCTTCTGCTTCTGTCCGCGCGAGAGCACCCGCGCCGGTGATGCCGCGAGCTCGGCGAGACCGACCACATGCAGCAGTTCATCCGCACGGGCGGCCGCGTCGGCGGGCGACATGTCATGCAGGCGCGCGGTGGTCACGATGCTCTCGCGGGCGGTCAGCGACGGCCAGGCTCCCAGCGCATCGGGCATCCATCCCAGCATCCGCCGTGCCGCCGCCGGGTCCGCAACCGGATCGACATCGCCGATGCGGATGCTGCCGGCATCCGGCGCCAGCAGCGATGCCAGCATCAGCAGCAGCGTCGTCTTTCCCGCCCCGTTCGGGCCGACCAGCCCTGTGACCCGCCCCGGTTCCGCCCGGAACGTGGCATCCGACACTGCGTGCACCGACCCGAATGAGCGGCGCACCCCCTCCGCACTGATTCCACACATGCCCCGAAGCCTAGGACAGGTGATGCGAGAATCAGGGCATGCGCACCATCCTCAACATCATCTGGGTCATCTTCGCCGGGTGGTCCATGTTCCTCGGCTACGTGCTCGCGGGCATCCTGCTGTGCATTCCGATCATCACGATCCCGTGGGCGATCGCGTCGTTCCGCCTCGCGAACTACGCGTTCTGGCCCTTCGGGCGCGACGTCGTCGACCGCTCCACCTCGGGCGTCGGCTCACTGCTCGGCAACATCATCTGGGTCGTGCTGGCCGGATGGTGGCTCGCCATCGGGCACATCGTGACCGGTGTGGCGATGTGCCTGACGATCATCGGCATCCCCATGGGCATCGCCGCGTTCAAGATGGTGCCGATCTCACTCATGCCGCTCGGCAAAGAGATCGTGCGCGCAACGCGCTGACGACGGTCGCGAACCCTCAGCCGCGGAAGAACGCCACGCCCAGGTCGGGGTGGTCGACGAACACGCCATCGACGCCGGTGCGGGCGATCACGCCCCACTCCGACTCGTAGTCGCCGAAGGTGGCCTTGCCACCACCGGCGCGGTACGGCGCCGACAGGAACGCATTCTCGGGGCGGCACGTCCACGTGAACACGCGCAGGCCGCGTGCGTGCGCATCGGCCACCAGCGTGGAGTCGGATGCAAGTAGCATCCGCTTGTTCACACTGATGCCATCCACCGTGCCCACAAGCGCGTCGAGCCCGACCGGCGTGACCTCGTCGGCGTACTTGGGAGCGGCACGACCGTGCGCGGCGACGAGGTCGAAGGGCTTGCCCTTCGCCTCGATGAGATAGATGAAGGATGCCGCGATGCCGGTCTTTCTGAGGCGGTGCAGCAGCGTCGACTCGAAGGCCTCGACGATCAGCGGCAGAGCGCCGTCGGCCCAGCCGGTCGCGCGCAGATCACGCTCGATGAGCGGCACCAGGTCGAGTCCGATGCCCGCGAAGTAGGTGGCGTGCTTCACCTCGAGCACGACCCCGATCTCGCGACCGTGCTCGGCCGACGCCCGGCGCACCATCTCGAGCAGGTCGGTCAGCCGCAGGATGGGCTGGGCATCATCGAAGCTCGCGCTCGACCGACGGATCTTCGGCAGCCGCTCGCGCGTGCGCAGCGTGGCAAGCTCGGCCCAGGTGAAGTCCTCGGTGAACCAGCCGGTCAGCGACTCCCCGTCGATCTTCTTGGTCGTTCGGCGCTCGGCGAACTCCGGCCGGTCAGCGACGTCGGTGGTGCCCGAGATCTCGTTCTCATGCCTCAGCACGAGCACGCCATCCTTGCTGGCGACGACGTCGGGTTCGACAGCATCCACTCCCATCGCGAACGCGAGTTCGTACGACGAGCGGCTGTGTTCGGGGCGGTATCCGGGTGCACCGCGGTGCCCGATGACAAGTGGCGATCTCCTGGGCACGTTCTCAGCGTAAACGAGCGTGCTCATAGCCTCGTCCCGGTATCGTGGGGGTAAGCGTTGACCGATCCCTCGGGAGTAGAGGCCACCAATGAGCAACTTCGCATTCAACAACCCGGCGTTCCAGGAGCCGCGCAGCGGCAACGGCGCGTCGACGCAGTACGCGCCCCCGCCGCCGCCGTCGGCTCAGCACGCCGCTGCGGATGCCGCCGCGAACGCGCAGCTGGAGGGCATGTTCGCCGCTCCGCCCGCCGGCGCCATCGAGACCGACCGGATGACCGTCGAGGACACCATCTGGAAGACCGTCGGCCTGTTCGGAATCCTGCTGGTCACCGCTGTCGCGGGCTGGATGTGGACGATGTCGACGCTGTACGTCGACCCGAACACCGGGCAGCTCGGCGCTGACCTCACGCCGTGGATCGTCGGTGCCCTCGGCGGCTTCGTGCTCGCCCTGGTCGTCACATTCACCTCGCGCAAGAAGGTGCGTCCGGCATTGATCTGGGCGTACGCCGCCTTCGAGGGTCTGTTCATCGGTGCGATCTCGGCCTGGTTCGAGACCATCTTCCCCGGCATCGTCATGCAGGCAACCCTCGCTACCCTCGCCGTCGTGGGTGTGACCCTCGCCCTGTTCGCCAGCGGCAAGATCCGCGCGTCGGCGAAGATGACCAAGATCTTCCTGATCGCCATGTTCGGCTACCTGGCGTTCTCGGTGCTGAACCTCATCCTGATGTGGGTCGGCGTTCCGATGGCCGGTGGCGCCTTCGGCATGCGCAGCATCGAGGTCGCGGGCATCCCGCTCGGCCTGATCATCGGCGTGCTCGTGGTCTTCATGGCCGCGTACTCGCTGGTGCTCGACTTCGACCAGATCCAGCAGGGTGTGCGCAACGGCGCCCCACGCAAGTACGGCTGGCTCGGCGGCTTCGGCATCATGGTCACCGTCGTCTGGCTGTACATCGAGATCCTGCGGATGATCGCGATCCTGCGCGGCAGCGACTGACGCACGCTCTTCTCGAAAGGGCCGCTCTCCTCCGGAGGGCGGCCCTTTTCGTGTGCCCGGGGCATTGTTGTCGTCACCACGCATCCCGCCGAAAAACCACTTCCGGCATGAGAAACCACCTCACACGTGGTTCCTCAGACGGGAAGTGGTTTCTCAGCGGATGACGGGTGCCGGAGACGAAGAAGGGGCCGCTCTCGCGACCCCTTCTCTCACTCCCACTCGATGGTTGCCGGTGGCTTCGACGTGACGTCGAGCACGACCCGGTTGACCTCGCGCACCTCGTTGGTGATGCGGTTCGAGATCTTCGCGAGCACGTCGTAGGGCAGGCGGGTCCAGTCGGCGGTCATCGCGTCTTCCGACGAGACCGGACGCAGCACGATCGGATGCCCGTAGGTGCGTCCATCGCCCTGCACGCCCACCGAACGGACGTCGGCGAGCAGCACGACCGGGCACTGCCAGATCGTCTGGTCGAGGCCGGCCTTGGTGAGCTCCTCGCGCGCGATGGCGTCGGCCTCGCGCAGCACCTCGAGGCGCTCGCGAGTCACCTCGCCGATGATGCGGATGCCGAGGCCGGGCCCCGGGAAGGGCTGACGCCCGACGATCGCCTCAGGAATGCCGAGTTCACGACCGATCGCACGAACCTCGTCCTTGAACAGCGCGCGCAGCGGCTCGACGAGCTCGAAGTCGAGGTCGTCCGGCAGGCCGCCGACGTTGTGGTGCGACTTGATGTTCGCGGTGCCCGATCCGCCGCCGGACTCGACGACGTCGGGGTACAGCGTGCCCTGCACGAGGAACTTCACGGGCGCGCCACCCGTGGCCTTGGCCTCTTCGACCAGATCGCGCTGCACCTGCTCGAACGCACGGATGAACTCACGGCCGATGATCTTGCGCTTGGTCTCGGGGTCGGTGACCCCGGCCAGGTGCCCCAGGAACGTGTCGACGGCATCGACGGTGATCAGACGCACACCGGTCGACTCGACGTAGTCCTTCTCGACCTGCTCGCGCTCGCCCTTGCGCAGCAGACCGTGGTCGACGAAGACCGCGGTCAGCTGGTCGCCGATGGCACGGTGCACCAGTGCGGTCGAAACGGCCGAGTCGACACCGCCCGAGAGCGCCGAGATGACGCGGGCGTCGCCGACCTGCTCGCGGATGCGCTCGATCTGCTCGGCGATGACGTTGTCGCTGTTCCAGTCGGCGGGCAGGCCCGCCCCCTTGTGCAGGAAGTTCTCGATGATGGCCTGGCCGTGATCGGAGTGCTTCACCTCGGGGTGCCACTGCACACCGTAGAAACGACGGTTCTCGTCAGCGAACGCCGCGACCTTGGTGGCATCGGTCGAGGCGAGCACCTCGAAGCCCTCGGGCGCGCGGGCGACCTGGTCGCCGTGGCTCATCCACACGTTCTGCTCGGCGGGCTGGTCGCCCAGCAACGTGCTGCCCTCTGCCGTGATGTGGGCGTCGGTCGCGCCGTACTCGCGCAGGCCGGTGTGTGCCACCTCGCCGCCGAGCGTCTGCGCCATGTACTGGAACCCGTAGCAAATGCCCAACGTCGGCACGCCGAGATCGAACACGGCCGGGTCGAGCTTGGGGGCGCCGTCCTCGTACACCGACGAGGGACCGCCCGACAGGATCAGCGCCACCGGGTTCTTGGCGGCGATCTCTTCAGCCGTCGCCGTGTGCGGCACGATCTCGCTGTAGACGCCGGCCTCGCGGACGCGGCGGGCGATCAGCTGGGCGTACTGTGCGCCGAAATCGACGACGAGCGCGGGGCGCTGCTGGGTCTCGGTCTGCTCGGTCACCGGGCACCTTCCGTTTGAGAGTTCTGAGGTTCTGCTCCAGCCGCGGCGTCGGCGGCCTCCCGCTCGGCGAGGTACGTCTTCACATCGCGCGCGACCCGCGCCTCCATGATGAACGACAGGAACGGGATGACGCCACCGAGGGCGAGCCAGATGAATCGCAGGAACTTCCAGCGCATCAGGCTCCACATGCGGAAGCAGGCGAAGAGGTACACGACGTAGAACCAGCCGTGCACGATGAGGACGCCGAGCGACAGGTTGATCCCATCACCGGTCGATTCCAGGCCCTCGGGACCTTCGATGACATCGGCGAACCAGAGGAATCCGCCGGACCCTCCGAGGAAGAGTTCGAGACGGATCGGCGTGTACTTCAGCACCATCTCGGCGACGAGCAGCAGCAGCATGACGCCGGTGATGATCGATGCGATCTGATAGAACTTCAGCGCTCCGCGGATCGCCGGGAAGCTGGCGACTCTGGGCTCGGGCATGCCCTCCATTCTAGCCGCCGTGCGCGCGGGCGATTGGCGCGTTGTGCGGGGCAACGCGAAGGCCCGCCGCAGACGTGTCGTCTGCGGCGGGCCCGTGGCCTTCAGCCCTGGGGAATCATCCCTCGAGCGTCAGCCAGCATGCACTCATGCCCGCATGCGACGGCGGATCAGCACGAGCGCCCCACCGGCCACCAGCAGAAGCACGGCCAGCACGATGAAGGCGGTCGAGTCGGCACCCGTGGTGGCGAGATCGCCGTCACCGGAGCCCGTGTCGCCGCCGGCCGCGGTGACCGTGAGCTTCGCGCTCGCCTCGGATCCATCGGTCAGGATCGCGACGATGCTGTGCTCACCGGCCGCGGTGCCCTTCGGGATCATGACGGTGGCCGACAGCGTGCCGTCCTCGCGAACGGTCGCCGAGCCGAGCTGAACCGGCGTGGAACGCAGCTCGAGCTTGACCTTCTCGCCGGCGGGGAAGCCCTCACCCGAGATCGTCACCGACTCGCCCGCCGCGACCGTCGAGCGGTCGAGCGAGATCGTGCCCTCGGCGACCTCGGCGGCGATGCGGAACGGCACCTGCACGACCGTGCCGGTCGAGGCGACCGCGACAGTGAGCGTCTGCGCACCGGTCACGTCGTCCGGGACCGTGAACGTCAGGCTCGCACGCCCGACCTCGTCGGTGGTGTCGACGACGGTGGGGTCGATCGCGCCCGACGCCAGCTGCGTCGCGCCCAGCGACAGCGTGACCTCGCCCGGTGCGGGTTCACCGGCACTGAATGCCAGCGACGACAGCGAGACGGTCACCTCGGTGCCGGCGCTGAACTCGTCATCTGCCGGGTCGAGCACCACGCCGACCGCACGCTGCGCGTAGTCGGGGGTCGCGGTGCCGTTCGCGTCGAACCAGTCGACCATCGACTGCAGGTCGATGCGGCCGGTGTCGCGCTTGTCGGCGCCCTCGGCGAGCGTGGCGAAGTTGTCGCCACCACCGGCGAGGAACGAGTTGGCCGCGACGGTGTAGCTGGCCGACATGTCGATCACCTCACCGTCGAGCATCATCGAGGTGATGCGATCGCCCTGAGCGGCGGTCGGGTCGTAGGTGTACACCAGCCCCTCCGAGACACCGAGCTTGAGGAACGGACGGCTGGCGCCCTCGGGCTGCCACTGCTCTTCGAGCACGCTCTTGAGCTGCGCACCGGTGAGCTGCTGCGTGACCAGCGTGTTGGCGAACGGCTGCACCGTCGCCGCTTCGCGGTAGGTCACGTTGCCATCCGGGTCCTCGGCGCCCGAGGACGCGAAGGTGAGGTTGGCCCGCAGACCACCCGGGTTCATCAGTGCGACATCGGCGTCGGTCGCCCACTGCTGCACGTCGGCGACAAAGTTGCCGATCGTCGACTCGCCACCGCGGTTCTCGGTGGTGCCGTCGCTCTGGCGTGCCCGCAGGAAGTCTGCGGTGATGTCGCCCACCTTGACGGCACCGAGCACGTCGGCCTCCGCCACGGCGGCGTCGACGATCTGCTGCACCTCGGGAACGGCCGGGTAGTTGCCCTCCCACTGGCGCGGTGCGACCTCGGTGGCCAGCGGACGGATCTCGTTCTCGATAGAGAGCAGCTCCTTGGTGTCGCGGTCGACCTGCAGGTTCATCACACCGAGGTTCTTACCGTACTCACCGGCCGAGATCACCGGGCGTCCGTCGATCACGTGGTTGTAGGCCAGGTGGGTGTGGGCCGAGACGATGGCATCCACGTCGCCGTCGACGCCGTAGACGATCTCGCCCAGCGGGGTGTCGGGGGTGATGTCCTCGACCACGACGGTCGACGCGCCCTCGTGCACCAGCAGGATGACCACGTCGGCTTCGCCGTTGGCGCTGTTGCCGTCACGCAGGTCGTCGGCCACGGCGTTGACCGAGTCGACGATGCTGCGCACCTCGAGGTCGGCGATGCCCTCGGGGCGGACCAGCGAACCAAGATCCTCGGTCACGGCGCCAACGAAGCCGACGCGCACGCCGTCCATCTCCTTGACCCAGGCCGGGGCGAGCGCAGGCTGACCGGTGTCGGTCAGGAACACGTTCGCCGCGATGTACTCCCAGTCGGCCCGGTCCTGCACACGGTCGCGCAGGTCTTCCCAGCCCTGGTCGAACTCGTGGTTGCCCGCGGCGCTCACATCGAGCCCGGCGGCGTTGAGCGCGTCGATGGTCGGCTCGTCGTTGTTGATGAACGACGTGAACGTCGATGCGCCGATCAGGTCACCGGCGGCGGCGAAGATCGTGTTCGGGTTCTCGTCGCGCACGTGCTGCACAGCACCGGCCAGGACCGCGGCACCAGCAGCAGCACCATCGGCTTCGATCCGACCGTGGAAGTCGTTGATCGTGGCGATGTCGATGCTCACCGGCGGGGCCGACGCCGAGACGCCGACCAGGATCGGGTCGTGGTCGCTCGAGCGGTAGGGGGTACCGGTCTCGGCGGCGCCGAAGGCGTAGCCCCGGTCGCTCCACTCGGGCGAGTTGATGGCCCATACGGCCGCGTCGGTGATCGACGGCGCCAGCGACGGCGAGGCGATCACGTGATCGAGCGAGCCGAGCTCACCGTCGAACGTGTAGGTGTACTGACCGTCGGTACGGTCAGCGACGAGGCTGCTCCATCCCTCCGAGGCGAACACGTCGATCGGGTCTTCTTCGCTGTAGGCGTTGAAGTCGCCGATCAGCAGGATGTCCTCGCTGCCCGCGTCATCGGCGAGCTGCTCGGTGAAGTCCAGCAGCGACTCGGCCTGCTCGACGCGCTCGGCGTTGAAACGCCCCTGTCCGTCGGCCGGCTCAGCACCGCTACCGCCCTTGGACTTGAAGTGGTTCGCGACCACGGTGACGGTGCGGCCGTCGATGTCGAACGCCTGCGCGATCGGCTCACGAGCGATGTTCCACACCGTCTCGTCGACGATCGAGGCGCTGTCGCCGATGGTCGAGACCGCATCCTTCTTGTAGATGATCGCGTTCGTGATGAAGTCGGTGATCGCGGCGTTGTCCAGCACCTCGGGCGTGGGCACGTAGTCCCAGACCTCGCTGCCGGCGGCGGCGTTGAGCCCGTCGACGAGGTCGGCGAGCGCCGTGTCGACGGGGTCGCCGAACTTGACCGAGTTCTCGATCTCCATCAGCGCGACGATCTCAGCGTCCAGATCGTTGATCGCCGTGACGATCTTCGACTTCTGGATCGCGAACTGCGCCGCGTCGCCGGCGCCACGGGCATCCGAGTTCTCGGAGCGCAGCGTCGTGAAGTAGTTGTAGACGTTGAACGCCGCGACCTGCACGTCGCCACCGACGGCCGGGACCTCGGGGCGCGGGTTCTTCGTCTCGAAGGTGACCTTCTGTGCCGCGGGCGACTCGCTGTTCAGCGGAGTCGTGGGCTGCAGACGCCAGTCGTTGAAGCCGTACTGCAGCACGAAGCCGTTGTCGCCGAAGTCGACGACGTCGCCGTTGCGCACGACGACATCCTTCGTGAAGTAGGGCTGGTCGCCCGGGTGGGCCGCGTTGCTGACCTGGATGCTGTAACCGTCGTCGAGCAGGATGCGCTCAGCACGGTTGGCCGCAGCGACGGCGTCGGCGTCGGCACCGGGCCGGTGCATCTCGGTGCTCTTGACGTTCAGCTCGCCGGGGTTCAGCCACAGCGTTCCGTAGTTGTACAGCTGGTGGCTGGAGGCCACCGCGTAGTCGCCGGTCGGCACGACGAGCATGCTCTCGTAGGCCTCGCGGTCGTCGCCGATGACCGTGGCGGGCAGCGGGGTGAGCGCGGGCAGGCCCGCCTCGGCGGTCACGACGGTGACATCGGATGCCGACGCCGGCGTGATCTGGGTCTGACCGAAGTACTCTCCGACCACTCCCGTCACCGAGACGAGATCGCCGATCTCACCGGGAACGCTCTTGCCGTTGAGGTAGACGAACACACCGTCGGATGCTTCGCGCGCGGCGTCGCTGCCACCGGAACCGGCGGTCTGGATGACGATGCCGTTGTATCCACCGGTGCGGTGGTCGGCGGTGATGACGCCCTCGACCTTGACGGTCTCGTCGACCAGCGGAGACGCGCCTGCGGTGCCCTGCACCTCGGCGATGGTCGCCTCGATCACGGCGCCACCGTCACCACCGTCACCACCGTCGGTCTCGCCGGCGGCGTTGGTCGGAGTGATGTCGGCGGACAGCGAGAAGTCGGCGCTGTTGTCGTCGGTATCCACCGCGTCGGTGCGGTTCAGCGACTTGACGTCGGTGTTGCCCGACGGCGCGGTCGCCGCGGCGGTCTCGAACGTGTTGGAGGTGCCGTAGCCGAGCAGGTCGATGACGTTCTCAGCGCCCACGGAGGAACCGGGCGTCAGCGTGATCGCCGTGGTGCCCTGCACCAGCGCGAGGGTGCCCTTCGTGCCGCTCGGCGTGAGGGAGGTCTCGGCATCGGCTGTCGGCAGTGCTGCACCGTTGGATCCGTTGCTGTTCGCCTGCACCAGGAAGTAGCCACCGGCGGGAATCGTGCCGGTCAGCACACCGACCCCGGTGAACGCCTCCGTGCCGCCCGAAGAGCGGTACTGCAGCGACATGCCGTCGAGGACGATGTCCTGGTCGGTCGGGTTGTACAGCTCGACGAACTTGTTCGTGAACGCAGCGCCGGCGCTTCCGCCGGACAGGTACGCCTCGTTGATGACCACGCCCGTGCCTGCCGGGTTGGCGAAGGCGGGTGTGGCGACGAGCGTTCCGAGGCTCATCGCGCATGCGGTCGTCAGTGCGAGTGCGCCCCAGCGCGCTCGCATCCGGTGTCGGGGTGCGGAAGCCGTGCGGCTCGCGTCCCGGAGATCGGGCATCATCGTTGCAGTCTCCTCCATCGGTGAACGGTCAGGAGGTGCTGTGAACCCCGCGACCGACGCGTGCCACGGGAACACGCGCATGAATGCGACCATAGGGGTCGGCGCCGACACCGGGCACGCACCAAAGCGTCGCCGGGGTGAACGGCAGCGGAACAGCTGTCGCGCGCGTCACCCTGCGGCGCGGCCCGGTGCGAAGAACCCGCTCAGGCTGCGCTACTCGTGGCGTCCTCGAACTCCTCGACCTCACGCTCCCACGCATCGCGCGCGAGGCGATACCAGAGGTAGAACGCGAAGCCGGCGAAGACCGCCCACTCGATGGCGTAGAAGATGTTGAGCCAGTTGATCGGCGACTTCAGTTCGGGTGCCGGCGAGCTGATGTCGACCAGCCCCTGCGGAGCCTCGATCGAGGCCAGGTACGGCCGGTAGACATCGAGCTGCTCGGTGTCGTGCCAGCGGCTCAGCAGCGCTGCGGGAGACATCCGATCCAGCCGCATCGGCTCGGTACTCGGCGGCACCTGGACACCCTCGTCGTCGATGAGTCGCCCCTGCAGCTCAGCCGGTACGGCGCCCGCCTGCGTGAGGGACGCGACGGCGGCATCCGCCTGCTCGCGCGTCGGAGCCCACCCGAGCGCCACGGCGATCGACGTGCGCTCGGCGACCCGGAGCTGACCGCTGACCCAATAGCCCTCGGCACCGTCGTTCACGCGCGACGAGATGACGATGAAGTCCTCGGGCACCCACGTGCCGCTGGTGGTGACCTTCTGGCCGCCCAGTTCCTCAGCGAGGTACGTACCCGGTTCGATGACCTCGGTCAGCGGGAGCACCTGCTCTGTCGCACCGGGCGGAGGCGGGTCGGTATCGATCGCACTGGCCAGCTGCCACTGTCCGAGCCAGGCGAACACGCCGGCGACGATCAAGCACAGCCCGAGCACGCCCATCCAGCGCGGACGCAGCATTACCTCGCGCAGCGTGGGGGCGAATCGCGGTGTCGCGTCGGGCTCCGTCGTGCTCATCCCGGCTCGTGTCGTCATCCCAGTTCGTACGGCGCCAGCACGACCTCGACCCGCTGGAACTCCTTCAGGTCGGAGTAGCCGGTGGTGGCCATCGACTTGCGCAGCGCGCCGATCAGGTTGGCGGTGCCGTCCGCGACCGGGGCCGGGCCGTACAGGATCTCTTCAAGGTTCGCGACGCGGTCGACCGCCACACGGCGTCCGCGCGGAAGCTGCGGGTGGTGCGCCTCAGCACCCCAGTGGTAGCCCTGACCGGGTGCATCCGTGGCACGCGAGAGCGCGACGCCCAGCATGACGGCATCCGCACCCATCGCGAGAGCCTTGACCATGTCGCCGGAGGTGCCCACGCCGCCGTCGGCGATCACGTGCACGTAGCGTCCGCCCGACTCGTCGAGGTAGTCGCGGCGCGCCGCGGCGACGTCCGAGACGGCCGTCGCCATGGGGGCGTGGATGCCGAGGGTCACGCGTGTGGTGGATGCCGCTCCCCCACCGAAACCGACGAGCACACCAGCCGCTCCGGTGCGCATCAGGTGCAGCGCCGCGGTGTAGGTCGACGCGCCGCCGACGATGACGGGCACATCGAGGTCGTAGATGAACTTCTTCAGGTTCAGCGGCTCGGTGACACTGGAGACGTGCTCGGCCGACACGGTGGTGCCGCGGATCACGAACAGGTCGACACCGGCGGCCACGACGGTCTCGTACAGCTCCTGCGTGCGCTGCGGGGTCAGCGAGCCGGCCACGGTGACACCGGCTTCGCGGATCTCGGCGAGGCGCTGCTTGATGAGCTCGGGCTTGATCGGCTCGGAGTACAGCTGCTGCATGCGCACGGTCGCCTGCTCGGCAGGCAGAGCGGCGATCTCGTCGAGCATCGGCTGCGGGTTCTCGTACCGGGTCCACAGGCCCTCGAGGTCGAGCACGCCGACGCCGCCGAGCTGGCCCAGCATGATCGCCGTCTGCGGGCTGATCACCGAGTCCATCGGCGCGCCGATCACCGGAATGTCGAACGAGAACGCGTCGATCGTCCAGGCCGTCGACACGTCTTCGGGGTTGCGGGTGCGTCGCGATGGCACGACCGCAATGTCGTCGAACGTGTAGGCGCGTCGCGCACGCTTGCCTCGGCCGATCTCGATGTCCATGCTCACCCCTCCACCCTACCCGTCGGGCCGACATCGCCCTTCCGTGGGGTCACCGCCCCGATCTCGCCGGGCGTGCTCGCGCGTGCCCGCACTTCCCCGCACGTGCCCGCCCTCCACAAACGCGATTTCGCACGAGTTCTCCCCAGAAGGCGTGAAACCGACTCACGGCGGATGCCCGCAACCGGCATCGTCGTGGCATGAGAACTCCCCTGGACATGTGGATGCGACAGCGGGGCGGCGTCGCACACAGTAGGGATCTGCGCACCGCCGGCTACTCCGTGCACGAGATGCGGAGCGCCGTCGAGGCCGGGAGGGCCGAGCGCGTCGTCGCGGATCGGGGATCACGACCATGTGCTGCACTGGGCACCGGGCCCGGCGCCCGTCGCGCGCTTCGCCGTGGAGGATCCGATACTGAACGTGCTCTACCACGTGGGTCGATGCCAGGATCCCTCGGATGCCACCGCGATCTGGGAGTCGGCCCTGCGCATCGGTCTCGTGACGCTCCCGCAACTGCGCCGCACGGAATGGCACAGCACCGCGGTGCAGAACGTGCTCGACGTCGTCGGCACCCTGTCGGACTCTGGTGTCGAGACGCATTTCCTGGCGATCGCGCGCAGCTGCGGAGTCGAGGTGCAGCAGCAGGTGGTCATCGACGGGCACCCTGTCGACGCGCTGATCGGCGAACGGCTGGTGGTGCAGTTGGACGGGTTCACACATCACCGCAAGCCGAAGGACCGCCGCCGCGACCTGCGTCAGGACGCCCGGCTGGCCTTGCTCGGGTACACCGTGCTGCGCTTCGACTACCAACAGGTGATGTTCGACCCGACGTACGTGCAGCAGACGATCATCAACGCCGTCGCCCAGGGGCTGCGCCGGGCGCGCAGGTGAGGTGTGGGCATCGCGTCACCGAGAGCAGGACGAGTCCCGAGAACACGACGGATGCCCGAAATCCAGCATGTTCTCGGTAACGAGCCTGTTCTCGTTCACGGGCGCACGTCGGCCGGGTGCGGAAGCCCCCGCCCGCTCCTCACCGGGCGCGGACCACCCGTTTCTCGTCCCAGACCGGGGCATCCGACTCGTACACGTCACCGTCCTCGCCGAAGACCAGGAACCGGTCGAACGAACGCGCGAACCACCGGTCATGGGTGACGGCCAGCACGGTGCCCTCGAAGCGCGCGATGGCCTGTTCGAGTGCCTCGGCGGATTCCAGGTCGAGGTTGTCGGTGGGCTCATCGAGAAGCAGCATGGTGGCTCCGCTGAGCTCCAGCAACAGCACCTGGAAGCGCGCCTGCTGACCTCCGGAAAGCTGCTCGAACGCCTGCTGCGCCTGCCGGACCAGACCGTAGCGGTCGAGGGCCGAGCTGGCGGCATCGCGAGGCATCCCCGCGCGCCGGTCATCGCCGCGGTGCAGGATGTCGAGCAGGGTGCGTCCGACGAACTCCGGGTGGGCGTGGGTCTGCGCGAACAGGCCGGGCACGACGCGTGCTCCGAGCACGGCCGCGCCGCCGTGCGGAACGGGAAGCAATGCCTCGGATGCTGTCGTGAGGTGTCCCCGGGTGGGATCGGGGTCGCTGCCGCCGCGGGCCAGCAGGCGCAGGAAGTGCGACTTGCCAGAGCCGTTCGAGCCGAGCACGGCCACCCGATCGCCGAACCAGATCTCGGCATCGAACGGCCGCATCAGGCCCGTGAGCTCGAGCCCGGTGCACACCAGCGCCCGTTTGCCGGTGCGCGCACCACGCAGACGCATGTCAAAGTCCTGTGCGGGTGGGCGTTCCTCGGGCGGGCCCGCCTCTTCGAACCGGCGCAGTCGGGTCTGGGCCGCTTGGTAGCGCGAGGCGAATCCGTCGTTGGCGGACGCCTTGACCTTGAGAGTCGCGACGAGTGCCTTGAGCTTGGCGTGCTGCTCGTCCCAGCGGCGCCGCAGCTCGTCGAGGCGGTCCATGCGATCGCTGCGCGCCTGATGGTACGTGGCGAACCCACCGCCGTGCACCCACGCCGTAGCGCCCGCTCCCCCGACCTCCAGGGTGATGATGCGATCGGCCGCTCTGGCCAGCAGCTCGCGATCATGCGAGACCAGCAGCACGGTCTTCGCGCTGTCGCGCAGAGATTGTTCCAACCAGCGTTTTCCCGGCACATCGAGGTAGTTGTCGGGCTCGTCCAGAAGCAGCACGTCGTCGGGACCGCGCAACAGCGCCTCCAGGGCGAGCCGCTTCTGCTCGCCACCCGAAAGGCTGTCGAGAGAGCGATACCGGGCACGGTCGTAGGGCACTCCGAGCGCGGCCACCGTGCACTGGTCCCACACGGTCTCGTGCTCGTAGCCACCGGCATCCGCGTAGTCGGCGAGCGCGGTCGCGTACGCCATCTGCGTGCGCTCGTTCTCTGTGTCGATGAGCGCGTTCTCGGCGGCGTCGAGTGCTTCGGCGGCGGCCCGGATGCGCGTGGGCGCGACGCTCACCAGAAGATCCTGAACGGTCATCTCACCGTCGCCATGACCGACGAACTGATCCATCACCCCCAGGGAGCCGTCGATGGTCACCGCACCGGCATCCACCGCGAGTTCGCCGCGGATAATCCGCAGCAGCGTCGACTTGCCGGCGCCGTTCGGCCCGATCAGCGCGCTGGTCACGCCGGAGCCGACGCGGAACGTCACCTCATCGAGCAGGGGGCGTCCGTCAGGGAGGGTCAGTGAAAGAGCACTGACGTCGATGTGGGCCACGGTGGTTTCCTTCCGCCCACCGAGTGGCGAGCCTGCCAGGCTATCAGCCGCCGGCATCCGATGCCGTCGCGCTCACTCTCCCCGCGCACCGCGCGTCCCTCACCGTTCGCTACTCGTCGCCCACCGCGCACTTCCCCTCACCGAGAACAGGACAAATCCCGAGAACAGGATGGATGCTCGAAATCCAGCCTGTTCTCGGCAACGAGCCTGTTCTCGTGCGGGGCACGACGCACAGCGCACGCCACGCGGCGCCCGCCCCAATCAGCGCGGATCCGACAGCCGCGCCAGCAACTCTGACAGCAGCGCCTCGGCGACCGGCGCCGGGAGAAGCTCGACCAGCGCCATCAGCGTGGCCAGCGGCGCATCGGCCGATACCTTCGCGGCCCCGGCCAGGCGCAGCAGGGTCCATGCGGCGCGCGGCCCCGGGACGCGACCGCCGTGACTGTACCCGAGCGCCGTCACGACCCGGACGAGGGCCCGCGCGTCAGCGGGCGGCACGCCGCGCACCTCATCGGATGCCGCAGCCAGCGCCCCGGTGAACTCGTCGATGCCGTCGTCGAGCGCCGGTGTGAGCGTGAGGTGCGCGCTGTGCGGAATGCGCACGCCGTCGGACTGCGTGAATCCTGGCTGGTGCTGGATCTTCCAGCCGTGCCGGGTGAGGGCATCCGCCAGGCGATGCGGGTCCACGCGGTCCGCGGACGGAACCGACTCATCGGCGACGACGGCGATCGCGGGTCCGACCGGATCGCCGAGCACCGCGAGCCCCGGAATCTCGTGCACCGCACGCCGCACGGCCGTCGCGGCACGGCGGATCGCAGCGGTCAACTCGGCGTAGCCCTCGTCACCCAGATGCTGCGTGATCGCCCAGGCGGCGGCAAGCGGAGAGGCCGAGCGTGAACCCAGCAGCGTCGGATTGACGACCGGGTACCCCGCCCAGCGTGTGGTGGCGAAGAACTGGGCGCGGCGGCGCCGGCGCGCCTGGGGTCCGCCGTGCAGCAGCACCGAGACGCCCTTGGGTGCGTAGCCGAACTTGTGCAGATCGGCCGAGATGCTGGTGACACCGCGCACCCGAAAGTCCCACGCCGGCAGCTTCGGCCACCACGGCAGGACGAAACCTCCGAAGCAGGCATCGACATGGCACGGGATGCCCCGGTCGGCGGCGGCGGGGGCGACGGCGCCGACCGGGTCGAGCAGGCCCGTCGGATAGCTCGGTGCAGACACGACGACCAGCGCCACATCGTTGCCCATCCGCCCAATGATCTCGGCCGGATCAACCGACCCGTCCGGCGCGCACGGCACCGGATCGAAGTCGAGGTCGAACAGCGCCGCGGCTTTCTGGAATGCAGCGTGAGCAGTGGCCGGAGCCACCAGCCGCGGCCGCTTCCGTGCAGCATCCGTCGGGTTCTCGGCACGCCAGAGGTCGCGGGCGGACTTGACCGCGAGCAGGCAGCTCTCGGTCCCGCCGCTGGTGACGGTACCGACCACAGAACGTCGGCCGTGCAGCATCCGCCGCGCGAAACCGATCACGTCGCGCTCCATCGCGGCGATGGACGGGAACACCGTGGGGTCGAGGCCGTTCAACGGCCGCGCCAGGCGTGCGGCGGCATCCGCCAGTTCATCGAGCTCGGTCACGCCCGAGTCGTAGACATACGAGAGCACGCGGCCACCGTGCGTCGGCGCGTCAGCGGCGCGCAATCGATGCAGCCGGTCGAGAATGTCGGCCGGACGCGGCTCCCCCGCGCTCATACCGACGTCCCGATGATGTCGTGCTCGCGCAGGCGATAACGGGCCAACGTCGCGAGGCTGATCAGCATCAGTGCGGCGGGCAGCAGGCTGAACGCGACGGCGATGCCGGTGACGGCCGCATGCGGCTGGACGACCTCGACGTTCGCGGTCGTCTCGATGTACCCGGTGGCCGCCAGCACGATCGACAGCACCGTCGCGCCCAGCGCCATGCCGGTGGTCTCACCCGCGGTCCACACCCCGCCGAAGATCCCGGAGCGGTTCGCGCCACCGGTCTCGCTGCGGTCGTGGGCGATCACATCCGGCAGCATCGCCATCGGCAGCGTCTGCATGCCCGCGTAGGCCGCGCCGGCGAGCGCGACCGGCAACAGGATCCACCACCCGGGCATCCACACCATCGCCGTGAGCACCAACGTGGCGACCAGGAAGATCATGCTGGCCAGGCGGAACCCTCGCTCTTTGCCGACACGGTCGGCGATCTTCTTCCAGACCGGGGCCATCAGCAGGGCGGGCGCGATCAATGACGCGAACAGCGGCGTGACGGCATCCTCATCGTTCAGCACCCACCGAGCGACGAACTGCGCGGCGGCCAGCATCAGGCCCGTGGCGAGACCCTGCAGCATGAAGGTCGCCAGCAGCGCGCGGAACGGCTGGCTCTGCCGCAGCACCGCGATTCCGTCGCGGTAGTGGGTGCCGATCGACGCCCCCGGGTGCACCGGAAGCAGCGGACGCTGCGGCGCAACCGTCGACGCGATGTAGAGCCCGATACCCAGCACTACAGCGGCGACCAGCGCCATCACCAGATACCCCAGCAACGGGTCGTCGGGGAACATGCCCCGGATCTCGGGGCCGCCGGCGCCGAACAACAGGATCGCGACGGTGAGCATCACCACCCGCCAGGTCAGCAGCCGCGTGCGCTCACGGTAGCCGTCGGTGAGTTCGGCAGGCAGGGCGATGTAGGGCACCTGGAACAGGCTGAAGCAGGTCGCCGCGGCGATGAATGCGATCAGTACCCAGATCGCGGATGCCGCAGGGCCGATCCCCGCCGGCACCGCGAAGGTCAGCACGAAAGCGATCGGCAGGCCGATCGCGCCGATCCGCATCAGCCCGCGTCTGCTTCCGGTGCGGGCGAGGCCGTTGTCGCTGAGCCCGCCGATGACCGGGTCGATCAGCACGTCCCAGACCTTGGCCGCGGTCACGATCGCCCCCGCGGCAAGCGCCGTCACCCCCAACGAGTCGGTGAGGTAGTAGACGAGCACCAGACCGGGCAGGGTGGCGAACCCGCCGGTACCCAGTGACCCCATGGCGTATCTGGCCACCTGCCCGCGGGTCAGGTTCGACGCTGAATCCATGAGCCCACTCTATCGACGGGCATCCGACGTTCTGGTCAGGGCGGGCCGGGCCCGACGCGCCCTGCGCTCGCCCGCAACAGACTCAGCTGAGACGGCCCGAGACGGGGACGGTGTTGGCGAAAAGATCGAGCACGGGGCAGCGCTCCTCGACGACCGTGCGCAGCTTCTCGTACTGCTCGGCGCTATCGGGTCCTGTGATGTCGACGCGCACGCGCACATCGTGGAAACCGGCACGGCCGGACTCGTCGATGCCGAACAGCTTGCGCACATCGAGGTCGCCCTCGGCCTCGATCTCGATGTCGTCGATGGTCAGGCCGAGCGCCTCGGCGTACAGCCGGAAGACGACGATCTGACACGAGATCAGCGCACCGAGCGCGTACTCGACCGGACTCGCGGCGGCGTCATCACCGGCGAGCGCGCCGGGCTCGTCGACGAGGAAGCGGTGCTTGCCGGCTCGAATCTCGGTGCCGACCGACCCGACCCCGCGCCCCGTGACCCGGTAGGTCAACTGCGCGTTGCCGGCGTCGCGTGCGATGCGCTCGTTCCAGGTGGTGCCGGCCTCGGCGAGGCGCTGCGAGCGCTCGGCGGCGGTGACGTCAGAGATGGCGGCGAGTTGCTGGGTGAGAAGGGTCATGCCGAGACGGTAATCGGATGCCCGAAGCGAGCGCCACGGCATCCGTCATGCCCCGCAACACACCGTCACGGGATGCAACATACGGGCCCGCCTGTGGCATCCGCCCTTGCCTTCGGGGCGCACCCCGCTGCCTGCACCCGCACCCGAGAACAGGACGGTTAACGAGAACAGGACGATTCCCGCGGAGTCGTCCTGTTCTCAACAACGAGCCTGTTCTCATGCAGCGCGAGCCGGGTCAGCGGCCCACGCGCAGACTCACTTCTTGTAGTTCGGCGCCTCGACGATGATCTGCACGTCGTGCGGGTGTGACTCCTTGAGGCCGGCGGCGGTGATGCGCACGAACTTGCCGCGCTGCTTGAGCTCTTCGATGGTGCGCGCGCCGACGTAGAACATCGACTGACGCAGGCCGCCGATCAGCTGGTACGCCACCGCCGACAGCGGGCCACGGTAGGGCACCTGGCCCTCGATGCCCTCGGGGATCAGCTTGTCGTCGCTGGGGACGTCAGCCTGGAAGTAGCGGTCCTTCGAGTACGAGGTCTGCTTGCCGCGGGTCTGCATCGCACCCAGCGAGCCCATGCCGCGGTACTGCTTGAACTGCTTGCCCGCCTGGAAGACGATCTCGCCCGGCGACTCGTCGGTGCCCGCCAGCAGCGATCCCAGCATGACAGCATCCGCACCCGCGACGAGCGCCTTGGCGATGTCGCCGGAGTACTGCAGCCCACCGTCGGCGATCACCGGAACACCGGCGGGGCCGGCAGCGAGCGAGGCCTCGTAGACGGCGGTCACCTGCGGCACGCCGACACCGGCGACCACGCGTGTGGTGCAGATCGAGCCGGGGCCCACGCCGACCTTGACCGCGTCGACACCGGCATCCACCAGCGCCTGCGCGCCCTCGCGCGTCGCGACGTTGCCGCCGATGACGTCGATGTGGTCGAACGAGGCGTCGGCCTTGAGACGCTGAACCAGGTCGATCACACCCTGCGACTGGCCGTTGGCGGTATCGACGACGAGCACATCCACGCCGGCGTCACGCAGCGCCTCGGCGCGCTCCCACGCGTCGCCGAAGAAGCCGATCGCTGCGCCCACGCGCAGGCGCCCCTGGTCATCCTTGGTCGCCAGCGGGTACTTCTCGCTCTTGTCGAAGTCCTTGATGGTGATCAGCCCGGCGAGCTTGCCGGCGTCGTCGATCAGCGGCAGCTTCTCGACGCGGTGCTTCGCGAACAGCGAGATGACCTCGCCCGCGGCGACGCCGACCTTGGCGGTGACCAGGTTCTCGCTGGTCATGACGTCCTTGACCTTGGTGGTCTGACGCTCACGACCGGTCACGAATCGCATATCGCGGTTGGTGACGATACCCACCAGGCGTCCGTCGCCATCGACGACGGGCAGACCCGAGATGCGGTACTTGGCGCAGAGTCCGTCAACCTCTTCGACGGTCGCCTCGGGGTCGGTCGTGATCGGGTCGGTGATCATGCCCGACTCGCTGCGCTTGACGCGGTCGACGTCGGCGGCCTGATCGGCGATCGACAGGTTGCGGTGCAGGATGCCGATGCCGCCGGCCCGTGCCATGGCGATGGCCATGCGCGCCTCGGTGACGGTGTCCATAGCGCTGGAGAGCAGGGGGGTGGCGACGGAGATGCGGCGGGTGATCCGCGACGAGGTGTCGGCGTCGCTGGGGATCACATCGGTATGACCCGGCAGCAGCAGCACATCATCGTAGGTGAGCCCGACGAAGCCGAAGGGGTCGTTCTGCTGCATGAGACTTGCTCCTCTGCGCCGTATCGGCGCCGTGTCGTGGCGGATGCGCTTCGGCGGAGCGGGGACGGCCCGACTCCGTCGTGTTATCGATTCTAAGCGCCAGACGCCTGCAGGTATTCCGAGAATGAACCCGCCCGGAATCTCGATACGGACACGGATGGTGCGGATTTCGTATCGGGCAGGTTACGCTCAGTGCGACGTCCGTCACCGAACAGCCACCCGGAGCTGTTCGGAGCACTCGATGTGGAGGATGCGTGGGACTCAGATCAACGGCGCTTCGGCGTCCCCGAAACGGGCTGATCGCGCTGTTGACAGCGCTACTGGCCGCCTTTCTCGTGCTCGCGATACCCGCGGGATCTGCTTTCGCAGAGACGACCGATGACGGGCAGGAGGTGACGGACTTCTACTTCGCCGGCAACATAACCTTCGAAGGCCAGCCAATCGACGGCGTCGGCGTATCAGTCGAGGGCAACGGTTTCGAAGGCGAGACCACAACGGATCCCGAAGGCCGTTGGCGCCTCTACGTGCCCGACAAGGAGAAGTACACGATCTCGATCGATGAAGACACGCTGCCCGACGGCGTGATCGTCGATCCGGCACTGCTGCCGGAAGGTGTGAGTGCCGTCGAGGGCACGAGCGGGTCGTTCGAGGCCGAGTTCGGCCTCACCGGCACGAAGATCGTGAACCTCTTCCTCGGCCAGGGCGAGCGGGTCACCGTATCGTTCCTCGACCAGCTGATCTCGCGCACCGTCGGCGGCATCAACTTCGGTCTGCTGCTGGGTCTGGCGTCGATGGGCGCCGCGCTCATCTACGGCACCACGAGGTTGTCGAACTTCGCACACGGCGAGATGGTCACCTGGGGTGGCGTCGTCGTGGTGCTGGTCACCTCGTTCTGGCAGCTGCCGCTGTGGCTCGGCCTGATCGCAGCGGTGGTCGCAGGTGGAGCCCTGGGCTGGGCGATGGATGCCGGCCTCTGGCGCCCGTTGCGCCGGCGTGGTCTGGGCATCGTGCAGCTGATGATCGTCAGCATCGGCCTCTCGCTCGCGCTGCGCTACACGATGCAGTACATGATCGGTGGCGGCACGCACCAGGCGCCCGGCGCCAGCCCGACGCCCATGAAGCTGGGGCCGATCACCCTGTCGTACATCGACCTCATCGGCATGGCGATCAGCATCGTCGTGATCCTCGCCATGGCGTACTTCCTCACCCGCACCCGCATCGGCAAGGCGACCAGAGCGATCTCCGACAACCCGCAGCTGGCTGCGGCATCGGGCATCGACGTCGACAAGGTCGTGCGGATCGTATGGATCATCGCCGGTTCGCTGGCGGCGCTCTCGGGCATCCTGTGGACCTACTTCCGCCCCGGCGTGAAGTGGGACATGGGTATGCAGATGCTGCTGCTGATCTTCTGCGCGATCACGCTCGGCGGCCTGGGTTCGGCGATCGGCGCTCTGATCGGATCGCTCATCGTCGGCATCGCCGTCGAGGTCTCGACATTGCTGGGAGTGCCGTCGGATCTGAAGTACGCATCCGCTCTGGTGGCGCTGATCGTCATCCTGCTGGTCAGGCCGCAGGGTCTGCTCGGGCGCAAGGAAAGGCTGGGCTGACACATGGACTTCGGATCGATCTTCGGCAACACCGCCGCCTACCTGTTCAGCCCCGTCACCATCGCCTACGCGCTGGCGGCGACCGGCCTCGCCGTGCACTTCGGCTACGCCGGACTGCTCAACTTCGGTATGGCCGCATTCATGGCCATCGGGGCGTACGGCTACGCCATCCCCGTCCTGATGCTCGGGGTTCCGTGGTGGGTGGGCATGCTCATCGGGCTCTTCGGCGGCGCCGTGTTCGCCCTGCTTCTGGGCATCCCGACTCTGCGTCTCCGAGCCGACTACCTCGCCATCGCGACGATCGCGACGGCAGAGGTGGTACGGCTGCTGTTCCTCACCCAGCTGTTCGAGGACGTCACGGGCGCGGCCGGTGGCCGCTCGGGCTATCACGGCAGCTTCCGCGCGGCGAACCCCTTCCCCGAGGGCGTCTACGGCTTCGGCCCGTGGACGTACAGTGCCACCGAGCTGTGGGATCGCGTGTTCGGGCTGTTCCTGCTGGCCGTCGCCATCCTGCTGGTCTGGGCGCTGATGCGCAGCCCCTGGGGGCGCGTGCTCAAGGGCATCCGCGAAGACGAGGACGCCGTGCGTTCGCTCGGCAAGAACGTCTTCTCGTACAAGATGCAGGCGCTCGTCATCGGCGGTGTCATGGGTGCCGCCGGCGGCATCGTGTTCGTGTTGCCCTCGGCGGTCGTGCCGGGCAGCTACTCGACGTCGCTGACGTTCTTCCTGTGGACCGTGCTGCTGCTCGGTGGTGCCGCGACCGTGTTCGGTCCGACGCTGGGAGCTGTGCTGTTCTGGGTGCTGTTCGCCTTCCTCGGCAACCTGCTGCCGCAGATGGCGTCGGCCGGATACCTGCCGATGTCGACCACACAGGCCGAGGTGGTGCGCTGGATCCTCGCCGGCGTGGCACTGATGCTCATCGTGATCTACCGCCCACAGGGCATCCTCGGAGACAAGAGGGAGATGACCTTTGTCAAGTGAGAAGCGTCAGAAGTCGACCGGCCTCGCGACCGGCCCGGCTAAGCCCGGTGTCGCAAAAGTCGACCCGATCCTCGTCGTCGACGGCGTCGAGCGGCACTTCGGCGGCCTGACCGCCGTCAACGTCGAGCACCTCGAGATCCCCCGCGGGGCGATCACCGCACTGATCGGCCCGAACGGTGCCGGCAAGACCACCCTGTTCAACCTGCTGTGCGGCTTCGACAAACCCAACAGCGGCACCTGGCAGTACAACGGCAAGAACCTCGCCGGCGTCCCGTCGTTCAAGGTGGCCCGCATGGGCCAGGTGCGCACGTTCCAGCTGACCAAAGCCCTGTCGCTGCTGACCGTGCTCGAGAACATGAAGCTCGGTTCGCCCGAGCAGCCCGGCGAGCGGTTCTGGGTGAGCCTGTTTCCCGGACTGTGGCGCAAGAAGGAAGCCGAGATCGAGCAGAAGGCGCGCGAGCTGCTGACGCTGTTCAAACTCGATGCGAAGGAGAAGGACTTCGCCGCCGCGCTCTCGGGTGGGCAACGCAAGCTGCTCGAGATGGCACGCGCGCTGATGAGTGATCCGCAACTGGTGATGCTCGATGAGCCGATGGCCGGGGTCAACCCGGCCCTGACGCAGTCGTTGCTCGATCACATCCTCGGTTTGAAGGATCGCGGCATGACGGTCTTGTTCGTCGAGCACGACATGCACATGGTGCGTCACATCGCCGACTGGGTGGTGGTGATGGCCGAGGGCCGTGTGGTCGCCGAGGGTCCGCCCGAGACGGTCATGGAGGATCCCGCTGTCGTCGACGCGTACCTGGGGGCCCATCAGGATGTCGACCTGGGCGAGGTCACCGGACGCATCAGCGTCGTGTCGGATGCCGACGCGTCGCGCGTGCGCAAGAAGATCGAGGCCGAGGCCGAGGCTGAGCTCGAAGAGGAGGAGAAGAAATGACGGATGCTGACGCAGGCGCCGCACCCGAGGATGACCGCGATGTCGTCGTCGAGCTGAAGAACGTGCACGCCGGGTATCTTCCGGGCGTGAACATCCTCAACGGCGCGAACCTCGTCGCCCGCCAGGGTGAGCTGATTGGAATCATCGGCCCGAACGGCGCCGGAAAGTCGACGCTGTTGAAGTCGATCTTCGGCATGGTGCAGGTGCGGGAGGGAGACATCACCGTCAACGGCGACAGCATCGTCGGGCTGAAGGCCGACAAGCTGGTGTCGAAGGGCGTGGCGTTCGTGCCGCAGACCAACAACGTCTTCCCGTCGTTGACAATCGCCGAGAACCTGCAGATGGGGTTGTACCAGAACCCCAAGATCTACAAGGAGCGGTTGGCGTTCGTCACCGACATCTTCGCCGAGCTGGGCGCGCGGTTGAATCAGCGCGCCGGTTCGCTGTCGGGTGGTGAGCGCCAGATGGTCGCGATGTCGCGCGCTCTGATGATGGATCCGTCGGTGCTGCTGCTCGACGAGCCCTCAGCCGGCCTCTCCCCCGTGCGGCAGGATGACGCCTTCATCCGTGTCTCAGACATCAACAAGGCCGGCGTCACGACGATCATGGTCGAGCAGAATGCACGGCGTTGCCTGCAGATCTGCGACCGTGGCTACGTGCTCGATCAGGGCCGTGACGCCTATGAGGGCACCGGCCGCGAGCTGCTGGAGGATCCGAAGGTGATCGGTCTCTACCTCGGCACGCTGGGCCAAGACGCCGCATAGCCACGCCTTCCGCTGAGAAACCACCTCCCGTGTGAGAAACCACGTGGGAGGTGGTTTTTCGTGCGGCATGTGGTTTCTCACCGGATGACGAGCGGATGCCTGCGGCCGACCCCACGTCTCCTGCCGCAGCCTGCGCGCCGCCTGCGCGCGGGGCGAAGCGCGGCGCGCGAAAAGGCCCCGGATGCTGGCATCCGGGGCCTTCTCTACCGCGACTTACTTGATGCGGGTGTGGATGTTGCCCTCGCCGTACTCGTAGACGCCGATGGCTGCGCCCTTCGGGTCGTTGTTCTCATCGAACGTGATCGAGCCGGACAGGCCCTCGTAGTCGGCGACGCCGCCGTCGTTGATGATCGCGGCGCAATCGGCGAACGTCGTGCACTGTTCGCCGTCGCCCTCGCCACCCGAGACCTCGCGCATCTTGCTGGCGATGTCGGCGCCCTCGACCGACTGTGCGGCCAGTGCCGACAGTGCGATCAGCATCGTGGCGTCGTACGCCTCGGCCGAGTAGGTCACGGCGTCGATCGGGTCGTTGCCCTGGCCGGTCCAGATCTCGTTGAGCTGGTCGATGAAGTCATCGGGCAGCACAGCACCGGCGCGGGTGCCCTTCGATCCGGTCAGGTCGACCGGCAGGTCGGGCCAGTCCTTCAGGTTGCCGTCGACCAGGTACAGGCTGCCGGTGTCGACGCCCGCGTTGCCGAGCAGCGGGGCGATCGTGGCGAACTGGTCGTACGAGACGATGGCGACCGCGTCGGGGTTGGCTGCGGCGACCGTCTCGACCTGGGCGTTGTACTGGCCGTCGCCCTGGTTGTACGACGCCTCGGCGACGACCTCGCCACCGGCGGCGGCGAATGTGGCACCGATGGCCTCGGCCAGGCCCGTGCCGTACGGGTCGTTCTGGTAGATGATGCCGAGGGTCGTGTGACCGTCCTCAGCGATCTGGTTGCCGAGCACCTCGCCCTGCAGGTTGTCGCTCGGAGCGGTACGGAAGTACATCGGGCTGAGACCGGTGAAGTCTGCCGAGGTGTTCGACGGCGAGACGGTGACGATGCCGGCACCGACGTTGCCGTCGAGGATCAGCTTCGACACGCTCGACGACGCGGCGCCGACCATGGCAGTGATGCCCTCGCTCTGCAGACGCGACACCGAGGTCTCGTAGGCCTTGTTGTCGAGGTCGCCCTCATCGGCGGCGGACAGTTCGACGGTGATGCCGGCGTCGGCCTCGTTGATCTGCGCGATGGCCAGCTGCACACCGGCCTCCATCGGCGCGCCCAAGAACGCGAGCGTACCGGTGGCCGGCAGCAACGAACCCATGCTGAGCGTCAGGTCGACCGCTGCGGGCTTTTCGGCGGAATCATCCGGCTCTTCGGAGGGCGTGCTGCTGCAGCCCGAGATGACGAGTGCGGACGCGCTGACCATTGCCGCGGCCGCGAAGATCCGCGCGGTGCGCGAGCCCTTCATTGCGTTCATGTTGCTCCCTTGCGTAACTGAACGTGGTTTACCACTTGCGGGTGACTCTCACCTTAGGACGTTGACTGCCCGTCGCAACGGGTCTTCTGTCTCGGTCGCTTAACGATCTGAACCGCTCTCACACCAGAGGCGCAGGCCGCTGACGTCGTCCCCGACGGCGCTGCAGCAGCAGATCCACCACGAACACGACGATGGCGATCCACACCAGCACGAACCCGGCCCAGCGCTCGAGCGGCATGGGCTCACCCAGCACCGCCCAGCCGACGAGGAACTGCATCACCGGTGCGATGAACTGCAGCAGCCCGACCAGGCTCAAGTCGATGCGTCGCGTGCCGGCGGCGAACAGCAGCAACGGCACTGCCGTGGCGACACCGACGAAGGCGACCAGTAGCGTGTGCACCGGCGACACCGTTCCCAGCGTCAACCCTGCGGTCTGCCCGACGACGACCAGCGAGACGACGGCTACCGGAATCAGCCAGAACGACTCGAGCGTCAGGCCGCTGACGGCATCCACCGCCGAGCCGATCCGCTTCTTGACCAACCCGTACAGGCCGAACGTCAGGGTCAGCCCCACCGCGATCCAGGGGAAGTCGCCGTAGGCGACGACGATCACGACGACGGCGATCGCCGCGATGCCGATCGCGGCGGTCTGCAACCGGGTGATCCGCTCGCGCAGCACGAGCACCCCGAGAAGGACCGTGAAGATCGGGTTGATGAAATAGCCGAGGCTCGTCTCGATGACCCGATCACTGAGCGCTCCGATGAGGAACACCTGCCAGTTGACGTAGATGAGCAGCCCGGCCAGCACCGTCCATCCGAGCAGCTTCGGCCGTTGCAGAATGCCCCAGAGCGGCCGCCACCCCCGTGTGACGGTCAGGAGCACCAGGCAGAAGGCGAACGACAGCAGCACGCGCCAGGCGACCACCTCCCACGGCCCCATCGGTGCGAGCAGCACGAAGTACAGCGGCAGCACACCCCACATCAGGTAGGCACCGATGGTGTAAGCGACACCACTGCGCGAGGTTCCGCGGGCCGCAGGGCCCGACACGGAGAGGTCGGATGTCACCCTTGCACCCTATTGCCTGGGCGCCGCACCGGGGGCGCCTACGCGCGTAGATCACTCTTCCCAACGCCTGAGGAAAGTCCTATAGTGGGCGCCAGATCCAATTTCTGGACGACTGGGGATTCGGCGGAAGTGATGGGCGAGTCGGAGTACGTACTCGCGCTCGACGTAGGCACGACCAGTGTGACGACGGTGTCGGCCAGCGCCGCTGCGCGTGGAGGGTTGCAGGTGGTGCCCCTCGCGGTGGGACGCGAGAGGGCCGATATCGCGGTGGCCGCGTATGTCACCGAAGAGGGTGACGTGCTCTTCGGCGCCGAGGCCGCCGAGCGCGGGCTCGATCACCCCGAGCGGCTGGTGCGCGAGTTCACGCGTTCGGTCGGCGATGCGGTACCGATCGTCGCGGGCGGCTACGCCGTGCACGCCGAGGAGTTGGTCGCGCGGATGGCGCTGTGGATCGTGTCGACGGTCGTCGCCGAGCGCGGGTTGCGTCCCGGCGCCGTTGCGATCGCGCACCCCACGTCGTGGGCGGGGCACCGCATGGATGCCGTTCGCCGGCGACTGCGCGAGGCGGGCCTGGACGATGTGCTGCTGGTTCCGTCGGCGGTGGTGGCCGCCGAGCAGTTCGCCACGGGTGAGACGCGCGCCCATCGCGTCGGCGTCTACGACCTGGGCGGCAGCACGTTCGAGGCCAGCGCCCTGCGCGGGCTCGACCTGCTGAACGACCCGCAGCCGCTCCCGATCGGGGGCGCCGACATCGATGCGGCGCTGCTGCGGCATGTGCTGCCGTTGACGGGCGCTGACGGGGCGATCGCCGACTCCACGCGCGCCGAGTTGCGTGGTACGCACCGCGCGATCGTCACGGCGAAGGAGGCGTTGTCGTTCAGCACCGGTGCGTCGGTGGCGATCACACTCGCGGGGGCGACCCCGAGCGTGCGTGTGACGCGGTCCGAGTTGGATGCCATGGCGCGGCCCACGATCGATGCGACGATCGAGGCACTGGAGCAAGCCGTCGAGGCGGCCGGGCTCGATATGTCGGCGCTCGACGAGCTGATCCTGATTGGTGGTGCGGCGCGGATGCCGCTCATCGCCCAGCTGTTGTCGGAGCGGTTCGACCTGCCGCTGACGATGCCGGAGAACCCGCAGTACGCCGCCGCGACGGGCGCGGCGCACGCCGCGTGGACGCGTCTCGAACGATCGGATGCTGTCGCCGGCCTGCCGGTGGGCCAGACGCCGGCATCCGCTGCGGTGGGAATCGCGACGTCGGCGGTGGTGCCGGCGCCTGCCTCGGCGATGACCGCGGCGAGTGCGACGGACGTGGTGCCGGCGGCGAGCGCAGCAGAGCTCGTGCCTGCGGCCGCCGCGGGCGCTGCGGTGGTGCGTCCGTCGAGGTTCCGGATCACGTACGGCGGCGCGGCGGCTCTGGTGGCCGGCGCGGTGGTCGTGGCGACGGGGATCGTGTTCGCGTCGACGACGCCGCTGGGCGGTGGTGGGGAAGCGGCCAAGGGCGCTTCGGTCGAGAGCGGGGAGGGGCCGGGGACGATGTCGTTGCTGCGTTCGGCGTCGGCGTACTCGGCACACGAGGCGACGACGGTCGCGGATGCTGACGACGCGAGCAGCGCTGAGGCGCGCGCGGATGCTGCGGATGAGTCGTCGGCATCCGACTCTTCCCGCATTCCGAAGTCGGCGCCCGGCGTGGGTGGTCCCACGGTGGAGGCGCCTGAGGAGCTCGGTTCGGATCCCGCTCCCCCGGCCCCGCAGCCCGCGTCGGCGGGCGGCCCGCAGGTCGAGAACCCCGACCCGACTCCCACACCCACACCGGATCCGACACCGGCCCCCGCGCCTGACCCGACCTCGAATCCGGCACCCGACCCGACGCCCGACCCCGCGCCCGATCCCACTCCCGACCCGACGCCCGATCCCACTCCCGACCCCGCACCCGATCCGACACCCGACCCCGCACCCGATCCCGACCCTGCGCCGGCACCCGACCCGACACCCGATCCCGCGCCCGACCCGACGCCGGATCCCACACCCGACCCGACGTCCTCGGCTGCCCCGACTGATCCCGAGCCAACACCCTCAGACGCTCCCACCGTGAATCCGACCCCCTGACCGGAAGTGCTGAGTCGCATGTCTACGCTCATCGTCGAGAGTCCGTCCACGGGCGGGCCGTTGACATGGGAGCGCCCGTTGCGCCCTGCACTCGACGCCGTCACTCACCGCATCCCCCGAGCCGCGCTGGTGGGCACCGCGGGATCCGGAAAGTCGACAGGGCTCCATCACCTTCATGATCTGCTCGTCGAGGACTCGCGAGAGGTCGTACTCGCCCACGATGCCGTCGACGCGCTCGACGACGTGCCCGCCGAGCACGTGCTGCTGGTCGACGACCTGCACCTGCTCTCCGAGACCGAGCTGACGCAGCTGGGCGCGCGCGCCGAGGATCCGTCAGCGGCGCTGATCATCGCCCGACGCCCCTGGCCGGCACGGCCCGCGGTACGCGCCATCACCCGGCGCCTCGAGCAGCAGGTTCCTGCCATCGTGCTCGGCCACGTGTCGCGCTCGGACGTGCTCGACCATCTCGAAGCCCTCGATGTGACGATGAGCGACGACTGCATCAGTCACGTGCTGCGCAGCACGTGCGGCATGTCGTGGTTGGTCGCCGCCGCAGTGCAGCACCATGATCAGCGCGACTGCGCGTTCGATGGCTCTCATGTGGCGCTCGATCGTGCGCTGAGCGAGTTGGTGGCGCACCGCCTCGACAGCCTCGACGACGCACTGCGGCGCGCTGTCGAGACGGTGTGCGTGAGCGCGGCGGGTGAGGCCTATCCCGCATCCGACGCTGCCGACGGCGCGGATGACTGGGCGTTGCAGGGGTACGCGCAGGGGTTGCTGCTGCGCAGCGGCGACGCCTCACCACTGGTGCGCGCCGCCGTGCGCGAGGCGATGCCGACGCGCCGTCTCATCGACCTGTACGCGCACCACCCCGACGCACTGACTCAGCGCGAGGACGAACGGGCGATGCGCGATCCGCGGCTGGCTGAGGCGCTGATCGTGTCGGCCGACCGGATGCTGGCAGCCCGCCCCGACCGCGCGGCCGAGCTCTATGACACCGCCGCCGAGTACGGCGCCCCGCCCCAGCAACTGGCGGCCCGCCGCGCGCATGCGGCCTGGGCGACGGGCGATCTCGAAGGGGCCACAGGCTTCGTCGATGAGGGGGTGCGCTCGGCATCGCCCGACGAGCTCTCGCCGATGGCGGACGTATCCGCGGCGATGTGGTCGTCGCGCGGCATGATGGCGCAGGCACACGAGGTGTATCAGCTCGTACGCCCGAGCACCGTCAGCGCCCTCATGAACGCCACGATCGCGGCCCTCGGCGTCGGCGAGCAACCGGCATCCGTCCCTCCTGACGACCCGGAGCTGCCGACCGCGGCCGGGGTCTCAATGCGATTGCTGCGCACGGGCCTGCTGAGCACCGTGTCGCCGGGCCCTCCCGAGGCCGCGTTGCCCGAGCTGGTGCGCGCCGCCGAGATGTACTCCAGTGCGCAGCGCACGGATGCCGTCGTCGAGCTTCCCGCGGTGATCACCACGATCGTCGCACTCAATCTGGGCCGCCTCACGACCGCACAGAGCGTGCTCGGAGATGCCGTGGAGCGCGACCATGGCGGCCCGTGGGCGCGCACGCGACTACTGCTGTGGAGCGCGTGGGTCGCGGTGCAGCGCGCGCACCCGGTCGACGCCAAGGAGCTGCTCGAACGGGCGATGACGACGGCCCCCGCGGCATTGAGCGCCCGCGACGCAGTCCTGTTGCACAGCGTCCGTGTCGCGATTGCACGCCGCTACGACGACGCAGCGGGGCTCGAAGCTGTCTGGCGTGAGGCGCGCGGAAGCCTGCTGCGAATCGATGTCGACCTGTATCTGTTGCATCCGCTGGCCGAGTTGATCAGCGCCGCGGCGCGCGTCGGCGACGCGACCCGGGTGGCGCCTCTGCTCGACCGCGCACAGCGGATCGTCGCGGGTCTCGGCGATCCGTCGACCTGGTCGGCGCACGTCCACTGGGCGGGCATCCAGCAGGGCATTCTGCTGAGCCGACCCGATCTGCTCGCTCCGCATGCGAAGGCGCTGGTCGCCGCTGCCGGCCGTAGCCGTGTGGCGGCGAGCATGGCGCGCGCCGGCAAGGTCTGGACCGACGTGCTCGCTGGCTCGGTCGATGCGGATGCCGTCGCGAGCGCCGCCGAAGGTCTGGCCTCGGTGGGCCTGATGTGGGACGCGGCACGACTGGCCGGACATGGCGCGGCCAAGACCGACGACCGCAAGACGGCAACGCAGTTGCTCGCCTGTGCACGGGAGCTTCATCCCAACGACGGCACGCGTCGGCCTGCTCCGAACGCGGGCGATGACGCCGAGAGCGCAGCGCAGTCACCGCCGGAAGAGGTGCTCAGCGAACGCGAGATCGAGGTCGCCAGGCTGGTCGTGCAGGGCAAGACGTACGCCGAGATCGGCGAGTCGATCTTCATCTCGCCGCGCACAGCCGAACACCACATCGCGCACATCCGACGCCGGCTCGGTGCAACCTCCCGGTCCGAATTGCTGGCGCGGTTGCGTCAGTTGTTCGGTGACGGCGGGATCGGCGCGGGGTATTCGACCGAACCCCCGTGACCCCCCTACGCGGTATCGGGCAATCCCCCGATGCCGTGCGAGGACGAGGGCGCATACGATCCAAACAAGATGTGGTTCCGGCCGCCGGAGGGGGTAGAGCCGGGATGCGAGAAATGATCACAGATGTTGAAGGGGGCTGCAGATGACTTCACCAGTTGAGACGATCGCGGACGCACTGTTCGCGTTCATCTTGAGTCTGCTCAGAGATCAGGAGGCCGCCGACGAGTTCGTCGCGCGGCCCACCGCTACGCTCGCCGACAATGGCCTGCAGGACGTCTGCATGGCCGACGTCGCGGCCGTGCGGCCGGTCATCGTCGATCACCCACGGGTGATCCATCACGACACTCCACCTCCGCCGCCGCCTCCCGGCCCGGACAACCACGAGACGGTGCGCGAGATCGTCCGCATGGTGCAGCAGTACACCACTGTGGATGCCCGCTCGACGATCGTTGACCAGTCGGTGAACCAGAACATCTGGACCGAGGGCGGCGACGTCACGCAGCTGTTCGATCAAGAGGCCGTGGTCGCTTCGGGCGACGATTCGATCGCCGCCGGCGACGATGTGTCGGTCGTCGACTCCGACGTCGACATGACGGTCGGCGACGTCTCGATCGGCAACGAGACCAACGACGGCAGCTTCAACCAGACCGGCACGGTGCCCGAAGAGGGTGCCGCCGGCGACGAGGGCGCCGACGCAACGGTTGCCGAAGAGGCGACTCCCGAGGACGTCGCCACGGCCACGGCGACGACGGCTGCTGCGGTGACCGAGGTCACCGAGGCCGCGGCCCCTGCCGCCGCTCCCCCGCCGCCACCGGCCGATGTACCGGAGCCCGCGGACGTACTGGAGAGCGACATGACCGCTGGCGAGGGCGACTCGTACGGTGCGGAGTCCTCCGCCCCCGTGGACGACGCACCGCTGGATGCACCGCTCGAGGATGACTGACGCATCCCGCAGGACCGACCCGCCGCCTCCTCCTTCTCGGGAGGGGGCCGGCGGGTCGGTCGCGCGGTATGGCGCGCGCGAGTTGCCGGCCCGGCCGACGCTGGCGAGCCCCAACCAGCCTCCGGTGGTGATCAAGGCGACTCCGCCGTTCTCGATCCGACTGAGTCAGTTCCTGTGGATCATCAGCTTCGCGGTCGGTGCCTTCACCATCGTCTACCTGTTCGTCATCCGAGAGGATCTGCTGCCCGAGATCGTCGAGGTCGCTCAAACGGTGACCGAGGATCGGGCCGAGGCCACCTATGAGAGCGCCGCCGACATCGTCTTCTGGGTCGTGTTCGGGCTGCTGGTGGCGGTGCTGTTCATCCAGCTGACACTGCTGGTGTCGTTCATGGGGCGGCGCCCGCACATCCGCTGGTGGCAGTTGCTGACCTTCGGGCTGCTGGCGTTGCTGGTGCTGATGTCACCCGAGTGGATCGCGCTGGGCGCCAAAGGGGAACCACTTCAGCCGCTTCTTGCGGCGCAAGCCGCGCTTGTCGCTCTGGCTCTGCTGGCCAGCGTCATGCCCCGCGCCATCGCCTGGTCCGCTCGCCGGTTCGATGTGCGCCGCGGGCCGGAGGGCCCGGGCCAGCCCGAGCTCTGAGACGATCCCTGCCAGGGTCCGAAGAACGGCTTCGTACACCGCTGCCGCGTTCCTTTCGACCAACGGTGACGCGGCGAGCGCGCGCCACCGATCCATCTCTGAGAAGGCACGTTCACCGATGTCCACCGGAGTGGCGTCGGCAGGCAGGGCGAGGCGATCGGATGCCGTCACGCCGCCCGCCCCGAGGATGCGTGCCGCGTCGGCTGCTTCCGCTTCGCCCAACGGCAAGCCGGTGGAACGCGCCTCGGCAAGCAATGCGAGTTCGCGCAGGACGTGCGCGGAGGCGGTGAACCGCTCAATACCTGAGCGGATGCGATCGGTGCCGGGACGCGGAGCGCGTTGCACCAGTGCCTGCAGCTGCAGCACGACACCGCGCGCCTTCAACGTCTCAGAACGGGGCTGGAACTGCGTGTACACGAACTGCTGCAGTTCGATCAGCCCGCTCTGCTGTACGAGGGCATCCGACAGCTCTGACGAGGTCGTGACACCGCCGCGGATGATCGCGGTCGCCAAGCGCACCCCGAAGATGCCGAAGCGCGCGAGCAGCTCTTCACGCACCGTGACGCTGAGTCCGGTCGCATCGCTGGGGCGGGTGAAGCGGTCGGCCGAGACGAGCAGCCGCTCACGTTCGTCGCGTTCGAGCCCGGCGAGTGTGCGGAGGGCGATGAACTCACTCTCACGTAGGGTGCGCGCCCCCTCGGCCAGCAGCCCCGCGACAGGGACGACGCCGAGGGCGAGTGCCGACAGGGCTCCGTCGCGCTCGTAGCGCGCGGCGACGCGGCGTGCCGACAGCAGCGAGTCGATGCGGCCCGAGCCGATCTCATCGGTGCGCGAGAGCACAGCCACCGCGCACACGCTCTGTGCGGCTCCGGCGGCGGTGTCGCGGAACGCCTCGAGGAACCGCACGTCCGAACCATGCAGATGCCGCATGAGATAGACGACCGCGTCGGCCGCTGAGGGCGAGTCCTCAGGGGTCAGGAAGCGGGCCGTTCGCGCCGAGGTGTCGCCCGACAGCGAGGCGATGCCGGGGGTGTCGATGAGGATCAGCGATTCCAGCCCGTCCAGCGGCCACCCGACGTCGATCCAGTCGATATCCTCGGCGGTGCGGCCACCGAGGTCGAACACGAGCAGGCCCTGGTCACGCCGGATGGGCATCCGCTCGGTACGCCCATCCCGGAGGTGCACCGTGATGACGGGGGTCGATGAATAGCGGTACCAGGTGACGATCCGCGTGCACTCAGCGGTGTCGGTCGCGGCAATCCGCTCGCCCAGCAGGGCGTTCAGCAACGTGGACTTTCCTGCCTTGACGATCCCGGCCAGCGCCAGCCGCAACGGTTCGTGCAGCCGCACCTCGAGCTGGTCGATCAACGCGGTCGCCTCGCGGTCGCCCTGGTAGACGATGCGACTGGTGCGCAACAGCTCTTCGGTGTCGGCGATCACGTCGTCCGTCACCGGCTCGGCGGCCGTTGCGATCATCGTGCCGCCTTCGCACCGATCGCGCCGGCGGGTTGCGCACCGGCCCGCACGGCGGGTTCGGGTACGGGTGGCAGCGCCGGGATGGCCTTGCGCACGCTCTCGAGCTCCGCCAGGCGCGAGCGCAGTGCGACGACCCGTTGGTCACGGGTGGTGGTGAATCCGGATGCTGCCTGCTTGGCCCGTTGGAGCGCCTCGGCCAGCGAACTGTGCAGTTCCTCGGCGAGAGCGCCGAAGTGATCGCGTGTTCCCCGTTGCACCAGGCGCAACCGGTCCTTGAGCTGTTTGCCGACTTGGAATGTCACCTCGTCGATGTACTTGCGTACGATCACCTTCGCCTCCTGCTGGCGGCGACTGAGCCGATTGCTCATGTCCTCGCGGTAGGCACGGCGGCCGACGAGCACACCGGCCAGCAGCGACAGCGGGTTGATCAGCGCCATACCGATCAGTCCGGTCGCCAGGCCCACCATCAGCACACCGCCATACGACCCGCGCACGCCGATGTACATCTTCTCGGTCGCGCTGAGCTGTCCGGGGTCCAGACCGGCGATGTCATCGACCGGGTCCAGCACGCCCTGGATGTCGGAGACATCGTGGATCGGGATCTCGGATTGGTCCTGGCTGAACAGGTCGGCGACCTCTTCGGCCAGCCATCGCGAACGCTCATCGGTCCAGACGAACGTCTCCGACACCGCCGCGGTCACCCGCTGGTCCAACCACTCCCTGATCTGGTCCCAGACCGGCCCCGGATCGCCGTCGTCGATCGCCTTCTCGGCCTCGCGCTGCACCTTGCGCAGCCGATCGCGCACATCGTGTTCCATATCGGCGACGAGGTCGGCGATGCCGTCGGTGAGGGTGACCTGCCATCGGGCCGAGCGGCCGCGGAACTCGTCGGCCTTCGCCTTCGCGTTCTCGAGCTCGGCGATCATGCGTGGGGTGTCTTCTGGGTTCACCAGGGCGTTCAGTTCGGCCTTCAGCGACATCTCCAACTGGTCGACGACCGAAGCGAGTTCATGTACAGCGCTGCGCTCATGGATCACCTCGGCACGGCCCAGAACCTCTCGCCGCAGATGCGTGACGAGGGCTGGAAAGCCGGACTCCTCGTTGAGCGTGCGGTCCTGCAACTCGGCCGCGAGCAGGCGCAGGTCGCTGGAGACCGAGAAGATCGGCACGTCGTCGTGGCCGGTCAGGTGCTCGCGGTCTATTCGTTCGATGCGCCGCCACTCGGGGTACAGGTCGGTCTTGGCGAGCACGGCGGCCACGTTCGGCGAGATCCGCATGGCGTGTTGCAGGAACTGTACCTCGGGTTCGGTGTACTCCTGCGAGGCGTCCGAGACCAGCAGTACGGCATGCGCGGACGAGAGCGCAGCGAGCGTGGCCAACGAGTTCGACGACTCCAGCCCGCCGACCCCCGGCGAGTCGACGAGCGTCAGTCCGCCGCGCAGGATCTCGCGCGGCAGCAGTACCTCTGCCGCGAGCACTCCGCGTTCATTGTCGGGATTGCCGCGCTCCGAGACGTACTCGGCGAGCGATTCGAGCGATATCTGCCGCCGCTGTGGTTCGCTGTGGTCGTCGCTGCGTTCGAGCACCCATGCCGAGGGCTGATCAGCGTACCCGACCGTGGTCGGCACGCTGGTCGCCACGTCGTCGTCAACGGGGCAGGCCGGGGCATTGACGAGTGCGTTGATGAGCTTGCTCTTGCCCTGTTTGAACTCACCCACCACGATCACGCGCACGGCTGGGTCCGCCAAGCGGGCGCGTGTGTTCGCGAGCCGAGTGGCGAGGTCGTCGCGTCCCGCCGACGCGGCGAGATCGCCGACCTCATGGATGACGTCGACGATCTTGTTGTCTGCGAATGTGCGCTGCTCCGGCACGTGTCCCCCTCTTGCGCCCATCAGCCGAGCGGATCGGCGTCCGGTGCGTCACCGCCCGGGTCGACGATTCCCACGGCGTCGTCTTCCCAGAGCAGATCGGCATTTCCCCAGACGGATTCGTCGATGCCTGCCAGCTCCTGACTGAACGAGTCGGTGGAGAGCGGGTCGAACAGGGCGCCGTCTCCCCAGACGGGGCCCGGCAGGCCTTCTGCCCCTCGGTCGTCGTGTTCGTAAGACATCGCTCTCGCTCCGGATCGGGTGTTTCAGGAGTGTAGTGGTGTGCCCGGCCGTCCACCAGAGTGGACAGCCGGGCCGGTCGTGCGAGTTGCGCGGCTCAGAGGTCGATGTCGAGCTCGTTGGCGTCGCCGAACGGGCTGCCGATGTTCGAGTTCTCTACCTCTACGTCCAACTCGGCGTTCATCGAGTGATCGTTGAACGAGTCGTTCACCGACCAGTTGTCCGAGAAGTCGTCGTTGAACGAGTCGGTGTTCCACGTGTTCCCGATTGAGATGTCCCCCACCGAGATGTCGGTGTCGATGTTGTTGATGGTGACATCGTCACCGGCCGCCACCGAGTTGTCGCCCGACGAGATGACGCTGCTCTGGCCGAAGTACTGTCCGACGTTGCCGCCGGTCGCGTCTCCGCCCATCGCCCCGGTGTGACCGGTCGTGGCGTCTCCGCCGCCACCGCCGAGGCCCAGCGATCCAGCGCCGCCCGCATCACCGGTCGCCCCGCCGTCGCCGCCCGAGCCACCGGTGCCGCTGCCGAGTCCGCCGATGCCGTCACCGCCGTCTCCGCCAGCACCGCCGTTGCCGCTGTCACCACCGGCCGCACCCGAGAGCGCGGGGCCTCCCCAGCCGCCGTCCGCGTCTCCGCCGACGGCGATGGCTGCGCCACCGCTACCCGACGAGGTCGAGATGTTCTGGTTGACCGACTGGTCGTTGACCGTGGAACGGGCATCGATGTCGACGTCGACGTCAGCACCGCCACCGCCCATCATCTTCGACCATCCGCCACCGCCGCCGCCCGACAGACCGATGTTGAGCTCGTTGATACCCGTGTCGTACTGGCGGATGCCGGCGTTGACCGAGTGGTCGTTGAGCGTCTGGTTGCCCGAGTCGTGCACGGAGTTGTCGTTGTAGGAGTCGTTGGTGGATTCGTCGTTGTTGAACGAGTCCCTGACATCGGTGTCATTGTGCGACATCCAGTCCGAGTTGTCGGAGTTGTCGGAGTTGTCGTTGAACGAGTCCCTGACGTCGGTGTCATTGTGCGACATCCAGTCCGAGTTGTCGGAGTTGTCCGAGTGATCCGAGTTGTCGGAGTGGTCCGAGTTGTCGGTCATCGAGTTGTCGTTCCCCGAGTCGGACACGTCCAGGCCCAGATTCCACTGAGCACCGAGGACGTTGATGTTGTCATCAGCAGCCATGATTGATTCCCCTTCATCGTGAGTGCCAGTTGGCGCTTGATAAGAGTGTGCGGCGTCTGCGTCGATGCGGCATCGGGGGCCATCCCGAGCATTGTCGGGACCCCCCGGGGGTTCGATGGGGGTGTCATGGGGGACGGTAGGGGAAACGCCGAAAGACCCGGATGCCGAAGCATCCGGGTCTTTCTGAGAGCGGGGTTCGTCAGCGGACGACGACCGCCAGCACGTCGCGGGCCGAGAGCACGAGGTACTCGTCAGCGCCGAACTTGACCTCGGTGCCGCCGTACTTGCTGTAGAGCACGCGGTCGCCGACGGCGACGTCCAGCGGAACGCGGTTGCCGTTGTCGTCGATGCGGCCGGGGCCCACTGCCACGACCTGGCCCTCCTGGGGCTTCTCCTTCGCAGTGTCGGGGATGACCAGACCGCTTGCGGTGGTCTGCTCTGCCTCGACCTGCTGGATGACGATGCGGTCCTCGAGCGGCTTGATGGAAACCGACACGGTGTACCTCTTCTTTCGTGACTGAGATCAGAAGACTGTTAGCACTCTCATGCCGAGGGTGCTAACTCCAGTGTATGCCGATGGCTGGCACTCATGCAATGCGAGTGCCAACCCAATGATGGTGCGCAATAGGCTTGACCTGTGGAGATGTCTGAGCTGACCGCGTTGCTCACCCGCGAAGGGCTCGACCTGCTCGAGGCGGTCGGGCCGTTGGAGTCATCGGCCGAGGTGGCGAGCGCCGTCTCGCGGCTGCGCGCCGAGGGCCACTCCCCCGCCCTGGTCTCGGCCGCGGTCGGGCAAGCGCACCTGCGCGTGCGGGCGCGAGCGAAGTTCGGCGAGTTCGCCGGGCGGATGCTGTTCACCCGCGCCGGGCTCGAACAGGCCACCCGCTTGAACGTCGCCACGCTGCACGCCGTGCGCATGCGCCGGGCCGGCATCACGCGTGTGACCGATCTGGGCTGCGGCATCGGCGGTGACAGTCTGGCGTTCGCGGCGGCCGGGCTCGACGTCACGGCCGTGGATGCCGATGAGGTCACCGCGGCGATCGCCTCGTACAATCTGGCCCCCTTCGGGGCGACGGTGCGGCAGGGGCTGGCCGAGGACGCCGTCCCCGACGACGGCGCTGTGTGGCTCGACCCCGCCCGCCGTACGGCCGGTCATGCCGAGACGCGGCGCACGGCAGCATCCGATTGGTCGCCGTCCTTGGCGTGGTGCCTCGAGGTCGCCCGCGCCCACCCGACCGGCATCAAGCTCGGGCCGGGACTGGATCGCGATCTGATCCCCGACGATGTCGAGGCGCAGTGGGTCAGCGCCGACGGCAGCGTCGTCGAGCTGGTGCTGTGGAGCGGCGCGCTGGCGCGCGAGGGCATCCGACGTTCCGCTCTCATCGTGCGCGACGGTGAGACGCACGAACTCACCGCCCCCGCGGATGCCGACGACGCGCCCCTGCGCGAGCTGGGCGCGTTCGTGCACGAACCCGACGGCGCGGTGATCCGCGCCCGCCTGATCGGCGAGGCCGGGCGGATGCTGCAGGCCGGCATGCTCGACGAGAAGATCGCGTACCTCACCGGCGATGCCGCACTGACGAGCCCGTTCGTGCAGTCGTTCCGGGTGCGTGAGACGATGCCCGCCCACGTGAAGGCGATCAACGCGGTGCTGCGCGCGAACGACATCGGGCGTCTGGAGATCAAGAAGCGCGGCATGGATGTCGACCCGGCGGTCTTCCGCAAGAAGCTGTCTCTGAAGGGCTCGCAGGCGGCGACGCTGATCCTCACCCGCACGGGAGCAGGTCGCGTGGCGATCCTCGCCGACCGGGTGTGAGCGGCTGATCAGTCGATGATGTCGCCGGTGGTGTCGTCGATCGTCGCCTCGGCTGCATCGCGGATGACCGTCAGCACGGGCCCGCGGGGGTCGGTCATCAGCACGCTGTAGGTCGCATGGGGCATGACCAGGCCCAGTGGCTCGGTCGCGGTCGGTTGCCCGCAGGCCTCGGCGATCAGCTCGTCCGCTGTCGCGACAAGAATGCAGGCGCGGTCGGACTGGTGCAGCCAGATGGGCGTGTCGCCGTCGTAGCCCATCACCTGCAGCATCTGGCCGTCGTAGCCCGCCGCATCGAGGAACTCGGCGATCGGCAGCTCGGTCTCGGAGTACACCGAGCGCCAGTCCCACGTTGCACTCTGGTACTGCATGAGCACGGTCCGTTCACCGCGCACGTCGCGCCCCAGCGACGCCCACAGGTTGAGATGCTCGCCGTCCCTCTTGACCGTAGTCACGGCGTGCAGGCCCAGTCCCGTGTCGGAGCCCTCCGCGCTCACCGGCTCGCAGGTGGGAACCGTGCGCTCACCGACGGTGAGCACCAGGCACTCGAGCGTCTCATCCTGACGCGTGGCGTACCAGGCATCGGCACCGAGCTCCGCGCCCAACAGCTGTATCGATCCATCGTCATAGTCGCCGCTGCCCCGCAGCTGCGCCCAACTCTCGCGCTGAGCGTCGGTCATCGGCACGGGGTCGCCCCGCCCGAATACGAGCCAGCCTCCGCCGAACCCGAGCACCAGCGCGGCCAGGATCGCCAGGGGCGCCAGCCAGCGCCGGCGCGTTGCGCCGGACGCCGGGTCTTCGGACGCCGGGTCGTCGGATGCCACAGACTCGGATGCTGCAGACTCGTCGAGAAGAGTGTGCTGACCCTGTACAACGGGCTCTGGAGCCGTGTCCTCGGCCGCCGCACTGTCGGGCACCGGTGCCTGCTCAGCCACCGGCTCATGCTCGACCACAGGCTCTTGCTGGGGCACGGGTTCCCGTCGGCTCAGCACCTGCAGTTCGTGAGCTTCAGCATCCGTCAGTTCACCGCCGGGAGCGTAAGCCCGGCGTTCCAGCTCACGTCGTCGTGCGCTGTGCGGCATTGCTCACCCCATCATCTCGAACTGCATCGTGGCCCAGATCAGCCACCCTGCGCTGAACAGCGTCGCGCAGCACCCCAGCACGAGCGCCCAGACCGCCACGCCGCGGGTCTCGACCGGGCTGCGCAGCGACATGATCGACGCGATCACGGCAACGATCGCCACCGGAATCCCCCAGCCGACGAACATCGACGTCGCCAGCGCGACGATCGCGGCGAACAGCGCCCAGGGCGCCAACCGTCCGTCATCGGCGGGTTCCGGAGTCCATTCACGCGGTGTGAACTCGTCGGCCTCCGGCGCCGTGAATCGGGTCGCATCGGTGGGCACCGGCCCGGTCGGCAGTTCGCCGTACCCCTTCGACGCACCGGGCAACGAGGCCGCCCCCTCGGGTCTGACGACCTCGGGTGTCGGCCCCTCGATGCGCGGCTCGGTCATGCCGGACTCACCTGAATCTCGGTCACCGGCAGAGTCGAGTCGGCGCCGAACGCCAGAGTCGACGGGCGGCGACCGCTGGAGATCAGCTCGGCTGCCAGCCCCGCGATCATGGCGCCGTTGTCGGTGCACAGCGACAGCGGTGGGATGCGCACGGCCACGCCGGCCGCCGCCGCGCGTTCGAGTGCCACATCGCGTAGACGCCGGTTCGCGATCACGCCGCCGCCGAGCAGCAGCCGGGGCACCCCGCGGTCCTCGCACGCGGCGAGCGCCTTGGTGACGAGCACGTCGACGACCGCCTCGCGGAAGCTCGCGGCGACGTCGGCGAGCGGCACGTCGTCGCCGTTCGCCTCGGCTCGCTCCACCCAGCGCGCCACGGCGGTCTTCAGACCCGAGAACGAGAAGTCGTAACGGTGCTTCGCCATGTCAGATGCCTTCGACAGGCCGCGCGGAAAGCGGATCGCCTTGGGGTCGCCGTCGGCAGCGACCCGGTCGATGTGGGGTCCGCCCGGGTATGGCAGTCCGAGCAGGCGGGCAACCTTGTCGAAAGCCTCGCCCGCGGCGTCATCGACGGTCTCGCCGAGCAGCTCGACGTCGGTGGTGAGGTCGCGCACGTGCAGCAGCGAGGTGTGCCCGCCCGAGACGAGCAGCGCGATCGTCGGATACTCCAGCGGCGCCGACTCATCGGCACCATCGTGCAGGATGTCCGCCGCGATGTGCCCCACCAGGTGATTCACGGCGTACAGCGGCTTGTCGAGCGAGACGGCCAGTCCCTTGGCCGCACCGACGCCGACCATGAGCGCACCGGCCAGTCCGGGCCCACTGGTCACGGCCACGGCATCGAGGTCTTCCAGACGCACCTGGGCCTCGGCGAGCGCGCGGTCGATCGACGGTTGCAGTGCCTCCAGGTGGGCGCGCGCAGCGACCTCGGGCACCACACCGCCATATCGGGCATGCTCGTCCATGCTCGACGCGATCGTGTTCGACAGCAGGCGGCGTCCGCGAACGATACCGATGCCGGTCTCATCACAGCTGGTCTCGATGCCCAGCACCAGGGGCTCAGTGGTCATGCGGTGGCCTCCTGCCCAGCATCCGATGTTCCTGTCTGCGCCGCGCCGGCGCTTTCGGAGGAGGCCTCCCCCTGAACCGCCCCGTCAGTGCTCGCCCACCGGCGCAGATCGAGCCGCATCACGACGGCATCCACGTCGTCGGGCTGGTAGTAGCGCGGGCGGCGCCCCAGTTCGGCGAAGCCCTCCGACAGGTACAGTCCCATCGCGACCGGGTTGTCGGCCCGCACCTCCAGGAACACCTCTCTTGCGCCTCGCTCGACGGCCTCGTCCAGCAGTGCGCGCAGCAGCATCCGCCCCCGGCCCTGCCCGCGCACCTCGGCATCGAGCGCGATGGTCTGGATGTCGGCATCCGTCCCGCCCGGCAGGGCGCGCAACCCGCCGTAGCCGACGATGCGGCCGCCCTGCTCGTCGACGAGGTAGTGGTTGTGAGCACTGGCGATCTCTGTGCCCATGGTCTGCTCGCTCCACGCGTCGGTGGGAAAGTTGCGGCGCTCCAGCGCCATCACGGCGTCGAGATCAGCGAGCGTGGCGAGGCGCAGAGTCATGTGCCCACCCGCTTCGGTGCGCCCGGCTGCACCACGTCGGGTGAGCGCAGGTAAAGCGGTTCGGCGTCGGCGAGCACGCGGCCCGCAGCGAGAGCGCGGGCGCCGACCGTGGCAAGAGCGGATGCCGACAGCGACTCGGTCACCGGTTCGCCGTCGCGCTTTCGCAGATGGGTGGGTTCGACCAGGCGCGGGATGCCATCAGCATCCACCCCGTCGAAAACGCTCACCGCGATCTCGCGTCGCCGCGCATCGGTGATCACGGTGATCGGACCGGTCGCGCCGTCGTCAAGCGCGGCCTGCGCGATGGCGAAGTGGCTGGGCACGGGAATCACCTCGATGCCGCGGCCGAGCGCGAAGGCGCGGGCCGCGGCAATGCCGATGCGCAGCCCCGTGAAGGGTCCTGGCCCCATGCCGGCGACGACATGCGTGATGCCGGGGCGGGCGACCTCGGCCATCAGGTCGCCGATCACCTCGGCGTGCCCGAGCGGGTCGGTGGTGGCCGACGCGGCGAGCGTGCGCCCGTCAGCATCGATCACGGCGACGGCCGTGCCGAGAGAAGTATCGACGGCGAGGATCACTCCTCCAGATTAGTCGCCCCGCCTGGGGCGTCTCCGCAGAGAGTGCCGCTCAGTCGATCGGGTGGGTGATCGTCACGAAGCGGGGCGCGTCGGCGTCGAGGTCCTCGTCGGCGACGTCGGCTCCACCGACGGGGCGTTCGATCTCGATGTCCCACCACGTGTCGGCGACGGCGGATGCCATCCCGCGCCCCCACTCGATGACGACGACCGAACGCGCGAAGTCGATGTCGAGGTCGTCGAGCTCGGCGGCGGATGCCAGCCGGTAGGCGTCGACGTGCACCAGCGGCGCGCCCTCGACGAGCGACGGGTGGGTGCGGGCGAGCACGAAAGTGGGGCTCTGCACGGGCCCGCGCACGCCGAGGCCGTCGGCCAGGCCGCGGGTGAACGTGGTCTTGCCGGCGCCGAGCGGGCCGGTCAGCACGATCAGGTCACCGGCCTGCAGCTGCTCGCCGATGCGGTAACCGAGGTTCTCCATGGCATCCGATGTGGCGATCTCGTGCCGACCGAGAAAGGCGGGGTCGATGCTCATGACGCGCTCCGGCGGGGCACCCGCGCGCCGATGCGGGTGACGATCTCGTAGTTGATGGTGCCGGCGGCATCGGCCCAGTCGGTGGCGCTCGGCTGCCCGAGCGTCGGGTCACCGAAGACGATCACCTCGTCGCCCACCGATACCGGCTGATCGCCCACATCGACGACGAACTGGTCCATCGCGATGCGCCCCGCAACAGTATGCGGGCGCCCACCGATCAGCACGGGTCCGGCGCCCGAGGCTTGGCGCGGAATGCCGTCGGCGTAGCCGAGTGGCACGAGAGCGAGGGTGGTCTCGTTCTCGCAGCGGTAGGCGTAGTCGTACGAGACTCCGGCGCCGGCGGAGACGCGGCGCACCGCGGCGACCGATGCCCGCAGCGTCATGGCAGGACGCAGGCCCAGATCCGACGAGCTTCGGTCGGCGAACGGCGACAGCCCGTACAGACCGATGCCGATGCGCACGGCATCCAGGCGCGCCTCGGGGATGTCGATGGCACCGGCCGTGGCAGCGAGGTGACGGAACTCGGGGTGGATGCCGACCGACTCGGCCTGCGCGATCACGTCCTGATAGCGGGCGAGCTGAGCGAGATCGTCGTCCCGGCTGGTGCCGGAGAGGTGGCTGAAGATGCCGACGATGCGGATGCGGCCGATCCGCTCCAGCCGCGCGGCTTCGGCGAGCACGCGTTCGAGGTCGTGCGCGGCGATGCCGTTGCGTGAGAGCCCGGTGTCGACCTTGAGGTGCACGGATGCCGGTGGCCGGCCGACCTCGGATGCCGCGACGAGCTGATCCATCGACGACACGCCGATCTCGATGCCGGCCTCGACGGCGTCGTCGAACCGGCGGCCGGGCTCATGCAGCCAGGCCATCAGCGGTGCCGTGATGCCGGCGCGGCGAAGCGTGAAGGACTCGTCGAGGGTGGCCGTGCCCAGGCGAGTGGCACCGCCCGCCAGTGCGGCCGTCGCAACCGCCGGCGCACCATGACCATACGCATCGGCCTTGACGATGCCGAACACCTCGACCCCCGTCAGCGCGCGCAGGTGTCGCACGTTGTCGGCGATGGCGTCGAGGCTGATCGTCGCTTCGCGGAAGGGGTTCATCGGGTTGCTCCCGTCATCGTGCGTCCGGTCGGTGTGGAATCGCTGTCTCGCCCCGTTGCCTTCGCCGAGACCCCCAGTTGTCGCCCAGACCCCCACCTGCGGGCGCCCACACGTGGGGGTGTCGACGCGAAGTGGGGGTGTCGGCGCGGTCGGGCCGGATCATCGGGCATCCGTCCGCTCGGCGATGACGTACGCGGCGGCGAGGCCCGCGTCGTGCGTCATGGTCAGGTGCAGGGCGGTGATGCCGCGCTCGGCGACGACGGCAGCCGTCGAACCGCTGAGCACGAAGTGCGGACGCCCCGAAGGTTCCGAGGCGATCTCGATCTCGGTCCAGTACACACCGTCGCTACCGCCGAGCGCCTTGATCAGCGCTTCCTTTGCGGCATAGCGCGCAGCGAGCGAGCGCAGCTTGAGCTGCTGCTCGGCCGGAGTGAACAGGCGCTCCAGCAGGCGGGGCGTGCGGGTCACCGAACGCTCGAACCGCGCCATGTCCACGAGGTCGATGCCGGTACCGATGATCACCCGATCAGCCTACTCGGGGCGCGGAGCCGGGTGAGAAGCGCGGATGCCCGGCGCAGAACGCGAATGCCCGGCGAAGAACGCGGATGCCCGAGTGAAAAACCGAATGCCGGGCGCGGCCGCCACCCCTCGTAGCATCCGCACCCGGCATCCGGGATCTTGCGCCGGTCAGGCTCCGGCGAGTTCTTTGCGCACCTCGTCGCGCAGGCGTCCGAGGTTCTCGGGCTCGGGCGCCGCGTTCAGCAGGCGCTTGGTGTAGTCGTGCTGCGGGTTGAGGATGACCTCGTCGCTGGGCCCACGTTCTACGACGTCTCCGCGGTAGAGCACCATGATCTCGTCGCTGAAGTGGCGGGCCGTGGCCAGATCATGGGTGATGTACAGCACTCCGAGGTCGTCTTCGCGTTGCAGATCGGCCAGCAGGTTCAGCACCCCGAGACGGATCGACACGTCGAGCATCGACACCGGCTCGTCGGCGACGATGAACCGGGCGCTGGGCGCGAGAGCGCGGGCGATGGCGACGCGCTGACGCTGACCACCCGAGAGCTCGTGCGGACGCCGGTCGGCGAAACTCTCGGCCGGACTCAGGCGCACGCGCTCGAGCAACTCCAGCACACGCGCGCGCACCTGGTCGCGGCTCAGCTCAGGGTGGTGGATGCGCAGCGGACGTGCGAGGTGATGCCCGATCGAGTGATACGGGTTCAGCGACGCGAACGGGTCCTGGAAGACCATCTGCACGTCGGAGCGGTAGCGGGCGACATCGCGTCCGCCGGTTCCGGTCTCGCGGCCGTTCAGAAGGATCTTGCCCGATGTGGGCGTCTCGAGCTTCATCAGCATCCGCGCGATCGTGGACTTGCCCGACCCCGACTCGCCCACCAGCGCGATCGTCTTACCCGCCTCGAGCGTGAACGACACGTCGTTGACGGCCTTCAGCTGACGGGTGCGCAGGCCCGAGCGCAAAGTGAAGACCTTGTTCAGGTCGCGGGCTTCGAGAGTGGCCGGAGTGCTCATCGCACCTGCTCCTGACTGGGTCGGCTGCCATGGCGCACGAAGTCGCCGCGCTCGCCCCGCAGACTCGGGAAGCTGGAGAGCAGCTTCTTGGTGTACTCGTGCTGGGGGTTGCGGTAGATCTCCTCCGCGCTGCCCTGCTCGACGATCTGTCCCTGCAGCATCACCGCGATGCGGTCGCTGATCTCGATCAGCATCGGCAGGTCGTGGGTGATGAAGATCACCGCGAAGCCGAGCTTCTCGCGCAGGCGCATGATCTCGCGGATGATGTCGCGCTGCACCACCACGTCGAGCGCAGTGGTCGGTTCGTCCATGATCATGACCTGCGGGTCGAGCGCGAGCGCCATCGCGATCATCATGCGCTGGCGCATGCCACCCGACAGCTCGTGCGGAAAGCTGGTGAGCCGGTCGGGGTCGACGCCCACCAGGGTGAGCAGCTCTTCGGCGCGGCGCTTCTTCTCGGCGCGCGAAGTGCCCGGGCGGTGCGTGTCGAAGATGTCGTAGATCTGCGCCTTGACGCTGATCACCGGGTTGAGCGAGTTCATCGCTCCCTGGAACACCATCGAGATCTTGTCCCAGCGGAACGCACGAAGCTGCTCGTTGCCGAGCGAGACCACATCGATGTCCTCGCCGCTGCGGTCGTGGAAGACGATCTCGCCCGACTCCATCAGGGCCGGTGCCTTGAGCAGACGGTTCAGTCCGTACGCGAGTGTCGTCTTGCCGCAGCCGGACTCGCCGGCGAGACCCAGGATCTCGCCACGGTGCAGGGTGAGCGACACGTCGCGCACAGCCTTCACGGGTGGGTCGACCTCGTACTCGATCGAGACGTTGCGTGCGGTCAGCACGGGTTCGAGCGCTGTCGCGGTCATGCCGATGCCCCCTTCGTCTTGGCAGCCTTGCGAACGCTGCGGGCGGCCTGCGGCGCGTTGCGCAGCTTGGGGTTGATGACCTCGTCGATCGAGAAGTTGATCAGCGCGAGGCCGGCGCCGAGTCCGGCGATCATGACCCCCGGTGGGATGAACCACCACCAGGCGCCGCGACTGAGCGCCTGACCGGACTGCGCATCGTTGAGGATCGTGCCCCACGTGATGGACGAGTTGGGGCCGAGACCCAGGTAGGACAGCCCTGCCTCGTTGAGGATGGCGAAGATGATCGCGAACAGGAACTGCGCCGTCAGCAGCGGCAGCAGGTTGGGCATGAGCTCGACGAGGATCGTGCGCCACGACTTCTCACCGGCGACCTTCGCGGCGTAGACGTAGTCGCGCGAGCGCAGCGAGCGCGCCTGCAGGCGCAGCACGTAGGCGGCGCCGGCCCAGGAGGTGATGCCGAGGATGACTGCGACGAGCTGCCAGCTGCGGTTCGAGACGAACGAGGCGATGACCATCACCAGCGGCAGGCCGGGGATGACGATCATGACGTTGGTGATCAGGGCGAGGGCGTCTTCGCGCCAGCCGGCGAGGTAACCGGCCAGCACACCGAAGATCAGTGACAACACGATGGCGATGCCACCGGCGAGAACGCCTACCAGCAGCGAGCCGCGGGCACCGGTGGCCAGCTGCGAGAACATGTCGTTGCCGAGCTTGGTGGTGCCCAGCCAGTGCTCCGCAGACGGCGGCTGCATGGACTCGTTGCCGGTGAAGGTCGGATCCTGAGCGAACATCGGCGCGATGACCGCGAACAGAGTGATGCCGAGCACGAGCGCGAGGCCCGTGACGAACTTAGCCGAGCGCAACGGGGATCCGCTGCGCACACGGCGGATGCGCGAGGTGGCGAGCGCGGTCGTGCTGGCCGGGCCGGTGGTCGGCGCGTCGGCGGTGCTCTCCTGCGCTTGGGTGGGTGCGATCTTGGTTTCAGACATTCTGGCGAGCCCTCGGGTCGATGAACCCGTACACCAGGTCCATGAAGAAGTTGGCGCCGAGCACGGCGATCGTGATGACGAGGAACAGCCCCTGCATGAGGGCGTAGTCGTTCATGGTGACCGCCTGGAACATCAGCTTTCCGACACCCGGGTAGGTGAACACCTGCTCCATGACGATGGAGCCGGCGACGACGAAGCCGAGCGTGATCGAGAAGCCCGAGATCGACGGGATGGCCGCGTTGCGCGCGGCGTAGGTGGTCATGACGCGACGCGGATGCAGTCCCTTGGCCTCAGCGGTGAGGACGTAGTCCTCGGCGAGGGTCGAAACCATCATGTTGCGCATGCCGAACAGCCAGCCGCCGACCGAGCTGATCACGATCGTCAGCGCCGGCAGGATGGCATGTCGAACAGCATCCGCGAAGAACGCCCAACTCGCCTCTGGTCCGAATGGGAACTCGAAGACGTCGTACCCGCCGAAGATGGGGAACCATCCCAGCGTGACGGCGAAGACGAACACCAGCACCAGTGCCATCCAGAAGTACGGAATGGACTGCAGCACAGTGGTGGCCGGGATGAGGTGGTCGACCCAGGTGCCGCGCTTCCAACCGGCGAAGGCTCCGAGACCGACGCCGAGCAGGAAAGATATGACGGTGGCTGTGCCGACTAGGATCAGCGTCCACGGCAGCGCCTCGGCGATGAGTTCGGCGACGGGCTTGGGGAAGTCCGTGACCGAGATGCCGAGGTCGCCGCGAAACATCTGGCCCCAGTACTGGAAGTACTGCTGCCAGAGAGGGATGTCTTCGCTTCCGAGCAGCAGTCGGATGTTGCGGATGGTGGTCTCGGAGACCTCACCCCCGGCCCGCTGCATCTTGGCGATCATGATGTCTGCCGGGTTCCCCGGCATGAGCCGGGGAAGCAGGAAGTTGAGTGAGATCGCGGCCCACAGCGTGAACGCGTAGAACCCGATCCTTCGTGCATAGAACTTCATCTACCTGGACTTCCTGCTTCCCCGACTGGACATCATCTGTTCCTTACTTGTCTCAGCCGACCGGCTCGAGCTGCTGCAGGATGTAGCCCGTGGCGATCGCGCCCCACGACGGCGGGAACGCATACAGGTCGTCCTCGGTCGGCCAGCCGGTGAAGTCCTTCGAGTTGTAGAAGGTCTGGGTCGCGTTGATCACCAGCGGAATGTAGGGAACGTCGTTGACGATCTCTTCCTGGATGGTGCCGTACAGATCCTGCTTGACGGCCTCATCGTTGGTGCTGGTCGCTGCCTGGATGGCCTCATCGACGATCGGGTTGCTGTAGCGGCTGAAGTTCCAGCGCCCCGGGGGCACCTCTTCGCCGACCACATCGGTCGATCCGACGATCTCTCCGCCGAACCAGTCGCGGTAGATCTGGAACGGGTCAGCGACCGAGGTGCCGATGGAGCCACCGACGATCAGCTCGTATTGACCGCTCTGACGGGCATCCGAGAACTCCTGCCACTGCACGGTCGAGACGTTGATCTTGATGCCGGCGGCCTTGGCCTGCTCTCCGATCAGTTTGGCGGCGTCGTTGAAGTCGGTCCAGCCGTCGACCGAGGTCAGGCTGAGCTCGAGCGTCTTGCCGTCCTTGGCGTAGAAGCCATCCGAGCCCTTGGCGTAGCCGGCCGCCTCGAGGATCTCACCGGCCGCAGCAGCGTCGGCCTCTTGCGGGCTGAGCTCGTTGGCGGGGTCGGCGACCCACTTCTCGTCACGCGGGAGGAGAGCGTAGGTGGGAGAGATGTCGCCGGTGAGGCCGACGAACGCCTTCTCCTTGATGGTGCCGCGGTCAACGGCGACGTTCAGCGCCTGGCGGACGGCGACGTCGGTCTGGGCGCCGACACAACCGAGGTCGGCGTTCGAGCACGTGTAGAGCACCACGGGGTCTTGCGGAGTGTTCAACCACTCGATCTTGCCGTTGCCGGTCACCGAGTCGGGGTTCGGGATGAACATGCCGGCCCAGTCGAGCTTGCCCGCGGCGAGTAGGTCCTGCGCGGTCTGGTTGTTGTCGACGCCGACGTACTGCACGGTCTTGACACCGAGCTCGTCCGCGTCGCGGAAGTTCTCGTTGGCCACCAGCATGTACGACTCGCTGTTGGTGGTCTTCACGACGTAGGGACCCGAACCGACGGGTTCTTCGTTCGCGAAGTTCTCGAAATCGGTGATCTCGCCCCAGATGTGCTGCGGGAGGATGTACGTCGAGCCGAGACGCTGGAACTCAGTGGTGTACTGCGCGGCCTTGTAGGTGAGGACGACGGTGGTGTCGTCGGTGGCCTCGGCCGAGGTCAGCCCATTGCCCTCGGGGTTGTTGGGCTCATAGTTGAACGTGAAGGCGACGTCCGCTGCGGTCAGGGGCTCGCCGTCCGACCACTTCAGGTCGCTCTTGAGCGTGATGGTGATCTGCGTGCCGTCTTCGTTGTACTCGTACGACTCGCCGATCAGGCCGACCGGCTCGGTGTCGGCGGTCTTGTTGAAGAAGAACAGCGGTTCGTAGATCGGACCAAGGGCGCCGTGCAGGACGGTGGGCGCGAACGGGTTGTAGTTCGCGGTGATGGGCGTCTGGCTACCTGCCCAGACGCGCAGCGGGCGCTCGTTCGCCTCACCCGAGTCACCCGCGTCGGCGGGGGAACAGCCGGTGAGTGCCATGGCGAGGACGGATGCCCCCGCGGCGGTGGTCAACGCGATCTTGCGCGTCTTGGTGCGGATCATTTCAGATTCCTCTCGGTGCTGCATTGCAGGAGGGAGCCCTCCGGGCGGAGGCAAACCCGCGGGATGGGGTTTGTTAGGACAGCAACCTAACAAATAAAAACGAGTGGAGCCACCTGTTCTCCGATAACGATTGAGACTCGGCGACAAAACCCCCGATCGCGCGTCCGCAGGGCGCCCGGCCGGGCGCGTCGAACAGGCGCGAGGGCATGCCGAAGCGGCGCCCTCCGCGTGGGAGAACGCTGTGGCGGATGCCCGCTACCGGGCGATCACGAGATGCCGAGCTGCGCGGCGAGCACCATCACCGCAGCGCCGTGCAGCACGATGTCGGGTTGAACGGTGCGGTGGATCGTGATGTCGTCGAACACGCCGTCGAGGGTGCGCTCATGCAGCGTCTCGAGCGCAGCGGCGATGAAGACGTCGTCGAGCAGCTCGGCCGGCCCCGACAGGATGATGTCCGACAGGTCGAGCGCCGCCACGATGGGGGCGATGCCGATCGCCAGGCGCGCTCCGGCATCCCGCAGAATCTCCTCGCGAGAGGCCGGGTTCTCGGCGATCGCCGAGCGCAGGCGCACGACATTGACCCAGGCTTCCAGGCATCCGTCCCTGCCGCACACGCACCGCGGCCCCCCGTCGGTTCCGACGACGACGTGACCGATCTCGCCCGCCGCGAAGCGGCTGCCGGTCAGGGGTTGTCCGCCGGTGATCAGCCCGGCTCCGACGCCTCGTCCGACCTTGATGAGCATGAAGTCACTGCGGTCGCCGCCGAAGGTGTACTCGGCGAGCACGGCCGCATTGGCGTCGTTGCCGACGATGACGGGCAGATCGAGTTCATCGCGGGTGCGGTCGCGCAGCGGCATCCCCTGCCACCCGAGGTTGGGCGAGCTGAGGACGACACCGTCGGCGCTGACGACTCCCTGCGTGCCGATGCCGACGCCGAGAATGGGGCGATCGGATGCTGCGATCATGCGCCTGGCAAGCTCGAGCATCCCGGCGAATCCGGCTTCGCCGTCATCTCCCGGCGGACGGTCGATCGTGTCTCGCGCGATGACCTCGCCGTCGAGGTTCATGACCGCACCTTCGAACCGTGACGGACCGGAGAGGTCGATGCCGATGATCTGATGCCCGTCGCGGTCGATGTCGATCAGCGTCGCGGGTTTGCCGGGCCCAGACGACTCTCGGGTGCCCTTCTCTTTAACGATCTCGTCAGCGATGAGCTCAGAGACAAGGTCGGAGATCGTGACCCTGGTCAGCCCGGTCTCGCGGGCGAGGTCGGCGCGACTGAGCTCGCCCGCGTGGTACAGCGTCTGCAGCACGAGGGCGCGATTGTGCGCGCGGGCGTATTCGGGCAGCAGCTTGACCCGGGAGCGCAACTCACGCGAGGGCCCGAAGGCACTGCCGAAGCGATCGCCACGGGCGTCGTGGGGTCTGTTCATCTCACACCTTTGTTAGCAACCCTTACGAACAAAAAGCGTACAGCGCTTAGGGCGACACTACCGCGCGCCGCGCACGCCCTCTCCCCCACCTCGCCCTACGTACGTTTGCCAGGAGTTCGTACGGATGCAGGCGAAACCACCGGCGTGTCCCCCGGCAGACGTACAAACTCCCGCCAAACGTACGGTGCACAGTCGCTGTCCCCAGTCACCAACGTCACCCGAGTTCTCCCCGGGCGCTGGGATCGAGCATCCGAAAAGCCACACGAACCTGCAGGCTGACCGCATGCCCGCTCCGACTGCGATCACCGCCCGTGAACTCGTCAATCGGTTCGGGGCGCTCGCGCGCGGGCGCCAGCTCACCGCGTTCGGATTCACTCGCCGCAATCTTGCGGATGCTGTCGCGCGTGGCGAGATATCCAGGATCCGCCGCGGCGTGTTCGCGACCGATGCTTTATCACCGCGGGTGCGCACAGCCGCGAGCCACGGCGGCGCGCTCACGTGCGCGGGTGCGTTGCGGCTCCACGGCATCTGGACACTCCGAGACGACGCCGTTGCGCACGTGTGGATGGGTGCGGCGGGACGGGAGCACCACGTCGGATGCTCGTGCGTCGCCCACTTTCGTCCGGGCCGCATGGCGCTCGGCGTCGCCGACGTGGAGCACGCTCTGGTGCATGCGTTCCATTGCTACGGCGAGGAGTTCTTCTTCTGTGCATTCGAGTCTGCGTGGAACAAGCGGCTCCTCTCGCCGAGTGCACGAGCGCGGATCCGTGCGGCCCTCCCCCGCACGGCGCACTGGCTCGTCGATTTCGCTCACGACGGTGCGCAAAGCGGGCTGGAGTCGCTGGTGCGCCTGCGGTTGCATCTGCTCGGCATCGCGGTGCAGACCCAGGTCGTCCTGTCGGGCGTCGGCAAGGTCGACATCGTCGTCGCAGGACGGCTGATCATCGAAACGGACGGCCGCGCGAATCACGAGGCCGAAGACAAGATGCACAGGGATCGGGTGCGGGATGCTGCAGCATCCGCCCTGGGGTACGAGACCCTGCGCTTCGACTACGACCAGATCATCAAGCACTGGCCATCCGTGCTGTCCGCGATCCTCGCCGCGCTACGACGCAACCAGGACTGACTACCGCCCCGACATCCCCGTACGTTTGGCCCCCAACCCCTCACTCGACGGTGACGGACTTCGCCAGGTTTCTCGGCTGGTCGACGTCGAGGCCCTTCGCGGTGGCGAGCGCCATGGCGAAGATCTGCAGCGGCACGACGGCCAGCAGCGGCTCGAGCATCGGCGAAGCGAGCGGAATGCGGATGACCTCGTCGGCGTACGGCAGCACGGCGGCGTCGCCCTCTTCGGCGATGACGATCACGCGGGCACCGCGGGCGCGGATCTCCTGGATGTTCGAGACGACCTTCGAGTGGATCAGCGCCGAGTGGCGCGGCGACGGCACGAGCACGAATACGGGCTGGCCGGGCTCGATCAGGGCGATCGGGCCGTGCTTGAGCTCACCGGCCGCGAAGCCCTCGGCGTGGATGTACGAGATCTCCTTGAGCTTGAGCGCGCCTTCGAGGGCGATCGGGTAACCGACGTGTCGTCCGAGGAACAGCACCGAGCGGGTATCGGCCATCCAGCCCGCGAGCTGGGTGACGTGCTCGGTCTCTTCAGCGAGCACGTGCGCCACGTGTCCGGGCAGCTCCTGCAGTTCGGCGACGACATCCGAGGCAGAGTCGGGAAGAACCCCGCGCACGCGCCCCATGTGCAGGCCGAGCAGCAGCAGCGCGGTGATCTGCGCCGAGAACGCCTTGGTCGAGGCGACAGCGACCTCGGGTCCGGCGTGGGTGTAGACGACGGCATCCGATTCGCGCGGGATCGTCGCGCCCTGCGTGTTGCAGACCGACAGCGTGCGTGCCCCACGCTCGCGCGCGTACTTCACGGCCATCAGGGTGTCCATGGTCTCGCCCGACTGGCTGATCGAGACGACGAGGGTGTCGTCGCCGATCACCGGGTCGCGGTAGCGGAACTCGTGGGCGAGCTCGACGTCGACGGGCACGCGCGCCCACTGCTCGACGGCGTACTTTCCGACGAGCGCAGCGTACGACGCGGTGCCGCAGGCGGTGATGATGATGCGGCGGATGCCTGTGAACAGGGCGTCCAGTCCGTCGAGCTCGGGGATGACGACCTCGCCGTCTGCGATGCGTCCGCGGATGGTGTTCGCAACGGCGTCCGGCTGCTCGGCGACTTCCTTGGCCATGAACGACGGCCAGCCGCCCTTCTCGGCGGCGGCGGCGTCCCACGAGACCTCGAACGGCTGCGCCTCGACCGGGTTGCCGTCGAAGTCGGTGACGGTGACCTCGGACGGAGTGATCGCGACGATCTGGTCCTGCCCGATCGCGAGTGCGTTGCGGGTGTGCTCGACGAAGGCGGCGACGTCGGAACCGAGGAAGTTCTCCCCCTCTCCGAGACCGATCACCAGCGGCGAGTTGCGACGTGCTCCGACGACGAGGCCGGGCTGGTCTTCGTGCATGGCGAGCAGGGTGAACGCGCCTTCGAGGCGGTTGACGACGTTGCGGAACGCGGATTCCAGGTCTTCGGATGCCCGGTACTCGCGCCCGAGCAGTGCGGCGGCGACCTCGGTGTCGGTCTCGCTGCGGAAGGTGACGCCTTCGGCTTCGAGCTCGGCGCGCAGTGCGGCGAAGTTCTCGATGATGCCGTTGTGGATGACAGCGAGCTTGTCGTTGTCAGAGAGGTGCGGGTGGGCGTTGAGGTCGGTGGGTCCGCCGTGGGTGGCCCAGCGGGTGTGCCCGATGCCGGTGGTGCCTTCGGGAAGGGCGCTATCGGCGAGCGAGTCGCGCAGCGCCGAGAGCTTGCCGGCCTTCTTGCGCATGCCGAGCTCGCCCCGCTCATCGATCACGGCGATGCCGGCCGAGTCGTAGCCGCGGTATTCAAGGCGGGCCAGCCCCGCGAGAAGGATGTCCTGGCTGGGCCGCGGGCCCACGTATCCGACGATTCCACACATGGACTACAGCGTAAACGTGACTTTTTGCAAGGGATCCATACGTAAATGCTGGCGGTGTGCGCAAAGCGGCGAGCGCAGAGAGGGCGTCCGTCGTGTCATGCACGACGGACGCCCTCTCCGGAGCGGAACCCGGGTGGTCAGCTGTCGACGTTTGCGTCGTGCAGCGCCGCGGGCGGCTCACCTACCGAGATGTCGCCGTCGAGCGGAATAGGAGCGCTCCGCGGAGTGATCGAACGCATCTGCTGCGTCGGCGGGAGGCACGCGTCGTAGCGCAACGCGCCGATGCCGACGTGCTGCGAACGAGCACTGCCGGTGCGACCCGCGCGGTAGCGCACCGTCACGTTCTGCACCGTATTGCCCCACGTCAGCGTGACACGACCCGCTCCCCCGCTGATGGGCGTGTCGCCCCAGGCGTCCGCGGTGAACGGTGCAGAGGTGGTGCCGTTGCCGACGACGTTGCTGCCGCGCTGCGCCGTGAACCCTGCCGGCGAGACCACGACCTCGTCGACCCAGCTGACGCGCCCATCCGATCGGGACTTATCAATGTCGTGCACGATGAACGACAGACCAGTGACGGGCTGGCTGAGCGCGATGTTCAACTCGACCCAGTCACCCTGGTCGAGACGCTCGACCAGCTGCAACTCGATGTAGCGCCAGCTCGGATTGGTCGACGTGGCCGCGACCTCACTGGTGACGCCGGGTGTGCGGTCCGACCCGCTCGCTCTATAGCTAAGGCTCGCGGTGACGCCAGATGGCTCGAACGTCAGCATCGAGGGGCGTGATCCGACCCGCAGGTTGTCGAAGCTCGTGGTCTCGACGCACGAGGCCGCGGCGATCGGAACGGTGGCGGCGACGGCGATGGCCGGCACGCTCCAGGCGACGGCCTTGGCGACGGTTCGGCGGCTGATACCCGTTTCTTGGGCGCGCTCAACGTCATTGTTCATATGTTTCCCCAGTCCGCGTGGGTACTGGCTCCCCACGAGCCATTGAGTACACACGCGGTTTCGACCCTAGCGGGAGACATGGTGGGCGACAAGCACCGGCCCACACCACGCACTGGATAGGCTTCAGGCATGGTGTCCGGGACGAGAGCAGAGTTGTCGACCCGATACTTCGGCGATAATCGCTGTCGATCCATCTGGCACTGGCAGCTGATCACGGCACTCACGGTCGTGGCGATGACTGCCGTGGTCGCTCTTCTCACCCCCGACCGGTTCACCGACTGGCGGTTCACGACCGGAGTGATGTCGTTCGTGGCACTGACGATGGTCGTGCTCGCGCTGCCGTGGCACCGTCTGAGTTCGCGTGTGATCCTCGCCGTTCCTGTGCTGGATGCGCTTCTGATCGGCCTGATCGTCACGGGTGACACGCCAGCAGCCGCATACCTATGGGTGTTCCCGGTCGCTTGGGTCGCCTCGTACTTCTCGATCGGTGTCCTGATCGGCATGGTCTCGTTGATCGCTGTGCTGCGGGTGACGGTGCTCGCGGTGCTGGGCGCAACCGTGCCGGGCACGATCAACACGGTGATCCTGATGCTCACACTCATCTTCGTCAGTGTGATCATGTCGGTTGGGGCGGAGCGCAATCGTTCCGGCCGCCGTCTGCTCAGGACACAATCCGATCGGTTGGCACGAGCGCTCGGACGGGTAGAGGATCAGCGCGCCAGGCATCAGCGCATCATGGACTCCCTCGACGTGGCGATCGCACGGGTCCGCGCGGACGGCGTCGTCGAGATCGCCAACACGGCGTTCCGGGCGTTGTACGCGCTCGAACCGGATGCGCACCATCATCCTGCCCGTGCCGTGGAGTATCGCAGTCGCCGCGGACTACTGACGCCGGCTTCAGAGACAACGATCGCCCGCGCCGGGCGTGGCGAGCTTTTTGAGGGCGAAGTCATCTGGCTCTTCGGAGTGGACGGTCAGTGGAGGGCGCTACGCGCGTCGACAAAGGTGATCGAGCACGGTTCCGCGGAAGACGGCCTGCTCTTGCTGGCCGAAGACATCACCGAACACGTGGATCCCGGCGCGAATGAGCAGGCCGTGCGCCGTTCGATCGCTCATGAATTGCGCAACCCGCTGACCGCGGTGCTCGGGCACCTCGACCTTGTTCTAGAGCGCGTAGATCTGGACCCCGCCGCGCGCCGCCAGCTCGAGGTCGTCGAGCAGGCCGGCACTCGAATGCAGGAGCTCCTGCAGCGTTCCCTGTCGACTCCATCAAGCGGACACCAGCTGTCCGGGGCCCCAGAGAGTGACGAAGCGGCCGATCTGACCGAACTCGCGCGCGCTTCGGTCGAGGGTTTTAGACCCGCCGCTCGGGCGAACGGTGTCGCGATCGACTGCGACCTCGAGATGGCGCTGCCGATCCACGGGGATGTGTTCCGATTGCGACAGGCGGTCGACAACCTGGTCAGCAACGCCATCAAGTTCACCCAACGAGGAGGCCGAGTCACGGTTGCCGGCGTGCACGCTGCATCAGAGGTGGGCTTACAGGTCAGCGACAACGGCATCGGCATCGCTCCCGACGACCTTCCCCGGATCTTCGAGCGCGATTTCCGCGCCGAGCCCGCTCGCAACCGTGACATTCCCGGCACCGGCCTCGGCCTGAGCATCTCGCAAGACATCGTCCGTTCCCAGGGCGGTAGGTTCGAGGTCGACAGCGAGCTCGGACAAGGCACGCAGATCCGCATTCTGCTACCGGTGCCCTCCGATCACGAACGGATTCCCGCATGATCACAGCACTGCCCACGGTGACCGTCATCGCACTCGCCACACTGGCACTGGTCGTCTACATCGGTCTCGGGTTCCTGCCCCGCCCGTCTCATGCGGCCGCACTGTGGTCAGGCGCGTTCGCCGTGGCGATGGTCGGCTCATACGTCTGGCTGACGTATGAGGTGTCGTCGTCCAGCCTCGCGCGTGCGGTCGGTGCGGGCTTGGTCCTCGCGCCGATGCCTCTGCTCTGGTCGGGGTTGCGCGCATACCGCCGCAGGCGACCATACGTCTGGGTAGCAGTCGCCTTTCTCTTCTCGGTGCCGTTGGTGTTGCTGCTGGCAAGCCCCTTCGACCTGTTCGGTGTGGCTTTCCGGGGCGCCTTCACCCTGATGGCGGTGTTCGCGGCGCTGACGTTCGTCGAACTCGTCAGACTCGGTCCGCGTCTTCGCGATGAAGCACTGCCGTTGATCGGTATCTCACTGCTGTTCATCGCCTTCGCGGCACTTTTCATCGCCAACGGCGTTCTCGTCGCAATCGGCGAGGTGGGGAACGCAGACGGCACACAGTTCCTCAGAACGCTGAACACGATCGGGATGGCGGTGTACATCGTGTGCGCCCTCACCACGACGTTGCTGCTGACGGTGCGGGCCGACGACACCGCGATCTCACCGCGCAACACCTTCGAGCGCACCGCACGTGGACGTCTGGATCGCGCGCGTTCACGGGGCGACGACTGGTGGTCCGTGCTCGATATTCGACTCGATGACCCCGACGATCTGCGGCGAGCCTCGAGCACGGCCGCTTTCAACGCCGTAACGCGCAAATTGATGCGTGATGTCGACGAGTCGTTCCCCGCCGATGCCGACATCGAACGTGTCAACCCGACGCGTTTCGTCGTGCTGCTCCCCCGCCCGCAGGGCGCGGTGCGGGCGCTGCTGGCAGAGCTGCTCGAGCGAGTCTCGACAGAGGAGGACGGGCAGGCAGTGCCGCTGCGGTTGACCGCGAGCGTGGGCTGGGTTCCTGCGACGGCGGGCGACTACGATTTCACCCTGCTTCTGCAAAGAGCCTCGGATGCCGCCGAGCTGGCCGCGTCGCAGGGCGGCGACCGCTGGGAGCGGGTGCATGGGCAGGAACGCTAGGCCCCGCCGACTGCCCATAGTTCTGCTCGGTGCGGCAGGCGCGGTCCTGATCGTGGGTGCGATGCTCGTGGTCGTTCTGGCGCAGCGCTGGATGTTCACCGTGACCGCGCACCCTCCCGTTGTCGGGACGCCAGTGCTTGCGCCCGAGCAGTCGAAAGCGCAGCGAGCCTTCCTCAGCGGGGAGCTGACGGAGACACAGGCCGAGGCCGCCCAGTACCTTGCCGCGCAGCCCACCGCCTACTGGTTGACCCCGGAACAGGACCCACCCGGCACGGTGGGACGCACGGTGTCGTCTTTGACCTCTCAAGCGCGCGATGCGGACGTGGCAGTGGCGCTGGTCGTCTATGGACTGCCCGAACGCGACTGCGGTCATCATTCCGCCGGAGGTCTGCAGCCCAGTGACTACATGACGTGGACGCGGGAGATCGGGCATGCGCTAGAAGCCGCGCCCGATGTCCGCAAGATCATCGTGCTCGAGCCCGACAGCCTGGCCCTGGCGCCGCAGTGTGGCAATCTCGAGGAGCGGGTACCGCAGTTGGCGGGAGCCGTGGCCCAGTTGGCGGGTCCGGCAACCTGGATCTACCTGGACGGCGGGCACAGCGGGTGGCTTCCCGCTGAGCAGATGGCCGATCTGATCGAGGCCGTCGGCGTGACCGATCAGGTGCGGGGGTTCGCTACCAACGTCTCCAACTACCGTTCGACGCACGACGAGTTCCTCTACGCACGCGCGGTCTCCGAGGAACTCGGCGGAAGCCATGCGGTGATCGACACGTCTCGCAATGGTGCAGCCACCGCGGGAGCCGACTGGTGCAATCCACCGTCGCAGCGGGTGGGCGAACCCTCCGGCACCTACGGCGACGATGTCGTTGATATGAACCTGTGGATCAAGCCGCCTGGCGAGAGCGATGGACCATGCCATGGCGGGCCACCCGCCGGGGCGTGGTGGCCTGATCACGCGGTGTCGCTCCTCGGCGATCATGGCTGACGCGTTCGCGGGGAACCGCCCCGAATTCCGATAGGCTTCGGGCAACGCGGCGCACTCGACTGCGCGATGCGCCGGATGTCCCCAGCGTCCGGTTCCCCAAGACAGAGAGAACTCTGCGATGTACGACGCGGATGTTGTGACGAAGACGGCCGTGATCGTCGAGGACGATCCTGATGTGCGCCACCTGCTGGCTGAGGTGCTTGAAGCCGCCGGCTTCTCGACGGTCTCGGTTGGCAATGGCATCGACGGCGTGCGCGCGGTGCTGACGTATCAACCCCTCATCACCACGCTCGATGTCAATATGCCGGGCATCGACGGGTTCGAGGCGGCTCGACGCATCCGCGCCCAAAGCGACACGTACATCATCATGCTCACGGCTCTCAGCGACGAGGCCGATGTGGTCCTCGGCCTGACTGCAGGCGCCGATGAGTACCTGAACAAGCCGTTCCGCCCACGCGAGCTGCGGGCTCGGATCGATGCGCTGTTGCGTCGCCCCCGAGGCAGGACGGATGCTGTCGCGCCGCGGCAAGAGCAGTCGGGGCCCTCCTTCCCCGTTGCGCATCCACCCCACGTGGCGAACGCAGGGCCTGAGGCGCTGCACGAGATGCCGTCGCTGAACGCATCCGGGGACGATCGCATCGCATCGGCATACCCACCTCAGGTGGCTCCTCAGCGGCACGGGATGCACGACGAGGTGGGCCAGGGAACGTGGGTTGCGCACCGAGACCTCCGGCTGAACAGGGAGACACGTATCGTGCGCGTTGGCCAGTCGGAGATTGACCTCACACGCACGGAGTTCGATCTGCTGTGTGCGCTGATGGAGTCGAAACGGCGTGTGCGGAGCAAAGCGGATCTGACTCTGGTGCTGCGGGGTGAATCGTACGTGACGAGCTACTTCGTCGGTGATGCCGACAAGCGGGCCATCGAGGCGCATATGACGAACCTGCGCCGCAAGATCGGCGACAACCCAGTTCAGCCCCGCTACGTCGAGACAGTGCGCGGGGTGGGGTACCGCTTGACCGCCGACTCGACGGAGACTCGGTAAGCGCGCATTCAGACCCGATACCCCTGGTAGCGCCGCATCAGCTTGAAGATCATGAGCACGGTCTGCACAACCGTGACCACTCCGACGATGGGCCATCCCACCCAAAGGATGGCTGATTGTGTGACCGGTCCGAGCAAGTTCCACGCAACGGCGATCCCCACGAGCACCACGACGAGCAATATCATCGGGGTCCAGTGACCGGCACCGCTGCCGCGTTCGGCCTTGGCTTGCATCGCCCAGTTGTCAACCTTCTTGCGGGAAAGAAAACGCGCCCAGGAGCGGGTGAAGTGGCTGAGCCGGATCCACATGAAGATCTCGGCAGGAATCACTAACGCCGCGAAAAGCACGTCCCGACTGGTGCGGTCGTTCATGGTCATCGCGATACGCACGTTGAGCAGGACGGCGGTTGCCACGGGGATCAACCACCACGCGGAGAAGACGAACGCACTGATGGACAGCGACCCGGCCAGCAGCGTGACGAACGCGATACGTACGAAGAGGTTGGTGAGCATCGAAATGTTCTCGAACCACCGCAGACGCAGGTTGGGGTGGAACGGCTGGCCCTTGGTGTCGCCTCGCTGCCCTGGCCACATCAACTCGATAGCTCCGTAGGTCCACTTCACCTGCTGTGCGTCGTACGAGCGCAGGGTTGTCATACCGCCGACATCCGCACGCGAGTAGGGGCTGATCTTGGTCAGGTATCCGGCGCTCTTGATCTGCAACGAGAGCAGCGAGTCCTCTACTTCGCTGTCTCGCACCCAGGGCGTGCGCTGATGATTGGCCTTCATCACCGCGCGCAATGCCGTGGTCGAGAAGATCGAGAACTGCCCACCCAGCACCGCCATGTTGCGCCCGCGAAGCAGGTTCTGCAGGTTGAAGGCGGCGAACTGGGTGCGCTGCCCGGTGATGAGGAACTTGGGGATCACCCCCGTGATGGGCGCAGGGTCGATGGAGTAGATCGCCGAGATACCACCGATGCGCGAGTCCGACACGGCTTCCGCCTCGAGATACTCCACCGCCCGCTCATCGCCGATGGTGTCGCCGTCGACACCGAGCAGGTAGTCGTACCCCTCGACAAGCGCATAGCCGTAGTTGAGTGCACCGACTTTCTTGTCGGGGTTCTTACCGATGTCGTGCACGAACACCTCGGTGAATTGCTCGCCCAGCGGAGTAATGATCTCGTGGGGGCCGGCGAACTGCGATGCGACGCGCACGGTGCCATCCGTACTGTTGTTCACCACGACATGGATGACGTCGGGCACCCTCGTCTGCCCCAACAGCGCGGTCAGCACATCGCCGATCGACTCCTCCTCGTTGTAAGCGGGGATCACGCATCCGATCGTGGAACGGTGCACCGAGGTGTGTTCGAAGACATCGGCAAAGTCGTCAGCGAATCCCACGGCCGGTGTGAGTTCGTACCCGCCGGCCTGACGGCTCGGGGGGAACTCGCGCTCGTCGGCGAGGTCGTACGGGTCATCCCCGTGCGTGTACGGCGTCGCCATGCTCTCTCCCTGCGTCGGCGGGCGCTCGGTGTCGCCCCGTCACGATCGATCCTGCCGTATATCGGTATACGAGTTCGCTAGATCGGCGCAATCTTGCCGAAGGAATGGGTCAAGTCTCTGAGGAATGGATGGCGATCGGTAGCACCTGGTGAACCGTCTGCTGGCTGAACGATGCGTCGTCGTTCGCGGCTCCCTCGACCGAGACGGTCAGCGTGAACTGCAGCGAGATGCCATACGTGTCTTCGGGCAGCTCGTGGATCGCCGTCTCCGGCACGAGCAGGCCCCCTTGAAAACTGTTCAGCAGCAGACCGCGATCGGAGCGCAGGGTGTCGGTGGGCACAAGCGCGCGCGGATCGGCGTCGAACTGGAACGGTGCCGAAGTCTGGGCAGATCGCTGGGCAGTCTGCGAGGTGATGGAGACCTGCGAAATGTAGACCCGACGCTTCTGCGCAAGGATGGCCTTCTCATCGACACGGTGATCGTGAACGTTCACGGCGAATCCGAAGCTCTTCTCGCCGGACGGATGCCACTGCATGGTGCGCTTCGGTGCGTGCGCCCATACGTCCAGGCGCACCTCGAGATCGTCGGCGACTTCGGTGGACAGCGAGACTGATCCGTCTCGGGTGAATGCGGACTCGAACTGGGGCGGTTCGGTGGTGGCATCGGTCGGAGCCGGTGGTGTGATCGACTGCACCGCCTGCCCGTCGTTGAAGAGGTCGAGCGCTTGGGCGCACCCGGTGAGCGCGATCACCGCCGCAAACGTGATCGCCGTTGCGGTGAGGCGGTAGAGGGGGCGAGCGCGAGGCGCAGACATTGATCACCGATTCCTGGGAACAAACAGCTTGCTTACGCTCGGGCCTCCGATCCCCAGTGGTCCCCGGTCCCCTAGCTGCTCCCGCGCAATGCGGGCCCCATGCCCCGGTGGTCCGCATCGGAGGCCCGATGCGTACCGTCACGGTACTTCGCAGCGTCTGGCAGCGGCACCCGCGTCGCCGCAAAATCGCACAACCTCAAGACGATCTTGCGCTGATCTTGAGGTTCGCGCGTGTGTCGTGACGAGAGTCAGTCGTCAGAGGTGTCGGCGACGATCGCGACCGTGATCGTGTCAGTGGCGGTCTGCTTGGCATACTCTTTCGACGTCGGCGTGGTCTGCACCAGGAAGTCGAACGTGATCTGCAGGGTCACGTGAGTGGCGACTTCGTCGACCGGGCCTACGTTGAACGTCTGGGAGTAGCTGTACGGGCTGAGCACGAGGTATCCCGGGGAAACCGTCGCAGCGTCGACTTGCGCCTCCAACGGAGCGAGATCGCCGGTGCTGGTGCCCGGGACGGCGATCATCGTGGCCCGCTGCAGATACACCTTCTGACCGTCATCGGGTGCCACGGTGGTCTCCAACGACAGGCTGAGGGGCTTCACGGTGGCAGCTGTCCATCTGTCCATCGAAAGCGTCGACCAGTACTCGATCGAGGCGGTGACGGCACCCGCAGTGAGCTCGCGGGCAGTACTCCCCGTCGATAGATCGTTGGAGACCGGGGCGGCAACCGTGGACGTGGGCGTGCCGCTGGGGCTCGCGCCCGGTTCTTCCCACGGCGCCGGTCCGCATGCCGTCGACATGGTCAAGCCGGCGAGACAGCAAGTCGCGATGATGGCTCGTACGCCTAGTCGACCCGGCATCTGCTTCCCTTCCTGTCGCCTATACCCTCGTGCGGCCAGACTATCGGCTAGTGCGGTCTACGACGAAAGTCGAATACGAACCTCACACCTTGCGCAGTTGCACGCTCTCGACGGCGTGGTCGGCGCCCTTGCGCAGCACGAGGGTGGCGCGGTGTTTGGTGGGCATGACGTTCTCGACGAGGTTGGGCATGTTGATCTCGTTCCAATACCCCAATGCCGTGGCGACGGCTTCGTCGTCGGTGAGGTGCGCGAACACGTTGAAGTACGACGAGGGGTTGCTGAAGGCCCCCTTGCGCAGCGCGAGGAACCGGTCGATGTACCAGCGCTCGATGTGTTCGGTGTCGGCGTCGACGAAGATCGAGAAGTCGAACAGATCACTGACGGCGGGATCGTGCGGCGCGGGCGGCGGTTGCAGCACGTTGAGACCTTCGACGATGACGACGTCGGGGCGACGCAGCACGACGTGTGCGTCGGGCACGATGTCGTAGCGCATGTGCGAGTAGAAGGGTGCGCGCACCTCGGGGGCGCCGCTCTTGACCTCGGTGAGGAACTGCAGCAGTGCACGTCGGTCGTAGGCCTCGGGGAAGCCCTTGCGGTCCATGATTCCGCGGCGTTCGAGCTCGGCGTTCGGGTACAGGAATCCATCGGTGGTGACGAGTTCGACGCGGGGGGTGCCGGGCCAGCGGCTCATCAGTTCACGCAGCAGGCGGGCGATGGTCGATTTGCCGACGGCGACCGATCCAGCGACGCCGACGACGAACGGCGTGGTGGTGTCCTCTTCTTGCAGGAAGGCGCTGGTTGCTGCGCCTAGTGCACGGGTCGAGCTGGCGTAGAGACTGAGCAGTCGACTGAGCGGCAGGTATACCTCGCGCACCTCGGTGAGGTCGAGGCGGTCACCGATTCCGCGCAATTCGACGATCTCGGTCTCGCTGAGCGGCTGGGTGAGCCCTGCGGCCAGGCGCGCCCAGTCAGCTCTGTCTATCTCGCGGTACGGAGACAGGGGCAGGGTCGGGTCTGCGGCGGTCACGCGCTCCATCGTAACGGCGGACGCGCGAGCGCCCGGCGAGTAGTCTCTTTCCGTGCGTTTGGGAATTCTCGACATCGGTTCGAACACTGTGCACCTGCTGGCGGCGGATGCCCGCCCAGGGGGCCGTCCGCAGGCGACGACGAGCGATCGCAGTGTCGTGCGTCTGATGCGGTTTCTGACTCCCGATGGGTCGATCAGCGAAGAGGGCGTGCAGGCGCTGGTGGCGGCGGTGCGTCGTGCCCGGCAGGTTGCCGAGCAGGAGCGCGTCGAGACGCTGCTGGCGACGGCGACGAGCGCGGTGCGTGAGGCGCGCAACGGCGAGGACGTGATCGCGCGCATCGAGGATGCCCTCGGCCAACCGCTGCAGGTGCTCACCGGCGTCCAAGAGGCCGAGCTGACGTTCCTGGCTGTGCGGCGCTGGTTCGGCTGGGATGCCGGGCGCATTCTGCTGCTCGACATCGGCGGTGGGTCGTTCGAGTTCGCCGCCGGCGGCGACGAGGTGCCTGAGGTGGCCGAGTCGGTTCCGCTGGGGGCAGGACGCATGACGGTGGAGTTCATGCCGCAGGATCCCCCGGGTGAGGATGCTGTCGAGCAGCTGCGTGCGCATGCACGCACTGTGTTGGCTCCGGTGGTGGCGAAGTTGAGAACGCTGGATGCTCCAGATCACCTGGTCGGTTCATCCAAGGCGATCCGGTCATTGGCGAACCTCGCGGGGCGCGAGGTGTCGGGTCTGGGGTTCGATCGCACGGTGATGTCGCGCTCGGCGCTGAAGTCGTGGATTCCACGGTTGGCCCGGCTTCCGGCATCCGCTCGCCAGGAGCTTCCGGGCATCACGCCCGACCGCACTTTTCAGATCGTCGCGGCGGCGGTGTGCCTGCACACCGCTATGAAGATGCTGAGCATCGACGAGCTGGAGGTGTCTCCGTGGGCGCTGCGCGAGGGTGTGCTGTTGCGTTACACAGAATCAATGCACCTCGACCGTCCATACTGAGGGCATGACTTCGACTGATTCCGATTTCGCCCTCGACGCAACGCCGCGTCGTCGGCGTCGCTGGCCGTGGGTGATCGTGTTCGTGCTGGTCGGCGCACTGCTGGCCGGCGCCGCGACCGCGGGCGTCTATCTCTGGAATCTGAACACGTCGTTCGAGAAGGCCGAGAAGCTGCCGGCGGCAGAAGTCTTCCCGACGGTGCGGCCGACAGCATCCAATCCCGAAGCGGTGAACATCCTGATGCTCGGGTCGGATTCGCGCAGCGGCCTGGAGGGCGATCTCGAGGGCATCCGCGGTCAACGCGCAGACTCGATCCTGCTCGTGCACATCCCCGCCGACAGGTCGGGGGCGCAGGTGATCTCGTTCATGCGCGACAACTGGGTCGAAATCCCCGGGCACGGCGAGCGCAAGCTCAATGCCGCACTGTCGCTGGGTGGCGTGCCCCTGTTGGTCGAAACGCTCGAGAGCATCATCGATGTACCGATCGATCATGTGGCGATCACGGACTTCGAAGGGTTCAAGGGACTGACCGAGGCGCTCGACGGGGTGTCCGTGAACAACTCGATCCCGTTCACGTCCGAAGGCTTCACCTACGAGCAGGGCGTGGTCGACGTGCGCGGCGACAAGGCCCTGGCGTTCGTGCGTGCCCGCTACCCGTTCACAGACGGCGACTACCAGCGCGTGCGCAACCAGCAGTCGTTCATCAAGGGTGTGCTCGACAAGATGCTCAGTCGCGAGACGTTGACCGACCCGGGTCGTATCGCCGCGTCGGTAGATGCGATGTCACCGTATTTGACGGTCGATTCCGGGCTCGATGTGGCCACGATCGGCTCACTCGGGTTCAGCCTGCGCGGTATCGATCAGGGCGACATCATCTTCATGACGTCGCCGACGCTGGGCACCGGCATGGTCGGCGATCAGTCGATCGTGCGACCGGACTGGGAGGGGCTCGCGGCCCTGTCGGAGGCGTTGAAGAACGACACCGTTCCCGAGTTCGCGGCGGCGGGCTGACCCTGCGCGTTAACAGTTGATCGCGGGCGCAATAGATTCGAAGCCCTGGGGTGTGCGCCCGCGATCGTGGCGCTGGGGACGCCGTTACTGGGGAGATGCCAGGATATTGCGCCCGTCATCGCCGACGGTACGTCCGAACGGCGAGACTGCGGTGGACTTTCGTCTACATGGACAGCTCGCGGGTTCAAGTGACGGGAAGGCGTGCGGCGACCCGCCACTGGTCGCCTTCGGGGCCGGTGGCAAAGTCTCCGCTGGCACCGATCACGCGTTCGGCCATGCGATTGAGTCCGGTTCCACTTGAGGGCACGTCGCGGCGGGGCGTGTCGGCGAGCGGGCTGAGCATGGTCAGTGCGACGGTGTCATCATCCGTCTCGACACGGATGACCACGTCACCGTGACCTGCGTACTTGAGGATGTTCGTGGTCGACTCACGGACGATGCGCGCGAGCACGATCTCGGCGATACGCGGAATGCGCTCGTCGTTGGTGTTCCCCTCGGTGATCACCCGGTAGCCCGCAGCTTCGATCTCAGTGGCGGCCTCGGTGATCGCCGTGGCTAGGTCTCCGGTGTGCGCGACGGTGGAACGCGGCCCGTCGTCCGCGAGGTCGATCACGAAGCGCAGGTCGGCCATCGCTTTGCGGGTGGCGATGCGGATCGCGTCCTGTGACCCCTTGAGAGCGCTCGGGTCGTCGAGCATCTGCACGTGCAGCGAGACGATGGTGAGGTGGTGGGCGATACTGTCGTGCAGTTCACCGGCGATCCACCGACGTTCGGCGAGCACGGCCTGTCGTTCTTGTTCGGCGCGTGCCGCCAGCTGCTGTTCCAGACTCTCACCGCGGGCAGATGCGAGTCGTAGTGCGAAGCCGATCGCGCCCGCGACGGCGGCCACGACCAGGTAGATGCCGATGTTCACCGATTGCCCATCACCGACGAAGGCGACCACGCCTGTGGCGATGAGGAAACCACCCGCGTATGACAGCACGAGCGCCGTGGCACCGAGGCGTAGCACCATTCCCGCGGCAATTGCGGCCGCGAACAGCACGGCCCCCTCTTTGCCCGCGCCGACGGAGAGGACGAAAACCAGGCCAAGGACAGCCGTGGCCGTGGCTGGCCACCAGAGATAGAGGATGAACACCGCTGTAGCGGTGACGCTCAACACCGGGCCAGCAATGCCGACTCCAGGGGTGAAGATCGCGTTGAAGATATCGAACGCCATCAGAACGCCCAGAAAGACGAGCATGACGATGCGCTCGACGGTGGTCAGACGCTCGCCGCGGTTCAATCGCAGGCGACCTTGATCATCGCGCGGCGACAGGCGAAGGGGCATCGCCCCAGTATCGCCCAAGGCTTTGCAGCCTTGGCGGATAGACTCAGCGGATAGCGCCAAACAGACGTGCAAGCTGCTCCCAGAAGGACATGGAATTCACCTCCACAAGTGAACATTTGGCTAGGTACGTATTGATCCTCTCGGTTGGGCCGAGAGAGCACATCTGCCTCGTGGCCATACTTGGTTGCCCAAACGTCTACATCTCTTCGGACCTTCTGGCGGCCCCATTAGGCTCGAGCCATGCCCGAGATCAGAGTCCTCATCGTCGACGATGACCCGCTGGTTCGCTCTGCCCTATCGCACTTCGTATCGCGCGATCCTGAGGTCGAGGTCATCGGTCAGGCCGACAACGGACGTGACGCGATCGCCTTCCTTGAACGGGATCTGCCCGACGTGGTGATGATGGACGTTCAGATGCCCGAGATGAACGGCATCGAGGCGACGGCCGCGATCGCGAAGCGCTGGCCCGATGTGCGCATTCTCGCGGTGACCACGCTCGATGGCAGCGACACGGTGCTACCGATGCTGAGCGCGGGGGCATCCGGATACATGCTCAAAGACTCCAGCGCCGAGAGCATCCTCGCTGGTGTGCGCGAGGTGCACAGCGGCGCCAGTTCGCTGTCGCCGCGCATCGCCGAGCTGCTGGTGCAGCATGTGCGCAGCACGGCGCCCGCGAGCGACGCGGGCGCGCTTGAGAAGTTGACCGAGCGCGAGACCGAGGTTCTGCAACGGCTGTCGCAGGGTATGTCGAACGCCGAGATGGCGCACTCGCTGATCGTGTCTGAGGGGACGGTCAAGGCACACCTGGGGCGCATCATGGCGAAGTGGCATGTGCGCGACCGCGTGCAGATCCTGGTAGTGGCTGCGCGCGCCGGCCTTATCGACTTCCGGTGAGTGCTGGGTAGCCTGTGTCCATGACCAACGCCGCCCGTTCTGCGCGACCTCCTCTGCGGCGCGCTGACCTTCGCCGTATGCGCGAAGCTCTTGACGACGCCGCGCCCGCGACGATTCTCACTGTCTGCACGGGGAACATCTGTCGCTCGCCGATGGGCGAGGTGCTGTTGCGCGCGTCACTGAGTGACGCTGGGGTGCGAGTGCACAGTGGGGGCACGCATGCATTGGTCGATCATGAGATGACCGAGCAGGCGCAGCAGCTTGCGGTGACGCATGGGGCGGATGCCACTGATTCGTCGGCCCATCGTGCGCGCCTGTTGACTGAGGCTCTGCTGAATGAGAGCGATCTGATTCTGGCGATGGCGCGCGAGCACCGGTCGCACATCGTGCAGATGGCGCCGGCGGTGCTGCATCGTACGTTCACGGTGCGCGAGTTCGCGCGCCTGGCGGCGACGCTCACCGACGACGACGTACGTGGCGGTGTGGCCGCGGCAGGATCGGATGCTGGCGCGCGCCTGCAGGCCCTGGCTCGTCTGGTCGGCGGCCAGCGCGGCATGGTGCCTGCGCAGCCGGATGAGGACGATGTGATCGACCCCTACCGCCGCTCACAGAACACCTATGACCTCTCGGCATCGCAGCTGGTTCCGGCTGTTGCAGAGGTCGAGCGCGTCGTGCGGGTGGCGCTGGGCTGACGGCCTCCGATTGGGAGACGCGCACCGATCTGGAGCGCCGCGACGCACCCACGCCGACAGAGTCCGTTGAGACCCGGATCATCCGCTACATTGATGCTCAACGGGCCGTCCTCCCGTGTCTACCCGAACTCGGAAGGTCTGAAAACCGTGCCCAAACGCGCCATCATCGCGGTGTCGACCACCGCCGCACTGATCGTTTCGCTTCTGGGTGCCCAGCCCGCCCTCGCGACCCCCACTGGCACCGCGCAGGGCGCACAGACGACGGCGACTGCGCTCCCGGGTCTGTTGTCAGTGCAGGCACCCGACACCACGCACTCGTATGACCGAGCGGCGTTCGAGCATTGGATCGATGCCGATGGTGACGGCTGCAACACTCGCTACGAGGTGCTGATCGACGAGAGCACCACCCCGGTGACGATCAGCGAGCGGTGCACGTTGACGGGTGGAACGTGGGTCTCACCCTACGACGGGTTGACGGCGTACTCACCGGCTGAGATCGAGATCGACCATGTGGTCGCTCTGGCTGAGGCTTGGCGTTCGGGTGCGTGGGCGTGGTCAGACCAGCAACGCGAAGACTTTGCGAACGATCTGGGTGTGGGGTACGCGCTCACAGCCGCGTCGACCTTGTCGAACCAGTCGAAGTCCGACAAGGACCCCGCGCGGTGGATGCCGACCAATGGAGCGTACGCGTGCGAGTACGTCACGTCATGGGCGCTGATGAAGTACCGCTGGTCGCTGACGGTAGATTCGGCCGAACTCGCGGCCCTGCAGACCACGTTGAGCGGCTCGTGCGGCGAAACCATCGTGGACCTGCCTCAGGTGATGCTCGCGTCCACCAGCCCAGAGCCAACACCGACACCGACACCGACCGTCGAGCCGACGGCAACGCCCACGCCGACGCCTGAGCCGACGCCAGCGCCTGAGCCCATCACGTTCCCCGCGGGCACGTCGCGGCTTGCCGGCGCCGATCGCTTCGACACCGCGATCGCCGTGTCGAAGAAGTACGCACCCGGTGTAGAGGCGGTGTTCGTCGCGACCGCGATGAACTTCCCCGATGCGCTGTCGGCGGCAGCTGCGGCGGCCTATCTCAACGGTCCCCTGCTGCTGACGCCTGCTTCGAGCATGCCGCTCAAGGTGCGAGACGAGATCAAGCGGTTGAAGCCGAAGAAGATCTACATCGCCGGTGGTTCGGCGGTCGTGAGCGAGAGCATCCGCAGATCGCTGAGCGCTATTGCGCCCGTTCAGCGGCTGGGAGGGGCGTCACGCTACGAGACCGGTCAGAAGATCGTCAAAAGCGTGTTCCCGTCGTCGTCACACGCGTTCATCGCGACCGGTCGCACCTTCCCTGACGCGCTGGCTGCGACCGGTGCTGCTGGGGCGAACGCCGCGCCGGTTGTTCTCGTCGACGGCGTGAGCAGGTCTGTGCCGGCCGCCACTCTCAACATGCTGGCGGGGCTGGGCGTGAAGTCGGTGACGATCGTCGGCGGCACGGGCGCCGTGTCGTCGAGCATCGAGTCGCAGCTACGCCAGCGATACAGCACGAGCCGCATCGGCGGCGCTGATCGCTACGCGACGGCGGCGAACATCAATAACGCGTTCTTCTCGGCTGGCACTGCACCTGCGGCATTCCTGGCCACAGGGCAGAACTTTCCCGACGCACTTGCCGGCGCTGCGCTGGCGGGGCGTCTGAAGAGCCCGGTGTACGTGACGACAGCTGCGTGCGTTCCCGAAGCGTCTCATCGCTCGCTCAAGACACTCTCTGCGCGCAGCACTGTGGCGCTGGGCGGCACGGCTGTCGTGAGCAACACGGCGCTCGGCAACACCGGATGCCTGAGCGCGTCGGCCCCGCGTATCTCGGGCTCGGCAACGGTGACATCGCGGCTGACTGCGTCGCCGGGCGCGTGGACGTCCGGCACTACGTTCCGTTACCAATGGCTGGCGAACGGAGCCGCCATCTCGGGTGCGACAGGCTCGACCCTGTCGGTGACAGCGGGCATGGCCGGCAAACGTCTGTCGGTGCGGGTGACCGGGTTGAACAGCGGCTACACGACGCGCACGATGACGTCGGCGTCGACCGCGGCGGTTGGATACCCGTCGCGCACAGTTCCGATCTCGGGCACGTGGAACTGCCCGTCGTGGGCCCCGATCAAAGGCAACGCAGATTCGATGATCTACCACGTGCCTGGGGGCCAGTACTACGCCCGCACCAACCCCGAGGAGTGCTTCCGCACCGAATCGGCGGCGGTCGCTGCAGGTTACCGCAAGTCACAGCGCTGATTGCGCAGGTGTAGGGGTCGAACGACCAGGGCTGGCCCCCGCCAGCGACTACGTACGCGGCCGCGCGACTCCAGAAGACAGCGCCCCCTGCTGGCGCACGATCCCGACAGAGGCAAGACGCACCCTTCTTCGGTGTGTGGATTGGAGGGGACTGCAGCAGTCCCCGGATCTGGTTGCTCGCAAGAGCGGGTATGCTACGGCGGTGGCACAACGACTTGGTGGCTTTTCGCTTGTATTGCTCGTCACGGCTGGACAATTCAAGCAGCATCCGGCGCTAGCTTGGCTACCGATCGACCTTACGTTGCTGAGCGCGGCGCTCGTCTGCGTCCTTTGCGCCGTCTCCGCGTTCGAGCTCGGCCGGCCCTCCCGAAAGATCGTCATTCCAGTGCTGATCTGGACGGCACTGCTACCAACCCTGGCGACCTATGCACCAACACTCTACGGCCAGTCGAAGGTTACGACGCTCTTCACCGTCACCCTCGTGCTTGCGATCGCACCGTTCTTCCTGCTTCGAACACAGCTGCAACGGCAGTCATTCCTGCAAGCGGTGATCGTGGCGGGATGCGTCGCTGCACTCGATGCGAGCCTCGGCGGGAGCGCAGTCGAGCTGTACGGCCGAGTATCTGCCGAGGGAACCGACACGATTGGAACGGCGCGCCTTGCCATGGCCGGAGCCATCGCGCTTTCCTTCGCGGCTATGGACCGAAGCCGCGGGCGCTCCCGTCGACTATTCGCTGTCGGCTTTGCGGTCGTGCTTGTGGCCGTCGCAGTGATGACCGGCAGTAGAGGTCCGGCTATCGCGGCGGCACTGTCGCTCGTCATCGCCGTCTCGATGGCACCGATGTTCGGGAGGCGACGGGTGCGAACGCTAGTAGGCGTCGGTGCACTCGGCGCAGTCACTGTACTAGTTGTCGCCAGCGAGGGCAACGCGGGTTTCAACCGCATACTCAGCTTTCTGAACGGCGAATCTGACACTTCATCGGGCGCTCGTACCCTGCTCTGGGAATCGGCGTGGCAAGGGTTGATACAGCATCCGTTGGGGCAGGGATGGGGGTCATTCGCTCCACTCGGCGGCGCCAACCTCTACCCGCATAATCTCCTGCTCGAGATTGGCTACGAACTAGGCGTAATCCCAGCTGCGGTGACGATCATCGTGATCGTGGCGGCAGTCGCCGCGGCCGCACGCCGCGCAACTGACGTATCCGAAACTGCGTTCTTCGCGCTCCTAATGTTCAGTATCTTCAATGCCATGGTGTCGTCGGACGTGAATGGCTCCCGGATGATGGTCGTGACCCTGTTCGCTGCATGGTCATTTAACGAAGCTCACCAGGTCGCGAGAACGATGGGCGCACGGACTCGCCTCGCCGGCCAACAACTACGTTGACTAAATTGAATCGTTGACGACCTCGAGCTACCCAAACGCCGCTACGACTCCACCTCCACCGTGTATTGCGCTCAGTACGCGAAGAAGGACTGGCACGGGCACCTCGGCGGCCGAGCCCACGCCGACGCGATGACGGACCGCATCGCTAACAACACCAGATGATGCGAGACCGGCGACGTCAACATGCGCGAACACACCGCCACGACCAGTTGAGCCATGCTGGTGAGCACTACTCCGACCGGGCGAAGGTCACCAGCGACATGCACTCGTACTCAACCTCAGTATCCGAGGCGTCCTGAAGTTCAATACCCGATGGCACCCAGAGGTTCGAGCGCTCACTTGACGGTTTGTCGGAAGTCAATGGGATCTCGGCTCGATGAGCGAGAGACGCGCCGAGCCAGCTCAACCGCGCTGCGGCTACCCGATCACGAAGCGCACACCCTGTGTATGGCAACTACAAGCGTGAAGCCTCCACGGGCAGGATCAGCGCACGAACGTATGATTCCGGCTCCCGTCCCGTAGTGGCGCCACAACCATCAGGTGGCTCCAAGCGTGCGAGCTTCGATCGTTTGATCGTACTTCCGCGTCGCTCGAAGGATCAATGCCAGAAGCACACCGTAAGTCGCCAGATATGTGAGAGTAAGCGCCACGACGCACCAAACCATTTCCAGCCCCGAGATTGCGCACACGACGACTGCTCCCGAGGTGAGCACCGCACGTGTGATGTCCCAAACGAGCTGCGTGGTCTGATATTCGAGTAGCACCAGCGCGCGGGAGACGGGCACCACAACGAACTGGGCTAGATAGGCTGCGACGATGATCTGCGCGTAGCCCCCCGCCTCCGCCCAGTTCGCGCCGAAAATGAAGCCATAGAGTGCTGGGCCCAGCACGGCGACCGCCAGCGTCGGCAGGATCCCAATGAGCAGGTGCTGCCGCACGAGTCGCAGCACACTGCGGGTCAAAGTCCCCTCACCACCGCGCAATCGGCTGGAGAATGAGCCTTCGAAGTACTGACTTCCAGCATCGACAATGATCGTGATAGGGGCTGCTATCACTCGCACCGTCAGGGCGAACAGCCCAGCCTCGAGTGAGCCGTATAGCGCGATAAGTAAGATCGTTGGGAGCTGAAGCCCGACCGAGTTTACAGCTCGGGACCAGGTGTTCACCAGTGGGAACCGGCGGTAGCGTCGAAGGACCGGCCAGAGCCGAGCTCGCGTGCCATCGGCCTTGTTCGTGGCGCGACGACGCCCACCAACCCCGAGCCCGACCAGTCCCGCGATGCGCCCGACAGCAACGCTCACGAGAAGGCCAAGAGGCACGATTCCGGCGAGCCCCAACACGACACTCGTCGCGGCCTGGCTCAGACCCTGAGTAGCATTGCGAAACGCAAGAGCCGTGTAGTTCTGGGCACGGACCATGGTCGATGAGACGAGGGCATACGCACCAATAGCCGCCACAGTCACCGGCGCAAGCCACCAGTAGTCCTCAAACACTCGAGAACCAAGGATCTCAGAGAATAGCGATCGGCCGATGTATGCGATCGCTGCGAGCGCGCTGCCGACGCCGAGCAGGCTGATCCAGCCGAGTCGCACCAATGCCCGCGCCGTCGCCCCGTCCGGAGGCAGCACTACGGCACGCTCCCAGCCGAGGGTGATGATTGCTCCGAGCACCGCACAGACCGCCGTGATTAGAGCGAGGGCTCCGAAGTCCTCCGGTGAGTAGATGCGGGTCAGAAGTGGCGAGACCCCGAATACCGCGCCTTGTCCGATCGCACTTCCTATGAGAATGCGGGCAACCGGGGCACGCAGCCTACGCGCCATCGCTGACACGGCTGTCACAGCTGGGCGATCCTACTGTAAGTGTCGCGCAGCACCTGAGCCTCGCTCGCCCAGTTCAACTGCTCAATGGCAAGCCGACGGGCGTTCCGCGAGTGACAAGCCAGCAGTTGGGGATCATCCGCGTAGCGTCGAATGGCCTCGGCGATCTTGGCTGGCGATGAAGGATCGACCAGTATCCCGCACTCGTGTTGCGTGACGATATCTCGCCAAAGCGGAAAATCGGAGGCCACTACCGGCACGCCTGCGGCGAAGTACTCGAACATCTTGGTCGGGAGCGAATCGCGATATGCCGGGGTATCTTGAAGCACAACGAGCCCGACCCGCGCATTGAGAAGCAGATCCCGTGCCTCCAGGGGCGGGATCTGCCCAAGAAAGTCTGTGTGTTCAGCCCCTTGATGTACTTCGAGCTCGGCCTGAAGTTGGGCAGGGATCGCACCAGCGAGGGTGAGACGCCAGCCTTCCGGAAAGGTTGGTTCAGTCGCCGCGGCGACCATAACCTCGGCACCGCGCCCACTGCTTATTCCCCCGACATAAACGACAGCCTTCATTCGGTCAGTCACCTCTGGGGCCACAGATTCCTCGACCCGAAGGGGCGGATAGTTGCGCACGAGGCTGGTCTTTCGACTCGGGAATCGCTTAGCGATCACGTCGGTCGCGACGACAATATGTGAGCTAAGGCATGCCGTCGCGATCACGACATGCGCCGCCGCGACGATGAATGGGCGTGCGAGCGCGTTCACGTACGGTTTACTCACGACCTGAACCGGAAGGTCTTCGTGCGCATCATAGATAACCTTCTTACGCAGAGCCCTTAGTAATGGGACAGCCCAGACGAGTTCTGGGTCGTGCAGGTGAAAGATGTCTGCGCCTGTCCTGAGCGCAATCCATATCGCTCGCGGCGAAGACAGCAGCAAACGCTTCACGCGCGGAAGGCGCGGGATCTCGATTACCTCTACCTGATCACGCAATCCATCCACAACGCTCTCGACCGCGACTAGTGTGACGTCGAAACCAGCACCCACAAGGCTCGCACATTCGCGATAGTGAATTCTGTTATCTGTCCAGGGGTGCACGGAGCTAACATGGACTACGCGGGGCCGATGATGCTGAGTCACTGCTGTACCTTGTTGGAGTTATCGATCGCTTCCCCCGTGAGTGCACTTAGACCTTCCGAGAGCTTGTCCGCCAGAGCAGCGTATGTGTAGTGCTCGAGCAGGTGTGTGCGGCCCTTCCGCCCAAGTGCGACACGCTCCTCCTGTGACATCGACACAATCGCGAGCATGGCGTCCGAAATTGCCTCCACGTTCTCTGCCGGAACCACTCGTCCGGCCCCAGAGTCGGAGATCGGGTTATGTTGCGCGTTCGTGGCGAAAACGATTGGGCGCGAGGCGAGGAGGTAGTCAAAGAGCTTGTTCGGGCTGATCCCAAAGTCGTATACTCGGTGGTCGTGCAACGAGTGCACAAGGCAGTCTGCTTCGCCCGCCCGGGAGACAACGTCCTTCCGCGCGATGCGCGGCTCGAAGTGAATGCGATCTGCAACGCTGCTCGCAGCGGACTGTCGCTCAAACTCACTTTTCTTCGGCCCATCGCCGATCAGGCGGAAGGTAAGACGTAGATCGGGTCGTGCTTCGCAGACACGCTCGAAAGCTGAAACGAGATGTTCGACGGCCATGGCATTGCCAAACGAGCCAAGATACATGAATACAAACTCATCCCGGTCCTCTCGGTCCCGTGGTGCTGGCAGATCCGCCGCCTCAGCACCGTTGGATACCCAGAGGAAAGGCTTGCCCTGCACACCTAGTGCCGACACATAGTCAGCAACACCGGGCAATGGGGACAGCACCATATCGGCTTTCCTAATCAGATAGCTCATGAGTCTGCGCATGGCGCGAGCCGGGAGCGAGTCCTCATCAAGCTGGCCAAGATGTACCAGCGCATCTGGCCAGACGTCGCGGATCTCGAAGACAAAGGGCACCTTGTACGTTCGAGCGAGTCGGTACGCCGACCACGCTGCCAAAGGGTGGACGGTACTACCGATCACCAAGGATGGCGCGGTAATGCCGCGCCTGTTCCATGGCAGAAGCAGTTGGAGGCCGAAGACAGCCATGTTCAGCATTCGACCGAGCCCGTTCCCCTCGTACCCTGGCGTGCGGAGCATTAGATGCCGCACTCCGTCCTCTTCAGCAGAAACGCGCATAGTCATGCCCCGAAGGTGCTGCCGTCCCACAGGGTGACCAGTGCTTGCGAGATACAGAATCGGTTCCCACGCTTGACGCGCAAGGTGGGATGCGAGCGCTTGGTGGCGCCCTGCCCACCCGTCCTTGGACTCGAGTGCGGCGTAATGATTGATGATCCAGATACACTGCTTGGCGCTCATACGTCTCTCCCGCGCATCGGCCTGGCTGGAACGCCCGCGACTGTCCACCCGAACCGCGTATCCTTCGTGACACAAGCACCAGCGCCCACTGTCGTGCCAGCCGCGATCGTCAAGCCTTGCAACACCATCGACCCCGCGCCCAGCAGTGTGTTCTCCCGCACCCGCACGTTGCCTGAGACTATCGCCCCGGGGTTGACTGACACGCAGTTTTCAAGCTCTGCGTCGTGGCCGATGATGCACGCGGGGTTCAGATGCACATGATCGCCCAGTGTGACGTTGGTGGAAACTTGAACCCCTGCACAGATTACAACTCCTGCACCGATCGTTGCCTGCGAACCGATAACAGCCTGCGGATGAATGACTGTGATGGGGTGTAGCCCGGCTTCAAGCAGGCGATCTGCCACCGCCCCGCGTACGCGAGGATTACCGATCGCCACAATAAAGCGGCTGCCAGTTGGTGCATAAGGAAGCCACTGTTCCTCGGTTCCAAGGTAGGCAATACCTCGTGCCGACAACTGCTGAAGGTCGGCCTCACGTGGATTGGCGTCCACGATACCCAGTAGCGCGATACCGCCTCCCCCTGAGATCACAGCCTCGACAACGTCGACGGTCTCTCGGCCGAATCCCCCGGCCCCGACGACTACTACCTGCTCAGTCAACCCGCGTTCCCCTCGAACTTCGACATCGTGGCCTGCCCCTCGGCCGAGACACCCTCGCGCGACACAACTGACTTCACAGTGTCGAACAGTATTCGTGCGTCAAGGGCGAAGCTTCGGCTGTCGACGTACCGCACGTCAAGCACGAACTTGTCTTCCCAAGTGAGGGCATTCCGTCCACTCGCTTGCGCGAGCCCGGTGATACCCGAACGCACCTCGTGGCGCCTCGCTTGTTCCGGGCTATATAGCGGCAGGTACGACGTGAGCAACGGCCGGGGCCCGACGACGCTCATGTCCCCGCGCAGCACATTCCACAGCGAGGGAAGCTCATCGAGGCTGGTTGACCGGAGCGCTTTACCAAAGCGCGTCAGACGTTGCTCATCAGTCACCAAGCCTTTTGCCTCGTCCAGGTCACGCATTGAACGAAACTTGCGGAGCGTGAAGATACGTTCGTCTTTGCCAGGGCGCTCCTGCGAAAACAACACTGGGCGTCCGAGATTTGCGGCGACAAGCGCCGCAACAATCAGCATGATCGGCGACAGCACGATCAGTGCCACGGTGGCACTGACAGCATCAAGGACACGCTTCAGCGCGTCATAAGGGCGAGAACGATCTGCCACGTCACCGCCCCGCCAAGAAGTCATCGAGCTTGCCGACGACACGAGCGCGTTGCTCCCGCGTCAGTGCAGACCCGCTGGGCAACGTCAGGCCACGCTCAAACAGCTTCCTAGACGCGCCGTTGATCTCACCGCGATGCCCCACGAAGACCGGCTGCATGTGCATCGGCTTCCACATTGGTCGGCTCTCGATGTTGTCCTCAGCCAGCGCAGCCGATAGGTCTGAAGGCCGCCAGCCCGCGACATCCCCCTCGACCAGAATCGACGTCAGCCACACGTTGTCGGCTTCATCGCCCTTGGCGCCGAAGACCTCGACGCCATCGACACCAGCGAACATCTGCTTGTAAAGCTCGCGTATCTCACGCCGCCGAGCGATCATCTCATCGAGTCGCGACAGTTGAGCCCTGCCGAGCGCCGCGAGCAGATTGCTCATGCGGTAGTTGTACCCGACGTCGGTGTGCTCATAGTGCACGACCGGCTGACGCGCCTGCGTTGCGAGGTAGCGCACGTGATGTGCGAAGTCCGTGTCGTCGGTCAGCAGCATGCCGCCACCCGACGTTGTCATGATCTTGTTGCCGTTGAACGAGACGATCGAGGCCCGTCCAAAACTGCCCGCTGCCTTACCCTGGTGCGTCGCCCCCAGCGACTCGGCCGCATCAGCCAACACAGGCACGCCGAACTCGTCAGCGATCGCCAAAATACTCGTGTAGTCGACCGCCTTGCCGAGTAGGTCGACGGGCACGATCGCAGCGACTCGCTCACCCGTTGCGCGCAACTTCGTCAACGCCACACGCAGCAACGCTGGATCCATGTTCCCTGTCGAGAGGTCCGCATCGATGAAGTAGGGTTCGGCACCCGTGTACACGATCGCGTTCGTGGTCGCGGCGAACGTCATGGTCGACGTCAATACGACATCTCCCGGGCCGACACCCAAGGTCAGCAAGCCTAGGTGCAGCGCCGCGGTACCCGAGCTCAGTGCGACGCCGTGTGCCACTCCCACACGTTCGGCCAGCTCGCATTCGAAGGCGTCGACGTCGGGCCCCAGCGGCGCAATCCACCCAGACCGCATCGCAGCGACGACCGCCTGCTCTTCAAGTTCGCCAACGTCGGGCGACGACATGTAGATCCGTTCAGCCATTCGAACGCACCGTCTCGATGCTCAGCATCTCGATCAGTGAGGTGTCATTGTCACGGGGCTCAGCCCTCATACGTGCCTTCCAACCTGCTTTGTCGAGTCGTTCAGGACTGATCGAATCCGCCCGGGTGTGCGAGACCTGCGGGTGAAACGGTCGCTCCAGGTTCTCACGCGATCCCACCAACTCCTCGTGTAGCTTTTCGCCCGAGCGCAGCCCCGTGAACACAATCTCGATTTTCTTGCCCGACATTGCGATCATGCGCTTGGCCACCTCAAGAATCGACACCGGCTCGCCCATGTCGAGAATCAGCACCTCACCAGGACGCCCGATGCCGCCAGCTTGAATCACCAGCTGGCATGCCTCGGGAATCGTCATGAAGAACCGCGTCGCATCGGGGTGGGTCACCGTCAACGGCTTGCCCTCACGGATCAGCGCCTGAAACGTCGGTAGCATCGACCCGCGACTGCCGATGACGTTGCCGAATCGCACCGACACGTAGTTCATGCCGCTCTGCTCGGCCGCCCACGCGGTGAGCTTCTCGGCCACCCTCTTAGAGTGCCCCAGCACACTGGTCGGGTTCGCGGCTTTGTCAGTCGAGATGTTGACAAAGTGCTCAACACCAACCGCCATCGCCGCCGCCAGCACGTTGCGTGTGCCGAGCACATTCGTCTTCCATGCCTCATCGGGATACTGCTCGAGCATCGGCAGGTGCTTGAGCGCCGCCGCATGAAAGACGACCTCGGGCCGCCGCTTCTCGAAGAGGCTCGTGATGACCTCCTCCTCCCGGATGTTCGCCAACACCACCTCGTCGGTGTGCAGCAACCCATGCCCCGACGTACCCAGTTGGGCGAGCTGCAGACCCGTCTCGTCGCGGTCGAGCATGATCAGCTCGGCCGGGCCAAACTTCGACAGTTGCCGGCACAGCTCCGAGCCAATCGAGCCGCCAGCACCGGTCACCAATACACGCTTTCCCGTGATGTACCCGGCGATCAACTCGACGTTCGTGTCGACCGGGTGACGCCCGATCAGGTCTTCGATGCTGATATCTCGCACATCAGTCGGTGACAGCTCGCCCGAAGCGAGCGCGTTCAGTGACGGCGTGATCGCAACGCGCGCGCCCGCCTTGACGGCGCGGTCGCTGATCGAGCGAAGCAGTACGCTGTCGGCCTGGCCAATTGCGATGACCAGCATTTTCGCGCCGGTACGTGCGATCGCTTCCTCGATCTGGGACGTGCGCCCGACGACCGGAACACCACGCAGCACCAGGTTGCGTTTAGCCTCGTCGTCATCGACCAGCCCGATAGGCCGGATCGGCGATGTCGGATCGGTGGTGATGTTGTGCAGCAGTTTGTCGGCGATGTACCCCGCCCCCACAATCAGCGCGGGCTCGGCGTCGTTGCCTGGCTTGCGTGAACGATCGATCATCAGACGCGCCATGTAGCGCACGCCGAACATCAACAGCAGCACAATCGGCGCCGCCAAGAACATCGTGCCGCGCGGCACGCCGGTCTGCACCCCGAACATAATCACGAGCAGGCCCAGGACGAAGGTGTTGCTCAGCACGATCAGGCCGAGAAGCAGCACCTCATCGAACGACCCATAGGTGTGCCGGCCACGGTACAGCTTCGTGGCGTAGCCAGCCGCAACCTGTAGCGCCCCTGCGACGAGCGCGAGCACGATCGTCGCGGCCCAACCGTGCGGTGGCATCGCAAGCTCGAACCGCAGCATCACCGCGAGCAGCACACCGAGCACCCACGCGGCGCCGTCCACGATCGCAGCCATAACGCGACGACGACGGCGCCCCACCCTCACGTGCAATGGAACAGTGATCTCTCCGGTCGCTGGCGCGACAACATCAGCCCCCCGTGGCACCATCCGGTCGTCCCTCCGCATAACCTAACGCCGCGTACATATTCTCACATGAAACTCTAAGTTTCGGCCACTATACGCCAGCGCCCGCCTCAGATGGATCCGTCGGTTCCACCGGGGCCGGAATCGGTTCGACCGGTGTATCGTCGGGCTCAGGATCGGGCTCCACCGGGTCGGGCGAGACTTCCGGTTGCGGCTGCTGTTCTTGCTGGCGCTGACGTTCCTCTTCTTCGCGCCGCTCCTGCTCTGCCCGCACCCGGTCGGCATACACCTGACTCTCGACCAGAGCGACGACGGCCTCGCGATACGGCACGAGCACCGCTGTGCCGTGCGCCTCGAGCAGGTCTGCACGCGCCACCGCCTGCCCCGCCGCGACCACGGCTGCGGCTAACTCGGGCTCGGCGTCGGGATTCTGCTCGACCACGGTCTGCGCCAGCCCGGGGAACGTCGCGGTGAACACCGCCAACTCGGCTTCAAACTGCGCCGTCCGCGCATCGACCGCCATGCGCGTCTCGCGCAGCGCCGCCGTCGCCCGGTCGATCTGCGCCAGCTGCTGCTGCGCCGCATCGATCGCCGCAGCCACCTCATCAAGCGAGTCCGCGTCGATATCGGCCCGGGCGTACTCCGCCGGAACCTCGGACAACTCAACCGCCGCCAGATCCGTGCGGTACGACTCGACCGCCGCCAGAACCGCATCAAGCGCGGCCGGGTCAGCGATCGCGATCACACCGGCATCCTCGGGCGCCTCGGTCCATCCCGGCGGAATGTCCGCCGGGTCGGTCGCCTCACGCACCTGCTGCAGCTCGGCCGGTAGCGCGGCCGCGGCAGCATCCGCCTCGGAGATCGACTCGGCGAGCCGGGCGTGCGCCGACTGGAGTCCCGCCATCGCACTGTCGATCGTCTTCTCATCGGCTGCCAGCGCGCTCAGCGCCTCATCGGCAGGGCTGGCCGTCGCCAGTTGCACTCCCCCGATCGCTCCCGTCACGACGAGAGCAGCCACCGCGAGCCCACCCGCCGCGACGCTGATCGCGTCGAACCGGCGTCGCCGACGCCCGTCTGGGCGCGACACCGGCGGCACCTCGCCGAGCGGGCGCGCATCGGCGACAGCGCCGTCGACCATCGCCACCAGCGCAGGCCGAGCGGATGCCCGTTGCGTGCGGTCAAGATCAGCACGCCGATCACCGAGCATGGCATCGAGTCGTCGCACCGTGTGGTGGTCATCGACCACAGGCGCCGCCATCTGGCGCGGGCCGTCGGGAAAGAGATCGTCAAGAGTCGTCATCGGTGTGTGCTCATCGGTGGTCCTCATCGCGAATTCTGGTGTCGACATCGACACCCAGTAGCCTCTGAGGATACTCGGGGAACAGCCCCGTGGCCCGCCGACCGGGAGCACGATGGACCTGCGCGATTACATCCGCGTTCTGCGACGACACCTCGTCGTCGTGATCGCGGCGACCCTGATCGGTCTGAGTGCCGGCACGCTCGCAGCTCTGCTCACCCCACAACGCTACGAAGCCTCGACGCAGTTGATGGTCGCCGTCGACACCGGCGACAGCGCCACATCGTGGGAGATGAACCAGGCGAACAGCTACGCCCAGCAGGTCGTCGAAAGCTACCGCCGTGTAGTGACCAGCTCGCTCGTGCTGCAACCCGTGGTCGACGACGTCGGCCTCGACTTCACCACTCAGCAACTGGCATCCAAGGTCGATGTCGGCGTCGCCACCCGCGGCGTGATCCTCACCGTCACCGTCACCGACGCCAACCCCGGCCAAGCCGCGCGCATCGCCAACGCCATCGGCGACAGCTTCTCGACCGTGATCACCGATCGCGTCGAACAGCGCGACGGCGCTGCCTACAGCATCCGCATCGTCCCGCTGCAAACCGCGACCGTGCCCACCACGCCCGCCGCACCCAACGTGCCGATGTACATCGCCCTCGGCACACTGCTCGGCCTGGGCGCCGGCATCGGCATCGCCCTGCTGCGCGGCACGCTCGACCGTCGTATCCGCCGCATCGAAGACGTCGACAAGGCGATCGGCCCCGTGCTGGGCGGCATCGCTCTCGACCCGAAGGCGGCCGCACGCCCGCTGATCATGGCCAATGCCCCGCGCGACCCGCGCGCCGAGGCCTACCGCAGCCTGCGCACCAACGTGCGATTCCTCTTTCCGATCGACGAGACCGGCGTCTTCGTCGTCACCAGCGCCGGCCCCGCCGAAGGCAAGTCGACCACCGCCGCGAACCTGGCCATCGCCCTCGGCGAAGCCGGCTACCGCGTCGCGCTCGTCGACGCCGACCTGCGCAAGCCCCGCGTCGCGGGACTGCTCGGCATCGAAGGCGCGATCGGCCTGACCGACGTGCTCATCGGCCGTGTCGCCGTGAACGACGTGATCCAGCGGTGGGGACGCGGCACATTCTTCGCCCTGCCCGCCGGCACGGTGCCACCGAACCCCGCCGAGCTGCTCGGCTCCGACGCGATGCGCACCCTGATCGATGACCTCAAGGCGGCCTTCGACGTCGTCATCATCGACGCACCGCCCGTGCTGCCCGTCACCGACGCCGCGGTGCTCTCGCGCCTGACCACCGGAGTGATTCTCGTTGTCGCGGCCGACGTGACGAGCGGCGACCACCTCGCCGCCGCCGCCGACCGCATCACCGCGGCCGACGGCCGTGTGCTCGGAGCCGTCGTCACCATGCTGCCCATCCGCGGCGCCGACAAGACCGCCTACGGCACCTACGGGTACGGCGCACTCGCCAAGTCCTGAGCGCCCAGGGCGTCCGGCCCGGTGTGTGAGAATCGACAGATTGACCTAAACGAGGGGGAGTTGCGTTGGAGCTTCGCGACTACATACGCATCCTGCACAAGAACTGGATCCTGATCCTGGCTTTGCTTGTGCTCGGACTCGCGGGGGGTGCCGGCTACGCCGCGCTGCAGGCGCCGAAGTATGTGGCATCCACCCAGCTGTACGTCTCGGTGCGCACTGAGGGTGCCGCTACCGGCGACCTCGTGCAGGGCACCACTTTCGCCCGGCAGATGGTCACCAGCTACGTCGATGTGATCAACACCGCGCTCGTGCTCGACCCGGTCATCGACGAGCTCGGGCTCGACACCACCGCCGGCAAGCTCGCCCCGCAGGTGTCGGCCTCGGCGCCCCTGAACACGGTACTCATCGATATCTCGGTCACCGACGGCGACCCGGAACAGGCCGCCGTCATCGCCAACGCCGTCGCCGGCAGCTTCACCGACGTCGTGCAGAACACCCTCGAACAGCCCGCATCAGAGGACGGTGCCAGCCCCGTGCTGGTGACAGTCACCGAACCGGCCGTCGCGCCCACCGCGGCAGCCAGCCCCAACGTGCGCATGCTGATCGCGCTGGGCGGTTTGCTCGGCCTGGCGTTCGGCATCGGCATCGCCATGCTGCGCACCGTACTCGACACGCGCATCCACACGCTGCACGACCTCGAAGAGATCACCGACCGCCCGATGCTCGGCGGTATCGCCTTCGACCCCGAAGCACAAAAGCGTCCGCTGATCGTGCACGCCGACCCGCGCAGCCCGCGCGCCGAGTCGTTCCGCAGCCTGCGCACCAACCTGCAGTTCCTCGATGTCGAGGGCGGCGGCCGCGTGTTCGTCGTCTCGAGCGCCGGCCCCGGCGAGGGCAAATCGACCACCACCGCCAACCTGGCGATCGCGCTGGCCGAGACCGGAGCACGGGTCGCACTCGTCGATGGCGACCTGCGCCTGCCCCGCATCGCCGACTACATGGGGCTCGAGGGCGGCGTCGGGCTCACCGACGTGCTGATCGGCCGCGTCGACGTCGCCGATGCCCTGCAGAAGTGGGGCAAGAACGAACTGTTCGTACTCACCAGCGGGCGTGTGCCCCCGAACCCCAGCGAGTTGCTCGGCTCGGCCGCAATGAACCAGGTGTTGCAGCCGCTCGGCGAGTACTTCGACTACGTGCTGATCGACGCACCGCCACTGCTACTGGTCACCGACGCCGCCGTGCTCGGCAAGAAGACCCGCGGTGTGATCCTCGTGGCCGCGTCAGGCAAGACCAAGAAGCAGGAACTCGCCGGCGCTGTGCGCACCCTCGCGACCGCCGGCGTCGACCTGCTCGGCACCATTGTCACGATGCTGCCCACCAAGGGGCCCGACAGCTACGGCTACGGCAGCTACACGTACGGCTCAACGCACACCACCGAGCAGGCCGAGCCTGAGCTGAGCCAGGCACAGGCCAAGCCCAAGCGCCGGACGACGGCGAAGGCCTGACAGCCCTCACGCGCCGGCGAGGATCCCCTCGCCGACCAGCTGATCCATCGTCGACTCCACGATCATGCGCGCGTCGCCGTGCGGAGGCTCCCCGAACTCGTCGGTGACAGCAGCGATGACGCCATCGAGGTCGTGGCCGGCGCGAAGCGCATCCCACACCACTGGGGCGATACCGTCGAGCACCTGCACGCGCCGACCGGTGAACAGCACGGCACGGTCGCCGAAACGCACAGCATCGAGCACGGGGGCCGCGGTGTACCTGCCGCCGAGCACCGTGCCCTGCGCGGCGGGAACCGCGTGCCACGTCGCACCCGCGCCGCGGTGGTCGAGCAGCCCCGGCAGCAGCGGAGCCACCGACTCGACATCCGAGTACCGCAGCCGCGTGAACCCGCCGATGCGATCGACCGTTGACGCGAGCGTCTGCAACGGCGCGGACAGGTCGGCCAGATAGCTCATCTGCGGCACGATCTCGGCGACCGCATCGCAGAAATCGACCGACTCGACAATAGGCGTCTCGACCGTGGCATCCCGATCAAGAATCGTGAGCGCCTCCAAACGCAGGCGAACGTCATCGGCACCTACCAGCCCGAACGCCCGGGGTGCGACCTGCTGCTTGGGCGCACCGCGGCGCACCACCGACAGCGGCTTGCGGTACGGCAGCACGCGCCCGCCTGGTTCGGCACCGACCGTCTCGTCCGAGACGTACCCGAAGTGCTGCCCGATCGCGCGAGCGAGGGTGGTCTTGCCGCGACCGGACGGGCCCACGAACGCCGCGACCCGGCCGCGCGCATCGGCGATCCCCGCCGCGTGGAACATCAGCAGCTCTCCGCGCCGCTGCCGCAATGCCGCGAGCGTCACCTCGACGCTGAGGCGCTCGGCCATGGCGTCCGCTTCGCGTTCGGCGGTGACCGGCACGAGGGCATCCGGTGCTCCGGGCGTACGCAGCGCCGCGTCGATCCATGCGCCGCGCACGGCCTCGACGGTCGCGGTGGGCACGTCGTCGTCGAAGGCCAGCCGCACTCGGGAGCCGAGAGCTGCGACATCGAACACGTTCGTCATGTGTGCGGCTCCCCCTTGCTCCCCCGATCGAGCACCCGCTCCGAACCTACTACAGCGGCGCGGCGGCTCTGCCGGGCGCGGCGGCGGCAGGGCAGGATGGGAGCATGACCGACGCTGAACGCCCCTCCCCCGCCCGGTGGCGACGCATCACCGGCAGCGCGTGGTTCCACCTGGCGCTGGCGTTCCTGGTGGTGGGCGCGTTGCTCTCGTTCGTCGCAAAACCGTACTGGGTACCGTCGGGGTCGATGGAGCAGACCCTGCTCGTCGGCGACCGCGTGCTCGTCAATCGACTCGCGTACGTCGGCGACGCGCACCCCAGCACCGGCGAGATCATCGTCTTCGACGCCGACGAGACCTGGGGTGCCGAGGCCCACCTCGACGAGGGTCCCGTCAAGAGCGCGCTGCGCTGGCTGGGCGAGGTGAGCGGATTCGGCCCGTCGGGTCCGCACACACTCGTCAAGCGGGTGATCGCTGGTCCCGGTCAGACCGTCGCGTGCTGCACCGCAGAGGGCGCAGTGATCGTCGACGGCGAGCCGCTGGACGAACCGTACGTGTTCGACGATCTCGCCTTCGAACCCGGCGTTCTTGACTGCACGACCACACCGGCGTCCCCCCGGTGCCTGCCTGAGGTCACGGTTCCCGAGGGGCGCTACCTCGTGCTCGGTGATCACCGCTCGCTGTCCGCCGACAGCGCCCAGCACTGTCGCAGAGACGCGGACAACGACAGCGGATGCTGGCTGTGGGCCCGCGACGAAGACATCGTCGGCCGAGCGAGCGCTATTCTGTGGCCGGCGTCGCGGTGGGGCGGTCTGTAAGAGTCAGCGATCGGATGCCCGCGACCGGCGCCGGCATCTGCAACGGCCCAGCCCCCGGTGTGATCGTGCCGAGGATGCGCGGTTGCGGCGCCCCGGTTCCGCCCGGTACGACCGCGGCGACGCCATTCATCGTGCACCAGCCGATCACGGCGAACAGGATCGCCTCTTTGGCATCCGCCGGCAGGCCCAGCGCGTCCGACAGCACGACATCGGTCTCGGGTAGCGCGGCGCGCAATCCGTCCATGATCAGCGGATTGTGACATCCGCCGCCCGACACCGCGAGGTAGTCGATCCCGGCCGCACGCACGTCCTGAGCCACCGTGCGCACCGTGAGCTCAGTGAGCGTGCGCACCACGTCTGCCACCGGGATGGAGCGCTGCTGCGCAGCCAGATGCTGCCGCACGTAGTCGAGGTGGAAGTGCTCCTTGCCCGTGCTCTTCGGCGGTGTCAGTGCGTAGTACGGGTCGTCGAGCATCGCGGCGAGCAGCGACTCGTCGATGCGACCGGAGCGGGCGATGCGCGCGTCATCGTCGTAGCCGAGACCGTTGAGCTCTTCGGCGACGATCATCGCGTCGATCAGGGCATTGGCGGGGCCGATGTCGTAGGCGCTCAGAGCGTTCGGGCCCACCACGGTCATGTTCGCGATGCCGCCGAGGTTGAGTGCCGCCGACGTGCCCGCGCGCGAGCGCAGCAGCAGATCATCGAGGAACGACACCAGCGGCGCGCCGTGACCTCCGGCGGTGATGTCGCGCACGCGCACATCCGAGACGACGGGGGCGCCGACCCGCTCGGCGATCCACGCGGGCTGCCCGATCTGCAGCGTGCCGAGCGCGTGCGCGCCCTGCACCCAGTGGTAGACGGTCTGCCCGTGCGAGCACACGGCATCCACCCCACCCGCGCTGTCTGCCACCTGAGCGGCGACCTCGGCGAACGCCTGCCCGATGAGCGTGTCGAGTTCGCACACCTCGGCCAAGGTCGTCGGTGCCGGGGGCAGCGCGTCGATCAAGCGTGCACGCAACGGCGCGCCGTACGGCACACTCGCAGCGGCGATCACCGTGCCGCGCAGATCGACCCTGCCCGTGGCATCCGCACCGCTCACCACGAGATCGACGACAGCCGCGTCGATGCCATCGTGCGAGGTGCCCGAGAGCAGTCCCAGAACGCGCATCAGCTCTGCCCCGCTTCGGCGGCGAGGGGCTGTGCAGGACGTTCGCCGTGCAGACTCTCGTAGATGTCGTCGACGAACCCGAAGATATCGTGCGAACCGACCACCGGCCCTCCGGCCAGCAGGCCGTCCAGGCCGAAGAGCACCGCGGTCGGCGTGGCGTTCTGCCCGATCGTCTGGCCCACGTATCGGTGCGGGTCGTGCAGCGAGGGCGACTCGCCCTTCTCGGTCCACGCCGAATCACCCGGCTCCTGGGTGAGCAGCAGACGAACGCTGACCTCGGGCAAAGTCGTGCGGATCACATCCAGACGCTCGTAGATGTCGACACACGAGCCGCATCCGGGGTTCACCTGCAGCGTCAGGAGCGGGCGGCCGGTCATGCTCAGCGTGCGCAGATCGGTCAGCTCGCCTCCGGCGAGCGTTACCGGAACGGCGGGAGTGCGCGAGCGGATGTAGTCGAGATCGTCATCGGATGCCGATGCGCCGGTCACCTCGGTCATCGGCTGTGCGCCGGTCGAGGTCTCTTCGGGTGCGGGCCACATCGTGATGGCAACCGTGATGGCGGCCGCAAGCAGGCCGAGCGCCCACAGCCAGCTGTCGCCACGCAGCGCCAGCAGCGGGCCGCCCCACGGCGGGTTCGCCCAGGTCGTCGCGGCGGCCATGACGGCGAGCGCCACGTACCAGGCGTTGCGCGTCACCGTCGCACCGGTAACGCGCTTGCGCGCGCCGAAGCAGGCGCAGCTCGCATCGGTGCCGCTGCGCACGATACGCGCGACGAAGACCAGATAACCCGCCATCAGCGCTACGGCGGCGAGGGCGGCGAGCTCGCCGAGCAGGCCGCCGAGCAACGCCAACGCCAGACCGAGCGCGATCTCACCCCACGGGTGCAGTCTGAGCAACCAGGTGCGCCGGAACACCGCCGGAACACCCAGGTCGGCCCATCCGGCGAGATCGTCGGGTCGACGGAGCTTGGCGACTCCGCTGGCGACCAGCACGGCGGCGAGCAGCAGTGGCGAAATGACGGTCAACGGTCCTGGCACAGCTTCATTCTCTCGCGAATGAGATCACACGGGCCGGCCACGCCTCACTTGCAGTTGGTGCTCGACGACATGTGCGCGCCGATCTCGGCCGGCGCCACGAGAATCCCGCAGGTGGACGTCACCCAGCGATAGTGGACGCGCATCGAGAACTCGTTGGCGCTGCCCATCTCGGAACCGACGAACCAGAGGTTGAGGCTCGCACCGGGGGCGAGCACGATGCTGCGGTATCCGTCGCATCCGACGACGTCGAGACGCGGGCCGCAACTGTGCTGGGTGCCGTGGTTGGCATAGATGCCTCCCAGCGGCGACCAGTTCGCCGGCGGAGCTCCGTGTCCGATCCACGACTTCTGGCCGAGTACCTGGAACTGCACGGTCATCGCGGTCGGATTGGTGATCGTGAACGGCACCTGGGGCGTCTTCCGCGCACCCGCGCAACCGCCTCCGCTGCCGGTCGTGGCGCAGCCGCTCGACCACGCGAAGACCGGCGGCGGCGGTTCGTTCACCGACGCGGCGGCGATCGGCACGGCGGCGGCAACGGCGACGGCGGGCACTGCCCACGCCATCGCCCTGGTCACGGTGCGACGGCTGACGCCGCCCGGCTCTACGTTCTCAGACATCGAGTTCCCCTCCGGATGATCCCTCGCCCCATCCCCCAGGATGATCGACAGGCGAACGCGACGAGATCCGGTGGGCTCGCGGCGCAGGCTGATGCTACCGCATACTCGACGCGCACCTACCACATCGCCCGTCGAGGGGTTAGACTCGGCCGAAGATCCCGTTTGGGGCGGGATCGTCGCTCGATGACTCGAACATCGAGGTTCATCTCTGCGGGGGCAGAGATGTGTGAAGTACGGATCCTCTGGGGAGGGGTCGTGGTTTTTTCTGGGGACTTCGCTCTGCGCGGCAAACCGCGCATAGCCACACCGTCGTTCGAAGCGCGCCCGGCTACCGTGCGGCCGGTCGAGGCGCCGACCCGCCGCAGCGCCGCCGCGGCAGCATCCACTGTCAGCTGGCAGCGCACGTACAGCCGCCGTCTGGCGTTCACCGACACGATCATCGTCATCGCCGCCGTGTTCGGCGCGCAGCAGCTGCGCTTCGGCGCCCCCGCCGGACTGCACATCCCCGGGCTCTCGGGCGACGGCTTCAATCTCGCCTACACATTCGTCTCGCTGATCGTCATCGTCGCCTGGCTGGCGACGCTGAAGCTGCTCGGCACGCGCTCTGTACAGCGGGTCGCCAGCGGCTGGGACGAGTACCGCCTGGTCGTCGACGCCAGCCTGCGCATGTTCGGTCTGTTCGCGATCGCGGCGTTCCTGCTGCGTGTCGACCTCGCCCGCGGCTACCTGCTGCTGGCCATGCCGGTCGGCCTGGTGGCCCTGGTCGTCAGCCGTTGGGTATGGCGCCAATGGCTCGGCAGAGAACGTGCACACGGCCGCTATCTCGCCCGCGCGATCGTCGTCGGCGAGCACGGCAACGCCCAGCATGTCGCGGGTGAGCTGGCCCGCGACCGCGCCGCCGGCATCGTCGTCTCGGGCGCAATCACCAACCGTGCCGACGACGAACTACTTCCCGGTGTGCCGCTGATCGGCGGACTCGACGACATCGTCGCCGCGGTCGAACGCTCGGGCGCCGACACCGTCGTGTACAGCGGTTCCGACCTGATCTCGCCCGCCAAACTGCGCCAGTTCGGCTGGGATCTTCAGTCGCACGGCATCGAGCTGGTGCTCGCGGCTGCGCTGACCGACGTCGCCGGACCCCGTTTGCATGCGCGGCCGGTCGCCGGTCTCTCGCTGCTGCACGTCGACTCCCCCGAGTTCACCGGCTCGCGCTACATCACCAAGCGCGCTTTCGACATCATCGCCGCGGGGCTCGGACTCATCGCGCTCAGCCCGCTGCTGCTGTTCATCGCCCTGCGCGTGCGCGCCGACGGCGGTCCCGCACTGTTCCGTCAGCAGCGCGTCGGCCTCGACGGTCGCACGTTCACGATGCTCAAGTTCCGGTCGATGGTGCCCGACGCTGAAGCACGCCTGCCCGAACTGCTCGCGCACAACGACGGCAATGGCGTGCTGTTCAAGATGCGCGACGACCCGCGCGTGACGCCGATCGGGCGCGTGCTGCGCCGCCTCAGCCTCGACGAGCTGCCCCAACTAATCAACGTGGTCCGTGGAGACATGTCGCTAGTCGGTCCACGCCCGCCGTTGCTGAGCGAGGTCAGCGACTACGAGAGCTGGGCCGAACGCCGTCTTCTCGTCAAGCCGGGCATCACTGGGCTGTGGCAGGTCAGCGGGCGCTCAGACCTGTCGTGGGAAGAGAGCCTGCGACTCGACCTGTACTACGTCGAGAACTGGTCGCTGGCCGGCGACCTGGTGATCATCTGGCGCACCGTGCGCGCCGTCGCCGAGCGCCGCGGTGCGTACTGAGCCCGCGGGCACCCCGCTACGATGATCGCGTGACCGCGAGGTCGCGCCATCACGGCGCGTACGCGCTCACTTCGATGGGGAGGGGACCTCGCATGAAGCTGTCTGTCATCGGATGCGGGTACCTGGGGGCGGTGCACGCCGCGGCAATGGCATCGATCGGCCACGACGTGATCGGCATTGACATCGACCCTCAGCGGGTCGACGCACTTTCCCGCGCCGAGGCACCATTCTTCGAACCGGGTCTGCCCGAACTGCTGCGTTCGGGGGTCGAAGCGGGCACACTCGAGTTCACGACCGACATATCGCGCGCCAGCGGAGCGAGTGTGCACTTCGTCGGTGTCGGCACCCCGCAGCAACTGAGCGGGCACGCCGCCGACCTCAGCGATGTGAACACAGCGTTCGAGTCACTGCTGCCGCACCTGCGGCCGGGCGACGTCGTGGCCGGCAAGTCGACTGTTCCGGTCGGCACGGCGGCGATGCTCGCTGAACGCGTGGCGACCACCGACGCGACGCTGGTGTGGAACCCCGAGTTTCTGCGCGAGGGGTGGGCGGTGCAAGACACCATCGACCCCGACCGCGTGGTCGTCGGTGTGCCCGATGGCGTCGACGGCGAGCGCGCCGCCGACGTGCTACGCCACGTGTTCCACCCGGCAGTCGCCAAGGGCACGCCGTTCATCGTCACCGACTACGCCACCGCCGAACTCGTCAAGGTCTCGGCCAACGCGTTTCTCGCCACCAAGATCTCGTTCATCAACGCGATGGCCGAGATCGCCGAGGTGACCGGCGCCGACGTCACCCTGCTGGCCGAGGCAATCGGACACGACAAGCGCATCGGCCGGCCGTTTCTCGGATCGGGCATCGGCTTTGGCGGCGGATGCCTACCCAAAGACATCCGGGCGTTCGCCGCACGCGCTGAAGAGCTCGGAAGGGGCGAGTCGGTGAATTTTCTGCGCGAGGTCGATGCCATCAACCTGCGCCGCCGCGACCGCGCCGTTCAGCTGGTCATCGACGGACTTGGCGGTAGCGTGCACGGTAAGAAGGTCACGATCCTCGGCGCAGCCTTCAAGCCGCACAGCGACGACGTACGTGACTCACCCGCCCTCGACGCCGCCGTGCGCCTGCACGGCCTGGGTGCCGAGGTGGTGGTCACCGATCCGCAAGCGCTGCAGAACGCCCGCCGACTGCATCCGCAACTCACGTACGTCGCCGACCGCGACACTGCCCTGCGCGACGCGGATGCCGTGCTGCTGGTGACCGAGTGGGACGTGTACCGCCGCGAGCTCTCACCCGAGCATGCGGCCTCTCTCACCCGGGGACGAGTAATGGTCGACGGACGCAACGCGTACGACTCCGTCGCGTGGCGTGCTGCCGGCTGGACCTACTTCGGAATGGGGCGGCCGTAGTGGCGGGCTTGCTCGTTCAGGAGTGGATCGAACAGTCCGGTGGCGCCGAGCGCGTGCTCGATGCGATGGCCCAGAACTTTCCGGATGCCGATCTGCTGTGTCTGTGGGATGACGCACCGGGACGGTTCCCAGGGCACGCCGTGCACGAGAGCTGGCTGGCGCACACTCCCCTGCGCGGACGCAAGGCGCTGGCGCTGCCGCTCATGCCGGCGACGTGGCGTACCTTGCGCACAGGACGCGACTACGACTGGATGCTGATCAGCTCGTACGTCTTCGCGCACCACGCTCACTTTCCCGGACGCGACGTACCGAAGTTCGTCTATGCGCACACTCCGGCGCGGTACATCTGGGCGCCCGAGCTGGATGAACGCGGCGCCCGCCCGGCTGTGCGCGCCGTGGCCCCGCTGTTCCAGCGCCTGGATCGGGCGCGCGCGAAAGAGCCGCTGGCGATCGCCGCCAACAGTCGTTTCGTTCGCGACCGCGTGCGCCAAGTGTGGGATCGTGACGCGACCGTCATCCATCCCCCAGTCACCGTCGACCGCTTGCTCGCACAGGGTGACTGGCAAGAGGCCGTGACCGACGACGACGAGCAGCGCGTGCGCGATGCCCTGCCCGACACATACATACTCGGCGTCTCGCGCTTCACCCCTTACAAGCGCCTTGACCTGGTGATCCAGGCCGGCGAACGTGCGGGGCTGCCCGTCGTGATCGCGGGCAGCGGCCCGGATGAGCCGCGTCTGCGCGCTCTCGCCGCAGAGGCGAACGTGCCGGTCGCGTTCGTGATTTTCCCGTCGGATGCCCTGCTGTACACGCTCATGCAGCGCGCCGCGGTGTTCGTCTTCCCCGCCGTAGAGGACTTCGGCATCGTTCCCGTCGAGGCACAGGCAGTTGGCACCCCGGTGGTGACCGGCCCGGTCGGAGGACAGCTCGAGACGTTCACAGCCGACGTCAGCGGAGTCGTCGCGTCCTCGACGGATCCCGGCGATTTGGCATCCGCCATCACCGCGGCCATCGCACTGCCGTCGTTCGACGCTGCGGCGGCGACCGCCGGGTTCAGCGAAGCGGTCTTCGCCGAAAAGATCCGCGCGTTCGTCGGCGAGGCCTGAGGCTCGTCTCGGGCTTCACTCCGTGCCACGATGAACGTATGAAGGGGATCATTCTCGCTGGCGGCTCGGGAACCCGTCTGCATCCGGTCACGCTCGGCGTCTCGAAGCAGCTGGTGCCGATATACGACAAACCGATGGTCTACTACCCCCTGTCGACGCTGATGTTGGCGGGTATCGACGACATCCTGGTGATCACGACGCCGCATGACGCGACACATTTCGAGCGTCTGCTCGGCGACGGCTCACAGTTCGGCATCCGCCTGTCGTTCGCACAACAACCTTCGCCCGATGGCCTCGCGCAAGCCTTCACGATCGGGGCCGACTTCATCGGCGACGATTCGGTCGCCCTCGTGCTCGGCGACAATCTGCTCTACGGCCCCGGCCTCGGCACCCAGCTGGCCCGGTTCCGCGATATCGACGGCGGTGCCGTCTTCGCGTACTGGGTCGCCGAACCGCAGGCCTACGGCGTGATCGAGTTCGACGGCGACGGCCACGCCGTCTCGCTCGAGGAGAAGCCGGTCGTGCCGAAGAGCAACTACGCGGTGCCGGGCTTGTATTTCTACGACAACGATGTGGTCGAGATCGCCCGGTCACTGCAGCCGAGCGCCCGTGGTGAGTACGAGATCACGGATGTGAACCGCGAGTACCTGCGACGCGGCAAGCTGCACGTCGAGGTGCTCCCGCGCGGAACGGCGTGGCTCGATACCGGCACGTTCGACCAGATGACCGATGCCGCCGACTACGTGCGCACCATCGAACGCCGCACGGGCATGAAGATCGGTGCGCCCGAAGAGGTCGCCTGGCGGCAGGGGCTCCTCTCAGACGACCAGCTGCGCGAGCGTGCCGAGAACCTGGTCAGGTCGGGATACGGCACCTATCTGCTGCAGTTGCTCGAGAGGGGCGCGCGGTGAGGATGCTCGTGACCGGCGGGGCCGGGTTCATCGGATCGAACTTCGTGCACCATGTTGTGGCGCACACCGACCACCACGTCACCGTGCTCGACAAGCTGACGTATGCGGGCAACCGTGCGTCGCTGGCGGGGCTGCCCGATGACCGTGTCACGTTCGTGCGCGGTGACATCGCGGACGCCGAGTTAGTGGACGGGTTGGTCGCGGGGGCGGATGCTGTCGTGCACTATGCCGCCGAGTCGCACAACGACAATTCGCTGGCCGATCCGCGGCCGTTCCTCGATACCAATATCGTCGGCACGTACACACTGCTCGAAGCGGTGCGCCGGCACGATGTGCGGTTCCATCACATCTCGACCGATGAGGTGTACGGCGATCTCGAACTCGACGACCCCGAGCGGTTCACCGACACGACCCCGTACAACCCATCGTCGCCGTACTCGTCAACGAAGGCGGCATCCGATTTGTTGGTGCGGGCGTGGGTGCGTTCGTTCGGGGTGCGTGCGACGATCAGCAACTGTTCGAACAACTACGGGCCGTATCAGCACGTCGAGAAGTTCATCCCCCGACAGATCACAAACGTGATCCGTGGCATCCGCCCCAAGCTCTACGGTGCCGGACACAACGTGCGGGACTGGATTCACGCCGATGATCATTCGTCGGCGGTGCTGGCGGTGCTCGATCGGGGGCGCATCGGCGAGACCTACCTGATCGGCGCCGACGGCGAGAAAGAAAACAAGTCGGTGATCGAGCTGATCCTCACGCAGATGGGGCAGAGCCCCGACGCGTACGACCACGTCACCGACCGGGCCGGGCACGACCTGCGCTACGCGATCGATGCGTCGAAGCTGCGTGACGAGCTCGGCTGGACGCCCCAGTACGGCGACTTCGAGGCGGGGCTCGCGGCGACCATCGACTGGTACCGCGGCAACGAAGCATGGTGGGCGCCGGCGAAGGACGCGACCGAGGCGTTCTATACGGAGCGGGGGCAGTGATGCCGATGCGTTTCGTCTCGCTGCGCTCGCTCAACGACCGGGAGGCGGGGGCCGCTGATGGTGCTCACTGAGACGAGGATTCCGGGGCTGGTGCTGGTCGACCTGCCGCTGCACGGCGATAACCGCGGATGGTTCAAAGAGAACTGGCAGCGCGAGAAGATGATCGCCGCGGGGCTGCCCGACTTCGGACCGGTGCAAAACAACATCTCGTTCAACGATGCGGTCGGCACCACCCGAGGAATCCATGCCGAGCCGTGGGACAAATTCGTCTCGCTCGCCACCGGTCGCATCTTCGGCGCCTGGGTCGACCTGCGCGAAGGCCCCACCTTCGGTGCCGTGTTCACCGCCGAACTCGACCCGTCACGGGCGATCTTCGTGCCCCGCGGAGTCGGCAATGCCTACCAGACACTTGAACCCGGAACCGCGTACACGTACCTGGTCAACGATCACTGGTCGGCCGAGAACACCGACTACGCCTTTCTGAACCTCGCCGATGAGACCGCCGCGATCGACTGGCCGATCCCGCTCGACCAGGTCGAGATCTCTGCCAAAGACAAGCAACACCCGCGTCTGCAGGATGTCACCCCGATCACCCCGCGCAAGATCCTGATCACCGGCGCCGATGGCCAGGTCGGTCGGGCGCTGCGCGCAGAGTTCGGTGGCGCCGCGCACATCGAGTACGCCGGCCGTGAGCAGCTGGACCTCACCGACCCCGAGCTGGGTACGGCACGCCGGTGGCGGGACTACGGGGCCATCATCAATGCGGCCGCCTACACCGCCGTCGACCGCGCCGAGACAACCGAGGGGCGCGTAGCGGCCTGGCAGATCAACGCCGCGGCCCCCGCACGTCTCGCCGCGATCGCCGCCGAGTACGGGCTCACTCTCATTCACGTCTCTAGCGACTATGTCTTCGACGGAACGCAGGAGGGCGCGTACACCGAGGGCAGCGCGCTGTCGCCCATGAGCGCTTACGGTCAGAGCAAGGCTGCCGGCGACCTCGCGGTAGCCACCGCACCCCGGCACTACATCGTGCGCACCTCGTGGGTGATCGGCGACGGCGACAACTTCGTGCGCACCATGGCGTCACTGGCCGACCGCGGCATCGACCCCAGGGTTGTGAACGATCAGACCGGGCGACTCACCTTCGCCGACGACATAGCCCGGGGCATCCGCCATCTGCTCGGCACGGTGGCGCCGTACGGCACGTACAACCTCACCGGCGGCGGCGAACCGCAGACGTGGGCCGACATCGCCCGCGACGTCTACCGCCTCACCGGCCACGACCCGGCGCGCGTGAGCCCGGTCAGCACCGACGAGTACTACGCCAACGCCACCGACCGGATCGCCCCGCGCCCCCGCAACAGCGTGCTCGAGCTCCGCAAAATCGAGGCGACCGGCTTCGTGCCCGCAGACAGCGCAAGCCGCCTCACCGAATACCTGCGCTGACGCTCAGCGGCCGGTCAGCAGGTGTCGCGGTGGTCCTTCGACGCGAGCGATCGCGAGCAGCACAGACGCGATCCCGATCAGGATCGTGATGCTATCGACGGACATGTACACCCTTTCATTGTGCCCCAGCGTCCGCCGCTCCACTCGCGGCTCAGGGCGCTCCCATGCAGCATCCATAGGCTGAGTCGCATGCCGTCTGGACGTCTTCCGTTCCTCGCGATCGTCGCGCGCGTCATGCTCGTGCCCTACGGCGTCGCGCTCGCGCTGATCGTGTGGTTGCCGGCGACGGCGGCCTCAAAGGTCACCGGCATCGTCTACCGGCTCGCGCAGTTCGTCAGTTCCCGGTTAGACGTGTCGATGATGACGACCTACACGCTGTTCGAGTTCCTGGCGAACATCGCCCTGTTCGTGCCGCTCGGATTGTTGCTGGTCGCGGCCTTCCCCCGAAACAGCGCATGGGTGGTCCTTCTGCTGGGTTACGCCACGAGTGCGACGATCGAACTGGTGCAGACCGTGATGCCCAGCCGCCACCCGACCCTGTCTGACCTCATCGCGAACACACTCGGCACAGCGATCGGATGCCTCGTCGCCCGCCTGTTCGTGCGGCGCCATCCACCGCGTGCGCGCCGCGTGCCGCCGCTACGCGAATCCGTCGACGCCTAGGCTGAGCAGATGTCAGAACACGTCGAGCGGATGACAGCGGGCTCGGCGCCGCGCCCTCTGACGCGCCGTGATCGCCGTCGCATGCAAGAGGGAGCCCTCGTCCGCATCCTGACGGTGTGCACGGGCAATGTCTGCCGTTCCCCCGTCGCCGCGACCGTATTGGCCGCGCGGCTGGCCGATCTTCCGGTCGTGGTGCACAGCGCCGGCACGCACGCCCCGGTCGGGCAGAGCATCACACCGCAGTCCGGGCGCATCGCCGCCCGTGCCGGAGCAGACGACGACGCCATCGCGAGTCATCGCGCGCGGTACCTCGTCGAACCGATGATCGCCGAGGCCGATCTCGTCCTGGGCATGACCGCCGAGCACCGAGACGCGGCGGTGCATCTGATGCCACGCAAGCAGCGGCACGTACTGGCGGTGCGCGAGTTCGCCGCACTGAGCGCGACGTTGACCGATGACCAGATCGCCGCGACCGCCCACGCGGCGGGCCCGATTCCCGCGCAGCGCGTCGCCGCTGCCGTCGCGGCGGTGACGCGGTCGCGCACGCTGTCGGAGGCGCAGGACGTTATCGACCCTTATCGGCAGTCGGATGCCGTCTACGAGCAGATGGCGAACGAACTGCTCCCCGCGATCGATGAGGTCGCCCGGGTGATCCGCGCGGCTCTGCGGGGGTAGCGTCGGCGCGATCAGCCGTGGTCGTCGACCACAAGCGCGCCACGGCGCACGAGATCGGTGACGAACGCATCGACATGCCCGGCGATATCTTCGGGGCGCTGCCCGGTAGCATCCGCCACGTACGCCACCGCGTCATCGATCTGCGAATCGCACACGGTCTGCCAAATCAGCGCCGAGACTCCGTCGAGCACCAGGATCGGCCCATCGGGCAGCGGCGCCACGTAGACGACGCCATCATCGTCGATCACCGCGCACTGATCGCTGGGGCGTACACGCTTCATCGCCGGCCTCGCAGTCCGCGGCCGATCATGCTCGCCGTCTCGCGGAACCCGCGTGCCGCACGGTGGAAGAACTCCACGACCACCTGGCGCCGGGTCGGCGCATGGCCGAGCCTGCGGCTGAGTCGGTCGGTGTTCACCAAGGGTGCCTGAACTGCGACGCGCAGACGCCCACCGATCGTCGGCTGTGCGCGCACGCGCGCCCACCATTCGACGACGCGTGGCCCGCCCTGCGCCGTCACCTTCCACAACAGGTACTCGCGGTGGTCGCGGTAGCCGTCAAGATCTCCCGAGGCCGCGGCGAACGCGACGTCGGCGTTTAGCTCCTCGACGAGCCCGCGCACACGTGCGCGCGCGTCGTCGTCGAGTTCGTGCCAGACCGGGGGCATCCCGCTCTTTCCGCGCGCTGCGTTGAGCACCAGGATCATGGCCTGCGCATCGATGCCGGGGGCCCAATAGGTTCTGCCGGCGGATGCCCGCGGCGAGCGCTGCGCCCACAGCAGGTCGAACGCGTGCTGATCGGCGAGCCCGATGCCGGGAAACCGGCGATGCAGGTCGAAGTAGCCCCAGGTGTCGTGCAGATAGGTCTGCGCGTGCTCGAACGACGAACCGAACCGGAACGTGCTGTAGACGCGCCATCCGTGCGCGAGCAGCGTGTCGTGCATCGCACGGATCCGGCGCGGGTCGACCAGTGCGTCGACGTCGGTTCCGTACCGCGGTACGGCACGCAGGGCGGGGTCGATCGCGTCGCCCTTGATATGCAGCATCCGCGCCCCGGCTTCCTCGGCCAGCGCCTGCACCGCGGCGCGGGCGAGGCGCAGTCGGATGCTGGCGGGCACCGCACCTGCACGGCGCTCGGCAGCCGCCTCCGGCGCGGGTTCGATCACGCCGTCAGCCTAGACGATCACGGGGTGCGAGCCACCACGGGCTGAGCGTCGGGCACCTGGAGCGCGGCGAGCGATGCGCCGACCGTGCGCATGCTCGGCGCCGTGCTGCGGGCGGCACGTCCTGTTGCTGTGTGGCGGTCGGCAGCCGCCAGAGTAATCACGTCGCGGTAGACGCCCGCGTGAATCGCGGCGATCTCGGCATCACCGAGCAGACCCGGGGTGCGCACGGCGGTGGCACTCAAACGCTGTCGCAGCACGGGGTCGTCAGCGAGACGACGCAGTGCGTCAGCCAGGGCACCTGTGTCGCGCGGCGCGGCCCGCAGGCCGTTGTGCTCGTGCCGCACCCATTCGGTCGGCCCGCCCTCGTCGGCGACGACGACCGCGGTGCCGGCTGCCAGGCACTGCAACACGTTCTGCCCCATCGGCTCGGCGCGCAGCGAGTACTGCACGGCGACATCCCACGTCGCCAGCAAGGGGGCGATGTCGTGCACGTGTCCCAGCAGATTGACCCGATCGGCGATGCCCAGCTCCTCGGCATGCATACGGAGCTCGTCGGCGAACTCGGCGTGTTCGAACAGCGCCGCGCCGGCCAGGTCGAGCTGCGCGTCACCGTCGGGGAACGCCTGCGCGAACGCATCGAGCAGCGCGAGCTGCCCCTTCCATGGGTCGAGGCGGGCCAGCATCCCGATGCGCAGCGGACCGTCGCCGCGCACGTGCTGCTGCAGGCGGCCGAGGCCCGACGGGCTGGGGATGACCGCGACGACGGCGTCGTCGTGCAGGAACTCACGCGCCGTGTCGAGCGTGCCTCGCGAGTTGGCGACCACGCCGTTGGCGCGCGGCAGCACCAAACGCGTCATGATGCGGTACCCGACCGACCCCAGTGCCTCGGGCGAGATGTGATCACGCAGGTGCACGACGAACGGACGCCGGGTGCCCAGCACCGCGAGCGCGCCGTAGGCGGCCGAACGGGTGGAGTTGGCGACGACGAGGTCGCTGTGACGGACGGCCGGATGCCAGCGGGTGATGGCGGCCTGCACCATCAGCCGTGTGCCGAGTCCGAGCGCGCGCAGCGCACCACTACGGCTGGCTCCGGAGAGCTGGCGCACGCCACCGGTCGAGGTGCTGACCCCGACGAAGACGTTCTCTTCTTCTTCGGCGGGGATGAGCAGGCTCGGCTCCCAGTCGGGCTTGGTGTCGAGCAGTCGCTTGAGCGCCAGCTCTGCGCCGCCGGCTGCGGTCGTGTGCGCGAGGTGCACGATGTGCGGGCTCGCGGAACGTGAGAGTCCCATCCCCAGAATTCCCCAGCAATCCCCAGATCACGGCTCCCCAGCCGTGCTTCCTGTCCCCAGAACAGATGTCATCCCCCGACGACATCTGCATGCAGTCCGCGCCCACAGGAAGAAGAAGCGCAGTCTATTGTGGTGCTTAGCCTACAGGGGAGTCGGGTTGCGCGTACTGAGAATTTCTCACAGCGCCACGGTGGGGCCGTGGCGCACGCGGGAGCGAACACTGGCTCGCCGCGGAGAGGACATCCGGCTGGTCACTGCCCGAAAATGGCATGCCGGTGGGGTGCCGGTGTCACTTGATACCGATGCCGAGCAGTGGGTGCTGCCGGCTCGCACGTTCGGCAGGCACCCTGCATTGTTCCTCTACTCCCCCCTCGCGCTGTGGCGTGCGCTGGGTGGCGACTGGGATGTGATCGACCTCCACGAGGAGCCATTCGCCGTCGTGACCGCCGAGGTGCTGCTGCTTCGTTGGCTGCGCCGCCAACCGGCACCTTACGTGCTCTACTCCGCACAGAACATCGCCAAGCGCTACCCGGTGCCGTTCCGGTGGTTCGAGCGGGCCGCGCTGCGCGGCGCGGCGGGACTATCGGTGTGCAACAGCGCGGCCGGTGAGATCTGCGTCGCGAAGGGGTTCCCCGGGGCGCCGACGCTGATCCCGCTCGGGGTGGATGCCTCGACGGATGCCGAGGCGGGCGCTCCTGAGGATGCCAGCGTGGACGCCGATCGCGGGCATCCGCATGCCGGCGGCCCAGTTGTGGTCGGATTCGTCGGGCGTCTCGTCGAAGAGAAGGGCGTGCAGGTGCTGCTCGAGGCGGTATCCGAGCAGCCGCGGCTGCGAGCGCGCCTGGCCGGCAGCGGGCCGCTGGCCACCGAGATCACGTCGCGGGCTGAGGTGTTGGGCGTCGCCGATCGCGTCGAGCTCGTCGGCGCCGTGGCCCCCGAGCGGATGGGTGAGTTCTACGCGTCGCTCGACGTGCTCGCCGTCCCGTCAGTGCCGACCGCGCGCTGGACCGAGCAGTTCGGCCGCGTGGCCGTCGAGGCGATGGCGACCGGTGTTCCGGTGGTGTCCAGCGACGCGGGTGCCCTGCCCGACGTGGTCGGTGGGGCGGGGCTCGTCGTGCCGCACGGTGACCCGACCGCACTCGCAGGAGCTCTGCTGCGGGCGGCCGGTTCCGAACGCGACGCATTGCGCGCGACGGGCTTCACGCGCGCCGCGGAGTGTTCGTGGGATGCCGTCACAGACCAGTACCAGCGGCTCTACCGCGCGGCGGCCAGAACGTCGACGGATGCCGGCCACCGCGAGCTGCGGATCGTCGTGGTCGCCTACGGCGGGCCCGAGATGCTGCGGCGCGCGCTCGAACCGGTCAGCGGACTACCTGTGACGGTCGTCGACAATTCGTCGATGCCCGAGATCCGCGAGCTGTGCGCCGACCTCGGCGTGCGCTACATCGATCCTGGTGCGAACCTCGGCTTCGGTGCGGCCGTGAACCTCGCACTGCGCGAACCGGGCCACGCGGACGCCGATGTGCTGCTGCTGAACCCCGACGCGGTCATCGGCGCCGACGACGTGCAGCTCCTGCACCAGCGGCTGCGCGCGGGTCCGACGCTCGCGAGCGTCGGACCGGCGCAGGTCGACGAGAGCGGCAAGTCCGCGCGGGTGCGGTGGCCCTTCCCGTCGCCGTTCGGGTCGTGGGTGGATGCCCTCGGACTCGGGCGGATGCGCTCGGACCGCCACGGATTCGTCATCGGTTCGGTGCTACTGCTGCGCGCCGAGGCGCTCGCGCAGGTCGGCGGGCTCGATGAGCGGTTCTTCCTGTACGCCGAGGAGACCGACTGGGCGTACCGGGCACACCTGCTCGGTTGGCGACACGGTGTCGTCGAAGAGGTGCAGGCGATGCACGTGGGAGCGGGCACGAGCTCGGATCCGCGCCGCCGGGATGCGATGTTCTTCGCCTCGCAGGAACGTTATCTGCGCAAGCACTTCGGCGCCGGTGGGTGGGCATCCGCTCGCCTGGCCGCGTGGTGGGGGGCATCCGTTCGTGCGCTCGTGTTGCGCGGCGAGCGCGGTGCCGCCGCGCGACGTCGCGCCGCGCTGTACCGCCTCGGCCCGGTGCGCGTCGAGGCGCGCTTCCGAAAGGAGGCGTGATGCACATCGTGCAGATCATCCCCGTGATCGGATCGGGGTCCGGCGTCGCCGGCAGCGCGAACCAACTGGGCGCGCACCTGCGCGAACTCGGGCACACGGTCGAATCGTTCACCGCCGACGACGCGCGCGGGCATGCGCGCAAACGGTTCCGTTCATTGTTCCTGCACCGCCTCTCACGCGTCTGGTACGCCATCGACTTCTCGATCGCCGGCACGCGCAAGGCCAAGCGATTCCTCGCCGAGCGGCCCGGCGCGGTCTCGATCTGCCACAACGCGGTGATGACCGGCGATCTCTACGTCAACCACGGGGTGGTGATGGCGGCGATGCGCGCCCGCGGCGACACCGTGTGGCGGATGCTGCGCAATCCCCTGCATACCTTCACGTTCGTGCGTGATCGCCTGCGCTACCGAGGGCACGCGCACCGTGGCATCGTCGCGCTCACCGACCGCGAGGTCGACGTGCTGCGCGACGTGTACGGCCGGGTCGCGCCCCCGGTGACCGTGATTCCCCATGGCGTCGACCTCGACCGTTTCGCTCCCCCGACGTTCGAGCAGCGGGCGCAGGCGCGTGCCGCGTTGAACCTCGACGACGAGCACCGCGTGGCGCTGTTCATCGGGCACGAGCTCGACCGCAAGGGCGTGCCCATCGCGATCGACGCGCTCGTGCACGCGCCCACCGTGCTGCTGCTGATCGTCGGCGGGTATGCATCGGCCATCGAGCGGATGCGCAAGCGCGCCGAGGCAGCCGGCGTCGCCGATCGAGTGCTGTTCGTAGGGCCGCGATCCGACCTGCCGGCCTACTTCGCGGCATCCGACATGTTCGTCTTCCCGAGCGTCTACGAGTCGTACGGTTTGGTGATCACCGAGGCACTCGCTAGCGGTGTGCCGGTGATCTCGGCGCCGGTGGGGTGCGCGCCCGATGTGATCGCGGACGGCGAGAACGGCTACCTGGTCGAGCGCTCGGCGGCGGCCTTCGCCGACGCCATGGAGCGCATCGCCGCGACGGACGTCGCGGACTGGCACGAGGCCTGCCGGGCGAGCGTCGAGCACCTGTCGTGGCGGGCCACGGCCGAGCAGTACGTCACGCTACTCGAACGTGTGGCGCCCGAGCGTGCCGGGCGGGCTGCCTCATGACGCCTCTGCGGATTCTGCACGTGATCGTCTCGGACCGGTTCGCAGGGGTCGAGCAGTTCGTACGTCGCCTGGCGATCGTGCAGGCCACCGACGGGCACGACGTGTTCGTCGCCGGTGGTGCGTCCGATGCGCTGGCCGGTCCCCTGCGCGACGCGGGCGTACGGTTCGTGCCGGTGACGAGCATCCGCGCGGCGGTGAAAGCGATCCGCTCGATCGACGTCGACGTCGTCAACTCGCATATGACCGCCGCCGACATCGCAGCGGCGACAAGTCGCCTTGGCGGTCCGCGACAGGCTGCGTTGGTGTCGACGCGGCACTTTGCACTGCGTCGCGGAACCCGCGGACCGGGGCTGCCGTATCGCGTGGTGGAGCGGATGCTGGATGCCGAGATCGCGATCAGCCGCGCCGTCGCCGACTCGATCCACGTGCCGTCGACAGTCGTGCACTCCGGGGTGGATCCGGTAGAACTCTCCGGCCTCGAACGCACGCGAACGGTGCTGATGGCGCAGCGACTGCAGCCCGAGAAGCAGACCGCGCTGGGCATCCGAGCATTCGCGGCGTCGGGGGTCGCCGCCGATGGGTGGACGTTGCAGATCGCGGGTATCGGGGCGCAGGAGGCCGAGTTGCGCGCGCTCGTCGCCGAGCTGGACATTGCGGACGCCGTCGATTTTCTCGGCTTTCGAGACGATCTGCCGCACCTGATGCAGACGTCGGGAATGCTCGTGGCGACGACGCCGAACGAGGGACTCGGGCTGACCGTCATCGAGGCGATGGCGTCGGGACTACCGGTTGTCGCGAGCGCGGCGGGAGGGCACCTCGACACGATCGGAGGCGTCGAGGGTGGCGCGCTGTTCGCTGCCGCAGACGTCGACGGGGCGGCTTTACGGTTGCGGGAGTTGGCATCAGACGCGCAGCGGCGCGACGAACTGGGCGCCGCACAACGAGCCGTGCAACGCAGCAGGTTCACGTTGCGCGCGCAGGCTGATCAGACCGAGGCGGTCTACCGCGCCGCAATCGCGGGAGAACGTCGATGACCGATCTTGTCGTGGTGTCACTCGAGGCGTGGGACGACGTCTGGCGGCGCAATCAGTACCTGGTGTCGGGGCTGCTCGCGCGTGACCCCGAGCTGCGCGTGCTGTTCGTCGAGCCATCGGATGACCCGCTGCACGCCGTGCGCGGCGGGTCACGGCCCTCGTTCGGGCACGCGCCGCGTGAGGTGATGGAGCGGCTGTGGACGTTCCGTCCGGTCAAGCCCCTGCCCCGACGGGTGGATCGTGCGGCGGATGCCCGGATCGCTCGGGCCGTGATTCGTGCGGCGCAGCGACTCGGTATGAGTCAGCCGCTGCTGTGGATCAACGATCCGGGCGCTGCCGCCGTTGCGCAGCTGACCGACTGGCCGACGCTGTACGACATGACTGACGACTGGGTGGTCGCCGATCGTCCGGATGCCGAGCGCGCACGGTTGGTCGGTGGCGAAGAGTGGTTGTTGCAGCACGCGGCAAGCGTGGTTGCCTGCTCGCCGGAGTTGGTGCGCCGCAAGAGCGGCCAGCGTGATGACATCGTGCTGGTGCGCAACGCGGTCGATGTGGAGCGCTACCGGGTGCCGATGGAACGGCCGGCTGATCTGCCCGCAGGACGCACCGCGGTGTACGTCGGGACTCTGCACCGCGACCGGTTGGATGTGGAGCTGTGTGTCGAGACCGCCCGAGCGCTGGGCGCGGAGGGCACACTGGTGCTCGTCGGACCGAACGCCCTGGGCGTCGAAGACACCGCAGCCTTGCAGAGGAACGGCGTCGTGGTGCTCGGGGCCAAGCCTCGCGATGCGGTGCCGGCGTATCTGCAACACGCCGACGTGCTCGTTGTGCCGCACGTGGTGACCGACTTCACCGAGAGCCTCGACCCGATCAAGCTCTATGAGTATCAGGCCGTCGGCAAGCCGGTCGTGTCGACGCCGGTCGCGGGGTTCCGAGACGCACCGAACGTTGTCGTCGGCAATGCGTCGTCGTCGTTCTCCGGTGAGGTCGCCGACCTCCTTGCTCGCCTCGCGGCGGACTCCCTTGAAGCCATGGCCTCAACCGATGCCCTGGCTTCGGCGGGCTGGACGGATCGGGTGGATCAGCTCCGCGAAGTCTTCGAGAAACTCATCACGCCGACGTCCGACCGGCGGTAGCTCCCGCGCGCGCATCGCAGGAGCTTCCTCGCGATCAGCGCGCGCAACGTCCGATCGGGTCGGGGGTCTTGTCGCAGTCCGGCGGGGCGTTGACGCGAGTCGGGCTCTGCGCGTCACCGTCGATGCTGTAGTAGATGTCGAGGAAGTTCGCGCTATTCGACGAACTTCCTTGGATGATCACGCAACCGTCGACGCCGACCTGCTCGGAGCCTTGCCAGATGGTGATGCCACTGTTCGACACAACCTTCGTGATCGTGATCGTCAGCGATCCGATCGGGCAGGCCGTTCCGCCTGCGCACACGCGGAGGAAGTAGTACCAGGGGCTGTTGGTGCTCTGCCCCGGACACTTACAGCTACCCGGCCCCAGACTGATTGTCGGAATGCACGACGCGGCTGCCGTCGGTACCGTCGATGCGACGGCCACAGCCGGAACTGCCCAGGCCATAGCCTTGGTCACCGTGCGCCGGCTGATGCCGTTCTGTTCGGTTTCAGACATGTGATGCCCCCAGTGTCATGCATCCCGCCGTTTGCCCCAGTGCGTGATGCAGAATCCCATGACGCGGCCGCGCCAACGCGACAATGCTAGCGTATGGCAAGGCCCACGGAAACCCCGTGATGCCGCGAGATGTAGGGGTTCCGGGATGGCTGACGTGCACAACAACCCGGGTGTAGTCGCGCAGATGCTGGCGCTGCTGAGAGTCACCGGCGCAAAGCCATCACGCTGGATCGTCACCACCGTGATCGCCTCGGTCATTCTCGCCGCGCTCGATCTGGTCGGCGTGGCCGCCATGATCCCGCTGATGCAGCTCGTCACCTCGTCGGGTCCGTTGGAGGGCGCGAACCGACTCATCGCCGATCTGCTCGGCACGACCGACCTGCAGGTCCTCATTCCCGTCGTGGCGGGTGGTGTCGCGCTGGCATTCGTCTTCAAGAGCGCAGGCTCTTTGCTCTTCCGCTGGTGGCTGCTGGGTCGCACGACGCGACTGTCGGCTCTGGCATCGGTCGAACTGATGCGGCGGTATGTGCTCGCCCCCTACGGTCAGCACCGTCAGCGCAGTCTGAGCACGGTCTACCGCAACATCAATGACGCGACCAACCAGTCGGCCAGCGTACTGCTGGCCGGGCTGACGCTGTTCACGGATGCGCTGGTTCTCACCGCGATCGTCGCCGTGCTCCTGGTCAGCTCACCCGGTGTCACCGTTTTCGCGGTCGCACTCTTCGGCCTTTTGGTGTTCGGCGTTCAGCACGTGCTGCGCCGACGCCAGCTGCGCATCGGAGAGAACCTCGCCGAAGCCGGACTGCGGGCGTGGCAATCGCTGATGCCGGGGCTCGACGGGTTTCGCGAGACCCGTCTGACAGGCAGCGCCGACCGGTTCATCGACGGATATCGCCGAGCCAAGCTCGACGGAGCGCACCAGTCTCGGCTGATGGCCGTGCTCTCGGACATCCCGCGGTATCTGCTCGAGGTCAGCTTCATCCTGGCGATCGTCGGCATCGCCGTGCTGTTGTTCGCGACGGGCCAGGCCGACCAGGTCCTGCCCGTCCTCGGACTGTTCGCTGCGGCGTCCATGCGCGCGCTACCGACTCTCAACCGCATCACCGCGAACGTCGGGACCATGCGCGCGGGACGCGCCGGACTCCGCATCTTCACCGAAGCGCTCGCAGAGCTCGAGTCCGACGGTGTACACGACGCGCGCGCGACGGTCGGCGCGCCGTACCGCGGCGACATCGAGCTCGACCACGTGACGTTCCAATACGCCGACGCGGACCGCCCGGTGCTGGACGGACTCTCGCTGCGCATCCCGGCGAACGAGACAACCGCGTTCGTCGGTTCGAGCGGCGCCGGCAAGAGCACTCTGCTCGACCTCGTGCTCGGGCTACTCGCCCCCACCTCAGGATCCATCTCCTGCGGTGGACGCCCGATCGACGAGGATCTGGCGACCTGGTACTCAGGACTCGGTGTCGTGCCACAGGAAGTCTTCTTATCGGACGACACTGTCGCCGCGAACATCGCCTTCGGCATCGCCCCGAAGGACATCGACCCCGACCGCATGCGGGAAGTGGCCTCGGTCGCGCAACTCGATGCGCTCATCGCGGACCTGCCGCACGGATTCGACACGATGGTCGGCGATCGCGGCGTGCGCCTGTCGGGAGGGCAGCGCCAGCGCATCGGCCTGGCACGGGCACTGTACCGTCGGCCCCGGGTGCTGGTGCTCGATGAGGCGACGAGCGCGCTCGACAACGCGACCGAGCACGAGATCGCGACGACCTTGGATCGTCTGCGGGGAAGCATGACGGTGCTGATCGTCGCGCACCGGCTGTCGACCGTGCGAAACGCCGACACGCTGATCTTCTTGGAGTCGGGTCGCATCGCGACGCGTGGCACGTTCGACGAAGTGCGTCAGGCGAACGAGGAGTTCGCGAGGCTCGTGGAGCTGGGAAAGCTCGAGTAGCCGGGCTCCGACTCAGTGGAAGCCCGCGAGCGCAGTCCATCTGGGATCGAGCTGGTGCGCGTCGGTGCCGTGCGCCATTCGCGCGTGAAAGCGGGGCATCACGATCTCCACGTCGGGATGCAGGGCGTCGGCGATGTACGCGCCCCAGTACGAGAACGTGGAGTTGGCGCCGATGAGCCGCCGCGCGCTGGCGAGTGCCAGCAGATTCTGCAGCGGGTCGGGAGCGGCGTACTCGACGTCACGGAACCGCGACCTCAGGTGATCTCCGAGGTGGCAGCGACACCACTCCGGATCGTCTGAGACGACCAGTACGCGCTGCTCAGCAGGGAAGCGCTCCACTGCCGCCGTCGTGTAGCCGATGACGTCGAAACCGTGCTTCGCCTCGAACTCCGTTCCATAGAAGTCTCCGCGCCGAACGTTGACCACCAGTCTCTCGTCCACGGCGCCCGCAGCACGATCCGCGAACACGTCATGGATGAACGCCCGAAGTTCCGCGCGCTCGAAGTCCACGCCGAAACGCTGGTAAAGCCAGGTCGCGTCCCATTCGCGTCGGTCTGAGAACCGGACTTCTGCCCGTGTGACACTCAACGACCGCAGCGCAGGGAACTGTTCCCACCAATCCTGCATGCCTTGCGTCTCCACGACGACGACGGGTGTTCCGATCGCCGACTGTTGATGCGCGTGCAGCCACAAGTACAGCAGGTTTCCGAGCCTGAGGCCCGCTTGTGGCGCCCACACCACAGAGTTGTCGCCTCGCCTGAGCGTGTCAACAGCGGCGCCCAGGCGCTGTCGACCGTTGTCGATACTGTGCCGGGTCAGCCGCTTCACGCGGCGCGCGAAGCCCATCGCTATTCACCCGCCGCTGCCCTCACCGAGTAGTCCACCCGAATCGGGCTGCCGCCCGGTGGTTCCGCTATACGCACGAGCCGATACCGCGCGTCGCCCTTTCGACGCAACGGCGTCATCAGCACCGTCAGCAGTGGGTGCTTCGTTCGCCAGAGCCACCGCCTCAAGACGGCAGGAGGGCGCATGGCGTGCGTGTGCCCGGACCACCCGAACTTGCGACGGAGGACATCCAGATCGCGCACCCAAGAGAAGTGCAGGATGGCCTGCGACGCATCCACAGTCGTGTGCACCGGCGAATCCCTCCCGCGCCACGGGTCTGAGTTCCGTGTCCTGAAGTCGACCCGGAACAGAGGCACGTCGGCCTGACGCGCGTGACGCAACCGGGTTCCGGCTCGCACTGCGACCGGGCCCGGGTACGAGGCTGCTCGTCGCCACCATCTATTGCTCGCTTCGAGGTATCGTCCGCGTCCCGTGCGGGTGTAGAGCCAGCGAGCCGGATAGTCGAGCCCTCCCGCTCCCGCTGCGGCCGCCCGCCGCAGCATCACGAAGAAGGTCTGCGGGTCGCTGAGAACCTCGTCCGTATCGAGCTGCATCACCCAGTCCGCACCGTCCGATGCCTGGTCGAGTGCCACCTGTCTCTGATGCGTATCGTTCTCCAGCGGCGTGTGATCGAGGCGCGCAAAATCGCCCGGGGCAAGTATGCACTTGCCCTCGACATCGACCTCAGAGATGATCTCGAGACACTGCTCGATCGGCAAAGGGGTGCCCGTCCACGAGGTCGCGGTGCGATCGTACGACACCACTATGCGCTCCACGCTGGAGTAATACGCGCCCAGGCTCTCGCGCAGATAACTCGGATCAGCGACGAGCACGTAGGCGTTGATCCGCAGTGCGTCTGGGTCGCTCATGCAATCAGCCTGTCGAGAGAGTCCATCAGCGCACCGCTACGGTCTGCATCGATCTTGCGGCAGAACGGCGCACCGGATGCGAGGAGTCGATCGAGATCATTATGCGTCCAGGTGATCGTGGTATCAAGCGCAGGGTCCCACTGATACAGGGTCACCGGCGGCAGATCCGCGGGCGCACCTCGCCAGCTGAGAGGGGTGACCAACGCAGACTCGTCGGGGATGATGGTCCTTCGGTAGAACCGCCGCAACCGTGAGCGCGGCGCCAAGTCCTCGTCCAGAAGAACGTCAAGCTCGTGCCGGCGAAGAGCTACCCACTGCGCGCCGATATGGCAGGGCATCGCACGGGTGAACGGTGTCGGACGCCGAACTCCGAAGTACCGTCCGCGCCCTCGAGTAACGTAGCGAACCCCGAACACCGGTTCGAGCCGGACGGCGAGTGCCCGGCGCACACGAGACGCAAACGCGCGGAGCCATTCGGGCAGACCGAGCGACCTGTTCTCGTCGGACGCACGAAACCAGAAGAATGTGTATCGGTTCAGCCGGTCGTCGCCCTCGCCACGCCGACGACCCCAGCGAGGCCGATACGTCAGCGCATGAGCTTCTCCGATCCAGCCGGATGCCGCGAGCGCCTCTCGTTCCCAATCCGGCAGGCGGCGCATCGGATAGTCGTCGCCCGAGATCAAGGTAACCAGTTGCGGGTCCCAGAGTTCCCGCGCTCGCTCCATCGCTCGTAGCGTCGCCTCGACGAGCTCCCACGAGCCCCAGTCGCACTCGAGCCCATGCACGAACACGCGAATACGCGGGTCATCGAGGTGCGCAGGAAACACTTCGCTCCGCGCATCGTGCGCGAGCAGCACGCGCGCGTCCGGGCTGGAAGCCAGTATCGCCCCGGCGAGGCGGCGCACCTGCGCCCAGTTCCGGTGAGTCAGCACGACATACACGGCCCGGACAGGGCCGTCGTTCAACTTGCCTTCCATTCCGACGACGCTGAGTACGCGCGGTCGTTCGGTTTGAGTGAAGCGCCAAGACCGACACAGGTACCGACGAGATCGGCGCCGGCTCGCGCCATCCCTCCGCCGAGCCGACGCACCTTCGCCCGAACGGTCGGCTTGGCGACTGTTCCGGTCACGCCTTCCCACACTTCACGTATTGCCATACGCAGCACTCGGGCGATGTGCCGTAGCAGGTGGGGATCCCGCCAGCCGAGCACCGTGGTCAGCAGAAGGACATGGTTGCGCGCCGCATAGAACCGGTAGCGCAGATCGAAGCGCTTGCCCTTGGCGTACTCGCCCGCAACATGCAGGACGACCGCTCGGGGTGCGAACACCACACGGTATCCGGCGAGCTTGACGCGCAAGGCGAGGTCGGAATCCTCGCGCAGACATGTGCCGGGGTAGTAGTCGTGTATACCTCCGATGGCGCGCAGTGCGTTCGAGCTCACGCTCATGTTGGCTCCGAGCATGTGATCGGTCTCGACGATCCGCCCGGGGTCCGCGCCGAAGTTACCCGTCAGAGTGCCGTTGGGCAGAAAACGCCCGATGCGGTCCCAGCCTTCCCGTTCCTCTTCCGGACGGTTGTTATCGGCCCTGCCGCCGACCGCGCCCACCCCGGGCGCATCAAAGGCTCTCAGAATCTCGGCGAGCCATTGTGGCTCTGCATATGCGTCGTCATCGATGAACGCGATGACGTCCTCTGTCGCGCCCTGAACACCGATGGCCCGCGACGCAGCCAGCGTCCCGATACCGAGATCATTGCGCCGGTAGTCGACTTCGGGGAACTCTGCGACTACTGCCTCGGTGAGGATGTCTGGCGACGCATCGACGACCACGATACGTTGCGGTTTCCGTGTCTGCTGCCGGATGTGCTCGAGGCACGTCCGGACGTGGTCCGGTCGCTTGTACGTTGCGACGACGACGACCGCACTACGTTCGTTCACAAGATCCCCATCCTCTTCCTCTACTCCGAGGCCCCCGTCTACCATAGGCGAACCGCCGCCAGCCACCGTGGGTATCCACCCGCGTGCATACTTGTGCCATGCGGAGTCGGATCCGTTCGGGTATCGGAGGCGCTGCAGATGCGTTCGTGGTCGGCCAGACGCCGGAGCTGTCGGAGCGCTCCCGTTCTGACGCTCCTCCTGAGCGCCGCCGTGGCTTATCCTCAAGTCACGTGTGCGCGCAAAGGGGAACGAACATGAAGCAACCTCGGATCGGGGGGCTCGACGCGTTGCGCGGGTTGGCAGCGCTGGCCGTGTTCATCTGCCACGCCGCTGCATACTGGGGTGGGCTCGGCCTTCCCCGGCTTGTCTCTTCCGCCACGCAAGTCGGAGCCCACGGCGTCGACGTCTTCATCGTGCTGTCCGGCTTCGTCCTGACGCTGCCGCTCGTGGCACGTGGCCGGTCCTTGAACGTCGGACAGTTCTATGGGCGCCGCATGTGGCGTATCCTCCCCGCGTACTGGACGGCGCTCGCGATCGCCGCGGTCCTCGCGCTGGGCCCGGCCTGGGATCTCGTGGTGGCAGAGCGTGCGAGCGTGCGAGATCTGCTGCTTCATGTCTTCGCCATTCAGACCGTGTTCCCATCGAACCTCGGTGCGATCAACGGTTCGCTGTGGAGCGTCTCGCTAGAGATCCTGCTGTATCTGCTGTTCCCACTACTCATCGTGCTGTTGCACCGCGTCGGCGGTACGGTACTCGTGCTCGCTGCTATCGCGCTGAGTTTCAGCACCTGGTGGGTCGGTTCACAACTGAGTTCCGGCAATGCCGTCGACGCATTCTTCAGCTCCAGTCACACCCTGCCGATTCGCCTCGTGCAGTTCGTGATGGGCATGGTGCTCGCCATGGTGTTGATGCGGCCGGGGTCGACGGCGCTCGATCCGACGCACCGAAACCGCACCCTGGCGATGCTCGCGGCCGGCGCGACGACGCTCGCTGCGGTCGCGGCGAGCACCCTGGACGTTCCACCGGGCATCAACCTGACATTGTGGGGCATATGCGGTGCAGCTTTGGTCTGGCTGTTCGCGCTCTTCGCTCAATCCCCGGTGGTGCGCACCCTCGACAAGGCGGGCACGCGTTCGTACAGCTTCTACCTGATGCATCAGCCGATTGTGCTGCTGATGTGGCCGATCATCGCCGTGCTTCCGGGGAATCCGGTCGTGGTGCTCCTGTACGGCGGCGTGGTGGCGTTGGTGATCGTGAGCTGTGCTGCCGAGGCGCTGTATCGGCTCGTCGAACGCCCCAGCCACAGGTATGCGGTGCGGCGCTTCCCTCACGTAGTGCGCAGAGCGGACGAGCCCGTCCCTCATCCATGATGGAACGGGGCAAGAACACTCGGGGGTCCATATGTCACAGCCACGGCTCAGCATCGCGCGCATCGCCACAGACACACCGATGGGTGCGCAAGCCTATGAGGCGCAGGTGATCGCGCGCGCGGCGGAAGCCATGGGACCGGCGTGGTCGGTGCGTGAGCTGGTGTTCCGGTCGATGCGCTCCCCCTTACCCGGCAATCGTCGTCTCCCGCTCGGCAAGGTCGCGAGGGCACCTGCATCTGTGCGCCGCGCACTGGGTCGCACGTTGTTCCGGGGCGACACAGTGTCTCACCGCACCTCGCTCGAGCTGCCGCCGTCACCGCACGCCGACGTGATCACGCTGCACGATGTGGTCGCGTGGCGGTTCGCCGATGAGTCGGCGCCGGTGCCGGCCGCGATTCACGAGGCACGACGGGCTTCAGCGGTGATCTGTGTCTCTGAGTTCACGGCAAACGAGGCCGTCGAGTTCTTGGGGGTGCAGAATCCGCACGTCGTGCCCAACGGCGTCGATCCGCGTTATCTCGATGCGCGGCCGCTTGGCACCGAACAGCTCTCCCCGCTAGGGCTGAACCGCCCATACGTGTTGCATGCCGGTGGCGCCGCCGCCCGCAAAAACCTTCCGGCTCTTGCCGAGGCGTGGCCACGGGTGCACCGCGAGCGTCCCGACTGGGTGCTCGCTCTCGCCGGACCAGCTCACCCCACCCGCACGTCGCTGTTCGAGGGCATGCCCGGCACAGTGCTGCTCGGTCGCCTGCCCGACGAACTGATGCCCGGAGTGATGGCGTCCGCGTCGGTCGTGGTCGTCCCCTCTGTCTACGAGGGGTTCGGCCTCCCCGTGTTGGAGGCGATGGCTGCCGGTGTGCCGGTGGTTGCGGCCAACACCAGCAGTCTGCCGGAGGTGGCCAGCGGGCATGCTCTGCTCGTCGAACCGACCGGCTCAGCGATGGCCGCAGGCTTGATAGATGCCACCTCGCCAGGCTCGCTTCTGGCACGATCGACCGGCAGCGCGCGTGCGCACGCTGCCGAGTTCACCTGGGAGCGCAGCGCCCAGGGCCACGCCGCTGTGTGGGCATCGCTGCTCTGAGCGATTTGATTGGAGTCCCTCGCTGTGAACACCATCGTCACCTCTCCACCACGACGGGAGATCGTGGAAAGACAGACGCGGATCGTCGCCGACGTTGCCGGCGCGAAACCGCTGTGGTTCTCGGTGGAGAGCCGCTATGCGCACCTGCTCAGCGATCGCGCCGATCATGTCGCCGTCGCACTGTTGTTGCCGGCGATGCAGTCCGGCCGAGCTCTGCACGTGGGCGGTACGGTGACCGATACGTTGCTGCACCAGGTAAACGGCGATCTGCAGAATCTGTTGATGCTGACGAATCCGGGCACGACGCGGGTCGCCGTGTCGGCAGAGCAGGTCGCAGAAGCGGCTGCGCCTGCGGATGGCGTCGCCACCGGCTTCTCGGGAGGTGTGGACTCATTGGCGACTGTTGAGGAGTACTTCTGGCGCGGTACGGCGCCCCGTTCGCTTCACATCACCCACCTTGTGAACAACAACGTGGGAGCGCACGGCACCGGGGGTAGGGCGCTCTGGGAGGCACGGTGCCGGCCGTTGCAGGAAGCCGCCGAGTCGTGGGGACTGCCCTTCGTGCGGGTCGATAGCAACCTCGATGAGCACTACCCGAGAATTGGCTTCCTGGAGTCGGTGACGCTGCGGAACGTGGCCGTCGCGCATGCGCTCGGCGCAGGCATCGGCCGTCTTCTCATCTCCGCGGCCGGGCGGTTCGACGACGTCAGCACGCGAAGAATCACCGCCGCCGAACCGCTCGCGCTGCCGCTTCTGTCGACCCGAGGTGTTGCGGTTACGTCTGCGGGTTCGGGGTCGACCCGCGTGCAGAAAACGGTCGCGCTGATCCATCGCACCGAGGCCCACATCCTCGATGTGTGCATCGATCCGAGTCCGGAGCGCACGCGCAACTGCTCGAAGTGCGACAAGTGTCTGCGCACCTTACTGACGATAGAGATCGCCGGAGGGCTTGAGCGGTTCTGCCCCCACGCTTTTTCTCTCGAAACGTATCTTGCCCACCGGGATGACTACGTCGCCCGTGTTCTCGGTGGGGACAGCGCCTACGACCGCGAGATCCGTGCGTATGCGGTCGACGTCAACTGGCGCTGGCGTGTGCGCGACCGCCTCGGGGCGGGCGCATGGCGGGCTCACGACGCTGTGATGCGTCTTCGACGAGCGGCGCGCTCACGGCTGGCGGCGCTACCCGGTGCGCGCGCCGGACTCGCCCGTGTGCGCGCACGCGCTATTCACCGCGAAACGCGCGCGTGATACCGCGGGGGAACGTCACCGTGATCGGGGCGGCTGCGCCAGCGAACGGCGGCAGAGCGGCTTCCAGTCCTCGCGACAGCTCCGCCACACGTGACGCATCGGCCGCCCACGCAAAGCGCTGCACGTCGTCCAGGGTGCGCAGGTCGTCGAAGTCGACGTAGCGGGTGCGTCCGGGAGTGACGGCTGCCTCGTAGTCGTGGAACTTGAAGGTGCCGCCGGTGAGCGCCGGTTCGAGAGCGGTCCACACCGCGGGGATGCCGTACGCGTCGGCGGTGATCAGCCCGTGCAACGACGTCGTGAGCACGGTCTCGCACCCGGCGATCTCGCGCACAGTCGGCGCCGCCTCACGGTGCACGTTCACATCGCGCACGCGCCCCGGCTCGCTCTTCAACAACGCGGTCAGACCGGCGTGAGAGCGGTGATGTCCGTGCGGCACCGCTGCGATGGCGGCGCGGCGCGCGGGTCGGGCGACGTGACGGGAGACCAGTAGACCCGGATCACCGTATGCTGCCCCCGACACATCGATTCGTTCCGCGGTCAGGGGGCCGCGCACGGCGAGCGCCTGCACGTTGGGCATCCGCCGTTCGACATCGGTCATCAGGCCCGTGCCCCAGATGGCTCCGTCGTAGTCTTCCGCACAGAACTCCAGCAAGCTGCCGACGCCGATCAGGCGCGCATGGCGCGGCTCACGGTACAGCGGAACGATCCCGTACTTCGGTAGCAGCCACGGAGTGAGGGCATCTCCGAAGTTCGGGTGGCCGTCCCACCAGTACGCCGGCACGACCGGCGCGCCCCAGGCGCGGGGTTGCAGCGCCGCTGCCCCCAGCCGACGCGCCTGGCGCATGCGTCGTCGCACTGCACTTTCGTATCTCATCGAGGGGGGTCCGTTGGCAGTCGGTCGTACAACCGCAGGTACTGCGAAACCACAGCAGGCCAGGTGAGGTCGCGCACCCGCGCCGGCCCGTTCGCCCGCAGTCGGTCGGCGAGCGTCGGATCGTTCCCCACCTGTGCGAGCGCTTCGCTCAACGCGTCGACGTCGGTCGGGTCGACGAGAACGCCGTCCTCACCGTCACGCACGAACTCGGCAGCACCACCGCGGCTGGTCATCACCAGCGGCGCCCCCGCACGCCATGCTTCCAGTGCGACGATGCCGAAGGCTTCGGAACGCGAGGGAACGACCACGGCGACCGCGCCGCGCATATAGGCGTCGACCTGCTCGGACGCGAGCTGACCGACGAACGACACGCGCTCCGCGAGCCCTGCCGCCTCGGACTGCTTCTGCAGCGCATCGCGCTCGGGGCCATCACCGCCGATCACAAGCCGAACGCCTGTGTCCTGTAACCGCGCGAATGCCTCGATGAGCAGATCGAAGCCCTTGACGTACCCGAGGCGCCCGACGGCGAAGAGGTAGTCCCCTTCGCCCGCGGTTTCCCCCTGCCGGACCGCGAGATCCACTCCGTTCGGCACGACGACGCCCGAGTGCAGGCCGTACCGCGCCCGAAGGTCATCAAGCACGTACTCGCTGGGAGCGGTGACCGTCTGCGCCGAGACGATGGCGCGGCGCAGACGCGCCCGTAGCAACGCTGATCTCTCGTAGACGCCGTTGTCGTCGCCCATCGTCTCTCCGTGCGAGGTGATGATGAGCGGAGTGTGGCGCCGACGGTAAAGCGCCTCCGCGTAGATACCGTTCGGGCCGAAGCAGTGCACGTGCAGCACATCCGGACGCAGGCGCCGGTGCGCGCGGCGCCAGGCCGCCCAGGCAGCCGGCCAGCGCCCTGCGAATCGCAGCATTGCGGGGAGCGAACGCGCGGGAAGAGGCGTGGGCAGGTATCGCACGGCTATCTCGACACCGTCCGCACCGAGGAGAGGATCCTGTGGGGCCGCTCCTCGATCGACGGTCCAGACCTCAACGACGTGTCCGCGCGCGGTCAACTCGCGCGCGACCTGCGCGACGTGCTCTTCGACGCCGCCAACATGCGGGGCGAAGGACGACGTAATCAGCGCGATGCGATGCGCGGCGCTATCAGCCATTCTTCGAGCTGCGCTGCTTGCGGCGCACAGGGGCCTCGACCGCCGCGCCGCGCAACAGCTCGTCGAAGTCCTCGGCGTCGGCGGCGTCCTCGCTCGCAGGTTCGGAGGCAGAGCTCTTCTTGGCGGGCCGCGGGCGGGATGGTTTCGGCACAGGGGCGGGCTCCGGTAGCGGCTCGTCGTCTTCTTGCGCTACGGACGACAAGCTGCTCTGCTTCGACGTGCTCGACTTCGACGGCCATCCACGCTTCTTGTGCTCCGACCCTGACGCGTACTCGTATGTGTAGACAGACGACTCCGAGCCTGTCAGCGGGGCCCGGTTGAGCACCACGCCGAGCAGTCGACCGTGCACCTTGGTCAGGGCATCCTGCGCCTTCTCCACCAGATCGTAGGTGGTCTTTCCCACCGAGACGACGATCAGCGTGCCGTCGGCCTGGTGCGCAAGCACAGCGCCGTCGGTGACGGCAAGCAACGGCGGCGCGTCGACGATCACCGTCGCGTACTCGGCGAGTTCGTCAAGCGTGGCTTTCATCTTCGCCGACCCAAGCACCTCGCTCGGGTTCGGTGGGATGGTGCCGGCGACGAGCACGTTCAGGTTCGGTTCATGCGGCGAACTCTGCAACACGTCCACGAGCTTCGCCCGCCCCGCGAGCACATCCGTGAGCCCGGCTGTTCCCGGCACCCCGGTTGTCTTGGCGACCGTGGGACGCCGCAGGTCACCGTCGACGAGCACGACGGGCACGCCGTTGGCGGCGAGTGTGGCAGCCAGGTTGGCCGAAACGGTCGACTTGCCCTCACCGGGCAAGGCGCTGCTCACGACGATCACTCGCGGCGGATCATCGACGTTCATGAACTGCAGGTTCGTCCGCAGCACGCGCAACGCCTCACGCATCGCATAGCTCGACTTCGTTCCCGTCTGATCGCCAGCCAGAAGCCGTTGCCCGTCCTGCACCTCACCGGCGGCGGGCAACGTGCCGACGACGGCCAATCCCAGACGCGCTTCCACGTCATCGCGGGCACGAACACGGCGATCCGAGACTGCACGGACCAGGGCGAAGGCGATGCCCATACCGAGGCCGAGAACGCCTCCCACCACCAGCGCCATGCGCTCGTCCGGGAACGATGGCGCCGATGGCAGCGCCGCCGACTCCGCCAGTTCGACGGTGATCAGCGCGGACCCGAGCTCTTCGACCCCCTCGCGCTCGTCGATCGTCGCAGCGAGTCCGACGACCCAGGCCTCAGCAAGGTCGCGTGCGCCCTCTGCCGTCGGGCCTTCGGCGGTGATCTTGATGATGGGAGTGCCCTCCGGGTTATCGACAGTGATACGCCGCACAAGTTGCTCTGGCGCCACGTCGAGTCCCAGCGCGTCGGCTGCCTTCTCAGCGACATTGCGCCAGGTCGCCATCTCGACGAACGTCGGCACGCGCGACTTCGCGATGGAGTCGTTCGCCCCCGGGATGAGCTGCATCTCGGGATCAGGATCCGTAGCGACCGTGACCACACCGCTCGCATCGGCCTGGTACACCGGTGTCTGCAGCGCGGCCCAGCCGTACCCTGCCGCCAGCCCGAGTATCGTCATCAGCACGATGCCGAGCCAGTGTCGCTTCAGCGCGTTCGCGTAGTCGCGGAGTTCCATGCCACCCCCATCTTCCCCTGGATCTCGATCTTAGAAGACTGCGCGCGGCGACCGCCGAGTGGTTGTTCCCTCGTATCCGGATTCTGCTCACGCCACCACACCTGTGCGCCCAGGCAGATTCCGGCGATCAGGAACGGGATCGACACCTGCGCGGCAACCCAGAACAGGTCGAACTGAGCGGTCACCAAACGTGAGATCACGACGGCGAACGCGAGGGCTCCAAAGGAAGGATGCGTGGTCCAGAACTTCCACAGCACGATCAGGATGCCAAGCCACATGACTCCGAAACCCGCGAGACCGACGAGCCCTGCCGATGCGACGACTTCGAGTTCTGCCTGTGGCGGCTGGAAGTTCGCCGTCGGATGCACGTACCAGTACCGCAGTCCATGGCCGAAGATCGGCTCGTGCTTCCAGAGCGCGTAGACCTCACGCATCCATTCCAGTCGCTGATACGTCGAGTTGAACCTGTTCTGCGACTCGATCTGACCGATCACGCTGTCGATGATGAGCGCGGCACCGGGTACAGCGAGAAGCACGACCAGCACCTTGTGCCGTCCCGCACCGGAACGCAGCACGTACAGCAACATGCCGACGATGAGTCCGATCACCGCTTGCCGGGACTGCGTCAGCGCCAATGCCGCCAGCATGATCCACAGAGACGGGACTGTCAGCTTTCGAGGCAGGTGGGCATGTGGCGGTTTGATGAAGACGACGAGGATCGCGAACGCCAGCGCTGCGCCCGCGAAGTTCTTGTGCATCGGCCACGGCCACCGGGGGTAGATCGGCCGCACACCCTCGGTGACGAACACGATGGCGCCGGTGGCGATCGTTCCGAGCGCAACCACGAGGCCAGTGGCGACGATCAGGATGAGCCCGGTGCGCATGAGTCCTGCCCGGCCGATCCCCCAACCGAGCAACAGGGCTCCGCTGATCAGCATCCATGCGTGGAACCACTCGACAGTGTTCTGTGGATACGGGTTCACGATGACGGTGAACAGTGTGGCGAACTGATAGACCGCATTCAGCCACAGCATCGCGCGCATAGTCGGACTGAAATCTCGACGCGACAGCAGCACGACGATGACGAAGCCGAGGGCGATCGCCAGGTCAGACACGGTGAGATCGCCGACGCCGATGCTCACGCGGGCAGTCACGAACGCACCGGGAATGGCCAGCAGAGGCAGGATCATCGGATGCCGGGGTGTGAGCACCACTCCGATGACGATCACCGCGAGTGCAATCGCTGTCGTCGCGCCGTCGGCGAGTCCGCGGTCGAGCAAGAAATAGACCGCCAGTAGCGTGCCGATGGCGAACAGCGTCCAACGCCAGAGGTTTGCCCAGGCGCGGCCGAGGGCATCGACAACAGCAGTACGACGAAGCGCCATTGCGTTCCCCTTCCCCGCGGAGCCCCTCAACGTCTCAGTATCGCACTCGCCCACGGGAAGGACACGACGATCAGCATCCTGCATCCGAGACAACGAAAAGAAGGCGGCCACCAACGGTGACCGCCTTCTTCAACGCGTGATCTCAGAGCGTCAGGTGCTTGCGCACGACATCGGCGAGTGATGCGGCGTGGGCGTTCGCGGTTTCCGCATCCGCCGCCTCGACCATCACACGCACGAGCGGCTCGGTGCCCGACTTGCGCAGCAGCACGCGGCCCGAGTCGCCGAGGCGGGCCTCGACCGACTTGACCGCCTCTTGCACGCCGAGGTGATCCGACACGGCGTCCTTGTCGACACCCGTGACGTTGATCATCACCTGCGGGTACACCGTCATGATCGATGCCAACTCGGCCAGCGTCTTCTTCTGACGTGCCATCTCGGCGACCAGGTGAAGACCCGTGAGCAGTCCGTCGCCGGTGGTGGCGAAGTCGCTCATGATGACGTGGCCCGATTGCTCGCCGCCGAGCGAGTAGCCGCCGGCGTTCATGTCTTCGAGCACGTACCGGTCACCGACAGCGGTCTTGCGCACCGTGATGCCGTTCTCGCGCATGGCGATGTGCAGCCCGAGGTTGCTCATCACAGTCGCGACCAGGGTGTCATCGACGAGCTTGCCGCGGCTCTTCATCGCGACCGCGAGGATCGCCATGATCTGGTCGCCGTCGACGATGTTCCCCTCGGCGTCGACAGCGAGGCACCGGTCGGCGTCGCCATCGTGGGCGATGCCCACGTCGGCGCCCACGCGCACGACTTCGGCGGCCAGCTTGTCGAGGTGGGTCGAGCCCACTCCGTCGTTGATGTTGAGCCCGTCAGGGTCGGCCCCGATGACGGTCACCTTCGCGCCCGCGTTGCGGAACACCTCAGGGGATGCCCCAGAGGCTGCCCCGTTGGCGCAGTCGAGCACGACGTGCAGGCCGTCGAGACGATGCGGCAGCGACGCCAGCAGGTGCATGACGTAGCGGTCTTCGGCGTCGGAGAAGCGGCTGACGCGGCCGACGTTGGCGCCGGTGGGCTGCAGCTTCGGGCCGCTCATGGCGGCTTCGATACGCTGTTCGACCTCGTCGGGCAGCTTCACTCCGCCGCGCGCGAAGATCTTGATGCCGTTATCGGGCGCCGGGTTGTGCGACGCAGAGATCATCACACCGAAGTCGGCGTCGATGTCAGAGATCAGAAAGGCCGCTGCCGGGGTCGGCAGGGTGCCAGCATCCAGCACATCCACGCCCGACGAGGCGAGACCTGCCTCGACGGCGGCGCTGAGGAAGTGACCGGAGATCCGCGGGTCGCGAGCGACCACAGCGGTGAGCCGCTTGCCGGCAGCGCGACGCGCCTCGGCAATACGGCCCTGGCCCAGGACGACAGCAGTCGCCTGGGCCAGGGTGAGCGCGAGTTCGGCGGTGAGGGGGCCGTTGGCCAGCCCCCGCACGCCATCTGTACCGAACAGTGCCATGGAAGGAACTGAGCGGATCAGCGCTTCGAGTACTGAGGAGCCTTGCGGGCCTTCTTGAGACCAGCCTTCTTGCGCTCGATGACGCGGGCGTCGCGCGAGAGGAAGCCGGCCTTCTTCAGGGTCGGGCGGTTGTTCTCGGCGTCGATGTTGTTCAGCGCGCGAGCGATGCCGAGACGCAGAGCGCCGGCCTGGCCCGAGTCGCCGCCACCCGAGATGCGTGCGATGACGTCGTACGCACCCGTGAGGTTCAGAACCGTGAACGGGTCGTTGATCAGCTGCTGGTGCAGCTTGTTCGGGAAGTAGTCCTCGAGCGTACGGCCGTTGACCGTGATGGTGCCCGAGCCGGGAACCAGGCGCACGCGGGCGATGGCCTGCTTGCGACGGCCCACGGCAGCGCCGGGAACCGAGAGAACGGGGCGAGGAGCCGACTCCACCGTCTCGGCCTCAGGGGTCGAGGTGGAGAAGTTCTGCGGGAAGTCAGTGGTTTCCTGGATGTCAGCCACGAGTATGTCCTTAGTCTTTACGGCGCTTACTGGGCGACCTGGTCGAGGGTGTACGGCGTGGGCTGCTGAGCGGCGTGCGGGTGCTCGGCACCGGCGTACACCTTCAGCTTCGACAGCTGCTCACGGCCCAGGGTGTTCTTCGGGAGCATGCCGCGGACGGCCTTCTCCACGGCGCGAACCGGGTTCTTCTCGAGCAGCTCGGCGTACGAGACAGACTTCAGGCCGCCCGGGTAACCCGAGTGACGGTAAGCCATCTTCTTCTGGAGCTTCTGACCCGTGAGGGCGACCTTGTCGGCGTTGACGATGACGACGAAGTCGCCGGTGTCGACGTGGGGAGCGAAGGTCGGCTTGTGCTTGCCACGCAGGATTGCTGCTGCGTGCGAAGCCAGGCGGCCGAGAACGACGTCGGTGGCGTCGATGACGATCCAGTCACGCTGGACCTGCCCGGCCTTCGGGGTGTAAGTGCGCGTCACGATAGTGCTGCTTTCATAGATTCGAACGGAGAGGTTCGTGAATCCCACTCCGGGGTGGGTTTCGCCTCAGCGAAACACGCGCCAGTGGAGGGCTCACGTTCGTCGCACCCGTCACCCGAGCGAGTCGGATGCCAGGCACCAAAGGGTTAGCTTACAGCATCCGATGCTCGCAACCAACCGTGCGGCGTCGGCGGCACAGCCCGGGTTCCGCCGCCTACGCCGTCTCAGCCGTGACCAGAATCGGCCGGTGGTCGCTGGTGCCCTGGGGCAGCGTCGTGATCTTCGAGATGTCGAGGCCCACCGAGGTCGCGAAGTCGTAGTGCCCGCGGAACACCCGGTACCGCGTGTACGTGTGGTCGTCACTGAGGGTGAGCATGTATCCGTGTTCGCGCACGGTCTGCCCGAGGTTCTCTTTGAACACCGGGTAGTTGTAATCCCCCACCATCAGCACGGGCAGGTCGGGGCCGAGCGCCTGCAGTTCGCCGAGCGCCGCACGGATCTGATTGCGCCGCAGCGAGTTCAGCGCGGTCAGCGGCGCGGCATGGAAAGACGCCACGATCACGCCACGGCCGGTGTCGATGTCGAGCAGTCGCGCCCCCAGCACCCGCTCGTGCGCGGGTTTGAGCACCATGTCGTGCAGCGACTTCTTCAGCCCGATCGTGCGCACCGACTCGACGCGGAACGTGTTGCGGCGCAGGTACATCGCCAGCCCCAGCCGGTTGCCACTGGTCGCCTCGACCAGAGAGAGCCCGCCGATGCTCTCGGGCAGATCCTGCGTGTCGCACTCCTGCAGGCACAGGATGTCGGGGTCGTGGGCGCTGACCAGATCGGCGAGCTCACGCGCCGCGCGGTGCTTGCGCAGGTTGTACGAGATGACCCTCATGCGTCAAACGTACCGCCGTCGCGTGGTGCGTTGTCGTCATGCTCGCGGTCACGCCGCGCACGAGTCTGCTCGGCGCGGGACGCCAGCAGTTCGTCGGCCGGGTACCCGACCTCTGTCAGCGTCAGCCCGCGCGCCGGCAGCACCTTGAACGCGCTCGTGCGGGCGAGCTCGTCGCGCAGCCGGGCGACGTCGGCGACCTCGAGCCGCCCCTCCCCCACGGCGGCGCAGGCGCCCACCAGCGCGCGCACCATGCTGTGGCAGAACGCGTCGGCCTTCACCTCGGCGATGAGCACGCCCTCGGCGTCGCGGTGCCAGCGGTAGTCCAGCAGTGTGCGGATCGTCGTGGCCTCCTCGCGCGGTTTGCAGTACGCCGCGAAGTCGTGGAGTCCGATGAGGGTCTGAGCGGCAGCATCCATCCGCTTCTCGTCGAGATCGGCACGCAGCGTCGTCGTGTCGTTGCGCCGCATCGGGTCGTATCCGACCCGATTGTCGGCGAGGCGGTAGCGGTAGCGGCGCCACACCGCAGAGAAGCGCGCGTCGAACCCGTCGGGCGCGAGGCTCGTGCGCGTCACCGTGACGTCGGGATAGTTGCCGAGGACACCGCGGATGCGACGCGCCAGCGACCCGGCAGGATCGGATGCCGCCTGCCCGTGTCGCGCACGCACGCGCGCCCACTGCGTCTCATCGAGGTCCACGTGTGCCACTTGGTCAGAGGCGTGCACTCCGGCATCCGTCCGCCCGGCGACCACGAGCCGCGCCTCGGAACCGACGATGCGCGCCAGGGCCGCCTCCAGCGTGCCCTGCACCGTGCGCATGCCGGGCTGGGTCGCCCAGCCGCGGAAGTGGGTGCCGTCATAGGCGATGTCGAGGCGGATGCGCACCGAACCAGCCTAAACCGCGCGTTCCCGCGCACGCACGAGATCCCGACGCGGATGCTGCGCCCCGGCCCTGCACTGGTGCTGACCGACCCGGTGGGAAATCACAGACCAACCACCTGCCGGTCGGCGTGTCGGTGCAGGACACGCCGTACACAACCCGACTGGTCTGGGATTTCCCACACAGGTTGAGGCCCGCACGGGCCGAGCCTCGATCAGGCCACGGCCACCTTGGGCTTGGCCCACGAACGTCCGCGAGTGTCTTTGAGGATCGTGTACTCGGCATCGACGTGCGGCTCGATCGCGCTGTACTTGTCGTTCGGCGCGCCGATCACCAGCTGGAAGCCCAGTCCCCGCCAAGCACCGATCGCCCGTCGCGTGAAGTGGGCATCGGCCTTGATCAGAGCCTCGTCCATGAACACCGGCGCATAGCGCGGACGCTCGGCCCCGGCATCCCCGAGCTGGTAGCGCAACGCGGCCCCGACGATGAACGCCACCAGCTCCTGCGACTCACCACCCGACTTCTCACCGATGTGGTCATACAGCGCGACGTGCTCGCGGGTGTCGGCCCGAACCCGCTCGGCGCTGACCCGCACGTGATTGCGCACGTCGATCAGCTCGGCGAAGTCGGGCGCCGAGCGCCGCATCTTGGCGATCAGACGACTCATCCGCCGGTAGGCGTTCTCACGTTCCTCATCGGTCGATGCCGCCTCGATCAGTCCGCGCACCTCGCGCAGGTCACGACGGAAGCGCTTGCGCGCCTCGGACTGATTCTCGCGCGGTGTGATCTGCAATCGGTGGTCGTCGTCGTAGAACGGCAGTTCCTGCATGATCCGGTTGATCGGCTCGATGCGGTCCCTGATCTCGCGCACCGACCGGCTCAGCGTCGAATCCAGACTGGTCAGGTCATTGCCCGACAGGCGCAGCAGGCTGTCACGCCATTCGCTCTCGAGCTCATGCAGGCCGCTGGTGCGCAGCGCCTCAAGAATCCGCACGAACTCGTCCACCGATTCGTCGGGGTCAGGAAGCAGGTTCAGGTTCGGCCAGCGTTCCAGGAACGACACCATCAGCTGACGCATCCGCTCACGCTGCTCGTCATGCCCGTCGAGTGCCGCACGGCGATCCGCCGTCAGCCGCGCCGCAGCGGTCTTCAGCGCCAGATCCAGCCGTGCCAGCCGGTCCGAAGCGCTGCCGGCGTCGGCGTCTCCCCCGAGCAGGAACCGCTCATCGAGGAACGCCGCCTGTGCCGCATCCAACACCAGATCGGCGGAGTCTGCGGCATCCGCGATGCGCTGACAATCGTCGACATCGTCGGTCACCTCGCCCCACTGCGCCTCGACGCGGTTGCGCTCGGCGACGAGAGCGCCGATCTGAGAACGCAGCTCGGATGCCGTCACGCGCAGCCCCTCGGCGCGTTCCTTCAACTGCCCCACCTCGGGGCTCGCGTCGGTCACCTCGGCCTCGACGGATGCCCAGCGCTCGCGCTCGGCCTCCAACGACGCCACATCGATCTGCTTCCAGGTGACGTCCTCGATCAACGCGAACGCCTTCAACCGGTTCTCGATGGTATCCAGCGCCGCCTCGGCGGCCTCGGCCGTCTCGGCGGCCGCCGCGAGCCGCGCGTCGGTACCGGCAGCGAGCTCGTCAAGATCGCGCAGACGGCGCTCGTTCGAGAAACCCAGCACGTTCTCACGGCCGTGACCGCCGTGCGCACCCCGGCTGCCCTGCGACATCTGCCCCGTGATCGTCAGCGCCATCCGGTGCTCGCCGAGCTGCGCCGACGAGTCAACGCACACGAAGTCGAACCGCTCCTCAAGCCGCTGCTGCAGCCACCCTGTGAAGGGCGTCGCCCGGTGCTCGAGCCGCCCCGGAAGCGTGCGATCGGATGCCGGCTTCGACTCTGCGATGCCCGCCGTAACCCCCTCGTAGCGCAGCCGCACCGGGCTGCGCAGCTCGTCAATCGCCGCGCGGAACGCCGGCAGGTTCTCACTGTCGATCAGCAGCGTGGTCGCGAAACCACCGAGGGCGAGGTTGAACGCCTCGCGCCACGGCTCGAACTCGGTGCGCACCTCGATGAGCTCGCCGACGAACGGCAGCTCATCGGCATCGAGCCCGGCAGCCTCGGCCAGCAGCATCCGCGCCTCATGCAGAGCCGACGGGATGCTGCCGCGCAGCTGCCCGGCGCCCTCGCGCTCGACATCCATCTGCTCGCGTTCGCGCACGAGCGCGCGCCGCGCCGTCTCGGCATCGGCGAACGCCGCCCGCGCCGCCCGGCGCCCACCGTCGGCCTGCGCGGCGCGTGCCTGCGCGGCCACCTCGGCGAACTGCTCTGATGTCTCGGCCTGCACGCCGAGTGCGCGCAGCGCCGCGTCGACGCGATCACGCTCGCGCCGCACATCGGCCAGGCGACGCTCGACCCCGCGCAACTCACGCTGGGCGGTCTCCAGACGGTCACCGCCCGACTGACGAAGCAGGTCGAGCAGGCCATCGCGCTCCGCCTCGGCACCGTCGACGAGAGCGTGCTTCTCTCGGATGCTGAGATCGAGCGCCCGCTTGCGCTCCCCCAGCTCGGACTCGACCTCACGCAGCAGATCCAGACGCCGCTGCGCCCGCCACAGCGCCGCGCGCGACGACGGCTCATCGAGATCGCCGACCTCGTCGATCAGACGCACCCGCTCGGCCGCGCCCGTGATGCGTTCACGGATGCCCGCGATCGGCTCCAACGCGCTCACCTGCTGCCGCGCGGTGATCATGCTCGTGCGCGTGCCCTCGAGCTCATCAAAGTGGGCCACGACAGCATCCGCCGTCGCCATCGTCTCGGGCTCTTCGAGCACGAGACGCTTGTACAGGTCATCGACGGTCGTGATCTGCTGACCGGCCTGGATGCGCGCCAGCAGGCTCATCGCCTTGCCGCCCGACCCCGCGGCACCGATGCCGAGCACCGTGTGCAGGCGCGCCGTGAACTCCCGGTCTGTTCCGACCGGTTCGAGGCCGCGCTCACGCAACGACGCGTCGGTCAGCCGCTGTGCGGCGGCGGATTCGAGTTCGGCGAGATCAAAGCGCCCCTCGCACGTCGCGCGCACCCGCACGGTGTCTTCGAGAATGCGTGCGCCGGCGGGGATGTACCAGGCCCGCACGGCGGTGAACCGCGACCCGTCATGGTCGGCCCAGGTCATGGCAATGGCGGTCCAGGTGTCTTCACCGTCACCGCGCAACACCCGCAGCTTCGTGCCCTCATCGGTGCGGGACTCGTCGATCTTGCCGCGTCCGTACGACAGGATGTTGCGCTGCTCCTCACCGCGAGGACGCCCGGTGATGCCTCCATTGGACGCACCGTTGAACGGCGTGGTGTGCGGCATCATCAGGGCGATGTAGGCGTCCATCAACGTGGACTTGCCCGAGCCGGAACCACCGCAGAGCATCGTCGCGTTCGGCGAGAAACGCACCCGATGCGGGCCGCCATCGTAGCCGCCCCAGTTCACCAACTGCAGGTCCTCGGCGACCCACTGCTGACCGCGCGACTGCGCAGGGATGAGACCGAAGAGAGTGTCGAGCATCGTCACAGGGCGGCCTCCGGCTGCACGTTCTGGGGCTGGGGCTGGGTCTGCTGGGGCTGGGCCTGCTGGGCGCGTAGCCAGGTGCGCAGCTCGGCGAGCTTCTCGGCGCTGAGCACGACCTCGACGAGCGAGCTGATCCGGTAGCGTCCGGTGGTCTCCTCGTCGACGACGCCCTCGCGGTCGAGCCGGTCAAGCGCCGCGCGGATCGCCCGCTGCTGCCGCGCCATGCTGCCATCGGCGTCAGTGAGGTAGCTGAGCACGGTCTGCTCGACGTCTTCGATGTCAATACGCGGCGCGGACTCCCCCGCAGCCGTCTCACGCTGGAAGACCGTGCGCAGGTGCACCAGCACCAGTGTCTCGGTGCGGTTGTACGGCAGGTCCTTCAGCAGAATCGGCACCTCGAACTCGTCAGAGCGCACCTGCTGCTTGTAGGCCAATCCGCGACCCGGATCAACCACGAGACGCAGGTAGAGGTCGTGCAGGCGCGACTCGATGATCTGCTGGTGTTCGAGCAGCAGCGCCCACTCGGCACGGTTGCCCTCAGCGCTCAGGAACCGCTTCTGCAGCACCTGCGCCAACACCCGGCGCACCTCGGGATCAAGCGTGCCGCGATCCCCCGGGAAGTGCTCGACGAGGTCGTCCTCCATCGCGACGGGGGTGACGAACGGATCGCGTACGTCAGCATCCGATACGGCGTGCATGTCAGCATCCGACGTCGTCTGCGCGGGCGCGTCGACGCGCCCGTCGGTCTCGGAAACGGTCGTCGTGTCAGTCATCGTCGTCCTTCTTCAGTGCGTGGGCCGTGACCGACGCGAATGCGAACCGCCTCGTCGTGCCGTCGGGACGCAGCGTCTCGACGGTCGACACCTGCTCACCCTCGGTCATGCCGTTGCGGTGCGCGATCTCCAGCAAGCCGACGAGGTCGACCGGCCGGCGGGTGTCCTCCGGAGCGCCGACGAAGGCCTCACCCAGATCGAACACGTCGCCGAGCCCGGCGACGTACGCCTCCAGCTCGTCGTAGCGCGGCCCGCCCCACGAACGCGAGTCACCCTCGATGTACTCGACGTCGTCAACATCCGCCAACGGAGCCGGAGCGCCCGGCGGACGCACGTCTCCCACGCTCTGCCGCAGCCGACCGAGGTCGATCAGCGGCAGACTGCGCACCGGATCGACCGGCGCCGTGGCCGGCGCCGTCCTGGCCCAGTCGTGCAGCCCAGAGATGACGTCGCGCAGCAGATCGTCGATCTGGCGGTCACGCAGCGGGTCGTGCGTCTTCACCTGGCCGGTGATGACGTGGGATGCCCGCCGCTGCGCCGCCAGAACCTCTTCGACACCCAGCTCGACACGACGGCCGATGGCGTCGAACTCGAGGCGCTGTGCGGAATCCATGTGGCGTGCGAACGGCTGCGCGAGCAGCGTGTGCAACTGCTCGTTGAGCGCGTCAATACGCTCGGGGTCGCCGATGAGGCGCAGGGCCCCCGCGAATGCCCGCCCTTCGGGCGTCGACTGCATCACGTCGCGGGCGCGCTGCAAGTATTCGCGCAGCACCTCCCCCGTGGGACGCTCGTCGCGTCGCAGGTGCGCCACGACATCACGTTGCATCTGCTTCAACGACTCCGCGACACGGGTGAAATCGGCGGGCAGCTCACGCGCCAGGTGCAGCACGTTCTCGGCCTGCTCATGCAGTTCCTCGTCGTCGACGTCCACCGTGCCCTCGGCCTGCACGCGCAGGATCTCGGCGTCGAGGGCGTCACGCTCGGCCGTCAGCCGCACGATGCGCTTGATCGGATCGGCCTCGGCGCTGTCCGACAGTCTCTCGACCGTCTCGAGCAGCGTGCGCACGCGCGAGTTCGACACGCGCGTACGCCCGGCACCGGTGCGCCCGGTGATCTCGAGCGCCTCGACCGCGTGCGCCGAGAGTCGGTACACCTCGACGTCGTCATCGATCTGCTGCACCAGCCAGCCCTGCTTGGCCCATGTGCGGCACACTTCACGCCCCGTGCCCGCCGGAATGCGCCTGTCATCGTCATCGTAGCCCGCCGCGCGCAGGTCATCGAGCGCCGCAGCGACCTCGGCGTGCGCGTCGGCGATCGGCACCGCGGGGCGATCCGCTGAGAACAGCGTCGTCAACGCTGAGACGACGAACGGCGCGTGACGACCGTGCAGCAACCCCAGGGTCGGGGTTCTGAACGCTGCAAGAGAGCGGATGTATGCCGCCTCGGCACGCGTACCTGTCACCTGAGAAGCCTACCCGGGGTCCCTGTGCGCCTTCCAACGAAGGTGCAGGCTCCGCCCGAAGGCCGTGGACGAGAAAACCCCCGGCGGTTTGCCGAGGGTTTTGTTTCTGTAGCGGAGGCGGGACTCGAACCCGCGACCTCACGATTATGAGTCGTGCGCTCTCACCATCTGAGCTACTCCGCCGCAATCGCCCGAACCAAAGTGCAGACGGTACGAGCCCCGAGTCAGGATTGAACTGACGACCCCTTCCTTACCATGGAAGTGCTCTGCCACTGAGCTATCGGGGCGTGCTGCCCCTCGCGGGGCAACCAGATGAGATTATCACCTCTCGGTGCATCTCGCGAAATCGAGCGAATCAGTACTCGTATCGACCCGCATTTTCGCGCATCCACGGCAGCGGATCGATCTGCGAACCGTTGATGATGATCTCGAAATGCAGGTGCGCACCGTACGACCGACCGGTGTTGCCGACCTTGCCGATGATGTCGCCGACCTTGACCTTCTGGCCGGACTGAACCTGCAACGAGCCGTACTGCATGTGCGCGTAGTGGCTCGTGATGACCTGACCATCGATGACGTGATCGATGTAGACGTTCACGCCGTACGCACCACCCGCCTCAGACGCCGTACGCACGACACCATCGGCGATCGCCTGGATCGGAGCACCGTTCCCGGGCACGAGGTCGATACCCGCGTGCAGACGACCCCAGCGCGGCCCGTACGGCGAGCTCATCGCTACACCGACGATGAACGGCCACTGGATCGCCGCATCGGGATCGTTCGTGTACAGACTCTCGGAGAACTTGATGCCCTCTTCAGCTGCGACCTGACTGAGCGACACGCTCGAGAATGCGTCGGACCGCGCCAACACGTCGCCCTCGACATCCGACGAGGCGACGAACGCCTGGATCTCATCGTCGGCCACCTGCTGACTCGCGGTATCACCGGCCGTGGCCAGCGAAGTCGATGTGCGAGCATCCGCTCCCTGCGACGCAGCCACGGCGCTGACCGGAAGCGTCATCGACACGGCGATCAATCCGGCAACGCCCATCACGCCGAAGCTCGCTCCGGCTGCGACGACGCGTCGAAGCATCCGCCGCGGACGCGGCTTCACCATGTGCAGCGGTACGGCGCCCTCGACAACCGGCTCGTCGGCGACGGGAACGGTCGGCTCAGACGGTGCTTCGGCCTCAGCTTCTGAGGCGACCTCGGCGTCGTCCTCGATAGCCACAAAGCCGAGCATCTCGGATGCCACTGCGAACGCGTCGACATCCGAGGCAAAATCGTCGGACGCGACGACGGGCGCCGCAACGACTGGGGTGGCGGCCTGAGGAGCGGACTCGACCGCGACGGGGGCCGTTCCGGTGGGAACCGCCTCTTCGAAGATCGGACGCGCTAGAGAAACCGGTTCGGGAACAACAGTGACTGACTCGACGGGAGCGGACTGCGTGGGGCTGGCGACAACCTCAGCGGGAGCAGTCATCGGTTGCGCGGTCGGCGTGCCGGAGGCTGCCAGACGTCGTGCGCGGCGACTGGTTGCGGCCGTCGACACGGCGGTCGCGACTTTCTCGGCCGCAGCGGCTGCGTCTGTCACGATCTGTGCGGCGTCCGGGGTTGCCGAGTCCGCGGAACCCGCCTGAGCGGCGGTGCGAAGTCGATTGGCACGGCGCGTGGGCACAGCGCCGTCCTCGGAGCGTACAGAGTGCAAATCAGATCTCTCGGGTCGGGAAGTCAAGCCGGGTACTTGATCACTTCTCACCTCGGGCGGCGAAAGTAACGATCGGATAAACAGTACATGTTGGATGCTGGGAAAGCCATGAACCAAACAAATTCAATCACATGAGATTGCCGGGGCCCCCGACCACACGCTGCAGCTCGGCATGAACGACGGGACCACCCGCGATCACCATCGGACGCAGCGCGTCAAGCTCGAGCCGACTCACCAGACCGCCTGCTTCCTGAACCAGGATCGCCCCCGCGGCGAAGTCCCACGGGTTCAGACCGCGCTCGAAGAAACCATCCAGGCGACCGGCCGCGACGTAGGCCAGATCGATCGCGGCCGACCCCATCCGGCGCAGGTCGCGCGCGATCGGCATCACCTGCCGCACCATCGCCAGGTCACCGTCGTGCGTGGCCGGGTCGTAGCCGAAGCCGGTGCCCAGCAGGGCCCCGGCGGGCGTCTCGGTGGTGACGGAGAGTCGGATGCCATCGAGCCAGGCGCCCTCGCCGCGCACCGCTGTGAAGAGTTCACCGAAGCCCGGCGCACACACGGCGGCCGCGACTCCCTGCCAACTCTCGGGGTCGGGCTCGCCCTCGACGACGGCGATGCTCACCGAGTACGCGGGGATGCCGTAGGCGTAGTTGACGGTGCCGTCGATGGGATCGACGACCCAGGTCAGCCCGCTGGCTCCGCGCTCGGCGCCGGTCTCCTCCCCCAGAAAGCCATCATCCGGACGCGCACTGCGGATCCGGTCACGGATGAGCTGCTCGACCTCGCGGTCGGCCTCAGTGACGATATCGGCCAGCGTCGACTTCGTCGCGGCCAACGAGACGCCCTCGGCGCGCCGGCGCTTCGCCAGCTCGCCGGCCTCACGGGCGATGTCGGCGACGAGCTCGCCGACTTGCACCGCGGTCACTGACCTGCTCCCGGAGCCGGTGGGACGGGAGGCGCCGGCGGCACAGGTGGTGCCGCAACCGCGTCGGGCGCTTGTGACGCGGGCGGCGCACCCTCCGAGTACACGGGGTACACCGGCGCTTCGCTCGCCCGCGGAGCGTAGTACGCCACCTGGGCGGACGGGGGCACAGGCGTCGGGTATCCCGTGTAGTACGCACCCCAGTCGGGCGATCCGTCGGGCATCACGGGCAGCGGGGTGCGTCCGTCCGAGTACGTCGGCCACGCGCTCAGCGGTTCCGTGGGCACCGGCGGCGTCGCCGGGTGGTGCGCTACGGGCGTGCGCGCGATCGCGGGCTCGAACGACGTCGGCATCGGCCCCGAGGGCATCGGACGCGGACGCCGGCGCGGCGCGAACAACGCGTTGAGCAGCGGGATCAGCGTCGTGCCCACAGCCGCCAGGATCGCCAGGGCGATCACGATGCGCCAGTAGATGTCGCGATAGTCGAACACCTCGGGGAAGGTCAGGTAGAACACCAGCATCGCCACCAGCGCACCGAGCATCACGAACGTGACGATCACGATCACCCGGGTGAACGTGGTGACGTACCGCTGCGACGCCTTCAGGAACAGACGCACGTGCACCAGCGCGAGCTGCATGATGCCGATCACCAGCACGAACTGGAACAGCCGCTCGCTCATCCAGCCGAACATCGGCGACGGCTCGGGCATCCAGATCTTCACCGATCCGACCAGCAGCGCGACGATCCACGTCACCATGCTCGCCAACGCCAGCCACTCCGGCCGCCGCTCCGCCAGGTGCGACTCGGCGATCGCGACGCCCGCGAACAGCGCCAGCAGCAGGATCGTCAGGAACGCACGTGCGATGATGCCGTCCTGGTCACCGATCAGCACCCACACGACGCACACCAGCGCTGATGCGATCAGCGCTCCGATCGCGATCCAGATGGCGCCGCGCAACAGCTTCGAGCTTCTAGGCTGCTGTTCGTCGGCACGGGGTGTGACGTCTGTCATGAGAACCTCCCGGCGGTATCGGGTCTCATCCTCCCACGTGCGCCCACGTCCCGCGGGGGCCTGTGGATAACGTCTCAGCGCCCGCCCGTGCGCGACGCAGCGAACCCGGCGACGCGAGCCTTGGCATCCGCCGTCTCGAACGCCGCACCGATCGAGCGCGCCTCCTCGGCGAGCTGCTCTGCGAACGAGCGCGACGGCTGCGAGCGCACCAGACGCTTCGCCTGTCCGTACGCGCCGGCGGCTCCGGCCAGCCAGAATCGGGCGATCTGCTCGGCACGCGCGCGAACGGCATCCGCCTCTGCATCAGCATCGGCCGCCGCGACGGCTTCGGCGACAAGCCCCCACTCCACGGCCTCCTCGGCGCTGAGCAGGCGATCTTGCAGCACCAGTTGCAGCGCGCGGCGCTCGCCGACGGCGCGCGCGAGCTGCGCCGAGACCGACAGGTCGGGTGTGAGACCGATGTTCGCGTACAGGCTGCCGATCTTCGAGCTCGCGCCGACGACGGCGTAGTCACTGCACATCAGAATGCCCAGGCCACCGCCCGCGGTCGTGCCGTGCGCGGCGGCGACGACCGGGATCGCCGACTGCGTCAACGAGAGGATGCCCTCATTGATCACATGTGCGAGCGAGGTGATGTCAGCTCCGCTGCCCATGGTGGTGGCCATCGCGACCACGTCTCCCCCGGCGCAGAACGCGCGGCCGGCGGCATCGAGCAGGATCGCGCGCACATCGTCGCGGCCGACCGCCGCGGCGGTCACATCGCGCCACGCCATGGCCAGGTCGGCGTCGAACGCGTTCAGGCTGGCGGGACGGTTCAGCGTGAGACGGGCAAGGCCGTCGTCGACGGTGAACAGGATCGGGTCGCTCATGGATCTCCTTCGATACGCAGGACGGAGTCTCAGCCTACCCGGGACTCAAGTTCAATCGTCGGCGAGGACGCGGGCGACGAAGTCCTCCATGCGATGCCGGGTTCCGTCGAGCCGCCGATCGGCCTGTCCCGAAGCCCGCACCTCATTCGGAGCCAGCGGATGCGCCAGGCGCACGTTCTCGTGGCACGACAGGTCTGCGCAGATGTAGGTACCCGCGCTATCGCCACGGCGCCCCTTCGCGCCGGCACGGCGCGCAGTGAGCAGCGCCACCTGATTACCCGGCTGCAACGACCGGCAGATGTTGCACATACCTGAACGCACCCGCGCCGGGTCGGTGGCACGCAGCACGATCCCCTGCGCGACACCATCACGCTCGACGATCACGATGCCGCGCCGGCTGGACTCGGGGTCCCGCCAGGCGAGGAAATCCAGGTAGTCCCAATCGGTGAGGAGGAAGTCATGGGGCATCCCGACCTCAGCGATTTCGTCGGCATCCGCGTTGCGGATCGCCGCACGCACCTGTTCTTCGGTCAGCGGTCGCATCGAACCAGTCTATGAAGCCGACTCCGACGCCGGCTCCACTACGGGCCGCTTCTCACGGATCAGGAAGCCGAACCCGAACGCCACGAAGAACATCAGCACGCCGTAGACCGCTGCCGGCAGACTGAGTTCCATCGAGCCGAGCACCGACTGCGCGATCACGATCGCGAGCGTGGCGTTGTGGATGCCGATCTCGAACGACGACGCGATCGCCTGGCGGGTGCCGATCTTCAGCATCCGCGGCACCCAGTAGCCGACTGCGAGACTGATGACGCAGAACAGCACCGTGATCAGCGCGAGGCGGGCGAAGTTGTCGATCAGCAGCTGCCAGTTCGACGCGACGGCACCGGCGATGACAACGACCAGGATGATCACGCTCGCGATGCGCACCGGCTTGTCCATGCCCTGTGCGAAGCGCGGCCAGAACCGGCGGATCAGCATTCCCGCCGCCACCGGCAGCAGCACGATCGCGAAGACCTCCAGCGCCTTCGACCACTGCAGCCCCAGCTGATCGTCGAACGGCTCGAAGTACCAGATCGCGAAGTTGGTGATCACCGGCAGCGTGATCACCGCGACCACCGAGTTGACCGCCGTCAACGAGATGTTCAGCGCGACATCACCCCGGAACAGGTGGCTGTAGAGATTCGCGGTGGTGCCGCCAGGGCTCGCCGCGAGCATCATCATGCCCACGGCCAGCACGGGCGGCAGCTGGAACGCCAGCACCAGTCCGAAGCAGATCACCGGCAACAGCAGCAGCTGGCACGCCAGCGCGACGACCACCGCTTTCGGCTGTTTGAGAACGCGCGCGAAGTCGGCGGGCGTGAGGCTCAGCCCGAGGCCGAGCATGATAATCCCGAGGGCGACGGGTAATCCGATGGTGGTCAACGCTGATCCCATGGCACTCAGTGTGGCCGACAACGCACCCCAGTACCAGCCCTACCCTCCGCCCCCCGCGCGCCCGCCTCTCGCGACTCTCACGCTTCTCACGCTTCTCACGCCGGCGAGAAACCACTTCCCGTTCGAAACATCACCTGACACGTGGTTTCTCACACGGGACGTGGTTTCTCAGCGACGCGGACGCCGGGACGCCGGGACGCCGGGACGCCGGTGCCTAAGATCGTGGAAGCACCCTCGCCGACAGAGACGGAGAACCCATGGGCAGCATCGAGATCCATCGCTCGCGCTCGGAGGCGCACAACCAGACAGTCGGAAACGGCGGATGCGCGTGCAGCGCACCCACTGTGCGGAGCGCCGACCCCGACTCGCGAGCTGCGGCAGCACGACCGCAGGCCACCCGGACGGACAGCGCGAGCTGAACATCCGCGAACGACTGACGCCGTGAACGACTGAGGGCCTCCGCGATGCGGAGGCCCTCAGTCGTGTGTGTGGCGAGTGAGGGATTCGAACCCCCGAATGCAATGCAGGCTGATTTACAGTCAGCTCCCTTTGGCCGCTTGGGTAACTCGCCAGTGCACACCCGTCCGGCTTTTCCAGCCAACCGGGGGCGCGAGTATCAAGCATACCGGTCAGCGGCGGTCTCAAGAAATCGAGCCGTCAGCTACCGAATACACCGCGCTCGGGGTCGCCCAGAGCGTCGGGCGTGCGCAGCAGTCCTCCCTCGGAACGCACCGTCGCCGCCGCGATCTGCATGGCCTGGTCCAGTAGCTCCTGCCACCCGGCATCCGACATCGGCGCACCGTCAGCGAGCCCCGCAGCTACGGCCGCGAGCGTGGCATCACCCGCGCCCACCGTGTCGACAATCGCACCGGGCAGGCTCGCCACCGGCGCCGTGAAGACACCGGCATCCGACTCCAGCACCGCCCCGGCCGCTCCCGCCGTCGCCAGCACCGCCGCCGCCCCCATCGCACGCAAGCGAGCGCGCAGAGCGTCAAGATCACCGTCGTAGAGCAACTCGACGTCGTCGCCGCCCACCTTGACCAGGTCGGCCGTCGCCGCAAGGCGCTCGAAGCCGCGCACGAACTCCGCGCGGTCGCTGAGCATGCCCGCACGCGGATTCGGATCGACAGTGACACGAGAATCGCCGAGCGCGTCGACGAGCGCGTCGACCTCAGGCGGCACGTCGAAGGGGAAGCAACTGATCGCCACGACGTCGGCCGCGGACAACGCCGCGCGCGCGTCGTCACCGTATCGGATGCTACGCCGCTGCGCGGCCTCGTTGAACGCGTACTGGGGTTCGCCGCTCGGCGACCACGTGACCACAGCGCGGGATGACCCCCGCGGTGCCGGGCTGGCGATGAGCTCCACACCGTGATCACGCAGGTACTCACGGATGTGCTCGCCCGGTTCATCATCGCCGACCATCGCGATCAGCGTCGTCGGGACGCCCAGCCGCCGCAGCCCCACGGCCACATTCAGCGCAGCACCGCCGACCAGTTCGCGCACACCACCGGCATCCCGGATCTCGTCGATCAGGGCGTCACCGATCACGACCGCCCGTCGCTGTGTCTCGCTCATTCCGTGAGACTATCGCGAGCCGGCGACATGCAGCATCGGGCCCGGAAGCGCCGCCCCGGGGCCGAAACCGTCACCCAGAACAGGCTCGTTCACGAGAACAGGCTCAATTCCGCAGAATCAGCCTGTTCTCGACATCCGTCCTGTTCTCGATGACGCACGCGCCGCGTGCGGCTCCCACGCGCGGCGCGGCACGGCCCGAAAACGGGGTGAGGCCCCGGGTTCCGAAGAACCCGGGGCCTCACCGACACTCACTGACTCAGTTGTACGAGCCGGGCGTGATGTCGTCCGTCGAGAACGCGTCGAAGTCGACGTAGCCGAAGTCACCGTCGGCGTACGCACCGTCGGATGCGAAGATCCGGTTCGGGTAGCGCTCGCTCTTGGCCTCTTCCGTTGCCTCGACCGTGATGTCACGGTAGCGACGCAGACCGGTTCCGGCGGGGATGAGCTTACCGATGATGACGTTCTCCTTGAGACCGATCAGCGGGTCGCTCTTGCCCTCCATGGCGGCCTGCGTGAGCACGCGGGTCGTCTCCTGGAACGATGCGGCCGACAGCCACGATTCGGTCGCGAGCGACGCCTTCGTGATACCCATCAGCTCGGGACGACCCGATGCGGGGCGCTGACCACCGGTCACGGCCTCGCGGTTGATCGTCTGGTAGCGCTTCAGGTCGACCATCTCACCCGGCAGCAGCGTGGTGTCGCCGTGGTCGACCACGGTGACCTTACGCAGCATCTGGCGCACGATGACCTCGATGTGCTTGTCGTGGATCGGCACACCCTGCGAGCGGTACACACCCTGGACGCCGTTGACGAGGTAACGCTGCACCTCGCGGGCACCCATGACGCGCATGACCTCCTTGGGGTCGAGCGTTCCGACCTGCAGGGGCTGACCGACCTCGACGTGCTGGCCGTCCTCGACGAGAAGCGTCGCACGCTTCAGCACCGGGTAGACCACTTCTTCGTCACCGTTGTCGGGCGTGAGGATGACCTTCTTGCCCTTGTCGTTCTCTTCGATCGTGATGCGGCCGTCGGCCTCAGCGATCGGAGAGGCACCCTTGGGCGTACGAGCCTCGAAGAGCTCCTGCACACGGGGCAGACCCTGGGTGATGTCATCAGCCGATGCCGAACCACCGGTGTGGAACGTACGCATCGTCAGCTGGGTACCGGGCTCACCGATCGACTGCGCCGCGATGATGCCGACGGCCTCACCGATGTCGACCGTCTTACCGGTCGCGAGCGAACGGCCGTAGCACTGCGCGCAGACACCGACGGCCGAGTCACAGGTCAGCACCGAGCGCACCTTGATGGTCTCGATACCGGCCTCGACCAGCTTGTCGATGAGCACGTCGCCCACGTCGTCGCCGGCCTCGGCGACGACCTCGCCGGCCTCGTTGACCACAGCGGATGCCAGCGTGCGAGCGAACACCGAGTTCTCGACGTTCGGGTCGCGGACCAGAACACCCTGCGAGTTCGGTGCGGCGATCGGCAGGGCGAGGCCCTTCGACGTGCCACAGTCCTGCTCGCGGATGATGACGTCCTGCGACACGTCCACCAGACGACGGGTCAGGTAACCCGAGTCGGCGGTACGCAGAGCGGTGTCGGCCAGACCCTTACGGGTACCGTGCGTCGCGATGAAGTACTCCGCCACCGACAGACCCTCGCGGTACGAGGAGATGATCGGACGCGGGATGATCTCACCCTTGGGGTTGTTCACCAGACCACGCATACCCGCGATGTTGCGGATCTGCAGCCAGTTACCACGGGCACCCGAGGTCACCATGCGGTTGATGGTGTTGTCGTCCGGGAAGTGCGCGCGCATCGCGGCCTGCACCTCGTCGGTCGCCTCGGTCCAGATCTTGATGAGCTCCTGGCGGCGCTCAGCATCGGTGGTCAGACCCTTGTCGTACTGCGACTGGACCTTCGCGGCCTGCTTCTCGTAGGTCGCAACGATCTCGGCCTTGTTCGGCGGGGTGAGGATGTCGCTCAGCGCGACCGTGACGCCCGAGCGGGTCGCCCAGTGGAAACCGGCATCCTTGATGCGGTCCAGCGTGGCGGCCGTCTCGACCTTCGGGTACTCCTCGGCCAGCTTGTTCACGATCTGCGACAGCTTGCCCTTGTCGGCGACGCCGCGCACGAAGGGGTAGCCCTTCGGAAGCGCGCCGTTGAAGATCGCCTGACCGAGCGAAGCGTCGACGAGGCCGTGACGTTCGTAGCCCTCGGGAGCCTCACCCTCGAGGAAGGTGAGACCGGGGATGCGGATGCGCGCCTTGGCCTGCAGGTCGAGCGTGCCCTCGTCGCGGGCCAGGATCGCCTCGGAGACCGAGCCGAACGCACGGCCCTCACCGGCTGCGCCCTCCTTGACCGTGGTCAGGTGGTGCAGACCGATGATCATGTCCTGCGAAGGCAGGGTCACCGGACGGCCGTCCGACGGCTTGAGGATGTTGTTCGAGGCGAGCATCAGCACGCGAGCCTCGGCCTGCGCCTCGACCGACAGCGGCAGGTGCACAGCCATCTGGTCACCGTCGAAGTCGGCGTTGAAGGCCGCGCAGACGAGCGGGTGCAGCTGGATGGCCTTACCCTCGACGAGCTGCGGCTCGAACGCCTGGATGCCGAGACGGTGCAGCGTGGGTGCACGGTTCAGCAGCACGGGGCGCTCGCGGATGATCTCTTCGAGAACGTCCCAGACCTCGCCGCGGGTGCGCTCGACGGCACGCTTGGCCGCCTTGATGTTCTGCGAGTGACCCAGGTCGATCAGACGCTTGATCACGAACGGCTTGAACAGCTCCAGGGCCATCTGCTTGGGCAGACCACACTGGTGCAGCTTCAGCTGCGGACCGACGACAATGACCGAACGGCCCGAGTAGTCGACACGCTTACCGAGCAGGTTCTGACGGAAACGACCCTGCTTACCCTTCAGCATGTCGCTGAGAGACTTCAGGGCGCGGTTGCCGGTACCGGTGACGGGGCGACCACGACGGCCGTTGTCGAACAGCGCGTCGACGGCCTCCTGCAGCATCCGCTTCTCGTTGTTGACGATGATCTCGGGAGCACCGAGGTCGATCAGACGACGCAGACGGTTGTTGCGGTTGATCACACGGCGGTACAGGTCGTTCAGGTCGCTGGTCGCGAAGCGGCCACCGTCCAGCTGCACCATCGGACGCAGCTCCGGCGGGATCACCGGAACGACGTCGAGCACCATCGCGGCCGGGCTCATGCCGGTCTCGAGGAACGAGTTGACGACCTTCAGGCGCTTGATCGCACGGATCTTGCGCTGACCCTTGCCCTCAGAGATCTGCAGGTGCAGGCTCTCCGCCTCGGCCTTCAGGTCGAAGCTCTGCAGACGGCGCTGGATCGCCTCGGCGCCCATGTGGGCCTCGAAGTACTGACCGAAGCGGTCCTGCAGCTCGTGGAAGACGTCGTCCTCGGGGCGCAGCGCGCCGACCTCGAGCGTGCGGAAGTCCTCCCACACGCGCTCGAGCTTGGCGATGGCCTCGTCGGCACCCTTGCGGGTGAGGGTCATCTCCTTCTCGGCGGCGTCCTTGACCTTCTTCTTCGCGTCGGCCTTGGCACCCTCGGCCTCAAGGGCCGCGAGCTCCTCTTCCAGCTTGGCCATGCGCTCGGAGATCTTCGCGTCGCGGCGGTCGCCGAGCGTCTTCAGCTCGAGCCGGATGTTGTTCTCCTGCGTGGCCAGGTCGCGGTGACGTGCGTCCTCGTCGACCGAGATGACCATGTACGCGGCGAAGTAGATGACCTTCTCGAGGTCCTTCGGCGCCATGTCGAGCAGGTAGCCCAGTCGCGACGGCACACCCTTGAAGTACCAGATGTGCGTCACGGGGGCGGCCAGCTCGATGTGACCCATGCGCTCGCGACGGACGGAGCTCTTGGTGACCTCCACGCCGCAGCGCTCGCAGACGATGCCCTTGAAGCGGACACGCTTGTACTTGCCACAGCCGCACTCCCAGTCGCGGGAGGGGCCGAAGATCTGCTCGCCGAAGAGCCCGTCCTTCTCGGGCTTCAGCGTGCGGTAGTTGATCGTCTCGGGCTTCTTGACCTCACCGTAGGACCAGCCGCGAATGTCTTCAGCGGTGGCCAGGCCGATTCGAAGCTCATCGAATGTAGTTGCGTCGAGCACTAGTTCTCCTAGTTAGAAAAATCTATGTATTTAGGGACGCGGTCCCTGAGCTGTGCCTGCGATCAGATCTCGTCGATCGATGCGGCTTCGAACCGGCTGGAGATGTTGATGCCGAGCTCTTCCGCTGCACGGAAGGCCTCGTCGTCGGTGTCCCGCAGGTTGACGGCGGTGCCATCAGCCGAGAGCACCTCAACGTTCAGGCAGAGCGACTGCATCTCCTTCATGAGCACCTTGAAGGACTCAGGGATGCCGGGCTCCTGGATGTTCTCGCCCTTGACGATGGCCTCGTACACCTTGACGCGGCCAAGGATGTCGTCGGACTTGATCGTCAGCAGCTCCTGCAGTGCGTACGCGGCGCCGTAGGCCTCGAGGGCCCACACCTCCATCTCACCGAAGCGCTGTCCACCGAACTGCGCCTTACCACCGAGCGGCTGCTGGGTGATCATCGAGTACGGACCCGTCGAACGCGCGTGGATCTTGTCGTCGACGAGGTGGTGCAGCTTCAGGATGTACATGTAGCCGACCGAGATGGGGTCCGGGAACGGCTCGCCGGAGCGGCCGTCGAACAGACGCGTCTTGCCCGAGCGGTCGATCAGGCGCTCTCCGTCGCGCGTCTCGCGCGTCGAGTCGAGCAGACCCGAGATCTCGTACTCGGTGGCGCCGTCGAACACCGGCGTGGCCACCTTGGTGTTCGGGGCGACGTCGTAGGCCTCCTCGGGCAGCGCCGCTGCCCACTCCGGGTTGCCCTCGATCTTCCAGCCCTGCTTGGCGATCCACCCGAGGTGGGTCTCCAGCACCTGACCGAAGTTCATTCGACCCGGGATACCCAGCGGGTTCAGCACGACGTCGACCGACGTGCCGTCCGCGAGGAACGGCATGTCCTCGACGGGCAGGATCTTGGCGATGACACCCTTGTTGCCGTGGCGGCCGGCGAGCTTGTCACCCTCGGTGATCTTGCGCTTCTGGGCGATGTAGACCACAACGCGGCGGTTGACGCCCGAGCCCAGCTCGTCGTCGCCCTCTTCGGCGTTGAACTCCTTGACAGCGATGATCGTGCCCTGCTCACCGTGCGGGACCTTCAGCGAGGTGTCGCGAACCTCACGGCTCTTCTCGTTGAAGATGGCGCGCAGCAGGCGCTCCTCGGCCGAGAGCTCGGTCTCGCCCTTCGGCGTGACCTTTCCGACCAGGATGTCGCCGGGGCGCACCTCGGCACCGATGCGGATGATGCCGCGCTCGTCGAGGTCCTTCAGCAGCTCGGGGCTGACGTTGGGGAGGTCACGGGTGATCTCCTCCTTACCCAGCTTGGTGTCGCGGGCGTCGACCTCGTACTCCTCGATGTGGATCGACGAGAGGGTGTCGTCCTTCACCAGCTCCTGGCTGAGGATGATGGCGTCCTCGAAGTTGTGACCTTCCCACGGCATGAACGCCACGAGCAGGTTCTTTCCGAGCGCCAGCTCGCCGTTCTCGGTGGCGGGACCGTCGGCGATGACCTCGCCGGCCTCGACGCGCTCACCGGCGTTGACGATCACGCGCTGGTTGTACGACGTGCCCTGGTTCGAGCGTGCGAACTTGCGCAGGTAGTACTCCTGCGTGCCGCCCTCGTCGAGCATGACCACGACCTTGTCGGCCGAAACCTCGCTGACGACACCGGCCTTGGCGGCGGTGACCACGTCACCGGCGTCGATGGCCGTGTAGCCCTCCATACCGGTACCGACCAGCGGCGAGTCCGAGCGCAGCAGCGGCACGGCCTGGCGCTGCATGTTGGCACCCATGAGTGCGCGCTGCGCGTCGTCGTGCTCGAGGAAGGGAACGAGCGAGGTCGCCACCGACACCATCTGGCGCGGCGAGACGTCCATGTAGCCGATCTCCTCGGGCAGGAACAGGTCGACCTCACCGCTACCGCCGCGGGGGCGGGCCAGCACGTGGCTCTCGCGGAAGCGACGCTCCGCGTCCAGCGGCGCGTTGGCCTGCGCGATGTTGAAGTCGACCTCTTCGGCTGCCGTGAGGTAGTCGATCTGGTCGGTGACGACACCGTTCTCGACCTTGCGGTACGGGGTCTCGATGAAGCCGAACGAGTTGATGCGCGCGAACGTCGCGAGCGCACCGATCAGACCGATGTTCGGGCCTTCCGGCGTCTCGATCGGGCACATGCGGCCGTAGTGCGACGGGTGGACGTCACGGACCTCGACACCGGCGCGGTCACGCGAGAGACCACCGGGGCCGAGCGCCGACAGACGGCGCTTGTTGGTGAGGCCGGCCAGCGGGTTGTTCTGGTCCATGAACTGCGACAGCTGCGACGTTCCGAAGAACTCCTTGATCGCTGCCACGACGGGACGCACGTTGATCAGGGTCTGCGGCGTGATCGCCTCGATGTCCTGCGTGGTCATACGCTCGCGGACGACGCGTTCCATGCGCGACAGACCGGTGCGGACCTGGTTCTGGATCAGCTCACCGACGGCGCGGATGCGACGGTTGCCGAAGTTGTCGATGTCATCGGTGGCGATGCGGATCTCGGTCTTCTTGCCGCCGCGGATGCCCTCGAAGGTCTCGTCGCCGCTGTGCACGCGCACCAGGTACTTGATCGTCGCGACGATGTCGTCGCGCGTGAGCACCGAGTCGGTGAGCGGGTTGGCGAGGCCCAGCTTGTGGTTGATCTTGTAACGACCCACCTTGGCCAGGTCGTAGCGCTTCGGGTTGAAGTAGAAGTTGTCCAGCAGCGAACGCGCGGCCTCGGCGGCGACCTGCTCGCCCGGGCGCAGCTTGCGGTAGATGTCGCGGAGGGCGTCTTCCTGCGTGAGGATGGTGTCCTTCGCGAGCGTCTCCTCGATCGAGGGGTAGCCGGCGAACTCGGTGAGGATCTCTTCGCTGGTCAGGCCAAGCGCCTTCAGGAAGACGGTGACGGACTGCTTGCGCTTGCGGTCGATGCGCACGCCGACCTGGTCGCGCTTGTCGATCTCGAACTCGAGCCAGGCACCACGGCTGGGGATGACACGAGCGGTGACGATGTCCTTGTCACTGGTCTTGTCGGGAGTCTTGTCGAAGTACACACCGGGCGAACGCACCAGCTGCGAGACGACGACGCGCTCGGAGCCGTTGATGATGAACGTTCCCTTGTCGGTCTGCAGCGGGAAGTCGCCCATGAAGACCGTCTGAGTCTTGATCTCACCGGTCTGGTGGTTCATGAACTCGGCCTCGACGTACAGCGGCGCGGCGTAGGTCTTGCCGCGCTCCTTGCACTCGTCGATCGAGTACTTCTCGGGCTCGAGGTACGGGTTCGTGAACGACAGCTGCATCGTCTCGCCGAGGTCCTCGATCGGCGAGATCTCTTCGAAGATCTCACCCAGACCCGAGATCTCGGCGACGTCGGTGCGGCCGGCCTTCTTGGCCTCGGCCACGCGGGCCTTCCAGTCGTCGTTGCCGACGAGCCAGCCGAACGATTCGGTCTGCAGCGCCAGCAGGTCGGGGACCGTCAGCGTGTCGGAGATCTTGGCGAACGAGAGGCGGGAGACTCCGCGGCCGTTCTTGTTGGTGGTGGATGTGGATGCGTTGGGAGCAGCAGCCAAGGGAGTAACCTCCGTCAGCCCGGGCAAGGGGCTGGTCGATTCCTGGACGTCGGTGAGTGCGCTCGAAAACTCAACGGGATGCCGACCACCATATGAGGGCACGGAGAAGCGAGCGCAACTCTTTACTATAAGCCCGATTGTGCGACATGGCAAGCGTAATCCTTGACCAATTCCGCAACCTGCGGTATTGGCACGGGGCGGGCGCATCGCGCCCGCCCCGTGGTCACGACGCGATACCCAGCTCGTTGCCGGGGATGGATGCCAACAGCGTGCGCGTATAGGGGTCACGCGGGTTGGTGAAGATCTCTTCACTGGTGGCCGCCTCGACCAGTGCGCCGTCCTTCATGACGCACACGTAGTCGCTGATCAGACGCACAACGGCCAGGTCGTGCGAGATGAACAGGTAGCTCAGGCCGTACTCCTTCTGCAGGTCGCCCAGCAGCGTGAGGATCTGGTCCTGCACCAGCACGTCCAGCGCCGAGACGGGCTCGTCGCACACGATCAGGTCGGGCGAGAGCGCCAGCGCTCTCGCGATCGCAACGCGCTGGCGCTGCCCACCGGAGAGCTCGGACGGGTAGCGCTGCATCATGGATGCCGGCAGCGCGACGTCATCGAGCAGCTTGAGCACCCTGGCGCGGCGCTCGGCACGATTGCCGCGCTTGTAGAACTCCAACGGCTCACCGATCAGTCGCCCGATGGTGAACATCGGATTCAGGCTCGAGTACGGGTCCTGGAAGATCGGCTGCACGCGCTGCCGGAACTCACGGTCCTGCGCCTTGTCGAAGCTCTGAATGTCGCGCCCCTCGAAACGGATCGTGCCCGCCGTCGGCTCGATCAGCTTCAGCAGCATCCGCGCCGTCGTGGTCTTGCCCGAGCCGGACTCCCCCACGATCGCCACGGTCTTTCCGCGCGGGATCGCGAGCGAGACATTGTCGACCGCGATGAAGTCGTCGGAACGGCCGCGCACCGGGTACACCTTGCGCAGCCCCTCGATCTCGACGATGTTCGCGGCCTTGCTCCCCTCGGGCGCCGCCGCACCGGCATCCGCTTCTGCACTCTCGGAGACCTGCGCGCCTTCGAAGACCTCTGGTTGCAGGCGCGCCGCCGCGATCGACGGCGCCGCACTGACCAGGCTCTGCGTGTACGCGTGTTGCGGGTTCTCGAGGATCTGGCGGGCGTTGCCCTGCTCGACCACACGTCCGCGGTGCATCACCACGACGCGCTGCGCCCGCTCGGCGGCCAGCCCCAGGTCGTGCGTGATCAGCAGCACCGCGGTGCCCAGCTCACGCGTCATCTCGCCGAGCTGATCGAGGATCGTCTGCTGCACCGTGACGTCGAGCGCGCTGGTCGGCTCATCGGCGATGAGCAGCCGCGGCCGGCACGCGAGTCCGATCGCAATCAGCGCGCGCTGGCGCAGGCCGCCCGACAGCTCGTGCGGGTACTGCTTGGCCCGCCGCTCGGGATCGGGCAGGCCGGCCGCCGACAGCGCCTCGACGACCTTCTGCTTGACATCTGAGCGCGTGGCGAGGCCGTGCGCGAGCAACGTCTCGGCGACCTGCGTGCCGATCTTCGCCACGGGGTTCAGATTCGACATCGGGTCCTGCGGAACCATGCCGATGTCACGTCCGCGGATCTTCTGCATCTCGGATTCGGATGCCCCGACCAGTTCGCGTCCGTCGAGACGGATGCTGCCGTCGGCCACCCGCCCACCCGACGCGAGCAGACCGATCACGGCCATCGCCGTGGTCGACTTGCCCGAGCCCGACTCGCCGACGATCGCAACCGTCTCACCGGGCGCGATCTCCAGGTCGACGCCCTCGACGGCGTGCACGACGCCGTCCATGGTCGTGAAGTCCACGGCCAGGCCCGACACCTGCAGCAGCGGCTGCGCGCTCATCTGCTTCTCCTTCTCGGTCATCGCGCTCTCGTCCTCGGGTCCATCGCCTCGCGCAGCGCCTCACCGAACAGGGTGAAGCCCAGCGCGGTCACTGCGATGCAGATACCGGGCAGGAACGCCAGCCATGGCGCGATCGCCAACTCGCTCTGCGCGTAGGTCAGCATCCGCCCCCACTCCGCCGTGTCGGGACCGCCACCGCCGAGACCCAGGAACGACAGCGCGGCGGCGTCGATCACCGCCGTCGCCAGCGTCAGGGTCGCCTGCACGATGACCGGACCGATCGCGTTGGGCAGCACGTGCGACATCGTGATGCGGCCGCGTCCGAGACCGAGAGTCTGCGCCGACAGCACGTACTCGCTGGTGCGCTGCTGCAGCATGGATGCCCGCAGCAGACGCGCGAAGATGGGCACCTGCGACGCTCCGATGGCGATCATCACCGCCTGGGGCGTCTGCCCCAGGATCGCGGCGATCGACACGGCCAGCAGCAGGTTGGGCACCGACAGGATGATGTCGACGATGCGCATGATGACGGTGTCGACCCAGCCGCCGAAGGTGCCGGCGATGAGTCCCAGCAGCATGCCGCCGAGTAGACCCAGCGCGGTCGAGACCACACCGACCATCAACGACGCCTGCGCACCCCAGATGAGTTTCGACAGCACATCGCCGCCGAAGCGGTCGAGGCCGAGCGGGAACTGCGGCAGCTCGCCGGGCCCGGGGATGTGCGTGGGGGTAATGTACTCGGCGCCGGGCAGCGCCGTCTCGGGGTACGGCGCGATCAGCGGAGCCAGCACCGCAACTGCGATGAACAGCATGACGATCGCCCCGCCGATCCACGCCGTGACATTGTGTCGCAGCCGACGCAGCACGTCGCTCCAGAAGCTGCCGCTCTTGTGCAGCTCGGCCTGGGCGACGGTGACCGTCTCGGGCGATCCGCCGCTCTGCGGGCCCGCGCCCGGACCCTGTGCGGGGGGAAGCACTGCGCTCATCACTGAACCCTCACTCTCGGATCGATCAGGCTGTACGACACGTCAACGGCGAGGTTGATCAGCGCGTACGCGATGGCGATGAAGATGATGAACCCCTGCAGCACCGGGAAGTCTCGCGCGAAGATCGATCGCGCCAGGAACGAGCCGATGCCGGGGAAGGCGAACACCGTCTCGGTGAGCACCGCCCCCGAGATCAGCAGCCCGGTCTGCAGGCCGATCGTGGTGATCACCGGCAGCATCGCGTTGCGCAGGATGAAGCGGTTGCGCAGCGTGGGCGTCGAGACACCCTTGGCCTTGCCGGTGCGCACGTAGTCGGCGTTCTGCACCTCGAGCACGCTGGCCCTCGTGATGCGCACGATGATCGCCAGCGGGATCGTGCCGAGCGCCAGCGCCGGCAGGATCAGATGCTGGATGGCATCCCATGACGCGTCGAACTCGCCGGTGATGATGCCGTCCCAGACGTAGAAGCCGGTGACGTGTGTGGCATCTATTCGCGCGCTCTGGCGGCCGTCCGAGGGAAGCCATCCCAGCTGCACCGCGAAGATGTACTTCAGGATGAACGCCAGGAAGAACACCGGGATCGTGATGCCGATCAGGCTGAACACGACCGCGGTGTGATCCGTCCATTTGCCGTGGCGGCGCGCCGCCCAGTAGCCCAGCGGAACACCGATGCCGATCGCGAAGATCAGCGCGAGCACACTGAGCTCGATGGTCGCCGGGAACCGGCGGAAGAACTCCTCGGTCACAGGGCGCCCCGTGACGATGGATGAGCCGAAGTCGCCCTGCAGCAGGCGAGTGACCCAGATGAAGTACTGCTCGTACAGCGGACGATTGAAGCCGTAGAGCTCGTTGACCTGCTCGATCGCCTCGGGTGTCGCCTTCTCACCGAGGAGGGCGACGGCCGGCCCTCCGGGAAGAGCGCGGACCCAGGCGAACAGCAGAATGCTGAGGCCGAAAAGGGTGGGGATGAGCAGCAGAAGCCGCTTGCCGATGGTTCGCAGCAAGGTGGTCTCCGGGTATGGCGGGATCACGCGTCCTGGCGCCCTCGTGGGGCGTCAGGACGCGTGATCGCCGCGTGGACGGCTTACTTCGTGAGCACGATGTCGGTGAAGACCTCGTCGTTCACCGGGCTCGCCGGGTAGCTCTCCACCCGCTCGTCGAATGCCAGGGTCGGCGCCGGGTGCGCGATCGGCACGCCGGGGATGAACTGCGCGACCTGCTCGTTGATCGCCTCGTACAACGGCGTCTGCTCGTCGATGCTCGACACACCGCGGGCCTCGGACAGGGCCGTGAACAGCTCGGGGTTGTCGAAGCCCCACTCGGAGCTCTGCTGGCCGAAGAAGACGCCGACGAAGTTGTCAGTGTCGTTGTAGTCACCGGTCCAGCCGAGCAGGTGGATGCCGTGGTCGGGCGTCGCGGTGATCTTCTCGAGGTAGTCCGGGTTCCATGCGTCGGTCTCGGGCGTGATCTGCACACCGACCTCTTCGAGCTGGCGGGCCAGCACGGTGAAGATCTGCTCGGGGTCCGGCATGTAGGGGCGCGAGACGTTGACCGGGTAGTTGAAGGTCAGCGATAGCGGGTTGTCGGCCGTGTAGCCGGCATCCTCGAGCAACGACTTGGCCATGTCCGGGTCGTAGTCGTACGTGGTGACACCCTCGTTGTAGCCGTTGACGACCGGCGGCACGAACTGCGTCGCCTTCTCGGTGCCCTCGGGCAGCACCTGCTTGATCAGCGCGTCCTTGTCGATGGCGTACGACAGCGCCTGACGCACCTCGAGGTCCTGCAGCTCGGGAACGGCCTGGTTGAAGGCGAGATAGAGCACCGTGAACGGCGGGCGCGACACCATGGTGAAGCCCTTGTCTTCGAGCGCTTGCGTGTCGGCCGGGCCGACCAGGTCGTAGCCGTCGATATCGCCGGCCTCGAGCGCCTGGCGGCGCGCCGTCGGGTCGCCGATCACGCGGAAGATGACCTCTTCGATCTGGCCCTGCTCGCCCCAGTAGTCGCTGTAGGCGGTCAGGGTGACGTTCTCACCCGGGGCCCACGAGTCGAACTGGAAGGGACCGGTACCGACCGGGTGGCCCTGCGCGTACTCCGAGAGCACGGGCGCCTCGGCGGTGCCGCCGACCTCGTCGGCCGAGAACTCCTCGAGCGCCGAGGGACTCTGCATGGCGAAGGCGGGGAGCGAGAGGGATGCTACGAAGCCGGCGAACGGCTTGTTCAGCTCGATCGTGACCTTGTCGTCGCCGTCCGTCGTGCACGACTTGTACACGGCATCGTCGGGGTTGGACGCGTAGCCCTTGAAGAGCTTGTTGTAGTAGTAGCCCACAGCCTCGGAGGCCAGCACGCCGGTCCAGTTGTACCAGCGGTCGAAGTTGAAGCACACGGCCTCGGCGTTGAACGGCGTGCCGTCGTGGAAGGTCACGTCCTGCTTCAGCGTGAAGGTGTGCGACATGCCGTCCTCGGACGACTCCCATTCCTCGGCGAGCAGCGGAGCCGGGTCAGCGGTGCCCGGCTCGGTGCCCACCAGACCCTCGAAGATCTGACGCGAGACGCGGAAGGTCTCGCCGTCCTGGGCGAGGGAGGGGTCAAGGCTGGCCGGGTCGGACGACGCCGCAAAGACGAACGTCGTGTCAACGTCGGATCCGCCACCGTCATCGGCGCTGTCGTCGCGCTCGCTGGCGACGCATCCGGTCAGCAGCAGGGCCGCGACACCGACTCCGGCTGCGAGGGCGAGCCCTCGTCGGCGCAGGGGGCTGTGGGTCATGATGAACCTCTCTTGTGAACGCTTCATTGCGCGGTCCGGGTGCAGCATCGCACCCTCACACGTGATGCTCCGAAGGTACCCAGCCGACGCGGGTATTCCAAACCTCCGAAGGTTGCGATCCGGTATCGGCTTGAGCCGGACCCCGTCGCAGCCGTCGCCCTCCCGGTCGCGACGACTATCCGCGGCGCTGCGCGACGCGGACGAACAGCACATCGACGAGTGCGAGCAACGCGATCCGACTCGACATCGCCGCGCCACGGAACGACGAGTCGCGTGCGTGCGTGATCAGCACGACGTCGGCGACCGTCGCGACCGGAGCACCGGCGGCGCTCGTGATCGCCACCGTCAGTGCGCCTGCCGCGCGCGCAGCCTCGAGCACGCGAATGGTCTCGATCGTCTCGCCCGTGTGCGAGACGCCGATCGCGACGTCTCGCGGGCCGCGCAGAGCCGCCATCGTCAGCGCCATGTGCGGATCTGCCGAGTGCGACGCCACGCACCCGATCCGCGCGAGCTTGAACTGCAGGTCCTGAGCCACCAGAGACGATCCACCCTGGCCGAAGACGTCGACGCACCTGGCATCCGCGACCGCCTCGGCGACCCGATCGAGCGCCGCGACGTCGAGCGTCCGCGCGGCCGTCTCGATCGCGTCGATCTCACGCGCAGCCAGCTTCGCGGCGACCTGTGCGGTGCTGTCATCGCACGAGATCGCGGTGGTCTCCAGACCGAATCGCACCTGCTGCGCCTGCTGCAGCGTGAGTGAGCGCGCCACCGCGACTCGCAGCTCGCGGTACCCGCTGAAGCCGAGTGACTGCGCGAAGCGTGCGACAGTTGAGATCGAGGTCGAGCACAGCTTCGCCAGGTCGTTGATCGCGAGATCGATCACAACCGTCGGGTCGACGAGCAACCGCTCGGCAACCTTCTTCTCAGCTGCGCTCAGTCCGGGTATCGAGCGCCGAACCTGCTCAAGAACGTCATCGTCCACGGAGGTTCACGGCTTCACCCCGTGCGCCCGAGCAGCATCTCCCGTGTGAGGCGCGCGCTGATCCGGCTGGCTGCTCCGACCTCGATCGTCGGCAACGGCAGCGGCTCCCGCGCTGCCAGGCCCACGTTGACGACGACGGCACCCGGTGCACGTACGGCGGCACGCTCGACCAGCTCGCGCTGCGCAGCGCTGGTGTCGGGCGAGTCCACCAGGATGACCGGCAGAGCGGATGCCACGTGCGCAGCATCCACAGCGGCGTCCTGCTCGTCCGGCGAGGCCGTGGTGACATCCAGTCGCACGCACGCGCCATCGCCGGCCAGCGTCCGCGAAACATACGATGCGGCGCTGTCGACCGCGAGGGTCGAGCGTCGACGTGCGTCGAGCACGTGCAGGTCGGATGCTGCCGGCAGGGCGCCCGTGACCGAGATCGCACGACGCACGATCGGGTCGAGGTCGAGTGGCTCGGCGCCTTCGTTCGGGGACTCGCCACGGAGCTTGGTCGCCAGCGCAGCCACACGGGCTGCTGCTTCTTCAACCCGCTCCCGAGAGAGCGAACCGTCGCGCAGGGCCGCGATGATGCCGTTGCGGGCAGCATGGAAGTCACGCTCGTCCTGATCGGGGAACGCGGCGTCGCCGGGGTTGGTCGGGTTGCCGATGCAGAGCAGGTCGGCGCCGGCGGCGAGGGCGCGGGCTGCTCCCCCACCCAGGCCGACCGTCTCGCGAATGGCGGCCATGTCGAGGGCATCCGTGATGATGACGCCCTCGAAACCGGCCTCGCGCAGCATGCCCAGCACGTGCGCGTTCAGCGTCGCGGGCTGCTCGCCCCACGCCGGAACGACGATGTGAGCGGTCATGACGGCGTCCACTCCGGCCGCGACCGCGGCGCGGAACGGCTCGACATGCACCCGGTCGAACTCGTCGACGTCGAGAGTGATCACCGGAAGATCATGGTGCGAGTCGAGGTGGGTGTCACCGTGCCCAGGGAAGTGCTTGACACACGCGGCGACGCCCGTGCCCTGGATGCCCTCCAGCGCTGCCACGGTGTGACGCGCGACGACGGCCTCATCCGACCCGAAAGAGCGCGCCCCGATCACGGGGTTGCGCGGGTCGGTGTTGACGTCGGCGACGGGCGCCAGCGCGACGTTGCCACCCACGGCCTGAACGCGGCGCGCGATCTCAACGCCGTTCGCCTTCGTGGCGGCGACGTCATCCAGACGGCCCAGCTGGTAGGCGCTGGGCAGGGTCGATCCGTCGACCGCCTCGAGGCGGGTGACGCTGCCGCCCTCCTCATCGACGCCGATCAGGGCGTCCGGGTTGGCGGTGAGGATCTCGGTGCTGAGATCCGACAGGCCGGGGCCGAGGTTCTGCCCGAAGTACACCACGCCGGCGAGGCCACGGCCCAGCTCGTGCTGCAGCCACTCCGGTGCGGTCGTGCCGAGGAAGCCCGGCCACAGAACACCGTTCGCGAGGCGCTCGAGTTCGTCGATGTTCATCCCTTGACCGCCCCTGCAACCATGCCGGCCGAAAGCCGGCGCTGAACGATGATGAAGAAGATCATGACCGGGACGGTGATGATCGTCGAGGCGGCCATGATGTAGCCCCACTCGTTGGAGTGCAATCCGAAGAACGACTTCAGACCGATCGAGACGGTGTACTGGTCAGTCGCTCCGCCGAGGATCGTCATCGCGAAGATGAACTCGTTCCAGGCGGTGATGAAGCTGAAGATGCTCGTAGCGACCAGACCCGGCATGACCAGCGGCAGCAGCACCGAGCGGAACATGCGCCACCAGCTGGCACCGTCGATGTAGGCGGCTTCTTCGAGCTCGACGGGAACGGCGGCGACGAAGCCGCGCAGCATCCAGATGCCGAATGCGAGCGAGAGGGCGACGTAGACGACCATCAGGCCGAGGATGCTGTTGAGCAGGCCCAGGCTCTTGACCTGCAGGAACAGCGGGATCACGAGCGCTTCGAGCGGCACCATCTGCACGATGAGGATCATCATCAGGATCATGGTGCGGAACTTGAACCGGAAGCGGGCGACCGCGACGGCCGCGAGCAGGCACACGAGCGCGCTGACCAGCACGGTGACCAGCGCCACGATCGCCGAGTTACGCAGGTAGGTGCCGAAACCGCCGTCGGTGAGCACGTAGGCGAAGTTGTCGAAGGTGAACTCCTGCGGCACGAGCGACTGGCCACCGCTGGAGGCCTTGGCGTCGAGCGCGCTGGAGACCATCCAGTACACCGGGAAGAGCGTGAAGACGAGGACGGCGACGACCGCGACTCCGACGCCAATGCGCGAGCTGAGACGAGGGCGGGGGTTCACAGCTCGTCCTCCTTCATGAGGAAGCGGATGTAGACGATCGTGATGCCGATCAGCACCAGGGTGAGCAGCACGGCCAGTGCGGCTCCGAAGCCGTACCGGTTCTGCCCGAACGACTCGACGTACGACCAGACACCGAGGTTGAGCACGGCGCGGTTGCCGCCGCTACCACCCGGCATCAGGTACACCTGCGCGAAGACCTTGAAGTCCCAGATCGTCGACAGGATGATGACCACGGCGAACACGGGGCGCAGGGTCGGGAAGGTGATGCGCCAGAAACGCGTCCAGGCGTTGGCGCCATCGATCGCGGCTGCCTCGAGCATCTCTTTCGAGACGCCCAGCAGACCGGCGAGCACCGTGATGGCCACGAACGGGAAGCCGTGGTGGACGACGTTCAGCAGGACGATCGCGTAGAACGACCACTGGTTGGTGAACCAGTTCACCGACTGGTCGATCAGGCCGAGGTCCTTGAGGACCGCGTTGAAGATGCCGCGGTCGGCATCGAAGATGAACGTCCAGACGTACGTGCCGGTGACGGCCGGCATCGCCCAGGCGATCATGATGCAGCTGGACACGATGGTCCGCCACAGCGTGCTCAGGCGCGCAAGAAGCAGCGCGACGAGCGTGCCGACCGCGACCGTGACGAACACCGCCACGGCCGCGAAGCCGACCGTGTTGGGCAGCACCACAGTCCACAGCGTTGGATCGCTGAGTGCCTCGACGTAGTTGCCGAGTCCGATCCAGTTGTTCTCGCCGGTGTTGATCTGGCGCAGGCCGTAGTCCTGCAGCGAGTAGATGAACACCTGGACGAGCGGCCAGAGCATGAGCACCGCGAGGATGATCAGCCCGGGGGCCAGCAGAAGCCAGGGACGTGCCGCGACCAGGGACAGGCCCTTGCGGTTGCGGCCGCCGGCCACGGGAGCGGGAGAGTTCTCCGCTTCCGTGGCCAGCGGTGGTGCTTGCACCATTGACATGGAGGTGTCGTGCCTTACTTGTTGAGCAGGTCGGTCATCTCAACGGCGGCTTCCTTGGTCGCCGTCTCGACGTCCTTCTGGCCGCTGAGGATGGACTGCAGCATTGCGTTGGTGGTCTTCTTGGCCTGGACGGCACCGAAGTTCGGGGTCACCGGCACGGATGCGCCACCCTCGACCATCTGCTGTGCGAACGGGGCGATCAGCGGGTCGGTCGAGGCGAGTGCCTCTTCCATCGCCGAGGCGACGCCGGGGAAGTAGCCGGTCTCGGCAGCCCACTGCTCGGCGAACTCGCCCGTGGTCATCAGCTTGACGAACTCCCAAGCCAGGTCGGCGTTCTTGGTGGTGTTGAACACCGAGAGGTGCGAGCCACCCAGAACCGACGGGGCGACGCCGCCGTCCTGCGCCGGGATGGTCGCCGCGCCGATCTTGCCCTCGAGCTCGGGGTTGGCCTCGATGAGTGCGTTCGGGGTCCACGAGCCGTTCAGCATCATCGCGACGTTGCCCTGCGAGAAGGCGTCGCTGAGGTCGGTCTCGCGCCACGTGGTGGCACCGGCCGACGAGAAGCCGTGCTTGGTGGCCAGGTCGGTGTAGAACTGCAGGCCGGCGCGCGACTCGGCACTGTCGAGCTCGCTGGTCCAGGTGTCGCCCTCGAGCGTGGCGATCTCGCCGCCCGCGCCCCAGACCCAGGGGTAGACCTGGAACTCGGCGTCACCGGGAACCGGGAAGGCCATCATCTCGGGCTTGGCGGCCTTGATGGCCTCACCCGCGGTGACGATCTCGTCCCACGTGGTGGGGACCTCGAGGCCCAGCTCTTCGAACACGTCGGTGCGGTACATGAGTGCGCGCACACCGGCGTACCAGGGCATGCCGTAGAGCTCTTCGCCGTAGGTGCCGGCCACGGCCAGGCCCTCGACCAGGTCATCACGCAGGCCCGACTCGGCGTCGACGTACTCGTCGATCGGCAGCAGCGCGCCGGCGTCGGCGAACTCGGCGGTCCAGGTGGTGCCGGTCTCGGCGATGTCGGGGGTGGTGCCACCGGCGATCGAGGTCACGAAGCGGTCGTGAGCGTCGGCCCACTGCACTTCCTCGATGGTGACCGTGGCGCCGGTCTTCTCTTCGAAGGCGTCCGAGACGGCGTCGTAGAATGCGGATGCGTCGGGGTTGGTGCCCTTCATGATCCAGACGGTGAGCTCCTGGCCCTCGCCGTCGGTGGCGCCGTCGGCGGAACCGCTGCCGCCGGTGCATGCCGCGAGGCCGAGGGTGGCCACTGCTCCGAGAGCAATGACCGGAAGAATGCGCTTGTGCATCGGGTGATCTCCTCTTTGAAACGTCCTATGGCGCCCAGCGCCTCCGTATTAGAAAGTATCCATTACTAATTAATTCACTGCAAGTTGTTCCCAGCGGCGTGGCCGAGTCGTGATAATTCCTTCCGAACACGCTGGGCAGCACCCCACCCGCGCAGGGAAACGGGCGCAGCGGGCTGGCTAGGCTTCTGGCATGGGCAGATCACGCGGGCGCGAGCACGGGAACCCGCAGGCGCGGCTCGACCACGGCGGATCGGCCGAGATCGCAGCATCCGAATTCACAAGCGGGTTCGAGCTGATCGTCGACGGCACACCACAGTCGCACGTCGACCTCGACGATCCCACGCACCTGCACTTCGAGTACATCGTGCGGATGGGCGCCGTCATCGACCAGCTCGGCGCGACAGCATCCGCCCCACTCAGCGCGGTGCACCTCGGTGCCGGCGCAATGACCCTCCCCCGGTACATCGCCACCACCCGCCCGGGCTCGCGCCAACAGGTCATCGAGTGGGAGGCCCCGCTCGTCGCACTCGTACGCGAGCACCTGCCGCTGCCGCGGGGCGCGGCGATCCGCGTGCGCATCGGAGACGCCCGGGAGGGGCTGAGTCGGATGCCACCCGCGCTGACCGGCCACTGCGACCTCGTCGTCTCGGATGTGTTCTCGGGGGCGCAGACCCCGGCACACCTGACGAGCATCGAGTTCTACCGCGAGATCGCCGGCCTGCTCTCACCCACCGGCGTGCTGCTGGTCAACGTCGCCGACGGCCCCGGGCTCGCGTTCGCCCGGCGCCAGGTCGCGACCGTCTCGAACGTGTTCCGCGAGGTGGCCCTGCTCGCCGACGCCCAGGTGCTGAAGGGACGCCGCTTCGGCAATCTCGTCCTGGTCGCTTCGACGAGCGAGCTGCCCACCGAGTGGTTGCCGCGGCTGCTTGCGGCCGGCCCCCACCCCGCGAAGATCGCCCAGGGCGACGAGGTCGCGGCCTTCGCCCGCGGAGCCGCGATCGTGACGGATGCCGACGCCGTGGCGTCCCCCCGACCCGATTCCGGTCTGTTCCTGAAGTGAGGCGCCTCACACGCGCCGGATGGTTGGCGCGCGTCGGGCGTGGCTCCCCCGGTTCCGTGTCCGGCGGGGCAGACTGGACAGCGGTCACGGAGAGGAGCCGACGTCGTGAATTTGATCCAGGGATACGACCCCGACACGCTTCGTGAACTGGTGGATGCGCGCGAGTGCATGGCGCGCCTGGCCGAGATCGAGAACCAGCGCAGCCTGCCGGTGCTGCTGGAACGCGTGTGGTTGCTGAAGGTGCTCGACCGCCTTGACGAGGCGCTCGCGCTGGCCGAAGAGACCGTGCGTCAGGCTCGGATGGCCGGCACCCGCAAGGACCTGCTGCGGGCGCGCGTGCTGCATGCCACCGTGCTGCAGAACCGCGGATCCCACGCCGCAGCCGCGCAGGAGCTCGCGACTTGCGCGCATGAGGCTGAGGGGCAGGGCTGGGCCGGAATCGCCGCCTTCGCCTACCAGCACCACGGCAAGAACGCTTACGAGGCCGGCGACTTCGACGAGGCGCGCGACAGCTTCAAGCAGTCGCTGTTCCTGCGTCGCTCGGCCGGTGCCGACGACAGCGAACTCGAGAAGGCCCTGCGCGCGATCGAGGCAGCCGAGCGCCGCAGCGCGGTCGAGCCCAGCGTCTTCGCCTGAGTCGACGCCGCCGACCTGGTCGGCAGCCCGCCGAGGATTGGGGCTGCCCGATGTCGGTCGCCCGCCCTACTCTGATCACATGGCCGATCTGAACCGCGTGCGTGTGTGGGGTGAAGCGCTGATCCGCATGCATCTCGACGATTCGTGGACCTTCGACTTCGACCATGCCAAGCGCCGCGCGGGCCTCTGCGACTACCAGCGCAAGCGCATCACCGTGTCGCGCTATCTGGCCGCCCGCTTCGATGACGACGAGATCCATCAGACCCTGCTGCACGAGGTGGCCCACGCGCTGGCCGGGCACGGCGCCGGGCACGGCGCGGAGTGGAAGCGCGTAGCGCGCCGCCTGGGGTACGTCGGCGGCACGACGCATCACGGCGAGACGGCCACCGAGCTGGCGCCCTGGGTCGGCCAGTGCCCCTCGGGCCATGTCGCCTACCGCCATCGGCGGCCGGCGCGCGAGACGTCGTGCGCCAAGTGCTCGCGGCGATTCGACCGCCGATACCTGTTCGAATGGCGTCGGCGCGAGATCACCGCGGCCGATCGCCTCGCGGCGCAGATGCCGCGCTGACGCCGACCTACGACTCGGTCGCCGGTGCCTCGGCGGGTGCCCGGAACCTGCGCACCAGCATCGTGATCAGCCGCCAGCCCAGCAAGAACGCCCCCAGCACCAGCGTCGCGACGATGATGAACGGCGTCTCGGCGGTGTCACCCGTGGCGATGCGCAGCAGCATCCCTCCGGCGACGGTGACCACCCACACGATCACTCCCCAGCCCAGTGACCACGGGCGCCGCGGACGCGCCGGAACCAGTGCGGCAATCGCATGACCCAGCACGAGTGCGATCAGGAATGGCCAGGCGGTGAGCACGAATCCCAGGGGATCCTCATTATGCGAGGCCCGTCCGATAGCGGCGAAAACAAGCACCAGAACGGCGTCGACGATGAGCGCGGGCAGGTACCTCATGTCATCAGACCCTACGCGCCTGCGGCGCCCCGGCGCGGCGGCGCGCGGGCGCTGGTCTGTCGGGCTCAAGCGAACGGGACGAAGACGCCACCCTGCAGCTCGGGCACCGTTTCGGTGGCATCCGCAGCGGCGCACTCCTCGATGGTCGCGGGGCGGATGCCATCGGCCAGCATCCGCTCGGTCGACGCAACACCGTCGGCCAGTTCCCGCCCGGAGGCGCTTCCGATCAGCAGATGACGCAGCCCGCGCCGCAGCGCACGGAACGATTCCGCCGACACCGCGGCCTCGGGAGAGGAGTGATCGATGCCCAGATCAGACAGCGCGGCGATCACCGCGCCGGCCCCGAGCTGGTCCTCGACGGCGAAGCGCAGCCGCCCGTCCGCATCACGCTCCCCCGCCGCGACGACACTGACCGAGGTACGGTCACCGCGCCGCTCCTGCAGGGTCATCACCGCGCGCGCGGTCGCCGAGGCGTTGCGGATGCCACCGAGCAGCACCACGGGGGCCACCCGCGCCGCGGCGCCCGCGACCTGGGCGCCGTTGGCCGACCAGGCCAGTGCACGCTCCAGTGCGATGGGAGCCTGCGCGACAGCATCCGCCATCGTCGAAGAGAACCGCAGCACATCGACGACGATGACCACGTCGGCGGGGGCGAGCCGCGCGAGCCCGTCGGCACCCCACTCGAAACGCACCTGGTACGACGACTGGGTCAGCGGTGTCTGCGACGTCGGCTGTGGCATCCGATCAGCCTAATCGGGGCGCTCGATGTGCTCGATGTGACAGGCGCCGCACGAATGGCGGGAGCTTGTACGAATGGCGGGAGATTCTGCGGCGTGTCCCCCGCCCGACGTACACACTCCCGCCATCCGTACGGGCGGCTTACTCGGCGGCGAGCGCCTCGACGGGTGCGACGCGCGTCGCCAAGCGCGTCGGGGCGACAGCGGCGACGAGGGCGAGCACGGCTGTGGCGGCCACGATGATCGCCACGGGCATCCACGGCACGGCCGGCGACACGAGCCCGGCGGGCTCGAAGTCGGGCAGTACCGGAACGGAGCCCAGCAGCGACTGCGCCGCCACCCAACCGTAGACAATGCCGAGCACGAGGCCGCTGATCGTCGCAGCGACGGTGACGTGCACGGCTTCCAGCAGCACCATGCGCCGCACCTGGCCGCCGGTCAGACCGATCGCCCGCAGCAGCCCCAGCTCGCGGGTGCGCTGCACCACGCCGATCGTCAGCAGGTTCACCAACCCGACTGCGGCGATCACCCCCGATACCGCGACGAGCACCATCATCACCGCGGCGAACCCGTCGAGCACCGCGAAGGTCGTCTGCAGCGTCTGCTCATCGGCCTGGCGTCCCAGCAGCATCTTCGTCGATTCCAGCGCGACGGCGAACATCGTCACCAGCGTCACCCCCATCACCACGCCGATCGCCATCCGGCTCGAGCGCTCGGGATAGCGCAGGGCGTTCTCGGCCGCGAGACGAGCCGTGGCCGAACGGCGGAACGCGCGCCCCACCAGTCGCAGGATCGGCGGCATCACCATCACCGATCCGAGCGCGAGCCCGGTGAACGACAGCAGTCCGCCGAAGAACGCCACCACCACACCCAGCGGTGTGACGAGGCCGAGCATCACACCGAATGCGAGCAGTGCCGCGCCCAGGATCAGCAGGATCAGCGCCCCGACATGACGCCCGGTACGCGATGAGACCTCGTCGTGAGCGCGCTCGACTGATCCACCCAATGCCTGCAACGGTGTCACCGTCAGCACCCGCCGCGAGCCGACCCAGGCCGCCAACCAGGTCGTGAGCGCCACACCGATGAACGGCAGCAGCACCGCGGGCTGCATCAGGCTGACACCTTCGGGCGCCCCGGCGAGCAGCTGATCGGCAAGCAGCATCCCGGTGGCCGACGCGCCAACCCCGATCACGAGGCCGATGGTCGCCCCCAGCAGGCCGACCACGAATCCCTGCGACGACACCTCGGAGCGTTGCGACCGCGCCGAGGCACCGATCAGCCTCACCAGCGCGATGCGTCGGGTGCGCCCGGCGATGATCGTCGAGAAGGTGTTGGCGGTGACGATCGCGGCGACGTACATCGCCACTCCGGTCAGCAGCACCGACAGGATCGCGACCACGATGGCCAGAGTCTCGCTGTCGCCGATGTACGGGTCGGCCTGCAGGAAGGCCCCGATGTAGACGGTCGTCTCGACGAGGATCACCCCGAACGCGGCCGAGAGCGCGGCAACGAGGATGCTGGCACCCATGCCGCGTTCACGGAGCCAGGCCAGACGCGACGCACGTGGCCTCGACAGGTCGGCCCCCGCCGTGACGCTGGCGCCGGTAGCCCCCGCAGCGACGGCGGTCATGCCGCCACCTCTGCGGCGAGCATGTACGACGAGATCTGCTCGGCGCTCTGCCGCGGGTGGTCGGCGACGATGCGCCCATCGCCCAGGAACAGCACCCGGTCGGCGTGGCTAGCCGCCACCGCGTCGTGCGTCACCATGGCGATCGACTGCCCGTGCTCGCGACTGGCCATTGCGAGCAGCTGCAGCACCTCGCGTCCCGTCGCCGAGTCGAGGTTGCCGGTCGGTTCATCGGCGAAGACGAGGTCGGGCGCGGTGGCGAGCGCACGGACGATCGCGACGCGCTGCTGCTGCCCACCCGAGAGCTCGTGCGGACGGTGCGTCAGACGAGCACCGAGCCCCAGCGTCTCGATCAGACCGTCGATGCGGGCGCGCTCGATCGCAGACGGCCTGCGCCCGTCGAGTTCGAACGGCAGCAGGATGTTGCCGAGAGCATCGAGGGTCGGCACCAGGTTGAACGACTGGAAGATGAACCCCACGCGACGGCGCCGCAGAATGGTCATCTCCAGGTCTCCAAGGCCGGTGATCTCGGTGTCGCCGATCCACGCCCGCCCTTCGGTGGGCGAATCGAGCCCCGCCATGATGTGCATCAGGGTCGACTTGCCCGAACCGGACGGTCCCATGATCGCGGTGAACTGGCCGCGGCGTATACCGACGCTGACGCCGTCGAGGGCGCGCACGGCGGCATCCCCGGTTCCGTAGGACTTGGTGAGGTGCTGAACGCGCGCGGCGAGGCCGAGTTCGGAGGTCGTGATCTGCATGCCTTCGACGCTATGAGCGCCCCTACCCGGGCCGCATCGCCCCGGCGGATCATCCGGCGTACATCGGCAGAATGATCTCGGATGCCCGTCGTCGGCCGTTCGGATGCCCGCAGCGGGCGGATCAGACCAGACCGTGCTCGAATGCGAAGACGACCAGCTGCACCCGATCGCGCAGCAGGAGCTTGCCGAGAATGCGACTGACGTGCGTCTTCACCGTCGCCTCGCTGAGGAACTCGCGCGCCGCGATCTCGGCGTTCGACAGGCCGCGCGCGGCGAGCGCGAAGATCTCACGCTCGCGCTCAGTGAGCTCGGCGTACTGCGCAGGCACGGGTTTGGTCTCGCTGGTGAAGTGGGCGAACAGGTCGCGGGTGGCCGCGGCGGCGATCACGCTCGACCCGGCGTCGACCGTGCGGATCGCCGCTAGCAGGAACTCCGGGTCGGCGTCCTTGAGCAGGAAGCCACTGGCCCCCTGCTGGATCGCCCTGGCCGCGGCCTCATCGAGGTCGAAGGTCGTGAGCATGACCACGCGCGGCGGGTTCGGCTGCGTCAGCAGTTCGGCCGTGGCCGTCAGGCCGTCCATCACCGGCATCCGAATGTCCATCAGCACCACGTCGGGTCGGGTGCGTGCGATGACGTCGAGGGCCTCGCGTCCGTCGCCGGCTTCGCCGACGACGTCCATATCGGGCTGCGATGCGACGAGCATGCGGATGCCCGCGCGGAACAGCGCCTGGTCATCGACGAGCACGACCGAGATCATGGAACCTCCAGCAGATCAGCGGGCGCTGTCGGCAGCGGAGTGCTGCGGCCCGATCGGAAGCGTGGCGCTGACGGTGAAAACACCGGCATCCGCCCCGGCCACGAGCGTACCGCCCACCAACTGCGCGCGTTCGCGCATACCGACCAGGCCATGCCCGGCGTGACCCGCCCCGACCGCCTGCGGGATCGCCCCGGTGCGGGCCATCGCCACCGCGCGTGGCGGCAGTGGCGTGCGGATGCTGTTGCGCACCCTGATCTCGACCCGGTCGGCCAGCCACGCCAGATGCACATCGACATCACCTGTGCCATGTCGCAGCGCGTTGGTGAGTGCCTCCTGCAAGATGCGGTACACGGCGAGCTGGATCGCACCGGGCGGCTCCCCCGGCGGCATCGGATCGACGGTCACACGGGGCTCGACACCCGCGTGACGCACCTGGGCGAACAGGGTCTCCAAGTCGGCGAGGGTCGGTTGCGGACCGTCGCCCTGGCGGTGCCGGAGCTGTGTGAGCAGCATCCGCACATCCGACAGCGCAGACCGCGCCGTCGTCGCGATCGTGCCCAACGCCTCCTGCGCGAGCTCGGGCGCCGCCGCGGCGGCATAGCGCGCCCCGTCTGCCTGGGCGATGACCACCGCCAGCGAATGCGCGACGACGTCGTGCATGTCACGCGCGATGCTGACGCGCTCCTGCTCTTCGGCCGCGAGCGTCTCGGCACGCAGCTGCGCCTCACGCGTCTGCTGCCCGTGCCGCACCAGCCGCCACAGCAGCCCCGCTCCCCACGAGATCACCAGCGCGAAACCGATCGTGATCCCCAAGAGCAGCGCCAGCAGCACGACGCGCAGCTCAGGTGGCGCCGGCGCGACCACCGACGACGCATCGAACTGCACGACCGCGATGTAGAAGCCGGCGAGGATGCCCCCCAGCAGCGTCGAGGCGCCGCCCATCCACAGCAGCCGTTGGGACCCCCACGCGGCAGTGCCGAACAGCACGCCGAAGATGGCGATGTTGTACGCCGCCGGCGGCAGCCCTGCCGCCATCTGCACGATCGCCGCGCCCCAGGCGATGATCAGCGCCAATGCGGGCGAGAGCCGGCTGATCGCCGCGGCGCCCCACATCACGATGGCGATGAGGATGTGCAGTGTGACCGACAGCCATGCCGGGTGCACCCACATGCTCGGCGACTCGACGGCGAAGGCGAGCGACATCGGCAGGGTCAGCAGCACACCGAAGACGGCGCCGACGATGTCGAGCACGAGCCAGGTGCGGGGAACGGGGCGGAACACCCTCTCACGCTACGGGAGCGGGTGCCCCCGACGCGTCCATCTGCGGATGTATCCGCGTGCACCGTGCCAGCCCCGTACGCAACTCCGGAGAAACAGGCTCCCCAGGCTCCCAGAGCCCCGAATTCGCCCCGGAACCCCACGTTCTTCCGGAGTTGCGAACGGCGGCCGGGGTCAGCCCGGTGTCAGGCGCGGCAGAGGATCAGGCGCGGCAGAGGATCTCGCCGTGCGGCACCAGGTACCAGCCGTCACCGTCGGATGCCCACGCGCGCCAGGCAGCGCTGATCCGGCGCAGGTCGGCATCCGTCGCCATGCCGGCCGCCGTGAGCTGCTCGGCGAGCGCGGAGTGCAGAATGCGGTCGGCCCACATGCCGCCCCACCACTCGCGCTCGGCCTCGGTCGCGTAGCACCAGGTGGATGCCGTCGCCTCGATCTCGGTGAACCCGGCCGCGCGCGCCCAGGCGAACAGTCGCCGACCGGCATCCGGTTCCCCGCCGTTCGCCCGCGCCGCCGCCCGGTAGAGCTGCAACCACTCGTCGAGTTCGGGCAGCAGCGGGAACCAGATGAACCCCGCGTAGTCGGCGTCCCGCGCCGCGACGATGCCACCGGGCTTCGTGACACGGCGCATCTCGCGCAGCGCCTGCACGGGGTCCGCGACGTGCTGCAGCACTTGGTGGGCGTGCACGACGTCGAAGGCACCGTCGGAGAAGCTCAGCGTGTGGACGTCCTCGATCGAGAAGTCGATGTTCGTCACGCCGCGTTCCGCGGCGAGCGCCCGTGACAGACCGAGCGCGTCGGCGTTGATCTCGGTCGCGGTGACATGGGCTGCCCGGTTCGCGAAGTCGATGGTGATCGTGCCGGGGCCTGCTCCGATGTCGAGCAGCCGCGTCGTGGCGGTGAGGTGCGGCGCAAGATAGGCGGCCGAGTTCGAGACGTTGCGGGTGTTGTGCGAGCGTAGTACCGAATCGTGATGCCCGTGCGTATAGGTCGCCATGCGCCCAGTCTGCCGGGTCGGCGGCCGCGTCACCCGCGCGCGAGCCGGCGAAGCGCTTCGCGGTCGGGTTTTCCGGATGCCAGCAGCGGCAGCTCCGGCATGATCTGGATACGAACGGGTCGCGCGTGCCTGCCGATCTCGTCGGCGACGCGTTCGCGAACGTCGTCGAGACGGTTCGCCGCGTCGGCACCGGGGGCGAAGACGACGGATGCCTCGCCCCAGCGCTCGTCCGGAACGCCGACGACGACGGCCTGCTCCAAACCGCGGATGCTGCGCACGACCCGTTCCACACGATCGAGCGACACGTTGATGCCGCCCGAGACGATCACGTTGTCGAGACGTCCGGTGATGCGGAGCCGCCCTTCGGCGACGGTTCCTGCGTCGCCCGTGCGGTACCAGCGGATGCCGTCGTTGTCACTGACGAACGTCGCCGCGGTGAGCGCGGCATCGCCCAGATACCCGGTCGCCAGGTGCGGACCGGCGATGCGGATCTCACCATCGACCTCCGCGAGTCGCACGCCCTCCAGCGGAACGCCGTCGTAGACGCAGCCCCCCGCCGTCTCGCTCGATCCGTAGGTGCGCACGATACGCACTCCCGTGTCGACGGCCCGCCCGCGGACCGAGTCTGGAAGCGCCTGCCCGCCGATGAGGATCGCACGGTACGAGCGCAGTGCGTCGAGCACCCGTTCGTCATCATCGGCGGCGTCGAGCAGCGTCTGCAGCTGCGCCGGCACGAACGACGTGAACCGGTCGACGTCGGTGCGCAGTCCCTCCGTGGCGCGGACGAAGGCGTCGGGCGCGAAGCGCTCCTCCAGCAGCACCGGCTCGTACCCCGCGAGCTGCGAGCGGCCGATCACCTGCACCCCGGCGATGTATGCGGCCGGGAGTGCCAGCATCCACTGCCCCGTGCCGATGCGCGCGGCCGTCGCCTCGGCGCTCGCGCGCAGTGCGGCGGCGCTGAGCACGACCCGCTTCGGGATGCCCGATGACCCGGACGTGGCGATCACGACGGCGGTGCCCTCTGGCACCACCTCGTCGGGTGCGGGCGTGAAGCCCAGCGCGATCGGCGTGGTCCCCGCGAGCGCACCCGGCAGGGCGTCGCTCACCGTCGCCGCGCGCCCCCCGTCAACGCCCCCGAGCGTCAGCATCCACTCCCCCTCCCCACTGCGTCCCCCGCCGCGCACCCCGCCGCGCACCCCACTGAGAAACCACTTCCCGTCTGAGAAACCATGTCGCACGTGGTTTCTCGAACGGCAGATGGTTTCTCACGGGACGGGGACAGGGGCGTGGAGTGCGGCAGGGGCACGATCATCAGTAGTGGTAGGGGTACGGGGACCAGTCGGGGTCGCGCTTCTCGAGGAACGCATCACGGCCCTCGACAGCCTCATCGGTGCCGTACGCCAGACGCGTCGCCTCGCCGGCGAACACCTGCTGACCCACCAGACCGTCGTCGACCGCGTTGAAGGCGAACTTCAGCATCCGGATGGCCGTCGGCGACTTCGTCAGAATCGTGCGTGCCATCGAAACGGCCTCACGCTCAAGCTCGGCATGCGGCACCACACGGTTGACCGCACCGGTCTCATAAGCGCGCTGAGCCGAGTACTCCTCGGCGAGGAAAAACACCTCGCGCGCGAACTTCTGCCCCGTCTGACGGGCCATGTACGCCGACCCATAACCGGCGTCGAAACTGCCCACATCGGCATCGGTCTGCTTGAAACGGCCGTGCTCGGCACTGGCGATCGTCAGGTCACACACCACGTGCAGCGAATGCCCACCACCGGCGGCCCAGCCGGGCACGACAGCGATGACAACCTTGGGCATGAAGCGAATCAGTCGCTGCACCTCGAGGATGTGCAGGCGGCCGGCGCGGGCCGGATCGTGCACCTCGGTGGTCGACTCGCTGTACTTATAGCCGTCGCGCCCGCGGATGCGCTGGTCACCGCCCGAGCAGAACGCCCACCCGCCGTCCTTCGGACTCGGGCCGTTGCCGGTCAGCAGCACGACTCCAACTCGCGGATCCTGCCGCGCGATATCGAGCGCCCGGTACAGTTCGTCGACCGAGTGCGGCCGGAATGCGTTGCGCACCTCGGGTCGGTCGAACGCGATGCGGGCGATGCGCCCATCGTTCGAGACGTGTGCGGTGATGTCGGTGTACGCCTCGGCGCCCGGCGCGAGCGTCCACTCGGTCGGGTCGAAGAGGTCAGAGACGAATGCGGAGCTCACATCATCCACTGTATTCCCGCTTGCACCCGCGCACGCAGGAAGCCGGTCGAGTGGTCGCGTACGATCGTGCCGTGCTGACTTCTCGCGTTCGTCGTTCTCTGCTCGCCCTCGCCGCCGCCGGCGCCCTCGCGCTCACCGGGTGCGCGTCAACCTCGGATGCCCCGCAGCAGACCTCATCGGCGGAAGCACCGGTGGCATCCGGCGAATGCAGCTACCCCGCCGACGGACGCACCCCGGCCAAGACCGTCACCGCCCCTCCCGCCGACCCGAGCGCCTCGGGTGAGGTGCCCGCCTTGATGACAACGAGCGCCGGCGCCCTCAACGTCACGCTCGATGCCGAGGCGACGCCATGCACCACCAACAACTTCCTGTCGCTGGCCGAACAGGGCTATTTCGACGGCACGAGCTGCCACCGCCTCACCACGCAGGGCATCTTCGTGCTGCAGTGCGGCGACCCGACCGGCACCGGAACGGGCGGCCCCGGCTACTCGTTCGCCGACGAGCTCTCCGGCACCGAGACCTACCCCGCCGGCACTCTGGCGATGGCGAACGCCGGCCCCGATACCAACGGTTCGCAGTTCTTCATCGTCTACGCCGACACTCAGCTGCCGCCCTCGTACACCGTGTTCGGCAGCCTCGACGCCGACAGCGTCGCCGCCGTATCTGACGCCGCCAAGCAGGGCACCGAGTCCGGCGGCCCTGACGGCACACCGAAGCAGCCCGTGACGATCGAGTCGGTCACCGCCGGCTGAGGTCCGGCGGGCGTACTCGGCGCTGCGGGGCCCACGACAGCCCTACAGCACCCAACGGCGACGCACGCGTACGTAACTCCGGAAAAACACCTGGTTCTGCCGCCCGGCGGCCGCTTTCCCGTCCGAGCCGCAGGTTTCTCCGGAGTTGCGTGCAGCAGCGCTGCACGGAGTTCTGAGCACGCCAACGGCAGAAGCAACTGCCCTGAGCGCACTGTTAAGCCCGGCACCGCTCGTCTGCTGTTCACAACTCCGGAAGAAACACCCGATTCAGCCGTCCCACAGCCGGTTTCCCCGCCGATCGGCAGGTTTCTCCGGAGTTGCGCGCAGCAGGCGGGCATGATGGACGCATGACGCCTGCGCTGGATGACCTGCTCGCCACGGCCCGGGTGGTCGCGCTGCCGATGAACACCCGTTTTCGCGGCGTCGACACCCGCGAAGCGCTGCTGCTGGAAGGTCCACAGGGCTGGGCCGAGTTCTCGCCGTTCGTCGAGTACGACGATGCCGAAGCCGCCACCTGGCTGGCCGCCGCGATCGACTTCGCCTGGAACGAGCAGCCCGCGCCGTTGCGCGAGCGCATCCCCGTGAATGCCACCGTGCCCGCGGTCGAGGCGGCCCGCGTCGCCGAGGTGCTGGCGCGGTTCGACGGATGCCGCACAGCCAAGGTCAAGGTCGCCGAACGCGGCCAGCAACTGGCCGACGACATCGCCCGCGTGCGCGCCGTGCGCGACGGCATGGGCCCCGAGGGGCGAATCCGCATCGACGCGAACGGCGGGTGGAACCTCGACGAGGCCGAGCACGCGATCCACGCCCTCGCCGAGTACGACCTCGAGTACGCCGAGCAGCCGTGTGCCACCGTGCCCGAGCTGGCCGAGCTGCGCTACCGGGTCAAGCACAAGGGCATCCCGATCGCCGCCGACGAGAGCATCCGCAAGGCCGCCGACCCGCTCGCGGTCGCGCAGGCGAAGGCCGCCGATCTCATCGTCATCAAGGCGCAGCCACTCGGGGGCATCCAGCGAGCCCTGCAGATCGTCGCCGCGACGGGACTGCCGGCGGTGGTATCGAGCGCCCTCGACACAGCCGTCGGGCTCGCGCAGGGTGCTGCACTGGCGGCATCCCTCCCCACGCTGGAGTACGACTGCGGCCTCGGCACGGCGGCGCTGTTCGCCGACGACGTCGCCGAGGCGCGGCCGGTGCGCGGGTCGGTATCGGCCACGCGTGTGATTCCGGATGCTGCCGCGCTGACCCGCCTGGCGGCATCGCCCGAACGTCGGGACTGGTGGCTCGAGCGCCTCACCCGCTGCCACGCACTGCTTGCGGCGGACTGACAGGAGCCCTCCGGCGCTGACCGGCTCAGGCCAGCAGCGCCTCGACCAGGCGACCGAGCACCTCGCTGCTGACGTCGTGCATCTGCGTGTCGTCGGCGCCGGACATCGCGCCGCGCACGGCCATGCCCTCCCAGACGATCATCAGCACACGTGCCGCGAGCAACGGGTCCAGGCGCAGCGCGATGGTTCCCGCGTCGACGATCTCGCGGATGATGTCGGCGATGCTCGTCTCAACCTCGTGCTCCTGCGCGAGGTATGCGGCTCCGAATGCGGGGTCGCGCATCGCGCGGATGCGGATCTCGCTCATCAGCATGATGCTCAGGCGGTCGTCGCCGCCGGCGTCCATCACCCGCTGCACGAGCCCAGCCGCGGTGCAGTCCTCGAGGGCGCCGTCGGCGGCCATCGCCGTCACCTGCTCGCGTACCGCGGTCAGGCGTCCGGCGGCGACAGTGCCCGCCAGCATGAGGAACAGCTCGTCCTTGGATTCGAAGTTCGAGTAGAAGGCGCCGCGCGTGAATCCGGCGCGCTCGCAGACGGCCTCGACGGTCGCACCCTCCAGGCCGACCTCGGCGAAGACCTGCCCGGCGGCCTCGAACAGGCGCGCTCGGGTGTTCTCACGACTGCGGGTCGGTGTCGTCATCGGGGCCTCCTGCTGCTCACTCTCGCATCTTCACATCCGGCGCACAGCCTGTGGCCACGCGATTCCCATAGGATACATCTACGTATTGAATACACCTGTGTATCGAACTCTCTGCCCGGAGGAAGCGTGTCCACTCTGCTCTCATCCCTGGGACGCTGGTCGTTCCGGCATCCCTGGCGCGTCCTGGTCAGCTGGCTGATCGTTCTCGGCATCGCCGGCGGCGGCGCGATCGTGCTCGGCGCGGGAACCGACAACACCTTCTCGATCCCCGGCACCGAGTCACAGGCGGGCCTCGAGCAGCTCGAGCGCACCTTCCCCCAGGTGAGCGGCACGAACGCGCAGTTCATCGTCGTCGCCGCGGATGGCGACGACGTGACCGACGACGCCTACCGTGACGGGATCGAGGATGCCGTCGACGAGCTCGCCCGGCTCGACGGCGTGCTGGCAGCGACCTCCCCCTACGACGAGATGGTCGAGGGCATGGTCAATGACGAGCACACGGCCGCGATCGTGCGTCTGCAGTTCGACGGGCAGGCCACCGATGTCAGCGCCGAGGTGACCGATGAGCTGCAGAGCATCGTCGACGAGCTCGCGGCGGCACTGCCCGAGGGATCGCAGACCGCCCTGGGCGGCGACCTGTTCGCCATGGCGATCCCAGCCGTGACCATCACCGAGGCGGTCGGTCTGGTGATCGCCCTGCTGGTGCTGATCGTGACGTTCCGCTCGTTCGTCGTGGCGGGGCTTCCGCTACTGACCGCGGTGCTGGGCGTCGGCATCTCGATGGCGGGCATCTTCGCCGCGACCGCCTTCGCGACGGTCTCGTCGACCACGCCGCTGCTCGCGCTCATGCTGGGGCTTGCGGTGGGTATCGACTACGCGCTGTTCATCATCGCCCGCCACCAGGACCAGGTGCGCGACGGCATCGATCCTGAGGAATCGGCATCCCGCGCCGTCGGCACGGCTGGATCGGCCGTCGTGTTCGCCGGCATCACCGTGCTGATCGCCCTGATCGGACTCGGCTTCGCGGGCATCCCATTCCTGACGACGATGGGTATCGCCGCGGCCGTCGCCGTCGCGATCGCCGTCGCCATCTCGGTGACGCTGACCCCGGCGCTGCTCGGCTTCTTGAAGGGTCGCGTCGCCGGGCGCGCGAAGAAGGCCCCGAAGACGAAGAAGTCGGATGCCCGTGACGCAGCGCCCCGTGAGGGCTTCGCCGCCCGCTGGGTCGGCGGCGTCACCAAACGCCCGATCCTGGTGAGCATCGCCGTCGTACTCGGTCTGGGCATCGTGGCCGTACCGGCGCTGAGCCTGAACCTGGCACTGCCGAACGCCGGTGTGCTCCCGGAGGATTCCGAGGCGCGCATCAGCTACGACCTGACCGCCGAGGAGTTCGGCCCGGGGTTCAACGGTCCACTGATCCTCACCGGAACGATCGTGACCTCGACCGATCCGCTCACGCTCATGCAGGACCTCGGTGATGAGGTCGCGCAGCTGCCCGGCGTGCGCGAGGTGGCGCTGGCCACTCCGAACGAGACGGCCGATACCGGTATCGTGCAGATCATTCCCGAGACCGCCCCCGATGACCCGGCCACCAGCGACCTCGTGCGCGAGCTGCGCTCACATCACGACGAGTGGCTGGACGAGTACGGCATTGATCTGAAGGTCACCGGCTTCACCGCGGTCGCCATCGACATCTCCGATCAGCTGGGTGCGGCGCTGCTGCCCTTCGGCGTGTTCGTGATCGGCCTGTCGCTGATTCTGCTGGCGATGGTGTTCCGCTCGATCTGGGTGCCGATCACCGCTGCCGCCGGATATCTGCTCTCGATCGTGGCGTCGTTCGGTGTCGTCGCGGCCGTGTTCGAGTGGGGCTGGTTCGCCGACCTGCTGCATGTGGCGCGCACCGGACCGATCATCTCGTTCATGCCGATCGTGCTGATGGGCGTGCTGTTCGGTCTGGCCATGGACTACCAGGTGTTCCTCGTCTCGCGCATGCGCGAGGACTACGTGCACGACCCCGACCGCACGGTCGCCGAGAACCGCCGCGCCGCCGCCGTGCGCGCCATCCGCTCGGGCTTCACGTCGTCGGCCCGCGTGGTGACCGCAGCGGCGCTGATCATGTTCGCGGTGTTCGTCGCGTTCGTGCCCGAGGGCGACTCGTCGATCAAACCGATCGCGTTGGGCCTGGCCGCCGGTATCGCGATCGACGCGTTCCTCGTGCGCATGACGCTGATCCCCGCGGTGATGGCCATCCTCGGCGACCGCGCCTGGCGCATCCCGACCTGGATGGAGAAGATCCTGCCGCACGTCGACATCGAGGGCGAGGCCGTCGAGCGCGAGCGTGCGCTGGCCGAATGGCCGGGTGACGACAGCATCCTCGCCGCCGATGGACTCAGCCTCGCGGACGGCGGCGTGCACGCTGCGCACCTGCGGCTGGAACCGTCCGGCTCGCTGGTCATCACGGGTGCCCGCCCGCAGACGCTGCGCGCGCTGGCGCTGACGCTCGCCGGCCGGATGAAGCCCGAGGCGGGTCGCCTGCGCGTGGCGGGACACCTGTTGCCCGGTCGTGCCGCGTGGGTGCGATCCCACGTCGGCATCGTCCTGCTGGGCGACGCGGATGCGGCATCCGCGGTCTCGGAGGCACTGCGTGGCCGCACCCGTCTGGTGATCCTCGACGGCGTCGAGCGCCTCACCGCGGCCGAGCGCGACCAGCTCGCCGCGCGCCTGCGCGACGCCGCCCCGGGTACGGCCGTCGTGCTCACGACCGTCGACCCCGATGCCGCTCAGCGCCTGCTCGATGCGGCCGGCCGATCCGCAGCATCCGTCACCGATCTTTCCTCCCCCGCCCACACCCCCACCTCTCGCCCACACCCCCACTCGCGGTCGTCCGCAGCACGGGGTGTCGACGACAACACGGGGTCTCGGCGACAGGGAACCGACTCCGAGGTGGACGCAAGCGACGTACTGAGCGAACGGAGTAACACGAAGTGACCCTCCCCATCGAACGCGCACGTTCGCGGCGCCCGATCACCTGGCTGACCATCATCGGCGTGCTGCTGCTGCCGGCCATCATCGGTGGCATCCTCGTCGCCGCGCTGCAGAACCCCACCGGTCGGCTCGACGCGATGACGGCTGCCGTGGTCAACCTCGACGAACCCGTCACGATCGACGGCCAGTACACGCCGCTCGGGCGCCAGCTGGCCGCGGGTCTCGTCGAGGGCTCCGACGAGATGGACTCCAACCTCACCTGGGTGATCTCGAACGAAGACGACGCAGCCGAGGGCCTCGCCGACGGCGAGTACCAGGCGATCGTCACGATCCCGAAGTCGTTCTCGGCGGATGCCACATCCGCCGGCACCGCGCTGCAGAGCGGGGATGCTGATGCGCAGCAGGCCGAGATCACCGTCACCACCGCACCCGACGGCCGGGTCGCCGACGGACTCATCACCCAGCAGATCGCCTCGGTCGCCGCGTCGACCATGGGCACGATGCTGAGCGAGGCGACCGTGGGCAACGTGCTGGTCGGTTTCAAGACCATCGGCGACCAGATCGGGGATGCCGCCGACGGAGCGGCCCAGCTCGCCGACGGCGCTCACGATGCCGCCGACGGTGCTGCCGAGATCCCCGACGGGGCCGCGCAGCTCGCCGACGGCGCCGGCGGAATCGCCAATGGCGCGGGTGAGCTGGCCAGCGGTGCGTCTCAACTCGCCGGTGGACTCGGCACCATCTCGACCAAGACGCGGGAGGCCGGAGCGGGGGCCAACCAACTGGGCCAAGGGCTGATCGGCGGAGCCGACGCGCTCGAGCAGAACGGCCTCGTTCCCGCCGAGCTCTTCACCGCTGCCGACGCGGCCGTGACTGCCAGCGACGGCGCCGCCCAGGCAGCCGCCGGCGCGAACCAGGCGAGCGCGGGCGTGGCGACCGGTATCTCCGCACTTGCTCCGGGGCTTCGTAGCCTCGCCGATAGCTGCGACGCCGCGGCGAACCCGCAGTTCTGCGCCGAACTCGCCGCGATGGCCGGGCTCGCCGAATCGCTTCAGCAGCCCGCGGCGACCGCTGAGCAGCTGTCAGCGACCGCGGCCGACGCGGCGCGCGGCGCGAATCAGGCATCGGCCGGCACCGCGCAGGGGCTGCGTGCCCTCGACGCCGAAGCACCAAAGGCGATCGCCGACCAGATGCGCACGGCCGGTGCGGCCGCCACGCAGCTGGGCGGCGGCCTCGGTCAGCTCGCTGACGGCGTAACGCAGTCGGCGGAAGGAGCCACCGGCATCGCCGACGGCGCATCTCAGCTCGGCACCGGAGCCAGCCAGCTCGGCGACGGCGTGACCGCGCTCGGTGAGGGCGCCGGCGAGCTGGCCACGGGTCTTGACGCGCTGGCCTCGGGCACCGATGACCTCGCCGATGGCCTGACGACCGCAAGCACCTCGCTGCCCTCATTCAGCGACGAGGAATCGACCGCGCTGTCGTCGGTGATCGCCGACCCCGTCGCGTCGTCATCCGACTCCGACGCCATGTTCGGTCCCACGACCATCCCGCTGCTGGCATCCGTCGTGCTGTGGTTCGGTGCGCTCGCCTCGTTCATCGCGCTGCGCGCGGTGCCCGGCAACGCGCTGACCTCACGGCGCTCATCGCTCGACCTGGTACTGCGCGGGTTCTGGCCCGCCGCCGCGATCGGCGCCGCTCAGGGTGTGCTCGTCGCCCTCGTCGTGCAGATCGTCGCCGAGTACGACGCCGCCACCTGGTGGGGCTTCGCCGGGTTCGCCGTGCTGACCGGTATCGCGTTCGCCGCCGTCAACCAGGCCCTGGTGGCCGTGTTCGGCGGCATCGGCCGCTGGGTCAGCGCACTGGTCGGCGTGCTCGCCCTGGCCACCGGAGTGATCTCGACGGTGCCCGGCTGGCTCGCTGGACTCGGCGCGGCGATGCCCACCGCGCCCGCGCTGACCGGACTGATCTCACCGACCGGGGCCGCCACCGCGGGGCTCATCGTCTGGGCGGTGCTGTCGCTCGGCGCGGCGATCCTCGCCGTCAGCACCCGGCGCACCACCAGCGCCAAGCGGGTGCTCGCGACCGCATGATCCGACGTCACCGGGCGGTGCCTATCGCGCCGCCCGGTGACGCGGATGGGTGACGCCGACCAGCGACGCGGATCAGTGACGCGGTCCTACCGGCACCCTCAGAGCAGCTGCTCGATGCGGTACGGCACCATCTCGCGCATCACCAGTCCGGTCGTCGTGCGCTTGACGCCATCGACGTCGAGGATGCGCCCGGCGACGCGATAGAGATCGTCGGCGTCGCGGGCGACCACACGGATCATCAGATCGGTGATGCCCGACAGCCCCAGCACCTCGACGACCTCGGGGATCGCCGCGAGTGACTCGCCGACGCGATCGAGCTTGCGCTGAGTGACGCTGGTGACGATGTAGGCGCTCAGCGGGTAGCCGAGTACCCCGGGGTCGATGCGGCGCTGGAACGACCGCACGGTGCCGTCCTGGTCGTAGCGCGCCAGCCGGGCGCGGACGGTGTTGCGCGCCAGTCCGGTCGCCTCGGCCAGGGCGACGATGGTCGCCGCAGGGGTGCGGATGAGCTCTCGGAGCAGACGTCGGTCGGTGCGGTCGGCGAGGCCGGTGCGTGCCATCGTGATCACGCCTTTCACTCTCGACGGGCAAGAATTGCCCGTTCTGATCAACTGCGATCGTCTCTATTGTGCACGTCGTTCACACCTGATCCAATGACAGCACCATCTGCATACTCCCCGCCTGCCCCGCAGCCACCCGCACGACCGGGCAGGACGACCTCACCAGGGTCTCAGCGCGACTCGGCACCGCAATGACGTGGTGCCGCCCACCAGAGGAACCGCCCCATGACTCCTTCGCTCACCACCCTCGCCGCGGGCATCAACGCCCCGTCCATGGCCATCGCCGGTGACGACCTGACCACCCTCGCCGCGATCGAGCAGCGCGTGCTGTGGCTGGCGACGTCGATGATCCACCACGCCAACCGCGTGCGCCCGAACCCGTCGGGCCTCAAAGTCGGCGGACATCAGGCCTCCAGCGCCTCGATCGCGACCATCATGACGGCCCTCTGGTTCGACCAGTTGCGCGCCGAGGACCGCGTGTCGGTCAAACCGCACGCCTCACCCGTGCTGCACGCGATCAATTACCTGCTGGGCGAGCTCGATGAGACGCAGATGACGACGCTGCGGCAGTTCGGCGGCATCCAGAGCTACCCGAGCCGCTCGAAGGATCCCGACACGGTCGACTACTCGACCGGATCGGTCGGCATCGGCGCGACCGCGCCGATCTGGGGTGCGATCTCACGGCGCTACGCCGCGACGCTCTCGGGCGGCGGCCACGCCGGCCGGCAGTACTCGCTGGTCGGCGATGCCGAACTCGACGAGGGCGCCGTATGGGAGGCGCTGCTCGATCCGCACGTGCCCGATCTCGGCGAGCTGGTGTGGATCGTCGACCTCAACCGGCAGTCGCTCGACCGGGTGGTGCCGAACATCGCCGCGGGCAAGCTCGAGCGCATGTTCGGCGCGGCCGGCTGGCAGGTGCTCACGGTGCCGTTCGGCGCGCGTCTGGAGGCCGTTTTCGCACGCCCGGGTGGCGAGGCTCTGCGGGCGCGGATCCTCGATATGCCCAACGCCGAGTACCAGCGCCTGCTGCGCTGCGACGCCGGTGAGCTGCGACACCGCCTGCCCGGGGCGGATGCCACAGCATCCGCCATCCGCGCCCTTCTCGACACGCTCGATGACGACGAGCTGCTGCAGACGATCCGCAACCTCGGTGGGCACGACCTGGCGGCGCTGCGCGCGGCATTCGCGCAGATCGACGACACCCGTCCGACCGTGATCATCGCCTACACGATCAAGGGCAACGGGCTGCCCACGGCCGGGCATCCGCAGAACCACTCCTCGCTGCTGACCGTCGAGCAGTACGCACAGCTCGCCGCCGAGATCGGCATGGATCCGGGCGCGCCGTGGCAGCGGTTCGGTAAGACCACCGCCGAGGGTGTGCTGTGCGCGCAGACCGCTGCGCGCCTGCGGCGCGAGCCGGTGGCGGATGCTGCTCCGCCGGCCGTTCCCGCCGACTTCGGCCGTACTCCGTCGGGCTCGGGCACGACGCAGGCCGCCCTCGGTCGCGTGCTGCTCGACCTCACTCGCTCGGCCCCCGAGGTGGCGCGCCGCGTCGTCACCGCGAGCCCGGATGTGTCCAGCAGCACCAATCTCGCCGGCTGGCTGAACAAGGCCGGCGTGTGGTCACCCGACGACCGGCAGAACTGGTTCGCCGACGATCCCGAGACGATCATGCACTGGCGCGAGAGGCCCAGCGGGCAGCACATCGAGCTGGGCATCGCCGAGGTCAACCTCGTCGGTCTGATCAGCGAGTTGGGCGCCACGTGGAGCCGCTGGGGGCAGCCGCTCTTCCCGATCGGTGTGCTGTACGACCCCTTCGTCGAACGGGCGCTGGAGCCTTGGTCGTACGGCATGTACGCCGGTGGCCAGTCGATTCTGATCGGCACCCCGTCGGGCGTCTCACTCGCCGCCGAGGGCGGTGCGCACCAGTCGATCAAGACGCCGTCGATCGGCATCGAGCAGCCCGAACTGCTGAGCTACGAGCCCGCGTTCATGCAGGAGGTGGAGTGGATGCTGCTGGCCGCCATGTCGCAGATGGCCCGGCCCGCAGGCAAGTCGGCCTATCTGCGCCTGTCGACCAAGCCCGTCGACCAGTCACTCGCAGCCGTGCCCACCGATCCGGCCGCGCGTGAGCGTCGTCGGCGTCAGGTGCTCGCGGGCGGCTATCGCCTGCGCAGCGCCGCCGATCCGGCCGTGACGATCGTCGCCATGGGAGCCATGCTGCCCGACGCGATCCAAGCCGCAGACCGCCTGACCGCTATGGGTGTGACGAGTGACATCGTGTGCGTCACCAGCGCCGGCCTGTTGTTCGACGCCGTGCAGGCACGCGGCGGCCAGTACGAGGGCTCCGACTGGATCCTCGACCAGGTCCTTCCGCGGGAGCGGGCCCGGCCCATGGTGACCGTGCTCGACGGGCATCCGCACGCCCTGGCGTTCCTCGCCGGCATCCACGGCGTGCCGGCTCGCCACCTCGGTGTCAGCCGGTTCGGGCAGGCCGGTGACCTCGCCGATGTGTACCGCTACCACGGCATCGACGCCGACAGCATCGTGCGCGCTGCGCTCGATCTGACCGCCTGAACCCCGCTCGCCGAGCCGACGGGCCGGGCGAGCTGGCTGTCTGCGCGCACGAGAACAGGACACATCCCGAGAACAGGATGAATCCGCGGAAATCATCCTGTTCTGGGCAACGAGCCTGTTCTCGTGCGGCGCGGCTGGCGGCGCGGCGCTGCTGCGCGCGACCCGCTCAGGCGGCTCAGCTCAGGCCGGAGTACGCGTGCAGACCCTTGAAGAAGACGTTCACGATGGTGAAGTTGAAGATCACGGCGGCGAAGCCGGTGATCGACAGCCAGGCCGATGGGGTGCCGCGCCACCCGCGCGTCGCGCGCGCGTGGATGTAGCCGGCGTAGAGCACCCAGATGATGAAGGTCCAGGTCTCCTTCACGTCGAAGCCCCAGTAGCGACCCCACGCGTCCTGAGCCCAGATCGCGCCGGCGATGAGCGTGAAGGTCCAGAAGATGAACCCGACCACCGTGAAGTGGTACGCCATGTTCTCGAGGCGCGAGGCCTCGGGTAGTGTGCGCAAGAAGCCGGGGCCGGTCTTCTGGGCGGCTTCGGCGACCTTGCGCTCACGACGCGCCTGCATCAACTGCAGCACCGAGAGAGCGAAGGCGAGGGCGAACAGCGCCGTCGACAGCGAAGCGACGAACACGTGGATGACCAGCCAGATCGACTTCAGCGGATCGACCAGCGGCGTGACCTCGGTGTAGAAGTTCGCCGCGGCAGCGCCCAACAGCACCAGCACGAGACCCGAGATGAAGCTGCCCAGGAAGCTCAGGTCGATACGCAGCAGCATCAGCAGGTAGACCGCCATGATCAGCAGCGTGCCGACCATCGCGAACTCGTAGAGGTTCGCCCACGGCACGCGTCCGGCCGCGAAACCGCGCGTGAGCGTCGCCGTCAGGTGGAACAACCAGCCGAGCACCGCGAGCGAGGTGCCGATCCGACCGAAGACGTAGCGCTTGCGGGCGGGCGAAGCATCGGCGGCGCCGCCGGAGGTCGAGGCGACAGCATCCGGCTCTCCCCCGCCGGCGCCGACGAGCGCCTTCGTCTTCGCCTGGTCGCTCGCCGACGACCGCTTCGCGAGGTCGAAGGCGTAGGCGACGAACGACGCCGCGTAGATCGCGATCGCCGTCCACAGCGTCAGGATCGAGAGGGAATCGAGATCGGGCATGTCATGCTCCCTTCACGGAGGTCCCGCGCTGCGGCGCGGTCCCGTCGAGCAGCCGCTCGTGACCGCGGACGAGGTCGTCCACGGCAGCGGCCAAGGTGGGGTCTTCGCCGCGCGCGAGCCCGGCGTACTCGAGGTGGATGCTGTCGCTGTCGGATGCTGTCGCCTTGACCCACATGCGGCGGCGGGGCACGAACAGGGCGAGACCCAGTCCGCCCAGGGCGAGCATCGAGAAGACCAGCACCCACACGGCCGAGGCGTCGTGGTGGATCTGCAGCGACACGTAGCGCTTGACCGACTCCAGCGTTCCGTTCGCGTCGGCGGGCGAGGCGTCTTCGAAGGTGACGGTGCCGAGACCGTTCGGCAGGTCGGCGGTCTCGCCCGGCTGCAGTTCGATCGAGGCGACGTCGGTGCCGCGTCCGTTGAGCTTGTCGAGGCCGTCGGTGTCGAGTTCGAACACCGAGACGGGCCGGCCGCCGTCGATGCCGAGGTCGCCCTGGTACACGTCGAGCGTGAGCAGCGGCAGGTTCAGCGCGCCGTGAGCCGAGGCGTACGCGCCCGAGTCGAGCTCGACCACGGTCGGGTACAGGAATCCGATCATGCCGAGCTGTTCGGGCATGCCGTCGGTGATCTTCACGACGCCGAGTGAGGTCATCGCGCTGTCCTGCGGCAGGAACTCGACCGGCTGGCTGAGTACCGCCACGCCCTCGGCGTTGCGCACCGTGATCGTCGGGGCGTAGCCGTTGCCCAGCAGGTAGACGCTGTCGCCCTCGACGTGCAGCGGGTGGTTGACCTGGATCTTGCCGTCGCTGGTCGAGCCGTCGGTGTGCTGCACCGAGACGTTGGCGGCGAAGTTGCCGGCCTGGCCGGCGCCGGGCTGGCCGAAGTCCTCGTACGTGACGTCGAAGCTGTCAAGGGTGATCGCGTACGGGTTGAAGGCGTCGTCTGCGACCAGGCGACCCCGGTCGATCGAGTTGTAGTCGATCAGCGTGTTGACGTAACTCGACCCTTCGATGACGACCTTCTGGCCGGTGTAGGCGTAGCCGCTGCCGATGCCGACGGTGATCAGCACGCCCACCAGGGCGATGTGGAAGATCAGGTTGCCGGTCTCGCGCCAGTAGCCGCGCTCGGCCGACACCGACCAGGTGTTGCCCCGGTCGTAACGGGCGACGCGGTAGCCGAGGGACTTCAGCTGCTTCTCGGCGACGTCGATGGCCGCCGGGGCCTCGGTCTCGGGGTCGGTCGTCTCGCGCTGCACCGAGCGGTGGTCATCGAGCCGCGACAGTCGGGCAGGGGTGCGCGGCGGCTGCGTGCGCAGCGCCTTGGCGTGATGCTTGATGCGCGGCAGCACGCATCCGATCAGCGAGATGAACAGCAGCAGGTAGATCGCTGAGAACCAGGGCGACGAGTAGACATCGAACAGGCTGAGCCCGTCGAGGATCGGGAACAGTTCGGGGTTGTTCTGCCGGTACTGCACCACACCGTTCGGGTCGGCACCGCGCTGCGGGAAGATCGAGCCCGGGATCGCCGCGATCGCCAGCGCCAGCAGCAGGATCAGTGCGACGCGCATCGACGTCAGCTGCCGCCAGCCCCAGCGCAGCCATCCCATCGGTCCGAGCTTCGGCTGGGCGATGTCAGTGTCGGGCTGTTCCGCGCCGATGTGGTCGGACGGGCGCCGTGGGTCGGTGGCGGCAGACGTGCCGGTGCGGTCCACGCGGGGTCCCTTCTTCTCGGGCGGAGTCGGGTCAGATGGGGAGGATGACACTGGCCATCACCGCCGTCAGTCTCGACATGATCTCGGTCCAGATGCCGGTCGCCATGAGCACGCCGAGCACGATCAGCAGCACACCGCCGATGATGTTGACGGTGCGGATGTGGCGGCGCACGAAGCCGACCGCGCGGGTCGCCCAGCCGAAGCCGAGCGCAAGCAGCAGGAACGGGATACCCAGTCCGAGCGAATAGGCGACACCGAGCAGGGAGGCCCGCCACGGCGTGCCCATGTTGAACGACAGCGCCACGATCGCCGTCAGCGTCGGCCCCATGCAGGGAGCCCAGCTGAGGCCCAGAGCGACACCCAGAAGCGGTGCGCCGATGAGTCCGGTGCTGGACTTCACCTGCATCCGCATCTCTCGCTGGGCGAAGCCGAAAAAGCCCAGAAAGACCAGCCCCATGACGATGATCAACACGCCGAGGATCTGTGTGATCAGTCCCGACCACTGCAACACGAACGCCCCGAAGGTGCCGCTGAGCGCGGTGATGGCGACGAACACGACCGTGAAGCCGGCGATGAACAGCAGCACACCCAGCAGCATCCGCCGACGCGTCGTGGTCTGGGTCTGCGTGCCCTCTGCGGATGTCGTGGTGGCGCCCGCGGCGCCACCGATGAACCCGAGGTAGCCGGGCACGAGGGGCAGCACGCAGGGTGAAACGAAGGAGACGAGCCCGGCAAGCATCGCCAGCGGGATCGCGAGCCAGAGAGCGCCGGCGCCGATGACGGCTTCGGGGCTCACGCCTCCTCCTTCAGCACGTCCTTGATCATCGTCGACAGAATCGAGGTGCCGTCGATCGGTCCGATGATGCGTGCTGCGACGCGTCCTTGCTTGTCGAGCACGAGGGTGGTCGGAGGCGCCTGGATGGGCGTGACCTGCGCGAAGGCCAGCTTGGCCTCACCGGTGGTCGCATCGATCAGGCTGGGGTAGGTGATGCCGTATGTCTCGGCGAAGGCGAGTGCTGTGGCGGGCTGGTCGTAGATGTTGACGCCGATGAACGCGACGTCGTCCTTCTGGTGCATCTGCCAGACGGCTTCCAGGTCGGGAGCCTCGAGGCGGCACGGGCCGCACCCGGCGTACCAGAAGTTGACCACGGCGACCTGGCCGCTGATGTCAGCGCTTGAGAACTTCTCGCCGTTCTCGATGACACCGCCGAACTCGACCGGCTCGTCGCGGTCGGCGGGCGGAATCTCCTGTGTGCGGAAGTCGGCCGAGGTGTACGCCTTCTCGTCGCCGTTGCGGAACGCCTCGGTGGCGGGGTCATCGGCAGAGCAGGCGCTGAGGCCGACTGCCAGTGCGGCGGCGACCGCCACAGCCGCGACCTTCACAGAACGTCGGCTGCGGGCACCACGAGAAGAAGGAACACGAGATGACACGCTGGGAATCGTACGCACGTTTCCTATGCGCGCTCTGACATGCGCGGCCCCGTGCGAGCGGTCAGCGGGGCAGGTCTCCGATGATGTCCGAGACCTCGGCGCGGAAGCGCGGACAGGCTGCGATGTCGTGCGCGGAGCAGCGCAGGGCGTGCTCGGTCATCGCCTTCGAGTGCCGCATCTCGGCCATTCGCCGATCGAGATCGTCCAGGTGGGCGTGCAGCACCTCGTGGCGACCTGTCATGTCGCGCTCGAGCAGGTGGACGATCTGATCGAGGCTCATGCCCGCGGCCTTGCTGCGCAGGATCACCGCGACGCGCACGATGTCGTCCTCGCCGTAGCGCCGCCGCCCGCCGCTGTCGCGGGGCGGCGTCAGCAACCCCATGGATTCCCAGTGCCGCAGCACGTGGGTGGGCAGGGCGAAGCGCTCGGCGACGTCGCCGATGGACCACGGATGCCGGTCGCTTGACTTCATGTCAACATGAAGTCACACACTCGTGAGGAACGCAAGCACCGCACCCTCAGGAGGAAGAAGAATGCACGACGTCATCATCATCGGAGCCGGCCCCGCCGGTCTGCAGGCAGCTCTCACGCTCGGGCGCATGCGCCGCACCACCGCGCTCATCGACTCGGGCCGGTACCGCAACGAGCACGTGCGCCACATGCACAACGTGCTCGCGGCCGACGGCACCCCGCCCGCGGAGTTCCGCGCGACCGCGCGTCGCCAACTGGCCGCCTACCCGACCGTGACGGTGCACGACGACACCGTCGAGACGGTGCGAGCGGCGGATGCCGGCTACGAGGCCGTCTTCGCCGACGGCAGCACCCTGCGCGCCCGCATCGTGCTGCTGGCGACCGGCATGCTCGACAAGCTGCCGCCGGTCCCCGGGCTCGATGGCCTGTGGGGGCGCCGCGCGTTCAACTGCCCGTTCTGTGATGGGCACGAGTTTGTCGGCCGCCGCGTCGGCCTGCTCGGCGCGGATGCCCGCATCGAGCACCTGGCTCAGCTGCTGAGCCCGATCGCCGCCGAGCTGGTCGTGTTCGACGATGGCGGCCTGGATACCGGCATCCGCTCCCGTCTGCTCGACGCGAACGTCACCGTGCACTCCGAGCCCGTCACCGCCGTGTCCGAGACCGACGACGGCGTGCGCGTCGACGCGGGCGCCGCCGTCGACGTCGCCGCGCTGTTCCTGACACCCCGCACCACACGGCAGCGCGCACCGTTCGCCGCGCAGCTCGGACTGCGGATGCTGCCGAACGGGGCGATTGAGATCGACGACGTCGGCCGCACCTCGCACGCCGGCGTCTTCGCCGCCGGTGACATCGCCCAGTCCGCCACCGCGGGCGGCATGCCGTCGGTGATCTCGGCGGCCGCATCGGGGCAGCGAGCCGCGTCGTTCATCACCATGCAGCTGACCGCGGGCGACGGGCAGTGACCGCCCCACCCGCGGGCCCTCAGACAGCGCCGAGATCGATGCCCTTCGGCGCCGGCTCGGCATAGTCGACCTCACGCCACACATCGCCCACACGCTCGAAGCTCGTGACGCTCGACAGCGCGCAGCGCCTCGTTCGCGGGTCGTGGCGCAGCGGCAACCCCGCGACCGAGAGGTGGGTGATCCAGATCGGCGCCTGGTGCGAGACGAAGACGATGTCGCCGCCCTCGGTCGCGGACTCCACGGTGCCGTGCCAGGCCTCGTTCATCGCCTCCTGCATCCGCTGGGCGATCGAACTGTACGCCTCACCCCAGCTGGGCAGCGACGGACGACGCAGGTGCCACCAGTTGCGCGGATCGCGCAGCGCCCGCGACATGCGCCGCCCCTCGAACACGTTCGTCGGCTCGATGATGCGCTCATCGAGCGTGGGCGCCAGCCCGAACAGCTCGGTGAACGGCTCGGCCGACTCCTGCGTGCGCTCCAGCGGAGAGCACCGCAACGATCGCACGGGGCGATCGAGCGAGGCGATGTGCTCGGCGGCGGCGCGCGCCATCCGCCGCCCCGACTCGCTCAGGTGGTAATCGGGAAGACGGCCGTAGAGCACGCGCGCGGGATTGTGCACCTCGCCGTGCCGGACCAGGTGCAGTCGGGATGCCGTCATGCTCAGGCCTTGCGGTACTTCGCCTCACCGAAACCGAGGATGAAGTAGCCGATGAACGGCAGCATCCACAGCAGGAAGAACGAGAAGACACCACCCTTGCCGAAGGCGTCACCGACCTTCACGCAGACGATGATGTGGAAGATGAAGCCCACGATCGGGATCAGGTACAGCAGTGCGAGCCAGCCCGACATGCCGGCGATCTTGACCAGGAAGACCACGTTCACGATCGGAATCAGCGCGAGGATGCCCGGGTATCCGGCCTTGGTGAACACCTTCCACAGCGCGACGGCCACGAGCACGTAGAACGCCAGCGCGATCAGACCGGTCGTGCCCGAGAAGATGCCTTCGTAGATGCCGTCGACCGCGTCGGTCACCGAGCCCACCTTGTTCATTGGGGTGCCTTCCATGCGTATGGGACTGCTGGCGGGCGACCTGCCCGTGCTCGCGAGTCTACTGAAGGCATCCGCGCCCGCCACGGTGCGCACGCCGTCCACGTAAACTGGGCAGGCATCTCGTTCCCTATCAGGAGGAAATCTCCGTGCTTCGCACCCACACGGCAGGCTCGCTGCGAGCCGAGCACATCGGTCAGACCGTCACCCTCTCGGGTTGGGTCGATCGTCGCCGCGATCACGGAGGCGTCGCGTTCATCGACCTTCGAGACGTCTCGGGCATCGCCCAGGTCGTCATCCGCGATGAAGAGGTCGCCCACCCGCTGCGCAGCGAGTTCGTGCTGCAGGTGACCGGCGAGGTCTCGCGCCGCCCGGCCGGCAACGAGAACCCCAACCTGCCGACCGGTGACGTGGAGCTGATCGCATCCGACGTCGTCGTGCTCAACGAGTCCGCCCCGCTGCCGTTCCCGGTCTCCAGCGGACTGGCCGAGTCCGACCCGGTCGGCGAAGAGGCACGCCTCAAGCACCGCTACCTCGACCTGCGACGCCCTGCACCGGCATCCGCCATGCGCCTGCGTTCCGACGTCTACAAGGCCATCCGCGACGAACTGCACACCCGCGAGTTCGTCGAGGTCGAGACGCCGACGCTGACCCGTTCGACGCCTGAGGGCGCCCGCGACTTCCTGGTGCCGGCACGCCTGCACCCGGGCAGCTGGTACGCCCTGCCGCAGTCGCCGCAGCTGTTCAAGCAGCTGCTGATGGTGGGCGGTGTCGAGAAGTACTTCCAGATCGCGCGCTGCTACCGCGACGAGGACTTCCGCGCCGACCGTCAGCCCGAGTTCACGCAGCTCGACATCGAGATGGCCTTCGTCGACCAGGAAGACGTCATCGAGATGATGGAGTCGCTCGTCGTCGCGATGTGGAAGACCATCGACGTCGACGTGCCGACGCCGCTGCCCCGCATGACCTACGCCGACGCGATGGCCAAGTACGGCTCCGACAAGCCCGACCTGCGCTTCGGCCTCGAGCTCGTCGAGGCGACCGAGTACTTCAAGGACACCCCGTTCCGGGTGTTCCAGTCGGAGTACGTCGGCGCCGTGCTGATGCCCGGCGGCGCCTCGCAGCCGCGCAAGGTGCTCGACGCCTGGCAGGACTGGGCCAAGCAGCGCGGAGCACGCGGCCTCGCGTACGTGCTGTTCAACGAGGACGGCACGCTCGGCGGGCCCGTCGCGAAGAACCTGTCGGATGCTGAGAAGGCCGGCCTTGCCGAGCTCGTCGGCGCGAAGGCCGGCGACTGCGCGTTCTTCGCCGCCGGTTCCACCAAGGAGAGCCGTGCCCTGCTGGGCGCCGCACGCGTCGAGATCGGCCGCCGCCTCGAGCTGCTCGACCCGGACGTGTTCGCCTTCACCTGGGTCGTCGACGCACCGATGTTCGAGCCCGCTTCGGATGCCGTCGCCTCGGGTGATGTCGCCGTCGGCGCTGGCGCCTGGACCGCCGTGCACCACGCCTTCACCGGCCCGAAGCCCGAGTTCGCCGACACGTTCGACACCGATCCCGGTGCGGCGCTCGCCTATGCGTACGACCTGGTCTGCAACGGCTCGGAGCTCGGCGGCGGATCGATCCGCATCCACCGTGAAGACGTGCAGAAGCGCGTGTTCAAGGTCATGGGCATCAGCGAAGAGGAGGCCGACGAGAAGTTCGGCTTCCTGCTCGAGGCGTTCAAGTTCGGCGCTCCCCCGCACGGCGGCATCGCCCTGGGCATGGACCGCGTCATGCAGCACCTGACCAAGACCGACTCGATCCGTGAGGTGATCGCCTTCCCGAAGTCGGGTGGAGGATTCGACCCGCTGACCGAGGCGCCCGCGCCGATCACGGCCGAGCAGCGCGCCGAGGCCGGCGTCGACATCGAGCCTGAGGAGGAGGAGGCTGCGGAGTAGCATCCGCCCACCTCGCGGTCGTCGCTCGCCGACACCCCCACCTGCCGCCGAGACCCCTACGTATGGACGTCCATACGTAGGGGTCTCGGCGCGTTCTGGGGGTGTCGGCGAAAGTGGGTCGAGTACCCGAGGCACTACTTCATCGCGCCGGCGACCATGCCCGTGATGAAGCTGCGCTGCAGAAAGAGGTACGCCAGCAGCACGGGCACCACTGAGAGCAGCGATCCCGCCGCCGCGGCACCCGGATTGCTGCCCTGCGCGGCGAAGAAGCTCGCCACAGCGGGGGCGATCGTGCGCACGTCGGGGTCGCGAAGGAAGTAAGAGCTCAGCGCGTATTCGTTCCAGATGGCGACACCGGCAAGGATCGCGACCGTCGCCGTGACCGGCTTGAGCATCGGGAACACGACGCGGAACAGCACCTGCAGCGCATTCGCTCCGTCGACGACCGCGGCCTCTTCGATCGACACCGGCAGGCTGCGCATGAACGCCGTGTACAGGAACACCGCCAGGGGCAGGTTGCCCGTGACCATCACCAGGATGATGCCCCAGTGCGTGTTCAGCGCACCGATGTCTTTCATGAGTGTGTACAGCGGCACGAGCACCGACAGCGGCGGGATCATGATCAGCGCGAGGATGCCGGCGTAGACCAGCTGGTTGCCGCGCGTGATGCGCCGCGCCAGCGGGTAGGCGGTCAGCGCACCAAGAACGCAGATCAGCACCGTCGAGACGACGGTGACGATCGCGCTGTTGCCGATCGCGGTGAGGATGCCGCCCTGCTGCACCGCGGTGGTGAAGTTCTGCCAGTAGATGTCGCTCGGCAGCGCCCACGGCGAAGACAGGTCGCTCTTGGGCTTGGCCGCGGTGGTGATGCCGAAGTAGAACGGCAGCAGTTGCAGCAGCGCGACGAACCCGAGCGCGACGTAGATGAGCACCCGGGACGGCGCCGATGCCTCTTTCACCGCAGATGCCTCTCTCATAGCTGCACCCGCTTGCGGTTCAGCGCGCTGTTCAGCACGAACGTCGCCGCCGCGATGAGCACGAACAGCACCACCCCCATGGATGCCGCATACCCGGCCGCCTGGTTGCCGAAGTAGGTCTGCCCGATCAGGGTCGACACGGAATGCGTCGACGTACCGGGGCCGCCGCCGGTGAGCACCTGGATCACGTCGAACAGCTTGAGCCCGCCGATGAGGTTGAGCACGATGCTCGTCGCGAACGCCGGCTGCAGCAACGGCACGGTGATGTTTCGGAAACGCTGCCACCACCCGGCGCCATCGAGTTCGGCTGCCTCGTAGTACTCGTTCGGCACCGCCTGCAGCCCTGCGAGGTAGATGACCATCGAGATGCCGACGAACTGCAGCGAGTTCACGATCACGATGATCGTCACGCCTGCCGAGGCGTCCGCGAGCCAGGCGACCTGGTCGGCGCCCCACAGCGCCCGCAGGTCGTTCAGCGCACCATTGTTGTACCGGAAGCTCAGGTAGTACATCGTGCCCAGCACGACGGGCGAGACCATCACCGGCAGGTAGATGATCGCGCGCAGCAGCGACGCGCCCCGCACGACCCGGTCGAGCACCACAGCCAGGCCCAGCCCGAGGATCTGCTGGATGATCGTGCTGCCCACGCCGTAGATGAACGTGTTGATCAGCGCGGTGCGGAAGACGTCGTCGCTGAACAGGCGTGCGTAGTTGTCGAACCCGACGAACGCCCGGCCGGGGCTATAGCCGTTCCAGTTGGTCAGCGACAACCCCATCCCGCTGATGAGCGGGTAGATCGAGAAGACCGCGAACAGCAGCACGGCCGGCACGTACAGCCAGTTCAACCGCCGAGGGTAGAGGCTGTACGGTCGCCCGCGCCGCGGCACGGTTACTGCTGCCCGAACAGGGTGCCGAAGTCGGCCTCGACCTGCGCGACGGCATCGTCGACGCTCGCCTGCCCGGTCACCACGCCGCTGGTCGTGGTGATCAGCGTGTTCCACATGCCGTTGGGCAGATACGCGCGGTCGAAGTACGGCACCATGCGCACGTCTCCGGGGGCGAAGAACTGCTCGTAGCTGTCAGAGAGTTCCCCCAGGTCGACGTCGACCCCGGTGAGTCCTGCCGGGTTGCCGTCTTCGCCGGCGAAGGCGCCGATGTTCTCGGTCTCGGCGAGGAAGTCGAGAAAGTCGAGCGCCTGCTGCTTGTGCTCACCGTCACGCCAGGCGCCGAGTGCGACGCCCTCGCCGCCGATGAGGTACTCGGGGTCTCCGTTGATCGCGGGAACCGGCAGGAATCCCAGCTCGGCTTCGGGGACGAACTGCCGGGCGCTGAGCGCGAGGCTGTTCTGGATCATCACGAACGCCGTGGTGCCCTGCCCGAGCGCCGTGGCGATGTCGTCACTGGTCGCGGCCGAGAAGTCGGGGTTGAAGTAGCCCTCGTCGGCCCAGTCGGCGAGCGTGGAGTACATCGCCTCGAAACCGCTGTCGACGAACTCGCCGCCCGCGAGCCGGTCGGACTCACCCTCGTCGAAGGAACCGGATGCCAGCCAGTCGGCCACGTTGCCGGCGAACCAGCTGTCCTTGCCCGAGGCGGAGAGGGGTACAATCCCGGCCTCGGCGAGCTTTTCGAGGGCGTCGTCGAACGCGTCGATCGTTCCCAGCGAGGCAGGGTCGATCCCGTGGTCGTCGAGGACGGTCTGGTTGTAGAGGATGCCCGCGACGTCGGTCGTCAACGGCAGTGCAAAGAACTCACCGGCGTCGTTGCGCATGGTCGCGTCGAGTACGGGGTTGAGGTTCTCTGCCCAGGCGCGCTCCTGCAGCGGCTCGAGGAACTCGCTGTAGCGCAGCAGCGACCAGCCGTGCGTCGCCCAGATGTCGGGCAGGTCACCCGACGCCATGCGCACCTTCATGTCGCCCTCGTAGTCCTGCGCCAGGGGAACCACATCGATCGTGACCCCGGGGTTCTCGTCCTCATACGCTGCGGCGAGCGCGGAGAGCGATTGGAAGCGCGGGCTGTCCTCGGCCATCGCCGACTGCAGTTCGAGGGTCACCTCGCCGTCGTCGCCCGGTCCCGAGCATCCGGTGAGCGCGAGCGCGGCGATGATGAGTACCGCGGGCCCCGCCAGCGCCTTCTTGCTGACCTCCGACATCTTCGTCCTTCCTCCGGTCGACACATGCTAGCGGTCCCCAGCCGCACTGGGAGTCTACGCGGGAGGATGCGCACCGGGATAGTCCCCGAGACCGCCTCAGCGTGCGGCGAGCCAGGGCAGCACGTTCTCGTGCCAGACGTCGATGCCGAGTCGCACGATCAGCGCGATGACGACGATCAGGAACACCACCCGGATGAACCGCGTGCCGCGTGCGATCGCCATGCGCGAGCCCAGGTAGCTGCCGGCGACGTTGGCGACGGCGAGAATGCCGCCTAGCACCCACAGCACGGCACCGTGCGGGATGAACAGCAGCAACGCCCCGATGTTGGTGGCGAGGTTGACGATCTTGGCCTTCGCGCTGGCCTGCAAGAAGTCGTAGCCGAGCAGCGTCACCAGGGTGATCACGAGAAACGTGCCGGTGCCGGGGCCGATCAGCCCGTCATAGAAGCCGATGGCCAGGCCCGCCGCGCCCGCCGCGATGTGGTGGCGGTGCCCGTGGAAGCGCAGCAGCGTGCGCTGGCCGAGCTGCGGGCGGAAGGCGGTGAACAGTGCGACGGCGAGCAGCGCGATCACGATGATCGGTTTGAATGCGGCCGGCGGCAGGATCGTCGCCACCGCCGCACCGCCGAACGACCCGACCAGCGCGATCGCGGCCATCGGCAGCGCCGTGCGGATGTCGGGCTTCGCCCGCCGGTAGTACGTGACGCTGCTGGTCGCGGTGCCGAAGACCGAGGCGAGCTTGTTGGTCGCGAGGGCCTGCACCGGAGTGATGCCGGGCACCAGCAGTAGCGCCGGCAGCTGCAGCAGACCCCCACCACCGACGACCGCGTCGATCCACCCGGCGGCGAACGCCGCGACGACGATGAAGATGAGCACGCCCCACGTGAGCTGCTCGAGACCGAGGAACGCGCCGATGTCCATCCCCAACAGGATGCCAGAGCCACGGGCATCCACCGACGCACCCTTCACGCGACGCATCCGAACCGCTAGCTTGTGTCTCGGGAGCGCCCCGCTCCGTACCCCGTAGAAAGCAGGTGCGCGATGGCAGGCAAGTTTGAGTTGTATCAGGACAAGGGCGGCGATTGGCGGTTCCGCCTCAAGGCCGGCAACGGCGAGGTCATCGCGACCGGCCAGGGCTACGCCTCGAAGTCGGGCGCGCTGAACGGGATCGACTCGGTTCGCCGCAACGCCGCCGACGCCGACGTCGTCGAGACAGAGGGCTGACCCGGCGCGGAACCTCTGAGGTGAACGCCAGGGCTCCCGGTCACCGACATGCGGTGACCGGGAGCCCCGGCGTTCGTCAGTGCGCTGTTCTTCAGCGCACTATTCGTCGGCGCACTGTTCGTCAGCGCACCGCGCGTCGTCTGCGCAGGATGAGGCCGACGCCTGCCGCGAGGGTCAGGAGGCCACCGAGGGTCCAGGCGATCACCGCGCCGGTGTCGGCCCCCGTCGTGGCCAGGGCGCCGTCGTCGGTCTCGCCACCGTCGACGCTGCCGCCGGCATCCGAACCGTCGGTGTCGCCACCGTCGGAGCCGCCGCCGTCGCCACCATCCGTGCCGCCGTCACCGCCGTCCGTGCCGCCGTCGCCACCATCCGTGCCGCCGTCACCACCGTCACCGCCGTCACCACCGTCACCGCCGTCACCACCGTCACCGCCGTCACCACCGTCACCGCCGTCGCCACCGTCGCCACCGTCGCCACCGTCGCCACCGTCGCCACCGTCGCCACCGTCGCCACCATCGGATGCCGGGATCACCGTGAACAGCTGGACGGGCGAGTAGTCCACCGCGCCGTGCGGGTCGCTGGTGCGCACGTACCATCCGCGCTCCCCGATCTCGGTCAGCGGCCAGGCCGCCGACAGGATGGATCCGGATGCGACGTCATCGAATGCGGCGACCTCGGTGCTGGTGAGGATCTCTGCTGAGAAGGCGTCAGTCTGCAGCATCCGCTCGACGGTGGTGATGCCCAACTGCTCGAAGGTCAGCTCGAACTGCTGCGGGGCATCGGCCAGGCTCGGGTGGTCCGAGTCGTGCTTGCCGAGCGCGCCGCCGCGCTCGGGGTCCTCCAGCGACGGCGAGTAGGTGCGCACGATCATGCGCTCGCCCTGCGTGTCGAAGTGCAGCAGGCGCAGGAAGCCCTGTCCGCCCTCGGGAAGGCCCTGGTAGTCGAAGAGCATCGAGTACACCGTGCGCTCGGCGACGCCGTCACCGTCGTCGTCGAACTCATCCGTGCGCGTGAACGCGTCGTGGTAGTGGCCCGAGAACACCATCTTGACGTTCGGGTTGACCGCGACGACCTCGTCGAGCACGCGCTGCGGTGTCGCGCCGAGTCCGCCTGTGGTCAGGATGAACTCGTGCTGCGCGAGCACCGCCACCCGATCGGGGTACTGCGCCAACACCTCGTTCATCCAAGCGATCTCAGCGTCGGCGGGGCCCCACCCCATGTAGACCATGATGAAGTCGATGCCGCCGGCAGAGAGCAGGTCGTAGTGGCCGCGATTGTTCTCGTAGCTGCCGCCGTACCAGGGGTTGCCCGCGTACCGCTCCTCACCGAAGTAGGTGCCGTAGTTGTCGTAGTCGAGCAAGTGGTTTCCGACGTCGTGGTTGCCCGCGAGCACCCCGTACGGCAGGCCGACCTCATCGAGCCTGGCGTACTCGGGGTCGGCGTTGCGCCACTGGTACATCTGGTCGTAGTCGTCGACGATGTCGCCCGTGTGGAACAGGTACTGGATGTTCATCGCTTCGCGCTGCTCAACCAGGTACGTGTGGATCGCCTGCTGGTGGCGGTAGCGATCCTCGCCCTCGACGGCATCCTCGTTGTAGTACTGCGTGTCCGACTCCCACGCAAAGGTGAAGTCGTACTCCGAGCGCGGGGTGTCGAGCGGATGCGGCAGCGCGACATCCGACTCACGCGTGGTGTGATCAGCGCCGGCGAAGCCCTCGGAGTGCTGCACGAGCACGCGCACGATACCGTCCCGGGCATGCGCGGTGACGTCGATGGCCGCGTCGAGGGTGAACTCCCCCGCCTCGGCCACGACGTGCCGGGTCTGCTCGGCCCAGGTCGCACCGTCCGCGGTGAGCGCGTACATGACCACGGTGGCGTCGGCGTTCGCCGCGCCCGTCCACGTGGCGCGCACCAGCGAGCCGTCCGCGGCGTCGCCGACGGCGACATCGAACAGCTGGTACGGGAACGCGGTCGTCGATGTGGTGGCGTCGCCGGCCAGACCGTCGGCGGCCGCCAGCATCCGCACCTGTTCCGAGGTGAGCTCCTGCGGCCGCTCGCGGTCCAGTGAAAGTGCGTCGGAGACGACGCCGGCCTGCAACTCGATGTCGCCATCCGAGAGGTCGACCCGGCGCCCTTCCAGGAAGGCGACGTCGAGCACGTCACCGGTGGGGTCTTCGACCTTGGCCTGCAGCGTGATCTCGCCCGCTTCGACCTCGGCCCCCTCGACGGGCGCGATCGCGCCGGCGCTGGGCTGCTCGTCGAAGGTGATGAAGGTCGACACGTACTCCGAGCTGTTGCCCAAAGCGTCCGTCGCCGTGATCTGCACCCGGTGTTCGCCGGCTTCCAGGTCGACCGACGAGGTCGTGTGCGGCAGTGTGATCTCGGCACCGTCGAGCGTCGCGGTCGTCGTGACGCCGCCGACACCGGCATCCGAGATCTCGGCGTCGATCGTGATCTCGCCCTGGTAGGCGGTTCCGTCGACGATCTCGGTCGTCACCTCGGGACCGGTGTTGTCGACCGTCACCGTGCGGGCGACGGTGTGCTCGCCGGCGGTCGCCGTGACCGTCGCCGCGCCGTCCTCGCGCGGCGTGGTGTCCCACTGTGCGCTCACGGCGCTGAACGCGTCGGCGGGCAGCGTGAAGCGGGCGTCGAAGAAGTCGAGCTTGCCGACGCTGTCGCCCATCTTCAGCACGTGGTTGGGGTCGTCGTAGCCCTGCGGCGTGAGGGTGCGCCCGTCGGGCAGGATCATGCGCAGACCGCGGATGCTGAAATCGTCGTTGTTCTCGAACTCGTCGATCTCGGGCGCGGCCTTCGTACCGGCCCACACGCTGACGACCAGCTCGTCGCCCTCGCGGATGTACGACAGCGGCACCGGGGTGGCGATGGTCTCCCAGCCGTTGTAAATGCCGGTGTCGAAGATGCGCAGCACCTCGTCGCCGACCAGCACGCCGTTCTTGAAGTAGTAGTCGACATCAGCGGCCTCGAACACGAACACCGGTTCGCCTTCGAGACCTGCCTCGGTGGCGAGCGGTTCGCCGTCGACGGCGATGCCGTCGGGCGACTGCTCGCCGGCGGCCACGACCGTGGTCGTGCCCGCCACGAAGGCGTCATCGTCGAGGTTCAGCCGCAGCGGCTCGACGTTCGCTCCTGCCACGGGCACGCGCACCGTCTCGATGATGGTGACGTTGGTGCCGTCACTCGCCGAGAGGGCGTACTCGACCCACGACTTGCCGATCAGATCGACGGGGTCGATCACGTGCCGGTATACGCCCGAACCGGTGTCGGAGAGGTTGATCGGCGCCTGTGCACCGTCGACGTCGTTGCTGAGCATCAACGTCACCGTGCGGGGAAGCACGTCGTCGGTGATCGTGAAGTCGAGGGTGAACCCGGCGTTCGGGTCGATCTCGTTCTTGGTCCAGTCCTGGATCGTCGGTGCCGAGCCGTCGGCGGCGAGGATCATCAGTCCGGCGGGCACCTGGTCTGACTGCACCGTGCCGGGGGTCGCCGCGGCGATGCCGAGCATGCGCTGCAGGGTCTGGTCGTCCTCGCGCGTGGCATAGCGGATGCCCTGGTCGGCGATCGTGTCGTCGGAGGCGCCGAGCTGGTAGTGCGCTCGGTTCAGCGAGTGCCCGGCGTTGGTGATGATCTCGATGCCGCGCGGCGACGAGTTGGCCATGCCGCCCGCCGAGATCTCGACCAGGTCGACGCCCATCGTCAGCGCTGTGCCGAAGTGGGCGTTGAACGCGGCGGCGTCGAGGTCGTCGTTGGCGCCGTTCTTGATCCAGAACACCAGCGTCTCGCCGGCCGGGATCACCACATCGCCGGGCGTCGCCGGCCAGCGGCTGGTCTGCGTGTTGACGTACTCGTCGGTCGCGTAGAGGTAGTTGACGGTGTAGTCGCCGAAGTCGAGCGGTTCGCTGGTGGCGTTGTAGACCTCGATGAACTCGAACCCGTCGGCGCCGCCGACGTTCGTCGAGTCGGGCAGCAGCTCGGTGACCTGCAGCGCCGAGGTCACGAGAGACGGGTCGGGTTGCGGATCGAAGTCCGGCTCCGGCTCGGGCTCGGGTGCCGTCAGCGCGTCGGCGGCAATGCTGCCGGGCGTCGCGATGCCGGTCTGCTCCAGCACCGGCAGGCTGAGTGCGTCGAGGTCGGCCGGGATGCGGAAGTGCGCCGTGCGGTCCACGGCGGTCGACCCGGTCGGGTAGTACGACCAGCTGATGGCCTGGTCGCCCTGCAGCACCCGGATACCGCGGCCGCCGCCGTTGGCCATGCCGGGTTGCCCCTCTGCCCGGACCACGCGGGTGTCGGCGGTGGCTCCCCAGTGCGCGCGGAACTCGTCGACTGTGCGCGCGAACGAGTCCACCGTCGTTGTGGTGTAGCTCAGCCAGAACACAACGGTCTCGCCAGCGGCGATCGACGTTCCCGGCTCGACGGTGAGCGCAGCGTCGCGGGTGCGGTCATCGGAGTCGGCGAAGATGTACGCGAACGAGAATCCGTCGCCGTCGAGGTCGATGGTGCGATCCGTGGTGTTGTGCACCTCGAAGTACTCGTAGTCGTCGACACCGGCGTTGTCGGGAGCGATCTCGGTGACCATCAGCGGCCAGTTCGCCGCCGTTCCGGGTTGGGGCTGCTCGGGGTCGACCGGTGGCGCCGGGCGCTGGAGGGCCTGTGGCAGCACAGCTCCCGGCGAGCGCTCGGCCTGCAGCCCGAAGTCGCTCATGCTCTCGGGTGCGCCCGCGGCCGCGGGTGCCGCGGGCAGGCGGAAGTGCACGGCGAGGTCGTTGCCCATCGAGCCCGTCGGGTAGTGCGACCAGGTGAGCAGCTCGTCATCCTTGAGCACGCGGATGCCCCGGTCGCCGCCGTTGGCCATGCCCGGCTGACCGGTCAGGCGCACCACCTGGGTGGCCGCGTCGACCGCGTGATACGCACGGAAGTCGTCGATGCTTCGGGCGAAGGAATCCACCGTGCCTGCCGTGTAGCTGAGCCACAGCACCGCGGTCTCGCCGGCTGCAAGCACGAGCGGCTCGTCGACGGTCAGCGCAACGTCGCTACTGCGGTCGGTCGAGTCGCTGTACGAATAGGCGAAGGCGTACCCGTCGGCGGCGAGGTCGATGGCATCCGCGGTCGTGTTGTGGATCTCGACGTACTCGAAGTGGTCGGCGCCGGCGGTGTTCGCGAGGATCTCGGTCACGATCAGCGGCGGCGGCGCGATGTCAGCGGTCGGGGTCGACGCGTGGAGGATGCCGCCGAATGCGTCACCTCCGGCCGCTGCCGCGGCGGTGGGCGTCAGGACGACGGCGGCCAGCACCGTCGCTCCGAGGAATGCGGGTAGAGACAGGGGATGACGACACGAGGGCACGCTGATACACCGGGATCTTCTAAGCGGGTAGGACGCTCAGAAGTTATCCGGGCACCGGCAACCGCCGGTATCCGTTCGGGCCCACCCCGGTAGACGACAGATGCCCGGCCGGTGAACACGGCCGGGCATCTGGTCGTCAGAGCACGCGCGAGAGGAAGTCCTGCGTGCGCGGATGCTGCGGATCGGCCAGTACCTTGCGCGGGTCACCCTGTTCGAGCACGTGTCCGCCGTCCATGAAGATCAGGCGCGAACCAACCTCGCGGGCGAAGCCCATCTCGTGGGTGACCACGAGCATCGTCATCCCCTCATCGGCGAGCTGGCGCATGACCTGCAGCACTTCACCGACCAGCTCGGGGTCGAGTGCCGACGTCGGCTCGTCGAAGAGCATCATGTCGGGGTTCATGCACAGCGCCCGAGCGATCGCCACGCGCTGCTGCTGCCCGCCCGAGAGGTGCCCGGGGTAGGCATCGGCCTTCTCGGCGAGTCCCACGCGGTCGAGCATCTCGCGCGCGAGCTTCTCGGACTCTTCCTTCGTCCGCTTCTTCACACGGCGCTGCGCCAGCGTGAGGTTGCCGAGCACCGTCATGTGCGGAAAGAGGTTGAAGCTCTGGAAGACCATACCGATGCGCCGGCGCACACGGTCGATGTCGGTCTCTTCATCGGTGATGTCGATGCCCTCGATGAGGATCTTGCCCGCCGTCGGCTCTTCGAGCAGGTTCACCGAACGCAGCAGCGTCGACTTGCCCGACCCGGAGGGGCCGATGATGCACACGACTTCGCCGCCGGTCACTGTGAGGTCGATGCCCTTGAGCACCTCGTTCTCGCCGTACGACTTGTGGAGCCCGCGGATCTCGATCGCGGGGGCGTGGACGTCGATCAGGTCGGTGCTCATCGTTCTCTCGCCATCCGTCGCTCCAGCCACGCGGTGAAGCGCGTGAGCGGAATCGTCACCATCAGGTACAGGATCGCCGCCATGATCAGCGGGGTCGCGTTCGCGTACGTCGTGTTCGCGTCCCGGGCGAAGGTGGTGAGTTCCTTCGACCACAGGAAGGTGCCGGCGATGAAGAGCAGCGAGGTGTCCTTCAGCAGCAGCACGAACTCGTTCGTCAGCGGCGGGATGATGATGCGGAAGCCCTGCGGCAGCACCACCCAGAACATCGTCTTCATCGGCGACATGCCCAGCGAGCGCGACGCCTCGGTCTGCCCCTTCGGCACGGCCTGGATGCCCGAGCGGATCACCTCGGCCATGTAGGCCGAGGCGACCAGGATCAGACCGATCAGACCGGCGCCGACCGGGCCTCCGGGCGGCTTGATGCCGAACGCGATCGGCAGGATGAACGCCATCGCGAAGATCGTCAGCAGCGCCGGCAATCCACGGAAGAGCTCGATCCAGCCGGTGGCGAACCACCGGAACGGTGCGATCACCGACAACTTCATCAACGCGAACAGGATGCCCAGAAGCAACCCGCCCGTGAACGCGATCAACGTGAACAGGATCGTGTTGCGCAGTGCGACGATGATGATGTCGGGGAACAGCTTCGCCGCGACCTCAAGATTGAAGAACTGCTTTCCGATCGTCTGCCAGTCGGTCATCGCGATGATCAGCACGACCACCGCGATGAAGAGGGCGTACATCGTGCCCCGGTAGATCAGACCCCGGGTACGTCTGCGCAGTGCCACTGCTCGTCCTCGCCTCTACGGCTCACTCGGCCGAGAAGTACTTGTCGTAGATCGTGTCGTACTCGCCCGAGTCGCGCAGCTCCTGCAACGCGCCGTTGACGGCCTCGCGCAGGTTGGTGCGCTCACCCTTCGCGAAGGCGAACCCGTACTGCTCGTCGGTGTTGTACTCCTCGACGACCTCGTAGTCGGAGTCGGCCTTGACGTGCTCGATGTTGACCGGCAGGTCCTGCAGGATCGCCTCGACCTGACCGGCCTGCAGAGCGGGCCACATCTCGGCGTCACCGGGGTACTGCACGAGGACGGCGCCGGTGGCGTTCTCTTCGGCGTAGTTCTCACCGGTGGTGCCCTGCTGCACGGCGACGTTGCGACCTTCGAGGTCGTCGATGCCGGTGATGCCCGAGTCGGTCTTGACCAGCAGTGACTGCAGCGAGTCGTAGTACGGGTCGGCGAAGTCGAGGTTCGTCTTGCGTTCCTCGGTGATGGTCATCGCCGATGCGCCGAAGTCGCATGTGCCGGCGATCAGCGTGGTGCCCGACTGCAGGCCGTCGAATCCGACGTCCTGGATGCTGACCTCGAGGTCGAGCTTCTCGGCGATGGCAGCGACCAGGTCGAGGTCGAAGCCGGTGTAGCCGCCGTTGCCGTCCTCCATCTCGAAGGGCGGGTAGGGCACCTCGGAGCACACGGTCAGCGTGCCCGGCGTGACCAGCTCGAGCGCGCCCTCGTCGACGGGGGCATCATCGCCGCCGGCACAGCCGGTGAGTGCGAGGGTGGCGGCCGCGAGAACGGCAGCGCTGAAAAGAACGGGACGGTGGTTCATGGCCACTCCTTCGTGACGGGGTACAGACTTCACGCCGGGGTTCGGCATGCGGACCCTCGGTCGGGTACGGATCATCATAGGCATGCCAAGCGCCCCATGACCCCTGCGGAATCCGCTCTCCGGGTCACGGTTGCGTTGCGACCTCTGCTCAGATCTCGAAGTCCACCGCGACGCGGGATGCCACGACGGATCGGATGTACACGCCGACCTCCTGGTGGGCCGGGTGCACCTGATAGGCCTCGAGATCGTCGAGCGTGTCGACGTCGGCGACCAGGGTGACGTCCCAGTTGACGTCCGGGTAGGCGACATTGGCGCCGGCCGAGACCATGCGCAGTTGCGGAATCACACCCATCAGTGCGTTCAGCCGGCGGGCCACCTCGGTCGCCTGTTCGGCCCGCACGGTGGCGTCCGGGTCGGCGAGCTTCCAGCTCACGACGTGACGAATGGTCATTGTGCTCCTGCCTTCTTCTGCAGCGCCTCGCGCAGGCGCTCCGCCGACACCCGCCAGTGCGCGTGCAGTTCACCGTCGATCAGCACCACCGGGATCTTCTCCCACCACTTCTCGAACAGTGCGGGGTCGTCGTTGATGGACTGCTCGACGATCTCGATGCGCTCGGCGACAGCATCCGGCATCTCGGCGACGACGGCGTCGACGATCTCGTGCGCGACGTCGCAGAGGTGACAGTCGGGCTTGCCGATCAGCGTGAGGGTGGTAGACGGCATGGGTTTCTCCTGCGGGCAGTACACGAAGCGCCCCCGTCGACGGGCTCGATGCCCGATCGGGAGGCGCTTGGTGTCGTGCCGCTTACTTCTTGTTGCGGCGCTGGTGGCGAGTCTTACGAAGCAGCTTGCGGTGCTTCTTCTTCGCCATGCGCTTGCGGCGCTTCTTGATGACTGAACCCACGGAAACCTCACTAAGTCAGGGGTTGGGTGCCATGAAGTCGGCACCCGGGTACGGGCACGGAAAAAATGCCTCGGACGATTCTAGCAAACGGTCGGAGCAGCCGGGAAACCGACTCAGCCAACATCCGAGATGGGCTTGTGCATCATCTCGACGACGGCGGACTCGGGCACGCGATAACTGCGACCGAAGCGGATCGCCGGCAACTCACCGGCGTGCACGAGTCGGTACACGGTCATCTTGGACACGCGCATGAGTTCGGCGACCTCGGCCACCGTCAGGAATCGAACGTCTTGAACGTCGGGCATCCCCAATACCCCTTTCTATTGATGCACAGCATAGGGCGCGGGCGGGACGCGTGTAAACCGGTGTTGCTGCTGTGAAACGAGCTCAGCGACGCTTGAACGCGTTCGTGACGACGTGCTTCGCCGAGGCCGCGGCGCGTCCGACGGCTTCGGCGGCGTGCACGGTCGCCGACGGCAGCGGCGCGAAGGGAACATCGACGTCGGGAGCCTGCTCGCCGTAGGCATCGACCAGGAACGGGACCAACCAGTCGTCGACCGTCTCGAGTGGCGCGACCGAGATGCTGTAGAAGCGGCGCTGGCCGTCCTCTCGCACGGTGACAAGCTGCGCCTCACGCAGCACCTTGAGGTGCTTGGAGACCGTCGGCTGGCTGATGCCGAGCTCACTGACGATCCCGGTCACGCTGGTCCCGTCGTCACCCGTGGCCGACGCGTCCAGCAGAAGCCGCAGGATGTCGCGTCGCGTACCGTCTGCGATCACGTCGAAGATGTCGGTCATCCCCTCAGGGTAGTCGGCGTGGGCACCGAGTACCACGCGAGCACGGAGTACCATGACCAGGGCCCGGCGAAGCGCGCCGAGCGCACACAGCAGAAGGGGGCTCGATGTCGGGCATCCTGTCGGCATCCACCCCGCGGCGGGGCCTGCGTGGCGCCGCCAGATGGATCAAGCACGTCATCACCTCCTCGCCGTCGCGCTTCGCGATCGTCGTGTTCGCCGCACTGATCCTGCTGTTCACGGGTCTGCTGTCGCTGCCGATCTCGTCGGCGTCGGGAACGATCACCCCGCTGAGCGATGCGCTGTTCACCGCCATGTCGACCATCTGTGTCACGGGCCTGACGACGGTCGATATGGCCACGCACTGGTCGCCGTTCGGCAACGTCGTCATTTTCATCGGCGTGAACATCGGCGGAATGGGCGCCCTCACCCTCGCCTCGCTGCTCGGCCTGGTCATCTCGAAGCGGCTCGGGCTGCGGGCCAAGCTGATCGCCGCCGGCGACACCAACCCGATGCGCGCCCACGGCGGACCGGTCAATGAGAGCCAGACCGTGCGCCTGGGCGAAGTCGGCCAGCTGCTGACCACTGTCGCCCTGTCGACGCTGGTGATCGAGGGCACCGTGGCCGTGCTGCTGTACCCGGCGCTGATCTGGGCCGGCATCGACCCGATCGCCGCGCTGTGGGAGGCCCCTTATTACGCGGCCATGTCGTTCACGAACACCGGCTTCACGCCGAACGCCGGCGGCGTCTCGGTCTTCGCCGACGACTACCTGGTGCTCATCCTGCTGATGACCAGCGTGTTCCTCGGCAGCATCGGGTTCCCCGTGATCTACACCCTCGCCAAGCACGTCTGGCACGTCAAGCGCTGGTCGCTGCACTCCAAGCTGACCCTCATCACGACGATCCTGCTGTTCTTCCTCGGCGCTGCGGTCTTCCTGGTGCTGGAGTACAACAATCCGCGCACCTTCGGCTCGATGGATGCCACCGAGACGACGATGAACGCGCTGTTCCTGTCGGCGATGACGCGCTCGGGCGGTTTCAGCGTGATCGACATCGCCGACCTGAACGGTTCGTCGATGCTCGCGGCCACCATGCTGATGTTCGTCGGCGGCGGTTCAGCATCCACCGCCGGCGGAATCAAGGTGACCACGCTGGCCGTGCTCGCCATCGCCGTGTGGTCCGAGGCCCGGGGACGCCAGTCGGTCGAAGCCTTCGGCCGCCGCATCCCCAGCGACGTGCAGCGCGTCGCCCTCAGCGTCGTCGCCTGGGGCGCCACGATCGTCGCGCTGTCGACGATCGTGATCGCGCAGATCACGAAAGCCCCGATCGTCGATGTGCTCTTCGATGTCGTCTCGGCGTTCGGCACGGTCGGGCTCTCGTCCGGCCTCACCGAGGCGCTGCCCGACAGTGCCAAGTACGTGATGGCGGCCACCATCTTCATGGGGCGCGTTGGTACAGTGACTCTCGCCGCGGCGATCGCCGCGACTTCCCGCTCGCAGCTGTACTCGCTGCCCGTCGAAAGGCCGATCGTTGGTTGAGATGGTTCGGGGCGACGCCCCGGTACTCGTGATCGGACTGGGCCGCTTCGGCGCGGCGTGCGCAGGCGAACTCGATCGCCTCGACCGCGAGGTTCTCGCGATCGACGACAACCTCGAGCTGGTGCAGAAGTGGTCTGATCGCGTCACGCACACCGTGCAGGCGGATGCCCGCAACCTCGACGCGCTGCGTCAGATCGGCGCGCAGGACTTCCAGGTGGCCGTCGTCGCCGTCGGCTCGCTCATCGAAGCCTCAGTGCTGATCACCGCGAACCTCGTCGACCTGAAGGTGCCACAGATCTGGGCGAAGGCCGTTTCGCAGTCGCACGGCAAGATTCTCGCGCGCGTGGGCGCGAACCACGTCATCTACCCCGAGCGCGAGGCCGGTGAGCGCGTGGCCCACCTCGTCAGCGGGCGGATGCTCGACTTCATCCGCTTCGACGATGACTTCGTTCTGGCCAAGATGTACCCGCCGAAGTTCATCCGCGGCGTCGGTCTGAACGAGTCGGGTGTACGCACCAAGTACAACGTCACCGTCGTCGGCGTGAAGAGTCCCGGCAAGCCGTTCCGCTACGCCGAGGCGAACACGGTCGTCACCAACCACGACCTGATCATCGTGTCGGGGACGAACAGCGACATCGAGCGCTTCGCGGGCCTCGACCGCTGAGATCGGCGGGACTGCCAGAAAACATGAAAGGCAGTTCACATTGAGTGCTCCGTCCCGTTAGGATCGGTCGGGAAGCGCGGCGACGCTGCCGCACCGCACCCGAGGAGCACACCGTGACAGCATCCGACAGCATCCTTCTCGACGGCATCGCCACCCGATCCGTCACCACCCCGCGACTGCGCGCGAACATCCTGGAACGCACGGGCGACGACCCCGCGACTCCCGCCGACCGCACCATCGTCTTCGTCCACGGCAATGTCTCATCAGCACTGTTCTGGCAGGAGACCATGCAGGGCCTGCCCGCCGATGTGCGCCCGATCGCCGTCGACCTGCGCGGCTTCGGCGACAGCGAGGCGCTGCCCATCGATGCGACCCGCGGCGTGCGTGACTTCAGCGACGACCTCGCCTCGGTGCTCACCGCGCTCGATCTTCCTGCCGTCCACCTGGTCGGCTGGTCGATGGGCGGTGGCGTGATCATGCAGTACGCCCTCGACCACCCGGTGCTGAGCCTCACCCTGCAGGCGCCCGTCTCGCCGTACGGCTTCGGCGGCACCCGACGCGACGGCAGCCGGCTCACCGATGACGACGCCGGATGCGGTGGCGGCGGAGCGAATCCCGACTTCGTGCAGCGCCTGCGCGACGGCGACACCAGCGCCGAGGCCCAGACCTCTCCGCGCAGCGTGTTCCGCAGCGGCTACGTCTCGGCTGACTACTCATCACCCCTCGAAGACATCTGGGTCGCCTCGATGCTCACCACCTCGACCTCCGAGGGCAACTACCCGGGCGACGGCACCGCCAGCGACAACTGGCCCGGCTTCGCCGCCGGCGACCACGGCGTGCTGAACACGATGACGCCGAAGAACTTCGATGTCTCAGGAATCGTCGACCTCGACGCCAAGCCGCCGGTGCTCTGGGTGCACGGGAGCGCCGACGCGATCGTGTCGGACGCATCGTTCTTCGACCTCAACCATCTCGGCGCCCTCGGTGTCATCCCGGGCTGGCCCGGCGAGGAGGCCGCACCCGCCCAGCAGATGGTGTCGCAGACCCGCGATGTGCTCGACGCCTACGCCGCGGCGGGCGGTGACGTCATCGAGGAGTCCTGGGAGGGCGTCGGCCACGCACCGCACCTGGAGCGCCCCGAGGAGTTCCGTGCGGCGCTGCTGCGCCGTATCGGCTACGGCGCCTGACAGGCTGCGCGACGCAGAAGAGCCCGGGGCGGTGAGATCACCGCCCCGGGCTCTTTGTCTGTCCCCGCGGGATCAGGCTCCGGCGGCGAGTTCGCGGGCACGGGCGAGAGCGGCATCCGTCGCCCGGGCGAACACGCCCTCGAGTTCTGCCTCCTGCAGCACGGCCACCGCGCGCTCGGTCGTGCCCTTCGGGCTGGTCACGCGACGACGCAGCTCAGACGGCTCCTCGCCCGAAGCCTCCAGCAGCGCCGTAGCGCCGATGAACGTCTGCTCGGCCATCAGCCGGGCATCCGCCTCGGAGAACCCCTTGCCGATCGCCGCCTGCGTGAACGCCTCGATCAACAGGAACACGTACGCCGGTCCCGATCCCGAGATGGTCGAGAGCGCATCGATCTGCGCTTCATCGACCTCGATCACCGCACCGACGGTCTCGAACAGCGCACGCACGAGCGCCATGTCGTCGGCCGTGGCCGCCGCACCTGCGGCGATCCCCGTCACCCCGCGGCGCACCGTGGAGGGCGTGTTCGGCATCGAACGGATCACGTGCGCCTGCTGGCCGAGGCCCTCGGCGAAGGTGTGAAGGGTGACGCCCGCGGCAAGGCTCACGACGATGGCATCCGGGCGCAGCGACGGCGCGATCTCGCGCAACAGATCGGGAACCATCGCCGGCTTCACACCGACGAGGACGATACGAGCGGATGCCACGGCCTCGGCGTTCCCGTCGGGACGCTCCTCGAGGGCGATGCTCGTCACCCCGGGCAGGGCCGCGAGGGCATCCGCCTTCAGCCGCGAACGGTTCGTCGCGACGATGCCGTCGACCGGCACGCCGGAGGCGACCACCCCCTGCAGGATCGCACCTCCCATCGAACCGGCGCCGAGAAATGCGAGCGAAGGCAGCGAATCAACCATGCCGCCATCCTACGGAAGGCCTTCCAAGGAAGCCCGTCGTAGACTCAGAGCATGAGCGCATCCGGCGGCAGCAAGGCGATCATCGCGGCATTCCTGGCGAACCTCGGCATCGCCCTGGCGAAGTTCGTCGCCTGGGCGCTCTCGGGGTCCGCATCGATGCTCGCCGAGGCCATCCACTCGGTCGCCGACTCGGGCAACCAGCTGCTGCTGATGCGCGGCGGACGCCGGGCTCGCCGCGAGGCCGATCAGGAGCATCCGTTCGGCTACGGACGCGAGCGCTACGTCTCGGCGTTCGTCGTATCGATCATCCTGTTCTCGCTCGGTGGCCTGTTCGCCGTCTACGAGGGTGTGCAGAAGCTCATCGATCCGCACGAGATCGATTCGACCTGGTGGTGGCTGCCCCTCGCCGTGCTCGTCATCGCCATCGGGCTGGAGTCGTTCTCGCTGCGCACCGCCGTGCGCGAGAGCAACCGCGTGCGTGAGAAGGACCAGTCGTGGTTCTCGTTCGTGCGGCGTTCCAAGGCCCCCGAACTGCCCGTCGTCCTGCTCGAAGACGTCGGCGCGCTGATCGGTCTGACGTTCGCGCTGTTCGGCGTCGGGCTGACACTGATCACCGGCAACACCATGTTCGATGCGCTGGGCACCCTGATGATCGGTCTGCTGCTGATCCTGATCGCGATCGTGCTCGGCCTCGAGACCAAGAGCCTGCTGATCGGCGAAGGCGCGACGCCCACCGACCACGACCTCATCGTCGAGGCGATCACCGGCGGCCGCGAAGTACAGAAGCTCATCCACATCAAGACCCTGTACCTCGGCCCCGACGAACTGATGGTCGCCGCCAAGATCGCCCTGACCGCCGACAAGACGGTGCGCGAAGCCGCCGCCGACATCGACGAGATCGAGAGCCGTATCCGCGAGGCCGTTCCCGCAGCCCGCGTGGTCTACCTGGAGCCCGACGTGTACCGCCCGTCGCTGGATCCGGAACCGCCGACGGATGCCTTCGTGCTGAGGTCATCGGACTGACGGCCCGCTCGGCATGACCGAGGAGTTCCGCGCCGCCCTGGCGAACGCCGACCTGCCGGAAACGACGCTGGCGCGACTGCGCCGCGTGCAGGACGTGCTCGCTGCGGATCCCCAAGCCCGACTGGAGTCGTTCTGGATGAGCGACGGCGAACCGTACGCCGTGGTGTCGTTCGGCGACATCGACCAGGCCGACCTCGTCGTCTATCTGCTGCACGGCACCGAGACCACGCTCGATGTGTTCGAGGATTGGGCGAACGCCGCGCAACGCACCTGTATGGACGTCATCCGCTCGTGCGTGAGTCGCGGCGAACCCCGACGGGTCGCCACCGTCGTCTGGTTCGGGTGGGACTCGGGCACGCACGTGACGACACTCGCCACGAAACACGCCACGATCGGCGCGGCCCGGCTGGCCGTCGACCTCGACCGGCTCAAGGCACGCACCCCGCGCGCGCACATCGCACTGGTCACCTACTCATACTCATCGACGCTGCTCGGCGAGCTGTTCGCGATGAACATCGCCGGCGCCGTGAGCACGGCCTTCTCGATCGCATCCGCCGGGGTCACCCAGGCTGCGAGCATCGCCATCGGCGACGCCATCACACGCGGCGACGTCGTCGTGTACGCCACCGAGGGCGCGGATGACAGCATCGCTCCGTTGGGCCGCCTCGGACAGCACCCGGTCGATCCGCGCGACATCCCCGGAGTCATCGGCTACGACTGCGACGGCGGCGAGGCACCCGGTATCGAGGGCGGCGTGGTCGTCGGACTCGCCGTGCAGGGACACGCGTCGCAGAGTTCGATCGACGAGCACGGCGTACGCCGTGCCGGGTACTTCGATGAGCACGCTCAGGGATACCTGACGATGGTCGACTACCTGGCCGACGCCGCAACCGACGGACGCTGAGGTCGCGTACCGATCGGATGCCCGAAGCTCGCGCCTGCCGGGGCGGGCGGGCTGCGGGTTGCGGATGTCAACGGGCGTCAGCGGCGGGCGTCGAAGAACTGCTGCAGCAGGGCGATGGCAGCATCCGACTGCACCCCGCCGACGACCTCGGCACGGTACGGCAGGCGACGATCACGCAGCAGGTCGTACATCGACCCGGCCGCGCCGGCCTTCTCATCCCACGCGCCGAAGACCACCCGCGCGACGCGCGACTGCAGAATGGCGCCCGCGCACATCACGCAGGGTTCGAGGGTGACGACGAGCGTGTGCTGCTCGAGGTTCCACGACCCGAGGTGCTCGGCGGCGGCGCGCAGCGCGACGACCTCGGCGTGCGCCGTCGGGTCATGAGTCTGCTCACGCAGGTTGCGGCCTTCTGCGACGATCGCGCCGGTGGCGTCGAGCACGACGGCGCCGACAGGCACATCGCCGTCGTTTCCGGCATCCGCGGCGAGCGCGAGAGCGCGCCGCATCGGCTCGTCGAAGGCGCGGTTCATGCCGTCGAGCCTACTGCGCGGGCAGTTCGGCACGATTCGACACACGCGCAGGGGCTTCGGGCAAGTAGCCTGTAATCATGCGCGTTCATGTGGCCGATCACCCGCTCATCACTCACAAGCTCACGGTGCTGCGGGATGAGAACACCTCCTCGCCCGTCTTCCGCCAGTTGACGGAGGAGCTCGTGACCCTGCTGGCTTACGAGGCCACGCGCACCGTGAAGGTCACGCCGGTCGAGGTGAAGACCCCGGTGACGACCACGATGGGTGTGAAGATCGCCGAGCCGCGCCCGATCGTCGTGCCGATCCTGCGCGCGGGCCTCGGCATGCTCGAAGGGCTCGTGAAGCTGCTGCCCACCGCCGAGGTCGGATTCCTGGGCATGGTGCGCGATGACGAGACGTTCGAGCCGACCACCTACGCCGAACGTCTGCCCGATGACCTGAGCGACCGCCAGTGCTTCGCGATCGACCCGATGCTCGCGACCGGTGGCTCGCTGGCGGCGGCGATCCAGTTCCTGTTCGACCGCGGAGCGAAGGACGTCACCGCGATCTGCCTGCTCGGCACCCCCGAGGGCCTCGAGGCGATCGAGAGGATCGTCGGCGATCAGGATGTCACCCTCGTATTGGGTGCCGTCGACGAGCGCCTGAACGAGAAGGGGTACATCGTGCCCGGACTCGGCGACGCCGGCGACCGCCTGTACGGCACCGTCTGACACCCGGGGTTGCCGGCGCGCTGGCATCCCGTCTTCTCGGTGCCCCGGGCTCCCTTCCCCGGCGACCGCCTGTGGCGGCCCGGTATCCCGGCATCCCGTCATTGAAAACAGGACGGTTACCGAGAACAGGACGATTCCCACAGATCCAGCCTGTTCTCGGCAACGAGCCTGTTCTCAGTGACGCGCGTCCGGGCAGCAACCCGAAGAGCGCCGACCCGATCAAACCGGCAGGTCAGACGGTCAGGGTGTAGCCGCGCTCGTCGCCGTAGTGCACGAACCCGGCGCGCGTCAGGATGGGTGCCGACGTCGAGACCCGCCCCTTCACCAGTGCCGTCGTCGCCCCGAGCGCGCTCGCACGCCGCAGGCGCTCCGCGAGCACGGCCAAGTAGGCGCCGCGACCCCGTGCCTCGGGCACCGTCCCACCGCCCCACAGTCGAGCGAACTCCCCGACAATCGTGCACCCGCCCGTGCTGACCGCGACTCCGTCGATGCGAGCCAGCACGCGGATGCCCTCGCCTGACGCGTTCGCGGACTCGATCTCGGCCAGCTCCTGTGTGAGTTGCTCGGGTGACAACGGCTGCTGCTCTTGCCACACCGCGACGTCGACCGCATCCATCTCACGCACGTGGTCGAGCGTGCGGATGACCTCGGCGGTGACGCCCTCGGGCACCTCGATCGAGATGCCGTCGACTGGTCGCGCGAGCACCGCCACCGTATCGACGTGCTCCGCACCGCGGGCGACGAGCTCCGCCTCAAGATCGGGTGAGTCCGCGGCGTTCGTCCAGAATGTCAGCCGGGTCTCGCCCCACTCACGGGTGCGCTCGATCGCATGATCGAGCACGGCGGGCGCGTCGAGATCAGACGCGACCCGCGAAGCCCTGACACCGCCGCCGAACCGTGCCGGGTACCGCACGAGCTGCAGCTCGCTCACCTCGTGCTCGCTCCCGCGCGGGAACCATGCCCATTCCGCGGCCGCCCGCAGGATGCCCTCAGTCGTGGGCACCGTCGCGTCCGGGCTCATGCCCGCGGCCCGTCAGCGACGCGGTCGGCGCCGACCAGGTGCGCGAACGCGCTGAGCCGGGCCACCGCCTCGGGCGTCCATGGCAGGTCATCGAGCAACGCCGGAGAATGCACCAGGTACGCCGCGCTCTTGGCGCGCGAGATCGCCACATTCAGGCGGTTCTGCAGCAACAGGAACTCCGGCCCGCGGGGCGCATCCCGCCCGCTCGAAGCGGCCAGCGAGGTGATCGAGACGACGGCCTCTTTGCCCTGGAAGTTGTCAACGGTGCCGACGGCGACCTCGCCGAAGCCCGCCGCGACAAGCTCTTCGTGGATGAGCTGCTTCTGCGCGTTGTACGGTGCCACGACGATGATGTCGTCCTGCACGAGGGGGCGTGCGGGCTCGTCGGTCATGCCGTCCGTGTACTCGCGTCCGATCAGGTCGCGCACGATCCTGACGACCTCGGCGGCCTCTTCGGGCGACTGGGTCGCATTGCCGCGATGGCGCACCGGCAGTACGTGCAGGCCCGGCTCGACGCCGGAGATCACCCGCGTCTCGGCACCGGGCGCCGACGCGAGCTTGCCGGCGTACGACAGGCGGGAGACGGGAGACGCGACCTGCGGATGCATGCGCCATGACTGCGCGAGGAAGTACCCGTGCGCGGGGTCGATCACCGATTCGCCGTCCATCACCCAGCCCAGCGCCGATGTGTCCACCGGCTCGGGATGAGTGCCCTGGCTCACCTGCGGCAACTGCTGCGGATCCCCCAGCAGCAGCAGTCGCTTCGCCCCCGCGGCGACGGCGATCGTCGACGCGAGCGAGAACTGCCCGGCCTCATCGATCACGAGCAGGTCGAGACCGCCCCGGTCGACACGCCGGGTGTTGCTGAAGTCCCAGGCCGTGCCACCGACGACCGCTCCCCCACGAGCGTGCTCGGCGAGGAAGCCTGCCATGCCGTCCTTGCGGATCACCGTGTAGCCGGGTTCGGAGGCAGAGGAGTCCTTGGGAGCCTTCGCCACCCGCTCAGCGGGAACACCATCGGCGATGACCCGCTCGAGCAGGTTCTCGACGATCGCGTGCGACTGGGCGACCACCCCGACGCGATAGCCGTGCTCACGCACCAGGCGTGCGATCACCCGCGACCCGGTGTAAGTCTTGCCGGTTCCCGGGGGGCCCTGCACTGCCAGGTAGCTGTCGTCGAGATCGAGGATGCCGCGCACGATCGCATCGACGGTGTCATCACCGGCCTGCGGCAGAGAAGCGCCTGAGACCGTGCGTGGGGCGATGCGGCGCAGGATGTCGGTCGCCGCGTCGCGGGGAAAGTCGGGGGCCGCGCGATGCACGCGCGCCGCCCACTGCTCGATCGCACTCTGCTGTGACGCGACGTGCGGCGGAGCCGCCGGGGCGAGGGCGAGTGGCAGTTCGTCCCAGAGCTGCCCGTCAATGCCGCGCTCGCGCACGACGTAGCCGTCATCGAGCACGGCGATCACCTCGACGGCATGCGGCACATGGATCACTCGAGAGGGGGCGTTCGCCGCGAATGGCGTCGGCACGGCGTACAGCGCGAACGGACTGCTGCCCTCGCGCAGAGTACTGCCGGGGGCCACCTCACCGCGCAGGCGCAGCACGCGCGACTGCGAGCGCTGCCGTTCGCCGAGCGCCCAGTCCTCGTCGACGCTGCTGCGTGTCGCGTCGACGCGCAGCACGTCGCGCGTGCTCTCCCATACCGACAGCGGCTCGCGCAATCTCTGGAAGTGCCCTTGCCAGAAGCTCTTCGCCTCGCGCGGGTAGTAGTCGATCGCGGCCGCGGCGACACGGAACTCGCTGCCGCTGCGGCCGGCGTGCTCTGCCTCGAGCGCCTCGGCCTGCAGGGCGAGCGAGAGCGGCGATGGTTCGTAGGCCGCGGTCTCGGGGTCGTCCGGCGGCGCGGGCAGCACGCCCTCTTGCTTGGCCAGTTCGATGAGCCAGTTGCGCAGCCGTCGCGTCGAGACGCAGTCGTACCGGTTGTAGTCGGCCAGGTCGGCGAGAATCTGCTCGCCCTCATCCGCACGCCCCGCGGCGATCAGCCCCCGCGCCTGCACGTACTGGACGATCGAGTCGTCGCCCTTCTGCACATCGCTGGTGCGCACTTCTTCGCCCATGTAGAGCGGTTCGAGCTTCTTGATCGAGTACGACCGCGATCCCACGCGCACCGAGCGCAGCACGATCGGGTAGAGGTCGACGAACACCCCCTCGCGCAGCAGACGATCGACGTCGGCCTCGCCGACCCCGTGCCGTGCGGCCATCGCCGCCAGGTGCGAGGTCTCGTACGGCGCGTAGTGGTAGATGTGCATGTCGGGGTGGGTCTGCCGACGCAGCTTCACGAACTCGAGGAAGTCGAGCAGCGCGCGCTTCTCATCGGCGAAGCTGTGCGCCCAGAGCGCCGAGTACTGGTCGGCATTGTCGACCCAGCCGAACAGGTAGTCGATGCCCCACTGCGCGCCCTGTTCGGCGCCGGTCGCCTCGGTGTACAGCGGGTCGCCTTCGAAGTCGAAGAAGATGTCACCGCGGCTCGGCCGCGGCATGAGCCCGATGGCATTGGCCGAGACCAGTTCGAATGGCGGCGTGTCCGTCCCCTCGACGGGTACCCCCAGCTGCAGACGCGCCTGAGCCCGCAACGCGGCGAACGTCTCGGGGTTCATGCCCTGCGGGGCATCGGATGCCATCGCCAAGTCGTCGATCGTGAAAATGCCGGCCGTCCGCAGGCGCTGCCGCTGCACCGGACGCATGCGCGCCACCATCAGCAGGTCGCGGTGACCGATCACCTGTTCATCGCACGTCGCGCAGCGCCCGCATGCGATGATCTGCAGGTCTCCGCGGTCATCTCCCCACGCCAGCGGCTCACCCGCGGCACCCGCCGTGACGTCGCGGTCGGCGATCAGAGCCCGCAGTCGCGCCCGCCGTACGTGGAACAGCGGCAGCAGGTCATCTACCCGGTGCGTGCTGACGCTGCCATCGCCGAGGATGAGGTCGACCTCGTCGCTGCGTTCGATGCCCAGCAGGTCGAGCTGATCGACATATGCGGCGAGCTGCATGAGCGCTGTCGCACGGGCGGCGCGCGCCAACTTGGAATCCTGCACCCGCCAGCGCCCGTCGTCATCGCGCAGCAAGAAGTCGGCGAAGCCGACGAACTCGGACGTTGAGAACACGGCTTGGAAGACGACGGTCGCCTCCGACCGCAGCGCGCGTTGCGTGTCGTCGACAGCGGATGCCATCGCCGTGGCATCCGTCGACTTCACCTTCGGCAGGCAGACGACGCCCGGTCCCCCCTCGACGGCCTCGCCTCGCTCGGCGATGTAGTCGGCCAGCACCGCACGCTCGTGTACGTCGCCGAGTTCTGCGGCACGCGCGAGCGTGGCATCCTCAGGTTCGACCACCGCCGGAACGCGCCCGAGCTTGGCGTCGAGCGCACGCATCCAGGCGAACTCGCATTCCGCCGCGACCTTCAGGTCGCTGGCGCTCCACACCACACGATTCTCTGCTGCGATGACCCGCACCGTGCCGCCTCTCCGTTGCCTGTCATCGACACTATCCCCGGGCGCCGACACTCACCGCGATGGACCCCTTACGCTCGGGGGCATCAGTGTGCGGGCTCAGCGCCACCAGGTGTCGTGCGGCGCCACGGGAAGGTGGCGCTTGTGCCGCGACCCGAGGTACTTCGCCTCGATGCGCGCCGCGACGTCTGCCGGCACCTCTCCCCCCTCGAGGTAGGTGTCGATCTGCTCGTAGGTGATGCCGAGTTCGTGCTCGTCGGCCCGGCCGGGCTGACCATCGAGCAGATCTGCCGTCGGCACCTTCAGATACAGGCGCTCCGGCGATCCGAGGTGCTGCAGCAGTGCACGGCCCTGCCGCTTGGTGAGTCCCGACAGCGGCAGCACGTCGGCCGCTCCGTCACCGAACTTGGTGAAGAAACCGGTCACAGCCTCCGCGGCATGGTCGGTGCCGATCACGAGCATGCCGTCGTGCCCGGCGAGCGCGTACTGCGCGACCATGCGGATGCGAGCCTTGATGTTGCCGCGGTTGAAGTCGGTGATGCTCGAGTCGAAAGCGTGCTCGATATCGGCCTCGACGGCGTCCACACCGCGGTGGATGTTGACCTCGATCGAGCGATCCGCGGCGATGAAGTCGAGGGCCGCCTCGGCATCCGCCGCATCGTGCTGCTCGCGGTAGGGCAGGCGCACGGCGAGAAACGACGCCGCGCCGCCGTCGGCACGCACGCGCTCGACGGCCAGCTGCGCCAGGCGCCCGGCCAGGGTGGAGTCCTGTCCGCCCGAGATGCCGAGCACGAAGCCCTTCGCTCCGGACGCGCGCAGGTAGTCGACGAGGAAGCCGATTCTGGCATCGGCTTCCGTCGCCGGGTCGATTTCGGGCCGTACGCCGAGGTCTGCGGCGATCTGCTGCTGCATGCTCACGGCCCCATCCTCTCACCGCGGGCCGCCCGGATGTCCACGGAGCCGGCACCGGATGTCAGGATGGATACGTGAAACTCCTCGTCGCCGCCCTCGCCTCTGAACTGCAGGCCTTCCCCGCTGAGATCGACGGCTTCGATCGCCTCGTGACCGGCCCCGGAAAGCTCATGGCCACGTACGGGCTGACCCGCGCGCTGGATGCGGCGGTGTACGACGAGATCATCGTGGTCGGCACCGCAGGTGCCGTGTCGGATGCCATCGCGACGGGCATCCACGATGTGAGCTCCGCCATCCAGCACGATGTGCAGGACCTCGACGGCACGGTCGGCCAGCACGTGTCGCTGCCGGCCCGCTTGGAGACCGGACGCGCCGGCGTGACGATCGCGACCGGCGATATCTTCGTCGACGACGTCGATGCGGTCGCGCGGATCACCTCGCTCGGAGGGGTGCTCGTCGACATGGAGACCTACGCGTTCGTGTGGGTGGCCCAGAAGTTCGGCGTTCCGATCCGTGTGGTGCGGGTGGTCTCGGATCGCGCGCAGGACGGCGCGACGCAGGTCTGGGACGAGGTCGTAGCCGCGTGCAGTGCCCAGCTGTGGGACTTCATGCAGCGCGAGTACTCGCTCTGACCCCTCGCGCACGGCTCACCGCCCGCGACGGCCTTCGATCACGCTCGGACCGTCGGATGTCATTCGCACCGTCAGCTGGGCGGGGATCTGCTCCTGCATCGCCTCGACGTGGCTGATCACGCCCACGGTGCGCCCGCCTTGCCGTAGCGCGTCGAGGGTGCGCATCGCCGTCTCGAGGGTGTCGGCATCCAGCGAGCCGAATCCCTCGTCGATGAACAGCGTGTCGAGTCGAATGCCACCGGCTCGCGCCGTGACGACCTCGGCCAGCCCCAGAGCCAGAGCGAGCGATGACAGGAAGGTCTCGCCGCCCGACAGCGACTTGGCCGGCCGGCTGTGGCCCGTGAACGCGTCGAAAACGACAATGCCGAGACCCGATGCGGCACCCCGCGCAGCGAGCGCGTCGGAATGACGCAGCTGATAGCGGCCGTCCGACATGTCGTGCAGACGCAGGTTCGCCGCCGCGACGATCTCTTCGAGTTCGGCGGCGAGGACGAACGTCTCGAGGTTCATCTTGAGCGTGTTCCCGGACCGTCCGGCGAGGGCGTCGGCGAGCCCCCGCAGGACCTCGAACTGCTCTGCGTCGGCCGCTGAGGCGGCGTGCTCGGATGCTGCCGATTCGACGCTCGCTGTGAGGCCGCGCTGCACTCCGCGGGCCTGGCTGTCAGCATCCACGGCACTCTGCCAGCTCTCCCGCGCGGCGTGCGCCGCGGCCTCGGCCGGGGCGAGATCGATCGGTTCCTCGGGCAGGGCGCGCATCTCGAGGTCGAGCAGCAGCGCCTTCTCTTTCTTCACCTCGACGGCGTGCGCGGTGACCCGCGCGTCGAGGGTGGCGATCTCGGCGGCAGCCAGGAGCGCGTGCTCTGCCTGGGCCACGTCGTCGAACACCGAAGCGGTGAGGGCGGCATCGAGCTCGCCGCGAGCGATCGCCGCTGCGGATGCCCGCTCGATGCGCACCTCGATCGCGTCGGCTGCGCGGGTGGCGAGCGCGATGTGGTGCTGCGCCTGCGCGATGCGTGCGGCCACGCTGTCGTAGTCGCCGCGTGCCTCGGCGATCATCCTGTCGGCATCGGCGATGCGCTGATCGATGAGCGAGAGCGCCGTGCGCGCGGCGCCGAGTCGCTCCGCCGCCTCCGTGCGGCGCTCGTCGACCTCGGCGGCGTTCCGAGTGAGGATCTGCAGTTGCACGCTCAGCTCGTCGGCGCGTTCGGCCGCGCGGGCGGCGGCATCGCGTTCGGCGACCATCTGCGTGATCTCGTGCTCGGCCTGCTCGAGACTACGCCCGGCGGCGCGCTCCGCCGCGGCAGCCAGCTCGGCGCGATACCCGGCGAGTACGCGCGAAGCGGTCCGCTCGGCTGCGGCGGCCGTGTCACGCGCAGCTTCGGCAGCGGCGATGTCGTCCGGCGAGACGGGGTCGGCATGCTCGGCCGGAGCCGGGTGCGCGGTGGAGCCGCAGACCGCGCACGGCTCGCCAGCGACGAGGCCTGCCGCCAGCTCACCGGCGTAGCCGTCGAGGCGTCTGCGCCGCAGCTGTCCGAGCTCGTGCTGAGCACGGGCGTGCGCCTCAGTCGCCTCGGTCTCGGTGCGCTCCGCTTCGGTGATCGCCCCGGTGAGTCGTGCAGCCTGTGCGGCTCCGTCGCGTCGCCGTTCGGCGGCGGCGACCGCCTGCACGGCGGTCTCTGCGCGGGCGCCCTCTCGGCGGGCGTCATCTCGTTGTGTCTCGAGCGCGCTGATCTGCGCGGGAAGAGCGTCGCGTTCGGCGTCGATCGCCTCAAGCACCGCGGATGCTGCCGCAACGGCCTCCTCGGCGTTCACGCGCTCTGACCGACGGCGCTCGCCCTCTGCCTCGTGCTCGGCCGCGTTCTGCCATGCGCCGCTCTCGCGGGTGCGCTCCGAGGCGAAGTCGCGCAGCGCGGCGGCGGAAGCGTCGCCTCTCTGCGTCGCGCCCGCGCTACCCTCAGGGCTCGCTTCCGAGGCCGAGCCCTCGCCGTCATCGCTCGATGATGGTGTGTGCTCCAGTACCACGCGGATCGCATCCGTCGCGCGTGCAGAGGCGATCGCCTCAGCCTCATCGCGCGCGGCCTGTTCGAGCGCGGCAGCGCCGCGTGCCTCGGCCGTGATCAGTGCCCGTAGGTTGTCGGCCGCGCGAGCGCGATCGCGGCGGGTCGCGGCTTCCGCGATCTCGGCGTTCTGCGCTTCCAACGCGGCGAGCGCTGCGCGCGCACGGTCGCGGTCGCTCTGCGCCCGACGTTGCTCGGTGAGCGCGGTCACGACGGCCGCTGCGTCCGCCTGGGCCTTCTCGGCGGCGGCCTTCTCGGCGGTGGCGCGTTCGACCCGATAATCGGCACGGGTGATGGCCCGGCGCAGCCGTTCGATGCGCTGATCCGTGGAGTCGGCGATGTGATCGGCGTCATCGCCCCACAGGTCAGCATCGCCGACAATGCGCTCCGCCTCATCGAGCCGGGCATCAACGGTGGCGCGGCGTCCGCTGAGCGCTTGCTCTGCCGCACGCCGACGCTCATCGAACCGCGCCTGATAGTCCGAGAACCGACCGGTGTCGAACAGGCGACGCAGCAGTGCCTGACGCTCGTTGCTGCCGGCGAGCAGGAAGTCCGCGAATCGGTTCTGCGCGAGCAGGATCACCTGAAGAAACTGCTCCTGACTCAACTGCAGGATCTCGTTCAGCTCATTGCCCGCGTCGACCGCACGAGCCGCGCGCCCGACCCACTCATCGCCCACCAGCTGCTCCAGCAGCACCGATGCCTGCTGCGTCGTCATCCCGCCGCCGCGCTTGGCCGGTCGTTCATAGGCCGGTGACCGGGTGACCCGGTATCGGCCGGCGGTCGTGCTGAACTCGACGACGACCTCGGTGACGTCATCGGGTGCGCAATGGTCGCTGCGCATGCGCTTGTCACCACTGTCATAGCGCGGCACGCCACCGTAGAGACCGAAGCAGACGGCATCGAGGATGCTGGATTTGCCGGCTCCGGTTCGACCGGCGATCAGGAATATGCCGTCGTCCGCATACTCGTCGAAATCGACGACCTGGCGCGCACGGAACGGGCCGAACCCGGCGACCTCGAGGCGATGCAGCCGCATCAGACAAGCGCCTCGGCGCGCACGCGGTCATCGAGCACATCGCGGATCAACTCGGCCTCGTGCGGCGTCGCCCCCTGACCGGCGCGCACGTGCATCAAGAAGGCCTCGATCCGCTCGACGTCCGTGATCGCCGACCGCAACCGCTCGGAATACGAGCGCTCGTCACCGGCATCCGCACCGTCGGGCTGGTGCTGCACCAGCGCGCAGAACGGGAAGCGCTCGCGCAATCGGCGCATCGGCTCGTGCTGCGGCACGGCATCGGTGTACACGGCGCAGACCCACTGGTCTGCGTGCCGGGCGGCGTTCGCCTCGGAGAGGATCTCGTCGAGCGTTCCGGTCAGCGTCACCAGCGCGCGCGGAACCGGCAGCGCCAGCCATTCGACAGCGGCCAGCCCCTCCGCGTCGAGGTCGACGAGCCACGAGCCGCGCTCTTTGTGCTGCTCGCCGAAGCTGTAGTGCAGCGGCGCCCCCGAGTAGCGCACCCGGTCGCTGAGCTGCTGGCGGCCGTGGATGTGCCCCAGTGCGACGTAGTCGGGCCCGTCGAACGAGCTCAGCGGCACCACGTCCAAGCCGCCCTGGCGCACCTCACGCTCGAGCCCGTCGGTGACCTCGACACCGGCGGCGAAGCAGTGCGCGATCGCCACCGAACGCCCCTCGTGCGCGGTCATTCCGTCTCGCACCAGGCTCATGGCGTGATGCATCACCTGCGCCTGCGTGCGCAGCACAGGCGGCTGGTCACCGGCATCCGCACCATCACTCCAGTGCTGACGGACGATCGCGGGCTCCAGGTAGGGGATGCCGAAGAAGTGCACCGGACCGTGCGCATCGCGCACGGTGACCGGCGTCGCGATCCCCGCCGGATCGGTGAGCACGTGAATGCCCTCGCGCAGCAACCGGGAATGGAAACCCAGTCGCGCGATCGAGTCGTGATTGCCGCTGGTCATGATGACCGTCGCACCGGTCTCGTGCAGTGCGAGGAGCGCCTCGTCGAGCAGCGTGTACGCCGCGGCGGCCGGTGTCGCCGAATCGAACACGTCGCCGGCGACGATCACCACGTCGACGTCGTGCGAGCGCACCTGCGCCACCAGCGCGTCGAGCACCTCGGCCAGCGCCGCGAGCGTCGAATGCCCGTGGAAGGTGCGGCCGATGTGCCAGTCGGAGGTGTGCAGAATGCGCATGTTCACACCGTACGGACGACCACCGACATCGCGATCGAGGCGTGCCGTCAGCGTGCGCGAAGCAGGTGCTGCTTGTCGGGATGCCCCTGGAACCACTCGGCGACATACCAGCACACCGGATCGATCCGCCGGTCACCCTCGGCCTCGACATCGGCGACCGCCCCGGCGACGACCATGGCCGCGTATCCGTGGCCGCGGTGCGTCGGGATCGTGTAGGCACGCGTCATGGCGACGGTGCGACCGTCGTCGCGGTAGTCGAGGACGCTCACCAGTTCACCACCGCGTGTGAGCGTGTATCGGGAGGCGTCCTTCTCGTCGGATAGCACGAAATCGGTAGCAGGAAGCGGAGATGTCACCCACCCCACGTTACGTCCTGTTTCAGACACCGGATTGTCACGTTTTGACACGACGCGTCATCATGAGAAATAATCGCCCCCATGACCACCAACGCATGCCCTGTATCCGCCCAGGAGGCGAACGGGACTGCCGGGATGATGATGCCCGGCCGCGTTGGCATGTGTTGCCGAATGTGTTGCTAAGGCGCAACCACCCAGCCTGACCCGCTGTCGCTCCTCGATCTGAGGGGCGGGTCTCGGAGCGCCCACCCTACGCGCCCATTCCACCGGCTCCGCCCGGTCTTTCGTGCAACGCAAACAGAGCCACCGGCTCTCGCATCCGTGAAGGTTTCATCATCATGTCGACCACTGCTCTCCTCGATCGCCCCGTCACCGCTCCCGTCCGCGTCATCTCCCCCGCCGACGCCGCAGCTGACCTCCCCTCCGTACGCTCGCCGCGAGGCTTCGCGCTCTATGTCGGTATCGACGAGATCAAGGCCGCCTCGGCCGGTGTGAGCCTGCCCGTGCTCGTTGACGCGCTGCGTCGCACCCTCGCCGAGCTCGCTCCCGGTGCCGAGACCCACGCGACCGTGGCGCTCGCTCCGCAGGCATCCGGTGGCCGCGACCTCGACGTCGTGCGCCTCGCGCTGCACGAGCCGGGTGCGATCGCCCGCGCCAAGGCCGCCGTCGAGGAGGAGAAGGACCAGGAGGCCGGCGTCGTCGTCGACATCTCGCGCAAGCGTGTGCTGCTGGACGGTGAGTCTGCGGCGTTCACCTACAAGGAGTTCGAGCTGCTGCAGTACCTGGTGCTGCGCGAGGGACGCACGATCGAGCGCACCGAGCTGGTCTCGGCGCTGTGGCAGGCGTCGTCCGATGAAGAGGCCCCGGGCGAGCGCACCATCGACGTGCACGTGCGGCGCCTGCGCGCCAAGCTCGGCCGTCACGAGGACATCGTGCGCACCGTGCGCGGCGTCGGATACCGCTTCGACCGCCACGCCGATGTCTCCATCCGGTACGGCCACGGCACCCCGTCGCCCGACCGTTTCTGACCCGACTCGCGTCTCTTCATTGCCGCCTCGCGTGGCGCGCCGCTGCTGTCCACTGCTTCGTCACGCGACTTCTCTGCGCCGAGACCCCGAGTTCTCGCCGAGACCCCCAGGTGTGGGCGTCCGTAGCTAGGGGTGTCGGCGGTAGGTAGGGGTGTCGACGGTAGGTAGGGGTGTCGGCGAAAGGCGCCGCAACGACGGGCGCCGCGACGTAGAACCCCGAAGACGAGAGCGTCGGCGCCGGCGCGTAGGGTTGCCGACATGACGACGGATGCTGCACCGCACCAGCCGGTGGCGCAGACCGTCTACCGTCCGGCCCATCCGGTAGACCTCATGCGGACGGTCGGGATGCTGGTGCGCGGGCCGAACGATCCGACGATGCTCGTCGACGGCGGACGGCTGTGGCTGGCGTTCCGCACCGGGAGCGGCATCGCCACACTGTGCCTGCGGCAGGACTCCCAGGGCATTCACGCGGCTGCGTGGGGCCCCGGCGCCGACGAGGCGATCGATCGGATGCCACAGGTGTGCGGCGCCGATGACGACCTGACCGGCTTCGACGTCTCGGCGCACGCGGGCCTCGCCGCAATCGCGCGGCGCTTCCCAGGCATCCGACTCCCCCGCACCGATCTCGTCTTCGAGGCCCTCGCCTGCGCGATCCTCGAGCAGAAGGTGACGGGCCTGCAGGCCTTCGGTGCCTGGCGGTACCTGGTCACGAACTTCGGCGAACGTACCCCAGGGCCGACGCCCCGCCCGATGTTCGCCGCACCCGCGGCAGAGAGCTGGCGCAGAATCCCGTCCTGGCAGTGGCACCGCGCCGGCGTGGAGCCCCCGCAGTCCCGCACGATCGTGCGGGCGGCATCGCGTGCCCCGAGCATCGTGCGGGCACTGCACGCGGCATCCGACGGCGACGACCGCGACCAGGTGCTGACGAGCCAGCCGGGGATCGGGCAGTGGACCTCGGCCGAGACACGGTTGCGCGCCCTCGGCGACCCCGACGCCGTCGCTCTCGGCGACGCCCACCTGCCGCACGAGATCGGGTTCGCGCTCACCGGCTCGCGCACCGACGATGCGGGCATGCTCGAGCTGCTCTCGCCCTGGGCCGGTCACCGGCAGCGAGTCATCCGGTTGGTCTATGCCGCCGGCATCCGAGAGTCGCGCCGTGGACCGCGGCTGGCCCCCGAAGACCACCGGCGCCGTTGACGCGGCCTCGCCGCGCCGCAACGGGGTCAGCGGTGATAGGCGGCGAAACGACCGTTCGGGCCGTCGATCACGGTGACGGGCGTGCGGAACACCCGGCTGAGGACGTCGTCGCGGATGATCTCGTCGGGGGTGCCGTGCACGGCGATGCGCCCCTCTTCCATGGCGACGATGTGGTCGCTGTAGGCCGCGGCGAAGTTGATGTCGTGCAACACGATCACGATCGTGCGGCCCAGCTCATCGGCCGCCCGTCGCAATTGCTGCATCATCTGCACCGAATGCTGGGCGTCGAGGTTGTTCAGCGGTTCGTCGAGCAGCAGATAATCGGTGTCCTGCGCCAGCACCATCGCCACATACGCACGCTGCCGCTGACCGCCCGAGAGCTGGTCAAGAAAGCGCTGTTCGAGGTCGGTGAGCCCCAAGAAATCGATGGCCTCAGAGATCTTGTCCTCGTCGGCCTGGATGAGCCGCCCGCCGCTGTACGGGTAGCGGCCGAAGCCGACCAGCTGCCGTACCGTGAGCCGCGTGACGAAGTGGTTCTCCTGACGCAGGATCGACACGGTCTTGGCGACCTTCTTCGACGGCGTGCGGTGCACATCGATGCCGCCGATCTCGACCGAACCGCCGTCGGGGGCGAGCAGGCGCCCCATCATCGTGAGCACGGTCGACTTGCCAGCACCGTTCGGCCCCACCAGGGCGATGATGCCCCCGGCGGGCAGGTCGAGCGAGATCGGTCCGATCTCGACATCGGCACTGTAGCGCTTGGTGACGTTGGACAGCCGGATCACAGGCGCCCCCTTCTGAGAACGACGATGAGGAACGTGATGCCGCCGATGAGCTCGACGATGATCGTGACGGTGTCGACCATGGGCAGCACATGCCGCAGCAAGAAGTACGCGCCTCCGAGCACCACGAAGCCCAGCAGCCAGGCGACCGGCAGGATGCGCCGGTGGTCGTGGGTGTCGGTGATCGAGTAGGCGAGGGTTGCGACCAGGAAGCCGAGGAACGTCATCGGCCCCACCAGCGCGGTGCTCATCGCCATCAGCACCGTCACCAGGGTGAGAGTGAGCATCACCTGCCGCCGGTGGTTCATGCCGAGGTTCGTGCTGATCTCGCTGCCCAGCGCGACGACGTTCAGGCGGCGCGCCATCAGCCAGATCGAGGCGCCCGTCACCAGGCACACCGGGATCACGAACCACAGGTAGTCGGTGTTGGCGTTGCCGACGTTGCCGAACATCCGGGCGCGCAGCACGTCGAACTCGTTGGGATCGAGCATCCGCTGCAGGAACGTCGAGAGTGTTCCAAGTCCGGTGCCGATGATGATGCCGACGAGCAGCATCACATGCAGGTTGCCGAGCCTGCCCGAGAACAGCCACGAGTAGAGCAGCACAGCGAAGGCGATCATCATCGCGGTCTGCAGCAGGAACTGCACGAATCCGTCGATCTGATCCAGACCGCTCATGCCGAAGAAGAACACCGCGGCGGTCTGGATGAGGATGTACAGCGACTCGAAGCCCATGATCGATGGGGTGATCAGGCGGTTGTTGGTGGCGGTCTGGAATGCCACGGTCGCGAACGAGTGGCACAGCGTTACGAGGGCGATCACGATGAGCGATTCGGAGCGCATGTTCGAGATGCGCCACCACTTCTCGCTGAAGAGCGGATGCTGGTTGTCCCACGTCAGCATGAGCACGGCGATCGCGACGGCGAGGACGATGAGACCGCCGAGTGTCAGACGGTAGCGCCGGCGGTGACGATCGTCGGCGTACGCGCTGCCGCGTCGGTCGCCCGACGCGGGTGCGAGACGAGCGGATGCCGGTGACTCTGCGGAGGCGGTGTCAGCGGAGGCGGTGTCAGCGGGTGCCGTGTCAGCGGACAAGGGTCCTCCTCGTACGCAGCAGCAGGAAGATGAAGACGACGGAGCCGACGGCGCCGAGCACCAGTGACACGGGCACCTCGAACGGCATGATGATCACACGGCCGATGATGTCGCAGACGGTCACGACCCAGATGCCCGCCAGGAACACCCAGAAGATGTTGCTGCGCAGGTTGTCGCCGCGGATCATCGAGACGAGGTTCGGCACGATCAGGCCGAGGAACGGCAGTGCGCCGATCACGACGGTGACGACGCCGGTGACGACGGCGACGAGTCCGGTGCCCAGCAGCACGACGCGTTCGTAGTTCAGTCCGGCGTTCGTGGCGACTTCTTTGCCGAGCCCTGCGACGGTGAACCGGTCGGCGACGAAGACGACGATGATGGCGACGATCGCGACGATCCAGAGGGGTTCGTAGCGCCCGACCTCGATTCCGGTGAAGCGGCCCGCGAACCACGTGCCGAGCGTCTGCAGCAGGTCGTACTCCAGCGCGATGAACGTCGAGATCGCGCTGATCACGGCGCCGAACATGATGCCGATGATCGGCACGATCAGCGATGACTTGAGCGTGACGCGGCGCAGGAACAGGAAGAAGATCAGGGTGCCGATGAAGGCGAACACGATGGCGACTGTCATGCGCATCATGAGCGAGGGCATCGGAATGATGATGTAGGTCAGCAACAGGCCGAGACCCGCCCACTCGGTGGTGCCGACCGTGGTCGGTTCGACGAAGCGGTTCTGGGTCATCAACTGCATGATCAGCCCGGCCATTGCCATGCTGGCGCCGGCGAGCACCAGGGCGATGGTGCGCGGAATGCGGGTGATCCAGGTGAATTCGTGACCGCGGCCCTCGGTGTCGGTGATGTCGGCGACGCCGGTGAAGACCGACAGTGTGAGCAGTCCGGCAGTGAGGATGAGGGCGATGATGACCGGCAGGCTGCGCCGCAGGCGCGACGCCGGTGGCGACACCGCGGCGCGGCGGGCCAGCGCGTCGACGTGCGTGACGCGCTGACCCGCCGGCAGCGGTGTGGTACCCGTGCTCACAGAGCCGCGAACTCCTTCGCGAGGTCGTTGAGAACGGTGGTGTAGGTGACGATGTCTTCGGTGAGGTAGAAGTCGGCGGGCATGACGTAGATGGCCTCGTTCTCGATGGCGGGCACGGGTGCCAGCGCGGTCGACGAGGTGATCAGTTCGAGCGCCGGGGTGGACTCGCTGTCGGAGAACGCCGCCTCACGGTCGAGCACGAGCAGGAACTCGGGGTTCGACTCGGCGATCGCTTCGATCGAGATGTCATCACCCTTGTCGTTGCTCGAGCCCTCGGATTCGAGCGCGGGGGTCAGGCCGACGAGGCTGAAGAAGATGCTCGAACCGCGGCCGTCGAGCGGGTTGGAGTAGCGGATCTCGTTGGCGCTGGTGACCAGGCCCATCACGGTGACCTCGGGGTCGTAGGCCTGCTGTGCCTCGTCGACCGCCGCGTGGAAGTCGTCGATCAGGTCCTTGGCCTCGTCCTGCTTGCCGAAGATCTCGCCGAGCAGGGTGACGCTCTCGACGAGGTACTCGTCGACGCTCAGCTCTTCGTTGGTCATGTCGACGAAGGCGGCGTCGGGCGCGGCCTTCTGCATGTCTTCGGCGTGGCCGCTGTAGCGGTAGCCGTTGACGATCAGGTCGGGGTCGACCTCGACGACCTTCTCGAAGTCGGGCTCGGCGTGCGTGCCGAGGTCGACGATGCCCTCGTCGGTGGCGAGCGGGTTCTCGCTGCTCATCAGGGCGCGCGGGGCTGCGGAGAGCTCAATGCCCCAGTCGGCGACGAGGCGGAACAGGCGGTTGTCGGTGACGATGACGCTGTCGGCGCTCTCGATAGTGACCTCGTTGCCGGCCATGTCGGTGACGGTCACCGGGAACTGCTGCCCCTCGGCGGCTGCCGGTGCTTTCGCGTCGCCTTCCTCGGCTGCGCCGACGGTGCTGCAGCCGGTCAGTGCGAGAAGGGCGACCGCGCCGAGCGCGGCGGTCGTGGTGATTCTGGACACGGACATGGAGGGACTCCTGTTCTGCGGGGGCGATGCGGCGGTGCTCTGCAGGGATACTGCGAACCTGCGCCGCGAAGTGAGGTTAGGACAACCTTGCCTGACGTGATTAGGTTAGCCTTACTTTATGACCGATGTGAAATCCGCGTTCTCGATCGAACGCCAGGGACTCGACCTGCGCTTCCGCTCTGTGACCCTCGAGAGCCGGGAATGGCTGGCGCCGAACTATGTGCGAGTACGGCTGACTGGTCAGGACCTGGCGGGCTTCGACTCGCCCGGCGCCGACGATCACATGCGCCTGTTCTTCGCCTCCGCCCCGACCGCCTCGGTCGAGGAGATGCGTGCGGCGCCCAGCCGCGAGTACACGCCGCTCGCGTGGGGCGACGGCTGGCTGGACGTCGAGTTCGCGATCCATGGCGATGCGGGCGTCGCGGCCCCCTGGGCCGCCTCGGCACCGCTGGGATCGTTCGTCGGCGTCGGCGGTCCGCGCGGTTCGGCGGTCATCACCGGCACGCCGGGGTCGTGGCTGCTGGTGGGTGACGAGACCGCGATCCCTGCGATCCGTCGTTTCGCCGCGATGATCCCCGCAGACACCCCCGCGCGCATCGTCATCGAGGTCGTCTCGGCCGCCGACGAAGTCGAGATCGACGCACCCGTGACGGTCGAGTGGCTGCACCGCGGCGAGGCATCGGCGGGTTCGGCGCTGATCGCCTTCCTCGACGGTCTGGGACCGGCGGATGCTGTCGGCGATGACCCGTTCTGCTTCATCGCTGCAGAGCAGTCCATCGTCAAGCCCGGCCGTGCGCTGCTCGAACGCTGGGGCGTCGACACATCCAAGGCCGTCGTGAAGGGCTACTGGAAGCGCGGCGAGGACGAGTACCACGCGCCGCACTGATCCGGGCATACGCCGGCCCGAGGTGCGCACAGACGTTCACCTCGGGCTGGTATTGCTGCTGGCATGACGTCTCTGCGCATCCTGCATCTCACCGACACCCATCTCTTCGGCGATGACAGCCGCCACTACGACCGTGTCGACACGCGCGAGCATCTGACGCGGGCGCTCGGGCATGTCGGCCACCTGCGCTTCGACCTGGTGGTCTGCTCGGGGGATGTCAGCGAAGACGGCACCGCCGAGTCGTACCGGTGGCTGCGCGAGACGCTGGGCACCTGGGCTCGTGAGCGCGGTGCACGCGTCGTCTATGCGATGGGCAACCACGACCGCCGCGAGACGTTCCGCGAGGTACTCGGTGGGGGCCAGCCGGATGCCCGCGAACAGGTGATGGCGGGTACCGACGAGGCCCGCCCCGTAGCATCCACCGCCACCGTCGACGGCTGGCGCACGATCGTTCTCGACAGCTCGATCCCGCAGCGGGGATACGGATCGATCGAACCCGAGCAGCTCGAGTTTCTGCGCTCCCAGCTGGCCACCCCCGCACCGAACGGCACGGTGCTCGTGATCCATCACCCGCCGATCGACGCGCAGACCGAGCTGCTGCAGGCGCTCGCGCTCGATGCGGACGACACCCACGCGCTGCTCGACGTAATGCGCGGCTCAGACGTGCGCGTGGTGCTCAGTGGGCACTACCACCTGCCGCTGGTCGAAACCGTCGCCGGGGTCCCGGTCGTCGTCGCTCCGGGGGTCGCCAACATCGCGCGCTCCTTCGACGACCCGCGCGAGGAGTCCGCGATCGACGGCTTCGGCGGCGCGGTCGTCGACATCCGTGGCGAGCGCGTGCGGGTGGCGCCGTTCGTCGAGCGGATGTCGGATGACACCGAGGTGTTCCGCTTCCCCGCCGACATCGTGGCGCGGATCATCGATGCCGCGGGTCAGCCGTCGACGCGCGCCGATTCGGTGTCGTAACGCAGTACGAACTTCGCGTCATCGCCCCGAAGGCGGCGACGGACGTAGAACACGGGGTGTCCGCTCTCATCGGCGGATACCCCGTCTCGCACGAGCAGCGCGGTGCCCGTGGGCACACCGAGGGTCTCGGCGTCGTCGAAGTCGGCCCCGACCGCACTGAACGCCCGCCACAGGTAGCCGAGCTGCAGGCCGAACCCATCGGCGAAGGCCCGCACGACGAGCGCATGGGCGTCGACCAGCTCGTCGACACCGGCCCATCGCTCATCGAACCAGTAGCTGTTGGCGATCCAATGCCGCCCGTCGCGCACCATCACGGTGTCCAGGCGGTGCAGGCGCTCAACAGGCAGGTCGAGATGCGCGGCGGCTTCATCGGCGAACGGGCCGGTAGCCGCCCCGGCCTGCAGAATGCGCTCGTCGACCATCCGCACCGGACGGGCGGATCGGCGCAGCGCGTGCTCGTCGAGCGCGTCAGCGGTGGCATCCGATTCCTGGCGCAGTGACGGAACGCTCGCGACGATCTCGACCAGGTCGGGCGGTGACATCACGAACGTGCCCACGCCCCGTCGGATCTCGACGGCACCCAGTCGCTGCAGTTCGATCACGGCCTGGCGAAGCGTCAGCCGGGTCACGCCGAAGCGCGCCGCGAGGTCGGCCTCGTTCGGCAGCCGCTCGCCCGGGGCGAGCTCGCCCGACTGGATCTGCTCCCACAACGCAGTGGCGATGCGCCGGTACGCGGGCGTGCCCGTGCTCGGTCGGACACGCTCACTTCGCCGATCGTTCACCTGGCACTCCTCTTCTCGACACCGTCGATCCGTAGACATATAGACGTCTCGATCACAGCCGCGGGGAAACCCCGCAACAGAAAGGTAAGCCATGCGCAGAACGTTTGCGTCCACAGCACTCATCCTCGGCGGCGTGCTGCTCGCCGGTTGCGCCTCCTCGCCCGCCACGGGCACGGACGCCCCCGAGTCCTCCGAATCCGCGATCATCGACATCCGCGTCGGACTCGAGCCGACCAGCCTCGATGTGACCACCACCTCGGGCGCCGGCCTCGTGCAGGTCATGCGCGGCAACGTCTACGAGGGCCTGGTCGGCCTGAGCGAGGACCTCGAGATCCTCCCGGCGTTGGCCTCCGACTGGGAGATCTCCGACGACGGGCTGACCTACACCTTCACGGTCCGCGAGGGCGTGACCTTCCACGACGGCACCCCGATGACCGTCGCCGATGTCGTCGCCTCGCTGCAGGCGTCCAGCGCCGAGGGATCGACGAACCCCGACGCGAAGCGCATGGGCTCGGTCGCCTCGGTCGAGGCCACCGACGACACCACGGTCGTGGTCACCCTGTCAGAGCGCGACATCAACTTTCTCGAGTCGCTGACCACCTCGGCGGGCTATGTCGTCCCGCTCGAGTCGTCGGTCGACCTCGCCTCGGCCACCAACGGCACCGGCCCCTACACGCTCGGCCAGTGGAACCGCGGCGCGACCCTGTCGCTGGAGCCGTTCGCCGACTACTGGGGTGAAGCGCCGCTCAACGGCGGCGTCGTGTACCACTACATCGCCGACGAGACCACGGCGGCGAGCGCACTGCGCAGCGGCGAGGTCGACATCCTCGCCGGCGTCAGCGCCGAGACGGCCGAGCTGCTCGGCGGAGACGCTGAGTTCCAGGTGGTCGAGGGTGACTCGACCAGCTGGATGACCCTGGGCTTCAACAACGCCGTCGCGCCGTTCGACGACCAGCGCGTGCGTCAGGCGCTGCGCCAGGCGATCGACAAGCAGGAGCTCATCGAGGTCATCGGCGGGCAGGCCCTCGAGGTCGGCACGATCACGGTGCCCACCGACGCCTGGCATGTCGACGCCACCGACTCGGCACCGTACGACCAGGCCGCCGCGAAGGAACTGCTCGCCGAAGCGGGCCAGGAGGACCTGAGCCTGACCCTCACCGTCGCGAACACCTACGACACGATCATCACCGAGTTCATCGCGGCCGAACTGGCCGAGGTGGGCGTGGACGTCACGATCGACACGGTCGAGTTCGCCACCTGGCTCGAGGACGTCTACACGAACAAGGACTACGAGCTCACCATGGTGCTGCACGTGGACCCCGCCACGATCACGTACTACGGCAACCCCGCCTACTACTGGAACTACGACAATGCCGAGGCGCAGACACTCGTGACCGAGGCTCGGCAGTCGGCCACGCCCGAGGAGCGCGACGAGAAGCTGCGTGCGGTCGCCGAGCTGGTCGCGGCCGACTCGGCGAGCGACTGGCTGTACTCGCCGCAGACCGTCATCGTCGCGGGTGAGGACGTGGCGGGCTTCCCCGTCGACCGCATCTCGAACAACTTCCGGGTGAGCGGCATCACCGCCGCCGAGTGACATGAGCACGACTGCACCTGCGCAGGTGCGGATGCCCGCCGGACACGGTTCACACCGTGTCCGGCGGGTCGCCGCAGAACTGCTCAACGAGGCCGCCGTGCTGGTGGTGTCGCTGATCGCCGCGAGCATGGTGATCTTCGGCCTGCTGGCGGTGCTGCCCGGCGACCCCGCGGCGGTCATCGGCGGAATGGATGCCACCCCCGAGCAGCTCGAGGCGCTGCGCGCGCAGATGGGTCTGGATCGTCCCCTGTGGGCGCGCTATCTCGACTGGATGGGCGGCGTGCTGACGGGTGACCTGGGCACCTCGGCACTGGATTCGCGTCCGGTGGCGGCCGAGCTCGGTGAGAAGCTGCAGGTGACGGTTCCGCTCGGCCTGCTCGCCCTGGTGCTGAGCGTGCTCATCGCCGTGCCGGTCGGTGTCGTCGCGGCCGTGTACCGCGAGTCGGCCTTGGGCCGTGCGATCGCGGCTCTGAGTCAGCTCGCCGCCGCCGTGCCGACCTTCGTGCTCGGCCTCGCCCTCATGGTGTTCGTCGCTCTTCCCACCCGCCTCTTCCCGGTGCAGGGTTTCCCGGCCGACCGGTGGGCGGAGCCCGGCGAGGCGCTTCGCGCGCTCATCCTTCCGGCCACCGCCATCGCGATCGGCCAGGCGGCCGTGCTCGTGCGTTTCGTGCGCAGCGCCACGATCGATGTGCTGATGAAGGAGTGGGTGCGCACGGGGCTCGCGCAGGGATGGCCGCTGCGTGCGGTGCTGGTGCGTCAGGGCATGCGCAATGCGGCCCTTCCGCTGCTGGGTGTGCTCGGCCTGGAGATCGCCGGAGTCCTGATGGGGTCGGTGATCGTCGAGCAGCTGTTCGCGTTGCCCGGCGTCGGCGGCATGCTGCTCGCCGATGTGGGCAACCGCGACATCGTCTCGATTCAGAGCACCTTGTTCGTGCTCACCGCTCTGGTGATGATCTCGACCGTCACGCTCACCGCGCTCTCACGCGTTCTCGATCCGCGCATCCGGAGGACCTCATGATCGCTCGCTTCCTGCGCCATCCGCTCGGAATCACCGGGCTCGTGCTCGTCGGCATCCCGACGTGTGCCGCGCTGATCTCGTTGCTGTGGGTTCCGTACGACCCGACGGTCTTCTCGCCCGCCGACCGCTGGCTGCCGCCGTCGTCCGCCCATCTGCTCGGCACGGACAACGGTGGTCGCGACCTGTTCAGCATCCTGCTCGTCGGCGCCCAGTCGACGATGCTCGCCACCGTGCTCGCGACGCTGATCGCCGTCGCCGTCGGGCTCCCCCTCGCACTGGGAGCCGCACTCGCCTCACGCAGACTCGGTCTTCTGCTCGAACGCGGCATCGACATCGCGATCGCCTTCCCCACGCTCGTGCTGGCGATCATCCTGGTCACCTCGTACGGCGCCAGCATCTGGGTCTCGTCGCTCGCGATCGGGCTCGGCGGCGCGGTCGTCGTGGCCCGCACCATGGTTCCCGAACTGCGCGGCGCCCTCGCGAGCCCCTACGTCACGCTGGCGACGGCCGGCGGGGTGAGCATTGGCGGCATCGTGTGGCGTCACGTGATGCCCAATACGGCGCCGACGCTGCTGATCCGCGCCACCCAGCTGCTCTCGGTCGCGGCACTGGCCGAGGCCGGCCTGTCGTACCTCGGCTTCGGCACGCCACCCCCGACCCCGTCGTGGGGACGCACGCTCGCCGATCTGCAATCGCAGGTGCTCGTGCGCCCCGAAGTGCTGATCGCCCCGAGCCTGGCCATCACGACGCTGGTGATCGGCTTTGCCCTGCTGGGCGATGCACTGCGCGACGCACTCGAACCCGACCAGGTGCGCGCAGCATCCGCCCGCCCCTCCCCCAAAACCGCCCGCCGTTCCACAAAGAAGGTGCCCGCATGACGCTCCTCGACATCCGCAACCTCACGATCCGCATCGACGGACGCACCGTCGTCGACGATGTCTCACTGCATGTCGATGCCGGCGAGCGCGTGGGACTCATCGGCGAGTCGGGTTCCGGCAAGTCGCTCACCAGCATGGCCGTGCTCGGGCTGCGCCCGCCGCGCGGAGAGCTGTCGGGCAGCGTTCGTGTGGAAGGTGTCGAGACGATCGACGCGGATGCCGCGACGCTGCGCGCCCTGCGCGGCAAGATCGTCGGCTGCGTCTTTCAGGAACCGCAGAGCGCGCTGGATCCGCTGCTCCCGATCCACCGGCACCTGGTGGCGCCCCTGCGCGCCCACGGGATGCTGCCCCGTGGCGCCGCACGTGAGACGGCGATCCGCCTGGCCGAGAGCGTGGGCCTGCCCGATGCCGCGCAACTGGTGCGGCGCTATCCGCATGAGCTCTCGGGCGGGCAGCGCCAGCGGGTGATGATCGCGATGGCGATGTCGACGTCGCCGCGGCTGCTGCTCGCCGATGAACCGACCACCGCCCTGGACGTGACCGTCCAGGCACGCGTGCTGCGCCTGATGTCAGACCTGGTCAACCGCAGCGGCGCGGGCAGCCTGCTCGTCACCCACGATATGGCGGTCGCCGCCTCGCAGTGCGACCGCATCATCGTGATGCAGTCGGGGCGGATCGTCGAAGAGGGCCGTCCGGCCGACCTGATCCACCAGCCGCGCACCGCCTACACGGCCGAGCTGATCGATGCCGCGTACGCCACCGGCTGGCAGCCGCGCCGTATGCGGGAGGCTGTGGCCGCATGAGCACCGAGCTGTTCCATGCCGACGGCATCGGCGTCACCTACCCGGGGATGGACCGCGCGGCGTTGCAGGACATCGATCTGCGCATCGACGCCGGCCGTCACCTCGGGATCATCGGCGAGTCGGGCTCGGGAAAGTCGACGCTGACCCGCGTCCTGCTCGGGTTGCAGCGCCCCACGACGGGCACCGTCACCTACCGCGGTGAGCGGGTTCCCGCCGGCCGCGGGCGTGCCGCCCGCGACTTCCGCCGTCGCGTGCAGGTGGTGCTGCAGGATCCGTTCGCGTCGCTGAGCCCGCGGATGCCGGTGGGGCGCATCATCGCCGAACCGGTGCGCGCCCTCCGCCCGGAATGGGATGCGGATGCCCGCGCAGCCGAGATGCTCGCCGCCGTCGAGCTGCCCGCCGACGCGGCACAGCGGCTGCCCCGCGAACTGTCTGGCGGGCAGCGCCAGCGCGTCGCGATCGCCCGCGCCCTCGCCGTGCGCCCCGAGGTCGTGATCGCCGACGAACCGGTCAGCGCGCTCGACGTATCGGTGCGCGCGCAGGTTCTGCGCCTGCTGCGCCGCCTGGCTGCGCACGAGGAGCTGACGATCGTGGCCGTCTCGCACGACCTGGGCATCATCGACGGACTCTGCACCGATGCGCTGGTGATGACCGAAGGACGCATCGTCGAACGCGGCCCGGTCATCGACGTACTGGAGAACCCCACCCATCCCTACACCCGAGAGCTGATCGAGAGCGTGCCTCTGCTTCCGCCCCGCCCCGCCGACGCCCCCAGGAGCACCCCATGATGAGTGGTCAGCTGATCACCCCGACCCCGCTGCACAACTTCCGCCCGGTCGGCGGACTCCCGACCGCGGACGGTGGCGTCGTTCGGGCGGATCTCGTCTGGCGCTCGGCCGCACCGCTATCGCAGCGGCAGCCGGCGAGCGAAGCCGTCGTCGGTCTCGGCGTCGCAACGATCCTCGACCTGCGCGACGCACGTGAGCGCGCCTCGACGCCCGGCGCCTGGCAGCATCCGTCGCTCAGCGCACGCGCGATGCCGGTGTTCGAAGATCGGTTGCACGAGATCCGCTTCGCCGACCTCGCCGAGCTCTACGCGGTGATGATCGATGACAGTGGCGCCGCCCTCGCCCGCGCGTTCAGCGCCATCGCGGCGGGCGCCGAGCGGGGCGTGCTGATCCACTGCACGGCCGGCAAGGATCGCACCGGCGTGCTCAGCGCGCTCGTGCTGGACGTGCTCGGGGTCGAGCGCACCCTGGTGCTCGACGACTTCGCGCAGTCGCAGCAGCGCCTCGGCGCCGAGTACCTCGCCGATCTCTTCGCCGATGTCGACGCCGAGAACCTGCCGGGCATGGCCGCACATCGGGCCACCGCCTCACCTCCCGAGCTGCTGCAGGGAGCTTTCGATCGCATCGAACGCACCTGGGGCGGCAGCGCCGAGTACCTGGGAGCGCACGGAGTCGATGACGACGCGCTCACGCAGCTGCGCAAGGCGATGCTCGTCCCCGCCAGTCGCTGACGGCGCTCCGCGTTCCGGTCGCAGTTTCTCCCGCATCCGCGACGGCGCTCCACGTTCCCGTCGCAGTTTCTCCCGCATCCGCAGGCGCGAAGCGGGAGAAACTGCGACGGGAGTACGAACGCGCGGGCGCGTTCGCTCAGCGGGCCTCGTCGACGACGGCGGCGATGGCCTCGATCTCGACGAGCTGGTCGTCGTACCCGAGCACGGTAACGCCCAGCAGCGTGCTCGGCACGTCGTGGTCGCCGAACCCGTCGCGCACGACCTCCCACGCCGTGACGAGGTCGGCCTGCTGCGTGGAGGCCACGAGCACCCGGGTACTGATGATGTCGGTCAGCTCGGCACCGGCGGCGGCGAGCGCACCGTGCAGTGTCTCCAGGCATTTCGCTGCCTGGCCGGCATAATCGCCGACGGCGGCGGTCGTTCCGTCGGTGTTCAGCGGGCAGGCGCCCGCGAGGAAGATGAGCCGGGCATCGCTGGGGGCGGTGGCGGCATAGGCGTACTGGGCGGCATCAGAGAGGGCATCGGCACGGATCAGGGAAACAGCGGTCATCCTTCTAGTCTGCCGTGCCCGAGCACCGCACGACCCCAGCGACGGGCGGGCTTTCAGTCGGTCAGCGTCCAGGCCCGGTCGTTGGAGCGGCCCGGTTCGGAGCCGCGGTTCTTGCGCATCGCCGTGTAGGTCTGCCCCTCGTGCAGGACCACGTCGCCGCGCTGGAACTCTCCTGTCGGAGTCCAGATCGACGTATCCCCGATCGCCCGGATCTGCTGCCACGGACCGCGCGGCTTCTCGCCCGGTTCATCGGCGCTCGTCGGCCGTATCGCCTCGAACAGGCTTCCTTCGAAGCTGACTCGATCACCAGCGCGGTACGAGGCTGATGCGTCCCACACATTGGCCGCCGACACCGGCTCGAAGTCGGCGAGGTCACTGGCATCCGCGACGAACCCGTCGATGGCGATGACGGTTCCGATCACCTCCACCCTGGGCAGGTCCGCGCCTGTACCGAACGCCGCGACGATGTCGAAGTCGGCGGTCTTCCCGGCGCGCTGGATCCGCAGCACTCCATCGGCGTACGTGATCTCGGCACCATCGGCATCAAGCAGCGTGAGCTGCATCCAGGCGTCACCATTGCGCAGGACGATCTGGCGCGCACCGTCGACCGAATCGGCGATCTCAGCCGTCACCCCGGCTTGCGGCGCCAGCTGCCACGTCCAACGACGGGCCTCGTCGTCGGAGAACGAGTCCGAGAGCACCATGATGGTGTCGGCTGTCGCGCGGGGCGTCATGTCGACAGCGGCCTCACGCGTGGCCGTCGCGACCCCCAGGTTGCCTGCACCGTCGAACAGCACGTAGCCGCCACCCTGCGCGTTGTACGAACGGGATGCCTCGGTACGACCGTGCCCGACCTCCTGTGCGATCTCATTGTCGACGAACACCCGCGAGTACTTGGCCGCATCGGCCGCGCTCTTGCCGGGTTGCCCCGCCCACAGCGTGTCACCGCCGATGATCGAGAGCCCGAAGGTGTCGAGGCCGCTCCAGCCGAGGTGGTCGTGGTTGCGGTTGTGCAGCCCAATGAGCACATCATCGGCATCCTGGATCCGGTTGCGGAACATCGCGACGCCGGACTCGGCGTCGTACAGCGCGGGAAGCACCTCATCGCTCCGAAGACTCGGCGGGCTCTCCTCCGGCCAGTAGGCGAAGGTGTAGAGCCCGAACCCCGGCGAGTACCAGCCGTTCTCGGCGAGATGCCCCTGCGTGCGCTCGAACATCGCGGCGACGCGGTCGAGCTCACCATCTTCGGCCGCGCGGTCGAAGTACAGCGGCCATGCCGGCTGGCCGCCGGTCCCCACGCCCCACTGCAGAGATGATCCCGTCCCCTGCCGGAGCGATGCGGCATGCAGCAGCAGACTCGCGGTCTGCGGCTCGTACCATGCCTCCTTGATGGCATCGATACCCGCATCGAACGACCCAAGTACGCCAGTGGTGGCGATCATGTTGTCGTAGTCGAGGTAGTCGAGCCCCTCTTGATACCAGCCGGACTCTGAGTAGCCCTGTTCCGCGTGACGCGAGAGCTGGTCGAGCAGACGCGCGATCCGCGCATCACGCATGCCGTAGTCACCGTCACCGCGCACGGCGAGATGCTGCGCAAGTTCTGCGCCGCGCGTGACGCCGACCCAGTTGCTCGCCTTGTCGTCCCACACCATGTTGGGGTGATCGGCGAGTTCGAGCAGTACCGCAGCGCGTTCGAAGTACTCCTGCGCGAACGTCCGCTGGGTGTTGCTCCAACCGTTGTACGCCCAGTCGTAGGCGAGCGCCAGCTGCGAAGCGGGGTTCGCGGTATCCAGTGGCTGACTGGCGCCGAATGGCGTCTCATCCGCGGCGATCTCGAACGCCTCGAATGTCAGGTCCGCGTACCGTTGCTGACCCGTCACCTGGTAGAGGAAGGCGGCCTCGCGGGCGTAGCGATGTGCCGAGGTTCCCGAGGTCCCGACACCTCCGTCGACCCGCGCGGTGATCACCTCGAGCTGTTCCTGCGGGGTGCCGGGAACCGCTGTGATGCGCGCGATCTTGTCGCGCACCTCATCGGTGAACATGATGCGTGGATGCGACTGCGCTCCCCGTGCTGCGGTGGCGATGACCTCGCCGTCCGCGACGAGCGCGAAGTACCGCGCCGGTGTCTGGGCTCGGGCCGATCCCACCGCCTCAACGCCGGTGGCGACCGTCGTCGCGTCAGAGAGATCTCCACCCGCGAGGGATTCGTCAGATGCCACGAGCGACAGCGCTCCCTTGACATCGCGCGCAGCGGCCCAACTGAGATGCACATCTGCCTCAGCCTCGATTGCGGCCAACGAGCTGGTCAGAATGTTGCTCTCGTCCGGCGCGGTGATCGTCGCCTCCGTCGTGCGGAACACCTCCGCCCCACCGCTGTCGCGCGCGATCACCGTGTACACGTAGCTCTCGCCGGGGTTCCAGTCCTGGTCGGTCGCTTCGGTGAGAACGGCCGGCACTCGGCGCACCAGCTGCGCCTCCGCTTCGGACCCCACCGTCTCGCGCATGATCTCGTAGTGGTCGGCGCCTCGCGCATCCGTCACATCCCAATCGAGCCCGATGTCGCCGGATGCCGTGATCGATGCGAGGACGAAGTCGTCGGCATCCGCCCTGGAGAAGCGCACGTCGTCGACCGTCATCGTGCCCCTCACCATGTCGTTGAACAGGTGCACGCGCGCGCTGGTCGACCCCGCGGGCACCCGCACCCATGCGGAAGCGGGCGTCCAGCCGTCGGTGTCGGTGTTTCCGCCGATGAACGGAGCCGACGTCGCCCCCGCGACGTTGATGCGGATGCCCGCGGTGCCGTTGCCCGACATGCCCGTACGCTTCACCTGGAAGTCCAATCGGTACAGCCCGGCGGTCACCGGCACGTCCTGCACCAACGCCAGGCGCGACGAAGTCGTGTTGGTCGTGATCTGCACGGCGTTCTGCCCGGCGATGCCAGGAACCCGTGTCACCTCCCCCGTTCCGGCTGCGTTCCAGCGCCCCCAGCTGTCGGGGTTCGCCCCCGTGAATTGTTCGAACGAGCCGTTCGCGACGGCGTCCTCACCAACCTCGACGGCGGCCGCCGAGATCGGTGAGACCAGGAGTGCGGCGACGATCGCCGCACTGGCCCAGCGGGTCCTGTGTTTTCTCATGCTCTTCACCTCGTTGTGTAGATCGATGGAGTGTTCTGCTTCAGTCGGTGAGCGTCAACTCGATGACCGGAAGCAGTTCCTTGGGACGGACGACCGGCAAGGAGAGCACAAGCGTGCCCGGTTCCGGCGCGGCCGGGTGCAGACTCGCGCCGACGTGATCGGGGTCGGTGACGATCGGGTACGTGTTGATGACCGCGCCGTCGGATAGCAGGCGAGTGAACGTCACCCGGTCGGCCAGCCCCGGCAGGTACAGCGTCTTGAACGGCCAGTCGAAGATGTGCGCGAACAGCTTGTTGCCGTTCTGCGTGTAAACGACGCCCGAGGGCGATTCGAACTCCGAAGGGCCGGCGCCGTAGATCGCACCGCCGTTGCGGCGCAACCACCGCCCGACTTCGAGCAAGATGTCGTCATGTCCCTCGGGTACCTCACCGCGCGCGGTCGGACCCACGTTGAGCAGCAGGTTTCCGCCGAGCGAGACGGTCTGCGCCAGCATTCGCGCAAGCAGCTCGGGACTTTTGTCATCGGTGTTCTCGCGGTCGTAACCCCAGGCACCGTTGATGGTGTGGCACGCTTCCCACAGCACCTTCTCGCCGTTGACCTCGATCGGCTTGACCGGCTGGTACTGCTCGGGGGTGGCCAAGTCGCCGGGGATGCCGAACCGATCGTTGATGATCATCTCGGGTTGCAGCTCGCGGCACATTGCCATGAGCCCCTCGGCGTCCCAGTCCTCGGGCGTCTTGCCGGGAACACCGTCGACAGGGCCGGGCTGCGTGAAGTCGACGAACAGGTAGTCGATCGTGCCGTAGTCGGTCAGCAGCTCGCGCAGCTGCTCACGCATGTAGGCCCGGAAACGGTCCATATCGCGGTTCGCGTTGAGGTCATCGATGTCGTCGCGGTTGCCGAGCGGATGCGACCAGTCGACCGTGTAGTCGGGGTGGTGCCAGTCCAGCAACGAGAAGTACAGCCCGACGCGCAGACCCTCGGCACGCAACGCGTCGACGTACTCGCGCACGAGGTCGCGCCCCCGCGTCGTGCCGATCGAGTAGTCAGTGGTCGCCGTGTCCCACAGGCAGAAGCCCTCGTGGTGCTTCGCTGTCAGCACGGCGTACCTCTGGCCGGCCGCTTTGGCCAGCCGGGCGATCTCACCGGCGTCGAACAGGTCGGGGTCGAAATGGTCGGCGAGCCGGACGTACTCGTCATCGGGGACGCGGTCGAAACGCTTCACCCACTCCTGCCGCCCCAGCACCGAATAGGTGCCGTAGTGGATGAACATGCCGAAGTGATCGTGGCGGAACCACGCGGTGCGATCGGCGGTGTCAGTCATGGAAAACGTACTCCTTCGTCGTATTCGAGACGTACTACTGCGGCGTCGTCGGCGTCACTTGAGCGCGCCGAGAGAGATGCCGCCCTGCAGCTGCCGGTGGAAGGCGAGGTAGGCGGCCAGCACCGGCAGCATCGCGATGACCAGACCGGCGAACAGTGCGCCATAGTCGGCGGCGTAGCCCTGAGTGATGGCAAGGGATGCGAGTCCCTGCGAGAGCACGTACTTCTCGGGGTCCGGGTTGAGCACGAGCGGGATCAGGTAGTTGTTCCACAGGTTGAGGAAGTTGAAGATCCCGACGCTCACCAGCCCCGGCTTGGCCATCGGCAGCATGATCCGGAAGAACGTCTCGGCATGCCCGCATCCGTCAAGCAGGGCTGCCTCGGCCACCGACTCGGGCAGCGTCGCGAAGAACCCGACCAGGAAGAACACGGTGAACGGCAGCCCGTAGGCCGACAGAACCAGAATCAGCCCGAGATGCGTGCCCAGCAGGCCGAGGTCGTTGACGACGAAGAACAACGGCACGATCGCCAGGAAGATCGGGAACATCATGCCGACCATGAACAGGTAGAAGATCGGGCGGTTCAGACGGAATTGAAAGCGTGCCAGCACGTACGCGACCATCGCGCCGAGCACCATGGTGACGATCAGCGATCCGCCGACCACGACGATCGTGTTCCAGAAGTACCGGCCGATATCGGCCTCGTTCCAGGCGCGCACGTAGTTGTCCCACTGCAGCGCCTCGGGCATCGCCCAGGGCGAGGCGAAGATCTCGTCATTCGCCTTGAGCGAGCTGAACACACCCCACAGGATCGGGAACAGCGCGATGACCGCCCACGCGATCAGGAACACATGCGCGACGCCCTTGCCGAGCGACTCGGTCAGCCACGAATAGGGGTTGGTGCGGCGCTTGCGCGGAAGCGCCGCACCGGGAGCCGGAGCGGATGCCGGCGACGAGGCGCCCTTCGACGGAGCCTCGGGACGGGTCATGATCGGAGCGGTCACGTCGACTCCTAGTACTCGACGCGCTCGCGGCGCGTCACACGGAAGGTGATGAAGGCGAACAGCAGCGTGAGCACCGTGAGCACGACGCCGATGGTCGCGCTGTAGCCGAAGCGACCGCCGCTGAACGCGAGCCGCTGCATGTATGTCGCGATGACGTCCGTCGAGCCGGAAGGTCCACCGTCGGGTGTGAGAATCGCGACGGTGACGAACATGTCGAGCGCGAACATCCCGATGTAGATCCACGCGACCTGCACGGTCTGCAGCATCATCGGCAGCGTGATCGTGAAGAACATGCGGAACCGGCCGACGCCGTCGAGCTGGGCGGCTTCGAAGTACTCGCGCGGGATGCCCTGGATCGATGCCGAGAACAGCACGTAGTAGAAGCCGATCTGCCCCCACACCAGCACACTCAGCACCGCCCACGGCGCGGTGTTCGGGTCACCGAGCCAGGCGTGCGCCCAGGCCCCGAGTCCGACCGCTTCGAGAAAGCCGTTGAGCAGGCCGATACGAGGATTGAACACGAACTGCCAGAGCACCAGGCTCATCACGATGGGCAGGATGTTCGGGAAGAAGTAGATCGCCCGGTACCAGCCGGAGCCGGCGATCGGGCCGACCCGTCCGCCCTTCCCGCCCGCCACGCTGGTGAGCGCGGCGAAGACCAGCGCGATACCGAGCGTGACGGGTGGGAGGACGAGCAGGAACATCGCGTTGTGCGACAGGGCCGCCCAGAATCGATCATCGCCGGCCAGCTTGATGTAGTTCGCGAAGCCGATGAACTCCCGGTCGCGCGAGTAGCCGCTCCAGTCCGTGAACGAGATGATCACGCCTTGGACGTACGGGTAGAGGATGAACACCCCGTACAGGACCAGCGGAGCTGCGAGAAAGAGGGTGATGAATCTGGTGCGGCCGTGCTTCATGGCGCGCTCAGTCCCTCGTGTACTTCGTGATGCTGTCGTCAGCGGCGATCTCGTCGGCCGCCTGCTGCATCGTCTGCGAGGCCTCTTCGGGGCTTACCCGGCCAGCGAGCACGTCACCGAGAGTCGTGAACCACTGGGTGCGCAGCGGCTCGTACCAGCCACGGAACGACACACGCAGCTCGGCGTTGCCGCCGACCTCGATCGCGTCGGTCACCGTCTGCAGTGCCGGCGTGACGTCGACGCCTTCCAGCGAACCCTTGACGACGGTGGGTGCGCCCGTCAGGCGCGAGAACTCCGACGCGGCCTCCTTCGAGAGCATGGCCCGCAGGTACTCCATCGCCCCCTTGGGGTTCTTCGCCTCGGTGGGGATGATGAATGCCTCACCGGGCGCGACCTGCAACTGCTCGAATCCGAGCGCTGCGGTGGCCTCGTCGAGCAGCGGGATCGGCGTGATCGCCATGTCGAAGCCCTCGGGCGTGACGCCCTTCATCTCGTTCTCGAGCCACGAGCCCGCCGGGTAGAACAGTGCTTCACCCCGGACGAACTCGGTCTGCGCCTCGGTGTGCGTCAGCGCCTCGGAGCCCTTCAGGATCAGGTCCTTGTCGTGCAGCTCGGCGAGGGCTCCGAACGCGTCGACGACGACATCCGACTCCCAGGCACCGCTCTCGAGGTTGTCGAGCGAGCGCAGCGCGTCGATGCCCGCCTGCTTGCCGATCAGAGTGATGAACACGTCGGCGGGGTAGCTGATGACCTGTCCGGGGTAGGCGAACAGGGCGATGCCCTCGTTCTTCGCCTGCTCACCGAGCTCGACGAAGGCGTCCCAGGTGGTGGGGATCTCCCAGCCGTGCTCCTCGAACAGCGACTGCGAGTACCACAGGCCCTTGGCGGTGTTCACGTAGCGCAGCTCGAGCAGCTTTCCGTCGTACGTGCCGGTCTCGACGACACCGGGGGTCAGGGTCTCGCCGACGGTCACGTCAGGGTCATCCCACGAGGGCGCCTCGAGCAGCTCGCCCAGGTCGAGAAGCTGGCCGCTGTCAGCGAGCGTCGTGGTCTCGATCGGCTTGCCCGAGTTGTCGATCAGGTCCGGCGGGTTGCCGCCGACGAAGCGCGGCTGCAGCTGCGTCGAGATCTCCTGCACTGACTTGAGGTCGACCTCGCTGTCAGGCAGCTGCTCGTTGTAGACCTTGATCACGGCGTCGGTGTACTCGGTGCCGTATCCGCCATCGAACGCGTAGACCTCGATCGACTGCGCCGAGGGAGCACCGAACGGGCCGACCGGCTCGCCGGCATCCGCGGGTGCCGCGTCGGTGGACGCGCAGCTGGTGAGCAGCAGGGTTGCGCTCAGCACGAGCGCCCCTGCGGTGGCGGTGGCCCGCCGACGGGTGGTGGGGGTGATCTGCACAGGAACTCCTTCGGTCCGGGGCGAGCCGTGGGAAAGGGCTCTCCGTCGACGCGATGCTATGACCGATCGATTGGACGACTCAAACCATAACGATCAAACGATCAGAAGCTGGTCGTTACGCGTCCTGCGCACGCCGCAGCGCGAACGCGGGCGGCACCGTCACATGCCGCGGCACCACGTCTTCCGCGCTCTGCCCCGCCCGCTCCAGCGCGGTCATCAGCGCAAGCCGCCCGACCTCATGCTTGCGCGGCGCGACAGCATCCATGGGCGGGTCGGCAAGCGCCGCGATCTCGTCGTCGTACGCGATGACCGAGACGTCTATGCCGCGCTCGCGGGCGCGCTGCGCGAGCGCGACGGCGGCGAGGTCGGAGTGCACCAGCGCTCCGGTCGTGCCGAGCTGTGCGAAGCGGTCCAGCACAGTGTCGAGGCTCTCCTGCAGTTCCGGGGCGTACTCCGGAGCCGAGGGGATCGCCATCCGCTCGGTCGCACCATCGAACAGGCCGCGCTTCGCCTCGAATCCGGCGCGCAGCCATCCGGCCGTGGGCGTGCGCTCGGCCGACACCAGCGCCACCGACCGGTGCCCGTCGTCTGCGAGCTGCTGAAACGCCAGCCTGGCTCCGAACTCGTGGTCGGAGCGCACCGAGTCGAGCATGGCGAAGTCATCGCCGCCGTCCCGCTCGAGCAGCACGACCGGACTACCGACCTCCCGCAGGGCCTCGTAGGTGCGCGGGTCGCGTTCGGGGATGACGGCGGGTGTGGCGATGAGAGACGTCACTCCGCGATCGACGAGCCGCTTGATCTGGGCCAGCTCCTGCTCCTGCGAGTACCCCGAGACGAGCAGCGCCACGCGCACGCGCGCCTCGACCGCCGCGGCTTTCACGCCTTCCAGAACCCCGGCGTAGTAATAGTGCGATGAGGGCACCACCAGGCCGATGATCCCGCCCTCGCTGCGGGCGGGCGGCGGGCGTCGCACGATCTGCGGGCCGCTTGCGGAGGGCATCCGCGCGGCGATCGCCCCGCCATGCACCCGGCGCGCGATCCCCTTCTCGACGAGGTCGTTGAGGTCGCGTCGGATGCTGATCGGCGAGACGGTGAGCTGTCTGGCCAGCACCGCGACGTCGACGCGTCCGGTCAGGTTCAGCTCACGTTCGATCGCCGAGCGTCGCTCTGCCGCTCGCATGACTTCTCCTTCTCAACCTGCGGTTCCGTCGCGTCAGGCCAGCAGCGCGAACTGCGGCTCCGACACGTCATGGCGAAACATCTCGCCGCGTGCGAATCTCTGCAGCTCGTCAAAGGCCGCGTCTCCGAGTCGACGCAGCTCAGACCCCTGCGAGCCGGCGATGTGCGGCGTGAGGGTGAGGTTGGGTGCCGAGAACAGCGGATGCCCGACGGGCAGCACATCGGGTTCGGTGACGTCGATCACGGCGTGGATCCGTCTGGCGTTCAGCTCGCGCACGAGAGCGTCCTGGTCGATCAGCGCGCCGCGTGCGGTGTTGATCAGCGTGGCGCCGTCCGACAGCAGGGCCAGCTCGCGCTCTCCCAGCATTCCCCGGGTCTCGGGTAGCGAGGGTGCGTGCAGGCTCACCACGTCCGACGTGGACAGCAGTTCGTCGAGCCCGACCCGGGTCACGCCGTCGATGTCATGCTGCAGGGTCGGGTCCCACACGAGCACCTCGACGTCGAACGGCGCGAGCAACTCGATCACCCGCCGACCGATGCGCGAGGCGCCGATGATGCCGACCCGCGTGCCGAAGTTGCCCCATCGCTCGTGCGCGGTGCTCGCCGGCCGGTACTGCTGCGTGCGCCGGTACTCCTCGTCGATGGCGAAAACGCGCTTGCCGGCAAGCAGGATCGCGGCCAACGTGAACTCCGCCACCGGCACCGCGTTCGCGTCGGCTCCCGAGCTGATCCGCACTCCGCGTTCGTAGGCCTCGGACGTCATGATGCCGCGCACCGAACCCGCCGCGTAGACCATGCCGCGCAGCCGGGGCATGCGCGCCAGCAGGTCGGCATCCAGTTCGGGCGCGCCCCAGCATCCGATCAGCACTTCGATCTGTTCCCACTGCTCCGGGGCGACGTCTTCGAGAGACCCGAGCAGCTCCACCGCCGGCGCGAAGCGCTCTGCGTAGTCCGCACCGAACAGCGGTTCGGGCAGATCGGGGGTCATGGCCAGTGCCGCGCGCGGTCGGCGCAGGCTCACCGGCTCGCCCCACGCGACGTTGCGGCGGACGAGGTCAAAATCATCACAGTGCTCCTGCGGTCGGAAGAAGATCACTCCACTATCACGGAGAGTGACTGTTCGGTCAACCAGAATTCGATCAAACGATCACTTTGTGGTAGCTCCGCGGTCGCGACGTCCGTCGCGCGCTCAGTGCGTCGACGCGACCTCGGCAGCGCGGTCGGTGAACGCCTGCTTGGGCACGAAGGCGAGAAGCACCGCGGATGCCAGTGCCGTGGCGCCGCACACGATCCACACCGTCATGTAGCCCGCGAGAGATCCCGCGGTGCCCTCGGTCGCACCGGCGGCCCCGGCGACACCGCCGAGCAGTGCGATACCGAAGATGCACGACGCGATCGCGCCGCCGACGGTCTTCACCGAGTTCGTCAGGCCCGTGGCGACGCCGGTCTGGGTGGCCGGTGCCGCAGACGCCGCGGCGGCCGGCAACGCCGCCACCAGTGCGCCCGATCCAAGCCCCGCGAACACCATGTTCGTGACGACCTGCAGGTACGTGTCGTGGAACGGCAGGAAGAGCAGAAAGCCGATCCCGACCAGTAGCGAGGCGCCGATCAGGGTGATCCGCGGAGTGGTGACCCGGGCGATCAACGGGAACAGCAGCGCACCGGTGATCATCGCGATCAGGTAGATGCCGATGATCAGTGACGTCGCGAAACCCGTCGTGCCCAGGCCGTAGCCGTACACCGACGGATCGGTGCGGGCGAAGGTCGACAACGGCGCCTGTGCCCCGAGCACACTCACGCCGAAGAGCCCGGCGGTGAGGAAGACCGGGCCGAGCGCGGGCGAGCGGAACATGCGCACGTCGATCAGCGGGTCGTCGTGCCGCAATTCCCACAGCACGAACGGCACGATCAGCAACAGACCGAGCAGCACCACGCCCCACGACCAGAAGCTCGTCAGCCCGCCGGGCAGGCGCAGCAGGCTGAGTCCGCCGGTGAAGGCGATCAGGGCGAACGAGATCAGCACCAGGCCGGTGGTGTCGAGGCGGCCGCCGGTCATCTCCGGTGACTCCTTCACGCCGAACAGGATCACGAAGAAGCAGACCACGACCAGCAGCGCGGGGATCAGCAGCACGACGGTCAGCGGCAGTGCATCGATCAGCGCTCCGCCGGCCAACGCACCGATGATCGCGCCGGCTTCGAGCGCGGCCACGAGCAGGCCCGCTGCCCGGGCGGTGATGATCGAGCGCGAGGCCATCGACCGCGAGCGCGACCAGATCAGCGCGATCTCCAGCGGCAGCCACACCACGTAGAAGCCCATCAGGGCCCAGCCGATCAGGAACACCGTGAACGAGTCGGTGAACGGCAGCACGAGCGCGGCGGCCGCCGTCAGCGCGGTCGACACCAGCAGCATCCGCTTGTGCCCGATCATGTCGCCGAGCTTGGCGAAGGCCGGCACGACGAGCGCCGACAGCATCAGCTGAGCGCCCTCGAGCCAGTTGACATCGGCGTCATGGATGCCGAGATGCCGGGCGATGTCGGTGAGCATCGGCGTGTAGTAGCCCTGCAGCACACCGCTGGTGAACTCGACGAAGGCGAGGAATCCGACGACGCTGGCGAGCGCGCCGAGGGTGACGGAGCGCGTCATCGCGCCCCCTTTCTGAAGACAGAACAGTCGGGTGGGATCACTGTAGCCGTTGCAGCAGCTCGCGATGGAATCGCTCGCCGCGTTCGAGGGCAGCGATCTCGACGTTCTCGTCGACGCCGTGGATCGCCGCGCGCTGCGCGTTCGACATCTCCAGCGGCGCGAACCGATACACGGCGGGCGTGAAGCGGTGAAAATGCCGCGAGTCGGTGGCCGCCATCATGACGTACGGCACGGCGGGGGCGTCGGGATGCGACACGCTGAGCGCCTCGGAGATCAGCGCGAACTGCGCATTGTCGGTGGCCGACTCGGGCGAGGGCTCGCTGCCCTCGAGTACCTCGATCGCCACGAGGGGATCGCCGATGCGGTCGCGTACGCGCAGCACCGTGGCATCCACCGTCTCACCGAGGGCGATCCGCAGGTTGATCGTGGCGGATGCCTGCGACGGAAGAACATTGGCGGCGGTGCCGCCGGACTGCATCGTGGGCGCGACGGTGGTGCGCACCAGCGCCGCCGGCTCACCACCGAGCGCCGCGAACAGGCGCGCGGTCAGTGGCGGCACCGCACCGAGCAGACGCAGCAGGTGGCGGGCCGGGCCCGGCGTCTGTGCGGCCAGCTGCGACAGCATCCGAGAGATCGCACGCGGTGCGCGCGCGGGGAAGGTTCCCGGACCGAGCCGGTCGACCGCGCGGGCGATCCGCCGCACGGCGGTGAGCGTCGGCGGCGCCGAGGCGTGCCCGCCGTCGCCGCGCGCAATGAGGCGGATGCTGAGAACACCCTTCTCTCCCACGCCGACCATCGCCGACCGGCCGGGTACGAAGGGCAACGGCGCGTCGACCACGGCACCGCCCTCGTCGATGACGATCCACGGGGTGATGCCGCGCTGATGGAATGCCGCGCTGATGGCCTGAGCTGCGACCCCGAACGTCTCCTCGTTGCCGCCGAACGACAGGTAGACATCGCGGGCGGGCACAAAACCGTCGGCCAGCAGGTTCTCGACGGCTTCAAGAATGACGATGAGCGGGCCCTTGTCGTCAAGGGTTCCGCGCCCGTACACGCGCCCGTCGGCGATGCGGCCCTCGAACGGCGGGTACGTCCAGGCATCCGACTCATCGACGGGCACCACGTCGTAGTGCGCCATCAGCACCGCGGGCGCGGCATCGGGCTGCGTACCCTTCCAGTGGAACAGCAGCCCGTACTCGGTGTGCTTCTCGAGCGCGAGGTGCCCATGCACGAGCGGGTACTGCTCGGCGATGAGACGCTCGAACGCGGCGAACGGCTCATGCCCGCGCTGCGCGAGCTCGGCCGACACGGTCGGCAGCTGGATCATCTGCGACAGGCGCTCGGCGATGCCGGGGCGGACGGTGCTCATCCGCTCACCCTAGCCGCCCGCGGTGACGCAGTGCGGTCTCAGCGCAGCGCGTGCTCGGCCACGAAGGCGCGCAGCGCCTGCTCGTCGTCGGCCATCTCAGTGACATGCTGCGGGGCGGCCATCATCTGCTTCAGCTCGGGCGAGAGGTCGAGGATGACGCCGATGGCCTCGGTGATCGTCTCGGCGAACTTCTCGGGCTTTGCCGTCTCGAGCACGAGCATCGGCACGTCCTGCTCAACGTGCTCGCGGGCCACCTTGACGCCGTCGGCGGTGTGCGGGTCGATGACCTCGCCGCACTCGTCGTACACGGCCCGGATGGTCGCCAGCCGGTCGGCGTGCGTGGAAGTTCCGCTGACGATGCCGAACTCGCTCTCGAAGCGGGGCTGCTCTGCCGAAAAGTCGAAGAAGCCCTCGCGGTCGAGCGCCTTCCACGCCTCGACGACACTCGAGGCATCCCGCCCGACGAGGTCGAAGATGAAGCGCTCGAGGTTGGAGGCCTTCGAGATGTCCATCGACGGGCTCGACGTGGCGTGCGTGTCGGCGGCCGAGCGGGGGCGGTACACGCCCGTGCGGAAGAACTCGTCGAGCACGTTGTTCTCGTTCGCGGCCAGCACCAGACGGCGCACCGGCAGCCCCATGCTCTTAGCGAAGAAGCCCGAGAGGATGTTGCCGAAGTTGCCCGACGGCACCGTGAACGATACCTCGAACCCGTTGCGGAACTCGGGCTCAACGCCATCGGTCACTCGCAGCCACGCCCAGAAGTAGTACACGACCTGGGCGGCGATGCGGCCGAGGTTGATCGAGTTGACCGCGCCGAGGTTCTGAGTCCTCTTGAAGTCGATGTCGCCGGCGAGCTGCTTGACCAGGTTCTGGCAGTCGTCGAACACGCCCGCCACGGCGATGTTGTGCACGTTGGCGTCGTCGAGCGAGTACATCTGCGCGCGCTGGAACGGGCTCATGCGCCCCTGCGGCGACAGCATGAACACCGACACACGCTCTTTGCCGCGCAGCGCGTGCTCCGCCGCCGATCCGGTGTCGCCCGATGTGGCGCCGACGATGTTCAGCACGCGATCCTGCTTCTCGAGCACGTACTCGAGCACCTGTCCGAGAAACTGCATCGCCATGTCTTTGAAGGCCAGCGTCGGCCCCTCTGACAGTCCGACCAGCGTGATGCCGCCGCCGATCGACCGCAGCGGCACGACCTCGTCGGGGAAGTCCGCGTACGCCGCGGCCGTCATGCGGGCGAGGTCCTCACGTGGAATGTCGGTGGCGAACAGGCCGAGCACCTCGGTGGCCAGCTCGGGGTACGTCAAACCCCGCCACGAGGCGAGCGTCTCGGCATCCACCTGCGGCATCCGCTCGGGAACCGCGAGACCGCCGTCGGGCGCGAGCCCCTCGAGAAGCGTCTCGCTGAACGGCTGCGGCTGCATGCCGCCGCGGGTGGAGATGTACAGCACGTGGCGCTCCTCGGGTCGACTGCTCGGGCTTACATTCTCGCAGGACGACGCCCGTGCGCAGTCCGAATGACGCCGCCCGCGCCCCACCCACCCCGTGAGAAACCATCTGCCGTGTGAGAAACCACGCCGCACGTGGTTTCTCACACGAGAAGTGGTTTCTCAGCGGGCGACGGGCCGCGGAGCGCGGGCGCGCGGGAGCGGGCGCGGGAGCGCGGCGGGCAGCCAGGGGGTGTCACACTTCGGGGCGGCGATCCGACACACAGATGAGGGCGGCACACAGGCCGCCCCGACGACCTGAGAAAGGGCGATCATGACCAGGATCGACATGGCACGCACGAACAAGCTCGGCTACGCGGCCGTACTGGGAATGGAGGCGTACTCGAGCAAGGCGGTCGACAAGCGCCTGTACGAGCTGATCAAGCTGCGCGCGTCGATCCTGAACGGCTGCGGCTTCTGCGTCGACATGCACGCGACGGTCGGGGCGAAGCACGGCATCCCGCAGCGAACCTTGCACGCGGTCGGGGCCTGGCAGCACGCCCACAATCTGTTCGAGCCGCGCGAGCTGGCCGCCCTCGCCCTCACCGATGCGGTCACGCAGCTCGGCCCCGACACGGTCACCGACGAGATCTGGGATGCCGCGGCCGAGCACTTCAGCGAAAGCGAGCTCGGCGGCCTCGTGATGGCGATCTGCACGATCAACATCTGGAACCGCATCGCCATCGCGACGCAGATGCTGCCGCCGGTCGATGTGAAGCATCCGATCGTGTGAACGGCGGTAGCGTGGCGTGCATGAGCGCCGCCACCGCTGCCACCCGCGCCTGGGACGCCGAGCGCGGTCGCCTGATCGGGATCGCCTATCGGATGCTGGGAGACCTCGGCCATGCCGAGGACGTCGTCTCGGAGGTCGCGGTCGATGCGCTGACGGCCGAGCGAGCGGATGCCGGCGCCGTGCGCTCGTGGCCGGCATGGCTGACCACGACGTGCGTGCGCCGCTCGATCGACCGGGTGCGGATGCTGTCGGCCGTGCGCGAGGACTACGTGGGCCATTGGCTGCCTGAGCCGGTGACCACAGACCGCTTGCCCGAAGACGCCGTCGCCGACCGCGAGATGCTGTCATTGGCGTTGCTGCACGTGGCCGAGCAGCTGACACCCGAGGCGCGGGCTGCCGTCGTGCTTCATCGGGCGTACGCGATGACCGCCGTCGAGATCGGGGGCATTCTGCAGAAGTCCCCCGCTGCGGTGCGTCAGCTGATCTCACGCGGTGAGCGGCGGCTCGGTCTCGATGCGGATGCTCCCGCGCCGAAGCCCGCCGATCCCGTCGCCCTGTCGGCACTGGTGGATGCTCTGCGCGGCGGCGATCTGTCGACGCTGTTCGATCTGCTCACCGACGACGCGATCCTGTGGTCGGACGGCGGTGGGGTCGTCGGTGCCGCACTCAACCCGATCTTCGGTGCCGAGAAGGTGCGCCGCTTCTACCTGGGCGTGCTGCAGAAGGCCGCGGCCTACGATGCGGCGACGCCGTTCACTCTCGATGTGATCGAGGTCAACGGCGAGCCGGCGTTGGCTCTGGCGCACTCGGGTCGGGTCGATGTGCTGACGCTGGAGTTCGACGGCGATGGCCGCGTCTGCGGCATCCGCCAGGTCTGCAACCCGCACAAGCTGCATCACGCCTTCGCGGCGGCCTAGTCGAGCAGGTGTCTCAAGTACCGTTTCGGGTCGTCGAGGAATGAGCACCAGTGCTGCACGATCTCGAGGTCTTCCCACGCAGCACCTGCGCGACCGCCTGAGCGCTCCGCGTTCCCAGAAGCTCGACATACCGCGAAGACACCCGCTGTCGACGACATCACGTCGGGCTGTCCGGTCAGATGCAGTCCGTGACCGAACAGGTCTCCCTTCACCACGAGCCAGGCGCCGAGAGCGCCGGGCGCATCGAGCCCGCGCTGATCGCGACGTCGCCTCAGACCAGTTCGGCGATGAGCTGCTCGATGCGGTGACGGATGTCGTCACGGATGGGGCGCACCGCGTCGAGGCCCTGCCCGGCGGGGTCGTCAAGCTTCCAGTCTTCGTAGCGCTTGCCGGGGAAGAACGGGCAGGCGTCGCCGCAACCCATGGTGATGACGACGTCCGAGGCCTGCACGGCCTCGGTGGTGAGCACCTTGGGCTGTTCGGCGGTGATGTCGATGCCGAGTTCGGCCATCGCCTGCACGGCGACCGGGTTGATCTGCTCGGCGGGCATGGATCCGGCCGAACGCACCTCGATGCGGTCGCCGGCGAGGTGGCGCACAAAGCCGGCGGCCATCTGCGAGCGTCCGGCGTTGTGGACGCAGACGAAGAGGACGGAGGGCGTGGTCATCAGGACTCCTGTGCGTGGGTGAGGGTATCGACGAGGGTGCGGACGCGGGCGGCGATGTCGTCGCGGATCGCCGCGACGCCTTCATCGGATGCCAGGGCGGGATCGCCCACCGCCCAGTCTTCGTAGCGGATGCCGGGGATCACCGGGCACACGTCGCCGCAGCCCATGGTGATGACGACGTCGGCGGCCCGCACGGCGTCGTCGGTGAGGGGTTTCGGGAAGCGCGTGTCGGATGCGTCTGGCTCGATCTCGGCGAGCAGCGAACGCACCTGGGGGTGGATGCTGTCGGCCGGGCGCGAGCCGGCGGAGCGTGCGATCACCTTTCCGTCGGCGATCTGGTTGACCAGTGCCGCGGCGAGCTGCGAGCGCCCGGCGTTGGCGACGCACACGAACAGCACCTGCGGCGGATCGACCGCGCGGTCGCGCATCAGGTCGGCGAGGCGCTGGCGGGCGAACCGCTCGGTGAGCGGCATCAGCGCTGAGGTCACGCGGGCGGTGCGGGCGAGGGCGGTGTACGACTCGCGCACGGTGCTGAAGACGACGTCCGCGGCGAGCGCGGGCGTCTCTGCGGCCAGTTGCTCGGCGAGGTGGGTGACGCGCGCATCGAAGTCGGGGCGCGGTGCGTCGTCGGCAGCAGGCGCGTCGGATGCCGGAGCAACCGCGGCGGGTGCGAACGAGTCGAGCAGCGCGGTGACGGCGGCACGCCGACCGGGAGTGATGCGGTACCAGACCCAGGTGCCGCGGCGTTCCGAGCGGAGCACGTCGACGTCTTTGAGCACCTTGAGGTGGTGCGAGATCGTCGGCTGCGAGACATCGGCGAGCTCGGCCAGGTCGCAGACGCACGACTCTCCGCGCGGGTCGGCGGCGATGGCTGAGAGCATCCGCAGCCGCAGCGGGTCGGCCAGCGCCTTCAGGGTGGCGGCGACACCGGCGGCGGCGTCCTGCCCGATGGCGTGCGTCGCGACGGGGGTGCAGGCATCAAGGTCCTTGGGGTAGATCTTCACGAAGGTGTCCTCTCGGTGTGCGTGCGCGTGTCCGTGGCGGCGGGGGTGGCGATGTCGGCGCGGGGGTCGGTGCCGAACCAGTGGCGCGCCGCCCACAGTGAGACGTAGACGAGGCCGACGAGCACGGGAACCTCGATCAGCGGGCCCACCACTCCGGCGAGCGCCTGCCCCGAGGCGGCTCCGAACGTGCCGATGGCGACGGCGATGGCGAGCTCGAAGTTGTTGCCCGCGGCGGTGAACGCCAGGGTCGTCGAGCGGGCGTAGCCCAGGCCGATCGCCTTGCCGGTGAGCAACCCCACGAACCACATGATCGCGAAGTAGGCCAGCAGCGGAACGGCGATGCGGGCGACGTCCCACGGCTGCGAGGTGATGCGCTCGCCCTGCAGGGCGAACAGCAGCACGATGGTGAACAGCAGGCCGTACAGGGCCCACGGGCCGACGCGCGGCAAGAAGCGCTGCTCGTACCAGTCGCGCCCGCGGCGGCGTTCGCCGATGTACCGCGAGGCGAAGCCGGCGACGAGGGGAACCCCCAAGAAGATCAGCACGTTGAGGGCGATCTGGCCGATCGAGACGTCGAGCCCCTGGGTGTCGAGGCCCAGCCAGCCCGGGAGCACGGTGAGGTAGAACCAGCCGAGCAGAGCGAAGGCCACGACCTGGAATGCCGAGTTGATGGCCACGAGCACGGCCGCCGCTTCGCGGTCGCCGCAGGCGAGGTCGTTCCAGATGATGACCATGGCGATGCAGCGCGCCAGGCCCACGATGATCAGGCCGGTGCGGTACTCGGGCAGATCGGGCAGGAAGGTCCATGCCAGCACGAACATCAGTGCGGGGCCGATCAGCCAGTTCAGCACCAGCGAGGAGATCAGCAGACGCTTGTCACCCGTGACCGCGGCGACCCGGTCGTAGCGCACCTTGGCCAGCACGGGGTACATCATCACCAGCAGGCCGAGGGCGATCGGGATCGAGATGCCGCCGACCTCGAGGCGCGCGAGCAGGTCGGAGACGCCCGGTACGAGGCGGCCCAGCAGCAGCCCACCGATCATGGCGAGCGCGATCCACAGGGGCAGCCAGCGATCGAGCGTCGAGAGGCGGGGCACCGCCCGGCCCGACGGGGTGACTACGGCTTGATTCGACATGTTTCTATATTGATGCATGTCGAATCAGGCCGCAAACTCAGGCGAGGGTGTTCACCGAATGGTCATCTCGGCACCGGATCGACCGCAGGACGGGTACCGAGCTGCAGCACGGGCGCCGGGGCGCAGCATCCGCCGATGTCAGAGCCGGCCACCTCGGATCCGTTGGCAGAGTCGTAATCGCCCGCACCGCCGCACGCACCGGTCGCGGGCAGCACCAGGTCGTTGCGCGCCGCAGCCTCGTGGTCTCCGGCGAGGTGCGCGACAACGCTGCGCACCTGCTCGAAGCCCGTCAGGGCGAGGAACGTGGGCGCCCGCCCGTACGACTTGGCGCCGACGATGAAGAAGTCCTGCTCGGGCTGCGCGAGTTGACGCGCTCCGGTCGCCGAGACGGATCCGCACGAGTGCAGGTTCGGATCGATCTCATCGGCGATGCCGGCCACGGCGTCGAGCGCCGGGTCGAGTGCGATGCGCAGTTCGCGCAGCATGCCGATATCGGGCCGGAATCCGGTCAGGGCGAAGATCTGGGCGACGCCGGGGATCTCGCGACCGTCCTCTGCCCGGATCGTCAGGGACTCACCGGCGGCGATCTCGGCGACGCGGAATCCGGTGACCACGTCGACGACACCAGAGTCGATCATCTTGCGCGCCTGCGATCCGAGCGCAGCGCGCCGCGGGAGCCCATCGCCGGCACCGCCGCCGTAGACGCCTTCGACGCCACTCCGACGGATCAGCCAGGTCACCCGGGTACCGGGTGCGCGGCGGGCGAGCTCACTCAGGCGCAGCACGGCATGGGTGGCGGAATGCCCCGCACCGACGACGACCGCATGCGTCCCGGCGAGCGCTGACACGTCATCAGGAATGCGGTACGAGATCCGCTCCCCCGCCGCGATCTCGCCGATAGCGGGCAGTCCGTCCGCACCGGCGGACCCGGGTGTCGACCAGGTGCCGCTCGCATCGATGACGGCGTGCGCAAGCATCCGCTCCTCGCGACCCTCCCTGTCACGCGTATGCACCACGAAGGGCTGCTGCGCACGACCGCCGTCGACGACCTTGTCGCGCCCGACGCGGGCGATGCCGGTCACTTCGGTGCCGTACCGCACACGATCGCCGAGGGCTTCGGCGAGCGGGGCGAGGTAGTCCTCGACCCACTGCGCACCGGTCGGATATCCGCGCTGGGGAGCCTGCCAGCCGCGGGATTCGAGCAGTCGCCGCGAGGCGTCGTCGATCAGCTCCGGCCAGGCCGAGAACAGACGCACGTGCCCCCACTCGGCGACCGCCGCACCGGCCCCGTCGCCGCGTTCGACCACGATGGCCTCAATCCCCCGCCCAGCCAGATGGGCCGCAGCCGCGAGACCCTGCGGGCCCGCTCCGATGACGACGACGGGAAGCTCAGGCATGACATCTCCTCAGATCGATGTTCTTCGATATGAAAGCGTGCTCCTCCTATCGAAGAATGTCAATACGTGAGAGACTGGCCGCATGAGCCTCCCGATCGTCGCCGCCGATGCGCGTTGCTGCGTGCCCCGCGTCACCTCGCCGCTGGACGGCGAGGAAGCTGCACGGGCCGCGCAGACGTTCAAGGCGCTCGGCGACTCGACGCGCGTCATGCTGCTCTCGCTGATCGCCGCGAGCACCGACGGCGAGGCGTGCGTGTGCGACCTCACCGAGCCGGTGGGGCTGTCTCAGGGCACGGTCTCGCACCACATGAAGATCCTCACCGAGGCCGGTCTCGTCACACGCGAGCAGCGCGGCCGCTGGGCCTACTACGCGGTCAACCGCGAGGCGTTGGCATCGGCCGCAGACGCGCTCCGCCCCGCATGACGACAGGCCGCGCGTAACGGCGGCATGTATGGCGACGCGCCCCGGCCGCATGGGCCGGGGCGCGTCTCGCGTCAGATCAGCGCGTCAGTTCTGTTCGCCGGCAAGCGCCATCTTGCGGTAGCGACGGTTGCGCGATCCGAGCAGGATGGATGCCACGGTCGCGGCGAGCACGGATGCCGCGAGGATCGCGACCTTCGCGTGGTCGTACGCCGGGCTGCCCGGTGCGAAGCTGAGCTCGGCCACCAGCAGCGAGACGGTGAAGCCGATACCGGCGAGCAGGCCGACGCCGGTGATGTCGATCCAGCGCAGCGACGGATCGAGATCAATGCGGCGGATGCGAGTGATCGCCCACGTGGCGAGGGTGATGCCGATCGGCTTGCCGACGACGAGCGCGACGATGATGCCGATGACGATCGGGTCGACGAACGCCGAGGCGATGCCCTCTGCGCCGCCGAGTGCGACGCCCGCCGAGAAGAACGCGAAGATCGGCACGGCGAAACCGGTCGAGAGCGGACGGAAGCGGTGCTCGAAGATCTCGGCCAGCCCGGGACCGGCGTCGGGTCCGCGCAGGCCGCGCTTGTGCAGCACCGGAATCGTGAAGCCCAGCAGCACACCCGCGATCGTGGCGTGGATGCCCGAGGCGTGGATGAACGCCCAGGCGATGACGCCGATCGGCAGCAGGATGAGCCATGCCGCCGACGGGCGCAGGTGGAAGAAGTCGCGGTAGCGCTGGGCGATCACGCCGTAGATCACGATCACGACGAGAGCGGCGACCAGCGGCAGCAGGTCGATCGTCTCGGTGTAGAAGATCGCGATGATGCCGATGGCGATCAGGTCGTCAACCACCGCGAGGGTCAGTAGGAACACGCGCAGCGCGCTGGGCAGGTGCGAGCCGATCAGGGCGAGCACGGCGACGGCGAAGGCGATGTCGGTGGCGGTGGGAATGGCCCAGCCGCGTGCGGCATCCGGCGAGCTGGCGGCGATCGCCAGGTAGATGCCAGCGGGAACGATGACGCCGCCGATGGCGGCGACGATCGGCACCACAGCGGTGCTGAACTGGCGCAGGTCACCCGAGACGAACTCGCGCTTGAGCTCGAGACCGACGAGGAAGAAGAAGATCGCCAGCAGTCCGTCGGCCGCCCACGCACCGAGGCTCAGCTTGAGATGCCATGGCTCGTACCCGATCTCGAAGTCGCGCAGGCTGAAATACGCATCAGACCACGGTGAGTTGGCGAGCACCAGGGCGATCGCGGCGAGGGCCACGAGCAGGATGCCGCCGACGGCTTCCTTGCGCAGGATCTCTCCGACGCGCAGGGACTCTGCGCGCGACGTGGTGGGGAAGATGTTGCGCACTCGCGCGAACCGGGAGGGCTTCTTGGCCATGATGAAGGAGTCCTTCGGGTGGGGGTAACGGGCTTCGTCGACCAGACTTCCCGACACTCCGCGTTCTATCGTACGGGGTCGAGCGGCAGCATCCGACCTCGGCCGGCCATCCCACGAAGGCCGGCCGAGGTGATCGTCAGGAGCTGCCGACGGTGGAGTCGAGCTTGGCCATCACCTGATTGATCGTGAACGACGCCGACTTCTGCCGGGGCGGGAACTCGACGAGCGTCTGCAGCATGTGCGCCACATAGGCCTGCGCGGGCACGAACAGGAAGACGTGATCGAGCACCCAGTCCCAGTAGGTGTTCGAGGTGATGTCGGCCCGTTCGTAAGGGTCGGTGCGCAGGTTGAACAGCTTCGGAAAGCGCAGTTCGATGTACGGTTCCTGCCAGATGCTCAACGTGCCGACGGCGCGCTGCTCGAGGAACACCAGCTTCCAGTTCTCGAAGCGCAGCGCCGTGAGGTCGCCGTCATCCGAGACGTAGAAGAAGTGCCGACGCGGGCTGTGGTCGGCGGCGCCGGTGATGTAGTCGAGCTGATTGAGCCCGTCGAGGTGCACTTTGAAGTCGGTGCCGTGCAGTTCGGTTCCGGCCTTGAGCCGGTCGGCGATGTCGTCGTCGCCGATGGCCGCGAGCAGGGTGACGAACCAGTCGTTGTGGCTCACGATCCCGTTCAACGTCGTGCCGGCCGGGATGTGTCCGGGCCAGCGCACCATGGCGGGCACGCGGTATGCACCCTCCCAGTTGGAGTTCTTCTCATTGCGGAACGGTGTCATGCCGGCGTCCGGCCAGCTGTTCATATGCGGGCCGTTGTCGGTGGAGTACATCACGATGGTGTTCTCGGCGAGCCCGAGTTCATCGAGAAGGTCGAGCAGGCTGCCCACGAGGTCATCGTGATCGAGCATGGTGTCGTGGTAGTTGGACTGCCATCGCCCGGCGCGTCCCTTGCTCTCGGGTTTGGTGTGCGTGCGGAAGTGCATGTGCGTCGAGTTGAACCACACGAAGAACGGGTTGTCATCGTCGGCCTGCCGACGGATGAAGTCGGCGGCGGCGTCGCGGAACTCCTCATCGACCGTCTCCATGCGTTTCTTGGTCAGAGGTCCGGTGTCTTCGATGCGCTGGGTGCCGTCGGCGTTCGCCCAGGAGCGCAGCACGCCGCGCGGGCGGAACCGCTCGGTGAACCCCGGGAACTCCTCGTCGGTCGGATAGTCCGGGTGCTCGGGCTCCTCTTCGGCGTTGAGGTGGTACAGGTTGCCGAAGAACTCGTCGAAGCCGTGCGCGGTGGGCAGGTGCTCGTCGCGGTCGCCGAGGTGGTTCTTGCCGAACTGTCCGGTGGCGTAGCCGTGATGTTTGAAGGCGTCGGCGAGCGTCGGGTCCTCGGGCTGAAGGCCGAGCTTCGCCCCCGGCATCCCCACCTTGGTGAGCCCCGTGCGGTACGGGTTCTGGCCGGTGAGGAACGCGGCACGGCCCGCCGTGCAACTCTGCTCGCCGTAGTAGTCGGTGAACTTCACACCCTCGTCGGCGATGCGGTCGATGTTGGGCGTGCGATAGCCCATCAAGCCGTCCGAATAGGTGCTGAGGTTCGAGATCCCGATGTCATCACCCCAGATGATGAGAACGTTGGGTTTGTCGGCCATGGTCACTCCTCGCGTCGGTGCGTGCGGTGTCATAGGGTCCTTCGAGCGCAAGTAAAGCAGGGCGGCGGTCCGTTGACCAGACTGGTATCGACGCAAGAGGCGAGCGGAGGCGGCGATGAGGGTTCGACAGATGACGTCGGTGTGGATACACCGCGACGATGAGGTGCTGCTGCTGTTGCGTCGAGGCTCGCGCGTCATCCCCGACTCGTACGTCGGGATCGGCGGGCACCTCGACGACAACGAGACCGCCGACCCTGCGCAGGGCGCTCTTCGAGAGCTTCGCGAAGAGGTCGGTCTCACCGAAGACGACCTCATGGATTTCGGTCTGCGGTGTGTGGCGGTGCGCGAGATGGGCGACGAGGTGCGCATCAACTACTACTTCGCCGGGCGGCTACGCGACGACCGCGAGGCACCGATCACCTGCACCGAGGGCGAGCTGCGCTGGTTCCCGCTCGACGCGGCGTTCGACGACCTGCCCATGCCGCCCACCGGCCGCGCCGCGCTGGTCGATTGGATCACACGCGGCCGGCCGACGGACGGCATCCGATTCGTCGCGGTCGACAAAGCGGATGCCGTCGTCGTGCAGCACGGTAGCGGTGCGGGTGACCTTCGGAGCGCCGTACAGGCGGCGGCGGACCGGGCTCGCGCGCTGAACGATGCTGTCGATCTCGCCGAGGCGGCGTTCGCCCGGCGACGGGCGCACGGCGCGACCGCCGACGAGATCGCGGTCGAGCTCGGTGTGTTGCACGGCGTCGCCACTCGGCTGCTCGCGGGGAATCTACCGCTGGGCGCGCTGATCCGTTCTGCCGAGTACAGTGCGGACGACGCGCACGCCGTCGCGCGACGCCGGGCGGCGTTCCGCGACGCCGCGGTCGACGCGAACGCCGCCGCGGGCGGGTGATCGGTCAGCCCATGGACTGACCGTGTGTGCTGTCAGTCGCCGCGGGTGGCCTCGGCCGCGCCGCGCCCGATGCGACGACGCCGCGACCGTGCCATCAGCGCCCCTGTCGACCAGACTGCCGCTCCGAACACCAGCAGGCCCCCACCGGCCACCCACATCCACTCCATGCGGGCCACGGTATGCCTCGTTGTCAACGACGGCAAACCCAGCGGCGTCCGCGGGCGGGTGACCGTTCAACTCATGAGGCGAGAGCTGCCGCGACCCCGGCTCAGGGGATGAGGAGCGTGCGCAAGACACCGCCGGCCGCGAGATCGTCCAGCGCCTCGGCTGCTTCCGAGAGAGGGCGGCGGCCCGAGATCAGCGGGTCGAGCTGGAGCTGGCCATCCATGTACCGGTCGACGAGCGCGGGAATGTCGACCGACGGGCGCACCGAGCCGTAGTTCGACCCGATGATCCGCTGGTCTGCCTCGGCGAGCACGAGCGGTTCGAACGATGCGCGCGCGCCGGCGGGCGGCAGCCCGACGATCACCGCGGCGCCGCCCAGACCGAGCATGTGGATCGCCTGCTCGGTCGTGACCGTGCGACCGATCGCGTCGAAGGCGTAGTCCACACCGTCGGGGATGAGCGCGAAGAGCTGCTGCACCGCGTCACCCTGCGAGGCATCGATGCGGTCCGTCGCGCCGAACTGCATCGCCGCCTCGGTCTTCTCGGGTACGACGTCGATCGCGACGATGCGCTCAGCGCCCGCGAGCTTGGCGCCCTGCACCACGTTGAGGCCCACTCCCCCGCATCCGATGACCGCGACGGTCGATCCCGGCTCGACCGCCGCCGTGTTGGTGACCGCGCCCACACCGGTCGCGACCGCGCAGCCGACCACGGCGATGACGTCGAGCGGTGCGTCGTCGCGCACTTTGATGGCCCCGGATGCCGGAACGACCACCTCTTCGGCGAACGAAGAGACGCCGAGGTAGTGGTGCAGGGGCTCATCGTCACCATCGCTGTGGCGGATGCTGAGCCGCGACGTGCCGTCGAACAGCACGCCCTGGGGAGCGACGACCGTTGCAACCTTCTGGCAGCGCGCTTCGCGCCCTTGCAGGCAGTAGCGGCACTCGCCGCAGGGCGGCACCCAACACAGCACAACGTGATCGCCGACCGCGAGCGACGTGACTCCGTCACCGACCTCGACGACGACGCCGGATCCCTCATGACCCATCACCATCGGCGCGGGCGCCGGCCATTCTCCCCGGCGCACGTGCAGATCGGAATGGCAGACCCCGGCGGCCGCGATCTTGACCCGCACCTCACCGGCCTTCGGCGTTGCGAGCTCGACGTCGGTGAGGGATACACGGTTGTCCGGGTCACGGAACACGACGGCCTTCATGGGCTTCTTCTCCTTCGAATGCGGTTCGGGATTCATGACGCGACCTTCGCGTTCTGCAGGGCCGAAGCGGAATCGGCTCGCGCATTGTGCGCGTGCACCGCCTTATAGCCGAAGTAGTAGACGAACCCCTGCGTACCCCACGTCGCCAGCGCAGCGGTGTAGAAGTACGTGCGGTAGGCGTCGTCGAACGGCCACGGGAAGAAGTCGTAACTGGCCGCGATCACCATCGCCACCAGCGTGATGGCCGTGGTCGCCACGGCCCACCCCTTCGCGCCCGCACGCCAGACCCGCGTCGCGAAGAAGAACACGAAGACCGATGCGATCAGGTTCGTGACGACCAAGAACGTCGCCGGACCGCCCTCGTACATGCCGTCCTGATGGAGCGTCACCAGGTAGGCACCGCCCGCGATCGAGAGGGCGAAGGCGCCGATCTCGTGCCAGAGCGCCGGCTTGTAGCGCTGCGTCACCATCATCAGCCCGAGGATCAGGACGAGTGTGAATCCGAACGACCGGGAGAACGCGTCGAGAAAGTACGCGAGGTTGTACATGGGGTTCTTCGGGTCGCCGCCGAGCACCGACCAGAGCAGAAAGTTCATCGCCGAGGTTCCGACGATGATCCACTCGATGCCCAGAAGGTAGTTGCGATATCCGCGGATGAACTTCACCCCGAAGACGAGGCCGACGAAGGCCAACCACAGGGCTGCGATGATGAACAGCGTTTCGATCATTGGCCTGTTCCTTTCCGATGTGCCGAGGGAACCGCCTGGCGGACACGGTCAACGTGTTGCCCGATGTACCCGGTGATCGTCTCGACCAGGGACTCGGGCATGTGGTGCCCCATCCCGGGGATCACGATGTGCCGCGCCCCGCGGATCACCCTGACGGCGGCCGCGCCGCCGGTCTCGGCGACCAGCAGATCGCGGTCTCCGTTAATGACGAGCGTGGGTGCGGTGATGCCGCGCAGCTGCGCAGTGCGGTCACCCGATAGCTGGATGGCTTGGATCTGCCGTGCCCCTCCGGCCCCCAGGTCGCCCGCGGCCCGATCCCAGATGCGGGCGGCGATGGCGGCCTCAACCGCGTCGTCGATCGGAAAGTCCTTCCCGGCGATATGTCTCGTGAGCCGCAGGTGAGCGCGCACCGCATCCGTCCTGTTTCGCGGATCGGGCCCCATCAGCATCCGAAGGCTCGATCGCGCGGGCTGACCGACCCTGGGCGCCCCCGTCGTCGAGTAGATCGACGTCAGCGACGCCACACGATCTGGCAGCGTCGCCGCGATCGTCTGCGCGATCATGCCGCCCATCGACCTGCCGACGAGGTGCACGCGCTCGATGCCGAGATGATCCAGTACGCCCACCGCGTCCTGAGCCATGTCCGCCAGCGTGTAGCCGTCGGCTCGCGGACGCGCGAGCACTTGACGCCACACTCCGGGTGGCGGCGTTGTCGCGAAGGTGGACTGCCCGACGTCACGGTTGTCGATGGAGATCACTCGCAAGCCCTGCTCGACCAGTGCGGTCACGACCGATTCGGTCCACGACGTGAGGTCTTCGCCGAGTCCGGCGATGAGCATGATCGCCGGATCGTCTTTGTCACCCGCATCGCGGAAGCAGATCCGCGTTCCGGAGGGCGCCGTGGCGAACCGGTCGACGCTCGCCGCAGAGAGCTCACACATGAGCGACTCGTTCTTCGATGATCGGGCTGGGCCCGGTCCTGGTCCCGAACCTGAGGTGTTCGTCAACGACCGGACCGCGCAGCGCCTTGGCATCCTGCGGGTACGACATCATCGTGCGCCACGGCTTCGCCCTGCCCTGCCGTGGCAGCATCCTCTCGCCGCGCTTGGCGTACCCCGACTGGAGATCCATGAGCGGCTTGGTCTCCATGCCCGGGGTCGCCACGGGCACGACCGTGTCGAACCCGCGCGCGTCCATGTGCTTCACGAGATCGATGACGTAGCGGCAGAGCAAGCCCACCTTGAGAGTCCAGGAGGAGGTGGTGTAGCCGATCGCCATCGAGAAATTCGGGATGCCACTGAGCAGCGTTCCGCGATACGCGACCGTGTCGACGACGTCGATCTGACGCCCGTCGACGACGATCGGCATGCCGTCGAAGAGCTGAAGGTTGAGGCCGGTCGCGGTCACGATGATGTCGGCCTCGAGCTCTTCGCCCGAGTTCAACACCACCCCGCGCTCGCTGAACCGGGCGATGCCACCCGTGACGATCGAGGCGTCACCCGCTTTGAGCGTCTGGAAGAAGTCGCCGTCGGGCGCTGCGCACAACCGCTGGTCCCAGGGGTCGTAGGGCGGGTTGAAGTGCGTGTCGACATCGAAGTCGTTGCCGAGGCTCTTGATGTTCTTGCGGCGTATCAGTGCGCGTCCGGCGCGGGGGAACCGACGGAGAGCCTCGATCATGAAGTGCTCTTGCCAGATGTTCTTGAACCTCGTCGCCGCATACCCGCGCTTCTCGCCGAGCACCTTCGTGAGGGCGAGCGCGAGGCGGTCGACACGCGGCAGCGGCATGACGTAGGTGGGGGTGCGCTGCAGCATCGTGACGTGCGCGGCGGCGCCTGGCCCCTTCGTCATTGCCGGCACCACCGTCACGGCGGTGGCGCCGCTGCCGATCACGATGACCTTCTTGCCGCTGTAGTCGAGGTCTTCCGGCCAGTGCTGCGGATGCACGATGGTGCCCTCGAAGTCGTCGCTCCCGGCGAAGGTCGGGGCGTACCCCTCGTCGTAGCGGTAGTAGCCGGTCGCGGCGAACACCCACCCCGCCCGGATCGTCTTCGTCACGGTCGCCCCGGTGGTGGCATCCGTCGTCGCGACGGTGAGTGTCCACCTCGCGTCCGCCGAGGACCACTCCGCGCTCCGCACGCGGTGCCCCGTTCGGATCAAAGGTGAGAGCGCGTTCTCGTCGACCGTCTCGTGGAGATAGTCCAGGATCAACGGGGCGTCGGCGATCGCGTTCTCATGACGCCACGGCTTGAACTCATAGCCGAAGGTGTGCAGATCCGAGTCCGAGCGGATGCCCGGGTAGCGGAACAGATCCCACGTTCCGCCGATGCTCTCCCGACCCTCGAGTACGACCAGCGACTTTCCGGGGAGCTCTCGGCTGAAGTACGTCGCCGCGCCGATTCCCGATATCCCCGCCCCGATGACGACGATGTCGAACTCCTCGACCACGTCAGAACTCCTGTCGGTCATCCTTGACTCCTTGTACCTCGACGACTGCTTTCCAAAGCCTGATCGGCGACCTGTTCCGGTCGCCACGTCAGGACGCACCTGCTTCTGACGACGCAGGTGCAGCATGCACACGCCTTGGCCGAATGAATGCGAGGACCGGCGACAAACGCCGGGGTGCGAGGGCAGACTGCTGGGATGGAAGAGTTGTGGACCCTGCCCAGCCCCGCGGCAGCTGCGATGCTTCGTTCGATCTGCGAGCATCTCCTGGCCGACGCGGACAGCTTCGCGGATGCCTTCGCCGAATCGACCGCGATGGCCCAAGCGCACGGCAATGCGGCGCTGCTCGCGGATGCGTCGCTCCTGGCCGAGGATCGTGAACTCCTTCGCGCCGACACCGTGCACTGGCTCACGTCGAACATCCAGCATCCGGGGCGTCGTGTGGACCCCTATGTCGGGCCGAGGTCGGAGGCGTACATCGCGGATCTCGTCTCACGGGGCATCACCCCCGACTACGTCGCGGGGTGGCGGGCAGCGATGTCGATCGCATGGCGACGGTGGCTGGAGGTCTGCGTGGCGCGCTGTTCCGATCCCGCTCTGCTCGTCGAGGTGCTGGACGTGTCGGCGCACTCGCTGATGCAGTACGCGCTCGACTCGGTGGCGGTGCTGCGCGAGGTCAACCTTGCGGCGTCGATGGGCAATGCAGACGCCCAGACGCTCGCCATGCTGCAGTTGCTCGTCGGCGGCGCGCCGATGACGCAGGGCGTCGCTGAGGAGCGACTGGGCTACCGACTAGGGCGCCGGCACGTCGCCGTCATCCTGTGGACGGATGCCCCGGATCACGACGGTGCCCTCGACAGGGCGGTGGCCGCGCTACGCACCGTCGCGCGCGCGGGTGCCATGCTCGTGGCACGTGCCAGCGTGGCCTCGCGCTGGGTCTGGCTGTCCGGCCCCGACGCACCCGGCCGGCACCAGATCGAGAAGGCGGTATCGGGGGCGGGGGTCGTCCGCGCTGCGCTCGGCAAACCGGGCGAAGGCCTCGAGGCGTTCCGTTCCAGCCATCAGGACGCTCTCGCCACCCACGTGATGCTCACACGACTCGAGTCGAATCGCCGATTCACCGTGTACAGCGACGTCGAGCTCATCGACAGCCTCACGAAGGATCGCGCCGGTGCCCAGCGGTTCGTGACCAAGGCCCTCGGCCCGCTGGCGACGGCGGACGCGACCCTGCGAGAAGCGATGCTCACCTACGTGCAGTGCGGCTTCAACACCACACGCGCCGCAGCGCAGCTGTACCTGCACAGGAACACCGTGGAGCGTCGGGTATCACGGGCCAACGAACTGTCGATCATCAAGGTCGAAGACAATCCGACCCACGTCGCCGCCGCGCTGCTGGTGCTGGATCTCGCCCCGGAACTCGTTGATGCGGCACAGACACACCTCAGATTTCCGTGACCAAACCGTTGCACTCGTTACCTCGCCGTTATAGAGTGATCGCACGGTGAATGTTTGCTGTGGCATCCACCGCATGTGATTGCAGGACACTCTTGGTGCAAGGGACAAGGGCCGGCCGGACGCCTCTCCGGCCGGCCCTCATGCATCCGCCGGCCGCGCTTCGCGCCGCACTACGCTTGTCGACATGACAGACCGCGAACTGGCGCTCCGCGCGTGGGAGAGCCTGTTCCGCGCGCAACACGAGCTCTTCACCGCCATGAGTTCCGACTTCAACGACGCACCGATCACCCAGGCCGAGTACGACGTGCTGCTCACCGTCGTACGCGCGCCGCAGATGACCGTGCGCCTGCGCGACGTCACCACGAACATGCTGATCAGCCAGCCCAGCGTGTCACGCCTCGTCGACCGGATGGTCGACCGCGGCCTGGTCACGAAGAGCGCCGACCCCGACGACGGCCGCGGCTCAGTACTCACCGCGACGGATGCCGGCGCACGCGCGTTCCGGCAGGTCGCCACCACGCACGGGCGTTCGATCGCCGAGATGATGGCAGCGCTCGACGACGACGAACTGCGCAGCCTGCTGGAGCTCACGTCGAAACTCCGCGATAGTCGAAGATAACAACGAATCCGCGCACGCGCGATTCGAACATCGAATGCCGGGATTTCGGCATACTTCCAAGAAAAATCGAACAAATGTTTGACTATACATCTGAGTCTCCGTAGCCTGGTCTCATGACCAACCACCTGACCCCGCTGAGTGAGGCGATCGAACGCCTGCACGCGGCCTGGTCAGGTGCGCACGACGCGACCGACCTCACCCGCGCGCAGCTGATCGATGCGAACGACGCGCTCGGCGCTGTGCGCCGTCTCACCGATGCGCTGCAGACCGAGATCGCGGCGGGCATCGCGTCCGAATCTCGGACGAGCCTGGGGCCCGACTCGCTGGCGAAGCAGCAGGGATTCCGCAACGCGACGCAGATGATCGCCACCACGACGGGCATCTCGACGGCCGAGGCCTCTCGACAGGTGCGCGTCGGAGAAGCGACCGCGCCGCGCACAGACCTGGTGGGCGACCGGCTCCCCGCCAAGTACCCTGCAGTGCAGTCCGCACTGTGGGCAGGCGCCCTGGGCGCCAGCACATCGGGTTTGATCATCGCGCTGCTCGACAAGGTCCGCTTCAAGGTCACGCCCGAGCACCTCGCCGCCGCTGAGGAACAGTTGGTCGAGAAGGCCTCCGGCCTTTCGGTAGACGACGTGCGCAAGCTGCTCGCCCGCGCCGAGGCCTGGCTCGATCCCGAGGGTGTGGCCCCGCGCGAGGACGAGATCCGCTCGCAGCGTTCGGTGACCATGTTCGAACGCGATGGCGCATTCCATCTCAACGGTGTCTTCGATATCGAGGCGGCGGCTCCCCTGCGCGCCGCAATCAACGGATACGTCTCCGCGCAGTTCGCCGCCCGCAAAGACGCCATCGACCCCGACGCCCCCGACGCCGATCACCGCACCGTCCCGCAGCTGCAGGCCGACGCACTCACCACGCTCTGCGCGCACGTCATCGGGTGCGACAACGACGCCCCGGCCCTGGCCGGCGCAACGGTGATCGTGCGCGTCGACCTCAGCGACCTGACCGACGGCACCGGCTACGGCACCATCGACGGCTCAGACACCGCCGTCAGCATCGGCGCCGTGCGCCGCATGGCAGCATCCGGCGGTGTCATCCCGTGCGTGCTCGGATCCGACAGCGAACCGCTCGACTGGGGACGCAAACGTCGCTTCTTCACCTCCGCACAGCGTCTGGCACTGGCAGAACGCGACGGCGGATGCGCGATGTGCGGCCTGCCGCCCGAAATGACACGCGCCCACCACATCAGATGGTGGCAACGAGATGCCGGACCGACCGATCTCGACAACGGCGTCCTGCTCTGCGAGACCTGTCATCACCGCATCCACGACAACGGGTGGGACATCCGCATCGACGGTACCGGCGCATCGGCCGCAGTGTGGCTCATCCCACCGCCCAGCGTGGACCCGTCGCGAACACCCCGGCGGGGCGGTCTGGCGCGCTACAGCCTCGCGGCGTAGCTCGCGCCAGGGAACGCGCGGCAGCGCCACGGAGTGCGCACCAGTTACGCGTGACAACTATTGGGGGTCGAGTACTGCGCCCGGCTCTGGCAAGGTGTGTGGGGGTTGCCTTCGAGGGGAACGCAACCATTAGGGAGAAACCATGGAGATCGCCGGAATCGTCGGCATCCTATTGATCATCGGCATCGCCGTCGTCGCCGCCATCGTCGTCCTACTGATCATGCTGCTGTTCGCACGCAGCTGGATCAAGGTGGCGCGGGCCGACGAGGCGCTCGTCATCTCGGGTCGCAAACAGAAGGTGCAGCGCGCCCTCATCAACCCGGACGGCTCGACCAGTTCCGAACTCGCCGAATCGCCGGTCACCGTGATCGTCAACGGCAAGTCGCTGGTCAACCCGATCACGCAGCGCCACGAGATCATCTCGCTGCGCTCACGCCAGGTGTCACTCAACGCCGAGGCGCAGTCGCTCGACAGCGTCACGCTCAACGTCGACGGCGTCGCCATCGTCAAGATCGGCTCCGACCCGCTGTACGTGCGCCGCGCCGCCGAGCGCTTCGCATCGCAGGACAAAGCGATCGAGCAGTTCACCACCGAACAGCTCGAAGGTGCCCTGCGCGGCATCGTCGCCACCCTGTCGGTCGTCGAGCTCATGCGCGAGCGCAAGAAGTTCTCCGACCAGATCGCCTCCGACGTCTCGCACGAGCTCGCCGAGCAGGGACTCATCCTCGACTCGTTCCAGATCAAGGGCATCACTGACGCCGTCGGCTACATCCAGTCACTCGGTGCCCCCGAGATCCAGGCCAAGCGTCAGGCCGCCGAGATCTCGCAGACCAACGCCGACCGCGCGATCAACCAGAAGCACATCGCCAACGAAGAGGCGAACCTGATCGAGCAGACCGCGCTCGACACCAACACGGCAAACGCCAACGCCGGCATCGGCCGCGCCCGCGCCGAAGCCGAGCAGGCCGAGCACCTCGCCCGCGCCCAGGCCGAGCAGGCCGTCCTGCAGCAGCAGGCCGAGAACCGACAGGCTCAGCTCGACGCCGACGTCAAGCGCGTCGCCGACGCGCAGCGCTACGAGGCCGAAACCCGCGCGCAGGCCGACCTGTTCACCCGTGAGAAGTCTGCCGAGGCCGCCGCGATCGAACAGATCAAGCAGGCCGAGGCGCGCACCCGCATCGCCGAGCAGCAGGCAGAAGCCGACCGCGCCCGCGCGGCCGGTGAAGCCGCCGCCGCCGAAGCGAAGGCCGCCGGTGACGCCAACGCGCTGCGCGCACAGGCGGAAGCCGAAGCCGAGGCCCGCCGCCTGCGCTCCCACGCCGAAGCAGAAGCCATCCGTGCCGAGGGTGAGGCCCGCGCGGCCGCCGTCGAGGCCGAGGCGAACGCGATCGCCTCCAACCAGGAAGCCTTCCTGTCGCAGCGCGTGCTCGACGTGCTCCCGGCGATCATGTCGGAGTTCGCCAAGGGCTACTCCGCGATCGGCAACGTGTCGATCATCGGCGGCAGCGGCGACGACGGGGCATCCGACGTCATCGGCGGCGACAACGCCAAGGCGATGCGCGCCGTCTTCGACAGCGTCAACGCCGCCACCGGTCTCGACCTGGCCGCCATCATCCAGGGCCAGGCCGTCGGCCGCGGCATCGGCTCGGGCATGGCGCAGCCCGCCCCGGCCGACCCGACCGGGCAGCCCGCGAAGCAGCCGGCAAAGCAGCGCACCGCAGCATCCGCCACGGCCCCCGCCACGGCGGAGAACGCAGAGCACACCGACGCCGACTGACGCGTCCACACACACAGAACCGGCGGAGGGGCACAGCCCCCTCCGCCGGTTCCTGCTTCGTCAGCCGAGTGAAGCCGCTCAGCCGCGCGAAGCCCCTCAGCCGATGGCGAGCGCGATCTCGTTGGGGGTGTGCCCCAACGTGACCGTAGCGATCACGTCACCAGAGGTGAGGTCGACTGCGTGCACCGCATCAGCGGCCGGCTCGGTGACGTACGCGATGTCACCGTGCACCTTGATCGCCGGGTGGGCCTCCTGCCACTGCGCGGGGCTCTCCCACGGCGCGACCACGGGGTACGCGGCGGTCAGCTCACCCGACTCCGGGTCGAGCACGTGGATCTGCCCATCGGCAGAGAGGATGTAGGCAAGGTCACCCGGACCACGCGCGATATCGCGGAACGTGTACCGCACCTCGTCGGGCAGCTCGACAACGTCAAGCGTGCGCGCGGCGGTGTCGATCAGCGTCACCGCATCGAGCAGGTAACCCTCGGCATCCGGATCATTCTTGTAGTCTCCGACGGCGATCGGGCTGGTCTCTGAGACGAACATGTTTCCCACGCGTCCGAACTCATCAGGAGAGTCGAGCTTCACGAACTCCTCATCGACGAACAACAGCGCGCCGTTCTCGCACCCGAACACGACGGCTTCGTCCTGTGCCGTGCCCTCACCGTGGATGCCCGGGCACTGGTCGCTCGTCGCCTCGTCGTGCCAGTGGTCATCGTGCGGATGCAGCGCGACCGCTCCGCTGCGCGACGTCTCATCGCCGACCGTGGTCAGCAGCAGGCCATCTTCGAGCACGATCGAGACGCCGTGGTGCGCGTCATCGGCGACGTACGTCGAGGTTTCGGGCTGCACGTCGTAGCCGTCCGCGAACGCATCCGTGTCGAGGATCGTCGTCGTGCCGGTGCCGTCGTCGTACAGCGCCGTGCGCCCCTCGTGCGGCACCACGTGCCCGGGCGCGGTCGCCGGGAAGACGAAGTCGGTCAGCCGGGGGGTCGCCGTGTCGAGCAGCTGGAACCCCTCCGACGTGGTGACGGCGACTGTGCGGCCGTCGCCGAACGGGTTCAGCCGGATGAACTCCTCGGTCTCGAACTCCTCGATCACCTCGAGCGTCTCGGCGTCGAGCACGGCGACGCCGCCCTCGAACGCCACCGCCACCCGGCCGTCGGAGTGCTCGTGTCCGGCGGAGTCGGATGCCGGTGCCGCCGCATCACCGGCATCCGCGGGACTCGCGCAGGCGGCGACGAGCAGCGAGACGCCGGCGAGCGCCGCGACGGCCGCTCCCGTTCTGGTGTACTTCTTCATGTGTTCCTCTCGGTGCATGCCCCGGGACGGGGCGGGACAGGGGCGGGCGTCAGCCCAGCCCGTGGGCGATGCGCGTGGTGTTGGCGCGCATCATGGTCAGGTAGGTGCCGGCCTCGCCGTCGGGCTCGGTCAGCGATTCGGTGAACAGTTCGATGACCGCCACCTCGACGCCCGCCTCGGCCGCGAGCACCTGAACGAGGCGGTCGGGTTGCGAGGACTCGGCGAAGATCGTGGGAACGCCCGCTTCGTCGATGGCGGATGCCAGTTCGCGCAGGTCTGCGGCGCTGGGCGCGGCGAGCGTGCTGCCGCCGGGGATCACCGCACCGACGACGCGGAAGTCGAAGCGCTCGGCGAGGTATCCGAAGACGTGATGGTTGGTGACCAGCGCGCGTCGCTCGACGGGGATCGCCGTGAACGCTTCGGTCATCTCGGCATCGAGAGCTTCCAGCTCGTCGCGGTACGCCTCGCCGTTGGCGGTGATCTGCGACGCATCGACGCCGTCGATGCCGATCAGCGCCGCCTCGATGGCGTCGACGACGTCGAGCATGCGCGCGGGGTCTGTCCAGAAGTGGGGGTCGGGCGCGCCTCCGGCATCCGTGTCGGTGTAGTCGAGCACCGAGATGTGCTCCCCCGCGACGACCTGGGTCACGCCGCTCTCGGCGACGCGGTCGAGGTGTTGCTGCAGGCCTTCTTCGAGGCCGAGCCCGTTGGAGATCACCAGGTCGGCGGCGTCGAGCTGCGCGCCCTGCTGCACCGAGATCTCGAAGGAGTGCGGGTCGGCGTTCGGCCTCATCAGCGTCGTCACCTGCGCTTCGTCGCCCACGAGGTTCTCGACGACATCGCCGAGGATGTTCGTGGTGACGATGACCTGCGGGCGGTCGGACCCGGCCGTGGCGGGAGCGCATCCGACCAGACCACCGCCGACAAGAGCAACCAGAGCAACCGCGGCGACCAGTGCGGGCCGTCGCATCCGCTTCATCGCCCCACCTCCGCCATCAGCCAGGGGCGAGTCGGCGTCGACAGCACGCGCGCGACGCGCCCCGCGTCGGCGAAGTCGATCTCGATCACGACACCGTCTTCGGGATCGTTGAGGTATGCCCGCCGCGCGTCGACCGTCAGCGAGCCGACCGCGCCGGTCACCACCGGATCGGTCACGACGACGCCTTCCGCGCTGTGTACGTGCACCCGACCATCCCGATCGACGCCGACGACGTGTTCGGCCTCGTCGTCGACGGCGCTGACGTGCACGAGCGCGGCGTCAGTGGCAACGAACTCCCAGGCGCGTTCGCGCGCATCGAGCAACCAGAAGCCGTCGTCTCCGGCCGCGCCCGCGACGGCGGTGCGCCCCTTGCGTCCGTCGAGAGTCGTCGCCCGCTCGGCGGTCACGTCGCCCGGGTATGGAATGCGCTCGAACGATGCCTGCGCGTCGTCGACGGTGACCAGCACGGCGCCGTCGGCGCAGCCGATGACCAGGCCGACGGTCGTGGTGACCGCGCCCGACGCGGCGACGCACGGCTCCGACGAGCCGACCGTCGCGCCGGATGCGTCGAGGACGTCGATGCGGTCGCCGACCGCCACCGCGGCGCCCGGCCCGAGGGGCGCGACCAGCCCGTCGTTCGCACCGGTGTCGATGCGGAAGAGTTCGACGATCTCGCCGTCGGACAGCGCCTCGTTGTCGAGCAGCACGCCCTCGCCGGATCCGGCGAAGAACACCCCCGTCGTGCCCGCGGTCGACAGCAGGCCCGTGCTGACGGTCGCCGGCCCCTCTCCCGGCACGTCGCCGAGGATGCGCGGTTCAGCCAGGTAGAAGTGGAAGTGATCTCCGTGATGCCAGCTCCATCGCCCGCTGTCGATGATCTGCAGTCCATCGCCGGTGCTGACGAAGCCGTAGCGCCCGTCGCTGGCCAGTGCGGTCAGCGCCGCGCCACCCGCCAGCGGGATGCGCCCCAGGTCGACGCTCTCGTCAGAGGCGAGATCAAGCATCCCCACACCGCCGTCCCGGTCGACCGACAGCAGCGCCAGCGGCGCCTCGGCAACCTCGGCGGCGCCGGCGATCTCGCCGTGTCCGGCCGAGTTCCCGGCATCCGGAGCGGTCGTGTCGGAGGCGGCGCCGGTCGTCGGCGACGCGCACGCGGTCACGATCGTGACGGCGAGCAGCGCCGGCAGGGCGGCGACGGGTCTGCGGATCTTCATGCGGTCCTTTGCGGAGTCGGAAGGGCGTGAGTAGTCGGAACGGTGTGACGGTTCGGGAGGGCGTGACGGGTAGGACGGCTTACGAGCGATCGGATGCCCGATGACAGTGCCGCGAGCACGATCGCCGCTCCCGCGATCGAGGCACCGGCGGATGTGCCGAAGTACCAGGACGCGAGTAGCCCGAGCACCACGGCGACGGTGCCCGCAACGGCGGCGAGCGCCATGGTGGCGGGGATGCGGGTTGTCCACGCGCGCGCGGCGACAGCGGGTGCGAGCAGCAGCGCGACGACGAGCAGCGTGCCGACGGCCTGGTACGAGGCGACGACGGCGAGCGTGATCAGTCCGACCAGGGCGACGTGGGCGAACTGCGGCCGCAACCCCAGGCTGGCGGCGATGCGCGGATCGAAGCCCGTCGCGACGAAGGAACGGTGCAGCACGACAGCGACCGTGACGGTGATGACCAGGGCGATCGCGAGTCCGGTGATGTCGGCGGTGCCGATCGCCAGGATGTCGCCGAACAGCAACGCGGTGGCGTCGGTGGCGAAGCTGCGCGAGTGCGACACGATGATGACGCCGAGCGACAGCATGGCCACGAACAGCAGTCCGATGCTGGTGTCGTACGACAGGCGCCCGCGGCGCTGCAGCAGACCGATGGCGGCGCTCATCGCGACGGCGCTGACCGCCGCACCCAGCAGGACGGGCAGACCGAGCACGGTCGCCAGTGCTACGCCGGGCAGCATGCCGTGGCCGATCGCCTCGCCGAGAAACGCCATGCCCCGAATGACCACCCAGGTGCCGACCACGCCGCAGATCACGGCCACGAGGGCGCCGCCGATGAGGGCGCGCACCAGAAAGGCAGAGCTGAGCGGGTCGGTGAGGATGAGCACGCGTCACACCGTACATGAGAATGAGAATGATTATCAATTGCTACAGTGAGCGTCATGGCCCCGACCGACACCGCCCTCGCCGCGCACTCGATCTGCTTCGCCTACGACCGCGAAGACGTGCTGCACGACGTCTCGGCGCAGCTCTTCCACGGTGAGGTGGTGGCGATCGCCGGAGCCAACGGGGCCGGCAAAACGACGCTGCTCGAGATCCTCGCCGGCACGCGCACGCCGAGCAGCGGACGGGTGATCCGCCACGGCGATCTCGCGCTCGCCGTGCAGCGCCCCACAGCGCCCCCGTCGCTCCCTCTCACCGCCGCCGATACCGTGGCCATCGGCACCTGGAAGCGCGGTACACGCATGAGCGCGTCCACCCGGCGCGCGGCGATAGCCGACGCCCTCGGCCGCGTCGGCATGGCCGACCATGCCTCGCGCCCGCTCACCGCGCTGTCGGGCGGGCAGCGCCAACGCGTGTTCCTCGCCCAGGGCATCGTGCGCCGCCCCGACATCCTGCTGCTCGACGAGCCCGCCGCGGGCCTCGACCGCGAGAGCATCGACCGCACGCAGCAGATCCTCGCCGAAGAAGCCGCCCGCGGCGCAGCCGTCGCCTGCGTGACCCACCACGACGCGGCCATCGCCTCCGCCGATCGGGTGATCCTGCTCGACCGCGGCACACTCGTGCCCGAACAGGCCACACTTGATGGGTGGTGAACGCGACATTCGACCTGGCCCGCATCGGCGACGGCCTCTCCTTCGCCGCCGCACTCGCTGACGTCGAAGCCGCGCTGGCGCGCTCCACGGCGGTGGTCATCACCGCCCCGCCCGGCACGGGCAAGACGACGCTGGTGCCTCCGCTGCTGGCATCCCGCTCCCCCGGTCGCATCATCGTCACGCAGCCGCGCCGCGTGGCCGCCCGCGCTGCGGCGCGGCGCCTCGCCCGCCTCGACGGGTCGCCGCTCGGCGAGCGCGTGGGGTTCACCGTCCGCGGCGAGCGCGCGGTCGGCCCGTCCACGCGCATCGAGTTCGTCACCGCCGGAGTGCTGCTGCGGCGGATGCTGGATGACCCGGGCCTCGAAGGCGTCGATGCCGTCGTGCTCGACGAGGTGCACGAGCGGGGTCTGGAGACTGATCTGCTCGTCGGCCTGTTGGGTGAGGTTCGCGAGCTGCGCGACGACCTCGTCGTGATCGCCATGTCGGCGACGCTCGATGCCGATCGGCTCGCCACCGTGCTGGGTACCGATCAGGCACCGGCGCCCGTGGTGGAGCACACGTTGCCGGCCCACCCGTTGACCGAGCGCTGGGCGCCGAGTCCGTCACCGCGGCTCGATGAGCGCGGTGTCACCCGGGCATTCCTCGATCATGTCGCCGGCACGGCGGCATCCGCGGTGCGAGAGCTGGACGATCCTGCCGCGGATGCCCTCGTCTTTCTGCCCGGCGCGTGGGAGGTCGGCGAGGTCGCGCGCCGTCTGCGGCACGATGCTCCCCACATCGACGTGCGCGAGTTGCACGGGCAGATCCGTGCCGCCGAGCAGGACGCCGTGATCCGCGGACGCGCGGCGCACGAACCCCGGCGACTCATCGTGACGACATCGCTGGCCGAATCCTCGCTCACGGTTCCCGGCGTGCGGCTCGTGATCGACAGCGGACTGGCCCGGCGCCCACAGCGCGATGCGGCACGCGGCATGACCGGCCTCGTGACGACGGCCGCGTCGCGCGCGGCGTCCGTGCAGCGTGCCGGCCGTGCGACCCGTCAGGGCGCGGGCACCGTCATCCGCTGCGTCGACGAGCGCACCTATGCTGCAGCGCCGCTGCGCGACGCCCCCGAGATCGCCGCGACCGACCTCGCCGATGCTGCCCTGCTGCTCGCCTGCTGGGGCTCGCCCGGCGGGGCCGGTCTGCGCCTGATCGATCCGCTGCCGGCCGATAGTCTGCGCGACGCGACGACCGTGCTGCACGGCCTCGGCGCGATCGACGAGGACGGCCGGGTCACCGAGACCGGACGCGCTCTCGCGCGCGTGCCCGCCGACCCGCGCCTGGCCAGGGCTCTGCATGAGGGCAGCGCCCTGACGGGCGCGCGGCTGGCGGCCGAAGTAGTCGCGCTGCTCGGGGGAGACACTCGAATGCCCGATGCCGACATCGCCGCCGCGATCGTCGGCCTGCGCCGCGGCGGCCCCGATGCCCGGCGCTGGTCGCAGGAAGTGGAGCGGATGCTGCGCCACGCCCCGCACACCGAGCACACCGGCCGCACCGACGACATCGGGCTGGTCGTCGCGCTCGCCTTTCCCGATCGCATCGCCCGACGGGTGGACCGATCGGCCGACGGCGCGACGTTCCTGCTGGCGTCGGGCACGCGGGCCGGGGTACGGGGATCGCTGGCGCACGCCGAGTGGCTCGCGGTCGCCGAAGTAACCCGCGCCACGGGCCGCACCGCCGCGGGGTCGGGCGCCGTCATCCGTACCGCCGCGGTGCTCACCGAGCAGCAGGTGGAGCGGGCCGCCGATCACCTGCTGACCGACCGCGTCGAGGCGCAGTTCGTCGAGGGGCGTCTGACGGCGCGGCGCGAACAGCGCGTCGGCGCCATCGTGCGCTCGTCGGTGCCGGTGCGCCCATCTCTGGTCGAGGCGCGCGAGGCCATAGCGCGGGCGCTGAAAGCACAGGGACTGGGGCTGTTCCGTTGGTCGGAGGCGGCCGACGGCCTGCGCCGTCGCCTCGCGCTGCTGCACCGAACGCTGGGCGCACCCTGGCCCGCCATGACCGACGACGCCCTCGTCGCGGGTCTCGACGACTGGCTCGGCCCCGAGCTCGATGCTCTCGCCACCGGCACTCCCGCCGATCGGATCGATCTCGCACCGGCCGTGCGCCGTCTGCTGCCGTGGCCGGCCGCCACCGCCTTCGACGACCTCGTGCCCGAACGCCTGACGGTGCCCAGCGGGTCGCGCATCCGCATCGATTACCCGGCCGTCGACGACATCGACGCTCCTCCCGTGGTGGCGGTGAAGCTGCAGGAATGCTTCGGCTGGGCCGAGACCCCGCGCCTGATCGACGGCCGCGTGCCGGTACTGTTTCACTTGCTGTCACCGGCCGGACGGCCGCTCGCCGTCACCGCCGACCTGGCGTCGTTCTGGTCGGGCCCCTACACGCAGGTGCGCGCCGAGATGCGCGGGCGGTATCCGAAGCATCCGTGGCCCGAGGACCCCTGGGCCGCGACCGCCACCCGGCACACGAAAGCGCGCGCCGCGCGCGAACAGAACTAAGAGCCAACAGAACCAAGGAAGCAGGACAACGATGACGTCGCGCTCCACGCAGACGAGAACCCGCCACTGGTGGGCGCTCGACCCCGCCGGATCCCTCGTGGGGCTCGCGTTCGCCGTGCTGTCGATCACCCCGTCGCTGCTGCCGCGCCCCGCCGTGCTGCAGGGCGCGCTGGCCGGCATCTCGTTCGCCGTGGGATACCTGCTCGGGGCCGTGGTCTGGGCGCTCGTGCGCCGGTTGCTGTGGCGCGGCGGCACGGTGCCGCCGTTCCGTCCGGGGTGGTGGTTCGTGTACGCCGCGATCTGGGTGGCCGCGATCCTCGGCCTCTCGGCCCTGGCCCTCGACTGGCAGAACGACGTACGCGGCCTGGTCGCGATGCCACCACTCGACGGGGTCAACGTCACCGGATTCCTGCTCTCGTTCCTGCTGCTGGCGGTGCTGCTGCTCGCCGCGGGCAAGGCGACCGCGAGCATGTTCGGCCACCTGCGGCGGCGCATCGGTGCCGTGCTCGCCACCGCCGCGTCTGCGATCGTCGTCGTCGCTGTGGTCGGTGGTCTCGTCTTCGCCGCCGTGGTGGGCGTCGATCGCATCTACCTCGCACGAAACGCCCTGCCCGACGCCGAGGTCGCCGAGCCCACCTCCGACTTCCACTCGGCCGGCGAGGCCTCGTCGATCGCGTGGGAGTCACTCGGCCGGCACGGCGCGAACTTCGTCGGCGGCGGTCCGACCGCGGCCGAGATCACCCAGCTCACCGGAGCGCCCGCTCTCGAGCCCATCCGCGTCTATGCGGGGCTCGAGTCCGCGCCGTCCATCGAGGAGCGCGCCGACCTGGTCGTCGCCGAGCTCGAACGCACGGGCGCCTTCGAGCGGTCGGTGCTCGTGGTCGCGACGGCCACCGGTTCGGGTTGGCTGGAACCGCAGACCGTCGACGCGCTGGAGTACCTGCACGGCGGCGACACCGCGATCGCGGCCATGCAGTACGCCTACACTCCCAGCTGGGTCTCGTTCGTCTTCGACCCGGATGCCCCCGTCGGAGCCGCCCGGGCGCTGTTCGAGGCCGTCGAGCAGCGGTGGCTGCAGCTGCCGGTCGATGAGCGCCCGCTGCTGGTCTCGTACGGCCTGAGCCTCGGCGCGCACGGCAGCCAGGCGGTCTTCGCCGACCTCGAAGACGTGCGCGCGCGCACCGACGCCGCGATGTTCGTCGGCAGCCCGAATGGCTCATCGCTGTGGCGTTCGCTGCAGGCCGCGCGCGATGCCGACAGCCCCGCTTGGCAGCCGGTGCTCGACGCCGGCCGTGAGGTGCGCTGGATGTCGCGTGCCGGCGACGAGGACCTGCTGACGGGCCCGTGGGAGCAGCCACGGGTGCTCTACCTGCAGCATGCGAACGATCCGGTGACCTGGCTCTCGCCCGAGCTGCTGTTCCGTTCACCGGAATGGCTCGAGTCCGCTCAGCGCAGCTCGGATGTGAGCGCATCGATGCGGTGGATCCCGGTCGTGACCGGCCTGCAGGTGACCGTGGACATGCTGGGCGGCGAGGCCGTACCGGCCCAGCACGGCCACAACTACGGCGATGTCGTCGTCACGGGATGGCGTCAGGTGACCGGCGATGCCGCGCTGTCGCCCGAGGCGATCGAGCGCATCCAGGCAGAGATCGAGACATACGCGCCGATCTCGTCGTACACCGAGTAGCGGTCGTCAGTCGGTGCGCCGCCGCAGCGTGAACGGCGCGAGAACGAGGAACGCGACGGTGAACGCGACGACGATCAGCAACGGCCCGCCGACGTCCCATCCCTCATCACCGCGGGTGACCGCGCCCATCGCGTCGATCGCGTGACTCAGGGGCAGCCAGTCCGAGATCGCATACAGCACGTCGGGCATCTGATCGCGCGGCATGAACAGCCCGCCGAGGATGATCTGTGGAAACACCAGAAGCGGCATGAACTGCACCGCCTGGAACTCGGTCTGCGCGAACGCACTGGCCAGAAGCCCCAACGAGGTGCCGAGCACCGCGTCGACCACCGCGACGGCGCCGAGCTGCCACAGCGGACCATTCACCTCGAGACCGCACATGTAGACGGCGAACAGCACCGTGATCGTGGCCTGCAGCACCGCCATCAACCCGAACGCCAGCGCGTATCCGATGATGAAGTCGCCCTTGCCCAGCGGCGTCGTCATGAGCCGTTCAAGCGTGCCCGACCGCCGCTCGCGCAGCGTCGTCACCGAGGTGACGAGGAACATCACGGTGAACGGGAACAGCGCCAGGATCGCCCCGCCGAACACATCGAAGACGCCGGTCTGATCGACGAAGAGCCAGGCGAACAGGCCCACCAGCAGGCTCGGCGCGACGAGCATGAGCGCGATGGATCGCGGGTCGTGCCGCAGTTGGTTCAGGACCCGACCGGTGGTGGCGAGGGTGCGACGCGGGTTCATGCGTCCTCCTCACCCTGTTGACGCAGGCGCCGTTCGCGACGCGTCTCGGGATGCCCGTCGTCAGCCTGCCGCGCCGCGGCGAGGTCGCGTTCGATGATCGCGAGGAACGCAGCCTCGGGATCGGACTCGCCGGTCTCGTCGCGCAGCTGCTGGGGCGTCGTATCGGCGATGATGCGCCCCTCTCGCATCAATAGCAGACGATCGCAGCGCAACGCCTCATCCATCACGTGGCTCGAGACGAGCATGGTCGTGCCACCCGACGCAATCCGGCGGAACAGCTCCCACAGCTCGACCCGAAGCACCGGGTCGAGTCCGACGGTCGGCTCGTCGAGTACGACGAGTTGGGGAGACCCCAGCAGCGCGATCCCCAACGAAACCCGGTTCACCTGTCCGCCGCTGAGGGCATCCACCGCGCGCCCCGCCTGTTCGGTCAGCCCCACCTCGTCGATCACCCGGTCGACATCGGCCGAGGGCAGGCCGAGCACTGCGGCGAAGTAGCGCAGGTTCTCGCGCACGGCGAGGTCTCCGTACACCGCGGCATCCTGGGTGCCGTACGCGACGCGATGACGCAGGCCGACGGCACCAGCCGACTCACCGAGCACCCGCACTGTGCCGCCGCGCACACGCTGCACGCCGACGATCGATCGCATCAGGGTGGTCTTGCCACACCCCGAGGGCCCGAGCAGACCGATCACCTGGCCGGCGGGGATGTGCAGTGACAGGCCGTCGAGCACCATGCGACCGCCTCGGCGGACCTGCAGCCCGTCGATGATCACCGCATCGTGCGTGTCACCCGCCACGAGCAGAACTCTCCTCCCCCGCGGCGGGCACGTCAAGCGGTCATACGCACGGGTGCGGGCATCCGCCACGAAGACCTCTGCTCAGTCGGCCACGAGCCACCCGCGGTAGAGCACATCGCCGGGCAACGCGGCGCCCGCGCGCTCCCAGCACCGCCGCCACGTGTGGCGGGCGTCCGCCGGCATCCACGCGTCTTGGCGCAGTTCGGGCGGCAGCAAGGGGTCGACGCGCATGGCCTGCTCCAGGGCCTCCGCGAGGAAGAGCTGCACAACGACGGCATCCTGTTCCGTACCGAGCGGATGCTGCTGCGCCCAGCGCAGCACCTCGTCCATCGCCGCATATCCGGCGAGCACCGGCGCGGCCGGCCACAACAGCGCCGCGATCTCACGGGAGTCGGTGACCCCGTGCACATTCAGCTCGGTGGCCACCGCCAGCACGAGGTGCTCAGGCAGGTCGGGGGTAGCGAGATCAGCGAGGTCGTGCGCGCTGACGTAGAGACTGGTCGAGAGCGGTGCTGCCCCCAGCTCACGCAGAGAGCGACGCAGCCCGTCGCGCAGGGCCCGCCGGGTCTCGGGGACGGTCACCGAGATCAGGTGCCAGCGGCCATCCCAGGGCATCCGTCCGTCGTCCTGTGCGAAGGCGAGACCGAGGGCGAGCCGATCGCCCGCGAGACGCCGGCGTCCGCTCTCTGTCAGGTGGATCTCACCGTGCCGACCGCGACCGGTCTGGGTCACCTCTCCCGCGGCGATCAGTCGGCGCACGGCCAATCGCACGGGATGGTCGTCGAGGCCCACGGCATTGGCGGTGTCGAGGATCTCGCGCATCGATGCGGCGCCCTGCTGCGGCAGGAACGCCTCGATGACCGTACGCGGACTGATGGCCAGCGCGGGTGTGCTCATGCGAGTGCCCGGCGCATCGTGGAGTACCGGTCGAACCCGAACAGGTGACGCAGCGGGCCCAGCGAACCGTAGTCGGTGGTCTCGAACCCGGAACGGCGGTACAGCGCTTCGGCACGCGGGTTCGTCGAGATCACCGATAGCTGCACGTGCGAATCGCCGCGTTCGGCTGCGACCAGGGCAGCCGCCGACAGCAGACCCGAACCGATGCCGAGTCCGCGCCGGTCGGCGTTCACGCAGATGCCGTCGAGTACCAGCACGCCCGACTGCTCGCCGCGCGCCAGGATCGTCAGCACGATCGCCGCCCAAACCGAGCGGGTGCGCGAGAGCCGGGTGCGCAGGTGCGCCCAGCTCATGTCGACGGCCCCGCTGCCATCCTCATTGAAGCCGCAGACGCCGACGACGTCGCCGTCGGCCCGGGCCACCAGAACATGTTCGGGCTGCAGGCCCGCGGTGATCAGCGCCGAACCGGTCGCCTCGTCGGGAAAGGCCGCGATGAGCTTCGCACCGAAGGCCTCCCAGTACAGGCGCCCTACCTCGGCGCGCTCGTCGGGTGTGAAACCGCGTGAGATCTGCACGTCCATGCCAAGAATGTATCATGTACGCTACGAACGTGCGCAAGAAGATCAATAGATGGACTCGCCTTCTCATCACCGCCGGCGTCACCGCAGTGACACTCGTCGTCGGCGTCGCGATCACCGCGGTGATCGGCAACGACTACCGCCTGCGCCAAGAGCCGGTGCTGATCCCCACCGCACAGGGCGCGCTCGAGGGGGCGCTCACGCGCCCGGCATCCGGCGACACCCGCGGACTCGTCATCGTCATCCACGGCGATGGCCCGGTCGAGGCGACCCACGACGGGCTGTACCTGCCCTGGTTCGAGGCCGCCGCCGACGCGGGGTTCGCGACGCTGTCGTGGAGCAAACGCGGCGTCGGCACCTCAGAGGGTCACTGGTTGCATCAGAGCATGGCCGATCGCGCCGCCGAGGCGTCCGAAGCGATCGACTGGGCGCACGCACAGCCCGACATCGACACCACGCGGATCGTGCTGTGGGGCGCCAGTCAGGCGGGGTGGGTCCTGCCCGATCTCGCCGCCACACGCGACGACATCGACGCCGTTGTCGCTGTTGGTCCGGCGATCAACTGGCTGCGCCAGGGGCGCTACCACCTGCTGTCCGGCCTCGACGACACCGGCGCGACACCCGCCGAACGCGAGCGTGCGATCGCGCTCAGCGACAGCATCCGTTCCCTCATAGCCGCCGATGCCGACTACGACCGGTATCTCGCCGAAAGCGGCGACCCCGACCCGATGAGCGAGGACCGCTGGCGGTTCGCGAAGCGGAACGCCGCGTCGGATGCCACCGAGAGCCTCGAAGGGCTCGCCCAGGCCAACGTGCCCGTGCTGCTCATGCTCGGTGACCGCGACCGCAACGTCGATGTCGACGAGACCGCGCGGACCTATCAGCGGTTGCTCGGCGACGCCGTGCGCGTCGAGCACTTCGACGCGACGCATCCGCTGGCGCGCCCCGTGATGGAAGACGCGCCCGTGATCGGCGCGATCACCGCCGTGATCTGGCCGCGCGCGCTGTTCGCGCCGTCCGTGCTCGACACGTACCGCGGGTACCTCGCCGGCCTGTGAGCCGAGGCGAGAGCCGGGCCCTCAGCACTCGATGACGTTCACCGCGAGGCCGCCCTCGCTGGTCTCCTTGTACTTGGTCGACATGTCGACCCCGGTCTGCCGCATGGTCTCGACCACGGCATCCAGCGAGACGTAGTGGTGACCGTCGCCGCGCAGCGCAAGCCGCGCCGCGGTCACCGCGGTGGAGGCCGCGATCGCGTTGCGCTCGATGCACGGGATCTGCACAAGGCCGCCGATCGGGTCGCAGGTGAGCCCCAGATGGTGCTCCATGGCGATCTCGGCGGCGTTCTCGATCTGCCGCACAGTGCCGCCCATGACGGCCGTGAGGCCACCGGCGGCCATGGCGCAGGCCGAGCCGACTTCGGCCTGGCATCCGCCCTCGGCTCCCGAGATCGATGCGTTGGCCTTGAACAGCGACCCCAGCGCGGTCGCAGTCAGCAGGAAGCGGCGGATGCCCCGGCGACGGTTCGCCTCGGCGACCGCTTCTTCTTCATCGTCCGAGACAGCGACCGGGTCGTCACCGGCCGCGTGGAAGCCGAGCAGCGCGCTGCCGACGAGCTCACCGTGCGGCGTGACGGCGTTGCCGACGCCCAGACCGGAATCGGCCATGAAGCGCCACCAGTACATCGCGACGGCGGGCAGAATGCCGGCGGCACCGTTGGTGGGTGCGGTCACCACCCGTCCGCCCGCAGCGTTCTCTTCGTTCACGGCCAGCGCGAACGCACCCAGCCACTCCCCCGGCAGTTCGCGGTGCCCATCCGCCTCTGAGGCCTCCAGCTGCTCGCGGATGTCGGCGGCGCGGCGCTTGACTTTGAGGATGCCCGGAAGCGTGCCACCGGAGTGCAGCCCGGCGTCGACGCACGAGAACATCGCGTCCCAGATCGCATCCAGACCGGCTGCGACGTCTTCCTCACTGCGCAGCGCCGTCTCGTTGGCGCGGGCGATCTCGGCGATCGACATGCCGGTCTCATCGCACAGCGCCATCAGTTCTTCGGCGTCGCGGAACGGGTACGGCTGTTCGGCGGTGGTGACGCGCGGCTGCTCGCCATCGCGGCGGATGAACCCGCCACCGACGGAGTAGTACGTCTGCTCGAGCACCGTCGCACCCTCGGCGTCGAAGGCGTGCAGCGTCAGGGCATTCGGATGCCCGGGAAGCCGCGTGCGCGGCAAGAAGACGATGTCGTCCTTGGCGAAGGCGATCGCGTGCTCGCCGGCCAGCAGCAGCTCACGCCCCTCGGTCCAGTTGGTCCACAGCGCGCGTACGTCGTCGGGATCGCAGGTCTCGGGCAACAGCCCCTGCAGCCCGGCGAGCACGGCGTCCGGCGTACCGTGGCCGATGCCGGTCGCACCCAGCGAACCGAACAGCTCGCACGAGACGCGTGCGACACGGTCGAGCATGTCGTCCGCGCGCAGGCGGGCGGCGAAATCCACACCGGCCCGCATCGGTCCGACCGTATGGGAGCTCGAAGGCCCCACACCGATGGAGAACAGGTCGAAAGCCGAGACGTACGCAGTCACCCTTCAAGCCTACGTCCCGCAGGCTCCTCGCGGGGTCGCCCGGAAAGGACGAAACCCCCGCCGCTTTCGCGACGGGGGTTTCAATACTGTCTCAACACAGTGCGCGCCCCGAGGGACTCGAACCCCCAACCTTCTGATCCGTAGTCAGATGCTCTATCCATTGAGCTAGGGGCGCACGGCCCGCTCAGCGGGCCGTTGAATAGACTACAACACGATCCGCGCATATGCGAAATCGAGCCCCTGAGGTCACCCGCCGACCGCGCGCGCGCCGCGTCGGCCGGCCCGCTCAGCGCGCGTCGTCGCCTTCACGGTGTCCTTCTCGGCGGCCTTTCGCGCGGCACTCTCACGCTTGTGGCGAGCCCGCTGCTCGGACGACAGCGCCTGCAGATCAACCAGCTTCAGCGCCTGCATGCGCGCCTCGCGCATGGTCTCGTACTCGGGGTCCTGCTCGGGTCGCATGCCCTCGACCTGCAACCGCCGATCGAGGTTGCTGCGCACATCGGCCCAGGCCGCTGCCCTGGCATCCTCAACCAGGGCGCGCAACGCCTCGGAGTCGTCGGCCATCTTGCGCAGGTTGTCGGCGACACCCAGCGACTGCCGGGCGCGCCGGCGCAGGTTGCGCACGTCACGGTCACGGTAGTCGTGCGTGCCGTGCGGGTCGGAGTGCCGCCCCCGCGCGCGCTTGCGCAGTCGCGTCAGCAACTCGGCCGCTTCTTCGGACTCGTGCGCCATGGCCAGCAGCGCCTTACGCGCCTCGGCCTTGTAATGATCGATGTCGAACGTTCCGTCGCGCGCGATCGTGCCGACCAGGATCTGGTTCTTCACAGCCAGGCGGGCGGCCGCCGTGGCGATGGCGACACCCTCGGCGATGGCATCCGCTGTTCGTCCCACGAGCACCTCCCAACTTGAGCGTACCGGCAGTCACCGACCTCGGCGCAGCCTGTCTTCGGCCACCGCGCGTCCGTGTTCGAGGTGCTCCGGGATCAAGACGCGCATGGCCTCGGCATCACCGGCACGCATCGCCTCGAGGATCACCCGGTGGGCGCTGGCCATCTGCCCCAGGTCTTCGTGCTGCCCGAACAGCCAGCGCAACCGGGTGACCAGAGACTCGGCCAACTCGATCAGCATCGCGTTGCCCGACAGGTGCACGGCGGTCATGTGAAAGGCGGCCGCCGCGTCGTAGGCGGCGTCCACATCGTTGGACATCGCCGAAGCCTCTTCGTGCACGACCAGGGCTTCGAGCTGCGCGATACCGTCACCGTCGATGCGCTCTGCCGCCAGCACGAAAGCCAGTGTCTCCATGGCCTCGCGCACCTCAGCGAAGTCCTTCAGGTCCTTCTCAGAGAACTCCCGCACGACCGCCCACGTGCGCGGCCTGGTCACCACGACGCCCTCGGCCACGAGCTGCCTGATCGCCTCGCGCACCGGCAGGCGCGACACTTGCAGCTCAGCAGCGATGTCGCGTTCGATCAAACGGTCACCGGGAAGCCGGCGGCCCAGCATGATGTCGTCACGCAGCGCCGTTGCCACGCGCACCGACTCGAGCTCGGTGGTCCGTTCGATCTCCATCTTCGGATTCAACCACCCGGACGCCGCGGCACACCAGTGTCACGCAACAGTGCGCCGCGGCTCAGAGCTCGATCGGGGGCGCGGGCTCGTTCTCGGCTACCTCGGGGTGGCGCGCCAGATTCACGATCGCGGCGATCAGGCCTCCCCAGACGGTGGCCATCGCGACGACCATCATGACGACGGCTGTGGTGGTCATGCGCCTGCTCCCTTCTGTGTGGCATCCGGCAATCGAACGGTGCCGGTCTCGGAGTCGGGCGCGTAGCTCTCGACCTGCAGAAACTCGTCGTAATCGGGGTCGTCCTTGGCGTGCGACCGGCTGCTCCACGGCAGCAGAGACAGCAGCACGGCCAGCACGATCAGCCCGATCACCATGCCCCAGCCGAACACCCACAGGAACCACACCGGGTAGCCACCGTACGGCTCGGCGGACTTGGCGATGATCTCGCTGACGAGCAGGTAGCCGAGCACCACCGGGGCGAGCACGCCGACCAGCAGCATCCACACCCGACCGACGCGGAAGCTGGAGCGGCGGTTGAGGTGCTCGCGCAGCACCGGCAGCTTGTACAGCACCCATGACACGACGATCACCGAGACGAAGGCGCCGGCCATGATGCCGAACGCATTGATGAACGCGTCGGCCGTGTCAAGCACCAGCAGCGCGGTGGTTGTCGAGAACAGTGCGATCGAGACGAGTCCGATCGGGATCGTCACAACCAGGGTCGTGCGCACGCGCCCCCAGCCGAGCTTGTCCTGCAGGGCAGAGACGACGACTTCGAGCACCGAGATCAACGACGTGATGCCGGCGAAGACCAGCGCACCGAAGAACAGCACTCCGATGATCGAACCACCGGTGGCCTGCGACACGATCGTGGGGAAGGCCACGAACGCCAGACCGATACCCGCACTGGCCTGATTCGAGACGTCAGTGCCGGCTGCCTGCGCCATGAAGCCGAGCGCCGCGAACACTCCGATGCCGGCGAGGATCTCGAAGCCCGAGTTGGCGAAGCCGACGACCAAGCCCGAGCCGGTGAGGTCGGTCTTTCGCTTGAGGTACGACGAATAGGTGACCATGATGCCGAAGGCCACCGACAGCGAGAAGAAGATGTGCCCATAGGCGGCCGCCCACACGGCGGGGTCGGCGAGGGCCGCCCAGTTCGGGGTGAAGAACGCGTTGAGTCCGTCGGCAGCACCCGGCAGGAACAACGCCTGCACGACGAGGATCACGAACATCGCCGTCAGCAGGGGCATCAGCACCATGTTGGCCCGACCGATACCGCGCTTGACGCCGAGCGCCATGATCGCGATCACCACCAGCCAGACGGCGATCAGGGGGAGGCCCACCTGCGGAACGAAGCTGCCCGACAGGCCATCTGCACCGACGTCGCCGAGCTGCAGGAATTCAGTGAAGAAGAAGTTCTCTTCGTTACCCGCGCCCCAGCTGAGCCGCGCCGAGAACCAGGTGTACATCGCCGCCCAGGCGATGATCACGGCGTAGTAGGCGGCGATCACGACGCAGATGAGCACCTGCCACCAGCCCAGCGGCTCGGCGGCGCGGTGCATACGACGGAAGGCGAGCGGAGCCGAACCGCGGAAGCGGTGCCCGATCGCGTAGTCGAAGAACAGCAGCGGAATACCCGCGGTCAGCAGGGCGCACAGGTACGGGATGAGGAAGGCACCACCGCCGCCCTCGTAGGCGACGTACGGGAACCGCCAGATGTTCCCCAGCCCCACGGCCGAGCCGATGGCCGAGAGAATGAAGACGTTGCGAGAGCTGAACGCCTCGCGTCGTGGTGCCTGCGTCGTCGCGTTAGCCATGGCACGACACTACCTGAGCACCCCGGCGGGAGTGAGGGGGATCGCCGGGGCGCTCAGGTGTGTCGGATGCCCGTGACTCAGCCGTTCGCGGTCTGCTGCTCGGCCTGTTGGCGCGCGACCTCGGCGCGCACCTCGTCCATGTCGAGCCCGCGCACGGCGGTGACGACCTGGTCGAGCTGCGCCTCGTTGAGGGCGCCGGGCTGCGAGAAGACCAGGATGCCGCCGCGGAACACCATCAGCGTCGGGATGGAGCGGATCTGGAATCCCGCGGCGAGCTCTTGCTCGGCCTCGGTGTCGATCTTTCCGAACACGATGTCGGGATTGGCATCCGATGCCTTCTCGAACACCGGGGCGAAGGCGCGGCAGGGTCCGCACCATGCCGCCCAGAAGTCGAGCAGGACGATGTCGTTGTCGTCGATGGTGCTGCGCAGGTCGGCAGCGGTGATGGTCCGGGTGGTCATCGTCGGCTCAGCTCAGTGGCCGGCGCAGCGCTGCTCCGCGGGGACGCCCGCCAGGGCCTCCTCCACGTGCTGGCCGCAGCCGTCCCAGGTCGCCTTGCCGCAGATTCCACAGGTCACTCGTGCACACATAGTTCAATCCTTTCAGGGGTGGCTTGAGAATGAGTATACCCCCGGGGGTATCAGAGGTGTCAAATCGTTGCCGCACAACCCCTCACCTCGCCTGAGACCGAGTCTCAACTTCTGTGAGTCTCGCATTCATAACGAAAGGGCCACACGCCCCGGCCCGCTGCTGGGTTGACGCCATCACAGCGCCGCAGCGAAGGGGACGCTATGACACTTGGGGTACACAACATCGAGGTTGTCTACGAAGACGTGATGCTCGTGGTCAAGGGCGCGAGCCTGCACGTGCCCGCGGACGGCATCGTCGCCCTGCTCGGCGCGAACGGCGCCGGCAAGACGACGCTGTTGCGGGCCATGACGGGACTGCTCGATGTGCACCGCGGCCGGATCTCGCGCGGACACGTGTCGATCGACGGCGCCGAAATCGACACCCGCCGCGCCCCCGACGTCGTGCGCGCCGGGGTGAGCCAGGTGATGGAGGGGCGCCGGGTCTTCGGCGAGTTCACCGTCGAAGAGAACCTGCGCATCGGCGCCTACACGCGCAGCCGCTCCGGCGTCGCCGGCAAACTCGACCGCATCTACACGATGTTCCCGATCCTGCGCGACCGCCGCGGACAGCGCGCGGGCTACCTGTCGGGCGGTGAGCAGCAGATGCTCGCGATCGGTCGGGCGCTGATGGCCGAGCCGCGCTACATTCTGCTCGACGAGCCGAGCCTGGGACTTGCCCCGCAGATCGTCGAGCAGATCCGCGACCTGATCGTCACGATCCGCGACGACGGCACCGGCGTGCTGCTGGTCGAGCAGAACGCCGCGATGGCCCTGTCGATCGCCGACCACGGGTACGTGATGGAGAACGGCAAGATCGTGATGGATGCCCCCGCCCAGGCGTTGCGCGACGACGACGACATCCGCGAGTTCTACCTCGGCACCGGCGCCACGTCGGGCAGCCTGCGAGACGTCAAACACTACAAGCGACGGAAGCGGTGGCTGTCATGACCGCTCTGCTCGATGTGCGCGACCTGACCCTGCGCTTCGGCGGCGCGACCACGCTCGACGGCGTCTCATTCGATGTCGCCGAGGGCGAGCTGTTCGCCGTGATCGGCCCCAACGGCGCCGGCAAGACCTCGACATTCAACTGCATCTCGGGGGTGTACCGCCCGCAGGCCGGGTCGATCCTGCTCGACGGCGAGCCCCTGCTGGGCAGCGCCCCCGACGAGGTCGCGCGCCGCGGCGTCGCCCGGAGTTTTCAGAACGTCGAGCTGTTCGACAACCTGACCGTGCTCGACAACCTGCTGCTCGGGCGCCACATCAGCGCCGGCTACTCGTGGCCCGAGGCGATGGTCTGGTTCGGACGCGCCCGCAGACAAGAGCTCATCTCACGCCGACGCATCGAAGACCTGATCGAGTTCCTCGACCTGGCCGGCGTGCGCAACATGCCGGTGGGCATCCTGCCCTACGGCATCCGCAAACGGGTCGAGCTCGGACGCGCTCTGGCGATGGAGCCGCGCCTGCTGCTGCTCGACGAACCCGTCGCCGGGATGAACACCGAAGAGACCGAGGACATGGCCCGGTTCATCCTCGACATCCGCAGCGAACTGGGCACCTCGATGATCATGGTCGAACACGACATGCGCCTGGTGATGGACCTCGCCGACCGGGTGATGGTCATCGACTTCGGCAAGCGCATCGCCCTGGGCACGCCGGACGAGGTGCAACGCGACCCCGCGGTCATCGCCGCCTACCTGGGCGGCGCCACCGCCGAGATGGCCGAGCAGGTTCACGACGAGCTCGACGGACCCGCAGCATCCGATCGGGAGGACGCACGATGACCGATCCCGCGCCCCTCACCGTCGACGGAGGCCCCGACGTCTCGTCCGAGACGTCGTACCTGCCGCGCCTGCTCCGCGCAGCGGCCGCAGCGATGCCCGACCGCACGGCGCTGCGGGTCAAGCAGACCGGCGTCTGGCGCGACATCACCTGGGCCGACTACCAACGGCATGTCGAACGTTTGGCGTACGGCTTCGCCGCGCTCGGTGTCGGCGCCGGCGACCGGGTGGCCATTCAGTCCGAGAACCGACCGGAATGGCTCTTCTCCGACGTCGCGGCCGCGTCGCTGCGGGCCGCGATCGTCGGCCTGTACCCGACGAACCCCCTCGCCGAGGTCACCTACCTGCTTCAGGACAGCGGTGCACGCGTGCTCGTCGCCGAGGACCAGGAACAGGTCGACAAGGCGCTCAGCGCCGTCGACGACTGCCCGGGCCTGGAGTGGATCGTCTCGCTCGACGGCCGCGGGCTGGCCGGCTACGAGCATCCGAAGCTCCTCTCGGTCGACGAGGTGATCGCCCGCGGCGAGCGCCACCGCGCCGAGCATCCGCTGCTCCTGGACGAGATCGACGCGACGCGCTCCCCCGACGACCTGGCCACGCTCATCTACACATCCGGTACCACGGGCCCTCCCAAGGGCGCGATGCTGACGGCACGCAACGTGTCATTCGCCTCGACGATCCTCGCTCTGCCCGGCGGCCTGCTCGGCGCGAGCATCGGCCCCGACGACGCGCTGCTGTCGTACCTTCCGCTCTCGCACGTCGTCGAACGCGGCATCTCGACCTGGGCGAACCTGCGCACGCACACCGTCGTGCACTTCGCCGAGTCCATCGACACCGTCTCGGCGGACTTGGCCGAGGTGCAGCCGACTGTGCTGTTCGGTGTTCCCCGCATCTGGGAGAAGATCCAGGCGGGTGTGGCGATCAAGATGACCGGCGCGACGCGCCTCAAGCGCGGTGTGTACGCGATCGGCGGGCGGTGGAGCGAGGTGATCGCGGCCGACCGGATCGCGCACGGGGGCACGTTCACGCCGCGGGCGCGGATGCTGTACGCGCTCGGCTACTGGCCGCTCTACCGGCCGCTGCGCAAACGGCTGGGACTGCTGCACGTGCGCCACGCCATCTCGGGCGCCGCACCGATCGCCCCCGATGTGCTGTCGTTCTTCCTGGGCCTGGGCATCCCGCTGTACGAGGCCTACGGCATGACCGAGAACTCCGCGATCGCGACATCGAACTTCGCCGGGCGCATGATCGTCGGAACCGTCGGCGAGCCGCATCCGCACACCGAACTTCGACTCGATGAGACGACCGGCGAGGTGCTCACGCGGCATCCGGGCACCTTCGCCGGGTACTGGGGGCGCCCCGAGGCGACCGCCGAGACCGTCGATGCGGACGGCTGGCTGCACACCGGCGACGTCGGCGAATGGGTCGAGGGCACGCACGTGCGGATCGTCGACCGGATCAAGGACATCATCGTCACCGCCGGCGGCAAGAACATCTCGCCCAGCGAGGTCGAGAACTCGTTCAAGGCGTCGCCGTACGTCAAGGAGGCCGTGGTGATCGGCGACCGCCGCCCCTACCTGACCGCCCTGATCGGCATCGAGTACGACACCGTCGCCGACTGGGCCGCCCGGCGCAAGATCGAGTTCACCACCTACCGCGACCTCTCCAGCAAGCCCGAGGTGGTCGAGCTGATCGCCGGGATCATCCGCGAGGCGAACGAACGGTTCGCGCGCGTGGAGTCGGTGCGCAAGTTCCGGATGCTGACGAAAGAGCTCGATCATGAGGACGGCGAGCTCACCGCGACGCAGAAGCTCAAACGCGTCGCCTTCGCGGCGACCGTGCCGCACCTGATCGACGACATGTACGCCGACTCGACGGCGTACCCGGGCGCCGACCTGGGGAGGAACGGATGAACACCCTGCTGTCATCATTGGCGACCGGGCTCGGCCAGGGCGCGGTGTACGCGCTGATCGCCGTGAGCTTCGTGATCATCTACCGGGCGACGGGCGTGCTCAACTTCGCACAGCCGGCGCTGCTGATCTTGGGCACCTTCGTCACCAGCGTCGCGGCCACCCAGATGGGGTTGCCGTTCGCGGTGTCGGCACTGCTGGCCATGATCGTGGTCGGCCTGCTGTCGGTGGGTATCGAGCGCGTCGCGATCCGGCCGATGATCGGACGCCCGCCGTTCTCGGCCGCGCTGGTGACCGTCGGGCTCTTCATCGCGCTGCTGGTGGTCGCGTTCCGCCTGTTCGACTCGAAGCCGCGCACGGTCGGTGACCCCTGGCAACTGGCATCCGTCTGCCTCGGCGGCGAGACGACCGAGTCGTTCGGCGTCACCGGCTGCTCGGGCGGCGTGCAGATCTACGAGAACGCGATCGCCCGGTTCGTCATCTCGCTGGTTGTGATCGGCCTGCTGGGCTGGTGGCTGACCCGCTCGAAGATCGGTCTGGCGATGCGGGCGACGTCGCTGGATCAGGAGACGGCGCTGGCCCAGGGCGTCTCGGCGGGCCGCATGTTCTCGATCTCGTGGGCGATCGGTGGGTCGCTGGCGGCACTGGCGGGCGCGCTGCTCGGGGCCAACGGCTCGGTGGTGCAGGCCACCGATGCGCTGTTCGCCCTCGTCGCGCTGCCGGCGATCATCATCGGCGGGCTCGACTCGCTCAAGGGCGCCGTGCTGGGCGGCCTGATCGTGGGTATCGCGATGGCGCTGACCAAGACGTATCAACCGCAGTTCGCCCCCTGGCTGGGCACGAACTTCGACAACGTCGTGCCGTACCTGCTGATGATCATCGTGCTGCTGGTACGCCCCTACGGCATCTACGGCACCAGGGAGGTGCAGCGGGTATGAACCAGTCATCGCGCGGCCAGTCACAGCTCAGCACCGTGGCGCACAGACTCACCGGCGCGGCGCAGGAGTACGACTTCGCCGGCGGCACCGGTCGCGTCTCGCGCGCCGTGCGGCGCGGGCGCCCGTCGCTGTACACCAGTTACACGGCCGATCAGGCGCTGCTGAACACCCCGGTCAAACGCTTCTGGTTCGTCGTGCTGCTGGTGATCGCGGTCGCCGCGCCGTTCCTGATCGCCGCCGACCTCACCTACCTGCTGACCATGGCCGTCGTGTACGCCATCGGCGGCATCGGTCTGAACCTGCTCACCGGCTACGCCGGACAGGTCTCGCTCGGTCACGCGTTCTTTCTGGGGCTCGGCGCGTACACCGCAGCAGTACTGGGCGGCGCCCCGGGCAACACCACGTGGGGGCTGGGGCTCGACCTGGCGATCGTGCTGCCGGCGGCCGCGGTGATCCCCGGCGTGATCGGCCTGATCGTGGCGCCACTGGCAACACGCGTGCGCGGGCTGTACCTGGCCGTGCTCACCCTGGGGCTGCTGATTCTCGGCGAGCACCTGTTCAAGATCATGACGCCGATCACCGGTGGGCAGGGCGTCGGCCGCGGCGTGGCGCAGCGCACGCTGTTCGGCGCCGACCTGTCGGCCACCTACGCGATCGGTCCCGTGATCGTCACGCCCGCGGCATCCCTCTATCTGCTCTGCCTGGTCTTGCTGGTGGTTCTGGGCTTCACCGCACGCAACCTGATGCGCGGCCGGTACGGGCGCGCCTTCGCGGCCGTGCGCGATCGCGACATCGCCGCCGAGGTGATGGGCGTGAACCTGCTGCGCACCAAGACGCTCGCCTTCGCCCTGTCGTCGGCGTACGCCGGTATCGCCGGTGCCCTGTTCTCGATGCTGATCGGACGCATCGCCCCCGAGCAGTGGAACCTGTTCCTGTCGATCGATTTCCTCGCCGTGATCGTCATCGGCGGCATCGCGACCATCTCGGGCACGCTGATCGGCGCCTGCTTCGTCGTACTCGTGCCGCGGCTGCTCGAAGAGCTCACCACCGTCATCCCGTGGATCACCGTCTCGAGCGGCGGCGTGCTGAACGTCTTCCAGCTGCAGACGATCGTGTTCGGTGTGCTGATCATCCTGTTCATCACCCTCGAACCCCGCGGCCTGTTCGGGCTGTGGGTGCGCGTACGCAACTACTTCAAGGCCTGGCCATTCTCGTACTGACCCGGCACCCACAACTGAACACCACACACAATCGAAGGAGCACAGCATGACCATGCGTCGAAGAGGCCGCGCGGCAGTGGCCCTCACCGCGGCAGGGCTTCTCGTCCTGACCGCCTGCACCCAGGTGTCGCCGGACGGCGACACCTCTGACGGCGACGGGACCGCCGACGGCGAGATCACCGTGGGCGCCGGCGTCACCGCCGAACCGTGTCCGGATGCGGTCAACGCCGACAACGGATGCATCTATCTCGGCGTCCTGTCGGACCTCACCGAGGGGCCGTTCGCCGCCCTCGCCGTACCGATCACCGACGCTCAGCGGGCGTTCTGGCAGAAGGTCAACGAGGACGGCGGCATCTCGGGGTACGACATCGATATCGACACGTACACGCGCGACACGAAGTACCAGGCGGCTGAGCACGCGGCCCAGTACCAGCAGATCGCCGGCAATATCGCCGGTATCGCACAGTCGCTCGGTACGGTCAACACCGAGTCAGTACTGCCCGACATGATCGAGCGCAGTCTGGTGACGGTGCCGACGTCGTGGTGGTCGGGCTACGCGTTCGACGACAACGACGGCGGTCTGCTTCTGGAGACCGGCTACTCGTACTGCACCGAGGCACTGGTGGGCCTGGACTGGTTCAGCGAGAACCACGACGCGCCCGCGACCGTGCAGGCCGTCGGCTACCCCGGCGACTACGGCGGGGACTCGGCTGAGGGCGTCAAGCGCTGGGCCGAGGTGAACGGGGCGACCGCCCTCGAGGCGATCGGCACCGGCCCGAACCAGGTGGTCGGAAACCAGGATGCCGTCGTGTCGGCCGTGCTGGCCGGTTCGCCCGACGTCGTCGTGCTCGCCATCGGACCGGCCGAGACGGCCGAGATCGTCGGCAAGCTGGCCGCGGGCGGATTCTCGGGGCGCTTCCTCGGGGCACTGCCCACGTGGAACCCGGCGCTGCTGGACTCGGCGGCGGCCCCCGCGCTGATCGGACTGTTCAACCACATGTCGCCCTACGAGAACTGGGACGGCACAAGCGCTGCGATGGACGAGATCCGCGAGTCGCTCGGTGGCGAGCTGCCCACCAACGGCGGATACATCATCGGCTGGGGAATCGGGTATCCGCTGAAGGCGGCGCTCGAGGCCGCGGCTGAGGCCGGCGACCTGACGCCCGAGGGCATCGCGGCCGTCGTCGAGGGCCTGACCGTGGACTTCTCGGGCCTGCTGCCCGAGCACACCTACGGCGGTGACCCGCAGGCCAACGCCAACCAGGCCGTGAACATCGGCACGCCCGACCCCGAGGTCGACCTCGGCATCCGCACGGTCGACAGCTTCTACACCGGCACGTCGTTCGACCAGACCGACTACTCGGCCGCCTGCGTCGCGACCGGCTGAGCGCGTCGCACCGAGGGAGGCGGATGCCCGGCATCCGCCTCCCCTTTCCTGTGTCTTCGCGGTATCCGGCCCCGGGGTGCTGCGCACCCCGCAGAATGTTGCTCATGACCGACAACGCCAACGCTCCCACGCAGCTGCGCCTGATCATCGAGACCGACGACTTCGATACCGCACTGCGGTTCTACCGCGATGTGCTGGGGATGCCCGAGCAGCTCGCGTTCGCGACCGAGGGCGACGATCGCGTCGCGATCCTGCACGCCGGCATCGCCACGATCGAGCTCGCCACCTCGGCACACGCGCGCAACATCGATGCCGTCGAGGGTGCGCCGCACTCCCCCGGCACCCTGCGTCTCGCTCTCGAAGTGGCCGACACCGAACAAGCGGTGGCGGATGCTCGCGACGGTGGCGCCGAGGTGATCGCCGAGCCCGTGCACACGCCGTTCCAGAGTCTCAACGCGCGCGTGCAGGGTCCTGCCGGCTGGCAGGTGACGTTCTTCCAAGAGCTGGAGACGCTGCAGCAGCGGTCGGAGCGAGAGGGTTTCGTCACCGACGACGAGCGTCCGCGATAGGTTGTCGCTCATGACAGACTCTTCTCCCGATCGGCGCAGCTCAGGACCGGATCTGATCGTGACCGGTCGCATCCGCACGATGGATGCCGACCGCCCAGAAGCCGAGGCCATCGCGGTGACCGGCGGCAGGATCACGGCGATCGGAACGACCGACGCCATCCGCGCGCTCGCCACCGCCGACACAGAGGTGCTGACCGTCACCGACGGCGTCGTCTACCCCGGGTTCGTCGAACCGCACATGCACTACTGGGCGTCGGCGATGCAGCTCGACTGGGTCGACTGCAGCACGCGCGACGGCGCCACGTTCGACGACGTGCTGGCTCGTCTGCGTGAGGCGCAGCCGGCGCAGGGCGACTGGGTGCTCGGCCGGTTGTATGATCCCGCGCTCGTCGACGGCGAGCGCGAACTCACCCGCGATGTGCTCGACGAGGTCAGCCCCGACCGCCCGATCATGGTGATGAACGCGTCGCTGCACTTCGCGTACGTGAACTCGGCGGCACTGGCCGCGGCGGGCATCTCTGAAGACGTCGAGAATCCCGAGGGCGGCACGTTCGGCCGCGACGACAGCGGACGCCTGAACGGCAGCCTGGGCGAGGTGCCCGCCATGATGGCGATGATGCGGGTCGTGCCCCCGCTGAGCCAGGAGCGACTGCTCGACAACATCGTGCGCATCAATCAGCATGCGGCCGAGCGCGGCTACACGCGCACGCACGACGCCGGCACGGGCCTGACCATCGGCCCGCAAGAGGTCGACCTGCTGCTGCAGCTCGCGCCTCGCTTGGCGGGGCGTGTCACCTTCGCGGTGCACGACTACGCCATGGATGCCGCGATCGCCAACGGCCTGACGCCGTTCACCGGTGACGACATGTGCCGCGCGATCGCCTGGAAGATCATCAGCGACGGATCGAACCAGGGGCGCAGCGGTTTCCAGCGCGAGAACTACCAGGGACGCGACTTCCGCGGCGCACCGAACTACGACCACGCGGCGCTGGTCGACCGCATCCGCACCGCGCACGCGCACGGCTGGCAGGTGATGGTGCACGCCAATGGCGACGCCGCGATCGACGAGACGATCGACGCCTACGAGCAAGCGCTGGACGGGCGCAGCGGCATGGACCATCGCGATCGCATCGAGCACTGCTCGTTCGCGCACGCCGAGCACCTCGACCGGATGGCGGCGCTCGGGCTCAGCCCGAGCTTTCTGATCGGCCACCTGTACTACTGGGGTGATGCGTTCGAGGAGCGCATCGTCGGCGCCGAGAAGGCACAGCTGCTCGATCCGGTCGCGGGCGCGCGACGCCGGGGGCTGCGCGTGAGCACCCACAGCGACTACACGGTGACCGACTTCGAGCCGCTGCGCGAGGTGCAGACGCAGGTCACCCGCATCCGCCGTGGCAGCGGGCTGCCGCTCAACGCGGCCGAAGCCGTCGACGTGCACACAGCGCTGAAGGCGAAGACGGTCGACGCGGCCTGGCAGGTGCACGCCGACGACACGACCGGCACCATCGAGGTCGGCAAGTTCGCCGACCTGGTGGTGCTCGACGCCGACCCCGCCGAGGTCGACCCGAGCACCATCGCCGACATCACCGTGCAGCGCACGATCGTCGGCGGGCGCACCGTCTATCAGGCGTAGGAAGAGAGGGGCGGGCCCGGTGGGACTTCCGCCGGGGCACCGTTGGCTTTAGTGTGTGGCGATGGACACGCGCGCCGATGACCGCCCGCTCTCCGAGCAATCCGACGCGGACTCCTCCCTCGCACGGGTCGTCCGGTGGGAGGACCTCACGGCGTGGCCGCTGTTCGCCGCTGCGGTGGTGATGCTCGGCGCCTCGACCTGGGTCGTGGCGGTGCAGGACTCGTCGGTGCTGGCGCGTGCGGCCGCCGCACTGGTCGCGGTCCTGCTGTGGCTGGGCTTCATCGCCGACTACCTGGTGCGGCTCGCGATCGCGGGCGCTGCCCGACGGGAGTTCGTGCGTTCCCGTGTCTTCGAGCTGGTGACGCTCGTGCTGCCGTTCATCCGCCCCCTGCTGATCGTCGTCTACGTGTGGCGACTGCCGGTGTTCCGCTACGGCAGCCCCGCCAAGCAGCGCATCCGCTACATGGTCACGCTCACACTGTTCACCCTGATGTTCGTCTACCTCGCCTCGTGGGCCGTGTGGCTGGTCGAACGCAATGCCGCCGGCGCGACCATCCTGAGCTTCGACGATGCTCTCTTCTGGGGGTTCACCACCATCACCACCGTCGGATACGGCAACCTCGTGCCGATCACCGCACTCGGCCGCATCATCGCCGTCGGGCTGATGCTCGGTGGCCTCGTCGTGATCGGCGTGACGAGCGCGACGGTCGTCTCGGCACTCACCGATCGCATCCGCCAGGCCGCATCGCACGAGCCGCCCGCGCGGCCCACGCGGCGGGATCGCAGCGACCGCTCCGAGTAGTGCACCCCCGTAGGGATGAACTTCTCAAACGTGACCGACGTTCTTCAGCGTTCGCCCTCTGATCATCGAGCCGCGGAACTGCCGTCGTGTCGGCTCGTGCCGCCCGCCGATGCGCGCCATGATCTCTTCGGCCGCCGCGCGCCCCATGGCCTCGACCGGTTGCATCCACGTCGTCGCGCCGATCACCGGGCGAGCAAGATCACCAAGACCGTCGTATCCGGTGAGCGAGATGTCCTCCGGCACATCGAGACCCCAGGAGTGCAACAGCTCCCAGGTGCGCACCATGATCGGATCGCTGGGGCAGACCACGACCGTGGCGTCACTCGCGACTGTTCGGAGTGCCCGGGGGTCCGGTCCATCGCCGTCGGCTTCCGCAGGGATGATCAGGGGGTCGATACCGTGCGACCGGACAGCCCTGATGAACGCATCCGACCGCGCCCCGAGGGTCGCCGAGCGCGATCGGGGGAAATCGATCACTCCGATCTGTTGGTGCCCCTCCGCCACCACGAGATCGATCAGGGCCTCGACGCCGGACCCGTCATCGGAGATCGCGCTCAGCCGTGGGGGAACCGCGTCAGGCCCGACTACCACGACCGGCACGTCGGAGAGATCGGCGAAGTCGTCGAGACCGACCCGCCCCGATGCGATGATCACGCCCTCCGGCCTCAGGCTCATCACGGCGTCGAGCGGCCGATCGTCGCGCGGGTCGGCCATTGTGACAGCGAGACGGAAGCCCCGCGTGGAGAGAGTCTCCTGCACCGTGCGGATCAGTTCGCCGTAGTACGACAGCTGCACGGCACGGACGAGGATGGCGACGGTGTCGCTGCGCCCCGATTTGAGCGACTGCGCACGCAGGTCTTTGACATACCCCAGCCGACGAGCCGTCTCGAGCACATGCTCTTTCGTGCGTTCGGAAACGCCGGGCTGCCCGAGCAGAGCTCTGCTCGCGGTCGATTTCGACACACCGGCGACGGCCGCCACGTCGATGATCGAGGCGTGGCCGCTGTCACCATGCGCCGACGCGCTCAGTCGTTGATCCACACGTGCCCCCTCTCGATCGTCGTGCACCAGAACGTAGTGTCCCACTTCGTGCCGCCACCGGCCGACGAATCCACTCGTGTCAGTCGATCCGGTACTCGACGACGATCCCGAGGTGGTCGCTGGGGAAGCTCTCCCCCGGATCGACATCTCCCACGATCCAGGCGTGCCCGACGTCGATCGCGCCACGCGAGAACTGGTAGTCGAGGGTGTAGTCAAGATCACCGCCGGCACCCGGCATGGTGCCGTCGCGAAGATCGCGGTACACGCCGCGGCCGTCACCAATGAGATCGTTGCGCTCGACGATCGTCGCTCCCGACCCCAGCCGCGGTGCGGCGCGCCAGGCATCATTCAAGCCCCACGAAACGATCTCACCGTACTCGGCGCCATCGGGCACGAAATTGAGATCGCCGGTCAGCACCTCCGCGTCGACGGCGTCCTGTTCCCGCAGACGGCGGATCTCGGCGAGCTGCGCCAGACGCATGGAGACGCTCTCGCGGATGGAATCCGAGGCGATCGCAGCGGCGTCCGCGCCACGCGCGACCGCGCGGTAGCCAGAATCGACGCCCATGCGCCCCGCCTGATGGGTGTGTCGCAGGTGTGTTGTGCCGACCCTCAGGAGCGTGCTTCCGACCTGCCAGTCAGCCGTCAGATAGGTGCAGCGAGCCCCCGCATCGATCGTGTGCGAGGCCGCACGCATCGGAGGCTCCGCGGCAAGGATGGCGTTGATCGTGGGTGCGGTGGGGTGAGTGCGTTCTCCCTCGGCGACGAGATGCATGCCCGTCGCCGAGGCGAGTGCGCGGGCATGCGCAGCGGTCGTCTCCTGCACGAGGAAGACATCGGGGCGGATCGCCTCGACCCGTGGCACCAGCAGAGGCAGTCGGGCATCGACGTCGCGGTAGAGGACGTTCCAGGTCAGGATGCGAAGGTTCTCGTTCACGGAAGGCTGCTTTCGTCGGAATCGGTTTCGGGACGGTATGAGGTCAGGCGCACGTAGCTGCGATCGTCTGCGGACCAGGCGCCGGGGAGCAATGGCTTGGCCATTGCGGCGAGTGCGCCGAGCGCTGCGGGGTCGGTGTCGAGCGCGTGCCGCAGATGGTCTTCCGCCTTGCGAAGACTGCGATCGGGCGCGAGATAGCCGTCGCTGGCGAGCACCACCTCGTCACTCTCCCCCACGTCGAACACCTCGATGAACCGGCTCGGTACACGCGTCCCGTCGAACACGCCGTAGCCGAGTGGAGAGCGCGCATTCGCCAGCGCCGGCTGCACTTCGAGAAGCGGAAACGCAGCGCGCAACCCGGGGTCGGTCTCGATGATCTCGGCGACGGAGGCACCGCCCGCGAGGAGGGCGAGGTTGTAGGCGGCGCGGAAAGCGGCGAGCGCATCGTCGATGCCCTTCTGGGCGGGGAATGCGTGCCGCCCTACCCGCACATGCACGTCGCCGATGCGCCACACCTGGTGGCGTCGCACCGAGTAGATCGCGGCGACCGCGCCCGCCGGTCCGGCGTGTGCCGCCGTGATGCGCCCGACCGCCGCAGTGAGCAGATCCACGCACTCACGCGCGTCGAGGTCGCCCGGCAACGCGGTGAGCGCCGTGCCGATGGCGCGAGCAAACTCGCGTCCGCTCGCGGGCCTGCCGTCGCCCCGCAGCGGGCTGGACATCCCATCGATCACGGCGACGTAGTCGTCCGAGACGGCCACGATGTCCTCCGAACGACGCGCCGGTCCTTTGGCGCGGACGAACAGCTCCGAGAGGTTGCTCGGCCATCCACCGGCGATGATCAGGGAGTCGACGTCATACCCGTCGGCGGCGGGGAACACCGGCGTCATCGTGCCCCTCCCATTGCGCCGACCACGCGGCGGGACTGCCAGGCGGCCATCCGGTCGGCGAAGAGCACCACGCCCAGCGCGATGACCGTGTTCAGCACGACGTACGCGGTGGCGACACCCACCAGCTCTGGATCAGGCGTCGCCGCCAGCGCGCCCATCGCGACGCCGAGCGGACGGTTGTTGACGTTGTAGAGCATCACCGACACGGTGTACTCGTCGAATGTCGCGTTGAAAGAGAGCGCGGCGACCTGCACCAACACGGGTACCAGCATCGGCAGAGTGATCAGAGCGAAGCGACGCGGCGAACGTGCGCCGAGCGCCCGCGCTGCCTCGTCGAGCGCGGGATCCACTCCGGCGACGGCGGCGCGAACGAATCGGACCACGGTCGGCAGAAGGATGACCACGTAGGCCAGCGGCAGGATCCAGAACGATCCGACAAGCACGTGTCCGCCGGTCAGAACGTGCGGCGCACCGAAGACGATCAAGAACCCCAGGGCGATGAGGACTCCTGGCAAGAAGTAGGGCAGGAAGAAGGTCATCTGCAGCGCATCGGTGGCTGCGCCGCGGTGTCGATCGACGAAGTGCGACAGTGCCGTGCCGATAGTCAGGGCGACGGGGATCGCAATGACGCACAGCAGCAAGGAGTTGACCAGCGGCGCAACAGCGCCGCTGTCTCCGAAGACCGTTGCGAAGTTGTCGAGCGTGAGTCCGCCCCACAGCTGCCCGTTGCGGATCGCCTCCACGGGCGAGAACGCCATGAGCACGGTGACGAGAACCGGCAGCATGTTGACCAGGGCGAGGGCGTACGCCACTGCGTACAAGGTCGCTCGGCCGATGGGATTGCCCACGCGGGTCGGCTGGAACGGACGTGTGCTCTTCGCCGCCGAGAAGAGGCTCGCGCGACGTTCTGCGCGGAGCGCCCAAGCCAGTAGGCCGACCGTCGCCAGTGCCAGCAGTACGCCCAGAAGCGCTGCCATGTCGGGGCGTCCGAGCGAGGTGAGGGTGCGGATGAGCGGACCCACCATGGTGAAGCTCCCCCCACCGAGGATGTTGGGGGCGGCGAACGACCCGAGCGATCCGATCAGCACCATGAGCAGCGAGGCCACGATCATGGGCCGCAGCACGGGCAGCACGACACGGACAAAGGCGGGGACCGGGCTCATCCCCAGCGAGCGAGCGGCCTCGACCATGGAGAAGTCGATACGACGGATCGCGGGGCGCAGGAAGAGGAAGTGGTATCCGGTCATCGTGAAGGTGTGTACGAGGATGACGGCGGGAATGCCCGAGAACCAATCGTCGGGTAATCCGGGGAGGAGTCGCTGCAGGCCGATGGTGATGGGGCCGCCGGCTCCGTACACCATCACGTATCCCGTGACGGCGGCTACGGATCCGAACACGAGGGGAATCGCGTAGGCCACGGTGAGGAACCCCTTGCCGCGGATGCAGAACGCCTCCAAGATGAACGCCTGCGTGATCCCGACCGCGCTGACTGTCACCAACGAGACTGCGGTCACGATGAGCGTGTCGCGGATGGCTGCGAGCACACGCGCTGATGAGAACAGTTCGACCGCGGTCGCGAGCGGGTCTCCTGACGAGGGAAAGATGACTTCTCGCAGCACACCGATGTTGGGAACGTACAGGAATGTCACGACGAACCACGCGCAGCTGAGGAACATACCCCACGCGATCAGACGCCAGGCGGCGGAGCCCACGAAACGCGCCATCGCACGTCCGCCGCGGATGCTACCGCGTTCAACGACCGCGCTCACGAGGCGATCCTGATGAGATCCGCCTCGTCGAAGCCGACGTACACCTCATCGCCGACGGCGTGATCGTCGTCCTGTCGGGACGGGAGCACCGCGACGACTTCATGCCCGTCGACGTCGATGACGTACTGGGTCGCGGATCCGAGGAAGGTGAGCAGACGCACTTGGCCACGGGTGACGGTGCGCGGTGTCGGCACGACGGACAGTCTCATGTTCTCGGGGCGGACGAAGACGGCCGTCGCCCCATGCGGCTCGATCAGAGCGCGCAGTGCGCCGCCGAGCTCATTCACCTCTCCGACGAACCGGCACACATACTCGGTCGTCGGCCGCTGGTAGACCTCACGGGGCGGTGCGATCTGGTCGAATGCGCCGTCTCGCATGACGGCGACGCGGTCGGACAGGGACAACGCTTCTTCCTGGTCATGGGTGACGTACAGCGTCGTGATGCCGAGCTCGCGATGCAGACGCTGGAGCTCGGCCCTGAGCCGCACCCGGAGAGTCGCATCAAGGTTCGACAGCGGTTCGTCCATCAGCAGAACGGACGGGCGCGTGACCAGTACGCGGGCGATCGCTACTCGCTGCTGCTGACCGCCGGAGAGCTGCGCGGGCATCGCCCGTGCGTGCGCGGTCAGCCCCGTGGCCGTGAGCGCTTGGTCGATGCGTTCGCGACGCTCACGACCACGGATGCCTCTCACCCCCAGCCCGAACGCGACGTTGTCCTCCACCGAGAGATGCGGGAACAGGGCGTAGCTCTGGAACACGAACCCGACACCGCGCGCCTCCGGATCGAACCGCGTCACGTCACGACCGCCGATCTCGATCGCTCCGGCACGCGTCGACACGAATCCAGCGATCGCGCGCAACAGCGTGGACTTGCCACACCCGGATGGGCCGAGGAGCGTGACGAACTCTCCGGCATCGACCGTGAGGTCGATCCCCTGCAGTACGTCCCTGCCCGCGTAGGCGACAGCGAGGTCGCGGATCGTGATCATGATGGCTCCTGTTCGTACGGTTCGGATCAGCCGAGGATCTCGAGCTGGACCTTCTGCATCCACTCGGTCAGGTGCGGGGTGACGACGGACCAGTCGATGTCCTGCTTGGTGAGCGAGTCCAGAGCGGCAGCGGCTTCGGGAAGCCGCGCGACGGCGTCGGAGTTGAGCGGGGTGTCGTTGTGGGTCGCCTCGACGTAGGCGACCTGGAAGTCCGCCGAGCCGAACCAGTCGAGGAACCGCTGTGCTTGTTCTGCACGATCCGTTCCGTTGACGATCGCAACTCCGGTAGAGACGAACGGTGTTCCTCCGTCGGTGTCGACGACGGCGATGTCCAGGTCGTTGTCGTCAGCGCCGATCTGCACACCGCCGAGCCAGTTGACGACCACAGGCAGTTCGCCGGAAGCGACCCAATCCCAGTCGAACTGCTGACCATCCGAGAGCTGCTTCGCGTTCTGCAGGATTGCAGCCAGCGCGTCCCAACCTTCGGGCGAGACCTCACCCGTCTCGGGGTCGGCATAGCGCCAGAGGATGCCGACGATGGCGGCCTGACCCGTCTGACCTGTCGTTGCGGGAAAGACGAACTTCTCGGCGTACTCTGGCGCGGCAAGGTCCAGCCATGCGTCGGGCGCCTCAGCGTTGCCGAGGTGAGCAGTGTCGTAGCCGATGACGATCGGCGTCTGCGTGAACAGCGAGAAGCCGGCATCGTCGTCGCGGAACTGCTCAGGGATCAGGTCTGCCCATGCGGGCGTGTAGTGGTCGAACATGTCCTGCGCGTCCAGCCGGTTCAGCAAGGATTCGCCGAGTCCGACGACCACGTCGGCCTGCGCGTTGTTCTTCTCGGCTTCCAGACGGGTCGCCAGATCGCCTCCACCGCCGCCGACGATCGTCAGTTCGATGCCGAGGTCTTCCTTGGCCTGCTCTGTCACGAAGTCGATTCGGGCGTCGTCCATGGGGGCATAGACGACGAGCGATCCGCCGTCTTCCCCGTCGGCGGGCAGCGCCGAGGGGGACGCCGCGGAACAGCCGGCGAGGGTGAATGCCGCCGCTGCTGCAGCGGCGATCAGGGTGGTGCGTCGTGCATGCATAGAAGTGCTCCTTCAGATCAAGGGATCACGCGTTCGGGAACGTTCCCGAGGCGGGAACGTTCCCGAACGTACGACCCCAACACGTCGCGCACGTAGCTCGAAGATGAACAGAAAAGGAACGCGACGGCGGGCTCGTGCGACGCCGCGCCGCAGCGGCAGGCGTGAGCACGTGGAGTTCAACCACCCACCAGTCGACCGCCATCGCTATCGTGTTGTGCATGCGCGACGCAGAGAAGCCCACGCAGCCGAGCACCAGACCCTTCCTGAGCGTGCTCCGCCGGCTACCGGCGACCATCGCGTTCATCGCGATCCTGCTGGCCTGCGGCATCGTCTCGCAAGGGCTCTGGCGACCGTTCGAAGACAGCGCGGCATTCGAAGCCGTGGCCTATGGCCTACCCGCGTTGGAGGCGGGACGCTGGTGGACGCCACTCACCGGAACCTTCTTCGTCGTGCAACCGCTGGTGTACATTCCCACGCTCCTCATCCTGTGGGGCTTCGCGGTGCTCGAGTACCTGCGCGGGTGGAAGGTCGCCGCGGCGTACTTCGCGATCGGCCAGCTCTTCGCGATCTTCACCTCCGCACTGCTGCTGTGGATGTTCGCACTCATTCCGAACTGGGCGTGGGCGGCAGAGCAGGCGGCGACCCTGGATGTGGGCCCCAGCGGCGGAGCGTTCGCCTGCATGGCCGCTGCCGCCGCACTGTTCGCGTCGCCCTGGCGGGTGCGGGTGCTTCTGCTGCTGATCGCCGTGGCCACGATCGGACTGCTATTCCTGGGCACCGTCGCCGACCTCGAGCACGCGGTCGCGCTCGCCCTGGTCCTGCTGGTCGACCGCTCGCTGCACGTGCAGCGTGCGACCGTGCGCGAGCAACGGTTCATCGCCTTCATCGGCGTGCTCGCGTTCGCGGCGACTCAGGTGATCTTCGCCTTCGTGCCCACCGACGGCCCGTTCGGCACCTCGGCGCCGCTGGCCGGCCCGTGGTGGACGACAGTGGTCGAGACATTGGTCGTCGTGCTCATCGCCGACGGGCTGCGCAGGGCGCGTCGCTGGGCGTGGGTCGTCTCGCTTGTACTGCTGGGCATCAACGCCCTGCTCGGCGTGCTGTTGCTTGCGTTGCTCGCGGCCGCTGACCAGGCCGATGTCCACGCGGCGTTCGACGGTGGCGTGGCGCTGACGATCGCCACGGCGGGCGTCGCTCTCGCCGTGTTCATCTACCTGGTGTGGGTCCGCGCAGCCTTCCCGCCGCGCCACAGGCGCACACTGTCTCCCGGGCATCCCACCGACCACGACGAGACGAAGAAGCTGCTGCGCGCCCATGGTGGCGGCACGCTGTCGTGGATGACGACGTGGGAGGGGATGTCGACGACCCACACCGAGCACGGGTCCGTCGCGTATCAACAGCGCGCCGGTGTCGCGCTGGCCCTCGCCGATCCTCTCGGCCCAGAAGAAGGGCGCGCCGCGTCGGTCGCGGAGTTCATCGACGACGCCGAGCGCGCCGGCCTCGCACCCTGCTTCTTCAGCGCCGGGGAGGCCACCCGCGCTGCCGTTCCTGCGACGTGGCGCAGTCTCGTCGTGGCCGACGACACCATCGTCGACCTGCCCGGCCTGGAGTACACGGGCAAGCGATGGGCATCCATCCGCACCTCGATGAACCGGGCCGGACGCGAAGAGATGACGTTCCGCATGTCGACGCTGCGCGACGAGTCGTGGGGCGTGCGCGCGCAGCTGCATGCGATCTCGGAGATGTGGGTCGGCGACAAGGGGCTGCCCGAGATGGGCTTCACCCTCGGTTCGCTGGAGCAGGCCGAAGACCCCGAGGTGCGGATCGCCCTCGCGCTCGCTCCCAACGGCGACGTCGACGGATTCCTGTCGTGGCTGCCGGTCTACGGCGAGGGTCGGGTACGCGGGTGGACGCTGGATCTGATGCGGCGCCGCGACGGAGGGTTCCCCCCGGTCATGGAGTACCTCATCGGCATGTCGGCCGCTCACTTCCGCGACGAGGGCGCCGAGATCCTGTCACTGTCGGGTGCGCCGCTGGCGCACGAGTACCCGCCGGATGCCCGAGTGATCGCCGATCTCAGCGACAAGCTCGCCGACATGCTCGAGCCGGTGTACGGGTTCCGTTCGCTGCACCGCTTCAAAGAGAAGTTCCATCCCCGCTACGAGACGCTCTACCTGCTCTACCGTGACGAGGGCGACCTGCCGCGGATTGGACTCGCGCTCACGCGCGCATTCCTTCCGGATGCCACCGCGCGCCAGTTCGCCAGCGCCGGCCTCGAACTCGTTCAGCGCGGCGGCGAACGCGAGTAGCCCGCACGCCTACTTGGCGGTGCAAGAGTCGAACACCGGCACCGTCGCCGAACGTGTGCGGGTGGAGAGGGCTACGGCCAGGACTCCGAGCCCGAAGGTGATCGGCACGTAGCCGAGGGTGCCGAGAAGAGGAAGGACGTCCCCCATCGTCATGAAGGTGTTCGGGGAGGCGACGGCGACCAGCGCCGGGATGAGCGAGGTGACCGTTCGGATGCCAAGGGCCCAGAGCGGCGCCCAGTTCCAAGGGGTGGGGACGACCCCGGCCCGGGCGACCTGCGTGGCTGCGATCAGCCCGAACATCAGCGGGACCACCCAGGAGAGATAGCTCCAGATCGGCCAGAACGCCGCGTCTGGACCCAGCTGAGAGCCGGCGGCGAGGTTCACCAGGGTGTCGATTGCCGGCCACAGCGCGACGACGGCGGCGGCCGCCATGCCCAGCGGCTTGCGTGCGACGACGCTGTCTTCACGGACCAGCCCGATAGCGAGGAGCAGGATTGCGGCGGCCCATGACAGGTCGCTCAGCAGCACGATGACGGTGCTCGCCCCCGGAATTCCCGACAGGGCACCCGTCGACATTCCGAAAACACCGCAGACGATCAATCCAATCCCGCCCGCCAACCATGTGAGCCGCCGTCCACGCATGCGCCCAGGCTACCGAAGGTGCACGATCCGACTCGCTGACCCAAGAGACGCGGAGAGATCGTCTCGCAGGCACGCGACGTAGTCGCTGGCGCGCGGCATCCGAGAAGAGCAAGGTCAAGCGCACCCACAAAACGGGTTCTGACCAGGGGAAAAATGGCGGAGACGGAGGGATTTGAACCCTCGGTCCCCTTGCGAGGACTCCACCTTAGCAGGGTGGTGCACTAGGCCTGACTATGCGACGTCTCCGTGCGTCCGTTCCGAAGAGTGGACGCGCCTAGCCATCATAACGGTTCACCGGGCCAGTCACGAATCGAGCACCGCAGCGCTCGACGCGCGAGCGATCAGCTCGGGCCGAAAGCGCACGCTGTCAGCGCTGCCCGGCGTTTCGAGTTCTTTGAGCAGCAGGTCAACGGCGGTCCAGCCGATCAGCCGGGCGGGCTGACGCACCGAACTCAGGGGCACGACGGCAGCAGCGGCGAAGTCGATGTCGTCGTAGCCCACCAGAGCGATATCGTCGGGCACCCGCACCTGCGACCCGAAGCTCAGAGCCTGCAGCAGTCCGACCGCGAGCAGATCGTTGGCCGCGAACACGGCATCCGGCCGATCCGCAGCATCCCGCGCCACGAGTGCCTCGCCGGCAGCACGCCCTTGCAGCACTGTCAGCGACGGACGCTCGATCACCTCCAGCACCGCGCCGTCAACCTCAGCCACAGCGTCTCGCGCCCCCTGCAATCGTTCGGCGACCTGCCGCACCGACGACGGTCCCCCGACGAACGCGAGGCGCCGACGGCCGGCGGCAAGCAGATGTGCCGCAGCGAGCCGCCCACCCTCAACATCGTCGACCGACACCGAGGGAAACGCGCCGCCGCGATCCTCGCGGTCGACGAGCACGGCCGCCATTCCCCCGGCATCGAGGCGGTGTAGCACGGCGAGATCGTCGGATGTCGGCGTCAGCAGCACTCCGTTGACGCGCTGCTCGAGGAACAGGTCGAGGTAGGCGCCCTGTCGCTGATCGCTCTCGTCGCTGTTGCCCAACAGCACAGTCATCCCCGCTTCAGCGGCGCGGTCCTCAGCCCCGCGGGCGACCTCGGCGAAGAACGGGTTGCCGATGTCGGGCACGACGAGGCCGATGCTGCGACTGCGCCCCGCGCGCAACTGGCGGGCCGCGTCATTGCGAACGAACCCGAGCTCGTCGATGACCCGCTGCACGCGCTCAGCCGTGCGAGGCGAGACCAGCTCGGGCCGATTGAGCACGTTCGAGACGGTTCCCACCGAGACGCCGGCCGCAACGGCAACATCTTTCACACCCACTGCCATCCGTCTTCCCCCTCCACCGCGGCCTCCCCACACGCTACTCGACAGGCTTTCCACCCGCCGCGCACAACGGTTTTGACTTCCCCGATACGGGCACCTAGAGTGCTCTGAAACGATTCAGACACGCCGGACTCAACGAGGAGATTCACCCATGCCCCGCGTCGCCTTCCAGCTGCAGGTGCGCCCTGAACTGCTCGACGAGTACCTCGAGCGCCATTCGCCGGTCTGGCCCGAGATGCTCGCCGAGATCGCCGCATCCGGCCGCCGCAACTACTCGCTCTTCCTCGGCGACGGCGGCCGCCTCTTCGGCTACTACGAGACCGACGACGACGAAGCCGCCCAGGCCTACCTCGCCGAATCCCCCATCGCGACGCGCTGGGAGGCCGAGATGAGCCGGTTCTTCATCGGGCTCGACGGTCGTCCCGACCAGGCCGCGACGCGCCTGCCCGAAGTCTTCAATCTGGACGCCCAGCTCGCCTCGGCATCCGACGTTCCCGCATCCACCCCCGACAACGAAAGCAGTCCATCGTGAGCATCCTCACACCCGACATCCGCTCTCAGCTCGAGCGGCAGTCGATCGAACTCCCCTCGTGGGCGTTCGGCAACTCCGGTACCCGCTTCAAGGTGTTCGGCACGCCCGGCACCCCGCGCGACCCCTTCGAGAAGATCGCGGATGCCGCACAGGTGCACAAGCACACCGCGCTCGCCCCGGTCGTCGCGCTGCACATCCCGTGGGACATGTGCGACTTCGACGCCCTGCGCAGGCACGCCGAAGACCACGGCGTCGCGCTCGGCACCGTCAACTCGAACACCTTCCAGGACGACGACTACAAGTTCGGTGCGCTGACGCACGAAGACGCGGCGATCCGCCAGAAGGCGATCGACCACCACCTCGCGTGCATCGACGTGATGGATGCAACCGGCAGCCGCGACCTGAAGATCTGGCTCGCCGATGGGTCGAACTACCCCGGCCAGGCCGACATGCGCGGTCGCCAGGATCGCCTGCAGGACTCGCTCGAGAAGATCTACGCCCGTCTCGGCGCCGAGCAGCGCATGGTTTTGGAGTACAAGTTCTTCGAACCGGCGTTCTATCACACCGATGTTCCCGACTGGGGCACCAGCTACGCGCAGGTCGCCTCTCTCGGCGACAAGGCCATGGTCTGCCTCGACACCGGCCACCACGCCCCCGGCACCAACATCGAGTTCATCGTCATGCAGCTGCTGCGCCTCGGCAAGCTCGGCTCGTTCGACTTCAACTCGCGCTTCTACGCCGACGACGACCTGATCGTGGGCGCGGCCGACCCGTTCCAGCTGTTCCGCATCCTGTTCGAGGTGGTGCGCGGCGGCGGGCTGAACAACCCCGACGTGGCGTTCATGCTCGACCAGTGCCACAACGTCGAAGACAAGATCCCCGGTCAGATCCGCTCGGTGCTCAACGTGCAAGAGATGACCGCGCGCGCCCTGCTCGTCGACCGCGACGCGCTGAGCAGTGCCCAGAAGAGCGGCGATGTGCTCGCCGCCAACGCCGTCTTCATGGACGCGTTCTACACGGACGTCCGCCCGGCACTGGCCGAGTGGCGTGAGTCGCGGGGACTGGCAGCCGACCCGATGGCCGCGTACGCCGCATCCGGATACCAGCAGAAGATCGCCGCCGATCGCGTCGGCGGAACCCAGGCAGGATGGGGAGCCTGACATGACCACCACCTCCATTCGCCGGCCGCTCACGGCCTGGAAGGCGACCATCGCCGTCGCCATGTCGAACTACATCGAAGCGGGCGCCATCATCGCTCTCGCCACCAGCCTCACGCTGTGGCAGGCCGAGTTCGGCTTCGACAACGCCGCCGTCGGTCTCGTCGCGGCCCTCAGCGCCAACGCGTTCGGCGCCGCGATCGGTGCCGCCATCGGCGGTCCGCTCTGCGACCGCCTCGGCCGCAAGTTCATCTACACCTACGACCTCATCCTGTTCATGGCCGGTGCACTGGTGGTGACGTTCTCGACGAACTTCACCATGCTGCTCATCGGCGTGATCATGATGGGCATCTCGGTCGGTGCGGGTGTGCCCGCTTCGTGGACCTACATCGCCGAAGAGGCCCCCAGCGAGCAGCGCGCCGCACACGTCGGCACGGCCCAGCTGGCCTGGTCGATCGGCCCGGCCGTGGGCTTCCTGCTCGCCGTGATCGTCGGCCCGCTCGGCATCGTCGGCGCGCGTCTGATCTTCTTCCACCTCTTCGTCATCGCCGCGATCACGTGGTGGGTGCGTCGCGGACTCCCCGAGTCGCGCCGTTGGAAGGAGCAGCGCGAGGCCGAGCGCGCCAGCGGCCAGAAGGTGTCGCTGTTCTCGGGCATCGGCGCACTGCTGTCGAACAAGAAGAACCTCGGCGCGCTGGCCTTCTTGCTCGGCGTGTATGGCCTGTGGAACACCGTCGCCGGGCAGGCCGGTATCTTCCAGCCGCGCGTCTACGAGGCGGCCGGGCTCGAGGATGCCACCCAGCAGAACCTGCTGCAGGTGCTCGTCTGGACGCTGACCGCCGCGGCGACGTACTTCGGATTCATGCGCTACGGCGACCGGGTCAGCCGCCGCTGGCTGTACTTCGGCGGCGCACTGCTGGGCGTCATCGCCTGGATCGTGCTGATCTACGCCCCTCCCGGAATGTTCTCGCTGCTGTTCTTCGCCACCGCGTGGGGTATCTCGGCCGGTGTCGGCGCGCAGGCCTTCTACGGCCTGTGGACGGCTGAACTGTTCGCGACCCGCTACCGCGCCAGCGCCCAGGGCATGCTCTTCATGCTCGCCCGCGTCATGGTCGGCCTGCTCAGCCTGGTCTTCCCCGTGCTGCTGGAGTCGATGGGCCTCGGCAAGCTCGGCCTGCTCATCATCGGTCTGCTGGTCGCGGCTCTGCTGATCGGCACGATCTGGGCGCCCAAGACCGAAGGCAAGTCGCTCGACGAGATCGAGCGCGAGCGCTACGGCGAGCCGGTGGCCAGCGCACGCTGACCACCACGAGGGGGCGGGCGCCACGCCGCCCCCTCGTCCTCATCCTTCTCACCATCGCATCCTCAAAGGACCCCGCATGACCACCCCCACCCCCGCCGCACTGATCGCACGGTCGAACCGCCTCGGCGCCGATCCGAAGAACACCAACTACGCCGGGGGAAACACCTCGGCCAAGGGCGTCGACACCGACCCGGTCACCGGACAGCCGGTCGAGCTGATGTGGGTGAAGGGGTCCGGGGGCGACCTGGGCACGCTCACCGAACAGGGTCTGGCGGTACTGCGCCTCGACCGCATGCGCGCGCTCGTCGACGTCTACCCCGGCCTCGACCGCGAAGACGAGATGGTCGCCGCGTTCGACTTCTGCCTGCACGGCAAGGGCGGTGCAGCGCCGTCGATCGACACGGCCATGCACGGGCTGGTCGACGCCGCGCACGTCGATCATCTGCATCCCGACTCGGGCATCGCGATCGCGACCGCGGCCGACGGCGAAGCGCTGACCGCGACGATCTTCGGCGACAAGGTCGTGTGGGTGCCGTGGCGACGCCCCGGCTTCCAGCTCGGTCTCGACATCGCCGAGATCAAGAAGCAGAACCCGCAGGCGATCGGCACAATCCTCGGCGGGCACGGCATCACCGCCTGGGGCGACACCTCGGACGAGGCCGAGGCGAACTCGCTGTGGATCATCGACACCGCCGCGGCCTACATCGCCGAGCACGGACGCCCCGCCCCGCTCGGTGCAGCGCGCGCCGGTTTCACCGCGCTGCCCGACGCCGAACGCCGCGCCCGCGCCGCTGCCCTCGCCCCCACCATCCGCGGCATCGCCAGCCACGACAAGCCCATGGTCGGTCACTTCACCGACAGTGACGTGGTGCTCGACTTCCTGGCATCCGAGAAGGCCCCGGCGCTGGCCGCCCTCGGCACCAGCTGCCCCGATCACTTCCTGCGCACCAAGGTCAAGCCGCTGATCCTCGACCTGCCGGTGACCGCCACCGTCGATGAGCAGATCGCTCGGCTGCACGAGCTGCACGCCGAGTACCGCGCCGACTACCAGGCCTACTACGACGCGCACGCGACCGCTGACTCCCCTGCGATCCGCGGCGCCGACCCGCTGATCGTGCTGATCCCCGGCGTCGGAATGTTCTCGTACGGCGCGAACAAGCAGACCGCTCGCGTCGCGGGCGAGTTCTACGTCAACGCCATCAATGTCATGCGCGGCGCCGAGGCGCTCTCGACGTACGCCCCGATCTCGGATGCTGAGAAGTTCCGCATCGAGTACTGGGCGCTCGAAGAGGCCAAGCTGCAGCGGATGCCCAAGCCCAAGAGCCACCAGGGCCGGATCGCCTTCGTCACCGGCGCCGCCTCGGGCATCGGCAAGGCCATCGCCACGCGCCTGGCCGCCGAGGGCGCCTGCGTCGTGATCGCCGACCTCGACCTCGCCAAGGCGCAGGCCGCGGCCGCCGAACTCGGCGGCACGGATGTCGCGATCGGCGTCGCCGCGAACGTCGCCGATGCGGATGCCGTCCAGGCGGCTCTCGATGAGGCCGTGCTCGCGTTCGGTGGCGTGGACCTCGTGGTCAACAACGCGGGCCTGTCACTGTCGAAGCCGCTGCTGGAGACCACCGAGAAGGACTGGGATCTGCAGCACGATGTGATGGCCAAGGGCTCGTTCCTGGTCTCGAAGGCCGCGGCGAAAGCCCTGATCGCTCAGCAGCTCGGCGGCGACATCATCTATATCTCGTCGAAGAACTCCGTCTTCGCGGGCCCCAACAACATCGCCTACTCGGCGACCAAGGCCGACCAGGCGCACCAGGTGCGACTGCTCGCCGTCGAACTCGGCGAGCACGGCATCCGCGTCAACGGCATCAACCCCGACGGCGTCGTCCGCGGGTCGGGCATCTTCGCCTCCGGATGGGGCGCCAACCGCGCTGCCACCTACGGCGTCGCCGAAGAGGACCTCGGCCAGTTCTACGCCAACCGTACCATCCTCAAGCGCGAGGTCGTTCCCGAGAACGTCGCCGACGCCGTGTACGTGCTGACCGGCCCCGAGCTGAGCCGTACGACCGGTCTGCACATCCCCGTCGACTCGGGCGTCGCGGCGGCATTCCTGCGATGACGGCGTCAGCAGTCGTCCGCTCGTTCGCCGCCGTCGACCTCGGCGCGACGAGCGGACGGGTGATGATCGGGCGCGTCGGCACCGACGCGCTCGATCTCGAACTCGTGACGCGTTTTTCGAACGGTCCGGTGCAGCGGGCCGATGGCCTGCACTGGGACTTCGGCGCCCTGTACGAGCACGTGCTCGACGGACTCGCCGAGGCCGTGCGGCGTGAGCCCACGATCGAGAGCATCGGCATCGACTCGTGGGCGGTCGACTATGGCCTGCTGCACGATGGCGATCTGCTGGCCGAACCGTTCCACTACCGCGACGATCGCACCGCGCGCGGCGTCGAGGCGGTGCACGCAGTCGTCCCCTTCGAAGAGCTTTACCGTCGCAACGGTCTGCAGTTCCTGCCGTTCAACACGCTCTACCAGTACCGGGTGGATGCCCTGCTGAGCGACGCCGACACGGCGCTGCTCGTGCCCGACCTGCTCGCCTTCCTGCTCACGGGACGACGAGTCGCCGAGCGCACGAACGCCTCGACCACCGGGCTGCTGCGCGTCGACGATGCGCAGTGGGATCTCGAGCTTGCAGAGCGCCTCGGCATTCCCACCGGCATCCTGCCGGGCCTGGTCGATCCGGGTGAGACGATCGGTCGCATCCGCCCCGAGCTCGCGGCGCGGATCGCCCGCGACCTTCCCGTCGTCGCCGTCGCCTCGCACGACACCGCTTCGGCCGTCGCCGCGGCCCCCCTGTCGACGCCGCACGCGGCCTACATCTCGTGCGGCACGTGGGGCCTGGTCGGCCTGGAGCTCACCGAACCGGTCGTATCGGATGCCGCCCGCGCCGCGAACTTCACCAATGAGCTCGGCGTCGACGGACGCATCCGCTTTCTGCACAACGTCACCGGTCTCTGGCTGCTCAGCGAGACGCTGCGCGAGTGGGAGGCATCCGACGGCGCCCCGATCGACCTGCCAACGCTGCTGGCAGAGGCCGCCGCGACCGCCGGCGCGGTGCCGCTGTTCGATGCGAACGACTCATCGCTCAGTGCTCCGGGCGACATGCCCGCGCGCATCGGCGCGCTGCTCGGCGATGCCGCACCGTCGTCGCGGGCGGCGTTCGTCCGCACCATCGTCGAATCGATTGCGCAGGCCTTTGCGGATGCCATCGCCGACGCCGCGACCCTGGCCGGTCGCCCGGTCGACAGCATCCATCTCGTCGGCGGCGGTTCCCTCAACCGCCTGCTGTGTCAGGCGACGGCCGACAGATCAGGTGTTCCCGTCATCGCCGGCCCCGTCGAGGCGACGGCGCTCGGCAACGTGCTGGTGCAGGCGCGCGCAGCCGGTGCTGCTCCCGCCGACCTCGCCGGTCTCCGCGCGCTCGTCGCGGCAACGGCGGACGTGCACCGCTACGACCCGCGCTGACCCGGGTACGCGAGGCGCATCACTCGAGGATGCCGCCGAGTAGCGACACCGAGGTGGCCTGCGCCTCGCGGCCGCGTTCGCCACGGTAGGCGATGAACTGCTCGACGAGCTGTTCGAGCACGAGCATCATCGCCGCCCGCGACGTGTGGATGAGTTCGTCCTGGAAGGTGTCGTTGATCGGCGGCACCACCAGGGTCACATCGGCGATCTCGGCGACGGCCGAGCGCGCGAACGATGTGATCGCGACGATGTTGGCGCCACTCGCGCGCGCGGCCCGCATGCCATCGAGCGTGGCCCGGTTCGCCCCGGAGCCCGAGACGACGACGCACAGCGAACCGGCGCCGAGCTGCCGCGCCGAGATCTGCTGCGACAGCGCGTCGGGCAGCATCTCGGCTGGACGCCCGGCCGAGTTCAAGCGCAGCACCAGGTCGATGCCGAGTGCGCCCGAGAGCCCGTTGGCGATCACGAGCACGCGCTGCGATCGGTCGAGAAGCTGCAGGAACCGCAGCATGTCGTCTTCGTTGAGCGCCGCGACCGTGTTGCTCAGTCTCGCGGCGAAGCGTCCCACCCCGGCCCGCACCGCGCCGACCATGGTGCCGTCGCCTTCTTCGAGCGGCATGCTCTCGGTCGCGAGCTCCTGAGCGAGCGCGACGCGCAGCTGCGGGTACCCCTCGTAGCCGAGTGACTGCGCGGCCCGGATCACCGTGGTGCGGCCGACGCCGACAGCATCCGCCAGGTCCTGCGCCGTGCGCTCGACCGTGCTGTCGCGGTCGGCGAGGATCGCGTCGGCGACCTTTCGCTCCCCCCGTTGCAGTGACGGCAGCAGCGCGGCGATCCGCGCCGATGGTGAGGCGTCAGACGCTCCGTGCCAGCTCACTCGAACGGGCTCCCTCCATGATCCGACGACGCACTGCGCCGGAGATCGCATCGATGGTCATCGTGACGACGACGATGACGATCAGCAGCATGCCGACAGTGTCCCACTCGCGGAACTGCGTGTAGTTGGTGAGCATACTGCCGATGCCGCCGGCGCCGACCATTCCGAGGATCGCCGAGGTGCGGATGTTGATCTCGAACCGGTACAGCGCGAACGACATCAGCGCCGGCGAGACCGCCGGCCACAGCGCCCAGCGCGTCACCTCGGCGGTGGTGCCGCCGGCCGCGCGCACCGCTTCGGATGCCCCTTCCTCGGCCGATTCGATCGCCTCGTACACCCACTTCGCCTGCGTGCCGATGCCGGCGATCCCCAGCGCCAGCATGCCGGTGAACGGGGTGAGTCCGGTGACCGTGAGCAGGATCAGGGCGATGATGACCTCGGGTACGGCGCGGATGACCGCGAACACGCCGCGCAGCGACAGCCGCAGCCACGCGGGCCCCACATCGCGCGCGGCGAGGATGCCGAGCGGGATCGAGATCACGACGCACATGATGGCGCCCAGCCAGGCCATCGAGATCGATCGCCACATCTCCATCAGGGCCCGCGGCAGCTTCTCCCAGTTGGGCGGACCGAACATCAATCCCAGGTACTTGGCGACGTTCTCGGGGATCTTCGGGATGTCCGACCACGAGATCGGCAGCCCTGCCGCGGCGATGAGAATCACGAGCCCCACGAGCACCGCGGCCACCGTCTGCCACAGGCGCGAGGGTCGGGCCGGAACGTTCAGCGCGGTCATGTCAGCTTCTTTCGCAGGAAGTTCGAGAGCAGCTCGATCAGCACGACGACGACGAGGATCTCGAGGATGATCACCGACACGTCACCGTAGGCGTAGAAGCCGCGTCGTTCGTCGAGGATGCGACCGATGCCGCCGGCACCCACGAATCCGAGGATCGCCGAGATGCGCACGTTGAGTTCGAGGGTGTAAAGCCACTGATTCGCGAACAGCGGCAGAGTCTGCGGCAGCGCGGTGACCCGGTTGATCTGGAACTGGGTGCCGCCGGCGGCCTTGCCCGCCTCCATGTAGTCATGGTCGGCCGAGTCGATGGCCTCCGAGACCAGCTTCACGATGATGCCGATATCGAACAGCACGAGCGTGATCATGCCGGGCAGCACTCCGACGCCCACCATCGCCACCAGCACCGATGCGTAGACGAGGTCGGGCACCGAGCGGATCACGTTGATCACGGTGCGCACCGCGGTGCGGCCGAACCGGTTGCCGTTGGTGGGCTTGGACGCCCACAGGGTCAGCGGCACCGAGATGCACGCCGCGATGACCGCACCCACGAGTGCCATCTGCAGCGTCTCGAGCATCGGCTCGATCGTGCGCGGCAGGAAGGCGAAGTTGGGCTGCATCAGCTGCGCGAGCTTGTTGGCGCCGTTCTGCCAGTGCTTGACGATCGATGACAGGTCGATCTCGACGCCGCCGATCGCCGGGATGCACGTGGCGACCGTGAACGCGACCAGCACGGTGACGATCAGTACCGTGCGCCGCACGTTGCGCGGGCGCGGGGGCAGCACCGGCGCGGCTTTCACCGCCGCGGGCGCCTCGGCCACGGGGGCGGGGGCGCTCATCCCGCGGCGCCCAACTGGTCACGCACCTGGATGGGCCGCCCGTAGATCTGCTCGAAGTCGGCGTCGGTCGCCTCGTGCGCCGGTCCGTCGTAGACGATCTCGCCGCCGCGCAGTCCGATCATGCGCGTGGTGTACTCGCGGGCGAGGTCCATCAGGTGGATGTTGACCATGACCGTCAGGCCGCGCTCCTGGTTGATGCGGCGCAGGTCACTCATCACCGCGTGCGCCGTGGGCGGGTCGAGCGAGGCGACGGGCTCGTCGGCGAGCATGATGCTCGGCTCCTGCGTGAGCGCCCGGGCGATCGCCACGCGCTGCTTCTGCCCGCCCGAGAGCGCACCGCCGCGGGCCCAGACCTTCTCGAGCATGCCCACCGAGTCGAGGGCGGTGAGAGCGAGTTCGCGGTCGTGTGCCGACGGCATCCCCAGCAGGTTGCGCCAGGCCGGCGAGTGCGCGAACCGCCCGACGAGCACGTTCTGGTAGACGCTGGTGCGCTCAGCCAGGTTGAATCCCTGGAAGATCATGCCGACATGGCCGCGCAGTTCGCGCAGACCGCGTCCGCTGAGCGAGGTGACCTCGTGCGGGCCCACGGCGACAGAGCCGTCGGTGGCCCGCACGAGGCCGTTGATCGTGCGGATCAGGGTGGATTTTCCCGAGCCGGAGAGACCGACGATCGAGACCATCTCACCCGCGTCGATCCGCAAGGACACATCCTTGAGTGCCCGGGTGCCGTTCGGATACGTGACCGAGACACCGTCAAGGGCTACGTGCCAGGAGCTGTTCATGGATGTGTCCTCTGGGTGATCAGTTGGCGAACTTCTGCAGGATCTCGCCGTAGCGGTCGATCTCGTCCTGGTTGGTCTCGGCCGTCCAGTCGGTCAGGCTGACGAGGTCGCTCATGACCTGCTTGGCCTCCTCGGACGAGTCGACGTAACCGTCCATCAGCTCGGTGAGCTGGGCGACGAGGTCGTCGGGCAGCGAGCTGCTGACGGCGACGCCACCGTTGGGGATCATGTCGGTGTAGGCGAAGGCGACGACCTTCTCGGCCACGTCGGGGGCCTCCGAGAGCACGCTGGAACGAGCGTCCCAGTAGCCGAAGCTCACCTCGGCGTCACCGTTGTACACGGCGAGCACGGCGTTGTTGTTGCCCTCGACGGGAACCTGGGTGATGTCCTTGTCGGTGTCGATACCGGCATCCTGCATCGCCACGATCGGGTACTGGTACCCGGCGGGCGAGGTGGCCGCCTGCAGGGCGACCTTGGTGCCCGCGTCGATGCTCTTCAGCGCGTCGAGGCCTGCGGCGCCGGTACCGGTCGCGGCAGCATCCGCCTCTTCGATGCCGTTGCAGTAGCTCAGGGCGACGTCGTTGGCGGCGTACGTGGCCATCACCGGCTCGTCGTCGCAGTACTTGTCGGGGTTGTTCGTGAACGCGACTGAGGCGTACGAGCTGGCGCCGAAGCGCACGTCGCGCAGGATCAGCTTCGCGTCGTACTGGTTGATCGAGTGGTACAGCGAGCCGGCGTCGGTGATGATGACCTGCGCCTGGTCTGCACCGAGCGCCTCGACCGTGGCGGCGTAGTTGTCGGCGACGACACCGTTGACGGTGATGCCGAGCTCGTCGCTCAGGTAGCTGGTCAGTGGCTCGAGCGCCTCGGCGAGGTCGGCGTTCTCGGTCGAGGGCACCAGCGAGATCGTGATCTCTTCGGGCCACGCGGCGTCGCCGCTCGTGCTGTCGGCCGTGCTCTCCGCAGCACCGCAGCCGGTGAGTGCGAGGGTGGCGGCGGCGAGGACGCCGACCGCGGCGATGGACTTGCGCATGCGCAGATACCTTTCAGGAGGGGTGATGGGTGTGTACTGCGGGAGGGTCAAGCTGTGGGGGTGAGCACCGAGGTCGCCCAGGTGCGGATCGCGGGTGCGACGTCTTCGAGCGTCGTGCCGCGCATGGTCGGCGACTCGGGCGAGGTCTCGGCGGTCGCGCCGACGAGTGCCGTCGCTGCACCGAGGGCCCGGGCGGGCGCGAGGTCGAAGGCGAAGATGTCGCCGATCGAGAGCACGGGCCCGTCTGCGAGCGCCGAAAGCAGGATCGGTTCGAGCCCGGCCGGCTTGCCGACCGCGAAGTGCAGCGCGGCGAACCGGTCGGCGATGCCCCAGGCGGCGAGAAGCTCGCGGATGCCCTGATCGGGTGCGTTGGTGGCGAGGATGATGCGGATGCCGGGGTCGAGCGCGGCGAGCAGGTCGAGCAGTCCGGGGGCCGGCGAGACGGGGGCATCCGCCGTTCCCAGCCGGGTGCGGCTGTGCGCGTAGGCGGCGTTCAGCGTCTGCTCGTCGACGCCGTCGGTGCGGGCGAGGGTTCCGACGACGTCGTAGCCGTCGCGCAGCGCTGACGCGCCGACGGCGTGCTTGTCGAGTTCGACCTGGACGCGCTCCAGGTAGTCATCAGCAGCAGCTTCGGCGGCATACCGCGCGTATGCGAGGACGGGGCCGTCACCGACGGCGAGGGTGCCGTCGAAGTCGAAGATGATGCTGGGGGTCACAGGCGCTCCTTTGTTTGGACAGTGCGTCCAGACTAGACCGCATTTGCGGACGCGCCGTCTACTAGGAGGTGAACATTCGGTTACGCACCCTCCGATGCGGCCGCGTTCCAGCGCAGACGCGGCTCCGCCACGAACTCCGCGACGACAGCATCCGCGTCGCCGGAGAACGGGAACGTCGTGATCAGGCGCCACGCCCCCTCGACGCGGATGCCATAGATCAGCGCATGCACGGACGATGCGTCCGCACGCACGAGCACCACACGGGCGTCCAGGCCGCCAAGGCGCACATCACCACGCGCGACCACATCGTCGCCGGGCGCTTCGAGATACGGCAGCGCAGCCGCGGTGACCCGCTGCAGGGGCGTCGTCGCACCGACGTCGCTCAGGTGAAAAGCATCCGGCGCCTGACCGAGGGCGAGCGCCAGCTCGCCGTCCTGCCACCGGTCGCGCTTGCGCCCGTAAGGGGTCATCACCTCAGAGAACCAGTATCCGTACACGTGCAGCACACCCGCATTGCCGACCGGGTAGTGCGCGTCGATGCCGGCCGCGGCGTGCAGCGCGTCGAACACGTCGACCTCGATGACGGGCCCGCCGGTGTTCTCGTCGATCACCGTCGACAGTCCCCAGTTGGCGAAGCGTCCGTGTCGCGCGTCGGCAGCGATGAAAGCGAGCACCCGTGCGAGTTCAGGGCGCGACGAAGCAGGGTCCGACACGGCGTTGATCAGCCGCGCACGTTGCCGTTCGAGCAGGTCTGCACGGCCGCGGAGTTGCCCTTGATCGAGTCGGGCAGGGCGACGACGTCCGTCGGCTCGCCGCTCGGCGCCGGTGTCGGCGTCGGCGTCGCGCTGGCGTCACCGTCCTCGACGGGATCCTTCACCACGACACCGTCGCTGGCCGTGTTCTCGTGCGTGATCTGCAGCTGCTTGTTCGCCGAGATGGCATCCCAGAGAGCCGTCGCCGCCGCAACATCGGGAACAACCTTGTTCGGGTCACTCGGGTCGTCGACGGCGGGGTACTGCACGAACACGATGTCTTCGAACGGCACGCTCTTGACGGCCAGTGCGATCTGCACGATCTTCATCGGGTCTGCCAGCGATGTGGAAGCCTCGACGTTGCTGAGCGCCGTATCGGCCAGTCGAAGCATGACCGGCACATTGCCGAGCACCTCGCCGCTGATCATCTTGCGCGCCAGACTCGACATGTACTGCTGCTGGTTGCCGATACGCCCCAGATCCGAGCCGTCACCCACCCCCTTACGGGTGCGCAGGAACTGCAGGGCCTGAAGACCCTGCACGGTGTGCTCTCCCGCGGCGAGGTCCAGCCCCGTCGCGCTGTCCTTGATCGGGTTCGCGAGGCAGACCTCGACGCCGCCGATGGCATCCGTGATCTCGATCACACCGCCGAAGGTGAGCTTCGCGGCGAACTCGATGTCCTCACCCGTCAGCGTGGAGATCGTCTTGGCGACGCAGTTCAGGCCGCCCTTCTCACCACCGTGCTCGTAGGCGGCGTTCAACGGCTGCTTGCTCATGGCAGATCGGGTGGTGCCGTTGGCGTCGGTGCACTCCGGGATCTCGACCATCAGATCACGCGGAAAGCTGACCGCGGTGACCCTGCGAGGCTCGGCCGAGACGTGCACCAGCAGGTTCACATCGTTGAGCGTCGCGTCTCCCGTGCGTTTCTCACAACGCTCGCCGAACAGGTGCGCGTACTTGTCCTCGCACGTGTCGACACCGGTGAGCAGGATGTCGAACCCGCCCTCGTAGGCGGCGATGTCCGGAGGCAGCTCCTTCTGCCCGTCCAGCTCAACGGCATTGGCGCTGACCGACCCGGTCAGGCTCGCCGCGACGAAACCGAGCACCCCGACTCCGCTGACGAGCACGACGACGACGGCGATGCCGACCAGCTTCAGCAGCTGGTTGACCGCCGATGGCGAGTTCAGCTGACCGTGGCGCGCGACCGGGCGCCGACGTGTGCTCGACTTGCTCACTCAATGCCTTTCACCGGAGGGCAGGGATATCCGCAATCTAGCGCGCCACCCTGAGAGAAACCCCGTGACGGCGACTGGCCCGCCTCAGTCGGCGAAGGGCGCCGGGTAGGGGTTGCGGCGGGGAAGGATGGCGCCGACGTCGAGCAACCAGGCATCGAGTCCCGCCGCGAGTTCGGCGACGGAGTCGGGGCCGGATGCCGCCAGGTCGGTCGTTTCGCCCGGGTCGGCGGCGATGTCGAAGAGGCGCTGCACTCCCGTCTCGAGGTCGCGCACCAGTTTGAGTGCGCCGTGCCTCACGGCGACGGTCGGCTTCCCGCCCTGGTTGGCGTAGTGCGGGTAGTGCCAGTACACGGGCGGCGCGACGTGCCCCGGTTCGTCACGCACGACGCGCGCGAGGCTGGTGCCGTCGATGTGCTGCGCGGGTAGCGCGTCGAGACCGGCGAGCTCGAGCAGTGTGGGGTAGATATCGGGCGTCGAGGTGATGGCATCCGACGTGCGCCCGCTCCCCTCGACGCGCGGATCGACGACGATCAGGGGCACGCGCGTGCCGCCGTCATGGATCCACCCCTTGCCCTCGCGCAACGGCAGGTTGCACGTCGGCGACCCCTCGGCGGTCGACAGACCGCCGTTGTCGCTCGTGAACACGATGATCGTGTCGTCGGCCTTGCCCGTGCGCCGCAGTGCGTCCATCAGCCGACCGATGTTGTCGTCGAGGTTCTCGATCATCGCCGCATACCCGGTGTCGCTCTGCGCAATGCGACGGCGCACCCGGCGCCCCCGCAGATGCCATGCGGTCATCTCTTCGCCCTCGACGATGTCGCCCGCGACGTCGCGTCCGTTCAGCTTGGCCTCGTACTTGTCGATGAGGGCCGGTGGCGACTGGATCGGGGTGTGCACGGCGTAGTGCCACAGATTCAGGAAGAACGGTCGTTCATCGGCCGATTCGATCAACGCGATGGCCTCATCGGTGAGCCGATCGGTGAGGTACTCGCCGTCGGGACCGTCGGCGAGCCCACTCAGACCGTAGGGGCTGAAGTACGACGGCGGATGCCCCACGTGGGAGCCCCCGATGTTCAGGTCGAACCCGTGACGGGTGGGCGCACTGCGGCCGTCACCCAAGTGCCACTTGCCGACGTGCCAGGTGCGGTAGCCGGCGTCGCGCAGCGCCCGTGCGACCGAGTACTCGTTCTCGGGCAGCGCGTGCAGGTAGGGCACGTCCGCGAGTGCGCCGACCCCGTGGCCGCCGATCCAGTCGGTGATCCCGACGCGGGTCGGATGCTTGCCGGTGAGCATGCTCGCCCGGCTCGGCGAGCACACCGACGACGCCGCATACGCATCGGTGAACCGCACGCCCTGCGCGGCGAGCGCGTCGATGTGCGGCGTCTCGTAGAAGTCGCTCCCCGTGCAACCGAGGTCACGCCACCCGAGGTCATCGATCAGGATCAGCACCAGATTCGGGGTGTTCACGCGGGACTCCTGTCGTCGTCAGCACGGGTGTTCAGGCGGTGTGGATGTTTGCGCCCCCAGAGTACATCTCCCCTGCGACACGCGATTCTCACATCCAGACTTGCAGTTGCATTTCGTGTGTGTTTATCGTTTAACTAATCACAAATGATCACCGTCGATCAGACTCCACATGCGGGAGCAACGTCGCCGGGCTCGACCGACATCAACGTAGAGAACAGGCGGCACCGTGACTCCCACGAGATCGAACGACGCCCCCGGCGTCGCCCCTCGCACGCCCCCGACGGACGATCCGCAGCAAGCGCTCGACGCCCCGGCACCGCAGAAGCGGCGCAAAGCGGGCGGCTTCCTGCGCAGGCGCGCGGGCTTTTACCTGGTCACGGCGTGGGTCGCGATCACGATCAACTTCTTCATCCCGCGCCTGATGCCCGGCGATCCCGCTCAAACACTGGCCTTGCAGATCACCCGCCAGACCGGGGCGAGCCTCACGCCCGAGATGATGGCATCGATCCGCAACCTGTACGGAGACCCGAACGCCAACCTGCTCCAGCAATACATCGACTACCTGACGAGCATCTTCACACTCGACTTCGGCCTGTCGGTGTCGCGCTACCCCGTTCCGGTCCTCGACCTGATCGCCGAAGCGCTGCCCTGGACCCTCTTCCTCGTCGGCGTGTCCACGATCGCCGCGTGGATCATCGGCACCGCACTCGGCATTCTGGTCGGCTTCCGACCCGGTTCACGCCTCGACACCTGGCTCACCCCGGTGTCGCAGTTCTTCTCGTCGACACCATCGTTCTGGATCGCGCTGATTCTGCTCTGGGTGTTCGCGCTCACCCTCGGTTGGTTCCCCTCATCGGGCGGCTACGACCCCAATGTGCCGTTCCAGATCAACAACTTCTGGTTCGTGCTGTCGATCTTCGAGTACGCCGCCCTGCCGATCCTCACCGGGGTGTTCGTCGGGTTCTCGGGGTGGATGTTCTCGATGCGCAACATGATGGTCACCACCACCAGCGAAGACTTCGTCACGCTGGCGCGCGGCAAGGGCCTGTCGAACAGCCGAGTGATCTTCCGCTATGCGGCTCGCAACGCGATGCTGCCGAACGTCACGGGGCTTGCCACCGCCATCGGCGGCATCATCGGCGGCGTCGTACTCACCGAGATCGTCTTCACGTACCCCGGCATGGGATACCTGCTCTACCAGGCGATCACCACCAAGGACTTCCCGCTGATGCAGGCGATCTTCCTGATCATCGTCCTTGCAGTGCTGGTGGCGAACTTCATCGCCGACTCGCTGTACGTGCTGCTCGACCCGCGAACCAAGGAGTCCTGAGATGCCTCGCATCATGCGCAATCCCAAGGTCGCCGTCGGCATCGGCATCCTGGGCTTCTTCGCCCTGCTGGCGGTGCTCGGGCCGTGGTTCGTCGAGAGTGTACTGGGCATCAACCCCATCGCTGTCGACTACGAGGCCATCGCCTCGCCGCCCTCGTCCGACCACTGGCTCGGCACGAACATGACCGGCCAGGATGTGTTCGCCCAGCTCATCATCGGAGCCCGCGGCTCGGTGGTGGTCGGCGTACTCTCGGGCACCATCGCGACCGTGCTCGCCGTGCTCGTCGGCACCGCATCCGGGTACCTCGGCGGCAACACGGACCGCACCATCAATGCGATCGTCAACATCCTGATGACACTGCCCGGCTTCGCGCTGCTGTTCATCATCGCCGGCTACGTGCAGAACCCCGGATATGTGCTCGTCGCGATGGTCATCGGCCTGCTCGCCTGGCCCGGCGGCGCCCGCGTCATCCGCTCACAGACGCTCAGCCTGCGTAGCCGCGATTTCACGTCGGCGCTACGCACATCCGGCGAGTCGACCTGGCGCATCATCGTCGTCGAGGTGATCCCGCACCTCTACGGCATCATCTCGGCGATGTTCCTGACCGCGCTCGTCGGGGGCATCTTCGCCGAGGCATCGTTGGCGTTCCTCGGGCTCGGCGACACGTCGGGGATCACCTGGGGAACGATGATCGCGCAGGCTCAGTCCTCCGGGGCGATCCTCCGCGGCCAGTGGTGGTACTTCCTGCCGCCCGGGTTGTGCATCGCTCTGATCGGCTTCGCCACCGCGATGATCAACTTCGGTCTCGACGAAGTCACCAACCCTCGCCTGAACGCGACTCTCGCCGCACGCACCCGGGCCTACACCGCCCGCCAGCGGGCCGAGCGCCGCCGCAACAAGGAGGTCACGGCATGACCGACGCACCCATCCCCCTGCTCAGCGTTCGCGACCTCGATGTCATGTACCTCGGGTTGACCGACGACCAGAACGTCAAAGCGTGTTCCGACATCACCCTCGACGTGCACCGCGGAGAGATCCTCGGAATCGCCGGCGAGTCCGCTTCGGGCAAGTCGACCCTGCTCACCGCGATCACCCGTCTGCAGAACCCACCCGCGGTCACGCCCAAGGGCGAAGTGATCCTGTACGACGAGAAGCACCCGAACGGCATCGACCTCGTGCAGGCCGGCGAGCGCGAGATGCGCGCGCTGCGCTGGTCGGACATCTCGATCGTCATGCAATCGGCAATGGCCTGCCTGAACCCCGTCACGCGGCTCATCGCGCAGTTCGCCGACACACTTCGCGCCCATCAGCCGCGTATCAGCCGCGCGCAGATCCGCACCCGCACCGCCGAACTGCTGCAGATGGTGGGTATCGCGCCCACCGCGATGGACAAGTACGCCCACGAGCTCTCGGGCGGAATGCGCCAGCGCGCGCTCATCGCCCTGGCTCTCGCCTGCGAACCCGACCTGATCGTGATGGACGAGCCGACGACCGCGGTCGACGTCGTCATGCAGCGCCAGATTCTGACGCACATCCTGCGCCTGCAGGAAGAGCTGGGCTTCGCCGTGATCTTCGTGACGCACGACCTCTCGCTTCTGCTGGAGATGGCCGACCGCGTCGCGATCATGTACGCGGGACGGATCGTCGAACTCGCGCCCGCGCGAACGATCGCCGAGAACCCGCAGCACCCGTACACCCAGGGGCTGCGCAACTCGTTCCCATCGCTGCACGAGCCGCGTCAGGTGCGGCACGGCATCCCCGGCAGCCCGCCCGATCTGCGCGCGCTGCCGAGCGGCTGCCCGTTCCGCGCACGCTGCCGCGAAGCCGTCGAGCAGTGCGGCACAACGCGCCCGGAGCTCGTCGATCTCGGTGTCTCCCGCACGGCATGCCATGTGCGGCACGAGGAGTTCGTCGCCGGCACCGCACTCGCCTCGACAGGAGCCACCCGATGAACACCGCAGAGAGCCCCGTCGTGCTGGCGGCAGACGATGTGACGATCACTTTCGATGGCCGTGACGAACAGGGTCGCCGCACAACGGTCAGGGCCTGCGACGGCGTCAGCCTGGCGCTGCACGCGGGCGAGATCGTCGCCCTCGTCGGCGAGTCCGGTTCGGGCAAGACCACCATCGCCCGTGCGCTCGCGCGCATCCTCACTCCCAGCGACGGCGAGATCCGGCTGCACGGCGCGGCGATCACCAAGCGCACGAAGCGCCTGGAGTACGCCAAGCAGGTGCAGTTGGTCTACCAGGACCCGTTCGCGTCGCTGAACTCCCTCAAGACGCTCCGCCACATCCTGGGGCGCGTCATCCGCATCCACCACCCGCAGCTCTCGGGCCGTGACGTCGACGCCCGCATCCACGAGCTGCTCGAGCTGGTGGCGCTGACCCCGAGCAAGGACTACATCGACCGCTATCCGACCTCGCTCTCGGGCGGGCAGCGCCAGCGCGTGTCGATCGCGCGCGCACTGGCGGTCGAGCCGAGCGTGATCCTCGCCGACGAGCCGACATCGATGCTCGACGTCTCGATCCGCCTCGACGTGCTGAATCTGCTCGACCGCATCCGCCGCGAGCAGGGCGTCAGCATCCTCTACATCACGCACGACATCGCGAGCGCGCGCTACGTCTCGGATCGGATGTGCGTCATGTATCACGGCCGGATGGTCGAGACCGGCCCGACCGAGGAGCTGATCTCGAACCCGCAGCATCCATACACCCGGCTACTGCTGGATGCCGCCCCCGATCCCTCGCGCGTGAAGCCGACGCGCTATCCGCAGTCCGTCTGACCCCACCACAACCAGGAGATTCAATGAAGAAGAACAGACTCATCGCGACCGCGGGCGTCGCTCTCGCGGCCTCGATCGCGCTGACCGGATGCTCGTTCGACGCCGGTGCCACGACCTCCGACGCCGATACGCCGACCGTGATCAACCAGATCGGCTGGGGCGGCACCACCTGGACGCAGAACTTCAACCTGTTCTCGCCCACCGGCGTGGCCGTGACTCCGGGAACCGCGTACGTGTACGAGCCGCTGATCCGCATGAACCGCGTGTCGGCCGGTGAGATCATGCCGCACCTCGCCACCGAGTGGGGGTTCAACGAGGACGGCACCGAGCTGACCTTCACGCTGCGCGACGACGTCACCTGGGCCGACGGCGAGCCGTTCACCGCGGCCGACGTGGCGTTCACCTGGAACCTCGTCCTGGCCGGCGAGACCCCGCAGGCGTACCCCTTCACGAGCGTCGAGGCGACCGACGAGCACACCGTCACCGTCACGTACGACAAGCAGTCCTTCGCCGACCTGGCGTCGTTCGCCACCCGTCAGATCGTTCCCGAGCACATCTGGTCCGAGCAGAACGTCCGCGAGTGGACGAACCCCGAGCCGATCGGCACCGGGCCCGCCGTGCTCGACAAGTTCTCGCCGCAGCAGATCTCGTTCACGCTGCGCGACGACTACTGGGGTGGTGAGTCGGCAGGCGTCGAGACCCTGAACATGCACGCGGTGACCGGCGACGCGCGCATGAGCCAGCTGATCTCGGGCCAGATGGACTTCGGCACCTTCGGATGGTCGAACGCCGAGGAGGAGTTCATCGCCAAGGACCCCGAGAACAACCTCTATGGTTTCTACCCGACCGGCACGTCGGATGGACTGATCTTCAACACCGAGGTCGCACCCTACGACGACCCGCACGTGCGTCGCGCGCTGCGCGCGGCGCTCGATCTGCAGATCGGCGCCGAGATCGCCGCCGTCGGCTACGACGTCCCGACCCAGGCCGGCGTCTCGGACGTCGTCTACGCCGACCAGCTCGCCGAGGGCACCGAGCAGAAGCAGGACGTCGACGCGGCACTCGCGGAGCTCGAAGACGGCGGCTGGAGCGTCGAGGACGGCAAGCTCGTCAAGGATGGCGAGAGCTTCGAGCTGCGCTACGACGTGTACCAGCCCTACGAGGAGTGGGTGCGCACTGGCACGATCATGGCCGACCAGTGGCGGGAGAACCTCGGACTCGACGTCGCGGTCAACCAGATGGCGGATGCCCCGTTCACCGAGGCGAGCAGCACCGGCCAGTTCGGGATGCTGTCGGGTTCGCCGATCTTCGGGTCGACTCCGTACGTGGCGTACAGCTCGATGACCGCTCTCGCCTACAAGCCGATCGGTGAGGCCGCGGTCTACAACCAGGGCCGCTGGCAGAACGCCGAGTTCGACGCCGTCGTCGCCGAGCTGGGTGCGATCGCCCCCGGCTCCGACGCGGCGCGCGCCGCAGAGCTGTCGGCACAGGCCCAGCAGATCATGGCCGACGAGGCGCCGTTCATCGCCACGGCGACCGCGGGTTGGAAGGCTGTCGCGAACCAGACGCGGTGGACCGGTTTCCCGGTCCCCGGCGAGGACGACTACGCCCCGAACCCGACGCTGCCGGCCGACGCGATTCTCACCATCATGAATCTCGAACCGCGCGGCTGATGCCCGCACGGTCGATGGCGGGGCGGTCTCGACTGCCCCGCCATCGGCATACCCGCTCTGTTCTTCCCCGTCATTACCCCTGAGAAAGGCCATCATGTTCACCACCTCCGGCACCCGCTTCCTGCGGGACGGCGAGCCGCACCTGATCGTGTCGGGAGCGTTCCACTACAGCCGCGTGCACCCCGATCAGTGGGCCGACCGGCTGCGCCGTCTGCGCGCGATGGGCGCGAACGCCGTCGAGACGTACGTGCCGTGGAACTTCCACGCGCCCGCTCCTGGCGTGTACGACTTCTCGGGGGCGGCCGATCTGGAGCGCTTCCTCGACACCGCTGCCGCCGAGGACCTCGACATCCTGGTGCGCCCCGGCCCGTACGCCTGCGGTGAGTGGGAGAACGGCGGCTTCCCGGGGTGGCTGCTCGCCGACCCCGGCATGCGCCTGCGCACGAGCAACCCGGCGTACCTCGCCGAGGTCGACCGCTGGTTCGATGAGATGATCCCGCTGATCGCCGCCCGCCAGTATCCGGAGGGCGGACGCGTCATCCTCGTGCAGATCGAGAACGAGTACGGCTCGTTCGGCGACGACCTGCAGTATCTCGAGCACCTGCGCGACGGATTGCTGGCCCGGGGCATCACCGTGCCGCTCGTGACCAGCGACGGCCCCCGGATGAGCTGGTTGCTCGCCGGCACTGTCGAGGGTGCTCTGCCGACGATGAACTTCGGATCGCGCACCGCCGAGCACCTCGAGACCTTCGCCGCGGAGTTCCCCGACACTCCTCCGATGTGCATGGAGTACTGGCACGGCTGGTTCGATCACTGGGGCGAGCAGCACCACACGCGCGCCCCCGAAGAGGCTGCCCATGAGCTGCGCACGATGCTCGCCGGCAACATGAGCACGAACTTCTACATGGCCGTCGGCGGCACCAACTACGGGCTGTGGAACGGCTCGAACCACGACGGTGTGATCCAGCCGACCATCACCTCGTACGACTACGACGCACCGATCGGCGAAGACGGCTCGCTGTCGCCGAAGTTCCACGCGTTCCGCAGCATAATCGCCGAGTACCTTCCGGTGCCCGAGTTGCCCGCCGATCTCGCCGTCGCACCGCCGGCGCTGACACCGCGAGACCTCCCGTTGACGACGTCGGGCGTGCTGACGTGCGACGACCTGCAGGAGCTCTCGCTGGCCACGGCACCGCAGGTGCCAGGGCTGCGCACCGTCACCGAGCCCGTGCCCGAACCACCCACGTTCGAACAGCTCGGATTGGAGCGCGGGATGCTGCTGCTGCGCTCCGAGGTCGCCCACGCGGGCGGCACGGTTCCGGTGCGCCTGCACGGCCTGCACGACCGTGCGCACGTGTTCATCGACGGGCGGCTGGTGGGCATCGTCAATCGCGATGAGGGCACTCCCGAGACGCTTGAGATCACCGCCGAGCGGGGTGTGCTGCGTATCGACGTGCTCGTCGAGTCTCAGGGACGCATCAACTTCGGGCCACTGCTGGGCGACCGCAAGGGGATTCTCACCGGCGTGTGGTGGGGCAACCGCTTCATCAACGGCTGGCGCGCATACCCGCTCGCCCTCGATGTCGTCGGCGCAGCCGTCTCCGCGCTGTGCACGCAGGACCGCCCGGCGCCGCAGGCCGACGGCCTGACCTATCGACAGTATGAGCTGGCGGTAGGTGCCGACGAAGCGGGCACGGATGCCAACATCTCGACGGCGCAGCGCGGTCGCGGGTTCCTGTGGATCGACGACAGCATGCTCGGGCGGTTCTGGCACATCGGCCCGCAGCAGAGCCTGTACTGCCCCGGCCCGCTGCTGGCATCCGCCGGTTCCCACACCGTCACGGTCCTCGAGACCGACCCCTCACCGACGGTCACGGACGGCGGCATGAGCCTGCTGGCGCGCCCCGACCTCGGCGAACCGGCTCAGCCATGACCGGCGGCCGGCGCCCGAACGTCGTCCTGATCGTCGCGGACCAATGGCGCGGCGACGCGCTCTCTGCGGCAGGGCACCCGGTCGTGCGCACCCCCGTGCTGGACGAGCTCGCCGCACGGGGCGTACGGTTCGACCGGGCGTACTCCGCGACCCCGACGTGCGTCCCGGCCCGTGCCGCGCTGCTGACCGGGCAGTCGCAGGAGCGACACGGTCTGGTCGGCTACGTCGAGGGCGTCGACTGCACGCTCGCCCAGCCCGTCACTCTGCCCGGCGTCTTCCGCGATGCGGGCTATCAGACTCAGGCGATCGGCAAGATGCATGTCTGGCCGCAACGCGCGCGTCTGGGCTTCGACGATGTGCAGCTGCACGACGGGTTCCTCCACCACGCCCGTCGGGAGCACGGCGGTCACCTGGAGCCGATCGACGATTACGTGCACTGGCTGCGCCGACAGCCGGGGGTGAGCGCCGACGAGGAGTACTTCGACCACGGCGCCGGATGCAACTCGGTGGTAACCCGCCCCTGGGACAAGGCCGAGCACCTGCATCCGACGAACTGGGTGACCTCGACGGCGGGACGCTTCCTCGAGCGACGCGACCCCACGCAGCCGTTCTTCCTGTACCTGTCATATCACCGCCCGCACCCTCCCTACGACCCGCCGGCGTGGGCTCTGGAGCAGTACCTGGCGGCCGAACCGCACGCCCCGGTGCGCGGCGACTGGAACGGGGTGTGGGACGCCCATCGCAACGATGGCGGGCATCAGACCTCGCTGGGCGATATGCCCGACGACGTCATCCGGCGGGCCCGGGCGGGCTACTACGGGGCGATGGCGCACGTCGATCTGCAGATCGGCCGGTTCCTCGAACTGCTGGCGCAGGCGGGCGAGGCCGAGAACACCGTGGTGCTGTTCACCAGCGACCACGGCGAGATGCTCGGCGACCACGACATCTACCGCAAGGCGGTTCCCTATGAGGGTTCGGCCCGCGTCCCGCTGATCGTCGCGGATGCTCCCGCGCGCGCCGGCGGCGCGGCGACCAAACGAGTCAGCTCGGCGTTGGGCGAGCTGCGCGACGTCATGCCCACCCTGCTGGAACTCGCGGGCATCGAGGTACCCGACACCGTCGACGGAGCCTCGCTCGCCAGCATTGTGACGGGCACCGCGGATGACACCGCGCACCGCGACTGGCTCCACGGCGAGCACGTCTACTGGGGTCAGTCGCTGCAATGGGTCACCGACGGGCGCTACAAGTACGTGTGGGCATCCGGTGACGGGGTCGAGCAGCTGTTCGATCTCGTCGAGGACCCCGATGAGACAACGGATCTGTCGCGCGACGAGAGCGCGCGCGACGCGCTGCTCCGGTGCCGTGCGCAGTTGATCGCGGCGCTTCAGGACCGTCCCGAGGGCTTTGTGCGCGACGGGATGCTGCAGACGGGCGTCGCCGTCTCCGCAGTGCTGCCGCATCTGCGCGAGGTGCTAGACGCAGGATGACCGCCTCGCACCGCACCGCCCGATGAATGAGTGAAGCGCCGCCCGGTGGGGCGGCGCTTCACTCGTCTTCTGCGGAGGGTGTGGGATTCGAACCCACGGGACATCTCTGCCCACTGGTTTTCAAGACCAGCTCCATCGGCCGCTCGGACAACCCTCCATCACCCGATCCGCATCGGGCGATCAAGGGTCGAGTCTATCCGTTTCCCGGCGATGCCGATGCCAGACGGTTCAGAGCAACGTGCGCAGGGCGACGGCCAGTCCGCCGTCCTCGACCATGCCGGTCAGCTCTCCCGCGGCGTTCTGCACCTCGTCGACGGCCTGCCCCATCGCGACGGCTCGTCCGCCTCCGGCGAGCGCCCACGAGAACATCCCCAGATCGTTGCGACCGTCACCGGCCACGAGCACGCTGTCGCGGGGCGCCTGAAGCTGTGCGCACACGCGCTCGAGCGCCGTGCCCTTGTCGACGCCCTGCGGGGCGATGTCGAGCCACGAGGTCCAGCCGATGGCGTACGAGACCTCGTTGAGGCCGGCGGCAGCGACGACGCGTTCGAAGTCGGCCTCGTCATGTTGCGGCGAGACCACGACGACGCGCGAGACCGGCCGGGTGCCGAGCTCGTCGAACCCGACCTGGCGGCCGCTGTCGGGCGACCACTCGTCGATGCGCCCGGTGTAGAGCCGCTCACCCGACGCGAGCTCGACCATGTAGTTCGCCTCGGGCAGGTGCGAGCCGAGCAGCTCGAGAACTGTATTGGGGTCGAACACCTCGACCCGCCAGCGCTGCCATTCACCGTCGACCCGACGCATGATGACGGCACCGTTCGAGCACACCACGTATTCGCTGGTCAGTCCCAGCATCTCGTGCACGTGCTGGGTACCCGACCAGCTGCGACCGGTCGCGAGCATCACCTCGTAGCCGGCTGCACGCACCTCGGCGACGGCGTCGAGCACACCGGGGCTGGGGGTCTCGTCCTGCAGCAGGATGGTGCCGTCGATGTCGAGGCCGACCAGGCCCCGCGGCGTCACGCCTCGCCCTCGTCGGCCGGGGGCGTCCACCCGAGCGGGCGCAGCACGTCGATGCCGCCCAGGTACGGGCGCAGCACCTCGGGTACGGTCACCGAGCCGTCGGCCTGCTGGTGGGTCTCCAGCAACGCCACGATCCACCGGGTGGTGGCGAGCGTGCCGTTCAGGGTGGCGACGTTCGTCGTCTTGACCGTCTCGCCCGCGGCATCCGATGCCGGACGGTAGCGCACGTCGAGGCGACGCGCCTGGTACGTCGTGCAGTTCGAGGTCGACGTGAGCTCGCGGAACGCACCCTGGGTGGGCACCCACGCCTCGATGTCGAACTTGCGGGCCGCGCTCGAGCCGAGGTCGCCCGCGGCGACGTCGATCACGCGGTAGGCCAGCCCGAGTGCGGTGAGCATCTCTTCTTGCAGAGCGACCAGACGGTCGTGCTCGGCCTCGGCCTCACCCGGCGTCGTGTAGACGAACATCTCGAGTTTGTTGAACTGGTGCACGCGGATGATGCCGCGGGTGTCCTTGCCGTGCGAGCCCGCCTCGCTGCGGTAGCAGGTCGACCAGCCGGCGTAGCGCAGGGCGCCGTCGCCGAGGTCGAGGATCTCGTCCTTGTGGTAGCCGGCGAGCGGCACCTCGCTGGTGCCGACCAGGTACAGGTCGTCCTTGTCGAGGTGGTAGACCTCGTCGGCGTGCTCACCGAGGAAGCCGGTGCCCTGCATGATCTCGGGACGCACCAGCGTGGGCACGATCATCGGCGTGAAGCCGTTCTGCAGCGCCTTGTCGAGCGCGAGGTTCATCAGCGCGATCTCGAGGCGCGCACCGATGCCCTTGAGGAAGTAGAAGCGGGCACCAGAGACCTTTGCCCCGCGCTCCATGTCGATCGCCCCGAGCAGTTCTCCCAGCTCGAGGTGATCGCGGGGCTCGAAGTCGAACGCGGGCACGTCGCCGACGCGGCGCAGCTCGACGAAGTCCGCCTCGCCGCCGGCCGGGACACCGTCGATGATCACGTTCTCGATGCGGTCGAGAGCGGATGCCGCGGCCTCGGCGGCCGCACCGGCTGCCTGCTGCGCCTGCTTGACGCGATCAGCGAGCTGCTTGGCCTGAGCGACCAGCGCCGCCTTCTCGTCCTTGGGTGCCTTGGCGACGGTCTTGCCGAAGGCGTTCTGCTCGGCGCGCAGCTCTTCGAACGCGCTGAGCGCGCTACGGCGCGATCGGTCCGCCTCCAGTGCCGCATCGACCGTCTCAGGCGCGTTTCCGCGGGCGATCTGTGAACGACGGACGAGCTCGGGCTCGTCACGGAGAAGGGCGAGATCGATCATTGTGCAAGTCTAGCGAGCGCGTCCGACGGGCGTTCCGCCGTAGAGTGGCCGCATGACGGCATCCGGGAGCGAGCAGCGGCACGCGGCTCTCGTGCTCAACCCCATCAAGGTCGACGTCCTCCGCCTGCGCACCTCTCTCGAATCGCGTTCTGCGCTGCACGGCTGGGAGCCGCCGCGGTTCTACGAGACGACCGTCGATGACCCCGGCACCGAGGCTGCCCGCCGCGCCCTGGCCGATGGCGCATCGGCCGTCCTCGTCGCCGGCGGCGACGGCACGGTGCGGGCCGTCGCCGAGGCGATGGCGGGCAGCGACGTGCCATTCGCGGTGCTGCCCGGAGGAACCGGCAACCTGTTCGCACGCAACATGTCTCTGCCGCTCACCCAGCCCGAGTCGATGATGAATGCCGTCTTCACCGGCTTCACGCATCCGGTCGACATGGGGTGGGCGATGCTCACCCGCGACGATGGCTCCGAAGACGAGCACGGCTTCGTCGTTCTCGCGGGCATGGGGCGAGACGCCGACATGATCGCCAAGACCAACCCCGACTTGAAGAAGTCGGTCGGCTGGGTGGCCTATCTCGACGGCGCCGCGCGGTCGTTGCCGGGAGCGAAGCCGTTCCGGATCGTCTTTCAGGTCGACGACGGCAAACTGCATTCGGCGAAGGTGCAGAGCATGCTGTTCGCGAACTGTGGCGCGCTGCCGGCGGGGATCGCACTGATGCCCGACGCCTCGCTGGACGACGGACAGCTCGACATCGCGGTGATCCAACCCAGTGGCCCGCTCGGCTGGCTGGGCCTGTGGCGCAAGATCTGGTGGGACAACTCGGTGCTGCGCCGCAGCCGCGCCGGCCGACTCGTACTGCAGCGTCGCGGTCGCGACGCCTCGATCCGCTATCTCACCGGAGGCACAGCCGAAGCGGCGATGGTGTCACCGACCTCGATCGAACTCGACGGCGACGAGTTCGGTGCGGCGGTGCGCATGCGCTGCCGGGTGCAGCCCGGCGCACTGAAGATCGTGCTGCCCAGCGGGCACGACACGTCGGGCTTCTGACGGGCGCGGCTCTCGCGAGGGCTGGGGCGGATGCCCGTGATCAGTCCTGCACGGGCACCGTTGCGTCGAGGTTGTCGCCGACGAGCGTCAGCTCGAACGGGCCGTCGACGTGCTCCATCGGCAACGTGATCGTCGTCAGGCGCGGCACGAAGTCCATCGTGCACGGGCGGTCGATGGTCTGGAAGGTCACGGTCGCTCCAGCATCCGACTGCTCGATGTCCTCGATGATCGGCTGGCAGGTCGACGATCCCCACGTCAGCAGCACGACGCCGTCGTCGGCGAACCATCCGGCCGATGGCCCGTTCTCGCTCATACCGTCGGGGGCTTCGGCGAGGCCGTCGAGGTCGGCGTCCTCGGTAGCGGCACCGTAGGCGATCGCGATCTCGACGTCCTGGGTGACATCCACGCCCTCGGGCACGGCGACGAACGTCGCGCGGGGCACGAGATCGCTGGTGCACGGCTGGTTCTCATCGCCGTCGCTGAGCGCGACCGAGATCATCTGACCGTCCGCCGAGACGTCATCGACGATCGGAACGCAGCTGGAGGATCCCCAGGTGACGACGCCGATCGCTCGTCCGCCGTCGAGCCAGGCGGCCTCGACATCGTCGCCGATGACGTCGTCATCGGGCGCCGTGGTGGTCGTCCCGCCGTCGGTGCTGGTGGGAGCGGGCGACTCGGGCGTTACGGTGCACCCCGCGACGAGCAGCGTCGCCCCGGCGAGGGCCAGAGCCGACAGGACGATTCGCATTCGAGAGGCGGTCATGCGCTCAGAGTACCCGACCGGTTGCGCGCCGCACTCAACGGGTCATTGCAGTGCGGAGGTCAGCCGGGCGAGGTTGTCGAGCACCGTCGAGCGCAACGGCTGCTGCATCCACTCGTCGAGCGTCAGCTCGCGGCTGAGCGTGCGGTACTCGTCCTCGACGACGCGCATCTCATCGACGAACTCCTCGCCGCGCACGAGCATCGACACCTCCAGATTGAGGCCGAACGAGCGCATGTCCATGTTGCTCGACCCGATCACGGCGACCTGGTCGTCGATCGTGAGGCTCTTGGTGTGCAGGATGTACGGCTTGGGGTAGAGCCAGATGCGCACACCGGCGCGTAGCAGGGCCTCGTAGTAGCTGCGCTGCGCGTGATAGACCATCGCCTGGTCGCCCTGTTCCGAGACGAACAGTTCGACCTTGACCCCGCGGTCGACGGCCGCGGTGACCGCCAGCAGAAGTGCCTCATCGGGCACGAAATAGGGGCTGACGATCATGATCTTGTCGTTCGCCGCATACAGCAGTGCGAGGAACAGTCGCAGGTTGTTCTCGGCCTCGAACCCTGGGCCGGACGGCACGATCTGACAGTCGAGGTCACCGGTGCCCGGCTCGACCCGGCTGATGTGGATGCCCTCGGGCACCCGATCGGTCTCGGCGTAGTAGTCGCTCAGGAAGACGGCGTTCAGGCTCGAGACGACGGGGCCGTCGACGCGCACCATCAAGTCGATCCAGTGCAGCCCCTGGCGGATGTTCTTGGGCAGGTTGTACGACGAGTCGGTGACGTTCTGCGATCCGAGAAAACCCGACCGTCCGTCGATGACCAGGAGCTTGCGGTGATTGCGCAGGTCAGGGCGCTGAATGTGGCGGCGCAGCGGTTGTACGGGCAGCATCAGGTGCCAGTCGGCACCCATCGCCTCGAGACGCCGCAGGGTCTCTCGATAGCGTGGCTTCCAGCGGTTCGCCCAGTAGTCGAGCAGCACCCGCACGGGGATCCCGCGGGCAGCCACCTCTTCCAATGCACGGAAGAAGTTGTCGGTGGACTCGTCGCTCTGCAGGATGTAGAACTCGACGTGCACGTACTCCTGCGCCGTGCGGATCTCGGCGGCCATCGCGTCCAGCGACTCCTGGTAGTCACTGATCAGGTGCACGCCGTTGTCGCCCGACAGCGGCAGGGCACCGAGGTGCTTGTTCATCGCCACCAGCGGCGGGAACCAGTCGGGCGCATCGGGCCGCAAGGTGCCGAAGTTCAGAAAGCTCGCCGCCTCGGCGATGTACGCGTTGATGCGCTCCTGCTTGCGGCGACGGGCACGGGGCAGCTTGGGGTTTCCGATCAACAGGAACAGCAGGACGCCGATGACCGGAATGAAGAAGATCGCCAGCAGCCAGGCCATCGCCGACGTCGGCTTGCGGTTGCGGGGGACGACGATCACGGCGACGACGCGCACGGTGAGGTCGATAACGAGGTAGATGGTGGTGAGCCACAACGGCCAGGCGCTAGTGTTCACCGACCCTCCCCCGTCGCTCCGCTAGCCATCAGAGTAGCGGGCGCGGAGAGAATACGAGCCAACGCCGCGTCAGCTGCGCGGCGGAAGTCCGCGCGCCGCGCGCTCCTGCGCCTCGATCTCGGCGTGGACGCGACGCTCGGTGCGGTCGAAACGGAGGATGCCACGGAGCACGATCACGAAGACGATGCTCACGCCGATGGTCGGCAGCAGCGACCAGGCGGCAGCGATCCAGAAGTTGTCCATACCCTCCATCGTACGCGTGGTCACTGATCACTTGCCCTACACAGCCACGCGAATCCGATGCGTTGTACTCAGCCTCTGGGATTCGCGGGACCTCCACCGCCCGGCGACGCTCACACTCGCTTCATGACCACGATCATCCACGCGACACATCCCGCCGAGTTCCTCGGCCTCGTCCCGGCCCTGGCCGGCTTCACTCCACGGCAGAGCCTGGTGCTGTTGCCGTTCCAGGGCTCGCGCACGCGCGGCGCGATGCGCATCGATCTGCCCGTCGACGGGGCCGACGCCGATGACTTCGCGCACGCCGTGCTACAGGCGCTGCTGCAGGTGCAGAACGTCGACGCGACAGCCCTGGTCGCCTACACAGACACCCCGGCCCAGTCGGTGCCCGACGGGATGCTGCTGCCTCACCTGGCCACCGTCGAGGCTGTGCTCGACGTCGCCACGCAGGCCGGGCTGCGCATCGTCGAGGCGCTGTGCGTGACACCCGACGGATGGAGCGACTACCTCGCCGAGGACCCGGCGCTGCACCCGCTCGACAGCATCCCCCGCCCCGACGGCGTGCCGGGCCTCGGCGATGTCAGCGGCGACCAGACCGCCGGCGCCGATCTGCCGCCCAGCAACCTGGTCGAGCGGGAGCGGGTTGGCCGCGCGCTGCGCGAGCTCGAACACATCCTGGAACAGCACCGGCTGGGCCAGGGCCACGCGCTCGGCACGCAGAACCCGCTGGCCCTGATCACCGCCGAAGACGTGCTCGATGACTTGCCCGCCTTCGCCGAAGGGCTACTGGAATCGCCCTCAGGTGACGACGTCTACGGCTGCGCGGCGCTGCTGTGGTGTGTGAACCGACCCGTGCTGCGCGACGCCGTACTGGTGCAGTGGGCCACAGATCTGGCCATGGGCGAGTACGCGCTCGACTCGCAACTGCAGTTCGCCGCCGGCGCGGGCGGGGTTCCCGACGCCGTCGGGCAGATCTTTCTCGGCAAAGGGCCGCGCCCCGATGCCGACCGGCTGGGCTGTGCTCTGCAGGTCGTGCGCTCGGCTGCCGCCCGTGCGCCACGCGGGGCCAAGGTCGGCGCGCTCACCGCGGCCGCCTGGCTGGCGTGGGCATTGGGCCGGTCGTCGCATGCCGGCGCATACGTCGACCAGGCCCTGGCCATCGACCCCGAACACAGCATGGCGTCGTTGATCTCGACCATGCTGTCGTCGGGGATGCTGCCCGAATGGGCCCTGAAGCCTGCTACTTGACCAGCGGGAACAGGATCGTCTCGCGGATGCCGAGGCCGGTGATGGCCATCAGCAGGCGGTCGATGCCCATTCCCATTCCGCCCGACGGCGGCATGCCGTGCTCGAGGGCGCGCAGGAACTCCTCGTCGACCGGCATCGCCTCGACGTCACCGCGCGCAGCCAGCTTGGCCTGCTCGACGAAGCGCTCGCGCTGGATGACCGGGTCGACCAGCTCGGAGTAGCCGGTGGCCAGCTCGAAGCCGCGGATGTACAGATCCCACTTCTCGACGACGCCGGCGATCGAGCGGTGCTCGCGCACCAGCGGCGACGTGTCGACCGGGAAGTCCATCACGAAAGTCGGACGCACCAGGTCGACCTTCACGAAGTGCTCCCACAGCTCTTCGACGAGCTTGCCGTGCGTGGGGTGCGGCGGGATGTCGACGCCGTTGGCCTCGGCGAAGGCGATGAGGTCCTCGACCGAGTCCTGCGGGGTGACGGTACGACCCGACGCCTCGGAGAGCGAGTCGTACATCGACACGCGGTCCCATTCGCCGCCGAGGTCGTACTCGGTGCCGTCTGCCCAGGTGACCGTGGTCGAACCGGCCACGGCGATCGCGGCGTTCTGCACGAGCTCCTGCGTGAGGGCTGCCATCTGGTTGTAGTCGCCGTAGGCCTGGTAGGCCTCGAGCATCGCGAACTCAGGGCTGTGGGTCGAGTCGGCACCCTCGTTGCGGAAGTTGCGGTTGATTTCGTACACCCGCTCGATGCCACCGACGACGGCGCGCTTGAGGTACAGCTCGGGCGCGATGCGCAGGAACAGCTCGGTGTCGAACGCGTTCGAGTGCGTGATGAACGGACGAGCGGACGCCCCACCGTGCTGCACCTGCAGCATGGGCGTCTCGACCTCGAGGTAGTCGTGCCCGGTGAACGTCGCCCGCAGGCTGGCGTTCACGGCCGCACGAGCGCGGACGGTGCTGCGAGCACGGTCGCGCACGATCAGGTCGAGGAAGCGGCTGCGCACACGCGTCTCCTCGTTCAGCTCGCCGTACACGTTCGGCAGCGGCAGGATCGCCTTCGACGCAATCTGCCACTGGTCGACCATGATCGACAGCTCGCCGCGACGGCTCGAGATGACCTCGCCGTGCACGAAGACGTGGTCGCCGAGGTCGACGAGCTCCTTCCACGCCGCCAGCGACTCGTCGCCGACGTTCGCCAGCGACACCATCGCCTGGATGCGTGAGCCGTCACCGGCCTGCAGCGTGGCGAAACAGAGCTTGCCGGTGTTGCGGCTGAACACCACGCGCCCCGCGACGCCGACCATCAGACCGGTCTGCGTGTCGGGCTCGAGATCACCGTACTCGGCGCGCAGCGCCGGGATGCCGTGCGTGACGGGCACACCCACCGGGAACGCCCCGCCGCCGGCATCCGCACGGTTCTCGATCAGCTTCTCGCGCTTGGCCAGCCGCACCGCCTTCTGTTCGAAGACGTCGTCTTCGAGAGCGGGTGCGGGGGTCGGCGCGGGCGCGTCAGTCATGGGTGGGGCTCCTTGATGAAAAGTCAGCCCCAAGTCTACCGACCCCGCTGTCGCACGCCGGAGTCGGATCGGCCGCGCAGGCTAGCCTCGTTGCATGCGTCGTCTCACCGCCCTGATCGCCGTCGTGCTCGGACTGCTGACCGTGGCGTTGCTGCCCTCATCCGCCGTCGCGGACGTCGACGACTTCTCGTACTCGTCGTGGGATGTGCGATTCGACGTGTCTCTCGACGACGAGGGTCGCGCGGTCGCCCACGTCACCGAGACCCTGGTGGCGGCGTTCCCCGACTTCGATCAGAACAGGGGGATCGTGCGCGGGTATCCGCAGCGGTACGAGGGCGCGGGCGTGAGCCTCGATATCGTCTCGGTGACGGATGCCGCGGGCCAAGACGTGCCGTACGAGACCGAGATCGATTCCGACAGCGAAGTGCTGTACGTGCTCACCGGAACGGATGACTACGTCCGCGGCGAGCAGACCTACGTCATCGAGTACACGATGCGCGACGTCATGGTCACCGGTGAGGAATCCGGCAACGACGAGTTCCACTGGGACATGCTGGCCCTCACGAGCACCCAGGCCGTCAACCGCTTCCACGCCGAGATCGCCTTCTCTGCCGACCTCGCAGCACAGCTCACCGGCGACACGGCCTGCTACGAGGGCTTCGAGCACGACAGGGCACGCTGCACGCTTTCGGGCCCTGTCGCGCAGGACGGCGCCCAGGTGTTCTCGGTGTCATCGGGCGCCCGTGCCGCCGGCGACGGCGTGACCGTCGCGATCGGCTTCGCCCCTGGCACGGTGACCCAGCCCGCTTCGCGCCAACCGAGCCCGCTCGCCGACTACGGCACCGCCGCTGTCGGGGGCCTCTCGGCTCTGGCAGCCGCGGGCGCGTGGGTGTCGGTGGCCCGGCTCGCACGTCGGCGGCGCACAGCGACGGGAATCATCATCGCCCAGTTCGATGTTCCAGCGGACCTGCCGCCGCTCACGGCCGCAGCGCTGCTGCCGGGATCGCAGAACCCCGTTCCGGCACAGCTGGTGCACCTCGCAGTGCACGGCGCCATCCGCCTCGAGGGCGAAGCGGACGATGACCGCCCCGCGGTGCGACTGATCGACCGCGACCTGGCTCCGACGGCGCTGGATCGGGCGGCAGTCGACGCGGTGTTCGAGGGCGAGCGCGCACCGGGAGCGTTGCGCTTCATCCCGCGCAAGAGCACCGAGTTCGCCAAGCGCATGACGAAACTCACGAAGAAGGGCACCGCCCAGGCGGCCGCGCGCGACTTGACGACGAAGGAACGCAGCCGCGCCGCCGTCGTGTTCGGGTGGATCTCGGTGGGGCTCTTCGCCGCGGCGCTCGGCCTGTTCATCTGGTCGACGACGCTCGACCGCGAACTGCTGATCCTGGGAATTCTCGCGATGATCGTCACGTCGGCGATCGCGTTGGTCTCCGCGTTCGTGGCGTTCTCGAAGCACACGGTGCTCACCCCGGCAGGAGCCGAGATGTACGAGTACCTGCTCGGCGTGAAGGAGTTCATCCGCGTCGCCGAGACCGATCGGCTGCGCATGCTGCAGTCGTATCGGGGCGCAGAGCGTCGCAGCGACGGCAGCGTCGACGTCGTGCACCTGTACGAGAAGCTGTTGCCGTACGCGATGCTGCTCGGCGAGGAGAAGACCTGGGGCAAGGTGCTCGACACCGCGTACGAGAACGATGACCGCAGCCCGGGTTGGATCGGCCTCTCGACAGGGGTGTCGATCAACTCGCGACTGTCGGACTACTCGTCTTCGGTTCACTCGGCGTCGACCTACACGCCTTCGTCGAGCTCGGCAGGCGGCTCGACGGGAGGCGGGTACTCAGGCAGCGGCGGTGGCGGCGGGTTCTCGGGCGGGCGCTGACGCACCGTTTCAGAGAAGAAGTCTTGCTCGGGCTCGCGTCGTCAGAGCTCGGGCGGCGTGCCCAGCGGGTCGGACTCATCGCGCAGCGCGCGCTCGACCGCCGACGACACCAGCGCCGACAGATAACCCCCGGGATTGTCTACGCCGATACCGCGCAGCAGGCCCGTCGCCTGCTGCACGATCGAGCGCGAGAACTCGGATGCTGTCGCGATCGCTTCGGCGTAGGCGGCGCGGTCGTGTTCGGCGATGATCACCGGTTCGCACCCCATCTCGACGGCGAGCGCCTGCGCGATCGGCAGAACGGCTGCGGGTGCAGTGACGCCCGCGAAGGATGCCTGCAGCTGACGCAGGTCGACCGACGTGCCGTTGAACGTGATGGCGGGGTGCACGGCCAGCGGGATCGCGCCGCGCTCGGCAGCGGGGCCGAGCACATCGGTGCCGTAGGCGGGGTCGGTGTGCAGCACGAGCTGACCGACCTGCCAACCTCCGACGTCGGCGATGCCCTGCACGAGCCCCGGTAGCTCGGCGTGCGGCACGGCGATCACGACAAGCTCGCTGCGGCGCACGATCTCGACCGCGTCGAGCACCGGGACGCCGGGCAGCACCGCGGCGGCACGGTCGTCATCCGATCCGCTGGTGATGCCGGTGATCGCGTGGCCGACCCCCGCGAGCGCGGCCCCGATGACGGGCCCGACACGTCCCGCGCCGATGATGCCTACGCCGAGGCGTCCCGGTGCCGCCATCTCAGTTCTGCTCCGGTGCCGGCGACGTCACCGGCGGGTAGGGCGCGACCGGCTGTGGCGGTGTGACCGGCTGCTGCGGTGCGCTCCCCGCCGCATCCTGCTCGCCCCAGCGGTGACTGTGGTCGCTGGTGACAGCATCCACCGCCGCGCGGGCGACCTCGTCGATCAGTGCCTGCGCGTCGTCGCGTTCCAAGGCCGACAGCGTCGCCGAGACGGGGCCGGTCACCGTGTGGGCCTGCATCGAGGCCACGTTCTGCGCGCGCGAGATCGGTCCCTGTGCCACCGAGATGCCCTGCATGCGGGCGAGGGGGAAGATCGCCAGCTGGCGCCACATCCAGCCCTTGCGCAGCAGCAGCGCGCCGGGCACGACGGCCCAGCCGTGACGCTTCCAGCTGAACGGGTGCCGCCAGGCAGCACGTCGCGGAACAGTGCGGAACGCGTCGTCGGATGCTGCGCCGATGACCCCGTGCTCCCACAGGTGCGCAAGCTGCTCAGCGGTGATGTCGGGGAAGATCAGTTCGAGCACCCGCTCGACGTCGGCGCGCTTGCCGACCGGCAGCACGACGTTGAACTGTTGGGCGCTGCTCGACTGCGCCTGCGACGCCGACTTGCCGGTCATGCGGTTGATGCGCACGGTCCACCAGCCGAACGGACGCCACAGCAGTGACTGCGACACCGAGACGGCGAAGATGCGGCCCGGGGGCAGGGTCTCGGTGATCGTCGTGAGCAGGCCGAACGTCAGGCGGATGCCATTGCTGGTCGGCGCGATCGAGTAGCGCAGCGAGCGCGAGATCTGCGCCCAGGTGATACCGACCACGGCGATGACCAGCGGGATACCCATGCCGAGGGATATGCCGACCATCGCGATGACGATCTCGACTCCGGTCTCACCATCGGCGGTCATGCCGAAGTAGGCCGCGGCGAGTGTGACGACGAAGATCCCGCCGAAGAAGAGCACCCACAGAGCGGCCGAGATCAGTTGGGATCCGACCAGTCGTCCGGTGGGGATCTTCACGACGCTCTCGGGCGCGACATCGGCCAGGTCGACGCCCTCGATCATGCCGGCGACGCCGGCGTTCATCGACCCCACGAGCTGTTCGCGCACGCCGCCGTGACCCGCTGACGCGGCCGCCGGTCCTCCGGCGGCCGCCAGGCGTGCCGAGCGGGCGCCGGAGGCGAGACGCAGAATATCGGCCCGCACGGATTCGGCCTTGGCCGTCGCGAGGTATTCCAGGTCGACGTTCGAGTCGGCCCCGGCGCCGACAACCTCGACCTTGGCGAGTCCGATCAGGCGCGCGGGGAACGGGCGGGTGAGGTTGACGCCCTGCACGCGGTCGAGCGGCGCGCGGCGCTGCGAACGGAACAGCATGCCTTTGCGCACCTCGACGTGCGAGCCGGTGATGCGGAACTGGTGAAAGCGCCATACCACCCAGAAGCCGATGATGAAGGCGACCACAACACCGACGACGATGAGCAGGGCGAGCAGCACGAGGTTGTTCGCCAGTACCCAGTCGACGGGGTCACCCGGGTAGTCGGTGTAGTCCACTTCGTCGGGCGCGAACCGCTGCACGAAGAAGTTGATGATGCGGTCGCGCATGTTCGAGATCACGATGCCGGCGACGACGATCAGCACCAGCCCGCCCTTGAACAGGGGCGTCAGCGGATGCATGCGGTGCCAGGCACCGTCGGCGAGGCTGGAGTCGCCGCCCTCGGGCAGCACGGTGGCAGGTGCCGGCGATGCCTCGGGGCCGGGAGCGGAGGGAGTGCTCACAGGCCGGTCCGCCTCGTCTCGGCGACCTCGATCAGCGTGTCGCGCAGCGTCTCGGCAGCGGCCTGGGTGAGTCCGGGGATCTGCACGCCGGTGGTGGCGGCGGCCGTCACCATCTTCAGCTGCGAGACGCCGAAGGCGCGGTCGAGCGGGCCGTGTGTGATGTCGACCAGCTGCAGGCGACCGTAGGGCACGGCGACCATGCGCTGCCAGATGATGCCCCGACGGAAGACGATGTCATCGGCGCGCAGCATGTAGCCAACGGCCTTGGCCTGACGCGGCAGGATGACCATGGTGATCAGCGTGATGAGAATCACGATGCCGGCGGGGATCCACGCCCAGGTCTGATGGAACACGAGCACCAGCACGAGCGCGGCGGCTGCGATGCCCACCACGAGCAGCGCGTTCTGCAGCAGTTGCGAGACGACGTAGCGCGGCGAGATCTGGTGCCAGGTGCCGTCCAGCGCGAGCGCCGACGCACTGCGCGGCGTGCGCAGCTCGGAGTAGGTGCCGTCGTCGAGACCGGCCGGCGCGGCCGGTGCGGCAGGCGCGGCGGGGACGGCAGGGGGTGCAGGTGCGGCGGGGGCGGATGCCGGTGCCGAGCCCTCTGCAGCCGCGGGCGCGGGCGGAACCGGGGGCGCAGACGGCGGAACCGTGGGCGCAGCCGGCGGAACCGGTGGTGCGCCGAACGGGTTCGGGTCACTCGGCGTGGGCGTCTGGCTCTCGGTCATCAGGGTCCTTCGGCAGCGTGCAGAACTGTTCCGCGACGAGCGCGACCCCGACCAGCACCAGCGCGCCGACGACGAGGGCGATCATCGCCACCACCGACCCTACCGGCGCGGGGATCGGTCGGGTGAGCAGGAACGTCAGCAGGCCGGTACCGAATCCGGCCAGAAGTGCGCCGAGCAGGCTCGACGCCCGCGCCAGCGTGGCCGCGCGCACGGCACGGAACGGATCGATACGCGTGCCCCCGCGGGTGCTGCGGCGCACGGGCCAGGCCAGGGCCAGCACGGCTGCGGCGATCAGCACGAGCAGCACCGGCAGGAACGGCGAGGGCGTGAACGTGGCACGGCCGGTGATCGTCAGCAGGTGGTCGAAGCCGAAACCGGCGCCCGCGCCGAGCAGGGCGAGCACCGCCAAGACTGCGGCGGACGTACGCTTCACTGGCCGCCGTCCTTGAGGCGCCTGACCAGTTCGTCGACCCGACCGGCCCCGGGCAGCACGGCCTCGGGGTCGAGGCTGAGCCAGGGTTCGAGCACGAAGAGCCGCTCGGCGGCACGCGGGTGCGGCACCATCAGGTGCGCGGCGGTGCTGACGAAGTCGCCGTAGGCGATCAGATCGAGGTCAAGGGTGCGATCGCCCCAGCGCTGCCTGCGCACGCGCCCCTGTTCCTCTTCAACGGCGTGCAGCATGCCCAGCAGCACGGATGGCGCGAGTCTCGTCGTCATCAGCGCCGCAGCGTTCAAGTACGGGGGCGCATCGGGGTCGGGGCCGTCGGGGCGGATGGCGACGGTCTCGATCGGCTCCGACATGCGCAACGCGTCGACCAGGGGCAGGCGCCGCAGCCGCTCGGCGGCGCTGCGCAGCATCTCGCCGCGATCACCCTCGTTCGAACCGAGGGCGATGACCGCGACCTCGGGCTCCCTGCCCGGTCGCGGATCGGGCATCCCCTCCAGGTGGGTGAGGCGACGATCCATCAGGCCCTCCCCCGGCGCACAGTCACCGAGACGTCGGTGAACGTCTGGGCGATCGGGGCATGCGGCTTGTGCACAGTGACGGTGACATGCTCGACGCGCGCGTCTTCGAGCGCGGCGTCGGCGATGCGCTGCGCGAGCGTCTCGATGAGGTTCACGGGTTCGCCGGCGACGATCGCGGCGACCCGATCGGCGAGTTCGCCGTAGTGCACGGTGTCGGTGACGTCGTCGGATGCCGCGGCGCCGGCCAACGGCACCCGCAGGGTCAGATCGATCGTGAAGTCCTGACCATCGCGCCGTTCGTGCTCGAACACCCCGTGCCGACCGAACACGGTCAGTCCGGTGAGCGTGATCTCATCGGCGGTCATGCGTGTCTCCCTCCCAGGCGCGGGCGACGGCGAGCGCATCGCGGGTCGCGGCGACGTCGTGTACGCGCACGGCCCAGGCCCCGGCGCGGGCAGCCAGCGCGCTGGTCACCGCGGTCGCGAGGTCTCGGCGCTGCTCATCGGCATCCGCGCCGAGCACCTCACCGAGGAACCGCTTGCGCGAGGTGCCGATCAGCACCCGGTGTCCGAGTGCGGCGATCTCGTCGAGATCGCGCAGCAGCTCCCAGTTCTGCGGGCCCGACTTCGCGAAGCCGACGCCCGGATCGACGATCACTCGGGATGGCGCGATGCCCGCCGCTGCGGCGGCGGTGACGCGCTCGTGCAGTTCGGATGCCACCTCGCGGGCCACCCGGCTGTACTGGGCCCGTGCGTACATGTCGGCCGACGGCCCGCGCCAGTGACCGAGGGCGACGTCGGCGTCGAGGTCGGCGATGGCCGACAGCATCCGATCGTCGGCGAGGCCGCCGGAGACGTCGTTGACGATGCGCGCGCCCGCGCGCACGGCGGCGACGGCGGTGTCGGTGTTGAGCGTGTCGATCGAGGTCGGCACGCCGGCGTCGGCGAGCGCCTCGATGACCGGCAGCACGCGCGCCTGCTCGACGGCGACCGGCACGCGTTCGGCGCCGGGCCTGGTCGATTCGCCGCCGACGTCGATCACTGCCGCGCCCTGCTCACGCAGACGGAGAGCATGGGTGACTGCGGCGTCGAGGTCGACGTAGCGTCCGCCGTCGCTGAACGAGTCGGGGGTGGTGTTGAGGATGCCCCAGATGATGGTCACGACGACACCCCGTGGGCGCCGCCCGACCCGATCAGGGCGATCAGCTCAGCCCGGGCGATCGGCTCGGTGTAGGCGCCGCGTGCGGCGATCGTGACGGTGGATGCCACGGGCTGGCGTCCCCCGCGCATGGTCACGCACCCGTGTGATGCGTCGAGCACGACGAGCACGCCACGGGTGTCGAGGTGCTCGTCGATGGCATCCGCGATCTGCTCGCCCAGGCGCTCCTGCACCTGCGGACGGGTCGCGAGGGTCTCGACGACCTTGACCAGCGCGCCCAGGCCGACGACCTGCTCACCGGGCAGGTAGGCGAGGTGCGCCACACCCGCGAACGGCAGCAGGTGGTGCTCGCACACCGAGCGGAAGCGGATGTCGCGCAGCAGCACGGCACCCGACGGCAGCGTGTCGGGCGCCGGGCCCCGCGAGATGCTGATGGTGCGTTCGAGGTGCGCGGCGGGGTCTTCGCTGACGCCGGCGAAGAACTCGGCGTACAGCTCGGCCATGCGTCCGGGGGTCTGCTTGAGCCCTGGCCGGTCGGGGTCCTCACCGATCGCTTCGAGCAGTTCGCGGGTGAGTCGCTCGATGCGGGGCTTGTCGACGGTCACGTCACGCCGTCGCGGGTCGCGCCTGCCCGCCACCGGCGGGCGCCTCGGATGCGCGCGGGGCGTCGTTGCCGGCGGGGGTCTGCGCGGCGATGCCCTGCTCGGAACGGCGGGGAACCTCGATCGGCGGCACGGTCGACACCGGGCGCTCCTCGCTCGAGAGCCACAGTGGGCGCTCGGGCAGCTTGCGCACCTCGGTGAAGATCTCGGCGATGCGGTTGTGGTCGAGGGTCTCCTCTTCGAGCAGCGCGAGGGCGAGGCGATCGAGGATGTCGCGGTTGGCGCTGATCACCTGGTAGGCCTCGTTGTGCGCCTGCTCGATGAGGGCGCGCACCTGCGCGTCGACGCGCTCGGCGATCGTCTCGGAGTACTCGCGTCCGCGGCCCATGTCGCGGCCGGCGAACGGCTCGCCACCCTCGGAGCCGAGCTTGACCGGGCCGAGCTCGGTGGTCATGCCGTACTCGATGACCATCTTGCGGGCGATGCTGGTGGCCTTCTCGATGTCGTTGGAGGCCCCGGTTGTGGGGTCGTGGAAGACGAGCTCTTCGGCGACGCGGCCGCCCATCGCGTAGGTGAGCTGGTCCTGCAGCTCGTTGCGAGTGACCGAGTACTTGTCGTCCAGCGGCATGACCATCGTGTAGCCGAGTGCCTTGCCGCGGGGCAGGATGGTGATCTTGGTGACCGGGTCGGTGTAGTTCATCGCGGCCGCCGCGAGCGCGTGTCCGCCCTCGTGGTACGCGGTGATGAGCTTCTCTTTGTCCTTCATCACGCGGGTGCGGCGCTGAGGACCGGCGATCACACGGTCGATGGCCTCGTCGAGGGCACGGTTGTCGATCAGCTGCGCGTTCGAGCGCGCGGTCAGCAGCGCGGCCTCGTTGAGCACGTTGGCCAGGTCGGCACCGGTGAAGCCGGGGGTCTTGCGGGCGACGACCTCGAGGTCGACCGACTGCGAGAGCGGCTTGCCCTTGGAGTGCACCTCGAGGATCTGCTGGCGGCCCTTGAGGTCGGGGGCGTCAACGCCGATCTGGCGGTCGAAGCGGCCCGGGCGCAGCAGTGCGGGGTCGAGGATGTCGGGGCGGTTGGTCGCCGCGATGACGATCACGTTGGCGTTGGGGTCGAAGCCGTCCATCTCGACGAGCATCTGGTTCAGGGTCTGCTCGCGCTCATCGTTGCCGCCACCCATGCCGGCGCCGCGGTGACGACCGACGGCGTCGATCTCATCGATGAAGATGATCGCGGGGGCGTTCTCCTTGGCCTGCGTGAACAGGTCGCGCACACGGGAGGCACCGACGCCGACGAACATCTCGACGAAGTCCGAACCCGAGATCGAGTAGAAGGGGGCACCGGCTTCGCCGGCCACGGCGCGGGCCAGCAGGGTCTTTCCGGTGCCGGGAGGGCCGTACAGCAGCACACCCTTGGGGATGCGCGCACCGATCGCCTGGAACTTGGCGGGATCCTGCAGGAACTCCTTGATCTCGTGCAGTTCCTCGATGGCCTCGTCAGACCCGGCGACGTCGGCGAAGGTGACGGTCGGCGTCTCTTTGCTGACGAGCTTGGCCTTCGACTTGCCGAACTGCATGACCTTGCTGCCGCCGCCCTGCATCGACGAGAGCAGCCACCAGAACAGCAGACCGAGCAGCACCAGGGGCAGCAGCAGTGACAGGAAGCCGTCGAACCAGGTGGCGCGGGGCACGACGTCGTTGGTGTCGGCGGCCTCGATACCGGCCGCGTCGATCGCCTCGACGACCTGGTCGGCGCGGGCCTGCACGTAGTAGAACTGGACGTTCGTCGCGCCCTCGAACTCCTTCGACAGGGTCAGGTCGACACGCTGGTCGCCGTCGGTGTTGACGACCTGCGTCACCGTCTTGCCGCCGAGCAGCTCGAGACCCTGCTGCACCGTGATCTGCTTCGGCGCGGACAGGTTCGAGATCAGCAGGAAGCCGGCGAACAGCAGAACGCCGATCAACGCGATGTAGATCAGCGGATTCTTGGAGACCTTCTTGACACCCATGATGGGTTCAGCGTACCGCCCGCGCCATTGGGGGCCGCTGTGCGTTCACCGACGGCGTAGCGGTCAGGAGTACACGTGCGGTGCCAACACGGCGACGTCGCGCAGGTTGCGGTAGCGCTCGGCGTAGTCCAGGCCGTAGCCGACGACGAACTCGACCGGGATGTCGAAGCCGACGTACTTGCAGTCGATCTCGACCTTGGCCGCTTCGGGCTTGCGCAGCAGGGCGAGCACCTCGATCGACTCGGCGCCACGCGACTGGAAGTTCTCGAGCAGCCAGCTCAGCGTCAGGCCCGAGTCGATGATGTCTTCGACGATGAGCACGTGCTTGCCGTTGAGGTCGGTGTCGAGGTCTTTGCGGATCTGCACGACACCGCTCGACTTGGTGCTCGCGCCGTAGCTCGACACGGCCATCCAGTCCATCGGAGCGTGGCAGGGCAGGGCGCGGGCGAAATCGGCCATCACCATGACGGCGCCCTTGAGAACACCGACGAGCAACAGGTCCTTGCCCGCATAGTCGGCGGCGACCTGCTCGGCCAGCTCGGCCAGCTTCGCCTGGATCTGCTCCTCGGTGACGAGGATCTGGGTGAGGTCGTCCTGAATATCGGCGGCGCGCATGCCTCGAGTCTAAATCGGATGCGCGCCGATTCCTGTCGTCTTCCGCATGCGGGCGGCTACTGTGAGCACGACAGGAGCGGGCGTGCGCCCGTGGGGAAGGTGGAACACATGAACCTCGACGACATTCTCAAGCAGGTGCCGGTCGATGACATCGCCGAGCGCTTCGGCGTGAGCCCCGACGTCGCCCGCCGGGCGGCGGAGGAGGGTGGTGCGGCTCTGCTGGGCGGCCTCGCCAAGAACGCCGAGACCGCCGAGGGCTCTTCGGCGATCGAGAAGGCGCTGAGCCGCCACGAGGGGTTCACCGGGGCATCCTCGGTCGACGACGTCGATGCGGCCGACGGCGAGAAGATTATCGGTCACGTGTTCGGTGGCGACGAGAAGCAGGTCGTCGAGGGTCTCACGGCCTCCGAGAAGACGGCCGGCGGCATCGACTTCGGCAAGCTGCTGCCCGTTCTCGCCCCCATCGTGATGGGGCTGATCGCGAACGCGAACAAGGACAAGTCCGGCGGCGGGGGCATCGGCGATCTGATCGGCGGTCTGCTCGGTGGCGGTCAGAACGGCGGCGGTCAGAACGACGGTGGACTGGCCGGCAGCATCGGCGACCTGCTGGGTGGACTGCTCGGCGGACGCAAGTAGGACGTCAGCTTCGTGCGGTGAACACGATGCGCCCGCCGTGGCGGCGCGCCGTGCAGGCGGGCAGGTCGATGGGGCCCTGCCCGCTCCAGTCGGTGGCCAGCCGGGCGACCTCCAGGGTCTGCACCCGGGTGAGGCTCACGCCGAACTCGCTGTCGACGACCAGGCGGATGATGCGGTTGCGCAGTGCGGCCGGGTTGGCAGCGAGCGCGGCAGCGCTGACCGAGATGCCCGCTTCGGCGTGCTCGACGATGTCTTCGATCGTCTCGTGGATCATGTCGTCGAAGGCGGCGGTGTCCTCGCGCAACTGCTCGGCGGTGCGGGTGAGCGCCTCGGCGATGCCTGGTCCGAGTTCGGCTTCGAGCACGGGCAGCACGCGCTGGCGCGCGCGCACCCGCGCGAAGCGTTCGTCGGTGTTGTGCGGGTCGTCCCAGACCGCGATGTCGGATGCTGCGCAGAACGTCCGCGTGGTTGCGCGGCGCACGCCCAGCAGCGGGCGCATCCAGGCAAGGCCGTCGTCGTCGACGCGCACCGGGGGCATTCCTTGCAGGCTGGCGGCGCCTGCGCCGCGGGCGAGCCCCAACAGCACAGTCTCGGCCTGATCGTCGAGGGTGTGTCCCAGCAGCACGGCAGCGGCGTTCTCGGCGCGGGCGATCCCGCCGATCGCGGCGTAACGGGCGTCACGAGCGGCGGCTTCGAGGCCCGCCCCGGTCGCGGTGACCTCGACTTTGGTGCTCAGCGCGTTGTCGACGCCCAGGTGTTCGGCAGCGACGGCCGCGACGGTCGCGACCTCGCCCGACGTCGGTTGCAGCTGGTGGTCGACGGTGAGACTGAGCACGGTGATCTCGCGCGCCCTGGCCTCGAACACCGTGGCGGCGGTGAGTGCGAGCGAGTCGGCACCCCCGGACAGCGCGACGATCACGGTCGACCGCTCGGGGAGCTCGGCGATGGCCGAGCGCACCGCACGGCGGACCTCGGCGACGGCGGGATTCAGCGAAGGCACCCTCCCACGCTAGCCGCCCGAACGAGCGCGGCGCTCATCGCGAAGTAGGCTGGTCACCGGCATCCACCGTCTTTTTTCATCGTCTTTCAAGGAGAGCACCCATGGGCGCACACGACGCCGTCATCGAGATCCCCCGCGGCAGCCGCGTGAAGTACGAGGTCGACCACGAGACGGGGCGCGTGCACCTCGATCGCGTGCTGTACACGACGTTCGGCTACCCGGCTGACTACGGCTACTTCGACAACACGCTCGGTGAGGACGGCGACCCGCTGGACGTGCTCGTGCTGCTCGACCACGCGATCTACCCCGGCGTGGTTGTGAACGTGCGCCCGGTGGCCGTTCTGAAGATGAGCGACGAGGCCGGTGGCGACGACAAGCTGGTCGCCGTGCTCTCGAAGGACCCGCGCTGGGCGCACATCCAGGACCTGGGCGACCTGGCCGAGTACACGAAGAAGGAGATCGAGCACTTCTTCGAGCACTACAAGGACCTCGAGCCCAACAAGTGGGTCAAGGTCGACGCGTGGGGCGATGCCGCTGAGGCCCAGCGCATCCTCGACGAGGCGATCGAGCGTTTCGGCGCCGAGGGCCACTGATCTTCGCGGGCCCTGAGCCCGAACGATGAAACCCCCGGCCGAGCGGCCGGGGGTTTCGTCGTTGTGGCGGATGCACGCGATCAGATCGCGCCGCGGGCCCTGAGGAAGTTGTACGGGTTGGTGGTTCCGCCGCCCGTGTAGACCTCGAAGTGCAGGTGGCACCCCTGCGAGGCGCCCGTGTTGCCGGCGTAGCCGATGAGCTGCCCGGCGCTGACCTGCTGGCCGTATCTCACAGCGAATCGACTGAGGTGCGCGTAGCCGGTGGCGACGCCGCCGCCGTGCTGGATGCGGATGTAGTTGCCGTAGCCGTCGTTGTAGAACGCGGCATCGACGCGCCCGGATGAGGCGGCGTAGATTCCCGTGCCGCACCCATTGGCGAAGTCGGTTCCGCGGTGGAACGTCGAGCGGCAGACGCCGTTGACACAGCGCGGGGGGCGCGGGCCATAGTGCGACGAGATGTACCCGCCGTGCGGGCGGCGCCAGGCGCCGGAGCCCGATCCGCCGGTGCCACCGCCACCTCCTCCGCCGCCGGAGCCGCCACCGCCGTTGTTGTTGGCGGCTTCCTCCTGCTTACGACGCTCTTCCTCTTCGCGGCGGCGACGCTCTTCTTCTTCCTTGCGCTTGCGCTCGCCCTCCTGGTAACCGGCGACCGTCGCGGTCGTGGTGTCCTTGAGCGCGGCGAGTTGCGCTTCGAGCGTGAGCAGGTTGTCCTGCTTCTGTTGCAGGGCCGCCTGGGCGGCATCCGCGGCCTGCTGCGCGGCGATCATCTTCTGCTCGGCGACCTTCTGCAGCCGATCGCGTTCGTCGCGCGCCTTGACCGCCTGGTCGGTGAGCGACTGCGCCGAGTCGCGGGCGGCGGCGGCGCGGTCGGCAACTGCACGGTTGTACTCGAGCAGCTTGTCCATGCTGCCGAGGCGTTCCAGCAGGTCGTCGGCGCCGTCGCCCGAGTTCGAGAGGAACATCTCGAGAGCGGCGTCGTCTCCGTTGTTGCGGTAGATCTGGTTGGCGACCTGGCCGGCCTTCTGCGCGCTCTCATCAGCGATGGCCGACTGCTCGTCAGCCTGAGCCTGCAGGTCTTCGGCCTTGTCTGCCTGCTCGAAGTACGCCTGCTGGGCGGCGTAGAACTCCTCGCCGGCCTTGCGTGCGGCTTCTTCGGCGGCGGCGGCCTGCTGGGTGAGCTGCTCGATCAGACCCTGGATACGGGTGATCTCGCCGGCTTTGGCGACCTCGTTGGCCTTCGCGCGCTGAACGTCATCCCAGCTCGGGTAGTCGGCGGCGTGGGCGGTGGGGCTGCCGGCAGAGATTCCGAAGGCGGTAACCGCGATGGCACTGAGTGCACCAACGGTGATCGCGCCGCGGCGCGACACCTTGGCCGAGGGCCAGAGGGAGCGTCGCTCTGCGGATGTAGGCGCGCAGTCGCAGTCATCGGATGCTGCAGTCGCATCCTTCAGCACGTCATCGTTCACACGGCATCGTCCCCCGTTTCACAGTTGCCACACTAACAACATTCGTCACAACTGCAACAGGTCTCGTCGGTCTCGCGCGTGCGCGCGAGGCACCTCCATCCTGCCTCGAAACGCCCGGGATACAAGCCGAACCGCCCTCGATTTCACTTTTGGAGGAAAAACCGCTTATGCTTGAGCGTCGGCAAGGGAACCCCCCGGGGATCTCATCCGGCCCCATCGTTTAGCGGCCTAGGACGCCGCCCTTTCACGGCGGTAGCACGGGTTCGAATCCCGTTGGGGTCACTCTTTCCGATACAATTTAACAAGTATGGCCCTGTAGCGCAGTTGGTTAGCGTGCCGCCCTGTCACGGCGGAGGTCGCGGGTTCAAGTCCCGTCAGGGTCGCTCCAAGCGACGGGCCTTCTTTCGAGAAGGCCTTTCGTATCGGACGCGGCAGTTCCACGAAGTGCCGCGCGGCTCTGTAGCTCAGTTGGTAGAGCGTTCGACTGAAAATCGAAAGGTCACCGGATCGATGCCGGTCGGAGCCACAAGGATCATCATTACCGTGATCCCAGAAACCCTCGCGTAGCTTCTACATCGCGGGGGTTTTGCTTTGCCCTCCCCCGGTCGTCGAGCGAGCGAAGCGCGACGAAACGCCTCCACCCAGCCCCGGTCGTTGAGCGAGCGAAGCGAGACGAAACGCGCCGCCCGTGGGCCTTGTGCCGGTTTTGTGCCGGTGGCGGCGTCGAAACCACCCCGCCCCCACCGACCTCGAGCATGAGCGCGAAGCCAGTCCAGCAGCCTGCTGGACCAGCCCTGCGGCCGACTTCGAGCACTCAACGCCGCCGCGCTGGACCCCAACAGCGGCCGACCTCCCCGACGACGACACCGAGGAGTGGCTCCAGCGGGTTGCCGGCGTCAGCGCTGAACTAGCCGATCGCTCGGCCGACATCCACGCTCTACTGACTACTCACGCGCAAACAGTCGCCGATCCGCGTCCCAAGCTCGCCATGCTTGCCAAGTGGCAGCCGGTGTCGCCGAGTGCACTCCGCCACCGATACAACGACCACCATGTGCAGGCGGTACGGGAACTGCTCAAGGCGGACCCACTGGTCGACATCTTCCTCGCGCCGTTCCTCTCGGTCATCGACAGGGACTTCAGCGGCATCTCCCCCGCCCTGGACGAGCAGCTGAAGCGGCGCAGACGGATGCGCTCCATCGTCTCTGAGGAGTTCACGGCCCTGTTCGGCAAGAACGCATCGAAGCAGCTCGGATTCGTCAGAAACCCCGCGGATGAACGGATCACTCGACCGATCGATGATCTGGCGTCGTTCATGTCAGTAGCGCTGAAGCGCCGCGACCCAAAGCTGCTCTCGGTGTTTGACTAGTGGCACCGACGCTTCGAGGCCCGCGCAGTCAACCCCGAAGACGTCAAGGCAACAGCCACGCGAGCTCGGCGGTCCACGAAGTGACGCGAGGTGTGAGGACTTTCTTTACTCGTTCAAGGCCGACCTCCGGCCGACAGCACCGCCTGCGGCGCGTCCGGTCCTCGCTCCGCTGCGGCCCGAGCGCTCCCCGTCGGCGCGACACGCTCGAACTTCCCAACGGACGCTACACTCGCGGTGAGGAGGGGTATCGATGCTCTGGCAGGTCAACGATTTCAAGGGTGTGCGCTCAGCACAACTGGACACCCGAAGCGGAAAGACAACGATTCTCACGGGCATCAACAGCAGCGGAAAATCGTCCATCATTCAGTCCCTACTCCTCCTCGCTCAGAGCCTCCACAGTGAGGGCCCGCTCGTCCTCAACGGTCCGCTTGTACGGCTCGGGGAAGCCACCGATCTGGTACGGGAAGCATCAGGCGGCAATGCGATCACCATCAACATGGAGCTCAAGGCCGAGCGAAACGAGGAATTGCTGCACGGCCGAGAGCTACAGGCAACTTTCAGTCTCTCCCCAAAGCCAGACGGCTCTACCCTCACCCCTACCCGCATCGAGATCATCCCGGGCGACAACGCAACCCCGCCGCTCGTGCTCGAACACGCACACTCTCGAACTGGCGACCGCAACCGAGCAGAAGATCTGCTGCGGGGAATCGGAACCGTCGACGCACTACGACTCAAGTCAATGATCGACGGCGCCCCAGATCTTCTGCGCACCTACGTGATTCTGCAAGGGCTCCGCCCGATCGGGGTAATCCAGTTCAAACAACCGGATAGCCTCCGAGACTCATATCGGCGTGCTATCCAAGCAGTACTTGACGGCAGGCAGCAAGCTGCGTCGAAGAAGTCCTCGAACACGTCCTCTTCCCGGGTCGCCGGAGCCACGCTCATCAACGAGTTCGTGAGACATGCGTCGCGTGCAGCGGGACGCTCGAAAGATCACCCCGCAAGAGCCTTGCTGGAGGAGCACGGTTTCAGCCGCGGCACAATGCCGCCCCACCTACTCGATCGAATGTGGGGGCGTCTAAGCCTTAGGGAGAAGGATCTCCTTCTCGACGCTGCGGCCCAGGAGCGCCAGCGTCGAGATTTCATATTTCTTCCAGTTCGCGGTTCACTCTGGGGCCACGGATCAGTTGCCGATGGCTTACTTGAAGGAATCCTCGAAGTAACACTCGGTGATACATACGTTGCCTTGCAAGCTGTAGAGAACGCGATGGAAGCCCTCGGCGAACGAGTACAGTACCTTGGCCCTCTGCGCGATGAACCGCGTGTTGTATGGAATCACTGGAACGAAATTGCCAAAGGCCTCCCGGTCGGTACGCGTGGCGAGTACAGTGCAGCAGTACTGTCACGGGCACAGACGACATTGGTCCCATATCGCTCGTCAGACGGCGAAGATCAAGTGCGCTCGCTAAACACGGCAGTGGATCATTGGTTGTCATACTTGAAGATTGGCGAGACCGTTTCCGCCCGCTCCCACGGGAAGCTTGGTGTCGGGCTAGACCTTATCGTTGATGGCCACACCCGTGATCTGACTTCAGTGGGAGTTGGCGTCAGCCAAGCTCTCCCCCTTGTCGTCGGCGTGCTCGCCGCGCCAAGAGATGCAATCTTCATCATCGAGCAGCCTGAACTCCATCTTCACCCGGCAGTACAGGCGCGGCTCGCAGACTTTCTAATAACTGCTCGTCCGGACATGTCGATCATTATAGAAACACACAGTGATGCATTTGTCACCCGCATTCGCCGTCGTGTTGCTGAAGACCAAGTGGCACCGGATTCGGTTGACATAATTTTTGTGGAACCAGGTGACGGTGGCTCAACGGCGCGGACTCTCAACGTTACAGAGTTCGGCGACCTGACCGAATGGCCGAGCGGTTTCCTATCTTCCGCCGAGGAAGACGTCCGCGCAATACTCATGGCAAACATCGCACGCTCTACGGCGAGTTAGCATGGCGGCAGAAATATTCCGGTTGTTTGACCCAGAACTGATCATCCCATCGCCTAGTTCGGTCGGCAGCTTGGCCTTCTGGAAACGACTCGACGAGCGAGCCGATGACAAAGACCCTCGGGTAGGGCCGACCACGATGCAGGCGTTGTATGCTCTGATGAGCAACCTCCCGCGTGTCGACGGCCTGCCCACCGGGGACATGTGGTCGATCTTAGGAAAGATCGTCAATCGCGGTTACACAGCACAGCGAACAGAGCGCTCACTCTGCAGAGAGCACTTCTCGTCGATCTACAGCCCGGTCCTCGGATCAGACACCAACGCCCTGACCCTAATGTCAGATGCTGCCGCCACGGGCGCTGGCACCGTGATAGCCCTAGCTACGGTCGACGCATGCTGGTCTGAGCCCTTGGACTGTGCTGCCTGCCAGGATGCTCGCTTCTTCAATGTAACGCGGAGGATCGCGAGCCGACAGGACCTGGCTGCAGCTTGGCGGCAGAGCGTACTTACGGAGTTCCCGGAGGACATCGGTGCAGTACAAGCAAATGCAGAACGCCTATTCCCGAACCTGCGTTTCGCTGACCGCGCCTGGGCCGATGTAAACACGCTCAAGGGAGATCACCCTGCTGTCTTTGACGCGTTGGTTCTGCACCTATCAGCGCTCAACGACCACGCGCGGGACATCTGGCGCACCTTCACCGAAACAGCAGACCGCGAGGCGGCCTTTGGCTCGCTCGGAGTGACGTCCTCCCCAGAAAGCCCCAAGACACGACGTAATTCTGCAGCAATGAAGGAACGCGACTTCGTTTTCGATGGCCGCACCATCCGTTGCGAGTGGCACACCAAATTCCGGCCCGACGTCAATCGTATTCACTTCTTCGTGGCCGACGAGGTCGTCTATGTTGGCACGATCATCGATCATCTTTCGATCTAGATCACCATGTGCCGGTCCCGTGCTGGCAATTCCACTGAATCCACCCCAAACCAGCCGCGACCAACGCAGACGACTTCCGCGGAATCACGCGGCAACCGACGACCAACAGGCACCCGTTACCCCGCCGCATCCAACTGAAGTCGAAAGGTCACCGGATCGATGCCGGTCGGAGCCACAAGGATCATCATTACAGTGATCCCAGAAACCCTCGCGTAGCTTCTACATCGCGGGGGTTTTGCTTTGCCCTCCCCCGGTCGTTGCCCTGACTGCTCTTGGTAGATGGATTCGTCGATGAGCCGCGGGCTCAGCCTTGAGTCGGCAACCCCTTGACCATTGCGGCCTGGATGCGCCGATCGAGATCGTCGAGCTCAGCCAGAAGCTCAGACGCCACCCAGACCCGGTCGCGCTTGCGTCCTGTGATCTCGCGGATGAAGCCGGCATCCTCAAGCCGATCGATCGCCGTGTAGGTCGCCTGCGTAGAGGCGCCGGAGTACTGTTCGATCTCCGAGACCGTCATCACCGGATGGTCATAGAAGGCGGGGATGAGAGCAGCGGCCGCAGAGCCCGTGCGTGGCTGGACCTCTGCCATCCACTCTCCCGGGAGCGCCTTGATGCGCGCGATGGACACGCGAGAGCACGTCGCCGCCGCGCGAGCGGAACGTGCGAACAGCTCGACCAACGGAGCGGGGTTGCCGAGGCGATATGCCCCGAGGGCTGCGAAGTAGCTATCGCGTTCGGCGAGCAGACCGCTGGCCAGCGGAACGACAGCGTTTCGCGTCACACCTCGCCGACGAAAGACAGCGGAGACCAAGGCTCGGCCGATACGGCCATTGCCATCGGTGAAGGCATGGATCGACTCGAACTGGGCGTGCCCGATCGCCGCCTGCGTCAGCACGGGCACATCATCGCGGTTCAGATAGGCGAGCAGGTCGTCCATCAGTGCGGGGACACGCTCGGAGGCGGGCGGCACGTGCAGCGCATCTCGAGGCGAGTAGTCGCTTCCGCCGATCCAGTTCTGCATGTCACGCAGGCGGCCGGCGTAGGACGCTTCCTGCGGGTCGTCCTTCATGAGCGCGTGGTGTGCGGCGAGGACGTCGTCCAGTTCGAATCGACCACGATCTCCGGTCACGGTGACGAGCTCGTGCAACGCTGTGCTGGCCGCCACCATGCTCGACGCGGAAATGTTCGAGCGGTTGCCGGCCAGAGCTTTGGCGTAGTCGACCGCATCGGCCGTGATCCGCTCGATCTTGGACGAGGCAACCGATTCCGTACGCATCATGAAGCGGCTCATCGCCGCAGAATGCCCCTCAGCATCCGTGTCTGCCTGAGCAACGGCCAGCAACGCGTGCTCGGATGCCACGATGACCGGCATCGGAGGAAGATACTCCGCGTGCTCGATCATCGGAGGGATCGTCGCCTGTACGACAGTCAGCATCCGGTCGGCGCGGGTTCCTCCACGCACCTGCTGACGCCAAGGCAACACCTCCACCTCGTGGGGCGGCCACTGATGCCCGGTGAACTGTGAAGCGTGCATGCTTGATTATGGCAGGTAATACTCAAGAATATGCCACATAAACTGGAATAAGCGTGAGACTACTTCAGTCGACCGTGGCGGTCAACCATGCGCGAGTGTCCCCACCCCCTCCTACGATTAACAGTGCGCTGCCACCCGAACAGCGCGTTGCACCCCGAGGCACGGGGTCAGTATCCGATCGTGCGCCCGGCGCACCTGATCGCCGGCCTTCCATGCGCGGTGCGCGTGCAGCGGTGCGCCGGCAGAGCGGTGAACATGATGGCAAGCGCGCGCACGGCATCGAAGAAGCTCCTCCGACGGGGCCGCAAGACGCTCGGGCTTGTGGCGCTCGGCGTGGCCGTCCTGCTCATCGGCAGCCTCGCCAACGTCGTGTTCGGCGACGATGTCGGACATCCGCCGTCTCTCACCGCCACCCCGACGCCGACCGAACCAGCCACCGCACCGTCGCCCGACGCTCCCGCAGGCACACCCGACGACCTCCAGAACGTCACCGCGCTGCAAACACTCGACACCCTGACCGTCAAAGGCCGTGCACCCAAGACCGGCTACTCCCGCGAACAGTTCGGCCCCCGCTGGCAAGACGTCGACCGCAACGGCTGCGACACCCGCAACGACATCCTCGCCCGCGACCTCACCGACATCACCCGCACAGGCAACTGCCGCGTCACCACGGGCACACTCGACGACCCCTTCACGGGGCAGACGATCGACTTCATCCGAGGTCAAGGCACCAGCGAACTCGTGCAGATCGACCACGTCGTCGCCCTGTCGGATGCCTGGCAGAAAGGCGCCCAACAGCTCAGCACCGACCAGCGCGCATCGTTCGCCAACGACCCCCTCAACCTGCTCGCCGTCGACGGCTCAGCCAACGCGCAGAAGGGCGACGGCGACGCCGCCACCTGGCTGCCCAAGAACCGCGCCTTCCGGTGCGACTACGTCGCACGCCAGGTCGCCGTGAAGGCCGCCTACAACCTGTGGGTCACGCCCGCCGAACACGACGCGATCACACGAGTGCTCAACACCTGCCCCGACCAGCCGCTACCGGCGTCGACGCTCTCGGTTCCGTCTTCCTGACCACGCACCACAGCAGCCGAACCAAACGCCGTGGGCACAGAAATCGGCCCGGACCCCGCCTCTCCGAGGGGAGGAGACGCAGGATCCGGGCCGATTGGAATCAGCCGCGATTCGGGTTACGCAGCGAGCCAGAGGGCTGCGCCCTCGCGCCACCCGAGGCCCGCAGGCCCGGCAGGCAGCAGAACTTCGTGACGCGGGGCCACGACACGCAGACGGCGCCCGGCCAGCTCGACGACGTACACGACATCCGCACCGCGGTACACCGAGGTGACGATCTCGACCGGCACCGGTGCGTCAGCATCCACCGCCGCACGCACGTGCAGGTCTTCCTGACGCAACATCACCTGGCCGTCTTCACCGTCGACCGTTCCGACGGGGGCGTAGCCCCCGATCGTCACCGCGACGTCACTGCCCTGCAGGTAGGCGGTGGCGCCGGAGCGCGTCGCGGGCAGCAGGTTCGCCGAGCCGATGAAGTCGGCCGCGAACGACGAACGCGGAGCGCCGTACAGGTCGGTGGGCGCGCCCTCCTGCTCGATCACTCCCCCGTTCATCAGCACGACGCGGTCCGACAGGCTCATCGCCTCTTCCTGGTCGTGCGTGACGAAGATCGTGGTGAGGCCGAGCGTGCGGTGCAGCTCCTTCAGCTCGATCTGCATGTCTTCGCGCAGACGGGCATCCAGGTTCGACAGGGGCTCATCCAACAGCAGCACACGCGGCTCGAACGCGATCGCCCGCGCCAGCGCCACGCGCTGCTGCTGTCCTCCCGAAAGCTGCGCCGGATGCCGGTCGGCGAGGTGCCCCATCTGCACGCGTTCCAGCGCACGATGCGACAGCTCGCGCTGCTCGGCCTTCGGCTTGTCGCCCGCCATGCGCAGACCGAAGCGCACGTTCTCGACGACGGTCATGTGCGGAAAGAGTGCGTAGCTCTGGAACATCATGCCCAGGTGGCGCTTCTCCGGAGGCAGGCGCGTCACATCGGTGCCGCCGATCTCGATCGTTCCGCTCGTGGGAGATTCGAGGCCTGCGATACAACGCAGCAGCGTCGTCTTTCCGCATCCCGACGGCCCGAGCAGCGAGATGAACTCACCGGACTCGACCGCCAGGTCGATGCCCTTGAGAACCTGCGTGCTCTTGAAGTCCTTCGTGAGCGAAGAGATGGTGAGCGTAGTCATCAGACGAACAACCTTCCCAGGCCGATGATGCGCTCCAGCACGATCATCAGGGCCACGGTGATGAGAACCATGAGGGTAGAGACGGCGGCGACCGTCGGCGAGGTGCTGAACTCCAGCTGCCCGTAGATCGCGATGGGCAGGGTCTCCAGCTGCGGGCTGCGCAGGAACAGGGCGATCACCGCGTCGTCGAACGAGATGTTGAAGGCGAAGAACGCCCCCGCCGCGATACCCGGTCGCGCAATGGGGAGCACGACGAGACGGTAGCGGTTCCATGCGTTGGCGCCGAGGGTGCGCGATGCCTCTTCGGTGAAGTGGTCGGCGCGGGCCATGACTCCGGTGACGGTGCGCATCACATACGGGATCGCGATCACGACGTGCACCACGATCAGCACACCCACGTTGGGGGCACCGATCGTCATCGACGTCAGCGACAGCGCACCGATCGCGAGGATGATCGTCGGCAGCGTCAACGGCGACATCAGGAACGCCTGGATCGCGCCGGCCCCGGGGATCGGGAACCGGGTGAGCGCAAGCGCCGCCGCGGTGCCGATCGTCGCGGCGAGGATCGCCACGACGACGCCGACCAGCAGGCTGAGACGGAACGGCTCAAGATACGTGTCGGATGTCAGCGCGTCGACGTACCACTCCAGAGTGAATCCCTTCGGGGGGAACGTCAGGAAGCGGCTCTCGCTGATGGAGGCACCGGCCACCACGAGCAGCGGCACGAGCATGTAGAGGGTGATGAAGATCCCCAGCAGGATCGCGAGGATCTTGCCGACGATCGGCACTGAGCGGATCATGCGCGCACCGGTGCCTTTCCGATTCGGGCGGTGGCGGCGAGCACCAGCATGACCCCTGCGAACAGGAGCACGGCCTGGGCGGCAGCGAACGGCCAGTTCAGGTTGGTGGTGGCGTCGACGTAGATCGTCTGCGCGAACACAGGGATCTGCGGCCCACCGATGAAGCGGGGGGTGATGAACGAGCTCACCGAGAGCACGAACACCAGTGACGCTCCCGCGACGATCCCGGGGATCGACAGCGGCAGCACGACGTGCCACAGCGTGCGCCAGAAGCCCGCACCGAGAGTGCGTGAGGCCTCTTCGAGCTGCGGACGGATGCCCGAGATGACCCCGAGGATGCTGAGCACGGCGAACGGCAGCAGCACCTGGACCATCGCGATGACGACGCCCACCTCGGTGCCGAGGAAGCCCTGCGCACTCTGCGCGATCCACTCGGCACCCGGAATCTGCATGAGCAGGCCCATCGGGCCCATCAGCACGACCCAGCCGAACGTGCGCACCACGACGCTCGTCATGAGCGGAAGGATGATGACGATCAGCAGGAACGACCGCACCTTCGCGCCGGCCCTGGCCATGATGTACGACAGCGGGACGGCCAGCAGCAGGGTGACGAGCGTCTGGATGACCCCCAGGCGGAGTGAACGCCACGCCGCCTGGAGGTGGTACTCGCTGGTGAACAGACGAGTGAAGTTCTCCAGAGTGAACCCGCCTGCCGACGCCTGAACGCTCATGAGAAGCATGCCGGCAACCGGGGTGACGAAGCCGATCGTGAGCAGAGCCAGCGCCGGCAGGAGGAGCAGCCAGGGCTCCTTACGGGTTCGGATACTCATTGGGTGATCAGTGCGTTCCAGGAGTCGATCCACGCCTGACGCTCACCGGCGATGTCACCGGGGGCGTAGACGACGGCCGCGTCGAGGGCATCGCCGGTGAGCACCGACTCGGCAGCCTCTGCCGACAGCTCGGTGGCCGAGTTGACCGGCGAGTAGCGCATCTCTTCGGCGAACACCTTCTGCGCCTCGGGGCGCAGCTCGAAGTCGACGAACAGCTTTGCCAGCTCGGTGTTCTCACGGCCCGAGACCACGTTGGCGGTGATCAGCGAGGCAGTCACGCCCTCTTCGGGAACGATGAACTCGACCGGAAGACCCGCGTCCTGCAGGGTGCCGGCGTAGTCCATGGCGTACGGGGCAAGCCACGTGCCGCGCTGGGCGAATGCCGTCTGCAGGTCGGGCGAGGTGGGAACCACGATCGCGTCACCGGATGCCGCGAGTGCACCGAGGTCGGCGATGGCCTGCTCGGTGTCGTCGATGCCGCCGCCGAGCACGTCTGCGACGCGCAGCATCGACAGCACGCCGTACGAGTTGCTCAGGTCGGGCAGGGCGACGTGACCGGCGTAGGCCTCATCGAACAGGTCTTCCCACGAGGTCGGCGCGGGTGCACCGGACTCGGTGTTGTAGACCAGGCCGATCGGGGCCAGCTGGATCACGGGGCCTTCGCCGCGCTCCAGGCCGGCGGTTGCGACCGAGACGAGGTTGTCGTACTCCGACAGGTCGTCAGCGGCGATCGGGTCGATCAGCCCCTCCTGCGCGGCGGTGTACTCCTGGCCGCCCGAGAAGTGGACGACGTCGATCTGCGGGCTGGCCTTCTGCGCGGTGACCTGGGCGAGCGCGTCGGCGCTGTACAGCGTGACGAGTTCGACGTTGGCACCGGTCTCGGCCTCGAACGGGTCGACGACGGCGGTGACGAACGCCTTCTCCCAGTCGCCACCGAACGTGGTGACGACGATGGTCTCGCCGGCGTAGGGCTTGTCGGCGTCGCCGTCGGCGCTCGGGGTGTCAGCGGCGCCGCTGCAACCTGTGAGCGCGAGCGCTCCGATGGTCGCCAGGGCACCGAGGGTCATGAACTTTCGGGTTTTCATGCATACTCCTTCGTATCAATCATCGGGGACGGAGAGGTCCTCGGGTCGCGTGCTGTCAGGCGACGCGGCCGATGGTGAGGTTCTTGGCACCGTCGATGCGGATCGCGGCGCTCTCGGTGGCGAATTCTTCAAGGCCCTCGGTCACGCGGGCCCAGATGTTAACCGGGGTCCAGCCGAGCGGGCCGAAGACGCGTGCGCCACCGGCGTAGAACACACCGATCTCGTACCACTCGAAGGGCAGGCCGCCCATCTGCATGGGACGCTGCCAGTACCACATGAGGTCTCCGGGGGCCGGAACGACCTGCTGGTTCTCGTGCGGGATCGCCTCGGGGTCGAAGCCCTGTGCCTCTTCGGGCAGGCCCACCATAACCTCGGGGCCGGCGTACATGGCGTGCATCGCCTGCATCGTCACCGGCTTCTCGAGTGCGCCCCACAGCGCGGCGCAGGTCTCGGGCGCCAGGTCCTCAAGGAGCGTGGCGATGGCGCGCGTGCCGTTTTCGTACTCGAGGAAGATCTGCTTGGTCATGCTGTTCCTTTCTTCGCGGCGCACGCGCCGGCTGCTCGTTCCTGTGCTGCGGCGATCAGCGCCGCGTACAGGGGGGTCTCTTCGGCGCTTTCCGCGCCGGCAAGCTTCTCGGGGTGCCACTGCACGCCCCAGTAGGCCCAGTCGTCGTCGGGCTCGATCGCCTCGACGATGCCGTCGGGCGCCCAGGCGACCGCCCGGAACCCCTCGGCGAGGCGGTCGACCGCCTGATGATGGATCGTGTTGACGGTGCGCTCGGTCACCCCGTAGGCACGACTCAGACGACTGCCGGCGTCGATGCGCACCGGGTGGCGCTCATCGAGCTGCGCCGCACCGGTGGTGGGGCGGTGAGTGACCGTCGCATCGATGTCGACGATCAGACTGCCGCCGAAGGCCACATTGGTCACCTGCATGCCGCGGCAGATGGCCAGAACCGGGATGCCGCGTTCGCGCGCACCGCGCACAAGGGCGATCTCGTACTCGTCGCGGGCGGGGTCGTAGGTCTTGCCGGCTTCGGGGGCCGCACCGTAGCGCGACGGGTCGAGATCCTGCCCACCCGAGATCACCAGTCCGTCGATGCGGTCGAGCACCGTATCGACAGCGGCGGTCGGGGGCAGCAGCACCACGGCACCGCCGACCGCTTCGACCGGAGCGGCGTACTCGGCCCCCAGCGTGTGCATGGGGCGGGCGTCGCCGAGCTCGGTGTCGAAGGTGCGGCGCCAGGTGCTGATGCCGATGAGCGGGGCGGTCACGACAGCTCGATCCACGTCGACTTGAGGTCGGTGAACTTCTCGAGAGCGTGCAGGCTCTTGTCGCGCCCGTAGCCGGAGCCCTTGACTCCGCCGAACGGCATGGTCATGTCGCCCTCTTCGAAGCAGTTCACCCACACGACACCGGCCTTGATGCGTCGCGAGACCCGGTGCACGGCGTTGAGGTCGTTGCTCCACAGCGCGGCGGCCAGACCGTACTCCGTGCCGTTGGCGATCGCCAGCGCGTCATCGAGGTCGTCGTAGGCGATGACCGAGAGCACCGGGCCGAACACCTCGCGGCGTGCAACCTCGTTCTCGGGAGTCACACCGACAACGACGGGAGCGAAGTAGCTGCCGCCCGCGACGGCGTCGAAGCGCTCAGCGCCACCGGCGGCGATCTCGGCGCCTTCAGCATCCGCACGCTCGACGAAACCGGCGATGCTGCGCAGCTGGTTCTCGCTCACGATCGCTCCCATCGAGGTGGTCACCTCGAACGGGTCGGCGGGCAGCGTGGTGCGCGCCACCTCGGCGGCGATCTCGAGAGCACGATCGCGGTCGGCGCGGGGCACGAGCAGCCGCGACGAGGCCGTGCACATCTGGCCCTGGTTGTAGAAGCACCCATCGGCGGTGGCGCGCACGGCGCGCTCGAGGTCGGCATCGGGCAGCACGAGGCTGGCGGTCTTGCCGCCGAGCTCGGGCCAGACGCGCTTTCCGTTGGAGAGACCCGAGTAGGTGAGGAACTTGCGTCCCACCTCGGGCGAGCCGGTGAAGGTGATGACGTCGACGTCGTTGTGCTCGCCGAGCGCGCGGCCGGCCTCGTGGCCCCGGCCCGGGGTGACGTTGAGCACGCCGGCGGGGATGCCCGCTTCGAGGGCGAGTTCGGCCAGACGCAGCGCCGAGAAGCTGGAGTTCTCGGCGGGCTTGAGCACGACGCTGTTGCCGACGGCGAGCGCGGGGGCGAGCTTCCACGCGGTCATCGTGAGGGGGAAGTTCCAGGGCACGACGGCGGCGACGACACCGGCGGGTTCGCGGGTAACCAGCGCGAGGCTGTTGGGCGAGGTGACCGGAAGCTCGTCGAGCACCTTGTCGACGGCTTCGCCGTACCAGCGGAAGCAGTTGACGACGGCGCGCATCTCGGTCTGCAGCGCTTCGCGGATCGGCTTGCCCATCTCGAGCGAGATCAGCAGGGCCAGTTCTTCGGCGTTGTCGTGGATCTTCTGCGCGAAGGCGATCAGCGCCTGTCCGCGCTCGCGGGGCGCGCGCTGCGACCAGCATCCGCTGTCGAAGGCGGCGCGTGCCGAGCGCACGGCGCGGTCGACGTCGGCATCGGATGCCGCCGAGATCGCGGGCAGTGCACGTCCGTCGCGCGGGCTGATCGGGGTGAGCGGCTCCGCCGATCCCTGCACCCACTCGCCATCGATGAGCAAGCCCGTCCGGAGGTGAAGTGCCGCTGCGCGCTGTTCCCAGTCGCTACCCGTTGCCGTGAACACGATGATCCTTTCATCTGTGGAAGTCCCACAGATGATGATAATCGCCGGTTTTCGCCAGAAATGCAACCGTAGATGAACTATCTCGCCACTAGGGCGGGATTTGTGAGCGATCTCGCTATATTCGGATGGCCCCCGTAAGCGGCTCCTCATCGGCGTCGATCAGAGTGTCGACCATCAGCGAACCGCGCAGAACCGGCGCGATCACCACGAGCGAATCGACAACCTCCAGGCCCTCGTGCTGAGCGATCGTCGGACCGGTCAGGAACTCGTAGAACTCCGCTTCGTCCCGCACGAGCACGTTCAACAGCAACTGCGAGGTTCCCGTGGTCGCCACGATGAACTTCACCTCGGGGGCCGTGGCGAGCGCCGACCCCACGGCCTCCATGTCTGCCATCGGCACACGGAACCAGACCAGAGCCTCCAGACCCAGACCGAACAGTGACGGCAGCACCTCGGTTCGCGGATGCATGAGCCCGCGCCGCTGCAGCGACTCCATGCGGCGACGCGTCGTGGTGACATTCAGGCCCACGTCGCGCGCGAGCTGCGCCACCGGCATCCGCCCGTCGCGCAGCAGCAGCTCGATGAGCGCATGCTCATCGGGAGACAACGAATCACCCGGATCCAAGGGGCCGGACGGGCCCGGGTCGAGCATCCGCACCTGCTCGTCGCTGAGAATGTCGACCCTCCAGTCATGCCCGGAACGGAAGAACTTCAGCACCGTGGTGACGTGAATCGACTCCACTCCGCGCAGTTCGCGGAAGTCGGTGAACAGCAGTTCGCGGATCGCCGCATCATCACGCGGCAGCAGCATCCCCGTGACGTCACTGCTGCCTTCGAGCACCGACACCGACGACGCATCGGGCCGCCGCGCCAACGAACGAGCCACACTCCACAGCGCCCGCGGCTGGGTGGTGATGCGGAACAGCACGGCGCGCGCATGCAGTACGCGCGCCGGATCGACATAGGTCGACACCCGTACGAGGCCGCTGTCGAGAAGGCGCTGACCGCGCCGGGCGACGGTGCGCTCAGGCAGATCCAACGCCCGCCCGATCTCGCCCCATGAGGCTCGGCCGTTCACTTGCAGGGCGGCGGCGATCAGTCGGTCGGAGTCATCGGCCTTAAGGTCGTTCACAGTTGAAGGCTACCGAAACGTTACCTAGGCGCCTTCATGACCGGTGGCTCTGCGCACTTCACACGCGGTCTCGACCCGCCACGGACCGCTGACCTGCACCTCACGAGGCCTGACGAGGACGAGCAGGGACCTGGTCAGCGGGGTCATGAAATCTCAAGACGTTGCCTGCCCACCTGGCCGCGCTCGTCACCCCGACCGCCACAACATCGACCCGACGCGACGCCGTCATCGCCCAGGTCACCGGCATGGCCGCGGCACTGCAGAACCACCCCTGACACACCGCGGCGCCGACCCGGAACACAGGCGCAGCCGTGGCATCCGCCGTGCCACACTGACTGCATGCCCCAGCATCCGAACGATCCCCGGCAGGCGCGGCGTCTTCCCGAGACGCTGAACGAGTTCCAGCGGGCCGAAGGGCACCCGCAGTTCCGGGTCGATGTCGAACGCATCCGCTTCTCACCCTTCTACTCACGCCTCTCGGCCGTCACGCAGGTGATCTCGCAGGCGGGCGCGGGGCTCGCCGTGCACAACCGGCTCACCCACTCGATCAAGGTCGCCGCCGTCGCACGCGCCATCGCCACGCACCTATCGACACGCGACGACGAGGCAGGTCGCACCGTCGCCGAGCTCGGCGGCGCGCACCCCGTCGTCGTCCAGGCCGCGGCCGCGGCGCACGACCTCGGGCATCCGCCGTTCGGGCACCTCGGCGAGCAAACCCTCGACCACCTCGCCCGCACTCGCTTCGGGCTGAGCGAAGGCTTCGAGGGCAACGCGCAGACCTACCGCATCCTCACCCGCCTCGACGAACACGACCGCCCCGGCGTCGGCCTCAACCTCACCGCAGCCGTACGCGCCGCCGTCCTGAAGTACCCCTGGCGCCGCGGCGACGGCGGACGCCGACGCGGTGGGGCGAGCAAGTTCAACTACTACGCGATCGACGAGCAGGACGCCCGCGCGGCGCTGTCGGCGTACCCGCTCATCGCGCCCGGTCAGCAGACCGTCGAATGCTCGATCATGGACATCTCCGACGACATCGCCTACTCGCTGCACGACCTCGACGACTTCTACCGCGCCGGACTGCTGAACCCCGCGACGCTGTCGGCCGAATTCCACTCCTGGCACCGCGACCTGGCCCGGCTACGGGCATCCGATCGCGACGCGCTCGAAGCCGACACCCGCACACCCGGCCACTCGCTCGAGCTGCTCTGGCGCCGCCTGCAGAGCAAAGACGCCTGGATCGCCGATGCGGATGCCTTCAGCGAAGCCGTCGCAAAGGTCTCGGCCGAGGTCATCGACGGTCTCGTCGCCGAACCGTTCGACGGCTCGCTGGCCAGCGAACGCGGCCTGGCGCGTTTCACCACCGCATGGATCGCGCGCCTGCAGTCGTCGATCGAAGTGCACCGGCATCCCGATGAACGCTGCGGCCATGTGAGTCTCAACCGCCAGGCGTGGCATGAGGTCGCCGTGCTGAAGTTCCTGCACGAGCGCTTCATCCTCGAACGCCCCGACCTGACCGTCTACCAGCGCGGGCAGGCGAACATCCTCGTGCGGCTCGTCGACGGCTTCGCCGCCTGGCTCGACGACCCGGGCGACGCACGTCGCGCTCCACGCCGGCTCATCGACCTGGTCGAACTCGCCACCGACGACTACCGTCGCCTGCGGCAGGACGCCCCCGACCTGGTGGGGGCGCGCACCAACGACGACCTCGACCGGCTCGCCCGCGGACGCGGGATCATCGACTACGTCGCCTCACTCACCGACGCGCAGGCCTCGTCGCTCGATGCCCTGCTGGCCGGTCAGACCGAACGCCTCTGGGACGCCGGCCAGGGCCTCTAGCCCGTTTCTCGCCCGCCGCTCGCGCCGTCTCGCGCCGTCTCGCGCCGTCTCTCTCCGGTGAGAAACCACTTCCCGTTTGAGACACCACTTGCGGAGGTGTTTCTCGAACAGGAAGTGGTTTCTCAGCGGATGCTGCCGACCGGCGGAGTCAGATGACGTCGTCGGGGCCGGGGGAACGGGTCGAGCGGCGCGTCTGCTGCGTGCCGTCGGGCGCCGTCTCAGTGCGGGTGACGACGTCGGTGCGACGACGGCGTGCCATCAGCACGATGCCGATGAGGAACACGACGACTCCGGCACCCATCAGGATGTACCCGATCAGGTCGAGGTCGAGCCACGCGACGTCGACGTTCACCGCAAAGGTCAGGATGGCGCCGATGACGACGAGGGCGATTCCGGTTCCGATGCTCATGGCAGGGCTCCTTTCGCGCCGCGGGGTCCACCGCGACAGCCCCCAGGCTCTCGAATCCAAACCGGCCGATGCAAGGGGTTGACAGCACCCCCTGCGATCCGCAACGCCCCCGCCCTGTGCCCGCCTGCTGGCGTACTGGCCCGCCGCTGAGAAACCACTTCCCGTATGAGACACCACGTGCGGAGGTGTTTCTCGAACGGGAAGTGGTTTCTCAGCGGAGGGCGCGGCACGCGACGACGCGACAGCGGCAGCGGCAGCGGGTCAGAGCTCGCCTGGGCGCATGGCCTCGGCGTCGATCGCCCGCAGCACGCGCATCGCCGCGGTGTCGACGGCCGGCTCGGCGATTGCATCCGCCGTCTTGCGCTTGCGCGGCGCGTAGACGACCAGCGCGTGGAACAGGAACCGGGCGAAGAAGGCGACGACCAACGAGATCGCCGTGGCGAGAACGCTGGAGATATGCCAGCTCTCGACCATCCATGCCATTACCGGAATACGCAGAGCGGCCTCGATGCCGTTGAACGATACCGAGGCGGCAAAACGCACCCACAGCCGTGACGCATCGTGGCGCTCTGCCCGGAAAACGAACTGCTCCTGCAGGACGAAGTTGCCGATGATCGTCGCGGCAGAGCCGATCACCGCGGCGATCAGGTAGTCCATCCCGGCCTGGGTGAGCACCCACATGATGCCGATGTTCGCGACGGCGCCGATGCCACCGATCAGGGCGAACAGGCCCATCTTGCCGAATCGCAGTCGGGCCAGGTGCGCGAGGAATGTCGCCCCCTGACGCAGCGTGGCCTTCGAGTTGCCATGCTGACGGGCACCAAAGGCCATCGGCACCTCGGCGATCCGCAGGTCGTGACGTTCGCCCGCCCGCACCAGGATCTCGAGCAGGATTTTGAACCCCTGCGGGCGCAGCACATCGACGTCGACCCGGGCGCGGTCGACGAGAAAGAAGCCCGTCATCGGGTCGGTGCTGCGCCACAGCCGGCGCAGGAACATCGCCTTCGTGACGGCGGTCGCCGCTTTCGAGACACCCAAACGCAGTGCGGTCCCGAGCCCTGCGGAGTCACCGCCCCCGATGTAGCGCGACGCCGCGACGACGTCGGCGTCGCCCCGCGCGTAACGTGCGAGCATGGCCGGCAGAAGCTCGGGCGGATGCTGCAGATCACCGTCCATGACGATGCATACGTCGTACGCCGCCTGCTGCAGCCCCAGCACAACCGCACCGCCGAGACCGCCGCTGTTGCTCTCACGATGGATGACTCGTACGGGAAGAGGCGCGGATGCCGCGACCCTGGCCACCTCGTCGGCGGTGCCGTCGGAACTGTCGTCGACGAAGAGGATCTCAGCGCGGTACCCGCCAAGCGCCACGCCGATGCGCCGCACGAGTTCGGCCACGTTCTCGCGCTCGTTGTAGGTCGGCACGATCACGGTGACCGGTGCGACTGCGACGGGCGGTTGGGCGGTGGCGCTCACGTGATCCCTCCCCCGATCGGCGATCGGCCGTGCGTTGACGCGTGCGTTCAATCGTGCCATCTTTCGCTTGGCGCCGGGTGTCTGTGGCCGTCGTAGGCTGGAGGTATGAGCACCCCTGCATCCGACTCCCTCACTATGTTCGGCGCTGACTGGTGCGGTGACTGCCGCCGCACCAAGAAGCAGCTCGACGACCTCGGCATCGAGTACACCTACATCGACCTGGTAGCCGACCCGGCCGCCGCCGACGTCGCCAAGGAGATCTCGGGCCGCATGAACATCCCGGTGGTCGTGTACCCCGACTCGAGCCACCACGTCGAGCCGTCGAACGCCGACGTCGAGGCCAAGCTGCGCGAGCTCGCCCTCATCTGACCCACCGCTTCCCGGCGATACGCTGGGGCGACGCTGAAGGAGACGACGATGACTTCCACGACCGCGCCCGCCCCGGCATCCGCCCTCGACGACGCCGAGCGCGCCGAACTCGACGCGCACATCACCGTGCTGCGCAAGGGCGCGGCCACGTGGTCGGGTCTGACGCTGTCGCAGCGGGCAACCCTGTTGCGCGCGCTGCGCGACTCGGTGTCGGCGACGATCGAGGACTGGGCTGACACAGCCGCCGATTCCAAGGGGCTGCCTTCGGGGCATCCGCTGCGTGGTGAGGAATGGCTCAGCGGTCCGTACTCGACGCTGGGCGCACTGGATGCCTACGCTGACACCCTCACGAAGCTCGCCGGCGGTCGCAGCACGCTCGACGGGCTCACGATCGGCCGCGCCCCCGGTGGGCGCACCCGTGTAGACGCATTCCCGTTGACCCGTAGCGACCAGATCCTGTTGGCGGGATTCAGTGGTGAGGTGTGGCTGAAGCCCGGCACCACCCCGGCATCCGCGCGACGAAAAGCCGGCCTGGCCCAGCTCACCCCGGATGCCCCCGGCGGCGTCGGCCTGGTGCTCGGCGCCGGCAACATCACCTCGATCCCGGTGCTCGATGTGTTCTACGAGCTGCTCGCGCACAACCGCGTCGTTCTACTGAAGGTCAATCCCACCCAGGACGCCCTGGTGCCCGTGTATGAGCGGGCGCTGGCCCCGCTGATCGCGCCCGGATTCCTGCGGATCGTGCGCGGTGGCGCCGCCGTGGGCTCCTACCTGACCGGTCATCCCGACCTCGACCATGTGCACATCACCGGTGCCGCGGCGACCTTCGATGCGATCGTGTGGGGCCCGTCGAACGGCACCGGAGCGCAGAAGGCGGCGACCACCCGGCGGCGGCGTGAGAACCGACCGTTGCTGAAGAAGCCGATCACCGCCGAGCTCGGCGGGGTCTCGCCGATCATCGTCGTCCCCGGTGAGTGGACCGAAGCCGACATCACCTTCCACGCCGAGCACGTCGCAACGATGCGACTGCAGAACAGCGGGCACAACTGCATCGCCGGACAGGTCGTGATCATGTCCCGCGACTGGGCGCAGGCCGACCAGTTCCGCGCCGCGCTGCGGCGCGCCTACGCCAGCGCTCCCGAACGTCCGATCTGGTACCCCGGGTCGCCGAAGCGCATGGGTGCGGCCGCCGAGGACTACCCGGATGCCCTGGTGCTCGCCGATCGTCTGCTCGTCGAGATCGATGAGAACGCGGATGCCACCGCTCTGCAGTCCACCGAGTACTTCGCCCCGGTGCTGGGCGTGGTCGAGCTCGACGGTACCGGCCAGGCGTTCCTCGACGCGGCTGTGACGTACGCGAACGATGAACTCGTCGGCACCCTCGGCGGCAACATCATCATCGATCCGGCGACCGAGAAGGCGATGGGTGCCGGATTCGAGCGGGCGATCGCCGAGTTCCGCTACGGGTCGATCGCGATCAACACCTGGACGGCGCTCGGTTTCATCGTGCCGACAATGACGTGGGGGGCGTTCCCCGGCAACACCATCGACGACGTGGGCAGCGGTATCGGCGTCGTGCACAACGCGCTGCTGCTCGATGACGTGGAGCGCTCGGTGGTGCGCGGGCCGTTCCGCCCCTTCCCGCGGTCGCTGCCTGTACTCAACGGCGGCGGGCGCTTCAGCATCCTGCCCAAACCGCCGTGGTTCGTCTCGGCACGCACGGGCACGGAGGTGTCGGCGGGCCTGACGCGTTTCCGCGCCCGCGGCGGCGGACTCGGCCTGGTGCGCACGCTGCTGGCGGCGCTGCGCGCCTGACCTCACGCTGCGCACCACCCTGGCCTCGCTCTGCGCGCCTGGCCTCACTCGCCGACACCCCCATCTCGCGTCCACACCCCCACGTGTGGGCGCCCGCAGGTGGGGGTCTCGGCGACAGGTGGGGGTCTCGGCGGAAACGACGCGTGGGTCAGAGCCGGTCGCCGGGAACCGCGAAGGTGTCGCAGACGCCGAGACCGTTGGTGTAGCCGTTCGCGAACCAGTACTTGCGCTGCTCGCTCGAGCCGTGCGTGAAGCTCTCGGGGCTGACGAAGCCACCGGACTGCTGCTGAATGTGGTCATCGCCCACGACGTAGGCGGCGTTGACCGCATCGCGCAACTGGGTCTCGGTGGGCGGCTGCAGGTACGGCACCCCGTTGTCGTCTTCGAGCGTGGTGACATCACCGAGCCACGCACCGGCGTAGCAGTCGGCCTGCAGCTCCATGCGCACCCCGTTGCTGTCGGGGCCCGTGCCGTTGTTCGGGTACTCGCGCATCACCCCGGTGATGTTCTGGATGTGGTGACCCCACTCGTGGCCGACGATGTACAACTGGGCGAGCTCGCCCGCTGAGGCGCCGAACTGCTGGCGCATGATGGCGAAGAAGTCGGGGTCGATGTACACGCCCATCTCGGGCGGGCAATAGAACGGACCCACTGCGTTCGACGCGGTGCCGCACTGGGTGGGCGTCTGCCCCTCGACCACGGTCATCGTCGGCGCGACGTAGCCGTCGACATGCGCCTCCCAGTAGTCGTTGAGCACGACCTCGGCACCCGCCATACGGCAGTCGTCGTTCTCGTTGGCATCCGCCCCGGTCTCGCACTCGGTGAGCGTCCCCTCGATGCTGTTGCCACCGCCCGACGGCACCGTACCGCCACCGACCAGGCCCGACAGGTCGACCCCGAGCATCGGCCCGATGAGCAGCGCGAGGATGCCGATCACCCCGACACCGATGCCACCGCCGATGGCGGCATTGCGGCCGCGCCTGCGGGTGGTGTTGCCCGAGATGTCGGCGTTCGGGTTGAAGGTCATGCCCCAAAAATACCGCTGATGACGTCGGCGCACCGCAATAGGCTGTGAGACATGGCGACGACGATCACGATCACGGGGGCCGGCGGACAGATCGGCTACGCGCTGCTGTTCCGCATCGCGGCGGGCGACATGCTGGGGCCGGATGAGAAGGTTCGGCTGCGGCTGCTGGAGATCCCGCAGGGAATGGGCGCGGCCGAGGGCGCCGCACTCGAACTTCAGGACGGCGCCTTCGAACTGCTCGAACACGTCGAGGTCACCGACGATCCGGCTGTGGCCTTCGACGGCGCGAACGCCGCTCTGCTGGTCGGCGCGCGCCCCCGCGGCCCCGGCATGGAGCGGGCAGATCTGCTGGCCGCCAACGCCGGGATCTTCGGACCGCAGGGCACGGCGATCGGTGCGAACGCGGCCGATGATGTGCGCGTCGTCGTGGTGGGCAACCCCGCCAACACCAACGCCCTGATCGCGGCCTCGGCTGCCGACGGCGTTCCCGCTGAGCGGTTCACCGCACTCACCCGACTCGACGAGAACAGGGCGCGCGCGCAGCTGGCTCAGACCCTCGGCGCGCCGGTGGGCGGCATCCGCCGTGTACCGATCTGGGGCAACCACTCGGCGACGCAGTTTCCCGATATCTCGCATGCGACGATCGACGGCCGCCCGGTCGTCGACGCTCTGAGCACGCAGGTGGGCGACGTTCGCGCGTGGCAGGAGCAGACGTTCATCCCGCGCGTCGCGAAGCGCGGCGCCGAGATCATCCAGGTGCGTGGGTCGTCGTCGGTCGCCTCCGCCGCGAACGCCACGATCGAGCACATGCGCGACTGGATGCTCGGTACCGACGACTGGACCAGCGCGGGCGTCGTCTCGCACGGTGAGTACGGCGTGCCCGCGGGGCTGGTCTGCTCGTTCCCGGTGCGATCGATCGACGGGGCCTGGCAGATCGTCGAAGGACTCGAGCTCGACGAGTGGGCACGGACGCGCATCGATGCTTCCGTCGCCGAACTCGCCGACGAACGCGACGCGGTGCGCGCGCTCGGGATGCTCTGAAGCGCCGCCGCTCGGGCAGAATGGATGCGGGAGGTATGACGATGAACGACGGGATGAGTGCGCCGAACGCTCACGCGGATGCTGCGCTGACCAGTCCGCTGACGCTGCCGCACGCGGCCGCGTCATGCCCGAAGTGCCTGGCCCACGATGACCACGGCTGGTGGTCCATGCGCCCCGAGAGCGCCCGACTGGTCGGCCTGGTCGTCTCGCGCGAGGGGATGCCCTCGGTCACCCAGCAGCGTGAGGACCTCACCCGCTTCGGTGTGCCGATCGAGGGCTTCCGTCATCCCGCACCCGAGATCCTGGAGAGCTGGGGCGACCGCCTGGCGCGATTGATCGAGACGCTGCAGCGCGGTGACGTGCTGGTGGTCGCGAACGTGCATGCGCTGGGCCGCGACCGTGACGAGGAGTCGCGCACGGTCGCCGAGCTGCGTCGGCACGGAATCATGGTCAAGATCCTCGGACACCAGTCCCGCCACCTGGTCGACGTCGAGGCCTGAGCGCCGCTACCGCGCGGTGACAGATGATGAGCCCATCAGCTCGTCGCGCAGAGATCCGGAGCTGACAAAGCGGGCGGCGGCTACGAATTCGTCGAACAGTGACAGCATGAGGTTCTCGAGGTCACCGAGCGGTGTCGAGAACCTCGCCATCAGCAGGCGCTTGGATGCGGGCACGGGCACCCAGTAGTCGGCGATCAACCGCGTGATCCCCTGCGATTCGCTGCCGTCGTCGATCGTCTCAACGCGATGCGTGCGCAGTGCCGGAGTGCCCGGCCCCCGCACCTCGGCCAGCGATGCGTGCGCGGCGGGATCGATCTGCTTCAGTCCTTCTGCCATGACGCCGAGCACCGCCTGCGGCGCCGTACCGATCGCCGGGCTCATCCGCAGATCGGCCGGTTCGAAGACCAGCAGCGTCACCGGCAGTGGCGTGCCGGGCGCGATCTCGGTGGAGAACATGATGGCGCGGGTCTCTCCCCGCGCGCCCGCCGACACCGCTTCCTGCAACTGGGCGCGCACCCGCGCACGTTCTGCGGCACGATCATCGGCGACGCCGATGGCTTTCTTCGCGATCGCCTGGATGGATGCCCGTGTGGCATCGTCTCCGGAGAGATCCACCGAGAACCAGCGTCCCGGCAGACGAAACCGCAGCTCGGGACCGGTCACTCCGGCCCCGTCCACGCACCGTAGCGGACATCCATATCGGTCAGGCTGACTCCGCCCTGACCGGCGTTGGTCACGCCGAGCGGGCTGAGCTCGGCCGCCGCCGCTCGGAGATCGACCGGTTCCTCCCCCTCGGCTGCGCTCGTGCCCGCGACCACCTTGATCGTGTTCGGTTCCCAGGGAAGCGCGCGCCACACTGCCTCGAGGAGCGCATCGAGCTCATCGCTGGTGAACGGCTCGGGCGAATCGGTGACCACGCCGATGCTGAGTCGATGCCCGAAGCCATTGCGCGATCGTTCCAAGCCGTCAACGGCGACCACGCGTGGCACGCCCGCCACCACAGCACTCGAGACGTCACCGTAATCCACAGTCTGCTCCTCTGTCTGTCCGCCGCTCGGGGGCAGCACCCCACACCCCGCCACGCTGCCGGAGAGCAACGCTCCTGCCACAGCCGCAGCGAGCAATCGCCGTCCCCGCACGCTTCGATGCTGCATTGTCATTCGCTCCAGTGGTAGTACGAGACGTCGGTGTAGCCATCATCGTTGAAGAAGTCCGCCAGCCCAGGATGCCTTGCCTGCACCTGGTCGAGGTGAGCCTGGTAGGTCTGGGAGTACTTGTCGGCGTTGTGCGCACCGACGTCGACGCCGAGAACAGCGTTCGGGTTCGGCGGGTCGACTCGGATCGATGTCCAGTTCGCCCCGTGCTCAATGCTGTCGAAGTCGCCGGCAATGGCATCCAACCTCGGCACCGGGTCGCCGTTGTGCTGCACCGAGACGACGTCGATGTCGCCGGGAATCGGCATGTGATCGATGGGAGCCCCGGCTGCGACAACGGCCTGCCAGTTGTAGTCGGAGTTGTACGCCGCGAGATGCCCGGCCATGATCCCGCCCTGGCTGAAGCCGACGAGCATGACCGGATCGTCGGGGCCGACTCCCGCCTGGCGCATCGCATCGAGCACAGCGCGCTCGTACTGCGTCTGCAGCGCTGGTGTCAGCATGAGCGCGAGGTTGCTGTCGAGGTCGTTGACCGCTCCCTTGTCGCCGAATCGCGAGAGCCACTCCTGCGTGCTCGGCAAGGTGACCGTGTAGTGCCAGCCGTCCGGGCCCAGCACCTTCGAGATCTTCACCACGCTCTCGTCTTCCAGGCCGAGGGCATCGACCTCACCGGCGCCATCGAGCACGTTGGCGAGGCTCGGGTCGTCGGGTATCTCCTTCTTGCTGGCACCCGCGTAGGGGTTCTTGCCCGCCACAGCGGGCGTGTCGCGCGCGACGTCCGACAGCACGCTCCAGATCAAGAAGGCGGCGAGTGCGATCGCGATCACCGCGCCGATGACGAGCCCGACCGTGCCGAACAACGCCCCGACGGCGACGATCAGCACGAGCACGACCAGCACACCCAGAATCGCCACCAGTGTGTCGGCGATCGCCTTCAGCAGGTTCACGACGTCTTGCAGGAAGTCGCCTATCCACTCACCGATCCCCGAGAGGAAGTCCCCGACCCCGGCGAAGAAATCTCCCACGCCGTCCCAGAACCCCTCGTTGGACGGGTCGATGGCGGCGTCGATCCGGTTCATCGCGGTCTCGGCGGCAGCATCCATGTCATCCCGCGCCGCGCGGATGCGCGAGAGTGCGTCGCCCATGGCCGCCACGGCGGCGTCGACGGCCCGCTGGGCCCCGGGCATCTGATCGGTGAGCTCCGGCGACGGATCGTCTGCGGCGCTCACACGCACGGTCAGATCTCTCAGTGCCGAGCTGGCGCTGCTATGCGAGTCGAGCGCATCGTCCAGGTCTGCCTGGGCGCTCTCTGCGCGAGCATGGGCGTCGGTGAGCACCACGGCGTACTCGGTGATCGCATCGGCCGTGCCGCGGTAGCGCGGATGAATGCGCTCCAGATCAGCCGAGATCTGCTCGTTCTGTTCGTAGAGCGCGTGAACGGCCTTACCTTCGTCGTCGGCGACGATGCCCCGGAGCGCACCGATGACCTCGAGGATGACGTCGGCCGAGGCAACGAGGGTCGTCGCGCGAGCACTCAGTTCTTCGGGATGCCCCGGAAGCACCGTCATGTTCTACTCCCCCTGAGCCATCTTCGCGTCGAGGTCACGGAACGTGTCGACGATCGCCTGCATGAATTCGGCTTGAGAGCGCAGGCTCTCACTCAGGTCTTCCCTGGCGATGTCCCATTTGCCGCCGAAGTCGTCGACCTTGGCGCTCAGCCCGCTGTGCCCTGTGAGCGATCCCACATCGGCAGCGAACGATTCCGCTCCATCGAAGGTCGTGGCGAGTCCCTTGGCGGCCTGGGCGGTCGACTCGAGCTGGGCAAGATCCATCCGGACGTCGCTCATGCCTGGTCCTGTCCTGTTTCGGATGCCGGTGCCTCCGCCGGCATGGTGTGAGCGCGTCGCCGGTCGGCAGCACGCAGTGCGGCGCCGAGAGCGGCGTCCGCTGCGCGCACCTCTGCGCGCAGCTGCGCGGCATCCTCGTCCGATCGGGGAATCCGCACGTGCAGTCCCGCCAGCGCACGCTGGAGCGCATCATCGTCGATCGTCATGCGGTATCTCTCCTCGCCCCGCGGCGGCGGGCTCCGTCAGACGCAGAGAGGGCCGACCGAAATGGTCGGCCCTTTCTGGAAAAGACTCGGTGGGTGTTCAGCCGCCGGCGAGCTGCTGATCCAGATCCTGGATCGCGCGCATCATGCCCAGCAGCGACTCCGACATGTCATTGATGCCGTCAACAGCACTCTTCAGACCGGTAGTGAGCTCGCCATAGCCCTCACCGAACTTGCCCGACGCGTGCTGCGTCTTGAAGTCCTCACCCAGCAGAGTGTCCACCTGACCCTTCAGCGTGTCCAGCTGACCCTGAATGTCATCACGAGCCTGCGACAACGACGACGCCACCTGCTCCATCTCCGCATAAGACGCACCGAAATCGGCCATCAACAACACCTCCGAAAGTTACCCGAACCGGACCACCCCGGCCCGACAACACCCACCCTACGGGCCCCCGACAGAACCCGTCGATGGGGAGAACTCCCCATCGACGTCGGTCTTGGGCGATGTTCGGTCCGTCTGCGCCTTTGAGCGCGAAGGATCTTTCGCACGTGCGGCACGCATGCCTCGGCTTCCTGTCCCTGACCGACCGACGTCATTGCTGGTCGTCATCATCCATCCCTGTCCACTTGGGCAGTCCTGCTTGCTCGCGTGCACGATCGGAACGGACGGAGAGAACAAGGGAGAGAGCCATCAGCACGACGGCGACCGCGCCATCCGTCCAGGCCGCCGTCCACCGCAGGGCGAGATCGCCAGCGCTTTCCGCGGGGAGCACCGCCGCGAACATGAAGGACGCCGCCGCCGCGGCGCCTGTCGCCGCGAACACACCGCCGATCCGGCCCGCGTCACTCACCCTCGCCAGTACGAGCACGGGGATCACGAGAAGCACACCGAGCACGGACACGCCGACCATCAACCAGCCCGGAACGGAGAAGAGCGGAAAGTACAGCACCTCGCCCCACATCGGCCCGTGCCCCTGTTTGAACTGGCCGCCCGTCAGTAGAAGCGAGCCGACGAGATACACGATCAAGGTCGCGGCCTGCAGCATCCTCAACAGCAGGTAGGTGGTCGTCGCTCTGCGTTGCCACCGGGCATGCGAGGGGGTGGATGAGCCACCACTCAACCGTAGCCAATCACCATGTCGCGGCGTTGGCCGCTGCGTCGAGGGCGCGTCGCTCGTGAATCAGCTTCCTTCGTTCTCGACCGCGACCAGCAGGCCGTCAGCGAAGCAGCAGGGAGACATCCAGGTCGCCGTCGTACACCGTCCAGACGAGCCACGCCACAGGCCCGATTTCTGCGGCCTGGTCCGCGGCCTCGGTGCGCGCGCCGCGCTGCTGCAGCGCATGCGCCCACTGCTGTCGGAGTTCATCCCGCGCTGCGGCGGTGGCTGGCGTCAGGTTCGCCGCTCGCCGCGCGGACTCCCTCACACGACGAGCGTCGGCCTGCGCCTCGCGATTGCCCTTCGGGATGCCTCCTTCGGCAAACACATCGCTCCGGCGAAGGCGGTCGAGCCGCCAGGTCAGGGCGATCAGGAGCACGAGCAGGATGCCTGCGCCAGCAAGCCAGGGGCCGAGCTGCTCGGCCGTGAAGCCTCTGTCCCCTCCTCCACCGACCAGGCGGAACAGGAAGACGGCGGCAAGCAGAATGGTGACGATGGACGAGAGCACGGTCGCGACTGCGGCGCGTCCTCGTGCGGGTCGCAAGATCAGTGCACCGACCCCGGCGATCGCGGCGATGATCAGCGCCGGCATGGCGATCTGCACCGCGACATCAGGGGCCACCCATTTCGTGCGCGGACCCAGCGGAGAGAGCATCGCAACGGCGACGACTGCCGCCACCAGGCTCACCGCGAACAGGAAGGTCCACACGATTCCGCGCCCCCGGGCAGCGGTCTCTGCGGACGGCATCTGCAACTGCGGATGCGGAGTTGTCATCTCGCGCCGGGCTGCGTGCAGCGCGCTGAGCTGCGGCATCAGCTCACGCTGCAGGTCACGGTGGTAGGCGACGGCCCGCTTCGCCGCGACGGCGATCGCGACCACCTCTTCGTCTTCGCCCTTCAGACGCACGATTCCCGCCGTAGCCATACCGATCATGCCTCCTGGTCGACCCAGACCATGGCCAGGGCGATTGCATCATACAAGGACTGCGCCGTTCCCGTTGGGCAGCGCCGATGGGGAGGGCTCCCCCCGCGAGCTCACGCCTGGGGAGGAGCGCCGGCGGGCGCGTCAGGCAGATGCCTTGCCAGTTCGGACGCCATCGTGAGACCAAGCTCCACCGGATCATCATCGCCGCGCCGACGAGCGGGCCGACGATCGCGTACAGGTAACTGAGCGAGCGCAGGCAGCTGGCACCCGTGATCTTCGTGTACTCAGCCTGCACGGCCTCCTGCGGCGCGATGATCGACAGGTCGCGGACAACGGCAGGCGCCACGATGAAAGACCTGATCTCGAGCTTCCACCAGTCCAGCGGTGTCCATTCCTCGGCCTCTTCGATCAGGGGAGCGAGCGGCCGACTCTCTGCATCATGCCCTCCTGGAGAGCTCGCCTTCGCCATCAATGCGGGCGCGAGCGTAACGCCCAGCAGGCCGAGCGGCGCTTCCCGCGCACGATCGGCGGTTTCCCGGTCAATGAGGTCGCGTTCGAGAAGGACATCGATCGCGCCGGCGAGCTCTGCGCGCACCTTCTTTTCGTCCGCCGCAACCAGCGTCGCCATCGCGTTGCGCCAGAGCGCACGCGCACGCTCGACCCGCGCTGCAGCGCGATCTTTCGGCCGCGGTGTGAGCACGAGGTAGAGAACACCAACGATGGCGTCAAGCGCGAACACGACGACCATCCACGGCTGCACATCGGCCGAGCGGCCGGTAGCCAGCGCCTGAACGACGAAGACCAGCAGAATCAGCGACGGAACGAGGTGGGCCCAGCCGATCATGATCGCGGTGCGCGGTTCGACCTCATCGCGATGACGCACATTGCCGATCAGGCTGATCGTTCCGAGCAGCACCGCGATCGCGATGAGGATCACAGCCGGCAGAAAACTCGCACCGTCCGGACGCGGAAGGTGACGGGAGGCGAGCACGACGAGCGCGACCGCCGGCAGCACCGGTGCGACGAGGTGCATGAGCGCAATGATCGGTTGCAGAGGATCGATCCTGCCCTTGGCGAAGTACCATCGGGCCGCAGCCGGCGACATCGTGCTGAGTGCGCTGCGAATCTTCGGATGATCGCGGAAGAGCCCGGCCTCGAGCTCCCACCAGTTCAGCCCGCCCCAGCGTTCGGCGTTCTCGACGATCTCCCGACTCACGTCCACACTCACAGCGCCCACTCCTCCTGCGCATCACGCGTCTCGGCGATGGGCGCCTCCGGTTCGAAAACAGCAGAGCGGCCCAGTCGTCCGCCTTCGACGCTGAGCGCGCCGAGGAGATCCTCAGCGGTGATGCCCATCGACATCGTCGCAACAGTCGCCACCGGCGCGAGCGTCGCCGCCAGGGTCATCCCGGTGGCGACGAAGAGCCACCGGATCTCGGCCGTCCCGGGACGCGTGGTCAGGAGCGTCGACGAGCAGCCGACGCCGAACGCTGTTTCCGACGTGAGTCGAAGCTCAGGTGGCCGCGGCGCTGTCGGCAGCAGGAAGTTCCGCTGCGCTGTGGGTGCCAGCTCGCCTTCGGAGATGACCACGTGAAACGGCGCGACGAGCTTGCTGAGCGGATCGAAGAGCAGGAAGAACTGGCCGCGCCCCCTAGCCGCCAGCCGGTGCGCCACCACGAGCGCAGCCACGATCACTGAGGTCCGCTGTTCGTCCAGACCGTGCACGGAGCGCAGCGGCTCGGCCCTGTCCCGCGCCCAGGACTCCACATCGGCGTCGATGGTCGCGGGCACCGGGATCATCGGTCGCCCCCTCTGCACAGTTGTTGAAGTGGTCAGCTGCCGGCGAGCTGCTGATCCAGATCCTGGATCGCGCGCATCATGCCCAGCAGCGACTCCGACATGTCATTGATGCCGTCAACAGCACTCTTCAGACCGGTAGTGAGCTCGCCATAGCCCTCACCGAACTTGCTCGACGCGTGCTGCGTCTTGAAGTCCTCACCCAGCAGGGTGTCCACCTGACCCTTCAGCGTGTCCAGCTGACCCTGAATGTCATCACGAGCCTGCGACAACGACGACGCCACCTGCTCCATCTCCGCATAAGACGCACCGAAATCGGCCATCGTCAACACCGCCGCCAAATCGATTGGACCGGACCAGCCGGCCCGACAACCACAACCCTACGGAACAATCACGACGGCCGTCGATGGGGACAACTCCCCGTTCGACTGCCGATTGTCTGGACCGGGGTGCGACGTCCGACGAAGACCGGGTCTGTCAGGCCGCCGGGACGACGAGGGTCGAGCCGAGGCGACCGAGCGGTGCAGAGCGCGCGATGGCGGCCTCCTCGTCGCCGATCACGCCACGCTGCTGAAGCTGAGCGATCGCGGCCTCGAGGTCTGCCCGCACCGCGTCCCGCTGTGGGGGCGTGATACCGGCGACTACGGCGTCGACCGCCGAGAAGTCCGGCGTCTCGGGTGCCGTCGCCCGTGCCGGGCGTCCCTGTACGATGAGCACCACGCCGACGAGAACATCAAGCACCACCGCCCAGGTCCACCACGCGTCGGGCCCCAGCCGCCCGGTTGCGGCGCAGAAGGCGATCAGTCCGAGCAGCGTCAGCGACGGGATCAGGTGGGCAAGCCCCAGGGCATGCGAGCCGGAAGCGACTCGTGCACGCGTGACGTTGCGGAACAGCACTAGATCGGCGGCCAGCACGAGAGCGGCCAGCAGGATTGCGATACCCAGTGGTGCCAGCACCAGCGGGTCGACGCGGTCGCGCACGACAGCACGGTAGGCGATGAAGGCTGCGGCGGCGGGGGTGACGGCAGCCGCAAGGCTGAGTGCGACGTAGAGCATCGCCCAGATGGGCGGCCGACCGGGCGCGAACGTGGGCCGCACCGCGGACGGAGCCACCGCGCGCAGCGCATCCAACACTTCGCGGTGCCCGTTCCATGCGCCCGCTTCGATGCGCCACCACTCCAGCGGATGCCATGTGGTCATCTGCTCGACCTGTGCGACAGCGCTGGCTTCTCGTTTCACCTGTCCCATGCGGCATCCTCGTCTATGGCGGGCACAAGAGCCACGGGCTCCTGCTGGGCGAAGGGCAGGCCGTCGGCTTCCAGTCCCTGCACGGCGACGACCGCGGCCACCAGGTTCACCGCACAAGGACTGCGCCGTTCCCGTTGGGCAGCGTCGATGGCGACAACTACCCATCGACCTCATGCCTGGGAGGAGCGCCGGCGGGCGCGTCAGGCAGATGCCTTGCCAGTTCGGGCGCCATCGTCAGACCGAGCTCACCCATCGGCGCGGCATTCGCCCGCGCGGCGCCCCCAGCGTCGATGAGGTCGCGCGAACGCAGCAGCTCGATCGCGGAACGGCGCCGATCTTGGATTTCATCGAGGACGTGCTGCGGCGTCTCAGTGAGGCCCTGCCTGATGTTGTCGACTTCATTCTGCGGACCACCTGGTCGCACCGGACCGCGCACCAGGAGTACGACGTGTAAGAGCGCATCTGCCGCGATGACGACGATCCACAGCACGTCAGGCCCGGTCAGTTGGCTCCGGCCCGCAGTTGCGGCGAGGAGAAGTGACACGGCCGCCGGGATGATGTGCAGCAGCGCAAGCGTGCGCAGGCTGCCTGCCGTGACCGCCCGCGGGTGCCTGTGTTCCTGGACCTGGCCGTAGACGCCGACGATGAGCGCGAGGGCTGTGAGAATGCCGGCCGTGGCCAGAGGCAGGTCGAAGTTGTCGCCGCTGGTCCACGCCCACCGGATCATCATCGCCGCGCCGACGAGCGGGCCGACGATCGCGTATAGGTAACTGAGCGAGCGCAGGCAGCTGGCACCCGTGATCTTCGTGTACTCAGCCTGCACGGCCTCCTGCGGCGCGATGATCGACAAGTCGCGGACAACGGCAGGCGCCACGATGAAAGACCTGATCTCGAGCTTCCACCAGTCCAGCGGTGTCCATTCCTCGGCCTCTTCGATCAGGGGAGCGAGCGGCCGATGTGTCAGATCTCCCATTTGTCGCCAACCTTCTCGGTCATGGCAAGGAGCCGCGTGACCCGGTGCGGGTCCTGCGCAGGTTCGAAGTCGACGGCGCGGGACGCTTCAAGGATCACCTCGGCGATCGGCTCCACCAGCACGATGGCCTGCGCAGGGATCACGGGTCCGAGCAGCGCCGTGACCGTAGAGGATTCGCCGAAGAACACCCACCGTCGGGTGGAGTAGTTCACCTCGTCGCTGCTCTCAAGCAGCGTCGACGAGAACCCCACACCCAGGTGCTGTGTCTGCGTGGTCTGTCCGGTCGGGGGCAGGAGCGTCGCCGGAGTGGACAGGAACCGGGCAACCTCACGGTCAGACATTGACTGAGCTGTCGTATAGATCGTCAGCGGCGCGAGAACGCTCGCGTCCTCCGAGACGAGCAACGCGATCATGGAATCGTCGTCGGCTTTTCCCGCCAGGTCGGCGAGCGCCGCCTCGATCCGATCAGCGGCCCCGGCGACCAGAGTCGACGCAGTGATGAACTCTTGGGCACGGCTGCGCGCCCACTCGGTGCGTTCGGCCACCGATGCGATCGGCGCGATCGGGATGGCGAGGTCGGTGCGATAGTTCAGTTCGAATTCACTCATGGTGCCTTCTCATTCCGCAAGCCAAGCGAACGTCGCTACGTGCACGTCGAACAGCAGCTTCCACGCTTCGAGCTTCGGATCGTCGTCCGGCATATCTTCTGCATGTGCCGCGTTGACCACCCAGTGCACCGCCTGGGTGCGCCGGGTTCCCGGAATCGGGATCAGGTAGTTCAGCATGAGCGAACGCACCGTCTCACCATCCATCGTCACCGTGCGGCTCTCCGCCCAGCTCATGATCCGAGCATCTTCGCCCAGAGGTGCACCACCGTGCTGCGCCACCGCATTGCGCACGACGTCGTCCAGAGTCAGATCAGGCGTCGAAACGCGCCTGATTCCCACCAGGCTGGCAGAACCGAGCACCCAGGTGGGTGCCTCTTCGCCGGGAATGGCGTACGCGAACGCGTTCTGCCTGCGCAGATCCGTCAGCGCATCGCGCACATACCGTCCGACAGCCGCCGTGAGATCACCACGATTGTTCGCCTTCAGTCTGGCGGCGGCTCGACCGATCAACTGAGTCTCGTCCTGCTCACCGAGCTCGAAGACCTCCCAGCCCGGAGGAACCAGCATTCGGTATGGAGGCAAAGTCGGTGTCCGACTGCCCAGCAGCTCATTGCGCAGATCGCTCATGCATTCACTCTCTCACCCGCGCGTGCCACCCGCGGTTGCTCACTCAGCTGAAGCGGTTCTGATCGGGATCGAAGAAGTTGCCGAAGGTGCCGTCCGCGGCAGACTTGATGTTCCCCACGATGCCGAGCTTGGTGGCCCACACCGTGGAGACGGTATCGAGTGCGTCGATGCCGCGTGCCCCCATGGTCCCCCACTCGGTGACGCCCTTGCCGCTGAAGAACTCTGTGACGAACTCCCCCGCCTTCGCCGCGGGCGTGGCACCGGCCAGATCATTCAGACCGCGCAGCCACGCTGCGGGAGACCCCGCGCCGACACCGGCCAATCGGAAGGCATCCGTCTTGAGGGCAGTCTTGAGTGCCCCGAGGAAACCGGGGAAGCCGCTGCTGCCCTGCGCCAGTCCCTTGAAGAACTTGAAGCCAGGTCCGATGAACGGAATGCAGCCGACGATCGCCAGGCTGAGCTCGAACCAGTCGCCGTCCCCGACTGCGAACTTCGCGACCTGCGTCAGAAGTGTCAGCACAGCCACCGCCGCGGCGAGAGCCATAACGATCGGCCCACCGACGATGATCGCCAGCACGGCGAGCACGAGGCCGGCGACAGCCAGAATGTCGGCCAGCGCATCAAGCGCTCCGCGAACGTCGTCCTTCCAGCTGTCCTCGATCTTGCCGCTGATGCCGGATCTGATCTCGCGAACAGCTTCTTCATAGGCGTTGAACCACGTGTTGTACTCGCGGTCGTACTGTGCGGCGTAGTCATCCCAGTTCGCCTTGTGCCCGTTCGCAGTGTCCTGCGCATCCTGGGCATTCTGCTCTGCGCTGTCGTACGCGTACTGCTCGGACGGCTCGGCGTCGCTGTCAGGCACGTTCGGAACGGCGAGGCCCGCCGCGCGCGCGTACTCTGATGCGTAGTAGTACTTCTGCCACGTCTCGCGAAGATCGCTGGCCAGACTATCGAGAGTGGGCTTGGACGCGCTGACCGCGCTGCCGTACTTCTCGATGTGAGGGCCGACCGCTGTGTAGAGCTCGCCGCCCTTGCGAAGATCGGCATTCACATCCTCAGCAACCTCGCGGAGCTTCTCGACCGCGTCGCCCTCCATCTCGGCTCCGTCGTCGACGAGGCGAGCGATCAGCTTCCAGGCGTCCTCCATGGCCTTGCCCAGTTCTGAGACTTGAATGCCCCGGGCCGTGATGTCTGCGCCGTCGCCTTCGAGCTCATCGATGCGGTTTCCGCCAACGGGGGTCTGATACGGCATGTGCATGGAAACCGTCATCGCTGCCCGCCTTTCTCATCGAACTTGCTCGCTGCGTCCTGATCAAAGTCCTTGAAAGCCTCCAACACGTCGTCGACGTATTCGGCCACGGCCTTGCAGCTCTCCATCAGATTCTTGCGCCGATCGTCCCACCGACCCTCGAAGTCACCCGCGAGATCGCGCAGCTCCGACTCACCGTATGGCCGCCCGACGTCATCCCGCAGGTCATTTGCGCGGGATCCCGCGTGCTCGAACTCGTCGACAACGCTCTTCAGCTGGGTGGACAGATTTCCCAGCTGGTCATAACTGACCTTCACACCCATGTCGGCCCTTCCTCCGGCTACGCACAGAATCTACTGGCCCGTCGCCGGGCCCTGCGATGGGGAGAACTCCCCATCCGAGTCATCCCAGCCGCTCCCCCTCGATGAGCGGCATCTGCACCGTCACCTGACGGCCCGCCTGCACGAAGATGCCTCGACCTTCGGGGAAGTCGGTGCGCTTGACCTTCGGGAACGGCACCTTGAACACCGAGTCACCGTCGAAGGCGTCGGGCTTGAGGATGATGCCCTTGCGGCCGGACTTGAAGTCACCGATGAATCCGAACCCACTGGTGACCTGCGTGACGTCCGCATCGCCGACGAGGAAGTGATCGCTGCGGCCTATCGCCTGGAACAGCGCCTTCATGTCGCGCTCAGCAGGGCTGTCGGCGAACTGCGGCACATCCTCGATGACGATCATCAGCCGCATGGGGAGCGCCTCGTCGGCGACCAACTCGGTGATCTCTTTCGCCAGCTCCTTGGCGGCATCGGGGGTGACCGCACTGCGGGTCCAGTCGGCCCAGTCCTTCAGCTGTGCCCGTCGACCGCCGAAGTGGAACAGCTTCACCTCGGGGTCGAAGCGGCGCATCGACGTGACCATCGCCTTGAGCGCGTTCGTCTTGCCCGACAGCGGAGGGCCCGCCACCACGAACGTTCCCACCGGATCGAAGTCCCGCGCGGCCAGGGTGTCCTCGGCCACACCGAGCACCGGGAACTCCCCGACGCGGTCCGGCAGCTCGCGCGCCGAGAGCCTGGTCGGCAGTGCGCCGATCTCGGCTACCTCGCGGGCGCCGGCCGTCCGCAGGTCGGCGGCGAGCTTCTCGAGCAGCTTGGTCTGCTCCGCCACGTTCGGCGTTCCCCCCAGCGTGGCGATCTGCGTCTCGAGGCCGTCGACGATCGCCCGTCCGGGCGCGGAGCGCTCATCGAGCACGTCCTTCGGCACGTTGAGCATGCCGTACGCGGACTCCTCGGCAAGACGCAGCACGACGCGTCGCGAGACGTTCGCGCTGACGGCCGTCGGCACCGACCCGGAACGATCGGCGGTGGCGACCACGTGCACACCGAGCGGTCGCCCCTCGCCGAGGATCCGCATGAACGTCTGATAGAACGGCATCCGCGCCGTCGTCGACTCCCACTCGGAACGGAACTGCGCGAATCCGTCGATGAGCAGCAGGATGCGCGACTCGTCGCGCCCGGTCAGCTCACGGTACTCGGTGAGGTTCGCAGCATTCGCCGCACTGAAGCGCTTGCCGCGCTCGTCGAGCACGCGCGCGAGCGAGCGCAGGACGCGCTGCACGCGCTCCGCGTCGTCGCCGGCGATGATCGAGCCGACGTGCGGCAGCACTTCGAGCGCGCGCAGCGCCCCCGAACCGAAGTCGAGCCCGTACACCTCGACGTGCGACGCCGGGTCGTGACCCGCCGCGATCGCCATCGTGCGAAGCACGGTCGACTTTCCCGATCCGCTGGTGCCGTAGATCAGCAGCGAGCCGTCCCGATCGGGCACGAAGTACGTCGGCTCCTGCAGCTGCCGCGCCGGGACGTCCGTCTTGCCGAGCACGATCTCGCCGTCGCCGCGCAGCGGCAGATCGCGCAGGTCGACGGCGTGCTCGAGGTCGTCCAGCCACGGGCGCCGCGGCGCCGGGATGCCGGCCTGCGATGCGGCCTTCACGAGCGAGGCGACGATGCGCTTCTGATCGGTGGGTCCGAGATCCTCATCGTGCGAGTCGGACTCCGGCTCCTGCTCGGCCTCCCACAACTGGGTGGATCCGAAGCGCAGCTCGGCCACCTTCACCTCGGCGACCTGCTCCTCGTCGGTGGTCCAGCCGCCGGCGTACGCCGACTGGAACGGCACCAGCCGACCCGGCCCGGTCTTCGCGATGCCACGCCCGGGGATCGACGGGGGGAACGACGCGGCGATCGGGTCGTCGACGACGTCCTTCGAATCCGATTCGTCGGCCATGCGCAGTGCGACGCGCAGGTTGGTGTTGGCGCGCAGGTTGTCTTTGATGACGCCGGCGGGCCGTTGCGTCGCCATGATCAGGTGGATGCCAAGAGACCGGCCGCGCTGGGCGATGTCGACGACGCCATCGACGAACTCGGGCACCTCACCGGCGAGCGCGGCGAACTCGTCGATGACGAGCACCAGCGCGGGCGGGGTTTCGGGGTCGCGCCGCTTTTCGAGCTCGAGCAGGTCCTTGGCCTTCTTGCGGTTGAACAGATGCTCGCGGTGGTGCAGCTCGGCACGCAGGCTGGTCAGCGCTCGGCGCACGAGATGCGGGCTCAGGTCGGTGACCAGGCCCACCGTGTGCGGCAGGTCGACGCAGTCGGCGAAGGCCGAACCACCCTTGTAGTCCACGAACAGGAACGTGACCCGGTCGGGGCTGTGCGCCGCGGCCATGCCGAGCACCCACGCCTGCAGGAACTCGCTCTTTCCCGCACCCGTGGTACCGCCGACCAGGGCGTGTGGGCCCTGGGTGCGCAGATCCAGCGTCATGGCGTCGGTCTGCGACTGACCGATGATCGCGCGCAGGGTGCCGGCCTTCTTCAGGCGCGACTGAGGGGTGCCCGAGCGGTCGATGATCGTGTTGTTCTGTCGCCAGCGGTCGATGACCGCGGCGGGGTCGGATGCCACCTCCGAGCCGACCAGCGAGAGGAACATCACCGAGCCCGGGATATCTGAGGAGTCTTCGATGACGGTGCTGGAATCGACCACGGGCGCGAGCCGCTTGGCGAGCATCGTCATGTACGCGTGCGAGACGCCCTCGACCTGCACGCGCTGATAGTCGACGCCGTTGCGCACCGTGCCGACGGTGGCATCCGCGAGTCCGCCGGTGACGTCGATGAAGCTCCGGCACGCCGCGGGGAGCGCTTCGACGACCGGCGCGACGAACAGCGCGTACACGCCCACGTCGGCCCCGCGCTCAAGGATCTGCGTGAGGCGGGCGCGGTCGACGGGGGCGTCGCCTGTGACGATGACGAGCACGGCCGTCTGCCCGGGAAAGCTCGCCTCTTCGGCCGCGCGCTTGACGTCGGTGCCGAAGTACGTCGGATCCCAGTCGTCGCCGTAGGGCGGGCGGGGCGAGCTCGCTGCCTTGGCTCGGCGCATGATCAGCTCTTCGAGCCCGCTCAGCAGGGCTGTGCCGGTTGACGCCGAATCGGCCAGCGGCACGTCCTTGAACGGGTTGCGTTCGCTGGAGGTGTGCGGAAGCCACTTGAGCCAGTCGAGTTCCTGAGCCCAGCCGGGTTCGGTGAGGGCGACCGCGACGAGTTCATTGGGCGAGTGCATACCGAACAGCTGCACGGCCAGTCCGCGCAGGGCATCGCTCGCCACGGACGTGGGTCCGGCGACGCCGATCGACCCCACGCTCTGCAGCGATTCGAGGATCGGCACGTCACCGATCATCTTGTAGCGCTCTTCGAGGCGGTCGACGCGCTCGACGTACTCCACCAGCGCCTCGGGCGTCTCCGCCCGCTTGATGCGCGTCCGTGCGAGGTCTTCGCTCACCCCGAGACGCACCGCGAGGAAGTTCCAGTGCTCGGGCCGTCGGGTCCACAGCAGGGGTCCCAGACGCATGGCCTCGTCGAACACGACGGCGACGGCGGGAACTTCGTTCTGCCGCACCTCACGCTCGTGAGGATGCGCGTGGTACAGCTTCTCTTCGAGCCGCTCGAACTGCTCTTCGAACGATTCGACCTCTTTGCGCAGTCGCTGGCCGATGTGTGTGCGCTGCGAGATGAAGTTACCGAACATCATCATCGGCGACATCGCCATGATCAGCAGCGAGCGCGGGTTATCGAAGATGAAGAACATCGCCGCGCCCAACAGGATCGGCGCGATGAGCATCGGCCAGGGGAACAGCCGCTGCACCTGGTCTTTCGGGTAGCGCGGCTCGGGCAGGTCGTCGCCCACGTAGCGTTCCTCGACACGGGGGCTGCGGTTGAACAGCAGTGCGCCACCGCGCTCGAGCACCGGGTCGGTCTCGGCCGAGCCGTCGAAGTCACCGACGAGGCGCACGACGAGCTCGCAGTCGCCGATCGTGAAGCTCTGCCCGGGGATCACACGCAGTCGCTGCACGAGTCCGCCGTCGACGAGGATGCCGTTGGCCGAGTTCAGGTCGACAAGTTCGACGAAGGTCGGGGCGACCTCGATGCGGGCGTGGCGCTTCGAGACGAGCGGGTCGTTGAGGGTGACGTCGCTGGCCGCATCGCGCCCGATGAAGAAGTGCCCCACCGGCAGCGGGAACTCCTGCCCCGCCGCCGGCCCGGAGAGCACGGTGAGCAGCGCTGCGGGTCGGTTGCTCGTCGGGGCGGTTGCCGCGCGATTCGGCCCGAGGTTGACGATCTCGGTGAGAAAGCCCGAGCCGACCGGGGCGTCGCCGATCAGCAGGTCGGGGTTCAGCGTGACCAGATCATCGCTCGTCGGCGGTGCGACGGCGAGGCTCAGCACATCGCCGTCGCGGCTGGCGATGGTGCGCTGGGGGTCAGCGGTGGCGATCTGCCCCGCGACGTCGGCGACCGTCGCTGTCGAATCGGCCATGATGACGATGTCCGTCAGCGGTGCGCCGGGCCGGCGCAGGGTGAGCTTGACCCTCATCGGTTCTCCTGGATCTTCACGATTGTCATGCGCGCTCGACGCTCAGCGAGCGATCGCCGAAGCGCACGATGTCGCCGGTCTGCAGTGGTGTCGGGTCTCCGGGTGTCAGCGGGATCTCGCCGCCGGCGCGCAGCAGGCTGCTGCCGTTGGTGGATCCTCGGTCGACGACGAGCACTCCCCGCCGTGCGGGCAGGAACGCCAGGTGGGTCTTGGAGACCGAGAGGGTGTCGTCGGGCACCGGCACAAGTTGCACCGGCCCCTCGCCCGCGACCGGTGCGGGGCCGCGACCGACCAGTGTCGCGCCGCGCACCTCGACGCGTACGCCGGTGTCGAGAACGAGCACGGCGCGGGCGGCGCTGACCGCACCGCTCGGCGTGGGGTCGGATGCTATAGACGCGGCCTCGGCAGGACTGGCCACGGCGGGTGCCGGCGCCGGGGCGGGTGCCGGCGCCGGGGCGGGTGGCGCAGCGGGCGCGGCGGTCGGTGCAATCGGCGCAGCGGCAGGGCTTGCCGGTGCATCGGATGCCCGCGAGGCGAATGAGTCCAGAAGCTGCCCCGATGCGAGCGGCGGGGGTACAGCATCCACCACCCCCGACGGTGCGGCGGGCGCGAAGCCCGCCCCAGACTCCGATAAGACCGGGGCCGCGGAGACAGCGTCCGTGGATACAGGTGCCGGTGCGCCCGGCGGGATCGCACCGGTCTCCCCCGTCCGCGGGGCGGAGGCGGTGCGGTGCGCGCCGATCACTCCACCCGAGAATCGGCCCGTGGGGATGTACTCGGACGGCGCATCGCGGTCCACCGGTGTCGCCAGCGACGGCAGCGCGGGCTTCTGGCTGTGCTCCGGGGTCCTCAGCGTCTTGCGGGCGATGCGCATGCGCTTGACGTCGTAGGGGTTCAGCCCCTGCCGGGTGTCGACCAGCCAAGTCGCCGCCGCCTGGTCGAGCCAGCCGCGACCGCGGCGCTCACTGTCGAACAGCGGCGAGAACGCTACGACGAGCAGAGGTCCGAGCAGCGGGATCAGGAACGACGCGCTCAGCACCAGGTACCGCACGACGGCGCCGCGCCAGAACCCGGGGCGCTCCAGCGTGCGCACGTTCACCGTGCGGATGCCACAGAGAGCCTTGCCGACCGTGACACCCTTACGGCCGTGCAGCAACAACTGCACCACGACGAAGATCGTCACCAGGACGCTCGAGATGATCATCGCCGTGATCGGCCATGCGAACTCGCCCCGCGCCAGCATCCGCTCCAGGTCGGCATCGCCCGACGCCACCCGCACGGCGACCGGTGCCATCGCCAGCACACCGGGGAGTGCCAGCACCAGCAGAATGCACACCTCGATCAGTGCGGCCAGGGCGCGGCGCCCGCCCGGCGCGGGGCGCAGCCCCAGCGCGGCGGCGTAGGCGGGGTCGGCGCGGCCGTGCGCGTCAAGCCCCTCGATGGCCTTCGCGCCGTCGTCGATCTCCCAGATCACTCCAGTTCTCCTTCGGGGTCGGCCTGGGGCGCATCGAGCATCGTCAGATCGGCGCGGGTCACCAGCCGCGTGGCCACGGCATGCTCGACCAGTCGAGCCCTGCGGTTGGTGGCGAAACTGCGCTGGCCGCCCCGCATACCGGGCACCCCGACGCGGTCGAGCTTCTGGCACACGTTGTCGAGCTTGCGGTTGAACCGCGTGACGGTCCAGCCCAGACGCTCCGCGGCCTTCGCCGTCGTGGGGATCTCGCTCATGCCGGTGCCGTCCCGACGCAGTTGCGGTTCAGCGAGCGCCAGGATGAGCAGCTTCTGACTCTCGGTCAGCGGCACCTCACCGATGGTCGACACGCCGTCGCCGTCTGAGGCTCGACGCGTCGCCCGGAACGCGGGCTCGGCCGCGTGCACGGTCAGCTCGTACGTGGTCGGCCCGGCGGCGAAGACCACCGTGGTGCGTTCGAAGACGAGAGGCAGGCGCGCCCCGGGCGCGAGCCAGGCCTGCACCCCGCCCTGGGAGTCGGTCACCGTCGCGGTGAGCCGGCTGCCGACGTTCGCCAGCCACCACAGGTCGCCGTTATGCACGATCTCGAGGAAGTTCCGGTGCAGGTAGAGGTTCTCATCCAGGGCGAGATCGCCCTCGCGCCCCACGGTGAATGACGAGTCCGCCTCGACCGTGAAGTACTCCCCCGCGAACTCGATCGTCACAGTACTCAATCGACGCACCCCCGGACCGGCTGCGATGCCCTGGCATCGCTGCGCACCAGCGTGACCTCAATGCACGTGCGCGCGGGATGGGCGCCGTCGAGCGTCACCGTCGTCGTCTCGGTGCTCATCGGCGACTCACCGCCGTCGAGCGTGACCTGCTGCCAGATGTAGGTGTCACCGTCCTGCGGTTCGGCGTTCACCCATGAGAACGTCACCTCGTCGCCCGACCGCGTGCCCTGCACATCGTCGACCGGTGGGACGATCTTCGACACGACGTCCTGCGGCTGCGGTTCGTCGGATGCCACGGGCTGCGGTGCGGGGATCAGCGCGCCGGTGATGGCATCGCTGAACACCAGGAAGACGCCGAGTACCACGACCGCCACAGCCGCGGCGGTCCAGCCGATCCAGCCGCGCCGCCGTGGTCGTGCCGGCTCTGCCGCCGCGGGAGCCCCGTCGGCGGCGTGAGCCGCGGGCCGTTCGGCAGACGCCGCTGGAGCGGCCGGGCCCGTCGGAGACACCACGGCCGGCGCACGCAACTGCGTACGATCATCGGCGTCGGGCGCCACGGGGGCGGGCGCGCGCACCTGCGTCTGTTCGAGGGGCACCGCCGCGGGCGGACTGTCAAAGCGCGGTGCGTCGGAGACGGGCTGATAGCGGGGTTCGGTGGCTGCCGAGGGGCGCGTCTCGCCGGGGGCGCTCGGCTGGATCGACGTGACCTCACGTACGCGCGTGAGTCCGTCGTCGTCATCCTCGTGGTCGTCACCGGCGTGGTGCTCGTCGACGATGTCGATCGGCGTGACCGAGTGGGCGAGCTCGATCTGCACCTTCTGCAGGGCGCGGGCGAAGGCGACGGCGCTGGGATAGCGGTCATCGGCCTTCTTCGCCATGGCGCGCTCGAGAACGGCCTGCAGGCTGGCCGGGGAATCGGGGCGTCCGAGTGGCGGCACCGCCATCCGCTCGATGCGCTCGATCAGGTCGGCACTGGTGTTGCGCTCCCCCGGCCGCTCGAACGGCGAGCGCCCGGCCAGCAGCGTGTAGACCGTGGCGCCGAGCGCGTACACGTCGGTGCGGGGTCCGCTGCGCGGCGGCTCGGCGAATGACTCGGGCGGCGACCATGGAATGGACATCCCGGCCGCCTCGGTCACGGCCCCGGCGGTCGAGGCGATGCCGAAGTCGGTGAGCGCGGGCCGGTTGTACTCGGTGACCAGGATGTTCGCCGGCTTGATGTCGCGGTGCAGCACGCCGGCGCGGTGCGCGGTCTCGACCGCACCTGCTACTTGGATGCCGACGCGCAGCGCTTCGGCCACCGAGAACGGCTCCTTGCGTGCTCGCGCCTGCAGGTTCGGACGCGGGCAGTACTCCATCACCAGGTACGGGCGTCCGTCGCCGGCGACGCCCGCCTGGTAGATGGTGACGATCGCGGGGTGCGTCGACAGCATCGCCATCACGTTCGCCTCGTCGGTGAACTCCTGCGCGGCGCCGGTGGTGATGCGGTCGGCGAGCAGCACCTTGACCGCGACGCGACGGCGCGGCATCTGCTGCTCGTACAGGAACACATCGGCGAAGCCGCCGGCCCCCAGCGGTTGGACGAATGTGAACCCCGGCAGTTGGGGCGGGACGGACGGCGGCCTGCTCATGCAAGCCCCTCGAAGGCGACCGTGACGCCGTCGCCGAGGTCGACGACGTCACCGCCGAGCACCAGGGTGGGCTCACCCGGGTGCAGGCGCACCGGGTCGGTTCCGGGCCGGATCAGCGTCGACCCGTTGGTCGTGCGCAGGTCGATCACGACGACCGAGTCGCCCTCGGGGCGGATCTCGAGGTGGCTGCGCGAGATGTCCTGCTGCGGCGAGTCGACCGCGACGAGGTGCGGCATCGACTCACCGCTGGCACGCGTCGTGCGTGGACGGCGCCCGATGATCACGGTGCGATCGAGTTCGACGACCTGGCCGGTGGACAGCCGCGCCGTCCCGTGTGCGGCCGCGGGTTCGTCAACCGTCGGGATCATCTCGGTCGGCGCTTCGGGGTCAGCCGGCGCAGCGCTCCCCTCGGCGCGCAGCCGGCGCACCTCGGCGAGTGAGATCGTCGCCCCGTCGTGGTCGCCAAGAACGACCGGCGCGGGCGGTGCCGGTGGCAGGGGCGGGGCGATGGTCGGGAACGGAGCGGATGCCGCAGGCGCGGGCGGCGCGGGAGGCGGAGCGACAGGGGAGGCCGGAGGCGGCGAAGCGACACCGGGCGCCGGAGGCGTCGAATCGACAACGTGCGCCGGAAGCGTCGGGGGCGTCGGTGCCTTGTGGATCGTCTGCTCGAGCGCCGAATCCGACAGGGGCTCCGGCACGGGAGCCGCATCGACCGCCGGCACGGGCGCGACCGGCGCATCCTCGGTGGCGGGCTCATCAGCGGCGGGTTCGTCTGCGGCATCCGCCCCGAGAAGCGCTTCGGTCTCCGAGCCGAAGGTGTACTCCGCCGGGATCAGGGTGTGCTGCGCGTGCCCGCCGTCGGCGGCGACCGGCGCCGGGGGTAAGGCCACAACGTCGGATGCCGGCGCGGATGTTGTGCCCGTGGCATCCGCCGTGGCAACGACGGATTCTGCGGGGGCGTCCTGCCCCGTCGTGATGGACGCGGCGAGCACCACTCCGGAGCGGATCGGCAGCGCCGTGTGGCCGCGCGCCTCTTCCAGCGTCAGAGCGAACCCCTTCGGGTCGACGACGAAACGCTCGCTCCAGGTGCTGACATCCGCACCCGAGACACTCTCGGTGCCCGTCTCTGCCTCGATGCTCACCGAGACAGAGCCGCGCACGGCGAACCGCACGGAACCTCCCGGTGTGAGCGCGATGGCGAACGAGCCCAGCGAGGCGATGGAGCCGGCAGCGAGCACATCGATGACGTCGGTCAGCGCCGGGGTGCCCTGCTGCAGCATCCGCGTCAGGCGCACGACGCGATCGATCGCGACGTCGCCCGGGACGGCGACCACGCCGCCGTCCTCCACGACGACCTGCCAGGTACCGGATCGATATGAGAAATGAGTCATCGAGCCCCTCCGTTCAGAACTTCACGCGGACGAGTGGCTTCATCCACCTCATCCGACAGCACGACCGCCCCCGGTCGTGCGGCCACCGCCGTCGCGTCGACGACGATGACCGTGATGTTGTCGCGTCCGCCCGCCTCGACTGCCTCGGCCGTGAGCACGGCCGCCGCGCGCTGCGGGTCGCGCTCCTGCGCGAGCACCTCGCGGATGCGTGCATCGGGCACCTCGGCGGTGAGACCGTCCGAGCACACCAGCATCCGATCACCCGCATCGGCCGGGAACAGCCAGAAGTCGGCGTCTCCGCTGCTACCGCCCCCGATCGCGCGGGTGATGACGTTGCGCCGGGTGTCGTGCATGGCCGTCTCGGCCGTCAACTCGCCGGCATCGATGAGCTCTTGGATCACCGAATGATCGACCGTGATCTGCTCCAGCTCACCACCGGCGAACCGGTACGTGCGCGAATCACCGATGTTCAACGCCAGCCAGTAGCCGAGACCGTCGACCGACGAGATCACCACACCGCTGAGCGTCGTACCCGCGCGGGAGGACGTCGTCGTGACGAGGGCATCGACCGCCCCGCGGGCACGCGCGAGCGCCTGACGTACGTCGTCGAGACCTAGCGCCTCACGCCCGATCAGCGCAGCGAACGCTGTCGTGACTGCGGCGCTGGCACGCTCACCCGCCTCGTGTCCGCCCATGCCGTCGGCGACGACGAAGACCGGCGCGCACGCCAGAGAGGAGTCCTCGTTGAGCGCTCGACGTCGGCCGGTATGCGTGGATGAACCGGCGACCACCGTCAGCGGTGCGGTCATGCGAAACCGCCGATGGTGACGATGCGGTCACCGATCTCGATCGCATCCCCGAGCCGTACCGGGATCCGCTGCCCGGGAGGGCATGCGATGCGCACACCGTCGCGCACGACGGTGGTGCCGTTGGTCGATTCACGGTCCATGATCCAGCCGCCGGTCGGTTCGGCTCCGGCCTCGAAGTGCGTCTTCGACAGCGAGAGCGTCTCGTCGCGCACGGCGACGACCGCCGCGCCGGATTCGGCCTCGGGGTTGCGTCCGAACAGCGTGCGGCCCGAGACCGTCGCGCGCTGGCCGTCATCCCAGGTGAACACCAGCCGGTGCCCGGGGATGCTGATACGGGTCGAGTCGAGATCGCCCTCGGCGTGGAACGACGCCGGCTCCGGAGCGGATGCCACGGACTGCTCGGGCGCCGGGTCGGAAGCGGGCGCGGAATCGGAAGCGGGCGCGGTAGGGGTCGGCGGAGTGGCCGGCGGAGTGGCCGGGGCTGCGAGCGCCGGCGGTGCTGGGGCCGCTGCGGGCCTCGGCGCTACTGGGGGTGCTGCGGTCGCGGGCGGTGCTGAGGGCGCCGCGGGCGGCTGCTGTGTCACGCCGGGCACGAATGAGATGAGCGGGTCATCGGGCAACGCCTCAGTACGGTGCGGAGCAACGACGGTCTCTTCCGGAACGCCGGGTGCTGCCGCATCCGACGACGCGGGACGCGCGAACGACTCCGGCGCGATCGGCTGGCCGACCGAGGCTGTCGGCAGCGGCGGAGCGGGCATCGGTGGCATCGGCGGGGTCGCGAACCCGGCACCGGGCCGGGGCAGCGGGGCACCGGTCTCGGGAACGGGCATCGCCATCGTGCTCAGGGACGCCTCCGGCACCGCCGCGCGGGCGTTCAGCATCACGGCATCCGCCGCCTTGTCGTGCCACCCCTGATACCGCCCCGAACCATCGAACAGCGGCGAGAAGTACCCGACCACGATCGAGCCCGCCAAGGCGAACACGATGTTGCGCAGCAGCGCGCGCCAGAAGCCGATCGGTTCGCCGTCCCGCGCCGAGGCGAGCCGTAGCCCCTGGGCGCGCATGCCGATCGACCCCGATCCCGCCTGCATCAGCGTGTAGACGATGAGCCAGGCCAACTGCGCCAGCCCGATGATCGGCATGACGACGAATGTCGCCGCGAGCACCCCTGCCGTCGGGTCGTCTGGAGTGGCCGCCGCGGTCAGCATGCCGACGACGATGATCGTGCCCACAACCGGGATGACACCCGCGATCAGAGCGTCGAGGATGTACGCGATGACGCGTCGCTGAATGGGTGCGACCTCGCCGAAGGGAAGCATCGTCATCGGGTCTCACTCTCGGAGCTCGGGCGGTTCGTATCGATGTTGCCAGGTTCGCGGCGCATGCGCGCGGCAGCAGCCGCGCGCAGATCCTGCACGCGCTCGACCAGACGGGTGCCGCCCGCGAGGGAGCGGATGCTGAGGCGCGCCTTCACCCGCGCCCAGAATCCGACGCCGGCGCGCATGCCGCCGACCGCCTCGTCCACTTCACGCCAGAAGAGGTCGACCTCCTCAGCGGTCGGCTCGCCCGGACCGAAGACCTGTCGGTCTGCCCGGTCGGCGAGCGCCGTGGCCGCGGGTACCGTGACGGCCGAGGCGACGACGGCCGCCTCCTCACCCCGCGTCGCCCCCGGCGTGAGCCGGGCGCCGTGGTCGATGGCACGGTCGGTGAGCTCGTCCCATCCGCCGCTGATTCGATCCGTGGGCGTCCCGGCGGTGCGGCGAGCGCGGCGGCGCGCCGCTTTCCACACCCCGATCACGATGAACGGCGACAGCAGCAGCAACAGTGCGCCCAGCGAGAGTCCGGCGATGGCCAGGATCATCCCGAGGATGCCGAGGATGTTGTTCTTCTCGTCCTGGGGTTCGCGCTCGTCGGGCACCGTCGGCGGCAGATCGACCGGCTCCTGCGGCGGAGGCGGCGGCTGCAGTACCTGCGGCTTCGGATCGACCCGGGGCTTGGTGTTCTGGTTCCTGGGCACCTGGTCCTCGGGCGGCGTCGGGTCGAACGCCACCCAGCCGATGCCCTCGAAGGGCACCTCGACCCAGGCGTGCACGTCGTCGCCGGTCGCCTCGAACACTTCCTTGCCCGCGCGGTCATCGCCCGGGTAGTAGCCCATCACCACTCGGGCCGGGATCCCGACCTCGCCTGCCGCGAGCGCCATGGCCACGGCGTACTGCTCGTCGTCGCCGACCAGCTGATCGCCCCCGAGCAGCGTGCTGATGCGCTCAGCCGTGTGGCCGGCCCGCGACAGCACCTCTCCTTCAAGACCGTGGCTGAAGAAACCCTCCTTCGAGAAGTGCACCTCCAGCGCACGCACCTGCTCGATCGGTGTCTCGGCGTCGGCGACAGCATCCGCCGCGATCTTCGCGAGGTCCTCGGGGGCGTACGCGGGCGTGTGCGGCTTGACGTTCGCGAACGCCGCATCCTTCAGCTCCGCATCGGTCGGCGTCACGGGCACGATCGCCTCGATCGTGTACGTGTCGCCCTTCTCGAGGCCGGCGGTCGCGACCGCCGTGTCGGTGGTGGTGTTGACGTAGCTGCTGCGGCGCAGCTGCTCGCCCCGCGACCCGGTGTAGGTGATCTCGTCGATCGCCGGTGCACCGGGAACCCAGACCCCGGCGTACTGATCAATCGTGAAACGCAGCGTGGTGGGAACGCCCTGCGCCTCGGGCGCCATGTCCGAGCGCAGTGGGGTGAAGGCGCTGGACGAGCCGGGGCCACCATCGGTGACGTTGTACACCATGCCGTCCCAGTGGTCCATCGCGCCGATGCGGACGCGTGCGTCCTTGGGCAGGCCCTCAACGGTGAACAGCGTCTCTGTCTTCTGGTCGCGCACGTTCTTGCGGAACGACTGCAGGGGGCTGGCGTAGTCGCGGATGTCGAACGGCGGGATGATCGCGTCGCGGAACACGTGGCGCGGCTGCGACGGCTCGGTCACGGCGCTGATGCCGATACCGGCACCGGCTGCCACCGCGATAACGGCGACACCGCTGATCAGGCGGCGCGTGCGCACCTGCCGGGTACGGCTCGGGTCGGCTTCGGCGACGTCGACAGCCGACGCCTGCGGAGCCCACCAGGCGCGCAGCGAGAGCCAGACGACGGCGACCGCCGCCATGACGGTGCCTTGCACGATCGGGAACGCCGGCTGGGGAACGCCGAGGGCGATCACCAGCACGATGGCGCCGACGACCGGAATCAGCGCCCAGACGGCGCGCTGCAACCGCAGGGCGAGCGATGCTGCGGTTACCGCGCACACCAGACCGATCAGGAAGGGCACGAGCAGATGTCCGTCGTGCGCCGAGACCGGGGCGACCGTCGTCAACAACTGCTTCCACGAGGTGATCGCGCCCAGCGCGAGCCCGCTGAGGGTGTCCCACGTCGGCACGACCCCGGCGATGGTCGTGTGCGGCAGAGCCAGTGCACCACCGAAGACGAAGTACACGACGATCGTCATGCCCGAAACGATCAGGATGCCCCACCGCCGCAACGCGCACACCGCCGCGACGCCGAGCCCCAGCAGTACTCCGCCGATCGCGGCGATGAGGAAGGACGGACCGGCGAACGTCGGCCAGAAGCCGAGCAGGGCGACCACCAGCAGCACCCCGACGCTGACGAGGTCGAGTACCAGGCGGCGCACCGGCAGCGCGGGCGTGACGGGAGCGGTCATGCGAGAACCTTCTGAAGTGCGAGGGGAAGCTGGTCGAGGGCGCCGATGGTGACGACGTCGGCCTCGCCGATGCGGCGCAGCGCGGGCTGCTCCCGTCCCGACTCGACGACGACCGCGAGTGCTCTGGCTCCGAAGGGCATCCGGGCACACGCCTGCCGCAGATCCTCGGCGCGCACGCTCGACCCGCACACCAGCACGACGATGCTCGCCAACGGCATCGTGGCGGCCAGCACACCGGCGAGGTCGGCGATACCGCCCTCGCGGGGCTTGGACTGCTCAACCAGCGCGAGCGAGTCGAGCAGGCGCTTGCCGGTGCTCGCCGGAAGCTCCCTGCCCTGCACGCGCACGTCCACCCGCTGCGAGTCGCGCAGCGCGCGCAACCCGATCGAGCCGGCAGCCGAGATCGCGAGTTCGAACTCGTCGTCGGTGCGGTAGTCGGCCCGCGAGCGCGAGAGACCGATCACGAAGTGTGAACGCCTGGTCTCTTCGAACTGCCGCACCATCATCACGCCCGTGCGTGCAGTGGAGCGCCAGTGCACATGCCGCAGGTCGTCACCGGGCTGGTACTCGAGCAGCGCGTGGAACGACACGTCATCACGCGACAGATCGGCGGCCGGAAGCCCCTCCAGGTCGCGCAAGAAGCCGAGTGACTGACCGCCGAACAGCACCGTCTTGGGATGCACGTACAGATCGACCGGCTCATCACGACGATGCGCCCGCTCGAACACGCCCAGCGGGTCGCCGCGCACGATGCTGACCGGCCCCACCTGCACCACACCGCGACGCTGAGTGGGGATCGTGAACAGTTCTTCGGCCTCTTCGCCCGCAGCGAGTCGCTGGATTGAGAAGTCGCCGCGCCCCGTGCCGACCGGCAGCACCACGCGCGAGGGCAGGATCGCCCGAGTGCTGCGGTTCGCCAGCGTCAGTGCGCCGATCGCCCGCTCCCCGACCACCACCCGCGTGCGCGCCAGATCGAGCGTCACGTCATAGGTGGTGCGACCGATCAGGAACACCGCGCAGATCAGCAGCACGATGCCCAGCATCCACGCCGCGACAATCAGCTCACGCCAGCCCCACACGGCGCCGACGGCCCAGAACAGCACAGTCAGACCGATCAGCGTCCATCCCAGAGGGCGTACGGCCGAAGCGATGAGTTGCAGCCGGCGCAGCGCACGCGCACCGAGCAGGGCGGCGACATCGCGCCACCCCGCCTGCTGCTCCCCCACCGGGGCCGCCGTCGCCTGCGCCATCAGGCTGCGGTGCGCGCCTGCGGAGCCGCGACGCCCTCCAGCACCCGGGCGATGACGGTCTCGGCCGTCGTGCCCGCGAACTCCGCCTCGGGGTCGAGCAGCAGTCGGTGTTGCCAGACCGGACGCGCGAGCATCTTGATGTCATCCGGGAGCACATAGTGGCGCCCCTGCGCCGCAGCCCACACCTTCGCGATACGGACCATCGCAATGGCACCGCGCACCGAGACACCCAGTCGGATCGCCGGGTCGTTGCGGGTCGCCTCGGCAAGCTCCGCGGCGTAGCGCAGTACAGCGCCCTCCACGTGAACGGTCGCGGCAAGATCGGCCATGTCAGCGACAGCACCCGTCGTGATCACGGCCGACAGCGCCGCCGAGGGGTTACGCTGCGATGCCCCCGCGAGGATGCGCTCGGCGACGGCCAGATCGGGGTAGCCGATCGACGTCTTGATCAAGAAACGGTCGAGCTGCGCCTCGGGCAGCTTGTACGTGCCGGCCTGCTCGACGGGGTTCTGCGTCGCGATCACCAGGAACGGGCGGCCCGTCTCGTGAGTGACACCGTCGACCGTGACCCGCGACTCCTCCATGACCTCCAGCAGCGCCGACTGGGTCTTCGGCGAGGCACGGTTGATCTCATCGGCCAGCACGATCGACGCGAAGATCGGCCCCTTATGAAACTCGAACCGGTGAGCCTGCTGGTCGTAGATCGTCACTCCGGTGACGTCGGAGGGCAGCAGGTCGGGCGTGAACTGGATGCGAGAGCTGGTGCCCTGCACGGTGGCGGCGAGCGCCTTGGCGAGGCTGGTCTTGCCCGTACCCGGGGCGTCTTCGAGCAACACGTGCCCCTCGGCCAGCATGGCCGAAACCACCAGCCCCACCACGTCGCGCTTGCCCTGCAGCGCCTTGTCGACGTTGTCGACGAGGCGGGTGAAGGTGCCCTGGAACCAGGCGGCCTGTTCGGGGGTCATGCTCATGCGTTCGTTCCTGTCTGTGTGCTGAAGTGCTCGGGTCGCGTTGTCACTAGTCCCACCTGGTTCCTGAGGCCGTTCCCCATCCTTCGATGCGGACCGAGAGCTCGTACTGAGAGTTGTAGCCGCCGTGCCAGCACCCGGTGTCGACGTAGCCATTCGCTGGAACGTTGTGCTTCCACCCGCCGGCGAACTTCACGCCGTTCTCCAGGCAGGTCAGCACGTACTCGCCGGCTGGGAAGTTACTCACGTTCAATCTCAGGTAGTAGCAGGTGTCTGGTGAGCACTTGCCCGAGTTGGGCCCACGGCTGGTCCACGCCGATGCCGGCGGAGGCGTCGGTTTCGGATCGGTCGTCGCCGACCGCGTGGGCGACTCCGGTGAGGTTCCTCCGGGATCAGCAACCGCGCGCGCTTTGATCGAGTGAGTCTTGCTGTAGCCACCGCCCAGCCGCCGCTCGTCCGTCGTCGACACGGACTGCCACCCGCCGCCGTCGATGCTCACCTGCACGGTCACGGGACGGCCGTTGTCCGAGTTGCTGCCATTCCACGACAGCACGACCTCGCTGCCCGCATTTCTGGCTGATACCTCGGGAGCCCGCGGCGTACCGTACGGCTTGGCGCTCGCAGCCCCGGACGCACCGCTGGCGTAGGTCGAACCGTCGACCGTCGCGACCGCACGCAACCGGACGGTGTAAGTGGTGTCGTTGGACAGGCCGCCGATGGTCTTCCCGTCCCAGTTGCTCTTCCAGCCACCGCCGATGTCGTACTGGATGCTGATCTCGGTGGCCTTGGCGCCGTTGCGTGTGCCCTGCACGTACCCGACCTGGATCGAGCGGTCTTTCGGGGTCGCTGTCACCTCGGTCGGCGGATCCGGCGCCACGACACCACGACGCGCGGCCGACGCGTCACTCCAGTCGCCCCAGCCCGCCTTGTTCTCGGCCCGAACCTTGAAGGTGTAGCCGTTCTCGCTGGTGTTGACGACGATGGCCTGCGAGCGCGCATCGGCGCCTGCCGTGACGACCGCACCCGGCGCGCCGCCGTTGAACACCTGGATCTGGTAACCGCGGATCGCGTCGCCGTTCGTGTTCGGCTGCTGCCAACTGACCTCCAGCTGGGCCTGCTTACCCACGGGCGAGAGCTCTTTGGTGGTCGGCTGCGCGGGCGGCAACGGCGGCCCCGCCGGAATCTCGTTGACCGACCACGGGCTGAAGCTCGACGGGTCGGGCACGCGATTGTGCGCCTGGACGCGCACGATGTAGCTCGTACCGTTCTCGAGGCCCTCCCACACCAGTGAGGTTCCCGTCACGCCGGTCTTCTCGGCGGAGCCTGATGGCGGCGCGGGCGAGATCTGCAGCGTGTACGACTCCACCGGCGAACCGTTGGACTTCGGCGCCGTCCACGACACATCGAGCGATCGGTCGCCGAAGACGAGCTTGGGAGCCAGCGGGGTATCGGGTCGCACGTCGGGACGCGCCGGCGGGTTCGACGCAGGTGAGGCGGGCCCCTCGCCGACCCGGTTGGTCGCCGTCACCTGGAACGTGTATTCGACGTTGTTCGTCAGGCCGTCGAGGGTGCACGTCGTCGATGCGCACGTCCGCGTGTACGCGTTACCGCCCACCGAAGAGACCGTGTACTCAGTGATCTCAGCGCCGTTGTTGGCCGGGGGTGACCACGACAACACGACCGTGCGGTCCTGAATGCTCGATACCGTCGGCTGGCCCGGGGCATCTGGAACACCCTGCACCATGACCGTGACACGGCCGTCGACCTCACGGTCCGGGTCCTCGGTCGCATCCTGAATCCGGTAGCGCACCACCATCACTCCGACGAAGTCGGAGTCCGGTGTGATCTCGATCTCATCACCGACGATCGTCTGCCTACCCTGACCGCTCTCGAGCGTGGACGCGGTCAGTTCAAGCGGCGTCTCCGGGAACGGGTTGATGTCGTTGGCGAGCACCGGCACCCGGATCGTCTCGCCCTGATCGGCACGCTCGACGGTGTCAGGGCTGGCCACAGGCAGGCTCCGAGTGGATGCCGTCACCATCACGGTCACGCGGCCCCGCACCGGTTCGGTGGTGCCGTCATCGATGCGCAGCTCGATGACCGTGGATGTGCCCTTGCGCGCATTGGACTCGGCCTCGGCCAACAGCGTGGTTCCCTCGATGCGCGCCGAGACGCCACTACCGGGCTGCCCCGTGATCGTGTACTCGATCTTGTCGACGTCTTCGGGGTCGGGATCGGTGGTCAACGCCGCCAGGTCGATCGAGGCGGCGTCCTCGCCGGGGGCGACCTGCATCTGCCCGTCGACGAACTGCGGCTGCTGGTTCTCGGGCGGAAGCACCTCGATCGGAATGGTCAGGGTCGCTTTGCGCCCATTCGGATCGTCGGGGCCGGCGCCGTCGGTGACCTCGAAGGTCAGCGCATCCGGACCGAAGTAGCCTTCCTCCGACGTGTACACCAGCGTGTGTGGATCCTTGATCAGCTCGGAACCGTCCGAGTGAATCGCACTGACGGTCGCCGCCTCGGTGATCCGCGCCGTCCCTCCACCGGCCACCGTGACGTACTCCGACAGCGGCAGCTCTTTAGTCTCGCCGCTCTTCACCGTCACCGGTGTGGTACTGCTGGGGGTCGGGCTGAGCTCCTTCAGTGCGGGAACGAACACGAATGCCGACGACGACAGGTCGTCCTGGTCTGTGACGGTGTAGCGGATCAACTGCCGCTTCTCGCCGATCGTGACCCTGACCTTGCCGCCGGGCAGCGCTGTTGCGCCCTCCTCGATATCGATCTTCAACCCCTCGGCGGTGCCGTCCGGGTCCTCGTCATTGGCGATGATGTCGAGGTCGACGCTCAGCGTGTCCTTGACATCCGACACCATCACCCGGTCATCGCGAGCGATCGGCGACAACAGCGGGACGTCCTCGTCGACGGTGACCAGTACCGGCGCCATGGCCTCGGCACCGCGCGCATCGCGAATCGTGTACTGCAGCGACGTCTCCAGCTCGCGCTCCGGCACGTCGATGACGACCCGGTCGCCCGAGACCTCGGCGGTGAGTCCGTCGGCATCGGGCAGCTCGAGTCCCCCGTCGACGAGGGCGATCTCGTCGCCGTCGGGGTCGGAGTCGTTGGCCAGCACCGGCACCGCGACCGAACGACCGGGGCGCACCACGACGGCGTCCTTCACGGCGTAGGGCGCCTGGTTGACCGTCTCGGGCGGGGCGATTCCCACGCGGATGCTGGCGATGCCCTCTTTGCCGAGCCGGTCGCGCACCTTGTAGGTGAAGGTGTCGAGGCCGGTGGCGTCATCGAACGCCTCATACACGAGGTGGTCCTGGGCGACCTCAACAACACGTCCCTTCGATGGTGCCGTCGCCAGCCCCAGCAGCTCGACCGAGTCGCCGTCCTGATCGATGCCGTGCAGCGGGACGATGATGTTCGCCGTCGTGCCCGAGACGGTTCGCGCGGTCAGATCGCGCGGGTTAGGCGCGGCATTGCGGTCGTCGTCGATCGGCAGGATCTGCACGGTCACATAGCCGGCGTCCTTCTGGCCCAGCGAATCGACGACCTCGTACGTGATGTAGGCGGTGCCGGGTTCTGCGCCGGCACGGAACCGCACGACGTCCTGTGAGACGAACGCCTCGCCGACCTCGGGATCCACGAGCGGCTCGATGAGGTCGGGCGCGACGTGCATGGCGTCGTCGTTCGGGTGGGTGTCGTTGTCGAGCACGGGGATCGTCACCACGTCACCCACGCGCACGAAGGCCTCATCATCATTCGCCACCGGCGGCAGCAGCTTCGATGGTGCGGGGATCGGAACGACGATCACGTCTCCCTCGGCCGTGTGCGTGCCGTTCGAGATGCGATAGCGGATGCGCACCTGCTCGTCCAGGGCGCCCTGGTCGGTGATGCGCAGCGTCTCGTGGTTGAGCACCGAGACCGAGATACCACTGCTGGGTGGCACGGTGACCGACTGCACCACCAGGACTCCACCGCCGGGGTCGGAGTCGTTGGCGAGCACACCGATCAGCGCTTCCTTGCCGCTGGGCAGCAGCGCGACGTCGCGGACGGCGACCGGCGGCTGCTTGCTCTCATTCTCGTCGAGCACGTCGACTCGGACGATGCCGATGGCGCTCTTCGCGCCGGCGGATGCCAGGTACTGCACGTAGTACACACCGGCCGTCGGGGCCTTGAAGGTGAACTGCTTGTTCGGGTAGTCGGGGGTCATCTCGGCGCCCTCGACCGCATCGACGTTGGTCAGTCGCAGCAACTCACGGCCGGCGCTGGAGTCGTTCGCGAGCGGCGACACGGTGACCGACTCACCGACCCGGGTGACGACATGGTCAGCGTTGGTCCGGGGGTCCATCGTGCCCTGGGGCTTGACGGTGATGTAGATCGAATTGCTGGAGACCTCACCGAGGGCGTCGGCGACCGAGATCTCGATCTTCTTGCGTCCCTGCAGGCTCGCCACCGCACGATAGGTGATCTGCCCATCGGTGGTGAAGTCGACCTCGTCGCCAGACGCCGGGGTCACCGAACGCAAGTAGATGTCGTCCCCGTCGGGGTCGATCCAATCGGGCAGGATGTTGTACGACACCGTGCCACCCGACTCGACGGCGAGCTTGGTCACGCGTCGCGGTTCGGGTGCCCCGTTCGTGTCCCAGTCGTGTACATCGACGGTCACGTTCGCGGTGTCGGTTCCGCCACGGCCGTCATCGACCTGGTATCGGAATGTGGCCGAGCCCGTGGCATCCTCGTCCGTCATGATCTGCAGGGCGCCGCCGCCCAAGATCGGTTGCACGTCGCCGACCGTCGGCTGGCTGTCGGCCAGCGAGGCGACAAGGACGTCGCCGTCGGGGTCGTTGTCGTTGTCGACGGCGGGTAGCATCGTCGTCCCACCCGGACGCACGCCGAACCGGTCGTCTTCCGCCGTCGGCGGGGTGTTCTTCTCGCTGCGCTCGGGAAGGGTCGTCTCCACCGTCTCTTCGGTGGTGTTCTCTTCGTCCTCTTCGTTGCCCTCCGGCGGCGTCAGGACGCTCCAGTCATCAACCTGCTTGAGGCTCTCGTCGGCAAGCCACGCCGCACCGGTCAACACATCGTTGAGCACAATGACATCGCGGTTGACCCGGAACACCAACTGCTCAGCCTTGTCGGCGCCCGGAATCGTCTCGTCGACGTCGGCTGAATCACCGACGCAGTCGCGCACGAAGCGGGCGGACCCCGCCCAGGCGCCGTAGGTGCAGCCGCGCAACGAGACGGGAGCTGCGGGATTGCCCTGAGCGTTGGTCGAGATCGTGCGCACATCGCCGCCGTCGAGCGGCACGTGCACGAGGTGCGACGTCGTGGCGAGCGTGACGGCATCCGCCGCGGCGGACGGATGCTGCAGAACCGCCGATTCAGCGCCATCGACCTCGGTACGGAACCCGCCCGGGGTCTGTACCACCCCGCTCGTGGCGTCGAGCACCACCGGAGTACTGCCCACCGCGGTGATCGTCGGCACGGCCCCCTTGCCGAGCTCCTGAAGTCCGTTCTCGGCCGTGCTGATCTCGCCCTGCGGGTCGATCGTGGCGCTGAAGACCAGACTGTCCTCGGCAGAGACGGCATAGACCGTGCCGTCACGGCCGACCGTGGCATCCGCGTTCTTTCCGAGCTTCGCGACCGGGTCGGCGACCTTCAGGTCGAAGCCCGACAGCTCATCGACGGGGGTGACCCAGAGAAAGCCGGAGGTGCGGTCGAGGATCGCCGTGGTCGTGCCGCCCAGCGTGACCTTCGCGTTCCCGGGGATCGGAGCCGAGTCCGACAACGAGACGGTCGCCGGGTCGACCGCCGTGACGGTGGCGTTGCCCGAGTCGACGACGAGCACGTGCTGCTCGTCCTGCACGATGTCGAACTCGTCACCGCTGGTGCGGAGGCCGCCGTCGATCACCGTCGAAGCGTTGTTGAAGTGTCCCACGAGCAGGCTCGACGACTTGGTGAGCCACACGCCCGCGTCGTTCAGGTCGACCTTCGTGGTCGGCAGGCCGTCGTAGGCCACTGCCATGCCGGTCAAAGCGACGGCGCCGATCATGACGCCTGCGGTTGACGCGAGAGTCTTGGGGTGCGTGCGCATCCACGTCAGGGCTCTCATCGCGGTCTCCTCCGGCTGTGTTCATCAGCGTGACGGCGGCGAGCGCACGGGTAGCCCCGAGACCTCGATGGTCCTACTAGCAAGTTCCCCCCGCTATGCATGCACGACGCGCCGGGGCAATACTACCCGCGTAGAAGTTCGCGGCTGCATCGTCAGGATGGGGAGAACTCCCCATCCTCGATCCGGTTACCCGCCGGCGCGCCAGCAGCCCACCACGTGGTCATCGACCATGCCGGTCGACTGCATGAGCGCGTACATCGTGGTCGGTCCGACGAAGCGGAACCCGCGCGCGCGGAGCGCCTTGCTCATCGCCGTCGACTCGGCCGTGACCGCGGGCACATCTCCGAGTTCGCGCGGACGCGCCCGCGCTGCGCCAGGCGCGAACGACCACATCAAGGAGTCGAGCTCACCGTCGGCCATGTCGCGCACGAGTGCCGCGTTCGAGATCGTTGCGACGATCTTCGCCCGATTGCGGATGATGCCGGCATCTGCCATCAGACGCTCCACATCGTCGGCACCGAACTGCGCCACCGCCTGCGGGTCGAACCCCGCGAACACCTCACGGAACCGCGGACGCTTGCGCAGCACCGTGATCCACGACAGCCCCGCCTGGAATCCCTCCAGCGCCATCTTCTCGAACAGCGCGCGGTCGCCGTGCAACGGCTGACCCCACTCGTCGTCGTGGTAGCGACGGTACTCTTCGTCGTCACCGACCCAGCCGCAGCGCAATCGATCATCGGGGCCGGCGTGCAATGAGCTCATCTCCTCACGCTATCGCCGGCCGCCGACAGCGGCGCACTCAGCGCTTGTTCTTGGCCTTGAGATCCTTCTCCGAGATCGGCGCGCGACCGGATGCCTCCAACTCGGCGTAGTACGCACGGGCCTCATCCTGACGCTGCTGCTCGGCACCGCTCGCGATGGGTGCGCGGATGTGCTCGGGCTCCCACCCGAACGCGTCGACGAGGTCGAGCGCGTGCGGGCGCAGCCGCCGGCACAGCCGGTCGATGTAGCGCGAGACGGATGCCGCCCGCTGTGCCGACAGGCGACCGTTGATCAGGTACCACGCGAGGTGCTTCTCGATCAGCTGCAGGCCGAACAGGTCGCGCAGCCAGGTCAGTACCTGCTTCGTGTCCTCGTCGTCGACGTCGTTGACGGCGTCGGTGAACGCCTCCCACTGCAGCAGCTCGCCGTGCGCGCGGGCGGCTTCGATGAGCTCAGCCTGGTTCTCGTTGAACAGCTTCTCGCCGAGCACCTTGTCTCTGCCGGCGGGGCGCAGGCGCCCGGCGATATCGGCGACCATCTGCTGCACGCGATCGGCGAGCATCTCGTGCTGCTGCTCCTCGCGCAGCCCGTACTCGACCGAACGCGCCGTCGAACCGAGGTCTGCCACGGCCTGACCGAACTGACGCAGTCCAGCACCGTGGAACACCCTGCCCGCCGTCTGCTCAACCGCGTAGCGGGCCAGAGAGGCAGCGTCCTTGTCTTTGAACTGGGCCGCGAAGTCGGTGAGCAGACGCTTGCCGACCAGCTGAAGCAGGATGTTGTTGTCGCCCTCGAACGTGACGTAGATGTCGAGGTCGGCGCGCAGACCGACCAGACGGTTCTCGAACATGAAACCCGACCCGCCGCAGGCCTCACGCGCCTCCTGCAGGGTGTCGAGGGCGTGCCACGTCGACAGCGGCTTGAGCGCCGCGGCGAGGGTCTCGAGGTCTTCGCGGTCATCCGGTGTGTCAGAGCGGCCCGAGAAAACGGCGTCGAACTTCTGCAGGAACTCGTCGTGCGCGAACAACTGGGCGTAGGTCGTGGCCAACCGCGGCAGCAGCCGCCGCTGGTGCTTGCCGTAGTCGAGCAGCACGGTCTCGTGGCCGTCGGCTCCGTCAAACTGCCGACGCTGCGTCGCGTAGGTGATGGCGATCTTCAGCCCGAGCGCCGACGCCCACGAAGCGGCCCCATCGAGTGAGACGCGGCCCTGCACGAGCGTGCCGAGCATGGTGAAGAAGCGGCGGCCGGGGCTGTCGATCGGGCTGGAGTAGGTGCCCGAGGCGTCGACGTCGCCGTACTTGTTGAGCAGGTTGGTGCGCGGAACGCGCACCTGGTCGAACGAGAGACGCCCGTTATCGATGCCGTTCAGGCCACCCTTGTGTCCGTCATCCTCGCGATTGATGCCCGGCAGGTCGACGCCGTTCTCATCGCGCAGCGGCACATAGAAGCAGTGCACGCCGTGGCTGACGCCGTTGGTGATCAGCTGCGCGAACACCGTCGCGGCGATACCGTGCAGCGCGGCGTTGCCGAGGTACTCCTTCGTCGCACCGCGGAACGGCGTGTGGATGACGAACTCGTCGGTCTCGGGATCGTACGTGGCCGTCGTGCCCAGCGACGCCACATCCGACCCGTGCCCGATCTCGGTCATCGCGAAGGCACCGGGGATGTCGAGGTTCATGATGCCCGGCAGCCACTTCTCGTGGTGTTCGGCCGTGCCCAGCTGCAGCACCGCCGACCCGAACAGCCCCCACTGCACGCCCGCCTTGATCTGCAGGCTGGGATCGGCGACCACCAGCTCTTCGAAGCCGGCGATGTTCGCCCCGTTGTCCTCGTCACCGCCGAAGGCCCTGGGGAATGCGCGGTGCACGGCGCTGTTCTGCACCAGCAGGTGTAGCTGCGAGAGCACGCGCTCGCGGTGCGCGTCCATGCCGAGGCTGTCGTCGCGCCAGAACGCCGAGTCCTTGATCATCTCGCGGGACGTGCGGCGCGTGTGCGCCCACGTGCCCATCAGCAGATCGTTGACCCGCTGCACGTCGATCGCGGGCTCGGCCTCGGTGTGCTCGGCGGCGTTCGAGGTGGATTCGCTGCGGACGGCTGCGTCGACCATGACGGGTCCTCTCGGTTGGGGGTGGGAACACCCAACGGTAGAACTCCGACAACAACTCCGGAAGTCGAATGTACAGCATCCACAAACGGATGCCGTCGCGACGGCATCCGACGTTGTCACCTCACGACAGATGCGGGCGCGCGTTCGCACTCAGTGTTCGGCGATCACGGCGATCACGGCATCGCCGTACGCCTCTTTCTTCTTGGCACCGATACCGCTGATGCCGTCGAGTTGCCCGGTCGTTGTCGGCCGGTGCTCGGCAAGCGCGCGCAGGGTCGCGTCGCCGAAGACGATGTAGGCGGGTACCCCTTGCTCGCGAGCGGTCTCGGCACGCCACGCGCGCAGCGCCTCGAACAGCCCCCGGTCGCCCTCGGCGAGCGCGTCAGCGGCCGACGCCTTGCGCTGACGGGTCGCGGTGGTGCGCCCGATCGTGTCGCGGCGCAGCGGCACGGGAGTCTCACCGCGCAGCACTCCCCCGGCCGCTTCGCCCGGCGCGAGCGTGCCGTAGTCTCCCTGGGCGAGCAGGATGCCACGGGCCAGCAGCTGCCTCACGATGCTGCGCCAGTCCTGATCAGACAGGTCGGCCCCGATACTGTAGGTCGCCAGTTGGTCGTGGCGCATCTTGCGGATGCGATCGGTCGAGGCCCCGCGCAGAATGTCGATCAGCTGCCCGGCGCCGAACGCCTGGTTGCGCTCACGCTTCAACCGCACGATCGTCGAGAGCAGCTTCTGCGCCGGCACGAGCCCGTCGAACGTGTCGGGCGGCTGCAGGCACGTGTCGCAGTTGCCGCAGGCCCCGCTGTCCTGCCCGAAGTAACCCAGCAGATTCTGCCGGCGGCACGTGACCGTCTCGCACAGCGCCAGCATGGCGTCGAGGTGCTGCCCCATGCGCATCTTGAACGTGCGGTCGCCGGGACTCTGCTCGATCAGCCGGCGCTGCTGCACGACGTCGCCGAGCCCGTAGGCCATCCATGCGACCGACGCCTCACCGTCGCGGCCGGCGCGACCGGTCTCTTGGTAGTAGCCCTCGACCGACTTGGGCAGGTCGATGTGGGCGACGAAGCGCACATCGGGTTTGTCGATGCCCATTCCGAACGCGATGGTCGCCACCATGACGATGCCGTCCTCGCGCAGGAAGCACGCCTGATTGGCCGCACGCACCTCGGCGGGGAGTCCGGCGTGGTACGGCAGCGCCTCAATGCCGCGGGATGCCAGATACTCGGCGGTCTGCTCGACCGACTTGCGGCTGAGGGCGTAGACGATGCCCGCCGCGCCGGCGGGCTGCGCCTGGATGAACTCGACCAGCTGCTTGCGCGGATCGACCTTGGGCACGATGCGGTACTGGATGTTCGGACGGTCGAAGCTCGCCACGAAGTGCTCAGCGCGCTCGAGGTGCAGGCGCTCGGTGAGCTCACGGTGCGTGGCGCGGGTGGCGGTGGCGGTCAGCGCCATGCGCGGCACACCGGGGAACCGCTCTGCCAGATCGCCCAGCGCCAGGTAGTCGGGGCGGAAGTCGTGCCCCCACTGCGACACACAGTGCGCCTCGTCGATGGCGATCACGCTGAGCACGCCGCGCTGCAGCAGCTGCGTGGTCTGCGGCGACGACAGGCGTTCGGGGGCGACGTAGATGAGGTCGAGTTCGCCAGACACGTAGGCGCGTTCGACCTCGCGGCGCTCGTCGATCGACTGCGTCGAGTTGAGGTAGGCGGCGCGCACGCCGTTGGCGCGCAGCGCATCGACCTGATCGTGCATGAGCGCGATGAGCGGGCTGATGACCAGCCCCGTGCCCTCGCGCACCAGCGCCGGCACCTGGTAGGTGATCGACTTGCCGCCACCCGTGGGCATCAGTACGACCGCATCGCCACCGGCGATGACGTGCTCGACGACGGCCGCCTGGTCGCCGCGGAACGCGTCGTAACCGAACACGGTGCGCAGCGCATCGATTGCCGTCGGATGCTGAGCCGGCGTCGCCACCGTCGCCGGCGGCGCCGCCGGGGTCATCGGCGCGGTTCCCCAGTCGAGCGGTGGCTCCCAGCCGTGGGCCGGCGGTTCCCAGTCCATCGGCTCGGAGGGATCGCCGGGCTCGGTGTCCCACGGCTCGTCCGGGTACGGCAGCCCCTCATAGGGGTCACGAGGGGTCTGCGGCATGCTTCCAGCGTAGCCAGCGCGACAGACACCGCGGATGCCCTCCACAGCCCATCCACCCCGGATCCGGCATAAGTTGGGTGGGACATCGAAGGAGGAGCCATGCCCGAACTGACCGTCACCCGCAACGATGACGCCTCACGCTACGAGATCCACTCCGACACCGTCCTCGCCGGCTTCGCCGAGTTCGAACGGCGCCCCGGCGAGATCCGCTTCACGCACACCGAGATCGACCATGCCTTCCAGGGCCGCGGCTTCGCCGGCCGGCTCGCCGGCGAAGCCCTCACCGACGCCGCGGCGTCCGGCGACACGATCGTGCCGTACTGCCCCTACATCGCCCGATACCTCAAGAAGAACGACGTTCCCGGCGCGCAGGTGCGCTGGCCCAACACTTGACGGGTACGCGCCCCTCGTGCCGGTAGCCTGAGAGGGTGGCATCCCGACCCGCTCTGAGCACGCGCACACTCCTCGTCTGCGCCGCCATCGGCGTCGCCACGGGCATTCTCGGCGGCATCGCCGGGGCCGTCACGCTGGGCGTGCTCGCTGTCGCTCCGTACCTGTACGGGCTGGTGCTGGGGTCGCACGTGCTGCCGGGCATCATCGCGCAGGAGGTACTGCGACGCCCGCTGGTCGCCCTGATCACGCACGTGTTCGCCGCGCTGATCGCCAGCGCGTTCAACCCGGTCTGGGCGCTGCGCTTCATCGGTACCGCGCTGCTGTTCGGCGCGATCCAGGAGGGCGTGGCGGCGCTCACCCGCTACAAGGCCTGGGGGCGCTGGCGCTTCTTCGTCTCGGCCCTGCTCATCGGCGTATTCGTCGCCGTCGTGGTGTGGTTCGCCGCGCACATGGACGCCCTCGACCCCTGGGCGAAGGTGATGTACCTCACGGTGTCGGTGCTGGGACCGGTGGTGTGGACCGCGATCGGCATCGCGGTGGGCAACGCCCTGCGTCGCGCCGGCGTCGCCCCGAAGTAATCCTCCTCAGACGAGGTCGCTGGTCGAACGCAGCACCAGACTCGCCCGCCGGTGACCGGCCAGAAGACGCTCGGATGCCGGAGCACCGGCCAGCAGCGCGGCCAGGTAACCGGCTGCGAAGGCATCCCCCGCACCGACCACCTCGACAACCTCGGTCGGAATCGCCGGGACGAACACCTCACCGGCATCCGAGAACTCCGTCGCGCCGACGTCGCCGTCCTTGACGACGAGCGTCGGTACACCGGGGAGGAGCGCCCTGGCATCCGCCGCCGTCTCACACCCCCACAGCGTCTCGGCCTCGTCGCGTCCGACGAAGACGAGGTCGGCGCGCTCGGCGAGTCGCCGCAGAACAGGGGCCGCCTCGGCGGCCGACCACAGCGCGGCACGATGGTTCACATCGAAACTGACGATGCCCTGTGCGGCAGCCATGCGGTCGAGCACCGCCTCGACGAGTTCGGCGCACGACGCCGACAGCACAGGCGTGATGCCCGAGATGTGCACGATCTCGGCCTGCTCAAGCGGCACGCCATCGAGCGAGGCAGGGCGCATCCGCGACGCCGCCGACCCGGCCCGGTAATACTGCACACCGCGGCCGGGATCCTTGAAGTACACCCCGGTGGGCGCCGTCGCATCGGTCGCCACCCAGCGCGTGTCGACGCCGAAGCCGTCGATCACCGCGCGCACGCGCTCGCCGAGCACATCGTCACCGAGAGCACTCACCCACGCCGTCGGATGCCCGAGCGCGGCGACATGCACCGCGACGTTCGACTCGGCGCCGCCGATCCCCAGGCGGAAGTCCTGGGCGGTGAGCAACGGCTCGGCAGCCATCGGGGCGACGAGCGCCATGGTCTCGCCGATCGTGATCAGGCGCGGTGCGGGGGGCTGTGCAGTCATCCGGACGATCCTCTCATCCCACGGGTCTTGGAAAGGTAAGGCCCGACTAAGTTAGAAGGTGACCCGACGCCGAGAAAGGCCCGCCGTGCCGGCATCCGACCCTCTCCTCCGCGTGCGCGACCTGAGCGTCACGCACGCGGGCAGCGCGCATCCCTCCCCGCGGAACGTCTCGTTCGACGTTCATCCGGGTGAGGTCGTACTCGTGCTCGGACCGAGCGGATCCGGCAAGTCCACCCTGACTCTGACCTTGAACGGGCTCATCCCGCAGTCGGTGACCGCCGAGGTCGCCGGTCGCGTCGAGACGGCGGGGATGGATGCCCGCGTGACCCCGGTCGCCGAACTGAGCCGGCACATCTCGATGGTGTTCCAGGATCCGGACTCGCAGCTGGTGACCGGCACCGTGCTCGACGAGGTCGCCTTCGGTCTGGAGAACCTGCTGCTGCCGGTCGATGAGGTGCTCACCCGCAGCGAGCAGGCGCTGCGACGCATGGGCCTGTGGCACAAGCGCTCATGGAACCCCGACCTGCTCTCGGGCGGCGGGCGCCAGCGCCTGGCCATCGCGTGCGCCCTGGCGATGCGTTCGCGCGTGATCGTGCTCGACGAGCCCACCGCAAACCTCGACCCGCAGGGAATCGACGACGTCTACGACGCCCTCGGCGAGCTGGCGCACGACGCCGACCGCGCCATCGTGCTGGTCGAGCACAACCTCGACGCCGCCATGCGCTTCGCCACCCGGGCGGTCGTCCTCGACCACGACGGCCGGGTCGTGCTCGACGGCCCGGCACGAGACACAATCCGCAACAACGCCGACGCGCTGCTCGAGCTCGGCGTGTGGCTGCCGTCCAGCACGCTGGCAGCGCTGCGCCTGCGCGCCGCGGGCGCCGACATCCCGGTGCTGCCGGTCACGCCCGACGAGTTTGCGCACCTGCCCGCTGACCTCTTTCCCGCCCCTGCGCAGATGCCGCGCGCCGATGCTCCGAGCGCGATCACGGTGCGCGATATGACCGTTGTCAAGCGTCGCGAACCCGTGCTGATGGTTCCGCAGCTGCAGATCCCCGAGGGCTCGTTCACGGCCATCGTCGGGGCGAACGGCGCGGGCAAGACGACCCTGCTGCAAGCGCTCGCGGGCGTCGTACCCGCCCCGCGCCGCACCGTGATGATCGGCGACCTCGACGCCGGTCGGGCAGCTCCCCGCCAGCTCGCGTCGCGCGTCGGATTCGTCTTCCAGAACCCCGAGCACCAGTTCATCGCCGGAACCGTGCGGGAGGAACTCGCGCACGGCCTACGCATGCAACGGCTGCCCGCGACCGAGATCGACGAACGCGTCGACGGGATGCTGGCCCGCTTCGGGCTGATGCACAAGGCCGACGTGCACCCGTTTCTGCTCTCCGGCGGCGAGAAGCGGCGCCTGTCGGTGGGAACGGCCTTGATCGCACGCCCCGGCGTACTGGCCCTCGACGAGCCCACCTTCGGACAGGATCGCGCACGGGCAACCGAACTGCTGACCCTGCTGAAAGAACTGCAGGCCGAAGGCACCACGGTGCTGATCGTCACGCACGACCTGCAATTGGTCGCCGAGTACAGCACGCACACCGTGATGCTGCGCGACGGCGCCCTGCACGCCGCCGGACGCACAGCCGACCTGTTCGCCGACCCGGCCGTGTTCGCCGCCGCCGGACTGCGACTACCACCCATGCTGCGGGTGCTCGCTGAGGGGAGGGCGGCATGACCGGCATGCCCGTCTCGGTGGCCACCGCCCCGACCCCGGTCGATCCGTTCGCGACCCCGGTGGCCGCGCCGTCGCACTTTCTGCACCATCTCAACCCACTGACGAAGATCGCCGCCGTCGTACCGGCCATGGTGCTGCTCGCGTTCACCCGCGACCTCGACACCCCGTTGGCGTTCATCGCCCTGTCGTATCTGCTGCTGCTCACCGGCGCTCGCCTGAGCCGTGGAGTCGTGGCGCTGCTGTTCCTGGCCGTGCCCGCCGGCGTCGCCCTGCTCACCTTCGGCTTCTCGATCTGGATCGACGACACCCTGGTGTCAGACACCCCCGCCGTGCTGCGCATCGGCGACTGGGTGCTCTACGAAGGCGCCCTGGCGATCGGCCTGGCCACTGCGCTGCGCCTGTGCGCGATCCTCGCGCTCGCCCTGATCGGCGGACTCACGACGAACGGCCCCGACCTGGTGCGCGCCGCTGTGCAACAGCTGCATGTTCCGTACCGCGTCGGCTACACGGCGCTGGCCGCCTACCGGTTCGTGCCCCGGTTCGGGTACGAGCTGTCGGTCATCCGAGCGGCGCACCGTGTGCGCGGCGCCGGCGGACGGTGGGGCGGGCGCGGACCGATCGCCCGTCTGATGCGCGGATGGGGGTACATCGTGCCGCTGCTCGCCTCGGGCATCCGCCACGCCGAACGCGTCGCACTGTCGATGGATGCCCGCGCCTTCGGCGCCCACCCCACGCGCACCGAGCGGCACCTGGTGCCGTGGCGCGCACGCGACACGGTGTTCCTGGTGGCTCTGCTGACAGCATCCGCCGCCCTCTTCACCCTCACCTGGCCCTGGCTCGCCGCCTGATCCCGCCCGCGTCGGCCGCTGAGAAACCACTTCCCGTTCGAGAAATCACGCCGCAGGTGGTTTCTCGTACGACAAGTGGTTTCTCAAGGGGGCGAGCGCGCGGCGTGAGCGCGCGGGCGCGGGCGCGGAAAGGGCCGCTCGTTTCCGAGCGGCCCTTTGTCAGCGGGAGGTCAGCGCTTGCCGGCGATCTGGCGACCGACGAGATCGCGCATGATCTCGTTCGTGCCGCCGTAGATGCGGTGCACGCGAGCGTCGGTGAACGCCCGGGCGATGGGGTACTCCATGATGTACCCGTAGCCACCGTGCAGCTGCACGCCGATGTCGAGCAGCTCCCACTCGCGCTCGGTCGCCCAGTACTTGACCTTGGCAGCATCCTCGGCGGTGAGCTTGCCATCCTTGTACGCCAGCAGCGCACGGTCGATGTAGGCCCACATCACCTCGGTGGTGGTGACCATGTCGGCCAGCTGGAAGCGGGTGTTCTGGAAGTCGGCGATGCGCTCACCGAACGCCTCGCGCTCCTTGGTGTAGGTGATCGTCCAGTCGGTCGCGGCCTGTGCGGCGGCCGCCGCGGCGACACCGATCGACAGGCGCTCAAGCGGCAGGTTCATCATCAGCTGGATGAAGCCCTGCCCTTCCTTGCCGCTGATCAGGTTCTCGTCGGGCACGAACACGTCGGTGAAGCTGAGCTCAGCGGTGTCCCACCCGTGGAAGCCCATCTTGCTGAGCTTCTTGCCCTGGTCGAAGCCTTCCATGCCCTTCTCAAGGATGAGCAGGCTGAACGCGTCGGGGCGGTTGCCCTCACCGGTCTTGACGAACGTGACGACCATGTCGGCCGTGGTGCCCGATGAGATGAACGTCTTGGCGCCGTTGACGATGTAGCCACCGTCGACCTTCTTGGCGTTGGTCTTGATGCCGCGCAGGTCGGAACCCGCGCCGGGGTCGGTCATGGCGAGCGCACCGAGCACCTCACCGGTGGCCATGCGCGGCAGCCACTTCTCCTTCTGCTCCTGCGTGCCCATGTGCACCAGGTAGGGAACCGCGAGGTCGTCCTGGATGCCGAACGCACCCGCGAGCGAACCGGCACCGGCCGCGATGACCTCTTCCATGACGATCGTGCGGAAGCGGTAGTCCTGCAGCATGCCCGCGCCGCCGAACTCCTCGGGCACCGACAGTCCGATCAGACCCGCTTCACCTGCGGCGAGCATGGTGGCGCGGTCGATCTCGCCCGCAGCATCCCACTTCTCGATCGACTCGTTCGAGACATGACGCTTGACGAAGTCCTTGACCAGGTCGCGGAAGGCCTCGTGGTCTTCTTCGTAGATGTCGCGTTCCATTTCGTCCTCCTGAACGTCGTGGGGGTAGGTGCGTCTTCGCACCGCGAGTCTACGGCGAGACACCGACGCGGAACAGTCCATTGTGGGAATGCGTCTCACCAAACGTGACACTGCGTTCCGCATTTGTGGGATGCCGCAACAGCGCCGTCAGTGCGCGTAGTCGGGCGCCGCCGGCAAGCCGAAGAACTCCTCCAACGTGCGGAACCCGCCGTGATGATATGCCGCCGCGAGCTCGGGTCCGATGTAGCGGATGTGCCACGGCTCAGGCAGATAACCCGTCGTTCCGGTCTCACCCTGCACGTAGCGCACGATGAATCCGAACCGCCAGGCGTTCGCGGCCACCCACTCCCCCTGCGAGGTCCCGCCAAACTCCTCATGCATGCCACACTCGGCCGTGCACGCGATCAGATCGAACGCGAGCCCGCTCTGGTGCTCCGAGTATCCAGGGCGCGCAGAGACAGCATCCGCTCCCGGCTGCCCGCGCGCGATCACGTGCGACTCATAGGTGCGGGTCTGCACGTCGTACGAGCGGTAGCCGTTGTTGATACCGAGGGTTCCGGCCCCCTCGGCGGCCGAGGCCGCCGCCATGCGCTCGAGCGCGACCGTCACCTCGGGAAGCATCTCGTTCGAAAGCGACGTCGCTCGCAGGTCGGTGCCGGAGAGGGATGCCGGAGCGAAGCCCTCTGGCTGCAGTGGACGCTGCTTGTTTACGACGACCCAGATGCGGTTCGGATCGTCGAGCGAGACACACGGTGCGCTACCCGCGGCGACAGCGGCGCGGAACTCGGCACCACCCCCGAACGCGCGGACAGCGGCATCGTCATCATCCGCGGCGAGCGCGGCGATCACCACCTTGTCGGCGCACGGATCGACCGCCTCGGCCGCCAGCACATCGACGGCGGGCAGGCGCAACACGGCAGCCGGAGTCGGAGGCTGTTGCGCCGCCGCGGGTTCGATCTCGATGCCGCCGAGAATCGTCGACAACGACGCCAGCGCGGTGAACAGCACGCCAAACGGAACAGCGATCCGGACGGCGAGCGATTCACGCGCCGCATGGCGGGGCTGCACGGCACTCACCGCTCCATTGTGGCCCACGTTCATGGCTGAGGGGTGACGAAAGCCTGTTCGATTCAGGATTGACAGATTCTCGATTGTTTGTTCGAATGAATGCATGCGATGGCAGGGACAGACGCTCGACGACGCGGATGCCGCTGCGCTACCCGGGCTGGAGAACCGCAGCGGCATCGTGCGCTCGGTCACGACGCCCGAGTTCGCGGGGATGACCTTTCACGAGGTGCTGGCGAAGTCGGCGCTGAACAGTGTTCCCGGGCCCTCGAAGATGCCGTTCCGATGGACGATCAACCCCTATCGCGGATGCAGCCATGCCTGCGTGTACTGCTTAGATCCGGCAACCCTGATCCTCTGTGCGGATGGCCGACAGCGCGCACTCGGTGCGCTTGAAGTCGGCGACGAGGTTATCGGCACCGTGAAGCAGGGCTCCTACCGTCGATACCAGAAGACGCGTATCGAAGCGAAGTGGCAGACAACGAAACCGGCTTTCAAGGTGACACTCGCGGACGGAACGACGCTAACCGCCAGCGGTGATCATCGGTTTCTGACGGATCGCGGATGGAAGCATGTCGCGGACGCTGAGGTCGGTCAACGCCCGCACCTCACGGTGAACAACAGGCTGATGGGCTTCGGCGTCGGCCCGTCATCGGAGAACGCGACGCTTGGCCGAGATTATCGCCGCGGCTACCTTGCTGGGATCATCCGAGGCGACGCTGCCATCTTCCACGGCGAGTACCGTGTCGGCAAGCAGACCAGAAAGATCAACTCGTTCCGGCTGGCGTTGATCGATGACGAAGCACTCACACGAGCGCGTGAGTACCTCGAACAGGAAGGAGTGAAGACGCATGCGCGGCAGTTCGCGCCGGCGACTGCCAAGCGTAGGGCGTTGAACGCGATTCACACCGCGGCTGCAATGAACGTTGCAGCGATCGAGGCACTCGTGCTGACCCCGGCCTCGCCGTCTCTCGAATGGCACCGAGGTTTCCTGGGAGGCATCTTTGACGCTGGAGGGAGTTGTTCACGCGGGATCCTTCGCATCAGCAACAAGGACCCCGAACTGCTTGACCTGATCGGCTCCAGTTGCGACCTTCTCGGGGTGACGCACACTCGGGAGCGTGCGCGTACGAACGGCGTCACCGACATACGGGTCACGGGAGGGCTACCGATGCGACAGCGGTTCTTTCTTGTCGCCAATCCAGCGATCACGCGAAAGCTCGACGTGGTGGGGAGCGCTGTCAAGACCGCGGCAGACCTGAGGGTTGTATCCATCGAACCGCTCGACGGCGATCGCGAACTCATCGACATCACCACCGGAACAGGTGACTTCATCGCGAACGGAGTAATCAGTCACAACTGCTTCGCCCGCGGCACGCATGAGTACCTCGACGTCGACGGCGGTGCGGACTTCGATACCCAGGTCGTCGTGAAGACGAACGTGGTCGACGTGCTGCGGCGCGAGCTGCGCCGCGGATCATGGCAACACGAGACCGTCGCCCTGGGCACGAACACCGACCCTTATCAGCGCGCCGAGGGCCGCTACCGACTGATGCCCGGCATCATCGCGGCTCTCGCCGAGTCGGGCACACCGATGTCGATCCTCACCAAGGGAACACTGATCCGCCGCGACATCCCCGTGCTGACCGAAGCGGCCCGGCGTGTGCCGATCGATGTGCAGATGTCGATCGCGATGTACGACGATGAGCTGCAGCACTCGATCGAGCCGGGAACCCCATCGACACAGGCACGACTCGACACCGTGCGCGCGCTGACCGACGCGGGCTTTCGGGTCGGCGTCTTCCTGATGCCGGTACTGCCGCACCTCACCGACTCGATCGCGGCCATCGATGAAGCACTGCGGCGCATCAAAGAGACTGGCGCCGACCATGTCGTCTATGGCGCGCTGCACTTGCGCGCCGGAGTGAAGCCCTGGTTCTTGCAGTGGCTTGAGCGCGAGCATCCGGAACTGCTGTCGTCGTACCGCGGACTGTACCCGGGCAGCTCGGCCGAAGCACCGAAGGCGTACCGGCAGTGGCTCGCCCGGCGGATGCGCCCGTTGATCCGCGTGCACGGGCTCGAGGCGCGATCCGAACCCGAGCACGACCGGATACGCGGCATGGGTCGGGTACAAGTCGGGGCTGCGGCCGCCGCGGTGGTGAGACCGGCGGCGCCGATGCTGTTCTGACGGTCGCGTAGGCTCGATCACCATGGCAATCGGTTCGACGATCATCACCTTCGAGGTGCAGCTGGCCGACACCGATCGGGGTGTGTACGAGGACTACTCGCTGCGGGTTGCGCAGCATCCGTCCGAGACAGATGCGTACATGCTGACGCGTGTGCTCGCTCACGCGCTCGAGCATGCCGAGGGCATCGACTTCGGCGGCGGCATCTCGCAGGCTGAAGAACCCGCGGTGCTCGTGCGCGACCTCACCGGCAGCGTGACCGCATGGATCGAAGTGGGCGCACCCGACGCCGAGCGCCTTCACCGCGGCAGCAGACTTGCCGAGCGCACCGTCGTCTACACCCACCGCGACCCGGCGAAGGTCATCGCGGCGTGGGCGGGCAAGCGCATCCACCGCTCCGACGAGATCAAGGTGTTCAGTTTTGACCCGGGCTTCATCGAGCAGGCGACGCCCCAGCTCGAGAGGCGTAACACCTGCTCGATCACCGTGACCGAGCGGATGCTCTACCTCGACCTCAACGGCACGATGCTCGCATCCGCCGTGCACGAGCACTCGCTGAGCTGAGCACGCGCCCGGGCCTGTGCTGGCCCGGCCCTGTGCACGCAACTCCGGAAGTTCGTCGGGATATCGGCTGATTCTGGCAGCTGCGCCCAGATTCCGGTGGTTCTTCCGGAGTTACGCGCACGCCCACTCCCGCCCGCAAGCAAGCCCGCACAAGCCCGCAAGCAAGCAAACCGCCAGACAAACACACGAGGGGTCAGAATCCGTCGTGTCGGAAGGCTCCGACGCGACGTTTTCTGACCCCTCGTGGGTGGGGTGGGTTGAGGTCGACGTCAGCTGGTGAGTTCGGCGGCGGTGGGCACGCGGCCGGTGATCTCCTCGATGACCTCATCGCCCGGCTCGACGGTCTCGAATGGCGCGTCGATCTCGGCGCGCGAGAGCAGGTCCTCCATGCGGCGACGACGGTGACGGGTGATCAGCGTGACCACACGACCCGAACGACCGGCACGGCCCGTACGTCCGGCCCGGTGCAGGTACGTCTTGTACTCGTCGGGAGCGTCAGCCTGCACGACCAGGTCGATGTCATCGACGTGGATGCCACGGGCTGCGACATCCGTCGCGACGAGCACCTTCACCTTGCCCGAGGTGAGCTTCTGCAGGTTGCGGGTGCGCTTGCCCTGGTTCAGGTCACCGTGCAGCGAGACCGCGGCGATACCGGCATCCTCGAACTGCTCTGCCAGCATCTCGGCGTACGCGCGGGTGCGCGCGAAGACAAGGGTCTGGCCGTCGCGGTCGACGAGCGAGGTCAGCGTCTCGGCCTTGTCGCGGTGCTCGATCACGAGCACGCGGTGCTCGATCGTGCCCGAGTTCTGGTCTTCACCGGCGACCTCGTAGACGGCCGGGTCGACGAGGAACTCATCGACGAGCGACGCGACCTCGCGGTCAAGCGTGGCCGAGAACAGCAGCTTCTGGCTGCCTTCTGCCGTCTTGCGCAGAATGCGCTGCACCGGCTCGACGAAGCCCAGCTCGCACATGTGGTCGGCCTCGTCGAGTACGGCGATGCGCACCTCCGACAGGTCGAGCTTGCCCTGTTCGATCAGGTCCTCGATGCGGCCCGGGGTGCCGATGATGATGTCGACGCCCTTCTTCAGCGCACCCACCTGGCGGGCCTGCGGCACGCCGCCGTAGATCTGGGTCGTGAACAGTCCGACGCTGCGCGCGATCGGCTGCACGGTGCGGTCGATCTGCAGCGCGAGCTCGCGCGTGGGCGCGAGAATGATCGCGCGCGGCTTGCGCCCGATCTCGCGGCGCTTGCCGGCCTGCGACTTCAGGATGCTCTCCACCAACGGTGCACCGAAGGCGATGGTCTTTCCCGAGCCGGTACGACCGCGGCCGAGCACGTCGCGTCCACCCAGGATCGAGGGGATGGTCGCCGCCTGAATCGGGAACGGCGTCTGGGCGCCCATATTGCCGAGCGTCTCGGTGATGTTCGAGCCCAGGCCGAGGTCGGCGAAGGTCACATCGGCGACCTCGGTGGCCTGCACGGCCTGCGCCTCGAGGCGCTCGTGCACGACGTCGACGTGCTCCTCGTGCTTCTTGACCGTCTCGGTGCGGTTCCAGTCGCTACGGCTCGGACGGTCCTCACGAGCGGGTCGCGCGGGCCGGTCGCTGCGGTCGAAGCGCGGCTTCTCGTCGCGGTTCGGGCGAGAGAAATCACGGTCGTCGCGGCGCGGGCGCTCATCGCGGCGCTCGAAGCCCCGGTCGTCACGGCGCGGACGGTCGCCACGCGGCGCGCGGTCATCCCGGTCGAAGCGCGGACGCTCGTCGCGCCCGTAACGCGGACGGTCGCCACCACGGTCGAAGCGCGAACCGCCGTCGCGCGAGAACGAGCGGTCGTCGCGCGAAGGACGGTCGTTGCGGTCGTACCCGCCACGCCCACCGGCACGGTCATCCCGGCGCGGACGGTCGTCGAAGCGACGGTCGCCGCGGTCATCCCGACGCGCACGATCGTCCCGGTCGAAGCGCGGACGCTCGTCGCGCCCGAAACGGGCGCGGTCGCCGCCACGGTCGTTGCGGTCAAAGCGCGAACCGCCGTCGCGCGAGAACGAGCGGTCGTCGCGCGAAGGACGGTCGTTGCGGTCATACCCGCCACGCCCACCGGCACGGTCATCCCGGCGCGGACGGTCGTCGAAGCGACGCTCGCCACGATCGTCCCGACGCGGACGGTCGTCGAACCGCCGCCCCGCATCGGGGCGCTGCCCGCCGTCGAAGCGGCGTCCGCCGAAACCGCGATCACGGTCGTCGCGGTGGTGCGGCGCCTCACGGCGTCCCGACTCGGCGCGATTGCGGATGCTACGGGCCTCATCGCGTCCGGCACGCTCGGAATCCGTCCACCGGCGCTTGGGCGCAGCCGCGCCCTCCTCAGCCGGACGGTATCCGCGGTGCTTGGGGCTACGACTGCCGGGGCGGTTGCTCTGACGGGCATCCGCGTAGCGCCGGTCACCGGCATCCGACCGCTCGTCGCGACCGCCGTCGCGCACGGGGCGACCACCGTCACGTCCGCCGGCGTGGCGGTCGTGGAACGAAGTCTTCTTCGCGTAGCGCGGCTCGAAGTTGCGGGACGGACGTCCGCCCTTGGGCTTGCCATTCTTGGGCATGGTGTTTCCTGACTGTCTCTGACACGAGAACAGCGTCCGCGACGGCGCACAGAGATCAGCGCACGGCGGACATACCCGGGCAATCGTCGGCCGGGGCCATTCATGTGATGGTTATGAACCATCGGCCCCTGGGCTCACACTCGTCACACGCCCGCGTTCCGCACAGGAACCGCGGCTGCCCGAAGCCGACCCCGCCATGTTACCGGGCCCACCTGGGAGAGCCCCCAGTCGTACGATGTGCAGATGAGTTCCCCCACCGGCGTCCAGATCCACCTCCGCCGCGGCGCGGTCACCGCGCAGATCGCCCAGGTCGGTGCATCGCTTCGTCACCTCGTCGTCGCCGGCACCGAGATCGTGCCGCCGTACCCCGAGGATGCGGCGACGCCGTCGTGCTCAGGTGTCGTGCTCGCGCCCTGGCCCAACCGCATCCGCGACGGCATCTGGCAGGACGGCCCCACCACCCGCGCGCTCGCGGTGACCGAACCCCAGCTGCGCAATGCCAGCCACGGCCTGCTGCGCTTCACCGCCTACGAGATCGCGTCGCAGTCCGACGAGAGCGTCACCCTGCGCGCGTCGATCGTGCCGCAGACCGGGTACCCGTACCTCGTCGAGACGAGCGTGACCTACACCCTGACCGACACGGGCATAGACGTGGCGCACACGCTGACCAACGAGTCGACGGCATCCGCTCCCGTCGCCCTCGGAACGCACCCGTTCCTGACCATCGGCGGCGTCGACCCACGCGATCTCGTGCTGCGACTGCCCGCCGAGACCTACTTCGAGACGGATGATCGGATGCTGCCGATCGGCGAATCGCCCGTGTCGGCCGCCACGGATCTGCGCGCCGGACGCCGCCTGGGCGACGTCGAGCTCGACACCGGCTTCGCGAACCTGCACCGTGACGCCGATGGGCAGGTGCGCACGACGCTGTCGGCGCCGGACGGCCGCACGGTCACGCTGCATCAGGGCGAGGGGTTCGACTACATCCAGGCGTACACGACGACCGGGTATCCGGGGCAGTCGCTGACCGTGGCGGTCGAGCCGATGACGGCGCCCGCCGAGGCGTTCAACTCGGGCCGCGGCGTGCGCCGCCTCGGCGCCGGCGAGTCGTGGACGCTGACCTGGGGCATCCGCTTCGCCTGAGCGGTCGCGTTCGCGCACGCACCCCACGCGCAACCCACGCACCCCCACGCGCACCCCATGCACCCCACCACGAGGGGTCAAAATATGTCGCCTTATCGCGCGGGAAAGCGCATCTTCTGACCCCTCGTGAGGTGGGACGTTGCACCCTCACCACGAGGGGTCAAAATGTGTCGCCTTTTCGCGCGGGAAAGCGTTCTTTTTGACCCCTCGTGGGAGGGGAGGCACCAAGTACGCCAAGCGCCAGGCACCAAGTACGCCAAGCACCAAGTACGCCAAGCGCCAAGCGCCCGCACGAACGGTCAGTCGACGTGGTTCGCTGACGGCAGGCCGCGGGAGCGCAGCTCGCGGCGGGTGGGGTGGTACTCGCTTTCCTCCGCCGCAACCGACGCCACCACCGACGCCGCAGCAGCAGCGGCCGACGCAGCGGCAGCCGCCGCCGAAGCCGCCGCGGCGGCCGCCATCATCGGATGCCCGCTGCGCGCGCTCTGCGGAACCACGACCGCCGTCTCCGTCGTGCGCGGGGCGACGACACCGGCCGTCTCCTCTTCCGCAGCATCCGACGCAGCATCCGACGCCGGCACGGCCGGCTCATCAGCACCGTCACCAGCATCCGCAACCGGCGGCTGCGCGAGCGCAGCACCACCGGGCGTGACACCCGAACCATCACCCGAGCCGCCCGAGCCACCAGTGCCGCCAGAGCCACCCGAGTCACCAGAGCCATCAGACGCGTCACGAGCCGCCCGACGTGCCGCACGGCGTTCGCGCGCCCCCTCAACGAGGTTGTACAGCGTCGGCAGCACGATCAGCGTGAGCACCGTCGACGACACCAGGCCACCGATCACGACGATCGCCAGCGGCTGCGAGATGAACCCGCCGTGCCCGGTGATGCCCAGCGCCATGGGGGTCAGCGCGAAGATCGTCGCGAGCGCGGTCATCAGGATCGGGCGCAGACGCTTCTCACCACCGGCCATGACGGCGTCGTGCGTCGTCAGCCCCTTCTCGCGGTATTGGTTGACGAGGTCGACGAGCACGATCGCGTTGGTGACGACGATGCCGATCAGCATCAGCACACCGATCAGCGACGGCACACCGAGTGGCACACCTGTGATGATCTGCAGCAGGATCGCGCCGGTTGCCGCGAACGGCACCGAGATCAGCAGCAGCAGCGGCTGACGCAGCGACTTGAACGTCGCGACCATGACGACGTAGACGATCAGGATCGCCGCGAGCATCGCGAGTCCGAGCTGCGAGAACGACTCGGCCTGCTGCTCGGCGACGCCGCCGATCTCGACGTCGGCGCCGGCCGGAAGGTCGACCGCCTCCATGGCGGCGGTGACCGAGGCGGTCGCGACCGCGAGGTCGTCGGATGCCGGTGGCACGGTCACCGTGGCGGTGCGCACCCCCTGCTGGGTGGTGATCGTCGTGGGGCCTTCGCGCTCCTCGATCGTGGCGACGTCCTGCAGCTCGGTCGGTCCGAGCGGTGTGAGGATCGTCAGTTCGCGCAGCGCGGCGACGGTCGTCGGCGGTTCCTCGGATGCGAGGTAGACGGTCAACGCGGTGTCGTCGATCTCGACCGAGCCGATCTGCTGGGGACGCATGGCGTCAGAGACCATCGAGCCGACCGCGACCTCTGAAAGCCCGCGCTGAGCGGCGGCCTCACGGTCGACGACGACGGCGATGTAGGGCAGCGACGCGGCGAGGTTGTCGGTGACCTGTCCCACACCGTCGCGACCTTCGAGCTCTGCGACCAGGGCGTCGGTGGCCGTCTGCAGGTCCTCGCCGTTCGAGGCGGTGACCGTGACGGTGATGTCGGACGACCCGAACCCGGACGAACCGGCGACGCTGATCTCTCCCACGTCGTCGAGCTCGTTCACGGCGTCCTGCACATCGGCGCGCAGCTGCTCCTGATCGACGTCGGAATCGGTCAGGATCGAGTAGGTCACGCCCGCCCCACCTGAGAACGCGTCCATCAGCGCCGAACCGCTCGAACCGACCGACACCTGCACGTGCTCGATGCCGTCGACGTCGTCGAGTGCCTCTTCGACGCGCAGCGCGGCGTCGGACTTCGCCTGCAGGCTGGCCGTGGGGCCGAGATCCTGGGTGACGGTCATCGTGTTCTGGCCGGAGTCGCTGAGGAAGTTCACCTTCATCAACGGTGCCATCGCGAGGGTGCCGACGAGCACGACCACAGCCAGGGCGACCGTGGTGAGCGAGTGCTTCAGCGTCCAGCTCAGGATCGGCCGGTACATCCGCTGCAGCGGCGTCGGTGGGGCGGCGGGGTCCTCGGGGTCGATGCGCACGCCGTTGTCGTCGACGAGCGGCTTGCCCGGGCGCAGGAACCAGTAGGCCAGCACGGGCACGATCGTCAGCGCCACCAGCAGCGAGGCGGCCATGGCGATGCTGACGGTCATCGCGAACGGACGGAACAGCTCGCCGACCATGTCGCCGACGAACACGATCGGCAGGAACACCGCAACGGTCGTCAGGGTCGATGCGGTGATGGCGGATGCCACCTCGCGCACGGCCAGTCGGATCGCGTCGCCCTTGTCGGCGCCTTCGACGTAGTGCCGTTTGATGTTCTCGATGACGACGATCGAGTCGTCGACGACGCGTCCGATGGCGATCGTCAAGGCGCCCAGCGTGAGCACGTTCAGCGAGTAGCCGAACGCCTGCAGACCGATGAAGGTGACCAGCACCGAGGTGGGGATCGAGATCGCGGTGACCAGCGTCGAGCGGATCGACATCAGGAACACCAGGATCACCACGACAGCGAAGACCAGGCCCAGCAGGCCTTCGACGGCGAGGGTGTCGATCGACTGCTGAATGAACGGCGCCTGGTCGAACACGACCGTGAACTCGGCGTCGGGGAAGGTCTTGCGCAGGTCGTCGATGGCGGCGAGCACACCGGTCGAGACTTCGACGGTGTTCGCGGCCGGCAGCTTGGTGACGGCGATCGAGAGGGCATCCTCTCCGTCGACACGCGAGATCGAGGTGATGGGGTCGGTCTCCTGAGCCACGGTCGCGACGTCGCCGATCGTGACGTCGGTGCCCACCAGCGGCAACTGGGCGATCTCGTCGGCCGACGTGAGCTTGGCGCCGGTCTGCACCGTGAGGGTCTCATCGCCCTCGGTGATGGAGCCGCCGGGGAACAGCGCACCGTTCTGCTGCATGGCCTGGGTGATCTGCTGCGTGGTGGCCTGGTGCTCGGCGAGTTTCGCGTCGTCGGGGGTGACGGTGATGCGCTGCCCGGAGCCGCCGACGACCTCGGCGGCGTTGACCCCGTCGACGTCCTCGATGTTCGGGATGACGACGTTCTCGAGGTCGGCCTGCGCGGTGTCGACGTCATCGAATCCGGTCACGGCGATCTGGATCACCGGGAAGTCGTCGATCGACACCGACAGCACCTGCGGGCTGACCTCTTCGGGCAGCTGCTGCGCGATGCGGTTGATGGCCTGCTGCATCTTCTGCTCGGCGGTGGCCAGGTTGGTGCCGTAGGTGAACATCGCCTGCACGATCGAGGCGTTGGTCGTGCTGGTGGCGGTGGTCGATTCCAGCCCTGGCACCCCCTGCACGGCCTGCTCGATGGGGGTCGAGACGTCGTTCTCGACGACCTCGGGTGACGCACCGGGATAGCTGGTCATGACGACCAGCGCGGGCAGCTCGAGAGAGGGGATGAGCTCCTGCTTGAGGTTGGTGAGCGCGAGGCCCCCGAAGACGGCGGACACGATCGTGATGAGAGCGATGAGCGCGCGGTTCCGCAGGCTCAGGACGGCGAGTTTCGACATGTGCGTTCTCTGGGTCGGTGTGCGTGGACGGTGGTGTCGGCGGGCGGGGTGGGCGGATCAGTCGGTGGGCACGCCGAGGATGTCGGCGAGGGAGCTCTGCAGAAAGTCGCGCGTGAGCGGTTCATCGCTGATGCGCGCCTGCCAGAGCACGCCGTCGATGAAGATCGCGGCGGCGGTGGCTCGGTCACGGCCGTAGTCGTCGACGAGGAAGTCGCGCATGCGCTGTGACCAGCGGCGGGCGAGTTCCCGCAGCGGCGGGTCGTTGACGGCGGCGGTGACGACGGCACGGTCGGCTTCGAGCGCGCGGGCGTCGTCGAGTCCGCGCTCGATGAGTTCGGCGAGAACCGCCGGGGTGGCGCCGTGCTCGGCGAGGACGGTGCGGATGCGATCGACGCGGTCATCCACTTCGGATGCCAGGAATCGCAGCGCTTCGGCACGGAGGTCATCGAGGGTGGCGAAGTACTGCGTGGTGGCGCCGAGCGGTACGTCGGCGCGGGCCGCGATGAGGCGATGGGTGACGGCGCCGACGCCGATCTCGACGATCAGTTCGGCCGTCGCGGTGACGATGGCGCGACGTCTGCTCTCTGGGTCGCGCCGTCGGCGCGGTGCGGTCTCGGGCATCCCCACCCCCCCTTCTGTACATTTGTACATTTGCAGAGCTTGGAGGTCGCTGGGAACACGAGCCGCTGCGCGTCAGTTCACAGCGCCCGGCCGATGAGCAGTCCGCCGCCTGCCGCGAGGATGGCCAGAACCAGCATCCCGACCGCGTTGAGAGCGGATGCCCGTCGCGCGCCGTCGCGCCACAGTGCGACGGTGTCGACCATGGCGGTGCTGAAGGTCGTGTATCCGCCGAGGAATCCGGCGCCGATGACGAACGCGGATTCCGGCAGCGCACCGACCACAACCCCGAGGGCGAGCGATCCGGTGACGTTGATCAGCATCACGCCCCCGGGGAATCGGGCACCCGCGTACCGCGCGACCATCGTGTCGACGAGATAGCGCACGCCGGCTCCAAGACCTCCGCACACGGCCGCGAGCACGAACAGCAACGGAGTCATGCCGCACTCCCCCGCACCGGCCGACGCCCGAGCCGCAGCCCGAGGGCGGCCGCAGCGAGACCGAGCGCAATGCTCACGACGACGTAGCCGACGGCGAGCGCCGGGGCGGTCTCCCACAGCGCGACGGTGTCGACGGCGAACGCACTGTAGGTGGTGAACCCGCCGAGCATGCCTGTGCCGACGAAGATCCGCAGATCCGAGGACGGCAGGCGTGCGACGAGTACCCCCAGCAGCAGCGAGCCCAGCACATTGGCCACGAGCACGCCGATGGCCGCCCCGTGCGCCAGAGCCCCCGGCACCAGCATCCCGACTCCCAGCCGCGCGGCGGTGCCGATCGCACCGCCCGCCGCGGCGAGCGCGGCCCGGCGCACGACGGTGCGCGGGGGCGTGGGGTTCGTCACCTGCGCCACTCTAGCCGCGGCGGGTGACGGCCGAGGCCCGGGCGTCGGTTCCGTAGACTCGGGAGACGCCCGCGCGGACGAGCGACAGCGTCAGGAGGACGACGACCGAGTGCTGACGAGACGGATCTTCGGGTGGTCGCGACTGCTCGCCGCGGTCGTGTGCGTCGTCGCGCTCGGGCATCGGATGCTGTGGGGCATGGGCGCCCAGACGGTCGCCGGCGACAACTTCTTCGCCTATCTGACGATCCAGTCCAACACCGCCTTCGCGGCGCTCGCCCTGGTCGCCGGCGTCATCGCTCTGCGCACGGATGAAGATCCGGCCTGGTTGACCACGGCACGCGCGCTGGTGCTGAGTTGGACCATCACCGCCGGCCTCGCCTTCGCCCTGATCGTCTGGCAGGCGGGCGTGCGCGGCATTCCGATCACCGTCCCCTGGTCGGATGTCGTGCTGCACTTCGTGCTGCCCGCCTGGTCGGTCGCGGCCTGGGTGCTCGGACCAGGACGGCGCGGCGCGCCGTGGCGCGTGGTGCCGTTCGTGTTGCTGTACCCGCTGCTGTGGGGTGTGTTCACGATCTGGCGCGGCAGCGTGATCGGCTGGTACCCGTACTACTTCCTCGACCCGCGGCAGGTGTCGGGCATCGTCGAGATGGTGCTCAGCAGCCTGGTCGCGCTGTCGATCTTCGCGTTCGTGGCGACCGCCCTGGTGCTGCTGAGCCGGTTGCGTCCGACCGCGGGCGACGGGGCGGTCACTGCCCTTGCACGTCCGGAACCGGCGCGAAGAACGCCAGTGACGCCCGTGCGGCGTCCTTCGCATCCTGGTCACTGAGGCCGGCGAACTCCTGTGCGGGGGCACCGCCGACCAACCCGATGAGCACCGGCTCGCCCGTGACCGGCAGCAGGTTGAGCCAGGTGCGGATCATGCCGTCACCGCCGATGACGTGCCAGATCGTCTGCTCGGCATCCCAGAACGGCTCATCGAACCGCATCCACACGGTCTCGATGTAGCCGGCCGCGAGGTCGGCGATCGCGCCGCGGTGCGCGAACGGCAGTGCGGGCGCGAACTCGATGGCCTGCTGCTGCAGCACGCCGAGCGGAACGGTGACGATGACGCGGTCGAACGACAGCGATTCGCCCGTGCCCATGCGCAGACTGACGCCGCGTTCGTCGTAGGCGGCCCGCACGACCGGAGAGGCGAGCGTGACGGCGATGCCGGTGAGACTGTCGTCGATGAAGGCGCTGAGGTCGCCGGTCACGCCGGTGAGCGCATCGGGCGCCATATCGGGCGCGTACCAGCTGGACGCCCGTTCCGGGTCGGCGCCGGTGGTGGCAGACATCCACGCCAGCGCCGCGGCGAGTGCGGGATCGGTCGGGTCGGCGCCGCTGAGAGTGACGGCCTCGGCGACGGGGACGTCGGTCGGCAACTCGCCCGCCTGCTCGACGGCCCGAACGACCGGCTCGACATCGAGCGTGTCGGTCGGCCCGTCGGCGGTCCATCCGGTGGCGCTGTCGAACGCGATCCGCCCCTCGCCGACGGTGATCAGTCGCGCTTCCAGAGCATCGACGTCCTCGTCGCTGAGCAACCAGGCGCCGAGCTGTACGGGAAACGGCCAGCCGTCGTCGTCCCCGCGGGTGAGCAACCGCCCTCCGGTGCGCTCGCGGGCTTCGAAGATCGTGACGGTGTGGCCGGCGTCAGCGACGGTGCGCGCCGCAGCGACCCCGGCTGCGCCGGCGCCGATCACGGCGACGCGTTCGGTATCGGATGCCCGTGTCAGCACCTCCTGGCCCGCGCGGCGCCCCGAGTCGACGGCCCCCAGCACGGTTCCCGGGTGCGCGGCATCGGTGGCCTCGCCGGCGAAGAAGAGCCGGTCCATGACGGGAGCGGCAAGGGTCTCGCGGCGCTGCGGATCGGAGCCGGCGGGCAGGTAGCTGACCGCCCCGAGGGAGTACGGGTCGGTGGACCAGGCGGATCGCGCCCATGCCGCGGGTGCAGGGACGCCGACAGGCGGCGAGGGCTTCGGACCCGGCGTGCTGGTGCGGGTCGGCGTCGGCACAGGTTCTGGCGTGCAGGCGGCGAGGAGCACCGCGACGGCACCGGTACCGGCGCCGGCGAGCAGGGTGCGGCGAGTGATGCTCATCGTCCTGACAGACTACCCGCGGCCCTCACCGACGGCTGGAACGTTGCCTATCCGAGACGCGGTTGCCTAGAATTGAAGGTAAGCGCTTTCCAATTATCGAGAGGCCGCCATGCCCGTCGTTCTTTCCCCCTGGACCGATCGCCGCCGCGACGAAGCGGCCGCACGACCCGTGCAGTACGGCCCGCTCGTAACCCGCCGGGACGACGACGCCATGCGCCGGTTCCGCTCCTACGGCCTCGGCCAGTTCATCCACTTCGGCCTGTACTCCATCCCCGGCAACCAGTGGAACGGCAAGACCTCGACCTCACCGGCTCCCGAGTGGATCCGTTCCTGGCGCGGACCGGACGCCCCCGAGAACTGGACCGAGACGTACGACCGTCTCAACGAGGTGTTCGACCCGACCGAGCTCGACGCCCGCGCGTGGGCCCGGCAGGCGAAGCAGATGGGCGCCCGGTACGTGATCTTCACGACCAAGCACCACGACGGCTTCGCACTGTGGCCGTCGGCGTACTCCGAGTACACCGTCGCCTCGTCGCCGTGCGACCGCGACCTGGTCGGCGAGGTCGTCGACGCGTACACGGCCGAGGGCATCGACGTCTTCCTGTACTTCTCGGTACTCGACTGGTCGCATCCCGGATACACCCGCACCGTGCCCGCCTGCGACGACAGCCGGGCCGGGTGGCAGGACTTCCTGGACTACACCCGCGCACAGCTGCTCGAACTGCTCGATCGGTACCCCGCCGCGCGGGGCCTCTGGTTCGACGGCACGTGGGATGAGTCCTGGATCGCCTCGCACGAATTCACCCACCGCCTCGAGCAAGAGCTGCGCGAGCGCCGCCCCGGGCTGATCATCGGATCGCGGCTGCGCAACGACGAGCACGGTGCCCGCCACTTCGATTCGACCGGGGCGCTCCTCGGCGACTACGAGCAGGGCTGGGAGCGCAAGCTTCCGCGAAACCGAGAGATGCTCGACGGCAACGACTGGGACTGCGCCATGACGATCGGTCCGAACGCCTGGGGGTACATGCACGACACCTCCGGGCACTACCAGAAGACCGCCGACGACCTCGTCGATCTGCTGATGCGGTGCCGATCGATGGGCGGCAACCTGGTCGTCAACTTCGGCCCCGATGGCTCGGGTCGCATGACGGCGCACGAGACCCGGGTTGCCGAGCAGCTCGGCGACTGGGTGGCGCAGAACGCTGCGGCCGTCTACGACGCCTCGCACGTCGATCTCGAGCCCACCGGCATGGGGCACCTCACCGGCAACGACGACAGCCTGTACGTCACCGTGACCCACCGACCGGTCACGGGCGTCGCGCGCCTGCGCTTCCCCGGCTCCGCGACCCTGGTGCCCGTCACCGCGCGCCTGCTCGCGACCGGGAAGCCACTCGAGCTGCACCGCCGTGACATCGGGTACGACCTCGACTCCGCGATCCACTACGACGTGCTCATCCCGGCGGACTTCACCACAGGCCGTGCCTTCGTGATCGAGCTCGCACTCGGGCGGCCGACCGCGCAGAACGCCGACCGCGCCGACGCCTTCATGTGACACTCCTGTCACGACGATGCCCGCATCAGCCGGATCGGCCGATGCGGGCATCGTCAGGAGAGGCGGGTGTCAGACCCGGGCGCCGCCGATGCGGCCGGGCTGGCCGTCCCACGGCACCACCGTGCACAGATCGAGATCGACGCGGATGCCGTCGTCCGGCCACTGCACGCAGATGCGCGTTCCGTCGACGGACACCTGCAGATCCCGACGCGCGGCGACCGGATCCTCGTCGGCGCCGAGCAGCTGATGCAGCGCGACGTGCACGGTCTGCGCCGAGGAGCGCGTCGCCCACAGGGTCGGGATGGCCGAGTACTCGCCCATGGCGTTGACGCCGCGGTGTTCGACGACGGCCGGCTCCTCCCAGCCGTGCAGCCCGGTGAGCACGACGCGATGCGCGTCGCCCACGGCTTCGGCGGTGAGCGCGCGGGCATCCGACGACACCGCCGGCGGCGCGCCCGCGGCGAGCGCGAACGCGCCCTCACGCAGCCGGTCGTGGGCGAGCGGCGCGGTGACCAGGTGCGCGCGCACCTCCATGCCGCGGTTCACGACCGAGGCGGTGACGATATGGGCGCCGGGGATCAGTGCTCCGTCGATCTGCGGCAGATGCACCGAGGCACTCATCGCGCCTTCGACCGCCGTGCCGCGGATCTTCACCCGTCGGCTTGGGCGACCGTGAGAGTCGAACAGCGCGATGTGCCCGTCGACGGCCTGCAGCCACCCTGCACCGACCTCGGGGGCGGTGTGCGTCGAGTACGCGAACGACGCGTAGTGCGGGTCGTCGCCGTCGGGGATGCCGTGGTTCTGCACCGGCAGGTCGGCGTGGTCCGAGCCGTGGTTGATCAGCACGACCGGGGCGTCGCCGCCCGCCGTGGTGATGCTGAGTCCGGTGTCGTCGAACGTGCGGGTGAGCGGCGGGGCCGCGACCGGTTCGGCAGGTGCGTTCCACACCGGATGCCCGTCGCCGAGGCTCAGTCCGAGAAAGCCGATACCGGCGAGATAGGGCGAGCCGAACCCGCTGTAGTCCTGCATGCTGTCGAGGCACTCGTCGTACCAGCCCAGGCTGAGCTGACCGTCGGCGCCGACGCCGTGGCCGACGAAACCGTCGAGTACCGAGGTCGCGAGCCGCCGGGTATGCCCAGGATAGAGCGGGCTCACACCCGAGATCTCGGCGCACCAGAGCGGCGCGAGCGCGGCGGTGCGGTATGTGAGCGAGCGGCCGAAATGCACCAGAGCGCCGTCGGTGGCGATGAACGTCGACAGTCCATCGACGAACTGTGTCAGCCGTTCGAGATGCCGCTGCCCGTCGGGCGTCTGAGTGCGGTCGGTCATGCGGTACCAGGCCCACAGATACGGGTGGATCGCCCACGCGTTGTAGTAGTCGATCGCATGGCCCGGGCCGTCGGTGTACCACCCGTCGCCGAGGTACCACCCCTCGACCCGTGCGACGTTGCGCTCGTTGCGCAGCCCGCGGTTGTCTCCGCCGCGGTGCCGGATGAACGCCTCGGCCATGGCCGGGAAGAGCTGCCAGTTGTTCTGCCAGACCTCACGCTGAGCGTGATGGCGCAGCCACCCGAGCACCTGCTGCTGCTCGGCGTCGCTGAAGCGCTGCCAGAAGCGGTCTCCGGCCGTGTAAAGACCGAAGGCCAGATTGGCCGCCTCGACGATCGAGTTCGTGATCCCCGTCAGCGGAGGCCGACACGTGACGCCGAGCGGCCAGCGCGAGGGGTGGTCCGGGCTGGTGCCGTCGACGATGGCCTGGGCGTAGAACTCGATCAGGGCGTCGGCGGTAGCATCCGACGGCTCTGCTCCCGCGATGCGGGAGGACGCGAGCAGAAAGCTGCGCCCGATCGTCTCCATCGATTCCCGGCGTATGCCGTCGGCCGTGACCCGGCCGGGGAGAATCACCCCGGCCGGGTTGGGAGCGCCACGCTGCAGTACGGCGCTCAGCCAGAGGTCGGCGATGCCGTTCCAGTGTGCGCGCGCGGACGCGCCGTCTGCCACGTGGCCCATGATCAGGCGCCCAGCGCCTTCTCGTACTCGCTGCGGGCCTTGTCGCCGCCGCCGGTGCGCCACGACTCGACCGAGGCCTTGACGTCGTCGAACGACTTGCGGCCGGCGATGTAGCTGATCGCGGTGTCCATGATGCCCTGACGCATGGTGCTGCCCTTCTTGGCGAAGGTCGGGCTGAACAGGGTGGCGGTCGGGTTCTCGACGCCCGTCGGGATCAGCGCGGAGTAAGCCTCGTGGGTCGTGCGGATCACCTGCTCCTGCTGCGGCAGGTACAGCACCGGGCTGGGCGCGGCGATGTACTTCCACGGCACGGTCGTGTTTGCCAGCGCATCGGCGGTGGCCAACGGGTTACCGTTGCCGTCGAGCGTGTAGTCGGTGCCCTCGACGCCATAGTTGATCAGCAGGTACTCCTCGCTGCCGAACGGAGCGGCCAGCAGGTTGGCGACGCCCAGCAGCTTCTTGATCGACGCCTCGTCGTTCTTCTTGAACATGGTGCGGCCGAACACGACATTGTCCAGCCACGCGGTGGGCTTGCCACCGGCCGCGGCGAACGGCACGAACGGTGCCGAGCCGGGAACGGTGACGCCGTAGCCGTCGGACTTGAAGTACGCGGGCAACCCGTCGTAGATCTGAGCCACCTGGCCGTTGGTGAACGCGTTGACCATCTGCGACTTCGTCCACGCCTCGCTGCCGGGCACGATGTAGCCGGCAGCGGCAGCCTTCTGCACGAACTGGATCGCCTCGAGGAACTCGTCGGTCTCGGCGAAGTAGGTGAGCTTGCCGTTCTCTTCGCGCCACACGTTCGGCACGCCGAACAGCTGCTGGAACACGCTCAGTCCGAAACCGCTCGACCCGAACGCCCAACGGTTCGCCTTGGCGTTGGTGAGCTCCTTCATGACCGACAGGTACTCGTCGGCGTTCTTGATCTTCGAGGTGTCACTGACACCGACCTCGGCGAAGCGGTTGCCGTTGTAGAAGCCGAGGCCACCCGCGCCGCCGCGCGGGATGGGCAGGAAGTAGATCTTGCCGTCGCGCACGGTCTGTCGCCAGTACAGCTCGGGGATCGCGGCGAGGTTCGGGTAGTCCTTGATCGCGTCGCCCGACAGGAACGGCGTCAGATCCTGGCACTTGGCCTGCAGAAAGCCGATGATGTCGGGAATCGATGCGCCGTCATCGAGCATCATGTCTGGCACGTCGTTGCCGGCGATGGTGGTGTTGATCTTCGCTGTGAAGTCGTCCGACGAGACCGCCGAGATGTCGAGCTTGCCGCCCAGGCGGCTCTCGATCTGCTGCCATGCCGGGTTCTTGTCGCGCCCGTTCGGGGGCGGTCCGAAGATGTTGGTGATCGCCGAGAAGGTCTCACCCTTGAGCGGCGGAGTGCTGACGGTGCGCACCGGGTTCTTCGGGTAGTTGAAGAACGCGGCGGGCACGCCCTCGGCGGTGCCGGCCAGGTCGGCGACCAGCCCGTCCGCCTTCACGAACGCGGGCAGCTTCACAGAGTCGGCGCTCGAGACGACGAGCTCCTGCCGCGTTCCGCAGCCGACCAACGACCCCGCCGCAGCGGCGCCGAGGATGCCGAGGCCCGCGACCTTGAAGAAGGTGCGCCGGTCGGCGGTGAAATCACTGATTGACATGTTCAGTCCTCTCTGACGAATGGGTGTTCAGCCCTTGATGGCTCCGGTGAGCACACCCTTGGTGAAGTACTTCTGCAGGAACGGGTAGACGCACAGGATCGGCACGATGCTGATGACGATGACGGCCATCTGGATCGCTTGGCTGGGGGCGGCGATTTCGGCCGCGGCGCTCTGGTCGATCGATGAGCCCAACAGCACGTACTGCCGCAGCACCATGGCCAACGGCCACTTGTCACTGTCGACGTAGAGCATCGCGTTGAAGAAGGCGTTCCAGTAGCCGACGGCGTAGAACAGACCGACCACCGCGATCACGGCCTTCGACAGCGGCAGCACGACGTGCCACAAGATGCGCAGGTCGCCCGCCCCGTCGAGGCGTGCCGCCTCGGTGAGCTCGCTGGGGATGCCCATCATGAACGAGCGCACGATGACGAGATTGAAGGCCGAGAGCGCCGTTGGCAGGATCAGTGCCGCATAGGTGTCGAGCATTCCGAGTTCCTTGACCACCAGGAACGTGGGGATGATGCCGGGCGTGAACAGCATGGTCAGCAGGGCGGTCATCAGGAAGAATCCGCCGCCGAGCAGGCCACGGCGTGAGAGCCCGTAGGCCATCAGCACGGTCAGTGTCACCGACAGCGCAGTGCCGACGAGCGTGATGCCAACGCTGCGCAGCAGCGCCTCGGTGACGATGCCGCCGGCGAAGATCGTCTGATATGCCGCGAGGGTCGGCTCGGCCGGAAACAGCACGAAGCCGTTGTTGCGGGCGATCTCCTCCTGCGTCGACAGGCTGGTGCCGATCACGATCATGAACGGATAGATCACGGCGATGCAGATCAGCAGCAGCACCAGGCCCTTGACCCCCTGCGTGGCGGCGGAGGGCTTCTCCATCCACACCGGTCGCCGGCTGGAGGTGAGCTTGCGGGCCTTCTTCTCGCCGAGGTTCACGACGGTCGTCGGTGCGTCAACGGTCACGGGAGTACACCCCATCCTGTCCGAACATGTGAGCGAGCTTGTTGGCGCCGAGCACCAGGAACAGTCCGACGACGCCCTTCACGAGTCCGACCGCGGCGGCTGTGCCCCATTGGCCGTCGACGATGCCGTGGAAGTAGACGTAGGTGTCGAGCACTTCACCGGCCTCGGCGCCGACGTTGTTGCGCTGCAGGATGATCTGCTCGAAGCCGACCGACAGGGCCGTGCCGAGGTTGAGGATCAGCAGCAGGATGACGATGGGCATGATGCCGGGGATGGTGATCGCCCACATGCGCCGCCACGGGCCCGCGCCGTCGACAGCGGCGGCCTCGTAGAGCTCCTCGTCGATGCTGGCGAGGGCGGCGAGGAACATGATGGTGCCCCAGCCGGCGTCCTTCCAGATCGTCTGCAGGGTCACCAGCAGCGGAAAGGTCTCGGGGTTGGTCATCGGGCTGATGCGCGGCAGCCCCATCGAGTCGAGCAGGTTCGGGATCGCCCCCGTGGGCCCCAGGATCTGCGTGAAGATCGAGATGATGATCACCCAGCCGAGGAAGTGCGGCAGGTAGATCACGCTCTGCACGAACTTCTTCAGCCCGGGCGACATGATGCTGTTCAGCAGCAACGCGAGCATGATCGGCACCGGGAAGAAGAGCACCAGCTGCATGAGGGTGATCACCAGCGTGTTGCGCAGCGCGTACCAGAACGCCGGATCCGTGAACGCGATGGCGAAGTTGTCGAGGCCGACCCAGACGCTGTCGAAGAAGCCGAGGTAGGGCTGATAGTCCTCGAAGGCGATGATGTTGCCGGGGATGGGCAGCCAGTGGAACACCACGAAGTACAGGAATCCGGGCAGCACCATCAGCAGCATCATCCGGTCGCGCCGCAGGTGCGCACGCAAGCTCAGCTTGGTGTCGGCTCTGCGACCGCGCCGCGGTCGTCTCGGGGCGCCGGGCGGCGGGGTGTTCTGCGGCAACTCAGGCGCAGACGGTGCAGGTCTGCTCGCGACGGGTGCTGATGTCACCGCGATCCTCCGAACGTCGTTGTGGGGTGGTACCGAATAGTAAGCGATTTCTATGCAACGTAGCCCAGATCCTCACAACGTGTCAAAGCCGGCGATCACATGTGCGTTTGAAACCCGTTTCCAGCGGTGCGGTTTGCCCCGACGCTCGAAACCCTGATAGAAAACGGTTACTATTTTCGATCGATGGAGATGTACATGAACCCGCCGCCCCGCGTCGCTTTCGCGATGGACCAGGCAGCGCACGCCGCGGCTTTCCTGCCCGACACGCTCGAGCGCCTCGCTCGCATCGCAACCGTCGTCGACCCCGCGCCGCTCGGCGACCTGCGCTCCGACCGCGCGAGAGCGGCTCTCGCGCAGACCGATCTGTTGATCACCGGCTGGGGGGCACCGTCGATCGACCTGACGACCCTCGACGACGCCACCGCGCTGCGCGCGATCGTCCACGCCGCGGGCACTGTGCGCCTGTTCCTCGACCCGCTCGTGCTCGAACGCGGCATCCGCGTCAGCAGCTGCGCCAGCGCCAACGCCGTACCCGTCGCCGAGTTCGCATTCGCCTGCACGATCCTCGGACTCAAGCGCACCAACCGCTTCGTCGCCCAACTGCACGCCACCAAGGGCACGCGAGACACCCGGCGGATGCCACCGATCGGCGCCTACGGAGTGACCGTCGGCGTGGTCGGCGCGTCCCGCGTCGGCAGGGAGATGCTGCGGATGCTGCGCAGCATCGACGCCCACGTGCTGCTCAGCGATCCCTACATCTCGGCCGAAGAGGCACAGGCACTCGGCGCGGAGCTGGTCAGCCTCGACGAGCTGTGCCGGCGCAGCGCTGTCATCAGCATCCACGCCCCTCTGACCGACACCACCGCAGGGATGATCGGCGCACGGGAACTGGCACTGATGCGCGACGGTGCCGTACTGATCAACACCGCCCGCGGCGGGCTGATCGACACCGACGCCCTGACCCGCGAGGCGGTCACCGGGCGCATCGACGCCTACCTCGATGTCGTCGCCCCCGAACCGCTGCCGGCGGATTCGCCGCTGTACACGCTGCCGAACGTCACCATCACGCCGCACATCGCCGGCGCGCTCGGCAACGAGGTCTCGCGGCTGGGCGAGCTGGCCGTGGCAGAGGTGTCCCGCTTCGCCGCCGATGATAGATTCGACCACGAAGTGCGCCCCGCAGACTTCGCGATCATGGCGTAGCCGCTTCGTCTCGAGGGAACGTGTCATCACCAGCTGACCCCGCACAGCGCACCGCGCACCGACGCGCAGCCACGATCAGCGACGTGGCCGAACTGGCGTCGGTGTCGACGGCGACGGTCTCGCGCGTTCTCAACGGCAACTACCCCGTTGCCGCCGCCACCCGCGACCGGGTGATGCGGGCCGTCGCGAAACTGGGCTACGCGGCCAACGCCAATGCCCGGGCGCTCACCAGGGCCGGCACCGAGATCATCGGCGTCGTCGTGCCCGAGATCGTCGACCCGTTCTTCGGCTACCTGATCCATGGTCTCGAGCAGGCAGCCGCAGAGGCCGGGCGCCTGCTGATCGTCGCGACCACCAGCGGGGAGCCGGAGCGCGAGATGGCGCTGATCGACCGCATGCGCGAGCAGCGCGTCGACGCCGTCATCGTCGTCAGCGGCGCCCGCGACGAGCCCTCGTACCACCGCCTGCTGGCGCAGCGCGCCGAGTCGCTGGAGGGCATGGGCAGCCGTCTCGTGCTCTGCGCGCATCCGCCACTGCCCCAGCCGAGCCCCAGTCGCACCGTCGCCTACGACAACGAGGGTGGCGCGTTCGCGATCACCGAGCACCTGATCGGGGTCGGGCACCGCCGGATCGCCCTGGTGGGCGGACGGCGCACGCTTCCCGCCATGCGCAGCCGCCTCGACGGCTATCTGCGCGCACTGACGGCACGGGGCATCGAGATCGACGAGACGCTGATTCGCATGGACGGATTCGGTCGGCACTCCGGCCGCACTTCCACGGCAGCCCTGCTGGGCGAGAGCACCGGCGCCACGGCGATCCTCGCGGTAAACGAGACCATCGCCGCGGGCGTCTACGAAGCCCTCGCCGAGGCCGGCCTGCGGATTCCCGACGACATGTCCGTCGCCGCATACGATGACACTCCCCTGGCCACCGATCTCACGCCGAAGCTGACCACCGTGCACGTGCCGCTCGAACAGCTCGGCCGCGAAGCGCTGCGCGCGGCTCTCGCCGACCGCGACGCCTTCTCGCGCGACCCCGACGAGGTCGTGACGCTGGGCACCTACCTGGTGCACCGCGACTCGGTGGCTGCCCCGGCGCACTGACGCCGTCGCCCACCGCACTGCCTCCGGCTCTGCCCGCACCGTTCCCGCCGAGGAATGCAGAACGGCCCCGCCTCCGTCTGCACGGGGCGGGGCCGTTCGCGGCTCAGGCCTCGACCTGGCCGCGGGCGAAGTAGGCGACGAGATCCTCGTCGAGCGCCGGCACATCGATCGCGGAGCCGTCGGCACGCAGCGACTGCGTCGCGAGGATGCCCGCGGCGACCGATTCGCGCGCGGCGACCGGCGACGTCTCAGTGAGACCGCCGTCACGCACGAAGCGCAGGAACTCGGCCACGAGCAGACCATCGGCGCCGTCGTGTCCGGCATCCGGGGCCGACTCGATCGGGAACGTCTCGTCGGCTTCGGCGTAGCCGCGGTGACGACGGTTCCACAGACGCACCTCGCCACCCGACGAGTCGCCGATGTTCTCGATGCGCCCCTCGGTGCCGATCACGGTGTAGTTGCGCCAGTAGTCAGGGGTGAAGTGGCACTGCTGGTACGAGGCCATCACACCACCCGCGAGGCGCATGTTGACCATCGAGATGTCCTCGACGTCGACCGTGGGGTGCAGCCCGTCGAGCGAGGTCGGCGGCCAGTTGTCGAGGCTGAACCAGTCTGGCATCCGCTCGCCCGTGCGGTCACGGCGGTCGTCGATGCCGCCGTACACACTCAGCTCACCCATCGCGGCGACCTGCTCGGTGTACGCACCGGCGAGCCAGTGAATCACGTCGATGTCGTGCGCGCCCTTCTGCAGCAGCAGCCCCGTCGTGCGGGTGCGGTCGGCGTGCCAGTCCTTGAAGTAGTAGTCGCCGCCATGGCCGACGAAGTGACGGCACCACACGGCCTTCACCTCACCGATGCGTCCCTCTTGGATCAGTCGGCGCATGAGCGTCACAACGGGCATGTGGCGCATGTTGTGCCCGATGTACAGGCGGGTGCCGGTGCGGCGGGCGGTCTCGAGCATCGCGTCGGCGTCGGCGAGGTCGATCGCCAGCGGCTTCTCGCAGAACACCGGCACGCCCGCCTCGAGGGCACGGATGCTGATCTCGGCGTGCGTGTTGTCGGGCGTGAGCACCATGACGGCGTCGACGCCGGATGCCAGCAGCTCGTCCAGTGAGTCGGTGATCAGCGCGTCGGGCAGTTCACGACGTGCGTCTTCACGGGCGCGTTCGGCGGGATCGCAGACCGCGGTCACGCGCGATCCCTCTTCGGGACGATGCACTTCTCTGCGCAGCGATGCGCGGGCACCGAATCCGATGATGCCGATCTTGAGGTCCAAGAGTTCTCCTTCTGATTTCTTCGTCACAGCCGTGTCGCGCCCGGGGCGTCGAGGTCAGTGGAGCCGCCGGGGAACAGCGACCACGGGAATTCATGCAGGCGCGTCGGGTCGGTGTCGTCGGCCAGGGCCCGGTCGACGATCACCTTCGCCTGACGTACGTAGAAGTCGGTGGGTCCGACAGTGGTGAGCGTGGGAGCGACGGATGCCGCATGGGGCGTGTTGCCCACACCCGTCACCGCGAGGTCGTGCGGCACGCGCAGGCCCAGCATGTGGGCGGCGTTGATCACCGCGATGGCCGCGAAGTCGGTCGTCGCGTACACCGCGGTCGGGCGCCGCGGCGACGACAGCAGCGCCACCGCGGCCTCGAACGCACTCGCGTGCGTCGTGGTGTAGCTCTGCACCCACGACGGGTCGACCGTCAACCCGTGAGCGGCCATCTTCTCCTGGTACACGCTGTACCGGGAGCGGTCATCGGTGGCCAGCATGCTCTCGGCGGCCAGGCAGCCGATCTCGACATGCCGCTCAAGCAGGTGATCCATCGCCAGTTCGCAGCCCGGCAGCGCCTCGGAGCGGATCACATCGAACCCGTTGGGCTCGAGCGTCTCCGAGAACACCACCAGGCGCTGACCGCGCTCGACCAGGTCTGCCAGGTGACGGCGACCGGGCTCAGTGTCGGGAGCCTGATCGAGATAGGCCACATCGCACTCGATGCGATCGAGTGCCGCGTGCCAGTCGCCGTCCGCGAGGATCAGCGTCGTCAGGTCGTGCTGCTTCGCCTCGGCGTTGACCGCGTCGGCGACCGCGAGCGCCCACGGATCGCTCAGCATGTGCAGGGCCAGCTGCACCGTCTCGGTGCGCCCGGTGCGCATGGCGCGCGCCGAGCGGTTCGGCCGGTAGTTGAGCTGTTCGGCGGCTTCTCGCACGCGCCGGATGGTGTCCGGGGCCACACCGGCCCCGGACACCCCGTCACGGCCCGAGAAGACGTACGACACGGTCGCCGTCGACACCCCGGCCCGTTCGGCCACCATCCGCAGAGTCGGCCGTCGACGTGTCGTCGAGACTCCGTCAGCGCTGAGAGAATCCGCCATGTTTACCCCTTCGATCCTGAGAAGGCGATGCCCTGAATGAACTGCTTCTGCAGGATCATGAAGGTCACGAGCATCGGCAGGGTCGCGAGCAGCGCTCCCGCCATCAGAACAGGGTAGTCAGTGCCGTGCAGTCCGACGAGCTGCGCCAGACCGACCGACAGGGGCATCTTCTCGGGATCGGTGGTGACAACCAGCGGCCAGAGCAGGTCGTTCCACGACCACAGCACGGTGAACACCGTCAAGGCGACGATGCCGGGCTTGGCCAACGGCACCATGATGCGCCAGAAGGTCTGCCACGGGTTTGCGCCGTCGATCCGCGCCGCCTCTTCGAGTTCCGCCGGCAGTGACATGAAGAACTGCCGCATCAGGAACGTGCCGAACGCGCTGAAGATGCCGGGCACGATCAGCGCCTGCAGGGTGTTCAGCCAGCCGAGCGACTGAATGATCTCGTACTGCGGCAGCAGGTACAGCTGCGAGGGCACCATCAGCACCGACAGGAACAGCACGAACACGACGTTGCGACCGGGGAACGGGATGCGCGCGAACGCGTAGCCGGCCATGGTGCACAGTACGACCTGGCCGACCGTGCGGCCGATGGTCAACAGCACCGAGTTGGTGAACATCTGCGCGAAGGGCATCGAGTCGAAGACCTCGCCGAAGTTGGTGAACACCCACGGGTCGGGGATGACCACCGGCGGCACCTGCACCGAGTCCTGGAACGTCTTGAAGGCGGTCAGGGTCTGCCAGATGAACGGGAACACCATCACCACGGCGCCGAGGATCAGCACGATGTGCACGATCCAGACGCCGCGGTTCTTCGGCGAGCGCCCCGCCTGCTGCGAGACCCCGGAGGCGTCGACCACGGCGCGTGTGTCCAGCGAGATCTCACTCATAGTGCACCCACTTCTTCTGCAGACGGAACTGGACGACCGTCAGGACGAGGATGATCAGCAGCAACAGGAACGCGATCGCGGCCGCGTAGCCGCGCTCGTTGTCGATGAAGCCGGCTTCGTAGAACAGGTAGACGATCGTGCGGGTGTTCGGCATGGCCGGGTTGTTCACCCCGAGCATCATGTAGATCAGGTCGAAGACCTGCAGCGCGCCGATCACGCTGATCACCGAGACGAAGAAGATGCTCGGCGACAGCAGCGGGATTGTGATCGAGAAGAACTTGCGCACGGGGCCGGCGCCGTCGAGGTCGGCGGCCTCCATGATCGTGTCCGGGATGCCCTGAAGCCCGGCGAGGAAGATCACGACGTTCGTCCCGAGGCCCGCCCAGATGCCGACGACCGCGATGGCGACCAGCGCCGTGCTCGGGTCGGTCAGCCAACTGCGTCCCTCGACGCCGAACCAGCCGAGCATCGTGTTGAGCACACCGAAGTCGCCGTTGTAGATCATGCGCCAGACCAGCGCGATCGCGGCGGGCATCGTGACGACGGGGATGAAGTACAGGGTGCGATAGACGCTGCGGCCCTTGAGGCCCGCGGTGTTCAGCAGCGCGGCGATCGCCACGGCGACGGGGATGCCGATGAGCGCGATGCCCGTGTAGATGGCGGTGTTGCGCAGCGCCCCGATCAGTTCGGGGTCCTGGAACAGCCGCTCGTAGTTGGCAAGCCCCACCCATTCCGAGCCACCGAAGGGTCCGGACTCGGTGAACGACATGAACATGGTGCGCACGGTGGGCCACAGGTAGAACACCAGCAGGCCCAGTGCGGTGGGGCCGATGAAGACCAGTGCCCACCAGGGTGAGGCACCGGGATTGCGCCGACGGTGGCGGATGCCGGAGGTCTTCGCCTCCGGCATCCGCTCGGTCGACGTGTCGGCGCTGCGCGCGACGACGTCGGTCATGCTGTGTTCCTTACTCGGAGTCGAGGGCTGCCTGCATCTTCGATGCAAGCTCCTGCAGGCCATCTGCCGGGGTGACGTTGCCCGCCCAGACCTGGGAGAGGATCTCGCCCTCGACACTGGTCCAGGCGGCGGTGTTCTGCGATGCCGGGTAGGCGACGGCCGTGTCGAGCGCGTCGATGTACGCCTGCAGGTTGTACTGCGGGAGCGCGTCGACCCAGACCTGCTGCTTGCCGTCGAATGCGGGGATCACGGTGCCCGAGTCGGCCATGATGTCGGCCGCGGCCTCGCTGCTGGCGAAGACGGCGAACTCGGTAGCCGCCTCGACGTGGTCGCCCTTGGCGTTGACGACGTTCGCCAGACCGTGGATCACGCTCTGGTTGCCCGCGGGGCCGGCGGCCAGCGGGGCGACGTCGACCTTGTCGGCGATGTCGGCGTTGTCGGCGTAGGTGTGCGCCGCCCACGAGCCGTTCTGGAACATGGCGACCTTGCCCGACAGGAAGAAGTCCTGCGCCGAGGTATCGGTCATCTGCTGCGCGGTCGGCGACGAGCCCGCCTCGATGAGGTCGGTCCACAGCTCGATACCGGCGAGCGCCTCGGGCGTGCCGTAGCCGCTGGTGGTGCCGTCGGCACTGATCACCTCGCCGCCGGCCTGGGCGATCGAGTTGTAGTAGTTCTCCTGGCCCGCCTGCGCTGCAGCGATGCCGAACTGGCCCTTGGCGGGGTCGGTCAGCTTGGCCGCGGCGTCCTTCATGTCATCCCAGGTCCAACCGGCCGTGGGGTAGGCGACGCCCGCCTCGTCGAAGAGTTCCTTGTTGTACCAGAGGCCGATGGTGTCGAAGTCCTTCGGCGCACCGTAGAGGGCGCCGTCGAAGGTGTACAGGTCGACGAGCCCCTCGGGGTAATCGGCGGGGTCGAGGTCAGCGCCCTCGAGCGGTGCGATCACACCGTTGGATGCGTACAGCTGGAAGTTCGGGCCGTTCATCCAGAACACGTCGGGAGCCGCGCCGCCCGAGACCGAGGTCTGGAGCTTCGTGAAGTACTCCTTGTACGGAGTGGTCACGAGCTTGATCGACACGTTGGGATTCTCGGCGGTGAACGCGTCGGCGATCGCCTGCATCGCCGGCTCCTGCTTCTGATCCCAGATGCCGTATTCGAGAACGATCTTCTCGTCCGGATCGGCGCTACCGGCGTCGGAGCTGCTGCAGCCGGTGAGGGCGAGTGCTGCGGCTGCGGTCACCGCGAGTGCGGTGCCTCCCCGTCGGGTCAATGCTGTCGATCGCATGCGATCCTCCCTTGGATCTGTTGGGGTCGGGCTGTGATGCCGGGATACGTGTTAATCGTTTATCTAAACGATTAACAGCAGTGTAATCACAGCATCCCGACGATCACAACACTCGGCCGCGACCTCAGCCGCGACCGACGCCGGCGAGGTCCATCTGCGAACGCCAGGCAGCGCGCGCAGCCTGGAGCCGTTCGACGATCTCGGGGTGCTCAGCGGCGACATCGCGCTGCTCGACAGCATCCGACCGCAGGTTCACCAACGAGAGTCCGGCACCGGGCTCGGTGTGCTCGGTCCTGCGGATCTCCTCGGCGTGCCCGGACGCGTCGTCGACGTACCGCAGCTTCCAGTCCCCCTGCCGCACGGCCCACTGCCAGCGGCAGTCCCAGTGCAGCTCGTCGCGCACAGCATCCGCCTCGCCGCGCAGGAAGGCGCGCAGATCGCGCCCATCGAGGCCCGAGTCGTCGGCGCCGGCGACGGCGACGGCGGTGCCGGCGATATCCATCGAACTCACCAGCCCCCGCCGGTGCGCACCCGCAGGCAGCTGCCCCGACCAGCGCATCAGGAAGGGCACGCGGATGCCCCCTTCGAGCAGCGTGTACTTCGACCCGCTCAGCGGCGTGTTCACGCCGTAGTTGCAGTTCGAGCCGCCGTTGTCGGTGGTGTAGACGACGATGGTGTCCTCGGCGATGCCGAGATCGTCGAGCAGATCGAGCAGGCGGCCGATCTGGGCATCCATCAACTCGAGCTGCGCAAGGTAGTACTCGCGTCCGTTCGGCAGGTTCGGGCTGATCGCACCGTCGTACCAGTCGAGGTACTCGGCTGCGCCCGGGTACCAGTCCTCGAAGGCGGGCAGCCCGCGCGCCTCGAGCTCTTCGGGCGGCAGCTGCCAGCAGAAGTTGTGCACGGCGTTGAAGGCGACGGTTGCGAAGAAGGGACGCTCGTCGTCATCGGCGATGAACGCCGCCGCACGATCGGCGATCTCGTCGGTGAGAAAGCGCTCGACCTCGACCGGCTCGCCATTGGCCGACAGGGGTTGCACGGCCATGGCGCGGGTCGCCTCACCGTACTCGGCGACCGCGGCGTCGGAATGGCGCAGGTAGTTCAGGCGCCCCATCGACTGACCGGCCAGGCCGTAGAACGAGTCCTCGAAGCCATGCTGGGGCGGGGTACCGCGGTCCCCCTCGCGTTCGCCCCCGTAGTGCACCTTGCCGTAGTACCCGGTGCGGTAGCCGGCATCGCGCAGGCGCTCGGCGACCGTCAGGTGGTCGGCTCCCGGCACGGCGGAGTCGTCGAACCAGTGCGCGCCCCAGCGCTGCTGATAGGCCCCGCCGATGAGTCCGGCCCGCGAGGGGGAGCACACCGGCGCGGTGACGTAGGCCTCGTCGCAGGTGACACCCTCGGCCGCCAGGCGGTCAAGTGACGGCGTGCGCACCGCCGGGTCGACGCCGAGCGCGGACCTGTCGGCATAGCCGTGGTCGTCCGAGACGATCACGAGAACATTGGGGCGGCGGGACTCGGGCATGGACATCGGACTCCTCATCGAACCTGAAACGTTTAGCAATCCGACGCTAGCCCCTGCCCCGCACGTTGCACAAACGCTCACGATCAGACGCGCACGACGGGGGTGCGGACGCCGCCCGCACCCCCGCGATGTGGACTACAGCGCCGCCTCGGCGTAGACACGCAGGGCGTCGCGCACGAACTCCGCACCGGCGGTGCCGCCGTCGCGGGTGGCGTAGTTGGCCGCGAAGCGCGAGTCTGCGACGTACATATCGGCGAGGCCGAGCACGTACGCCTTCGTGTCACCTTCACTGTCGGATGCCGGCGTGCCGGGCACGCTCATGAGCCATGCGACATGACGGCGCGCGAGGTCCTGCGCGGCATCGGATGCCGGATCGACCCCACCTTCGGCCGCGGCCACCCAATCGCCGGCCAGGTCGGCGACGCGCTGCTGCCACTCCCGCCGCTCATCGGCGCTCATGCCACGCCACCAGCGGTCACCCGCCGCGTAGGCGTTCTTGCCCCAGCGCTGCTCGACCTCTTCCTTGTAGCGGGTGTGGTCGAACCCGTCGAACATGTTCTCGGCCATGATCGGCCCTCCTTCTCTCAACGCGTGAATGGTGCTCTCGACCGAAGCGATCTGCCGCAGCATCCGCTCCTGTTCCTGGCGCAGCCAGGCCAGGTGCGCTTCGAGCGCACCCTCCTCGGATTCGCCGCGGTCGAGCACGTCGGCGATCTGCGGCAGGCCGAGCCCGAGCTCGCGCAGCAGCAGGATGCGTTGCAGGCGCACGAGCGCCGTCCGGTCGTAGTGGCGGTAGCCGTTGCGCGCGACGCGCGACGGCGCGAGCAGTCCGATGTCGTCGTAGTGCCGCAGCGTTCTGCTCGTGGTTCCGGCGAGTCTCGCGATCTCTTGGATCGACCAGTCCATGGCATCCTTTCCGTCATTGAGGACCACGCTAGAAGTTGACGCTGCGTCAAGGTCAATCCTTCTCGGCAAACCCCCAGGCGCAATCGAGATATATCGTGTTATTCTCGCTTCAACGCGATATATCTCGATATCGCCGAACTCAGGAGAGAACGACATGACCGAGAAGTGGCTCATCGCCCCCGGCGAGGAACGCGTCATCGACATCGCCTCGGCGTCCCGGCTCAAGGTCGGGCTCGTCGGCGGCCAGGTCGACGTCGTGGCGCACGACGAACCCGGCATCCGCATCGAGGTGCACGGGGTCACCATCAAAGACCTGCGCATCGAATCCGACGGCACCCAGGTCGAGATCGACCACCCCCAGATCGGGTGGGACAACTTCCTCGACGTCTTCCGCAACTTCGGCGCCGGTGGCCCCAAGGCCGAGATCAGCATCGCCGTTCCGCGCAGCATCGCCCTCACGCTCGGCGTGGTCAGTGCCGGAGCCCTGATCTCGGGCATCCGAAACGACGCGCGACTGAACACCGTCTCGGGCGACATCATCGCCGACAACATCTCAGGCGACCTGACGCTCAACAGCGTCTCGGGCGACGTGCAGGTGCGCGCCCTCACCGGCTCGATCAACGCCAACAGCGTCTCGGGCGACGTGGCCGTCACCGGCACCATGCACAAGGCGACCGTCGACACCGTCTCGGGCGACGTGCTCGTCGAGGCCATCGGCGACATGAACACCATCAACCTGAACACCGTCTCGGGCTCCACCCGGATCCGCCTCGACGAGACGCTGCCCGCCAACTACGTGCTGCGCAGCATGAGCGGCAAGCTCACCGTCGACGGCATCGAGCGCTCTGGCGGTGGCCCCGCCACCTACACCGGACAGAAGGGCGAGCTCGCCGGCAGCTTCGTCGACGTGCGCGCCAACTCGGTCTCAGGATCGATCGCGGTGCTGCGCCGCCCGCAGGTGTCGGTCGCCGACGACGCGGAGTGGGAATCATGACCCCCGCGGTCTTCTCGCACGGCGACCTGCGGCTGTACCTGCTGTCGCTGCTCGCCGAGTCTCCGCAGCACGGCTACGGCATCATCCAGGCGCTCACCGACCGCACTGGGGGCACCTATACCCCCAGCGCCGGCACCATCTACCCCCGACTCGCGAAGCTCGAGGAAGAGGGCCTGGTGTCGAAGACCGTCGACGGGCGCACCACGATCTACGCGATCACCGACGCCGGCCGCGCCGAGCTCACGGCCCGCGAGGGCGAGCTGGAGGGCATCGAAGAGGGGCTGTCCGACTCGGTGCGCCTGATCGCCAGCGAGGTGCGGCACAGCGTGCAAGAGGCGATGCGCAGCCTGCGCGCCGACCTCGCCACCGCCGCGCAGAAAGAGCAGCGGGATGCCAAGGAGCGCGCACACGCCGACTCGATGAGCGACGAGCGCACCACCAGCCGTGAGCAGCTGGGCCGGGCGGATGCTGCCCTCAACGCCTTCCGCGCACAGGTGCGCACCGATCTGCGCACCCATGTGGCGCGGGGTGGCGCACTGCCGGCATCCGTCGTCGCAGACCTGGAGCAGGCGCTGGACGACGCGGCCCGCGCGGTGACCCGCGCCCTGGCCGCTCCGCCCCAGGACTGACCCCGCGGCTGGGCCGGCCCCGTGTCTGGGCTGGCCCGTGTCGCGCCCGGCACCTGTCGCCGAGACCCCCACGTATCGTCGAGACCCCCACGTATGGACGTCCACACGTGGGGGTCTCGACGCGAACTGGGGGTGTCGGCGCGCGGCGCGAGTGCGCGCGACGTGGCTACTCGGTCCAGACGTCTTCCTGGTCGTCGGGCACCGGCTCCTCCTGCGGCACGACGAGCACCGAGCGGTGCTGCCGATGCGCCAGGCGTGCCGCGACCGACCCGGTGAAGAACTCCCGGATCGACTCCCCCAGGCCGCGCTTGCGCGTACCCACCACGATCAGCTGCGCATCGAGCCGCTCGGCGAGCTGCTTGATCGCCAGGGCCGGGTCACCCACCAGCTGGCGTGCGGTCCAGACGACATCGGCCTTCTTCAGCAGCTGCTCGGCGGCCTGCTGCACTTCTTCGAACTCGGCGATGCCCGAGTCGATGTTCAGGTCGATCGGCGCCGAGTGCACATAGCCGTCAGGGTCTTCGTACGTCACGAACCGCGTGACGTCGACGTGCACGACAACGAGCGGCGAACCGAGCAGCTTCGCGTACTTCACTGCCTCATCGAGAACGTGCCCGGGTTGGCCGGGTTGCAGGCCGACGATGACCGCCTTCTGCAGGGCGGCGTTCTGTGCTGCCTCGTCGGATGCTGCGGGCGTGGAATCCGTCATGTCGATCCTTCCGCTCGAAGGCCGCAGGACGGCCTGGTGGTCTGGCGTGCGTGCTATCCTGAATGCTACTCTTACCGGCCTCGAGCCGGTGCCGTGAATATCATCGGGCATGCACCGCCCGCTGCTGAACTCGTATAAGGGGGTCTCGCGCATGGGCCGTGGCCGTCAGAAGGCGAAGCACACAAAGATTGCTCGCGAACTCAAGTCGTACAGTCCGGATGTGAATTTCTCCGCCTTGGAGAGTGAACTCGGGCATCCCTCGTCCGAGGACCAGTACGTCGACAAGTGGGCCGACATGTACGAAGACGAAGACGAGGACGAGCTCGAGCGAGCCTGATCCGCTTCTCCGCACGACAGACACCCTGGCGACCAGCATCCGCTGGGTCGACCAGGGTTTCGTCGTTGCCACTCGGTGGAATTCAGAGGCCTGCCTGCCGCGCACGAGAACAGGACGGTTGACGAGAACAGACTGAATCGCTCCGAATCATCCTGTTTTGGGTAACGAGCCTGTTGCGGATGACGTCTGCGCGCCCAGGTCTGCCCCGGCCCGCTTCGCCCTCACCACGTCCCGTGCCGGCGCTCCCATTCGTCCTCGACCGTGACGCGCCTGCCGGCGATCATCCCCGCCGGGAACGTCACGACCAGCACACCGGCCACGATCAGCAGCGGCACCGTCCACGCATGCGTCAGGTCGTGCAGCACGCCGATCAGCAGCGGAAAGACCGCGGCGAACGTGTAGCCGACGCTCTGCACGAAACTCGACAGCACGACGGCACTCTCGGGCGTGCGCGAACGGATGCTGATGAGCACCAGCGACAACGGGAACAGCACACCGACCAGGCCGAACAGCACCATCCACAGCGGCAGCAGCCCCGGCAGCGGAGCCAGGAGCAGTCCGATCAGACCGATCAGCCCGCCGATCGACCCGAACGCGAACAACGGACGCGTCGCCTGGAACCGCACCACGAGCACCGGAACCAGCAGCGATGCCGGCAACGACACGGTGGCGAACAGCGACAGCAGGAACCCGGCGGTCGCCGCGCTCACTCCCGCCAGATCGACGAGGATCACCGGCATCCAGGCGAAGGTGACGTACGCCATCGTCGATGACGTGCCGAAGGTGAACGCCAGCGCCCACACCAGCGGAATCCGCCGCAACCGGCCGAAGATGCGCCGTGTCGCCGGCGCCGTCGCGATCGGGCCGGTCAGCGCCGGCTCGTCGCCGCCCGAGGACGGCCGGGTCACCGGTGCCGTGCGCGGCGCCTCCTGCGGCGTGGAGTGGCGGATGCTGTCATCCGCCGGGCGCAGCAGCATCAGCATCCACGGAATGGCCCCGGCCAGAGCGAACGCACCCCACATCGCCAACGAGAACCGCCAGTCGGTGGCCTCGGCCACCGGCACAGCCACCATCGGCGGCAGGAACGTCGAGAACGACATCGCCGTGGTGTACAACGTCATCATCAGCCCGATGCGATCGGGGAAGTACTTCTTCACCAACGGGGGCAGCAGAATGTTGCCCATCCCGACCCCGGCAAATGTCAGTGCCGTCGCCGCGAGCAGCCCGACCGAGTCGCCCACCAGTCCACGCGAGACGATACCGGCCGTGATCGTCAGCAGAGCGATGACGGCGACCCGTTCGATGCCCAAGCGCTGCTCGAGCATCGGAGTGATCAGACCGAACAGCGCGAAGCAGACCGGCGGAATCGTGCCGATGATGCCGAGCACCGTGGGCGACACGGTGAAGTCGGCACCGATCAGTTCGATGACCGGCGACAGCGATGCCACGGCCGAGCGCAGAGAGAACGCGCACAGCACAATGCCCAGCATGGCGAGCGCGCGGCCCCGCCAGAGCGGGCGCGCACTCGCCCGGGTCATGACGTCTGGGACTTCTCGACCCAGTCGAGGTACTCGTCGGTGACGGTTCCGGTGACGTAGCGCCCGTCGAAGCAGCTGAGGTCGAGGTCGGTCAGATCGGTGCCCTCGATGATCGCCGCCTTGAGGTCTTCGACCTCTTGGTAGACCATGCGATCGGCACCGAGTTCCTCGGCGATCTCGGGGATGGTGCGCCCGTGAGCAATCAGCTCGTGCTTGGAGGGCATGTTGATGCCGTACACGTGCGGGTAGCGCACCGGCGGCGCGGCCGAGGCGAAGATCACCGACTTGGCGCCGGCGTCGCGTGCCATCTGGATGATCTGCTGGCTGGTGGTGCCGCGCACGATCGAGTCGTCGATGAGCAGCACGTTCTTGCCGCGGAACTCGGTCGACATCGCGTTCAGCTTCTGCCGCACGCTCTTCTTGCGCACCGCCTGCCCGGGCATGATGAAGGTGCGACCGACGTAGCGGTTCTTGTAGAAGCCCTCGCGGTACTCCTTGCCGAGCTTGCGGGCCACCTCCATCGCCGCGGGACGCGACGAGTCGGGGATCGGCATGACCACGTCGATCTCGTCGAGCGGCACGTGCTTAGCGATCGTGTCGGCCAGCTTGTCGCCCATCCGCAAGCGTGACTCGTAGACCGAGACGCCGTTCATGACCGAATCGGGACGGGCGAGATAGACGTACTCGAACGCGCACGGCGTGAGCTGCGTCTGCTTCGCGCACTGGCGGGTCGACAGCTCACCGTCGTTCGAGATGAACACGGCCTCGCCGGGGGCGACCTCGCGCACGATCTCGTAGTCGGCATTCTCGAGCACCAGCGACTCGCTGGTGACGACCCACTCATCGGCATCGCCCGGCGCCGCGCTCGTGCGGCGGCCGAGGATGAGCGGGCGGATGCCGAACGGATCGCGGAACGCGAGCAGACCATAGCCGGCGATGATCGCGATGACCGCGTACGCGCCCTCGATGCGCGCGTGCGTGCGCTCGACGGCGTCGAAGATGCGGTCCGGGTCGAGGTCGACGGTCGAAGTCGAGGTCTGCAGTTCGCCGGCGAGCACGTTCAGCAGCAGCTCGGTGTCGCTGGACGAATTCAGGTGCCGACGGTCGCGGTAGGCCATGTCGGCGGTGAGCTCACGCGTGTTCGTGAGGTTGCCGTTGTGGATGAGCACGATGCCGTACGGCGCGTTCACGTAGAACGGCTGCATCTCTTCTTCGTTGGAGGCCGTGCCCTTGGTGGCATAGCGCACGTGCCCGAGGCCGACGTTACCGAGCAGCGCGCGCATATCGCGCGTGCGGAAGGCCTCGCGCACCATGCCCGAGGCCTTCGCCATGTGCATGACGCCGCTCGACTCGACTGTCGCGATGCCGGTGGCGTCCTGACCGCGATGCTGCAGCAGCAGCAGGGCGTCGTAGATGTCCTGGTTGACGGGGCCGTTTCCGACCATTCCGACGATGCCGCACATGGAGTGTTACTTCATCCGTTCTGTCAGTGAGCGGTCTCGGCGTATGCACCCACGAGGCGCACCGCTCCACCGTCGACGCCCTTGGCGCCTTCTTCGTACTCGCCCTCGGGGCGCGCGCCGGTGTGCACCGTCGCGACCTGCCAGGCGGGGATGCCCTGGGCCTCGATGTTCGCGATCGCGGCGTTCTTGTGCTCGGCCGCGACGACGGCGAGGAACCCGATGCCCAGGTTCCAGGTGCCCTCGGTGTCGACGATGGGCGTGCCGGCGATGTCGGCGAGCACGCGGAACACCGGGCTCGGCGACCAGGTCGACCGGTCGACGTCGGCCCAGCTGCCCTGCGGGAGCACACGGGCGAGGTTGGCCGCGATGCCGCCGCCGGTCACGTGGCTCAGCGAGTGGATGCTACCCGCCGGAAGGCTCTCGATGAGCTTCAGCAGCGGTGTCGTGTACAGGCGCGTCGGCTCGAGCAGGGCCTCGCCCCAGGTCGTGCCGAAGTCGGCGGCGGTGTCGCCGTAACCGATGCCGGCGTTCGCGACGATGTGACGCACCAGCGAGTACCCGTTGGAGTGCAGACCGCTCGAGGCGAGCGCGATGACGGCGTCACCGTCGCGCACCAGGTCGGCCCCGAGCACAGCATCCGCCTCGACGACTCCCGTCGCGGCGCCCGCGACGTCGTAGTCGCGCGGGCCGAGCAGACCCGGGTGCTCTGCCGTCTCTCCCCCGACCAACGCGGTACCGGTCGCCGAGCAGGCCTCGGCAATACCGCGGACGATGTCGGCGATGCGCTCGGGCACGACCTTGCCGCACGCGATGTAGTCGGTCATGAACAGCGGCTTCGCACCCACCACGACGATGTCGTCGACGACCATGCCGACCAGGTCTTGCCCGATCGTGTCGTGCTTGTCGATGGCCTGCGCGATCGCGACCTTCGTGCCGACACCGTCGGTGCTGGATGCCAGCAGCGGGCGGCGGTAGCCGAGCAGGGCGCTGGCGTCGAACATGCCGGCGAAGCCGCCGACACCACCGAGCACCTCGGGCCCGTGGGTGGCGCGCACCGAGGCCTTCATGAGTTCGACGGCGAGGTCACCGGCAGCGGTATCGACACCGGCTTGGGCGTAGGGATTGGTGGAGGATTCTGCCACGGCAACAGCCTACCGGCCCGCAGGGACATCTCAGGTCGGAAGTCACCCGGCGTTCACCGGCAGCATCCGACCCCGCGCCGAGATCTGCTAAGGTAGACGGTTGCGCAATGTTTCGCCGAATCTCACCGGCACAGCGCACACCCCGGCCAGGGCCGTGAAGGCCGGAACCGCACCGAAGCGGATCCGCTCGCCCAGGCCGCATGACGGTGGCAACCTGCCGCCCGCACACGAATCAAGAGACATGAGCAGTACCGACACTTCCGCGCGCTCCGGCGCGCCCATCGAAAGCAACCCCATCCCCGCATCCGCAGAACTGGCATGGCGCCAGGCAGACCACGACGTGTTCGTGGCGACGAACAGCGGCGAGTTCGCCGGCTTCGTCACCGTCGACAACAGCACCCATGTGGTGCACGACCGTCACAGCCGCCGGATCGGCAGCTACCCCACGCTCGCCGCCGCCCGGCAGGCGCTGGTGGATGCCACCCGTCCGCCATCGCGCGGCAGAGAGCGTCTGCGCCGCCGCATCCTCTCCCGCCGCCGCTGACCCGCACCCCTGACGAGTCGTTCTGCGGGCCCTTTGACCGATCAACCCCCATATGCGAGGGGTGATCACCCTACGATGGGGCCATGGTCGACAAGCCGCAGTGGCTGATTCGCGAAGACGCCGGCACATCGGTGCTCGTCGCGCTCGCACTGCGCCAGCTGATCGGCATCCGCGAACCGTCCGACCTACCGGCCCTGCGCGGACTCGCCGTACGCCCCCCCGAGGCCGCTGACGTCGACGATGCGCTCGAGGCGCAGTGGCGCGACTACTGGGATATGACCGTCGAACCGCGCGCACATCGATCCGAGGTGCCGCTCGACCTGGTCGACGGTTTCGACACACTCGTCGCGCTGCCCACCACCGGAGCCGAAGAACTGCGCCGCGCCATCGCCCCGCACGCCGACACGGCCCTGCGGTACGCGCAGAGCACCCACAACCGGTATGTCGACTCAGTGAGCTCATCGGGCGGCGCCTACCGCGCCTATGCCAGTGCGATCGCAGAGTTCGAACGCGAAGTCGGGCGCCGCGCCCACTCGTTCGAACTGAACGTGCAGGTGCTGCCATTCACGCAGCGCGGGATCTGGTGGATCGGCGCTCTGAGCGTGGCCGTCACCGACGGGCTGCGACGCGACGTGGTCGCCTTCGACGCGGCGATGCGCCCGGTGATCAGCGAGCTTGCCTGACCGGCGGGTCAGGACGCGTCGTCGTCCACTTCGGCGATCCGCTCGTGCTCGACCCGCACGACACGGGCGTGACGACGCGCAACCCGATCCAGGATGAGGGCGACTGCCCCGCCGAGAGCGATACCGATCGGCACCATCCACAGCAGCGCGAACCCGAAGACCTGACCCGGAGGGTAGACGACATCGAGCGTCCGCGAGGGCTCGTAGCTGCCCATCGCCGTCAGGACGCCTGCGGCGATGATGCCGAGCACGACCCCGATGCCGATGAACACGCCGTAGCGCGGGACGGGACGAACCGTGGCCTCGACGGTCTCAGGCGTGGAATGGCGGGACATGCCCTCATTCTCCCACGGCGACGCTATGGGCGGGGTGTTCAGCGGACAGCCAGCGACCAGGCCCCCGCGCCGTCGGCGCTGAAGGCCGAGGCGGTCACGGCATGCACAGCGGCATCGCCAATGCCGGGATTCAACGTCTTCGGGCCATCACTGCAGAGCACGTCGACCGCCGCTGTACCGACGATTCCGGCTTCCGTGTGCATGTACACGCTCACGTCCATGGTCTCGGCCCCGAAACAGGAGAACTCGAACTCCGTGAGTTGCTCGGGCTCCTCGAAATCGACGCGGAACTGTTCGCCGAGGTCATCGAGCGTGGAGTCGGCACTAGGCACGAGCGCCAAGGCCGTCACGCGCGCCTTCGCGTCATCGGATGCTGCATGCTGGTCATCCATCCATTGCTGCAGCTCGTCCGGTGTCGCCGTCGCGCTCGAGCATCCCGCTAGCGCCATTGCTCCGATGATGGCGAGCACGCCGCCGATGATCCGCTTCATGCCTCACACCATAGGGGCACTCAGGGCCGCAGCGGCAGCAGCGCAGAGATGTCGGCGCGGGTGCCCGAGGCGACGATGCGACCCGCGGCGATAGCATCCGCCCACTGTTGTGCCCCGGTGGCGACGCCGATCCAGGTGGACGCGTCCATCTCGACCACGTTCGGGGGTGTGCCGCGCGTGTGGCGCGGCCCCTGCACGACTTGCACCGCACCGAACGGCGGAACCCGCACCTCGACGCTGTTGCCGGGCGCCTTCTCGTCAAGAAGCTGCAACAGGTACCGCACAGCGGTCGCAAGCTGCGGCCGCGCCGCGGCACCAGAGCTCACGGCGGCCAGCGCGTCGCGCCCCGCCCCGACGTCGATCTTTCGCCCGGCCATGTCTTCAGGCTACGCCGTTCGCAACTCCGGAGATTTCTGGCTGCGGCCGGGCCAACAGCCCGGTTCTGCACCCTGCTGGCAGGTTTCTCCGGAGTTCCGTGCACCGCCGCGCGTGCCAGGCATAGGCTCGACCTCGATGAGTGCTTCCGCCGAGACGATCCGCAGCGCCAGGGACGACCTGCTCGCCGTGACGCGTCGCGCGGACTGGCTGCCGTCCTTCCCCTTCGACACCGTGAATCCGCTCCCGGCGTCGGTGCTGGTGCTGTTCGGCCGGCTCGACAGCATCCCCGCACGCAGCGACGAGCTGACGGTCCCGGCCGATCTCGACGTGCTGCTGCAGCGGCGCGCGGCGACGCTGTCGTCACATCCCGGACAGGTGTCCTTTCCCGGTGGGCGGCAGGACGACGGCGATGCCGATGTCGTAGCCACGGCACTGCGCGAGGCCGAGGAAGAGACCGGCCTCGACCCGAACGGCGTCGAGGTGCTGGGGGCGCTTCCCGAGATCCCCCTCGCGGTGAGCAACTACCTGGTGACGCCGGTGCTGGGCTGGTGGCGGCGCCCGTCTCGGGTCGCCGCGGTCGATCACGCCGAGACCGTGGATGTGTTCCGGGTGCCGGTGGCGCAGATGCTCGATCCCGCCAGCCGGTACACCGCCACGCTCACCCGCGGCGGGCAGACCTATCGCGGGCCGGCGTTCGACATTGACGGCACCGTGGTGTGGGGGTTCACGGCGGGCATCCTCGACGCCCTGTTCGATGCGACCGGCTGGGCATTGCCCTGGGACCGGGCGCACGAGCGCCCCGTCTCGCCGTCCGACGTCGGCTGACGCGCCGGGGCGGCCCCGCGCCGGGCATCCGTGCGCCGTGTTCCGGTCGCAATTTCTCCCGCATCACCCGGATTGATACGGGAGAAATTGCGACCGGAATGACGACGCCGCGCCGCGACGCGTGCAGAACTGCGACCGGAACACGGCGGATGCCCGCACGCGCCCGCCGGTAGGCTGGCCGCATGAAGATCCTGGTCCTCGGTTCCGGCGCGCGCGAGCACGCGATCATCCTGTCCCTGCGGTCGGAAGAGGCCGAGCACGAGATCTTCGCGGCCCCCGGCAACGCCGGGATCGCGCAGGACGCGACGCTCGTCGACGTGGATGCCCTCAACGGTTCGGCTGTGGCGTCGTTCGCCAACGAGCACGGCATCGACCTGGTCGTCGTCGGCCCCGAGGCACCGCTCGTCGCGGGCGTGGCCGATGTGCTGCGCGAGCGCGGCATCCCGGTCTTCGGCCCGGGTAAGGCGGCTGCACAGCTTGAGGGGTCGAAGGCGTTCGCGAAGCGGATCATGGATGCCGCAGGCGTGCCGACCGGGCGCGCGGTGCGCGCAGCATCCGCCGCCGAGGTCGAGTCCGCGTTCGACGAGTTCGGTGCACCGTACGTGGTGAAGGCCGATGGCCTTGCCGCGGGCAAGGGTGTGATCGTCACCGCCGACCGTACCGCGGCGCTCGCCCACGCCGAGCAGTACCTGCCGAGCGGTCCGGTGCTGGTCGAGGAGTTCCTGACGGGCCCCGAGGTGTCGCTGTTCTTCCTCAGCGACGGCGACACCGTGCGCCCGCTCAGCCCCGCGCAGGACTTCAAGCGCGCACTCGACGGCGACGGCGGCCCGAACACCGGCGGCATGGGTGCATACTCGCCGCTGCCGTGGCTGTCCGAGGACTTCGGCGGCGTCGACGAGTTCGTCGCGCAGGTGACCGAGACCGTCGCGATGCCGGTGATCCGCCAGCTCGACGCCGAGGGCACACCCTTCATCGGCCTGCTCTACGCCGGCCTGATCCTGACTCCCGCCGGTGTGCGCGTGATCGAGTTCAACGCCCGTTTCGGTGACCCCGAGACGCAGGTCGTGCTGCCGCGGCTGCGCACGCCGCTCTCGCGCCTGCTGCTCGCGGCGGCATCCGGCCACCTCGAGGACGAGCCGATGCCGGAGTTCTCCGACGACGTCGCGATCACGGTCGTGCTCGCCAGCGAGGGCTACCCCGAGGCACCGCAGACGGGGCGCCTGATCGAGGGCCTCGCCGAGGCGGCGGCCGTCGAGGGCGTCACACTCGTGCACGCCGCGACCGGCGCGCCGGACGCGCCGGGTGGATCGCTGGTCGCGACGGGTGGACGTGTGCTGAACGTCGTCGCCACCGGGTCGGACTTTGCGGATGCCCGCGCGCGGGCGTACGAGGCCATCGGCCGCATCGCACTGGACGGCGCCCACTACCGGCACGACATCGCCGCGCGGGTCGCCGGCTGACAGCATCCGATCCAGCGGCTTTCCCGGCCCTGCGCCACACCTGGCGCCGCTCCCTCGCCTGCGCCGCGCTCCAGAACAGGCTCGTTGCCGAGATCAGGCTCTTTTCTCGGAAACCAGCCTGTTCTCGGCAACGAGCCTGTTCTCAGTGACGCGTGCCGACCCCCGGCACTCGGGTGACGGCCCCCGACACCCGGATGCCTACGGCGCCGCGACCGGCCGTGGAGTGGCGACCGGCGCGACAGAGGCCCGGCGTTTCGGGCCGGTGAGGGCGCGCAGCGCGTAGAGGATCGTCGCGAGGTCGACGAACTCCTGGATGAATGCTCCCGCGACGGCCGGGATCACGCCGGTCGTGGCGATCAGCATGAGTCCGACGCTGAGGACGATGCCGATCCAGATCGCTGCATAAGCGACATTCAGGGTGTGCCGACCGACCTCGGCCGCACGCAGCACCGGCTCGAGCGAGTCCTTCAGCACGACGGCATCCGCCGCCTCACCCGCGGCCGTCGAACCGCGCGCGCCCATCGCGATGCCGACGTCCGCCGCCGCCAGTACGGGCGCGTCGTTGACCCCGTCGCCGACCATGAGCATGGGTCGCGGCGCCATGTCGGCGGCGAGCGCCACCTTCTGCGCCGGCAGCAGCTCGGCGTGCACCTCGGTCACGCCCAGGGGCGCAGCGATCGCGGATGCCGTCGCCTCGGCGTCGCCGGTGAGCATGGCGATGCGCTGCACACCGTGCTCGCGCAATCCGGCGACGACGTCACCGGCCTCGGGGCGCACGGCATCGGCGAGCACGAGCGCGCCAGCGAACCGACCGTCGACGGCGACGTAGGCGGCGAGCTGGCCCGAGACCAGCGGGGTACGCACGGCGTCGGGGGCGAGTGAGGCGACGTAGGCCGGCTTGCCGACGACGACGGTGCGCCGCTCGATGACGGCGGTCACGCCGTTGGTCGCGACCTCCTCGGCGTGCTCGGCCGGCGCGAGCGCCAGCCCCCGCTCGGCTGCAGCCCGGCGCACACCTTCGGCGAGGACGTGGCTGGAGTACTGCTCTGCGGATGCTGACAATCGCAGCAGTTCGTCGGCATCCATGCCTCCGGCCGGACGGACCTCGATCAGCTCGGGGCGGCCCTGCGTGAGCGTGCCGGTCTTGTCGAAGGCCACCGAGCGCACGCGGGCGAGCTGTTCGAGCACCGCGCCGCCCTTGACGATCACGCCCTCCTTCGCGGTGCGCGAGAGTCCGCCGAGGAAGGCGACCGGCGCGGCGATCAGCAGGGGGCACGGTGTGGCGAGCACCAGCACCTGCGCGAAGCGCAGCGGGTCGCCCGAGAGCGCCCAGGCGACACCGGCGATCGCGAGTGAGACGAGGGTGAACGGGATGGCGAAGCGGTCGGCCAGGCGCACGGTCGGGGCCTTGCTCTGTTGCGCCTCGTGCACAAGGGCGATGATCTGCTGGTACTGGCTGTCACCGCTGCGGCGCAGCGCGCGGATGCGTACGGCGTTGGAACCGTTCACCGAGCCCGAGAGCACCTCCTCACCCGCCTGACGCGTCACCGGGACGCTCTCGCCGGTGAGCGAGGACTCATCGAAACTCGACTCGGCGCTCAGCAGCACGCCGTCGACGGGCACGATCTCGGAGGGCCGCACCAGCAGCTCCAGTCCGGGCTCGACCTCGTCAACCGGCACGTCACGCGGGTCGGACTGCGCAGCATCCAGCACGTGCGCGATCTGCGGCGAACGATCGAGCAGCGCCGTGAGGTCACGCGCCGCGCGCCGCTGAGCGTAGTCCTCGAGCGCCTCGCCACCAGAGAGCATCAGCACGATCACGAGGGAGGCGATGTACTCGCCGACCACCAGGGTCGCGATCATGGCGATGAGGGCGAGCACGTCGAGGCCGAAGTGTCCGCGCAGGATGTCCTTCAGCATCCCCCACGCCGTCCAGACGATCACCGCGATGACGACGATCGTCGCGATCCAGCGCGCCGGCTCGGGCAGAGCGGCCAGCGACAGCACGATGACGGCGAGAGTGGCGATCAGTCCGCCGGTGAGGATCGGATACCGCTTCGCGAGACGCAGCAGGGTCATGGCTCCACTCTGCCCCACGCGGCGCGTCTGCGTGCGGCCGGCGGTCGCGGGAATGCCGCCTACAGCGTGATCCAGTACTGGCGCATGGGCCCGTGTCCGGCATCCGATCCGTCGATCGTGTCGACGTGCTCGCCGCCGGCGCCCTCGATGGTGCGCGCCGAACCGACGTTGTCGTCGTCACAGGTGAGCATGACGCGGTCGTAGCCCTGTTCGCGCGCGCGATCGAGGACGAGGCCGAGCGCGGCGCCGGCGACGCCCTCGCGACGCCGGGACGGCCGCACCGAGTACCCGATGTGGCCGGCGTAGGTGCGCAGCCAGTCGTTCAGCTCACGACGGAAGGCGATGAAGCCGATGACGTCGGGGCCATCAGTGATCCAGAAGTACTCGCAGGGCACATGCCCCTCGGGGAGCTCTGCGCCCGGGCGCGCGTACAGCTCGGCCTTGGCCACGAAGGCCTCGCAGGCCTGCTGATCGGGCACGGTGCCGCGCTCGAGACCCGCGCCGTGGATGTGCACGTCGCCGTACTCGGTGACGGCGTCGGCCCAGGGGTCGAAGAGTGACAGCGACGGGGCGGCGAGTGTGATCGGCATCCGTCGATTAGATCACGATCTGCGCGGGCTCATCCGCGGCGCACGAAGTACCAGTTGGCGAACAGCCACCCGAACGAGAGCGCGAGAACCAGCCCGGCACTGAGCAGACGGGTCAGCGGATCGGCTTCGATGATGACCAGCACGATCAGCTGCACCAGCGCAAGCACCAGGGCGAGCACGCCCACGGCGGCTAGGGCCTTGGTGGCTGCCGCACGGTCTCTCTCGTCGGCGTATTCCAGGGCGTTGATGCGTTCGAGGTCGCCGGCGCGACCTCGACGTGCGAACACGGCCCCGACACCGGCGGCGATGGCCGCCAGCGTCACCACGACGCCGATGTACGTCTGCCCCAGAATGAAGCACACCACCGCGGCGATCAGGCAGCCCGCCACCAGGATCGTGTTGTGCGGCGAGAGCGGCCAGCGTCGGCTTTTCCTGGCAGACGTCGCCTGAGTCGAGCCGGGGTCATCCATCGACATCGAAGACCTCTTCCACGGTCGATCCGAAATGGCGGGCGAGGTGCACGGCGAGCGTCAGCGACGGGTCGTAGCGGCCCGTCTCGATGGCATTGATCGTCTGCCGCGAGACGCCGACGGCGCTCGCGAGCGCCTGCTGAGACAGCCCCTGCTGGGTTCTGAGCTCTTTGACACGGCTGCGCACGTGTCAACCGTAGGACAGGAGACACACCTGTGTAAAGCGAGCTTGACAGGGCCCACTCGTGTCAAGCACACTTGTCACGTCAAGTACGCTTTACACTTCCGGAGGCCGTCATGAGCGAAGCGCTCGTCGATTTCACCCAGTCCCTTCCCACCTGGCTGCAGTGGGCGGGTGTGATGCTCGCCGCGGCGATTCCGTTCATCGAGTCGTACTTCGGCACCCTGATCGGTGTCGTCGCCGGCGTCCCCCTGCCCATCGCAGTCGCCGCCGCGGTCATCGGCAACACCCTCTCGATGCTCGCCTTCGTGTTCGTCGCCGCGACCGCACGGCAGAAGGTCTTGGCCCGCAGGGCGCAGGGCGAGGAACTGCCCGAACCCTCAGCGCGCCGCCAGAAGGTCAAGCGCATGTTCGACCGGTTCGGGGTGCCCGGGGTCAGCCTGCTGGGGCAGACCGTGCTGCCCAGCCAGATCACCTCGGGGATGATGGTCTCGTTCGGCGCCAACCGCAACGCGGTCATCTTCTGGCAGATCGTCTCGATCATCATGTGGGCGCTGATCTTCGCCGGCATCGGCCAGGCGGGCATCGCGCTGCTGCGCTGAGGGCGAGCCGCATGCGTAAGGACGCGGGGGCGCATGCACGACATGCGCCCCCGCCTCACTCACCTCTTCTTGCAGGCGTTGGGATTGGGCCCCTTGCCCTTATCGTGACCATAGGCGTTCCCCTTGCCGTTGCCTGGTCGGCACTGAACGGGCTCCTCAGAATCGACCTGAAGCGGAATCACCCGCAGCGTTCCCGAATCAGAGCTGCCGAACAGGTACAGCCCGTCCTGGGCGACATCAGCATCATCTCTGTGCTGCACAGCCAGCGGGGCAATGATGAACCGGGCTATCTCCTCTCCTTCCGTCAGAGTGCGGTGCTCCATCGTCTCCGGATCGATCACCGTCAGCTGCGAGGCGACGTTGATCAACAAGTCACCCTCGAACCATGCGAAGCTGGCCGGTCGCCACATGCCGTAGCGCGTGACCTCGGGGAAGATGTTCTTGGATTTCTCAGGGATGACCTGCATAGTCTCCGGGTTGAGGGCGAACACCCATCCGTCGGTGGTTCCCCAGAGGTTGCCGTCTTCGCCGAATGACAACGCGCTGATGTGCTTCGGCTTCTGCCCGGTAGGCAGATTGAGTGCGTACTCGCCGGTCTTCTCTCCCCGAGCGAGGTCATAGGTGAAGAGCTTCGCCTCGGTCGCGACGGGGTCCGCACCCAGTCCACCGACGATCGTGGTCGATCCGTAGACGACGCCGTCATCGACCGCGAGCCCCACAACGCTCTGGTTCTCGACGATGCCAGTTTCCACCGTGGTCTCTCCGGTATCGAGATCGTGGATCGTCAACGCCCCCTGGTGCAGGCCGTACTTGGGAATCGAGCCGATCAGCAACTGCCCATCCTCTTCGACCATGTGGTACGGCCGATCCTGCCCTTCACCGATGGTGAACACGCGCGACGACTGGGGCCTCCCGTCCTCACCGGTGACGACGCGATCGATGTGCCCGCCGGGGTACAGACCGAAGTAGGTCGCATCGCCCACAGTGAGCATCGACTCGGCTTGCTCGGCACCGAAGTTGGACAGTGAGCCGGTCTTGGTGTCGTACACGGCGCCCGTACCGGCCGGATAGGTGACCATATAGATCTCATCTTGTGGGTTCAACGCCATGTTATGCAGGGGCGTCCCCGTGCTCGTCTGCACCTGGTTGGGCAGCACGAGCTCGCGTCTTCCCTCGATGTCAAGCGCCCGCAGCTTGCCCTGACGCGAACCGGTGATCAGCCACTCGCCCGGATGACCCGCCTCGGTGAGGTCGGCCCATGTCTGACCGCGCATGCCCAACCCGAACGGGATCCCGACGTCGCGGAAGCTCGGCTCGGCGCCGGTGAGGTCGACCTCAGCGATGGTGCCGTTGTAGGTCAGATAGATCTTGCCATCGCGAGGGGCGAGCTGAGTGAATCCGGGCACCCCGTTCTGCGTCGGCGTTCCCGGAATACTCGACTTGTTCAGCGTCGCGGAGCTCCACTGCTCGGTCACGAGGTTGTAGAACGCCGAGGTGGCGAGTCCGCCCGTGAAGTTGACGACTAGCCAATCGCCGACCTTCTGCATGTCGTATGCCCAGGGAAGCACATCGACGCCTAGCACGGTTCGTAGCGGATCCGAGATGCGCACGCGATCGGCGGGATCGTTGACGTTGATCTTGACCACCGATCCGGTCGCGCCCGTTCCCGCGTAGATGTAGCCGTCGTGGTACTCGATGGAGCGGACGTACTCCTGCCCTTCGACCCGGTCCCACCGCGTGAAGGTCCCCGCGACGGCATCGTACTTAACGACCTCGCCCGTCTTGTAGGTGCCGATGTAGGCGTTGGAGTGCTCATCGACCACCATCGACCAGTTCGAGCTCGCCCCCGGCACCACACCGGCGAGCTCGGCCTCGTTCGCGACCGGGTCGTAGGCCCAGAGCTCACCCCGTTGCTGCCCGGCAGCGTCCTTGCCGATCGCGGCGACGTAGACAGTGCCGTTCGGCGCGATCTCCAGCTTCCAGACCTGGATCACGCTCGGCATCGACGCCGACTGGACGAAGGTGTTCGAGGCCACATCGATGACGTTCAACAGCGAGCCATCCGAGGACGTCGCCGTGTAGCCCACGGTGCGCCCGTTGAGTTCGCCGAAAGCCATGTCGATGATGCTCGGCACCTGCACCGGGATTCCGACGGTCTGCTCAGCGCCGAACGTCACACCGTGGAAGGTCTTACTTCCCGGCGCCTCCTCCGCGACAGCGGGAACCGCCGCCGCAACGAGCGCGGCGGTCAGAACGCCCACCACCGCCGAGCGCAAATGTCGCCTGCCTGCGTAAACCACCAGGTTCTCCTCACCGACGCCGTACGCGTCATCGATGTGCTCGGGTGCGATCAGGCGTTGCGACGTCGCTGCGCCAGCACCCCTAACAAAATAAAGGTTTTGTAATAGCCGACAGTAGCTAGCAAGAGAGCCAATGGGAATACCCAATTTGATTGTGTTAATGCGACCGTCGATCCTCCGCACGCGAGCCGGGGATAATGGGACGCGTGAGCGAAGCACAGAGCATCCCCGGCTGGCGGCACATCTACTCGGGCAAGGTCCGCGACCTGTACGCGTCGGATGACCCGGCCGACACCCGCATCCTCGTCGTCGCATCCGACCGGGTCAGCGCCTTCGACTCGGTGCTCTCGCCCGGCATCCCGCACAAGGGCGAGCTGCTCACGTCCCTGAGCATGTGGTGGTTCGACCAGCTCGACGATGTGCCGAACCACATCGCCGAAGGCGAGATCCCGGATGCTGTCGCCGGCCGTTCGATGCTGGCGATGGCCCTGCAGATGCTGCCGATCGAATGCGTCGTGCGCGGCTACCTGACCGGATCGGGCTGGGCCGAGTACGTCGAGCGGGGCACGGTGTGCGGCATCCCCCTGCCGGCGGGCCTGAAGAACGGCGACCGCCTTCCCGAACCGCTGTTCACCCCGGCGTACAAGGCGCCGATGGGCGAGCACGACGAGAACATCACCTTCGAGCGGGCGGTCGAGCTCGTCGGCGCCGAGCGCGCCGCGCAGCTGCGCGACACCTCGCTGGCGATCTACCGGCGTGCAGCCGAGATCGCCGAGTCGAAGGGGCTGATCCTCGCCGATACGAAGTTCGAGTTCGGTGTCGACGCCGATGGCGTGCTGCGCCTGGCCGACGAGGCACTCACCAGCGACTCGTCCCGCTACTGGGACGCCGAGGCCTGGCGCACGGGCAGCACCCCCGACGAGCGCATGGCCAGCTTCGACAAGCAGATCGTGCGCGACTGGATGGCTGCCAACTGGGACCGCCAGGGCGAGCCGCCGGCGCTGCCGGAGGACGTGATCGAGCGCACCGCCGACCGCTACCGCGCACTGATCGAGCGTCTGCGCGGCTGACCCGCGCCGGTGACCGCGCGCGGTCGCGCCCCGCGCGCCGCAGTCTCCTCGGATGCTCGGGCTGATGAACCGATAGTGTTTCGTCAGCCCTGACCCCGATCCTGACCCGAGGAGCCATCATGCCGCTGTGGAAGATCCATGGCAATGGACGCACCGTCGCGCCCGACGCCGTCGTCCGTCCCGAGGAACGCCTCAACTGGCCCGCCACCATCGCCATCGGCGTGCAGCACGTCGTCGCCATGTTCGGCGCGACGTTCCTTGTGCCGATCCTCACCGGCTTCCCGGTGCCGACCACGCTGCTGTTCAGCGGTATCGGCACGATCCTGTTCCTGCTGATCACCCGCAACAAGCTGCCGAGCTACCTGGGTTCGTCGTTCGCGTTCATCGCCCCGGTGACCGCCGCGACCGCCACGGCCGGTACAGGGTCGGCTCTGGCCGGCATCGTCGCCGTCGGTCTGCTGCTGGCGATCATCGGTGTGGTCGTGCACATCGCCGGTGTGAAGTGGGTCGACCGCTTTCTGCCGCCCGTGCTCGCCGGCACGATCGTCGCGCTGATCGGGTTCAACCTGGCCGGCGCCGCACGCGGCAACTACGAACTGGCTCCGATCACCGCGACGTTCACCCTGGCCGTGACCATCCTGTTCGCGGTGGTCTTCCGCGGTTTCCTGGGGCGCATCTCGATCTTCCTCGGTGTGATCGCGGGGTACATCTTCGCCGGGTTCCGCGGCGAACTCGACTTCACCGCTGTCGAGAAGGCCGCCTGGCTCGGCTTCCCAACCTTCGAGATGCCCGACTTCGTCAACCCGAACACCTGGTCGGCAATGGCGATGTTCCTGCCCGTGGTGCTGGTGCTCATCGCCGAGAACGTCGGTCACGTGCGCGGCGTGGCGACCATGGTCGAAGACCCGGCGATCAACAAGCAGACCGGCAAGGCTCTGATCGCCGACGGCATCTCGACGTCGCTGGCCGGATTCTTCGGCGGGTCGGGTACGACCACCTACGGCGAGAACATCGGCGTGATGGCATCCACCCGCGTCTACTCCACCGCCGCCTATTGGGTCGCCGGATTCACGGCCATCCTGCTGAGCATGTCGCCGAAGTTCGGTGCCGTCATCAACTCGGTGCCCGCCGGTGTGCTCGGTGGCGTCACGACGGCCCTGTACGGTCTGATCGGTGTCATCGGCATCAAGATCTGGGTCGACAACAAGGTCGACTTCTCGCGCCCGGTGAACCAGTACACCGCCGCGGTGGGCCTGATCGTCGCCGTGGGCGGCTTCCAGATCATCGACCCCGACTCGGGCTTCCAGCTCGGCGGCATCGTGCTCGCCACGGTCGGCGCGATCCTGATCTACCACCTCGGAAACCTCATCGCGCGTCTGCGCAAGACCGGCGCCGACGACCCCAAGCCGCTCGCGGCCGTCGGACCGCTCGGTGGCGACCCGGCCTGACCGCCGATCTGATCACGCTGTGAGGGCGGCGCTTCCTGCGGGAGGCGTCGCCCTCGCGGCATTCACCCGAAACCGCACCCGCGCGCCCGGCGGAAGCTGCCCGGCCAGGTCAAGGCTCGCTTCGGTGAGCGCCGCGATGATGGGATAGCCGCCGGTGACCGGGTGGTCGGCCAGGAACAGCACCGGCTGACCGTCGGACGGCACCTGGATCGCACCCGTCACGACCCCTTCGCTGGGCAGTTCGCCGGCACGCGCACGTTCGAGAGGCACGTCGCCCTGCAGGCGCATGCCGACGCGATCCGATTGCGACGTCACGCGCCATTCCTGCGCGGTGAGCACGCGCAGCGCATCATCCGTGAACCAGTCGTCGCGCGGCCCCACAGTGATGTCGAGGTCGACGAGATCACCGGGTGCGGGCAGCATCCGCTCCCAGGGGAAGACATCGACCGCGTCGATGGCATCCGCACCGACCGCGACGACATCGCCCGCGGTGAGCGGCGCGGGTCCCACCCCGCCCAGGGTGTCGCTCGATCGACTGCCGAGCACCGCCGGCACCGCGAGTCCGCCGCGCACGGCGATCGTGTAGCGCAGTCCCCGTGCCGGGCTTCCGAGTACGAGCTCGTCGCCGTCGCGGGTCGCGAACGGGATGCCGTGCGCGATGGGACGCTCATCGCCGCGGGCATCCGTCATCGAGAGTTCACCGATCGCGCCGGTGACGGCCGCGACGCCCTCGCCGCGGAACCGCAGCGCGACGGCCCCGACGCTCTCGAGGGCAGCGGCGCCCGGTGGGTTGCCGACGGCGCGGTTCGCATCGCGCAGTGCGGTGCGGTCGGCGGCACCGGATGCCGAGACGCCCTGCGCCGCATATCCTGGGCGCCCCAGGTCTTGCACGAGCAATTGCAGGCCGGGCCGCACGACCTCGATCGCGCGCCCCACTGCGGGCGCTACTCCAGCGTCGGATGCTGTCGGAACCACCAGACCGTCGGCGCCGGCATCCGCGTGTCGGGCCGCGACACGCCGCTCAGCGGGCGCTGCGCCTGGGATTTCCGACGCTGAGATCTCCGACGCTGGGCCTTCCGACGCACCGACGACGTGATCACGCCCGGATGCCCGCACGAAACGCACCCGGGTGCCCGGCGCCAGCAGGGCCGGCGGGTCGCGCTGCAGATCCCACAGCACGGCATCGGTGCGTCCGATCAGCTGCCAGCCGCCGGGACTCTCGCGCGGATACACCCCGGTGAATCCCCCGGCGAGTGCCACCGAGCCGGCCGGCACGCGGGTGCGGGGCGACAGCCGGCGCGGCACATCGAACAGCGGGTCGTCGCACACCAGGTATCCGAACCCCGGGGCGAAGCCCGTGAAGGCCACCTGCCAACCGGCGGCCAGGTGACGACCGACGAACTCATCGGCCGAGATGTTCAGCGCACGGGCGACGTCATCGAGGTCGTCGCCGTCGTAGCGCACCGGGATGGTCACCTCTGCTCCGGGCGGCACGTCACGGGCATCCGACGCCGTCGCTCGCAGGGTCTCGGCCAGCCTCTCGGCCGTCACCTGTCGCGGGTCGAACCGCACCAGCACGGTGCGGGCGCCCGGCACCCGTTCGATCACCCCCGGCACGCCATCCCACGCGGCGTTCAGCCGCACCGCCTCGTCGAGGTCGTTGGTCTCGACCAGCAGGGCGGTCTGCGACGCGGTGAGAATGCGCACATCAGGCTCCGCGGCCGGCGAACGGGGCGATCGTCACACCGGACACCTCGAGGCGACGGCGGATGCCTGATGCCATCGCCACGGCATCCGCGGTGTCGCCGTGCACGCAGATCGACTGCGCGTCGATGCGCACATCGGTTCCGTCGAGGGAGCGGATGGTGCCGGTCTCCAGGAAGCGCAGCATGCGCTCGGCGACGTCGCCGGCATCATGCAGCACCGCACCGGGCTGCGTGCGGGGCACAAGGCGGCCGTCGGGCAGGTAGGCGCGATCGGCGAACGCCTCGGATGCCACCGCCAGCCCGGCACGCGATGCGACGTCGAGCACGACGCCGCCGGCGAGTCCCAGCAGCACCAGCCGCGGGTCGACCGCGCGGACGGCCGCGACGACAGCGCCGGCCTGCCCCGAGTCGCGCGCGATGGTGTTGTACAGCGCACCGTGCGGCTTGACGTAGGCAATGCGTCCGCCGGCATCCGCGGCCTGCGCGGCGAGCGCGACGAGCTGCCGCTCGACCAGCGCCTGCAGCACCGCCGGTTCGAGGTCCATCGGCCGCCGCCCGAAGGTGTCGGGGTCGTCGTACGAGGGGTGCGCGCCGATGATGACGCCGCGTTCGACCGCGGCGGCGAGGGTCTCGCGGATGCCCTCCGGGCTCCCGGCGTGCACCCCGCACGAGACGTTCGCGCTGGTGACGATGCCCAGCATCGCGGCGTCATCGCTGACGACGCGCTCGGCGGTGTTCTCGCCCAGATCCGAGTTCAGATCGATGACCGGCATGAACCCACCGTAGGCGGTCGGATGCGGCTATCCGGCCAATCCGGTGATCATCGACACCAGCTCGTTGTGGGTGGTGTCGGCCGTGCGCATCGTGCCCACCTGGGTGCCTCGACGCAGCACCGTGACCCGATCCGCCACCCGGAACACCTGCTCCATGTTGTGACTGACGACCACCACCGCCGTCCCTCGCTCACGCAGCCGCATCATCAGCGACTCGACCTTCGCGGTCTCGGCCACGCCGAGTGCTGCCGTCGGCTCGTCCATGAGCACCAGGTTGCTGGCCCAGTGCGTGGCCCGAGAGATGGCGATGGCCTGCCGCTGCCCACCCGACAGGTCAGAGAGCGTCGCCTTCGCACTCGGGATGCGCACATCGAGCTCGTCGACCAGTTCCTGCGTCTGCCGCGCCATCTCGGCACGATCGAGGATCTGGAACGGCCAGATGCCCCGCACCAGCTCGCGCCCGAGAAAGAGGTTCATGTACACGGGCTGCTGGTCGACGAGAGCAAGGTCCTGATAGACCACTTCGATGCCCTGCGCGCGCGCCGCCGAAGCATCCGTCAGCGATGCCTTGCGTCCGCGCAGCAGAATCTCGCCGCCCGTGGGTTGGTACACACCCGCGATGATCTTCATCAGCGTGGACTTGCCCGCGCCGTTGTCGCCGACGAGGGCGACGATCTCGCCCGGCTCGACGCGCAGGTCGAAGTTCTTGATCGCCGTGACCGCGCCAAAGCTCTTCGTGATGCCCCGCAGTTCGAGAGGCGCGTCGGTGAGGGCCGCCGCAGCGCCTTCGGCGCCGCTCGTGTTGGTCGTCATGCGTTCTGCTCCTCTACGCGCCGCGCGGTCTGCACCGTCGCCTGCAGCGGCGCCGCACCGTTCGATGCCCAGATCCCCTCGACCCTCGGCGTGCCGGTGGAGAGACCTCGGATGCCCGCGGTCAGCCCCCTGCTGACGAAGACCTGCGGGCGGAACCCGAAGACGACCGTGTCGCCCTCAGCCGCATCGGCACGACCGTCGAGCGGGATGCGCGCGTAGTAGTCGATCGCCTCGGGTGCGGGCATCTCGACCGGGCGGGCGGTGACCGTCGCCGGGTCGTCGCCGTCGCGCACGATCAGCGCCGAGGTCGCGGGGATGCCGTGCACGGGGTCGACGTAGAGTCCGCCGCCGAAGACGTAGGCGCGGTCGTCCCAGACGTGGGAGACCTCGGTGACGTAGGCGATGGCGGGATCCTCGGGCAGATCGATCCGCGCATGCAGCGGCGTCGTGCCGGTCAGCCCGTGACCGGGTTCGACCTGTGTCGCCCCGGCCTCGGCCAGGCGCTCGAGCGTCACGGTCGAGGTCGTGCCGGGGGCGTTCATCTGCACGTCGTCGAACCCGGCGCTCTGCAACGCGCGCTTGGCCGCCGCGAGCGTCTGCAGGTTGGGGGTGGTCTGCGCCTCGCCGCTTTCACCGTCGACGAGCGTGGCCGGGAACGTCGTCACACCGGCCACGCGCACGCCGGGCAGGGCGTCCACGACGCGTGCGTGCTCGACGATGCGGTCGGCGGTGAAGCCGCCCTCGTGGCCTGTGTAGAAGCGGTCGCCCGGTGCGACCACACGCAGCAGCACGTCCTGCACACGTCCCTGCGCGAGGGCAGCGGCTCCCGCCTCGCGCGCCTTCTGCTCCGAGAAGACGGTCCAGTACCGCGGATGCAACGCGGCCGCCTCGGCGGCGCGGTGGCGAGGGATCTGCACCAGGTGGCCGAGGTGCCCCGTGGCAAGCCCACCGGTCGCAGCGGCGACAGCGCATTCGAGGTCGACGCCGACCGCCTCAGTGATGCCGCCGCGGTGGATCGCACGCGACGCGTCGGGGTTGCGGCCGATCTGCTTGGTCATGGCGAAGGGCCTCAGCCCCAGCCGGCTCGCCTCAGCCGCAATCGTGCGCGCGTTGCGCTCGACAGCATCAAGGTCGATGACGAAGGTGTTGGCGGGGATCTCACCGCGCCGGTGGAACTGCGCCGCGGCCTGCAGCAGAGGGGCGTTGCGACGCTGAAGGATGGAGAGGAACATCGGTCATTGACCTTTCTTGCCGCGCAGCGACAGGGTGACGGCGAGCAGGATGATGACACCGCGCACGATCATCTGCTGCGCGACGGTCAGGCCGCCCAGCAGCAGGCCGTAGTTGATCATGCTCATGAAAAGGCTGCCCACGACCGCGCCGATGATCGATCCGCGACCACCGGTGAGGGCGGTGCCCCCGACGATCACGGCGGCCAGCACACTCATCAGGTCGGCGGTGCCGAGCGTGTACGTGGCGCCCGCCAGGCGACCGGCGTACAGGATGCCCGCGAGAGCGGCCGCGGCGCCGGATGCGGTGAACACGAGAAGGCGCACGCGGGCGACGTTGATGCCGCTCACACGGGCCGCCTGCGCGTGGTTGCCGACCGCGAGCACGTGGGCGCCCGCACGGCGCTGCCTCAGCACGTGCCACCCCAGCACGGCGATCGCGAGCGACCACCAGATGAGGATCGGCACGCCCGCCAGAGTTCCGCCGCCGAAGATCCAGACGAATGCCGGATCGGTGACGGGGACCGACTGCAGGTTGGTGATCTGCTGGGCGAGCCCGGCGACGAGCCCCATCGTGGCGAGCGTGACGAGGAACGACGGCAGACGGAACGCGGTGATGAACACCCCGTTGATGAAGCCGACGAGAGCCCCGACCAGCAGTCCGGCGAGCGCGCCGGCCCACCACCAGCCGGTGATCTGAAGGGCCACGGCGGCAGAGAGGGCGGAGAGCGCGACGGTCGAACCGATCGAGAGGTCGATCTCGCCCAGGCTCAGTACGAACACGGTGGCGACGGCCATGATCGTGATCGGTGCCGCCTGCGTGGCGATGTTCACCAGCGTGGTGACGTTGAGGAAGTTACTGCCCTGGGTGATCGCGAAGAAGCAGAACACGAGCACGAAGCCGATGTAGACGACGTACTTGCGCCAATCGTGGCGGATCTGCTGCAGCGCCGGGGCGGGGGTGATGACCGCGGTCATTGATGTGCTCCTGTCGGCATTGACACTGAGGGTGAGCGTCGAGCGAGCTCGATCGCTCCGAGAACGGCTCCGGCCGAGCCCAGCGTGGAGATCCGCACGGGCACGTCGGGGTGGCCCAAGCGCTCCAGCCAGTGCTGGATCGGCGCGCGCAGCTCTTCACGCGAGCCGATGCCACCACCGAGCACGAAGGCGCCCGGATCGACGACGGCGATCACCGTCGCGAGGGCGTACGCGACCCAGCGTGCCTGCGCGTCGAGCGCCTCACGCGCTTCGGGCACGCCGGCCGCTGCCCGTTCGAAGACTTCGCGCACGGTGGACGCTCCGGGGTCGCGGGCGGCCAGTACATCGCCGGCCACCGCCTCTTCCAGGGCTCCGCGGCGGTGGTTGGCAGCATCCAACGGGTCTGCTCCCACGGGGATGTAGCCGATCTCACCGGCGGCGAGCGAGGCACCTCGGATGAGCCGGCCTTCGAGGATGAGCCCCATGCCGATGCCCGTGCCGACGGCGACGTAGCCGAAGGAGGCCTGCTCATCGCCAAGGGCCACCAGCTCACCCAGCGCGGCGACGTTGGCGTCGTTGTCGATCTCGACCGGGGCTTCGAAGCGGCTGCTGAGAGCCGAGCCGAAGTCGAATGCGGTATCGCCCAGGTTGGGCGCGGCGGTGAACCCGCCGTCGGCCTGAGGAACCCCGGCACCGCCGATGCCGATGCCGATGAGCCGGTCGGTCTGGGTCTGCCGCATCAGCTCGTCGATGGTGGCGCCGATCACCTCGCACAGTGCGGCGCCGCCGGCGCGCGGCGTCGGCACGACGCGCTCCGCGGTCAGGGAGAGCGGCGCATGACCGCCGTCATCCAGAGGCGCGATGCCGATGTGCGTCTTGGTGCCGCCGAGGTCGATTCCGATCCATGACCGTGTCATGCGGCCACCTCCAGCATGCGCACCGGCGTCGCCGCCGTCATCATCTCGATCGCCTGCTCGCCGACGCCGCGTTCGCTCAGCATCGGCAGGAAGACCTCCGACAGATACGAGTAGCCCTGCACGCCGTGCGTGCCGGGGTTCATCCAGACCTCGGCGCCGGTCAGATCCTGTGCCAGCAGGATGCGTTCCGCATAGCCCTCGGCGACCAGTGCCGCGACCAGGTCTGCCCGCCCCACATCGCTGCGGGCGAAGGAGTGCTTCACGAACTCGCCGTCGGGCCGATGCGGGGGTGCCGGTTCCAGGAAGAAGTCCCAGGTCTCCTTGCCGATGGTGTCCACGGCGATGAGAGCGCCGCGATCGAGCACGGCCCGCACGACGTCGATGCTGAGCTGGGTGTCCATGTGCCCGATCACGACCCGGTCGAGGTCGGCACCCTCGGATTCGAGGATGTCGAGTTGTTCCTGCGCCATCGTGCCGTGGGTGGTGTGGGTGAACACGGCCAACCCGTTGGTCGCGTGTGCGCGGGCGACGGCCCGCAGCATCCGCTCTTCGAACGGCGTGATCTCGCCCAGGCTCGTGGCCTGCTCACCGTAGACGCCGGCGCACACGTCTGTGTCGCCGATGCCGGTCGCCGCGTCGGCGATCAGGCGTGCGACGAGCTCGTCGAGCGTCGCCTCGCGCGCCCACGCGGGCGCATAGGCCTCGAGGTAGATCGACGTGCCCGCGATGATGTCGATGCCACTGCGGTGCGAGATCTCCTTCAGCCGTGCGACGTTCGACCCGTCGGCACTGCGGCCGACGACGCCATAGGGCGAAAGATCGACCACGGTGCCGAAGCCGGCGGCGTGCAGCCCGCCGAGTGCGTCGACGGCGAGGTCGACCTGGGTGTCGGCGCGGCCGCCGGTGAGCCACGGACCGGGCACCAGAGACAGCAGGTGCTCATGCGGCATCACCCGGCCGAGGTCGGCTGAGGGCACGGGCCCGAAGACCGTCATCACAGAGGACATGGACTCTCTTTCAGGGAGTGGGCGGGCGGCAGGGGGCGGAGTAGCGCCCCCTGCCTTCGAGGATCACTTTCCGGTGACGCTGGCGGGCGGTTCGACTCCGTAGTCGGCGAGCCACCCGTCCTCGAGGTTGTCGGCGCTGACCTTGGTGGGGTCACTCGCCACGAGAGCGGGTGCCGGCTTGTCGAGAACCCCGTAGGCACCGGCCCGGGCAAGGCCGACACCGATGTCGATCGAACCGTTGCCCACCATCCCCGCGACGTTGTCGCCGGTGAGCATGGCGGCCGCAATCGTCGTGTCGAGATCGTTGGTGACGACCTGGATGTCGGAGCGGCCCGAGGCCTTGATGGCGGCGAGCACACCCTGCGCCGCCGTGGCCCACGAGACGTAGATGCCGGTGAGGTTCGGGTTCTTCGCGATCATCGCCGACGCGATCGCCTGAGTATCGGTCTCCTGCGCGAAGCCCTGTTCCTCGACGATGGAGATGTCGGGGTAGGAATAAGCCATCCAGTCCTTGAACGACTGGTCGCGCTGGTTGGTGAACCAGAAGTTCGCGTTGTAGCTGAGGTAGCCGATCTCTCCGGCGCCGCCGAGGGCATCGCCCAGGATCTCGGCGTTCGCGCGGCCGGCCTCGGCGAGATCCTCGGTCACGATCGAGACGAAGTCGGTGCCGGCCTCCCAACCCGCGGGCGGCGTGGTCATGATCACCAGCTGAGCACCGGCGTCCTTGATCGGCTGGAACGACGTGGCTGCCGAGGTCGGGTCGACCGCGATCGCAACGACGATGTCGGGGTCGAGCGCCATCACCGTCTGCACATTGTTCGCCTGGGTGGCCGCGTCGAACCCGGCCTGGGTGCTCGCGACGACGTCGACGCCGAGGCGTTCGAACTCCTGGCGTGCACCCTGCTCGACCGCGGCGACGAAGTCTCCGGACGTGTGCCAGATGAAGGCCGCGGTGAGCTCGCCGTCGGCGATCTGCTTCTCTTCATCGGCGGTCAGGGTGACCTCGGCGAGCGCGCCGGGCTTCTCACCGTTCGGGCCGACGAACTCGAGGCTCGGTTCGGCAGCCGGGGCGGAGGACTCGGTGGCCTGCGTGTTCGTCTGCGCGGGAGCGGAGCATCCCGTGAGCAGCAGTGCACCGGCGGCGATGCCGGCGAGAGTGGCGTGAACGCCCCGACGGGCGATTCGTGAGGTCATGAGGGGTGCCTTTCGTATCTGCGATGCGAGGGAGGGCTGATCCCGAGGTGGGCGTCGCCGTTGACTCCCCCTATTTGATTGCACGACAAAACCAAAGTCAAGAGAAATCTCGAGAATCCGCCGAGGCGTAGTGGCGATAACCCGGCTCACCCACGGATTCGCCTCTTTTTTGAACTCTTCATGATGCGAATGTGGAAGTATGGTCGGTGCAGGCGACAGCCCATGCCCGAGGAGACCCGTGGTTCACGACACACGCGACATCAACCGCACCACCGTGCTCGCCGAACTGCTGCGCCACCGGCCCATCACCCGCAAGCAGCTCGCCGATCTCACCGGCATCTCGGCCGCCACGGTCACTCGCACCATCGACCAGCTGATCGCCGACGGGATCGTGCACGAAGTTTCCGAGCTCGTGTCCGAGCAGCGAGGACGCCGTGCCGTGCTGCTCGACGTCGTCGCCCCCCGCAGCGTCGTCACCGGCATTGACCTGGGCGCCTCGAACACCCGCATCGTCACGGCAGACCTCGTCGGTGGCATCCGCGCGCAGGTCAGCCTGCCCACGCCCCAGGATGCCGGCCCCGATGCCCTCGCCGCCTGGGTCGCCGACGAGGTCGCGCGACTCGCGGGCCCCGACCGCCCCCATCTGCGCAGCGCCTACGTCGGGTTGCCCGGCGCCGTGAGCAGCGACGGCCGCACGATCACGAACGCCCCCAACATGCCGCAGCTCGAGCGCTCGGAGTTCATCGCCACGCTCTCGGATGCCCTCGGCTTTCCCGTCGCCGGTGACAACGACGCCAACCTCGCCCTGCTCGGCGAGCAACACTTCGGCGCCGCACGGGGCGTACCGACCGCGGTCATGATCACGATCGGGGCGGGTCTCGGCGCCGGCGTGGCCGTGGACGGACGCATCCTCCGCGGCAAGCGAGGCGTCGTCGGTGAGTTCGGCCAGTTGCCCGCCGGCCCCCTCGGCACCCGCCTGGAGCTCATGGTCACCGGCCCAGGGCTCACGCATCTCGCCGCCGAATCGGGCATCCGCATCGACTCCCCCGCCGAGGTCTTCGCGCACGACGCCCCCCAACCGCTGCGCGCACTGCGCGCGCACTTCGATCAGGCGCTGCTCATCGTGCTCACCGCCGCGACCGTGTCGTGCGAACCCGAGCTGATCGTGCTCGGCGGTGGCGTCTCAGCCTCACTCGCCGATGACCTCGAACGCTACGAGGCCATGCTGACCCACCACCTGGGCGTCGCCCCGCGGCTGGTCTTCTCGACCCTGGGCGAGTACGCCGGGGCGCACGGCGCAGCCGTCGCCGCACTGCACGACCGGTACCGTGCGCTGGGCGTCCGCGAAACCGAACTCGCCACCCTCCCCGCCTGAACGCTCAGGCCGAAGCGCGCACCACCAACTCGGTCGCCAGCATCGTCGTGCGCTCCGGCGTCTCGCCCCCCAGACGCGCCAGCAGCACATCGGCCATCACCACGCCCTGCGCGCGCATCGGCTGGCGGATCGTCGTGAGCTGCGGATCGGTGCTCTGCGCCACCGGCGAGTCGTCGAAACCGACGATCGCGACATCGTCGGGAACGCGGATGCCCGCGGCCTGCAGCACCGTCAACGCGCCGCGAGCCATCAGATCGCTGGCCACGAAGATCGCGTCGGGTCGACCTCCCGCCAGGATGCGACGTGCGGATGCCGCCCCGCCGGCCTCACTGTAGTCACCCTCCTCCTCGGCGAAGGGCTCGAGTCCGGCATCCGCCAGCGCGGCACGGAAGCCCTCGCGGCGGTCCATGCCCGACCCCATCATCAGCGGCCCCGTGATCGTGGCGATCCGCGTGCGCCCGCGCTCGATCAGGTGCTGCGTCGCCCGACGCGCGGCGGCGACGTTGTCGACGTCGACGACGTAATCGCCGTCGTGGCGCTGCAGGGGCCGGCCGCCGTAGACCACCGGCACGGCATCGGCGATGCGATCGACGAACGCGTCGCCCGCATGATGCGAGACGATGATCGCGGCGTCGACACCGCCGTTGCGCACGAACCGGGTCATCTTGCCACCCGGATCGGCACTGGCGATCAACAGCGTCAGCACATAGTCGGACTCGGCCAGCCGTTCGCCGATCCCCGCGACCACCGAGGCCAGGAACGGGTCGCCGAAGAAACGCGTGGTGTCTTCAGGGATGACCAGGCCGATCGCATGAGTGCGCCTGCTCGCCAGAGAACGCGCCGCACGACTGGGCGCGTAGTTGAGGTCAGCGATCGCGCGCTGCACAGCCGCTAGCGCCGCGGGGCTGACAGCCGTCGAACCGTTGACCACCCGCGACACGGTGGAACGCGAGACGCCGGCGCGCGCGGCGACCTCTTCGATGGTCGAACGTGGCATCCGCTCCTCCCGCCGATCAGACGGCGCGCGCCGCGATGATGCGCGCGTACTCGCGACCGCTCTGCTTCACCGTGCGCTGCTGCGTCTCGTAGTCGACGCGCACGATGCCGAACCGCTTGGCATATCCCCACGACCATTCGAAATTGTCCATCAGCGACCAGTAGAAGTAGCCGCGCACATCGACGCCCTGCGCGATGGCATCCACCACCGCCGCGAGGTGCGCGCGCACGAACTCGGCCCGATCCACGTCGGGCACCTGGCCCTCGGCATCCACGGTGTCGTCGTAGGCGACGCCGTTCTCGGTGACGTACAGCGTCACCCCCGGCGCGTACTCCTCGGCCACCCGCACGAGCAGGCGGGGGAGCCCCTCGGGCTGCACCTCCCAGCCCATCGCAGTGCGCGGCAGGCCGCGCTCAACCCAGTGCACGTCGGCGTCGGCGGGGAACGGCGACGCCGTCTCACGAAGGTCGAGTCCGTCGGTCTGGTGCGGGTCGCCACCGCCCGGCTGCGGATGCCCCGAGAGCAGCTCACCGTGGTAGTAGTTCACACCGAGCGCATCGAGCGGCGTCGAGATCGCCTCGAGGTCGCCGTCGTGCACGGCCTCCTGCCAGGCGCTGACCGCGTCAGCATCCACCTCGCGCAGGTCGCGCACGATGTCGGCGGGGTACGCGCCGCGGAAGAGCGGATCGAGGAACCAGCGGTTGAACTGCCCGTCGATGCGCCGCGCGGCATCGACGTCGCGCGGGTCAGTCGGATCGGCAGGGTCGGCGACGGTGAGGTTGAGAGTGATGCCGAGATCGAGGCCGGCATCGCGCTCGCGCAGCGCCTGCACCGCGCGACCGTGCGCGAGCAGCAGGTGGTGCGAGGCGAGCAGGCCATCGCGGATGCTCGTGCGTCCCGGCGCGTGCACACCGGCCGTGTACGACAGGAACGACGAGCACCAGGGCTCATTGAGCGTGGTCCAGTGCTGCACGCGATCGCCGAGGGCGTCGTGCATCGTCAGCGCGTACTCGGTGAAGCGGTCGACGACCTCGCGGCTCGCCCAACCGCCGCGTTCTTCGAGCGCCTGCGGCATATCCCAGTGATGCAGCGTCAACCAGGGCACGATGTCGGCGGCGAGCAGTTCGTCGACGAGCCGGCTGTAGAAATCGACGCCCTTCGGGTTGACCGGCCCGGCGTCGGGTCGCACCCGCGACCACGACGTCGAGAAGCGGTACGCCTGAAGCCCGAGGTCCTTCATGAGTGCGACGTCATCGGCGTAGCGGTGGTAGTGGTCGCAGGCGACATCGCCGTTCTCGGCGTTGATGACGGCGCCGGGCACGCGCGCGAAGGCGTCCCAGATGGATGCCGTGCGGCCGTCCTCGAAGGCCGCGCCCTCGATCTGGTAGGCGGCCGTCGCCGCGCCGAACAGGAAGCCATCAGGGAAGGACCGGGTCATGCGCTCCATTCTCACATGATCCGGGGGTCTGGTGGGAGCGCTCCCACGCTGGGCCAGCTTCCGTCTATTTGTCACGAACCCGCGCTATTCAGAGCCGATAGCTCGGGTTTGTGACGCATAGACGGGTGGAGCTCCGGGTAAGGGTGGGCGCAGGGGCGAGCGGTAGCCTGAACGGGTGAACCCCGAACTGGCCCGCGCCGAGTCACTGATCCGCTCCATCCCGGACTACCCGGAACCCGGCATCCTCTTCCGTGACATCACCCCGCTGCTGGCCGACCACGACGCACTGCACGCGACCACGCGCGCACTCATCGAGCCGTTCGAGGGGACTTTCGACGTCGTCGCCGGCATCGAAGCCCGCGGATTCATCCTGGCGGGCGCGGCCGCCATCGCCGCAGGCGTCGGCCTGGCCCCCATTCGCAAAGCCGGAAAGCTGCCCCAGCCCGCCGCGTCGATCGACTACGCCCTCGAGTACGGCACGGCGACCGTCGAGATGCACGACGACCTGCCCGCCGGTACGCGCGTACTGCTGATCGACGACGTGCTGGCCACCGGTGGCACCCTGGCGGCCGGACGCGAACTGGTCGAGACCCTCGGCTACGCCGTCGCCGGAATCAGCGTGCTGTTCGAGATCGACGGCCTCGGCGGACGCGACCTGATCGGCGATCTGCACACCGTCTTCCACTCCGCGTGAGCCCGATCACGCTCGGGCGATGACCCCCGCCGCTCACGGGCGCTGAGCCCGCGCGCGATCACCTAGAATCATGGGTATGCCCACCATCGTCGTCGACGTCATGCCCAAGGCCGAACTGCTCGACCCGCAGGGAAAGGCCGTTGCCGGCGCTTTCTCGCGCATGGGTGTTGAGAGCTTCAGCGGTGTCCGCATCGGCAAGCGGTTCGAGCTCACCGTCGACGGTGAGGTCACCGAAGAGGTGCTCGCCGAGGCGCGACGCCTCGCCGAGGACGTGCTCTCGAACTCGGTGATCGAAGACGTCGTGGGCGTCGAGGTCGCACCGTGACCGTACGCGTCGGGGTCATCACTTTTCCGGGCTCCCTGGACGACCGCGACGCGCAGCGCGCCGTGCGGATGGCCGGCGCCGAGCCCGTCGCCCTGTGGCACGGCTCGCACGACCTGCAGGGCGTCGACGCACTCGTGCTGCCCGGCGGGTTCAGCTACGGCGACTACCTGCGCTCGGGCGCGATCGCGGCTCTGTCGCCGATCATGGCCGAGGTGAAGGATGCCGCCGCCAAGGGCATGCCCGTGTTGGGTATCTGCAACGGCTTCCAGATGCTCGTCGAGGCGCACCTGCTGCCCGGTGGGCTGATCCGCAATGACCACCAGCACTTCGTGCGTCGCGATCAGCGACTGACCGTCGAGAACGCCGACACCGCGTGGACGAGTGCGTTCGACGCGGGCCAGGAGATCGTCATCCCGCTGAAGAACGGCGAGGGCGGCTACATCGCCTCGGAAGACACCCTCGACCGCCTGGAGGGCGAAGGCCTGGTGGCGTTCCGCTACGCCGGCGTCAACCCGAACGGCTCGCTGCGCGACATCGCTGGCCTGACGAACGCCGCGGGCAACGTGGTGGGCCTCATGCCGCACCCCGAGCACGCCATCGAGGCCGGTTTCGGCCCCGACACGAATGCCGCGATGCGCTCGGGCGTCGACGGCCTCGATTTCTTCACCAGCGCTGTCGCCGCGGTCACTCGCGCAGCCGCGTAACCGGTCGCGCCTCGCGCAGTAGCGCGGTGTGTGCTGGGCGGTGTTTGCTGCGCGGCACGCGCGTTGCATTCGGTGCGCGCTACGTGCGGCGCTTCGTCGACACCCCTAGTTCGCGTCGACACCCCCAGCTGGCTGCGCCCGTAGCACGGGGTGTGGACGCCACGCAGGGGTCTCGGCGGGGACTCTCGGATGCCCGATGCCGACGCTTCGCCGACACCCGGGCCCGCTTACGCCCGCGCACCCGCCCCATCCCGCGCACGCACGCCTTCCGCACGCACGCACCCCTCACCCACGAGGGGTCAAATTCTGCGGCATCCGAGTGCGCGAACGCGACGTTTCTTGACCCCTCGTGCTTGGGGAAGGCGCCAACGCGCCCCGCTCAGATACCCGCGGGCGGCCAGACGCCGATGATCACGGCCATCACGACGACCGTCACCAGCTCGTGCGCGATGTTCAGCGTCGTGAGCTTGGTCGAGCGCCCCTCGAACGCATCGTGGGTGATGAAGCGCGCGGCCGTGAACCCCGCCCACAGCGCGACCGCGGTCACCACCGCAGCCCAGAAGTACGACCCCTCATAGAAGTGCCATGCGATCGATGATGCGCCGGCCAGCACCCACGCCGTGATGAAGCTGACGATGACCGTGGTGATGATCGGCACGATCGCCGTGGCGCCGGGGCGGTTCATGTCGACGCCGGCCAGTTTCGACCACCGCGTGCCGAAGACCTTCGGCGCGTACCAGATCGACCCAACCACCATGCTCGACGCGGTGGCGATCAGCACCGCCCAGTAGTTGATCTCAGGAACCATCATGTGTCCTCCTAGGTCGGCTAGACCTGACGCTACCCCTCCACCCCGTGCGGGTCGATAGGCTCGGCGAGTGAGCCTTCTCGTGACCGTCCCCACCGAACGCCTGGCCCAGAACCTCGGACCTCTGCCCGAGGGCGTGTCGGTCAAGATCTGGGACATGCGTACGCCCGCGCCCGCCGAGCGCATCGACATCGTCGTGCCGCCGTACATGGACGGCACCGGCGCCCTGCGGGCGCTGACCGGCATCGATGTCACTCTGGTGCAGGGGCAGTCGATCGGGTACGACGGGGTGGCGGATGCCCTTCCGCCGGGCATCCCATTCGCCAATGCCGCGAGCGTGCATGAGGCGTCCACGGCGGAACTCGCCGTGGGACTCACGATCGCCGCGCAGCGCGCATTGCCCCGTTTCGCGCTCGCGCAGGAGCGCGGCGAGTGGTCTCCCGCGTTCACCGAGAGCCTTGCCGATCGGCGCGTGCTGCTGGTCGGCTTCGGCGGTGTCGGCAAGGCCATCGCGCAGCGCCTGGCACCGTTCGAGGTGACGATGTTGGCCGTGGCGCGCAGCGCCCGCACAGCCGAGCTGGACGGCGTCGGCGAGGTCACCGTGCACGCCCTCGACGAGCTGCCCGAGGTGCTGCCCGACGCCGAGATCGTGATCCTGAGCCTGCCGGCGAGCGCCGAGACCCGGCACCTGTTCGATGCAGCGATGATCGCGCGTATGGCGCCGGGTGCGCTGCTGGTCAACGTCGGGCGCGGCGCGCTGGTCGAGACCGGGGCGATGCTGGCGGCGCTGCGCGAGAACCGTATCCGGGTAGCATCCGATGTCTTCGAAAAGGAGCCACTGCCGGCCGGGCATCCGCTCTGGGAGGCACCGAATCTGCTGATCAGCCCGCACTGCGGCGGCGCTTCGACGGCGATGAATCCGCGCATCGCACGGTTGGTGCGGGCGCAGATCGATCGGATGCTGGCCGGCGAGGACCCGCTGAACGTGGTGCTGCCGGCATCCTGAGCCCACCCGGGCACCTCAACTCGGCAGGACGATTGCACTTCTACAGGAGACTCTGCCGCCCGGCATCCTGTGGAAGTGAAATCGTCCTGCAAACCTGAGCGACACTCGCGCCCCGCAACAGACTCGAACCGTTTCGATCCGACTCTTCCAAAACTGTAAGCGCTTGCAGTAGCCTGGGTCGCATGGCACAGGTCGAACAGTTCGCAGCCCCCGGTTCCGAGTGGTGGCGCACAGCAGTCATCTACCAGATCTACCCGCGCTCGTTCGCCGACGCGTCGGGTGACGGAATCGGTGACCTGCCCGGCATCACCGCCCGACTCGACGATCTGCACGCGCTCGGCGTCGACGCCATCTGGCTGAGCCCGTTCATGACGAGCCCGCAGAAGGATGCCGGCTACGACGTGGCCGACTACCGCGACGTCGACCCGATCTTCGGCACCCTGGCCGACTTCGACGAGATGCTGGCCCAGGCGCACGCCCGTGGCATCCGCGTCATCGTCGACCTCGTTCCGAACCACTCCAGCGATCAGCACGTCTGGTTCCAGCAGGCACTGAAGGCCGCGCCCGGCAGCCCCGAGCGCGCTCGCTACATCTTCCGCGACGGCCGGGGCGAGAACGGCGACCTGCCGCCGAACAACTGGGAGAGCGTCTTCGGTGGCGGCCAGTGGACCCGCACCACCAACCCCGACGGCACGCCCGGCCAGTGGTACCTGCACATCTTCGACCCCACCCAGCCCGACTTCGACTGGACCAACGAAGAGGTGCGCGAGGAGTTCCGCAGCATCCTGCGTTTCTGGCTCGACCGCGGTGTCGACGGCTTCCGCGTCGATGTGGCGCACGGGATGGTCAAGGCCGAGGGCCTTCCCGATTACACCCCGCCGATCGAGGCCGACTCGATGGGCGGCGGTGAGGAGAACGTGCCGTACTGGGGGCAGGACGGCGTGCACGACATCTACCGCGACTGGCACAAGCTGCTCGCCGAGTACGACGGCGACCGCGCCCTGTGCGGTGAGGCCTGGCTGCCCACGCTCGCCAAGACGGCACTGTGGGTGCGCCCCGGCGAGATGCACCAGACCTTCAACTTCCCGTATCTGATGACCGCGTGGGACGCCGAGGCGCTGCGCGGGGTCATCCGCGACTCGCTCGACGCGTTCGGCGGCGTCGGCGCTCCGAGCACCTGGGTGCTGTCGAACCACGATGTGGTGCGCCACGCCTCGCGCCTGGCACTGACCGCCGACAACCCGCAGGGTGAGGGCATCGGTCCGCTCTCGCCCGGCAAGCCCGACCAGACGATCGGTCTGGCGCGTGGCCGTGCGGCCACGACGCTGATGCTCGCGCTGCCCGGCTCGTCGTACCTGTACCAGGGCGAGGAGCTCGGCTTGCCCGAGGCGATGGAGATTCCCGACGAGTTCCGCCAGGATCCGACGTGGTTCCGCACGAACGGCGAGCGGTACGGACGCGACGGATGCCGCGTGCCGCTGCCCTGGTCGGCGGAGGCTCCGGCGTACGGCTTCAACACGACCGGCGCCTCGTGGCTGCCGCAGCCGGCGGAGTGGGCGGGCTTCGCCCGCGATGTCGAAGAGGCCGACGCGGAGTCGACGCTGAACCTGTACAAGCGCCTGCTCGCCGAGCGCCGCGAGCGCGGTCTCGGCGGCGGCTCGCTGGTGTGGGAGGACGCCGGATCGGATGCTGTCGCCTTCCGCCGTGGTGACCTTCACGTCGTCGCCAACCTGGGCGAGACGCCGATCGAGCTCGGTGGGAACGTGTCGTTCGTGATCCAGAGCCAGCGCTTCAGCGGCACGGCCCTGCCCCCGAACACCGCGGCCTGGTTCACGCGCGCATAGCATCCACCTCCCCGTGAGAAACCACGTGCCGTATGAGACACCACGAACGACGTGGTTTCTCACGCGGGATATGGTTTCTCGCGGGGTGTGAACGGTGTGAACCGCCACAGAACGGCTGCAGAACAACAGAGGGCGAGTGAGATGACGAGCATTGACGAGGTCGCGAAGCTCGCCGGGGTATCGACGGCGACCGTCTCACGTGCGCTCAGTGGGCGCGGGCACGTATCACCGGCCTCGCGCGAGCGTGTGCGCATCGCGGCCGAGACGCTGGGCTACGTCGTCTCGTCGCGGGCGTCGAGCCTCGCGTCGGGGCGCACGCAGAACGTCGGCGTGATCGTGCCGTTCCTCGACCGCTGGTTCTTCAGCACGGTGCTGTCCGGGGCATCGAGCGCGCTGATGCGCGCCGGCTACGACATCACCCTGTACAACATCACCGCCGACGCCGACGTGCGCAAGGACGTCTTCTCGACGTTCCTGCGACGCAAGCGGGTGGATGCCGTCATCGCCGTCTCGATCGAGCTCGACGACGATGAGACGGGGCGGTTGCAGGCGCTCGGCCTGCCCGTGATCGCGATCGGCGGTCCGAACCCGCAGCTGCGCACCCTCACGGTGGACGACACGGCGGTGGCGCGCCTGGCGACCGAGCACCTGATCGGGCTCGGCCATCGGGCGATCGCGCACATCGGCGCGAATCCCGAGTTCGATATCGACTTCCACATCCCCACGCGTCGCAGGCTCGGCTTCGAGCAGGCGCTGGCGGATGCCGGCATCACCCCCAACCCCGATTTTCTCGAACCGGCCGACTTCACCGTAGATGGCGGTTTCCGCGCCGCCAAGCAGCTGCTCGGCCGGCCCGGTCCGCGCCCGACGGCGATCTTCGCGGCATCCGATGAGATGGCGATCGGGGCGATCCTCGCCGCGCGCGATCTCGGATTCCGGGTGCCCGAAGACCTGTCGATCGTCGGCATCGACGGTCATGAGCTGGGCGAGTTCTTCCAGTTGACGACGGTCGACCAGTTCCCGCTCGGGCAGGGTGAGCGCGCCGCGGGCGCGGTGCTCGCTCAGTTGGAGGGCGACACCGAGGCCGCTGTGGGCGGCGAACTGCCGTTCGAGCTGATCGTGCGCGGCACGACCGCGCGCGTCTGAGCGGCGCGTCAGGCCGCGGCGCGCACGCCGCCACGGGTGGCGCGCGAGACGATCAGGTGCAGCAGCATGGTCGCAGCGAGGACGACAGCGGATGCCGGCACGAGCCCGTCCGGTTCGACACCGGATGCCAGCAGTGCACCACCCAGAATGCCTCCGAGCGCCGAGCCGAGCTGCATGCCGCTGCCGTTGAGCGCCAGCACCAGTGACATCGAGTCGGGTGCCAGGTCGCCCAGGCGGGACTGCAGGGCGACGCCGGAGCCGCCGTTGAAGAACGCGCAGGCGAAGAACCACACGAAGGCGGCCACCGCCCCGGCGAGACCGGGCAGCATCAGACCGAACGTGCCGAGCACGGCGACAGCGATCAGGATCCCGATGATCAGCGTGATGACGTGCACCGGGTTGAAGCGGTCGGTGGCGCGTCCCGAGATGATGTTGCCGATCAGGCTGACCACGCCGTAGCCGAACATCGCGGCGATGATCGGCAGCCCCTCACCGACGCGGGGGCCGAAGATCAGGGTCGCGTAGGTGAAGCACAGGTAGCTGGCGCACATGATGCCGGTGGCGACGAGGATCGCCCCGATCAGCGCGGGCTGCGTGAGTGGCTTGAGCGTCGCGCGCAGCGACAGGGCGGGCAGGTGCAGCCGGGGCACCTTGATCAGGATGCCGACAAGGGCAACCGCGCCGACGCCGGTGACGAGGAACAGCGGCATGCGCCAGTCGTCCTGGCCGATCACCAGTCCCACCGGCACACCGAGGGCGGTGGCTGCGAGGAATCCGCCCAGCACGAACGACAGCGCGCGCCCGCGCCGTTCGGGTGCGGTCTTGGCGAGCACGTAGGCGCTGACAACGGCGCTGAGCAGGGCACCGCCGACGGCCGAGACGATGCGACCGGTCATCGCCATCGCGTAGTCCACGGCCAGAGCGATGATCAGGTTGCCGACCAGGAACACCGCCAGCGAGAGCGAGATCACCAGTTTGCGCTCCCAGCGCCCGGTGAAGGCGCTGAGCACCGGACCGGCGATCGCGGCGGTGAGGGCGAACACCGCCACCAACTGCCCGGCTGCCGCGTTCGACACGTCGAGGTCTTCGGAGATCTGCGGCAGCAGCCCGGCCAGCACATAGCCGTCGATACCCATCGAGAAAGTCGCCAGGGCGAGCCACAGCAGGGCGCCGAATCCGGCGGGACGAGCCTCGTCGCTTTTGTTCACCGCACTATCCAATCAGACATCCGACCTGTGGTCGCCTGTTTGCGTCAAGCGATCGGCACGGCACCGTGTTTCCGGGCATCCGCGGCGTTACTGTTTCCCAATGGAAGCCCTCAACGACATCGTGCTCTTCCTCGGTGACCGCCTGTGGACGTGGGCCGTGCTGCCCGTCGTCGTGCTGCTCGGCGTGTACTTCACGGTGCGTTCCGGGGTGGTGCAGTTCCGCCTCATCCCTGAGATGTTCCGCACGCTGACGAACCGCACGCCCACCGACGCGGACGGTCGCCCGCAGTCGGTGTCGGCCTTCCAGGCGTTCACGATCTCGGCGGCCTCCCGCGTCGGCGTCGGCAACATCGCCGGTGTCGGCACGGCGATCGCCATCGGCGGCCCGGGGGCCGTGTTCTGGATGTGGACGATGGCGTTCATCGGCGGCGCCTCGAGCTTCATCGAGTCAACGCTCGGCCAGCTCTTCAAGGTGCGCGACGCCGATGGCTTCCGCGGTGGTCCGGCGTACTACATGCAGCACGGCTTGAAGGCCCGCTGGATGGGCATCGTCTTCGCGGTGATCCTCATCGTGTGCTTCCCCTTCGCGTTCAGCTCGTTGCAGGCCAACACGATCAGCGCGACGGTGTCGTCGAGCTTCGGCGGCGACGTGGGCTGGATCCCCTGGGTGGTCGGCATCGCCCTGGCGGTGCTGACGGGCCTGGTGATCTTCGGTGGCGTGCGCCGCATCGCCCACGTCACGCAGGCGGTGGTGCCGTCGATGGCGCTGCTGTACCTGCTGGTCGGGCTCGTGATCGTCGCCCTGAACATCGAACAGCTCCCGGCGGTGTTCGCGTCGATCTACACGCAGGCGTTCGGGTTCAACGAGGTCGTCGGCGCGGCGCTGGGCACGATCATCATGACCGGTGTGAAGCGCGGCATGTTCTCGAACGAGGCCGGCCTCGGTTCGGCCCCGAACGCGGGCGCGAGCGCCGCCGTCACGCACCCCGTCAAGCAGGGACTGGTGCAGACGCTGGGCGTCTACTTCGACACGTTCCTGGTGTGCACCATCACGGCGTTCATCATTCTGGTGGCGACCCCCGACCTGGCCGGCGCCGAGCGCGGCATCATGCTGACCCAGGCCGCGATCGTGAACAGCCTCGGCGAATGGTCGAACGTGCTGCTGAGCATCATCATCTTCCTGCTCGCGTTCAGCTCGATCCTCGGCAACTACTACTACGGCGAGTCGAACATCGAGTTCATCACCACGCGCCGCAGCGTGCTGACCACCTACCGGTCACTGGCGGTCGTGGCGATCTTCGTCGGCTCGATCGCTTCGGCCGATCTCATCTGGAACACGGCCGACGGTGTGATGGGCATCATGGCACTGGTGAACCTCATCGCGATCGCGCTGCTCTCGGGCGTCGCGTTCCGTCTGTTGCGTGACTTTCTCGATCAGCGGCGCGCCGGGCTCGATCCGGTGTTCACCCGGGAGCGGATGCCGGATGTCACGGGCATCCAGTGCTGGGAGGACGAACTCAGCGTCACCGGCCCGATCCCGGTTCAGCGCCGGCGCTGACAGCATCCGCCGCCCGCGCGTCGCTCAGAGGCGGCGCGCGGTGATCGCTTCGCGATCGTTGTTGCGGCGCAGGGTGCGCAGGCAGCGCGAGCACAGGATCTCGACGACCCTCGGATGCCCTTCACCGCACTGGCAGTCGATGCTCACCCGCCAGCGGGCGCGGCGCCCGCACGGGATGTACTCGGTCTCGGTACCGTGATCGCATTCGCACCGCGGAGCGTCGCCGCCGTCGAGCGAGGGCATCTCGCTGAGGTCGACGTTCTGCGCCGTGTCGGTGTGCTCGGCGGATTCGATCTCGGTGTCGACGGGGGTCACGGTGGCATGCATCACCGCTATCTTCCCATCCTGCGCCTGGGCGACGGGATCAGGCCTCGATCACCCGCTGGTTGACCTCGTGCGCCTCACGGTGCAGCCGCTCCATGCGGTCATCGAGCTCGCCGGCGGCATCCGCGGCCTCGGTCAGACTCTGCACGAGGTGACCGGGCACGCGTCCCGAGAACTTGTAGTGGATCTTGTGCTCGAGGCTGGCCCAGAAGTCCATCGCGATGGTACGGAACTGCACTTCGACCGGCACCGAGACCGTGCCCGTCGACAGGAACACCGGCACCTCGACGATCGCATGCAGGCTGCGGTAGCCGTTCGGCTTGGGGCCTGCGATGTAGTCCTTGACGATGCGGACGGTCACGTCGTCCTGCGCGGTGAGCAGGTCGAACAGACGGTAGACGTCGCTGACGAAGCTGCACGTGACGCGGACGCCGGCGATGTCGGTGATCTCACGTCGGATGCTGGGAAAGTCGGCCTCGATGCCTCGGCGGGCGACCTTCTCGACGATGCTGTCGGGCGACTTCAGGCGGCTCTTGACGTGCTCGATCGGGTTGTACGCGTGCATGTGCGTGAACTCGTCCTGCAGGATCGAGATCTTCGTCTCGATCTCGCGCATGCCGAATTCGTACTCGCGCAGGAACCGCTGGAACTCGTCGCGCAGCTGCCGGGCCTCGGCGATCGCCGCGTCGTCGACGGGGAGCGTTGTCATGTCTCGACGCTACCTCTCCGGGTTCGGAAACGGCTGGGTGATTCACCTGCTCTGCCTGTCACACCGCGATCGACAGCGCGGCGGCGTATCCGTCGTCGACGCTGCCGGTGACGGTGGCGACCTGCAGCACGCCGCCGTCGTCGCCGAAGACGTTGTCGCCGGTCAGAGTCACCTGTGAGGCGTTGCGGATGCTGGCCTCGTACCCGGCGGTCGCGTACACCTTGGCGTTGATCTCATCGGGCAGGGCGATCTGCGAGGTCTTCACGATCGGGCCGGTGGCGACCGCGTTGGCCACGTCTTCGTAGACCTCGAAGTGGATGTGCGGCCAACGCCCCGAGTAGCAAGCCGGGTAGATCGAGGTGAAGCGCACGGTGCCGGTGTCATCGGTGGGCTGCACCCCGCGCAGGTAGTTCTCGTCTTCCACCCCGTCGGAGTACAGCGAGTAGCGGCCCTCGCGGTCGCAGTGCCACAGGTAGACACCCGCCCCGACCAGCGCGGCGCCCGTTGCAGCATCCCGCACGGTCAGCACGATCTCGAGCGGCACGCCCTCGGCGGTCGTGGATGACGAGCCGAAGCTCGAGCGGATGTCACGGCGCACGATGCCGGAGTCGTCGAGCACATTGATGCCGTTGGACCCGTCGGCCGGGTACGGCCCGGCGGTTTCATTGGGCACCTCACCGTCGAGCAGGTCGCTGTTGTCCTGCTCGGGCGCGGCGCCGCCCGGTGCGCCCGGGCCGCCGGTTCCCGGCTGAGCCGGGGCCGTCGACGCGTCGGTCTGAGTGATCGGCGAGCACGCGGCGAGCAGCGTCGTCGCGGCGATCCCGCCGAAGATGCCGAGCGCGCGTCGACGATTGATCAGGGTACGGATGTCGTAGGTCAGACCCCGGTGGTCCTCGTCGATCTCCGTTCCGTTCGCGTCCAGCCAGCGGGGGTCGGTTCCGGTGCTCATGTCTGTCTTCCTCTCGCGGGCTCGACGGCCCAGAATCACACGACACCAGGTGAGACTGGCGAGGCCATAGGTGCCGCCCGCGCAAAACGTGTGGGTATCCTCTGCGAAGCCTATGAGCGCCGGGGTCGGCACGCAGCGTCGACGTGGTGCATGGATTCGCGCCCCGGGCGTGAGGATCTCGTGAGGATCGGCCATCGGGCATGCCTCCGGCGGTGAAATCGGTGAGTGCTCGATCTCATCTACCTCGCGCTGACCGCGCTGATCTTCGTCTTCGTCTCTCTCATCGCGAAGGGGGCTGAGCAGCGATGATCGTCTTCGAGATCGCGGCCGCCGTGCTCGGTGTCGCCGCGATCGCCTACCTGTTCGTGACGCTCGTGCGACCGGAGAAGTTCTGATGGGCGCCGTGGGACTGGGCGTGCTGCAGGCCGCCACCGTCGTCCTCATGCTGGTGCTGCTGTACCGCCCGCTGGGTGACTACATCGCCCGCATCTACTCCAGTGCGAAGCATCTGCGCGTCGAACGCGGGCTGTACCGTCTGATCGGGGTCGACGCGGCCTCGGAGCAGACCTGGCGATCGTACGCACGCAGCGTGCTGCTCTTCTCGGCGGCGGGCATGCTGCTGGTCTACCTGCTGCAGCGCACGCAGCACCTGCTGCCCCTGTCGCTCGGTCTGCCGCCCGTGCCAGAGGGGCTCGCGTTCAACACCGCCGCCTCGTTCGTGGCCAACACCAACTGGCAGTCGTACTCGCCCGAGCAGACCATGGGTCACCTCGTGCAGGCCGCCGGGCTCGCCGTGCAGAACTTCCTGTCGGCGGCGGTCGGCATCGCCATCGCCATCACGCTCGTGCGGGGTTTCGCCCGCCACGGCTCGACCACCATCGGCAACTTCTGGGTCGACATGACCCGCGGTGTGCTGCGGCTGCTGCTGCCGATCTCGGTGGTCGGCGCGCTCGTGCTCATCGCCGGCGGTGTGGCGCAGAACCTCGCCGGGTTCACCGAGGTGCAGACCCTCAGCGGCGCGACCCAGCAGATCCCGGGCGGCCCGGTGGCCTCACAGGAGGTCATCAAGCTGCTCGGCACCAACGGCGGTGGCTTCTACAACGCCAACTCGGCGCACCCGTTCGAGAACCCGACGCCGTGGACCAGCCTGTTCGAGATTCTGCTGATCCTCGCGATCCCGTTCTCGCTTCCCCGCGCCTTCGGTCGGATGGTCGGCGACGACCGCCAGGGGTACGCCATCGTGTCGGTGATGGGCGTGCTGTTCCTCGCCTCGACGACGATCCTCTCGATCGTCGAGTACGCCGGCCGCGGACCTGCTCCCGAACTGGCCGGTGCGGCGTTGGAGGGCAAGGAGGTGCGCTTCGGCATCCTCGGTTCCACCCTGTTCGGCAGCGCCTCGACGCTCACCTCGACCGGTGCCGTGAACTCGATGCACGACTCGTACACGGCCCTGGGCGGGATGATGCCGATGCTCAACATGATGCTCGGTGAGGTCGCCCCCGGCGGCGTCGGCTCGGGCCTGTACGGCATGCTCGTGCTCGCCGTGATCACCGTCTTCGTCGGTGGCCTGTTGGTCGGCCGCACCCCCGAGTACGTCGGCAAGCGGATCGGCCCGCGCGAGATGACCCTCGCCAGCCTGTACATCCTCGTCGTTCCCGCGCTCGTGCTGGGCGGCACCGCGCTCAGCTTCGCGATCCCCGCGATCCGCGACGACGTCGTCTCGACCAGCATCCTCAACCCGGGTCCGCATGGGCTCAGCGAGGTGCTGTACGCCTTCACCTCGGCGGCGAACAACAACGGCTCGGCGTTCGCAGGGCTCACGGCCAGCACCCCCTGGTTCGCCACCGCACTCGGTGTGGCGATGCTGCTCGGCCGGTTCATCCCGATCGTGCTCGTGCTGGCTCTGGCCGGATCGCTCGCGGCGCAGCGCCCGGTGCCCCAGACGGCCGGCACCCTGCCCACGCACCGGCCGCTGTTCGTCGGGATGCTCTCGACGATCGCCGTCGTCATCACTGCTCTCACGTACTTCCCCGTGCTCACGCTCGGGCCTCTCGCAGAAGGACTGGTCTGACATGACCCTCACGCACCCCCGCCCGGACACCCGGGCATCCGAACCGGCACCGGCCCCGTCACGGGCGTTCAGCGGCGCGCAGCTCGCGGCCGCCGTGCCCGGCGCTCTGCGCCGACTCAACCCGGCACGCTTGCTGCGCAATCCGGTGATCCTGCTGGTGTGGGCAGGCGCCGCGTTCACCAGCGTGCTCGCGATCGCCGAGCCGCTGCTCGGCGGTGCCGATCCGGACGTCCCGGCGGGCTTCACGTGGGCGATCGCCGGCTGGTTGTGGCTGACCGTGCTGTTCGCCAACCTGTCGGAGGCGGTCGCCGAGGGGCGCGGAAAGGCCCAGGCGGCCAGCCTGCGCAAGACCCGCACCACGACGACCGCACGGCTCGTGCTCGGCTACAACTCGTCCGACCCGCTGGCTGAGCGCACGCCGCTGACCGAGACCGCATCGTCGGCCCTCGCGGTCGGCGACCTGGTGGTTGTCGCGGCCGGTGAGGCGATCCCCGGCGACGGCGACATCGTGGCCGGCATCGCGACGGTCGACGAGTCGGCCATCACCGGCGAGAGCGCCCCGGTGATCCGCGAGTCCGGAGGCGACCGCAGCGCCGTCACCGGCGGCACGCGCGTGCTCTCGGACCGCATCGTGGTACGCATCACCTCCCGCCCCGGCGAGACGTTCGTCGACCGCATGATCGCCCTCGTCGAGGGAGCGAACCGTCAGCGCACGCCCAACGAGATCGCGTTGAACATCCTGCTGTCGAGCCTGTCGATCGTCTTCGTGGTGGCCGTGCTGGTGCTCAACCCGCTCGCCGCGTACGTCGCGTCGCCCGTCGGCATCCCCGTGCTCATCGCCCTGCTGGTGTGCCTGATCCCCACCACGATCGGTGCGCTGCTGAGCGCGATCGGCATCGCCGGGATGGACCGCCTCGTGCAGCGCAACGTGCTGGCGATGTCGGGGCGCGCCGTCGAAGCTGCCGGCGATGTGTCGACGCTGCTGCTCGACAAGACCGGCACCATCACCTACGGCAACCGCCGCGCCGACGACGTGCGGCCGGTCGCCGGCGTCGACGCCGACGAGCTGCTGCGCGCCGCCGCGCTGTCCTCGCTCGCCGACCCCACCCCCGAGGGTGCGTCGATCGTCGACCTCGCCGTCACCCGTGGCATCCACGTCACCTCGCCCGAAGGTGCGGTGACCGTGCCGTTCACCGCCCAGACCCGCATGAGCGGCATCGATCTGCCCGACGGCACCATGATCCGCAAGGGTGCCGGGTCGGCGATTCGCGCCTGGCTCGCGACGCAGGGAGCGGATGCCGGTGATGCCGCCGCCGAGGCGGCCCGCCACGCCGACGAGATCGCGGCGGCCGGCGGTACGCCGCTCGTCGTCGCGGTGAACACGCGCATCCTCGGTGTCGTGCACCTGAAGGACATCGTCAAGGACGGGCTGCGCGAGCGGTTCGACGAACTGCGTGCGATGGGCATCCGCACGGTGATGATCACGGGAGACAACCCGCTCACCGCGGCCGCCATCGCGAAAGAGGCCGGCGTCGACGATGTGCTCGCCGAAGCGACGCCCGAAGACAAGCTGGCGCTGATCCGTCGCGAACAGCAGGGCGGACGCATGGTCGCGATGACCGGCGACGGCACCAACGACGCCCCCGCGCTCGCCCAGGCCGACGTCGGCGTCGCGATGAACACCGGCACGTCGGCCGCGAAAGAGGCCGGCAACATGGTCGACCTCGACTCGGACCCGACCAAGCTGATCGACATCGTGCGCATCGGCAAGCAGTTGCTGATCACCCGCGGCGCGCTGACCACGTTCTCGCTCGCGAACGACATCGCGAAGTACTTCGCGATCATCCCCGCCCTGTTCATGACCGCATTCCCCGGCCTGAGCGCCCTGAACATCATGCACCTGCACTCGCCGGCATCCGCCGTGCTCAGCGCCGTGATCTTCAACGCGATCGTCATCGTCTTCTTGATCCCGCTCGCCCTGCGCGGTGTGAAGTACCGTCCGGCGAGCGCGGAGCGGATGCTGCAGCGCAACCTGCTGATCTACGGCCTCGGCGGCGTGATCGCCCCCTTCGTCGGCATCAAGCTGATCGACCTGGTCATCAGCCTGATTCCCGGCTTCTGATTCCCGGCTTCTGAACCTCGCAAAGGAACGACCATGTCGAAGACCCGCACCACCACCCGCACCGCCGGGGTCGCCATCCGCGCCGTCCTCGTGATGACGGCCCTGCTCGGACTCGCCTATCCGCTCGCCATGACGGGCGTCGGCCAGCTCGCCTTCCCGTGGCAGGCGAACGGCTCGGTCGTCGCCCACGACGGCGAACCGGTCGGCAGCGCCCTGCTGGGCCAGACGTTCGCCGACGCGGATGGCAACGCCCTGCCGCAGTACTTCCAGCCCCGACCGTCTGCATCCGACTACGAAGGCGCCTCCTCAGGAGGCAGCAACCTCGGACCTTCGCACCCCGACCTGGTCGCCGCGATCGACGCGGGCCGCCAGCGGATCGCGGCCCGCGAGGGCGTCTCGCCCGATGAGGTGCCCGCGGATGCCGTCACCGCCTCGTCATCGGGACTCGACCCGCACATCAGCCCGCAGTACGCCCTGCTGCAGGTGTCGCGAGTGGCCGCGGAGCGCGGCATGAGCGAAGATGACGTGCGGGCGATCGTCACCGCGCGCATCGAGACGCCGGACCTCGGCTTCATCGGCGCGGAGCGCGTCAACGTGCTCGACCTCAACGTCGCCCTCGATACCGCACAGGAAGAGATCCGATGACCCGAGGGCGTCTGCGAGTACTGCTCGGCGCGGCTCCCGGCGTCGGCAAGACGTACGAGATGCTCGCCGACGCCCATCGGCTTCAGGCAGAGGGGTACGACGTCGTGATCGCCGTCGTCGAGGATCACGGGCGAGCGGCGACGGCCGCGCAGGTGGTCGGACTGGAACGGGTGCCACTGCGTACGGTGATGCACCGCGGCGTCGCCCTCGGCGAACTCGACCTCGATGCCGTGATCGCGCGGGCGCCGCAGATCGCCCTGGTCGACGAGCTCGCCCATACCAACGCCCCCGGATCGACGAACGAGAAGCGCTGGCAAGACGTCGAAGCGCTGCTCGATGCCGGGATCGACGTGATCACAACCGTCAACGTGCAGCACATCGAGTCGCTCGGCGGGGTCGTCGAGCAGATCACCGGTATCGCTCAACAAGAGACGGTGCCCGACGCCGCGGTGCGCGCCGCGGACGACATCGAGGTGGTCGACCTGGCCCCGCAGTCGCTGCGCGACCGTCTCTCGGCCGGGTCGGTGTATCCCGCCGAGCGGGTGGATGCCGCGCTGTCGAACTACTTCCGCCTCGGCAACCTGACCGCGCTACGCGAGCTGGCGCTGCTGTGGCTCGCCGACGAGGTCGACTCGGCACTGCGCCGCTACCGAGACGAGCACGGCATCGCGAGCACCTGGCAGGCGAGAGAGCGCGTCGTCGTCGCCCTCACCGGTGGCCCCGAGGGCGAAACGCTGCTGCGCCGCGGTGCGCGAATCGCCGCCCGCTCGGCCGGCGGAGAGCTGCTCGCGGTGCACGTGCTGACGCAGGACGGCCTGCGAGGCAGCCCGCCCGGGGCGCTGTCGGCCCAGCAGCGGCTGGTGTCCGCGCTCGGCGGAAGCTACCACCAGATCGTGGGCGACGACGTGGCCGAATCGCTCGTCGAGTTCGCCCAGACGTCGGATGCCACCCAGCTCGTCATCGGCGTCAGCCGACGCAGCCGCCTGGCCGCCGTGTTCACGGGCCCCGGCATCGGGGCCGAGGTGATCCGCCGCTCGGGCGACATCGATGTGCACATGGTGAGCCACGCCGCTGCTGGCACGCACGCCGCGCTGCCGCGCATCACCGGTGGCCCCCTGGGCTGGCGCCGGCAGGCTCTCGGCCTCGCCATCGCCCTGGTCGGCGGTCCGCTGCTGTCGTGGCTGCTGTACTCGTTCCGCTCCCCCGCATCGATCACCTCGGATGTCCTGGCCTACCAGCTGCTCGTCGTGGTCGTGGCGCTGGTCGGGGGCATCCGCCCTGCCCTGTTCGCGGCCGTGCTCTCGGGCCTCACCCTCGACTTCCTGTTCGTCGCACCACTCTTCACCGTGACCATCGCCGACCCGCTGCACACACTGGCGCTGGTGATGTACGTCGTAAGCGCCGTACTGGTCAGTATCGTCGTCGATCAGGCCGCCCGCCGCGCCCGCACCGCGCGCCGAGCCTCGGCCGAGGCCGAACTGCTGGCCGCCGTGGCCAGCAGCGTGCTACGCGGCGACAGCGCCCCCCTGGCCCTGGTCAGCAGAGCACGCGAAGCCTTCGGGTTCAGCGGTGTGCGGCTACTCGATCGCGACGGGCACGTCCTCGCGACCGACGGCGAACCGCTGCCCGACACCACCCCCGAGATCGTGCCGGTCGGCGCCCACGCGGTGCTCGAACTGCACGGATCGACCCTCGACGCCCCCGCCCGACGACTGCTCGACGCAATCGTCGCCCAGCTGGCAGCCGCGATCGAACACACCGACCTGACCGCCACGGCGCGGCGCGCTGACGTGCTCGCCGAGACCGACCGCGTGCGCAGCGCTCTGCTCTCGGCCATCAGCCACGACCTGCGCCGGCCCCTCGCGGCGGCCATGGCGGCCGTCGGCGGGCTGCGCGGATCCAGCCGACTCTCCAGTGCCGACCGCGCCGAGCTGCTCGAGACCGCCGATGAGAGCCTGGGCACTCTGTCGAAACTCGTCACCGACCTGCTCGACGCCAGCCGCGTCGAGGCCGGCGTGCTCGCCGTATCGCTCACCGACGTCGACGCGGGGGCGGCAGTCGTCAGCGCGCTCGATGAACTCGGCTTCGGCCCCGATGACGTCGAGCTCGGCCTCGATCCCAACCTGCCCGCGCTGCGCGCCGACCCGGTGCTGCTGCAACGGGTGCTCGTCAATGTGCTCGCCAACGCCCACCGGCACACCCCGCCCGGCAGCCGGGTACTCGTGACGACCAGCCGCCTGGGCGAGACCGCCGAGATCCGCATCGTCGACCGCGGCGAAGGCGTGCCCCTCGAACGGCAGCAGAGCATGTTCGCCCCGTTCCAGCGCGAAGGCGACCATGACAACACCGTCGGCCTCGGCCTCGGGCTGGCCCTGTCGCGCGGGTTCACCGAGGGCATGAGCGGTAGCCTGAGCCCCGAGGACACACCAGGAGGGGGCCTGACGATGGTGATCGCCCTGCCGGTGGCATCCGACACCACCCACCCGACCGGTGCCGACGCATGAAACTGCTGATCGCCGATGACGACCCGCAACTGGTGCGGGCGCTGCGCATCACCCTCGCCGCCCACGGCTACGACGTCGTGGCGGCGCCCGACGGGGCCGCAGCCATCCAGCTCGCCGCACAGGAGCACCCCGACATCGTGCTGCTCGACCTGGGCATGCCGCAGCTCGACGGCGTGCAGGTGATCCACGCGCTGCGCGGATGGACGACCGTGCCGATCATCGTCGTGTCGGGCCGCACCGGTTCGGCCGACAAGGTCGACGCCCTCGATGCCGGCGCCGATGACTACGTCACCAAGCCCTTTCAGATCGACGAGCTGCTGGCCCGTCTGCGGGCGCTGTCACGCCGTGCGGGCGCCGGCGCGGGCGAGGCGACCGTGGCGTTCGGCGACGTCGTCGTCGACCTGGCCGCGAAATCCGTCGCACGCGCGGGCGCGCACGTGCACCTCACCCCCACCGAATGGCGGATGCTCGAGCACCTGGTGCGGCACCCCGGCGCCCTGGTGACCCGGCAGGAGCTGCTGCGCGAGCTGTGGGGCACCGAGCAGGCCACCGACACCGGCTACCTGCGCCTGTACATGTCGCAGCTGCGCAAGAAGCTCGAGGCAGACCCGTCGGCGCCCGTACACCTGCTCACCGAACAGGGCATGGGCTACCGACTCGTGCTCTGACGCTCAGGCATCGCGACCGATGACGGCCTCGGGGCGCAGGTCGAGGCGTCGCAGCGCCTGGGCGTTCAACGCCACCACGATCGTCGACAGGCTCATCAGAATCGCACCCACCGACATCGGCAGCACGAACCCGACCGGCGCCAGCACACCGGCCGCCAACGGCACCGAAATCAGGTTGTACCCCGCCGCCCACCACAGATTCTGCTTCATCTTGCGGTAGCTGGCGCTCGACAGCTCGATCACCGAGATCACCGCACGCGGGTCGTCAGAGGCCAGGATCACCCCGGCCGAGGCGATCGCCACATCGGTGCCCGCGCCGATCGCGATGCCGACGTCGGCCTGGGCGAGCGCCGGCGCATCGTTGACGCCGTCGCCGACCATCGCGACCTTCTTGCCCTCACGCTGCAGTTCAGCGACCTTCGCGGCCTTGTCCTCGGGGCGCACCCCGGCGAACACCCGATCGATGCCGAGTTCGCGTCCGACCGCATTCGCCACAGCCTCGGCATCACCGGTGATCATCACCACTTCGACGCCGCGCGCATGCAACGCCTCGACCGCCTGCCGCGACTCCGCCCGGATCTCATCGGCCAGCTTCAGCCCGCCGATCACCTCCCCGTCGCGCACGACGTGCAGAATGATGGCGCCCTCAGAACGCCAGCCATCGGCATCCGAGATCTCTTCCGCACCCACCTCGGTGAGCATGTACGGGCCACCCACGCGCACCTCGGCGCCGTCGACGGTGGCCGTCACGCCGACGGCCGGCGACGAGCTGAAGCCCGTCGCCGTGGCGACGGTCAGGTCGCGATCGGCGGCGGCGCGCACGATCGCCCTGGCCAGCGGATGCTCGCTGTCGGCCTCAGCGGCCGCGGCGAGCGCGAGCACCTCCTCGGCGCTCCAGCCGCCCGCGGGGGCGATGGCCGAGACCGTCGGCTCGCCCTTCGTGAGCGTGCCCGTCTTGTCGAACAGCACCGCGTCGACCGTGCGCATGCTCTCCAGGGCCAGGCGGTCCTTCACCAGCACACCCGCACGGGCCGCCCGCTCGGTCGCGATCGAGACGACCAGCGGAATCGCCAGCCCCAGCGCATGAGGACACGCGATGACCAGCACCGTGATGGTGCGCACGACCGCGGCATCCGGATCGCCGACCGCGGTCCACACGACCGCGGTGAGCGCCGCGGCGCCGAGCGCGAACCAGAACAGCCACGCGGCCGCCCGGTCGGCGAGGCGCTGCGCGTGCGAACTCGACGCCTGCGCGTCGGAGACCAGCTTGCGGATGCCCGCGATCGCCGTGTCGTCGCCGATGGCATCCACCTCGACGCGCAACCCCGAGTCGGTGGCCACGGTTCCCGCGGTCACGCGTTCGCCGACACCGCGGCCGACCGTGCGCGACTCCCCCGTGAGCATCGACTCGTCCATGCTCGCGCGGCCGTCCACGATCACCCCGTCGGCGGGAACACTGCCCCCGGGACGCACGATGACGACATCGCCGACGCGCAGATCGTCGGGACTCACCGTCTCGACACCATCGCCGGCAACGCGCTCAGCCTCATCGGGCAGCAGCGCGGCCAGCGAATCCAACGCCGACGTCGTCTGCGCGAGCGACCTCATCTCGAGCCAGTGCCCCAGCAGCATGATGACGATCAGCAGCGCGAGCTCCCACCAGAACTCCAGCTCGTGATGCAACAGCCCCAGGCTCGCGCCCCACGAGGCGAGGAAGGCGACCGTGATCGCCAACCCGATCAGCAGCATCATGCCGGGCTTGCGGGCCTTCAGCTCGCTGACGGCCCCGGTGAGGAACGGCCGGCCGCCCCACACGTACATCACGGTGCCCAGCACGGGGGCGACCCAGGCCGCCCCCGGCAGATCGGGGATCTCGTAGCCGAGCAGCATGGCGAACATCGGCGAGAGGGCCACCACCGGCACGGCGATCAGCAGGTTGATCCAGAACAGCCTGCGGAACTGGCCGACATGATCGCCGTGGGCCGCATGGTTGCTGTGGTCGGCGTGATTGCTGTGGGCCGCGTGGTTGGCATCCGCTCCCGGTCGGGAGGAGTTCTCGCCCTCGGGAGGATGCCCGTGCGCGTGGCCTCCTCCCGAACCCGGGTTCTCCTCCCGAGCGGATGCCGCGGGCGCATGCCCGCGGTGCGCAGCGTGCTGCTCGTGGCCCTCGTGTGCGTGCGGATCGGTCATGATGCTCCTCCGTCTACTTGATCAGCGAGCGGAAGCGGCGCAGCCGCAGGCTGTTGCCCACCACGAAGACGCTAGAGAACGCCATCGCCGCCCCGGCGAGCATGGGGTTGAGCAGCCCGAGCGCTGCCAGGGGGATCGCGGCCGTGTTGTACGCGAACGCCCAGAACAGGTTGCCCTTGATGGTGCCGAGGGTACGGCGTGAAAGGCGGATCGCGTCGGAGGCCGCGCGCAGGTCTCCCCGCACGAGGGTGATGTCGGATGCCTCGATCGCGACGTCCGTGCCGGTGCCCATGGCCATGCCGAGATCAGCCTGTGCGAGCGCCGGGGCGTCGTTGACACCGTCGCCGACCATCGCGACGACGCGCCCCTCGGACTGCAGTCGAGTGACGACGTCGACCTTCTCAGCGGGCAGCACCTCGGCGATGACCTCATCGATGCCGACCTGCGCGGCGATGTGCTCTGCGGCGGCGCGGTTGTCGCCGGTGAGCAGCACGGGTCGCAGCCCGAGAGCCTTCAGCGACGCGATGGCCTCGGCGCTGGTGGGCTTGACCTCGTCGGCGACGACGATCATTCCGCGTGCCTCGCCGTCCCAGGCCACGAGCACGGCGGTCTGCCCCGAGGCCTCTGCCGCGGCCTTGCGATCGAGCAGGTGCTTGGAGGGCTGGATCGACCAGTCCTCCAGCAGCGACACCCGCCCGACGAGCAGCGCGTGCCCCTCGACGACGCCGGTGACCCCGCGCCCCTCGATGTTCTGGAACGACTCGACCGCCGGCAGCGCCCCCGCCCCACCCCACGAGGGGTCAATTTCTGTCGTGTTGAGGCCCTCCGACACGACGTTTTCTGACCCCTCGTGGGAGGAGAGGTGGGGGTGGGAGGGGCGGATGCTCGCGGCCTTGGCGATCGCGCGGGCGATGGGGTGCTCACTGGCGTCCTCGATCGCACCGGCCAGGCGCAGCAGCTCGCCAGCATCCGTTCCGGCCTCGGGAACCACCTCGACGACGCTCATGCGCCCCTCGGTGACCGTGCCTGTCTTGTCGAGCACGATCGTGTCGACGCGTCGCGTCGACTCCAGGATCTCGGGGCCCTTGATGAGGATGCCCAGTTGCGCCCCGCGACCCGTGCCCACCAGCAGCGCGGTCGGCGTCGCCAGACCCAGCGCGCACGGGCACGCGATGATCAGCACCGCGACGGCCGCGGTGAAGGCGGCGGATGCCGGGAAGCCGAGCGCCAACCAGACGCCGAGCGTCGCCACCGCGATCACGATCACGATGGGCACGAAGATGCCCGAGACGCGGTCGGCGAGGCGCTGCACCTCGGCCTTGCCGGTCTGCGCCTCCTCGACCAGCTTCGCCATCTGGGCGAGCTGCGTATCGGCGCCCACGCGGGTCGCGCGCACCACGAGTCGGCCGCCCGCGTTGACCGTGGCACCGGTGACGGTGTCACCCTCGGTCACCTCGACGGGAACGGACTCGCCGGTGATCATCGACTGGTCCACAGCGGATGCCCCCGACACGACGACGCCGTCGGTGGCGATCTTCTCGCCGGGGCGCACGACGAACTCGTCACCCACGTGCAGATCATCGGTCGAGATGAGCACCTCGACGCCGTCGCGCAGGACCGCGACCTCTTTCGCTCCGAGTTCGAGCAGGGCGCGCAGCGCGGCGCCGGCCCGGCGCTTGGCGCGCTTCTCGAAGTAGCGGCCCGCGAGGATGAACATCGTCACCCCGGCGGCGACTTCGAGATAGATATTGCCCGCACCGTCGGACGGCTCGATCGTGAAGCTGAACCCGTGCGTCATGCCGGGCATGCCCGCCGTTCCGAAGAACAGCGCGTACAGCGACCAGAGCAGCGCGGCGCTCGTTCCCAAGCTCACCAGGGTGTCCATGGTGGCGGCGCCGTGTCGCAGGTTGATCCACGCGGCGCGATGGAACGGCCAGGCAGCCCACACGACCACCGGCGCGGCGAGCACGAGCGACAGCCACTGCCAGTAGGGGAACTGCAGGGGCGGGATCATCGCCATCAGGATCACCGGCACCGACAGCACGATCGAGCCGATCAGTCGCTGACGCAGGGTGCGCAACTCGGGGTCGTCGGGTTCACCCTGATCGGATGCTGTCGCTCCGACGGCATCCGGAGCCGGCGGCGCCGGCAGCGTAGCGGTGTACCCGGCGTTCTCGACCTCGGTGATCAGCCGCGCCGTGTCGAGGTCTCCGTCGACGGTCACCTGCGCCTTCTCGGTGGCGTAGTTGACCGTCGCGGTGACGCCGTCGATCCTGTTGAGCTTCTTCTCGATGCGCATCGCGCACGAGGCGCAGGTCATCCCGCCGATCTCGAGATCGATGCTGCTCTGCGCGGGGGTGGTCATGATGCTCCTGACGGTGGGGGTGGGCAGATGCTGCGGGTCAGGCCGAGACGGCCCGATAGCCCGCTTCGTCGACGGCGGCGATGACGGCGGCTTCGTCGACGGGGGCTGCGGAGGTGACGACGAGGCGACCGGTGGTGTGGCTGACGTCGACGCTGTCGATGCCGGCAACCTGGGTGACTTCCTCGCGCACGGACATCTCGCAGTGGCCGCAGGTCATCCCGGTGATCTGGAACTCGGTGGTGGTCATGTTCTCTCCTTCGATTCGAGTACCCCCTGGGGGTACCTCCACCACGGTACTACAAGATACCCCCCTGGGGTATTCCCAGAGGGGTGCGGATCCGAAAATCGGATGCTAGCGCTCGGCCGGCGCACCCTCACTGCGGTAGCGCGCAGCCGCCTCGGTGCGCGTCGCAGCGCCGAGCTTGCGCAGCACCGCCGACACATGCACGCTCACGGTCTTCACGCTGATGAAGAGACGCTCACCGATCTGCCGATTGCTGAGCCCCTCGGCCACCAGGGCGAACACCTGGTTCTCGCGCGCGGTGAGTGCCGCAAGCCCCGAGGCGGCAGCGTCGGTGAGCCCGGCCGCCTCGGCGAGTGCAGCCGCCTCGCGCTTCAGGCCCGCGTGCCCGTACCCGACCGCTCGCTCCTCGGCGTCGACGAGCAGGGCGGATGCCTCGAGACGAGCGGGACGATCACCCGTGACGATCAGCGCGCGGGCGAGCTCGATGCGCGCGACCGTCTGGAAGAGCACCGGCACGTCGTCACTGTCGGCGGCGGCCATCGCCGCGCGCCACGCCTCAGGAGCGCCGGAGAGCAGGGCATCCAGCACCTTGCACCAGGTGCGCGGACGCAACGCGGCGGGCAGGTGCTCCCACGATGCCCTCGTACGCTCCGCCAGCACGAGAGCCGCCGCCTCGTCCCCCTGGGCGCGCAGCCCGCTCACTGCACGACCCCCTTCGAGCAGCAGCCGCGGCTTCTGACCGAGATCGGCACCGGTGTCGGCGAGGATCTGCTCGAGAGTGCGCACGGCACCTGACACGTCCCCACGCGCCAGGGTCAGATCGAGTTCGGTGCGCCACAGCGAATAGCGCACCTGCCGCTCCGACTCGGCGATCTGATGCATATGAGGACGCCACTCGTCGAGCAGCAGATCAGCCTCGGCGAACCGCCCGCGCCACGCGAGTGCCCGCACACGGGTGGCCGTCGTGTACGTGCGGAAGATCCGATGCGTGCGCAGAGTGAGATCGGCGGCAAGCAGTTGCTCGACGCGCGCGATGTCACCGAGTTCGAGCAGGGGCTCGGCACGGTTCTGGGTGAGGATCGAGCCGCTCGTGCGCTCGACACCGAAGCGGCGGGCGTCTTCGACCCCACCCTGGGCGAGCCTCACAGCCTCGTCGAAGCGCCCCAGATTGGTCAGCGTGTCCGAGAAGTTGACCCGGTAGCGCAGCTGCGCCTCAAGGTTCGACGCGAGACTCCAGGCGAGCCGGAAGTCGGCCAGCCCCGTATCGACATCACCAAGGTGCACGCGACTGTTACCCCGCACGTTCGCCGCCATCGACATCCGCACCTCGTCGCCGGCGCGCTCAGCAACACCGAATGCCTCATCGGCCAGCCGCACGGCCTCTTCGAGTCGACCGACGATCATGTACCGGGCGGCGAGCAACGTGAGAAGCAGCGCATGAAGGCGGGGTTCGTCGACGGCGCGGGCCTCGTACTCGGACAGCGCCTGCTGCAGCGCCTCGATCTGCTGAGGCTTGCCGAGGCTGGTGAGATACATGCTCCGGTCACGCAGCAGGCGCACGAGCACTCCGGGGTCGACCGTCTGCGCGTCGACCTCGTCGAGGGCGATGTTCACCACCATCAGCGCGCGATCACCGTCTCCGGCGTTGCGCAGGATCGACCCAAGGCGCGCCAGCAGGGCGATGTGATCGATGCCGGTCGCCTCGCCCGCGTCGGGCACCTGGTCCCACAGATCCAGGGCGAGTTCGCCGTAGCGCGCCGCCGTCGAGAAGGCGAAGCTGCTCCGCGAGCGCTCCATCGCACCGATAGCCGCGATCAGCGCACGGCGCGGGTCACGCGCCTGGTGCCAGTGGTACGCGAGCGCGGATTCCTGGCATCCGCTGCCCTCCTGCACGCGTCGCTCGAGCACCTCGGCGAAGGCGCGGTGCAGCCGCGCACGTTCGCCGGGCAGCAGGTCCTCATGCACCGCCTCGCGCAGCAGCGCGTGCCGGAAACCGTATGTGTCGTCGGCACGCACCGCGAGGATCGCCATGTTCGCCGCTTCTCGGATGCCCTCATCGAGCCTGTCATCGGGCAGTTCGGCCAGGGTCGTGAGCAGATCATGGTCGATCGGGGCGTCCGACCCCGACACCGTGCGCACCACTCGCTGTGCATCATCGCCGAGCGCGTCGTATCGGGCCAACAGCACCTCGCGCAACGTCTCGGGAATCGGCCCGATGGCGTTGCACGAGAGCTCCTCGACGAAGAACGGCACACCTTCGGCCCGCTCCTGCACCCGTTCGAACACGCCATCGTCGATGGGACCGACGAGGGCCTCGACGAGCGTGCGCACTTCGACATCGGTGAGCCGTTGCAGCGCGACCCGCTCCATCAGCCGCGCACGCTCGACCTCGGCGAGGAACGCCCGCACGGCCGACCCCCGACGCACCTCGTCGACGCGACAGGTCAGCACGAACAGCACCCGCGCATCGGCGAGCGCGCGCAGCAGGTACGAGAGCATCGCCAGGGTGGCGTCGTCGGCCCAGTGCAGGTCCTCGACGATCACCACGACCGGCCTGACCGCCGCGGCAGCCTCGAAGAGCGTGACGATCGCCTCGCGCAGGGCCTCGGGCGAGGTCTGAGCACGGTCGATCGGGCCGTCACCCAGTTCGGGTAGCAGCAGCCGCAACGCGGCTCGCGCCGGCCCTGCCGCCGCCGCCGTCGGATCGCCGAGAGCCTCGAGGACTCCCCGCAGGATGCCCGGAAGCGGCCCGTACGGCGAGGGCGCGACCCCCGAGTCCAGACACCAGCCGATCACGACGTCGAGGTCGCCGTCCCACCGGCCACGGAACTCCCGCAGAAGACGGCTCTTGCCAATGCCCGCCTCACCAGAGACCAGCACCGCGCCGCCCGCTCCACTGCGCGCGCGCTGCAGGGCGGCGTCGAGTCGGCGCGATTCGGCGTCGCGGCCCACCATGTCGGCGCTCGGTGCGATGACGGCCATGAGTTCATCGTGCCACCGAGCGCCGACACCGCGGACCCTTTCCGACGAGCTCATAGGGCCTCAGCGGCGGCGCGGCCGGTCGCGCACGCGCGCGCGTCGATCACGGCGGGCGCGGCTACGGTCGCGTCGGCGGTTGCCTTGCCGGGCGCGAACGAGCCCCGCAGCAGGCGACGCACGAAGGTGCGACGCGGCGCGATCCGCTCGGGGTGCTCGCGTGCGATGCGGGCCCGCTCCAGCAACACGTCGCGTCGCTCGCTGTCGATCGTCGCCACGCGCTGGTGCAGATAGATCGTGTCGTACATGGTTGCTCCTCTCGACGACGCTGTCCACGTTCCTCGCTGAGGCACGCCCGACGCATCGGACAGGTGCCCTATTCCGCGCACGCGCCACCTCAGATCCCGACGCTGAAGATTCGATGTGAGCGTTACCTAGAAACTTCTGGTAGGTGGGTTTTCCCCATACATCTCGGTTTGTGAGCGCAAACACTCTGGTGTTTAAATGACCACGGAGGCCCCGCGCGCGGGCGCATCCGCCCCTACCCCTACGCACTCACCGGAGAGCACAGCAATGGCATCCATGTCTCGAATCACCCGCACCGCCGCCGTCGTCACGGTCGGCGCTCTGTCCGCCTTCGGCCTGGCCGCGTGCAGCAGCGAATCCGGCGGCGCATCCGCCGGCGACGAGCCGATCACGATCGAGTACATGCACCGCCTGCCCGACGGCGAGGGCATGACGTCCGTCAACGAGATCGTCCAGCGCTGGAACGACGAGAACCCGAACATCCAGGTCAAGACCACGAAGTTCGACGGCGCGGCGACCGACATGATCCTCAAGCTCGAGACCGACGTCAAGGCCGGGAACGCCGCCTGCCTGGCGCAGACCGGGTACTCCGAGGTGCCGCAGCTGTTCGTCAAGGGCCTGCTCGAAGACGTCGCGGACGAGGCGACCACGTACGAGGACAACTACTCGGCAGGAGCCTTCAGCGGCATGCGCGTCGGCGACGCCATCGTCGGCCTTCCGCAGGACGTGGGCCCCCTGGTCTACTTCTACGACGAGGCCGCCTTCGCCGAGCTCGGTCTCGACGTGCCGACCACCGTCGACGAGCTCACCGCCGGTTCGGCAACGGCAGCGGCGGCCGGCAAGTACGCCACCGCCTTCACCCCCGATGAGGCCCACAACTGGCTCGCCGCGCAGTCGGCCGCGGCCGGCAACACCTGGTTCGGCACCGAGGGCGACGCGTGGACCGTCAACGCCCAGGGTGCGGGCTCCGAGACGGTCGCCGCCTTCTGGCAGGACCTCCTCGACAACGACCAGACCCTGGCCACCGAGCGCTGGGGCGAAGCCTTCACCGCTGCCCTGAACGACGGCACGCTGATCGGCCACATCGGCGCGGCCTGGGAGGCCGGCTTCCTGCTCGACTCGCTCGACGGCACCGACGCCGAAGGCACCTGGCGCGTCGCACAGCTGCCCGACTTCGGCGCCGGAGCGCTCAGCGGCCCCGACGGCGGCTCGGGCGTCGCCGTGCTCAAGGGCTGCGAGTACCCGGCCGAGGCCATGCAGTTCAACGACTGGTTCAACACCCAGATCGATGACCTCGCCTCGCAGGGCCTGGTGGTCGCCGCCCAGGGCGAGGTGAAGACGCCCGAGAAGATGCTCCGCCAGTTCGGTGGCCAGGACGTCATGGCCGAGCTCGCCACCGCCACGGCCAACATGAACCCGGACTTCCCGTACGCCCCCGGCTTCTCGACGCTGTCGAAGATGAACGAGACGGCCGCCGCGGCAGCCACGGGCGGCGCTCAGGTCGCCGACATCTTCGCCACAGCTCAGGACAGCGCCGTGACCGCGCTGACCGACCTCGGCCTTCCGGTCGCCGACTGATCGCGAATCGCGACAACACATGATGCCGACGGCGGAGGGCACCCCCGGGCCCTCCGCCGTCGCTGTGAGCAGTAAGGACGCACCAGCCGTGACCGTTACCCTCAGTGCTACGCGCAACGCCGGGCCGCAGCCCGGCGGAAACCCGGATACCCTCCATCCGCGCAGACGACGAGGCAAGGGCATCCGTCGTGAAGGACTCACGGGCTGGCTGTTCCTGCTGCCCTTCGCGATCCTGTTCGCGGTCGTCTTCCTCGTGCCGATCATCGTCTCGATCCGCTCGGCGTTCTACAGCCAGATGCCCGCCGGCGGAGGGCTCTACGGCGGCGGCGAACTGGTCGACACCTTCGTCGGCTTCGATAACTTCGCCCTTGCTATCGGCAACAGCGCCTTCTGGATCGGCATGGGCCGCGTCGTGCTCTACGCGGCGTTCCAGATCCCGGTGATGATCATCGTGGCGCTGGCCCTGGCGCTGCTGCTGGACTCGTTCATCGTGCGTCGGCCGGCGCTGTTCCGACTGTCGTTCTTCCTGCCCTACGCCGTGCCGGGCGTGATCGCCGCGATGATCTGGCTGTACCTGTACACGCCAGAGGTGTCGCCATTCATGGACTACCTGCCCGCCGGCACCGACTTCATGGCGCCGAGCACGATCCTGCTGTCGATGGCGAACATGACCACGTGGGCGTACACCGGCTACAACATGCTGATCTTCCTGTCGGCGCTCCAGGCGATCCCGCGCGACCTGTATGAGGCCGCCCGGCTCGACGGCGCCACCGGCTTTCAGATCGCCACGCGCATCAAGGTGCCGATGGTGCGCGGTGCCGCGCTGCTGGCCGTGCTGCTGTCGATCATCGGCACGATCCAGCTCTTCAACGAACCGGTGATCATGGAGGGCGCCAACTCATGGATGGGCAAGGACTTCACGCCCATGATGCTCACGTACAACTCGATGATGGGTGAGATCTCGCCCTCGGGCAGCGGCCCCGCCTCGGCCTACTCCCTGCTGATGGCCGTCATCGCCGGTGCGCTCGCAATCGTCTACGCGCTGCTGCAGCGCCGTAAGGGAGATGCATGATCATGGCATCCACGACTCTCACAACCGTTCCCCGTCGCGCACGCAAGCCCCGCGGTGCCGATGAGCCGCCCCGCTCGATCGCGCCGACGCCGCTGGCCCGCACGCTCGGCGTCATCGTCCTCGTCGTGGCAATGCTGTACTTCCTGGTACCGGTGTTCTGGCTGATCGTCGCCTCCACCAAGGACAACGCCGACCTCACCTCGTCGTTCGGGTTCTGGTTCGCCGACTGGAACCTGCACACCAACTACGACAGCCTCATGGGCTGGACCCAGGGCCTGTTCTGGCGCTGGGTGGCCAACTCGATCCTGTACTCGGTCAGCGCCGGCGTGATCGGCACGCTGTTTGCCGTGATGGCCGGCTACGCGATCGCGAAGTTCGCGTTCCCTGGCAAGAAGATCGCGGTCGGCGTCATCATGGCCGGCCTGCTGCTGCCGGTGGCGCTGCTCACCGTGCCGCTGTACATCGAGTTCAGTGCGCTCGGGTTGACCAACACGATCTGGGCGATCATCATCCCGTCGGCCGTCTCGCCGTTCGGGGTCTTCCTGGGCATGGTGTTCGCGCAGTCGTCGGTTCCGACCGAGCTGCTCGAAGCCGCACGGATCGACGGCGCCAGTGAGGCGCGCATTTTCTTCACGATCGTGCTGCGTCTGCTGAGCCCGGCCATGGTGACGATCTTCCTGTTCATCTTCGTGGCCACGTGGAACAACTTCCTGCTGCCGCTGATGATGGTCTCGAGCCCCGAGCTCAAGCCCGTCACGCTGGGCCTGTACGGCATGATGAGCTACTTCTCGCCTGACAAGGGCGCGGTCATGCTCGGCGCGCTGCTCGGGGTCATCCCGCTGGTGATCCTGTTCTTCACGCTGCAGCGCTACTGGCGCAGCGGCCTGGCCGCCGGCGCCGTGAAGGGCTGACCCGCGCTCGCGCGCACCGCGCCCTCCGCTGAGAAACCACTTCCCGTTTGAGAAATCACGCGGGAGGTGGTTTTTCGTACGGGAAGTGGTTTCTCAGCGAGAGGCTCGGACCGTGCGTGGGGAGTATGACGAGAGAGTCGCCAGGAACGTGAAGTGGGGAGCGTACGGTCGTCGGATGCCGGCGGCGCGCAGCGCCCGAACAAGGGGATCCACCCGCCACGCCTCGGCCAGATCCCACCGAGCGAACGGATGCCCGTAGCGCCGCAACCGGTCCTCCCGGCGCTTCTCATCAGCCAGGCGCTGCGCCGCGGCAGCCGGATCTGCCAGTGCGTACTTCTCCCACCCGTCGACCTCGCCGATGGCATCCGATTCGGGAAAGTGGAAGTCGACCCGATCGCGGTGCCCCTCGTACCGGAACGTGCGCTGCAGCACCGGCCGTGGAAAGCCCGCCCACTCGATCACCGCCCGGCTGACGCTTTCGGTCGGCGATTCGGCGGCCCCGTCGGCGAACTCCCAGAGCCACCGCAGGTGCACGCGGCCTCGACGAGCGCGCTGCGACGCCGCCCGCGCCGACAGTTCGGGCAGGGCCTGCGAGCCGCCCTGCACGGAAGAGATCGACGCGTCGACCACGGCGAGGGCCTGGGCGGGCGGCAGCACGCGGACGAGACGACGGTGTCGGTCATCGTCGTCACGAGGATGCCATCGACCGACGTCACTGCGCGAGGATCGTCGCTGGTGTGCACGGCAACGTCGCCGAAGCGCCGGGATGCCGCGCGATCCGGATCGTAGACGTGGATGTCGCGGGCTTCGCCGAACGTCGGCAGTCCGAGCACGACCGCCGCGGATTCGAGGCAGAGCACCGCCGACGGATGCCGCCGGGCGAACGCCAGCACCCGCACGGCGTACCGCTCCCAGGGCTTCAGCGCATCGTAGGCGGCGCCATCGACATACACACCCTTGCGGATGCGGCGGTGCGTCGCCCGCGAGACAGATTGCCCGAGCATCCGCGCTTCTTCGATGAGGAGCAGGGGCAACGGTGAAACGGTGACGGCACGGTCGACGAGTTGGAACGGCATCCGACGATGATGGCGGGTCACGGGCATCCGAAACCCGCCTGTGGAAAGTTCGCGTCCCTCTCCCCCACCCCCTGTGGACAACTCCCTCCCCGCCTCGCTCCGCCCCCTCGTCCCGCCCCCTGCCCGTGAAAAACCACTTCCCGTCTGAGAAACCACGTGTGGCGTGGTTTCTCGAACGGGAAGTGGTTTCTCAGCGGAAGAGCGGCGCGAGCGCGGCGCGGCAGCGGCGCGAGCGGCGCGTCAGCTGCCGATGAACTCCTCGACGGGGCCGAAGGCGGGCTGTTCGCGGATCTCGACGGTGGCGCCGAGGCGGTCGGTGTCGAGCACGACGATCTCGTTGGTGCCCGCGTGCCAGAGGGGTGCCGGGGCGTACAGGGTCTCCTGAGGGCCCCGCTCCCAGTAGCGGCCGAGCAGGAAGCCGTTCAGCCACACCATGCCCTTGGCCCCGCCGGGGAACGCGAGCCACGCATCGGCGACATCGGTCACATCGAAGGTGGCCGCAGCGAGGCCAGCGGCATCGGCCGCACCGCCGGCATCCGCACCCGCACCCGCACCCGACGGCGCGGCGTCGCCGAGCACCCGGTGGTCCCAGCCATGCACGTAACGGCGGCCGTTGATGACGACGCCCTGCAGAATGCCCTTGGCCTCGCCCGTGAACGGGCCGTAGTTGATGCGTCCCAGGCTCTCGACGATGATCGTCAGGCGTCCGCTGCCGCCGTCTGCGGGCAGCGCAAGGGTGTGCTCACCGTCGTGCTCGAACGTACCCAGGCGCACGTCGTCGAGGTAGAGCGTGGCGCGGTCGCGCAGCCCGAGGATGCCGACCGTCGCGCCCTCGGGGTAGGTGATGTCGGCCTCGTAGGCGACGAGCCCGTCTTCGGCGCCGAGCGCCTCGAACGTCAGCGGCACCGGTGCGTGCGCCGTCACCGGCACTGCGCGGACGATGTCGAGCAGGGTCGCCTGCGTCGCCAGGGGTGCGGATGCCGCAGACTGGCGCCGTGGAGCGTCGGGCACCGCGGGCAGTTCGCCGTCGTGGAACGGGGCGAAGGCCGCGCGCAGCGCGTGGAACTTGTCGTTCAGCGTGCCGTCTTCACCGATTGGGGCGTCGGAGTCGTAGCTGGTGACGGTCGGCTGGATGATGCCGTCGTGGTTCGCGCCGGCCCACAGCCCGAAGTTGGTGCCGCCGTGCGCCATGTACATGCTGACCGATCCGCCGGCCTGCAGAAGCTCGTCGACGGTGGCGATCATGCTGTCTGCCGAGCGTACGTGGTGCTGCTCGCCCCAGTGGTCGAACCAGCCACCCCACAGCTCGCTGCACATCAGGTGCTCGTCGTCGCGGCGCAGGTCGACGGCGGCCGGCACGCCGGTGCCGAAGGTGAACGTGCCCATGGCGCCCGGCGTGCTGCCGTTGTGCACCATGTCGGCGGTGGTGCCGTCGGCCGTGGTGAGCAGTTCGACCATGCCGCGCCGGGTGAGCGCGTCGCGCAGGTGCGACATGTAGTCGGCGTCACTGCCGTAGGACCCGTACTCGTTCTCGACCTGGATCAGGCGGATGGGCCCGCCGTGGGCGGCCTGCAACGGCACGAGCTGCGGAATCAGCTGGTCGTACCAGGCATCGACCGCGGCGAGGAATTCGGGGTCGATCGTGCGCAGGGCGCGGGTGCGTCCCGAGAGCCAGAACGGGATGCCACCGTTCGACCATTCGGCGCAGATGTAGGGGCTGGGGCGCACGAAGACGTCCAGGCCGACGTCGCCGGCGATGCGGATGAAGCGGGCGACGTCGCGCCAGCCCGAGAAGTCGTATTCGCCCTCGACGCGCTCGTGGAAGTTCCAGGCGATGTAGGTGTCGACGGTGTTCGCGCCCATCGCCGCCAACCGGCGCAGGCGGTCTTCCCACTGATCCGGGTGCACACGGAAGTAGTGCACCGCGCCGGACAGGATGCGGTGCGGCTTGCCGTCGCGCAGGATCTCGCCGTCGCGCCAGACGAGCGACGGGGATACGGAGGTGGACATGAATCTCCCTTGAAGACGATGTTTGCGCTCTCATTGTGGCATCCACCGGGCGAACCGGCCAATCCTGAACGGTCGCTAACATGAGCACATGTCTCCGCGTCACCCTTCCGAAGATCGCGCACCCAACCAGGTCGACGTCGCCCGCATGGCCGGGGTCTCGACGCAGACCGTCTCGCGGGTGATGTCGGGGCAGCAGAACGTGCGCCCCGAGACCGCCCGACGCGTGCTCGCCGCCGTCGAAGAGCTCGGCTATCGGGTGCACGCGGCCGCGGCATCACTGGCATCCGGCCGGTCGCGCATCCTGGGCGTCATCGTCGTCTCGACCGACCGCTACTCGACCGCCGCGGTCGGCGTCGGCATCGAGCAGGCCGCCGCCGCCCACCGCTACACCGTGACCACCGCCTCGGTCGCCGATCACGCCTCGCCCGAGGCGTTCATCGAGGCGTTCGACCGCCTCGAACGGCAGGGCGCCGAAGGCATCGTCCTCGGCGTCCCCGTCGAACTCGACAGCCCGGCGATGCGACTGCGCACCGACCGGACCCCGTCGACGCGCAACGAGCGCGCCTCGGTCGATCCGGATGCGCCTCTGCTGCTCGACCAGCATGCGATCGCGCGGCTCGCCGTCGAGCACCTGCTCGATCTCGGCCACAAGACCGTCTGGCACGTACCCGGTGACGAGTACTGGCTCGAGACGCAGCAGCGTCAAGAGGCGTGGGAACAGGTGCTCACCGAGCGCGGCATCACTCCGCCACCGGTCATCGCCGGTGACTGGACGCCGGAGTCGGGTTACCGCGCCGGGCGCATCATCGCCTCGATCCCCGACGCCACAGCAGTGTTCGTCTCGAGCGATGAGATGGCGTTCGGGCTGATCCGCGCCTTGCACGAGGCGGGGCGCAGCGTGCCCGAGGACGTCTCAGTGGTCAGCGTCGACGACATCGCGCTGGCCGGCTTCGCGTCACCAGCCCTGACCACGGTCCGCCAGCCCTTCGAGCAGATGGGGCGTGCGGCGGCGCTGCGACTCATCTCGCAGCTGGAAGGCACGGACGTGACGGATGCCGTCGACGTACGACCGGAACTGATCGTACGCGCGTCGACGGCTCCGCCACGCCCGTAGCATCCGACTCAGGGCATGTCGCCGACCGCGTGCGGACGCGGCAGCGTGAGCATCGTCCCGGTGTCGGTGAACTCCTTCTCGATCTCGTCGTTCTTACGGTAGGTGAGCAGGCTCACCACGACCGCCACAACGAGGGCGAGCACGAACGCCGGCAGCAACTCGTAGAGGCCGGTGTCAAGCGCCTTCCAGATGAACACCGTCGCGGCTCCCACGAACATGCCCGCCAGGGCGCCCCAGTTGGTCAGGCGGCGCCAGAACAGGCTGAGGAGGATCAGCGGACCGAACGCGGCACCGAATCCGGCCCACGCGAACGAGACCAGCTCGAGGATCGTGTCGTTCGGGGTGAACGCGAGCAGCATGGCGATCAGGCCGATCACCAGCACCGTCGCGCGCCCCATCAGCACGAGCGTCTTCGGCTTCGGCGCGTCCTTGCGGACGACCTTGAACAGGTCCTCGACCAGCGCCGACGACGAGACGATCAGCTGGCTGGAGATCGTGCTCATGATCGCGGCCAGCACGGCGGCCAGCACGAGACCCGCGATGAACGGGTGCAGCAGCGTCTGCGACATCACCAGCACGACCGTCTCGGGGTCGGCGAGGTCGATGCCCTTGGCCGCCATGTAGGCGATACCGACCAGACCCGAGATGATTGCGCCGAAGAGCGAGATCACCATCCACGACATGCCGATGCGGCGGGCACTCTTGGCCTCCTGCGGCGAGCGCAGCGCCATGAACCGCACGATGATGTGCGGCTGCCCGAAGTACCCCAGGCCCCAGGCCAGCGACGACACGATCGCCAGGATCGTGGCGCCGGTGATGGCCGTGCCACCGAACCACGAGAGGTGTCCGTCGCCGGTGTTCGCCGCGATCAGGCTGGTGGTCTCGTCGATACCGCCGATGGCGATGACCGCCGCGATCGGCACGACGATCAACGCGATGATCATCATCACGCCCTGCACGACGTCGGTGAACGAGGCCCCCAAGAACCCGCCGAAGAGGGTGTAGAGCAGGGTGATCACACCGATCAGCACCACGCCGAACAGGTACTCACCGCCGAACGAGCTCTCGAAGAACACGCCCGCGGCGACCATACCGGCCGAGATGTACAGGGTGAAGAACACCAGGATGACGATGCCCGAGAGAATACGCAGCAGGCGCGTGTTGTCGCGCAGGCGGTTCTCGAAGAAGCTCGGCACGGTGATCGAGTTGCGCGAGACCTCGGTGTAGGCGCGCAGTCGCGGGGCGACCAGCAGCCAGTTGAGGTACGCACCGATCGTCAGACCGATGGCGATCCACGCCTCGATCAGGCCGGTCAGGTAGATCGCACCGGGCAGACCCATGACGAGCCAGCCCGACATGTCGGAGGCGCCGGCGCTGAGTGCCGCGACCCACGGCGGCAGATTCCTCCCGCCGAGCATGTAGTCCTCGTGGTCATCGGTTCGCCGATAGGCGATGTAGCCGATGAAGAGCATTGCCGCGAAGTAGAGAGCGAGCGCAGCATAAGTGAAGATCTGGTCGGACATCGACGTCCCTCCTGCGGTGGCGGTCACCGCGGTCTTACCGATTCTAGAAAACCGGGGCCACTTCTGCCAACAGCACGCCTACCATGATGAGCATGTCGACCATGACTGCAACTGATGCCTTGGCAGAAATCGCTGCACTCGAAGACCCCACTGCGCGTGCCGTCAATGAGCGGCACGGCGACGCCCACGGGGTGAATCTGGCCAAACTGCGAGCACTGGCCAAGCGGGTGGGCATGGACACCGATCTGGCGCGCGAACTGTGGGCGAGTGACGACGTCGCGGGGCAGCTGCTCGGCGTGCTGATCAGCAAGCCACGCGAGCTGTCTGTCGCCGACGTGGATCGGATGCTGCGCAGCACGCGTTCGGCAAAGGCGCACGACTGGCTGGTCAACTACATCGCCAAGAAGTCACCCCACGCCGAGGCGTTGCGGGAGCAGTGGTTCGATGACGCGGATGCCGATGCGCGCGCCGCGGCCTGGTCACTCACCACGGCGCGCGTGGTAAAGAAGCCCGAGGGGCTCGACCTGGACGCGCTGCTCGACCGCATCGAGCGCGAGCTGAAGGATGCTCCGTCGCGCGAGCAGTGGGCGATGAACGAGACCCTCGCGCAGATCGGCATCCAGCATCCGACGTACCGCGAGCGCGCCCTCGAGATCGGCAACCGCCTGCAGGTGCTCGCCGACTACCCGACCCCGCCGAACTGCACCTCGCCGTTCGCTCCGGCGTGGATCGCCGAGATGGTGCGGCGCCAGGGCTGAGCCCGGGCATCCGCTCCCACCTCCCGAAAACAGGACAAATCCCGAGAACAGGACGGATACCACGGATCCATCCTGTTCTCGGTAACGAGTCTGTTTTCGGAGACGCCGCACTCAGCCGCGCATGGCGACGCCGCGGCGCCAGTAGCCCATGAATGCGACCTGGGCACGGTCGATGCCGAGCCCCTTCACGAGGTGTCGGCGCAGGGTCGTGACGACGCCGCTCTCGCCGGCGATCCAGAAGTAGCGCTCGGCGGTCGCCGTATCCGCGGCGTTGATCCTCTCACCTGATCCCGAGTACACGGGCGTCTCCCACACCAGGTCCTCGCCCTCGGCGTCCTGCACGACGATCGCGTCGCCCGTGGACTCGCCCAGGTAGTCGAGCACGGTCGGGATCACCCGCAGACCATGTGCGGCATCGCCGCGGGGCAGCCAGTGCACCTCGACGCCCTTCGGCGCGTCGATCGCGAGTTCGTCGGCAGCCTGCGGCACCTCGATGAAGGCGATGCCGCGCAGGTCGCGCGGGGCGTCTTCGAGGATGCGCGCGATCGCCGGCGCCGCCGTCTCGTCACCGACCAGGCAGACCTGCGCCGCATCACCAGGGGCGTACTCGATGCCGCCGCGGTCGGGGCGCCCCCGGCGCGGACCGGCCATCAGCACCGCATCACCCGGCGCCGCGGTGCTCGCCCACAGAGACGCCGGACCGGTCAGGCCGGGCTCCAGGTGCAGCACGAAGTCGACGACGATCTCGGTGCCGTCTGGACCGACCCGCAGGTCGCGCACCGAGTACGTGCGCATCGACCCGCGCTCGGCCTCGGGCACGGCCAGGTAGGCGCCCCACCAATCGTCGTCGTCGCGATCGACCGGCGGGAGGATGCCCGATGCCGGCGGGAAGACGAGCTTGATCCGCACGTCGAAGACATCTCCCGGCGTACCGAACTCGTCGAGCTCATCACCGCCGAACGTGATGCGCACGAAGCTCGGCGAGACGCGTTCGACCGTCTTCACCTCGGCGAGGCCGAGCACGAAGGAGGGCCGCGTGCGGGTGGCGGTGGGCGCGTTCGTTTCAGAGGACATGGTGCCTTCCCATCGGTGTGATCATCGGTTTTCCTGAGGCGGGATCCGCGGTGACGACATTGGCCATCCCGAAGACCTCCTCGACGAGTTCGCTGGTGAGGATCTGCTCGGGCGCACCGCAGGCGTGCACCCGCCCCGCTCTCATCGCGACGAGCTCATCGGCGTAGCGCGCCGCGAGATTCAGGTCGTGCAGCACCATCACGATCGTCGTGCCGCGCGAGAGGCACAGATCGGTGAGCAGGTCGAGCAGGTCGACCTGGTGGGCGACGTCGAGAAACGTGGTCGGTTCGTCGAGCAGCAGAATGTCGGTCTCCTGCGCGAGGGCCATCGCGATCCAGACGCGCTGGCGCTGCCCGCCCGAGAGTTCGTCGATGCTGCGGTCGGCGAGGTCGGCGATGCCGGTGGCCTGCAGAGCGTCGGCGACCATTTCGTAGTCGTGGGCGGTCCAGCGCGCGAGCGCCTTCTGGTGCGGGTGCCGCCCACGCCCGACGAGGTCGGCGACGGCGATGCCCTCGGGCGCCAGCGGCGATTGCGGCAACAGGCCGACGACGCGGGCGACCTCTTTGGTGTGCATGCTGCGCAGTGGCGCGCCGTCGAGGCGCACCTCGCCGGCATCCGGTCGCAGCAGGCGCGCCAGCGCACGCAACAGCGTCGACTTGCCACAGCCGTTCGCGCCGACGATCGCGGTGATGCGCCCCGGTGCGATGGCGAGATCGAGGTCGGCGATCACGGTGCGGTCGCCGTAGCCGAGGGTGACGCCCTCGGCGCTCAGCGTGTGATGCGGAATCGTGGGCTCGGTCACAGTGATCCTCCCGAGCGGTTGGTGCGGATGAGCAGGTAGATCAGGTAGGGGGCGCCGAGGATGCCGGTGATCACGCCGACCGGATAGCGCCCGTCGAGCGCGAACTGACCGATCAAGTCGGCGCCGAGCACGAGCAGCGCGCCCACCAGCGCCGATGGCACCAGCAGGTTCGCGCCGGGCCCGGTGATGCGGGCGGCGATGGGCCCCGACATGAAGGCGACGAAAGCGATCGGGCCGGCGGCGGCGGTCGCGAACGCCAGCAGCGCGACGGCGCCGATGATCAGCACGAGCCGGGTGGCTGACACGCGTACCCCGAGGGCTGCGGCCGAGTCGTCGCCGAGGCGCAGCACGCTCAGGCTGCGCTGGCGCAACAGCATCAGCGGGATGACGATCGCGCACACCGCCAGCAGCGGGGGCAGCCGCTCCCAGCTGGCCGAGTTGAGACTGCCGGTCAGCCACTGCATCGCCGACTGGATGTCCCAGTCGGCGGCGCGCGAGAGCTGGTATGAGATGACCGCCTGCAGCATCGCGGCGACGCCGATGCCGATCAGGATCAGCCGCACTCCCGAGAATCCGCCCTTGTACGAGAGCAGGTAGATCGCCAGAGCGGTCAGCAGCGCTCCGGTGAGAGCGAACAGCGACACGCCCGCTCCAGACAGCGAGAAGGCGACGATCCCCAGCACGGCCGCGGCGCTGGCGCCGGCGGTGATGCCGATGATGTCCGGGGATGCCAGCGGATTTCGCAGCATGGTCTGGAAGGTGATGCCCGCGATGCCGAATGCCGCTCCGGCGAGCACCGCCGTGATCGCGCGCGGCAGCCGCAGCTCGCCGACGGTGAACGATGCTCCGGCGACCTGCTCACCGCGGATCACCGCGAGCACCTGCTCGAGCGGGTAGAACGTGTTGCCGACCATCAGCGACACGGCGAAGAGGGCGAGCACGAGCGCGGCGAGCACGATGCTCGACACGGCATGCCGGCGCCGCCGACGTCGACGCCCCGCGATGACGGCCTGCGCACCCGATGCAGCGACGACGTTCACAGTTCACGCACCTTCTGTCGGCGGACGATCCAGATGAACAGCGGGGCGCCGATGATCGCGGTGACGATCCCGACCTGGATCTCCTCGGTGGGTGAGACGACCCGACCGATCACGTCGCCGGCGACGAGCAGGGCGGCACCGGCCAACGCCGAGAACGGCAGCAACCACCGGTGGTCGGTGCCCACCAGCATCCGACACATGTGCGGCACGACGAGCCCGACGAAGCCGATCGGGCCGGCGATCGCCGTGGCGACGCCGGCGAGGATCACGGCCCCCAGCGCTGACAGCATCCGCGTGCGGGCGACGTTCTCACCCAACCCCGCCGCCATGTCGTCGCCGAGCGCGAGGGAGTTCATCCCACGTGCGCTCAGCACGCAGATCAGGGCGCCGAGGGCGAGCACAGGGGCGGCCATCGCCATGCGCGACCACTCCGCGCCTCCCACTCCGCCGACCTGCCAGGCCTGGAAGCTGCCGAGGATGTTGACCCGCGGCAACAGGATCGCGCTGATGAGCGACGCGAAGGCCGCCGAGGTGGCCGCGCCCGCCAGCGCGAGCTTCAGCGGGGTCGCTCCCCCACGGCCGAGCGAACCGACCAGGTAGACGAACACCGCCGCGAGCGCGGCGCCCACGATCGCGAACCCCATGTAGCTGAGCGGATGCGTGATACCGACGAACGCGATGCCGATGACGATCGCGAGCGATGCGCCGTTGGTGACACCGAGGATGCCCGGATCGGCGATCGGGTTGCGGGTGACGGCTTGCATGGTGGCCCCGGCGAGCGCGAGCGCGGCGCCGACGAGGATGGCGAGCACCGTGCGTGGGATGCGCTTGACGACGGCGGCCTGCGAGACGGTGTCGGTGTGTCCGGCGAGGCCGGCCAGGATGTCCTCGATCGTCACCGAGCGCGATCCGAAGGCCACCGAGAGCGCGCAGAGCAACAGCAGGACGAGCACCCCGACGCCGAGCCAGCCGATGCGCACCAGTGTCGGGCGACGCAGGTCTGCGGCGCCCGACACAGCGGCGGGTGCGGCGGTCACGGTCATGATCTCGCGGTGCCTGTCGGATGCTGTCGGTTCGGGCGTTGCGGGGTCACTCGCCGGCGACGGCGTCGGCCAGCAGTGCGAAGTACTCGTCGATGCCCCAGCCGATCGACAGCGGCGAGGGGTTGGCCGAGGCGGCCAGCGGAGTGCTGTCCTGCAGGATGGCGATGTTGCCGGCGGCGACTGCCGGAATCTTCGACAGCAGGGGGTCTGCCTGCAGCGTGGCGATGGTCGAGTCGTCGCCGTAGCTGACGAACACATCGACGTCGTTGAAGCGTTCGGCCTGCTCGGCGCTGACGGTCACGTAGAAGCCGTCGGTGCCCTCGGTGACCTCTTCGACGATGGCCGGGGTGGGCAGGCCGATGCCCTCCAGGAAGCCCGGGCGGGTGTCGTGGCTGGTGTACACGCCGATCTGGCTGAGGTCGTTCATGTCGAGGTAGCTGAACAGCACCCGCGAGTCCTTGAGCGCACTGTTGGCATCGAGTGCCGTGGTGATCTGCGCCTGCAGGTCGTCGATGAGAGCGTCGCCCTCGGCGGCGAGGCCGAGCGCAGCCGAGTTCATCTCGATCATCTGGTCGAGCGGAGTGGCCCAGGCGACCTCGGGGTAGGCGACGACGGGAGCGATCTTCGACAGCGTGTCGTATTCCTCCTGGGTCAGGCCCGAGTAGGCGGCCAGGATGACGTCGGGGTTCGTGTCGGCGACCGCCTCGTAGTCGATGCCGTCGGTCTCGTCGAACAGCACGGGCACCTCACCGGCGGCCGCGGCCTGCTCGTCGCCGATCAATGAGGTGTCGACGCCGAGCTCGGCGAGTTCGTCTTCGACCCAGGGCAGCACTCCATCGCCATCGTCATCGCCCCAGGTGGCCTTGCTCATGCCGACCGGCACGATGCCGAGCGCCAGCGGAACCTCGTGGTTCGACCAGGCGACGGTGGCGACGCGCGCCGGCGCGCTGTTGATGGTCGTCTCGCCGTAGACGTGCTCGATGGTGACCGGGAACGCGCCGGAGGAGTCCGCGCCGGCGATCGATTCCGGCGTGGTGGCGGGCGAGCAGGCGACGAGGCCGGCGGCCACGGCCGCAACGGCTCCGAGGCCCATCAGACGGGAAATGTGCACGGGCGTCCCTTTCGGGTCGGGTTTCGGGAGGTGCCGGCAGAGGAGAACCGGCGAAGGCCTGCTTTGGTAAGCCTCACCTAACCTAACACCATGGCGTCGAAACCGAAAAGGCGCCCCCGCTCACTCCGATCGCTTGCGGTCGTACATCTGCGCATCCGCGCGGGCCAGCACGTCGTCGACCGATTCGCTCGGCAACGCCTGCACCACGCCCCACGACCACGGGTGCGATGCGAGCCCCCGCATGCGCCGCAGCACCACTCGGGCATCCTGCTCATCGGTCTCAGGAAGAAGTAACGCGAACTCGTCACCACCGAGCCGGCCCACCGTGTCAGAGGATCGGGACAGCGAGATCCACTGCGCGGTGAGCGTCTTGAGCAGGTCGTCTCCCGCTGCGTGGCCCGCGCCGTCGTTGATCTCCTTGAACTTGTCGAGGTCGATCAGCGCGATGCTGACCGGGCGCCGGTAGCGGTGCGCCCGGCGCAGCTCGCCCCGTGCACGCCCGAGGAACCCACGCCGATTCAGCACGCCCGTCAGCTCATCGGTGTTGCTCTCCAGCCGCACCCGATGCCGCACGAAGAGCCCCGCCTCCAGACACAGCCAGGTGAACAGACCCGCCGAGATGATGTTCACCGGCCCGAGCAGCGCGGGCGCCTGATCGGCATCGGGGCCGGCGAACGGACCCACCAGCATCGCCGCTCCCAGCAGTCCGAGGATGATCAGCCACCCGGGCCGCGCGAGACGGGCACCGTAGAACCACGAGAAGTACATCGCCATGATCGGCGCCTCCTGCAGTGCGGCGATCGCGTTCTGCCGCTCATCCGAGAACCCCAGGTAGTAGACCGATACGCTCGTGTGCGCCACGACGAGCCCCAGCCCCACCCATCGCGGCAGCTCCTTGCCACCGACGGCCACCAGAAGGGCGAACAGCAGACCGCCGGCGAAGATCGCGCACGACAGGACGACCTCGAACAGCGAGATGTCGTCCTCGAACAGCTCGGCCAACCCCAGCGCCGAGTAAAGCAGCATGAGCGCGGCCGTCACGATCGAGTACGTGGAGGTGCGCCGCAGCATGCCGCGCATCACGTCCGAGCGCAGCCACCGCATCTCGTCGGCTTCTGGCAGGGCGATCCGGTGTGTGTCCATCAGTGTCTCCGCTCCCCGGGGGTAGACTGAATCGTGATCTCGCGCGGTGGACCTGGCTCTGAAGGAGTGCCGGTCGCACACAGCGCCGTGTTCCAGCCGATCGTCGATCTGGCCGAATGGCGCGTCGTCGGTTGTGAGGCACTCGCGCGTTTCGCCGACGGGCGTTCCCCCGTGCAGCATCTCGATGACGCCGCCCGATGCGGCGAGCAGACTGTCCTCGAGATCGCCTTGATCCGCACCGCGGTCGTCGCCGCAGCGGCACTGCCCGACGGCCTGTTCGTCACAGTGAATGCCGCGGGTGCAACGTTTCGGCATCCGGCATTGCCCGACGTCCTGGCGGGGCTTCGCCGCCCGTGGGGGCTGGAGCTGACCGAGGGTCCCACCGATGTTGATCTGGCCGAGATCCGCGCCCTCGTGACGGACCTCGGTGGCATGCTGCTGGTCGACGACGCCGGCACCGCCGACGCCGATGCCGCGCGCATCCTCGCCGCGCGTCCAGACATCGTCAAGGTCGACCGCGCCCCGTTCTGGGAGATCGTGGCGGATGCCGACGCGCGCGCCCGTCTGGAACCGGCGCTCGCGGCGTCGCGCGAGGTCGGCGCACCACTGGTCGTCGAGGGTATCTCGCAGCCCGAGCACCTCGATGTCGCGCGCGGCCTGGGAGCACGTCTCGGCCAGGGCTTCCATCTCGGGATGCCCACGCCCGCCCCCGAGCTGGGCAGGGAGCTTTCCGAACTACGGCGCCGCATCGGGGTGGATGCTCCGGGTCTGTGACCTGCGGTTGGCGCCGGTGCGGCGTCCCCATCGGATCTTCGGCGTCATCTTGATCACGCCGAGCACGACGTAGATCACGGTGTTGATCGCGACGAACGTGGCCAGCACACCGAACCAGTCGGTGTACAGCAGGCTCTCGGGCAGCAGAATCCCGGTCGGCGCGATCATGACGCCACCTCCTCGGGCGCGTGCTGCACGTGTTTCCAGGTCGCTCTGCGGCCGAAGGCGATCTCGACGACGCCCTTGAGGAACGCGAGGTTCAAGAAGCAGTCGTAGACCAGCTCGGGAAAGATCAGCAGTGCCAGCACGCGAGCCCGCCATCCGCCGCGCCACGCGGTGACCATCCGCTCGACGGCGAACAGCAGACCGATGCACAGCCAGAACGGGAACCACACCCAGGTGTCCATCGCCAGCACCATCAGCAACAGCAGGGCGAAGTACGCGAACAGGGCGATCACGCCGTAGCCGATCGCGATCTGCTGCGCCCAGTACCGCATCGTCTGCGGTGTCACGCCGTAGGCGCCCAGGTTCTCGAGCGCGCCGCGCTGCCACCGCAGCCGCTGGGCCCACAGCATCCGCCACGTCGGCATCAGCTCGGTGATCACGGTGCAGCCCTTCGGCGAGACGGTGAGCCCGCCGAGCGACTTGATGGCGATGGTCAGCTCGTTGTCCTCGGTGAGCGCGGCGGTGTCGTAGACCTCGCCGGGCTTGCCCGGCAGGTCACGGCCGCGCGCGTCGGCGACCGCGCGCAGAGCGGATGCCCGGAACACCGACGCCGTACCGGTGAGGACGAACACGCGCCCGTCGCGTCGGCTGATCTCGCGCCGGTACCGGGTGTACTCGTTGCGCTGGAACTGGCCGAGCAGCCCATGCCCCTCTTCGCCCTCGAACAGGCCGCCGACGGCCATCAGCGCGCGGTCGTCGGTCAGCCGGCGGGTGGCCTCGGCGATGAAGCCGGTTCCGATCTGACTGTCGGCGTCCATCACCAGCACGCAGTCGTTGTCGCCCATGCTCGGCAGCAGGTCGGTGAGCGCCTGGTTGAGTGCGCCGCCCTTCTTGTGGGCGTTGTCGACGGTCTCGAAGACATCGGCGCCGTGGGCGCGCGCGACCTCGACAGTGCGGTCGGTGCAGTTGTCGGCCACGACGAGCACGCGCAGCGGCGCCAGCGTCTGCTCACGCAACGACGTCAACGTGTGGGGCAGCGACGCCTGCTCATTGTGCGCGGGGATCAGCACCGTCACGGTCACCTCACCGGCGAAGACCCCGCGGGTGCGTGCCATGACGGTCTGCGGGGCGAGTGTGAGCCGTGTCACCTCGACCCCCGCGCGGCGATAGCGATTGGCGACCACGCGCTCGCCCACCACGACGAACAGCACCAGGATCAGCGCGATCGCCAGCGCGACGGCGAGCACGCCGAGATCGGGCAGTTGGGTGTTGTACACGACATCCCAGATGCCCGAGAGCGTGACGTGCGCGGGCTGCCACATCGACGGCGGGTCGGTGACGGCGATGCCCCACCACAGCAGTCCCGCGGCGAGCGCCACGATCAGAACCACCGCGAGGCCGACGATCCGCTGGAAGAACCGGTTCACGCGCGCACTCCACTCCGGTACCCGAAATGGCACCGTATTTCCGCGCGTCCCCACCGCTTCACCACCAACAATGCCATCTTCTGCGCTGGGAAGCCGAACGTTCGGTGAGAGGTTACGCCGGATGGGGCGTGCGCGCCTCGGTACGCAGTGGCGACCCCGTGTGCGAAGGCCGCGATCGGGTGGGGCCGAGAATGGCCAGAACGCGGGCGAAGGTCGTCATCCACAGCAGCACCAGGCCGATGACGATGCTCTCCAGAGCGGTGACCGACATCAGTGAGAACGCCACCGTCATGACCACCGCGGCGGCGACCAGCACGACCAGCACCGTCGTGATCACCCGCAGCATCCGCCCACCCGCGAGCACGCGGGCCGACAGCACCACCGCCACCACGATCAGCACCATCGTGCCGACCGCGAGGATGTCGTGCGCGGTCGGGAACCTGTTGATCGGCAGCAGGCCGACGGCGGCCAATGCGGTGCCCGACACCACCCAGGCCAGTGCCACGACGGCGATGCGTCGCAGCATCCGATCCCCATACAGGCGGTGCAGATCGCGACCGATGTACAGGCCGGTCGTGGCGACGAGCATGCCGGCGATCACGAGGGTGCCGTTGAAGGCCCAGCCGCCACCTCCCGAACCGAGCTGCGAGAAGTTGCGCTGCCACCAGGTCGGGTCGGCGGCGGTGATCATCGCGAACAGCGTGCCGATGATCAGGAAGGCGAACAGCAGCGCAGCGATGTCGCCGGTGCGCAGCTCGATACCCGCGTCGAATGCCAGGCGCCCGCCCACGGCGGCCGCGACACCGACGATCAGGCCACCGCCGATCGGCGAGAGCTCGAGACCCTGCAGTCCGGTGCCGATGATCTCACCGGCCAGCAGCACGCCCAGTCCGGCGACCCCCGCGATCGCGATCGTCACGGCGATCGCCGCGATGTCCGAGATGACGGCCTGCCAGCGCGGCATCGGGAACGTCTCACCGCGTCGATGCATGAGCGTGCTGACGACGAACGCACCGGCGGTGATCACACCGGTAATCAGGGCCGTCGGTACGATCACCGACCCCTCGCCGGTGAAAGGACGCGCCGTGCCCCACAGCGCGGCGAGACCGGCGACGGCACCGAGCACGAAGCAGAACAGCGTCGCCCACAGGGCGCGCGCCTGAGCGTGCAGCAGTCGCTGGGTATTGTCCACGTCTCTTATCGAACCATGTCTCTTGTCGAGCCCTTTCCCGCCGACACCCCCACCTCGCGTCGACACCCCTACCTGTTGACGCCCACAGCACGGGGTGTCGACAGCAGCTGGGGGTGTCGATGACTGCGGGGCGCCGGTGACCACGACTACCGTGAAGGTATGCGACTGCCGTCCGCGATCCGCGCCCCGCAGCGGGGTCCTCTGCTGCAGGTGCTGAAGTCGGCCGCCGCGACGATCGCGGCGTGGCTGCTGGCGGGCTGGCTGGTCCCCGGGCAGCTGCCGGTGTTCGCCGCGATCGCCGCCCTTCTGGTGGTTCAGCCCAGCGTCAACCAGTCGCTCGCCAAGGCGCTCGAGCGCAGCGCCGGGGTGGTCGTCGGCGTGGTGATCGCCGTACTGCTGACCATGCTGCTCGGCTCGCAGCGGTGGGTGGTGCTGACCGCGGTGGTCGTGGCGATGCTGGTCGCCTGGGCGCTTCGTGCGTCTCCGGGAACCGGCAATCAGGTCGCCATCTCGGCGCTGCTCGTGCTCGCCCTCGGCGCTTCTGACCCCGCCTATGCCGTGGAGCGCATCATCGAGACGCTGATCGGCGCGGCGATCGGCTTCATCGTGAACATCGCCATCGTTCCCCCGGTGCTCGCGGCCCCCGCGCGGCGGGACGTGATCATGCTGGGGCGCGAGGTGGCGGCCTCGCTCGACCGCCTGGCCGATGCCCTGCCGTCGGTGCGCACCGGACCGCAGCTGCACGAGCTGATGCTGCAGGTGCGCCTGCTGCGGCCGATGAAGGTGTCGGCCGACGAGTCGTTGCACGCCGCCGACGAATCGCTGTCACTGAATCCGCGTCGCTCTCGCCACCGCGATGACCTGGTCGACATCCGCGCACTGCATGATCGGCTGTCAGCGATCGTGACGCAGGTGATCGGCATGACGCGGGCGTACTTCGACCACTACGACGATGCCCTCGCCGACGATCCCGCTGTGCAGGCCATCGCCGAGCAGCTGCACCGTGCGGGCCACGACGTGCGTCTCGCGGTGCAGAACCTCGCGCATCAGGCCTCGGATGCCCGCGACCCGGCCATGCCGGAGACATCGGTGATCCCGGCGCTGACCGCCCCCTTGGTGGTGCGGCCGCCGGCATCCGATCACTGGATCCTCGTGGGATCGCTCATGGAAGATCTGCGGCGCATCCACAACGAGCTGGCCGGCGACTGATCCGCCGGAATGCGACAGGGCTCCCCGTGCGACGCACGAGGAGCCCTGTCACCCCGGGGGGGGGTCGATCAGGCGAACAGGGCCGTGACCGCCGGAACTGTGAGCACCGCGACGTAGTAGCCCATGAACTGCACGCCCGTGTGCATGTGGAACATGCGGTTGAGCAGGCCACCGACGAGACCGATGCTGATCGCCACCAGCAGCGCGACCACGCCACCTTCGTAGAGGCAGATCACGGCAATCAGTCCGGCGAAGGCGCCGATGATGGCCTCGTGCGAGACCTTCTTCATGATCCAGGCCGCAGCCTTGTGGGCCTGCGTCATGGCGAACGGATACGTGATGATCAGGGCGATCAGCACCGCCGCGAGGCCGAACACCAGGAACTCCCACGGCCCGAGCATGTCGTGCAGGTTGTTCGTCTCGCCGGTCTCGGCGTTGATGGTGAACACCGGCGGGGCGTTGAACAGCGGGTTCGCGGGCCCGGCGGCCATGGGCGAGAGCGGCAGGCCGATGGCGATCAGCGGGATGAGCGTCTCGGCGATGTAGGTCGACTCGGTCGTGCCGTTCTTGACGGCCATCATCGTGGTCAGACGACGGTAGCCGTTCTTGATGCGGCCGCCGAACATCTCACCCATCAGCACGGTCATCGCCACCGGCGAGAACACGAACGTCGCGCTGGAGATCACCGCGGCTCCCGCCGTGCCACCCAGCTGGGTGCGGTCGAGCACGCGCATCGGGTTGGGCATGCGTCCCTTCCAGGTGCGCACATCGGCGGCCAGCTCGAACGACCGCGGAGCGTCGCGCTTGAGGCCGGCACGACCGGCCGGGCTCGACGCCAGGAACAGGTCGAGGATGAGCGGTCCGATCGCGATGCCCAGGAAGAAGCTGATCGACAGGCCCTTGCCGAGGGCGCCGACGGCGAAGTTCTGCAGACCCACCACCACGAGCACGAACGGGATGAGAGCGATCAGTGCCGCCCAGCGTCCCTTCGACAGCACGGCGATGAGCAGCGCTGCGGCGAGGAACAGCCACGGTGCGACCGCGCTGATCGCCTCGGAGAACGGCGTGAGCACCCATGCGAAGAACACCGCCATCGGCACCGCGATGACCGCGGCGATCACACCGCCCGAGATCGCCTTGCGCAGGGCGATGTGCGGCACGCCCAGCTCGCGCAGCATCTGCGCGTCGCGCAGCAGCGGTGCGGCCATGGTGTCGCCCGGGATCCCCAGCAGGGTGGTCGGGATCGCATGGGTGATGTGCTTGGCGGCGATGGATGCCATGAAGAAGGCGAACACGCCCGCCGGCGGCACGCCGAGCAGGATCACCAGCAGGGTCAGCGGAGCGATCGTGGCGGTCTCATCCGTTCCCGAGACGAGGCCGATCAGGGCGAAGACGATCGTTCCGACCAGGGCCATGCCGAGCGCCCACAGGGTGGGTTCGAGCAGCGTGTCGATCATCGTGCGGCCTCCTGACGGGCCTGGTTCTTGCGATGCTGGGCGAGCAGATCGTCGTACAGCCCGAGTTCCTTGACCTCGGCCAGCGCGGCGGCCGGCAGCTCGTCGGGGTTGCCCAGCGGGCCGAGCTCTGCCTCGATGGCGTCCATCGCGTCTTCGCGACCGCCGGCAGCGGCGGCACCGATGGTGACCACTCGCTTGGGCTTGAAGATGTTGGCCGCGATCACGGCGGCGACGATGCAGGCCGCCAGGCCCGTCACCAGGGCGTAGGAGCGTCCGACGGCGTCACCGTCGGTGAGCTGGGCGAAGCCCCACTCGGCGAAGAGGTAGACGGGTACGGCGATGCCGACGCCCAGGCCGATGGCGCCGAGCAGGTGCCGGCTGTCGACCGTGTCGCCCCACACCTCCAGCAGTCGTTGCTGTTGCACGGGTAGTTCCTTTCTCAGCGGCTCAGCGCCGTCGCGACGCGTGACGTGGGCGCCTTGCCCAGCGCCCGGGTGAGCCAGATGCTCGTTTCGGTGAGGGCATCGAGGTCGATGCCGGTGCGGATGCCGAGCCCTTCCAGCATCCACACGAGGTCGTCGGTGGCGAGGTTGCCGGTCGCCGACCGCGCGAAGGGGCATCCGCCGACCCCGCCGGCGGCGGCGTCGAAGACGCGCACGCCCTCTTCGAGGCCGGCGTGCACGTTGGCGACGGCCATGCCGTAGGTGTCGTGCATGTGCAGGGCGATCTCGCCCACGGGAAGGCCCGAGTCGACGAGAGCGCGCACGATCCCGCGCACCTGCCCCGGCGTCGCGACGCCGATCGTGTCGCCGAGCGAGAGCTGTTCGACACCCCACGAGCGCATGACGGATGCCAGACGCACGACCTCGTCGGTCGCGACCGCCCCTTCCCACGGGTCGCCGAACACCATCGACAGATAGCCGCGCACCCGCACGCCATCGGCGATGGCTCGCGCGACGACCTCGCCGGCCGCCGTCTCCATGGTCGCCCGGGCGGCGCCGAGGTTCTGCTGCGAGAACGATTCGGTGACGCTGAGGAACACGGCGATGTCGTCGGCACCAGCGGCGCGGGCCAGTTCGTATCCGCGCAGGTTCGGAACGAGCACGGGCGTGCGCACGTCGAGCGCCGCGGTGCGGGTGAGAACCTCGGCCGAGTCGGCCATCTGCGGCACGCGGTCGGCGCGCACGAAGCTGCCCGCCTCGATGATCCGCGCCCCGGCCTGCGCGAGCCGCTCGATGAGCTCGACCTTGGTGTCGGCGTCGAGGGTGACGCTCTCGGCCTGGAGTCCGTCGCGCGGGGCGACCTCCCAGATCTCGACCGTGTCGACATCGATGCCCGGGTCGGCCTGCGTCATGGGCAGGCCGAGCTGGCGCACCGCGCTCATCGTGCGCGCAGTTCGGCGAGCACCGTCTCGGCGACGTCGACGCGCACGGCCCGGCGCGCGACGAGTTCGGCGGCGACGTCGTCGACCTCGGTGCCGGTGGCCCCGGCGGCGACGGCGATGTTGCGGGCGTGCAGCCCCATGTGTCCGCGCTGGATGCCCTCGGCGGCGAGCGCACGCACGGCGGCGACGTTCTGTGCCAGCCCGATCGCGCAGATGATCTCGCCGAGCTCACGTGCGGTGGTCACCTCGGTCATGGCGACGCCCGCACGGGCCGTGGGGTGCGACTTGGTGGCTCCGCCGACGAGCCCAACGGCCATGGGCAGTTCGAGGGTCGCGACGAGGTTGCCGGCGCTGTCCTTCTCGAACCGCGACAGGGCCCGGTACTGTCCGTCGCGGGCGGCGTAGGCGTGCGCGCCCGCCTCGACCGCGCGGGTGTCGTTGCCGGTGGCGAGCACGACGGCCGAGATGCCGTTCATGATGCCCTTGTTGTGGGTCGCGGCGCGATACGGATCGTCATAGGCGAGTGCGGCACCGGCGATCATGTCGTCGATCACCTGCGGGCCGCCGATCTGGTCGGGGGCGATGGCGATGCGGGCGCGGGTGATGCGCATGTCGGCGAGGTTGGTGAGGATGCGCAGCAGCGACCGGCCCTGGGCGATCTCGGCCAGCAGCGGGGCGATGGCCTCGGCCATGGTGTTGACGGCGTTCGCGCCCATCGCGTCGCCGACGTTCACCACGAGATGCACGATGAGGTGGTCGTCGAGCAGGCCGTGCACGGTGCGCACGATGAGGTCGCGGGCGCCTCCGCCGACCTCGACCAGCTTGGGGTCCTGGGCGTTGGCGAGGGCGAGCACGTCGTCCTTGCGCTCGAGGATCCGTGCGCGGGCGCCCTGCGGATCGGCGACGTCGAGCAGCTGCACCTGGGCCTGCATGACCGGCTCGGACGACGTGGCGGTGACGCCGCCGAGGGTGCGCGACATGCGGGCGATGTTCGAGGCCGCCGCGACGACGCTGGGCTCCTCGGTGGCCATCGGCACGAGCACCTCGCGGCCGTTGAGCACGAGGTTCGTGCACACGCCGACGGGGATGCCGATCTGTCCGATGACGTTCTCGACCATGCGATCGGCCTGCGCCATGGTCAGCGCCTCGTCCGAGGTGGGGTCCAGTGCGGTGAGCAGTTCGGGCTGCCCGCCGATCGCGTCTGTCACTGCGGTGCGCCGGTCGGCGATGCTGAGGTTCCGCAGTCCGCTGAGCCGTGATGTCGTGGCCACGTCGTCGTCCTTCCTTGTGAGCGGCCGGACGGCTCCCGGTGGGCGCCGTTGCCGGACCGGCGGAGCACCGTTCGGGTCGGGCCCTCCGCCAGATCGACAGCCAACCAGTGCGGTGCGCGCCAGAACAGGTGCGATTCGCACACTGTTGGGCGCTTGACTATGTCTGTTCGAGTGCTCTGCGCGCCTGCTCGACCCGCACGGCCATCTCCAGCCGGAAGCGGGCCTCGGGCGCGTCGAGAACGGAGCCCAGCATCTGCCGCAACCGGGCGATGCGCTGGGCGAGGGTGTTGACGTGCACGTGCAACTCGCGGGCGGTCGCCGCGAGCTGCCACCGCTGATCGAACAGCGCGACGAGCGTCGCGAACAGCATGGTGCCCTTGGCGGCATCCCAGTCGACGACCGGATGCAACATGCTGTCGACGAAGCGGGCGAGCCGCGCCCCGTCGCCGTGGAACAGCGGCGCGTAGGGGGCCAGCACGGCAGCATCCATCCGTCCTCGGTGAATGCCGAGACCGTGCGCGAGGCGCGCGGTGAGCCCGATGTCGCGTACCGCGTCAGCGGCCTCGTCGAGGTTGCGGGCGCGACCGAACACCAGCAGCGCGGCATCGACGCCGCTCGTCGCCTCGGCATCGGTCACCGCCGGCTCGGGGTCGCCGGGGGCGAGAACGGCGATCCCGTCGCCGTGAGGCGCGACAAGCCAGTCCGTGCGCAGACGCAGGCGACTGAGCAGGGACGCGCGCTGTTCGGCGGCGCAGGTCACCACCAGGGCGGTCCAGGGTGCGGCGATCGGATGCCCGCGGCCGGCCGCCCGCGCCAGCGCCGCCTCTCGGCGCGCCGGGGCGGCCAGCAGCTCTGCGGCCAGTTCGCCCCGCACGCGCTCCTCGGCGTCGGCGAGCGCGTCGCGGCGCAGCAGCACGAGCGCTGCGGTGAGCGCCGACCGCTCGACAGTGCGCCGTTCGACGGCCGTCAATGGTTCACCGGCGCGCTCGACCAGCAGCGCTCCGCTGACCTCGGTCGCACCGAGGATCGGCGCGACGAGTTCGATCGGCCCGTCGTCGAGCACGGTGCTGCGTCCGCCATCACCGGAGGCCCGGATCACCTGCCCGAGGGGGTCGCCGCCCTCGACCGCGCGCCGCAGGGTGACGCGGCGCCCGAGCGCGTCAGAGAGCGCCGCGGCGATGCCCTCGGCATCATGGCCGGTCACCGCCAACCGGGTCAGTTCCTCGTGCAGTCCCGCCGCCCATTCGGCCTGACGCTGGCGCACGGCGGCCTGTTCGGTGGCGTCGGTGGCCCGCCCGAGCAACCGGGCGAGGTGCAGCACCAGCGCGGCGTGCCCGGCGAAGGCCGACAGGAGCGAGATCTCGTCGGGCCGGTGCGCACGTGCGTCGCGCCCGGCGGTGAAGAGCACACCCAGCACCTCACCCTTGACCACCAGTGGGGCGCCGAGCATCGATCGCAGCCGCTCCTCGTGCACGATGGCGTCGATCGTCGGATCGTGCGGAACCGAGGTCAGCGTCGTGTAGTCCTCCACCCACTGCGGGTGGCGGGTGTGCACGGCGCGGCTCGCGAGCCCGACCCCGGCCGGTACGACCATGCCCAGAAAGCGCGACGAGATCGTGCCGCTCGCGGCGCGCACCCGCAGCTCGTCGCGCGTCGGGTCGTAGACCGACAGGTAGGTGACATCGCCCGCGATCAGCTCGTGCGCGTGATCGACGATGCGCTGCAGCATCAGGTCGGCGTCGGGTTCGGCGAGCAGTTCACGGGTCGACGACATCATCACCCGCAGTTCGGCGCTGCGCTGGCGCAGCCCCTCGACGCGATACGCGAGCTCGACCAGGGCATCCGCGGTGGCGGAGTCGGTTCCGAGGGCGGTGCGGATGCGATCGGGCTCGGGCGTCGCGCCGTCGCCGATCGCCCGCAGGATCGCCGCGAGATCGGAGCTCATCCCTCCATTCTCGCCGGTGCGGCACAGCGGTTCATGACCGGGAGACATGACTGCGTGCGTGCGCGATCGCCGCATCGAGGTCGTCGAAGAGGTGGTTCTGGTGCCGCAACGACGACAGCACGCCCACCCGCTCGGCGAGGGGCAGATGCTCTGCGGGGATGCCCTTGATGAGCACCGTGATGCCGCGGCGCTCGAGCGATCCGATCAACTCGGTGATCACCTGCGCCCCCGTGGCGTCGAGCATGCGCATCTGCGCCATGCGGATCACGACGACCTCGATGTCGTCGAGTGCGGCGACGCGTTCGAGCATCCGTTCGGCGGCTCCGAAGAACAGGGCCCCTTCGAGGCGGAACAGGGCGATGCGCTCATCGCCGGGCTGCGAGGGTGCTGGCAGTTCTTCGCGGTGCACGCCGCTGGCCTTGGCCAGCTGACGCAGGGCGAAGAACCCGGCGGCCAGCAGGCCGATGAGCACGGCATAGATCAGGTCGACACTCACGGTGACCACGGCGGTCACGACGAACACGGCGGCATCGGCACGCGTGGATCGCAGGACGGTGCGCACCGTGGCGGGGGCGATCATGCGTACCGCGGTCACCATGAGCACACCGGCGAGGGCGGCCAGGGGGATGTGGGCGACGACCGCGGCACCGACCGAGGCGATCGCCAGCAGCAGCAGGGCGTGCACGATGGCGGCCATGCGGGTGCGCGCACCGGATCGCACGTTGACGGCGGTGCGGGCGATGGCGCCGGTGGCGGGCATGCCGCCGAACAGGCCGGCGGCGATCGAGGCGAGCCCCTGCCCGACCAGCTCGCGGTCCGCGTCGTACGGGCCGGTCTCGGCGAGGGTCGCGGCGACCCGCACAGACAGCAACGACTCGATGGCGGCGAGCGCGGCGACCGCCACCGCCGGGCCGATCAGCGCCAGGGTCGTCGCCACGTCGATCGTCGGAAGGGTCGGTGACGGCAGCCCGGCGGGCAGCTCGCCGATCGTGTCGACGGGGAGCCCCGCGACGGCGGCGATGAGAGAGGCAGCGACGATCGCCAGCAGCGACCCTGGGAAGCGCGGATGCACGCGCATCGAAATCACCATGATGATGACCACGACCGCCACGAGCAGCAGCGACCAGGTCGCCTTCGGCCAGGACAGCGCGCCCAGCGACTGCACCGCGGCGATGAGAGCGTTGGTGCTCTCGCCGGGCGGGGCACCCGTGGCGGTGGGCACCTGCTGCAGAAAGATGATGACGGCGATGCCGAGGGTGAACCCCTCGATCACGGGCCATGGAATGTAGCCGACGGTACGCCCCAGGCGCAGGGCGCCCGCGGCCAGTACGAGCAGACCCGCCATCAGGCAGATGGCGGCCAGTGCGCCGGCGCCGTGCACGGCGAGGATCGGTGCCAGCACCACGACCATGGCGCCGGTCGGCCCCGAGACCTGCACGTGCGACCCGCCGAACACGGCGGCGACGACCCCGGCGATGATGGCGGTGACCAATCCGCTCTCGGCGCCGGCGCCCGAGCTGACGCCGAAGGCGAGGGCGAGGGGCAGCGCCACGATGCCGACGGTGACGCCCGCGAGCAGGTCACCACGCCAGGTGCGGGGCAGGTCGCGGTAGTCACCGACCGACGGCAGCAGAGTGCGGGGTGACCAGGCGTTCATGGGCGAGGTGTTGTGATGTGCGGGAGGTGTTCGCTCTCGACGAGCTGCTGCTGGGTGGTGTGCAGAATCTCACCGAGCAGTTCTCGGGCGACGTGCAGCAGGTCTGCCACCTGCGGGTAGGCCAGGCGGTAGAACACCAGGCTGCCCCGGCGCTCGGAGACGACCAGGCGGTTGCGGCGAAGCACGGCGAGATGCTGCGAGACGTGCGAGGGTTCGAGCTCGACGACGCGCAGCAGGTCGCTGACGGTGGCCTCGGGTGTGCCCGAGAGCACCTCGAGGATGCGGATGCGGATCGGGTGGGCCAGCCCCTTGAACAGTCCTGCCTTGACCTCGTACAGCGGGCGGTTCGGGTCGCTGAGCATGAAGGCCTCTCTTGCACGGGCAGTGATCTGACGGATTCATCATATCGCGATACCATCGAGGCATGGCTGACTCCCTTCCCCCGTGCCCCGACTGCTCCAGCGAGCACACCTATGAGATGGGCGCCCTGCTGGTGTGCCCGATGTGCGGACACGAATGGGCACCGCAAGAGAGCGCTGCGACACCGGACGACGGGCCCGTCCAGCGGGTCGTCAAAGACGCCGTGGGCAACGTGCTGTCCGACGGTGACACCGTCGTGGTGACCACCTCGATCAAGGTCAAGGGGTCACCGCAGGGCATCAAGGCGGGCACGAAGGTGCGCGGCATCCGCCTGATCGATCCCGTCAACGGCCACGACATCGACTGCCGCGTCGAGGGCTTCGGGGCAATGTTGCTGAAGTCGAGCCTGGTCAAGAAGGCCTGATCGGGCCACCCCGCTGCACGCAACTCCGGAGAAACCACGGCTGATCCCGCACCAGCGGGCCCCTGCGCCCCGGAACGGGGCATTTCTCCGGAGTTACGAACGGCGAACGGCGAACGGCGGCGACCCGCACGGGATGAAAGGATCGAGACATCATGGTTCTCGATCCCACTCCCCTGCGCGACGCCGATGCGGACGCCATCTACCTGGCCTTCGTCGAGTGGGCGGAGTCGACCGGCATCAGCCTGTACCCGGCGCAGGACGAGGCGGTCATCGAGATCGTCTCGGGCCAGAACCTGATCCTGTCGACCCCCACCGGCACCGGCAAGTCTCTGGTGGCGATCGCCGCGCACTTCGCCGCGCTCGCCGATGACCGCACCACGTTCTACACGGCACCGATCAAGGCGCTGGTGAGCGAGAAGTTCTTCGCCCTGGTCGACGTCTTCGGCGCCGAGAACGTCGGCATGATCACGGGCGATTCCTCGGTCAACGCCGATGCGCCGATCATCTGCTGCACGGCCGAGATCCTCGCCAACCTCGCGCTGCGCGAGGGCGCGGATGCCGACATCGGCCAGGTCGTGATGGACGAGTTCCACTTCTACGGCGACCCCGACCGCGGGTGGGCCTGGCAGGTGCCGCTGCTCGAGCTGCCGCAGGCGCAGTTCGTGCTCATGTCGGCGACGCTGGGCGATGTCAGCGAGCTGGCATCCGACCTCACCCGCCGCACCGGACGCGAGACGGCAGTCGTGACCGGCGTCGAACGCCCCGTGCCGCTGCACTTCTACTACGAGACGACCCCGATCCACGAGACGATCGACGACCTGCTGCAGACCGGCCAGGCACCGATCTACATCGTGCACTTCTCTCAAGCAGCGGCGATGGAGCGCGCCCAGGCGCTGGCCAGCGCAAAGGTCGCCACGCGCGAGCAGCGCGACGCCATCGCCGACCTCATCGGCGGATTCCGTTTCACCACCGCATTCGGCAAGACGCTGTCACGGCTGCTGCGACTGGGCATCGGGGTGCATCATGCGGGCATGCTGCCCAAGTACCGGCGACTGGTCGAGCAGTTGGCGCAGCGCGGCATGCTGCGGGTCATCTGCGGCACCGACACGCTCGGGGTGGGTATCAATGTGCCCATCCGCACGGTGCTGCTGACCGCGCTGACGAAGTTCGACGGCAAGCGGATGCGGCAGCTCAACGCCCGCGAGTTCCATCAGATTGCGGGGCGTGCGGGACGTGCGGGCTACGACACCGCGGGCACGGTGGTGGCGCAGGCGCCCGAGCACGAATCCGAGAATCTCGCCGCGCTCAAGAAGGCGGGCGATGACCCGAAGAAGAAGCGCAAGATCATCCGCAAGAAGGCTCCCGACGGTTTCGTGTCGTGGGGCGAGCCGTCGTTCCAGAAGCTCGTGGGGTCGCAGCCCGAAACGCTGACCTCGCACATGCAGATCACGAGCGCGATGATCCTGAACGTCATCGCGCGCGGCGGCGACGTGTTCGGCAATATGCGTGCGCTGGTATATGAGAACCACGAGTCGCGTTCGACACAGCGGATGCTGGCGGTGCGCGCCCTGGGGATCTACCGCACCCTGGTGCAATCGGGCATCGTCGAGAACGTCGACGGTCAGATCCGTCTGACGGTCGACCTGCAGCCGAACTTCGCGCTGAACCAGCCGCTTTCGCCGTTCGCGCTGGCGGCGTTCGAGCTGCTGGAACCCGAATCGGCGACGTTCGCGCTCGACATGATCTCGATCGTCGAGGCAACCCTGGATGACCCGCGCGCCGTGCTGGGCCAGCAGGAGTTCCTCGCCCGCGGCGAGGCGGTTGCCGCGATGAAGGCCGAGGGTATCGAGTACGACGAGCGCATGGAGCTGCTCGAGCAGATCACGTACCCGAAGCCGCAGGAGGAGCTGCTGAGCGCGGCCTTCGACACCTTCAGCGCATCGCAGCCCTGGATCCGCGACTTCGAGCTGCACCCGAAATCGGTGGTGCGCGACATGTACGAGCGAGCCATGTCGTTCGGGGAATATGTCGCCTACTACAAGATCGCACGGTCAGAGGGCGTCGTGCTGCGATACCTGTCGGATGCCTATCGTGCGGCCTCGCAGACGATTCCCGAGCACCTCAAGAACGACGAGCTGCACGACCTGATCGAGTGGCTGGGCGAGCTGATCCGCCAGGTCGATTCGAGCCTGCTCGACGAGTGGCAGGAGTTGATCGACGGTACCGATAATGGCGCCTTCGACCGGCCCGGTGACGAGCCGGTGGTGCCGCCGGCCCCCAAGCGACTGACGGCGAACACGCGGGCGTTCCGTGTGCTGGTGCGCAACGAGATGTTCCGTCGTGTGCTGCTCGCGGCGCGCGAGGACGTCGAGCAGCTGGCCTCGCTCGATGCCGACTTCGGTGCCGACGGGTGGAACGACGCACTCGATGCCTACTTCGCCGAGCACGACGAGATCCTCACCGACGCCGACGCCCGCAGCCCGCAGCTGCTCCTGATCGAACAGAGCGCGAGCACCTGGACGGTGCGCCAGATCCTGCACGACCCGGCCGGCGATCACGACTGGGGCATCACGGCGAACGTCGACCTGGCGGCATCCGACGAGGCCGGTGAGGCCGTGGTGACCGTCACAGGGCTCGACCGGCTCTAGCCCGCCACCCTGGCACAGATTTCCCCGTTCTGCACACGGATTCGGTGGAATCATGTGCAGAACGGGGAATCGTGTGCATCCGCGCGCCATCCGCGACGCGCCTCAGCCGATCAGCCGATCAGCCGAGCGGCTTCCAGGCGCCGGGACGCTTGCTCTGGGGCGTCGCGACCGGCTCGTCGCCGCGGGTCCACCAGCGCGCCTCGTAGCGCTGCTCGTCGTGCACGACCACGTCGCCGACGAGGAACACCCGCGTCGCCGTCCACAGCACCTCGCCGTCGGTGTTCACCGCGATCTCCTGCCAGGCCCCCTTGGCCGCAGAGCCCGGCTTCTCGCCGCGCGTCCACCAGCCCGCCTGCCAGAGCCTGCCCTGGTAGGTGACCTGATCGCCCTTGAGGTACACGGTTCCGGCCGACCAGAGCGGTGCGATCGGCAGGATGAGCTCACTCGCGTCGGCCTGAGCGGTGACGTCGAGACGGCCGTTCGACGCGGCCACCGCGAACCCCTCGACCAATACCTTCGCGGCGGCGATGTCGTCGACGGTCAGCGTCACGACCTGCGCATCGAGCTGCCCGCTCTCGCCCTTCGCGAGGGCACCCAGCTCGGCGCCGTCTGCCACGACCTCATCGAGCACGACGTTGCCGGTGTTGCGCACCGAGCGCGTCCAGGTGACGGTGTCTCCGGCGTCCGCGACGCCGGTGCCGTTGGCATCCGTCCACTCGCCGCTGATCGAGGCGGCGAGCGCCGGGGCGCGGTCGATCACGTCGACCTCACCCCCGGTGACCTCGATGTCCTTCGCCGTCTGACCGGCGGCCTCAATCCGCCAGGTGGTGTCGGCGATGAAGTAGCCGCGGTCCACGTCGTCCTGCGTCACGGTGTGGCGCGGGGTGGCGCAGGTGTACCCGCCGTCCTTCGGCAGGTTCTGGTAGCGGCAGTTGCCGGCGCCCGGCGCGACGAACGGCGCGAAGGGTCCGGCGACGGGTGCCACGGTGACCGTGCCCGGGGTCGCGTTGTCGACCCGGAACGAGTACGGCACCTGCTCGCCGGCGGCGTACGGGTCAGCGGCCAGGTCGCGGCCGGCGTCGGCGCGCGTGCCGGCGATGTCGGCGGCGAGCAGTCCGTCGCGCAACAGCACCGCCGCACCGGTGTGACTCACCGTCACGGGCGCGAGCCCACCACCGGTGATGGTGAACGAGAACTCGGGTGCGAACCAGCCGCGGTCGATGTCCTGCTGCGTCAGCGTGCGGCGCGGAGTGGTGCAGTTGTATGCGCCGCCCACCGCCAAGTTCTGCCAGCGGCAGGCAGTCGGCGCGAAACCGGTCGAGAACGTGGCGTCGGCCGGGGTGAGCGTGCTGACCACGTTCGAGGTGCCGGCGACGCGCACGGTGAACGCGAGTTGCTCGCCCACCGTGTACGGGTCGGCGACCACGTCGCGGGCCGGCGAGGTGCTCGTCACGCTGAGCGTCGCGCCGAGCTTCGCGCTCAGCGGCAGCTGCAGGGTCGCCGTGGCCTGGCTGATCCGGCCGTCGGCGGCGGTGAATGCCGCCTGTAGGCGCTGCGCGCCCTCCGCGCCGGCGGGCGCGGTGACCGACACGTCGACCGTGACGCTGGCACCGGGTGCGAGGGCGGTGACCGCGGCGTCGGATGCTGTCCAGCCGGCCGGCGTGTGGAACGACACGGTGCCGGTGAGCGCCGTGTCCTCCTGGTTCGTGACCGTCACGGGCACTGTCTCGGCGACGCCCGGCTGCAGCCCCGTCTCGGGCACCGAGATCGGCGCGCAGACCGCGTTGAGCCACGCCTGATCGAATGACGAGAACCGGATCTGGTCGGTGTAGTTGCCCTCCCACAGCACGCCGACGCGTCCGTCATCGATCGCGGTCGCTGACGAGTAGGCGAAGAAGCCGGTCTTCAACGTGCGCAGGCCAGGCCACGTCTCGCCGTCATCGCACGACAGGCGAACGGAGCCGTTCACTCGACTGCCGTTAACGCCGTTGTTGGAGTTCGTGAAGATCAGCTTGCGAGCATCCGCGCTGCCCTGCGGGGCATCGGGGTGCAGTCGGGTGATCGAGGCGTTGTTGGTCGGGTCGGGTAGCTCAGCGTCGCGCGTCACCGCGCCGTAGGTCGCGCCGCCGTCGGTCGAGATCGCCACCTTGCGCTGACGGCCGTTCGAGCTGTCGCGCGAGTTGAGCATGACGCGGCCGTCCGAGAGCTCGACGGTCTTGTTCTCGTCCATGCCCGTGCCGACGAATGCGCCGCGCTGCCAGGTCGCGCCGTGGTCGTCGGAGTACACCGAGTACGCCTGGATGGCCTCGCTGCCGTCGGCCTGACGCACGTGCGCGGCGTACTGCTGGATGAGACGCCCGGCGTGCGCGCCGTAGCGCAGCTGGATGCCCTCGCCCGACGTCGCGAACACGCCGCGCACGTCACCTGTGACCGGCTGGTAGGTCCCGTTCACGACCGCGCCGTTGGCGGGCTTGACGACGTCGGTGATCAGCTCGGGATCGCTCCAGGTGACGCCCTGGTCGTCGGAGTGGATGACGGCGGCGCTGATGATGTTGCGGTCGGCGTCGTCGTTGCCGTAGCGGCTGCCCTGGAAGCTGACTTCCTTCGAGTAGACGAAGAAGTTGAACACCCGGCCGGTCTCGTGGTCGACGACGTAGCTGGGGTCGGAGTAGCCGTACTTGGGCGCGGCGGCGTCACCGGCCGCGATGATCTGCAGATCGCTCCACGTCTTGCCGTTGTCGGTGGAGCGGCGCTGGATGATCGAGTTCGGGTTCGGCGCGTCGGCCGCACTGCCCGGGCGCGCGTCCCACGAGGAGAGGATCACGCCGTCGCCGAGGTGAGCGAGTGCGGGGATGCGGTAGAAGAAGTCGTCGGCCGTGCGATCGGCGCCGAGGTTCTGTTCCTGGTAGCTGCCCGGCGGCAGCGTGGGATCGGTGAGGTAACCGGGAGCGGCGAAGGCGGCTTGCGCCGGGATGCTGAGCGCGAGTGCCAGTGCCCCGACGAGGGCGGTGGAGAGCAACCTGCGCCGCCGGTGGCGGTGGGAGGACTCGGTACGACAGTGCATGGACAGGCCTTTCTGTTCGTGCGGGGAGGGGGTCGGTCAGGGTGCTGCGGCGGCGAGCACCTGCAGGTGGCGCTCGGCGACGCGCAGCACCTCGGCTGCGGTGGTGACACCGGGATGGCGGCTCACCTTGAGTCCCAGCCACGCCGCGTCGTCGGGCGCGCGCACGGCGGCGTGCACGCGGTCGTCGGTGAGCAGCGACTCGGCCTCGGGGTCGAGGGAGGCGAAGGGGTGGTGTGCATCGATCCACGGCCCGCCATACGGGCTCTCACGGTCGGAGGCCCCCGAGAGCACGAGCGCGTCGAGCAGCCCGCTGTCGGCGGCCGCAGCGATCTGCGCCGCGACGGCGTCGGGGTCGCGCAGCTCGATCGCCGAGCGTCCCCAGTTCATCCAGAGTCCGACGTCGGCACCGGATGCCCGGATCGCCGAGATCTCATCGGGCAGCGACAGGAAGCCCTTCTCGGGGGTCTGTCCCGGCACGTGCGCATCGCAGTGTTCGATCATCAGGCGGGCGCCAGACCAGTCGAACTCGCCCAGCTCTGCCAGCGAACGCGCGAGCGCGTCAGCATCCGCCTCACCGCGCGGGGCGGTGTGCAGCTCGACGACGGCGACGTGAGCGGCGCTGCGCTCGGTGATCTGGGCGACGTCCGCGGCCACACGGCGCAGGTCGGCGATCGCCGCCCGGCGGCCGTCGCCATCGGGCGAGGCGATGCCGTAGCCGGGCGTCGCAAGGCGGCGCATGACGAACGGCAGCGGCGTGACGGCGAGCGCGACGTCGGGCGCGTTCGCGAGGAACCAGGCGGAGTCGTGGGGGTGGATGCCATCGATCCACGGCACCTCGAGCGCCGTGACGCCCGGCAACCCGGCAAGCCCGTGCAGCACGTCGGCCTCGACCGCCGGGTCCCAGTTCGCGAACGCCGGCGACAGCGGATACGCGCTGACAACGACGGGGCGGGGCATCAGCCCGCGGTCCGGGTCGCGCCGCCGCCCGCGTCGGCGACCGCGTCGGCGAACCAGGAGGTGATCGTCGAGGGATGGGTGATCGCCGTGCCCACGCAGACGGCGAAGGCGCCCGCGCCGATGGCCGCTGCGGCCTGGGCGGGCGTGTGCAGGCGCCCCTCGGCTATGACCGCACGCTCACAGGCGTCGGAGATCAGCGAGATGAGCTCGAGATCGGGGCCGTCGGTCTTCGGCCGCTCGCCGGTGTACCCCGACAGTGTGGTGCCGAGGAAGTCGGCACCGGCCGCTTCGGCGGCGACCGCATCGGCGAGCGAACCGCAGTCGGCCATGACCAGCACGTCGCCGTGCGCGCGGATGCCGTGGATGGTCTCGGCCAGCGTCAGCCCGTCGGGGCGGGCACGGCGGGTGCCGTCGATGGCGACGATGTCGGCACCGGCGTCCATCACCGCACGCGCGTGATCGAGGGTCGGCGTGATGAAGACATCGTCGTCACCGTCCTTCCAGAGGCCGACGACGGGCACGTCGAGATCGGCGACGGCGCGGATGTCGGCGATCCCCTGCACTCGAATGCCCGCGGCTCCGCCGACGATCGCGGCCTGCGCGACCTGCGACATGGTGCGCGGGTCGCGCATCGCCTCGCCGGGGTAGGCCTGGCACGAGACGATCAGGCGGCCCGCGAGCCGCTCGGGGACATCGGTGAATCGCATCAGTTCCTCCATGCGGATGCCGCGGCTCCGCGCAGCGGTGCGTCGTCGCCGAGGGCTCCCGGCAGGATGGGTGTGGTCTGCAGTGCGTCGATGGCCTCGGCGCGATAGGCGGCGAGCATGGGATCCCACCACGCCTCGCCGATTCGCGGGACGCCGCCCGTCACGACGATCCGCTCGGGGTCGAGCAGCGATGCGGCACCCGCGAGGGCACGGCCGACCGCTGCCGCCGAATCGGCGATGGCCTGCCGGGCGCGCTCGTCGCCCGCGGTCGCCGCCGCGGCGACGGCGCGGGAGTCGGACACCGCGGGATCGCCGCCGAGCGACAGGTAGTGCCAGTGCAGTCCGATGCCGGCGCCGATGGCCTCGAGGTGGCCGATGCGTCCGCATGGGCAGCGCAGGTGATCAGCGCCTCGGATCGGCAGGTGGGCGAGCTCGCCGCCCACGTGGTGAGCCCCGCGCAGTGGGCGACCGTCGACGATCACTCCGGCGCCGATTCCCGTGCCGACCGCGACGATCAGCGCACTCGAGGCGCCCGCGGCTGCGCCGTGTCGGTACTCGCCAGCGGCGTGCGCGTCCACGTCGTTCTGCACGGCGACGACGGCACCCTCGATCAGGCGGTCGGCGAGCCTGGCATGCACCCGGGCCGAGACATCGGTGCCCGGCCAGTCGGCGAAGGTATCGGTCGACGACACGATCGTGCCGGCGCGGGCATCCACGACACCGGCGGTGCCGATGCCGACCCCGCTGAGCACCGTGCGCTCGCCGGTCTCGGCGTCCGCCGCGTCGAGCAGTGACGTGGCGAGGTCCGTGATCGTGGCGATCACCGCGTCCGGTCCGTCTGCGGCGCGACTCGGCGCGACGCGCGTCGCGAGCGGGATGTCGTCCCGGCCGGCGAGCGCGGCTGCGGTCTTGGTGCCGCCCACGTCGACGGCCAGGACGACCTCTGCCATCAGCGTGCCGCGGCGGGGAGCAGTCCGACGCCGGCGAGCACGCCGCCGACCTTGTCGACGGCCGTGCCGTCGAGCGGGGTCACCGTGTGCGCCATGGTCGCGTGCTCGATCAGTCCGCGTGCCTTCATCGCGGCCTTGAACGCGCCGACTCCGGTCGCGTCGCCCGAGAGCCCGGTCGGCTGGAAGACGATGTCGAACATGCGGTTGATGCGCTCCTGCTCGCTGCGAGCCGTGTCCCAGTCACCGCGGCGGGCGGCATCGAACAGGCGCACGTAGCCCTCGGCCTCGACGTTCGCCGCACCGGGCACCACGCCGTCGGCGCCGGCCAGCAGCATGGCGTCCACGACCATCTCGTGGCCGGTCAGCAGCTGCAGCGGGCGGCCCGCCGCCTCGTTGGCGGCGATCAGACGGCGGAAGCCGACGTCGTCTCCGGACGAGTCCTTGACGCCCGCGATGACGCCCTCGGTGCCGAGTTGGATCAGCAGCTCGAGGCCGAGCTTCTTGTGCACGCGCACAGGCACGTCGTACGCCCACAGCGGCGCGTCGATCGCGGCGGCGATGGTGCGGAAGTGGTCGGCGATCTCGGCCTGGGAGTTCAGCGTGTACAGCGGCGCGGTGGTGACGATCGCGTCAGCCCCGGCCTCCACGAGCCGGCGAGCGGTCTCGATGATCCGCGGCGCGGTGAGCTCGATGGCACCGGCGATGATCGGCACGCGGCCGGCGTTGGCCGCGGCGATGGTCTTCAGGATCTCCACGCGCTGGCCGTCGGTGAAGTACGCCGTCTCGCCGGTCGAGCCCAGCGCGAACAAGCCGGCGACGCCGGCGTCGACGAGGTACTCGACGAGTCGGGTGAGCGACTCGTGGTCGACGGTGTGGTCGGGCAGAAGCGGCGTGGCGACAGGGGGGACGATGCCGGTGAAGGCGGGGGATGCAGTGGACATGAGGTTCCGGTTCGTTAGTCAGTGAGATGCCGGCTCGAGCAGCGAGGGCGCGGCGCCGAGCAGTGTGCGGGTGTAGTCATCGGAGGGGTTGTCGAAGATGCTCGCCGCATCGCCGAACTCGACGATCCGGCCACGGTTCATCACGGCGATCTCGTCGGAGAGGTAGCGCACGGTCTGGATGTCGTGCGAGATGAAGACCATGCCCAGACCGAGCTGGTCCTTCAGGTCGGTGAGCAGGTTGAGGATCTGCGCGCGCACCGAGACATCGAGCGCCGAGGTCGGCTCGTCGGCGATGATCACCTGCGGGTCGAGCACGAGGGCACGGGCGATCGCCACGCGCTGGCGCTGGCCGCCCGAGAGCTGGCCGGGCAGCGCGTCGAGGGCGGAGTGCGGCAGGCCGACCAGCCCGAGCAGATCGCGCACCTTGCGCTGACGCGAGGCCACCTCTCCCAGGCCGTGCACCTGCAGCGGATCCAGCAGCGCGTCACGCACGGTCATGCGGGCATTCAGCGCCGTGGCCGGGTCCTGAAAGACGACCGAGAGGATGCGGCCCAGCCGCTTGCGCACCGCCGGGGTGAACGAGCGCACCGGTTCGCCGGCGAACACGACCTGCCCGCTGGTGGGCTTCTCGAGCCCGATCAGCACCTTGGCGGACGTCGACTTGCCCGAACCGGACTCGCCGACGATGCCCAGTGTCTGACCGCGCTTGACGGTGAGCGAAACGCCGGCCAGCGCGTCGACGTAGTTCGGCTTGAACAGCGTCGAGGTGCGCGTGCGGTAGCGGACGTGCACGTCCTTCAGCTCGATGACGGGTTCGCTCATCGTCCTGCTCCGATCGGCTCGACGGGCGCATCATCGGGATGCGCGGAGTAGAAGTGCTCGGTGCCGACGATCTGCCGGCGCACCGGCGTGACTCCGGCGTAGCGCGCGGGGTCGGACGAGCGCGGTGCGAAGCGGTCTCCGCGGGGGAAGTCGCGCGGCGACGGCACGACACCCGACACCTGGTGCAAGCGGTCGGAGCCGGCCTCGATCGAGAGCACCGCGCCGAGCAGGCCCTGGGTGTACTCGTGCACTGGCTGGGTGAGCACCTCGCGCGTCGTCCCCTGCTCGACCACCTGACCGGCGTACATGACGGTGACGCGGTGGGTCAGCTCGGCGACGAGAGCGAGGTCGTGCGAGACGAAGATCATCGCGAAGCCGAGCTCGCGCTGCAGCCGCATGAGCAGCTCGACCACCTGCGCCTGCACGGTGACGTCGAGAGCCGTGGTGGGCTCGTCGGCGATCACCAGGCGCGGGTCGCGGGTCAGCGCCATCGCGATCAGCACGCGCTGGCGCTGACCGCCCGAGAGCTCGTGCGGGTACGAGGCGAGGGTGCGCTTGGGGTCGAGGCCGACCAGCTCGAGCAGCTCTTCGGCCGTGCGAGTGCCGCCGCGGCGCGTGAGCTGCTTCATCTGCGAGCGGATGAGCATGGCCGGGTTCAGCGAGCTCAGCGCATCCTGGTAGATCATCGCGATGTCGTGTCCGCGCAGCGCGTTGCGCCGTTCGGGGGCCATCTGCAGCAGGTCCTCGCCGTCGAACATGATGCGCCCGCGGATGTTCGCCTTCGGGTCGAGCAGGCCCATGATCGCCAGCGAAGTGATCGACTTGCCGCAGCCGGACTCGCCGACCAGCGACATGGTCTCGCCGGGGCGGACGGTGAAGCTGACGTGATCGACCACGTCGACGTCGCCGTGACGCGGGAACGAGATGCACAAGTCCTGCACCTCGAGCAGCGGCGCGTCATCGCCGGTGTAGACCAGCCGGTCGGTGCGCGCGAGCTCGCGTGTGCGCAGGTCGGCTAGGCGCTCGGCGAGGGGCACCACGGCGGTCTGCGGCAAGCGCGGCTCGGGCACGCCGCTGGGCACCGACAGGTTCACTGAGGTGTCGACGGTGGGCACGACGTGCGTGTCGTCGAACGCGGCGTGCTCGAGGGCGGTGGTCGACTCCTCAGTGCCGGCCGCGTCGGCGGTGATCTTGCGCGCCCGCGGCGAGACCATCGCGTCGGTGAGTCCCTCCGAGAGGATATTCAGACACAGCACCGTGATCATGATGAGGATGCCGGGGAAGAACGTCGCCCACCACGCGCCGGACATCAGCAGGTTGCGGCCGGCCGCGATGACATTGCCCCAGCTGGGCTCGGGGTCCGGCACACCCGCCTGCAGGAACGACAGCGAGGCCTCGAACACGATCGCGTCCGCGACCAGCACGGTGGCGAAGACGAGCACCGGCGCCATCGCGTTGCGGGCGACGTGCTTGATGATGATGCGCGGCGTGCGAGCGCCCGTCACCCGCACCGACGAGACGTAGTCCTCGCCGTACTGGTCGAGCACGTTGGCGCGCACGATGCGCGTGAGCTGCGGCACGTACAGGAACGCGATGGTCAGCACGAGCACGGGCAGCGACTTGCCGAACACCGCCACGAAGACGGCCGCGAGGGCGATGCCGGGGAACGACATGATGACGTCCATGACCCGCATCAGCGTCTCGGACACCCACTTGGGCGCCGTGGCGGCGATGGTGCCGAGCACGCTGGCGACGGCCAGGGCGACGAGCGTCGCGCCGAGGCCGATCACCAGCGAGTAGCGCGCACCGTAGACGAGACGCGAGAAGATGTCGCGACCCTGTCGGTCGGTGCCGAAGATGTGGTCGGCGCTGGGCGGCTGCACCGGGCTGCCCGAGGCGAGCGGGTCATACGCCGTTACGAGCGGCGCGAAGACGGCCGCCAGGGCGATGATCGCGAGGATGGCGATGCAGATGAGGGATCCGACCGACAGGCCGCCGAAGCGCAGGCCGGGAACGGAAAGTCGTTCAGTGAGTTTGCGTCGCATGGGTCACACCGCCCGGATTCGGGGATTGATGAGCACGTACAGGAGGTCGACGATGATGTTGATCACGACGAAGGCGAGGGCGACTGCGAGCGTCACGCCCTGCACGAGGTTGGGCTCGTTGTTGGTCACGCCGTTGAGGATGAGCGTGCCCATGCCCGGGATGGCGAAGATGATCTCGATCACGACCGCGCCACCCAGCAGGTAGCCGATGCGCAGACCGAGGACGGTTACGGGGGTGATCAGCGCGTTGCGCAGGACGTTGCGACCGACGACGACCACGCGGGGGATGCCCGCGCCGAGGGCGGTGCGCACGTAGTCCTTGTCAAGCTCCTCGACCATCGAGGTGCGCACGACGCGCGACAGCTGGCCGATCACCGGCACGGCGAGGGCGACCGCGGGGAGGGTCATGCGGGCGAGCCAGCCAGAAGGGTCGGTCCAGAAGTCGGGCAGCGGACCGGATGCCGGCAGCACGCCGAGTCCGAGGGTGAAGACCTGGATGAGCAGGATGGCCAGCCAGAAGGACGGCGTCGACAGAGCCGCAACACCGAAGAAACGGATCACTTGGTCGGGCCAGCGGTCGCGGTACACCGCAGCGAGGACGCCGATGGCGAAGGCGATCACCACGGCGATGATGAGACCGAAGAACGTCAGCGAGAGGGTGACAGGGAAGGCACGGGACACCTCGTCGATGACGGGGAGGCTGCGCGCGGAGTATGTGCCGAGATCGCCGCGGAACAGCCCGGCGAGGAAGCCGAGGTAGCGCGCGATCAGCGGCAGGTTGAGGCCGTTCTCCTCACGGTATGCCTCGAGCGCCTCGGGCGAAGCGGTCTCGCCGAGGGCAACCCTGGCCTGGTCGATGGGCGAGAAGGACATCACGAAGAACACGAGGAACGTGATGCCCAGGATCATCACGGGCAGCTGCAGGAGCCTGCGACCGATGAGACTGAGGGTGCTGGACACGGGGGCCTTCTTGTTCGAGGAGGATCTCCGGGCGGCGCGGAGTGCGCGCCGCCCGGAGGGGGATCACTTGGCTGCGACCCCGACGTCGAGGAACGACAGTCCGGTGGTCGGGACCGGCTTGAAGTCGACCAGCTGCTGGCTGCTCCACGCGGTGGGCAGCTTGCGGTGGAACAGCGGGTAGAGCACGGCCTGCTCGGAGAGCAGATCGAAGGCCTGGTTCCAGGTCTGCTGCTGCTCGTCGCCCTCCCGTTGGACGGCCTGGTCGAGCAGTGCGGTCAGCTCGGCGTACTCGGGCGAGTCAGCCCAGGCGGTGCGGGTGTTCGACCACACGTTGTCGCCGTACCACCAGTTCATCAGCAGGTCGGGGTCGACGCCGAAGACCGAGGGGTCGCCGGGTGCGACGGCGACCGTGTAGTCGCCGGAGTCGACCTTCTCGTACATCGCCGCGGACTGGCCGATCTCGAGCGTGGTCTTGACGCCCACGGCATCCAGCGATTCCTTGATCAGCGGCGCGACCTCCTTGACCCAGCCGGTGTCGGTGGTCAGGAGCGTGATCGACAGGTCGGAAGCGCCCGCATCGGCGAGCAGGCCCTTCGCCTTCTCGGGGTCGTACGTGTAGACCGTCGACGCCTTGTTGTAGTTCTCGTAGTTCTCGGGCAGGAACGACGTGGCGGCGGTGGCGTTGCCGAGCATGCCGGTCTCGATGATCTTGTCCATGTCGAGCGCGTAGTGCAGCGCCTGACGCACGCGCGGGTCGTCGAACGGCGCGGCCTTGGTGTTGAACATCATGAACAGCAGGCCGAACGACTGCACGCTCTCGACCTCGGCGGACGACGCGAGCGTGTCGACGTCGATGTAGGGCACGTCCTCCATGGCCTGGATGGTGCCGGTCGACATGGCGGTCACGCGTGCGGACGGGTCTGCGAGCAGGTTCCAGTTCATGCCGGCAGCGAGTGCCGGGTGCGGGCCGTTGTAGTCTTCGTAGCGCTCGAAGACGATCTTGTCCTCGGGCACTGCCGAGACGAGGGTGTAGGGACCCGAGCCGACGGGGTTCGAGGCGAAGCCCTCGGCGTCGGCCTCGACGACCGCCTTCGGCACGATCTTCACGACGCCGAGGCGGTCGTTGATCAGCGAGAACGGGTAGTCGGTGGTGATCTGGACGGTGTCCTCGTCGACGGCAGTGACCGTGTCGATGAAGTCGACGAACGAGAGGAACAGCGAGTTGTTCGCCGGGTCGAGCACGCGCTCGTAGCTGAAGACGACGTCTTCAGAGGTCACCGGGTCGCCGTTCTGGAAGGTCGCGCCCTCGCGGATGTCGATCTCGTACGTGGTGTCGTCGACCTTCTTTGGAAGATCGGCGGCGAGTGCCGGCGCGGGCTTCTGGGTGACGGGGTCGAGGTCGACCAGCCCCTCGAAGATGTGCCAGTTGGCCGAGACGGTGACGGCACCGGAGGCGACCATCGGGTCAAAGCTGCCGTTCAGCGAGTATGAGATGCCCGCCTCGATGATCGCGTCAAGATCGATCTCGCCGGCGTTGGCGCCCGAATCGTTCTTGTCGGTGGCTGCGGCACCGCAGCCGGAGAGCGCGACGGCGACCGCGATCGAGCCGGCCAGCGCCGTCGCGAATCGGGTCCCACGCCTGCGGGGGATGTAACGGGTCATGTGATGCTCCAGTTGTGGGAGGGACGACATCGTCGGGACATCAGATGTCTGATGTACTATAAACACAGACGGGCGGCGTTCTCAACAACAGCCACCCGCCCGTCCCAATGAGATGATCAACGTGACGCGAGAGGAAGTGCGAGTTGACAGTGACCCGATCACGTGCGTCCCGCATGCGCCGCGCCACGACGGCGGATCAGATTAAGCAGCTCATCCTCACGCGCAGTCTGCGTCCCGGCGACCCACTGCCGACCGAATCAGAACTGTGCGAGGCACTGGATGTCTCACGATCCTCCGTGCGCGAGGCGATCCGCACCCTGTCGACTCTCGACATCGTCGATGTCCGCCACGGGCACGGCACTTTCGTTGGCGAGATGTCGCTCGACCCGATGGTGGAGGCCCTGGTGTTCCGCGGGGTGCTCTCCCCCGAAGGGTCATTGCAGGCGCTGCGCGAGGTCGTTGAGGTGCGCCTTGCGCTCGACCTTTCGATGGCTGACCGGGTCGTCGAAGCCGGCGCTGCTCAGACGGAGCACCCAGCGCTCGCCGACCTCGTCGACGAGATGGTCGACAAAGCAAGCCGCGGCGAGAACTTCCTCGAAGCCGATCGAGCCTTCCACACGCAGTTGTTCGCCCGCACCGGCAACCATCTGGTCGGTCAACTCGTCGGCGCATTCTGGGATGTGCATACGGCAGTGCTGCCGCAATTGCAGATCGCACCCCCCGCCGATATCGAGAGAACCGCGAAAGCGCACGGCGACATGCTCGACGCGGTGCGCGCCGGAGACGTCGAGGCATATCGCCGTGCCGTGATCGAGCACTACGCGCCCCTGCAGCGCGTGCTCGCCCAGTCGTCCTGACTGCTCCGGTTGGCAGCATCCGACGAGGCCGGAGAGGCCGTCATCGCCGTCAGCGGTGTCGATCGCCTCTGACCGCGCTCACCCCGCCGAAGCGGTGCATTCGCTCGAGCGCATGTCGCTCGCGTTTGACGCGGACGTAGCTCATGAGGCCGGCGATCCCCAGGATCAGCATGGCCATGAAGCCGGTGAACAGCCACTCCGGCGGTCCGAAGACCAGCGCAGATGTCGCAAAAAGCATACGATCGCCCTCCTTTGGGTACCGATGCGTGATTCCTGCCAGAGTGCCACAGCGTGGGCGTTCCGGAAAGGGTCACTCGGCCCCTGAGGGCGATCGCTACTCGGTGAGGAACCGGGCCGTGAACCGGCCCGCCTCTTCGGCTTCGAGCATCACGATCTGTCCGTTCAGAATGCGCGGGCACGGGCTGCCGGTGAGCGTCTCGACGCCGACGCGCAGCAGCGTGCCGTGGGCGACGACGATGCTGTTGCCGCGTCGCGCGGCGATCTCGGTGAGTGCCGAACCCGCGCGCGCGGCGACGGCGTCGAGCGGTTCCGCGTCGGGATAGCCGCCGTCCGGCCAGCGTTCGTGCACCTCGCTCACGGCGAGGCCTTCGGCGGCGCCGTAGTCGCGTTCGATCAGCCGGTCGTCGATTTCGCGCGCCACGCCCGTCACGTGCTCGCCGATGCGGTCGGCAGTGTCGACGGCTCGGCCGAGGGGCGAGGCGATCAGGTGCATCCACTCGGCGCGAGCCAGCAGGGCCCCTGCGGCGTCCGCCTGCGCCTGCCCGTGGTCATCGAGCGGCACCTCGGTGCGGCCCTGCATGCGGCGGGCGAGGTTCCACGCGGTGCGGCCGTGACGCACGAGGGCGACGGTCATGCGCTCACCAGCGTCGGCGCGGCAGACGCGGCCGCGTCGAGCGACTCGGCCGGGTAGACCACGACACGGTCGACGTCGACGCGCACCGTCTGTCCCACCGCCAGGCGGATGCCACGGGTGCGCGCGCGCAGCGTCACTCCGGCCCAGTCGATGACGGCGTCGCCGCCGTCGGGCGTGTACAGCGACGAGCGCACGACCGCGTCACCGGCATCCGAGGGGGTCACGGTGACCGCGGCGGGCAGGATCGCCGCGGTCGCGCGTCCCGCCGCCGGCATGGAGGTGTCGCGCGGCACGGACAGCGGATGCCCGTCGGCCTGGAAGCCGGCGTCGCTGAGCACTCCGTCGACGAGCGTGGCGTCGGAGAGGAAGCGCGCGACGAAGCCGCTGGCGGGCCGGGTGACCAGCTCGTCGGGCGCGCCGACCTGCTGGATGCGCCCGCCGTCGAGCACGACCACCCGGTCGGCGAGCGCCAACGCCTCGGCGCGGTCGTGCGTGACGTGCACGACCGTGAGCCCGAGTTCGCGCGTGAGGGTCTGCAGTTCGAGGCGCAGCCGGTCGCGCAGGGGCTCGTCGAGGGCCGAGAGCGCTTCGTCGAGCAGCAGCACGCGCGGGCGTGCGACCAGGGCGCGCGCCAGTGCGACGCGCTGGCGCTGCCCGCCCGAGAGCGTTGCGGGGTCGCGCTTCTCGTAGCCGGCGAGTCCGACCAGGTCGAGTGCTTCGGCGACACGCGTCTTGCGCTGATCGCGCGGCACGCCGGCGCGACGCAGCGGGTACTCGACGTTGCGGCCGACGTTCCAGTGCGGCCAGACGGCGTGCTGCTGGAACACCATGCCCAGTTCGCGCTGCTCGGGCGGCACGAACTGCGCGTCGCCGGCGACGGTGCGGTCGCCGATGCGCACGGCTCCGCTGGTGGGTGTGAGGAACCCGGCGATGGTGCGCAGCAGGGTGGTCTTGCCCGAGCCGGACGGCCCGACCAGGGCGACGAACTCGCCGTCGGCGATGGTGAGGTCGATGCCGACCAGGCCGCTGGCCCCGGATGGGTAACGGACGGATACGGAGTCGAGGGTGACGGATGCCATGGTGGCCTCTCAGGTTGTCTCTCAGTTTGTGTCTCTGGGCCGGCGCGTGGCCAGTCCGATCACGGCGATGCCGGCGACGGCGACGACCAGCGACCATGCGGCCGCGGTGTTGTAGGCGCCCGCCTGCTGGAAGTTGAAGATCGCCACGCCCAGGGTCTGCGAGCCCGGTGAGAGCAGCAGCACCGACAGCGTGAGCTCGCGCACGGCGGTGGCGGCGACGACGACGGCTCCCGAGATCGCGGCGGGCAGGGCCATGCGCGACGAGATGTCGATCAGGGCGCGCAGTCGCCCGGCGCCGGCGACGCGGGCCGCCTCTTCGGCGCTGGACGGTGTGCTGGCCAACGGCCCGGACACCGACTGCACCACCAACGCGGTGAACGAGGTGATGTAGGCCGCCAGGATGAGCCACGGGGTGTTGAACAGGCCGATGCGCGGGGCGATGATGAGCCACGCGACTGCGATCACGATGCCGGGGATGGCCTGCGGCAGCATCGCGACCGGGCCGAGTCCCCGCGTCCACCGGGTGCGCACGCGGGTGGTGACCACGCCGATGGCCAGCCCGAGCACGCCGCAGATCAGGGCTGCGCCGGTGGCGAGCATGATCGAGTTGGCCGCCCCGTCGAGGGCGGTGCTCGAGGTGAGCGCCTTGGCGAAGTTGTCGAGGGTGAGGTTCTCGGGGGTCAGCGGTAGACCGGGCGCGCGCAGCAGGGTCTGGGTGAGCAGGGCGAGCAGCGGCAGCAGGGTGATGCCGAGCACGACGGTCCACATGACGATGCCGAGCGGCGTGCGGGCGCGCCCCAGCGGCAGCGGTTGTACGGGCGTGCTCGAGGCGTCGAGCTCCCACCCGCTGCCCTTGACCAGGGCGTTCAGCACGAGCGCGCCGATGGCGAGCACGAGCAACACGACACCGATGGTGGCGACCACGGCGAGGGGTTCGTCGACCGTGCCGGACTGCAGGTACCGGTAGACCAGGGTGGCGAGGGTGACGTACCGCTCAGGCAGACCGATGATCGAGGGGATGCCGAAGTCGGCCAGGTTTCCGACCGCGATCAGCAGGAACGACGACAGCAGCGCGGGCCGCAGCAGCGGCACGGTGACGCTGAACATGGTGCGTGCGGGTCCGGCGCCGGAGATGCGGGCGGCCTGTTCGAGGTCGGAGGGGATGCGTCGCAGTGCGGCTGAGACGATGAGCATCGCCAGCGGGTAGCTGTGCACGGTCAGCAGCATGATGACGCCGTCGGCGCCGTAGATCGACCAGAGCGGACCGCCGAAGTGCTCGCGCCACCAGAGGTTGAGGGGACTTGCCGGGCCGGCGACGCCGAGCCATGCGATCGCACCGACGAACGGGGGCATCAGCAGTGGGGTGAGGGCGATGATGCGCAGAGCGCCGCGGTGGCGCAGGTCGGTGCGTTCGAGGATGAGCGCGAAGGCGGCGCCGATGGCGACCGCGAACAGGGCGGATGCTGTCGCCGAGACGAGGCTGTTGATGCCGGCTTCGACGACGTCGCCCTGCAGCAGGACGTTGAGCTGGGATCCGCCCGCGGAGAGGGCGAGGATCGCTCCAAGGGGTACCAGGATCAGTGCGCCGCACGCGACCCAGAGGGTCACGGTCAGGGCACTGACCCCGTCGAGGCCCCGGGCCCGGCCAATGGCCGGACCCGGGGCGGTGGCGATGGTGCTCACTACTGGAACAGCTCCCGGAAGGTCTCGACGGCGCCGGGCTGGGTGGCGCGGATCGTCTCGAGCTCGGGGGCCAGCAGCGCGATGTGCTCGAGCTCGGGGGCACCCTCGGGGCTTCCGACGTCGCCGCGCACCGGCAGGTAGGACTGCTCGACGGCGAGCTTCTGGCCGTCAGCGCTGACCAGGAAGTCGACGAACGCGCGGGCCGCATCGGCGTTCTCGGTGTCCGAGAAGATGCCGGCGGGCTGCGAGACGAACGGCACCCCCTCGCTGGGGTACGACACGGCGATCGGCGACCCCTGGGCGGCGAGCTCGCGCACCAGGTAGTCGACGACGATGCCGATCGGCTGGGTGCCGGTGGCGACGGCCTGCGAGACGGGGCCGTTGCTGTCGGCGATGACGGGGCGGTTGGCGGCGAGCGCCGTCATCCACTCCTCACCCAGGGTGTCTTCGTCGAGCCAGACGGCCGCGTTGTAGGCGGCTGCGCCCGACACGTCGGGGTTGGGCATGACGATGCGGTCGGCGTAGTCGGCTGCGGTGAGGTCGGCCCACGAGGCGGGGACGTCGGCCGCGTCGACCATCGACGTGTTGTAGGCGATGACGGTCGGGATGATGCGGGTGCCGACGTAGAAGCCCTCGGGGTCGACGACGGCGGGGTCGAGAGCATCGACGTCTGCGGGCGTGTGCTCGAGCAGCATGCCGTCAGCAGCGTAGTTCTCGAAGGTCGCGGCGTCAGCGGCGAGGAAGACGTCGGCCTGGATCTTGCCGGTCTCCTTCTCGGCGGCGACGCGGGTGGTCAGGTCGCCGGTGCCGGCGCGGAACACCTCGACGGTGATCTCGGGGTGCACCTCGTTGAAGGCCTCGACGAGTGCGTCGGCCTTCTCCTGCGGCTCCGAGGTGTAGAGCGTGATGGTGGTCGACTCCAGCGCGCCGGCCGACGGCTGGGCGTCGTCGGCGGTGGACGCCGCGGTCGAGCAGCCGGTGAGGGCGAGTGCGGCGACGCCGAGGACGGCGAACGCTGCGGGGCTGTGCGAGCGGAACATGGGTTTCCTTATCTGTGCAGGGTTGGGGGTACAGCGACGGAGGATGAGAAGAGCGGGGTGGGCGTCTCGAGGCTGACGCTGGTGGCGGTGACGGCATCGGCGTGCAGGTGCACGACCGAGAACATCGCGCGGTCGTGCCCGCTGATGCGGTCGGCACGGCCGTCCATCACCTGGTGATAGGCGAGGGAGGGCCCCACCATCACGGGGATGTCGCGCACGTGCGCGGCGAGCGGGTGGTGGAAGTGCCCGGCGAGCACAGCACGAGTGTCGGTGCCGACGAGGATGTCGAGCAGCTGCTCGGCATCGCGCAGGCCCGCCTTGGCGAGCGTGGGCAGAGGGGAACCGAGGGGCGGGTGGTGCACGGCGACGACCGTGCCCTCGCCGTGCGGGGTGGCGAGCTCGTCGGCGAGCCACTGCCGCTGGGCGGCGCCGAGTTCGCCGGAGGAAGAGTCGAGCAGCACGAAGCGGATGCCATCGACGAGCACCGTGCGGTGGTGGGAGTGCTCGTGTCCGTCGAGGGTGCGCGCGGCCTCGGTGTCGTCGTGGTTGCCGATGATGGTGAGCACGGGTGCCTGCACTGCTTCGCGCAGTTCAGCCACCGCGTCGCGGAGGGCTCCGTACGCGCCGGGGTTGCCGCGCTGGGCGAGGTCGCCGGTGATCAGCACGGCCTCGGGCGTCATCTGCGAAGCGCGCACGTAGTCGCCGACGGCGCGCAGCCGAGCGATGCCGTCGACGGCGTCGTACAGCAGGCCGCGCTCGGTGACGTGCACATCGCTGATGTGCAGCACGGTCGAGCGTCCGGTTGCGCGGCTCATCGGGCATCCTCGTTCTTGTGACGCAGCCGGGTGAGCTGCGCGTCGGTCAGGCCGTGGCGGGCGAGGTAGGCGCCCGCGCCGCCGAGCTCGTCGATGATCGCCAGTGCGTGCACGATCGCCTCGCGGGGGCTTTCGAGGTGTAGACGCAGCGCTTCGGCGCGCTCGGTCTCGGGCAGCGCCAGCACGAGGTCGCGCACGGCGGGTTCGCGCACCGGGCGCACGTGCTCGGCCGAGAGCACGTAGTCGTCGACGATGGCATCCGCGCTGTCGCCGGCGGCGAGGCGCGCGAGCGCGACGACGAGGCCGGTGCGGTCCTTGCCGGCGGTGCAGTGCACGAGCGCGGCACCCTCGGTGTCGGCGATCAGGGCGACGGCCGCGGTAAGCGCGCCGCCCCGCTCACGCAGCATGAGCGTGTAGATGTCTTCGAGACGGCCGGACGCCGGCGGCTCGGCGCCGTAGATGCCCGCCTGCTGTACGGGGATGTCGTGCGAGCGGGCGCCGGCTTCGGAGGGCTCGCGCAGGTCGACGATCGTCGTGACACCCAGGTCGCGCAGCGCGCGCACGCCGTCGGCGGTGACGTTCTCGGGGGCGCCGGTGCGTACGAGCCACGGCTCGGTGGGGCTGGTGGCCCTCACGTTGAAGAGCCCGTCGATGGCGATCGTCTGCATGTGCACCCTCTTGATTTCGCGCGTTTCACCGCGCTTGGAATCTCGTTACATGGGAACCATCACAGCCGCAGGTGTACGGCAGGTGAAGCACACGCGACCGATCAGAGAACGCCCCAGAACCGGCTGGAGCGCGGGCCTGCGGGTGCGCGCGAAGGCGCCTTCGCTCAGTCCTCGCTGAGCGCGTCGGCCACGACGTGCCGCAGATCGGCGACGTCGGCATGACGGGCATCGCCGGCGAGCGCGCCGTGCAGCGTGTGCAGCACGACGGTGTGCCCCAGCCGCGCGAGGTAGGGGTCGAGGTCATGGGCCGAGCCCACCGGCCCGGTCGCGATCACGATGTCGGCGAGCCGCCCGAGCGGCGAGCGGGAGTAGCTGGTGACCAGCACGACGGTCGCTCCGCGTTCGGACGCGGCCGTGCAGGCACGCAGCGTCTGCACGTTGGCGCCCGAGTAGCTCAACGCCAGGCACACGTCGTCCGCCGAGAGGGAGTGCACCGCGAACTGCTGGGCGAGCGGGTCGACGGGCGCTTCGACGGCGCGCCCCACACTGCTCAGCCGCATCGCGAGGTCCTGCAGTGGCGGCCCCGAGAACCCGTTGCCGACGAGCACGACACGACGCGCACCGCGCAAAGCGGCGGTGGCGGCCTCGACGCGTTCGGGGTCGACGCTCTCCTGGGCCAGGCGCAGCGCATCCACCGCATCATCGAAGGTGCCGCCGGCGGCGACCGGGTCGCTGTCGCGGGGAGTCAGCGGCGCCGAGCGGGCGAGTTCGAGCCGCAGGTGCTGGAACCCGCGGAACCCGAGGCTCTGGCAGGCGCGGATCACCGTGGCCGTCGAGGTGCCGGCCGCCGCCGCGAGCTCGGCGGCCGACCAGTCGACGACGTCGTCGGGTCGCTCCATGATGACCGCGGCGACCCGGCCCTCACTGGGACCGAGTGCGGATGCTGACGCGCGCACGCGCGCATGAACGCTGAGGTCGGGTCGGACGATGCTCATCGCCGGGCTCTCCGCTGCGGCGTCGTGGTTCCGCTGGTCATAGCGGCACAGCGTAGCGGGTTCAGGCGACGCGCAGGGAAATCACCAGGGGCTGGGCTTGTAGTCCTTCAGGAAGACGCCGTACAGGTCGACCCCGGCCTCACCCTGCACGATCGGGTCGTACACACGGGCGGCGCCGTCGACGAGGTCGAGGGGCGCATGGAATCCCTCTTCGGCGAGGCGCACCTTGGTGTAGTGCGGGCGCTCATCGGTGATCCACCCCGTGTCGACCGCGGTCATCAGGATGCCGTCGGTCTCGAGCATCTCGCCGGCACTGGTGCGGGTGAGCATGTTCAGCGCCGCCTTGGCCATGTTGGTGTGCGGGTGCCCCGGACCCTTGTAGCGGCGCGAGAACTGGCCCTCCATGGCCGAGACGTTCACGACGTAGGTGCGGCGGGCGGTCGAGGCCGCCATCGAGGCCCGCAGGCGACTGATCAGCAGGAACGGCGCCGTCGTGTTGCACAACTGCACCTCGAGCATCTCGAGCGGATCGACCTGCTCGACCGACTGCACCCAGCTGTTGACGCGGTTCACGTCGGGCACCAGCCCACCGGCGTCGATAGCCGTGCCATCGGCGTGCTTCTGCAACGACGACGAGCCGGGGGCCATAGCCAGGCGCGCGAGATCTTCGGCCGTCAACGCCTGACCGCCCTGCTCGGCGACGGTGCCGCCCAGCGCCGCCACAGAGAGCAGCGGATGTGCGTCGACCGAGGCCTGCAGCGCCTGCGGGTGCGGATCGGCGGTGTGCCCGAAGGTCTCCATCTCGGGCAGCGGTCCATCCGGGAGCGGCTGCAGTTCAGCATCCGCCAACAGTGAGTACGCACCCGGCGAGCGGCGCACGGTCTGCGCGGCGTTGTTGATGAGAATGTCGAGCGGCCCCTGGGCCGCGACCGAGTCGGCCAGGCCGATCACCTGCGCCGGGTCGCGCAGGTCGATACCGACCACGCGCAGCCGGTGCAGCCAGTCAGCGGCATCCGGCAGCGCCGAGAACCGGCGCACGGCGTCGCGCGGAAAGCGCGTGGTGATCGTGAGGTGCGCGCCGTCGCGCAGCAGGCGCAGGGCGATGTGCATGCCGATCTTGGCGCGACCGCCGGTCAGTAGGGCGCGGCGACCGGTCAGGTCGGTGCGGGCGCTGCGCTTGGCGTGGCTGAACCGCGCACAGTCGGGGCACAGCTGGTGGTAAAACGCGTCGACGAGCGTGTACGGCTGCTTGCAGATGTAGCAGTTGCGGGGCTTGAGCAGCTCGCCCGCGATGGGGGCGTCGACGACGCTGGAGGCGAGATCGTTGCCGCGCGTCTCGTCATCGATGCGGTCGGGGGCTCCGGTCGCGGTGCGCGCGACAACGGCCTTGTCGGCCTCGGCGATCGCGTCGCGGATCTCTTTGCGGCGGGCACGTTTGACGGCCTTGAACATGTTCGCGGTCGCGCGTCGGACGGCGATGTAGTCAGGATGCTGCTGATCGACCTTGTCGAGGTCGCCGAGCACCCGCAGCGTGGTCGCGAGGTCGTCGGGGTCGATGCCGGACGGGGATGCAGAAGAGGCATCGGTCATTGGGCCGATTCTACGCGGCTCAGGTGTGCACGGCCCACAGCATCACCAGGGCCCCCGAGGCGGCGATGCCCCTGCCCTCTGTCGGCGACCAGGCGTATCGTCGGGCGCATGGACAGCATCCGGCCGTATTCGAGACAGGGCATCGTGCCGGGGTACCTGCTGGCCCGTCTGGCGGCGTCGGGGCGCTATTCGCACGCCGCGCAGGCGGCCAGGCAGACGCTGATCGCGGGGCGTCCGCCGTACCACTCCACGCTCGAGCTGTCGATCGACGCCTCGGGGGCGCTGGTCGCCGAGGTGACGGACGCCCCCACCCGCACGATCTTCGACGCGCAGAACACCGAACGACTGCCGGGTGTGCGGGTGCGCGGCGAAGACGACCCACCCGTCTCCGACGAAACGGTGAATGAGGCGTTCGATGGGCTCGGGGCGACGTTCGTTCTGTTGCTCGACGCGTTCGGGCGCGACTCACTCGACGGGGCTGGGGCGGCGCTGAACGCGACGGTGCACTACGGCGTCGACTACGACAACGCGTTCTGGGACGGTTCGCGCATGGTGTTCGGCGACGGCGACGGTGAGGTGTTCGGCGGGTTCACCTGCTCGGTGTCGGTGATCGCGCACGAGCTCGGGCACGGAGTGATCCAGAGCAGCGCCGGTCTGATCTATCAGGGGCAGCCGGGCGCGCTGAACGAGTCGATCGCCGACGTGCTCGGGGCGCTCACCGAGCAGCATCTTCAGGGGCAGACCGCTCACGAGGCGAGTTGGTTGGTCGGTGAAGGCATCTTCACCGATGCCGTGCAGGGCCGCGCGCTGCGCGACATGCTCCACCCGGGCACGGCGTACGACGATGACGAGCTGGGCCGTGATCCGCAGCCGGCGCACATGCGCGACTATGTGCACACAGCCGAAGACAACGGCGGTGTGCACATCAACTCGGGCATCCCGAATCGTGCGTTCGCGCTGGCGGCTCGCACGCTCGGCGGGTACGCGTGGGAAGGCGCGGGTCAGATCTGGTATCGCACGCTGACGGGCGGCCTGCCGGCCGACGCCGACTTCGTGCAGTTCGCCGAGCGCACACTGATCGAAGCCTCAACCGTCGGCGACGCCGTCGAGAGGGCAGTGCGTGAGGCGTGGATCGCGGTGGGAGTGCTCGACGCGCAGAGAGGAGCAGCGGATGCCCGCCGAGACCCCCTCTGACGGCGAGCCGGAGCACCTCGTGATCGCCGTGGTGCGCACTGGCGGGATCGCCGGGTTGCGGCGACGCTGGCGGGCCGAGCCCCCACCGGCGCAGACCCCGCAGTGGAAGACGCTGGTCGAACGGTGCCCGTGGAACGACGACGCCGAGAACCCACCCGGCGATGACATGCCGGGCGCCGACCGCTACGTCTGGACCATCCATGTGCGGGTCAACGCCTCAGAGCGTGACGAGCAGCTCGAACAGGTCGTACCCGACTCCCACCTGCGCGGCCCGTGGCGCGACCTCGTCGACGCCGTGCGTGATGCGGATGCCGGCAGAGGTGTGGATGCCCGCGGCTGACGCCGTTCTGTGACCCACCCGGCGCAGGTGCGCGCGACAATGGTCAGATGGGCATGTTCACGCAGAAGCCGCAGGAACCGAGCGCATGGGCCGCGCTGCCCGGTGAACCGCTGGAGCCGAACGACACCACCGAGCGTCTCGACGAGGCCCCGCCCGTCGATCTGCTCGGCATCGACCTCGGCACCACACACGTGACGGTTCCGATCACCGTGACGCCGACGGCTGACGAGGCCGACGGAGCAGCATCCGATTCGGCGGTATCCGGCGACCCCACCGACTGAAGCACCGCGGTCACCACCCCGTCTGCAGCAGCGACTGCACGACGATCGCGAACACCACCTGCACGGCCAGCGCCACCCGGCGCACCTTCGGTGAGAACAGCGACAGCCCCAGCAGCGCCCAGGGCACGAACGGCAACCAGATGCGTTCGACCTCGGCGCGGCTCATGCCCGAGACGTCGGCCAGTAGCACCATCAGCCACCCGGCGAGGGTGAGCAACAGTACGATTCGGATGCCACTCGGATGCTCGTCGCGGGGCGTGCGGAAGCCGCGCGCGGCGGTACCCACCGCGCCGGCCAGGGAGGCACCGACCATGGGTCCGGCGCTGATGGCGAAGGCCGCGAGGTTGCCCCACAACCAGTAGGCGGCCGGCCGGTTCGATGCCACGCCGTCCCAGTAGCGCTGGTGCAGCACCGGAAATGCCTCCCACCAGGCGAACCCGGCGACGGCGAATGCCAGCACGACAGCCAGCGCGGTTGCGGCCGCGACCGGCAGTGGCCACCAGCTGCGACCGGCGATCAGTACGGCGACCGCGAGAACGCCCAGCAGGGGCAGCCCGTACGAGAGCATAACGCAGTATCCCAGCAGCAGGCCGGCCAGCACCGCCCAGAGCATCGTCTTGCCGACCCGTCGGTGGCGCCCGGCGCGCGTCGCCCGCGCGAGTGCCCAGATGCCCCATGCGGCAACGGCCGCGAACATGCCATCGCCCGAGACAGCGATCCAGATCGCCGCCGGGCCGATGGCCAGCAGCGGTGCTGCCCGGCGCGCATGGGTCTCGGCGCCGAGTGTGCGCATCGTGTCGAGGACGGCGATCGGGATGGTGGCGCCGATCACGGTGACGACGAATCCCGCGGCGAGCGCGCTGCCCAGCCCGAGCTGGACCAGCAGGTAGAAGAACAGCAGGGCGCCGGGCGGGTGGCCGGCGATGTGCACCGGCCAGTTGTCGGGATGTGCGAACGGGATGCGTGAGACGTACTCGCGCAGCGTGGCGGTGAAGTCGGTGACCTCGCGCGCCGTGCCCAGGTACTCGTAGCGGTGATCGAGGATCGTGCCGATGCCGTCGAGGCCGTCGATGAGCGCAAGCGAGAGCAACCAGGCCAGAGCGGCGGCGAACACCACGGGCAGCAGGCCGCCCCAGCGCAGGGTTCGGGCGACCCGGTCGCCGTAGGCGATCACCAGCACTCCGACGGCGATCGCCACGGGCAGGCCGGGTCCGACGCGCGGTGCCCATTCGGCGTGCATGGGTGGGAACCAGCGCACGTGCACGTTCCACCCGGTGACCGCGGGCACGGCGATCGCAGCGGCGATCAGCACGAACGCGGCGACGGCGCCCCAGAGCGCGAGCCGCCCGCTCGGCTCGGCGGTGTGCGGCGCGACCGACCCGGCAGCAGTCCTCTGCGCGGTCACACCCGCACCGCCGCGGGACGGAGCGGTGCGGTGGCGAACGCCCGCACGCCCGCGTCGAACGGCACCTGGGGCCGCCAGTCGAGCTCGGCGCGGATGCGGGCGGATGAGGCGGTGATGTGCCGCACATCGCCCATGCGGAACTCGCCGGTGATCTGCGGAGCGGGGGCACCCAGCGCATCGCAGAGCACCTGCGCGAACTCGCCGATCGTGTGCACGTCGCCGCTGCCGACGTTGAAGGCCCGACTGGTGCCGGCGGCCTGCCCGTCGGTCCAGCGCGCGGCGGCCAGGTTCGCTGAGGCGACATCACTGACGTGCACGAAGTCGCGGCGTTGATGCCCGTCTTCGAACACTCGGGGTGTCTGTCCGCGTTCGAGCGCCGTGCGGAACAGCGCCGCGACCCCGGCGTACGGCGTGCCCTGCGGCATGTGCGGCCCGTACACGTTGTGGTACCGCAGCATCGCGGCCCGGCCGCCGGTCGACCGGGCCCAGTCGCGGGCGAGCAGCTCTTGTTCGAGTTTGGTCGCGGCGTACACATTGCGCGGGTCGCATGGCCGGTCTTCGTCGATGAGCTCGGGCTGCAATGGCCGGCCAGACGCCGAGCGCGGCTCGAACAGGCCGCGCTCGAGATCTACCCGCGCGCGCGGGGGTGCGCTGACGAGCCGATCGCCATCGCGGTAGAGCCCTTCGCCGTAGACGACCATCGAAGAGGCCAGTACGAGCCGGTCGATACGGGCATCACGCATCGCGGTCAGCAGCACAGCCGTAGCGAGCGAGTTCGAGGCGACGTAGTCGGGGGCGTCGGCGATGTCGACGCCCAGTCCGACTTTGGCCGCCTGGTGGCAGACCAGGTCGACGTCGCGCAGGGCGGCATCCAGCACGTCGCGGTCACGCACATCGCCGATGATCGTCTCGACATCCGAAGGCGGCTCGGCATCCGCTGTGCTGCCGTGCACGTCAGCGCGCAGCGAGTCGAGCACCCGCACCTGCCACCCCGCGGCGAGCGCCTGCGCCACGACGGTGCCGCCGATGAAGCCGGCGCCGCCGGTGACCAGCATCCGACCGATGGCGCTCACGGTGACCCCGCCCCCACCTGCCGTTCCAGAATGGCGCGCGTCGCTTCGGGTGGCAGAGCGGGGCTGGGCGGGCCGTCGAGCGGCAGAGCCGGGATGATCATGCGCACCGCGGCGATGAGCCGCGGGGTGGCCGCGGCCATGACGGCGAAGACGCGTTCGGCGGTCGCTGAGGTGTCGTCGTCGCCCATCCCGGCGTCGGTGTCGGTGTCGGTGACGACGGCGATGTTGAGGTGCTCCAGGCCCAGTTCGGCGGCGAGCGCGGCCTCGGGCAGTTGGGTCATGTTGACCAGGTCGGCTCCCATCGCGCGGTGCCAGTCGGCTTCGGCGCGGGTCGCGAAGCGGGGACCTTGAATGACCACGCTGACGCCCGCAGGGTGCACGCGCTCGTCCATGCCGACCAGTACGGCGTGCGCGTGACGCCGCAGTCGGCGGCTGTACGGCTCGGCGAAGGGCAGGTGCTGCACCCCGCCGGTGCTGTCGTCGCCGTCGAAGTACGTATCGGCGCGGCCGTGCGTGCGGTCGATGAGTTGGTCGGTGAGCACCAGGTCGCCGGGGCGCAAGGTCGCGGTGAGGCCGCCGACGGCGTTGGTCGACAGCAGGGTCTTCGCGCCGAGCGCCGCGAGCGCCCACAGATGCGCACGGCTGTTCAGCCGGTGCGGCGGCACGCGGTGGCCGGCCCCGTGGCGGGCGACGAACGCGACGCGGCGTCCGGCGAGGTCGCCGACGGTGATGCCGGGGACGGGACCGTACGGAGTCGCGACGGGCGGGAGAGCACGGGAATCGTCCAGCGGGATCTCGGCGAGGCCGGATCCGCCCACGACGGCGATGTCGACGGGTGTGTGCGCGGGGTGCATGTGTCCAGCATGGGTCGGGGTGGCGCGTCGCGGTACCCCTGTTCCTTACAGCGCGGTGACAGCGCCCGCGAGGGGTGACTGTCACGGTCTCGTAAGCGGATGCCCGATGCCACCCGGATCGCACCGGCGCACACTGTCGTCATGGATGCCCCCCACGCGGCAGACTCCGGCGCGACCGTCTCGGTCGTCGACCGGGTGTCTGGCATGCTGCAGCGGCGATCGCAGCAGGTGCAGGAACTGTTGCGTTCACCGGTGCGTGACACGCGCATGGCGGTGGTGATCGGACGGATGCTGGCGCTGGCGCTGGTGGTGTGCTTCGCCACCGGGGTGTACAGCCATCTGCTGCAGAGCCCGTTGCCGTGGCTGCCGTTGCCGATACGGCCGATCGGTCTGTATGCATGGACGCAGGGCGTCCATGTCGTCTCGGGCAGCATGCTGCTGCCTCTGCTGCTGGCGAAGCTGTGGACGGTGTACCCGCGACTGTTCCGGTGGCCGCCGGTGCGCGGCGCGGCCGATCTGATCGAGCGGGCGTCGATCGCCGTGCTCGTGGCGACCGCGCTGGTGGTGCCGGTGACGGGTGTGCTCAACGCGCTCGAGTGGTATCCGTGGACGTTCTCTTTTCGACGCACGCATTTCGCATTGTCGTGGATGCTGATGGGCGCGCTGCTGGTGCACATCGGCGTGCAGCTGCCGGCGATCCGACGGCATTGGCGGCGCGATGCGGGCGAGGAGGCCGACGATGACCGATGAGCGTGTCTCGCGTCGCCGGTTCTTGACGGGGGTGGCGGCGGGTTCGGCGGCGATGGGGGCGTTGGCGCTGACACACAGCGTGTTGCCGTGGGGGCCGTTCAGCCTCGCCGATGAGCGGCGCCGGCTGGATGCACCGCAGCGGGTGCCGGTGAACCGCACGGCTGCGCAGGCCGGAGCGGTCGCGCTGGCATCCGATCCCGACTGGAGACTCACACTGCGCAACGGGGCGCGTACGGCCGTGCTGTCGGCGCAGGAGTTGGCGGGGCTGCCGCAGCGCACCGAGACGCTGCCGATCGCGTGCGTCGAGGGGTGGACTGCGGTGGCCGACTGGTCGGGGGTGCGGTTGGCTGAGCTGATGATGCTGGTCGGGGCGGGACCCGGCGATGACCTGCGCCTGCGCAGTCTTCAGCAGCGCGGAGCGTTCTCGGTGACGACGATGCCTGCCGTGTACGCGCAGGATCCGCTCACTCTGATCGCCCTGCGCCTCAACGGCGAGCGCCTCTCGCTCGATCACGGCTACCCGGCGCGTGTGATCGCGCCGGGGCGGCCGGGAGTGCTGCAGACCAAGTGGCTGCACACGATCGAGGTGCTCTGATGAGTGCCACACGGATGCTGCTGTGGGCGGTCGGGGCTGCCGGCATCGCCTACGGCGCGTGGCTGCTGATGACCACGCAGAACCCGCAGCAGTTGCTCGGTGTCGCCGTCTGGTTGGTCGCGGCGGTCGTCGTGCACGACGCCCTGCTCGTGCCGCTGCTCACCGCAGCGCATCGTGGCGTCGACGCGGTGCGCGACGGCGCGCGCCGGCGCCGCGCGCGAGGGCAGTAGCGCGGGGCATCAGCGGGCGGTGTCGGATGCTGACGCGACGCCGGCCGAAAACGGTGCCGAGGGTCTCTCGGCGGGCGCTGGTTTCGGCAGGGGGTTTCGGTCGGGTGACGCAGGCCCACCGCACCGCGCCCCACCCGCAAGGAACCCGCCAGAAACCCCTGCCGATACCGGGTTTCGTCGGGAGATTGCGGCGGGCCGTTCGGAGCAGGCCGGCGGAGGCTGCCGAAAACGATCGTTTTCGGCAGGTTGAGGAGAGAGAAGCTCAGGCGAGCGTCTGCGTCAGTGAACCGGGGGCAGGACCGAACCTGACACGGCCGAGAGCCCCGTTCACAATGGGCATGAACGGTTGCACGTGGCCGCATTCGACATTACCGATGATTGGGATGTCGAGACCGTCGAGGGCGTCGAGCACAGCTTCATCTTGAGTCATGTAGGAGGTGTCGGGCGCGAGTGTTCGGCCGACGAGCACCGCGTTGGCTTCGTCGAAGAAGCCCGACAGACGCATGCCATGAAGATTGCGGCAGATAGTGAGCGCGTCGTGGCTGGACGCCTCGACGTACACGATGGTTCCCTCCGGCGCGTGTTTCTCCACGAAGGTCGGCACATCGCCATAGCGGCTGCCCACGACGTTACAAAGCGTGTCGATGCATCCGCCAATGAGGCGCCCGGTGACATCGACATCGCCCGTTCCGGAGTCCAAGCGGGTCCAGGAACCTGCAGTGTCGAGAGTCATCTCGGTGACATCCGGATGGCTGAGGTAATCGTCCCACCCATGCGCGCGGAACCGGCCTGGCGAAGTCTGGGCGAATGAGCTGCCTGCAGGCTTGGTCGCGATGTCGAGCCAGCCGAGTAGCCCGTCGGGAACGAGGTACGGGGTGTCCATGAGGTTGTTCCCGTGGATGGTGGCGATGCCAGTTCGCAGGGTCAACGGTGTCAGGAGCGTCGAGATGTCGGAGAAGCCCACGAACCACGCGGGCTCTGCGGCGGTGATCGCTTCCCAATCCAAGAGCGGCAGGAGGTCGATCGCCATGACCCCACCCCAGGGCGGCACGACGGCATGCACGCTTGGATCGGTCAGGAAGGCAGTGAGTTCTTGTGCGCGTTCAGATGCTGGGGCGCTGACATGCGCTGCGCCACCAATGCAGTCGCCGACGACGACGCGAAAGCCGGAATTCCTCAGTCCCTCAACCGCGAAATCCAGCCGTTTCATCTCTTCAGGTGTGACGCCGCTGGACGGCGAGGTGACGGCAATGGTGTCGCCGGGGCTGAGCGGTGCAGGAAAGCGGATGGTCACACGTCATTCTCTCAATGAGGTGAAGGAACCGCCCAGCCCACCCGGCTCCAGCCGAAAACGTCTGCCGCTAGGGGGTTCTGACGAACCTTTGCGGCGGCAGTCGGCCGCAGTTGAATAGGCTCCCGCCGTAAACGATCGTTTTCGGTGACGACTGGACTCCGATTGGAGGTGCGAGCCAGACCGCCCGCGCGTGGTACGAGTGTGAAGCAGCCCAAGGCCCGAGGTTTGTCGATCCGAATGAGCACTTGGAGGAGGCGTTTCGCGGCCGAGAGCTGTGTCGCGGCTTAAGCGATAGTTGCAGGCGGATAGACGTGAGCGTTGAACTAAGACGCTTCGACGTCACGTCCACGCAATACGATTCGACCGTGACTTCTGAGAATCAGATCGGCCCCGACGTGTCAATCGCCAGCGCACCTGAGGATTACGATCCTGGGCGCGTCGGCCTGATGCTAACCGCGATCCAGATCTTTGTCACGGGCTTGACCACCTACATCGTGATCGCGATCTGCTCTACTGCCGCAATCGGCTACTCAGAGGGGTTGCAACTCTTCGGAATCGCGCTGGCCTCCACCCCGCTCACCGTCCTAGCCTTTCTTGTCGGGCTTCCCCTTCGCCTCGCTCCGCGCGCTCGTCGCTGGTGGAGGGAACACACGTCCTGGTTCCTCGCGCTGCTCGGACTCGCTGTCGTCTGCATACTCCTGTCGTACGTCGTGGGTGACGCCGGACCGATCAAGTACGACGAAGCCGACTGGCCGCTCGTTGACGGCTACGTCCCGGAGTGGCGGCTGCTGATCCCGTCCCTCGCTCTGATGGCGTTCGCCACCATGCATCTTCGCCTCCCACCGCGCCGGCGCCATCAGCCCACCTGAGCGAGTGCAGTCTCGGGCTGAACGACGCAACGCCCGAACTCGAGAGCTTCCCGACGCATAAGGGCTGCGCCGTATGCCCCGGGACTGCTGCACGGTTAGGTGACCTCTGATCTGGCTCGCTCCGACAACGTCTATCGAACCCCGCGTGTGGCCCAGGTTTATGGCGGCCGGGATCAATGACGACCGCCGTTGCACCGGAAACGATTGTGTTCGGCGGAGGCGTCCGCGCTGCCTGGCGTGGATCACCCCCGCGCACGGATGTCACGCTTCCTTCCGTCCCGGCCATGTCTCAGGTGAAGCAGGCCACAAGATGGAGATGACCATGATCAGCGATGATGAACTGACGAGACGGCTTTCGGCCGAGAGCCGACGAGGCGAGCAGCAGCCGTTGCCGTCCGGAATGGTCGCGCTCCTCGTTTCAGAAGCTCGGTCTGAAGCAGCAGCTGCGTCATGGAGAAGACGCGCCTGCGCGGCAGTTGCTGGCGCAGCTGTGATCGGCGGCGGAGTGTTCGCAGCGCCGGCTGTTGCAGAGACCATTCGGCACTTCATCGCCCAGACCGAGATCGTGTTCGGCGGTTCCGAGGTGATCGAGGACAGCGAGTTCGTTGACACCTCAGCGTCTGATCTGGGCGAGTACCTCGAAACTATCTATCCAGCGCAGCTTCAGCTGGCGCCGGGCCAGACCAAGAAAGGTCTGATCGAACAGGTGCGAGCTGCACACTCCGCAGAGCCCGGTGTTACACAGCGAGTCGGGTTGATCCGGAGCTTCGAACATGCCGCGTACGTCGGTTGGATCGAAGAGTGGCTTACTGCGCACGATGCTGGCGACAAGACCCGTATGGCGGCCGCGGCGAAGGTGATCTCCGACGCGGCGACATGGCCTGCGTTCGTCCAGACAGACGGCGGCGGAATCACGTACATCATGGCCAGGTTCGGGAAAGAGATCTCCGCCGAGGACGTGCAAGCGGCGCAGGAACTTGCACAGATCGAGGGGGCTTCGGGCTGGGACGGCGTTGATCGCTCCAACAGACCTGACTCGTACTACGAGACATTCTTGAATGACTATGAGGCGAGCAAGTGAGCGCCACGGACGTGAACGAGCTGCCTCCGGCCGTGACGTCCGCGCGGCCCGCGGCCTCTCTCGACATCTTGATCGCCGAACTAGTGCCCGATCTGCTTGGATATTTCACCAACCGCCTCACCAACCGTGAAGACGCCGCGGACGCCGTCGCCGATACTCTTCTCGTGCTGTGGCGGAAGCAAAAGTCTCTACCGTTGCTTCACGAAGATGCCCGCCGATACGCCTTCGGGATCGCGCGACACGTACTCCAGAGCACACGTCGAGGAGCAGTCCGCAGGAACGCACTCGCCGATCGTCTCCGCGCTGTCGTGCGCGAGGATGCCGTCACCAACCCTGAACCCGACCTCGAACTTCGAGCTGCCCTGGCAACCCTAACGGCGAAAGACCGCGAACTCGTTCTACTCGTCGGCTGGGACGGGTTCACGGTCGCCGACGCTGGCCGCGTTCTCGGCTTCACCCCGGAAGCTGCGAGGGCTCGTTACTCTCGTGCGCGCGGCAAGCTCCGTCAACAGCTGTCATCACCCGATTGACGGTCTCCAATAACCCCTGCCGAAACTAGGTTGGGGCGCACGATTACGGCGCTGGTCCCGAGCTATGTAGCGCGCCGCCGCCGTAAACGATCGCTTTCGGCAACCACCAACCTTGAGCAGTGTGGGCAGCGTCCAGGACCTTTACCGAGAAACCCGTACGCGGGACTTTGCTCGACGGGCGCTCAGTATTCTGAGCGGATCCAATCGGTGACGGGTTCTGGCCCAGACGGCAGCGCCACAACATTCGAAGACCACGGACGGAGCTCCTCTCCATGATCATCGCCATCAGCACCGCAATCCCTCTGCTCATCGCGGGGGTCATCATGGTGTGGACTGCCTATCGGGCCTACCGTCGCGCCCTCCCTATGAACTTCTGGACAGGCATCAGGACCACAATGACCCTTCGCTCCGAGGACGCTTGGAGTCACGGACACGCCGCCGCCGCGATTCCCATTGCGATAGGTGGGTTCGGCCTCATCGCCGCGGCCGCAACCGCTGTCTTCGTCGGTGAGGACTACGCCATCGGTGCGGCCGCCGTCGGCTGTGCCTGGATCGCGATCTGGCTCGTCATCGGATCAGTGGTGGCAGGAAAGGCCGCCCGTCAGGCAGAGAACTCTCCGAGCGATTGATCGACGCTCGGGCTGTCCGAACAATGTCGGGCACGCTCGGTGCGAGCGTTCTCGACCTACGCGCCGGCTCCGATACTCGGATACCGCCGCAAACGATCGTCGTCGGCTCGAGCTTCGCTCGCTTCGCGAGGCGCACCGGAAACTATCGTCACAGGTCAACTTCGGCAGGGAGTCCGGAAGCCACCACTACCCTGGGCGGATGCGAGTGTATGTTCATGGCGCGGGGCGTCAAGGCCGCGACGCTTGGCCTTCAATCCCGGACCAGGGTTCGCGTTTTGCGAGTCTTGACTTCACCGGACCGATGGACGCGAACGTTGCATCCCTCGCGGCGCTCAGTCCGCGCAACTCGGTCGTGTTCGCACACTCGGCTGGCGCCGTGCCCGTGTTTCTGGCTGTACAGGCGCGTCAGATAGCCGCGCGTGCCCTCGTTCTCGTAGAGCCTGCGCTCTACGACGTTGCGAGGGGCGTACCTGTGATCGAAGATCACATCGATGCGATCACGCGCGCCCGAGCTCTTTCTCGAAGTGGTGACCTGTTCGGCTACTGGTCGATCGTCCGCCCGCTCATGTTCGGAGGTCCCGCCGATCGTTCTCGGTGGGACGAAGAGCGGGAGACCGCTGCAAGGTTTGAAGCGAAGCAGCCGCCGTGGGGATTCGGCGTGGCCAGCTCCGCGATTGTCGGAGTGCCCACCCTTGTCATCACGGGAGGGTGGAATGCGGAGTACGAGACGATAGCGGGTGTCTTGATAGAAGAAGGCGCGACTCACGTTCAGCTACGCGGCGTCAACCACAGACCACAGGATCATTCAGGCTTCGCTGACACGGTCGAGCGGTTCCTCGCCGGCGTCTGAGCGGCAGTCCTAGCCCGCTGTCAAGTCAGCCACATCGCTCAGCACGGCGTCACGCGAGCGCCCATACTTGGCGAGCACGTCTTCGGGGGAACTGATGAGAGCCTTCCACAGCGCCCAGGCTGCACCTCGCAGCCAGGCATCCTCAGGCAGTGTCAGCCTGTCGCGCAGTTGATCACGTTCACCGGCACTGCAACTCAACCATGCGAAGGCCAGGTCGCAGGCGGGGTCTCCAACGCACGTCTGTCCGAAGTCGATGAGCGCCGCCAACTGACCTTTGCTGCCGAACAACATGTTGCCTGGCGCGACATCGCCGTGCACCCACACTGGCGCACCTGTCCACACCGTGGCCACTGCCGCATCCCAGAGTTTCCGGCATCCGTCTGCTTCACGTCCATTCAGAAGCGGGAGCCAACCCTGCACGTCCTCACCGACGCTACTGACGTGACAGCCGCGGTAGGCAGATGCCCTTCCCGCCCACGGGCCTCCGCCCGTGTCACAGGCCTGCAACTTCGCCAAGGCGTCGCCCAAGCTATCGATGGCGCGCTCTCGGTCGGACGCGTCAACCGCAGCCAGAGTGTGTCCGTCGATCCACTCACGCACAGACCACGGCCGGTTGAACGCCGCCGAGGGCGCCCCGGTCGCTAAGACGCGAGGGATCGCCACGCTGATCCGCGAGTTGAGGGTCGCGAGGGTTTGCTCCTCCCGAACCAGGCCGGCGATGTAGCCATCAGCGCTCGGGAGACGCACGGCCATGCAGTCGCCAAGCCGGAAAGTGCGGTTGTCCCACCCCTGAGCTTCCACCGGCCGGATTTGCAGCTGCGCCCACTGAGGGAACTGCTCCGACACGAGGGACTGGACCAACGCAGAAGTGATCTCTCCGGAAGCGGCCGTCATCGCGCCAGCCTAGTCGGCGATTCGCGAGCGCTCAGAGATCCAGGCGGCGCACGACGATCAGCGAGCGTCGACACGCACAGTGGCGGCGCGAACCTTCTCGGTGAGCATGGGCGGAAGATAGGGGCTTCCCGCGTACTTGGCCCGATAAGCCTCGTCGATGCGCTCGTTCAGGTCGGTGTCGTCGACGGGAACGAATGTCGCGTCGTGCACCGTCCCGCCGATCGAGACTCGTCCGGCGCGCTGTGCGACGGCTGACCCGTACCAACGCGACGACGTGCCGTTGTAGGCGCGCACGTAGATGGCATCGTCGACGACCACTGCCCAGATCCACGTCAGAGTTCCCGGGGTCGTCCCGTCGTCCCGGAACGGAGCGATGTGAAAGTCGTCGCTTTCACGGATGCTACGGATGTCTTCAGGCGCCCATTGAGTCATCGGCGATACTCCTCATCCGAGACGTGCTCGAGCCAGATGGTGGTGTCAGCGGGGTTGTCGGCGGTGTCGATCATGGCAAGGTGCTCCATGTAGTCGTCGGGGGTCGCACCATGCCAGTGCTCTTCGCCCGGAGGTGTGTAGATCGTCTGCCCCGGCGTCACCTCGATCACTCGGCCGTCCCTCGTTCCGATCAGGCCCACGCCGTCCGTGATGTGAAGGGTCTGCCCGAGGGCGTGCGAGTGCCATGCTGTGCGAGCGCCAGGCATGAAACGCACCTTGGCGACGACCATGCGCTGGCCTTCGGCACGGGGCGCGGCGATCATGTCGAGGTACACGTCACCGGTGAACTGCTCGGGCGGGTTCTTGACCGTGGGCTTCTTGGTGTCGATTTCCATGGGGACCTCTCTGTTGCGCTTCGGATGCGACGGACGATGGATGCGACGGACGATGCCTTGCTACCTGGCATCGTCGGATGGAGTATCCGCAGGCACCAGGTCAGTGCCGCGTGGCGCTGACCAACTTGCGAGAAGGGCGAGCCGCTCGGCGCTTGGTGACCCCGGTTCCGCGGTGTAGATCACCAGGACGTTGCCGGGCTCGGCGGTGATGGCGAGCTCTTCGTAGGCGAGGGTCAGTTCGCCGACCACCGGATGCTGAAAGCGCTTCGTTCCGGCACCGTGGCTGCGCACGTCGTGCGCGCCCCAGAGACGCCGGAACACGTCACTGCGCGTGGAGAGTTCACCGACCAGGTCTTGGATGCCCTTGTCGTGGGGGTCTCGACCGGCTTCAGCACGCATGATGGCGACGCACATCTCGGCGAAGCGATCCCAGTCGGGATAGAAATCGCGCGAGGCCGGATCGAGAAACTGAAAGCGTGCCAGGTTCGGAGTGCGGCCCCCGTCGCCGATGAGGGGTGAGTAGAAGGCCCTGCCGAGTTCATTGGTCGCAAGGATGTCTTGGCGGGTGTTGCGGACGAAGGCGACGCCGACTCCCACAGCCTCCACCGCCCATTGAAGACTCGGGCGAAGCGGGCCGGGCTTGCTGGCGCGTCGGCGATGACGACCCGAGGCGGGGATGCCGTCGGCGGCCCTGGCGAGGTCGAGCAGATGCGCGCGCTCGGTCTCGTCGAGCTGCAGTGCTCCCGCCACGGCGTCGAGAACTGCGGCCGAAGCACCGGCGATGGCACCGCGTTCGAGCTTGGCGTAGTACTCCACGCTCACCCCGGCAAGGATGGCGACCTCAGCGCGACGTAAGCCGTCGACGCGACGGTTCGGCCCCGCCGGCAGACCGGCCTGTGCAGGAGAGACCTTCGCACGGCGCGACATCAGAAACTCCCGCACCTCTGATCGGTTATCCATACCCCGACGATACGTCCGCGCTTGCTGACGAGGGATGCCCTCTTGGTACACCTCTCATCAGGGACTCCCCCGCACGGTTCGCGGGGCGTTGACTGATGTCAACACGCCTCAGACGAAGGAGACCATCATGCGCGGAGTCGTCATGCACAGCCCGGGTGACGTTCGGGTCGAAGAACGCGAAGACCCCACGATCATCGATCAGACGGATGCCATCATCCGGCTCACCGCCACCTGCATCTGCGGGTCGGACCTGTGGCCGTACCGTGGTGTCGAGCCCGTGGATCACACCGCGATGGGGCACGAGTACGTCGGTGTCGTGGAGCAGATCGGCGACGACGTGAAGACGTTGAAGGTCGGCGACTTCGTCGTCGGCTCGTTCGTCATCTCTGACAACACGTGTGAGATCTGCCGTTCTGGCTACCCCTCAAAGTGCGTGCACGCCCAGTTCGTGTCGATGGGTATCGGCACGCAGTCCGAGCGTGCTCGCATCCCGTACGCCGACGGCACGCTCGTCGCCACCCCCGGTCAGCCGGACGCCGACCTCATTCCGTCACTACTCGCCGCTTCCGACGTGCTCGGCACGGGCTGGTTCGCCGCGGTCGCCGCCGAGGTCGGTCCTGGCAAGACCGTCGCCGTGGTCGGTGACGGTGCCGTCGGGCTCATGGGCGTTCTTGCCGCGAAGCAGCTTGGCGCGGAACGAATCATCGCGATGTCGCGGCATGCCGACCGACAGGCACTAGCCCGCGAGTTCGGCGCCACTGACATCGTTGAAGAGCGTGGCTCAGAAGGAGCCGCACGCATCAAGGAGCTGACCGGAGGCCTCGGCGCCCACAGCGTCATCGAGGCCGTCGGCACCGAAGAGTCGATGCTGCAGGCGATCCACGCGACCCGCGGCGGCGGACACATCGGTTTCGTCGGTGTGGCGCACGAAGGCGTCACTCTTCCCCTCGACCAGCTGTTCTTCGCTGAAGTGCACCTGCATGGTGGCCCCGCGCCCGTGCGGCGCTTCCTTCCCGAACTCATCGAGAAGATCTGGAAGCGCGAGATCAACCCCGGCAAGGTCTTCGATCTCACTCTCCCGCTCGACGACGCAGCTGAGGGCTACAAGGCCATGGATGAGCGCCGCGCCATCAAGGTGCTCCTGACCCTCTGATCGGAGACGCGATGAGTGTGCCCGAGCACCATCGTGATGGATTCCCACGCGGGCCGGCCGTGGCTATTGGATGGGTGCGCTGCTTCGTCCTTGATGGCGACCGCTGAGTGCGGCATCGAGGGTTTCTTGAGCGACCTTCATGTCTTCTGCGTACGGGGTTTGCTGCAGCCGTGCCCACATCTCGTCCTCCGCGACAAGTTCGACCTGTGTCTCTACCCACCAGATGTTGCCGAAGGGATCGCGGATCCGGGCACCCCTTTGACCGAACGCGTTGTCGCTGAGCGGCGTGACGATCGTGGCGCCGGCCCGCACCGCCCGCTCGACAGCGCGATCAGGGTCCGGCACCCACACACGAAGTAGCGCAGGCAGCGAGGGCCAATCGGCCTGACGATCGAACGCGAGCACGACGGTGTCGCCGACACGGATCTCACCGTGGCCGATCGCACCGTCTTCTGTCACGACGCGCGCCACCTCTACCCCGCCGAACGCCTCAGCGATGAAGTCGAGCAAGGCGCCGGTGTCGTCTGTCACCACCCATGGCGCAACAGTTGTGTATCCCTCGGCCTGGTAGCTCGGCTGAATAGTCAATCTGTCCTCCGCATGTACGTTGTGACTCGACCCTAGGGGCCAATGCGGTCAGTTTCTGCCCTAAAGAGCGTGCCGATCTGTCTCTAGCAACCTCTGTCCGCGAGGGTTGCGCGGGCCACTTGTACAACGATCGCTCCTCGGGCTCGCCGCAGCAGCGCTCTGGCCGGGGCACACCCGACACCAGAGAGTCGGTGACAGCCTCGATCATCACCAGCCACAGCGGCGGCTCGAACCTTCTCGGTGAGCATGGGCGGAGAACGCGGGCTACCCGTGCCTCTGGCCCGACGCGCCCTTCTCGGCGACGCGACCGCCCTCTTCCTCGCGCCCGGAGTCGTCTGCGGCGCCGACGCGGCTCTGCCAGGTCACCCGCAGCACATCGATGACGTCGCTGAGCTGCACGCCCGCTGATTCTGCCGCATCGACAAGTTCACGGATCGGACCAACAACACGGTGAGGCAACGTTGCTGCTGTCGCGGCGACACGCGTTCCGGCGGCAGTACGGGTGACGACCAGGCCTTCCTGTTCGAGCATCCGGTACGCCTTCGCGGCGGTCCCCTGCGCGACCCCGAAGTCGCGGGCCGTCTGTCTCACTGTCGGCAGTCGCTCGTCTGCACCGAGCTGCCCCGAAGCGATCATGCCTCGAAACCGACGGTAGATGTCGAGCGTCGGGCTCCCCTCGTCGGCGGATGCCTGCAGATGGCTTGCCATCATGGCATCGCCGTCTCGCGAGCAACGGCATCGGCCCGACGTCGCACTGAGCGTCTCCCGGTGCGACGAGCGGCGCCTGCCATGACGAAGAACAAAAGCACGAAGCCCGCTATCTCGAGTACAGGCGCGAGCCAACCGGCAGCGATCGCGAACTCTGCGTACCGCCAGGTGGCCTCAAACGGCTGACCGTGATCCTCAGCTCCGACAGCCAACTGCGAAACAGTGCCGGCCTGGGCGATGAACCGCCATGCGCCAGCGAGAGCGATCAGCGTCGTAGCGCAGGCAACGCGAACAGTACTGGCAGCGATCTCGCGACGGAACCGCTTCTCATCGGTCACAGTCTCTGGGCGGATGTACGGGCGCGACGCGTTGAAGTGAAGCACCGACCACGTCACCACTGAGAGCGCGCCAAGGCAGACAAGCACGGGCAGCCCATACTCCCAGCCATAGAACCACACACGGACCGGGTCGACGTCGGCCTCATTCGGAACCGGGATCGCGAGCCAGATGTACCGTCCGTGCGCATCTGGCGAGGACACCACACCTGCACAGACCGTTGTGACCAGTAGCGCCACGAACGAGATGCACGTTGCGACGATCCCCCACCGCGGGCCGAACGTCGTCCAGGTGCGACGCGCAACGCTTGCGCCTGGTGCTCTTGGCTGGGTCGTTCCCCGTACGAGAACGTTCACAACGACGACGAAGAGCCCGAGCGATGCGCCAGCCAAGGGAAGCGCGTAGCGCCACCACGACACCACGTCGGCGAGATCCACGACGTACCCGCGCACAACGTTCTCAAGAGCGAACAAGGCGATGACTGCAGCCGCCGTGATTCCAAGCGCGCTTCGCTCTGGCGCGTATCGTCGGGTGGCAACATCCCCGGCGACTGCTTCGAGGGGGTGCATCCGCGCGACGATTGCCAGCAAGCCCACACTCACCAGCAGGGCGACAAACAGCGAGACGAACGGCGTCGAGAACGCGGCGCCCAGCGTCTCAGTAACACCGGTAGCAAGACTGCGTGATGTTGGCATTGCTCCCCCTAGACGAGTTGTGCCACATTTCTATCACAAGTTGTGTCATCCTCAAAGCACAAAGTGTGTTTCTTTGGTCGAAGGTCCACTCACATCGGGAAGATCACCGTCGACCTGCCAAAGAAAGCAACACGCACCTGCGAGGCTCAGACGATGGCATCCCCTTTCCACCTCGCACCGGAGAGGACGTAGCGAAGTGACCTCCTGGCGCACGTCTGTCGCCGATCGCTGGCGACGATTCCGAACACGATTCCCCACAGCCGCGGGGTTCGCGGCGGCGCTGGGCCTTGTGCCTCCGGCACTGTTCTTCCTCGCTGCGCAGGCCCCGACCGATCCGCTAAGCGCACTTCAACTCACCGCTGTCTGGGCTCTGACGGCAGGAACCGTGGGAGGCGCGGCGATCGCCGTGCAGCACGCATCCCGCCAGCCACGTATCGTCGCCCCGCTCTTCGCCGCAGCGATCGTGCTACTCGGCGGTGCCTCACTCTGGACAGTGCTCGGTGTGGTCGCACCCGGGTCGCACGCGCTGTATGCCATTGCAGTGATGGCGCCGTTCGTGCTCGCGTTCAGCTTCATCGTGACGTTGGCGGCTGTGCTGATTCCCGCACGTCACCGACGACGGGTAGGGGTCGGGGCCATCATCATCAGTGCCGCCCTCGCGGCGCTGAGCGTTCTCCTGTAGTTGCGGCACCGCCGAACCCTCACCGCCGCAGGTGCGCGAATACGCGTCCGGCATCCGCCCACACCTCGACGCATCGCAGGCCGGCGCGCCGGGCGTAGCCGGGCAGTGGACGACGCCCGACCTCGTGCCAGCGGAACGGCGCGCTGGTTCTGCCGTCGGTGTCGACCAGCCGCGCCGCGAACCCACGGTCGCGGCGGCTATCGGCGTGCAGTTCGGCCAACACCGAGCCACCAGGAGCGAGCAGCTCGGCGCAGCGGGCGAGCAACGCCACGGGATCGCCGCCGATGCCGAGGTTGCCGTCGATCAGCAGCACGGTGTCCCACTCACCCTCGCGCGGAACGGGGTCGAACACCGAACGCCGCAGTGCGGGCAACCCCTGCGCTGTCGCGTGTTCGACGGCCGCCGCCGATACATCGAGCCCCAGACTCAGGTGTCCCGCGACGATCGACGCGCGCATCATCCGTCCCGGCCCGCACCCGACATCGAGCACCGTGCCGTGCGCCCGCGCGATCACCGCGGCATCCGCATGGTCGGCCGCCGAGAGAAACCGCCCGAGCTCGACCGGGCGCCCACCGTCCGCGGCACCGTGCTCGATGATCTGCAGCATCCCTCCCCCACCTCGCAACGCGAGCTCGTACGGGGCGTCTCCCCCGGCGCCATAGTAGGCGTCGACCACCGTCTGCTCATCGACCGGAGCGACCACGCGGCGCATCAGGCGACCTCCGCCCCACGTCGCGCGACGAGACCCCCGCGCGGCACCACGACACCGTCGAGCGCGCCCTCCCGACGCAACTCCCGCAGCACCGAAGCGACGCGGCCCGCCGGATCGACCTCGCGCGCGACCACCCGCAGCGACGAAATGTCATCAATGTCGCTCAGTTCGGGCACATCACGCACCCGCAGTCCCGCCCGCACCAGCCGATCACGCGTGTTGCGCCCCGTATCGCTGCGCGACATCGGCACGCCGCGCACCAGATCCCCCCGGCTCCTGCCGGGCAGTTCCGACAGCCCCAACAACCAGAAGCCACCATCCGCGGCGGGCCCGAACCAGGCATCCACGTCGCGCGGCCACTCGGTGGCCAGGCGCTGCAGCAGCACCGGATCGACCTGTGGGGTGTCCATGCCGATCAACAGCACCGGCCCACGCACCTGATCGAGCACGGCTCCGATCCGCTCGTCGAGATCACCCGGCACCTGCGGCACCTGCGCAAATCCCGCGATCGGGGGCAGACTGCCCTGCAGGCACAGCACCCGGCGCTCACCCACCGCACGGGTGCGGGCGACCGTATCGTCGAGACACGCCTGCGCGAGCCGCGCAGCATCCGCCAGACTCAACGGAGGGTGCAGACGCGTCTTCACCCGCCCGGGCACGCACTCCTTCGCCATCACGATCAGAGTGGTCATGCGTACCTCCGCAGCATCGTCGTCATATCGCGCACGGCCTGAACCGTGCCGCGCACCGTGCCCGTCACCTTCGAACGCCCCACCCTCGGCAGGTACGGCACCGGCACCTCATCGATGCGCCAGCCCGCGCGTTGCGCCCGCAACAGCAGCTCGAGCGGATACCCGCTACGCCGATCACGCAGATCGAGTCCGATCAGGTCGGTCCGGCGCCCGGCCCGCATCGGCCCCAGGTCATGCACGTCGACGCCCATCCGTCGCCGCACCCACCACAGCAGCGCCGCATTCGCGAACCGCGCGTGCGGCGGCCACGCCCCCGGCCGCGCCGGAACCCGCCGCGCGAACACCAGATCAGCATCCCCCGACCGCACGGGTCCGACCACAGCCGCCAGTTGCGCCAGGTCGAACGAGCCGTCGGCATCGCTGAACGCGACGATCGGCGCGGTGGTCGCCATCAGGCCCGCATGCACGGCCGCGCCATACCCCCGCTGCGCCGCATGCACGACCGTCGCGCCGTGCCGCTCAGCCACCGCGGCCGACCCGTCGGTCGAACCGTTGTCGACGACGATGGCGCGCCACCCGGTGGGAAGCCCCGCCAGCACACCCGGCAGCGCCTCGGCCTCATCGAGACACGGGAGCACGACATCGACGGCGATTTCCATGTTCTGACCGTAGAAAGTTGCACCCCGGCGTGGTTGCTCCATTCCTTACGAAGTGAAGAAGGGTCGCTGCGCGGGGCGCGGATGCCCTCACCCGGCGCCCTCGGCGGCCTACTCTGAGGGCATGTCCCTCCCGTCCAATGGTGAACAGGGCGTCGATCTCACCGACCGGCGCGTTCTCGTCGTGGAGGACGACGCCACCGTCGCCGAAGTGGCCGTGACCTACCTGCGCACCGCCGGACTGCTCGCCGATGTGGCATCCGACAGCTTCTCGGCACTCACGGCCGTCGAGCGCACCCCACCCGACCTGATCGTGCTCGATCGGATGCTACCGGGCATCGACGGCGCCGAGGTGTGCCGGCGCATCCGCGCCACCTCTGCGGTGCCGATCATCATGCTCACCGCACTGGGATCGACCGAAGACCGCATCGCCGGACTCGAAGCGGGCGCCGACGACTACCTCACCAAACCGTTCTCACCCCGTGAACTGGTGTTGCGCGTGCAGTCGGTGCTACGGCGCAGTCTCGCCCCGCACACCCCTGAGGCGCCCTTCGACATCGGCCCCTTCCACCTCGACGCCTCGGCCCGACGCGTCAGCCGCGACGGCACCGAACTGGTGCTCTCGGCGCGCGAGTTCGACCTGCTCGCCTTTCTGCTCAAGCATCCCCGGCAGACGTTCGACCGTCAGACGCTGCTACGCAGCGTGTGGGGGTGGGAGTTCGGTGACCTCTCGACGGTGACCGTCACCACCCGCCGGCTGCGCGAGAAGATCGAGGCCGACCCGGCGCATCCGACGCTGTTGGTCACGGTCTGGGGCGTCGGCTACCGTCTGGACATCGAGGAGACCTGATGCCACTACCCGACCTGCTCGCCATCATCGGCCTCGCTCTCGGCGCCGCACTGCTCGTCGGAGCGCTCGGCCTGGGAGCCCTCCACCTCGCGCGTCGACGCGGGCTGATCGTACAGCTGTGCGTCGTGGTTCTCGCCGAGGCCCTCACGCTTGCGGCGGGCGTGCTGGCCGTCGCCCAGGCCATGTACATCTCGGCCCACGACTTTCTCGTCGTCGTCGTGGTGACGGTGGTCTCGACACTGATGGCGGTCGCCATCGCCCTGGTACTCGGCCTGCGCCTCTCGCGCGCCGCACACACCCTGCAGACCCTGACGCACTCGGTGGGCGACGGCGAACTGGTCACCAGCGGGGCGGCGCTGGCTGCGGGCGGTGAACTGCAGCAGGTGGCCGACGAACTGGCCGCCACCAGCGCCCGACTGGCCGAGGCCCGCGCTCAAGTTCAGGCGATCGACGAGTCGCGCCGCGAACTGATGACCTGGATCTCGCACGACCTGCGCTCTCCGCTCAGCGGCCTGCGCGCCATGACCGAGGCGCTCGAAGACGGCCTCGCCGACGACCCGGCGCGCTTCCACCGCCAGATGCGCCTGCAGGTCGACCACCTGACCTCGCTGGTCGACAACCTGTTCGAGCTGTCGAAGATCTCGTCGGGCACGCTCGTGCTGACGCTGGAACCGCTGTCGTTGCGCGACATCGTCAGCGATATCGCCGCCGAGCTCGGACCGGTCGCGCACGCCAAACGCATCGAGCTGGTCGAGAGCACCAGCTCTGATCATGTCGTCGTCGGCGACCCCGCCGAACTGTCTCGGGTGGTCTCGAACCTGTTGATGAACGCGATCGAGCACACCCCGCAGGGCGGGGTGATCCGCATCAGCACGGCCCGCGAGTCTGATGCAGTCACCCTCTCGGTGCACGATTCGGGCGCCGGCATCGCCGACGAAGACCTGCATCGCGTCTTCGATCCGGGCTGGCGCGGCACGCATGCGCGCACGCCGCGGCCACCCGGCAGCGGACACACCGGGGCGGGTCTGGGCCTCGCGATCGCCCAGGGCATCGTCGAAGCGCACAGCGGGCGCATCACGGCCCGCAACGAAGACATCGGATGCCGGTTCGACGTGCACCTGCCCGCATAGGCCGGCGCTGTCGGCCCGTAGGATCGTGGGCATGCCCTCTGCCGACGAGGCCACGCGCCTGCTCCGTCTCGCCCACGATGCCCGCACCCGCGGCGACGCCCTACTGCACCTGCAGGTCGACATCGCCCATCTGACCGGTCAGGCCTCGTCGTGGGGTTCGGCCGACAACCGCATGCAGCGCGACGACCACGTCGGCTACTTCCTGAGCGAGGTCGAGCGCGTCGGGTGGCGGCTGGAGCACACCGGCTACGCGTTCGTCGAGAGCGGCGCCACCACCTCGTCCCGCATGTGGGGAACCGGCGAGGGCGTGGTCAACCACGGCGGCATCGAGGCGTTCTTCACCTTCCGCGCCGTCTGAGCGGCCCGACGAGCAGCACACCGATACCGGCGACGAACAGCGCGACCGCCGCGATCCGCAGTGGCAGCAGGTCGGCTGTGTACCGCGAGGTGAACGAGATCAGCCCCAGAAAGAAGCCCGCGACGACCAGCACCGCTCCGGCGAGCGGCAGCAACAGCACGGGCATCCGCTGAGCCAGCGTTCCGGCCTTCGCCGGCGGGGCGGCCGCGGCCGGCTTCGACGGCCGCACGCGCCGGAACGCCCGCGCCGCGATCACCCCGATCAGGGCGATCACGATCACGATCACCACGGCCTTCAGCGCGAATCCGGACATCCCCCGACGGTACCAAGTGCGGATGCCCGCCGCGCACGCCCTACGGTTGAAGGATGACGATCACCGCCGCGGCAGACGGCTCCGCACTCGGCAACCCCGGCCCGAACGGCTGGGCCTGGTACATCGACGACGCACGATGGGCGGCGGGCGGATCGGCACACGGCACGAACAACCAGGGCGAACTGCGCGCCGTGCTCGAACTGCTGCGCGCGACCGCCGGCACCGATGAAGCCCTCGTGATCGAGTGCGACAGCCGCTACGTGATCGACTCGGTCACTAAGTGGATGCCCGGGTGGAAGCGCCGCGGCTGGCGCAAGTCCGATGGCGGCGCGGTGCTGAACCGCGATCTGCTCGAGGGCATCGACGAGGCCATGCGCGGGCGCGACGTCACGTTCACCTGGGTGAAGGGGCACGCCGGGCATCCGCTCAACGAGGCCGCCGACGAGCGCGCCAACGCGGCGGCACGGGCCTATCAGAAGGGCGAGGAACCGCGCACGGGGCCCGGCTTCGCCGGCGCGGAACCCGAAGCGGCTGCACCCCAGCCTGTCGCACCGCTGCCACCCGCACCGCAGTTCTCGGCGCCGCTGTGGGCTGAGACGACCGACCTGTTCTCGGGTTTCGACGAGCCCGAGGCATCCGCTCCCACGCGGCTCACCGTCTCACTGACCGCCGCCGAGCACGCCCGGCTGCGCGACCGTGCCGACGCGCAGGGCATCTCGCTCGAAGAGGCCCTGCGGCGCCTGATCTGAGGGGCGCGGTCAGCTCTCGACCGACACGCGTGTGCGCGGCAGCGCCTCGGGATGCTCCTGCTGCAGCCAGGTCACCATCTGCTCGCGCACCTGGCAGCGCAGCACCCACTGGTCGTCGGAGTTCTTCGCCGACATCACCAGTCGAACAGTCACATGGCCGCCCTGCGAGTCAGTGACCCAGCAGCTCGACGAACGACGGTCCCACTCCGGGAGCGACTCGATGATCTGCTCGAACTTCGCGCGCACGTCATCGATCGGCACGCGCCAGTCGAGATCGAGGAACACCGTGCCGAGGATGGCATCCGACTTGCGGGTCCACGTCTCGATCGGCTTGGTCGTGAAGTAGCTGCACGGCACGACCAGGCGCCGCTCATCCCAGATGTAGACGACGACGTACGACAGGTTGATCTCACCGATCGTGCCCCACTCGCCCTCGACGACCACGACGTCGCCGACGCGGATCGTGTCGGTGAAGGCGATCTGGATGCCCGCGATGAGGTTGCCGAAGATCGACTGCGCCGCGAGGCCCGCGATGACGCTGACGATACCCGCGGATGCCAGCAGGCTGGTGCCGACCACGCGCAGCGCCGGGAAGGAGAAGAGCACCGCGCCGACGGCGATCACGCCGATTACGACGAGGGTCAGCCGGTGCAGAACGATCAGCTGAGTGCGGCGGCGGCGCAAGTCGGCGCCCGAGAAGCTGACCTGCTCGCGGGCGATCAGGCCTTCGAAGCCGAACGAGACCAGCGCGGCCAGTAGCCATCCGGCCGTGACCATCGCGGCGATGAACATCACATGCGAGGCCGACCCCCACCATTCCTGACGGCCCGGTGCGGTCACGGCGCCGGCGATCCAGATGGCCAGGACGATGCAGAATGTCACCCAGGCGCGGCGCACGCGGTGATCGAGGTCGCGCATCCACGGCACCCGGCGGCTCAGCAGCCGTGCCACGAGCCGCAGACCCAGCACGATGGCGAGGGCGACGACGAGGGCGATACCGATGGCGACGCCGGTTCCGGTCCAGGAGGTCCAATCGATCATCCGTCCACCCTAGGTGCCCCGTTCGCAACTCCGGAAATCTCGGGGATGCACACAAGAAACCGGCCAGTTCCGGGTGGAACCGGCCGGTTTCTCCGGAGTTACGAACGTCAGGCGGTGACGAGCACCTCACGCTCAAGACGCGCGAACGACTCCTCCATGCCGTCGGCCATGCCGGTACCGAGGATCATGTCGCGGGTGTCCTTGTCGGGATACTCGATGAGCACCGTGATCAGCGTCGCGCCGTCCTCTTCGTAGAGGTTCAGATCGTTGAGCGTCTCGGGGGCGGGCATGCCCTGCATCCGCTCGGTGGTGACCGAGCGGCGCGGCGCCTCGACCAGCAGCGTCTCGCCCTCGAAGCCGAAGGGCTCGCCCTCGGTGTCGCCGACTGGGGCCCACGAGTTGCGGTAGCTCTCGCCGGGGGCGTTGCCCACCACGCACTCGGTCATCTCCCACCCGTCGGGCCCGAGCATCCACTTGCGGATCAGCTCGGGTTCGGTGTGCGCACGCCAGACCAGTTCACGCGGCCCGTCGACCAGGCGGGTGATGCGCACGTGGGTGTCGTCGAGCAGCTCGACGCGCGTGCCCTTGCCCTGGGCGTACTCGCGCAGGTCTTGCAGCACCGCGTCGATCTGCGACATGGCCAGGCGCGTGCCCTCGATGGCGCCCATCTCGACGATCTGCTCGAGTGCTTCGAGCGAGTCGAAGTAGGAGGTGGTGACCATGCGCGTCGCTTCGCCGACCGATTCGAACGCGAACTCCATACGCATCGAGGGGAAGTCGGGGTTGGGATCGCCGTTGTCGTCACTGAAACCGTCGAGCACCTCGAACCGGTGCGGCGCCTCGATGGCGAGGAACTCCCAGTAGGCGCGTGAGCTCTCACCGCGCGGGCCGGTCATGCCATAGTCGGCGCGCCCACCGACCGTGTGGTCCCAGGTGTAGAAGCGGGCCGGCCACCCGGGAGGACCCCAGAACCGCTCGAGCTGGCGCGGGTCGCTGTAGGCGTCCCATACGCGCTCGATCGGCGCGGCGAACTCGGCGGTGACGGTCATCGTCAGGTTCTCTGTGTCGGTGGCGATATCGATGACAGGCATTTCACTCTCCTTATAGGGAAGGGTCTTGCTCGGTGGGATCTTGCGGTGATCGGCCGCGCGACGCAGGCGGTTGCTCGGCTGCGAACAGGTCGTCGAGTCTGGCGATGCGCGCCCGCCAGAGTTCTTCGTAGCGGGCCAGCAGAGCCCGCGCCTTCGCGATCATCTCGGGGTTGGCGCGCACGAGGCGCTCGCGTCCTTCGGCGCGCTTGATGATGAGGCCCGCGGCTTCGAGCACCGAGACGTGTTTCTGCACGGCTGCGAAAGACATGTCGTAGTCGCCGGCGAGTGCCGAGACCGACTGCTCGCGTTCGACGGTGCGGCGCAGGATGTCGCGCCGTGTCGACGCCGCCAGTGCATGAAAGACACGGTCGACCGCCGTCTCACTGAGTTCACTTTGTGCAACCATTTGGTTGTACGTTATGCCTCGAGAAGGAGTCTGTCAAGAGGTGGGTGTCGGGAACGCGTCCTCGTGGCACTAGCGGTCTTTACGTGGCAATGGTGCACGTTGACATGACACTAAGTGCAACACGCCCGGGCGACAAAGCCTGAAAACTCACCGGTTTCATCCACCCATGACGGTGCGTTCGTCAGCTTCTTCTCATCTACGAGCAAACCTATTTGCGTGCACCGGATCGACACCGGGCTCAGCCCCCTCAAGCGCTTCTTTCATGCCCTCCCAGCGGCTCTACGGTGTTGTTCAACCAGTTGCGCTTGACCGCGTGGCGGGCCTCCAATGTCAGTCCGATACAACACACGGCAAGCGAGACGAGGTTCATGATGAGACCGGTCGATGGGGCGAGACAGATCATGGCTCGACGCAGATCTCGTCATGCCGAGCTCCATTGGATCCCTCGTGCGAGCCAAGACACCCCTCGCAACTCGTCGGCTCTCCAGGAGTACGCCGTCGTCGACCGGGAACTCGACGAGCGTGACTGGACCGCCATCGACCCACTGAGGGTACGCACCTCCAAGGGCATCCGGCATCGCTCCACGCCAGCGATGTACTACTGGCGCCGCACCCGCTCCCACGTTTGGTGCGAGTCCCAGGAGGAACGGTGGGAAGTGCTGTGGCTGGACTACGGCGGCCAGGTGGACCAATTGTGGGCACAGCCCGGAGCGCTTGACTCGCCCCGGCATGTCCGGAGAGTGTTTTGCTGGTGTCAGCCGGCTCTCGTGACCGGTTCGTTGCGAGCGTAGTCGAGTTGCTCGACCTCGAGGGGCGTGAGGTCGTCTATGGAGCCGTGGGGGCGTTCGGTGTTGAACCAGAGCACCCAGGACGCGGTCGCTGCCTCGACCTGATCGACGTCTCGCCAGGGACCCTCGTGGTGGATGAGTTCGGACTTGTAGAGCCCGATCTGCGACTCCGCGAGGGAGTTGTCGTAGGCGTCGCCGACGGATCCGACGGACGGGTCGATGCCTTCGTAGACGAGCCGGTCGGTGAAGGCGATTGACGTGTAGACGCTGCCCGCGTCGGTGTGGTGCGTGAGCCCGGCGAACCCTGTGATGTCTTCGCGGCGGCGGGTGAAGAGCGCCATGTCGAGGCAGTCGAGCACGAGCGGGGTGGTCATGCTCGTCGCGGCGCGCCATCCGATGATGCGGCGGGAGTGCGCGTCGAAGACGAATGCGACGTAGACCCAACCGGACCAGGTCCACACGTAGGTGAAGTCGGCGACCCAGAGCTGGTTTGTGCGGAACCGGGCGAAGTGCCGGTCGACGAGGTCCGCGGGGCGGGTCTCGCGTGGATCCGTGTCGACAGGGCGTTTCCGCTTCCCACGGAGCACGCCGGCGATCCCGAGCTCACGCATGAGACGCTCGACCGTGCAGCGCGCGATGTCGTGCCCGTCACGGCGCAGCCGCAACCAGAGCTTGCGGGCCCCGAGCACCTTGCGGTGCGCCTGCCACGCGGCCACGATGATCGGCTTCCACCGCTCATCCGACACGGCCTGAGATGACGGTCCGCGCCCGCAGGCGTCGTAGTAGGTCGATGGGGCGACCTACACGCCGTGCTGGGTGAGCACGGCGCAGATCGACTCGACACCCCATCGGATCCCACCCTCGGTGCGGTCCTTGTGTTCGTCGATGAAGGCGACTATCGCTTGTGTGGCCGGTCGAGTTCGGCCGCGAAGAAAGCTGAAGCCGCCTTCAAGATCTCGTTCGCCCGCCGCAGCTCGGCGTTCTCCCGCTTCAGGCGCTTGATCTCCACTGTCGCGTCAGTCGTCACACCCGGCCGGTCTCCCGCGTCGACCTGCTCCCGACGGATCCAGGTGCGGATCGTTTCCGGCGAACCTATGCCGAGCATCTGCGCGACCGCGGTCATCGCCTGATACTCGCTCGGATAGTCGGCTCGCACCTCGGCGACCATACGGACAGCGCGCTCACGAAGCTCGCGCGGATACTTACTGGGACGTCCCATGAGACAGATCCTTCCAAGGAATCCTGTCTCGGGACACACCGGGGCGAGTCAGCTCCGTCAACCGGGGTGGGCCACCTCAACCTGCTGTGTCGCCTAAATGGTCCTTAGGTAAGGAGAATCGGATGCGCCTGTTGGGGGTCGTGAGCCAATGCACCAAACGACCTTCGACTTCGCGTCGTTCGAGGATGGTTGCGTCTTCGATCCACATCAGAGCCGTGCCGAAGTGGATCTTCTGCTGGCCTATCACCACGTCAAGAGGGACTTCGATTGCCAGTGGGCCCGAAATCGTGTCGACCTCCGCAGGTAGCTCGACCCCCAGGGCGTGCGCCTCGGGGTAAGCAGCTATGGCCTCCTTCCCCTCGAGGATTGTGGCCGCGCGACGCCACTCTGCAACCTGAGCGAAGGTGGTCTCGGTCAGGTCTGGAACTCGGACGATGGCGCCCGTGTGCTGTTGTAAACGTGCAAGCGCGTCAACGGGAACCGCGATGCCATCGAGGACCTCGCGAATCTCATCAGGGAAGGCGATGATCCAGTTCGGATCGACCGTCGCACTCAGAGGAGGGGCGCCTTTCCGCCGTACGTGGACAGAGTTCGGCGGCGATGCTGATGTGATGAAGGCCAAAGCGTTGCGTACGTCAAGCGCGGGCTGGTTCGAGTAGTCACCGAAGCGGAACTGTCGTTTCCCGCCCTCCGACGCTGTGTAGCGGTCCTCGATCGCGAAGACGTTGTTTTTCTGTTGTAACACCACGCGGAGGCCTTTCGTACCCTCGCTTCGCTCAACACGGGTTACCTCGGTCTCAGCGATCGTCACACCCTCGGCGGTGCGGACGGTGAGGATGAGGTCCGGGTCAGCTCCCACCTCATCATCAACCGGAAGGACTTGCATCGCCGCATTCGTCAGGGGCCCGCCGAGTCCGCCGGGCGCGTCGATACTGCCTGCAAAAGCCCCAGCCGGTGCCGCAAACGGTGCGCCGTAGTCGAAGAAATCTTGAAGAGCCGTCGCCAGATCAGAGCCGCCTTCTGCACTCACAGTTCCGGATATCACGATAGGACGCTCAGTTGCCGAGGCTGCGCATCGAGCGATGACGTCGACGGCCTGCCACTTCTTGCCCGGGCCGTCGGATTGGATCCATGTCATCATCAGATTCGGCCTTTTGATCAGGCCCGGCAGCTCTCCGTCCCCTAGCCGGAGCTCGTACCGGTAGTGGGGGTCGCCGTCGAGAACTGTTAACGCTTTCGCCAACTTGGATGAAACGGTGGGGACATCCAGTGTCTGACTTGCGTCGGCTGGGGCGAGCAGGGCAACGACTGCTTGGTAGGCCTCTTCAATGCGGCTCTTACCACCCTCCAGGTAGTAGTCAATGACTTCTGGGTACTTTGCGGCGAGGGCCTCGATGTAGGTCAGGCCGTGCCAGACGACAGTGTGCGCGCTGTCGTCGAGGCCTTGTAGCCAAGCTTCAGCTTCGGGTGTCGGATCCCAAGGCGTCACTAGATGCCATTCCTGGACGTCGAGTGTCGCCCACCGGGGGTCGGTTTGTAGCCGAGTCCATGACTCCTCGACGTTCTTCTGTTGAGTCGTTGAGAGCGGCCCTGTGTAGCGCTTGACCTGATACACGACGTCGCCGCCCTTCGCGGCCGCGCCTCTGTCGAGGATATCGACTCCGCCATCGCCTCTTGACGGTGTGATGCGCACAGAGTTTGGGCGTTTCAGGTTGATGAGCATCGCGACGACAGCTTCGATGTCATTGCCCTCATATCGTTCCCAAGCGACGCGTGTCATCAGAGCCCGCTTTCATCGTTAGCGATGCGACCATGCTCGCACCCTGAGGTCACCATAGCGGGGCCCACCCGACGAAACACTCAAGCCGACCGGCCACACTCCCCCTGGCGGCTGGTGATATCGCAAAGCGTCGAGATCACAGTCCCGGCGGAGGCAACACCAAGCACCAAGGCACCGGTCCAGCGCGGATGCACGAAAGTCCTCTGTGACTTATCCAACCATTCGCGTTCGGGCTCACGATCACGATGTGGTGCTGGTCATATCGCTCGGCAAAGACGTCAACTCATTTCTTTGACACGCGCGTCTCGTAACCTGATAATTGGCGGCACGGCAGAGCGAGGAACTGTGGGCAATATTTTGATCGGTGAGGATGCGGAGAGCTCTGCAATCTTCGAGCTCGCGCTCACGAGGCAAGCGGCGCTCAATGAGACCCACGAACGCGTACAGGCCGCGCGGGCGCAGGCGGCCTCGGTCATGGGCGCCGACAACACGGCCACCAACCCGTTACAGGTGGAACAGTTCGTTGCCTATTGCCTTGTGCAAGCCGTCGATCTCGGGCGATCGATGTGCGCCATGACGCGAAGCGAAGACGGCACCATGGAGCTCCCACTCATGGCCATGTACCCGTTGGTGCGAGCACAGGTCGAGAGCGCCAGCATGGCTCTATGGGTCATGAGTGGACCGGATCGGCGGAGTCGCGTGTTGCGACGACTGCAAGCGGCTCACGATGAGTTGATCCACGAGAAGGCTCTGACCAATAGCGCGCTCAAAGGTCGCAGCGTCTCAGACGAGCAGCGGCTTCGGCGTTCGGAAGCGCTTCGCCAGCAAAAGCACAAGGCACTCATTCGTGCCGTGGGTGATGCAAACTCCATCGAGCGAGACGAGTATGAGAACGCGCTTCCCGGCTGGGAGTTCATCGTCAGGCATGCCAGCGAGACGATGGGGCTTGAGAAAGATGAACTCGTCGTGATCTGGCGTCTTGCGAGCGGCTTTACCCATCCTTCGTTTCGGCGCGGAGCATCAGTGCTGGAGTTCGCCCCGACAGACGTCGAGGGGAATGTGCTTACAGGCGTCCTCTCAACGCACACTAGTTGGCTCGCGAGCGTGGTTTCCTTCGGCGCCCATGCCGCGAACAGAGCGTTGGACTTTTGGCGTGACAGCAAGATCCGTGTCAACGGTGAGCGTCCTGTGCCGGTGCCCGTCGTGCCGACGTTCACACGCTGAGCCAATGGACCAGTGGCAGCGATCCCAGGAGAATGGCGCAGAGGTTCGAGCTGGCAAACGGGGCGTGAACGTCGGAGCACGGACTTACTCTGGGCTGACGCACTACTTCGCGGACGATCTGGGAGCTCATGAGCGCGAACACCTATCGGGGGCATTGGTGGCTTCCCGGACTGCCTGCTCATGTTGCACCAGGTCAGCTGGTTGTCGATCAGTCTGGGCGATGCACTCTCGAACTCGTCGGAAGTCTTGATCTCCGGGCGGCGGCGGCACTCGAGCACCCGGATGACTCGGAAGCGAAAGCGATCCGCCAAGAGCGCGTGCACTCGATACTCGGACAAGTGCGTGGCCAGCCGATCACCCTTCTCAATTGCTTCGCAGGCAATGCTGACGGAGTTTCACACCGTGGTCGTTCGCGCCTCGACATCTCGGTTCAGGGCGCGCTCGTCGGAGCTCACGTTGAACATGACGAGCCAGCGTTCCGTTCAGCAATCGTCGAGATCGAGAACCTAACCGCGTGGCTCGGAGTCGACGACCAGGTGCATCGAAGAAGCGACGATAACGGGGAGACTGTCGCGCTTACCCGCCTCGAAGACCTGAAGGCGGAGATCGATGGGTGGACAATCACGACACGACGAACAGTCCAGCCGTTCTCCTCTCACCTCGAACACGCCAAAGCGAGCGTGAGCAGCCACATCGCCTGTTACCTGGTCCTACGCCCGCCCGAGCCTCGGCCCGCGCATGACTTCCATTCGGTCATTCTTGAACTCATGGACCTCCTCACTCTCGCCTCGGGAAGGCCGTGTGGGCAGATCAAGCTCACGCTCATCCACCGCGACAATCAAGTGTTGCCGGAACGACACGGATCCAACGTCGAGTTCGAGACGCGCGTGGATCCTTAGGAGGGAGGATTCACACCGCAGAGCCCGAAATGAGCGCCCCGCGCGACTGGGAGTTTCGCTTCCGGTGCGCCGAATTGTCGTTCGTGCAGATCGTCCCCGATTGGATACGCCTTCGGAGGAGAGCAGCCGATGCATGCAATGTGTTCTTCGGCTTGCAGTACGCAAGGCCGACCTACGCAGAAGCGCGATTGCTGCTCGTTGCGATAGTCGCAGAGGCGCTAAGCGTCGGACTCGGCGGCACCGACGGAGTGTCGTATCGCATGAGACTTCGGGGGCTTGCCGCCATCCCCGACCAACAAGCTATCGCGGACGTCGTTCCGGACATCGAGGCGTGGGCTCGAGACCTTCACCGAGCGCGCAACACGCTCGCTCATACCGGCAACGATGATGCTGAGCGAGACATCTTCGAGCTCGAGTGTGCCACCTCATCAGTCATCTCCCTCGTTCTTATGGCCGAACTCGGGATGCCTGCCGATGTCCAGCGCCGCGCCGCGTCAACAGTGTTGAAGACTCCGTGGTCTTGACACCTGTCTGCGCCCTATGGGGGTTGAATCGACCCATGGGAGTGGTAGAGACCGGCAAGCTGCCGACGGGAAACCGAGCGCGGGCGGCGTTCGTCGCGGCATTGGAAGCTAGCGATGACCGCGTTGAGCGCCACTACCTCGAAGTCAAGAGCGGCTTCGACCTAAACCTCAAGGCAGACCGACGCAAAGTCGTGAAGTTCATCCTCGGCGCCGCGCATCGTGACCCCGCTAAAGCCGCTCGTCACTTTGAAGGGCATGCGGTGATGGTACTCGGCCTACCGCTTGACGACGTAAGGGGAGTGCCGAAGTTCGAGGTCATGGACCTCGAACGCGACATCGTGACGTTCGCGGGCGCCCATCCGCCCGGCTGGGACATCGACTTGGTACCGGCGGACGACGGCCGAGATTTCGTTCTCATCATCGTTGATCCACCGGACGGGCGAATCCTTCCTGTGCTTCAATCCAGCGATCTACTGGTGAGCGGGGACGTCTACATCCGGGTTGAAGGTGCTACCCGAAAGGTCACCGGGCCTGAACTCGCCGCGATGGTGGGTAGAGCTCACGCGCCCAAGCACGAACCGCTGCTGGATGTAACGGTCGAGTCTCTAGGCCCGGCGCAGGCGATTGTCATCGACTCGACCGAACTCCGCGAGCTTGTTGAGTGGCACGCCAAACGCCTAGAAGAACAGGTCGAAAATACACCGACACGCTCGCCGTTCGCAGCGCTACACGCTTCCTACATGTCGGACCGACGGAGCCCCCAGGAGTTCCTCGATGAGGTCGAGGACTGGCGTGATAGTGCGCTCGAAGTGCCCTCATCGGGTCTGCACGAGCTCGCGGCGATGATGACTCGCCCGTTCGCACTGCGCATCATCAACAATGCGACCACGTCGTTGAAGGAAGTCAGGCTCGACGTGACGTTCGATGTGCCCGTCACTGCGCTGGACTGGGAAAAGCAGAGCAACACAATCAATCTCTTTCCGGATAGACCGTCGGGTTGGGGAGACGACACGTATCTCACTGGGATCTCGCTGAGAGGGATGGGGCCTGTCGTCACGCCGGACGCATACAACGGTTCGATACGAATTGCTTCTGAGGGGCCGGCCGAACTCGTCGTTGAGGTCCGCCGTCTGCACGCGGAGCAGACGGTGACAACTCCTGACGAGGACGTGGTTCTCGTTCTGTTTGTCGATAAGCCGGACAGCATCCCCGGCAAGGTGACCGCGACCTGGCGCCTCACCGCAGGCGAAGTGAACGAGGTTCTTAGAGGCAGCTTCGATGTCGACGTCGCGCGAGCGGATTGGCGGGACCCGCTACGCTCGGTCATCTCCGGAATAACGGGGTGACATTGATCTGGACCGGGCCGACGCCTGAGGCCGTCACAACAATTAGCCAGCCGACGAGCGACGAGATCCTACCCGCAAGGGAGAACTATCGTCCTAGCCCAACGTCTTCTCGCATGCATGGTGGAAAGTGTCACGACATAGAACGACGGATGCTCTCTCTAAGCCCCGATTTGCGTGACATTCAGTGTCATCTCACTGCGATTCCGACAGTGGGAGCCCACTTGACGGCAAGAACGCTGACGTGTTTTCATCGTTTCGAAGGGGAGTAATCCTCGCTTCGCATCGTCAGTACGCTCCCGAGTGGGATCCGGTGCGAAGAGCCCTCGGGCCGATGAGACCTTCACGATTCTCGTGGAGGTCTTTGTCATGTCTGTTCCCCTGTGGGCCTGGTTCGCCGTCTTGGGCGTGATCCTCGCCATGCTCGCGATCGATCTGGTCGCGCACCGCAAGGCGCACGTCATCGGCGTGCGCGAAGCCGCAGCCTGGTCGATCGTCTGGGTGACTCTGGGAGTGGGCTTCGGCGTCGTCGTATGGTCGCTGTGGGGTGCCGAGTTCGGTCAGCAGTACTTCGCCGGGTATCTGATCGAGAAGTCGCTCGCCGTCGACAACGTCTTCGTCTGGGCGATCATCTTCGCCGCCTTCGCTGTTCCTCGTGAGTATCAGCACCGGGTGCTGTTCTTGGGAGTACTGGGGGCCCTGGTCTTTCGCGGCATCTTCATCGCCGCGGGTGCCGCACTGATCGACAACTTCTCGTGGGTGCTGTACCTGTTCGCCGCGTTCTTGATCTACACCGGTTGGCACATGTTCCGCTCGCGCAACGAGCACATTCAGCCCGAGAAGTCGCGGATCCTGCGGGTGTTCCGCCGACTGGTTCCGATGACCGATGCGTACCACGGGCAGACATTCCTCATCCGCAGGGCGGGGGCCATCGTAGCCACTCCCCTCCTCGCCGTTCTGGTGCTCGTCGAGGTTACCGACATCATCTTCGCCGTCGACTCGATCCCCGCCATCTTCGGCGTCACCAACGAGCCCTTCCTCGTGTTCACCGCCAACGCCTTCGCGATCCTTGGCCTGCGGGCGATGTACTTTCTGCTGGCCGACCTCGTGCACCGTTTCGTCTACCTCAAAGCGGGGCTCTCGTTCGTGCTGGTCTGGGTCGGCATCAAGATGCTGCTGCTCGAGGTCATCTACATCCCGACGACGGTCAGCCTCGTCGTGGTCGCCACGATCATCGCCGTCTCGATCATCGCCAGCCTGCGCGCGACGCGCGGGCAGGGCCGACACGAGGTGCAGACACGGGCAGCCGGTGTCTTCCGGGTCGCCACCGAGGATGAACTCGCGACGACCGAACCACTGTTTCGGGCGCGCAGACGCCGTAACCGGCCCGTCTCAGTCGACCGAGCGACGGCGGTAGAGCACAGCCCCCGTGGTGATCAGCCCTCCGGCGAGCACGATCCCCAGCGGTAGCAGCCAGGCGGCCTGGCCCGTCGTGGCCAGGTCGCCCTCGGCACCGGCATCCGATCCGCCGCCGCCGGCATCCGAACCGTCAGCGTCGCCGTCGGAACCGTCGGCCTCACCGTCACCACCCGAACCATCGCCGCCCGAGCCGTCCCCACCCGAACCATCGCCGCCCGAGCCGTCACCGTCACCGCCCCCATCGCCACCGCCGGCGCTGCCGTCGAGCATGGCGACATAGCGCTCCCCCTCTGCCGGGGTGCTGGCCAACCAATAGTCGAGCCCGGCGGGCAGGGCCGCACGGAAGGACGCAGCGCCCTCGGCGTCGGCGACCACCTCGGCGACGTAGGCGATGTCGCCCTGCGTCGGCGCATACGGATCGGCATCCGCGTCGAGCACGAGAACCGTCGCGGCTGCGCCGGCGAACTCTGCGCCGAAGGCGATCCGCACCTCGGCCACGCCCTCGCTGGTCGTCGCCTCGTGCTCGGCGGCGCTCGCAGCCTGCGCACCGGCGAGCGCCAGCACGGCACCGAGAGCGAGTGCGCAACCAGCACGCATCATGGTGTTCTTGCTGTTCATGAGTGTGTTCTCCTCGCCTCTGCGACGGCTATCGGACGTTGACCAGTACGGGGCGCTGCGTGTCGGCATCCCACCGCCAGGTGCTCTCGAAGTCCCAGCCGATTCCTTCATATGTGGACTGCTTCTGCGCCGCCGCGGCGGTCACGGTCTCACCGTTGCGGGTGTCGTGTCCCTCGTCGGTGACCGTCTGCCCCGTGAGGGTGATCGTGTCGACGGCGAGGTTGTCGATGAACGTGGCCTTCTCGGTGCCGAGCTCGCGCGCAGCGATGCGTCCGGCATGCGACGACGCCGTGATCGACGCGTTGAGGGCCACCGACTGGGCCACGGTGGTGGTGGCGTACGAGTACCCCACCAGACCGCCGGCGTTCTGGTTCGCGACGACCTCGACGGCGCCGGTCGCGTACACGCGCTGCGTCAGGCTGCCACGGCCAGCGATTCCCGCGATCCCGCCGGCCTGCCGCCCGGCGTTCGCCGTCACGTCGGCCTGCGAGTACGTGTCGCGCACCGTTCCGAAGAGGTACCCGACGACACCGCCGACCGTGGATGCGCCCGTGATCGATCCGCTCGTGCGCGCCTCGGAGACGACGCCGCTCTCGGCGAGGCGATCGACCAGCAGGCCCACCTCGGCCGACGACGCTGACACCGCGGCATCCGCCAGCGCCACCTTCTGCACCGTGCCGGTAACCTCGGCGAAGAGCCCTCCCGCCGACGATGTGTAGCCGCTGAGCGTATGCCCGCCACCATCGAATGTTCCCGAGAACGTCGCCGTGACGCGCACGCCGCTGCCGCTCAGGTCGATGTCGGCGACCAGCCGGTAGTGCTGTCCCGGATAGGCGGCCATCTCGGCGAAGTCGGCCGCCGCGTCGATCAGGTACTCGCCCTGCTCGCCGGTCGGCAGGTTCGGCCCGGCCGACCCTGGCTCCTGCTGGTCGCTGTCGTCGCGCCCACGGGCGTCACCGACCCCGATCAGCAGCGGTCGTTCGCGCTCATTGCTCCACTGCCACACGTCGGCGCTGAAGCCCAGCGTGTCGCGGTAGAACGCGGGGCCCTGCACCTGGGCGGTGGTGGCGGTGCCGCCGTGCAGGTTCGTCGTTGCCGGCGCAGCCGTGTCGGTCTGCGTTGCCGCGGTGGTGGCATCCGATGCCCAGTTGTTCTCAAGCGTCGCCGTGTTGCCCGAGAGCACACGACCGAGCATGCGGTGCGCCCACGACGGGGCTGTCACCGTCTGACCGAGAGAAAGGCTGTCGCGGATCACCGTGCCGGTGTACGCGTATCCGAAGACACCGCCGGTGTTGCGAGTATCCGCGGCGACAGATCCGGTGGCGTAGACACGCTCGCTGAGCGAGCCGGCGAGCGCGACGCCGATGGCACCGCCGACCTCGGTCGCGGCGCCATGCACCGTTGCGGTCGTGTAGGCGTCGCGCAGCTCTCCGCTGGAGTCACCCAGGATGCCACCGACGCGGCTCGGAGCGGTGATCTCTCCCGTGGTGTACACCCGTTCGACGACGCCGATGCTGACGTTGGCGAGGATGCCCGCCCGCGCCACCGAAGCACTCACCTGGGCGTCCTCAATGCCGAGGTCGTGGATGTAGCCGCCGTTCTTGTCGAACAGACCGCCTGCCTGGGACCGCAGACCGGTGATGATGTGGCCTGCACCGTCGAGCTCTCCGGTGAACGGCACCCGAGCGGCAAGCGGCGCAAAGGGCTGGTCGGCGAGCGCGATGTCACGGGTGAGCACGAAGCGCTCTTCGGGGAACTTCTCCATCATGCGCAGTTGCTCGCCGTCGCCGATCTCGAAGAAGCCGTCTTCGTTCGTCGGCAGATCCGGGGTCGGTTTGACATACTCTTCAGGGTTCGAGCGCAGCACCGGGCGCTCGGCGTCGGGGTTCCAGACCCAGACGTCGTCCAGGTTCCACCCCAGGGTGGTGCCGAAGTGCTCGGGCGTGCCCGCAACGGCTGCGGTCACCCGTGCGCCCTTGAGGTTGTCGGCAGCCGGGGCATCAGACAGCGACTCGGCCGAGACGAACGTCTCGTCGGAGGCGTGGTTGTTCTCCAGGTTCGCCTGGTGACCCGAGAGCACCCTTCCGAGCACGGCGTGTGCGTAGCTGGGTGCGGTCACCGCGACGTTCAGCGACATCGCGTTGCGGATGCTGGTCTCGTTGTAGCCGTATCCGACGACGCCACCGGTGTTGCGGGTAGCAGCAGAGACCGCGCCCGACGAGTAGACGTTCTCGGTGGTCGAACCGGCCAGCGCGACTCCAATCAGTCCGCCCGACTCGGTGTGCGTGACGTGCACGTCGGCGGTCGAGTAGCTGTCACGGATCTGCCCCGACGAGTCACCCACGAGGCCACCGGCACGCGAGGGTGCCGTGATCGAACCGCTCGTCCACGACCGTTCGATCGTGCCGTTGTTGACATCGGCGAGGATGCCGACCGGGCCGATCGCCGACGAGGCATCTGCGCCGACCACGGCGAGATCGTGAATCGTGCCGTCGTTGGTCTGGAAGAGTCCGGCGCCGTTGAGCCCGGCCGAGACGTAGCCGCTGACGGTGTGGCCACGCCCGTCGAAGACACCGGCGAACGGGGTAGCGCCCGAACCGATCTGTGCGCGCTCTTCACCGTCGAGCTTCAGGTCGTTCATCAGCGCGTAGTGGGCATCGGGAGCGTGCACGATCTTCTCGACGTCTGCCCAGGTACGTAGCTCATACGGACTCTCGGCGGTTCCTTCGCCGGGCATTCCCTCGCGTACGAGGATGCCCTCGGCGAGCTGCCTCCCGGTGTCGAGACCGTCCCAGGCGAACAGGCGCACCGTGCTGTCGGAGCGCACCGGCAACGGCGACTCGAACGCGACGAGTTGCTCGGTGCCGCGGTGGTCGAGTTCGACGGTCGCGGTGCGCACATCGAGCAGCGTCTCTCCGGTGAGGTCGTAGGCGGCGGCGATGAGGGTGGCATTGTCGCGGGCGCCCTCAGTACTGAGCACACCGATCTCGGCGAGCGCGCCGTCGACGACGTCGTGCGAGGTCACACGGAACTCGGCCTCGGGCTTGCTCACCGCGAACTCGTCGACCAGTTCGCCGTCGATCGTGTAGACCCGGGCCTGAAGTTCACCCTCAACGGCTTCGAGCACGAGTCCCGTCTGCGTGTCGACGTCGTACACGGTGTCGTCCCACCACTGCGCCTGGTTGTCGTAGAACTTGGGGCCGCTCGACCCCATCGTGACGAACGTGGTGCCGCGGTCCTTGAGTGCGTCGTCGGTCACGAGCTCACCGTCAAGCATGGTGCTGCGCTTGTAGACGTGGTCATGGCCGCCGATGTGCAGTCCGACGCCAAGCTGGTGCAGCGTCTGGGTGATCTTGGCGCGGGCCACCGACATACCGGCATCGCCACTGTGCCGACCGCCGTAGTAGGGGAAGTGCCCCATCACGACGTTCCATTCGGCGTCGCTGGCGCGCACGTCGCTCTCGAGCCAGGCGAGTTGCGTGTCGAGATCGTAGTTCGAGTTCAGTACCGAGAAGTGGATGCTGCCACGGTCGAACGAGTAGTTGCTCTCGCCGATCTCGCTGCCGTTCTTGGGCAGATCGAACATCGAGCTGAAGATGCGGCTGCGTTCGACAGACAGCGCGGTGCTGACCTCGCGGTCGCCGTATGTCTCGTGGTTGCCGACCATGGGGGCGAACTGCAGATCGAGGTCCTTCAGCGAGTGGTCGAACGTACCCTGCCACTGCGCGGCGTTGCCACCGTTGTCGACGAGGTCTCCGACCTGGATCACGGTGTCTCCCCCGGTGCGCTGGGCGCGCAGCTGGTCGAGCATCTGTGCGGGCAGCTCGTAATCGGACTGCTTTCCGCTGTTGACCTGCACATCACCGAGCACGTACACAGGGGCGTCATCGGCACCGCCGGCGACGAACTCACCGCGTACGTCGGTCCAGGGTCCGTTCTCTGTGACACCGAAACTGTACTCGTAGCGGGTGCCGGGGTCGAGGTCGGTCAGATCGAATTCATGGCTGCGCAGGGCGTGTGCGGTGATGCTGTCGAGGTACGTGTCGGCTTCGGTGGCGATGGAGTCCACCTCGAAGACGCGGTCGTTGGTGGATGCCACCGTGGTGGCTCCCAGGCCGAACAGCGCCCCGGCGGGCGCGACCTTGGCCCAGACCTTCTCCACGGCGATGTCGGTGGCCACGCTCAGACCGGCTTCACCGGCCTCGGCGCCCACGGTGGCGACGGTGCCCAGGTGCCGGAAGACCGCTTCCGGATCGAAGTCGTCAGCGGCGATCTGGATACGGTGCACGGTCGCCGCGGTGTTGCCCTTGTTGTCGGTGGCCTTGATGACGACGAAGTGGTCGTCGTAGCCCTCCACGACGAACGCGCCGTCGGTCACCGCGAGGCGGTGCTCGGAGTTGTAGACCTCGACTGTCGTGGCCGGGTCCTTTCCGCTGTCATCCGTGGCGGTGAACGACGGAAGGGCGATGCGCTCGCCTGGTTCGGCGTGCTCGGGTGCCGCCGCATCGACGGTGATCCGCGGTGCGTAGTCGGCTCCGCGCACCATCTCACCGACCCAGATCGGCGCTGATACGAGCTGAGCTCCGTCGGCCTGCGTGGCCTTGACGAAGTAATAGTCACCGTCAGCAACATCGAGGCTCACCTCGAGGTTCTGCACGGCACCGCTGAGAGCGCCGAAGTCGTGCGCCACCCGCCCCGCGTTGCTGACGATCTGCACGCGGCTGAACGAGTCGTCGACATCCGGATCGGCCAGCTGCACGACCGCGTCGATCTTCGCGGTGTCGCCGGGGAGGATCGACCCCATCATCTGATCGTTCGCGCTGAACGCGAGGATCGCGTTCTCGTCGAGCGTCGAGTACATGCTGCGCTCGCGCATCGCCCCATGCACACCGTCGAGCGACTTCTCGTCGGCCCAGACACCCGTCAGTGCGGGATTGGAGGTGACCCAGTTGGCGCTGTGCTCATCGCCGTTGAAGACCGGAGCAACGTGCCAGCCGCTGTCGAGCGCGAGCTGCCACTGGGCGTCATAGGCGGGACCCTTGTGCTCAAACAGCGACATGCGCGCGTCAGCCTCGGGGGTGAGGTGCGCGAAACCGCCGAAGTTGCCCTTGCCGGTGGGTGAAGGATGGTTGAACTGGCCGATGACGTCACCGTCGGCCGCGAGGCGCGCATAGAACGTGGGCAGGTCGTACATGAAGTCGCCGACCGGGAACACGCCTCCCAGGTTGTCGCCCGACCCGCGCACGTATCCCGGCGCGGTGACGAACCACTCCGCGTTGAACAGGTTGATGTGTCCGGTCGCGTCGTACCAGGTGACCTCTTCACCAGGCACGGCAACCAATTCACTGTCACCGGAGGCGTTGTGCCGCTCCGCGCCGCTCTTGAGGTACTTCCATTCGTTCGAGTGCGCGTGCTCGTGATCTTCCGTCCAGTCGTCTGCCGAGCGCACGTCCATCGTCACGTCGTGCTCGCTGGCCGAGAAGAAGTCGACGTCGGTGTTCTCGGCGACGTACGTGTAGGCGTCTTCGGGCAGTTTCACTCCGTCGCTGATCGACGTGTGTGAGTGGAACTCTCCCGTGTAGTGGGTCTTGCCCAGGAACGTCGGATGCGCACTGGTGCCATCGATCGCTGGGTCGGCCGCGTGGGCCGCCGGTGCGGTCAGCAGCGTGGCTACCAGGCCGAGCGCGACCGAGCCGGCGATCATCGCGCCCGCGCGTCGCCCCGAACGGGTCTCGGGTGGTTCGTCGCCGTGGAGGACACGACCGCGAGGGGCAGGGGCGGAGGCAGGGGTCAGTACGCGCACTCGCTCGACGGTAGGTGGCGCCGACGAACACGCTCCTTCCGGCAAGCGAACGGCAGGTGAACCTCTGCCTCAGCCGAGCACTTCGACACCGAACCCGGCGACGACCGCTCGCACTTCGGCGAGGTAGCGCTGTGCCAGTTCGGTGAGCGGGATTGCAGCATGGTCGATCCAACCGATCTCGATGCGTTCGTCGACGTCGAGCGGGATGGCGACGATCGCGGGGTCGAGCTCGTCGCTGATGATGCCCGTCGAGATGGTGTAGCCACCGAGGCCGATCATCAGGTTGAAGATCGTCGCCCGGTCGGACACGCGGATCTCCTGCTTGCTCGACAGCGTCGAGAGGATCTCTTCGGCGAAGTAGAACGAGTTGTTCACGCCCTGATCGAACGTGAGTCGGGGGAGCTCGGCGAGGTCGTCGAGCGTGACCCGCTCTTGCGCGACCAGGGGGTTGCCCCGCGAGATGAAGATGTGCGGCTCGGCGAGGAAGAGCGGGTGGAACACGAGCCCCGAATCGCGCAGCAGCTTGTCGATGACCCGGCGGTTGAACTCGTTTCGGTACAGGATGCCGATCTCGCTGCGTAATGTGCGGACATCTTCGATGATGTCCCACGTGCGTGTTTCGCGCAGTGAGAACTCGTATTCGGCCGCGCCGCTGGCCTTCACCATCCGCACGAACGCGTCGACGGCGAACGAGTAGTGCTGGGTCGAGACGCCGAGCAGTCGCCGGGACGGCGCCCGACCGAGATAGCGCTGCTCCAGGAGCGCCACCTGCTCGACGACCTGCCGTGCGTAGCCCAGAAACTCAGCACCATCAGGGGTTAAGGTGACGCCGCGCGCAGAACGGACAAGAAGGGCGCGGCCCACACGAGCCTCGAGTTCCTTCATCGCCGCCGACATCGTGGGCTGCGCGACGAAGAGAAGATCGGCCGCGGCAGAGATCGACCCCTCCGCTGCGACGTCGATGAAATAGCGCAGTTGCTGCAGCGTGAGACCGCTCGATCCTTGTGCCATAGGCAAACTCTATGGCAACCCATACCCAAGTCGAGTTACCCGATATCCGAGTGCCTCACGCACGATGGATCAATCTTCTCCCGGAGGCCGCACCAGGCCCCCTCGACACCGGATTGGCCCCTCATGGCGGACGACTTCGCTTTCAGCATCACCACCACTCGCTTCGACGAGGACTACTCCCCCTCGCAGAGCTCGCGCGCGACGACGAACTTCGCCAACCTGGCCCGGGGCGAGCACCGTCAGGAGAACCTGCGCAATGCGCTGACCATGATCGACCGTCGTTTCAACGACCTCGCCGGCTGGGACAACCCGGACGGCGACCGCTACGCACTCGAGCTCGACATCGTCTCGGCACAGCTGGAGTTCACCGCAGCAGACGAAGACCGGGAGTTCCCGCTGCTCGAGGTGCTCGACATCTGGATCGTCGACCGGCACACCGGCGCCCGCCACCACGGCATCGTCGGAAACAACTTCTCGTCCTACGTGCGCGACTTCGACTTCAGCGTGCTGCTGCCCGCGATCAAGTCCGCCGACGCCGGCATCCCCGCCGACTTCGGAGACCTTCACGGCAAGCTGTTCGCGCACTTTCTGGCATCCGACGCCTACCGGGAGCGCTTCGAGAAGCTGCCCGTGATCTGCATCAGCGTCTCGACGAGCCGCACGTACCGCCGCACCGGCAACCACCACCCCGTTCTCGGCGTCGAGTACGAGCAGGACGACTCGTCGCTCACCGATGACTACTTCGGCAAGATGGGGCTGCGGGTGCGGTACTTCATGCCCCGTGGCAGCGTCGCACCGCTCGCCTTCTACTTCCGTGGCGACCTGCTGGGCGACTACACCGACCTGGAGCTGATCGGCACGATCAGCACCATGGAGACGTTCCAGAAGATCTACCGCCCCGAGATCTACAACGCCAACGCGGCCGCTCCGGCCGTGTACCGCCCGAGCCTGCAGCAGCAGGACTACTCGCAGACGCGGATCGCGTACGACCGGGTCGAGCGCAGCCAGCTCGCTGTCACCCAGGGCAAGTACACCGAAGAGCACTTCATCACCCCGCACAAGGACGTCCTTGAGCGGTGGGCCGCCGACTACCTCACCCCCGCCGCATGACCGGTCACGAGGCGTCGAGCACGCACACGCTCCTGCCGACCTCCACCGTCGGCAGCCTGCCGAAACCGTCGTGGCTCGCGCAGCCCGAAACCCTCTGGTCGCCGTGGAAGCTGCAGGGCACCGAGCTGGCCGAGGGCAAGCAGGATGCTCTGCGCTCGGCCGTTCAGGAGCAGACGGCGCGCGGTATCGACATCGTCAGCGACGGCGAGCAGACCCGCCAGCACTTCGTCACGACGTTCATCGAGCACCTCAGTGGCGTCGATTTCGAGCAGCGTGAGACCGTCCGCATCCGCGACCGCTACGACGCGAGCGTGCCGACCGTCGTCGGGGCGGTCACGCGCGAGCGGCCCGTGTTCGTCGACGACGCGAAGTTCTTGCGCGCGGCGACCGACCGCCCGATCAAGTGGGCTCTTCCCGGCCCGATGACGATGGTCGACACCCTGCATGATGCGCACTACCGCAGCCGCGAGAAGCTGGCGTGGGAGTTCGCGACGATCCTCAACCAAGAAGCCAGAGAGCTCGAAGCCGCCGGCGTCGACGTCATCCAGTTCGACGAGCCCGCCTTCAATGTCTTCTTCGATGAGGTCAAGGACTGGGGTGTCGCAGCACTGGAACGCGCGGTCGAAGGACTGCGCGCCGAGACGGTCGTGCACATCTGCTACGGCTACGGGATCACGGCCAACAACGAGTGGAAGACAACGCTCGGGTCGGAGTGGCGGCAGTACGAGGAGTCGTTCCCGTTGCTGCAGCAGTCGAGCATCGACACCATCTCGCTGGAGTCGCATCACTCTCGCGTGCCGACCGATCTGATCGAACTGCTGCGTGGCAAGAAGGTCATGCTCGGCGCGATCGACGTCGCGACCGAGCAGGTCGAGACCCCCGAAGAGGTCGCCGACACGCTGCGAAAGGCGCTCGCGTTCGTCGATGCCGACAAGCTCGTCGCGAGCACGAACTGCGGAATGGCTCCGTTGCGTCGCGATGTCGCGCTGGCGAAGCTCAGCGCCCTCAGCGCGGGCGCGAGCATCGTTCGCGAAGAACTCGCGGACCGAGGGGTCTGACCGTGTTCCACGCGTATCCCGCCGCGGCGTGGGCCGAGGAGTCGGCGCACGGCTTCTCGGCCTCGCTCTCGGCTGACGAGTTCAAGGCACTGTTCCGCGGACACCCCGGTGGCGTCGCGGTCATCACCGCGGATGCCGGAGACGGGCCGGTCGCGCTGACCGCCACGTCGGTCGTGTCGGTGAGCGCCGAGCCGCCGTTGCTGATCTTCTCGGTCTCGGCCCTGTCGTCAGCATCCGACGTTCTCTCACGCGCGGAGAGCGTGGTCGTGCACCTGCTGGACACGCAGGATCTCGCCCTCGCAAAGCTCGCCGCGACCGGTGGCATCGATCGCTTCGCTCAGACGCACCGCTGGTCTCGCCTGAGCACCGGCGAGCCGGTGTACGCCGACGTCCGCGCGTGGGTGCGGTGCGCCGTCATCAACCGCATGGATGCCGGAACCTCGACCGTCATCGCCGCTCATGCGCTGGAGTCGCACATCGCACGCGACGTCGATCCCGGTGCTCCGGGAGACGCGCTGGTCTATCACAACCGCGGGTGGCACCGGCTGAGCGCGCAGTCTCGTATCGAGGGCTGACGCGCCCCGGACTGCCCCGCCCCGGGCTGCCCCATCCCGACCCGCAGAACCTACCGCCGCCCGAACACCGCGTGCAGGAGCGGCAGCACCGAAACGCTCATGAGCGTGACCCCGAGCCAGGTGACCGGGCCGAGGAGAAGTGCGCCACCGATCAGCAGTCCACCGAACAGCACCGCCGACACGGCCCGCACCGCCACGCGGATGATCCGGTCGAGTCGGTGTTCCAGGCTGGAGATGTCGAAGGTGAGGGTGCCGGCGTCGAAGCGGTCGATGAGTCCGTCCACGCGTGCGGGCATGCGCCACAGCGCCCCCATGTTCGCGGTCGACTGCGCGACGAGATCCTGCACCAGGTTTCCGCTCTCGTCGCGCAGCAGCTTGGTGGCGTACGGCTCGACGGGCTCCCAGATGTTGAACGACGCATCCAGCGCGCTGCACATGCCCGAGGTCAGCGAGACGGCGCGCATGAGCAGCAGCAGCTTCTCGGGCAGTTGCACGGGCAGGCTGCGCACGGTGTCGCCGAACTCCATGCCGAACTGCCGCAGCTCTTCGGGGTCGACGTCGCGCAGCTCGCTGAAGCCCATCCCTCCGAAGCGGGCGAACAGCACGGTGAGAGCACGTTCGAGCTGAACCGTGTCGGCCGACGGCAGCAGCACGCCGATCTGCTGCGCGGCGCGCACGAGTCCGCGGCTATCGCGGGCGGCGACCGCGATCACCAGCGTGCGCAGCCCGGCACGCAGATCATCGGGCACCTCGGCCATCATGCCGAAGTCGATGAACGTCAGCCGCCAGCCCCGCGCACTGCCGTCGAGCGGGGTGACGAAGATGTTGCCGGGGTGCGGGTCGGCATGCACGAACGAGTGGGTGAAGACCTGATCGAGCATGACCCCGGCGAACACCTGGGCGACGTCGGCCGGGTCGATGCCGGCGGCGCGCAGCGCCACCGTGTCGTTGATCTTGATGGCCGTGACGTCTTCGAGGGTGAGCACCCGGCGCGTACTGCGCTCCCAGACGATCGCGGGGGCACCGACACGGTCATCATCGATGAAGTCCTGCGCGAAGCGCTCAGCACTGACGGCCTCGTGCAGGTAGTCGATCTCTTCGTGACAGGTCTGCGCGAACTCCTCGACGAGGGCGGGCGCATCGACGCGGTCCGAGACCATGCGCACCCGCTGGGCCCAGCGGGCGACCCGCCGCAGCGCCGCGAGGTCGACCTCGACGATCCGGTCGATGCCGGGACGCTGCACCTTGACGATCACCGCGTCCAGACCGGTCTCGGCCGCATCCGCGGGCAGCAGAGTGGCGCGGTGCGCCTGACCGAGGGATGCCGCAGCCACGGGCATCCGATCGAACGAGGCGAACGCCCGCTCGAGCGGCATGCCGAGTTCAGTGTCGGCCACCACGCGGATCTGCTCGAACGGCACCGCGGGTACCTCGTCCTGCAATGCGGCGAGTTCGGCCGTGATCTCGGGCGGCAGCACGTCGAGCCGCGACGACATGAACTGGCCGATCTTGATCATCAGCCCGCCCAGCGCGACGGCGAGCGCGCGGAACCGGCGGGCGAGCGCCAGCATCCGCTCGTCGCGCGTGCGTTCGGCGACATGCGCCATCCCCACCCGGGGCAGCACGAGTTCGAACCACCAGATCTGCACGAACGCGCGCGCCGCGAAGCGCAGGATGCGCCGGTAGCGGGCGCGTCCCGCGGCGTCCCTGCCGGCGCGCGGTTCGGCGACGCGCGAGTCTCGGGCATCCGCCATCGATGCTCCCTCGTCGATCGTCACCCTTCGGCGAGAATCGCGTACAGCTTGCGGCGCGCGTCTTCGAGCACGGCGACGCCTTCGTCGACCTGTTCGGGGGTTCCGGTGCGGGCGAGCTGCGCGGTGGCGCTGGCGAGCTCCATGCCGGCCTTGGGAAGCAGGGCGAGGTGTCCGGGCGCTCGGTTGCCGGCGTTCTCCCACGGGGCGGGCTTGGCGGCGGCCTCTTCCGACTCGGCGATACCCGCTTCGGTGAGCGAGTAGGTCTTGCGTCCACCCTGCTCTTCGGCGGTGATCAGGCCCTCATCGGCGAGCAGCTGCAGCGTCGGGTAGACCGATCCGGCGCTCGGCTTCCAGGCGCCGCCCGAACGCTCGCCGATCTCGCTGATGATCTGGTAGCCGTGCATCGGCTTCTCGGCGAGCAGCGAGATGACGGCCGCACGTACGTCGCCGCGGGCCATGCGCGAGGTGCCGGGACGCTGCTCGAAGGTGCTGCGCAGCTGGTCCATCGCCTCCCACACACCCGCGAGCGGGTTTCCTGCGCCGTTGCTGGCTCCGAAGCCGAAGCCGCCACTGGGGAATGCGTTGCTCATGATGTCCTCCTCGAATTGGACGATGGTTAACGATATGTCGCTATGAATCGTTCGGCAAGGGTGGGTCGGCCTTTTGCCGTGCGGCTCTCTCGACCTACCCTGTGTGCATGAGCGACCTGACCACACCGACCGGCCGCGAACGCGAACTGCGCGCGGCGCCCCGCGATGACGGCACCGCACCGCGCGCGCTCGTCCTTGGCGCGACCGGGTACATCGGCGGGCGCCTCACGCCCCGCCTTCTGAACGCCGGCTACCGCGTGCGCGTGCTTGCGCGCGATGCGGCCCGCGCACGATCGTTCGCGTGGGGCGACGACGTCGAGATCGTCGAGGGAGAGGCGCAGAACGCGGATGCCGTCGCCCGTGCCATGCACGATGTGGACGTCGTCTACTACCTGGTGCACTCCATGGGCGGAGGCAAGGACTTCGACGCCCGCGATGCCGAGGCCGCGCACGCCGTAGCGGATGCCGCCGCGGCATCCGGGGTTCGTCGGATCGTCTATCTGGGTGGCCTGCACCCGGACGGCGCCGAGCTGTCGCCGCATCTGCGCTCGCGCGTGCAGGTGGGTGAGATCCTGCTCGCCTCGGGAGTGCCCACGCTGGTGCTGCAGGCCGGCGTGGTGATCGGCTCGGGGTCGGCGTCGTTCGAGATGATCCGCCACCTCACCGAGGTGCTGCCGTACATGCCCGCCCCCAAGTGGGTGCGCAACCGCATTCAGCCGATCGCGATCCGCGACGTGCTGCACTACCTGCTGGGCGCGGCGCGGGTGGATGCCACGGTGAACGCCGCGGTCGACATCGGCGGCCCCGATGTGCTGCGCTACGGGCAGATGATGAACGGGTACGCGCTCGAAGCGGGGTTGCCGCAGCGGGCGATCGCGGCTCTGCCGGTGCTGACTCCTCGCCTGGCGTCGCTGTGGGTCAATCTGGTGACGCCGGTGCCGCGGGCGATCGCGCGCCCACTCGTGGAGTCGCTGCAGAACGAGTGCGTGATGAAGAACCGGGCGATCGACGACCTGATCCCGGGCCCCGAAGGCGGGCTGATGCCCTACCGGCGGGCGGTGTCGCTGGCGCTCGGCCGGGTCGACGCGGATGGCGTCGAGACGAGTTGGCAGGATGCCGAGGTGTCGGGCGCCCCGAGCGACCCGTTGCCGAGCGACCCGGATTGGGCGGGGCGGACCGTGTTCACCGATGAGCGCACCGTGCACACGAGCGCGCCCGTGGCAGAGGTCTGGCGGGTGATCGTGGGCATCGGCGGGCAGAACGGCTGGTACTCGTCACGGTTCCTGTGGGCGCTGCGCGGCATCATGGACCGCGTGATCGGCGGCGTCGGTCTGCGACGTGGGCGGCGCAGCCGCACCCGCGTGCGCCCCGGAGACGCCGTGGACTTCTGGCGGGTCGAGGCAGTTCGCGAACCGACCGCTGATGCAGAAGCGGGCGGCCTGCTGCGGTTGCGGGCCGAGATGAGAGTGCCCGGCGCCGCATGGCTCGAGCTGAGAGCTGTGCCGGATGCCACGGGCACGCGCTACGAGCAGCGGGCCGTGTTCTTTCCTCGCGGGCTCACCGGACGGCTGTACTGGCTGGCCGTGCTGCCGTTCCACGGGTTCATCTTCGCCGGCATGGCGGCGCGCATCACGGCCGCGGCCGAGTCGGGTGCCGCCGGTTCGGGTGGGTGACACCCGTGCCGAGTTGGAGTCACGTACGTTTGGCGGGGAATTGTACGGATGCCAGCGGTATACGCGGCGTGTCGCCCGCCAGACGTTCAGACTCCCGCCAAACGTACGGCGGGCCGCCGTCAGCGCCGGTCGAGCAGTTCGCGCAGGCGTTGCTCTTCAGCATCCGCCATCGCGTACCCGTGCTCGGGCGCGGGGTAGGCACCCGACCGCACCTCGCGTGCGTAGGCGGCGACGCCGTCGATCGCGGCGTCGCGCAGGTGGGCGTAGCGCTTGACGAACCGGGCGGCGGGGCCGTCGTAGATGCCGAGCAGGTCGTGAAACACCAGCACCTGCCCGTCGGCGCTGGCACCGGCGCCGATGCCGATCACCGGGATGTCGACGCGGTCGACGATCGCCGCCGTGACGGGCGAGGGAACGGCTTCGACGACCAGTAGCGAGCATCCGGCGTTCTGCAGTGCGATGGCGTCGTCGATCACGGCGAGCGCCGCCTCGGCGGTGCGCCCCTGCGCGCGGTAGCCACCGAGGGCGGCGACGCTCTGCGGGGTGAGTCCGACGTGGCCGACGACGGGGATGCCCGCGTCGACGAGGGCGCGGGCCCGGGCAACGCTCGTGCCGCCGCGTTCGATCTTGACCAGGTCGACACCGGCCTCTTTCACGAAGCGCTGGGCGGTGGCGATCGCGAGGGCGTCGGATGCCTCATACGAGCCGAACGGCAGATCCCCGACCAGCAGGGGCGCGTCGAGTCCGCGGCGCACAGCCCTGGTGAGCACGAGCATCTCGTCGACGGTGACCGGCACGGTGCTGTCGTAGCCGAGTACGGTCATCGCGGCCGAGTCGCCGACGAGGACGAGGTCGACGCCCGCCGCCTCGGCGATCTGCGCGCCGGGGTGGTCATACGCGGTGACCATCACGAGTGGTTCGCCGGCGCGTTTCTTGGCGGCGAGGTCTGCGAGGGTGACGCGTCGGCGCGGGGCGGCGTGGGAGCTCATGACGGCTTCTTCGGCGAGGCGGTGAGGAGGTGGTTGTCGATCAGGCGGGCGTCGCCGACGCGCGCGGCGACCGCGAGCAGGGCGTCGTCGTCGACACGGGTGAGCGCGCGCAGGTCGGTCGCGTCGCGCAGTTCGAGGTACTCGGGGGTGATCCCTGCGGCATCGAGCACCCGTCGAGCGGCGGCCACGAGGGTGGCGGCGTCGCGTTCGCCGGAGCGGTGCAGGTCGGATGCCACCGTGAGCGCCCTGTTCAGCGCGGCGGCCCGGCGGCGGGCATCCGCATCGAGGTAGATGTTGCGCGAGCTCATGGCGAGCCCGTCGGGTTCACGCACGGTGGGCAGCGCTTCGATGCGCACGTCGAGGTCGAGGTCGCGCACGACGCGGCGGACGACGAGCACCTGCTGGGCGTCTTTCTGCCCGAAGTAGGCGGTGTCGGGCCGCACGATGCCGAGCAGTTTGGTGACGACCGTGGCGACCCCGTCGAAGTGGTGCGCACCGCGGGCGGCGCCGTCGAGCACGTCGGTGAGACCCGAGACGTGGATGCTCGTCGCGAAGCCATCGGGGTAGATCTCGGCCACATCGGGGGCGAAGAGCACGTCGGCGCCGGCCTGCTCGGCCAGGGCGGCGTCGCGCTGCTCGTCGCGCGGGTAGCGGCTGAGGTCTTCGGCGGGGCCGAACTGGGTGGGGTTGACGAACAGCGAGACGACGACGAGGTCGTTGTGCTGGCGGGAGTGACGCATGAGCGAGAGGTGCCCGTCATGGAAGGCGCCCATGGTGGGCACAAGGCCGATGCGCCCGCCACGACTGCGGGTGTCGCGCACGGCGGCGCGCACCTCGGCGATCGTGCGGACGATCTTCATGCGGCGGGTCTGTCGGTGAGTGCGCGGGTGCGATCGGCGAGTGCGTCGAAGAGCTCGTCGAGCCCAGCTGCCTCGGCGACCTGGCGCTGGCGGGCGACGGTGGCCTCATCTCCGCGGGCGATGGGGCCGGTGAGCACGGGGCCCGCCCCGGTGGCGACCCAGTTGTCGACGCTCTGCCGAATGAGTGGTGCCAGCAGCTCGCGCGCGTCGGCGGGCGGGATGTTCGCCCGCTCTGCGAGTTGCTCGGCGGCGTCGAGCACGGTGAGCACGAAGTTCGACGCGAACGAGGCCGCGGCGTGGTACTCGGCGCGGTGCACGTCGTCGATCGCGATCGGGCGGGCTCCGAGGGCGCGCGCGATGCTGTCGGCTGCGGCGAGCGCGTCGGGGGTGCGTCCGGCGATGGCCGCGGTGATGCCGTGGAAGATCTCGGGCGGCTCGGTGCCGATGAAGGTCTGGAGCGGGTGGATGCTGAAGTCGACGTCGTTGAGGGGGGTCGCACCCGAGGCGTGACCGATGAGGCGGGCGAACGGTCTGGTTGCGCGCGCGGTCTCACTGATGGCGGCGTCGGGGACGCAGAGGAGGGCGATGTCGGCGCGGGGCGGGGTGCCCGGCCCGAGGGGGCCGAAGACGCGGAAGCGGGCGGCGCGTAGCGCACGAGCCAGTGTGGTGCCGAGGCGACCGGCGCCGATGATGGCGATGGTCGTGTCGCTCGGGGCGGGTGCGAAGGACGTCATTGTGATTCCCAAGAACAGGCTGATGGGGTGTCACGAGTATGCGCCCGCATGGGCTGGCTCCCAAAATCTGGGAGCAAAAAGCGCAGCCCGCCACGCACGAGCATGCACTTACGCCATACGAAGGAGTATCGCTCTTATCTTTTCGCTCCGCCCTTCGCCGTTCGGGAGGGCGCTTACCCGGCGGAGACGGGCTCCCCCACGTGCGCGGCGAGGAACTGCGCCTGCGGCGCCCAGTGCACGCCGAGGCCGCCCTCGTGGTCATTGAACGGGTACTCGATGATCTCGGCGTCGGCCGCCCAGGCATTCTTAGCCGCGTACACCGTGGAGGGCGGACAGGTGGCATCCATCAGGGCAACCGAGAACAGCGCCGGGGCCGTTGCCCGGCGCGCGAAGGTGACACCGTCGAAGTACGACAGGGTGCGGAAGACCGGCTCGACGGCGTCGCGGTGCACCGACAGGTAACGGACGACCTCTTGGTAAGGGTCGCGGTCGGTCATGCCGATGGCGCGTTCGAAGTGGCACAGGAACGGCACCTCGGGCATCACGGCGATCAGCCCCTCGGTGAGGCCGGCGACGGCGATCGAGATGCCCCCGCCCTGGCTCGAGCCGACGACGGCGACACGGCTTGCGTCGACGCGGTCGAGCGAGCGCAGCGCGTCGACGGCGAGCACGCCATCGGTGAACACGCGGCGGTAGTAGTAGTCGTGCGGGTCGAGGATGCCACGGGTCATGAACCCGGGCGACGACGAACCGGTGCCGTGCGGATCGGCGGTCGAGCCGCCGTTGCCCCAGACGCTGCCCTGGCCACGGGTGTCCATGCGCAGGTACGCGTATCCGGACGATGCCCAGTGCAGTTGCTCGTGGGCGACACCGCGGCCGCCGCCGTACCCGACGTATTCGACGATGCCCGGCAGCGGGCCGTCGATGTGCGCGGGCAGCACGAGCCAGGCGTGCACGGGATCACCGGCGTAGCCGCTGAAGGTGACGTCGTAGACCTCGACCGTGCGCAGGGGAGAGTCGACCCGGCGCAGCACGGGCGGGGTAGCGACGGCGCGCGACTCGGCGAGGGTGCGCTGCCAGAACTCGTCGAAGTCGGCCGGTTCGGTCACGTCGGGCGAGTAGGTGCGCAGCTGCTCGGGCGGCAGGTCGAAACGCGGCATCGGGGCATCCTTCGAGTCGGGGTCGAAGGAAGTGTATCGAGCACCGCAGGTGGCGCGCGGCTCAGCGGCCGGCAGCTGCCAGATGCTCGGTCGCCTGCGTCAGCGCGTCGACAACGTCGGGCACCCGGGCATCCGTGATGCGGGCGGCGGGACCCGATACCGAGATCGCGGCGGGCTGGCCCAGTCCGGGCACGGCGACGGCGATGCAGCGCACGCCGACCTCTTGTTCGCTGTCGTCGGCGGCGAACCCGCGGCTGCGCGATCGGCGCAGGTCGGCGATGAAGGCATCCGGGTCGGTGAGGGTCTGCGGGGTGAAGCGCGGCAGTCCGGTGCGGGCGATGAGGGCGCGGACGTGCGGTTCGGGCATGGTCGAGAGCATCGCCTTGCCGACGCCGGTCGAGTGCGCCAGCACGCGCCGGCCCACCTCGGTGAACATGCGCATGCGCTGACGCGAGGCCACCTGTCCGGCGTACAGCACGAGGTCACCGTCGAGCACGGCGAGGTTGGCGGTCTCGTGAAAGGCGTCTTCGAGCTGCCGAAGTGCGGGTAGTGCGGCATCGGCCAGCGGCGGCACGGCCTGCTGCCCGAGGGCGATGAGCCCGGCGCCGAGGGCGTAGCGGCGGTCTTCGAGCTGGCGCACGTAGCCGAGGCCGTGCAGTGTCTTGAGCAGGCGGTGCGCGGTCGGCACGGCGAGGCCCGTGGCGGCGGCGAGCGCGGCGAGCGCCTCTTCTCCTCCGGCGTCGGCGAGGGCTTCGAGCAGGGCGAAGGTGCGGGCGACGGACTGCACGCCGCCGGGTGCGGGAGAGCTGTCGGATGCTGTCACGCGTTCCACGATATGAAATCGGCGCTCCGAAATCGAGCATTCTGCCTACCGTGGGAGTCGGCGCCGCCCGGGCGCCCACAGGGAAGGACAAGGACTGTGACCACGTACCTCGACCGTGCCGGCCTGTCGGTCGCCGATCCGATCGCCGAGTTCGCCGAGACCGCCCTGGCCGATGCCGGGCTCGATGCGAGCGCATTCTGGAGCGGTGTCGCCGCGATCATCCATGACCTCGCGCCGCGCAATGCTGAGCTGCTGCGCATCCGCGATGACCTGCAGCAGCGCATTGACGCGTTCCACCGGGCGTCCCCCGGGCGTCCCGACCCGGCGCAGTACCGGGCGCTGCTCACCGAGATCGGCTACCTCGTTCCCGAGCCGGCACCGTTCCGGATCACGACCGAGAACGTCGATCCCGAGATCGCGACGATGGCCGGCCCGCAGCTCGTGGTGCCGCTGCTGAACGCGCGCTTCGCGCTGAACGCCGCGAACGCCCGGTGGGGGTCGCTGTACGACGCGCTCTACGGCACCGATGCGATCGAGCAGACCGTCGAGCTCGCCCCGGGCCGCGAGTACAACGCCGCTCGCGGCGCCGAGGTGATTGCACGGGGTCGCGCGCTGCTCGACCAGGCGGCGCCGCTCACCGAGGGTTCGCACGCGGATGCCACCGGCTATCGGGTGGATGCCGAAGGCCTGGCCGTGGCGACGGCATCGGGCATCCGACGTCTGAGCGACCCGGCGACGTTCGTCGGGTTCGCGGGGCCGGCCGATGCTCCGACGTCGGTGCTGCTGCGTCATCACGGACTGCACGTCGAGATCGTCATCGATCGCGACGGCGCGATCGGGCGGACGGATGCTGCGGGCGTGCAAGACGTCGTGCTGGAGTCGGCGATCACGACGATCATGGACCTGGAAGACTCGGTCGCCGCCGTCGACGCCGATGACAAGGCGCTCGGGTACCGCAACTGGCGCGGGTTGATGGATGGCACGTTGACCGAGACGGTGAGCAAGGGCGGGCAGTCGTTCACGCGCCGGCTGAACGATGACCGCCGGTACACGACGCCGTCGGGCGGCGAGTTGGTGCTGCCGGGCCGGTCGGTGCTGTTCGTGCGCAACGTCGGGCATCTGATGCGCACCGATGCCGTGCTCGATGCCGACGGTGGTGAGGTTTTCGAGGGCATCCTCGATGCGATCATGACCGCGCTGGGTGCGCTGCCCGACCTGACGGGCGCTCGGCGCGGTGCGAACTCGCGCACCGGGTCGATGTACATCGTCAAGCCGAAGATGCACGGCCCCGACGAGGTGGCGTTCGCCGTCGAGCTGTTCGGCCGAGTCGAAGCGCTGCTGGGGCTGCCCGAGCGCACGCTGAAGGTCGGGATCATGGATGAGGAGCGGCGCACGTCGGCGAATCTGGCGGCGTGCATCGCGGCAGCATCCGACCGGGTGGTGTTCATCAACACCGGGTTCCTCGATCGCACGGGCGATGAGATCCACACGTCGCTGCACGCCGGGCCGTTCCTGCCGAAGTCGGGCATCAAGGCGCAGCCGTTCATGCAGACCTACGAAGACCGCAATGTCGCGATCGGGCTGGCGTCGGGTCTGGGCGGGCGGGCGCAGATCGGCAAGGGCATGTGGGCGATGCCCGATCTGATGCACGACATGCTCGAGCAGAAGATCGGTCACGTCCGTTCGGGGGCGTCGACGGCGTGGGTTCCTTCGCCGACGGCGGCGACACTGCACGCTCTGCACTATCACCAGGTCGACCCGTTCGAGGTGCGTCAAACGCTGCCGGCATATGAGCCGTCATCGCTGGATGTGCTGCTGCAGCCGCCGCTCGCCGGTACGGGCGATCTGACGGCCGACGTCGTCGCGACCGAGCTCGACAACAACGTGCAGTCGATCCTGGGGTACGTGGTGCGGTGGATCGATCAGGGCGTCGGATGCTCGAAGGTGCCCGACATCCACGGCGTCGCCCTCATGGAAGACCGCGCGACGCTGCGCATCTCGAGCCAGCTGCTGGCGAACTGGCTGCAGCACGGCGTCATCACCGAGGCCGACGTCGACGCCGCCCTGCAGCGCCTCGCCCCCGTCGTCGACGGGCAGAACGCATCGGATGCCGCATACGAGCCCCTCTCTGGTGCTGGGCCGAGGATCGCGTACGCCGCCGCACGGCGACTGATTCTGGAAGGCGCCAGCCAGCCGAGCGGATACACCGAGCCGCTGCTGCATGGCATGCGACGGGAGAAGAAAGCGGTACTGGTGTAGGTGGGACGTGCGGATGCGCGCAAGCCATACAGGCGAATCACGCCGTGGCTTCAGCCGACCTCCGACCGGATCGCGCGACCAGGCAGTGCCTCAGGAAGAAGCGTGCCGTTCTGCACGACGAACTCGCCGTTGACGAGCACCTGTTCGACGCCTATCGACGGTTTCAGAGTCTCAAAGTCGGCGCGGTCACGGATGGTCTCGGGATCAAACACCACGATGTCCGCGTCGCAACCCACTTGGATCCGCCCCTTGGTGCGCATCGCCGGGACGAAACCCTCTAGCATCTTCGCCGGAAGATAACTGCAACGCGAGATCGCCTCGTTCAACGACATCAGCCCGAGCTCACGACTGATGTGTCCGAGTGTCCGCGAGAACGTCCCAGCAGTCCGCGGATGCGCGAAGACTCCCGGCGGCACAGGCCATCGGGTCTCGATGTCTGCGCCATTCCGGCGGCCGTTGAGTTGAAGCAGCATCGCGTCGGAGGCCACGACGGTTCCGGGGAAACTCACCATCTTGTGGAGCAATGCGATCTGTGCCGGATCATCGGGATCCAGGTAGTCCACGACAACGGTCCCTCCGGGGTCCTCGGATCTCAGCTGGGCGAGTCGCTGGAAGTCTGAAACCCGCTCGCCGGTCTTTAGGTATCGGATACTCGTTGGCCGCTTTCCGCGGCTCGACATCTGCTCGGGCGAGAGAAAAGGTGCACCGATGACGGTAGAGGATGCGTGATATGGATATGCTTCCGTCGTCACCCGAATTCCGCTCTTCTGCGCTCCCTCAATGGCATCGAGGATGAGATCCGCCTGGAGAGAGTACGTCGAGTTGATGTGGCAGAGATGAATATGAGCGTCGGTCGCGGCGGCTAGAGCGATAAGCTCCAAGACACCCTCAATCCCGGAGAGCGGATCATCCGCTTCCTTGTATCGACCATGGACGAACAGCGGCACACCGAGAGCACTCGCGCGTCGCGCGAGTTTCAGCATTTCAACCCTTCCCGAGTCCGGTGCATAGCCAAGGAGAACTCCAACGCCAATGCCGCCCTCCGCAACCCCCGCCGCGACACGGTCGATGATCCTGTCTACGACGTCCGGCGTAGAGGGCCGGCGCCAGGCATCCCTGCCGAGCTTCGCACCCAGAACAGACGCGGAGCCGTTCTTCACGTTCCCGTTCGGCTCGAGAGCGATCCCTTCGATCTCGCTTACTCTCGCGGCAAGCCAGTTCGACGCATACCCGTAGTTGGTCGGCCGCCCTTGCGCCGCGACCTCCACGTGGGTCGCAGCGACTGGGCCAACCCCCGCTTCGAGATCGAGGCTGGTCGTCACACCGTCAAGCGCTTGAAGACGCAGGCCGTTCACCGTCTGAGCGTGGCTGTGAACATCGACGAACCCGGGAGCAATCACAGAACCGGCGATATCCATCAATCGAGTCGCGTGCGGCGGAGGCTCACTAGCCGACTGAATGCTCACGATCTTGCTACCTCGGATGCCGACGTGTCGCAGTCCGTCGACGCCCGACTCGGGGTCAATCACCCGACCGTTCACCAGAACGACATCCAACGAACGGTCTGCCGTGGGCGTCATTCGTGACTCTTCGTCACCGTTTGGGCCAAGCACAGTCTTTCCAGCTGGCGCGCGGTTCACGAGACAAGCTCCTCACTGATAGGGCCCGCGCCCAGGACGTGCTGATCGCAGAACGCCAGAACGACCTGAATCCAAGTCTTCGTATTCGACGGTCGAACGATTGCGTGGTTCTCGTTCGTCATTTGCAGAAAGCGGTGCGGCATTGTTTCCGGGGGCCCGTCCCAGCTCGACACAAGGTCCCACCACATGCGCAGTGACTCGCTGACGGGAACCCGATAATCTTGATTTCCGTGCGTGATCAGCATGGGAGTCACCACGCGAGACAGGTTGACGTTGGGTGAGAATGCACGATACCAATCGGCGTTGTCGGCCTCGTGCCCGTGAGCGCGCATCTTGTCAGTTGCCAGATCCGTTGTGCGGTGTTGCTGGTCTAGAGCCCAAAGCGACGCGTGACTCACGATCGCATCGAACCGATCGGTCTGCCCAGCAATCCAGTTGGCCATGAAGCCGCCGAAGGATCCTCCAAGCATCGCCGTGCGGGTGTGGTCGATCTCGTCGCGGCGAATGACCTGATCGAAGAGCGCCTCGCATTCCCGATACACCACGTCTGGCCGCCTCGGCCACCCGCGCTTCAGCCCGCTGTGCCCGTACCCCGTCGACATCGCGGGGTCCGGCATCAGTACTGCATACCCTCTAGCAACGGCCAGCCACGGGTTCCAGCGCCATCCCCACGCGTTGTACGAGCTGTGGGGCCCGCCGTGCACCCACAACATGGCTGGGGCGGGATGGGAAATTGTCGCGGAGTTCGGCGTGCACAGCCATCCGCCGACGCGGGTGCCGTCCACCTCCACCTCGACGCGCTCCAGCCGCCCGGGAAGAGCGCCGATGCGGCCGGGCGCGGGCAACGCAAAAGGCAGGTCCGGATGTCGCAGGCGAACGGGTTCAGACGGCGCGAGCAGGCTGTTGCGTAGGGCGAAGACATCTTCTCCAGCCGTGGTGGCCAACGAAGCGAAGACACCGCCAGTCACGATCGCGACAGAGCGCCCATTCGCCGAGTCGATGGAGATAACCGCGCCAGACGAATGCAGGTCGCCCGTAGCCAGGAGATTCTCCTCAGCTTGCCAGGTGTACTCCTTGACCGTCATATCTCCCACGTCGGCTACAACGGCGTCGGCGTCACCATCGAGGGTTCGGATCTCGAGGAACGCGTACTGCGGGTCGGTCGGAGTGGGGCGTGTCGTGCGGGTGACCGCGAGTCGCGCCCCGCTTGGCGAGAAGACAGGTGCGGTGAAATCGGCCCCGTCGGCACAGGACAGGTACGGCGTCTGCTCCAGAGTGTGCGTGTCGATGAGCATGAGGTTCGCACGCGTCGCAGCGCCGGTGAGTCGTTCTTTCCACGTCGTCACGACCCGCCGCCCGTCGGGCGAGATATCAGCGGTGACCCCGACCAGCGCGATCGCGTCGACGTCGGGAGTCAAGTCGACGACGCCGCCATCAGGTCGAACCAGAACGAGATGGGGGCAGGCCTCCCCCAACTCCCGGTCGTAGTGACGGATGGGCATCCCCGTGTGGAGAATAGTGCTCCTCTCGGACTCGCGACGTTCTTTGCGTCGCGTTGCGTCGTTGTCCAGATTGCTGCCCACGAGCACACTGGTGGACGCCAGAACGGTGCCGTCTTCGGCAATCCCGTGAACGGTGAGATCACCCGCAAAACCGGCAAGCCTGTGGGCCTCCCCGTGCTCAGGAAGCCGCCATAGCGACGTCTGGCGCGGTTCTCCCTCTCCCGCACCACCGTGCCGACGTGAGACGAAGATCAACGAACCGTCCGCACAGAATCGCGGCGCTCGCTCCCCCTCCTCCGAGAATGTGATGCGTCGCGCTCGCTTCTCGCCGTGAGGGTCAAGCTCCCAGAGCGACGATTTCAGCCGCGCGCCGGAGCTCACCGGCCAACGCACCTCCGCAACGACCCTTCCGGCTGCGGACGCCGCAATCGAGTCGATCCGGCATACCCGTGAGAAGGCTTCGATGTCACCGAAATCAGAGAAGACGTCGTCAGGATTCATTTTGCTCGCCTTCATAGGTACCTCGGTTCTGTGGAAGGCAGCGTGTCCCGAGGTAGACGCAACGTTCGCCGTCAACCTCGGTAAACGCAACTGGCGTGAAGCTCGAGAGCTCGTCTGCTCGCGCGAGGAACTGATACGCGATCCCCGTAGAACGCAGCATCATCTGCTGCGGTGCGGACGTTGCCATGGCTGAGCGACGTGTTCGAAGCCGGCTTCTATCGACGGTCACCGAGTATCCACCGTCAGCCGCGCGCGCCACCTTCAGCGTCGTCACCGCGTCATTGTAGGTGCCTAACCAGCTGTCCTCGATCTCGACCTTCGCGTTGGGGAGGGCGGCTGACCTGGGCGGCACCACAGCACCGACATAGGTTTCCGCGAGCGCGGCGCAGATCTCGTTTCCCGCGTCGGCCGCGAGACCACCGTTGCAGAGAACAGCGAAAACCGTTCCGTCGTCGGGGAGGACTCGGAACCATGCGTTGTTTCCCAGCTTGCTGCCCCCGTGGCCCACCACTCGATGAGAGCCCCACTGATCGTGCATCCACCCCAGCGTGCGCTGCGCCGACGTGGCGGCCGACAGGCGAGCGTCGAGATCCACCGCGGGTTTCCACATCTCCGCGACGGTTTCGGGCGACACGAGTCGTTGCCCGTTCCCTGCGTCCCCACCTCTCATGCAGGCGATCCCGAAGTCGAGCAGGCTGTCAACGTCGCTGATGACGATCCCGGCCGGGCTTCTGCCCTGATGCATGTCTGGGACCGGGACTGGCTTCCAGAGTCCTTGTCCGCCTTCGCGGACGTGCCCCACTAGGTAGCGATGAGCCATCACTTCTTCCGGCAGAGTGAAGAAGTTCTTGAGTCCGAGACGCTTTCTCACACGCTGGTCCAGTGATTCAGCCCATGGGCGCCCGTCGAGAACCTCCGTGACGCGTCCCGCGATCGTGAACCCCGCGTTGCAGTACGACCATCCTCGCCCCGGGGCGAAGATCGACCCGACCGATGCCAGTGAGCCGACGAACCTCTCGATGGCATCCTCGCCTCGTCCCGCATCGAAGAACACGTCACCGTTGATACCGGACGTGTGCGTGAGCAGGTGTCGGATAGTCACATCTCGATAGAACTCACTGCTGAGCCGAAACTCGGGAAGGAAATCGATCACCCTGTCGTCAAGGTTGAGCTTTCCCTCTTCACGTAACTGCATGATCATCAGCGACGTGAAGAGTTTCGTCACGGACCCGATCTGGCCGACGGTGCTACGGTCGGTCGCAACTCGGGTTGTCAGCGACGTCAGGCCCGCACTAGCGACGAAGCGTTTCTGACGCCCCGTTCGGGTATCGATCTGTGCGACTCCGGCGAGAACTCCAGGCACGTGATATCTTCGCGCTACTTCCGCGAGATAGGACTCCCACGGCGTCGGGTCGAATGACGGGGACTTCAGAGTGTTTGTCATGTTCTTTCTTCCAACGAGTCGCTCTCCCTCCAACAACGGCACTACACCGACTGAACGCTCAAGGTGAGACAAGTCATCGGTAGCGCGTGGAGTGTGGGTCTACGATTGGCGCGGCGTCGAGAAGCTCGCGCGTGTAGTCGGTCTGCGGCGACGCGAAGATCTGGTTGACGGTTCCTCTCTCCACGACGCGTCCCGACTGCATCACGACAACGTCATCCGCGATGTTCTTGATGACCCCAAGGTCATGGGAGATGAAGACGTACGTGAGACCTAGGTCTCTCTGCAGCTCACCCAGAAGCTCAAGTATCGAGGCTTGGATGGACACGTCGAGCGCTGACACCGCCTCATCGCACACCACAAGCGCAGGATCGACGATGAGTGCGCGAGCGATGCATACGCGCTGTCGTTGGCCGCCACTGAATTGATGCGGGAACTTCGCGAAGTCCTCGGCGCTGAGCCCGACGCGTGCCAGAAAATCAAGCGCCTTTGCCCGCCGCTCTCTACGCGTCATGCGCGTCTGGATCTCCAGTGCCTCAGTCAGCGCATCTCCGACTCGCAAGCGCGGGTTGAGCGACTCGTACGGGTCCTGAAAAACGATCTGCAGCTGCTTCCGCATCTCCAGTGCTTCACGACGCCCTCCCCCTCTGAGTTCACGTCCCCTGAATCTCACGGAACCAGACGTTGGAGTCTCAAGATTGATCAACAGTCGTCCGAGCGTCGACTTACCGGAGCCGCTTTCCCCGACGATGCCAAGGGTCGCCCCTGCGCGCACCTGCAGCGAAACGTCGTGCAATGCATCAACGTTCCGTCGTTTCCCCTTTGACCAGGGACCTTTGTATGTTTTGACCAGCGACTCGCACTCGAGAATCGGATCCACCAAACTCACTCCATTTCCTCAATGCGCGATCACGAGGCGACAGCACGCGCAGCGGCTAGAAGGTTCCTCGTGTACTCCGTCGCCGGGTTTTCGAAGACCGTCACGACCGGCCCGGATTCAACAATCGAACCTGCCTTCATGACGATCACGCGATCCGCGATTTCAGCCACGACGCCCATATCATGAGTCACGAACAAGAGCCCTGTGCCGAAGCGTCTTCGCAGGTCCATCAGCAGGTGAAGGATCTGCGATTGCACGGTTACGTCAAGCGCCGTGGTCGGCTCGTCGGCGAGGAGAAGCCGCGGCTGGCAGGACATCGCCATCGCGATCATGACTCGCTGCCTCATGCCACCAGACAGCTGGTGAGGGTACTGCTTCACCCGCTGGTCGGGGTTCGGAATACCACATAGGCGAAGACTCTCGATTGCGACCTTCAGCGCCTCAGCGCGGCTGAGTCCCTGGTGATACATCAGCGGCTCCACCAGTTGGAATCCAATCTCGAAGACAGGATTGAGTGCCGTCATCGGCTCCTGAAAGATCATCGAGATCTCGGAACCGCGCAGCCGAGACATATCCCGGCGCGAAAGCGAGTCGATTCGCCGACCGTCGAACATGATCTCTCCGGAGCGCCGCATTACCCCGGCCGGCAGTAGATCGATGATCGACAGCGAAGACATGCTCTTGCCAGAGCCCGACTCACCGACGATGCAGACTACCTCTCCTTCTTCGACCGTGAAGTCGATCCCTTTGACAAGGTCACGGTGCCCTGAGCGGGTCTCGGCCGAAACGGTTAGACCACGCACTTCAAGCAGCGATGCCACGGCAACTCTCCTCACAGTGATGAACCGAAGCCACGTCAGTTCGCTTCGTCAGCCGGAACGATGCGAACGTGACCGTCGCCTGTCGGCCCGAGACGAATCATCTCGGAGGTCTCCTCATCCATGGCCACGACGCTCATGTCGTGTCGCATCACAACCCACGGCATCTGCTCCATCGCAAACAGATTCGCCTCGGCGAGGATCGACGCGCGCTGTTCCGAATCAACTGTCGCGTTCGCCGTATCGATCATCGCGTCGAACTCCGAGTTCGAGAACCGAGCCATATTGCTCCCGTTGTCGATGCTCAGCGAGTGAAGCGTGTCGAACAGCATGCTGCTGCCACCAGACGCGAATCCTGCGATGAACATGTCGTGATCGCCGGCCCTGCCGCGCTCGAGGGCAGTCGGACCGTCATACAGCTGAATGTCGACGTCGAGACCCACATCTACCAGCGCGGCCTGGATCACCGTCGCCATGTCCACCGTGTCTTCGGCGTTGCTTGCGACCAGCTCGATGCTCTCACCGACCCAGCCGTTGTCTTCGATGATCTCGCGAGCACCATCGGGGTCGTATGCAACACCACGGTCATCGGACGAAGGGTCATAGCCGAAAGTGCCAGTACCTGCGTAGCTGTCCGTGCGCTGGCCCAGACCGCCGATGTGATCGATGTAGGCGTCCCGATCGATTGCCATTGAGATTGCGCGACGGAACTCGACGTTGTTCATCGGTTCCCGGTCCATGTTCATGCCCAGGTAACGAACGCCCGTTCCTCTGCTTTCATAGAGGTCCACGCCCTGCATCGACTCCACGCGTCCGGCCTGCTGCATCGGGATACCCCCGACGAAATCCGCCTCACCGGACTGCATCATCGACAACGCGGTGTTGTAGTCCGGCACCTGACGGATGATGTACTCATCCGCGACAGGACGGCCACGCCAGTAGTCCCCGTATGCTTTCAGTGTCAACCGGTCTCCCTGGACCCACTCGACAAACTCATACGGACCGGTTCCCACACCATGCAGGTTGAGGTCCGAGTTCTGATCGGCGTCCGGGCTGATGATGCGCATCTGCGGGCGCGAGAGAAGGTCGAGCAGCGGCCCGTACGGCTCCTTCGTCGTGATCTGCACCGTGAGGTCATCGAGCGCTGTCACGTCCGCAATCGGTTCCATCATCGACTTTCGGGACGCCCTGGGGTTGCTCTCCACCTGATCGAGACTGTAGACAACGGCGTCTGCGTTGAGTGACGTTCCGTCGTGGAACGTCACATCTTCCTCAAGGTGAAAGACCCAAGTCACGTCGTCGGTGAGCTCCCATGACTCCGCAAGACGCGGCGCGACCTCATTCGTTTCGAGATCTCTGGCGACAAGGCCCTCGTAGATCTGCAGCATCGCGTTGTTCGACGCCGAGTTGTTGTTCGCGTAGGGGGCGAGGCCTGAGATCTGGCCAGACTGCAGCTGAACAATCTTGCCCGTCCCCTCTCCGGCAGCGCCGCCGTCCTTGAGGTCTGCCGCGCTGCATCCCGTCATTACGAGGACGCCAGCAATCAGCAAAGCACCGGCGCCAAGAACCATCTTTCTTACAGTCATTGAATTTTGCCCTCCTCAGAGCATTTATGCTTTTGCCAGTTTGGGGTCAAGGCGATCACGCAATGCATCGCCGACGACATTGAAAGAGAATATTACGAGCGCTATTGCCACGCCAGGCACAATGATCAAGTGCGGCAGCGTAAACATATACTTTTGCCCCTCCGAGATCATGGCGCCCCACTCCGGCGTCGGAGGTTGGGCGCCAAGACCCAGGTAGCTGAGAGCCGCTGTAGACAGAATTGCGGACCCCAGACGCATCGTTGCAAACACGATTACCGGCGCCATAACGTTCGGCAAGATGTGCTTTACAGCGATGCGGAGGTCTGAACCGCCGAGTGCACGGATTGCGCCGACATAGTCCTTATCGCGCGCTTGGAGGACACTTCCCCTTACGACCCTCGCGCACGAAGGAATGGAACCAATGCTAATCGCGATGATGATGTTCGTGATGTTGGTGCCCAAGATTGACATGATCAGGAGCGCCAGCAGAATGTCCGGAAACGCGAACATAATATCCGCGCCTCGCATGATCACGGCGTCTAGACGCTTGTAGTAGCCAGCCAATATTCCGAAGAAAACCCCGAAAACCACGGTGATGATCACAACGGCGATCCCGACCCAAAGTGAGATGCGCGCACCGTAAAACAGACGTGTAGCCGTATCCCGTCCGTAGCTATCAGTTCCAAGCAGATGGCCTGGAGAGCCGGGCGAGAGACCCACCGCATTGGGGTCTTGAACGTTTGGCTCGTAAGGCGTCAACACGTTGGCACCGAGTGCGACCACTACGAAAATGACGATGATGACGGTACCGACCAACGCCAGCACATTCTCCCGGAGCGTCCTGAACAGCGAAATGCGGCCCGTCACCCTGTTCACCGTAGCCTTCTCATTGAACAACATTGATCCTCGGATCCACTAGGGCGTAGACAACGTCTACCAAAAAGTTCACGAGCACAAATGTGGTCGCCATCATCAACGTCACGGCCTGGATGACGGGGAAGTCTCGGTTGGTCAACGCACTAACAGTGAGCTGCCCGATCCCATTGATTGCAAAGACCTGTTCCGTCACGATCGCCCCACTGAGAATGCCTCCAAAGCTGAGTCCGATGATCGTGATGATCGGGATCATTGCATTGCGCAACGCGTGTACCATGATCACCTGCTTTTCTGGCATTCCTTTGGATCTCGCGGTCCTCACGAAATCCGACTGGAGAACCTCCAACAGAGAAGACCTGGTCATGCGCGCCAGAAGCGCTGCCGTTGCGGTGCCCAACGTGATAGACGGGAGCACGAGTTCCAGCAGTCCCTCCCTCGTGAACCACGGATACTGCAAGCCGGCAACAGGGAAGATGGGCAGGACCACCGCAAACCCGAGGATCAGCATCGATCCGAGCCAGAAGTTCGGAATGGATACCCCGAGGAGAGCGGTGGACGACGCGAGGGTGTCCCAAACCGTCTTCCTCTTGACGGCTGCGATCACGCCGAGTGGAATACCAATAACAATTGCGAACACTAGGGACGAGACACCGAGGGTAATGGTGGCTGGCAGTCGTGCGGCAATCAGGTCGGCCACCGGTCGATTCGTCTGATACGAGTAGCCCAAGTCTCCCCGAAACAGGTTCATCATGTAGTCGAAATACTGAACAATCAAGCTTCGATCCAGGCCGAGGCTTTCGCGAACCGCCATCACGTCCGCCTCGGAAGAATCTTCACCTGCAATAATTCTCGCGGGGTCACCGGGAACAAGATGAACACTGAGAAATACGATAACCGAGACTGCAAGTAGCACGGCCACGAGCTGGCCGGTTTGTCTCAAAAGGTGCATACCCACTGAGGTCGCCTATCTCCTTTGATAATGTTGGAACGAGATTCATTCTCCTGGATTCAGAAGAAGGTCACGGATCAATTCGCGTGCACCACTCGCCCCCGTTGCATTACGATCTTGATGCGCCTGGGATCGGAAAGCGCTTTTACATCATGCTCGGGGTCGACATCTGTGATTACGAGGTCAGCGTCCTTGCCAACCTCAACTGAGCCAACCGTTTCGTCGATTCCAAGCAGTTCTGCTGCATGCGACGTGCCCGCCACGATGGCCTGCATCGGCGTCATACCACACTCGACAAGGTGGGCGAGTTCCAGCAGATTTCTACCATGCGGAACAACTCCCGAGTCGGTGCCCATGGCAATCTTGACGCCCGCCTCTATTGCGCGCGAGATGTTGTTTCTAAGCGACTGCTGCAGGCGAACCTTCTTGGCTCGCGCGTAATCTGGCACGTCAGCGCCCGTCGGCGGCGTCATTCCGGTAAGAAGCGTCGGCACCAGCCAGACACCACCAGATCGCATGAGCTCGATAGCCTCGTCATCGATGGAGTACCCGTGCTCAATGCTCGTCACGCCCGCTCGGATGGAGTTCTTTATGCCGTTGATTCCTTGCGCATGGGATGCCACCGGAAGCCCCCGATTAGTGGCTTCTTTAACTATCGCGCTGAGCTCCTCAGGCGAGAATCCATCGTGCTCGGGGGAGTCACGCGGGCTCCACACTCCGCCTGTTCCCATCACCTTGATGACACCTGCTCCTGCGCGATGGAGCTCACGGGTACGGAGGACGGCTTCCGTTGGGCCATCAGCGAGAGGGCTGATGCTCAGCCCCGGTGTATCGCGATCTTGCGCGAATCCGCCGAGCGTCCGGTAGTCTGTGTGGCCGCCGGTGGGACCGATCGCCTGCAGGGCGGGGACTATCCTGGGCCCGAGGATCTCGCCGTAGTCGACCGCCATCTTCGCTCCGTAGTCAATCCCGCCGAGATCACGCACGTAAGTGACTCCGGCCCGTAGCGTTGCGCGCATGTTCTTCGTCGCACGATAAAGCCTCAGCGTCGGCGGCTCATGAAGAGAAGTCGCGGGGTTGATTGGCGTGCCAGGCAAGCGCAGATGTACGTGCGCGTCGATAAAGCCGGGCAGCAAGAAGCGTCGGGTGCCGTCGATCTCACGTACGTCCTCGGCTGGGCTGATTCGTGGCCTGACCGCAGTGATTCGTCCTTCCTCAATGAGGACGTCACGCGGGCTGGACGAGCGCCCGCCCTTCCCATCAAGAACGGTTACGCCGCGCACGATCAATGCGCTGCTCACCATATCTCCCGACTCCATCATCGACCTTTCCCGTCCGCCACCATCGGAACGCGGACGTCTTGTGTCCCCCAATTCACGTAGGGCTCCAGTTCGCGTGGACCGACGTTGTTGATGACATCGGTGACGGTTTCGCCTTTGTGGACCACAAGATAGTCAAACGCGGACTCGGATCTTCCCGGATGGGAGGATTCACTTTCTTGAATGCGCCCATCGCGATACCCATAGATCGGGATGCGTGGCAGGAGGTTGTACGAATAAGGACTACTGAAGTAGTAGGCTCCGGTATCCGGTATCGCAATCAGGTCACCTGAATGCAACTCGGGGAGCTCCCGATCACTAGCGAGCAAGTCGCCCGAGAAGCAGGCCGGTCCCGCGACGTCGTGCGAGACGAGTGCGCGAGATGCAATGGGTTGGCCCGAGGCATCGTAAGCCAGAATGCGCAGGGGCCAATCCTCCGGAGCATACGCAGTGCGCGTCGCGACCTGCACGCCGGCATGTGTGATCGCAACCCGCCGCTCCCCCATCGCTTTGGCGTACTCCACGCGAGTGAGAACAGTGCCGGCTTTCGCTGCAAGCGCTCGACCAAACTCTGTCACGATGTCGAACTCAAAAAGCTCAGGAACGACGCGCTCAAGTACGGCGCGATACTCCGCGAACGTGGGAACAGCGTCTTCTCCTTCGAAGTTCACCGGCAGGCCTCCCCCAATATCGATTCGAGAGACCTGCTGCCCTCGTCCGATTCTTTCCGTAAGCCGATTGATCTCCAATGCAAGATCCACTACGGCGCGAATCCCTCGGGCCGCGTGCAAGAGCGCTACTCCTTGGGATCCGGAATGCACGTGAAGCTGGGTGAGCCAAGGGCGCTCCAGGAAGGCCGCGATGATGGCCTCGCGAGCCCCCTCGTCGGCGAGGCCAACGCCGAACTTGGCGTTGGGGCTGGCTGTACTCAATGCCTCGATCGTCCCCGCGCCGGTCTGGGGATTCACACGCATCCCAAAAGTCGATGCCCGATCGGTGTCGCCCAACTCGGCGCGAAGCGCATCGATACGCGTCAACTCTGCGAAGTTGTCGATATTGATCACGACGCCGAGCGCAAGGGCACGCCGCAGTTGAGACTGCGTTTTCGCCGGGGAGTCAAACACGATGTTTTCCGGTGGGAATCCGGTCGCGACAGCGAGCTCCAGTTCGCCCTCACTTGCAACTTCGCACCCTGCGCCGAGCTGGGCATAAAGTCGAAGAATCGGCCGTAGCGGAACGGCTTTGCACGCGATGGCGTGAAGACTGCGTGTCTCTCGCCGACCATTGGCAAAGGCCTGGACGAGCTTGGCATACTGTTGCTCAATAAGGTCGATATCGATCAGACCGATAACCAAGTTCTCATCACTGAGAACGGGAACCGTGCTCAGCTCAACAGTCGGACAATCAGCGTTCGCGATTTCCGCAACAACGGCATCGCGCCGAAGTGCTGTGCCGATACTGGAAGAGCGCGCGAAAGTCATGTAGTCCTCACTATTGGGTGGCGTTCAGCGATCCAATAGTGAATGGTCGCCTATGACTGTCTCCATGCTAGAGGCCACCGCGGGAGGAACTACATCGTCAATCCACCGGAGTTTCTGCCGACCAACTGTGTGATCCTCACACTCACACGGACAGCGGTTTGGCTCTCGAACTCACGCGACGGGGCTTCGGGGCGAACGCTCGTACACGAGCAAGGACAGTTCGAGCCAACGCCGATCAGCACGAGAGAACGGGGACAACCCCGTCAGCTCCTCGATCCTCGCTAGGCGGTTTCGGAGCGAGTTCGCATGAACGTGCAGTCGGCGCGATGCTTCAGCTGAGTTCCCCACGGTCATGAAGTAGATTCGCAGTGTCTCGAACAACTGCCCCTGGCGCGCCTGATCGTGAGCAACGAGCACCTTCGCTGGACGGAGGATCTCAGGCAACGCGTCGCCCAGGGTGTCGGCCACCCGCAGTCCGAGAATCTCCGACTCAAGTTCCGTGGCAATCATCCCCCTTGAGCCCCGCCGCGCGAGTGGCGTCGCGACACGTGAAGCTACGCAGTGGCTTGACTCAGTTTCGGCAACCTTGGCCGCTTGGAGAGCGTATGCGGCCTCGTCCCACGAATCCTTCACCTGGTCAAGCCGCCCCACGACGCGGCCAACGCTGAACAACCAGCCATACTCCCCGTCCTCGGCGCGGTTCAAGATCCTTGCGATGCGGTCTCGGACTTCCTCGGGTGTGAGCGGTGACGAGGTTTGCACCAGAGCCGCCATGCACCTGACATCCGGCATGGTCTGCCATGGGACCGGCGCCAGCGCCGCGTCCGCGAAAGCCGCACGGAGATGAAATCGCACGGCAGGCTCGTGCTGCGGTTGCACCCCTGCGATCGCGACAGCGACGTAGTGACTACGGAAGGGAAGCGCGAGCATCGCGGCGAGCGGGGCCAGGTTCCTGGCGCCGGTCAAGATAGACATAAGCGCCTCTCGACGGACCCGCTTTTCGAACGGCGACCGACGGAGAGTGCGCAGCATTACTGGACGCGCGGCACCTGCTGCCTCGCGCAGAACCTCCCGTACGCTTGCCGGATCGACTCCGTCGCCGTACGCCGCCCAGATCGTCCCGAGCAGTTCTCCACCGCTCCGAAGTGGCAACACTGACCTCGCCGGCTCACCGTCGCTAGCGCATCGCTCGACCACATCTGTCGCGGCGCGCACCGCCGGGAGAAAACCTGACTCCTCAAGTTGTGCGATCCGCCACTCCGGTATCGCGCCCGTCAGTATCGTCTCTTTCCGGATCTCATCGATTGATCCGTCGCGGTTTGCATGAGCGAGGACCCGTGACTGCGGATCCTCAATCGTGATCGATGCGCCTGTCATGTTGGCAATGACGGAGGCAAGTCCGGCAAGGTCGTCGATGTCGGGCCAAGCCAAAGCGCTCGTGGCTCCTTCTACAAGTTGCCGAAGATGTATAAGCACCTCGGCCCATGTGACACCGTCAGCGCACTCGAGAAGAAGAGGCCCAGAGGGCAGGCCCTCGTCCTCGGCTCGCATGCCATGTTCGTCCAGAAGTTCGTGTAGACCAGGCGCAGCGACCAGGGCCGTCGCCGCCGCGAAGCGCGTACAGATCTCTTCAAGTTCCACATGCGAGCTAGGCGATCGGGTGAGCAACACCACTGCGCCCGGCGCGCAGTCTTTGAGGTCGAGGTCGAAGTCAATGGTGCTGACAGTCGCATCTGCTGTGGGCTCCGAGAGCGGCAGCAGATACCCTTCCGTTTCGCGGAGCAGTCGGGCGAGGCTCAGGCTGCTCTCATCACTCATCACTCCATCAAACCAGACCTAGAGTTGGCCCCGATCACCCCGGCATCAGGCATCGTCGTGATCGCTACCTTCGCGGTGGGGACCCGGAAGACACAGGACATGACGGGATCGGTTTGTGCGACGTGACGGACTATGCAGGGTGGATGCCAAGGGATTCAAGCCCTTCGCCTACCCCTCGTCAACGAGGTATCTCGATCCGCGAGTGCAGGCTATGCTGACCACTCGATCCGAGGCAAACGGGCACTCATTGCAGCCGCATCTCACGGCCACGCTGACCGAAATGACCACGAATCCGACGCGTGTGGTTCGGGTCGCTCACCTGACGGCAACCACAGAAACGTTGCCGTCAGCGCGTTCCGTCGCGCACTTCTGAAACGGATGCTGTTCCCGTGGCCTCAGCGGTGGAGAGGTCGAGCCCGAGGTCGACGAGCACGATGCGTCCGGAGTGCTGAGCGCCAGCATCCGAGGTGAGGCCGGCTTTGACCGCGCCGAAGGTGACGGTCGTCGCAGCGGTGAGCACGACGCCGTCGTTCTCGCCGCTGTCGGGGTCGATTCCGCTGGGCAGATCGACGGCGACGACCAGCGCGGGTGCCCGCTGAAGCCGCTCCACGACGTCGCGTGCGGCCGCGCGCAGTGCCCCACGGGCGCCGATGCCGAGGATGCCGTCGACGATCACTTCGTAGGCATCCGGGTCGAGGGCGCCGAGGGCGATGGCCCTTGCCCCGGCACGAGTCGCCGCGGCGAGGGCCTCGTCGTGCACCCGGTCAGCGGTGCACAAGATGTCGACGTCCACGCCCTGCCCAGCGAGGGAGGCGGCGGCGAACAGCGCATCACCGCCGTTGTCTCCGGCGCCGGCGAGCACCAGCATCCGCCGCGGATGCCCCTCGGCGATCACCGCGGCGAGCGCGGCTGCGGCCCGGCGCATCAGCGGCACTCCTGCAGCCAGCAGGGGCGCTTCGGCCGCCCGCACCTGTGCGGCGGTGTATGTGGGAACGGTGGCGGTCATGTGAGTCAGGGTAGCCAGCCGGGCGAGTGACCCACAGAGAATCGCGGATGTCGTGCGTTCAGGTGAACGCCACCGCGCGCACGGGCGCCCCGTCGCCCTGCAGGTTCAGCGGGAAGAAACCGATCCGCACGCGCGCCGGCAGGTCGGTCAGGCCGCGGATGTTCTCGACGATGAGGCCGTCACCGCCGAGAACGATCTCGTGCACGGGGAACGAGGCGGTGGGCGCGCCGGTTGCGTCCGTCTCGTCTGGGCTGAGCGTGTCGACGGCGAGTAGGCGCATGCCGCGGCGCCACAGTTCGGCGGCGGTCTCCGCGTCGAGATGCGGATGCTGCAAGGCCGCCTGCTGGCCGAAGTAGCGCGCCCACCCGGTGTCGATGATCACGATCGACGGCACGACGTCGGGGATGCCGCCGGGCACAACGAGGTCGTCCCAGGTGTACGGCCGGTTCGGCTGCGCGGTCAGCACCCGCAGGATGAGGGCGTCGCCGACGAGCTCATCGAGTGTGACATCGGCCATCGTGCGCCCGCCCAAGATCGTGTGGGCGGGCGCATCGATGTGCGTACCGGTGTGCGAGCCCATCTGCACCCGTTCGACGACCACCCCGTCACGGTCGAGAGTCAGCCCGGGGCGGATGCCCACGGTCGGGTCGCCGGGGTAGACCATCATGCCGTCCGTGATCGGGTGGGTTAGATCGTGGAGCATGAGGGCATCCTCTCGTGGTGGAGGTCTTCGTGCCACCGTGTGCATAGAGTTGTGAGCAAGGTGGCCGGCGGGGTCGCCGCTGCGGGCTGACGATGCCAGGATCAGAGCATGACTGGTCATGTCTTCGTCGTCCCCGGCGACATCCGCCGGTTTGCATGCGACGCGTACCTTCACGCCACAGACCGGGATTTGCGCGCCGGAGGCGGCTGGACCACATCAGCTCCGGACGCGCCGAATCGCCTCGATCCGCATCTGCTTGACGCATACAAGACCGAGAACCGCTTCACCCTGCCTCTGCTCGATCGCGCCGAGCATCCGAATGAGCCTGCGACGATCCTCACTGCTGTTCCGTACTACGGCGTCACGCACCCGCGAGAGTTCGTTCCGCGGCTGCAGGAGTTCTTCCGAGTCGGCACCGACATCGCACGACGACGCGGTGTCACCGCTGTGCTTTCGCAGCGTGAGCGGCCGTTGCTCGCCGTCCCGCTTTTCGGCACGGCTGGCGGTGGTGCCGACTACGTGCGTGGAGACGTTTTTCGGCTCGTCTACGAACAGAGTCTCGAGGCAGCGAACGAGCATGGCATCGACGTCGCCATCGTGCTGTCGAACCCGCGAGACTACGCACTCGCCCAGATGATCCGCCGCGAGAGCGGCGACGCTTGGCCAGAGCTAGCGCCAGACGAGCAAGCAGCGGCACGTCGGCTCGGACAGCTCGCGACGCAAGCCCGGCTTGTGCCCTTCATGGGCGCCGGCATCAGTATCGCGAGTGGCGCACCGAGCTGGGATGGCTTGATCACGCGTCTGGCGGATGCCGTAGGCCTCGATCCCGAAGTGGTCGCCGAACTCAAGAAGCACGACACGCTCGACCAGGCCGCGTATGTTCAGATCGCGTTCGAGCGTCGCGCCGCTGACACGGCGTTCGGCAAAGCCGTTGCGGATGCCGTCAACGTGCAGCGCTATGGCATCGCACCGCCGCTGTTGGCGGCCCTGGATGCGGAACAGGCGATCACGCTCAACTATGACCGGCTCTTTGAATGGGCGGCACTCGATGGGAAGCGCCCGCGACGTGTCATCCCTGGTGAGCCGGGCGAGGAGGTGCGTTGGCTGCTGAAGCTGCACGGCTCGGTCGACAAGCCCGAGTCGATCGTGCTCACACGCGATGACTATCTCGGCTTCAACTCCGACCGCGCGGCGCTCAGCTCATTGGTGAAGGCCACGCTGATGACCCGGCATCTGCTGTTCGTGGGGTTCGGGGTTCGAGACCCCCACTTCCACGAGATCGTTCATGACGTGCGCCGGGCCATGCCTGCCGGACGGCAGAAGCTCGGAACGGTACTCACGTTCGACGAGGATCCGATCAAGCATGGGTTGTGGCACAACGATCTCGACTTCGTACAGCTGTCGACCGCACGCATGCTCGAAATGTTCCTCGACGCGGTCCTGGCGTACGGGGCCACGTCGCACTCGTATCTTCTGGCGCACGGCTACGCATCGGCATTGGCAGAGGAAGACCGGACTGTGTCGAATGCGTTGAAGTCGATGATTGCTTCCGTGCCGGAGTCTGCGCGGTCGGGGACCGCCTGGGCCGCGGTGTCGACGATGCTTGATGATCTCGGCTGGCGGACGGGCGAAGCCTCGCCGTCGCCGAGGCCGTTGCCGGAAGGGCTTCGTTGATGGACTTACGCCAGCGCCACCGAGATATGGAATCGTGGTGAACATGCCGAACCCGTTGTTCTCGACATACCGCGCGGGCGAAAACCGCGTCACGTCATCGACTATTGCCGTCTTCGAGCGTATCGATCTGAGCACCGTCAAAGAGCTACTGCAAAACGCGTCGGGTATCGGCGAGGAATTGCGTGCTGTCTCGTTCGAAAATCAGGTCGTCGAGAAGGGCTCGGTCCCCGATGCTCGCATCAGCGCACGCTTCACCTGGTGGTTTGAGACGAAGACCGTCCCGCACGGGTATGACGCCGAGGGGCACGATCGTGAACAGGTCCGCTCGCATGCCGCGCGTCTTGTCGGCGATCCTGACGCCTACCTCTTCGTCCTGACACCGGATGCCGCGCAGCCTACCTGGCTCGCTGATCCCGATGGTGTTGCCGAGGATGCGGCGTCACGCATCGTCTGGTTCTCGTTCGCGGACCTGACCAGGTCGATTCGGGCGCACCTGGAGGACGCCACACGCCTCGTCCCTGAACAGACCAGATTCCTATTGAGTGAACTCATCGCACTCTACGAGGCCGACGGCTTGCTCAGTGCGGACGACACCGTCGTCGTTGCAGCGCGAAACGCTTGGCCCGAGTACATCAGGCACGGCGCATACGTTTGTCAACCGGATCGATCGTTTCGTGCCGACATCACACACTTCGGCTTCTACGCTCAGGGGGAGATCAAGCCGACCATCGCGCGGATCGATCAGTATCTACCATCCGTCGCCTTCTCCGATGAAGGAGCTGCCGAGTTGCGGGCTATCGGTCAACACCACGCAGCGGACCTGGTCACGGCTCTGCTTCAGGAGGGAAGTCGCGACCACGATGCGGCGTACGGCATCATGCTCCTTTCGCGGGAGGACGACCCACGAACGGTGCAACTCGATGCGCCGATCAAGAATGACACCCAGACCTCAACGGGCCGCGGCTGGGCGTGGACGTTGGGACAGCGCTACACGCGGCTTGAGAAGCTCACGAGCGGCGCACGCTGGACATCGGAGTTGTAGTCCGCTGGACGCGCAGACCGAGTCACAACAGCTCGCGTTGGGAGAGATCACGGATGCCGCAGAACTGGCACGCAGTTCGGTCGGAGGTCGGCTGACGGCGCAGAACTGCGCCGCTCAATCGCCTCGAGAAGAACTCACACGTCGGCTGCGTCAGCGACAACGAGCACCGGGGTAAGCGGCATCAAGGCCCGCCGAGATTCCGGGAGATCGCTGTAGTGCTCGAGCACCAACGAGACAACGTCTTCGCCAGACAGCAGGCGCAGACCGGTGCGCTGCCGTTCGATCATCCGCGCATCCCGAGAGTAATTGCCGAGCGTCACGAATAGAGAAAGCTCGTTCGGCCCCTGCGTCCCGACCAATTGCTGCACTTCGGGTGCCGAGATGGTCCCCGTGTGATGCTTGCACTGCACTTTGATTTGCGGGGGCTCGACGCCGAGGGGGTCGCGGTGAGCGATTACGTCGACACCACCGTCCTGCGAGTACTGGGTGACCCGTGCCTGGTACCCCAGCACCCGCAGCAGTTCCGCCGTGAATTCCTCGAATTCCTGGTGCGTCAGCTTGCGGTGTAGTGCGTTCAGGACGAAGTCGCGAGTGTGACGCTCGATACGCGACGCCCGCGGCTCATCATCCGATTCTTCATCGGCCGCTCGCTCATCGCTGATCTGATCTACCTTGTGGGTAAGTTGCTCAACTGTCTGCCCGTCTTCCTCCAATGCCGCGAGAAACTCTTCTGCATGATTGCGCACCCGGAAGACTGTGAGGACCGACCCGATCTCGTACAGTGCGGATTGCGAGAAAACTGTTCGAGGAAGCTCTGTCTTGCGCCATTCGACCCGCCGACGGTGCCGATGCGTTCCCGCCGATGCGTCGTAGTAGTAATCACCGACAAGCACACCGATGTTGATCGTCGACGTGGGTTTGTAGGGTGCGACGACGACGTCGCCTGGCTTCATCTCGTCACGGAACCGGACCAGCACGCCGGCCTGACCCGCAATAGAACGCGGCTTGGCATCAGGGTCAAGGTTCGTGAGTGCCCGCTTGAGCCCCTCACGACCTTGCCTGATCTCTGAGAGGGCACCGAGGCGATCCCAGCCGATGCTGATGAATCCTTCGTCGACCAGCTCGTTCGTCAATGAGTCGTTGTGCACTCCCCAGACGTTCATTCCACACCGCTTTCCTTGGACTGTTTGCCACTCAAGAATTCGTACAGCATCGCCGGCAAAGCCTTACTCAACTCCGCGAACAGTCCGTTGTCGCTGAGCATGTCATCGACGAGCATGGGCGTCTCATCCCGCACCTCGATCACTGCCTTTGCGAACGCCTTCGGCAGCGCCGGTGATTCGGCGAATTGCTGGGGCGTATTCACCTCGGCCTGGCGCGCGAGGTCGTAATCGACCGCGAGCTTCCCGACGATGTGATTCACCGTGAGGTCAACGGCGCCAACGCCATACTTGTCACCGAAGCGTTCGTTGAGCTTGCCGATGATCTCTTCGAGTGCGCTGCGGTGCTTCTCGTGGATAGCACCCGAGCCGATTGCGGTGATCGGCTCCAGACCCTTGCCCTGTTCAAGGTTGAGTTTGACGGCATCGCCCGGAGTGACGCTGTACTCCGACAGTTTCACCTTCGAGATGTCGACCGGCTCTTCCCAGGTCGCCGTCACCAGCTGTGGAAGGATGCGGCGGAAGAAGTAGTGCCGGCGAGGCAGGTCGGTGTCCTCGAGGTTCCGCGCTTGCGAGATGAAGTCGTAGAACTTCACGAACTGACCCGCATCGCTCTTGAAGAGCTTCAGTTCATCCTGCTCGGCAGCATCCCCGTCGGTGACCGCATTGAACCAGCGCTTCGCGAACCGATCGACGGCTGGCGCAGTCGCTGCGCTCACCGCGCTGTTGGCGTTCACGCCAGCGGCAAGTGCGGCATCGAACGCCTGTGACACCTCAGCCATCGTGTAGATGCCCGCGCTGTCGAGCTTCGTGACCAGGTCGTAGATGAGGTTCGGATCGGTCGTCGCGGTCAGCTCCGCCTTGCGGTAGTAGTCCTTGAACGCATCGAGAATGTCGAGGGGTTCGTTCACGAAGTCGAGCACGAACGTCTTGTCTTTGCCGGGGTACGTCCGGTTGAGCCGGGACAGGGTCTGCACCGCCTGCACGCCGCCGAGCTTGCGATCCACATACATGGCCACAAGACGAGGCTGATCGAATCCGGTCTGGAATTTCTCCGCGACGATCATCACGTTGTACGTCGATGGCTTGAAGGCGGCCGCGAGGTCGGACGTCCACAGGCCAGGATTCTGCGTCTTCTCGGTCAGCCCCTCACCCACATCTGTGGGGTCTTCAACCGTGCCGGAGAAAGCCACCAGTGCCTTCACTCCCTGAATGTGCGAGTCCGACAGATACGCGTCGAGGTACTTCTTCCAGCGCACGGCTTCCACGCGAGAACCGGTCACGACCATGGCCTTCGCTTTGCCGCCGAGTAGCGGCTGCGCGAACTGGCGGAAGTGATCGACGACGATCTTCGCCTTCTGGCTGATGTTTGTGGGATGCAGCCGCACGTACCGAACGAGCGCCTTCACCGCGGTCGACTCGTCGACTTCGCCAGGCGCGTCGTAGTCAGATCCCGGATGCTGGAGCTGCCACGCCACCTTGTACGGGGTGTAGTTCTGCAGCACGTCGAGAATGAACCCTTCCTCGATCGCCTGCTGCATTGAATACAGGTCGAAAGGCTCCGGCGTTCCCCCGCCGACGGGCTCCCGACCGAACAATTCGAGCGTCTTCGGCTTCGGCGTCGCGGTGAACGCGAAGTAGGAGATGTTCGACGCGTTCGCCGTGACTTCCATCGCCCACTGCAAGTACGCTTCCGAGTCGATCGGCGCACCCTCGGCCACCGCCGCCTGCTCCTGCGGCGATAGCACCTTGGTCAGCGCGCCGGCCGTCGACCCGGTCTGTGACGAATGCGCCTCGTCGGCGATCACGGCGAATCTGCGACCCCGCAATTCTGGCTTCGACTGGATCGTCGTGATCAACGCCTCGAAGGTCTGGATCGTCACAATCACGATCTGCTTGCCGCCGGTCAGCGCTGAGGCCAGCTCGCTCGATTTCGATTCGCCGCCGTCGCGCGTGATCGACTGCACGACGCCAGCGTGCTTCTCGAACTGGGCGATGGCATCTTGAAGCTGCTTGTCCAGAACGGTGCGGTCGGTGACGACGACCACCGTATCGAAGACTTTCTCGTTCTGCTCGTCATGTAGCTGCGACAGCCGGTGCGCGAGCCACGCGATCGAGTTCGTCTTTCCCGAACCAGCCGAATGCTGGACGAGGTAGCGGCGGCCGGCACCCTCCTGTCGTGCCGCCGCTACAAGTCTGTTCACGGCACGCCACTGGTGGTAGCGCGGGAACAGAATCTTCTCCGTGCGCGTCTTCTTCCCTGTGTCGGGGTCAACGTCGACCTCCACCTGCAGATGCACGAACGAGCCGAGCACCTGCAACCACGTGTCGCGCTGCAGGATCTCCTCCCAGAAGTACGAGGATGCGGAACCGGCCGGGTTGGGCGGGTTGCCGGCCCCTTCATCATGCCCTCGGTTGAATGGCAGGAAACGTGTCTCGGCTCCCGCGAGCTTGGTCGTCATCCGCACTTCGCTGTTCGAAACGACGAAGTGCACGAGCGACCGCTTTGCGAACGCGAACAACGGCTCACCCGACGGCGACCGGTCAAACCGGTACTGATTCACCGCGTTCCCGATCGACTGCGTGAAGTCCGTCTTCAGCTCGATCGTGGCGACCGGGATGCCGTTGACGAAAAGCACCAGGTCAAGGGCCTTGTTCGGATGCTTCGTCGAGTAGTGCACCTGACGCATCACGCGCACCCGCATCTTCGCGTACGCGGCGAGCGTCTCCGGGTTGTTCGTCGTCACCGGGCGGAACTGCGCCAGGCGGAACTTCACCGCACCGCCCTGTTGAGGGACCATCGAGAATCCCTCGTGCAGGATGCGGATCGTCCCCCCGTTCTTTAGCGGGTCAAGATCCAGCGACTTCGCGAGGCGAACGAGGATGTCGCGACCGGCGGCGTCCCGCTGGGTTTCTGTATCGTTCGGACGAACCACCTTCGCGAACTCGGTCGGCTGTGAATCCTCCAGCCAGCCGAGCACGTCCTCAGAGAACAGGGCGAGTTCTCGGTCGTAGCCGGCATCGGTCGGCGAGTACAGCCAGCCGTTCGCGTCGAGATGCTCCGCGATCTCGTTCTCCAGCACCGATTCCAGATGTGCTCCCGCAACGCCACTCATTCAGCCACCCCCACATCGATCTTCCCCGTCACCGCGGCCGAGATCAGCGCCGCACGACGCTCGCGCGCCAACTCGATCGCTCGTCGCGCAGTTTCGATCGCTTCGTCGACGTCGTCCGTCACAGCGTCGAGGTGCTGAACGATGCGGACTTGCTCGTCCAGCGAGGGAACCGCGATCGGCATCTCCCTGACATCGGGCAGGCTGAGCTGGATCTTCGTGCCGCCATATGCTGCCTTCTCGAAGTGCGTCTTCCCGGCGGAGGAAGAAACAACGTACGCGCCGAACCGTGAGTTCAACCGTTCCTTGTCGAGTCGAACAAGCGCGACGTGTTGGCTCACGTAGGCGCCAGCATCAGCTATGTCGATTACCGCCACTGAGCCCAGATCCGCAGTGATAGAGATCAGTAGGTCTCCAGGCTGAGTCCGTGCGCGAACGCCCTCCTCGCCGACCGGAAGCTCTACTCGTTGCCGTGCGACAGGGCGCAACTCGAGTCGGTCACGCTGCAGATCACCGATCCGAAGGAAGACGTCCGATCCTTCGTCGGAATAGAACTGGCCCCATCCTCTGGACCCGCTGGTTATAAACCTCATCCACCGGCGTAGCGGCGCGAGCGACCATCCGTTCGGCACGCAGCCAAGCCACTCGCCTGTTGCCACATCTGGCGTAGTTCCCCAGCCGATTGCGCGATCGACTGCCACGGCGCGGCGTTCGGTGAGGAGGCTGATGAGTTCCTCGTTCTTCGCGATGAACGCGTCGATCTGCGCCGTCTCCCGATCCAGATAGTCCGCAATCGCCCGCTGCTCCTCGATTGCTGGGCGCGGCAACGGGATCAGGGCGAACTGCCCGTAACGGATCGATTGCCCATCGCGAAGTTGGTCAGTCGTGGTCTGGAGAGCCTGGATATAGAGGTCGCTCTTGAACAGGTACTTGAAGAATCGGGGTTCGATCGCCACCTTCGGCTTCAGCACCGTGTACGCCGCACTCACCTTGCCCGGCATACCCGCAAACTCGAGGCCACCTTGAAAGCTCCGAAGATGACTCACGTAGTCGCCCGCCTCGACGTGACGCATGTTGTCGGCGCCGGACAGGTTCAGTACAACCTTGTTCCCAGTGATGTCCATGTACTCGACCTGAGGCAACACGCCGTACTTTTGGGAAGGCGTCAGGTGCACGTCGGTTGCCGAACTCTTCTGCTTGCGTTCGCCGAACATGGCGCGCGCCGGGACAACGGACCAGTCCGTCGGAATGTCCCCGAGCCACCCCGTTCCGGAGTCACCGAGCTCTCGCGTCATGCCTCGACCACCATGAGCATCGCGCGGAGTTCATCCATGACAGCATCCAGATCACGGTCGATCTCTTCCAACGGACGCGGGGGAATGTACTGGTAGAAGTGGCGGGTGAAGGGGACCTCCGCGCCTTCCTTGGTCTTCGCGTGATCGACCCACGCATCCGGAGCATAAGGGAGGACTTCGCGGGCGACGTAGGTATCGACATCTTCGCCCCACGGTACGTTCTCGGTGTCGCGGAGCGAAGCGTCCGGCTCGGGCTTGCCCTTCGCATCCACACAAACGTCGGCGGTGTCATCCTGCTCACCGAGTTCGGTCGTCACGGTCTTGAGCAGCGGCGCCGGGACAGCGAGACCTTCGATCTTCGCAGCATCCTTCAGCGCCTTCTGGAACGCGATCCGGTTCTTCCACACCGTGTCTGAGTCGAGTCGGTTGAGCGTGGCCCGCAGAGCCTCAGCGTCCTCTTCTTTGAGCTTCTGCACCGCCTTCGCAGCGAAGACTGCATCGATCCGTTCGGCGGTGGCGTGCCAGTTCAGTTTGAGGGGGCGTTCGACGGTGATGGTGCGGTAGAGGAAGTCCTCGTTGCGGAAGATCTTCGAGTGCTCGCCGTCCTCGAATCCGGCGTAAAGGGTGACGAGGTCCTTGATGTTGTCAGTCGAAAGTTCGTTGCGCTTCGAGCCGAGGCCCTTGCGCAGCTTCTCCTTCATCTCGCGACCGTCGATGAGCTGCACCCGGCCCTTGCGATCATCGTCCTTACGGTTGGTGAGCACCCAAATGTAGGTGGAGATGCCGGTGTTGTAGAACATGTCCTTCGGCAGCCCGATGATCGCCTCAACGAGGTCGTTGTCGAGCAGCCATTTGCGGATGTTCGACTCGCCACCACCGGCGCCGCCGGAAAACAGCGGCGAACCGTTGAGGACGACCGCGACGCGCGAGCCGCCGTCTTCCTTCTTGCGCATCTTCGAGACAAGGTGCAGCAGGAACAGCATCGCCCCATCACTGACTGCGGGGGTTCCGGGACCGAAGCGTCCGTTGAACCCGAGGCGCGCGTGCTCCTCGTCGACGTACGCCCGCTGGTCCTTCCAGTCGACGCCGAAGGGCGGGTTGGACAGCCCGTAGTCGAACTTCTTCTCGTCGAACGCATCCTCAGTGAGAGTGTCGCCAAGCGCGATGTTGTCGACGTCCTGACCCTTGATCACCATGTCGGCCTTGCAAATCGCGTAGGACGCGTCGTTGTAGTCCTGCCCGTACAGGTTCAACTGAATGTCGGGGTTCATCTTCCGCAGGAACTCATCCGCGACCGACAGCATCCCGCCAGTGCCCGCGGTCGGGTCGTAGATGGAACGGACCACGCCCGACTTCGACAGGGCGTCGTCATCCAACGCAAACAGCAACTGCACCATGAGCGCGATCACTTCGCGGGGCGTGTAGTGATCGCCCGCGGTCTCGTTCGAGCGCTCGTTGGCCCACCGGATCAGCTCCTCAAAGATGAGGCCCATCTCGATGTTGCTGACCACGTTGGGATGGAAGTCGGCCTGCGCGAACTTCTCGGTCACCGAGTAGAGCTTGTTCTTCTCGGCGAGCTTGTTGAGCGTCTTCTCGAACTCGAATCGCTCGAAGATGTCGCGCACGTTCTCCGAGAACCCGGCCAGGTACGCCGAGAAGTTGGCACGAAGGTCCTGCGGGTCGGCAACCAGCTTCGCGAAGTCGAACGTGCTCGTGTTGTAGAACTGGTGGCCGGCAGCCTCCGTCAGCCGCAGATGCCGCAGCACGTCAGGCATCGTCTCGGTCGCCTTCGCGACGTTGGCGACCTTCGGCTTCGTCTCTGCCAGCACTGCGTCGAGGCGCCGCAACACCGTAAATGGCAGAACCACCGATCCGTACTCCGACGGCTTGAACGGCCCCCGCAACGACTCGGCGATGTTCCAGATGAAGTTGACGTGATTGACCACGAAGAATGCCCCTGTCCCTGGCGCCGAACGCGCGCCGTCTCCATCATGGCGCAGAACCATCGCGCGAAGGAGACGTCGGTGCCTGCTGATAGACCAATGCGCATGAGCGCACAAGGAACATCGCTTGGCAGAAAGCTCGCAGCCTGGTTCGTGCTCGCGGCTGGTGGAAACTTCACGATCGTCTTCGCGTTGGTGGTGCTAGCGGAATTGACCCCGCTCAACGTCTCGATTGACACATCGCTGGGGGTCCTGCATGCGTTCATCAGTCCTCTGTACTCGACAGAGTTGCTCTTCTTCACTACCGTCCTCAGTCTGCTTGCGGCGCTGAGCGGCCAACCACTGAACGACGCCTACGCCGAGGGAAATCGGAAGATCGCCCGCGCCCTGCAACTCGCAACGACCACCATTCTCAGTGGCGCGGCCATCATGGTCTGGTCTCAACCGACGTCCGCTGCGTTCGTCGCGTTCGCCGTTCTCCTTGCTTTCGTAAGTTACGTGCTGGCGGAACGGCTCGCGCCGCCCCAGCTGCTCTCAGCCGAACAGAGGTACCTCCTCGCATACCAGAATCATGCTCGCCGCTCGCGATGGGCGAACGACGCCCTGGGCGCCGGATGGCAGACGGTACCACGTCAAAGGACCTGGCCCACCCTCACGCTCTACACGATCTGTCCGATCGTGGTGATGACCATCTCGGGAACGCTCTACTCGATGATCACCTGGGGTATCGAATGGGCAACTCATCCCACAACGGTTGTGATGATGGGTTTGCTCTCCTTCGGACCGATTCTGCTGACGTTCGCCTGGATCGCCACGGCGAACAAGGCAGACTCGCCGTCCACACGTAGGTGGACGGTCAGCGTATTCGCCGCGGTTGGCGCCCTCGCCAGCGCGCTTTTCGCCGGGATCCTCTTCGTCGCAGGGCCCACGGTCGGCGGCTTGGGCTGGCTGATTCTCGCTGTCACCGCGCTACACGCCATCGCGCTCTGGCTGCCCGCCCCCTGGATCGGCCGACGGAAGCTCTTGGGAGTTGCCGCTGCTTTCACTTCTCGCTCACTTGAGCGATCTTCGGCGGCTCGGACCGAAGCCGGCGAACTTTGGAATGACGAACAGGCGCGCGCGGGCAAGACGAGCGGATTCTGGGAACGACTCCTTAGGTCAACTGCCGGCGATGGCTTCATCAGCGGTCCGCTACGCTGGCGACGCTGAGAGGAGCACGAGCATGTCGAACAAGGTGTTGGAACAGCACATCGCCGTCTTCGGGGAAAGCGGAAGCGGCAAGACAGTCTTGTTGTCGTCTTTCTTCGGGCCGTCCGAGGAACAGGGGTATGGCGAACGGAACCTCTTCGATATCGTCGCGGACGATGCCGGTCAGGGCGTCAAGCTCTATCAGAACTACCTCGGGATGAAGAAGTCCGCGCGGGTCCCTGAACCCAACAAGTTTCGATCGATCGCTTACTCCTTCTCGATTCGATGAGCCAAGGCACTCGCGTCGGCGCCGAAACAGAACGTGCCGTTCGACACCCTGCGCCTGGTTTGGCACGACTATCCTGGCGAGTGGTTCGAACAAGACGTCAGCGGCGAGGAGGCGGATCGGAGGGTCGAAGGATTCCGCTCCCTACTCGGATCGGATGTCGCTCTGCTCCTCGTCGACGCACAGCGGCTGCTCGACAACGCAGGTCAAGAAGAGGCCTACCTGAAGTCCCTTTTCCGCAACTACCGGGAGGGCCTCGGACGACTCCGAGACCAGATTCTCGACGACGGCAAACCGCTCGTCGCTTTTCCTCGGATCTGGATGGTCGCGCTTTCCAAATCGGACCTGATCCCGGAGATGGACGTCCACCGCCTCAAGGAACTCGTGATCGAGAAGAGCGGGGATGATCTCAACCGTCTGCGCGACACCATCGCGGACATGGTGCAAGCGCCAGACGCCCTCGCGGTCGGCGAGGATTTCCTTCTGCTCTCTTCTGCGAAGTTCACCCCCGAAGAGATCGAGGTGACAGAGCGCGTCGGCGTCGATCTGATCCTCCCGATCGCAGCAGTTCTTCCGTTCGAGCGACACGTGCACTGGGTGAGAGCTCAGCAACTCCCTCAGAAGGTCGCAGAAGAACTGCTCAACAACGCCGACAAGATCGCCACGGCGATGGCGTTCGTCGCGCCGTTCCTCGGCAAGGTCAAGCTCCCCGGGCCTATGGCTGCCATCGGGCCCTTCCTCGCGCGAGCGCTCTCGCAAGACGCCATTGACAAGCTGGTCGGCATGGGGCGCTCGAAGCTCGAAGAAACGAAGGCTGAAGCGCTCTCACGGCATGACTATCTGACCGCGGTGCTCACTCGTTTCCGCATCGACCTAGAGGATGCCGAGCAGGAACGAATACTGCTGCGGAGCCTGAAGTGACATTTATCTGGGCAACGCGTGGCAGATCTTGGGGATTCAGGTTTCTACGCACAGGCGGATTCATTGACCCATTGCCGACGTACGAAGCAGTCTTCGACGCGACCGAGCTCGGACCTCAGGGGTATCAAGCCGTTGGGGACCGGGCTGCGTTGAGGTTGGCTGACCCCGAGGGGCGAATCGACCGCGCTGGCCGCCCGATCGCGCACGATTTTGTACTCCTCGGCCAAACGGCGAGAAACGTAGGCTCCGTCGAAGCAGGCCTCCGCATCATCTGGCCGCAAGTCCGTGACGAGTACGCCGACGTTTGGGATTCGGGATCACCGGTAGCGTAGCGGCTTGTGAGGCGTCATCAACTAGTCACCCTACGTGGGCTGAGCGCCGACGCCTCCTTCCGGCCTTTCCACTTCCGATACGCGCAGAGGCTCGACAGCACCCGCCAGGTCCAATCACGCCGGCGAGGTGACATCCCGCCCACCACCTACACCCCAATCCCCCGCATGACCATCCGCACGATGGCATCCACCCGCTCTTCTCCCAGCGGCTGCCCCAGCAGCGCGGCGTAGCTGGCCAAGGCGATGAACTGGTCGGCGATGGCGTCAGCATCCGCATCGGCACGCACCTCGCCGGCGGCGATAGCGGCAGTCAACCGCACGGTCACCCAGTCGCGCACGGGCGCCGCCAGGCGCTCGTTCAGCAGCGCACCCAGCTCGGCATCGGTGGCGGTCACGGCGATCAGCGCCCGCGCGATCTCGAGCGTCGCACCATCGCTCTGACGTGCCGACATGGCGGTGAGCCACGCACGCAGATCCGTGTCGAGGTCGTCGGTCATCGGAACGGCAGCATCCGCTCCCGGAAGCTCCCCCTCCAGCAGCGCCTCACCGAGCACGGCGGCCTTCGACGGCCACCAGCGGTAGATCGTCTGCTTCGACACCCCCGCCTCGGCGGCGAGCCCCTCGATCGTGACGGCGGCGTAGCTGTCTTCGGCGAGCGCGCTGCGCATCGCCTCCAGCACGGCCCGGCGGGCTTTCTCACTGCGAGGTCGGGGCATTCATTCAGAGTATCGGGCGTATAGTCGAGTTACGAGACGCAACGTTGCGTTATCGCACGAGTGAAGGAGATCCCATGGCACTGACCGCACACTCCACCATCGGCGAGTGGCTGAACGACGACATCGGCGGCGACCTCATCCGCGGCCTGCTCGCCCAATCGGGCGCCGACCCCGAACAGCTCACCCCCGTGCTCGGCCTCCCCCTGCAGCAACTCGTCGCCATGAGCCAGGGCGCCATGCCCCAGTCGGTCGTCGACGACCTCGTGCGCGCCGCCAACGGCGGCGAGATGCCCACCGACACCGAAGACACCGGCTGGACCGAACGCATCACCCCCGCCCGCTTCGCCGGCAAGACCGTGATCGTCACCGGCGCAGCATCCGGAATCGGCCGGGCCACCGCCGCGCGCATCGCGCGCGAAGGCGGACGCGTGATCGCCTCAGACATCGCCGCCGACAAGCTCGACGCCCTCAAGGACGAACTGTCGGATGCTGACATCACCGTCATCGCCGGAGACCTCACCACTCAGCCCGCGATCGACGCCGTAGTCGCCGCAGCGGGCGACCGCATCGACGGCCTCGCGAACGTCGCCGGCATCAACGACGACTTCTCTCCGGCAGGCGAGACATCGGATGCCACCTGGGACCGCGTCATCGCGATCAACCTCACCGCTCCGTTCAAGCTCATGCGCGCCGTACTGCCGCTCATGGAGCAGGCCGGCCGCGGGGCGATCCTCAACGTCTCCAGCGAAGCGGGATTGCGCGGCAATGCCTCGGGCAACGCCTACACCGCCAGCAAGCACGGCATCATCGGCGTCACCCGCTCGGCCGCCGTGATGTACGGGCCGAAGGGCATCCGCGTGAACTCGGTCGCACCCGGCGGCGTCGCCACGGGCATCCCGATGCCGCCCCACATGTCCGAGTACGGGTCTGCGCGCCTCGCGCCGTTCCAGCAGGCGATCCCGTCGGTCGCGACCGCCGAACAGCTCGCCGCCTCGATCACCTTCCTGCTCAGCGACGACGCCGTCAACATCAACGGCGCCGTGCTGACCTCGGACGGCGGGTGGTCGGTGCAGTAAGCCCGCAACGGCAGCGCCGGCGGCGAGCGATCATCTCTCGCTGTCGGCCGCGTCTCGCAACATTCTCTGAACGTCTTCGACTCCCGGGAACCCTCCCGGCGTCCGCAGGGAAGCGTCGCCTGCTGACCCCGCCGGGTCAAGCAGGCGGCGCATTCCCACGCGCATGAGGGAGTCGTCCATATCGCTGATGCCGCTCAACGCCACCACCGAGATGCCCTGGTTGAGAGCGACCATCAGGCGCGCGACATCACCTGTCGAGAGCATCTCACCTTCGGCGCGTTGCTCTTCTGCGATGCGCTGATAGGCGTCGATCATGAGCTGATTGCGCGCGCGCAGTGCGGTGACGAGCTTCTCGTCACGCGCAGCGGACGCGATGAACTCCAGTGTGGCAAGAGCGAAGCCGCGAACCAGTGCGGGCAGATCCATCTCTGACGGCTCGTCAGCAGCATCCTCCCCCTGACTGTGGTTGTCGAGCGGATCCCACCCATCGCCTCGCACCATTGCCAGGTTGTTGTCCATGACCGCGAGAAACAGATCGGCTTTGCCGTCAAAGTTCGAGTAGATCGCACCCTTCGAGAACCCGGCGTCGTTGGCGATTCCCTCGAGGCTTGCTGCGTGATATCCGTCCCGCGCAAAGGCTGCGAGCGCCGCAAAGACCAGTGCGTTGCGGGTCTCCTGCTGACGTTGCGCATGAGCGCGCCGGGAGCCGGAATCTGCCATCCCCCGATCCTACTTCTTGACCCCCTCCGCAAATCTAGATACTGTCGGTATCTCAGATACCAACGGTATGCGAAAGGGGGCGGTTGCTGTGAGCGCCGTTCTGGAGGTGAGCGACCTCACCCGCACGTTCGGGAAAGTGGTCGCGAACGAGGACATTCATCTGCGCGTGCACCCCGGCGAAGTGGTCGGATTGCTCGGACACAACGGGGCAGGAAAGACGACACTCGTCTCGCAGCTTGTCGGGCTCCTGCGCCCCGACCGTGGAGCTATCCGCGTGGCAGGCATCGACGCGATCAAGGATCCTGCGGCAGCGCGACGCGCCGTGGCGCTCCAACCGCAGGCGCAAGCGCCACTGGATGGACTCACCCCGAAAGAGGCGATCGAGATCGCCGCGCGCCTGCGCGGGCTATCGACCTCCGACGCCCGCGCGGCCGCGCTGCGGCTTGCCGATGACCTCGACATCGGCGAGTGGTTCACCCGGCGCGCAGTACCAGAGGGTGGGTTGTCTGGCGGGGCGCGTCGCCTCACGGCATTCGCCATGGCAGCAGTCGCCCCCGTTCCCCTCGTCGTCCTGGACGAACCGACGAACGACGTCGATGCCTCACGTCGCAGGCTCCTCTGGCAGACCGTACGCCGACTCGGCGACCAAGGCGCCGGCGTGCTTCTGGTCACGCACAACGTCCTCGAAGCCGAACGAGTCGTCGACTCGCTCGTGCTCCTCGACCGGGGCCGCGTCGTCGCCACGGGCACGCCCCGCGAGCTACGCGGCACCCGTGACAATGACCTCCATGTCGAACTCTTCCGCACCGACGCATTTGCGACAGAACCGATCTCGCCGCCGCTTCCGGTCGTACGCCAGGTGACCGCAGGAAGACGCACAATTCTCACCATCGCCGCCACTCACGCAGCTACCGCCGTCGCCTGGGCTGCGTCACTCCGCGACCGAGGCGAGGTCGAGAGCTACGCGATCACCCCGACGACTCTCGAAGACACGTATCTCTCCATCACCTCCGCAGGCGACGAACTAGCTGAAGCCACGAAAGAAGGCGTCTGATGGCCACGACCACCTCACCCATGGCCCGAACCGCCGCACCTCTTCCTCGCCCGGGGCTGGGCGTGACGTTTCGCACTCTCCTGCGCTGGACACTCACCCAGTCCGGCCCGATGCTGCCCTTCGTCATCGTCGTGCAGGTAGCGCTGGCCGCAGGGATCATCGTCGGCTTCGGCCTGTTGATCCCTGGCATCGACACCGCCTCAGCCCAGTTCATCTCTACCGGGGCACCGACAGTGCTGCTGATGATCGTCGGGCTCGCCATAGTCTCGGCGGGCGTCGCCCAGTCCCGCACCACGGGCACCTTCACCTACCTTCGCGCGTTGCCCATTCCGCGCGCGCTGCTGCTCGTTGCCGATCTCACCGTGTGGCTTCTTGTGGCTTTGCCGGGCGTGGCAGTCTCCGTGCTCGTGGCCCACTGGCGCTACGGGTTCGACTACTCATTTGATTGGCCCCTGCTGATCGCCGCCTCCATCCTGACCGCCATCACCGCATCCGCGATGGGGTACGCAATCGCGGTGTCGCTACCACCGATGGTGACGCAACTCGTGACGCAGGTCCTCGTCTTCTTCGTCATGCTGTTCTCGCCCATCACCTTCCCGAGTAGCCAGCTGCCGGTGTGGTTTCAGATGGTGCATGATGTTCTGCCGTTCCGCCCGGCCGCAGATCTCATCCGGGCCGGACTTCTCTCAGACACCTACACAGCAGAAGCGCGAGACCTGGTCACGCTGTCGCTCTGGTGCATCGTCGCGCTTGTTGCCAGCGTGCGCGCGTTGGTACGGCGGGGATGATGCGAACGCAGTGACCAGCCCGCGGCGTCGGGGCCGGGGCACCGGTGCCGCGGCCCCCACGCGATTCACACGGCCAGTTTGACTAGTCAATACAACGCACGCCCCCTAGCATGGGGCGATGCGCACATATACGTCTCTGATGGTGCTCGGCGCTGTTCACCAGTTTCAGCCTGTCCACGGCTACTTTCTGCGCCGCGAGCTGTCGACGTGGCACGCCGATGAATGGGCCAATACACGGCCCGGTTCGATCTACAACGCGCTGAAGTCGCTCGTCAAAGACGGATACATCGAAGAGGACGGCACCTCTTCCGAGGGCAACTACCCCGCCCGCACGACCTACCGCATGTCATCGACCGGCGAGGTCGAGTTGCTGCGCATGGTGCGCGACGTGCTGTGGGACGTACAGACCTTCGACACCCGCAGCGCCCTGGCGCTGGTGTCGTTCATGTTCGTGCTCACCCGTGCCGAGGTGGTCGCCGGCATCGAGCACCGCATCACCAAGATCGACGCGCTGATCACCACCAACACCTTCCATGTCGAAGACACCCTCAAGTCTGAGACGACGCCCACCTACGTGCGCGAGATCTTCGACCTCGCCTCGGCCCGCCTGCGCGCCGAGCAGACCTGGGCGCAGACCCTGCTCGAGCGCGTGCAGGCGGGCGAGTATCAGTTCGCGGGCGAGTAGACGCCCGCCACCAGACCGCGCACCGCCTCCGCGCTCAGCGCGTCGGGCTGCGCTCCGCGATGCTGCGCCACGATCGCCCCGGCGGCGGCACCGTCGAACGTGGCATGGCGGATGCTGTCGCCCCGCGCCAACGCCGCGGCGAAGCCGCCGCAGAATGCATCCCCAGCCCCCGTGGTGTCGACCGGCGTGATCGGGAACGCCGGCACGTGGAAGGGCTCCTCCCCCCGGCCGAACACCGATACGCCCTCTGCCCCACGGGTCTGCACGACGGTCGTGCGCTCACGCAGGGCATCCAGTCCGCCGAGCGCGGCAGCCTCGGACTCGTTGACGATCAGCACGTCGACGAACGGCAGCATCTGCCACGTCGCGACGTGCGCAGGCGCGGCATTGAGCACCGTCGTGACCCCGTACGCACGCGCCGCGCGCAGCGCCTCGGCGGCCACCTCGGTCTCGATCTCCAGCTGGGTCAGCAGCACGCGGGCGCCGCGCACCGCGGCCGCCGCGTCCTCACCGCGCACCCGCCCGTTCGCGCCCTGCGCCACCACGATGCTGTTCTCAGCGCCCGGCAACGAGAACACATACGCAACGCCGGTGACGGCATCGGTATCGACGACGCAGTCGCCGTCCACACCGCTGGCCGCCATCGCCTCCCGCAGCATCGCGCCATCGGCATCCGCCCCGACCGCACCGCACATGCGCACGGCAGCACCGCACCGCGCGGCCGACACCGCCTGGTTCAGCCCCTTGCCGCCCGGATACGAGCCGAGCCCGGCGCCGAGCACGGTCTCGCCCGGCTGAGGCAGCCGGGCGAGACCGACATAGCGGTCTGCGTTGATGCTTCCGACGACGCAGACGGGGCCCGAATCCATCAGACCGCGCTCGCGACCCGCGCACGGTGCGCAGCAGCCGGGTGGTTCTCGGGGATCGTCGCCTCGTCGGCGCCGACCAGCCGCTCGCGCAGGGTGGCCCCCACGCTCTCACCCAGGGCACCGCGTTCACGCAGGATCGGCAGCACCTGCTCGACGAAGTCGATCGTCGAACCGGGCTGGATCACCGGCGCCAACAGGAAGCCGTCCAGGTCGGCGCCCTCGGCGAGCTCGATGATGCGGTCGGCGACGTCTTCGGCGGTGCCGACGAACGCCTTCGACCCGGCACCGTGCTCGTGCCAGTCCTTGAGCACATCGCCCACGGTCTTGCCGGCGAAGCGCGATACCTGCGACTGCGACAGCTCGGTGTGCAGATCGGTCATCGGGGTCGCCGGGTCGTACGACGACAGGTCGAGCCCCGTGAACCACGCGTACGACGCCACCGTGACCTCGGGGGTCTGCGAGTCGAGCACCTCCTGGTAGCGGCGCTGCGCGTCTTCACGCGTCTCACCGATCACGCAGCGGAACTCGGCCATCACACGCACCGAATCGGCATCGCGCCCCGACTCGACCGCCGCGGCACGGATCGCACGGCTGTGCTCGGCCAGCTGCTCGACGCTGCCGCCGCCGACGAACATGCACTCACCGTGCTTGCCGCCGAATGCGCGACCGGCCGGCGAGGCCCCCGCCTGGAACAGCACGGGCGTGCCCTGCGGCGAGTACGCCGAGTTGCCGTAGCCCTCACTGCGGAAGTACGGGCCCTCGTGATGAATCTGGTGCACCTTGGCCGGGTCGGCGAAGTTACCCTGCTTGTCTTTGGTGAGGGCATCCGGCTCCCACGCGCCCTCCCACAGCTTGTAGACGACCTCGACGAAGTCATCGGCCATGCGGTAGCGCTCGTCGTGCGCCACCATCGGCACGCCGAACGCCTTCACGGCGGTGTCGGCGGTGCCCGTGGTGACGATGTTCCAGCCCACCCGGCCCTTCGAGAGCTGGTCGAGGGTCGCCATCCGCCGCGCGAACGCGTACGGCTGCTCGAGCAGAGTCGACCCCGTCATCACGACGCCCAGCTTGTCGGTGTGGGCGAGAATCGCGGATGCCACGATGAACGGATCCAGTCGAGGCAGATCCAGCCCCTCGACCGACGCCACATCGGGACGCACCCCGTCGACCTCGGCCCAGCCCCAGGCATCGGCGAGGAACAGGAAGTCGAGCCCGCCCTCCTCAGCCACCTTGGCGACCTTGAGCCAGTAGTCGAGCGTGTCGTACTGGTCGCGCTCGTTATCGGGGTGGCGCCAGGTGGCGCGGCCGGTGTCGTTGGCCTGTGCGTTCTCGAACAGACCGAAGTGGAGTTTCCTCACGGTGCTTCCTTTCAGATCAAAGAGTTGTGTCGGTCACTGCGCGGTCGGTTCGCCGTCGCTCCACCACAGCACGCGCTTGCGCACGATGGCGAGGATGCTGATCAGCAGCACCCCCATCAGGCACAGCATGAAGATGCTGGCCCAGGTGACCTCGAGGTTCGCCTGCGCCGCCGAGGTGGTCACGAGCGACCCGAGCCCGGCGGCGGTGCCCGCCGCCACGAACTCGGCGACCGCCGCGCCAACCACGGCCAACGGCAGGCTGATGCGCAGCCCGGCGAAGAAGTACGGCATCGAACCGGGGAACCGCAGGTCGCGGAAGATCTCCCACCGCGTCGCGTGCAGGGTGCGGAACACGTCGCGAGCCCGAGGGTCGACACTGCGCAGACCGGCCAGCGAGTTCACCAGCACCGGGAAGAAGACCACGATGCCGGTGATGATGTACTTCGGCAGCATCCCGAAGCCGAACGCGACCACCAGCGCCGGGGCGATGGCGATCACCGGGGTGACCATCACCAGCACGATCAGCGGCATCAGAGCGCGCTCGACGATCTCGAACTCGCTCATCACCACGGCGATCGCGTAGCCCAGGATGATCGCCGCGCCGGCACCGACCGCCACCTCCTGCAGAGTGATGAAGAAGTTCTGCCAGTACATGCCCGGGTCGTCGAGCAGTGCCGCGGCAACCGCCCCAAGCGAGGGCAGAATGTACGGGTTCGTCAGCGCGACGAGCTCCCAGAGAGCCGCGACGATGACGAACACGACAGCCGTCGGCATCCACACCGCCGGGCGCAGCCACCGACGCAGCTGCGCCACGCCGCCCTCCGCGCCGCGGGCGCCCTGCGCCGCGATCACCTGGGTGTTGGAGATATTCAGCGTGTCAGACATGAGCGCCCTCCTCCATCACCGCGGCCAGCCGATCGCGCACATACGCCTCGAGGTCGCGGAACTCGTCGCTGGCGTAGGCATCCTCATGCCGGGGCCGGGGCAGGTTCACGTCGATGATCTCGGCGATCCGCCCGGGCCGGGCGGCCATCAGCACGATCCGGTCTGAGAGCACGATGGCCTCGGGCACCGAGTGCGTCACGAACATCACCGACTTGCGGTTGGACTGCCAGAACTCCAACAACCCCATCCGCTGCTGATCGCGATTGATCTCGTCCAACGCCGAGAACGGCTCGTCCATCAGCAGGATGTTCGGGTCGAACGCGAACGCCCGGGCGATCGCCACGCGCTGCTGCATGCCGCCCGAGAGCTGCTTCGGGTACTTGTCGAGCGCATGCCCGAGCCCGAACGATGTCAGCAGCTCGTCAGGGTCGCGCAGCGAACGGCCGGCGTTCGCCCGTGGGTTGATGCGCACCGGCAGCTTGACGTTCTCGCGCACGGTGCGCCACGGCAGCAGCGCCGGCGCCTGCGGCACCAGACCGATCGTCTTGCGCTTGGTGGCCATGCGCACACTGTCGGATCCGATCATGACCGATCCGCCATCGGCATCCAGCAACCCGGCGACCACCTTGAGCAGCGTCGACTTGCCGCATCCGCTCGGACCGATCACCGACACGAACTCACCGGGCGCCACCGTCAGACTGACGTCGTCGAGCGCGAGCATCTCGCGACCGGGCTGGCCGAACTTCTTCACCAGGTGTGAGATCTGCACACCCTCACCGGCGGCATTGGTCGTCACTGCGCATCACCGGGCCAGATCAGGGCACCATCGGCGTCGTACAGGTCGGCGACGAGGTCGACGTCGATGACCGAGTCGACCGCCGGGATGTCCTTGACCGTGCCGTACTGCTGCACGATCTCGGCGGCGTGCTGCCACTCCTCGATCGCCTGCACGCCCGGCGCGCCGGCGGTGCTGTCGCGCACCCACTGCGACTCGACGGCCCAGGTGCGCTCCTGCTGCTCGAGCGGGAACGCCTTGGCCTGCCCGCCCTCTTCGGCGAGTGCCGTGATGCGCTGCATGCAGTCGGCCTCGTCATCCAGGCAGTGCTGCAGAGCCTTCAGGCTCGCGCGCATGAAGTCCGAGACGGCCTCGGGGTGCTTCGCCAGGAACTCGGAGTTGACCTCCATGACGTTGTAGGTGCCATCGACGCCGAGGTCCTCGGGCAGGAACTTCGAGTAGGCGGCATCCATCGCGTCGAGTGTGGCGCACTGGTTGGAGGCGTAGCCGACGACCGCGTCGACCTGACCGCGCAGCACGACGGTGGGGTCGTAGTTGGTCATCTTGATGAAGTCGACCTTCGACTCGTCGACATCCGCGGCATCCAGCATCGCCCCCGCCACCGGCGTGAGGTTGATGAAGTAGCCGAGCGTGCCGCCCTCGAGGTCCTTGAGCGACTTCACCTTCTCGTTCGCGAAGATGCAGAACGGAGAGGTCGTGCCGTACGTGGCGACGGCGGTGAGGTTCTTGCTGTTCGCGGCGGCCATCAGCACGTCCTCGGCCGAGCCGAGGGCGGTGAACTGCGCCTTGCCGGACGACACGAGCTGCTGGCCGTTGCCGCCGGCGGCATTGATCTCGACGTCGAGGCACAGGTCGTCGAAGTATCCGAGGTCGTCGGCCATGAACACATCGAGCTGTCCGGCGCTGGCCGAGTATCCATAGCCGGAGATGTAGGTGATGGTGCCGGCATCGGCGTTGCGTTGGCAGTCTTCCTGGCTGATCAGCGCGTCATTCGGGGTATCGCCGCTGTCTGCCGGTGAGCTGCTGCACGCCGCGAGCGTGAGCGCTCCGAGGAGGACCCCGCTCAGGATGACCGCTCGTCTTTCTCGGGTAATGAGGTTCATCAAACGCTGCCTTTCGTCATTGAGGGCTGGTTCGAGTGACTCTAGTCAAGTTTGAGTGATTCATGCAAGAGTGGATTCCGCGGCCACCCCGGGGCCTGGCGCCCCACAGGTCGCAACTTGCGCACGTCGAGGAATCGAGTGCTAGCGTGACTGAACAACTTTGACTAGTTCATTGGAGGATCAGTGTTGATCGAAACCACCCCGTCCGAGATGCCCCTCGCCCTGCGCCTGCGCCGCGCGTTCTCGTCGTTCCCCACCGGTGTCGTCGCCGTCTGCGCCCTGCCCGACGGCGAAGACTCCCCCGTCGGGATGGCGATGAACTCGTTCACGTCGATCTCGCTCGACCCGGCGCTGGTGGCCATCAGCGTCGCCAACACCTCGCGCACCTGGCCCCGGCTCGCCGAAGCCACCTCGGTCGGCGTCAGCGTGCTGGGTCACGGGCAAGAGCACGCAAGCCGCAGCCTCTCGGCCCGCGAGGGCGACCGGTTCGAGAACGTCGACTGGGTCGCCGACGAGAGCGGAGCAGTGCACCTCGAAGGCGCGGCGCTCTGGCTCACCTGCCACTTCCACCGCCTGGTCGAAGCCGGCGATCACACCATCGCCCTGCTGGGCATCGACGGCCTGCAGCACTTCGACGAGGTCGAGCCGCTCGTGTTCCACCAGAGCCGCTATCGCTCGATCGTGGCCTGAACGTGCAGCCCACGACACTGGCCGGCACCGTCGTGCACGGCGACGGCCGTGGGCACGGGCTCGGGTTCCCGACCGCGAATCTGCACGTGCCTCACGTCGGCTGCCCCGACGGCGTCTACGCCGCCTGGGCGCGCGTGGCCGATGAGCCGCTCTGGCGCGAAGCGACCGTCAGCATCGGCGACAACCCGACGTTCGGCGACGTCACCGACACTCGCGTCGAATGCCACATCCACGACTTCAGCGGAGACCTGTACGGCACCCACGCCACCGTCGTGCTGGTCAGCCTGATCCGCGACATGCGATCATTCGAGGATGTCGCCGGACTCATCGAGAGAACCGCCGCAGACCTCGTCGTCTCCCGACGACTCCTCGCGGCTGCCCCGCCACCCGGCATCCACCACGCACCGGCAGACGCTCCCGGCACCGACTGAGACCATGCTCATCGCGACCGACCTCGACGGCACCCTCATCCCCAACGCCGGCACCACGGTGCGGGCGTTCACCGCCGGCGTGCTCGAACGCCTCGACCGGCAGGGCGTGCCCGTCGTGTTCGTCACCGGGCGCCCGCTGCGCTGGCTCGAAGGGCTCTGGCCGCACGTCGGCGCGCACGGCGTCGCGATCGCCTCCAACGGCGCGATCACCTTCAACGTACCCGGTCGTGAAGTCACCCACCTGGCGGGCATCACCCCCACCGACGGTCTCGAACTGTGCCGCCACATCGCCGACGAGATGACGGGCGCCCAGTTCGCCATCGAGTGCGTCGACGGCATCCGCCTCGATCCCACCTACCCGGCGAGCGCGCGCGGCGGCGCCGCACCGCGCCGGGCGGCGTTGACCGACATCTGGGACGCCCCCGCCGCCAAACTGCTGGTGCGCCACCCCGACCTCGCCGGCGACGAATTCACCTCACGACTGTCAGATGTCGTCGGTGACCGCGCGACAGTCACCTGGTCGGTGCAGGGCCTCGCCGAGATCAGCGCCCCCGGCGTCACCAAGGCCAGCGCACTCGCGCGGCTCTGCGATGACCTCGGCGTGCCGTCGGCACAGGTGCTCGCGTTCGGCGACATGCCCAACGACATCCCGATGCTGCAATGGGCCGGCACGGCCTACGCCGTCGCCGACGCACACCCCTCGGTGCAGGCCATCGCACACCGCATCGTGCCCACGTGCGCCGAAGAAGGCGTGGCGCAGACACTCGACCGGCTCATCCCGTAGCTAGGCTGTTGTCGTTCACACGGGAGCCCGGGTACGGGCTGAGAGGGCGCTGCCACCGCGCCGACCGTCTTACCTGATGCGGATCATGCCGCCGTAGGGAGTCGATATGTGGCGCACCGTCGCCGAGCCCACCCGCACGCCCACCACCCGTCGCTCGCGGTCCCGTCCCGCCGTGCGCGCCGGCCTACTCGGCAACTTCGTCGACCAGTTCGACATCTTTCTGCCGATCATCGCACTCGCCCCCGTCGCCGCCCTCGTGCTCGGGCCCGAGAGCGCGGCCGCCCAGACCGGACTCATCTTCGTCGCCACGCTCTTCGGACGCCCCCTCGGCGCCGCGATCTTCGGCAGCATCGCCGACCGCCACGGCCGCACCAGAACCACGAAGATCGCGATCGCCGGCATCGCCATCACCACGCTGATGATCGCCTTCATCCCCGGGCAAGACATCGGCGGAGTCTGGACACTGTGGGCCTTCGTGGCCCTGCGCTTCGTCGGCGGCACCTTTCTCGGCGGCGAATACACCGCGGCGATCCCCCTCGCCATGGAATGGACCACACCACGCCGCCGCGGCATGCTCAGCGGCGGCATCATGGCCATGTCGCCCCTGGCCAACGCCACCATCGCCGCGCTCACCCTGCTGCTCGTGCAGACACTCGGCGTGCAGGCCTACGCCGCCTGGGGGTGGCGCCTGCCATTCATCGTCGGTGCCATCATGGCCTTCGGGCTGCTCTGGTACTACTCCGCGCATGTCATGGACGCGCCGGCGACAGCATCCGCTCCCCGTCGCGCGCACCCGGTGCGCGACATCCTCGCCGGGCCCTACCGCCGTCAGCTCTGGCAGGTCTTCGTGCTGATGACCGGACTGTGGCTGTTCACGCAGATGGCCATTCCGGTGCTCACCGGCATGCTGCGCGACGCCCCGCAGGTCGGGCCGTCAGAGGTCGCCTTCATCATGCTGATCGCCACGCTCGTCTCGGCCGTGAGCATGTACACCGCCGGGGTGGTCTCGCAACGCATCGGGCGCCGCCGGTTCTTCGTCATCTTCGGCGCAGTCGCACTCATCGCCGCACCGCTGGCCTTCGCCTGGGCGCTGGGCTCGCACGGAGCCGGCCTGATCACCGCCGTGACCCTCGTGCAGGTCGTCACCGTCTCGGCCTACGGCCCCGTCGGCGCCTACCTCGCCGAACGCTTCTCGACCGGAGTGCGCTCCAGCGGATACGGCGTCGGCTACTCGCTCTCGATCGTCGTGCCGGCGTTGTACCCGTTCTGGCTGCCGGGCCTGCAGGCCGGCATCGGGCCGGTTCTCGCCGTGTGCGCCGTGCTCGCTGTGGCATCCGCCCTGCTGGTCGCCGGGGCCGCGCTCGGCCCCGAACCCGCCCGCGACGCTCCGCTGGCGTAGCGCGCGCGGCGCCCGCGCCGCGCGCGCCGCTGCCCGCCCGCCTGCCTGCCTGGCCTGCCTGGCCTGCCCTGCGGCCACCCCCGCTGAGAAACCACTTCTCGTTCGAGAAACCACGTGGCTGGTGGTTTCTCAAACAGGAAGTGGTTTCTCGGCGGATGCGAGCGGGCGCGGCGCGAGCGGGCGGGCGCGGCGCGAGCGGGCGCGGCGCGAGCGCGGGCGCGCGAGCGCGCGCGCGAGCGGGTCAGGCGTGGTGCAGGTGAGGCTCCGACTCCCAGGGGAAGTCGAGGTCGCCATTGCCGGCGAGGATCGCGCGATAGGTCAGCTCGGCGGCGTTCTCAAGGTTCAGCGCGCGCCGCAGCGCCATGTCGCAGTCGTCGCCGACGGTCGTCGATCCGTGGTTGCCCATGATCACGCAGTTGTGCTCGGCGAGCTGCTCGGCGGCGGTGTCGGCGAGCTCATCCGACCCGTTCGGGTAGTACGGCGTGCGCCCGACCGATCCCACGTAGTACGCGTGGTCGAGAGTCACCAGACGGATGGGCCGGCGCAGCGCGTCGAGCAGGATCGCGTGGGCGGGATGCACGTGCACGACCGACCCGACGTCGGGGCGCGCACGATAGGCGCGCTGGTGCAGCTTCCACTCGCTCGAAGGCTTGGTCGCGCCGTCGACGACGTTGCCACCCAGGTCCATGACGGTGAACGAGGTCTCATCCAGGCGATTCAGCCAGGTACCCGACGCCGTCACCACGAAACGGTCGGCGTCAAGTCGGATCGACAGATTGCCGGCGCTGGCCAGAGCCAAGCCGGACTGCACGATCTCAGAGCCGGCGCGGATGAGCTGCTGCACGGCATCAGCAACGGATGTGGAGTGGTTCGTCATCGAGTCTGTCCCAATCGCTCAGAAGCTGTTGTCTGACAACACTACTGGACGAAAGTGACGACGAGAAGTCACGCGTGTCGAATGATCGAGAACGTGTAGCGCCCGTCGATGAAGTAGGTGCGCGAGTAGGCGACCGCACGCTCGGTCTGGTCGTAGTGCACCTGATCGAGCAGCAGCGCCAGGCCGTTGCGCCCCTGCGGGGCATCCCAGATCACATGGTCGGCGACGACGGGGTGGATCTCGGCGACCGCGCGCACCGGGATGATGCCGCGAGCCTCGCGCAGATACCCGAACACCGATCCGTCGAGCACCTCAGGGGACTCCCCCTCGGGGAAGACCCCGATCGGCAGCAGGTCGTACGAGTACGCGACGACCTCGTCGTCCGCGAGGATCACACGGCGCGTCTCGAGCGCGAGGTCGTTCGCCGTCAGCTCCAGCTTCGCCGCCTCTTCCGGAAGCAGCGGCCTGATCGTGCGGCTGCGGTAGCGCATGCCCGGCTCGCGCCCGGTGCGGCGGATCGACTCGGTGATGGATTCGAGGCGCTCCAGTCCCGCGGTGACGGCCGGCGGCTCGGAGACGAAGGTGCCGACGCCGTGGCGCGTGTGCACGAGCCCGGCGGTCTTCAGTTCACTCAGCGCGGCGCGCACCGTCGGGCGCGAGACCTCGAACGACTCGCCGAGTTCCGACTCGGTCGGCAGGCGGTCACCCACCGGGTAGGTGCCGTCGCCGATGCCCGCGCGGATGCCCGCGACCACCGCATCGACGCGGGATGCCCTCCGTGCCATCGCGAACCCCTCCATCGCTCGGTCTGCCGTTGTCGACCCGGCCGCTCCAGTGCGGCCACGGGTCGTAGAGACATCATGTCAGATCGCCCAGTTGTTTGCTCTTGTTGACATGGTTGTCTGACAACTGCTAGCGTCCCGGCTGTACCCCGACGACGGAGTACGCGAAAGGAGAGACACGGTGGTTAAAGCGATCGAATGGATTGAGGATGCCGACGGCCCGGCCGTGCGGATCATCGACCAGACCGTGCTCCCGACCGTTGAGTCCTACCTCGACCTGCGCACCGTCGATCAGCTCGTCGACGCGATCGCGCGTCTCGCTGTTCGTGGAGCTCCCGCACTCGGCGCGGCCGGCGGCTACGGTGTCGCCCTCGCCGAGCGCCAGGGCGGCGCAGAAGGATGGAGCGCCGATCGACTCGACGCAGAGATCGAGCGGGTGGCCCTGGCTCGTCCGACGGCCGTGAACCTCGAATGGGGCGCCCGCCGCGTGGACGCCGTGCGCCGCACCGGCTCGGGACAGGCTCTCGCTGAGGCACACCGCATCGCCGAAGAGGACGAGGCCGCGAACCGCGAACTCTCGCGGCTCGGCGCGGACTGGCTGCTCGAGCGCATCGGCAAGCGTCCGCTGCGTGCGCTCACCCACTGCAACACCGGCGCTCTGGCGACGACGGCATGGGGCACCGCATACGGCGTACTCAAGGAACTGCACGAGCGCGGCGCGCTCGAACTCGTCTACGTCGACGAGACGCGTCCGCTGCTGCAGGGCACCCGGCTCACGAGCTGGGAGCTCGCGAAGGACGGCATCCCCCACGTCGTCGAGGTCGACGGCGCCGCCAGCAGCACCATCCTGCGCGGACTGGTCGACTTCGCCGTGATCGGCGCAGACCGCATCGCCGCCAACGGCGACACCGCCAACAAGATCGGCTCGGTCTCGGTGGCGCTGGCGGCGCACCGCGCCGGCATCCCCTTCCTGGTGGCGGCACCGATGTCGACCGTCGATGCCACCCTGGCCTCGGGCGACCTCATCGAGATCGAGGAGCGTGACGAGAACGAGGTGCTCGCCTTCGGCGGCACCACGATGTCGGCTCCGGGCGTGCGCGGATTCAACCCGGCCTTCGACGTCACCCCGTACGACCTGATCAGCGGCATCGTCACCGAGCACGGCGTGGTCGAGCCGACGGTCACCCAACCCGCTTTCGCCTGAACGCGATCAGCCGAAGCATCCAAGAAAGGAATCGCAATGAAGCGCATGTCATCCCGGAGTCTGCGGCGCAGGCTCGCCGCGACCGGAACGGTCGGACTGACCGCCGTACTGGCACTCACCGCCTGCAGCCAGGGCGCGCCGGCCACACAGGAGTCCGCCGACTCCGGTGCTGTCAGCGAGGCGAGCAGCGAGATGCCCGCAGAGCTGGTCGGCGCCAAGGTCGCCATCGTTCAGCAGTCCGGCCAGGGCGACTACTTCCAGCAGTACCTCAACGGCACGCGCCAGCAGGCCGAAGCCCTCGGCTTCGAGCTTTCGGCCTATGACGCGCAGGGCGACAACGCCACCCAGGCCACTCAGCTCGAGCAGGCGATCTCGTCGGGCGTGGATGCGATCATCGTGCGCCACGGTTTCCCGGACACGCTGTGCCCCGGCGTCAACGACGCCATCAGCAAGGGCATCGCGGTCATCGCCTACGACGTCAACGTGTCCGAGTGCGCCGACGGCGTGATCCAGACCCAGCAGTCCGACGAGATCATGGCCCAGCTCGTGCTCGACCGCATGCTCGAAGACGTCGGCGAAGGCGCTGCCGTCGGCTACGTCAACGTCGAGGGCATCGCGCCGCTCGACCGCCGTGACGCCGTCTGGCGCCAGTTCGTCGCCGACAACGGCTGGGACCAGCTGTTCAAGACCGGCTCGTTCACCAGCTCGTCCGCCAGCGACAGCGCCCCGATGGTCGCCGCCGCAATGCAGGCCAACCCGTCGGTCACCGCGATCTACGCACCCTACGACGAGTTCACCAAGGGCACGCTGACCGGCCTCGACCAGGTCAGCGGTAGCGACGACGTGCTCGTCTACGGCGCCGACATCTCGAACGCCGACATCGAGCTCATGCGCGCGGAAGGCAGCCGCTGGGTCGCCACCGGCGCGACCGACCCCAACGCGATCGGCGCCGCCGTGCTGCGCACGCTCGCGCTGTCGATGGCCGGTGAGCTCGATGCCGAGCTCGTCGAGTTCCCGCCGGTGCTCGTCACGCAGGAGATGTTGCGCGAGGACGACATCAAGAACATGGAAGACCTGCGCGCCGCCGTCTCTGAGTTGAACCTGTCGCAGGTGTCGACCGCAGACTGGATGTCGGTCGTCAGCTTCTGACGCATCCCACGGTGGGACGGCGCCCCGACGCCGTCCCACCGCCCCCATCGCACACACCCGCTCAGCGAGGAGCACCCACATCATGACCACGCCGCGCGACGCCCACCCGCCCGTTCTCGAGCTGCGCGACATCCGCAAGTCCTTCGGTGCGAACACCGTACTGAAGGGCGTGGATCTCACCCTTCGCCCCGGCCGCATCACCGCACTCCTTGGCGCGAACGGCGCCGGGAAGTCCACGCTCATCAAGGCCCTGTCGGGCGTGCACCAGCCCACCGGCGGCGACATCCTTCTCGACGGTGCCCCGGTGCAGCTGGAGAACCCGATGTCCGCATCCCGGCTGGGTGTGCGCACCGTTCACCAGCGGATCGACGACGCGATCATCCCCGGCCTCAGCGTCGCCGAGAACCTCGTCTTCGAGCAGATCGCCCTCGGCGAGACGCCTTCGATCTCGTCGCCGAAGTCGCTGCTGCCGCGTGCCCGCGAGGTCGCCGCGGCGCTCTCACTCGACTGGGACGACGCGTTCCTGCGCCAGGACGTCTTCGAACTCGGCATCGCCGACTGCCAGATGCTCCTGCTGGCGCGCGCTCTCGTCACCGACCCCAAGGTGCTCATCCTCGACGAGCCGACCTCGACCCTGTCGCAGTCCGAGGCCGAGCGGCTCTTCGAAACCATCCTCGCGCTGCGCGACCGGGGCGTCGCGATCCTGCACGTCTCGCACCGGCTCGCCGAGATCGACCAGCTCGCCGATGACATCGTGGTGCTGCGCGACGGCCGGATCACGGCGACGCAGGAGCGCCCGTTCGACTTCGCCGCCGCCGTCACCTCCATGCTGGGCGAAGGCGCTGAACGCGACATCGAGCAGCTGGTGCACCTGACCGGTGAGCAGGTCGCCCTCGAGATCGACGGCCTGCGCGTGTTCCCCGAAGCGCCCGAGATGTCGGTGGCACTGCGCAGCGGAGAGGTCACCGGCGTGATCGGACTGATCGGCGCCGGTAAGACCGAGCTGGCCGAGTACGTGTTCGGCGAGTCCACGGCGTCGGGCACCGGCACGATGAAGCTCGACGGCAAGGCCTACGCACCCCGGCATCCGAAAGACGCGATCGCGCGCGGTGTCTTCCTCGTCCCCGAGGATCGCGCCGCCCAGGGCATGCTGCCCGGCTGGTCGATCGCGCGCACCTTCTCGCTCCCGTTCCTCTCACGCTTCGCCCGCGGCCCGCTGCTGCAGCAGGGTTCCGAGACGACCCGGGCGGCACAGGCGATCACCGACTTCGGGGTCGTCTCGACCGGCCCCGGGCAGTCGGTGGACGCCCTCTCGGGCGGCAACCAGCAGAAGGTCATGGTGGCGCGCTGGATGCAGACCCCGCCCGAGGTGCTGCTGCTCGATGAGCCGTTCCGCGGCGTCGACATCGGCGCCAGGCGCGAGATCGCCAAGCGCGCACGCGAGCAGGCGGCCGACGGCAGCTGCGTGGTGATGCTGTGCAGCGATGTCGACGAGCTGCGTGAGATCGCCGACCGCGTCCTCGTCCTCGTCGAGGGACGCATCACCCTCGACGCCCGTATCGACACAGTTTCCGACGATGAGATCGTCCAGAGCATGACGGAGGTGGCCTGACATGGCCGACACCACGACCCTTCGCGCACAGCAGCGCGAGACCCATCTGGGCGACGTCGTCCGCGACAGCGTGGTGAAGTACGGCTTCATCGCCGTGACGGTCATCGCGTTCGTCTTCTTCGCTTTCACCCAGCCCGCATTCGCGACGTCGGAATCGCTGTTCTCGATGCTGAAGTTCGCCTCGGTCACCGCGATCCTCGGGCTCGGCGTCATGTTCAGCATGATCGTCGGCGGCCTCGACCTGTCGATCGGCTCGGTCGCCGGACTGGCCGTGCAGCTCGTCGCCGTCACGATGGTGTTCTACAACCTCACCGGCGTCACCGCCGTGAGCGTCGCGCTGATCGCCGGTCTGCTGGTCGGCGTGCTCAACGCCTTCCTGATCGTGGTGTGCAAGATCCCCGACCTGCTCGCGACGCTGGGCGTGATGTTCGTGATCCAGGGTGTGAAGCTCATCCCCGTCGCCGGCCAGTCGGTGTCATCCGGAATGATCCTGCCCAACGGCTCGACCGCTCCCGGCAAGTTCGACCCGACCTTCCTGCTGATCGACCGCGGCACCATCGGCCCGGTGCCGATCCCCGTCGTCATCATGCTCGTGCTGGTCGTCGCATCCTGGTTCGTGCTCACCCGCACCACCTGGGGCCGTGTGCTCTACGCGGTCGGCGCGAACCCTGAGGCTGCTCGCCTCTCGGGCATCCGCGTGGGCATGTACCGCGGCAGCGCGTACGTCATCTCGGCACTGTTCGCGTCGGTCGCCGGCATCATCCTGGTCTCGCGCATCGGACAGGGCGATGTGAACGCCGGTTCGTCGAGCCTGCTCGAAGCCGTCGCGGTCGCCCTGGTCGGCACCTCGGTGCTCGGCATGGGCAAGCCGAACGCCTGGGGCACCCTGCTCGGCGCCGTGCTCATCGCGATCGTGCTGACCGGTATGACGATGGCCGGATTCCAGTACTACTTCCAGGACACGGCGAAGGGTCTCGTGCTGATCGTGGCGCTGCTGTTCTCGTTCACCCTGTCGCGCCGCAAGTCGCGGTACTCGCCGGCGACATAGCCCGCGGCCGACCCCACCATCAGTCCCCCAACGAAGGAACGGACGAATGTCCCACGAGTACGAATTCCTCACCGAGGCGAACATCGGCGAGTACATCACCGCTCACCCCGAGCTTCAGCAGCGCATCGACGGCTCCGCCCTGGCTGAGATCCGCGAGATCGGCGACGGCAACCTCAACCTCGTCTTCCATGTGCGCGACGCGGCGGGTCGCTCGCTGATCCTGAAGCAGGCACTGCCGTACGTGCGGATGACGGGCGAGGGCTGGCCCATGACGCCCGATCGGGCTCGGCGCGAGGCCGAGTCTCTGGTGGCGCACCACGCCATCAGCCCCGACCTGGTGGTCGAGGTCGTCAAGTACGACCACGACCGGTACATCCTCGCGCTCGAAGACCTGTCGGACCACCGCGTGTGGCGCGGCGCGCTGAACGACGGCGAATGCCACGACGGCGTCGCCATCGAGCTCGGACGCTACGTCGCCGGCGTCGCGGTCGGCACCTCGGTGCTCGGACAGAGCCGTGGAGAGGTCGCCGACACCGCGGCACGTTCGCAGAACGCCGAACTGTGCGTCATCACCGAGGACCTCGTCTTCACCGAACCGGTTTTCGACATCGGTCGCAACGCGGTGCTCCCCGAGAATGAGGCGGATGCTGCCGCTCTCGCGGCGGATGCCACATTCGCGACGGCGATGAGCGAAGCGAAGTGGCGATTCATGACCCGCGCCGAGGCCCTGATCCACGGTGACCTGCACACCGGCTCGGTCATGGTGCGTGGCAGCGGCCGGCGCGGTGAGGCCACCGAATCGGTGAAGGTGTTCGACTCGGAGTTCGCGTTCTACGGCCCCGTCGCCTTCGACATCGGTGCACTGTTCGCGAACTACGCCTTCGCCGCTGCCCGCGCCCGCGCCCAGGGCGATGACGAACGCGCCGCATGGGCGCTGTCGCTGATCGAGCAGACCTGGACGGGCTTCGAAGAGGCCTATCTCGCCGCTGCGGCGACCTGGCACGAGACGAAGCTCTTCGATGACGCGTTCGCGCGGCGCCGGGTGGCCGAGATCCTGCGGGAATCGGCATTGTTCGCCGCGGCCAAGATGGCACGGCGCATCGTCGGGGCCGCGAAGGTCGCCGACATCGAGACGCTGGAGCCTGCGCTGCGCGCACCCGCGGCCCGCTCGGTGCTCGTGGCCGCCCGTGCACTGGCCGCCGAGTGGACCGACATCACGTCGATCTCGGGCATCCGCACCACGCTCCGCACCCACCTGCTGCCCTGACGCGGCGCGCTGCGCTCGCCCGCCGCGTACCCATCCGCTGAGAAACCACCTCCCGTGTGAGAAACCACGTGGGAGGTGGTTTTTCGTGCGGGAAGTGGTTTCTCAGCGGCGCACGGGCCGCGTGCTACGACGACCTACGGCAAGCCAGGCGATCGGGCCGAGCACCGGCACGAGCAGCACGATCAGCACCCAGATCAAAGCCTGCGGTGCGCTGAGCCTCTTCGCCGAACGGGCGAGCGAGACCAATGCCACGACCGCCAGCACGACGACCGCTATCGCCAGCGCCGTCCACACGATGTCATAGCCGGCCGGAATCAACGGGTTGCTGGACGTCATGCTCCGACGCTACCGCCCCCGCCCTCCCCTCGCCCGCCTACTCGCCTGCCGTCCCCCTCGCCCGCCGTCTCACCCGTTGAGAAACCACTTCCCGTGTGAGACACCACGTGGCAGGTGGTTTTTCGTACGGGAAGTGGTTTCTCAGCGGAAGGGCACGCAGCAAGGGGCGGAAGGGCACACAGCAAGGGCCGCAAGGCGGGCGGGGCGCGCCCCCAGTAGACTGATCCTGCCCCGCCTCCCTCTTCGCTTGGAGCCCGCGTGACCACCCCGAACACCACCACCACTCACGTTCCCGACTCTGTCGCGAACGCTGCCGCGACGCCTGAGAAGGAGCAGCCCTACGGCGCGCTCGGCCTCAAGGACGACGAGTACGCGCGTATCAGGGAGATCCTGGGCCGCCGCCCCACCTCGGGCGAGCTGGCGATGTACTCGGTGATGTGGTCGGAGCACTGCTCGTACAAGTCGTCCAAGAAGTACCTGCGCCGCTTCGGCGAGAAGGTGTCCGACGAGATGCGCGAGCGCCTGATGGTCGGCATGGGCCAGAACGCCGGTGTCGTCGACGTGGGCGAGGGCTGGGCCGTGACGTTCAAGGCCGAGTCGCACAACCACCCGAGCTTCATCGAGCCGTTCCAGGGCGCGGCGACCGGCGTCGGCGGCATCGTCCGCGACATCATCTCGATGGGCGCTCGCCCCGTCGCGGTCATGGATGCCCTGCGCTTCGGTGCCATCGACCACCCCGACACCCCGCGCGTGGTGCACGGCGTCACCAGCGGCATCAGCTTCTACGGCAACTGCCTGGGCCTGCCCAACATCGGCGGCGAGACCGTCTTCGACGGCGTCTACCAGGCCAACCCGCTCGTCAACGCCCTCGCCGTGGGTGTGCTGCGCCACGAGGACCTCAAGCTCGCCAACGCCACCGGCGTCGGCAACAAGGTCGTGCTGTTCGGTGCTCGCACGGGTGGCGACGGCATCGGCGGCGCCAGCATCCTGGCATCCGACTCGTTCGACGACGGCGGCCCCACCAAGCGTCCCGCTGTGCAGGTCGGCGACCCGTTCGCCGAGAAGGTGCTCATCGAGTGCTGCCTGGAGCTGTACCGCGACGAGCTCGTCGAGGCCATCCAGGACCTCGGCGCCGCAGGCATCTCGTGCGCTACGAGCGAGCTCGCCGCCAACGGCAACTCGGGCATGCACGTCTCGCTCGACAACGTGCTGCTGCGCGACCCCACCCTGACCGCTGAGGAGATCCTCATGTCGGAGTCGCAGGAGCGCATGATGGCCATCGTCGCCCCCGAGAAGCTCGACGCGTTCCTCGCCGTCGTCAACAAGTGGGACGTCGAGACCAGCGTTCTCGGTGAGGTCACCGGAGACGGTCGCCTCGTCATCGACTGGCAGGGTGAGCGCATCGTCGACGTCGACCCGTCGACGGTCGCCGTCGACGGCCCGGTCTACGACCGTCCGGTCGCGTACCCGACGTGGATCGACGCGTTGCAGGCGGATGCTGCCGAAGACCTGCCCCGTTCGAACGAGCCCGAGGTGCTGCGGGCGCAGTTCCTGGCGATGCTCGGCTCGCCGAACCTGGCTGACACCAGCTGGATCACCAACCAGTACGACTACTACGTGGGCGGCAACACGGCCCTCGCCTTCCCCGACGACGCCGGCATGATCCGCGTCGACGAGGAGTCGGGCCTGGGCTTCGCGATCTCGACCGACGCCAACGGCCGCTATTGCCAGCTCGACCCGTACGCGGGTGCGCAGCTGGCCCTGGCCGAGGCGTACCGCAACGTCGCCGTCACCGGCGCGACGCCGACGGCCATCACCGACTGCCTCAACTTCGGCAGCCCCGAGAACCCCGAGGTCATGTGGCAGTTCGGCCAGACCGTCGACGGCTTGGCGGACGGATGCTACGAACTGGGCACCCCGGTGACCGGCGGCAACGTCTCGTTCTACAACCAGACCGGTGATGTGCCGATCCACCCGACGCCTCTGGTCGGTGTGATGGGCATCATCGACGACGTCTCGCGTCGCATCCCGTCGGGCTGGCAGGACGCCGGTGAGAACATCTACCTGCTCGGTGTCACCTCGACCGAACTGTCGGGTTCGGCATGGGCCGACACCGTGCACGACCACCTGGGTGGCCTGCCGCCCAAGGTCGATCTGGCCGGCGAGCGTCGTCTGGCAGGGCTCCTCGGAGCTGCGCGCGAGGAGTGGCTGATCTCGTCGGCGCACGACCTGTCGGAAGGCGGCCTGGGTCAGGCTCTCGCCGAGGGCGTGATGCGCTTCGGCGTCGGAGCCCGGGTGTGGCTGACCGAGCTGATCGAGCGGGACGGCGTGGATGCAGCATCCGCGCTCTTCTCGGAGTCGACCGGTCGTGTCATCGTCACCGTTCCCCGCGAGGACGACGTGAAGTTCCGCGGCCTGTGCGAGGGACGCGGCTACCCGGTGCTGCGCATCGGTGTCACCGACACCGAGCCGGCACTCGAGGTGCAGGACGTCTTCACCGTCTCGGTCGACGAGCTGCGCGAGACCTCGCGCGGCACGCTGCCGGCCGTCTTCGGGCCGACGATCGCCACCGACGCCTGAGGCGGGTTCCGCGGCCCGCCGCGGAACCTCCCCCGTGCGCCGCACGGGGGTTCGCTACCGTGGGGGAATGTCTCCTCCAGAGAACACACAACAGAAACCCGCGCCGAAGAAGCTGCTCAAAGACAAGAAGATCCTCAAAGAGGTGACGCACCCCGCGCTGATTCCTGGAATCGGCGTCGAGGACACGCCTCGCATCTTCAACACCAACTGGTTCGTCTTCGGCGTCGCCGGCATTCTGGTGCTCGCGGTGGTGGTCTGGGGTTTCGCCGCACCCGATAACCTCAGCGCCACCGGGTCGACCTCGCTGACGTGGGTCACCGCGAACTTCGGCTGGTTGTTCTCGCTCCTGGCCATCCTGGTCTTCGCGTTCATGCTCGTCGTCGGCTACGGGCGCACCGGCGCGGTGCGCCTGGGAGCGGATGACGAAGAGCCCGAGTTCTCGACGGTTTCGTGGATCGCGATGCTGTTCTCGGCGGGTATGGGCATCGGGCTGCTGTTCTTCGGACCGGCCGAACCGCTCGGCTACTTCAACGCCGTGCCGCCAGGGTTCGACTCCGAGGCGGGCACCCCACACGCGATGCTCGACGCCCTGGCCCAGTCGATCCTGCACTGGGGTCCGATGGCGTGGGCGTTCTACGCGCTCGTCGGTGGGGCGATCGCCTATGCCGCCTATCGCCGCGGCCGCGCTCCGCTGATCTCGGCCATCTTCTACCCGATCTTCGGGCAGCGCACCGAGGGCTGGCTCGGCGCCATCATCGATGTGTTCGCCATCATCGTCACCCTGTTCGGTACGGCTGTCACCCTCGGTATCGGCACGCTGCAGATCACCAGCGGCGTCGAGTTCGTCGCGGGCATCGGACCGCTCGGCAACGGCGCGCTGATCATCGTCGTCACCGTGCTGACCGCGGCGTTCGTGGTCTCGGCGGTGTCGGGCATCAAGCGCGGCATCCGCGCCCTGTCGAACATCAACATGGTGCTCGCGGGCACCATCGGCATCGTCGTGTTCATCGCGGGCCCGACCCTGTTCCTGCTGAACATGATCCCCGCCAGCGTCTCGACGTTCCTCGGCGAGCTGTGGGTGATGCTCTCGCGCAACGCCGGTCAGGGCGAGGCCGAGGCCGCGTTCATGTCATCGTGGACCAACTACTACTGGGCCTGGTGGATCTCGTGGACGCCCTTCGTGGGCATGTTCATCGCCAAGATCTCGCGCGGCCGTACCCTGCGTGAATTCGTCACCGTGGTGATCATGGTGCCCTCGTCGGTCTGCATCGTCTGGTTCGGCGTACTCGGCGGCGCCGCGATGTACTTCGACAGCCAGAACGGTGAGCTGAGCGAGGTCGGTTCGTCGGAGGGCGTGCTGTTCGCGCTGTTCGACCAGCTGCCGTTCGGTGTCGTGCTGTCGGTGATCGCGATGGTCTCGATCGTGCTGTTCTTCATCACCTCGGCCGACTCGGCCGCCATCGTCATGGGCTCGATGAGCCAGCGCGGCCGGCCCGAGCCGGCCACGTGGGTGACACTCGCCTGGGGCATCCTGCTCGGCGCCGCGGCTCTCGCGCTGCTGCTCGCCGGTGGCGAGACGGCCTTGTCGGGTCTGCAGTCGATGATGGTCGTGACGGCACTGCCCTTCGCGTTCATCGTGATCGGCATCATGATCTCGTGGGCGAAGGAGCTGGCCACCGACCCGTACATGCTGCGTCAGCGCTACGCGAAGGCCGCCATCGCGCAGGGCGTGCGCCGCGGTATCGCCGAGCACGGCGACGACTTCGTGTTCGGTGCGACCGAGGTCGCGGCCGAAGAGGGCGCGGGAGCATCCATCGACTCGGACGACCCGGCGCTCACCGAATGGTACGAGACGGCTACCGGTCAGATCCCGATGGTCACCGCCGAAGACATCAACCGCACGCTCACTCCCGGACGCATCCAGCCCAAGGGTCCCGACGATCCGACGCACACGGCATCCGGCGACGCGTCGCTCACCGTCGGTGAGAACCGTCGCGAGCTGCGCCGCCAGCGCCGCGAGCAGGAGCACGCGGATGAGCAGGCCCCGGGCGACGAGCCGTCGACCCCGGAGTCACCCGACGAGAAGTGACGGTCGTTCCTTCCGGCGCCCGCGTGACGGGCGCCGGAAGGAACACACGCGATACGCTTCGTGCAGGGTTTCGACGGGCGCCGAGCCGTCCCCCGCCCGAACCGCATCGCACCAGAGAAGAGCCTGATGAACTCCCACCACGAAGAAGCCGAAGACCTCTCCGTCTACAGCGAGGGACGCCAGCGCCGCATCCGCATCGTCGCGTGGATCACGATCGTCTCGCTGATCCTCGTCGGCGGCGGCGCTACCGTGCTGACCCTGCTGCTCGGCTGATCCGTGGGCGGCGAACGCGACCGGTTGCGCGATGCCCTGGCATCCAAGACGCCCCTCACCTGGGTACTGACCGGCGACTCGATCACGCACGGCCTGCTGCACACCCGCGGCGAGCGCAACTACGTCGACCACCTGCATGAGCTGATCCGCGGCGATATGGGTCGCGTGCAGGATGCCCTGATCAACACCGCCATCAGCGGTTGGCGCGTCACGCAGCTGCTCAAGGACTTCGACCGGCGCGTCGCGCACTGGCATCCGAACATCGTCACCCTCATGATCGGAACCAACGACTGCTCGACGACCGCCAAGGCGGGCGTCGTCGCGCCGCACGAGTTCGCGGCATCGGTGACGGAGTTCGTGCAGCGCGTGCGCAAGATCGGCGCGATCCCGGTGCTGCAGACGCCGCCGACGATCGACATCGCCCACGCCCCCGAGCGCGCACGCATCGCCGAGTTCGCCCAGGCGACCCGCGATGTCGCCGCGAGGCAGGACGTCATCCTCATCGACCAGTTCGCCCGGTTCACCGAACTCGGCGCGGGCGGCGTGGCCCACCACCTGCTGAACGACCCGTTCCATCCCGGTGCAACCGGCCACGCCGTGCTCGCCCTGGAGATCGCCCGCGTACTCGGGCTGCAGGCGCCACCGGCATCCGATCGCGTGTTGCCGCACCTCGCGCAGCGCGTCGCCGACGCCGGCTGACGCAGCGCGTCGCCGGACGCACGCCGCCCTCTCACCCCGCCCGGGCGATGCCCCCGATGCCGACCGTCGCCTGCCGGGGCACACTCGCTACGAAACACCGTGAGTTCCCCCGACGCGAGCAGAAGGCGGTAACGATGTCGACCACGCCCAACGACGACTTTCCGGTGCACCTCGATCGGAACCACCTCCCCGAACCGGAATGGACGTATCCGTCGGCCCGCATCCGCACCCACGCGGTCGACTCCGAGCCCGACTTCCCGCCGATGCGCGAAGCGCCGGCGGGGTCGCCGAACATCCTGCTCGTGCTGCTCGACGACGTCGGCTTCGGCTGGCCGAGTGTGAACGGCGGGCTCGTGCGGATGCCCACCGCTGAGCGCCTGGCGGGGCGCGGCCTGTTCTACAACCAGTTCCACACCACCGCGCTGTGCTCGCCGACCCGCGCGGCCATGCTCACCGGGCGCAATCACCACACCGTCGCAACCGGGGTGATCCAAGAGATGGCGACCGGGTATCCGGGCTACAGCGGCATCATCCCCAAGGGCACGGCCACCTTCGCCGAGATGCTCAAGCACGCCGGCTACACGTCGGCCTGGTTCGGTAAGAACCACAACGTGCCCGACAACCAGACCAGCCCCGCCGGCCCGTTCGACAACTGGCCGACCCATCAGGGCTTCGACTACTTCTACGGGTTCATCGCCGGTGAGACCGATCAGTTCTATCCGTCGCTGTACGAGAACACCCGCGCGGTCGAGCCGCCCGCTCGCCCCGAGGACGGCTATCAGCTGACCCGCGACCTCGCCGACAAGGCCATCTCGTGGATCGGCACGCAGCAGGCGATCGCACCCGACCGTCCCTTTCTCGCCTACTTCTCGCCCGGCGCTGCGCACGCCCCGCACCAGCCTCCGCTCGACTGGCGAGGCCGCAACGAGGGCCGGTTCGACATGGGGTGGGATGAGTACCGCCGCCAGGTACACCAGAACCAGCTCGATGCGGGCATCATCCCGCCGGGCACCAAGCTCACCGAGCGGCCCGAGCAGATCCCCTCGTGGGACAGCCAGCCCGAAGAGCACCGCAGGCTCTTCGCCCGCCAGGCCGAGAACTTCGCCGACTTCTTGGAGCACACCGACTACGAGGTGGGCCGCGTCGTCGACGCCATCGAAGAGATGGGCCAGCTCGACAACACGATCGTCATCTACATCATCGGCGATAACGGGTCGAGCGCCGAAGGGTCGCTGGTGGGCACGCCCAATGAGCTGATGAGTCTGAACGGACGCCAGCCGTCGATGGATGAGGCGATCGGGTTCATCGACCAGTGGGGCCTGCCGGGCACCTCACCGCACTACGCGGTCGGCTGGGCGCACGCCGGCGACACCCCGTTCCAGTGGACCAAGCAGGTCGCGTCGCACTTCGGCGGCACCCGCAACAGCATGATCGTGTCGTGGCCCGAGCGCATCACCGACACCGGAAAGGTGCGTTCGCAGTTCCATCACGTCATCGATGTGACGCCCACGCTGCTCGAGATCGTCGGTGTCGCGCATCCGACCGAGGTCAACGGCTTCATCCAGAAGCCGATTGAGGGAACGAGCTTCGCCTACACGTTCGCCGACGACAACGCCGATGCCCCCAGCCGGCACACCAAGCAGTACTTCGAGATGCTCGGCAACCGCGCCATGTACTCCGACGGATGGATCGCCTCGTGCCGGCACGGCCGGTTGCCCTGGGAGACCTCGGGCACGTACAGCTGGGACGACGACACGTGGGAGCTGTACAACATCACCGACGACTTCAGCCAGGCCGACGACGTCGCCGACCAGCATCCCGAGCGCCTGCGCGAACTGCAGGACATGTTCATGGCCGAGGCGGCGCGGTACAACGTGCTGCCCCTCGACGACAGTTTCGCCGAACGGCTCGATGTCACCCTGCGCCCGAGCTACTTCGCCGGACGCGACCGGGTCACCTTCCACGAGGGAATGGTGCGTCTACCCGAGGGCAGCGGGCCCCGGATGGTCAGTGTTCCTCTGACGCTCACCGCCGAGATCGACGTGCCGGAGTCCGGTGCGGAAGGAGTCGTCTTCGCCGTCGGTGGGGATGCCGCCGGGTGGTCGTTGTTCGGGTGGGAGGGCCGCGCCCGGTTCCACTACAACTTCTTCGGCATCCGCCGCTACGACCTGACGTCGGATGCCGACCTCTCACCGGGACGGCACACGCTCACCGTCACGATCACTCCGCAGACACCGCGCCCCGGCGGACCCGCCGACGTCACGATGACGATCGACGGTGCACCGGCGGGTGATCTGCACCTGCCCGAGCAGATCCCGATGCGGTGCGGCACCGAGACGATGGACGTCGGCATGGACTGCGTCTCGCCGGTCTGCGCCGACTACGACGACCGCGGACTGTTCCCGTTCACCGGCCGAATCCACGAGGTGACGTTCGACTTCCCGAACATGCGACCCGTCACTGGACACGAGCGGCTGAAGCTCGCCACGCAGATGGACTGACGGCCGCTGATACGCGCGCAGAGTCGGATGCCCGAGACCGGCCGGTCTCGGGCATCCGACGGTGTCAGGCGAGCGTCAGGAACAGCTTCTCGAGCTCGGCGACGGTGGGGGCGTCGTCTTCGCGGGCGGTGCCCTGCTCGGCGTCGGTCACGCAGCTGCGCAGCGCGGTGCTGATCACCGAGAAGCCGGCGCGGTCGATGGCCTTGCCGACGGCGGCGAGCTGGATGACGACGTCGCGGCAGTCGGCTTCGTCTTCCATCGCGTCGATGACGGCGGTCAGCTGGCCGCGGGCCCGCTTGAGACGGTTGACGACCTTGCGGATCTCTTCATCGGATGCCTGAGGGCTCATGCGTACTCCTTCACAGTCGTGCGGGTGTCGGCGTGCATCCGCGTTCCGGCCACCCAGGTGAGGTAGCCGCCGTCGAGGTTGCGCACGCGACGGTCGTGCTGGCGCAGCAGGCGCGTGGCGGTGTGCCCGCGCTGGCCGACCTGGCAGTGCACGATCAGCTCACCGTCGGGCAGCTCGCCGAGTCGGGCGCGCAGCTCATCGAGCGGAACGTTGATGCTGCCCGGGATGGCGCCGCCCGCGTGCTCGGTCTCGCTGCGCACATCGATCAGGGTCGCGCCGGCCGCCACGGCGGCGTCGAGCTCGTGCCACTGGATGCTGCCGGTGAGGTCGGTCGCGGCGTTGTCGGCGATGTAGCCGAGCATGTTGACCGGGTCTTTCGCCGAACCGTACTGCGGTGCGTAGGCGAGCTCGAGGCGGCTCAGCTGCGTGGCGGTGAGCCCCGCCTGCATCGCGGTGGCGATGATGTCGATGCGTTTGTCGGCACCGCTGCGGCCGATCACCTGAGCGCCCAGGATCAGATCGGTGCCGGGGTCGACCAGCAGCTTCATGGTGAGCCGCTCGGCACCGGGGTAGTAGCCGGCGTGGTCGGCGGGGTGCGCGTGGATGACGCGGTGCGCGCGTCCGGCATCCGCCAGGCGTCGCTCGCTCCACCCGACCATCGCGACGGCGAGGCCGAACACCCCGACGATCGCCGTACCGACCGCCGGAAGGGCGTCGGCGGGGCGCTCGTCGAGCTGTCCGTGCTCCCAGGCGATGACGTCGGCCGCGGTGCGGCCGTGCCGATTCGCCAGGCCCGCCATCGTGACCAGGGTCGGCTCGGCCGAGATCGCATCGACCTTCAGCGCGGCGTCGCCGACGGCGAAGATGCGCGGGTCGCTGGTGCGCTGCAGGGCGTCGACTTCGATGCCGCCGCTGGGTGCGGTCGCGAGACCCGCGGTCGTAACGATGGATGCCGCCGGGCGCACGCCACGGGCGTCGATCAGCAGGTCGGCGGCGACGGTGGTGCCGTCGTCGAGGTGCACGCCGTCGGCATCCACCGAGGCGACCGAGGTGCGCATGCGCAGGTCGACGCCGCGAGCGGCGAGCTCATCGACCACGAGAGCGGCCATCTCGGAGTCGAGGGGGCTCAGCGGATGGGCGCCGTTCTGCACGAGCGTGACGTCGAGTCCGCGGTGCACGAGGTTCTCGACGGCTTCGAGACCGATGAAGCCGCCGCCGGCGACGACCGCGCGTCCCGCGCGCGGTGCCTCATCGAGGGCCAGTTCTTCGAGAGCGAGGGTGATGCGGTCGACGTCGTCGACGGTGCGCAGGGTCGAGACCGTCGGGCCGCCGTCGATCTGGCCGAACGCGTCGCGTGGAGTGGCGCCGACGGCGAGGATCAGGTGGTCGTACGCCTCGTCGATCACGGCGCCGGTGCGCGCATCGCGGATGCTTACGGTCTGGGCCTCACGGTTGATCGCGACCGCCTCGTGGCGGGTGCGCACGTCGAGCTCGAAGCGCGCGCGCAGCGATTCGGGGGTCTGCAGCAGCAGTGCCTGCCGCTCGGGGATGACCCCACCGACGTAGTACGGCAGGCCGCAGTTGGCGAAGCTGACGTAGTCGCCCTGCTCGATCACGATGATCTCGGCCGACTCGTCGAGGCGCCGCAGACGTGTGGCGGCGGACATACCGCCGGCGACGCCCCCGATGATGATCACGCGCATCTACTGACTCCCCTTGCGCTCAAAGATACCCCCTAGGGTATCATGCGCGCTGGGTGCCGGGGATGGCGGCGATGAGCTCCCTCGTGTAATCGTGCGCCGGCTCGGCGAAGACGCGCTCGGCATCGCCGCTCTCGACGACGCGCCCCTTCTGCATCACGACGATGCGGTCGGAGATCTGACTCACCACGCCCAGATCGTGCGAGATGAACAGATAGCTCAGACCGAACTCGGCCTGCAGGTCGACGAGCAGCTGCAGGATCTGCTCCTGCACCGACACGTCGAGCGCCGACACCGGCTCGTCGAGGATCATCAGCTCGGGCCCGATCGCCAGCGCCCGGGCGATGGCCACGCGCTGGCGTTGTCCGCCCGAGAGCTCGACCGGACGACGGTCGGCCAGTTCGGGCGCCAGCCGCACGCGCTCCAGCAGATCGCGCACCAGGCTCGCCTGCGACGCGCGATCACCGATGCGGAACGACCGCAGCGGCTCCGACACGATGCGCTCCACCGTCATGCGCGGATCGAGCGATCCGAACGGGTTCTGATACACCACCTGCATCCGCCGGCGCAGCTGACGCAGCTCCTCACCCCGGGCGTGGGTGATGTCGGTGCCGTCGAGCAGCACGGTGCCGGAGTCGGCCGACACGAGCCGAGCCGCGATCCGCGCACTGGTCGTCTTGCCCGACCCCGACTCGCCGACGATCGACAGCGTCTGCCCCCGGGGCACCGCGAACGAGACGTCGTCAGCCGCGAGGAACGACCCGCCGCGCACGCCGTACGTCTTGCTCAGTGACCGCACCTCGAGAATGCTGTCGCTGCCGCTCTGCGGGCGCATCTCTCGCTCACGGAATGCCGCGAAGACGCCGCTCTCGACAGCATCCGGCGCCTGGGGCGTCAGGCGCCCCTGACGCAGCCCCGGGGCGGCAGCCACCAGGCGACGGGTGTACTCGTGACTCGGTGCGCTGAGCACGTCGGCCGTGGCACCGCGCTCGACGATCTCACCGCGGTACATCACGATGATCTCGTCGGCCCGGTCAGCGGCGACCGCGAGGTCGTGCGTGATCAGCAGCACCGCAGTGCCGTGGTCGGCCACGAGCTGGTCGAGCTGGTCGAGCACGTGCCGCTGAACCGTGACATCGAGGGCGCTCGTGGGCTCGTCTGCGATGACCAGCTGCGGCCCGCACGCCCAGGCGATGCCGATCAGGGCCCGCTGACGCAGACCGCCAGACAGCTCGTGCGGATACTGCGTCGCCCGCAGCGCCGGCTCGGGGATGCCGACCTCATCGAGGATCTGCACCGCACGCGCGGCGGCCGCGGCGCGCGGCATCCGCCGGTGGATCCGCAGCGTCTCGGCGATCTGCTCACCAACCCGCATCAGCGGGTTGAGCGACGAACCGGGGTCCTGCGGGACGAAGCCGATCTGCGCACCGCGCACCTTGCGCAGCATCCGCTCGGGAAGACGCGCGAGGTCCTCACCGGCGAAGTGGATCGCGCCCCCGCTGACGCGGCCGTTCTCGGGAAGACGCCGGATCAGCGCCTGGGAGACCGTCGACTTGCCCGAGCCCGATTCACCGACCAGCGCGACGACCTTGCCGGCGTGCACGTCGAAGGACACACCGTGCACGACCTCGGCGCTCCGGCCACGTGTGGCGTACTCGACCCGCAGATCTTCGACCTTGAGCAGCGGCGCAGTCATCGCTCACCTCCGATTGCGCGCGCCACCCGGTTCACGGACAGCACGACCACCAGGATCACCAGGCCGGGGATGATGCTCAGCCACGGCTGCGTCGCGATGAAGTCGCGGCCGGCCGAAGACAGAGCGCCCCACTCCGGCGCGGGCGGTGGCGCGCCGAATCCGAGGAACGTAAGTGCGGAGACGCCAAGAATCGCGGTGCCCAGTTCGAGGGCGGCGACCGCGATCACCGGGCGGGCGGCGTTGGGCAGCACGTGGCGGAAGAGGATCGCCGGCGTGCGCGCGCCGAGCGTGCGCGCTGCCTCGACGTACTCCTCGTTGCGCACCCTCAGCACCTGCGCGCGCATCACGCGCGCGAAGCTACCGGCGGCTCCCAGACCGACGCCCAGACCGATCGAGATCGGCCCGAATCCCAGCGTGGCCACGACGATGAGGGCGAGAAGGATGCCCGGGATCGCGACGAGCACGTCGACCACGCGCATGATCGCGAAGTCGACCGGACCCCCGAGAAAGCTCGAGGCGAGACCGATCAGCCCGCCGACCACGACACCGACGACGACGGCGAGTGCCGCCGACACGATCGACAGCGCTGTGCCGTGCACGACTCGGGAGTACAGGTCGCGGCCGAGGTTATCGGTGCCGAACAGGTGCTCGGGGCTGGGCGGCAGCAACCGATCCTTCGGCACCGAGAGGTAGGGATCGTGCGTGGCAAGCAGCGACGGGGCGACGATCGCCACGGCGACGGTGATCAGCACCAGCACGCTGAGCGTGAATCCGGGTTGACGCAACAGTCTCATGCCGACGCCTCCTTCTGCGACGTCTCCGGTTGAGTGCCGCGTGCCGCCGAACGGCCCGAGCGGCGCGTGCGCGGGTCGATCACGCCGTACGCCAGGTCGACGATGAGGTTGACCGTGGCATAGACGGCGGCGACCATGAGCACGATGCCCTGAATGACATTGACGTCCCTGGCCAGCACGGCGTTCACGGTCATCCGGCCGATGCCGTCACGGGAGAAGACCGTCTCGACCACGGCCGTGCCCGCCGCGAGGTAGCCGATCGTCAATCCCAGCACGGTGATCGTCGGCAGCAGCGCGTTGCGCAGCAGGTGCGCGGTGAAGATTCGGCGGGGCGGTACGCCCTTGGCGACCGCGGTGAACACGTGCTGGCTGGCCTGGGCCTCCAGCACGGCCGCAGAGAACACCTGGAACAGGATCGCCCCGACCGGCAGGGCAAGGGTGATCGCGGGCAGAATCGCGCTGCCCGGCTGGCGGCTGCCCGATGACGGCAGCCAGCCCAGTGTGAACGAGAAGAAGCTGATCAGCAGCAGACCCGTGAGGAACGCCGGGATCGCCACGCCGAAGGGAGGGATCTGCAGCAGCAGGTTGCGCAGCCAGCGCGTCGGCGCCAGGAAGGCGAGGAACGAGAAGACCACCGCGATGATGATCGCGATCACCAAGGCGATCGCGGCGATCTCGACGGAGTTCGGCAGCGCGCGGGCGATCATGGTCGCGACCGGCTGGCCGGTGGCGATCGAGATCCCGAGGTCACCCTGAGCCAGCATCCCGAGGCGGTGCCAGTACTGCTCCCACGGGGTGCCCGCCAGACCGTACTGCTCGCGCATCCGCTCGAGCGTCTCGGGATCGACGACGGTGTCGCCGCCGCTCTTGCTCGCGATCGCGGCGAGCAGCGGGTCGCCGGGCAGGAAGGTGACCAGGAGGAACACGACGGTGTACGTCGCCAGCACCACGAACAGGAACTGCGCCAGTTTCGGTGCGATGTAGCGCAGCGCATTCAGTGTCGCGTTCATGAGGTCGTGCCCGTCATCTCCTGATCACCTTCCTACCGAATCCGGCTCAGCGCTGGACGGTGACGTCGTACAGGTTGACCCGCGACGACGAGTCGAACGCGACGCCCGAGACGCCCTTCTGCGAGGCGTGCACCTGCGCGACCTCGAGCAGCGGCACCAGGTAGGCCTGCTCGACGATGCGCTGCTGCGCCTCTGCGAGGATCGCGGTGCGCTCCACCGGGTCGGCCGTCGCGGCCTGCGCGGTCAGCTGCGCTTCGAGCTCGGCGTCGTCGATCACAGCCCAGTGCGCCTCGGATGCCGGCGAGAGCATGACGCGCAGTGCGTCGGGGTCGGTGCGGGTCAGGCCCGCCGACAGGAAGTCGAAGTCCTTCGACGCGACAGCACCGAAGAAGTCGCCCGCGGTGACCATGTTGATCTTCAGGTCGATCCCCGCCTTGGCCAGCTGCACCTGCGTCGCCTCAAGCACGTCCTGCCCGTAGAACGCCGTCACCGACACCGTCAGGGGCGCGCCGTCCTTCTCGCGGGTGCCCTCTGCACCGACCTTCCATCCGGCGTCGTCGAGCAGCTGCTCGGCGGCGTCGAGGTCGAAGGCCAGCGCGTCGGCCTGGTCGAGGAATGACGGCGTGGCCGAGCTGAGCACGCCGGCGACGGGCTGCACCATGCTCGAGCCGGTCAGCTCGGCGATCTCGGTGCGGTCGGTGGCAAGGATCATCGCCTGGCGCACGACCGGGTCCGAGACGATCGGTCGCTCGGTGTTGGGCACGAGCGACGTCGGGATGCCCGGGTTCGCCCGCGCGTAGATCTCGTAGTCACCCGTGCTGAACCGCTGCTCGTCGATCGCGGGCAGATCGAAGATCATGTCGAACTCGCCGGTCTGCAGACCACCCGTGCGCACGCCGGGCTCCGGCGTGATCGCGAACGTGATGCTCTTGATCGCCGCGTCGCCGCTGCTCGCGCGCAGCGACGAGCCCCACCCGTAACCCTCACGGGCCGAGAGGACGACCGCATCGTTCGCGGTGTACTCGTCGAGCACGAATGCACCCGAGCCGACGGGCGCCAGGCAACGCTCCTCGGCGGTCAGCGCGGCGGTCTCATCGGACAGCATCCCCAGGGTGATGGTGCTCGCACCCTGCAGGAACTGCGCGTTGGGCTCGGCGAAGGTGACCTTCACCGTCGACTCGTCGACGACCTCGGTCGCCTGATAGCCGGCGAGATACTGCGAGGCCAGAGGTGCGGTGCTGCCGAGCGCGGACAGCGCGTCGAAGTTGGCCTTGACGGTCGCGGGCGTCAGCGCCGAGCCGTCGCTGAAGGTGACACCGTCACGCAGGGTGAACGTGAACTCCTTCAATGTGTCGCTCGCGACGAATGCGTCTGCGAGCCACGGGACGATCTCGCCGGTCTCGGGATCCTGGTCGACGAGCGAGTCCACCAGCTGGCGGCTGATGTTCAGCGCCGTGGTCAGCGTGACCTGCTGCGGGTCGAGGCACACCGGGTCGTCCTGGACGGCGATGTAGAGCTCGTCACTCGCCTCGCCACCGTCGGTGGTGGCGGGGGTGCAGCCGGCGAGCAGACCGGCTCCGAGTGCAGCCGCGCCGAAGGCGGCGATCCAGCGTGTGGATGCGTGTCGTACGGGGGTGTTCACGATCGTCCTCTCTCAGGGTCCAGCGGGTCGGGTAGGCGGTCAGGCCGCGGTGGGAAGGGCGCCGTGCACGAGGCGGCCTCGTGAGACGACGGCGACGATGTTCTCGACGCGCAGGTCGGCGATGTTCTCCCAGGGGCGGCCGCGCAGCACGACGAAGTCGGCGCCGTAGCCCTCCGCGAGGGTGCCGACGCGCTTGGTCAGGCCGACGACATCAGCAGCATCCGACGTCGCGGCGCGCAGCGCGCGCTCCGCGTCCCAGCCGAACATGTCGGCCATCAGGCGCACTTCCTCCATCTGGTCGCCGAACTGCACGAAGATGCCGTTGGCGTCGGTGCCGAGCACGAAGCGGATGCCCGCGCGACCGGCGTCACCGAAGAGCGAGTCGCGGTAGGCCACGACGTCCTTCGCCTTGTCGCGGGCATCGTCGGTGACGGCGACGCGACCATCGGCGATGGCGTCGTTGATGAGCAGGGTCGGCGCGACGGGGATGTTGCCTGCGACGAGGCGCTCCCACTGGTCGGCTTCGAGGCCCGTGCCGTGCTCGAGCGAGTCGGCGCCGACCGAGAGGGCGATCTCGTTGCCCTCGGCGGAGTGGCTGTGAGCGGCGACGGGCATGCTGAGGGCGTGGGCCTCGTCGATCGTGGCGCGGATCTCATCGAGTGTCTGGTTGCGCCAGCCGACCTTGTCGCCCATCGACAGCACGCCGCCGCTGACGAAGATCTTGATGCCGTCGGCGCCCATGCGGGCGTACTCGCGCACGAGCTTGCGGCACTCGTCGGGGCTGTCGGCCGTGCGGCCACGGTGGGGGTAGTGCGGCGGGATGAAGAGGTCGCCGTGACCGGCCGTCATGCCGACGGCGCCGTGGACGAGCACGCGCGGCCCCGGCTGGATGCCCTCGTCGAACGCGCGCTTGACGGCCAACTGCCGTTCGTCGCCCGACAGATCGCGCAGGGTGGTGACGCCCGCGCGCGCGGCCTTCTGGGCGTTGTTGGCGATGTGGAAGACCTGCTCTTCCCACGGGGTGATCAGCGGCCATGACGACCAGTCGGCATGCCCGGTTCCCGAGTAGGCGCCCAGGTGCACGTGCGTATCGACGAGGCCGGGGATGACGCAGAGCTCGTCGAGCGTCCCCTCATCGGACTGCACCGCATCGATGCGGTCGCCGGTCCAGTCGATGCGGCTCGTGCCGCGATAGGCACTGCCGTCCCAGAGGTGGATTCCCCGGATGCTCTCCGTCGTCGTCACTGCTCACTCCTTTGTAGGGATCGACTGACGCTAACAGACTCACCCGCACTTGTTGATAGGTTATTTCCATCATCGCCCAACTTGTTGACTTGTTGTGATGATTGTGACGACGCCTATGCTGTCCAAGGCGGGGGGACGCAGATGACCGATGGCACGATGAGCGCGTGGAGCGAGCGAAGGCCGCGCACGCCGCTCACCGAAGACGAGCGCATCCTCAGCGGAGTTCTGCGCCACGTCCGCGAATCCGCCGCCGCCGGAACAAGCCTCCCCGGCGAGCATCGGCTCGCCGAACTGCTCGACTGCACCCGCCAGCAGGTGCGCCACGCTCTTGCCGAGCTCGGCAACCTCGGGATCGTCACCCGGCGTCAGGGCGCGGCGACCACGATCGACCCGCTTGCCCTGCGGCTGAGCGCACGGTTCGAGGCCTGCGTCGAGTACGGCGATGTGCTGGCGCGCATGGGGTACACCCCCTCGGTCGAGGTACTGTCGGCCTCGTTCGAACCCACCCCCGCCGACATCGCGCCGCTGCTGCACCCCGACGTCGAACCGGTCTCGGCCCGCATCGTGCTGCGCTGGTTCGCCGATGACCAGCCGGCCATGGTCGGCACGTACATCCTGCCTCTGCCCGCCGGCACCGAGCGCCCCTTCATCGACCCCACCCGTTCGGTGTTCGACATCGCCGCGGACCTGTGGTCGGAGCGCATCGTGTGGGAGGTCGTATCGGCCGGCGTGACGGCCCTCACCGCCGAAGAGGCCACGCAGCTGGAGCAGCCCGAGGGCGAAGTGGCCAAGATGTGGACCACGGTCGGCGTCACCGTGAGTGGAAAGCACATCTACCACGCCCGCGAGGTGCACCATCGCGACCTGGTGACGTACTCGTTCATCCGCACGGTCAAGGAGCCGTGGCGGGTCGGACCCCGCTGAGTGCGGCGGCGACGCGCAGTAGGCTGAGCGCATCATGGATGCGTTCCTCGAAGGATTCTGGGGTTTCGCCGGAAGCTACTGGTGGCTGATCTTCCCGATCATGGGCATGGCCGGCGGAGCCGGCAAGGCGTGGGAGCGCGCCGCCAAACGGCGCCATGAGCGCCGCCTCGAGACGCTGCGGGTGAAGGGTGAGATCAAGGCCGCTCAGCTCGCCGCGCGCGGCACCGTCCCGACCCGCGAGCAGAAGCGTCGCGCCGACGACGACGAACGCGCCGCGAGCCGCCAGATGCTCGAGAAGCTGTTCGCCGAGCACGACGAGATCACTGCGCGCTGGCTCGACTATGAGCTCGACGTCGCCAAGCTCATCGCGTTCCCCGCGATGAGCGACGGCCGCCAGCCGCTGACGGCCGCCTTCCTGCGCGCCAAGAAGACCGCCGACGCTGTGCGCCCGGAGTCATCGGATGCCACCGTGAGCGAGTCCGAGATCGCCGAGTACCTGGATGCCGTCGGCAACTACGCCGTGGCGTTCGACGTCGCGGAACGCGACGCGCGCCGGGTGCGCGACTCGGGCTTCAGCGAAGACGAGCGCAAGCGCCTGGACCGCGCCCAGCACATGCTCGCCGTCGCCCTCGACGACGCGGCGACCCAGGCCGAGCGCAACGTCGCCTACAAGCGCGTGCGCGAAGAGCTCGACGGGCTGATCCTGCTCTCTGACGAGGCCGTCGACGCGCTCAAGAAGAAGGTCGCCGGCGAGCTGGCGGCGCCGCGAAGCACCGGAACGGCCCCCGAGCCGGGTGCGTCGCCGGGTCGAGGGCCGCTCAACTCAGGTGAGCACTAGGCGCTAAGCACGGAGCCGCCGTCGCCGCACAACCAGCGCAGAGCCGGCAGCCAGCAGCAGCAGCGCCAGAAGCACGAGGGCTCCGCTGGCAGCTCCCGTCATCGCCAAGCCGCCGCTCGCGTTGCCGTCATCGCTGCGAGGTTCGCCGACCGGGGCGCCGTCCGTGCCGTTGGGCGATTCGCCCGGCCCCGTGGTGCCGCCACCCTCCGCCGCGAGCACCCGCATGTCCACGCTCACCGGCACGGCAGACACCTCGCCGATCGCCGTCAGCGTGTAATCACCCGCGGCCGAAGAGGCGGGCACAGCGAGCACACCGCTGATGCCTCCGGTGGCGTCGGAGTCGACCGTGAGCCGAATGCCGTTCGACGCGAGCCCCGCAGAGCGGGCCTCCGCCCTCGGCGCCAGCACCACATCCACGTGCTCCCCTGCAGCGAACCCGGTCCCGCTGAGCGTCAACGACGATCCCGCGGTCACCGCCTCGTCCGCCTCCAGGGCGGGGGCGTACACCCGGTCAGCGACGACAACTCGCACGCTCGCCTCACGGGTGATCTCGCCGTCGCTCACGCGCACCAGTGCCGAGTACTCACCCGCAGCCGCGAACGTCCGCGTCGTCCTCACCACCCCCTTGAACGGGCTGAGGACGTCCACCTGTGCGTCCGCGTCGTGCCCGTCCGACCAGTCGATCGATACGCTGAGACCCTCAGCACTGAGCCCCGTGCCGGTAACCTCCCCGAGCCTCAGCGCCACAGCCTCACCCGTGACAGCCTGACGCTCCGTCGCCCCGGCAAGACTCATCTCGACCCGCACCTCCGGACCACGCACCCGATACAGCCCGGCATCCGCCTTCGTGAAGTAGATATCGTTGCCCTGAACGGCGAAAACGTAATTCGCGATCCCGCTGGCGAGCTTGCGTGGACGCAGATCCTGCTGCTCGACGTGGAAGACGCTGCCCCGGCTGAGAACGTACATCGCACCGTCGGGTCCGAACTTGATGTCTCCCGACTTCCAGATCGAGCTTCCATTCCACGTATCCGCCATCAGGCGTACGCTGCGGAGCACGGCCCCGGTGCCACGGTCGAGCTCATACAGCCTGCCGCTGTCGACGGCCCACAGGCGACCGTCCGGGCCGGCCTGCACGGCAGTGACCGCAGCGATGCCGGCGCCGACCTGCGTCTGCCACAGGAGCTGCTCGGTCGCCGGGTCCCACGCGAACACGACGCCCTCCTGCGCGGTCGGCGCAGCGCCCAGCCCGCCGTAGACAGAAGTTCCGCCGTACACGATGTCGTCGAACGACGACAGCGCCACAATGCTGTGATCGGGGATGACGTCAGCGTGCGTCTCGACGGCGCCGGTCACCGGGTCGTAGGTCACAAGGAGCCCGCCGAGCACGCCATACGTCGGAACAGTGCCCGCCACGAGCACGTCACCCGCCGACGCCCAGGCGTACGGTCGATCCTGATGCTGTTCGCCGAGCGAGGCGAACCGCTTCGGGCTCGTTCCCACGTTCCAGGGCTGCGCCGGATCGAAACGGAACAGGTTCGCGCGGGTATAGGTTCCGACGTACAGGTCGTCCTCGTGGGCGAGCATCCCCTCGATCTGCCCGAAGACACCTCGCGGATAGGCCTCGAACTCCTGCGTCTGCGGGTCGAACGCGGTAACACCCTCGTACATGTACCCGCCGATGTAGACCCGCTCGTCGGGCCCCACGGCGATTCCCTGGATCTTGATGGGCGAGGTAATCGCGTCGGTCAGCTCCCGCACGAGCGTACCGGTCTGGATGTTGTAGATGTTCAGATCGCCCGACTCGTACATGAAAGCGACGCTCTCGCCGGGGAAGCGTGGATCGTTGAGTTCGACGATGCCGAAGTCACGGGCCGGGTGCAGGCCGGTGACGCCCGTCTTCGCCTTGACCCGCGAGGTGAGGTTGTACGTTGCGAGCGTTCCGGCGCTGTCGACGTAGTACACGTTGCCCGCGCCGTCCGCCTCCGATACCGACCCGAATCCCGTCGCCCCCAGCGAGTCCACCCACTCACCGGTCAAGAGGTCGTACACCAGCGTGTGACCAATCGGAGTAATACGAGCGAACAGCAGGTCGTCGCGCACATCCATGAAGTACACGAACTCGTTGTCGCGCATGCTCTCGGGAAGCGCCACCTCGCCGCGTTGCCCCGTGGCGATCTCGTGGGTGATGATCGTCGGCGACGTGCTGCCGGTACCCGCGTAGACGATGCCGTCGTGAACGGCGATGCTGCGCGTGTAGTCGTCGGCACTCAACCGGCCGTGGCCGGTGACGACTCCCTCACGGGGGTCGAAGCTGAACAGTTCTCCTCCTGGGAAGCTCCCGCCCCAGATGCGACCCTCACCGTCTTCCTCGAGGTCCCACAGGTACTTCGCTGTCGAGGTCACCGCGCCGAGATCGACGAGCCGCGACTCCCCCGGCAACCAGCGGAACAGCTTGCCGTTCGTGTAGGTCCCGATGTAGACCGTGCCGTCGGATGCCGTCTTCACCGCCCACGAGCCGGTGGATCCGGCCGGCAGCGCTGCAGACTGCTCCAGACGCGCCGTGAGAACGTCGAAGACCATGAATGTGGCGGGCACGCCGGCCGTGACGGCATAGACCTTTGCGCGGCCGTCACTGCCGATGCCGTACGAGGTGTCGATGATGTTCGATGCCTCGACCGGGTGCCCGAGGAACTCCTCTGCCCAGGGCGTCACAGGCTCCACCGAGAGGTCGTCCCAGTGGGCGCGGGTGACGTCCTGCGTGGACGAATAGACCAGGAAGCGCGCGCTGACGGCGTCGGCCGGCACCTCGACCGACTCCGACTCCCACAACCACTCCCCCGCGGCGACGGGGACGCGATGACTCGACTGGCCGATGCGGGCACCCAGAGCGTCGTAGTAGTACAGGATCCACGACGGCACGCCCTTCTCGACGCGGACCCACCCGCCCGCTTCGTATGAGCCACCGCCGACGATCGGAAAGCTCTCGCTGAGCAGGCCGACCTGCTCCGAAGCACTCGGATCGTCGATCAGCAGCGACCTCGCACCCGAGCGCACAGGATCGTTGACGACCTCGATGGTCGATGCCGCACCTACGTACCGCTGAGACCACCGGGCGGGGAGCGCGTCGACGACGAGGTCCTCGAAACCGGCGTTGGGGATGACGGAGGCGTCGGTCGTCTCGGAGATACCCACCTGGTCCCACAGCACGTCGGTGATCTCCGCGGTCGCCGAGTAGAGCAGCATCTGGGCTGAGACCGCGTCAACCGGCGCGGTCGCCTCGAACGAGTACCTTTCCCAGGTACCCGAGGGCTGGCGCACCCGCGTGTCAGCCGTCCCGACGCGAGCACCCGTGTCGTCGAAGAACCAGACGATCATTGAGGGCATCCCCTGGGCGACCTTGCCCCACGCGGCGATCTGATAATCCGTCCCGCCACGGACGGCGACAGCACCGCTGAGCAGCCCGATCTGCTCGGCGGCAGAGGTGTCAGTCATCCGCACCGCCTGGGACCCGCCGAGCGCAGTATCGCCCACGAGAGCGAACCCCCCGCCCGCGCCGGTGTAGCGCTCAGACCAGTCGGGGATGGAGCCGTCGGCCGAGGTCTTCTCGAAGTCGGCATTCGGGAACTGTGCCGGAAGGGGCTCGACCGAGGCCGCGGTGGCCGTAAGGGCGGACAGCACCCCCACGGCGACGATGGTGAGACTGGCGACAAGCTGCGACAGGCGTTTCATGACTTCTCCGTCGTGATCGGGTGCTCACGGCGATTCTCGGCGACACTCGGGCGCGCCGGAAGTGAATCACACACTCAAGATGCAAAAACACATCATTGTGCGAGCAGGAGTGGGTAAAGCTTGTGGTTAATAATCACACAGCAGTTTGTTAATTGCAATGCCCCTGTCGATAGGATCAGGCGCACCCGATCCGCGCCGCCGCGGCGGCGCGGATCGTATTGGCGACGACGACGCGCGACTGCACCCAGGGCATCGGAACCCGGCCGGCAGGGGCATCGGCGAGCAGCGCTCGCACGAGCCCTGCGAACCCCAGGTGCTCATTCGCCTGATCGACGTCGAGCTCGAGCTCGCGCACGCCCGCCGAGGTGAGTACCTCGACGGCGTAGCGGTCGGGCCCCGGAACGCCGGTGATGGTCGCTTGCACGGGCACGGTGGGACCCCCAATGGCGGGCCGCACCACGCCATTGACCCCCGCAGCGTCTTCGGATCGTGTCGGCGAGCCTGATGCGCACCGAGTCCACCCCGACGCCTCGCCCAGCATCGCCCCGGGCAGGAGGACGTCGATCATCTCCCAGGCATGCACTCCGACGGTCACGACCGTGCCGCCACCACAGGAGGGATCGTCCTGCCACGCACGATTCCCGCGCTGGAATCCGGTGTTGTCGTGCTGCACGTGCACGCGGATGCCGAGGACCTCAGCACCATCGAGGTCGCGGGCCAGGCGCTGCAACGCCGGCGCGAAGCGCAGTACCGAAGCGGTTCCGACCGGCGCGCACACATCAACGAGCGCCCGTTCCCACGCAGCGAACTGCGCCTCCGTGGCCGCGACGACCTTGTTGACGAAGACCGGCATCCTGGCATCCGCCGAGGCGAGTTCGCGCAGGAACGGCACCGTCTCGGCTGGGCGCGGTGTCGCGATGACCACATCGGGGCGCTGCGCGAGCAGCTCTGCACCCGTCGCGACCACACGACCCCCGAACCGCTCGGCGAAGCCGGCCGCCGCACCGGGATCGGCGTCGTAGACCGCGATCATCTCCGCCCCCTCGGCGAGCGCGTTCGCGGCGTCGGTGTACGGATGGGAATGTGCGAGTCCGGCGAAGCCGACGCGCAACGGACGAACCGTCATGCCATCGACGAGAGCATGTCGCGGGTGATGCCGTGGACGAGGCCAGCGTCCGAGAGGTACGAGTCGATCTCGTCGGCGACGATGCGCCCGAGACTCAATCGCCCTTCGCGTGTTCCCGCAGCCCGGTGCGGGGTCAGCAGCGCACCACGAAGAGCGCGGAATCCGCTGTTCTCCGCCAGCGGTTCTTCGTCGAAGACGTCGAGGGCGACCACGATCCGCCCGCTGCGCGCCTCGGCCAGCAGAGCCTCCTCATCGACCAGCCACGAACGCGCCGTGTTCACCAGCGCGGCCCCATCGGGCATCAACGCCAGTTCGCGGGCGCCGATCATGTGGTGCGTCTCGGCGAGCGTGGGCGCGTGCACAGCCACGACGAGCGCGCGTCGCATCGCCTCGTCGAGCGGCACGAGCTCCACCCCGAGGTCCGCAGCGGCGTCCGGATCGATCGTCGGGTCGACCAGCAACGGGCGAGCGCCGAGCGCGCGGATCATCTGCAGATACGCCCGGCCGGTGCGCGATGCGCCGATCACGGCGATCGGCGCATCGCGGATCTCATGCTGCACACCGACGGTGGGAGCGTCGTACCACCCGCCGTCGCGCATCGCGTCATGCATCATCGGGATGCGGTGCAGCATCGCCAGAGTGAACGCGAGCGAGACCTCGGCGACCGAGCGCGCCATGCCGGCGCCGGCCTGGGTGACGAGAATGCCCCGGTCGAACATCGCGTCGGTGACGAACGGCTTCACCGTGGCGCCCGTGTGCGCCACCAGCGCGAGCTCCGGCATCCGATCCAGCAGTTCTGCGTCGAGCGGGCCGACGCCCCAGCTGGTGATGAGGATCCGCACGCGGTGGAGGTCGGCGGCGGCGTCAAGCCGATCGACGCGCTGCAGGTCTCCACCCAACCGCTCTGCAGCGCCTCGCAGGCGACGAGCATCCTCGCCCGAGAAGAACTCGTCGAAAAGGCCCTCCGAGACGACGGCGAGGATGCTCACAGCGGTCATCGCAGCCATTCCTCCAGGTTCTCAGCGATGAACGCGTCATCGTTCAGCTGGGGGTATGCCGCCCGCACCCGCGTGATCTCCTCGGCCTGACCGGGAGAGAGTCCTTCGGCAGGATCGAGGCACCAGGTGCCCTCCAGCAGCCCCTGCTGGCGCAGCATCTCGTGCACGCCGGCGATGACGCCGTGGAAGTCGTTGCCCGGATCGAAGACCGCCTGGTTGACGTCGACCATGTCCGAGGCCAGGCGGCCCAGTCGGTGATAGGCCCCAACGTCTCCTCGGGCCGCGCGCTGGGCGTCCTCGAGCATCGCCACCGCAGCCCGCGTCCCCACCGCCCACTGGCCGAGCAGCCCGCCGACGAACCGCAGTGTGCGGGGGCCGTCCGGAGCGTCGACGTGGAACTCGCTGAGCAGATCGGCGACGATCGCGTCATCGTTGCCGGTGTACAGCGCGATCTCATCCGCGCGACCGGATGCCGCCACGCCGCGCACGAGTTCGAGCGTGCGGTACCGATCGAACGGTGCCGCCTTGACGGCCACCACGGAGGGGATCGATGCGAAATCGCGCCAGAAGTCGCGGTCGAGCACCGGGCCACCGATCGCCGTCTGCAGATAGAAGCCGACCACCGGCAGCACTTCGCCGACCGCTCGCGCGCGATCGAGCAGCGCGCGCTCGTCAGCGCCCGAGACACGGGGACTCACGAGCACGGCGTCGTATCCGAGGCTGCGTGCCAGCTCGGCCTCGGCCACCGCCTGCGCGGTTCCCCCGGCAACGCCGGCGATGCGCACCATGTCGGCCCCGGCAGCGTCCAGCTCTTCCGCGGCGAGCGCGAGAACCGGCTCGAAAAGGGCGTGCTCGGGGTCACGGATCTCGAACTGCGTCGTGTGCACACCGACGGCGAGACCACCCGCGCCGGCGGCGAGGTAGTAGCGGGTCAGCGCGCGCTGCCGGCGCTCGTCGAGCGTGCGATCCGCCGTCAGTGCCAGCGGATGGGCCGGGATGACGGCGCCCTGCGCGAGCGTTCGAGCGGCTTCAGGACGAAGGGCAGGAACAGCGGACATCAGAACTTCCCGTCCCGGACGGCCCACTTGGTCGGCTTGGCCGTCATCGGCAGCTCGGCCTGCATCCACGCCGCCTGCATCTCGATGAGCGTCTCAGCCGGCACCGTCGGGTAGCCGAACAGGGCCATGCACCGGCGGGCATCGCTGAGCAGTGCGGTCGGCTGCGGCTCATCGACAAACGTCACGTCGCGGTTCAGCAGCACCCCGAAACGGCGAGCGATCGACTCGACGCTCAACAGCTCAGGACCGGTGAGATTGATCGTGAACACGTCGTCGGAGGCATGCAGCAGGCTGCGCAGCACCACCTCGTTGGCGTACCCCTGCCAGATGACGTTCACGTTCGCCGTGGCGAGCGAGACCGGCTCGCCGGCGAAGACGGCGCTGCCGATGTCGGCGAGCACGCCGTAACGCAGGTCGACGGCGTAGTTCAGCCGAATGATCGACACTCTGGTGCCGCGCTCCTGTGCACCGAACTCGAACACCCGCTCCCGACCGAGGCATGACTGCGCGTACTCACCGATCGGCGCCGGCGTCACTTCTTCTGCGGCGCCGCCGGAAGCGGCCGGCACGAACGGATAGACGTTGCCCGTAGACAACACGGCGATGCTGCTGTCGCGGTAGCGACGGGCAACACGATCGGGTAGCGCGGCATTGACCTCCCATGCCCATGACGGGCTGGTCGCGGCACCGAACTTCGCCCCGACCATGAACACCACATGAGGGGCATCCGGCAACGACGAGAAGTCGTCGTTCTCGATGAGGTCGAAGGGAACGACCTCGACGCGGGCGGCCTTCAGACGTTCGACGACCACGGGGTCGCCGAAGCGCGACACGGCGTAGACGGTGTCGGTGTTGCGCCCCGCTGCATCCATCGCGCGCCGCGCGAGCATGGCGAGGGTGGGGCCCATCTTGCCACCGGCGCCCAGGATCACGAGGTCGCCGGTGAGCTTCTCGAAGTCGGCGACCAGCTGGTCACTGGGCGTTCCGAGCACCTGCTCGAGTTCCGCCTCGGAGGTGAACGTGTGCGTTGTCACAGTGTGTTTCCTTTCAGCCCTTGATTCCAGAGCCGGTGACGCCTTCTTGGACGTAGCGCTGCGCGATGAGGTACGCCATGAAGATGGGGACGAGAGCAACGACCGAACCGGCGAGCATCACACTCAGCGGAACATCCTGCTGCTGCAGTGAGGAGATGCCCACCGTGAGGGTGAACATGTCATTGGATTTGGCGACGATGAGCGGCCAGAGGAAGTCGTTCCAGTGCCACAGGAACACGAAGATGCCGAGAGTCGCCAGCACCGGCTTGCACAGTGGCAGCACAATGCGCAGGAAGATGCGCATCTCGCTCGCACCATCGATGCGGGCGGCCTCGAACAGCTCGTCGGGCAGCCCCTGGATGAACTGACGCATCAGAAACACCGCCTGGGCATTCGCGAGCGTCGGCACGATCAAACCCCAGTATTCGTCAACACCGCCGAGGTTGGCGATCAGCAAGAACGTGGGGATCAGCGTGACGTGGAACGGCACCATGACCATCGCCAGGAATGACCAGAACATCAGCTCTTTGCCGGCGAAACGCTTCTTCGCGAAGGCGTATCCCGCCATCGCCGAGAACAGCAGCACCGCGACGACCGACACCAGCGAATACACCAGCGTGTTGAACAACCACAGCACGATGTTCTGCCCGCTGAGTACCTGTGCGTACGAATCGAAGGCGATCCCGCCCCAGGGCAGCAAAGACTCGGGGAAGCTCACGGCGGCGCCGGGCTTCAGGCTCAGCACGACCATGGCGTAGAACGGGAAGAACGCGAACACCGCCGCGGCGCTCAGCCAGAACCAGCGCAGCACGAGCCCCCCGCGAGTGGGCTCGAGCGCCTTGTAGGAGCGGTGCCGAGTGGGCCCGCTCGGCTTCGGCGACTCGACGGCGGTCATTTCTGCTTTCCGATCACCAGGCGCTGGATGAGCGCGACGACAAGGGTCATGACGAACAGTGCGACCCCGGCGGCAGCCGCATAGCCGTACTCGAAGTACTTGAAGCCCTGGTCGTAGATGAGGTAGACGAGCGAGTAGCTGGCATTGGCCGGGCCGCCCTGGGTCATCACGTAGATGACGTCGAAGACCTGGAACGCGGCGGTCGTCTCGATCACAGCGAGGAAGAACACAGTGGGCCGCAGGTGTGGCAGCACCACCCACCGGAAGCGCTGCCATGCGCCGGCGCCATCCATGAGCGCTGCTTCCTCGAGTTCACGAGGGATGTCCTGCATCGCCGCGATCATGATCATCATGCCGTAGCCGAAGCGCGACCAGACGCCGACGATGACGATCGCCGGGACGACCAGCACAGTGCTGGCCAGCCACGACCCGCCCAACCCGAGCGGTGTCATCAGCGTCGACCAGGGACCGCTGCTGGAGAAGATCCACACAAAGATCGCGCCCGCCAGAACGAGCGATGTGATCACCGGCAGGAAGAAGATCGACCGGAAGAAGCGCGAACCGCGGAATGCGCGGCGCACCCCGAGGGCCATCGCGGTGGAGAGCACCAGCGAGAGCGGAACGGCGAAGAGCGTGTATAGCAGCGTGGTGCTCAGCGCCCGCCAGAACAGCGGGTCTTGCATGAGCCGCTCGAAGTGATCCAGCCCTCGCCACTCGATCTCGCCCGAGATGTCGTAGTCGAAGAAGCTCAGGGCGACGCCCGCGATAGCCGGCCCGAACCGGAAGGCGAGGAAGAGCACGAAGGCCGGTAGCACGAACAGCAGTGCGACGCGGGCCTCGCGGCGGGCAAGCACTCGGCTCGACAGACGCTGGGGTGTGGGTCGTGGTGCGGGTGGAGCCGGAGCCTCCGGCGCGGGTGGAGCCATGGTCATAGTGACACCTCGTGTCGCGGAGAGAGGCGTGCGAGTCGAGCCGCACGCCTCTCTCGCCGATTACTTCAGAAGGGGCTGAGCGGCCTTGGCCGCGTCTTCGAGCGCCTGCTCGGGCGACTTCTGCCCCAGCAGTGCCGCCTGCAGCTCAGGCGACAGCACGCCCATCAGTGCGCGCGAGCTCTCAGCGAGCTCGCCCACCGTGGCTGTGGCGACGTACTGCTCGACCTGACCGTTGAGGCTGTCGGGCTCGAACACGGGATCCCCCTCGATGGCCGAGAAGTAGCCTGCCTCCTGCAGGTAGGGACGAATCACATCAGCACTGGTGGCGAACTCGGCGAATGCACCCGCGGCGTCCTTGGCCTTGGATCCCTTGAGCATCGACAACGAGCCCACGGTGCCGTACGAGATCGACTGCTCGTTCGAAAGCGGCGGCAGGATGACGACGTTCTCCTCGCCCCAGATCGGCGCTACCTCGTTGACCGAATTCACCCATGTGCACGCGGTCTTGCCCTGCGCGATGCCGGTCTGTTCGAAGGCCGGCATCGAAGTGAGAACATCTGGATCGAGCGCATCTACCTCGGCGAGGTCGGTGAGGAAGGTCAGCGCCTCGACGCCCTCGGGGCTGTCGAACGCAGTGTCGCCCGACGTGTCGTAAACCTTGCCGCCGGCCTGCCAGAGCAGCGGGTAGAAGGTCATGTTGAGCGTGGCCTCGGGTGATGCGGTGTAGTTGAACAGGTACATTCCCTTGTCTGCGAACGCCGGGGCGATCTCGACGGCGTCGTCCCACGTCTCGGGGTACTCGGTGATGCCGGCTGCCTCGAAGGCGGCAGCGTTGCAGATCAGCGGAAGCGCCTGGGTGAGCACGGGTGAGCCCATCAGCCCCGGTTCCAGCGTGACCGAGTCGACGACGTTCGGTAGCAGCGCGGCCTTGTGGTCATCACTGAGGTAGTCGTCCATCGGCTCGATCGATTTCTCGTAGGCGACCAGCTGATCGGGGATCAGGTAGACGAGATCGGGCCCCTTGTTGGCGGCGATCGCGGTCTGAAGACTCTCATCGCGGTTGGCCCAGGGGAAGATCTCGTACTCGACCGTGATGCCCTCGTTGGCAGCCTCGAAGTCGGCGATGGTCTGGTCCCAGAACGCCTTGTGCTTGGCCTCGTCGGCAATGACCGGATACAGCCAGACGGTGACGCTCTGGTCACCGCCGGCCTCGGCGCCCCCGGCCGAGCAACCGGCGACGAGGCCGATCGCAGCGAGCCCGGCGACAATGCCGGTGAATCTCTTGACGCGCATGATGCTCCTTTGCTGAACGTGCAGGTATCGTCATTATGACACTCACATGGGATAATTAGTCAAGCCCCAAAGCGCAGCACCTCTCATCCACTACTTTTCAACAAGAGAAATGCGGGCCCAACCGACGCCGCCAATCACTGTTATTCCGTGAGTAGTGTGTGCTAATTTTGTCGCACGCTTCGACCTCGAGAGGAGACAGCGCATGTCGCACAGCAGCGCCCTTCCCATCGCAGTCCGCGCCGCGCTGCATGTTCGCGATCACGGTTCGGCCACCGTCACCGAGATCGCGCAGACGCTGGAACTGTCGCGCACCTCGGTCGAGAATGCGATGAGCACGCTCACCGAGGCCGGCCTGGTCGCCGACGCCACGGTCACCAGCGGCCGGGGTGCCGGGCGCCCGGCCCGGCGGTTCTCGTTCGAGAAGCGTTCCGGCTTCGTGGTCGGCGTTGATGTCGGCGTGGCCTCGGTGCGCGTCGTGGTCGCCGACCTCGCGGGCCAGGTCGTGCGCCACGAGAGCTTCGGCGGCGTCGCGCACTCCCGCGACGGCGCCGAGAAGCTCGCCGTGGTGATTGACGACATCCGCTCGACACTGACCGCGTCGGCGATCCCCCCCTCGCGCGTCCGCGCGATCGGCGTCTCCCTCCCCGGCATCGTCGACGACTCGGGGCGGGTGACGACCTCGGTGGTCATCCCCGAATGGTCGGGGGTCGACATCGGCTCCCAGTTGGCATCGGCTTTCGGATGCCGGGTCTCGGTCGACAACGGTGTGCGTCTCGCCGCGGTCGCAGAGCATCACCTCGGAGTCGCGCAGCTCGTAGATGACCTGCTGTACCTGTCGGTCGGAAACCGTATCGCGATGGGTCTCATCCTCGGCGGTCGCCCTCGTCGAGGCATCCACAACGCAGCGGGTGATATCGGGCGCCTGGCCTTCCCCGGACTTGTGACTCAGACCGGCCAGCTCACGTGGCGCACGGGGTCCGACGCCGAGAGCGTGTTCACCCTGGCACGCGAAGGCGACGCGCCTGCCGTCGACGAGCTGGATTCCTTCATCGATCAGCTGGCCCACGGCATCGCAACACTCGTCCTCACCGTCGACCCGGCGATGGTCGTCATCGGCGGCGGGCTGTCCGCGGCCCACGAGCAACTTCTCGATCCTCTGCGGAGGGCGCTGACCTCGCACATCGGGCTACCGTTCTCGGTACCACTGGTGGGGGCACGACTCGGCGCCGAAGCCGCTTCCCACGGCGCCCTCGTCTTCGCTTTCCGACGCCACGCCGCAGACATCTATGGGCTCGAGAGCATGCCCGTGCCCCCGATCACACCGCTGCCCGCAGACACAGCGGGCACCGCGGCCCACCAGAAGGAGAGTTCGTGAGCACACTGAAGGTCGGCCTCATCGGAGCGGGAGGAATCTCGCGAGTACACGCCGAGGCCTGGCGGGCGCTGGGCGCCACCGGGTATGTCACGTCACTCGCCGGCGCTGACGAGATCGCGGCCGAGTACGGCTTCGAGGTCGTCCCCGACGTCGATACCCTGATCGAGCTCGTCGACCTGGTAGACATCGTCACCCCGAGCACGACTCACGCCGACTTCGCACTGCGGGCCATCGCGCGCGGTCGCGACGTGGTGTGTGAGAAGCCACTCGCTGACACCGCCGAGAACGCGCGCACCGTCGCCGAGGCCGCGGCTGCGGCAGGCGTGCGGCTGTTCCCCGCCCATGTGGTCCGGTACATGGGCGAGTACGAGCAGATCAAGACCACCGTCGTTTCTGGTCGGATCGGCAAGACGGCCGTGCAACGGTTCAGCAGGGCCGGAGCAGCACCGGCATCGCCCTGGTTCTTCGCTGAGAGCGCGGGCGGCGGCATCATCCGCGATCTGATGATCCACGACATCGACCAGGCGATGTGGCTTGCCGGACCGGTGGCTTCCGTGTTCGCCGTGCAGAACCCGCCGACGGTCGATGACCGCGTACCGGTGCCGGTGACGGCGCATGTGGTGCTCACCCACCGCAATGGTGTCATCAGCCACGTACACGGCAGCTGGCTGGCCGCGGGCATGCCGTTCCGCACCAGTGTCGAGGTCGCGGGATCGGCAGGTCGACTGCGCTACGACAGCGCCGACGACCACGCGCTGCGGATCGACGCGGTCGCCGCCCCGGGCGCGGACGACTACCTCCCGCCGATGTCGGCACAGGAGAGCCCTTACACCGCCGAGATCGCCGACTTCGTCGCGGCGATCCGCGAGGGCCGAGACGCACGGGTCACCCCCGAAGACGGCATCGCGGCGGTCGCCGTCGCCGAAGCGGCCTACGCCTCGATCGCCGCCGGCGCGCCGATCGCGCTCGACACCACCGAGGAGGCCGCCGCATGACCGCCACCCGCCCTCTGCGCATCGCCGTTCTCTCGTTCGCGCACACGCATGCGCTCAGCTACGTCCACGCGCTCCGGAGCATGCCCGGCGTCGAGCTGATCTCGACCGACCCCGACGGCGCCGCTGCGCCGGACGCTGCGCCCCGTGGCGCCGAGTTGGCCGCGCAGCTGGGGGTCGCCTACGTCGACACCTACGACGAGGCCTTCGCCTGGTCTCCGGATGCCGTCGTGATCGCCGCCGAGAACTCGCGCCACCGCGAACTCGTCGAGCGCGCTGCCGCCAGCGGCGCGCATGTGCTGTGCGAGAAGCCGTTGGCGACGACGGTCGACGATGCGGTCGCCATGCGCGAGGCATGCGAACGGGCCGGAGTCATCCTGATGGTCGCCTACCCCGTGCGTTTCTCCCCTACGGTGCGCGACGCGATCGCCCAGCTGCGCAGCGGACGCCTGGGCCGAGTGCTCGGAGTCACGGGGGTCAACAACGGCAAGCTGCCGCAGGACCGCGCCTGGTTCACCGACCCCGACCTGGCCGGCGGAGGCGCACTGGTCGACCACGTCGTACACTGCGCCGACCTGCTCGATGACCTTCTCAGCGAGCGCGCGTCCGCGGTGCGCGCCGTGTCGAATTCGGTGCTGCACGGTGACCGCGACCTGCAGGTCGAGACCGGCGGGTTGGTGACGGTGCAGTACCCGAGCGGCGTGATCGCGACCATCGACTGTTCGTGGAGCTGGCCGATGAACTCTCCCACCTGGGGCGGCCTCACACTGCAGGTGATCGCCGAGCGAGGCTCAGTGACCGTCAGCCCCTTCGCGAAGGGCGTCGCCGGACACGACGGCGCCGGTGAGACCTGGGATCCGATCGGTGCCGACCTCGACGCGCTGCTTCTCGACGAGTTCGTCGCGGCTGTGCGCGAGGGACGTCAGCCGCAGCCGGATGCCGGGGTCGGCATCCGCACGGTCGAGATCGTGAAGGCCGCGCAGTCCTCCGCCGACCGCGGTGGAGAGGTCGTCGCCCTCGCGCCCTGACCTCGTCCTGCAGAAATGCCGGGCGCAACGCGCGCCCACGCGCGTAGGCTCGGAAAATGGCTGACAAAGACACCGTGCGGGTCGGGATCGTCGGCGCCGGGGCCATCGCCCCGTCGCACATCGAGGCGTGGCAGGCGTTGGGCGCCGAGGTCAGCATCCTGCATCGCACGGGCGCACGCCAGCTCGGCGAGCGGTACGGCATCCGCGTGATCGATGACCTCGACGACCTGATCGCCGCGGTGGGGATCGTCGACATCATCAGCCCCACCAGTACCCATCTCGACATCGCGCGCCGCGCGTTCGCCGCCGGGCGGCACGTTGTCTGCGAGAAGCCGTTGGCGGTCACCGAGGCGGATGCCGTCGCGTTGGCAGCGGCGGCATCGGATGCCGGCATGCGCCTCTTCCCGGCCCATGTCGTGCGCTACTTCTCGGGCTACCACGCGCTGAAGCAGCGGATCGAGGCGATCGGCCCCCTGGTCGAGCTGACCCTGCGGCGCACCGGGGTGGCGCCGGACGCCGCCTGGTTCTTCTCGGAGGACGCCGGCGGCGGGCTCATCCGCGACCTGATGATCCACGATCTCGACCAGGCCCTGTGGCTCGCCGGCCCCGTCATCGAGGTGACGGCCACGCAGGATCCCCCGGCCGTCGACGGACGCATCCAGCCTCCGGTGTCGGCGCACGTCACCCTCACGCACGCCAACGGCGCGATCAGCCACGTACGCGGCGACTGGGTCGGCCCCGACTCCACCTTCCGGTCGGTAGCCGAGGTCATCGGCACCGACGGCACCCTGCGCGTCGACACCGCGGATGCCACTGCCTTCTCCGCAGGAGAGATCGACGCCGCAGAAGCCGCGGCACCGGCATCCGATCCCTATCGGGAGCAGCTCGCCGATTTCGTCGACGCGATCCGCACCGGGCGGGAGGCGCGCGTCACTTCCGCCGACGGCATCGCCGCGGTACGCCTGGTGGATGCCGCCTACGAGTCGCTGCGCACCGGGCGCACGGTGCGGCTGCCGCACTGACCCGCTGGCGACCTCACCTCTCCAGGCCCAGCGGCCGCACGAGCACGTGCCGCCGATCACGCACCCACACGGCCCTGGTCTCGCGATGCTCGGCACGGCTCGTGAACCGGTAGCGGTACGAGACCACCCGCACCCAGCGCGGCGGCGTGCCGCCGAACGGGTCATGACGCAGCAGCCGCAGCGTTGAGGCGTCGGCCTGCAGCAGCCGCACCAGCAGCGCGGTGAACCAGTCGTCGATGGCGTGCCCGAGCGGCAGGAACCACATCAGCCAGTCCAGACGCAGATGGTACGGGGCGAACAGACGCGGCGTCCGGTTCACGTCACCCGGCTTTCCGCGGAACTCGTACTCCGACCAGCGAGCCGTCTCGGGGTCGGCATCCGCGGTGCCCTCGACGATCCACTCGATGCGCTCCTTCGTCACCGTGCCGAACGCGCCGTAGGCGTTGGCAAGCTGCCAACGGTTGAAGCTCGCGTTCATCAGCTGGCGATGGGCGAAAAGGTTGCGCAACGCCGGCCAGCTGAGCGCGACGTAGAGCGCACCGACGGCGGAGGTCACGACGATCCAGTAGAGCGGGATCGTCGCCTGCGGCGCCGGGTTGCGGATGCCCGCGAGCATGCCCGCAGCAACACCGAGCCCCGAGAAGGCGAGCACGATCGTCGCCCAGTTGAGCCACGCGAAGTTGCCGGTCACCACGAGCCACAGCTGGGTCAGGATGATGACGGTCGCGGCGGCGGCACCGATGAGCGTCGGCACGGGCCCGGCGATCCACAGTCCCAGCAACGGCGCGAACAGCAGAAACGGCACGACGAGTTGAGCGAAATGGTTGCCGAGCACCTCACCACGGTGGAACCAGCGGGGCAGCAGATGCGCCTGACGGCTGAGCGGGCCCGGCATCGGCTGGGTCTCATGGTGGTACATCAGCGCCGTCAGATCACGCCACTCCCGACCGCCGCGGATCTTGATCATGCCGGCGCCGAACTCGAGGCGGAACAGCAGCCACCACAACAACACGATCGTCACCGTCGGCGGCGGGTGTTCGGCCGACCCGAGAAAAGCCGCGAGAAACCCCGCCTCGAGCAGCAGCATCTCCCACCCGAACCCGTAGAACGTCTGGCCGATGCTGACGATCGACATGTACCCGCCCCACAGCAGCAAGAAGCAGACCATCGGCACCCAGGGCGGGCCCCACTGCGGAACGCCCACCACCAGCAGGGCCGCCAGGCCGATGCCGGCCCAGCACAGCGCGGCAAGCCGCCGATCCGTGTAGCGCAGGCGCGAGAAGAGCGTCGGCCGTAGCATCCGCCGCCTTCTCGGCGACTCGGCCACCCACGCGAGCAGGTCTGGGGCTGGCAGCAGGCCGCGCTCTCCGAGCAGCGGCCGGAACTGATTCAGCGACGAGACGAACGCCACCAGGTAGAGCGCAGCGATGCCGCGCTGCAGCACCTCACGCGCGAAGCCGAAGTCGACGGCGGCGAACCCGTCCATGTGCACAGGCTACGCCGCCCGCAATGCACCGAGGCCCCCTCCTGTGTGACAGGAGAGGGCCTCGATGGAATGCGTTGGCCTTACTCGGTGATGAGCCAGTCGACCTGGTCGCCGAACTCAGCGATCCACGCGTCAACGGCCTCAGCCGACTTGTCCTTGTACTCGTCCGAGGTGACGAGGCTCTCGAGCGCACCGTACTGCTCGTCGGTCAGGGTGACGTCGCCGATGAAGTCAGCGGCCTCGGGGAACTCCTCGGCGAAGCCGAGCTTGCCCAGGAAGTGCAGACCCTCGGTGGCACCCATGGCGCCGTTGGGGTCTTCGAGGTCCTTCATCGGGTAGGCGCTGTTGGCCCAGAACGGACGCCACAGCGTGACGACGATCGGGTCTTCGGCGGCCACAGCCGTGTCGAGCGTGGCGAGCATGCCACCGGTCGACGACGTCAGCAGCTCGTACTCGCCGTCCAGACCGTACTCGGGCATCGCGCTCTCCTGCACGGCCTTGGTGAGGCCGGCGCCGGGCTCGATGCCGATGATCTTGCCGTCGAACATGTCGGCGTTGCCCTTGAGGTCGGCGATCGAATTGATGTCGTCCAGGTAGTCCGGAACGGCCATCGTGAGCGCCGCGCCCTCGTAGTAGGTGCCGAGGTCCTCGATCTTGTCGCCGTACTCCTCCATGTACGAGGCGTGCGTCACCTCGGACCACGCCGACGGGTACATGTCGATGTCGCCCTGCGACAGGGCGGTGTAGAGCGGGCCGGCGTCGACGACGTCTTCCATCTCGATCTCGTAGCCGAGCTTCTCGAGCTGGTCGGCGAGCAGGTACGCCGTGCTCAGACCGTCGGTCCATGCGGGCAGGAACCCCATCGAGATGGTGCCCATCTCGTCGCCGGCGGGTGCGCCTGCGTCGCCCGAGTCGCCGGAGTCGCCACCGGCGCAACCGGTGAGGACGAGGGATGCCGCCGCGCCGAGCGCGACGATGCTGGTCAGGTGCCTCTTGTTCATGGTGCTTCCTTCTTTCTTCACGTATGTCTCACGCGTTCCGTATGTAGTGCTGTGTGGAAGGGACGTTCTGAGGGTCAGGCTGCGGCAGCCGAGTCGACCGTCTGAGCCGCGGATGCTGCCGACGCGCGGCGCATCTCGTCGCGGCGCCGCTGCATCATGCCCATCAGCGACGAGCGGTTGCCGCCCGGGTTGCCGAGGGCCGCCGTGACGCGATCGAGGTAGACGGCGATGAACACCACGCCGAGGCCGGCCTCGATGCCCTGGGCGACGTTGATCGTCGCGAGCGCGGCGACCACCTCCTTGCCCAGGCCGGGTGCGCCGGCCATACCGGCGATGACGGCCATTGACAGGGCGAGCATGATCACCTGGTTGACGCCGGCCATGATGGTCGGCATCGCGAGCGGCAGCTGAATGCCGCGCAGGATCTGCCCGGGCGTCGCGCCGAAGGCGTGACCGGCTTCGACCGTCTCGGAGTCGACGCCGCGGATGCCCAGCTCGGTCAGACGCACACCGGGCGGCAGCGAGAAGATCACCGTGGCGATGACGCCGGGCACGAAGCCGAGGCTGAAGAAGATGATCACGGGGATCAGGTACACCAGCGATGGCATGGTCTGCATCAGGTCGAGCACCGGCTTGATGACGGCACTGACGGTGTCGTTGCGGGCCGCCCAGATGCCCAGCGGCACGGCGATCGCGACGGTGACGAGCGTGGCGATCAGCACCAGCGCCAGCGTCTGCATCGCGTTGTCCCACTGGTCGACGCCGAGGATGACGACGAACATCACCACGGTGCCGATCGCGAGCTTCCACGAGCGCACCAGCCAGGCGATCAGCGCGAACAGCACGATCATCACCGGGGCGGCCGGTGCCATCAGCATGGCGGCGAGGCCCTCGGCGAGGAAGCCGACAAAGGCGGCGATGGCGTCGGTCAGCCAGTCCAGATCATCGCGGACCCAGTCCACGACGCTCTTTCCCCATTCACCGATCGGAATGTTGAAGCCGTCCATCAGCGCACCTCCTCTGCCTGCTCGTTCTTGTTGCCTGTACTGCCCGGAGTGCCTGCGGCGGCCGCGGTCGCCTCCTCGAGCACCTCATCGATCATGGTCGCGGACATCGGCTGAAGTGGGATCGTCAGCTCGCCTGTGGCACCGCTCCCGGGGCCCAGCGCCGCCAGCAGCGTCACGCGGGGAATCACACCGGTCAGGCGTCCCTCAGTGTCCGTCACGGCGAGCGGCAGTGGCGACTCGACCGATGGGATGAACAGATTCATCAGAATCTCGTTCTCGTCGATGCTCTGCGGCACCGGCTTGAGCACCGATGCCAACGAAGTCTCACCCTTGCGCACGAGCTTCACGGCATCGCGATCGGTGACGATTCCAACGAGATGGCGGTCGCGGCCGACGACGTATGCCGCCGACATATAGGCGTCGCGCATCTGCTTCAGCGCCGTGCGCGGGCCGGACGTCTCGGTGACTACCGGACGCGGCGTCTCCATGACATTGGCGGCGGTGAGCACGCGCGCACGGTCCACGTCCTGCACGAACTGCTCGACGTAGTCGTTGGCCGGGTCGGTGAGGATGTCCTCGGGCGTACCGATCTGCACGATGCGACCATCGCGCATCACCGCGATGCGGTCACCGAGGAACATCGCCTCGTTCAGATCGTGAGTGATGAAGATGATGGTCTTCTGCAGCTTCTGCTGCAGTTCGACCAGCTGCTCCTGCATCTCGCGACGGATCAGCGGGTCGAGCGCGCTGAACGCCTCATCCATGAGCAGGATGTCGCCATCTGCGGCGAGCGCACGGGCGATGCCCACGCGCTGCTGCATGCCCCCGGAGAGCTCGCTGGGCAGCTTGTCGCCCCAGCCGTCCAGGCCCACCATGGCCAGGATCTCGCCGGCCTTCTTCAGCCGGGTGGCCTTGTCGACGCCCTTCAGCTCCAATGGGTAGGCGACGTTCGCAGCGACCGTGCGGTGCGGAAGCAGCGCGAAGTGCTGAAACACCATCGACACGTGGTCGCGACGCACCTCACGCAGGCGGGATCCCGAAATGCCGGTGATCTCGCTGCCTTCGATGGTGATGGTGCCGTCGGTCACATCATGCAGGCCGTTCAGCATGCGGATCAGTGTGGACTTACCGGAACCCGACAGCCCCATGATCACGAAGATCTCACCGCGTTTGACGGTGAAACTCGCGTCGATCACTGCGGCTGTGCCGACGTCGAGTACGTCGGTACGGGACTCGCCCGCCTTCAGCCGCTTGACTGCCTGCTGTGGATTTCGGCCGAACACCTTGTACAGATTGCGCGCTTCAAGAGCGGTTTCGGACACGTTTCCCCCGTGACTCACCGGCTCCAGGGTCGGCGGTGAGTCCGTCTGGTTACGTCCGGGTCATGATCACAGGGCCGCTCGTTCTTTGCCGTGCGCGGCGCGGACGCGGAGCTTCGGGCTCCACGCAGAGATCACCGACCATACGCCCGCGCCCTCGGTGACATGCACAGCGTGAGGACGCGACCGCGGACTGGTCTTGGCCATCATGGCCACATTCCACCGTAACGAATGGCTGATCGGGTGGCAAATCCCGTTATCGTTTCGTGCCCTCACCGGGGATTCGCGCACGTCGCGTCGAGCGCGTCACGGTGAACTTCGGCGTGCGAGAGACCTGTTCGGTGGGGCCAACCGCGCGCGTCAGAGCGCGGCGGTGATCGAGATGCGAGTTGAACACCGTCCACACTTCACCGCCCGGCCGGACGAGCCGCGCAGCGGCCTCGATGAGCCGCCGACCCGCCCCTTCGTGCACGCTCGCGCCGAGGTGGAACGGCGGATTGAGCAGGATCAGATCGGCGCTGCCATCGGGCAGATCCGACCCGGCATCGTCGAGCGTGACGGTGATGCGGTCATCCAGGCCGTTCGCCGAGACCGTCGCCCGCGCCGAGCGCACGGCAGCAGCGGAGCGGTCCGTCGCGACGATTGCCGCGGTCGGGTGCTGAAGCGCGAACGCCACGGCCAGAGCCCCGGTGCCACAGCCGAGGTCGATCACCCGCATCCCCTCGTTCGCAACTCCGGAGATCTGCTCGCCAGGCCCCCCGTTTGAGGCGTTCTGCCCCGCTGCGGCCCCGTTCTTCCGGAGTTGCGAACGGCCGACCGTGCTGCCCTGCGCGCGATAGCCAGCGCTGAGTGCCGGCATCGCGTCGAGCAGCGCCCGCGTCCCGATGTCGAGCTTGCTCCCCGCGAAGGCCCCGCCGTACGCGCAGAGCGTGAACTCCACCGGTGAGAAACCATCTGCCGTATGAGAAACCACGTGCGTGGTGGTTTCTAGAACGGGAAGTGGTTTCTCAGCGGGAGGGGACGGAGGGGACGGAGGGGATGGAGGGGACGGAGGGGAGGAGGGGGAGGATGCCACCAGAAGGCGGGACTTGCGGGTGGCGCGCTGGGGAAGCACGGACGTGAAGTGACGGGCAAGCACATCGTTCTGCGTGAGCGTCATGTGCTTGACGCGGCCACCGGCGACCAGCACGACCTCGGGGGTAGCCCAGCGCGCGACAGCATCCGCGATCTCATCCAGCGCCGCGAGCGACTTCGGCAACTGCACCAGCACCAGCTGCGCACCGCGCAGCAGTGTCTCGTCGAGCTCGTGCGTCGTGAATGCGTCCGGATCCGACCCCAGCGCGCGGGCGTTGTTCGCCAGCGCCCGGCGGCCCGTCACGAGATCCTGATGCACGCGGATGCCATGCAATCCGGCATCCGTCAGAGCGAGCGTGATCGCACCGTACTCGTCGCCGAGCACGGCGATGCAGTCGCCCGCAATCCCGGCCGTACGCGCCCAGTCGACGAGCAGTTCGTCGGTGGCATCCCACGCCTGCAGGTTCGGCGCCTCGACATCGGGAAACCGCCGCAGCCTGCTGTAGTCGTACACCTGCTCACGATACCCACCGTTCGCGATAGCGTGAGCATCACCATGACTGCAACGCTGCATCTCACCACGGTCGCCCTGCCCTCCGCCTCTGTCGGACCGACCAACCCGCTGCCGCCCGTGGGCGCCATGCCCGAAGCGCCCTATGAGGCCTCGACCGCGAACCTGCCCGACGAGATCGCGGCGAACATCGCGTACGGTCGGGTCACCAGCATCCATCCGTATCTGCTTCAGGACGCGTATTCGCGTGAGCGATCCCCCGCACCGATGCGGCTGGCGGTGCTGGAGAACGCGCACCTGCGCGCGGAGTTCGCGCTCGATCTCGGAGGCCGCCTCGTGCGGCTGCTCGACAAGGCCACCGGACGCGATCTGGTCTACCGCAACGCGATGTTCCAGCCTGCGAACCTGGGGCTGCGCAACGCCTGGTTCTCGGGCGGCGCCGAGTGGAACATCGGCATGCGGGGGCACTGGCCCCTGACCGCCTCACCGCTCTACGCGGCCGAGATCACGGCACCGGACGGCGCGCCGGTGCTGCGCATGTGGGAGTACGAGCGCAAGCGCGGACTGATCGTTCAGCTCGATGCCACCCTCGACGACAACGCCCCGGCGCTGCACGTGCGCGTGCGGGTGCGCAATCCGCATCCCCGCGAGACGGGCATGTACTGGTGGACGAACATCGCGGTCGCCCAGACGCCGGGATCGCGGGTGTTCGCCCCGGCGACGCACGCGTACCAGACGCAGTACGACGGTTCGCTCGGGTACGTCGACATCGCAGACCCCGACGTGAGTCGGCCGGCGAGCGCTCCGGCCGCCGCCGACTGGTTCTACGACCTGAACCGCGACCGCACGCCGTGGATCGCCGCTCTCGAGCCCGACGGTTCGGGGCTCGCGCACGTGTCGTCGCCTCGACTGCGTGCCCGCAAGCTGTTCGCGTGGGGAGACACCACCGGGGGTCGGCACTGGTGCGACTGGCTCGGCGGCGAGACTGGGGCGTACTTCGAGATCCAGGCGGGCCTGGCCACCACGCAGTACGAGCACCTGCCGATGCCCGGTGGTGCGACGTGGGAGTGGCACGAGACCTTCGTGCCGCTGCAGGTCGACGATGAGGCGCGGCACGGCGATTGGGGGAGCGCCGTCCCGGTGGTCGAAGAGGCGGTGCTGCGGGCATCCGAGGCGACGGATGCGTCGCGTCTCGAGGCGGTCGCCGACGTCGCCCCGGAACGGATGCTGAACATCGGCGCCCCGTGGGGCGCGCTCGAAGCAGAGCTGGCCGCGCGCATCGGCGAGTCGTTCGCGAGCCTGCCGGGTGTGCGCTTCGACCGGGATGCCGGTGAGGAGGGCGCCTACTGGGCGGCGTTGCTCGACGGCGAGGGCGATGCGGACGCCGCACCGCTGGACGCCCCAGCGTCGTACGTCGACGGCGAGCGCTGGGATCAGCTGTTGGCCGGCGCCGCGGCGACCTGGCTGACCCACTACCACCGAGCGGTCATCGCGCATGCGGCCGGCGAGCTGCCGCGTGCGGCGTCGCTGTACGAGGCGTCGTTGCGGCAGCGCCGCTCGCCCTGGGCGTTGCGTGGACTCGCACAGGCGCGGATCGCGCAGGGCGACGCGGATGCCGGAATCACCCTGCTGACCGACGCGCTCTCGCTCGCTGCGGATGTCGTGCCCCTGGCTCTGGAACTCGGCGCGGAGTTGCTTCGCGCGGGCCGCGCCGACGAGGTGCGCGGGTTGGTGGCATCCCTTCCTGACGAGGTGCGAGCTCTGGGCCGGGTGCGGATGCTGGATGTGCGCGCCGCACTCGCCACGGGCGACCGCGCCGCCGCGGGCGCTCTGCTCGAGGAGCGGTTCGAGGTGCCCGACATCCGTGAGGGTGAGCTGAGCATGTCGGCGCTGTGGCGGGAGGCGTTCCCCGACCGACCCGTGCCGGAGTGGTACGACTTCTCGATGAGCTGAGGCGCGGGGGCACCGCCGCCCGTACGAATGGCGGGAGTCTGTACGTTCGGCGGGAGACACACCAGCGGATTCACTGCCATCCGTACGATCTCCCGCCATCCGTGCGTGAGTCAGCGACGGGTCTTGACGCGCGCCCGGTTGTGTGGTTACTTAGTTGAGTAACTAACCACACAACCGGAGGTGTCGTGATCGACGAAGGCAGGCCACTGTTCCTCCAGATCGCCGAGGCGATCGAGGAGTCCATCCTCGACGGCACCCTGGCCGAAGACGGCAAGGCGCCATCCACGAACGAACTCGCCGCCTTCTACCGGATCAACCCCGCCACGGCCGCGAAGGGGGTGGCCATGCTGACCGACAAGGGCATCCTGATCAAACGCCGCGGCATCGGCATGTTCGTCGCCGTCGGCGCCCGCAGCATCCTGCTCGCCGAGCGGCGCACGGCCTTCGCCGAGCACTTCATCGACCCCCTCATCGCCGAGGCCCGCACCCTGGGCCTCGACGCCGACGACCTGACCGTCCTGTTGCGCGAGCGCATCGCACGCACAACATCCACCGAAGGGAACCCCGCATGACCTCCGTCGTCGAGGTACACAACCTCACCAAGCGCTACAAGGATAAGCTCGCGCTCGACGCCATCTCGCTCTCGATTGAGAAGAACACCATCTATGGCCTGCTCGGCCGCAACGGCGCCGGCAAGACCACGTTGATGTCAATCCTCACCGCGCAGAACTTCGCCACCTCGGGCGACGTGCGCGTGTTCGGCGAGCGCCCTTACGAGAACGTCGATGTTCTCAGTCGCATCTGCTTCGTGCGCGAAAGCCAGAAGTACCCCGACGACGCCACAGCCGCGCACGCCTTCACAGCCGCCCGGTTGTTCTTCCGCCACTGGGATCAGCAGTTCGCCGAGCGCCTGATCGCCGACTTCCAACTGCCGATGAAGACGGCCATCAAGAAGTTGTCGCGCGGCCAGCTCTCGGCGGTCGGGGTGATCATCGGACTCGCGTCCCGTGCCGAGATCACGTTCTTCGACGAACCGTACCTGGGTCTGGATGCCGTCGCCCGGCAGCTCTTCTATGACCGCCTGCTTGAGGATTACGCCGAGCACCCCCGCACGATCATCCTGTCGTCGCACCTCATCGACGAGGTCTCGAGCCTCATCGAGAAGGTGATCGTGATCGACGCAGGGCGCATCCTGCTGAACGAAGACACGGATGCTGTGCGCGGACGCGCCTCGACGGTCGTCGGCGACGCCGCCAAGGTCGAGGCCTGGGTCGCCGATCGCGAGGTCATCCATCGCGAATCGCTCGGCCGCGTGGCATCCGTCACCGTCCTCGGCCACCTCACCGACGGCGACCGCGCCGCCATCGCCGCAGCCGACCTCGATCTCGCGCCGGTCTCGCTGCAGCAACTCATCGTCCGCCTCACGCAGAACGCGGCACGGCGCGATGCCGCCGTCACCGAAGGAGTGCTCTGATGTCTCGCACGCTCAACGTCGTCCGCCTGCAACTCATCAACAAGAACACCTTCATCTGGGTGCCGCTGATCGTGCTCGCCGGTGCCGTCCTGGTCTCGGTGCTGATCTACGCGATGATTCCCGTCGACACACCGAAGTATGGCGGCGGCGGACAGGCCCCGCTGTGGGTGTTCTTCGCGGTCGGCATGACGGCCATGACAATGACCTTCCCGTTCTCGCAGGCGATCAGTATCACCCGGCGCGAGTTCTTCGTCGGCACGATGCTCGCCGCGATTCTGGGCAGCGCCTTCATGGGAGTGCTGTTCCTGATCGGTGGCGGCATTGAGCTGTTGACGAACGGCTGGGGCGTGAACGGGTACGTGTTCTACCTGCCCGACCTGTGGGCGGCGGGAGCCGGCGGAGCCTTCGTGATCTACTTCACGCTCGCATTGTTCTTCTTCGTCGTCGGCTTCACCGGCGCAACGATCTACAAGCGCTGGGGAGCGCTCATGATCACGGTGGTGGGCGTGGGGATCGGCCTGCTGCTCGTGGCCGCACTGTTCCTCATCACCCGTCTCGAGCTGTGGGGCCAGGTCGGCAGCACACTCGGACAACTCGGCGCGTTGGGTGTCGCCCTCTGGGGCCTGGTTGGAGTCGGCGCGCTCATGATCATCTCGTACCTGACGCTGCGCCGAGCGACGCCCTAGGCGCGACGCAGACAGAACGGGGCGGATGCACGAGCATCCGCCCCGACGTCTGCTCAGATCGTCTCGTCGGCCGCGACGATGTCGATGTTCCAGAACAGGGAGTCGGGGTCGTCGCGGTCGTGTGCCTGCTCGGCCTCGCGGAAGACCTGGCTGACCTTCTCGAACACCTGCATGAGCTCGGCGCGTGTGAGCCGGACGTTGCGCTGCTCGAACGTGCCGCGAATGACGGGATCGCGCCCCTGGGTGTATTCGGGCGCCCAGGTGACCACGCGACGCACGAGTTCGTGATGCTCGTCGGCGATGAGCGCCACGAAAGCGGCCGCCGCAGCTGCGTCGGCGACGGGCTGCTCGGGAGTACCCAGTTCGAGCGCGTGCAACTCGACGGGCTTCCAGACCCGGTCGCGCCGGTCGCGGGCTCGGTCGGGGTCCTCTTCGACGAGGCCCGCCTCGGCGAGCACCCGCAGGTGAAAGCTGAGCGAGTTCGCGGGCACCTCCAGTGCGGCCGACAGGTCGGCCGCACGAGCGTACTCGCGCCGGACGAGCTCGTTGATGATGCGGCGGCGCAACGGATTGGCGAGCGCCTTGAGCATCGCCGAGGTCATCACGGCGGCGCCGCTTCTGCCTTCCGCCGAGCCGCTTCCCATCCCCGCAGTCTAGTCATCAGAACTTGCGCAATTCTAGTTGCGCAAGTTTTCTTGCGCGGTTACTCTGGCGACATGACGATCGAAGCGCCCCCTGTTCGGCTCTGGAGCAACCGCCGCTACCTGCTCTGGCTCACCAGTGACACCGGCAAGGGCCTGGGCACCACACTGTTCAGCTTCGCGATCCCGCTCGTCGCCCTCTTCGTCACCAATGACCCGGCTCAGGCCGGCATCATCGGCGGCGTCGGCATGGCGACGCGACTGGTCACGACACTCATCGGCGGCGCACTCGCCGACCGCCACAACCGCATCGCGATGATGCTCGTCGGCGCACTGATCGCGACGTTCGTCGGCGCGGCCTTCACGGCGCTGGCGTTCTTCGAATCGCTGACCTTTCTCACCCTGCTCCTGCTCGAGGTCGCCCTGTGCGTGCGCGCCGGACTATTCGAGCCGGCGAGCGAAAGCGCGCTGAAGCAGGTCGTGCCCGACGAGGCGATGGGCCGGGCGCAGGCCGCCAACCAGGGGCGCGACGCCGCACTGCAGCTCGCGGGCGGCCCGCTCGGCGGTGCGCTGCTCGCCGCCGGCGCCTGGGTGGTCGGCGCGGTCATGACGGCCGCGTACGCGTTCGCCGCCGCGACCGCGTGGGTGCTGGGCCGCGCCGAGCGGCGCGATCCCGAGCATCCGATCCCTGACGAGAATGCAGCGGACGCCGGCACAGATGCGGATGCCGCAGGCGAGCGCCCCACCCGGGGGATGCTGCGCGAGATCCGCGAGGGCTTCCGCTGGCTGTTCTCGCGGCCCGACCTGAGCAGCGTGCTCGTCCTGATCACGATCATCAACCTGGGCCTGACCTCGACGGTCACCACCGTGATCTACTCGCTGCAGCAGGACGGCCACTCCGAGGTCACGATCGGCATGCTGTCGGCCGTGATCGGGGCGGTCATGCTCGCCGGCGCACTCGTCGCACCACTGCTCGTGCCGCGCGTGAAGACCGGCACCCTGGTACTGCTGGGCCTGATCACCACCACGGCGGGCGCGAGCATCGTGAGCGTCGTCGACACCCCGGTGGGCATCTCGATCGTGTTCGCCGGCGCCGTGTTCCTGCTGCCGGCACTGAACGCGGCTCTGATGGGCTACTTCATGGTCGCCACACCCTCACGTCTGCTCGGGCGCGCGAACAGCGCCGCCGGCGTGCTGGGCATGGGCGCGATGCCGCTGGCCCCACTGATCGCGGGCTTCGGACTCGCGTGGGCGGGCCGCACCCCGACGATCATCTTCTGCGCGGCGCTCTGCGCGATCGCCGTGCTGCTGGCGCTGGTCAACCGGCCGTTGCGGTCGCTTCCGACCGAATCCGGCTGGACCGCGCACGCCCGGCAGTTCGAGTAGGCACGCGAACGAACGTTCGCCCGAACGGATCAAGCGTTCACAACCCCTGTACAGCAGCACAGAAAGCGTTTACCGTAGGTGTCTCCGCCGATTCCCCAGGAGGCCGAAGATGTCCATCCCCACCGTGAACCGCCGCGCGTTCCTCGCCCTGCTCGGCGCGGGCGCACTGGTCACTATGACCGCCCAGCCCGCGAATGCCGCATTCGCACGCACCGCAACCTCAGCATCCGCCGATCCCCTCGCCGCACTCATCGAACGACGGCGAGTGATGCTCGTCGGCGACGGCAGCGCCGCCTCGGTGCCCGAACTGGCAGACGTGCTGCGACAGATGAGCGACGCCACCGCCGACTCGTGGAGCGCGATGGTGCGCCCGATCGGCGCGCCCGGCGTGTGGGCTGACCTGCCCCTCGCCGGCGTCAGCGGCTCGACGCTCTCAGGCAACATGGGCGTCACCTTCAACCGTCTGTTCAGTCTGGCCCTGGCCTACTCGACCGCGGGCTGCGCCCAGTACCAGGACCCGACACTGGCATCCGACATCGCGGACGCGCTCGCTTACCTCAGCACCGACGTCTACGTCGCCGGCCACCCGCGCGTCGGCAACTGGTGGTTCTGGGAGATCGGCGTACCCCGCAAGGCCGCCGACACGCTCGTGCTGATGTACGACGTCGTCCCCGCCGACGTGCGCACCGCACTACTCGGCGCCGTGCGCCACTTCGCACCCAACCCCAACTGGCGAGGCCGGGGCACCACCTTCGCCGAGACCGGTGCCAACCGCACCGACAAGGCACTCTCCTGCGCGCTTCGCGGCATGCTCGACAACCGCCCCGATGAGATCGCGATGGCCCGCGACGCCCTCAGCGACACCGTGGGCGACGGCCGCAACAGCGTCTTCGGCTACGTCACGCAGGGTGATGGCTTCTACACCGACGGCTCGTTCGTGCAGCACGGCTACCTGCCCTACATCGGCACGTACGGTGTGGTCACGCTCAGCGGCCTGGCCGAGATCCTCGGGCTATTGGGCGGCAGCACGTGGGACGTCGTCGATCCGAACAAGTCGGTGATCCTGGATGCTGTCGAAGCCGCCTACGCACCGTTCATCTGGAACGGTCGCATGATGGACACCGTGCGCGGGCGTGCCGTCTCGCGCCAGAAGGCGCCCGACTACGTCGACGGTGCCGGCGCCATGACCGCCATCCTGCTGCTCGCCCCCGGCGCCGGCGAGCCGTACCGCAGCCGCTACCTGTCGCTGGTGAAGGGCTGGCTGCAGCGCAGCACCGAGCAGCAGTACGGCCTGCCCTCGCAGACCGTCGCGAAGTCGCTGCTGGTCACCTCGGTCCTCGGCGACGACTCAGTGGTTCCGGCGCCGGCGCCGGTGTACACCAAGGCCTTCGGCGACCAGGACCGGCTCGTGCACCACCGCCCCGACTTCAGTGCCGTCGTCAACGTGTCATCGAACCGCATCGGCCGCTACGAGTGGGGCAACCGCGAGAACAACGTCGGCTGGTACCAGGGCGACGGGCTCACCTTCATCTACTCCCCCACCGACCCCGGGCAGTTCGCCGACGACTTCTGGCCGACCATCGACCCGTACCGCCTGCCCGGCACGACGGTCACCGCAGAACCGCGCCAGAACGGCGCGACCGACGGCACGGGCATCCCCCGGGCGTACCAGCCGTTCGCGGGCGGTCTTGCTCTCGATGACCGCTGGGGCGTCCAGGGCATGGACCACCTGAACCACAACAAGAGCCTCAGCGCCCGCAAGTCGTGGTTCTTCCTCGATGACAAGGTGGTCTGCCTGGGTGCGGGGGTCACGTCGGCATCCGGCTTCGACGTGTTCACCACGATCGAGAACCGATCATTCCCCGCAGGCGACGTGCCGCGCATCCGCACCGACAACCGCAACCGCGCGATGACCGCCGGTGACGCGGCCGTGACCGTCTCGCGCAACGTGCACATCGCCGGGCACGGCGGATACGTGCTGCTCGATGGCGAGAACGTCAGCGGCGACATCGACGTGCAGGTCGTGCGGCGCACGGGCGACTGGCGCACGATCAACTCGGGCTCCGACACGGGCGGCTCCGACGAGGTCAAGACCCGCGACTACGTCACCATCACCCACCACCACGGCACCGACCCGTCGGGCGGCGGATACGCCTACCTGATGATGCCGAACGTCGCGCACAGCGCGACCTTCGCCGAGTCGGGCCGGCCGAGCGTCGCCGTCGTCGCGAACAACGCCGTGGCGCAGATGGTGCGTGCGGCGCGCGATGGACTCACCCTCGCGAACTTCTTCGCCGGGGGATCGGCGGGCGGATACGAGACCACCGGACCCTGCTCGCTCGCCGTGCGCGAGCACGACGGGCGCACGACGATCGCCCTGGCGGACCCCAGCCGCACCCAGGACGTGGCGCGCGTGACCCTGCCGAAGGGCACCGGGACGACCGTCGTCGAGGCGGATGCCGGAGTGCGGGTCGTATCGACGTCGCCGCTCACCGTCGAGTTCGCGCTCGACGGCCATGGCCACGCGGGACGCATCGTGCTGGGATAGTCGTTTCGGTCGGGACCAGATCAGAGACGCACCGGACTGAACAATCCGGTGCGTCTCTGCTTGCCCGGCAGACGTCGCCGCTCAGCGCAGCGGGTCGAAGGGCTTGATGATGGGGTCGACGCGGCCCGTGACGATCTGCTCGGCGAGCAGCTTGCCGGTCGCCGGCCCCAGCACGATGCCCCACATGCCGTGCCCGCCGGCGACGTACACGTTGGGCGCCTGGGTCTCGCCGACCAGCGGCAGCCCGTCCGGGGTGACCGGTCGCGAGCCGACCCACTCGTCTTGACGGTCGTCGAGGTCGATGCCGGTGAACATCTCACGAGCCTGGGCGATGATCGCCTGCACTCGGCTCGGCTGGAAGGGCTCGTCAGGTCGGCGGAACTCCATGGTGCCGGCGATGCGGAACCGTCCCTCGTAGGGCGTGCACGCGATGCGCTGGAACGGCAGGTACACCGGGTGCTCCTGCGGAACCTCGGTCGCGACGCTGAACGAGTATCCGCGACCGGCCTGCACGCGGGTGCGCACACCGAGCTTACGGGCCAGCGCGGGCATCCACGCTCCCGTCGCGATGACGACGGAATCGGCCTCGCGACGCTCGCCGTTCGACATCGTCACCACGGGGCGACGCGTCGACGAGACGTCGACGACGTCGTAGCCGGTGAGCAGTTCGCCACCGCGGTCGATGAACGCCTGGCCGAGTGCCTCCATGAAGGGTCCGGGCTCGAAGAACCGCTGGCCGTCGAGCCGGTATGCGTGACGGACGGCATCCGACAGCACCGGCGCGAGCACACGCGGGTTCTCGAGCTTCTCGAACGGCACGTCCTGCCCGTGGCGGATGACGCCGTCAATCTCATGCAGGAAGCCCTTGGAGTGGGCTTCTTCCTTGAAGCCGATCACGAACGGCCCCTCGCGGGTCCACGACTGCACGCCGCCGTCGATCAGCTCGTCGAAGCACTCCAAAGCGATCCGGTCGATCGGTGTGAGGTCGGCCATGGTGCGGTCCCAGGCGCGGTGGGTGCCGTGCGCTGCGAACTGCGCGAGGAACGCCCACAGGCCCGGGTCGACCCGGAACGGCACGTGCAGGGCCGCGTCGGGGTCGAGCAGGGCCTTGGGCCCGTACGTCCACAGGCCGGTGTCGGCGAGCGGAATGGTCTTGCCGGGCGTCAGCCAGCCGGCGTTGCCCCAGGACGACCCGGCGGCGACGCCGACGCGGTCGATGACCGTGACCTCGACGCCGCGTTCCTGCAGGTGCCATGCCGTGGCGAGACCGACCATTCCGGCTCCGACGACGATCGTGCGCGTCATTGCGTCCTCCTGAGACTGCTGCGGTGTGCTTCGCGCGGGCGCGACGAGATGCCCGCTACCTGCGATTATGCAGATCTCGACGATGCGCTGGGGGAAAGTTCGAAGATTCTGCGTACAGTGGTGCAGGAACAGTCGGATTATTGCCCCAGCGGGGAAGAAGTGAGTCTCATGGCATCCGAATCTTCGACCACAGCTCAACCCGGTCTGGATGCCGTCGACCGCACCCTGCTGTCCGAACTGAGCCGCAACGGCCGCATCTCGAACACCGAGCTGGCCCGCATCGCCGGAATCGCCGAGTCGACGTGCCTGAAGAGGGTGCGCGCCCTGCAGGCAGGTGGCGTGATCGTCGGCTTCCACGCCGAGATCGCCCCGGCCGCGATTGGGCTGCACCTCGAGGCGCTGATCACCATCCGACTGCACGCTCATGCCCGCGGCGACCTGCGCCGATTCCAGAGCTATCTCGAGGATCTGCCCGCGACCCAGCGGGTGTACTTCCTGGCCGGAGACCGGGACTTCCTCGTACACGTGGCGGTGTCGGATGCTGCCGCGTTGCGCGAGCTGGTCTCAGACACCCTCAGCCTGCGCCCCGAGGTCGCCTCGACCAGCACCAGCCTGATCTTCGCGCAGGCAGCGGGCTCTCGCGGGCTCTGATCGGGGCCTGAGCCACCCGAAACGGTACGCGCGAAGTCAGCCGGCGCGCACCTCATACCCGGCATCCGTCAGCGCTGCGCGCTGCTCGGTGGTGACAGCGGCATCCGTCAGCACAACCGGGAACAGCTCCGGCCCGCCCACGTGCGCGAAGGCCTCGGTTCCGAGCTTCGACGCGTCGGCCACGGCATAGGCCGCACCGGCCCGCTGCGCCATCAGGCGGTTCACGGCGGCCTCGGCCTCATCGTGCGTGCTGGCGCCCGACGCCGCCGAGAGCCCGTTGACGCCGATGAAGGCGACATCGAGGCGGATGCCCGAGAGCAGCTGTTCGACGAACGGGCCGACCAGCTCGAAGCTGCGCGGGTGGATTGCTCCTCCGGTGACGACGACCTTGAACTCGGGGCGCATCGCGAGCTGAGCGGCGATGTTGACCGCGTTCGTGACGACCGTGAGTCCCAGCTCTGCGAGATCGTCGCGGGCGGCGAGTGCCGTCGCGATGGCGTTGGTGGTGGTACCACCCGAGAGCCCGACGACCTGCCCGGGCACCACCAGCGCCGCTGCGGTCGCCGCGATCTGCTCCTTCGCGCCACCCTGGTGCCCGCGGTACCGGATCGGCAGCTCGTACGCCACGGACTGCGCCACGGCCCCGCCGTGGGTGCGCGTGAGCAGCCGCCGGTCGGCAAGGCTGTCAAGGTCGCGTCGGGTTGTCGCCGCGGATGCCCCGAACCGATCCACCAGCTGATCGACGCTCACCTCGCCCTGCGCCGCGAGCAGGTCGAGGATGGCGTTCAGGCGTGCGGCGCGGTTCATGGTGGTCCTGGGGTGGTGTGCGCGGCTCAGTCGGAGACCAGGGCGAACAGCCGCAGCATCCGCGCCGCTTCTTCGGCAACGGCCTCGCGTGCGGGCCGCAGGTACTTGCGCGAGTCTACGAGGTTCTCGTCAGCGGCGAGCGTCTCGCGCACCGCGCGCGTGAAGAACCCGTTGAGGTGGGTCGACACGTTGATCTTGGTCATACCGGCGTGCACGGCCTGCACGATCACGTCGTCCGAGACGCCCGATGAGCCGTGCAGCACCAGCGGCACGTCCGCACCGTCGCGGCCCGCGCCACGCAGGGCGGCGCGCAGCCGCCCGATCAGGTCGATGTCGAGCGCGGCTGAGCGGTCGAGCATGGCGTGCGACGAGCCGACCGCGACAGCCAGCGAGTCGACACCGGTCGCCCCGACGAAGGCACGTGCCTCGTCGGGGTCGGTGCGCACACCGGGGGCGTGGGCGCCGTCCTTGCCGCCGACCTCACCGAGTTCGGCCTCGATGTAGACGCCGGCGGCGCGGGCACGGGCGGCGACGTCGGCGGTGACGGCGACATTCTCGTCGTAGTCGAGCTTGCCGCCGTCGAACATGACCGATCCGAAGCCGAGTTCGATGGCTTCGTCGACGAGTTCGGGGCGCTCGGCATGGTCGAGGTGCACGGCGACGGGCGTCTCGGCGCGGCGGGCGATGGCGAGCGTGGCCCACCCGATCGGCTCAAGACCGCCGTGGTAGTCGGCACAGTTCTGCGAGATCTGCAGGATCACTGGCAGCGAGGCGCGCTCGGAGGCCGCCACCAGGGCTTCGGCAGTCTCGAGGTGGATGACGTTGAAGGCGCCGAGTCCGGTGCCGACGGCGGCGGATGCGCGCATGAGGTCGCGGGCTGAGACGAGGGTCATCGGGTCTCCTTCGGGGTGAGGATCAGGGCGCTCTCCAGCTCGGTCCACGTGGGGTGGATCTCTCCGGCGAGGGGCATGAGCACGGCGGCCGCCGACCACGCGGTCGCGCGACGCAGGATCTGCGCGGGGTCGTGGATGCCGGCATCCATCAGTACGGCGCACGCGGCGACGGCCGCGTCGCCGGCACCCGTCGGATTGCCGGCGAGAGCCGTGCCGAGGCGGGCGTGCAGAATGTCGACCGGCGGGTGCGCACGATACGTTCCGGGGGCCGAGACGCCAGATGTCGGACCGGATGCCGGGGATCGTCCGACATGTGGCGTGTCGGCCCCCCGTTCGTATGCGCCGGCCTCCGCCGCGGTGACCGCGAGCATCCCGTCGGCGCCGCGCGACAAAAGCACCAGCTCGGCGCCGCGGCGCAGCAGCTCTCGGGCGCCGTCGACCGGGTCGTCGAGGCCGGTCGCCTCAGCCAGCTCGTGCTCGTTCGGCTTGAGCACCGATGCACCGGCATCCGCCGCGGCGAGCAGCGACGGACCGGACGTGTCGACGATCACGGTCGCGCCGGCTGCTCGGCCGAGGCCGATCAGCGTGGGCAGCACGTCGTCGGGCGTCGCGGGCGGGAAGCTGCCCGAGATGACGAGTACGGCGGGACCGGCGGCGAGCGCCATCGCGACCTTGTCTCGCAGGGCGTCCCATTCGGCGGCGGTCGGCGCGATGCCGCGCTCGTTCACGATGGTCGTGTCACCGAGCGCCTCATCGACGAGGGCGATGCTGCGCCGGGTGGCGGCTGTCACCGGCACGAGCACGTGCGGCACGCCGGCCGCCTCAAGCTCCGCCGTGAACTCGGCCCCGGTTGCGCCTCCGGTGGTGGTGATCGCGAGCGCCGCGGCGCCCTGCGCGTGGGCGACGCGGGCGACGTTGAGGCCCTTGCCGCCGGCGCGCGCGGCACCGGCATCCGCACGGTGGGTGCCGCCGGCGACGATCTTCTCGACGTGCCAGGTGAGGTCGAGGGCGGGGTTCGCGGTGACGGTGACGATCATGCGGTGCTCCCGACGAGCTCGCGGGCGTGCAGGGCCGACCCGAGGATGCCGGCATTGCCAGACAGTTCGGCGGGCACGAGCTTCGGGATGCGGTGGAAGCTGAGCCGGTCGCGCAGGCGCAGGTTCAGCTGGTCGAACAGGGCGCCGCCGGCGCGCGAGAGTCCGCCGCCGATGACGACGGCCTCGGGGGCGATCACGGCGGTGAGCTGCGCGATCGAGAACGCCAGGGCGTCGAGCGCCTCGTTCCAGATCCGGTCGGCGGTCGCATCGCCGGCTGCGGCCAGCGCGATGACTTCCTTGGCCCCGCCGAGGTCGGTGCCCGAGGCCTCGGCGTAGCGGCGCGAGATGGCTCCGGCCGAGGCGATGGCTTCGAGGCATCCGCGCGCTCCGCACGGGCAGGGCCATTCGCCGATCGGCGAGTGCCCGATCTCACCGGCGTAGCCGCCTGCGGTGTGCGGGCGGCCGTCGATGAGGATGGCGCCGGCGATGCCGGTGCCGATGATCAGCACGACCGAGTTGCGGTACGAGCGGGCGCCACCGAGCACGTGCTCGGCCCAGCTGGCCGCGCGCACGTCGTGGTCGAACGCGACGGGCAGCCCGAAGCGCTCGGCGGCGAGGTCGCGGATCGGCGCGTCGCGCCATCCGAGGTTGCTGCTGAACACCCCGACGCCGGCCTGCTCGTCGACGATTCCGGGGACGACGAGGCCTACGGCCTGGGGCACGACGTCGGGGTGCTGTGCCCGCAGTTCATCGGCCAGCTCGGCGAGCCGGTCGATGAGGCGCTGAGGGGCGCCTGCGCCGCCCGCCGGGGTGGGCGTGCGGCGCAGGCCGAGAGCGGTCCCGTCGCCGTCGAACAGCGCCGACTTGATGTCGGTGCCGCCGACGTCGAATGCGAGGACGGGGGCGCCGTGTCCGATGGACGCGGCGCGCGCGAGCTTCTCTCCCGAGGCGTCGATGGGAACGTCCGGGATGCCGGTGGGGTCAGTGGCTGAGGTGCTCACGTGCTCTCTCGTCGGGTGGTCGGGGCTCAGTCGTCGAGGATGACCGAGCGGGTCAGGTTGCGGGGCTGGTCGGGGTCGAGGCCCTTGCCCACGGCGCGGTCGAGTGCGACGCGGTGCAGGCGCACCAGGTCGGCCATCGGGTCGACGGCGTGCTGCACGAAGCGGGCTCCGGTGGCTTCGACCTGTGCCTGCAGGCCGTCGGGGGCCGTGCCGAACTGCCAGGTGATGCGGCCGGGGGCGGCGATGGCGATGGGGCCGTGGCGGTACTCCATGGCCGAGTACGACTCGGTCCATGACTGCGACGACTCGCGCATCTTCAGTGCGGCTTCGTGGGCGAGGCCGATCGTCCACCCCAGGCCGAGGAAGCTGTACTGCTCTGCGGCGCCGAGCTCGGCGTCGTCGGTGCTGTCGAGCACGGCCTGCGCGTCGGCGATCACCGGGTCGAGGTCTTCACCGAGCGATGCGCGGAACAGTGCCAGCGCGGTGGTCGCGAAGCGGGTCTGCACGACCGACTGCTCGTCGGCGAACGGCATCGCGATGACGGTGTCGGCGAGGTCGACCAGGGGCGAGGTGTCGTCACCGACGACGGCGATGACGGGGGTCTTGCCCTTGACGCGCTCGGTCAGTTCGAGCACCTCGGTGGTGGTGCCCGAGCGGGTCAGCGCGACGATCGCGTCGTAGCCGCGATCGGCGGGGACCTCGGATGCCGTGAAGGCGTCGGATTCGCCGAGCCCGGCGTTCTCGCGCAGGGCGGCGTACGACTGCGCCATGAACCACGAGGTGCCGCAGCCGACGACGGCGATGCGAGCACCAGATGCCGGCAGCAGCGCCTGCGCGGTGCGCATGCCTGCTGCACGCGCCCAGGTCTCGGGCTGCGATGCGAGTTCTGCGCGCATGTGCGCGCCGGCGGTCGTGTCTGTCATATCTGACTCCTCGGCTCGGGCCACCCGACGCTCGTGGGTGTAAGTTTTTGATTGTTTGAGCGGCTTAACGCTCACAATACCTCAATGAACCGACGAGCGGGAGGGTTCACCGAGGTTCGGATGCCCTCAATTGCCCCGCGCACCACCGCACCCCCAACACCGAGCCGAGCGCCAACTGCGCCGCCCCCACGTGCCCGCCGACGCCCGAGGTCGCCACGCGTACCGGCACCGTGACAGCACCCGTCGGTGCGACGCCGGCCTGCGCCCGGACCTGCGCGAAGAAGCCCTCTCCGAGCCCCGCGATGGCGCCGCCGATCACAACCTCGGCCGGATCCAGCATCGCCGCGAGCATCGTGATCACCCGTCCCAGTGCGACCGCGCCCGCGGTGAGCCGCTCAGGATCAGCGGCCGCGACCAGCGCGTCGAAGGCGGCGGCATCCATCCCCTCGACGAATCCGTCACCCAACATCGCCGTCATCGAGGCGGCCGATTCCAGGCATCCGCGGCGCCCGCACTCGCAATCGTGGGCGTCGTCACCGAACACCACCGGCACATGCCCGATCTCACCGACCCGGGCGGACGGCCCCGGCGCCAGTTCACCGTCCAGCGTGATCGCGGCCCCGATGCCGATACCGAGATGCACGAACAGACGGCGTCCGGATGTGTCGGCGGCGACCGTCATCTCGGCGACGGCCTCGGCGTCGACGTCGTTGACCAGCAGGGTCGGCACGCCGAGCTCATCCGCGATCTGGGCTGCCAGGGGCACATCCACCCACCCGAGCTGCACACTCTGCAGCACGCGCTGACCGTCGGTGGCGCCGGGCAGCTGCACCGCGGCGGCGAGCAGACGCGAGGAGTAGCGTCGCCCGACGCGTGAGATCAACCCGCGAATCCGCTCATCGCGATCCACCGGAGTGAACGACTCACGCTCGTCGTGCACCACTGCGCCGTCGAGCGCGACCAGAGTGACCTGCACATCACTGAACCGGATGACCGTCACCAGAAGCAGGTGATGCGATCCATCAACGGCCAGCGTCGTCGCCCGCTTTCCACCGGTGCTCGCCGCGGGGCCGACTTCGACGACGAGCCGGCGCGTGATCAGCTCGGCGACCAGCGAAGACGCCGTCGCGGCCGTGAGCCCGGTCGCCCTGGCGATCCCCGCGCGGGTCTCGCGACCCGAGCCATCGAAGACCAGCTGCAGCGCGCGGCGCACATTGAGGCGCCGCACAAGGGCCTGACCGTCGAGGTCCACGTCGAGCATCCGCGGTCCTTTCTGCGATAGGGCGTCGAGAGGATCTTTGACATCCGTCGGCGCCGAGCATACGCTCGAACAGTAAGTTTAGTCATTGAACTAAGTAATCCCGGCGACACCCGACCCGAAGGAGCACGATGGCCGAGACCGTATCGCTCTCGGCGCGGGCCACCGCGCAGCAGCTTCCGGTGCACGGCACCCGGCGGCACAACCGCGCCGTCGTGCTGCAGACCCTGCTCCGCGAAGAGACCGCGAGCCGCGCCGACCTGGCGCGCATGACCGGCCTGGCGCGCCCGACCATCACCGAGGTGATCCGCGAACTGCTCGCCACGGGGATCGTGATCGAGACCGGGCAGAGCCAAGAGGTGCGCGTCGGCAAACCATCGGTGATGCTCGAGATCGACCGGCGGGCCGTGCAGTCGATCGCCATCGACCTCACCGGACGGAACTGGATCGTCGGAGCGGTCTGCGCGCCCGACGGCAGCGTCCTGCTGCGCAGCGAGGTCGCCCGCGATCCCGATGCCGACGTCGCCGCGTCCGTCGCCGCGATCGCGGCGCGACTCGTCAAGCAGTCCGACGCCGCGGTGCTCGGCATCGGACTGGGCATCGGACTCGACCAGCGGCATGAGATCACGGCATGCAACGCAGCCCTGGCCGCTCAGCCGGCCACCGCGTCGTTGACCGTGCACACCGGCCTCGAAGCCGACGTCGTCGCTCGCGCCGAAGCGGGGCACGGCACCGACGAGTTCCTGCTCGTGCGTCTCGGTGCGGTCACCAGCACCGCGATCATCACCGCGTACACCGCCGACGCCTCCACCGCCCGCGAGCTCGCCCACCTGGATGTCGGGGGCGACGCGGGTCGGGAGTGCGTCTGCGGCAGCCGCACGTGCGTGCACGTGTGGCTCGCCGTGCTCGCCGAGCGTTGTGAGAACGCTCCTGACGAGACAGCCCGAGATGCGGTGCGAGACGAAGCTGGCGCCCGGCTCGGAGCCCCGCTGGCCGCGATCGTCTCGGCCCTGGATCTGCCCCAGGTGGTGCTGAGCGGAGACACCGCATTGCTGGGCGAACGACTGTGTCACGCAGCCGAGACCGCGCTGATGTCGGCGCGCCTGCCGGGCGCGCACGTCGAGGTGCGCGGCAGCGAGGTGCGCGATGCGGTGCTGCACGGCGTCGCCGCGCAAGTGCTGGCCTACGAACTGGCCTGACCACGCCGAACGGTCAAGGCCTGCAGACGGTCAGCGCCCCTCGGCCGCCTCGGTGTGATGGCGGATGACCTCGGCGACGACGAAGTTGAACCACTTCTCGGCGAACTCGGGGTCGAGGTGCGCCTCTTCTGCCAGCGCACGCAGACGGGCGGTCTGCTGCTCCTCGCGCGCGGGGTCAGACGGCGGCATGCTGTGCGTCGCCTTGAGCGTGCCGACCTGCTGCGTGCAGCGAAAGCGCTCAGCGAGCATGAACACCAGTGCGGCGTCGATGTTGTCGATGCTGGCGCGCAGGCGCAGCAGCTCGGCAGCAGCCTGTTCGGCGACCTGGTCAGCGGCGTCAGACATGATCCTCCCGGTGTTCGCTCTCCCACGATAGCCAGCCGCCGAGCGCGATTCGCGCACGATGTCGAGAATTCTGCGCGCAGCGGGCGGGTATCGACGGTGCGCATACCGGGTCGCGCCCTAGAGTGTTCGTCATGAGCTCAGCAGAGAACACGGAGTCCGAGCCGGCGGCGACGCCGCCGAGCGATGTCGCGACCGCGCAGACGGACCGGAAGACGGATGCTGCGCGCCCAGGGGTCGACGCTCCGGCACCGAGCCGTTCGTTCTGGACCCGCATCGACAAGCCGTTCGTCTTCGGCTTTCTCGTCACGCTGGGCGGGCTGACCGCGTTCCTGCTCTCACTCACCCTGGCCAATCTGTCAACGGTGCTGATCTACGTCGCCTTCGCGCTGTTCGCGGCACTGGGCCTCGATCCGGCGGTGCGGTTCCTGGAACGCCGTGGGCTCTCGCGCGGTATCAGCGTGCTCATCGTGCTGCTGGGTCTGCTCGGCGTGCTCGCCCTCGTGCTGCTGATGATCATCCCGGTCGTGGTCGAGCAGATCGCGCAGTTCGTGCGGTCGGTGCCGGGCCTGATCTCGGATTTCATGCACAGTGACGTGTACGCCTGGCTGCAGGGGCAGTTCGGCGATCAGTTCGCGACGCTCGTGCAAGACCTCCAGAAGTTCCTCACCAGCGGCCAGACGTGGCAGGCGATCGGCGGCGGCGCGCTGCAGATCGGCACCTCGATCGCCACCGGCATCTCGGGCATCATCGTCGTACTCGTGCTGACCCTCTACTTCGTCGCGGGTCTGCCCTCGATCAAGACGTCGCTGCTGCGCCTGGCCCCGGCCCGCGACCGTGCTCGCGCCAGCGACCTCACCGACCAGATCACCGACTCGGTCGGCGGTTACGTGCAGGGCATGGTCGTGCTGGCCTTCATGAACGCCACTTTCGTGCTGATCATGTACCTGGTGCTCGGGCTGCCGTTCCCGCCGTTGATGGCCACCATCGCCTTCCTGATCACCCTGATCCCGCTGGTGGGTTCGGTGCTGTTCTGGGTGATCGGATCGTCGATCGCCCTGTTCTCAGACCCGTGGCAGGCGCTCATCTTCGCCATCGCGTACCTGATCTACATGCAGATCGAGGCGTACGTGCTCACCCCTCGCATCATGAACAAGGCCGTGTCGGTGCCGGGATCGCTGGTGGTCATCGGCGCTCTCGCAGGTGGCACGCTGCTGGGCCTGCTGGGTGCACTGGTCGCGGTGCCCGTGACCGCGTCGATCCTGATCATCATCAAGCAGGTCTGGATCCCGCGTCAGGACTCGCGCGTCTGATCTCTCGCACACGCAGAACGCCGGCTGAGGAATCGTTCCTCAGCCGGCGTTCTGCGTTTCGGGCTCAGATCAGCCCGGCCTCTTGCAGCCACTGCGTCGCGATCTCGGGCGACGACATCTGGTCGACGGTGCTCTGCACATTCAGCGCGACGAGGTCATCGGCCCCGAGCTCGGCGCTGACGGCGTTGATGACCTCGCTGATGGCGTCGGCGACGTCGGCCGAGGCGATCGGCACGACGTTGGAGGCCAGGATCATGCTCTCGGGGTCCTCGAGCGCCACGATGTCCTCGGTCTGGAACGCAGGGTCGGCGGTGTAGATATCGGCAACCTGGATCTCGCCCGCCAGCAGCGCATCGAGCGTGCCGGGGCCGGTCGCCGAGAACGTCACGTCGACACCGTAGACGTCCTTCGCCCCGGTGGGGCCGTAGGGTCGCTGCTCGAACTCGGGGGCCGCACCGATCGTGGCCGGCTCGCTGAGGTTCGCCAGGTCGGCGATCGTGGTGAGGTCGTTCTCCTCGGCGAACGAGGTCAGCACCGTGTACGTGTCCTGGTCGCTGGCCTCGGCGTAGTCGAGTGCCGTCAACCCCTCGGGCAGCGCCTGCTGCAGCGCGGCGTACACGTCTTCGGCGCTGGTGGCCGTCGCGCTGTCGTCGAGGTACTCCAGCAGGTTGCCGGTGTACTCGGGGAACAGCATGATCCGGCCCGACTCGATCTCGGGCATGTAGGCGTCGCGCTGACCGATGTTGAACTGGCGGTCGACGGCGAAGCCGGCATTCTCGAGCGCCTGCGCGTAGATCTCGGCGACGATCTCGTTCGAGTAGTAGGCCTGCGATCCGACGACGATCGTGTCGCCGTCGGCGCTGGTGTCGTCGGTGGGCTCGTCGAGCGGGTTGCCGCCCGTTCCACATCCGGTCAGCGCGATTCCAGCGATCAGGACGACCCCCGCGGCGAGTGCGGTGCGGGTCTTGCGAGAGGTGAACATTTCGGATGCCTTTCGGTTGGGGTCAGGCGGAGGAATGGTCGGCGGGGTCGGCGTTGTCAGGCCGGGGCGGATACTACGCGTCCGGCGCGCCGGGAAGCAGGCGCTCCGGACTGCTGCACGCGGACGCCGTGGGGCACGGCGGCGCGCTGGGCGACGGCGAGCAGCAGATCGGCGATCAGCGCGAGCGCGGCGACGAGGATCGCGCCGCCCAGCACCTGGTCGAAACGGCGCAGCGGGATGCCCTGGATGATGGGCCAGCCGAGACCGCCGAGGTTGACGTACGCGGCGATGGTGACGGTGGCGATGACCTGCAGCACGGCCGCGCGCAGACCGCCGACCAGGAGCGGCAGACCGAGCGGCAGCTCGACCTTCGTGAAGATCTGCCACTCGGTCATGCCCATGGCGCGGGCCGCGTCGATCTCCCGTCGGTCGATGGCCTCAAGGCCGGTGTAGGCGCCGGCCAGCAGCGACGGGATGGCCAGCAGCACGAAGGTGATGACGGCGGCGAGCGGAGTGCGCACGACGCCCAACACGAGCACCAGCAGCACCAGCAGACCGAATGAGGGCACGGCACGGGCGGCGCCCGAGATGGCCACGGCGACCTCGCGTCCCTTGCCGGTGTGGCCGATCAGCCAGCCGATCGGCAGGGCGATCGCGGCGGCGACAGCGACCGAGACGACGGTGTAGAACAGGTGCTGTCCGAGCAGGGTCTGCAGCGCGTACGGGCCCTGCAGTCGCTCGGGTGAGAACAGCCACGCGAAGGCATCGGCGAAGAGGTTCATGACGCACCTCCGACGGCCTGAACGGTTCTGGACCATGGCATGAGCACGCGTCCGAGCAGACGCAGCAGCAGGTCGACGAGCAGCGCGATGATCACCACGGCGACCACACCCGCGAGCACCTCAGCCACCAGGCGGCGCTGCTGCCCGTTGGTGAACAGGTAGCCCAGGTTGGTCACGCCGATCAGAATCCCCACGGTGGCCAACGAGATAGTCGACACTGCCGTCACCCGCAGCCCGGCGAGGATGACGGGACCCGCCAACGGCAGTTCCACACCCCAGAATCGGCGCGGCGCCGCGTATCCCATCGCGGTCGCCGACTGACGCACGCCCGGGTCGACCGAGTCGAGCCCGTCGGCCACGGCGCGCACAAGGATCGCGACGGCGTAGATCGTCAGCGCCGCGACGAGGTTGGCTTCACTGATGACCGAGTAGCCGAGCGCGGCGGGCATCAGGATCAGCAGGGCCAGCGACGGGATCGTGTAGAGCAGCCCGGTGAGCACGATGACCGGGCCGCGCACCAGCCGGAATCGCCAGGCCACCCAGCCGAGCGGAATCGAGAGCACCAGGCCGAGCACGATCGCGATCATGCTCTGGCGCAGATGCACCAGAGTCAGCTCGAAGATCAGCTCGAGGTTGTCGACGACCCAGCTCATGGCGACGCAGAGCTCGCATCCGCAGCATCCGCGAGCAGGCGTCCCTGGGTGCGCCCCTCGGAGTCGACGACGACAGCGCCGTGCGCGGTCTGCTTCACCCGCAGCGCGCGGCGGCCGCGCTCTGCCCCGATGAACGCCGCGACGAAGTCGTCGGCGGGGTTCTCGATGATCTCGCTGGGACTGCCGACCTGCACCACGCGCGCGCCCTTGTCGAGAATGACGACCTGGTCACCGAGCAGGAACGCCTCGTCGATGTCGTGCGTGACGAACACGACGGTCTTGTCGAGCTCGCTCTGCAGACGGATGAGCTCTTGCTGCAGATCCGCGCGCACAATCGGATCGACGGCCCCGAAGGGTTCGTCCATGAGCAGGATGTTCGGGTCGGCGGCAAGGCCGCGGGCCACGCCGACGCGTTGCTGCTGCCCGCCCGAGAGCTGGCTGGGGTAGCGATCGGCGAGAGCCTGATCGAGACCGACGGTGTCGAGCATGACGCGGGCGCGCTCGTGCGCCTGCCGACGCCCGGCACCGGTCAGGCGCAGCACCGTGGCGACGTTGTCGAGCACGGTGAAGTGCGGCATCAGGCCGGAGTTCTGCATGACGTAGCCGATGCTGCGGCGCAGCGCGACCGGATCGGCGCCGAGCACGCTTTCGCCGTCGATCTGCACATCGCCCGTCGTGGGCTCGACCATGCGGTTGATCATGCGCAGCAGGGTGGTCTTGCCGCACCCCGACGAACCGACGAACACGGTCGTCTTTCGCGAGGGCAGCAGCAGGCTGAAGTCATCGACGGCACGGGTGCCGTCGGGAAAGGTCTTGGTGACGGAGCGGAACTCGATCATCGTGCGGTGCCGCCTACCGGCGGGATCCTTCGGGTCGTGCCTTCATGGGGTCGTGCCTCCTCGATCGCCTCTCGAGCGTAGGGGACACCGCCGACGTCAGGGGCGGATCTCAGGCGATTCGCCGTATTCACGCGCCGCTTTCAGGCCGATGATCGCCCGTAGGCCTCCAGCAGGCGCAGCCAGATCTCCCCCATCGTCGGGTACGCGGGTACGGCGTGCCACAGCCTGCTGATCGGCACGTCACCGGTCACGGCGATCGTCGCCGCCGGCAGCATCTCAGCCACGTCGTCGCCCACGAACGTGACGCCCAGCACGACGTCCCGCTCGGTGTCGACGATCATGCGGGCCAGACCCGCATAGCCGTCGGCGTGCAGTGCGGCGCCGGCCACGGCGCCGAGGTCCTGATCGACGACGTCGATGCGATAGCCGGCCGCGCGGGCGGCATCCGCGGTCATCCCGACCGATGCGACCTCAGGGCGCGAGAAGACCACGTGCGGCACGGCGGAGTGATCGGCCGATGCCACGTGCCGACCCCACGGCTGATCGGCCACGACCTCGCCGCGCGAGCGGGCGACGATCACGTCGCCCGCGGCGCGGGCCTGGTACTTGCCCTGGTGGGTGAGCATCGCGCGGGCATTGATGTCGCCGACGGCGTACAGCCAGTCGGTTCCGGGCACCAGCATCGTGTCGTCGACGGGCACCGCCGCACCGGCTTCGAGCCCCACGATCTCGACGCCGATGTCGGTGCTGCGGGGCCGTCGCCCGGTGGCGACGAGCACTTCGGCGGCGGTGATCTGCTCGCCGCCGGCCGTGACGCGCACCTGTGCTCCCTTGCGACGCACCTCGGTGGTCTCGGTGTTCAGACGCACCTCGACGCCCACCTCGCGCAGACCCGTGGCCACCCGCTCACCGGCGAACGGCTCCATGCCGCCGAGCAGCCCGGTGCGTGCCAGCAGCGTCACCCGCGATCCGAGTCCGGCGAATGCCGTCGCCATCTCGACGGCCACCACTCCACCGCCGATGATCGCCAGCGACTCGGGCACCTCCTGCGCGCTCGTGGCCTCACGGCTCGTCCAGGGCTCCGCCTCGGCGAGACCCGGGATGCCGGGGATCACAGCCTCGGAGCCGGTGGCGATCGCCACCGCGTGGCGAGCGCGCAGCATCCGCTCTCCGTCGTCGGTGACGACGGTCACCTCGCGCTCAGCGCTGAGCCGACCCCGACCGCGGACGAGGTCGATGCCGGAGTCGTGCAACCAGTCGACCTGTCCGGCATCCGACCAGTGCGCCGCGAACGCGTCTCGGCGGGCCAGCACCTCACGGGGGTCGAGCGAGGCGCCGGAGACACCGCGCACCCGCTCGGCGGCGTGCGCCGCGTGGATCGGGCGCAGCAGCGCCTTCGAGGGCATGCACGCCCAGTACGAGCATTCGCCGCCCACCAACTCGTTCTCGACGATCACGGCGGTGAGCCCGCCCTGCACGGCGCGATCGGCGATGTTCTCCCCGACGGGTCCCCCGCCCAGCACGATCAGGTCGTATTCGTCGGTCATGGTGGCCTCCGCTCTAGGGGTTATCGGTGTCGCGTGCCGACGCACCGCCCACCGCCCTCGAGAGCCGGTGCGCCAGCCAGGTGCACCACACTGCCACGATCGCCGAACCGAGAACAGCCTCGATCCGGCCCAGACCGAGTGCGAGGGCCGACTGGTCCGTGCTGCTCAGCAGCAGCACGGCTGGGGTGAGAAAGACGACGAACATCGTGTAATCGCCGACGAGCTGGTACGTCACGCACAGCAGCACCGCAACAACCGCGATGATCAGCGGCAACGGTGACGGCAGCAGCGACGCGAGCGTGCCCGCGACGGTACCGATCAGCGTGCCGATCACGCGGTCCCGTGCCCGACCACCGCGGTGCGGGCCGCCAACCGCGACGATCATGCAGAACGACAGCAGCGCCCAGTTGACGTACGCGAAGTCCAACCAGGTCGAGACCAGCACGGTCGTGACCGCGCCCACGGCGAGCACGACACCGTCGACCAGGCGCTCCGCGGCCGGCACGGGTTGCGCCGAAGCAGGACGCGTCGGCACCAGCAGCGCGGCCAGCAGCATGAGCGCGGCACCGATCGACGCGCCGATGGCCACCTCGCCCAGGGTCGTCCCGGTGCCCGCCAGTCCCGCGAAGACGACCAGGTTCACCGGCGAGCGCGTCACCACGGCGACATCCCCGATGCGGTACAGCGCCTGTGCGAGGCACACGACGACCAGCGCGACAAGGGTCGCCCACAGCCCCAGTGATCCGATCAGATGCCCGACAACCGCGATCAGCACCGCCCACGCGGCAGCGAGAACGCGGACACCGCGGCTGCCCGACCGTGCGGGCGAGAGCAGCAGCATCATCGTCAGATACGCCGCCGAGGCCACCCGGGCATCGAACACCGCCGAGATCGCCCACAGCGCCGCGGCGGCGAGCGCGACCAGCACCGCAGCCTGCGGCAACACGCGCAACGGCGGCACGAGCGACAAACGCGCGCCTGTCGTGGTCGTCGTCCGATCCATGGTGTGGGGCACGCTCCGATAGGTTTGAGGATCACCCTAGCCGCCCCCGGGAGGACACTGTGGAGAACGCCCTGCTCGAAGACCTCGCCGCCGTGTACCGCGACCTGCACGCGCATCCCGAGCTGAGCTTCGCCGAGACCCGCACGGCCGGCATCGTCGCCGAGCGCCTGCGCGCGCTGGGCTTCGCGGTGACCGAGCAGGTCGGGCGCACGGGCGTCGTCGGAGTGCTGCAGCGCGGCACCGGAGCGACGGTGCTGCTGCGCGCCGACATGGATGCCCTGCCCGTGGCCGAGCAGACCGGCCTGCCCTACGCCAGTACCGTCACCGCCCTGCGCGACGGCAAGGACGTGCCGGTCATGCACGCCTGCGGGCACGACATGCACGTCACCGCGCTGCTGGGCGCCCTGACAACCCTGGCCACGCAGGACGACTGGTCGGGCCGGATCATCGCCGTCTTCCAGCCCGCCGAAGAACAGGGCGCCGGCGCCAGGGCGATGGTCGACGACGGCCTGTACGACCGGTTCGGCACCCCCGACGTGGTGCTCGGTCAGCACGTCGCACCTCTGCCCGCCGGGGCGATCGGGCTGCGCCCCGGAGCCTCGTTCGCGGCATCCGACGCCCTGCGCATCACCCTCTACGGGCGGGGCGGCCACGGTTCCCGGCCCGAGGCCACGATCGATCCGGTCGTCCTCGCCGCATCGGTCGTGCTGCGCCTGCAGACCATCGTCTCGCGCGAGGTCCCCGGCACCGAGACCGCCGTGCTGACGATCGGCTCGATCCACGCGGGCGACGCCGCCAACATCATCCCCGACTCCGCAGAGCTGCAGGTCAGCATCCGCACTTTCGACACCGCCGTGCGTCGCCGCGTGCTCGACGCGGTGGAGCGCATCGTGCGCGGCGAGGCGATCACTGCCGGCGCCGACCGTGCGCCACTGATCGAGGCGATGCACTCGTTCCCCGCCGTGGTGAACGACCCCACCGCCGTCGAACGGGTGCGCGGCGCGCTGGCCTCGGATCTCGCCGGCGTCATGGTCGTCGACCCCGGCGTGGTCACCGGCAGCGAGGACGTCGGCATCCTGGCCGCTGAGGCCGGGGCCCCCTGCGTGTACTGGTTGCTCGGCGGGGCCGACCCGGCCGAGTTCGCCGGCCGAACCACGGTCGCCGAACTGGCCGCACGGGTCATCGAACTGCCCTCGAACCACTCCCCGCTCTACGCGCCTGTGATCATGCCGACGCTCGCGGTGGGCGTGCGCGCACTCACCGCTGCGGCACGGAACTGGCTCACCGTCTGAGCATCGACCCCGCGCTCAGCGCGCGGGCAGCACGTGCGACGGAGTGGGTGCGGCCGTGACGTGACGCACGTCGCGCGGTGCGCCGGTGCGCTCGTCGAGATCGACGACGCTGATCGTGTTCGACCGCTGCCCCGATACGAGCAGCGTGCCGTCGTACACGAGGTGGTGACGCGGCCAGTCCACCCCCGATTCGGCGAGCGCGAGCGGTTCGAGTGACTCGCCGCCGCCGCGCACGCGCAGCGCGGCGAGCGTGTTGCTGCCGCGCAGGGCCGTGTAGAGCGTGTGTCCGTCGCGCGAGGCGGCGAGTTCGGCGGGAAAGTCGAAACCCGGCTGCGCGATCGGTGACGCCGTGGTGGCCGAGACCAGCCCCCACGTCCCGGCCCGATCGGATGCCAGCGTGAACACCTCACACGAGTACTCGGTCACCACGTGCAGGTGCCCACTGGGATGCATCACCATGTGCCGGGGGCCGGTGCCGCGAGGCAGCACGACCTCGTGGTCGAGGTCGAGCGCACCCGAGGTGGCCCGCCAGATCCGCACCAGGTCGAACCCGAGGTCGGTGGTGGCGATGCGCCCGTCGGGCAAGAAGACCGCCGCGTGCGCGTGCGATCTGCGGGGGTCTTCCCCCGCCGGAAGGGGATGGGGGTCGGATGCCGCATGTCGGCGCTCCGCCGTGGGCTCGTCGCCGCCGAAGAGGGCGGCGCGCAGCGCGGCGGCCTTATCGGTCACCGGTTCGACGAGTCGGCCATCGTCGGCGAGGCCGAAGCTGATGACGCGCCCGTCGCCGTAGCAGCTGGCGATCAGCATCCGCCCTCCGGGTGACACCGCGAGGTGGCACACGCCCTCCCCTGCCGCGACGGGCGGGGCGAGCGGACGCAGGGTCGTCTCGCCGTCGCGGGCGAACGCCTGTACCTGACCGGCGCCCTCCAGCGCGGCGTAGACGACGTCGAGAGTCGGGTGCGCGACGAGCCACGAGGGTGAGGCGGCCGGGGCCGCCGTGCCGCGGTGCCGCAACGTCGATGGCCCGCGTCCTTCGTCGACCGACAGGATCCCGATCCCGTCGCCGTCGCCGTCCATGTCGGGCCCGTAGCCCCCCGTCCAGAACCGCGTCATGCTCTCCCCTGTCTCCCCGGCACTGCGCCCTGCACCCTGCACCCGTCTGTTCGCCACAAACCCGCGGAATCCGGGTGCGATAGCGCGGGTTTGTGCCGAATAGACGGAGGATGCGGTCAGTCGACGAGGTCGTGACGGACGATGACCTGGTCGCGTGCCGGGCCGACGCCGATGACCGAGATGCGCGTGTTGCTCATGGCCTCCAGCGCGAGCACGTAGTCCTGCGCGTTCTGCGGCAGATCCTCGAACGTGCGAGCCGTCGAGATGTCTTCCTTCCACCCGGGGAAGCTCTGGTAGACCGGCTTCGCGTGGTGGAAGTCGGTCTGGTTCACCGGCACGTCATCGAAGCGCACGCCGTCGACGTCGTAGGCCACGCACACCGGGATCTCATCCAGGCCGGTGAGCACGTCGAGCTTGGTGAGCACGATGTCGGTGATGCCGTTCACGCGCGTGGCGTAGCGGGTGATCGGCGCGTCGTACCAGCCGGTACGGCGCTCACGACCCGTGGTCGTGCCGAACTCGCCGCCGGTCTGGCGCAGCCACTCGCCCATCTCATCGTCGAGCTCGGTCGGGAACGGGCCCGAGCCGACGCGCGTCGTGTACGCCTTGACGATGCCGACGATGCGGTCGAGACGGCCGGGGCCGACGCCCGAGCCCGTCGCCGCGCCACCGGCCGTGGCCGACGACGACGTGACGAACGGGTAGGTGCCGTGGTCGACGTCGAGCATGGTGGCCTGGCCGGCCTCGAACACGACGACCTCGCCTCGCTCCAGCGCCTCGTCGAGCAGGTGGCCGGTGTCGGCGACCATCGGGCGCAGCCGCTCGGTGTACGACAGCAGGTCGTCGACGATCTCGTCGACCGTGATCGAACGACGGTTGAAGACCTTCACCAGCAGGTGGTTCTTCTGGTCGAGGGCGCCCTCGACCTTCTGACGCAGGATGTTCTCGTCGAACAGGTCCTGCACGCGGATGCCGACGCGGTTGATCTTGTCGGCATAGGCCGGCCCGATACCGCGGCCCGTGGTGCCGATGCGGCGCTGGCCGAGGAAGCGCTCGGTGACCTTGTCGAGCGTGCGGTGGTACGCCGTGATGATGTGCGCGTTGGCGCTGACCCGCAGGCGCGAGGTGTCGACTCCGCGCGCGTTGAGCGCGTCGAGCTCTTCGAAGAGCACCTCAAGGTCGACGACGACGCCGTTGCCGATGACCGGGTTGACCCCGGGGCTGAGGATGCCGGAGGGCAGAAGGTGCAGGGCGTACTTCTCGTCGCCGATGACGACGGTGTGTCCGGCGTTGTTACCGCCGTTGAACTTGACGACCCAGTCGGTGCGCTCTCCGAGCAGGTCTGTCGCCTTGCCCTTGCCCTCATCGCCCCACTGGACGCCGACGATCACGATTCCTGGCATGGGTGTACCCCCTGGTACTGCACGCTGTTCGCCGGGTTTGCACCGGCAGATGAGCTGGCCCGAACGGGCGAGACCATCCTAGCGAAGCCCACGGGATCGCTAGAGTTCACCCATGACGACCTGGTGGCCCTTCGCCCGACTAGCGGCAGCACTGCTCGGTATCGCGGCGATCGTGGCGCAGCTCTCGCTGACGTTGCAGATCGCGCTGGAGGCCACGACACCGTGGGGCGGTCACCTGCCCACGGTCGCGGTGAACTTCTTCAGCTTCTTCACGATTCTCTCGAATGTCTCGGCTGCGATCGCCCTGATCATCGCGGCGGCGTGGGCACTGGGGCAGAGGGATCCGGCGCGTCCGGAGCCGCGCTGGCTGTCGTTACTGCTGGTGTGCGTCAGCACATACATGATCGTGACCGGCGTGGTCTACAACCTGCTGCTGCGCGGCATCGAACTGCCGCAGGGTGTGACGGTGCCGTGGTCGAACGAGGTGCTGCACGTCGTGTTCCCGTTGTTCCTGCTGCTCGACGTGCTCGTCGCGCCGCGCCGGCGGGCGCTGCCGTGGTCGACCGTCCTGGTGGTCGCCGTGTTCCCTGTCGTGTGGGTCGCCTACACGCTGATCCGCGCGAACCTGGTCATCGCTCCCGCGACGGGCGCACCCTGGTGGTACCCGTACCCGTTCCTCGACCCGCACCTGCAGGGCGGATACGGCGGCGTGCTGGTCTACGTCATCGGCATCGCCGTCGCGATCATCCTCATCGCGACGGTCGTGGTGTGGATCGGGCGGCGCCGCGGCACCGCCCGATCCGAGGTTCACGCGACCAGCGACTCCGCCGGCGTCTCGTCGAGGTAGCGCTCGAGCGAGTCGTCGAGCTCCTGCAGCCACGGCGTGTGGTGCACGACGGCGATCGTGCCGGTCATCACCGACTGGTACACCCGATCGCGGTAGCCCATGATGTCGTTCTTCTTGTCGCGCTTCCACTCCAGGAAGATCTCGACGACCCGGTCGATGTCGAACTCGGGATAGTCGGTCTGCTGCAGCAGATCGCGGATGTAGTCGGCCTGGAAGCGGATCTCATCGGCCGCCGAGCCGATCGCCTCGAACCGGGCACGCCATTCGGCGATCGATGCGGCGCGCTCGTCGGCCGCGGGCAGCTCCTGGCGCCCCAGGATGACGTCGCGCACGTACCAGGCCTGCGCGTCGAACATGTTGAACGTGAACCACTGGTCCTGCGCTCCGAGGTACGCGAGCCGCGGGTTGCCCTGCCAGATCACGCCGCGGTACAGACCATCGGGGTAGACGTTGTTCGGCGACGCCAGTGCGAGGTCGTCGGGCAGGAACGGGTACTTGTGCAGGTATCCGGTGCACAGGATCACCGCGTCGATGCGCTTGGACGATCCATCAGCGAAGTGCACGATGTTGCCCTCGAAGCGCTCGACGACCGGGCGCTCCTCGAAGCCATCCGGCCAGTCGTAGCCCATCGGTGCCGAGCGGAAGCTCGCGGTCACCGACCGGGCGCCCATCTTGAACGCCTGGCTTCCGATGTCTTCAGCCGAGTAGCTGCCGCCGATGACCAGCACGTCCTGGTCGGCGAAGCCCTCCGCGCCGCGGAAGTCGTGCGCGTGGCTGATGTACCCGGGGAACGTCTCGATACCCGGGAACTCGGGCACGTTCGGGAAGGAGAAGTGGCCGCTGGCCACGATCACCCGGTCGAACTCCTCGGTCGTGGACGTGCCGCTGGGCAGGTCCTCGCTGGTGAGCGTGAAGATCTCGCGCTCGGCGTCGTAGTCGACCCAGCGCACGACGGTCTGGAAACGGATCTGATCGCGCACGTCGGTCTTCTCGAGGCGTCCGGCGATGTAGTCCCACAGCACGGGACGCGGCGGGTACGACGAGATGGGACGACCGAAGTGCTCGTCGAAGGAGTAATCGGCGAACTCCAGTGCTTCCTTGGGGCCGTTCGACCACAGGTTTCGGTACATGCTGGAGTGCACGGGCTCGCCGAACTCGTCCAGTCCGGTGCGCCAGGTGAAGTTCCACTGCCCACCCCAGTCGGCCTGCTTCTCGAAGCACACCACTTCGGGGACTTCAGCCCCCGCACGTGCTGCGGACTCGAAGGCCCGCAACTGCGCCATGCCCGAAGGCCCGGCGCCGATGATTGCTACTCGTTCTCTGCTGGTCACGTATGCATCCTCTGATTCGGTTATGTATGGGTCGCACCCGCATCCGTCACAGGGACAGGGCTTCCCGACGGGAGCGGTGTGGCTCAACCATCCAGGGATGCGGCTGCCCTTTCGACGTTAGCAGGGTCGGTGACGGGCCCTCTGTGCGGGCGCACCCGGGGCATCCGTTTCTTCCCTCTCACCAGCGGTTGTGCACCTCTTCGGCCCAGCCGAAGATGCCGTCGAAGGCGATCTGCTCGCCGTCCGCGGTCGAGAATACGCCCGACCAATCCCCGAAGCACTGGTCGGTCGACCCGGCGACGACGCCGAGGTTGGTGCGCGTCACTTTGTCATAGACGGGGGTGAAGGTGGCATCCAATCCCCCGCCGGTGACCCGCCATGGTGTGCGCCACTGCGCCAGGTCGTACTGCCAGTCCAGTTCGGCGCTGATCTTGTGCAGATGCCCATCGACGACGAACGCGTTCTCGGTCGATCCGGTGCCCGCCGTCCATCTGCCGCCGACCTGCACGCCGATCGTGTGGCCGCCGGATCGGCCCGACCCGGCGCCCCAGTTCCAGCGGATATCGTACGGCCAGCGTCCGCGACCGTGATCGAGAACCGCCCACGACTCCCCCGCGGGGAGCGCGTGGGCGACGCCGTCGAGCGTGAGGATGCCGGATGCCGGCCGCGCGACGTCTTTGACCGTGTACTGGAACCGCGTGCTGCTCCACGGCACGACGACAGCCAGGCGCTCATGGCCGGCCGGTAGCTCCGCGATCACATCGACGGTGACGCCGGGCATCCGTGCGCGCAGGCGGGTGCCTTCGGGCAGTTCGTCGATGTCGATCTCGAAGTCCTTCGCCCTGGCGCGGCTGGGACCGGCTTCGGCCCGCGCGGGCAGCACGACCCCGCGGGCGGGGATGAGTGTCGGTGTGCCGTGCCAGGTGCGTTCGGTCGCGCGATCCAGCACCCACAGCTCGAGCACGGCGGCGTAATCGATCGATGACACGGTCATGCCGACAACATGGGTGGGGGTGGTGATGCCCCAATACTCCCAGCGCTTGTTGCGGCCGCGCCCACGCCCGATCCCCGTCGTGTCGACCAGCGGCGAGCGCGCCCAGCCGACGGCATCCGGATTCAGTCTTCCGTTCGGCAGCGTGAGCGAGACGTCGGTGGTGAGTTCTCGTTCGCTCATCACGAGGCGGTGAACCGGATCGGGAACCGCACGGGACCGGTGTTGCCCGATACCGGAAGCCAATCGCCGGGGCCGTCGGGCACGGCGTCGGGCATGCGTTGGGCGAGCAACGGCAGGGCGACCGACATGTCGGTGCGGGCGACGAAGTGCCCGAGACAGTGGTGGATGCCGCCGCCGAAGCCCGAATGCAGCGGGCGATCCGTGACGCTGATGTCGAAGCCGGGCGCGTCGCCCATCCGTGCGGGATCGGTGCCGATCGCATGGGAGAGCACCTGCACGATGCCGCCCTTGGGCACGTGCAGTCCATTCAGATCGACGTCCTCGATCGCTTCGCGGGTGACCCAGGTGACCGTGGGGTTGACGCGCATGACCTCTTCGACGGCCGCGGCGCCCAGCTCGGGGCGCTCCGCGAGCAGCTTCCACTGCTCGGGGTGGGCCAGGAGGGTCTGCAGGGCGAGGCCGAGCTGATTGCGGGTGGTCTCCATCCCTGCGAACGCCAGGAACACCAGCGCGACACTGAGCTCGCGGCGATCGAGTGCGTCGCCATCCTCGTGCGCCTGCACCAGTGTGGTCACCAGATCTTCGCGGGGCGTGCGCATGCGGTCCTCGATCACCTCCTCGATGTATCCGGTGAGGCCTTCGAGTGCCGCCTCGATGCGCGGCAGGTCGTGGCGGACGTTGATGCCGAAGGATTTTCCGAGGTCGTCGGCCCAGCGGGCCACCTGCGGCCACTGGTCGTCGGGCAGGCCGAGTAGGTAGCAGAGGATGCGAGACGCGTACGGTTCGGCGAACTCCGAGACGAACTCGACGCGACCGCGCGAGGCGAACGCGTCGATGAGTTCGCCCGCGAGCGCCTGGAATCGTGGGCGCATCGCCTCGATCGTCTTGTTGCGGAACGCCGGTCCCAGCAGGCGGCGCATGCGCAGATGGTCGGCACCCTCGATGCTGAGCAGGGTCTCGGCCCACCACTGCTGCCACGGCCCCTCATGGATGCCGTTCTGCGCGGGCCATCGGGCGTTGCCCTGCTGGAACCGCTTGTCCTTGAGCAGCGCTGTGCCCTCGTCGTACCGCAGCACCGCCCAGCCGTACGGGGTCTCGGTGTACCACCCGGTGTCTCGGGCGTCGTGGACGACCTCGGAGGTCACGTCGAAGGAGGGGTCGGCGAGATCGAGGAACGGCACTGTTCGGCTCATAGCCGGAGCCTAGCCCGCTTCGCAGGTCATGCCATCACTCGGCCCGCTCAGCTGCGGGCGGATTACCCTGTACGGGTGACAGACATGCCAGGGTCCTCTCCGCTCACGCCGCCGCCCCCGCCGCCTCCGGCGATGGGGGCCGCTCCCCCGGCATCCGCGCCGGCCGACGGCACCGCCGCGGCACTGACCGCCGATGACCTCGGCCGGGCGCAGCGCACGCTGCGGATCATCAGCGATTCGTACGCGACGAAGATGGTGGGGCAGGAGCGGCTGCGCACCAGCCTGCTGGTGGCGCTGGTGGCGGGCGGGCACATCCTGCTCGAGTCGGTGCCGGGGCTCGCCAAGACCACCGCGGCGAGCACTCTCGCCGACACCGTGAAGGCGCGCTTCAAGCGCATCCAGTGCACTCCCGACCTGCTGCCCAGCGACATCACCGGCAGCCAGATCTACGACGCGGCCACCGGAACGTTCCGTACGGTGCTCGGACCGGTGCACGCGAACTTCGTGTTGCTCGACGAGATCAACCGTTCGAGCGCCAAGACCCAGTCGGCGATGCTTGAGGCGATGCAGGAGCGCCAGACCACCATCGGTGGCGAGGTGCATCACCTGCCCAAGCCATTCCTCGTGATCGCCACGCAGAACCCCATCGAGCAGGAGGGCACGTACGAACTGCCCGAGGCGCAGATGGACCGGTTCTTGCTCAAGGAGATCGTGGAGTACCCGAGTCCCGCCGAGGAGTTCGAGATCCTCGGCCGCATCGACTCGGGCGTGCTTGACCCGGATCGGCATGTTCCCGGCGCCGTCAGCCTCGACGATGTGCACGAGCTGCAGCAGATCGCCTCGCGTGTGTACGTGGACCCGGCGATCCGCAATTACATCGTGCAGCTGGCCTATGTCACCCGCAATCCCGCGCCCTACATCGGCGACGAGCGGGAGCGCTTCATCAAGTACGGCGCCAGCCCCCGCGCGAGCATCGCGTTCCTGCAGGCCTCGCGCGCCCTGGCACTGCTGAACGGCCGCACACATGTGCTGCCCGAGGACGTGCGTGCCCTGCGTCACCTCGTGCTGCGCCACCGGGTGCTGCTCACCTTCGAAGCCCACGCCGAGGGCATCCGCAGCGAAGAGATCATCGATCAGATCTTCGCGGCCGTACCCACCCCCTGACCCGCCCGATGCCCAGCCTCGTCACCCAGGTGAAGAGCCGACTCTTCATCCACTCGTCGCAGAAGTCGATGCACGCGCTCGACGGTGCCTACGCGTCGCTGCTGCGGGGGCGCAGCCTGGACTTCGAGGATCTGCGACCCTACGAGTACGGCGACCACGTGCGCGATATCGACTGGCGGGCCACAGCCCGGCATGGGGAGCCCCTGATCAAGCGCACCAAGGCCACTCGCAAGCACACCGTGCTCTTTCTGGTGGATTCCGGTCGGGGCATGAATGCGCTGGCCGAGGATGAGGGGTCGAAGCGCGAGCTGCTGGTGCTGCTGACCGGTGCGCTCGGGTTCTTGACCGTGCGTCACGGCGACAACTTCTCGGTCGTGTACGGCGATGCCGATCGGGTGCGCCGACTCGCCCCGGGCGGCAGTGAGGCCGCACTCGAACGGGCACTGCGCACGATCGATCGCGCCGCCACCGAGAGCACGGCACCGAACGACCGTCGCGCCCTGCTGTCATATGCCGCCCGCAACATATCCAAGCGGATGATCGTCGTGATCGTGACGGATGAGGCGCCCGTGACCGATGAGACCGAGCGGCAGCTGCGTCGGCTCTCGGTGCAGCACGACGTGCTGTGGCTGACCGTGCGTGATGCCGATCCGGTGGCGGCAGTCCGCGCGCACCGCCGCGACGTCGACACCGGTTGGGCGGTGCCCGACTTCGTGCACGGGGATGCCGCGGTGCTGAGCGAGCTCGCCGCGCAGGAGGCCGCCGACACCGCCCGCCGCCACGAGATGCTGCGTCGGCTGGAGATCACACACGCCGAGTTCGGATCGCGCGACACGGCCGTGCCCGCCCTATTGGCGATGCTGGATCGGAGGTCGCATGCCCGCCTCTGACGAGCTCTATCCTCCGGTGCAGTACGGCTGGGGCTGGCTGCTGCTGGCCCTCGGCGTCCTCGCCGTGCTCGCGCTGGGCGCCTGGCTGCTGCTGTTCCTGACCCGGCCGCGACGCAGCATCACGGTTCCGGGCACTGCTCTCTACCGGCCGCCGACCTCTGCGGTACTCGCCCGCCTGCGCACCGACTACCTCGCCGAGGTGGACCGCATCGAGACCGCGTACCGATCCGGAAACGCGGATGCCCGCAGGGCGAACCTCGAGCTCAGCAGATGCGTCCGCTCATTCGTCAACGAGTACTCGGGGCTCGAAGCGCCGGTGCTCGCCCTGGACGACCTGGTCGCGCGCGGCGTGCAGCCGGCACTGCTCGACGCGCTGCGCCGCCACTACTACCCCAGCATCTTCCAGCGCGGACCCGCGATCGATCCGGTTGCCGGCGCCGAGGCCGCCCGCACGGTGGTGACGACATGGCACTGAACACGAGCTGGGTCGTCCTGATCGCCGCGGCAGTAGTGCTGGTCGCGATCGTGGTCGGCGTCGCCCTCGGTCTGCGTTCTCGCGCCGCGCGCAATGCGGCGCCCGCGGCCCTGGTCTCACGCGCCGAGCGACTGCGCACTCTTCCGGCCTTCCGCGCATCGGTGGGTCGCCGCATGGCGGCGCTATCGGGCATCCTCGCCCTCGGCGTGATCGCGACGCTGCTCGCCGGGGTGGTCGCCGCGCGGCCGATGTCGGCGCAGACCGTGCAGCCGGTCAACACCAGCCGCGACATCATGCTGTGCCTGGATGTCTCGGGATCGATGACCGAGGTCGACGTCGAGGTGCTCACCGTGTTCGATGAACTGCTCGACAGCTTCGAGGGCGAGCGCATCGGTCTGACGATCTTCAACAGCTCGCCGGTGCAGATCTTCCCCCTCACCGACGACTACGCGTTCGTCCGCGAGCAGTTGCAGCGCATGCGCGAGAGCTTCGACTACCTCGACGAGACGCCCGAGCACTGGGTCGGCACCCTCAACGGCCCCGGCGCTTCGCTGATCGGCGATGGCCTCGCGGCCTGCACGATGCGGTTCGACCACCTGGACGACGAGCGCAGCCGTTCGGTGATCCTCGCGACCGACAATGAGCTCGCCGGCGCGTCGATCCTGACCGTCGAGGAGGCCGCGCAGTATGCCAGGGCGCAACAGGTGCGGGTGTTCGCGCTCAATCCCGTGCAGGGCAAGGACGCCGAGGTGAGCGCGCAGCTGTCGCAGGCCGCCGCCATCACCGGCGGGCAGTCCTACGCGCTGAGAGACACCACCACGGTCGCCGACATCGTCGCTCAGATCCAGAAGCAGGAGGCCCGCGCCTTGCAGGGGCAGGCGCAGGTGGTCTGGGTCGACACACCGAACCTGTGGATGGCGCTAATGCTGGTCGCGATCCTCGGCTTCGTCGTTCTGCTGTGGGTGGTGAGGCTGTGATCTTCACGCCCGTGCTGCCTCCGTTGCTGCTGATTCTGCTGTGCACGCCCTTGGCGGCCCTCGCCGTGTTCGCCCTCGCCAAGGGATGGAAGGGCGATCATGCCGGTCGCAGCATATGGCTGCTGAGGCTCGGCATGATCGTCGTCGTGTTCGTGATGCTGTTGCGTCCCGGCATCCCGGGTGGTTCGTCGCAGACCCTCGCGACCGACACCGACATCGTGCTCGTCGTCGATACGACGGCGAGCATCGTCGCCGAGGACTGGGCCGACGGCGCACCCCGCCTCGAGGGCGTCGGCGACGACGTGCAGACGATCGTCGACGAGTACCCGGGCGCGCGGTTCGCGCTGATCAGCTTCGACGCGGCGGCGCAGCTGCGCCTGCCGCTGACGACGGATGCCACGGCGCTGATGTCATCGCTGGAAGTGATGAGTCCCGAGGTCACCGACCAGTCGCGGGGGTCATCGATCGGCATCGCGAGTCGGATGCTGGCAGACACCCTCTCATCGGCAGCCGAGGCTGCCCCCGATCGCAGCCGCATGGTGTTCTACCTGGGCGACGGCGAGCAGACCGCGTCGGGCCCGCCCGAGTCGTTCGCCTCGGGCGCGAAGTACGTCGACGGCGGGGCGGTGCTCGGCTACGGCACCGCCGAGGGCGGCCCGATGCGCATCACCACCGGCACCGCCGCCCAGGGCGAGTACATCCAGTACCGGGGCGAGCCGGCGTTGTCGAAGCGCGACGACGACAATCTGCAGCAGGTCGCCGAGCAACTCGGCATCGAGTACCAGCCCCGCGCGGCGGATGCGCCCCTGGTGCTGCCCCCAGCGCCCACGAGCACCGTCGACTACGCGTCGTCGGGCGAGGTGGGCAACGTGATCGAGCTGTACTGGATCTTCGCCCTGGTGCTCGTGCTGCTGCTGGGTGTCGAGCTGGCGCGCGCGACGATGCAGGTCACGCGCCTGCGCGGCGCTCTCGCCCCGCGCACGCCGCGCGATCAGGCGGATGACCGTGCCCGGCCCGCCCCGGCCGACCACCCGACCGACCGTGCCGTCTCAGCGCCTGAGGACAGGAGTGCACGATGACGACGCCGTCGCAGCATCCGACGCCTCCCGCCACGCAGGCCGACGCGGCGGCGCTGTTGCTCGCCGCCAACCGTCGCCGTCGGCGCATCCGATGGTGGGTCGCGGTCGCGACCCTGCCCCTCACGCTCGCCGGCCTGCTGCTGGTCGGCAAGGTGTTGAGCATGTACGCGTTCGCGCATCAGTCGATCAGCTCGTTCGTCACCGGGTCGTACGCCGAATCCGAGTCGGCAGCGCGCGGGCAGACCTGGCTCAACGGCTTCGAGCAGTTCAAGGCGCCGTACAACATCGGCACGGCTCAGGCCGGCGCCGAACAGCTCGCCGCGGCACGCGACCACCTCGAGACGGCCCTCCCTCTGGCAACCGGTCTGGACGTCTGCTACGTACGCATCAACCTGTCGCTGGTGATCGAACGGCAGGGTGACGCGGCCCAGGCCGACGGCGATGCCGTGTCGGCCGCCGAGTTCTACGGGCAGGCGCTGCAGATGACCGTCGAGACGCCCGAGGAGTGCCGCAGCGACGAGGCCCAGAACCAGTCGCCCGATCCGAGCCGCGACATGAGCGACACCCTCGACGAGAACCAGCAGCGTCAGCAGCAGAAGCAACAGCAGAACCCCGAGCAGGGCGGGCAGCCGTCCGAACAGGGCGAACAGGATCAACCCTCGCAGAGTGATCTCGATGACATCGAGAATCGGCTCGATCAGGGTGCGCAGGAACGCGAGGACCAGCTGGGCGAGGACGGCGGCAGCGGCGGAACGGAGCGGCCGTGGTAGACCAGCGTCGCAGCAGATACGTCGGCGGCGCCGAGGGTGCGCCGCCTCTTCCCCCGCCCGGCGGCTATCAGCGCCCGGGGCGCGCCTCGGCCGGGCTCGATGCCGCGGCCGGCCTGCCTCCGGCATCCGCCGACCTCGTCTACACCGCGCCCGACGCACCTAAACGCACCAGCGCACTCGGTGTCGCCGCCGTCGTCGCGGCGGCGCTGTTCGCGGTCACCCTGCTGGTGCTTCTGATGACGGGCGGAACAGATGCCATCTACGGCATATCTCTGCTGGTCGTGCAGCTGCTCGTCATCGGAGTGATCGTCGCGGCGCTGCTCACGCGGCGCGGGCGGATGCTGGGAGCCATCGCCCTCGTCGGAGCGCTCGTGTTCAACGTGGCAACGGTGGGCGCAATGAGTGCGCTGCGCTCGGCGGCGACGCAGGCCTACGACGGCACCAAGTCCGAGCAGCAGCGGCACGAAGAGGCGTATCCGGGCGTCCACGAGCACTCGAACTACGACGTGCTCAACGGCCCCTCGCTCGAACAGGTGCAGCGCCAGGGCGACGAGCTGATGGCGGCGGTGCGCGAACGGCTCACGGAACGCCTCGGCTACACCTGGGTGCAGGCCGGTGCGGTCGACGTCAGTCCGGAACGCAACGGCTACGGCGGTGAGTCGATGCTCAAGAGATACGTCTCGCCGACCTGGACGACCGCAGAGCCCGTGCACGATAACCAGCGCAAGCGCGAGATCATGATCATCATCGATCAGGTGCTGATGGAGCATGACATGTGGGGGCTCTACCCGCTGAACGTGCCCGCCAGCGGCCTCTCTGACGACATGGTCGCGAAGCTCTACGGGTCGGCGGATGTCGAGCGCCAGCACACGTGGGAGTACTACGCCGATACCTATCCCGACCCGTTGCGGTTCTATGTCACGACCTACGACCTCTCGAAGGACGCCACGGGCGAGTTCCGCACGCAGCGAGAGGCGATCGCCCAGCAGACCGGAGAACCTGTCGAGGGGGTGCAGCTGATGATCATCGCCCGAAACCTGCTGCCCGAACAAGACCGCGCCGAGTTCGAAGAGCGCCTGCGCGAGTACCCGGACTTCTGACCGGCGGGCGGGCGCGAGACGTGTCTTACGCTTGCATCTGGCCGCGAACCCGTCGCCGCCACACCAAGCGAGAGGGCACGACGTGTCTGAGCACCACCCGCAGTACCCGCTGCTCGCCGTCGACGCGGGCCAGACCGGTATCAAGACCCGGTTGCTGAGCGCCGATGGCGCCGTGCAGGAGTGGCTGTTCCCCGGAGTGTTCACCAACCAGCCGCTGCTTCCGCAGCTCGCGGCGGTGGTCGCCGAAGTGATCCGGGTGACCGGTTCGGCACCGCACACCGTGTCGCTGGGGGTGTCAGGGCTGACGGATGCCGATGCCGAAGCAGAAGCGCTGCTGCAGCATCCGGATCTCACCGACGTGCGCCGCGTGGTCGCCACGCACGACTCGGTCACCTCGTACTTGGGCGTGCTCGGCGACCAGTACGGAACCGTCGTCGCAGCCGGCACCGGCGTGGTCACGCTCGGCGTCGGCCCGCAGCACTCCGCGCGCGTCGACGGCTGGGGCCACATCATGGGCGACGCGGGCAGCGGCTTCTGGATCGGACGCGAGGCGCTGGATGCCGTCATGCGCGCCCACGACGGACGCGGCCCCGCGACCTCTCTGACCGCGCCGATGCAGGAGCGTTGGCCCGACCTCGAGACCGCTTACGTGCACCTGCAGGCGGCGCACGATCGCGTACGCACCGTGGCATCGTTCGCGGCGCAGGTGGCCGAGGCCGCCGCGGCCGGCGATGCCGTCGCGCAGCGCATCTGCCGCGACGCGGCCGCTGAGCTGGCGCTGGCCGCCACCGCCGCGCTGCGTGTCGTCGACGCTCCCGCCGACGCCGCCGTGGGCGCGGTCGGCGGGGTGTTCGGATCGGATGCTATCCGCGACGCCTTCATCGATGCGGTGCGCGCCGAGCGACCGGATGCCCGGTTCGTGCCGCCTCGGGGATCTGGGCTGGACGGATGCGTGGCCCTCGCCGGGTTGGGGCAGGATCACCCGCTGCGCGAGCGCTTCGCGGACGTCACCCGCGGCTGATCACGGCGTGGCCGGTGCGTGCTCTGCGCACCCGGTGCGCGCTCTACCTGCCTGGTGCGGAGCCCGCTGCTCCCGTTCCGAAACGCTGCGGGGGTCGACACGCCGTTCGGCGTGCCGACCCCCGAGGTCAGCGCGTGAGCGCGTCGCCTATGCGCTGCGGCGGCGGTGCAGCACGAGCATCAGGATTCCGACGCCCATCAGCAGCACGGCCAGCACCACGACGGATGCCGTGATCGCCGGCCCGCCGGTCACGGCGAGGTCGGGCAGCTTCTCGATGTCGTTCGAAACCGTGATCGTCGCGGGTGCCGTGCCGTCGCCGACCACGATGATCGTGACCTCGTCACCTTCGGCGTCGTCGAATGCGACGTTCACGTCGCCACTCGACCACGTCGCGCCGTGCCAGCGCGCGTTGACCGGCAGCTCGGTGGAGTGCTCGGTGAGCGTCACCTCGGTGCCCAGCGGCAGATCCGCGATCACCGTCGTCTCGCCGGAACGCACCTCGAGGTCGAGCTGCTGCGGCTCGCCGAGCAGGTCGGTCCAGGTCGCCGTCACCGGGAAGGCGGTGTCTTCGACGAGGCTCGCGCCGCTGCCGGTGAGCTCCTTCGTGACGATCAGGCTGCCGAGCTTCGACGTCACGGCATTGGTGACGACGACCTGGGCGTCCTGCGCCGCTCCGATCGTGAGCGCGGCGGTGCCGTCCTCGTTTCCGACGATGTCATCGCCGGCCCACTGCGGGGTGCTCCAGGCGAAGGCGAGGCCTTCGTCGTTGGGCAACTCCGCGAGCGTGACGAGGGTGCCGTGGGGCAGGTCCTGGCCGAACGGAACGACGGTGCCGTCGGTGGGCAGTGCCACCTCGGCCTGGCGCGGCTCGTCGCCGTCGAGCCACGAGGCGGTCACGGTGACGACCTCGGGAACGTCCGGGTTATCGAGCAGAATGCCGTCGACCTGCTTGGACAGGGTGAAGGTTCCCGGCGCCCAGGTGGCCTCGTTGACCACCGTCACCAGGGTGCTGTCGCTCTGCTGATCCGAGACGACGATCTCGGCCGACCCGTCGCCGTTGTCTGTCACATCCGTGCCGCTGATCGTGACCGATTCCCAGACGACGGTGTCGAACGCGGGGCGCTCACCCTCGGTGATCGTCACAACGGTTCCGGCGGGCAGGTCGACCCCCAGCGGGGTCGGCTCGACGGTGTTGATGGTGAGCTGCGTCGACTGCTCGGCGCCCTCGGCGTCGGTCCACGTCGCCGTGACGGGGAACTCGGTGTCGGGGGCGACCTCACCGATCGCGTCACCGGCGAGGCCCTTGATCAGGCTGATGCCGGCGACCGAGGTGGCCGCGTGATTCTGCAGCTGCACCTGTGCCTCAGCATCGCGGGTGATCGAGACGACGGCCGATTCGCCGTCAACAGTCACTCCGGTACCGCTCCACACCGGCGCGCCCCAGGCGATGCTGGATCCGTCGACGAGCGGCGTCTCGGTGAGCGTCACCTCGGTGCCGATCAGCAGGTTCTCACCGAGCTCGACGGGGGTGCCGTCGGTCGGGAGGGTCAGCGTCTTCTCTGCGTCAACGCCGTCCTGGGTCCACGACGCGGTGACCGTCACCTCGTCGGGAACGGCCGGGTTGTCGGCCTGTTCTCCCGTGACGGTCTTGGCGATCGAGAACGTCCCGACCGTGCGGTTGACCGTGTTCGTCACGGTTACAGCCGCCGGTTCGACGACGTGGCCGGCCTCGATGGTGATCGGGTTCGGCGAGATCACCGGCGTCGACCATGTCAACACATCGTCGTCGCCGGGCTTCGCCTCAGAGAACGTCACCACAGCGCCGACCGGCAGGTTCTCCATCGTGACGGTCTCACCGGCGGTGATGTCGAGAACACGGTCCGGCTGTGCGGGCACGTTGTCGCCGAGCGCGCTCGTGTCGATCGTCGCGGTGACCCGGTAGCTCTGCTTCGGGTCGACGAGCTCGCGGGCGGCGTCCGGTCCGGCGAGGGCCTTGGTGACCGTGGCGCTACCGAGCAGTGCGGTGTTCTGCAGCGTCACCGAGATGTTCGTGCCCGGGGCGAGCGTGGCGACGGCGGTGGTGCCGTCATCGCTCGGGATGAGCCCCTCGGTGGCCAAGAACTTCGGAGCACCCCAGGTGATACCGGAAACGGTCGGGAACCTCGGCTCAGACAGCTCGACGGTCCAGCCGGTACCGCGGGCGTTGAGCCCGCCGACCGGGTCGCCGTGGAGCGGAACCTCGAGGTCGTACGCGTTCTGGGTCACACCCTTCGGGTCGATCTCCTTCACCTGCACGGTGAAGGTGGTGTCGGCCGGAACGAGCGCGGCGCCCGGGGTGTCGGCGAGCTTCTTGTCAAGCGCCACCGATCCGCGAGTGACGCCGGTTCCGGTACCTGAACCGCTGTACTTCTGGGTGACGGACGACGAGAACTCGATGCCCGAACCGGCAATCGCATTGCCGTACTCGGTGCCCGGCGCATCCATACCGCCGCTGGTGGTGCACGTGGTGTAGCTCAGCGTGTACTGGTACTCACGGGTGAATCCGTCGCTCGTGCCCCCCTGTGGCATGGGCAGCGACGGTTCGGCGATCTCGAAGGTGACCTGCTGACCGTCGACCGTCACCGTCGTGGCGTCGGTGAGGTTGACACTCTTCAGGCCGCCGTTGCTGATCTGATCGTGGGCCGTGACTGCGAGGTTCATACGCGCGGCGAGGCCATCGCTCGAGTCACCCGCGGCGCAGACCGTCTGCGTCGAGGACAGCGTGTCGGTCAGCGTCAGCGGCCCGGTGATGCCGTCGACCTTCTCACCCGGAATCGTGACGTTCCAGTCGAGGGTCGTCTGCGGCATGTGCTCGACGCCGTCGATCGTGACCGTCGCTCCGTTGATCTTGCCCTTCTTACCCTGCGAGCGTCCGGGAACCTTCGCCTCGCCGCCCGTGGCATCGCCGTCGATCGAGACGGTGTTCGCGTAGACCGTGCCCGCCTCGGGCAGATCCGCCGAGGTGACGCACGTGTCATAGCTCACGAGATAGCGGTAGTCGGAGCGCTTGAACGCGAAGTCGGAATCGTCGATCGTGTAGACACCGCTGAAGGCCTGCGCCGATGAGGTCTGGTTCGACACGGCGAGCAGATTCGTGATGTCACGATCGCGCTGCCCGCTGGGGCCGTAGCGCTCGAAGACGCGCAATCCTGAAACGGTGTCGGTGCAGAGCTGGTGCCCCTCGCCGAGCGTCTCGGTCAAGGTGAAGCTGTTCTTGCCGAACAGCTGGTCGCCGGGGACGACGACCATCCAGGCGATCCGACCGTTGCGGTCGCCCTTCCCGAGCACGGTGCCGGACTTGGTCAGTCCCAGGTGCCAGGGGCGGTTGGTGACTGTGCCGATGCCCTGACCGGCCTCACCCCAGCCCTCGATCTGCATCGAGTTCTCGTAGGTGGTGCCAGAAGGGTCGATCTGTCCGTCCGGCGTGCACGTCTCGTAGGTGAGGCGGTACGTCACGTCGGCGTTGAAACCGCCGCGGGGAGCGTTCAGCGCGATGCGGAATCCTGCCTCGCCGGCAACGGGTGCCGACTCGACGAGATCGGTCACGTCGACCACAGTGTCACCGCGGACGGTCTGCACACGGAACCCGGTCGGGTCGCACAGCACGTGGCCGGCACCGAAGGTGTCGGTGATGTGTGCGACGTCTCCGCCCGCGGCGACCAGGTTCGCCCCGGGGATGTCGATCGTCCACGTCATCGACCAGTTGTTGCTGTTCATCTGACCGGCCTTCGAGACCTCGCCGGGCAGTTCGATGCCGTCATCGATCCCGCCGCCTCCGGGCAGCGGCACCGACACCGGCGTGCCGTTCAGGTCGAACACGACCTCGGTCTCGGTGGTCGTCTGGATGGCCTCGACCTGGAACTGCCAGGTTCCCGCCACGAGCTCTGGCCGCTCGGTGACGGCGTCGGTGAGTGTGCACTCGGCGATTCCGGTGGACGGATCGGTGAGGCAGTTCCCCCACACCACGCCCTCGGGACCGTTCAGTGCGAACGGCACGGCGGCGGGGAACTCGAAGACGTCGGGCAGCCCGATCGTGAAGGTGTCACCGGGCCGAGGATCAGCCGTGGAGGCGTCCCAGGTGCCCGACACCGTGACGGAGTCGCCGATGGTCAGCTTCGCGTCGGCCGGTTCGATGGTGACGCCGCCGATGGCGATGGCGGCGTTGGTCGCGGCGACCGCTGCAGCGGGTGCTGCGACGAGGCCGATGATCGCCAGCAACCCCACGGTGAACGCAGAGATGACGCGGCGGAGCGCGCTCGGGCGCGCCAGATGATCGCGCCGTTTGGGCGCGCGAAAATACAGCATGTGCTCTCCCCTAGCAGTTACGCATCCGCCCCCGTGCGCCCCCACGCACGCGAAAGTCCCTCAGACGGACACGCTTCGATGACCGGGACGGGTTCCCAGTCGGCCCGAGATCGGGCATCACGTGCGACCGTATCGTTTTGGCAACCTTCTGTGCAAATCTCTCGGATCGTCTCCGGGCAGGCCGACACGCCGCGCGCCGATAGACTTGGGCGCATGTCCAAGGTGCTTCAGTCCCTCCCCGTCGGCGAAAAGGTCGGCATCGCGTTCTCCGGTGGTCTCGACACGTCTGTCGCCGTCGCGTGGATGCGAGAGAAGGGGTCGATCCCCTTCACCTACACCGGCGACCTCGGCCAGTACGACGAGGACGACATCGCGTCGATCCCCGGTCGCGCCCTGGAGTACGGCGCCGAGGCGTCGCGTCTGGTGGATGCCAAGACGGCCCTCGTCGAAGAGGGCTTCGTCGCTCTGCAGTGCGGCGCCTTCCACATCCGCTCGGGCGGCAAGACGTACTTCAATACGACTCCGCTGGGCCGCGCCGTCACTGGCACGATGCTGGTGCGCGCGATGCGCGAGGACGGCGTCGACATCTGGGGTGACGGCTCGACCTACAAGGGCAACGACATCGAGCGCTTCTACCGCTACGGGCTGCTCGCCAACCCGCGTCTGCGCATCTACAAGCCGTGGCTCGACGCCGACTTCGTCACCGAGCTCGGCGGTCGCCAAGAGATGAGCGAGTGGCTCGTCGAGCGCGGTTTCCCATACCGCGACTCGGCCGAGAAGGCGTACTCGACGGATGCCAACATCTGGGGTGCCACCCACGAGGCCAAGACGCTCGAGCACCTCGACGTGTCGCTCGAGACGGTCGACCCGATCATGGGCGTGAAGTTCTGGGACCCGTCGGTCGCGATCGAGACCGAGGACGTCACGGTGACCTTCGAAGGGGGCCGGCCGGTCGCCATCAACGGCGTCGAGTACACCGACCCGGTCGCGCTGGTCATGCAGGCCAACACCATCGGCGGCCGTCATGGTCTGGGCATGAGCGACCAGATCGAGAACCGCATCATCGAGGCGAAGTCGCGCGGCATCTACGAGGCCCCCGGCATGGCACTGCTGTTCATCGCGTACGAGCGCCTGGTCAACGGCATCCTCAACGAAGACACCCTCGCCACGTACCACGAGCAGGGTCGCCGCCTCGGCCGCCTGATGTATGAGGGCCGCTGGCTCGAGCCGCAGTCGCTCATGCTGCGCGAGTCGATCCAGCGCTGGGTCGGCCTCACGATCTCGGGTACCGTCACCATCCGCCTGCGCCGCGGTGACGACTGGACGATCCTCGACACCGTCTCGCCGAACCTGTCGTACGGCCCCGAGAAGCTGTCGATGGAGCGCGTCGGCGACGCCGCCTTCGGCCCCGTCGACCGCATCGGTCAGCTGACCATGCGCAACCTCGACATCGCCGACTCGCGCTCGCGCCTGGAGCAGTACGCCGGGCTGGGCCTGGTGGGCGGCGCGACCGGCGAGCTCGTCGGCCGCGTCACCGCGGGCGAAGCCGGCGACATCACCGGACTCGTGGAGGGCTCGGTCTCGCAGGTCGACGGTGAGCTGACGGATGCTGTCGATGCAGCATCCGAGGGCGCAGCCTTCGACTTCGGTACCGACTGACCGCAGTACGCTTTCCGACGCCCCGCGTGGGTCGCCCGTTCGGGTGACCCACGCGGGGCGACTGCGTTCTGAGCGGTAGTGACGCATGGGCTGTGAATCCCCTGCTTTATCTTGCACAGTGATGTGCAAGATACTTACACTCGATGCATGTCCTCCACCCGCACTCCGCGCTCGGATGCTCTCGCGAACCGTGCCGGGATCATCGCCGCGGCCCGCACCGCCCTCGCGTCCGACCCGCACGCCTCGGTCGACGCGATCGCGCGTACCGCCGGCGTCTCTCGCCGCACCATCTACGGGCACTTCGCCGACCGCGACGCGCTGATCCGCGAGCTCATCGCGTCCGGCGCCCGGCGCTTCAACGCGCTGGCGACCTCGGTGGACGACGATGATCCTCAGGTCGCGCTCGCGCGCCTCGCCGCACTGATGTGGCACGAGGCGGCGCACGTGCGCATCACGGCGGCGCTGGCGCTCGACGATGCGCACCTCACCGAGACCGCCGCGGCGCTGGCCCCGCTACGTCGCGTGCTCGCCGACATCGTGCGGCGGGGCCGACGCGGCGAGCGCATGCGCACCGACATCGACGCAGGCATGCTCGCCCGACTGATCGAGGAGGTGGCGCGCACAGTTGCCTCCCGCAACCTCGCGGACGAGACAGGCGCAGAACCCGCCGCAGCAGCCGATGCGGTCGTGCGGATCGTGCTCAGCATCGCCGGGTTGTCGTGGCGCGACGCGGACGCCCTGCTTCGCGATCACCCCGACGTTCTCGTCCCCGCGCAGAGCGCCGAGTGAGGGCATCCGCCGCATGAGGGTCGCACTGCAGAACGTCACGAAGGGTCGTCGCGGGCAAGTGCTGCCGACCATGGACATCGTGTTCGAGTCCGGGCACGCCCGCTTCATCCGTGCCGAGACCGAGCAGCGCCCGACCGTGCTCGGCCTCATCGCCTCGGGGCGGATGCGCCCCGACTCCGGCACGGTCACGATCGACGGCGTCGCCGACGCGGGCGCGCTGCGGCGACGGGTGGCGCTGGTCGATGCCCCGGCCGTCAGCGACCCACCCCCCGACGTTGCCGTCGGCGCAGTGGTGGGCGAAGAGCTCATGTTCGCCGGACGCCCCGCCACACCCCGCCACGCACGTCGCTGGTTGCGGATGCTGGGGTTCGACGATCTGATCAGAACACCGATCGGCGTCATCGACCCGGCGGCGCGCGTGCGCATCCTGTGCGAATTGGCCGTGCTCCGCGCCGAGGTCGAGGCGCTGGTGCTGGTGGCCCCCGACCGCCACGGTGGACGGCCCGATGGCTGGTGGCGCATCGCGTCGGAGTTCGCCGACCGTGGGTACGCGATGCTCGTGATCGTGGGTGGCGCAGCCGCCGCCGTCATCTCGACCATGCCCGAGACCGTGCACGCCGAGCATCTGTCAGATGCCGGCGCTGCCGCACAGGTCACGCCCGCCGCAGAGGAGGACGCCCGATGAAGATCCCCTCGATGATCGCCGCCGAACTGCGGCGACTGGTGGCCAGCCCCATGGCCGTAGTGGCGCTGATCGCGCTGCTGGCCGTTCCCGTGCTCTACGGCGGGCTGTACCTGTGGGCGAATCAAGACCCCTATGGCAAGTTCACCGAGGTCCCCGTCGCGCTGGTGGTCGACGACACCGGCACCGGTGACGCCGAGAACCCGCAGAACTACGGATCGGACGTCGCCGAGCAGCTGCTGAGCGACGGCTCCTTCGACTGGAGGGTGATGACGGCATCCGAGGCCGGCGCAGCGCTCTCGGACGGCACGGTCGACTTCACCGTGACCATCCCCCGCGACTTCTCGGATGCACTCGCCTCGGCCTCCGGCGACCACCCCCGCCAGGCGCGCATCGAGCTCGAGACGAACGATGCGAACAACTATCTGGCCTCATCCATCGGCACGCAGGCGGTCGAACGCATCCGGCGTTCCGTCGCCGAGATGGTCGGCTCGGAAGCGGCCGGTCAACTCCTGACCGGCCTCAGCGATGTGCGCGCGAACCTCGCCGACGCCGTCGACGGCACCGGACAGCTGCTCGATGGCGCCCACTCGGCGAAGGACGGATCGTCAGCGCTCACCACCGGGCTGGGAACCCTCGCCGACGGGACCGATGCGCTCGCCCTCGGGGCCCGCTCGCTCGCCGACGGCGCCGCACAGGTCAGCGCCGGAAACCGCAAGCTGGCCGAAGCAGCCGATGACGCCGCCGTCCATGCCCAGCAGGCGGCCGATGCGCTGCCCGGCGTGCGCGCGGATCTCGCCGCGGGCATGGCCGAACACGGACTGACCGCCGAGCAGATCGACGCCGTGCTCACCGACCTCGATCCGCTGGCCGCCCGCCTTCAGGAGGGCAACACCGCCGCACAACGCGCCGTCGACCAGGTCGATGAACTCGCCGCAGGCGCGCAGCGGCTCTCCGAAGGCGCCGCACGACTGTCCAGCGGCACTCGGGACGCCGCCGATGGTGCAGCATCCGCCCGCGACGGTGCCGCCCGTCTCGACGACGGCCTCGGTGCTCTCGGCGACGGAATCGGGTCCCTGCGCGACGGCCTGGCCTCCGGAGTGGCGGCGATTCCGGCATCCACCGCCGAGCTGCGCGCCGCGCAGGCCGACACCATCGCCGACCCCGTGCACGTCTCCAGCGACAAGGTCGCGGCCGCGCGCGACTACGGTCAGGGCCTCGCGCCGTTCTTCGCCGCGCTGGCCGGGTGGATCGGCATCTACGCCCTGTTCCTGATCGTCAAACCGATCTCACGGCGGGCGGTGACCGCGCTGCACTCACCGCTGCGGATCACGCTGGCGGGATGGCTGACACCGGCGATGCTCGGCGCCCTGCAGATGGTGGGCCTGATCGGTGTGCTCGGCTACATGCTCGGCTTCGACTTCTCACACCCGTGGGGATCACTGGGCGTCATGGTGATGGCCTCGGCGACGTATGCGGCGATCATTCTGGCGCTCAACGTCTGGTTGGGCTCCGTCGGCCAGTTCATGGGCCTCGTCCTGATGGTGCTGCAACTGGTGACCGCGGGTGGCACGTTCCCCTGGCAGACGCTGCCCGAGCCGCTCGCCGGACTGCATCACGTGCTGCCGATGGGATACGTCGTCGATGCGCTGCGCCAGTTGATGTACGGCGGTGACATCACCCGAGCCCTCTACGACCTGGCGATCCTCGCCGCATGGCTCATCGGCGCCCTCGCGCTGGCGGCCGTCGGAGTGACCCGGATGACCCACCGGCGCACCCTGCGCGACCTGCAGCCCAGTCTGATCGGGTGATCCTCGGCAGCGCGAGCGGGAATCGGTAGTATGCGAGGACGCGCGCGACCCGAGACGCGTGCGCGGCCTCCGTGACACGGAGTCCCACGTACTACCCAAGGGCCTTCACCGATGATGAGCACAACCAGCGACCCGAACCGACGCTCCCTCGCGGGACGCCTCGGCCGTATCGCCTTCGTCGTGGTCGCCGTACTGATCACGATCGCCACCGCCGCCGCGTTCTTCCTCACCTGGACCATCCAGCGCTCGTTCCCCCAGACCTCAGGCGAGATTCAGCTCAGCGAACTGGACGCCACGGTGACGGTGCAGCGAGACGACCGCGGCATCCCCACGATCACCGCCTCGACCACGCACGATCTGTTCTACGCGCAGGGGTTCACGCACGCGCAGGACCGGTTCTTCGAGATGGACTTCCGGCGGCACGTGACCTCGGGGCGCGTCGCCGAGATGTTCGGTGATTCCCAGGTCGCGACCGACAAGTTCCTGCGTACGCTCGGGTGGCGCGCCGTCGCCGAAGAGGAAGTCGCGAACCTCGACGAGACGACGCTCGGCTACTACGAGGCCTACGCCGACGGGGTGAACGCCTATCTGGACTCCCGCTCCGGCGCCCAGCTCTCACTGGAATATGCCGTTCTGGGCATACAGAACCCGGACTACGAGCCCGAGCCCTGGGAGCCGGCGGACTCGGTCGCCTGGCTGAAGGCGATGGCCTGGGATCTGCGCACCAACGTCGAGGACGAGACCGACCGTGCGCTGCTCGCTGCCCGGCTGCAGGCATCCGGAGCGTCGGATGCTGAGAACACGGCCGTCATCGAAACGGCCTACCCGCCGTACCCGTTCGCGCAGAACCCGGTGATCGTGCCCACCATCTCGGCGGTCGAACCCGTGCAGGCCGATGCTGAGCCGGCGGCCTTCGGTGGCGCGGGCGATGCCGGGGTCACCGACGCCCTCGCCACGGTCGAGTGGCAGGAGGCCGAGAGCGTGCTCGCCGCGGCGAGCATGATGATCGGCGGGGTCGGCGAGGGCATCGGGTCGAACTCCTGGGTCGTCTCGGGTGACCTCACCGAGAGCGGGATGCCACTGCTGGCCAACGACCCGCACCTGGGCGCCTCGTTGCCCTCGGTCTGGTACCAGATCCAGCTCAAGTGCGAAGCCGTCGGCGAGCAGTGCCCCTTCGACGTGGCCGGGTTCTCATTCTCGGGAATGCCGGGCGTCGTCATCGGACACAACCAGACCGTCGCCTGGGGCTTCACCAATCTCACCACCGACGTCACGGATCTGTACATCGAGAAGCTCGACGGTGACCAGTACTGGCGCGACGGTGCGCTGACGCCGCTCGAGATCGAGCAGGATGTCATCAAGGTCGCCGGCGGCGACGACGTGCCGCTGACCATCCGCCGCACCGTGCACGGTCCGATCATCTCGGGCCTGACCGACGACTTCACGTCGATCGCGGAGTCCCCCGTCGTCAGCGCGGGCGATGCGGTGCTCCCACTGGAGGGTGCGCCCGAGATCCCCGACGGTGAGAGCGCGGTAAGCCTGCGCTGGACGGCTCTCGAGCCCGGCACCACCGCCAGCGCCCTGTTCGCGCTCAACACCGCCCAGAACTTCCAGGAGTTCCGGCGGGCAGCATCCCTCTTCGACGTCCCGGCGCAGAACCTCGTCTACGCCGACGTCGAGGGCAACATCGGCTATCAGGCGCCCGGGCGGCTGCCGATCCGCGGCGCCGGCGACGGCTGGCTGCCGCAGGCCGGCTGGGACAGCGCCTACGACTGGGAGGGGTTCATCCCCTTCGAAGAACTCCCGGTGTCGTACAACCCGCCGCAGGGGTACATCGTCACGGCGAACAACGCGATCGTCGATGACGACTACGAGCACTTCCTATCCCGCGACTGGGACTACGGCTACCGCGCCGCGCGCATCGAGCACCTGATCGAACGCAAAGCGGCAGCCGGACCGATCACCGCCGCCGACATGCGCGACATCCAGATGGATGAAGAGATGTGGATCGGCAAGCAGCTCGCCGTGGTCATGGACCGCGTCGCTGTCGAAGGCGAGGGCCCGCAGGCGGCCATCGAGCTGTTACGCACCTGGGATGCCCAGAACGATCCAGACTCGGCAGCCGCGGCCTTCGCCAACGTGCTGTGGTCGAACCTGGCGCAGAACGTCTTCGTCGAACGCGAGGTTCCGCTTCCGGTCGGCGACCAGGGCCGCCTCTTCACCGTCGTCGGCACGATGCTCGACGACGCCGTCGACCCGATGTGGACCAACGAGCGCCTCGGCACCACCGACATGTACTCAATGCTGGCGCTCTCGGCCGAGCAGGCCTATGCCGAACTCGCCGAGCTGCAGGGCGAAGACGTCACCCGCTGGAGCTGGGGGTCGCTGCACGCGCTGCCACTCACCCACGACACGCTGGGCACGTCAGGTATCGCGCCGATCGAGATGCTGTTCAACCGCGGGCCGTACCCCGTCGGCGGCGGCTCATCGGTCGTCAACGCCACCGGATGGGTGCTCGGCGAGTCGTACGCCACCGCGACCGTCCCGTCGATGCGCATGGTGATCGACCTGGCAGACTTCGACGCGTCGACGTGGAACCACCTCACCGGGGCCAGCGGGCATGCCTTCCACCCGCACTACACCGATCAGACAGCGGACTGGGCGAAGGGCATCCAGACCCCCTGGGCCTTCAGCCCGAAGGCGGTGAAGGCCGCGGCCGTCGACACGCTGACGCTGACCCCGGCCGGTTAGCCCCTGCCCCTGGCATCCGCACCCCCGTCCCTGGCATCCGCACCCCCGCCCCTGTTCGCAACTCCGGAGATTCTCGGGTTTTCCGGGCTACCCGCGGTCAAGCCCCGCCAGATCGCCCGTTTCTCCGGAGTTGTGAACGCCGCCGACCCTCGAACAGCGGTCCGAGCACTGCGATCACGTCCGTGATGGCTGCCCGCACTCGGTCAGGCCGATTGAAGATATCGGCCGCGATCGGCCGGATCGTGACGTATCCGAGTTGCGCGGCCATCAGATCACGCGCCCGATCCTCGACTTGCTGATCCCATCCCTCGTGGAACTCCCGGCTGTCGCATTCGATGATCAGCCATCCATCGACCACGAAATCCACGCGGCCGATGCCGACCAGCGTGACCTGAGTCTCGAAGGGCACGCCCAGAGCGCGCAGCATGAGCCTGACGAATGTCTCGGGTCCGGACTCGGCCGAGGCGTCGACCAGAGGCAGAAGCGCCTGGAACCTCGCGGGCAGGCTGCGGAAGATCCGGACGATCTGCTCCCGTGTCAGCAGACGGTGGTGCAGCACGCTGTCCACGGTCGCGATCGCCGCACGGGGCGCCTGGCACCGGATGGACTCACGCACGGCATCCCATACCGATACCGCGTGCGCAGTCCCCGGCTCGTGACACGGACTCCAGTGCATCGTGGCGGAGCGAGATCGACGGTGACGGCTGCGTGAGAGCTGCGGCGACACGTGCACATGCGCCGCGGGCTTCTCCAGAACGAAGACGCCGATCAGGTGCAGTAGCGTCACGCACCCGATGCGACCGCCGGTGTGCACCGCGTCGGCGATGTCGTCGGGGACCTGATGGGTGACGTAGTGCCCGCGTCTCAGTCGGAACAGTCTGCCGGCGCGCACCGCTGCGGTGATGCCGCGCGCGCCGAGCCCCTGGTCGAAGAGGTCCGCTCGGCTGTAGATACGGATCCGCTGCAGGTCTGCAAGACGCTGAGCGACGGTCGGCTTCGAGACAGGCATGCACGCGATCCTGGTCGGCTGGGCGGCGGCGCGGACCTGAGTTGCCCGATCTGTGGACGGAATCGCCGCTCACGTTGTCTGTGCACGACGAGTGGAGTGCACACAACTCCGGAGAAACACCCGCGGATGGGCCCCGAACACCGCTATAGGCCGGGTTGCCGCAGGTTCTTCCGGAGTTGCGAACGAGAGAGCGTCGGATGCCCGGGCCGGGCCTCCTGTGACTCAGCCCGCGGCCGGTGAGTCAGCCCGCTGCCGGTGACTCAGCCAGCGGCCGGCGGGGTGCGCTTCGACTCGGCGTACTCGTCGACGACCAGGTCACGCGATTGAATGGTGCCGTTGCGATACGCCTGGCGTCCGACCATGTGCGCAGACAGCGGTGCGGTGACGAACTGCAGCAGGATCACCGGTGTGCTGATCACCAGGCCCAGCAGGATGCCGCCGACCGTCCGCTGCGAAACGGCGATCGCCAGGCAGATCAGAAGCAGTCCCAGCACCTGCGGCTTGGTCGCCGCGTGAAGCCGGGACGGCACATCGCGGAAGTGCAGCAGACCGACCGCGGCCGAGAGGCACAGGATCGCACCGATCAGCACGAGCACGAGCACGATCGTGTCGGCGACGGCCTCTGGCAGTTCGAGTTCCAGCACGTTCATGATGTCGTGTTGTCCCTTCGCGCCACATAACGCGCGACGGCAATCGACCCGAAAACGCCAACGGCGGCGATGATGAGCAGCACCGGCACGTTGCGGGTATGACCGTTGATCGCCATCTCAGCGCCCAACACGCACATCACGAGCGTCAGCAGCACATCTGACGCCACCGCGCGGTCGAGGATCGATGGTCCGCTGACGATCCGCACCACGCACAGCAGCGCGGCCACGGCGAAGACCACCAGGATTGTCACCATCAGAGGGCTCATCGTGCACCTCCGGCACGGGCACGGGACTCATCGGCCTTGAGAGCACGATACTGCTCCGGCGATCCGACGGCGCGAACGATGCGCTTCTCCCACCGAAGCACGCCGTCGCGAAAAGCGTCGACGTCGGCGCGGTTACGGACCCCGATGACGTGCAGGTACAGGATGCGACGGTCACGGTCGCTCTCTGCGACGAGTGATCCGGGGATGAGCGAGGCGGTGACGGCCACGTGGGTCATGACGATGTCATCCGCGTATCGGAGCGGGATCTCGATGATGGCAGCCCCGGGCTGACGGCGGAAGTCGAACACCTGAATCGCCACGCTGATCGCACCGGCGACGACGGCGCCCAGGAACAGCACGATGAACACCAGGACGTACCAGAGGTTCACCCGTCCGACCAGCTCGACGGTCGGCAGGCGGAAGACCCGGGTGACGAAGATCGCGACGATCAGCCCGCTGACCAGGGCGAGCGGCGTGAACTGGTGCCACAGCAGCATCCACAGCACGACCAGCCAGAGCAGGAACGGCAGCTGCAGCAGCAGGTCGCGCACGGCGCCGCGCTTCGATTCGGGGGTCATCGACCGGCCTCCTCATCGATCTGCGTGAGCGTGACCGGCTGCAGCAGACCGGTACCGATGCTGTCGCAGAGAGCGTAGAGCGGTCCGGCGAACACGGTCAGCGCGAGCGTCACCGCGACCATGCCGCCGGTCGCGATCTTCATGATCGCGGGGATGGCACGCGTCTCCTGTTGGACATCCGCCGCCGGCGCGTTCCCGAGGTGCGCCAGACGCCCGGTAGAGGTGGCGATCTCGGCGCCCTCTTCGTCCTCGCGCCAGAACGCCAGGTTCCACGCCCGCATCAGCGCGTACAGGGTGAGGAGCGAGGTCAGGATGCCCCCGAAGATCAGCACGATCATCAACGGCGTTCCCACCGAGGCCGCGGCCTCGAAGAGTCCGATCTTGCCGATGAATCCCGAGAACGGGGGCAGGCCTCCGAGGTTGATGGCGGGTACGAAGTACAGCACGGCCAGCAATGGTGCGGCCTTCATCAGGCCGCTGACTCTCAGGATCGAGGTGCTGCCCGCCTGGCGTTCGATCAGGCCGACCGCGAGGAACAGCGTCGTCTGCACGACGATGTGGTGAACGATGTAGTAGACGGTCGCCCCGATGGCTGCCTCGGTGGCGATCGCGAGGCCGAAGATCATGTAGCCCACGTGGCTGACGAGCGTGAACGACAGGATGCGCTTCAGCTCGGCCTGCGCGACCGCGCCGAGCACCCCGACGATCATCGTCGCCAGCGCCACGATCATCAGCAGATCGTCGACGCTGTTCGATGCGAACAGCTGCGTCTCTGTGCGGATCAGCGCGTAGACACCGACCTTGGTCAGCAACCCGGCGAACACCGCTGTGACCGGTGCGGGCGCGGTGGGATACGAGTCGGGGAGCCAGAACGACACGGGGAACACGGCCGCCTTGATACCGAAGGCCACCAGCAGCAGCAGATGCAGCACCAGCTGCGTCTCCTGCGGCAGTTGGGCGACCCGTTCGGCGATCTGCGCCATGTTGACCGTGCCGACGGCTCCGTAGATCATCGCGATCGCGGCCAGGAACAGGATCGATGACACGAGCGACACGACGATGTACACCGCTCCGGTGCGGATGCGCGACTCGGTGCTGCCCAGGGTGATCAGCACGTACGACGCCACGAGCAGGATCTCGAAGCCGACGTAGAGGTTGAACAGGTCGCCGGCGATGAATGCATCGAAGATGCCGGCGGCGAGGATCAGGTACGTCGGGTTGAAGATCGAGATCGGCGTCTCGCCGTCACCGTCGGCAGATCCCTGACCGATCGAGAACAACAGCACCGCCAGCAGCACGATGCTCGAGACGAGCACGAGCAGGGCCGCGAACCGGTCGACGTACAGGATGATGCCGAACGGCACGGGCCATCCCCCGACCGACACAGCAAAGGGTTGGTCGGCGGCATGCACGGCGGCCAACAGCACAGCGGCGATGATCGAGACTGCCGCGAGTGTGCCCGTCGTCACGATGATCTGCAGGCGCGGATTGCGGCCGAAGATGAGCGCGACAGCCGCGCCCAGCAGCGGCAGCATCACGATGAGGGGGACGAGTGCGCTCATGCGTTCGGCTCCCGTTCGTCGGATGCCCCGCGTGGGGCGTCGGATGCCCGCGGAGCCATGGGTGTGTCGATCGGGGCGTCGTCCCGAATCGACGGGTGGTCGCGCATGTTCAGCACGGTGATGGGCGAGGTGACGACATCGACGAAGTCGGTGGTGGCGTCGTCGTCGCCGGTCTCCGATTCATCGTCGAACAGCTCCTCTTCGGCATCCGTGCGCTCGCGGAGCGCGATGTCGACCTCGTCGTCCTCGACCGTATCGGCCTGACCGAGTTGCCACGAACGGTAGATCAGGGCGAGCAGGAACGCCGAGACGGCGAATGTGATGACGATCGCGGTCAGCGTCAACGCCTGTGGCAGCGGGTCGCTGACCGGGCCTTCCGCACCGTAGAACGGCGCGCTTCCCGGAACCCCCATGACGATCAGCAGCAGCAGATTGGTCGCGTTGCCGAGCAGCAGGAAGCCGATCAGCACGCGGGTGAGGCTGCGTTCGAGCATCGCGTAGACACCGGCGGCGAACAGCACGGCCATGATGACGATGAGGGTGAGCGACACATCCATCAGCTGCTTCTCCCCCCGGTGCGCGGTGGTGCCGCCGTGAACTCGCGCTCGGGATGCCGCAGCTGGGCGGTCTGCCGGTCGACCTCGGCACCGAGGCTGCGCAGCACGTCGAGCACCAGGCCGATCACGACCAGGTAGACGCCGATGTCGAAGATCGTCGACGACACGAGCTCGAGATGACCGAGAACCGGCACCTCCCATTCCCACACCGCGCTCTGCAGGGGTGCCATGCCGAAGAAGAGCGGCATCAGGGCTGCGCCGACGGCGAGGGCGAGGCCGGCTCCGAGCAGGCGCCCGGCGTCGGTCGGCGCGGCCGCGCCGAGTTCCCAGCGCCCTCCGGCGATGTAGCGCATCACCATGGCCATGCCGGCCACGAGGCCACCGGCGAAGCCGCCGCCCGGCAGGTTGTGCCCGGCGAACAGCAGGTAGATCGACACCACGATGATGGTGTGGAACAGCACCCGCACGATCACTTCGAGCAGGATCGAACGGTCTTCGGCTTTGATCTGCTGCCCGCTGACCAGCCAGGCGCGCGGCGCACCCTGGTTCTCGGAGGTCTGGAACCGCAGTCCCTGATCGGTCTCGACCAGGGGGCGTCGTTCCCGGCGCCGGCGACCGGTCGCCGGGAGGTCGCGTGTGGCCGAGAGCAGGTCAGCGCGATGCGAGACGAAGACGAGGGATGCCACCCCGGTGGCCGCCAGCACGAGCACGCTGAGCTCGCCCATGGTGTCCCACCCGCGCAGGTCGACCAGTGCGACGTTGACGACGTTCTTGCCGTGCCCGAGGTTGTACGCCAGGTCGCTGAACTCGGTCGAGATCGGCTCGAAGATGCGTGCCTGGGTCGCGACGATCGCGACGAACGCCATCGTGACACCGACGCCGATGGCCAGCACCGCTCTGGGTAGCCTGCCCACCGAGGCGTTGTGCTCTCCCATCCGTGCTGGCAGCCGCCGCAGCACCAGCGCGAAGGTGACCATCGTCACCGTCTCGACGAGGATCTGCGTGAGTGCGAGGTCGGGCGCACCGCTGGTCGCGAACAGCACCACCATGCCGAGTCCGGTGACCGAGACCAGCACGACGCCCGTGTAGCGCTTGCGCGCTCGCACCGCGATCACGCCGGCGATCGCCATGACGGGGGTGACGACGATCTGCGCCGGCGTGTGCCACGCCGACAGCTCGATCCGTTCGGGGGCGGCGGCCACGAGTGCGGTCGCCTCGGCGGCGAGCAGCACGATGAAGATGGTGCCGACGTAGAGAGGCAGGGATCCGCGTTGAGTGAGTCCGGTCGTGAAGACCGAGACGCGGTCGATGCCGCGCATGACCGCGTAGTACGCGTCGGCCGCCGTGAACCAAAGCAGCTTGCGCCGCCGGTCCCAACCGGATCGGATGCTGAGGATGAACAGTCCGATACCGACAGCGATCGCTCCGAGAGACAGGAAGAGCGCCGGTTCGAGCCCGTGCCAGAGCGCCAGGTGACCGGGTTCGGGCGAGGCCGCCGAACCCGCTGGCAGCGCCGTGATGGCGTACCCCTGCAGGGCGGTGTCGACCGTCGGCGCGCCCAGTCCTGCCGCGACCGTGACGCCGGCCAGGATGATCGGGGCAGACAGGAAGCCCACCGGCGGATCTGGCCATTCCGTATCAGGCATAGAAGCGCCCGTGGCGTCCTTCTTGCGCCAGAACGCTCCCCAGAGGAATCGTGCACTATATGCGGCGGTCAGCATAGACCCGATGACGACACCGATGAGCGCCACCCCGCCCCAGATCGAGCCGTGCTCGGCGTCTTCCAGCAGTGCGGTGAGCGCGGATTCCTTCGCGACGAAGCCGAGCGTGGGGGCGAGGCCCATCATGGATGCGGCCGAGATGAATGCCGCTGTCGCCAGCACCGGGGCTTGCCGGCCCACGCCCGACAGCTCGTCGATGTCGCGTGTGGAGAGCTGCCGGTCGATGATGCCGACGATGAGGAACAGTGCTGACTTGAACAGTGCGTGTCCGAGCACCAGTGCCAGGCCCGCCAGCGCGGCGGCCGGCGTGCCGTAGCCGATCACAACCGACAGGAAGCCCAGCTGGCTGACGGTGCCGAACGCGAGGATGCGCTTCAGGTCGGTCTCGCGCAGCGCCTGGATACCGCCGAGCAGCATGGTGAACACGCCCAAGCCGATGACGATCGGTCGCCAGGGCTCGGCTAGGGCGAAGACGGGCGCGAACCGTGCGATGAGGTAGATACCGGCCTTCACCATCGCGGCGGCATGCAGATATGCGCTGACCGGGGTCGGCGCGGCCATCGCACCGGGCAACCAGAAGTGGAATGGGAAGAGGGCGGACTTGCTCACCGCACCGATCAGCAGCATCACCACGGCGGCGTCGATGAGGGGTCCGGTGGGCGCGATCTCGAGCAGCTCGCGAATGCTGGAGGTACCTGTGTCGACGACCAGGAGGATCGCACCGACGAACAGCACGAGTCCGCCGAGAGTGGTCACCAGCAGTGCCTGCAGCGCAGCACGCCGGCTCGAAGCACGCCGCCGGTAGTGGCCGATGAGCAGATAGGAGAGGATGCTGGTGAGCTCCCAGAACATGACCATGACGATCAGGTCATCGGTGAGCACCAGTCCGTACATCGCGCCGGCGAATCCGAGGAGCACGCCGGCGAACTGCCCGACGTCGGCGGCGTCATCGTGGAAGTACCACCGGCAGTAGAGCAGCACGAGTGCGCCGACACCGGTGACGATGAGCGTCATCACCCACCCGAGCACGTCCATCCGCATCGAGAGGTTCAGCCCGAGCTGCGGGATCCAGCTGTACGACTCGAAGGGCACCGTTTCGGACGACAGCACAGCGGGTGTCTGCGTGAGCGCGTGTACGAAGGCGGCGCCGGGCACCAGGGCCCCGAGCACGAACGCCTGCGCTCCCAGCCAGCGCACCAGGAACGGGAGCAGCAGAGCTCCCGCGAGGAACACGGCAAGGAGCAACAGCATAAGCGGCTCCTCGGGGTCGTCGGGGCCTTCCGGCGCGGAGGGAGGTTTCGCTTCTCAGTCTACGGGGTGGTCTTGTCGCGCCATTCCTGTTGCAGCACCTTCCAGTGCGCATCGGTCATCAACGAGGCGGGCGTCACAGAGACCGACCGGATGCCGAAGTCGCTCGCCACCGCCAGTTCTTTGCGAAGCACGTCCGGCGAGATCGCGCCACCGCCGAGCCACAACCCGATCTCGAGCGAGTAGCTCTCGGGCGCCGGACCGAACAGCACAGAGGCGTAGTCATCGGCGTCAAGCACCCCGATCCATTGGTTGACCCCGGGGAAGTCCCAGACGTTCAGGCGATCGGCGTGCTCGAGCATGCGGGGGTAGTCCTGTCCGATGTCGGCGCGCGTGGGCGTGTGCACGTCTATCGGCCCGCGCACGTCGGCGGTCAGTTCAACACCGTGCGGGGTGAGCACCTGATCGAGCTGGGCGAGCACCCCTGTCAGGGCGTCGGTCTTCCATGCGCTCACCGCCGGGTGATGCGTGTCGACGCCACCGTCGTCCCGGCGCGGCCATTCGGACAGGCCGCTGACGTCCTGAAAGTCGACCAGATCGGCCGGCCCGTACACGGTGGTGTCGAAGAAGAGCTCGGTGATGTTGATGGCATCGGGCTGGTAGCGCACTGCCAGCTCTTCGGCGAGCGCGGTCAGGCGGCCGCTCAGTTCATCGCTCTTCCAGGCGCTCAGGCTCGCGAACAGGTCGGATGACCATCCCCCCACCGTCTGCCCGGCCGGTACCGTGCCGCGCTGGATGTCGCGCCCGAACAACGTGTCGATGCCGAGGATGACGGTACGGCTTGTGCCGTCCGGCGCGCAGCGGAAGACGTTCACGGCTTCGCCGACGTAGTCGCGGCCGGTCCTGATGACATCCGACGCCTGGTTGCGTTCGTTGCCGGCCCAGGGGAACTCGATCCAGTCGAGTCGTCCGACCGAGATCGAGACGGTGTTGGCGCCGACCTGGTCGAGTCTCGCGGCGAGCGCCTCCAGGTGGCCGGGGCGTTCGTCGACGAGGTCCTCAATCCCGAAATTCACCGCCCGGTGGGCGGGGATGTCGGATGCGGGTGGCGGGGCCGTCTCAGACGGGCACGTCACCGTGATGGGCTCGGGCGTCGGTGTCGGAATGACCACCTCGGCGCGCGGACGCTCCGTGGGCGTCGACGCCGTCGCCGCGGGCGTCTTCGCGGGCGCATCACGTGTGGCGATGACGGCGGTAGCGATGATGGCACCCACGAGCACGACGAGAGCGAGGATGCCGGTGATCGACCGACGCCAGGAGCGCGGCGGGGACACCCCTGACATCAGGCGGCTTTCCCGGCCGGGATCATGCCCGCAACCGCACCGCCGGTGACCACACCGGTGCGCTGCAGCTTGTTCCAGCGGGCCGGGGCACCGCGCACCTCTTGCACGAGCGCGGTGACCATGGTCAGGCCCATCGCCATCGAGTAGATCGGCCAGAACGGCAGCGTCCACAGGTAGCGCAGGTCGCGCCAGGCCGCGTTCAACACGATCGCGAGCAGCACCAGTGCCAGGCTGAGAAAGACCCCTAGCCACGACAGCACTGCCATCACCTCGGGAGCGGCGGGCTGCGGCTCGAGCAGGAGGGCCCCGCCAAGCGCGATCAGCACGACCATCTGCGAGGGGGGTGCGATGATCATCGCGAAGGTGTTCAGAGCCAGGAAGCTACCGAACACCCCGTGGTTCGGATTGCCGATCAGGCGCCAGTGGATGCGTGTGGTCTGCAGCAGTCCGCGCGACCAGCGCACCCGCTGACGCCAGAGTCCGCGCAGGGTCGAGGGCGATTCGGCGTAGACGATGGCACGGGGCTGGAAGACCACGCGGTAGCCCGCGGCGTACACCCGCCAGGTGAGTTCGAGGTCCTCGCCGATGGTGTCTTCGCGGAAGCCGCCGATCTCGCGCACGAGCGATGCGCGGAAGGCACCGATGTTGCCCGAGACGATCGGTAGGCAGTGCAGCAGCGAGAGGGCGCGGCGGACCAGCCCGGTACCGACGTGGCTCATCACCGAGAGCATCTGGGTGAGCGGTCGGTCGGGGTTCGCCGGGCGATCGTCACCGCAGACCGCGCCGACGTCCGGTGATGAGAGCCCCACCAGCAACCAGTCGATCGTGCGTGGCGTGAACAGGCCGTCAGCGTCGACGAACAGCAATACGTCACCGCTCGCCTCGGCGATCCCCCGGTTGAGAGCGGCACCCTTGCCCGCATTGGCCTGGTGGATGGCACGGACGCTCGGATGCCGGTGGACGATGTCTGCCATGACGTCGCCGGTGTCGTCGGTGGAGCCATCGTTGACGATGATCACCTCGACATGCGGATAGTCGCTGCGCATCACCGAGTCGACGCAATTGCGCAGCACGATGCCCTCGTTGTATGCCGGGATGATGACCGACACCGTGGTGCCGTCCAGGTACCGCAGGTGTCGTGAGCTGCGCCGTCGCGCGGACCTTCCCGCGAACCCGCGCACTCCTGGGCCAGGCCCCGCTCTCAGCCGCGCACGGCGCCACGGGGTCGTGCGCAGACGCGCCTCGAACCACAGCGCCAGCGGCACGAAGACGAGTTTGACCACACTCACCGCGAACAGCAGGATCGCAATAGTCTGAACGACCTGCATCAGACTCATACGCGCGCCGCCGCGGTACGTTCCGACAGAGACGCGAGCGCGGCATCGAGCAGCTCCGGGGCATGAGCGCTGTTCGCTCCGAAGCGGGCGTTGATCTCGAGCACCACCGGCATCCCGTTCGCGCGGCGACGCACGTCGATGTCGATCGGGCCGTGCAGATCAAGCGCTTCGGCAGCGGCGCGGGCGACCGATCGCACGTCCTCATCTTCTGTGCCCTCGACGCGCACAACCGAGACCGCGTTGCCGACGGCGCCGTCTTTCAACGCCGTCTTGCGCAGGACCGTGCAGACCGGGAACGCGCCGTCGATGTCGCGGAAGAGCACCGGCGCGTACTCCGCGCCGGGTGCGAACTCCTGCACGATGCTCCCCTCGTCGAGATCGGCCCAGAAGCCCTCGGCGATGGGCCCGGCGGATTCGTACACGTCGAGCAGTCGTACCCCACGTCCTCCCCGCCCCACGCGCGGCTTGACGATCACCGGTCCCCCAAAGGCGCTCACGGCGTCCGCGGCAGACGGGAAGTCCGCGGGGCCGGCGAATCGCGGCACGGGAACCCCCGCCTGCTGCAATCGCTGCGCGGTGAGCAGCTTGTCGTCGGCCGTCCCGACGGCATCGGGCGAGCCGATCAGGACCGGCACCGGAAGGAGCGCGTGCTGGCCGGCGAGTAGGGGCAGTTCCTCGCTGATGCTCGGGATGACAGCATCCACACTCCACTCCCCCACAAGTTCGTGGAGGGTCGGCAGGTACGCGGGGTCCGACACGGCGCACACCCGACGGAACGCATCCACCTCAGCACCGGTGTCGCGCAGATCAGTTCCGGCAACCCAGTGGCCGCGCGCTGAGAGCTGCCGGGCGAGCGAGCGCCCGGCAGGGCCTCCGACGCCCGTGAGCAGAACGCGCATCAGAATTCGCCGATCGCCGACGCCTCGAGGCGCACGACCTCGAACCCCTCGGCGAAGCCGACCCTGGCCTGGCCCCCGCGGAACGCGGCTGTCGCGCGCGCACGCGCGCCGGTCATGTATGGCTTGTTCCGCTGGTCGCGGTGCAGTTCAATGGCGCGCACCTTGACGTCGACGTGGGTCGAGACGTCGACGAAGAACTCCGGCGAGAACGAGCGGGTCACCGACGGGCTCTCGTAGCAGAGGATCGATGGGCACTGTCGCGCGGCGCGCATGGTCGCCTGGTGGACGGCGTGGTGGTCCTGGTGCTGGTCATGCGCCGAGTGGGTGAGCACGACATCCGGGCGTACGTCGCGGATCGCACGCTCGATCGCGGCGATCATGCCCTGCTCGTGCTCACGCAACGCGGTGTCCTCGAAGTCGAGCACGTTGACGGTCGTGGCTCGCAGGTACAGCGACCCGTTACGCGCTTCCAATGCGCGCGTGTGCTCGTCGCCGCCCGACGCACCGTGGCTCATCACGACGGTGTGCACCTCGTGCCCCTGGTCGACGAGCTTCGCGAGGGTCGCACCGCAGGCGAGCTCCAGGTCGTCCGGATGCGCCCCGATCGCGAGGATGCGACGCGGCCGCAGCGTCACCGACACCGTTCGGCGCAGGTACGGCGCGATGAACAGCACACTGACGAGCAACAAGGTGGCGCAGCAGGCGAACAGTCCCGCGATGTCGTGCGCGTGCCCGGTGGTGAGCACGATGGCCATCGCGCTGGTCGCGAGCGCGATGCCGATCGCCGCAACGACGCTGCGAAGCACTCGGCCATAGCGGAACTCGCGGTCGATCCAGCGAGCAGTGCGGTGCATGGTCGCACCAGCGGCCACGGCGGCGCCTGCCAAGACGGCAGCCGACAACAGAACATGCAACATGGTTGATCCCCCAGCGATCACGACGCGTCACCCTAACGAAGTCGCGCGGAGGTCCCCACCTCACGTCGCAACCGTGCACCCCCACAGTGCTGGCGGCGCGTCAAGCGTCAAGTATGCACAAACTGTGGACCGCTGTCGAGCCTCTAAATCCTGCGGAATAGCAGGGTTTGTAAGTCGTCCTAGCAATATGCTGGCATGACACCGACGCGTCATGCACGCGGGGCGGCCGAGGTCCCTCCGACGCGGAGAACGCACGTGAAGTGCACCGACTCCCCCGGCTCCCCGGCCAGCATCCGCGAGATCTGGGTGCCCGCCGCACGCCCCTTCTCGAGCGCAGGCTGCGTGATGGTGGTCAGGCGTCGCGACCCCAGCCCGTCAGCCGAGATGCCGTCGAAGCCGACGACGCTGAGGTCCTCCGGTACACGCAGACCGAGCTCCTCGGCGGCGCGGATCGCGCCGACGGCCAACAGATCGCTCTGTGCGACGATCGCGGTGGGTCGGTCGTCTCGTAGCCGCCCGTCCGGATCAGCGAGCAGCATCCGCGCGCCATGGTTGCCCTCGTCGACCAGGCTTCCGGCCGCCGAGACGCCACCGCCCTGCGGGTACACCTCACGGAAACCGGCGAGCCGGTCCAAAGTGACGTCCACCGTGGCGGCCGCCTCGCGCTCGGGCGTCAACTCGCTCCGCTCACGTGCCGCATCCAGGGGCAGCGTGATGGCCTTCACCCGTCTATGCCCCAAGCGGAATAGATGGCGTGCGATCTCGGCACTGGCTTCGCGGTTATTCAGCGTGATCTGGGGAACATCCGGTCCGGCGTCGCCTTCGATCACCACGGCGGGCAGGCCGCGCTGGCGCACCGTCTCCAGTGCCGAACGCGTCCGGGCCGAGCAGCCGATCAGCACGACCGCGTCCACCGGCGCTTCGCCGATCGGCGGCGCCTCCGCGCCACGAGGGTCATCGCGCAGCAACAGCAGACCTACGCTGTCGGCGGCCATCGCCTCGGTCAGGCCGTCCATCATCACCGTCGTAACCGGGTCGAGGAAGGCATGGCGCAGATCACCGCCGAGCAGCACGCCGACGATGCCACTGCGGCCCGTGCGCAGCGATGCGGCACGCGGATCCGGGCCGGCGTAGCCGAGCGCGTCGGCCGCGGCGAGCACGCGCTCTCGCGTCGCCTCGGCGACGTTGACCTTGCCACTGAAGACCACGGATGCCGTCGATGTCGACACCCCGGCCTCTCGCGCCACGTCCGCGATGGTCGCGCGACGGCCGCTGCTGCTCATCCTCCGAGGATATCCCGCTTGCGCACACGTAATCGAAACGTTTCGATTACGATGGCGGAATGGACACCGCCCTCACTCGTTCGCAGTTCGTGCGCTGGCGCACCGCGATCTTCGTGATCTTCCTCGCCAGCGGTCTGTCGATCGCGACCTGGGCCTCGCGCGTGCCCAGCATCGCCGAGGCACTCGGCATCGACAAGGCACAGATCGGTCTGCTGCTGCTGGGAATGGGCATCTCGTCGATCGTCGGCATCTCGACCGGTCCGCTCGTGATGGCACGTACCGGCGCCAGGGTGGGCATGCTCATCATGATGCTGGTCTTCGGCGCAGGCGTGCTGCTGATCGGCCTGGGCACTGACGTTTTCGGTGCCTTGCCGGTCGTCGTGCTCGGCATGATGCTGTTCGGCTATGGCAACGGTTCCGTCGACGTGATGATGAACGTCGAGGCGACGGCCATCGAGCAGCAGATGGGCAAGACGATCCTGCCCGTCTTCCACGCCTTCTTCAGCTTCGGCACCGTGATCGGCGCCGGCATCGGCGCCCTCGCCGCACTCCTGGGACTGAACGTCGCCGCGCACACCGCGCTGATCAGCGCGCTGATCCTCGTCGCGGCAGTCGGGTGCTACACCCAGGTTCCCGTGCGCGAGGCCGCTCTCGACCCGGCACCTGAAGAGAAGCCACACTGGCGCGAACGCGTGCACACCGCATTCGAGGCGTGGCGCGAGCCGCGCATCTACGCGCTCGGCGTCGTCATGCTGGGCATGTCGTTCGCCGAAGGTGGGGCGAACGACTGGATCGCGCTCGGTGTCGTCGAGGGTCACCATCAAGAGCCCGGCATGGGCGCGCTCGCCCTCGCCGTCTTCTCGGTCGGCATGACGGTGGTGCGACTACTCGGCGGACCACTGGTCGATCGTTTCGGTCGCGTAGCCGTGCTGCGGGTACTCGCGGCGACGGCCGCGGCGGGCATCCTGCTCTTCATCCTCGGCCCCACCCTGCCGCTCGTGCTGGTGGGCGCCGCGCTGTGGGGTATCGGTGCCTCGCTGGGATTCCCGCTGGGCATGTCGGCCGCCGCCGACGATCCGGCCAAAGCCGCGGCCCGCGTCAGCGCCGCCGCGACCATCGGGTACGTCGCGTTCCTCGGCGGGCCCCCGCTGCTGGGCTTGATCAGCGAGCAGATCGGCCTGCTCAACACGCTGTACATCCTGGTTGCGCTCGTCGTGCTGTCGGGCCTGTTCTCGGCGGCCGCGCGCCCGCTGCGTGCCGACGAGAAGACGCCCGTCGCATGACAGCCGGAGCCCGCGACGACGCACCCGAACGCCTGACCGGCGGGTAGGCTCTTCGGGTGCGTCTCGTCATCGCCCGTTGCTCCGTCGACTACTCCGGTCGCCTCAATGCCCACCTGCCCCTGGCCACGCGCCTGCTGGTGCACAAGGGCGACGGCAGCCTGCTCGTGCACTCCGACGGCGGCAGCTACAAGCCGCTGAACTGGATGAGTCCGCCCTGCTCACTGGCATCCGAGGAACCCGGCGACGAAGAGGCCGGCGCAGGTGTCGTCGAGGTGTGGCGCGTCACGCACAAGAAGACCGGTGATGCGCTCCGCGTGCAGATCTACGAGATCCTGCACGACTCCGCGCACGACCTCGGCATCGATCCCGGACTGCAGAAGGACGGTGTCGAGGCCGACCTGCAGCGACTGCTCGCCGAGCAGGTCGACCTCATCAGCGAAGGCGCCACGCTGGTGCGCCGCGAGTACCCGACGGCGATCGGCCCGGTCGACCTGATGGTGCGCGATGCCCACGGCGCCGCGATCGCGGTCGAGGTGAAGCGGCGTGGCGACATCGACGGCGTCGAGCAGCTCACCCGTTATCTCGAACTGCTCGGTCGCGACCCGCATCTCGCCCCGGTCACCGGCGTCTTCGCCGCTCAGGAGATCAAGCCGCAGGCCCGAGTGCTCGCCGAGGATCGCGGCATCCGCTGCGTCGTACTCGACTACGAGGACATGAAGGGCATCGAGTCGGGAGTCCCCCGGCTGTTCTGAGCCACAGCCCGCCGTCACGGGCCGGCGGCGTCGCTCATAGGGCCGCCGCCTAGAGTGGGGCTCATGTCCACCTCGCCCTACACCTGCATCCTCTGGGACGTCGACGGCACGATCGCCGACGCCTCTGCCGGCATTCTTCCGCGTCTGCGTCTGGTGTTGGACTCCTATGACCGTCCGCAGCCCGACCCCGCGGCCCTGGCGCTCTGGATCGGCCCGCCGATGCTGGAATCGTTCCAGCGACTGGCCGGCATGGACCGCGAACAGGCCGAGGAGGCCGTCAAGCGGTACCGCGCCCTGGCCGCAGCCGACGGCTACGCGGCATCCGTCGACATCTATCCGGGCGTCGAAGACGTGCTGCACGCGGTGCATGCGGCGGGCATTCCGCAGGCGACGGCCAGCACCAAGCCCGAGAACCAGGTGCGCGCGATCCTGGACCACTACAACCTGACGCCGTTGTTCACCGCGATCTCCGGAGCTCGGGTCGGCCAGGTCGGCAACGATGACGGCAAGGCATTCGTCATCACGCAGGCGCTGGAGCGTCTCTCGGCGGCCGGGGTGGACGTCTCTCGGCCCGTACTGATCGGCGACCGCCATCACGATATCGACGGAGCCGCCGAACACGGCATCCCGGTGATCTTCTCAGCATGGGGCTTCGGCGACGCTGCCGAAGCGGAAGGCGCGATCGCGACCGCCGCGACCGCCGCCGATCTGCGGCCCCTGCTGCTGGGGTAGCGTTCCGAAAACACAGAACTCCCCGGCGGATGCTGGGTCAGCGTCCGCCGGGGAGTTCGATCACGCCTCAGAGAGGGCGGATGTTCTCAGCCTGCAGGCCCTTGGGGCCCTGCGCCACATCGAACTCAACGCGCTGGTTCTCGTCGAGCGAGCGGTAGCCGGAAGACTGGATGGCGGAGTAGTGCGCGAAAACGTCGGCGCCTCCGTCGTCGGGGGAGATGAAGCCGAAGCCCTTCTCCGAGTTGAACCACTTGACCGTGCCCTGGGTGCTCATTTACTGCCGTTCTGCTTGTTGCTATGCCGACGCAGGATGCACCGACTGCGCTAACGCTATCCCAGGCGACCCGCCCGACAACAGCACTCAGCAGATGGTGACCTAAACGTTGCATCCGGATTCGACGCCGCACACGTCCGAAACGGTGACGCACGTCCCAAGAAAAGTGATGGCCCTCATCGCGGGGGGAGCGATGAGGGCCGAAGACGACCGGAGGGTGCGTCGAGATCAGCATACACAGTTTCGACGAAATTTGTCCCCCAAAAGGGGGACAAATCGGCGGATCGGTGAGAGGATGATCGCGGTTGATATCCCACGCTCTCTGGGGGCGCTACTGGGGAAGAGACCAAGCCGCATGCACTGATCTTCGGATACTGGGGAGTTTCCTTCGCTGACGGGGATCGGCGAGAACGACAGGGCATGCTCCTTCACATTGAGGGAGGGAACCCGCGGAGCCAACGGACTCCGCTCCCTCCCGTGAAGGACCACATGGGGTTGCTGCAGGCTCGGGGGGAGATGTACCGCAACGGTCTCCCTCCGAGCCGCGCAGGAGCACCCCGCCTAACGCGCACCTCTCTGTGTGTCAATCCCGTTGAGCACCCGTCTCACCGATGAGACGCTGACGACGTCAGATCACGCCGGGCGGCGACCCCGCCCACGATGAAGGGAGCCCGACATGGGAGCCATGGACGACGCCAAGCACAACGCCGAGAAGCTCGTCGGCAAGGCGAAGGAGAGCATCGGCGACGCGACCGACAATGACAAGCTCAAGGCCGAGGGAAAGCTCGACCAGGCCAAGGCGGATGCCAAGAAGGTCGGCGATGACATCAAGGACGCCTTCAACAAGTAGGCCGCCTGCACCCGCCGCAGCGCGGAAGACGATCCCTCCGGATGCCTAGGCGCCCGGGGGGATCTCCGCGTCGGGCATACGACGGGCATCCGCCGCATGACGAGCATCCAGTGCGGCCGCGGAACCCTCTTCCGACCGCCGTGCGGCGGCGCGCAGCCGCAGCGCACCGATCAGGCCGAGCACCAGGAACATCGCCGCGAACAGCATCGACCAGCGTGTGGCATCCGCGAATCCGCTCGCCAGCGCCTCGACAGCGCTCGACGTCCGCTCGCCGAGCGGACCGGCGTCGCCCTGCGCGCGCAGCTGCGCGATCGTGGTCCCGGCCGACTCCCGCGTGGCATCCGCGAGCCGTTCCGCCTCTGCGCCACCGATGCCGGCGGCGCTCAGCGACGCGGGCAGCGTGAGCGCCAGCGCGGTCGCGAGTGCGGCGCCCGAGAACGCCGTACCGAGCGCCGAGCCGATCTGCCGCACGGTGCTCTGCGTCGCAGAGGCCTGCCCCGACACTCCGACGGGGATGTCGCGCAGCACCGTTCCGGTCAGCTGCGCCGAGGCGAGACCCAGCCCGAGTCCGTAGGCGACCAAGGGCAGCGCGATCGCCCACCCGGCGGTGTCGGAATGGATCACGACAGCGAGCACCAGGATGCCGGTGACCTCCAGTCCCAGGCCGATCAGCACCACCCCCGGGGCGCCGAACCGCACGGCGAGGTGGCGCGCGGCCGCTCCCGAGAGGAAGGCCCCGAGCGCCATGGCCGCCAGGACGATACCTGCCCCCATCACATCGAGGCCCACAGCGTTGATCAGGTACAGCGGCAGCACGAACAGCAGCGCGAACTCACCGATCGCCACCATGGCGGCGGTGACATTGCCCCACGAGAAGGTCGCGAACGTGAACAGTCGCAGATCGAGTAGCGCCGACCGTCGCACACGCTCACGGTGCCGTTCCCAGATCACGAACAGCGTCAGCGCGACCACCGCGACAGCGAGCGCGATCGGAACGATCGAGACCGGCGCATCCGACGGCCAGCGCCATCCGAAGAGCGTGAACTCACCCCGCGGCGTCCACCACCCCAGTTGCGGGCCCTCGATCACCGCGAACACGAGGGCACCGAAGCCGATTCCGCTCAGCAGTGCGCCGTCGACATCGGCACCCGGTCGCGGTGTCCCGCCACGCGTCTCGGGAACCGCGAACACGGCCGCGATGAAGACGATCGCGGCCAGCGGCAGGTTCACCAAGAAGATCCAGTGCCACGTCGTCCACTGGGTCAGTGCACCGCCGGCGAGCGGCCCGATCGCCGCGGCGCCCGAGATGACAGCGCCCCAGACGCCGAAGGCCGCGGCGCGGTACCTGCCGCGGAAGACCGCGTTGACGGTCGACAGCGTCGACGGCATGATCAGCGCGGCCCCGATGGCCTGCACCGCCCGCGCGCCGATCAACGGGCCGGCCGAGGTCGACAGCGCCGCGAGCAGACTGCCCCCCATGAAGATGGCGAGTCCGGCCAGGAAGAGCCGTTTGCGGCCCCAGCGGTCGGCGAGCTTGCCGGTCGACAGCAGCAGCGCAGCCAGCACGACGGCGTACAGGCTGTTGACCCACTGCGCGTCGGTGAGGGCGAGGCCCAGGTCGCTGATCATCGCCGGCAGGGCGACACCGACGATCGTGCCGTCGAGCACGATCAGCCCGAGGCCGACAGCGAGTACGCCGAGGCCGACCCATTCCCGCCGTGTGGGTGCGTCACTCATGCTCAGATCAACACTCATGCTCAGATCAACCCCGTCTCGCGTGCCACGTGCACGGCCCGCGAACGACTGTCGACGCCGAGCTTGGTGAAGATGTGCGCGAGATGACTCTTCACCGTCGCCTCGGTGACGAAGAGCTCACGCGCGATCTCTTTGTTCGCCGCCCCCTGGGCGAGCTGGCGCAGCACCTCGATCTCACGGTCGGTGAGCCGCGGGAGCGGGTTGCGCATGCCGCGCAGCACGCGGCCCGCCAACGCGGGGGAGAGCACGGTCTCTCCGGCGGCGGCGCGGCGGATGCCCTCGGCGATGTCCTCGGGGGCGGCGTCCTTGAGCAGATACCCGGCGGCTCCCGCCTCGATCGCGCCGAGGATCTCGGCATCGCGCTCGAACGTGGTGAGGATGACCACGACAGGGGCGGGGGAGAGCGCGCGCAGCGCGACGGTGGTGCGGATGCCGTCCATCCCTGCGCCCAGGCGCAGATCGCACAGGACGACATCGGGCGTCAGCGTCGTCGCCAGCGTCACGGCTTCTTCCCCGGTCGCAGCCTCACCGACGACGCGCAACGCGTCGCCGTCGAGCACGGCGCGCAGGCCACTGCGGACGACCGGGTGGTCGTCGACGAGGAGCACGGTGATCGTCATGGGATCTCCTCCTGGCTTCGACTCTCATGATTGCGCGTCGAGGTCGATACGGGCAGGTGCGCCGAGATCGCGGTGCCCTCTCCGGGCGTGCTCTCGATGTCGAGCCCTCCGCCCAGCTCGCGCAAGCGGGCGCGCATGAATCGCAGTCCGTAGCTGGATGCCCCGGCGTCAGCATCCGCCTCCCACGCGACGAGATCAAAGCCGGTGCCATCGTCGATGATGTCCAGGCGCACGGCATCTTCGGCGTCGATCAGGCTCATCACCACCCGGGTCGCGTGCGAATGCAGCCGCACGTTGGCCAGCCCCGACTGCGCGACCCGCAACAGCGCCACCTCGGCCTCAGTCGGCAGCACCGGAAGCGTGTCGTCCACGTGCAGATCCGTCTGCAGGCCGGTCTCGGCGTGCATGCGATCCAGCATCCGCCGCAGCGCAGCAGCGAGCGCGTCGTCATCGAGTTCGGCGGGCGCGAGCGCCTCGACGATACGGCGGATGTCGGACTGGCTCTCGCCGGCGAGCTGTTCGATCTGCGCGAGAGCGCGGATCGCGTCCGGATCGTCGCTGCGTTCCATCGCCGCGTGGGCGAGTAGTCGAATCGACGAGATCTCTTGAGCGACGGTGTCATGGATATCGCGCGAGATGCGGGTGCGCTCGGCGATCGCCCCCGACGTGCGCTGTGCGTCGGCGAGCTCGTCCTGCAGTTCGGCCATCTCGTGCTGGGCTCGGGTGAGCGAGGCGACCAGGCGCTCGCGCTCGGCGGCGTCCTTGAGCAGCTGCAGATAGCCCCGAGAGATCCCGAACGCGAACACCCCACCGATCAGCGGACCGAAGACGGTGGCGTAGGTCGTGGTGCCGTGGTGCAGGATCGGCGCGACGACGACGACGGACAGGACCACGCCCGAGAACACGAGACCCCACCGCAACGAGAGCAGGTGACCGGCCAGCAGCCACAGCAGGAACGCCAGCCAGACGAACTCGGCGGACACCGCCACGGCCCCCACCCACACGGCGGCAAGGCCCAGCAGCCACCCGACCGACAGCGCCCGCGACGGTGCCCGTGCGAGCAGAACAGCCCCGGCGACGTGCCAGACGATGATCGCGGCGCCCGTGATGATCGCCACCGCTACCGCAACTCCGTCGCCGACCGCCCGCACGACGCCGATGACCGTCAGCAGCAGCACCATCAGGTACTGACCGATCTCCATCGCCCGCACCGCCGCACCCGTGCCCGGTGCGGCGGTGTGCGTTGCACCGGGCGGGTCAGGACGGTTCAGCGATGCGCTCACGACGCTCATGGGTCGATTCTGCCTCTCCATCGAGCCGTTCCGCAGGCGCCGAGGCGGAGTCTGCGGACACCGCGATGGTGCGGGATGCGCCGGCTGGTCGCGCCCCCGGCCACCAGATGCGGTCGCCGAGTGCGCTGAACAGCGCCGGGATGATCACGGTGCGCACGACGAGCGTGTCGACCACCACACCGACACCGACGATGAGACCGAGCTGCCCCAGAGTGACTAACGGAAGCACACCGAGCGCGGCGAACACGGCGGCGAGCACGATACCCGCACTGGTGATGACGCCACCGGTATGCGTGACGGCCTCGATCATGCCCTGCCTGGTACCCCGGCTCGCGCTCTCGGAACGCGCCCGGTGCACCAAGAAGATCGTGTAGTCGATACCCAGGGCGACCAGGAAGAGGAACGACAGCAGCGGCACCTGCAGGTCGAGCGACTGCTGATCGAACAGAACGCGGCTCAGCCAGGCGCCCGCGCCGATCGCTGCGAGGGCACTGGCCACGTTCACCGCGATGAGCAGCAGAGGAGCCATCACCGCGCGCAGCAAGACCAGCAGCACGATGAGACTGACGACCAGCACCAGGGGAGCGATGACCCACAGATCCTGTGTGTTGCCGGCGCGGGCATCGACATCGGTGGCGACAGCGCCGCCCACGACTGCATCCGCTCCCGGCACGGCGTGCACCGCCGCGCGCAGCTCACCGATCTGCTCGAGGCTCTGTGGCGTGCTCGGCGCGTACTGGCTCGTCACCATGATCTTGGTCAGGGTGGCATCCTCAGTCGATGCGACCGGATGCGCGCGCACGACACCCGGCACGGCGGCCGCGACATCGACGACGTCATCGGCCTGCTCGGCATCGGCGACCACCCAGATCGGTTGCGCCTCACCTCCGGCGAAGTGGGCTGAGACGACCTCGAGACCCGCGGCCGACTCCGACTGCACACGGAACTTCTCGATCTGGTCCAGCCCGACGCTGATGCCCCACAGCCCTGCCGACATCACGGCGAGCAGTGCCAGACCCGCCAGCAGGCTGCGGGCCGGCCGACGCACGACGTGCGTCGCCACCGAACGCCACGCGCGTCCCTGAGAGCGTTCGACCCCGGGCCGGGGGACGAAGGGCCAGAACACGCCTCGTCCGCAGATCGCGAGCGCCGGCGGCAGCACCAGCAACACGGCGGCCAGTGCGATGAGCAGACCGATCGCCGAGGTGATGCCCAGCCCGTGCGTTCCCGGGATGACCGCGAGCACGAGCGTGAGCAAGGCGAGCACGACCGTGACATTGGATGCCAGGATGGCCGGCGCCGTCCGGCGCCAGGCCACGCTGAGGGCCCGGCGATGATCATCAGCGGTGAGCAGCTCTTCGCGATAGCGCGAGATCAACAGCAGGGCGTAGTTGGTTCCAGCGCCGAACACCAGCACGCTGACGATGCCGGCGTCGAACTGCAAGTCCCACAACGACGCGGCAGCGGCGGTGACCCGGCCGGCGAGGCCGTCGGCGAGCGCGATGACGATGAGGGGCACGAGCCACAGCACCGGCGAGCGATAGGTGATGATCAACAGCACCGCGACGATCAGCACGGTCACCAGCAGCAGGGTGATGTTGGCGCCGTCGAACGCCGCGGCGATGTCGGCGCCGAATGCGGGTCCGCCGGTGACGAGAAGACTCATGCCCGTCGGGGAATGTTCGCGGATGCTATCGCGCAGCGCCTCAATGGTCGTCGCGTTCTCGGTGTTGCTCTCGCCCACCGCGATCGGCGCAACCAGCAGTGCGGCATGACCGTCGTCGCTGATCATCGGACCCGACGATGGTGCCTCGGTGTGCTCGTCGAGCGCCGGCAGCACGGCCTCGAGGTCGGCGATATCAGCATCCGACAGCTCTGCACCGTCGTCCCGCGACGCGACGACCAGCACCGACTGGCGGTCCGCGTTCGGGAACTGCGCCATCAGGTCGGCGGCATGCGCCGACTCCGAGTCCTGCGGCGCCTGCGCGTTGCCGGACGGCGCTGTCGCGCCGCTGAACGCGCCGAATAGGAGCGTCAGCACGAGCAGGGCAAGACCGAGCGCGAGCCAAGCGCCGCGACGCGACGTGAGCCGGTCGGAGAAGCGGGGGCGATACGAAGAGGACGGCATGTCAACGATTCCACTCCGATCGGCCGCCGGAATCATCGGGCGACCGGTCGAATCCGGCCTCCACCTTTTGGGGGATGTCGCGTGGGCTGCGATTGGGAGCCGATTCATACCCCCGAGGGGTATGCTCTGCGGCGTGAGGGCTCCTGTCCGAATCCGCATCAGGGCACCGCGCGGTGCCCTGGCAGTCGTGCTCGCCCTCCTCGTAGCCGCGGGGCTGTTGTCGATGCACTCACTGGCGGGCGCCGCACCGACGCACCCCTCCGGTTCCATCTCGAGCACCGCCTCGGTCGAGCACGCGCCCGAAGACGCGGCGCACACGCCGATGCCGTGCCCGACAGACGACGGCGATGAGGGCACGCCGTGCCTGTCGGCACCGGCAGGTCCCGCCGCGCCGACCGCGGTCGACCCGCCCCTGTCCGCGGTGCCGCGACTCTCACCGCACACCATCACCGCAGACGCCGTCGCGCATTCCGCGCCCCGCCGCACCGCACTGTCACCGCAAGAACTCTCGATCAGTCGCACGTGAGTCGAGCCTGCGCGGGCTCGCCCCGTGCGCTCGTCACTCTCTCACCGACACGAAAGATCCTTGTCATGGCTTCCCCACTCGACCGCAGACACTTCCTCGCATTGGGTGCTCTCACCCTGGCCACGGCCGGCCTCGCCGCATGCACGCCGCGCCCGACGGCATCCGCGTTCATCCCTCCCACCGGCGCTCCCGTGACCGAAGCCGAGGCCGCGCGGCGCGTCACCGGCACCGTCGTGCGCCGCACACTCACCGCGACCCCGATGACCCTCGACCTCGGGGGCACCACGGCTGACACCTGGGCCTACCGGGGCGCCTCGGCCACCGAGCCGATCCGCGCCACGGTCGGCGATCGCCTGCAGGTGACGCTGACCAACGACCTGCCCGATTCGACGACCGCGCACTGGCACGGTCTCGCGCTGCGTAACGACATGGACGGTGTGCCGCACCTCACCCAGCAGCCGATCGCCCCAGGCGACACGTTCACCTACGATTTCGCCCTCTCACACCCGGGCACGTACTGGTTCCACCCGCACTCGGGGACCCAGTTCGATCGGGGCCTGTATGCGCCTCTGATCATCGATGACCCGGCCGAGCCCGGTGACTACGACCACGAGTGGATCATCGTGCTCGATGACTGGCTCGACGGCGTTACGTCCACACCCGACGAGGTGCTGGCCGAGCTCTCGCAGGGTATGGGCGCGGGGATGGATCACGGCGCGATGGGTCACGGCGGCGTAGACGACGATGACGACGAGCCGCAGCGGCAGGGGCACATGCTCATGGGCGCCGGATCGGATCTGCTCGGCGGGGACGCCGGAGACGTCTACTACCCCCTCTACCTGATCAACGGACGCGGTCCCCAGGATCCCGAGACGTTCACGGCGACGCCGGGGCAGCGCATCCGCCTGCGCGTCATCAACACCGGCGGCGACACCGCCTTCCGATTCGGCATCGTCGGGCATCCGCTCACCCTCACCCACACCGATGGATTCCCCATCGAGCCGTTCACGGCCGAAAGCGTCGTGCTCGGCATGGGCGAACGCTACGACGCCGTGATCACAGCCGCCGACGGCGCGTTCGCGGTGATCGCCGAGGCGCTCGGCAAAGGACAGCAGGCGCGTGCTGTCCTGCGCACAGGAGCCGGGGCCGTGCCGAGCGCCGAAGACCGCCTGCCGCGCACCCGTCCACCGGCGACCGCGGCAGATCTGCGGGCCGTTGAAGCCGTTCGGCTTGCCGAGCGCGCCGTCGACCGTACGATCGAGCTTCGACTCACCGGCGGGATGATGAGCTACAACTGGGGGATCAACGGCCGTCGCATGGACATGGAGCAGCCCATGCGCGATGCGATCGGCGTCGCGGCTGGCGAGCGGGTCGCCCTCGAGTTCGTCAACACGACGATGATGTGGCATCCGATGCACCTTCACGGTCACACGTACCAGCACAGCGGTGGCGGACCCCGCAAAGACACCTCGATCGTGCTGCCCGGGCAGCGGCTGCGCGTCGAGTTCGATGCCGACAACCCGGGGCGATGGATGACCCACTGCCACAACGTCTATCACGGCGAATCGGGCATGATGCGCGCCATCGCCTACCAGCAGAACTGAGCCCCGCGGCTCCCGCTAGGGTGGGCGGAGCGAACTCCGCCCACCGGGCGGGCGCACAGCACCGAGAAGGGGGAGCGCTTCGTGCCTTCCGTCGTCCCGCATCCGATCTCGACCGATGTTCCGATGGGGGAGGTGACGGGATGCTGCTGAGCGAACGACTGGCAAGTGAGGGGCGCGTGCGCGTGTACCGCGGCGTCTCGGTGGTCGACGGCACGGGTGCCGAGCGCTACGTCGCCGACGTCGCGGTCGAGGGTGCGCGCGTGGCCGCCATCTCTCGGACGGATGCCACGGATGCGTTCGACGTGCCGCCCGGCACCGTCGAGATCGACGGCACCGCTCTCGTGCTGGCGCCGGGCCTGATTGCTGAGGATGCCGCCGGTGGGTCACCGCTGGTGGGAGTGACCACCGTGTCGGGCGTACATGCCGCCAGCGTGATGAACGTCGCCGCGAGCGGATCTGCGCACGGATCTGCGCAGGGTTCCGACGCGCGTGCCGCGGTTCCGCGCGGCGGCCTTTCGCTCGAAGATGCCGTGCGCCTGGTGTCCGCAGAGCCGGCCGCGCGTCTGGGGCTCGACCTTGGCGACGCGCCGCGTGGTGTCATCCGTGCCGGGGCCATCGCCGACCTGGTGCTCTTCGATCCCACCGAGCTCGCACCCGAGCGGCTGCGCACCGACCTTGCGCCCGTCGAGGTGCTCGTCGCCGGTGTACCGGTCGTCGCGGACGGAGCTCTCACCGGCTCCCAGCCGGGGCGGATGCTGCCGGCGTCGTTGCCCCCCTACCTGGCGACGGTTCCCGCGGTGCAGCACGAGGTCTACTCCGATCGCGGAATGTTCACGCTGCGCGCCGACACACCTATCGTCGCGGACGCCGAACTGACGGGTATCGCCCGACAGCTCGGCGACTGGCTGCAGGTCGGCGCCGAAGGTTCCGATGCGTCACAGCGGCCGTCGATCACCCTGCGGGTCAGCGACGACGTCAGCGACGACCGCGAAGGATTCCGCATCACCGTCGCGCCGACTCTCGTCGAGGTCGCCGGGGCGACACCCGAGGGGGTCTTCCGCGGTGCGGTCACCCTGCGCCAGCTCTGCACGCCCGAGAGCCCCGTGGGCTCCGAGCTGCCGGCGGGCACGTGGACGGGAGCGCCGGCCTTCGGTTGGCGCGGGGCGATGCTCGACGTGGCGCGGCACTTCCGTCCGGTCGACGACGTGCGCCGCCTGATCGACCTGCTCGCCGCGCACCACCTGAACGTGCTGCACCTGCATCTCACCGACGATCAGGGGTGGCGGTTCGAGGTGCCCGGCTACCCCCGATTGACCGAGATCGGTGCGGTGCGCGAGGCGACGCAGCTCGGCCACGGCCCGCAGGCCACCGTGCAGCCCGGGCGACACGAGGGCTTCTACACCGCGGACGAACTGCGTGGGCTGGTCGCCTATGCGGCCGAGCGGTTCGTCACGCTCGTACCCGAAGTCGAGCTGCCCGGGCACGTGCAGGCCGCACTGGCCGCGTACCCCGAGCTCGGCAATACCGACGTCTCCGAACCGGCGACCAGCGCGTGGGAGCGCTTCGGGATCAACCACCGCACGCTCGCACCCACCCAGGCGGCGCTCGATTTCGGCTACGCGGCAATCGATGCCCTCTGCGGCATATTTGACTGTGAGTGGGTTGGAATCGGCGGCGACGAGGTGTCGACGCAGGAGTGGACCGCCAGCGCGGCTGCCCAAGAGCGGATGCTGCAGCTGGGTCTCACGTCCGTGCACGAGGTGCAGCCCTGGTTCACGCGCGCGTTCGTCGCCCACGTGCGCGCGCGCGGACGCACCGCCCTCGCCTGGGATGAGGTGCTCGAAGGCGATGTGCCGGACGGTGTGCGGCTGCTCGCCTGGCGCGGGCCGGTTGCGATGGCTGAGGCGCTGCGCCGTGGCATCCCGGTGATCGGATGCCCCGATCTCGAGGCGTACCTCGACTACCCGCAGGCCGATACCGTCGATGAGCCGATCAGAGTGGGTCCACCGCTCCCGATCGAACGCGCCTACACGCTGCGCATCCCCGACGGGGCGGTTGGCGGCCAGGCCAACGTGTGGACCGAGCATCTGCCCACCCGCGACCGGGTCGACTTCGCGATGTTCCCCCGGCTCTCGGCGATCGCCGAGCGGTTGTGGCTCGGGGGAGAGCCTGGATCGTTCGACGACTTCGCGGAGCGCCTCGACGTGCACCTGCGCCGACTCGCCGCCGCCGGTGTGCAGTACCGACCGCTCGACGGACCGCGTCCCGACCAGCGTCGACCGGGTGTGCCCGGCAAGCCGATGAGCATCGAGCAGCGTACCGAGATCGTCGACGAGCTGGTGGCGGGGCTGCGGCGTTAGCGGAGCGCATCTATGCGTCGCGCGCGGTATGCCCCTTCGGGCTTGTCATGTGCGCGCGACGCAGACGCAGGTAGCGGATGCGCCGCGTCCACGCGCTGGCACTGGCAGACGACAGCGCCAGCAGCACGAGGATGTCCAGCGGCAGCCCAAGCAGATTGGCGCGCAGGCTCACCGGCGGACCGCCGTTGAAGTAGTCGATGGCCGAGACGACGACCGAGATGACACTCAGCGTCATCGCCAGGATGCGGGCCCAGTTGCTGCCGCGATCGATCAGGCCGATGAGTGCGAACTGCGCGATCACACCGATCGTGGCCAGCAGGATCACGACAATCGCGGCGGTCTGCGCGACGACCTGAGCGTCCAGGTCGGCGTCGTCGACATCGACCACCAGCGAGGCGACGAAGGCATCCCAGCCGATGACGATGGAGGCGATGAACAGCAGCCCGGCGACAGCCCGCAACGCGAGCAGCAGCACGCCGAGGGTGATCGCGACGGGACGTCGATCAGCGGCCTCCTCGACCACGTCGCCGGCCGCCTCGTACTCCGGGCGCGCCGGCACGTTCCGCAGGTCGACGATGGGCAGATCGCCGTCGGTCGTGATCGTGTCGCCACCGCCATTGCGGGAGTGGTACCCGGTGGAGAAGTCGCGGATGACGTCGACCTGCGCATCGGGGCACGCCGTCGCGAGCGTGGAGACGATGTGGTCGCGCTCCACATCGGTATCGCGGTCGATCTTGTGAGTGATCTGCAGCGTGAACAGCGAGAAGCCCACGGCGCGGTCGAAGGTACCCGCGCCCAGCCAATCGGCCTCGCCTCCGCCCGGCAGCCGCCACCCTTCCGGGCAGCGCCAGAAGCGCACGTGGTGACGCTTGGCCGGGTTTCCCTCGACCTCCTGCTGGTAAGCGAGGTCCTGTACCCGCCCGAACAGCAGCAGCGGGCTGACCGGCGCCTCGTCGTAGCTGCGTCTCGTCAGCGTCGACGTGACGATACGCATGCTGGTGCGCGCGGTGACCGGGTCGGCGCGCGTCCATCCGGCATCCGCCATCGCTGACTCAAGCTGCGCCTGGCTGCCACGGATCGCGAGGTTGATGGGGTCGCCGAGCAGTCCGTCGCTCGTCCGCGCCCGCCCGATGAAGTACCCGGGCACGTAGATGCGGGTGAGGATGCTGTGCAGCCTCGGCAGCAGCAGGTAGGCGAGCAGCGCCCAGAAGAGCACGAAGAAGAGGAACAGCCACCAGCCCCAGCTGAGGCTCTCGCGGGCGAGCAACCAGGCCAGCCAGACCGCGGCGAGAGTGGCGACCACGAAGTAGACGTAATCGACGATCCGCCCGCGCCGCACGTGCAGCGGGCGGGCTGCACGTTTGCCCGGATCGCCGGGCACTCCGCTGTCCGCATCGCCGAAGCCGGCGGCTCGACCCTCTGTGCGGGACATACCGTCATAGTAGGTCGTCAGCGCGGTCGTCAAGCACCGACGTGCGACGGAACTTTCGGGGTCAGTACTCGTCTTCGGTGGGGCGCGGCCCGTTGGCGTCCTGACTCGCGAGAACAAGAGCGGTGATGGTGAGGGCGATCATGATGATCCCCGCCGGGTTGGCGACGCCGACGGCGACGTCGAGGGCGGGTTGGCGGGTGCCGCTGATGATGGTCTGCAGTCCGTCGGGTGTGATGTCGGGGATCGTGAGACCGAGAAGGATGCCGCATGCCCAGGCGCCGATGAGAGTGCCGCGCGTCGAGGGTCGCAGTGTGAACCCGCGGTCGGCCGTACGTGCGATGGCCCGGGCGATGAAGATGTGCAGCACGATGACCACGACGCCGATCATCAGGTACGCGGTGACGAGCTCACCCCCGGCGCCGAACAGGAAGCGGCCGAGCACGATCCACAGGGCGAGCGCCGTGCCGGCGACGAGAACGACGATGCCGCGGGACGTACCCGTCCGCGAGGACTGCTCAACAGACTCCATGCTTCGAGCCTAGGAGGCCCGGGTAAGAGTGCCTGCGCGGTTACGGGGCCGACTGGTGCGCGGAAACACGAGAGGCCCGGATCCTGAGATCCGGGCCTCTTTCCCGTGGTGCGCGAGGGGGGACTTGAACCCCCACGCCCTTGCAGGCACTGGCACCTGAAGCCAGCGCGTCTACCTATTCCGCCACTCGCGCATGTTGTCTTCCGTAGAAGCCAACCTCCCAAAGATATCACGGTTCTCCCCCTGCTCTTGCACACCCCCCGTAACACCCCCCGTCACCCCGTCGCCCCGTCACCCCCGTGAGAAACCACTTCCCGTCTGAAACACCACGTGCGGGGTGGTTTCTCGTACGAGAAGTGGTTTCTCACGGGGAGGAGGGCGTGACGCGGGCGGGTGAGATTCACTACTGCGCAACGTCGGGGGCGCGTTTTCAGGCCGCACCGATACGATGACGTGACCGATCAGCATGCCAAAGGAACCCCGTGGGACTACTCGACAGCTTTGAGAAGGGTCTGGAACGCGCCGTCAACGGCGCCTTCGCCAAGACCTTCCGCAGCGGCATCCAGCCGGTCGAGATCGCCTCCGCCCTGCGTCGCGAGGCCGACACGAAGGCCGCGGTCGTCAGCCGCGATCGGATCATCACCCCCAGCGACTACCTGGTGCGCCTGAGCCCCGAAGACGATGAGCGGATGCGATCCCTCGGCCGCGCACTGCATGACGAGCTCTACGCTCTGCTGACCAAGCACGCCCGCACGCAGGGATACAGTTTCGCCGGCCCGCTCTCGATCGCCATCGAAGCCGATGATCGCATCGCCACCGGCACCGTCCGCGTGAACTCCAGCTCCGTCGAGAGCCGCGTCAGCTGGCAGGGTGTCGTCGAGATCGACGGGCGACAGCATCCTCTCGCCGGCGCGCGCACCGTGATCGGGCGCGGCAGCGACGCCGACCTGACCATCGCCGACGCGGGCTCCAGCCGGCGCCACGCAGAGATCCTCTGGGACGGCGAACGCGCCCTGCTGCGCGATCTGGGCTCCACCAACGGCACCAAGCTCGAGGGGCAGAAGGTGCGCGAAGCCGCCCTGACGCCCGATGCGACCTTCACCATCGGTCGCACCGAGCTGACCTTCCGTGTCGTCCCGCTCACGAGCAAGGAGGGCACCCGATGAGTGAACTGATGCTGCTAGTGCTGCGCATCGGCTTCCTGGTGATGCTGTGGTTCTTCGTCTTCGGCGTCGTGTACTCGCTGCGTTCCGACCTGTTCGGCGTGCGCGTGCGCAAGATGCCGGCCGGTGAAGCGGGTGCGGCGCCCGTGGCATCCGCGCGCGCCGCCGCACCGCGCCCGACCGCATCATCGGCGCAGGTCGCGACGCGGCTGGTGATCACCTCGGGACCGAAGGTGGGGCTCGAAGTCCCCCTCGGCGCCGCTGACTCGATGACCATCGGCCGGTCCAGCGAATCAGGCCTGGTCATCCGAGACGACTACACCTCCAGCCACCACGCTCGCCTCTCGAAGCGGGGCGACATCTGGACCCTGCAGGACCTCGGCTCGACCAACGGCACCTTCCTCGCCGGCCAGCGTCTCGGCGATACCCCCACGCAGGTCGCCCTCGGCACCCCCATCAAGGTGGGCGCCACAACGTTCGAGCTGCGAGCGTAAGGGCGCGCACCACGATGGTCTTCGAGGGCTCGAGCGCCGCGATCTCCCACACCGGGAAGGTCCGCTCCAACAACCAGGACTCCGGCTACTCCGGCGCCAACCTGTTCGTCGTCGCCGACGGCATGGGCGGGCACGCCGGAGGCGACGTCGCCTCGAGCATGGCCATCGCCCGCATGGAGGGCCTCGACCAGGCCTACGCGAGCACCGACGACGCCCAGGCTTCGTTGCAGGCCGCGGCCACCAGCGCGGCATCCGACCTCGTGCGCGCGTCGAAGGAGCGCCCTGAGCTCGCCGGCCTCGGCACCACACTCAGCGCCATCGTGATGGTCGACGACTACGCCGTGATCGGGCATATCGGCGACTCGCGCATCTACCTGTATCGCGACGACGCGCTCACCCAGATCACCACCGACCACACGTTCGTCCAGCGCCTGGTCGACTCGGGGCGCATCACCGTCGAAGAAGCGCGCTACCACCCGCGCCGTTCGGTGCTGATGCGCGTACTCAGCGACATGGACATCGCGCCCGACCTCGACATGTTCGTCATGCCGACTCGGCCGGGCGATCGCTGGTTGCTGTGCTCGGACGGCCTGTCCGGTGTCGTCGACGACGAGCACATCGCCAAGGCGATGGGGCTCGGCCTCGCCCCGGGCCGCACGGCCGACAACCTGCTCAAGCAGGCGCTCGACGGCGGCGCCCCCGACAACGTCACGGTCGTGCTCGTCGACGTCGGTGGCGCGCATCCGCTCTCTTCCGGCACGCCCACCATCGTCGGAGCGGCGTCCACCCCGTCGGATCTGCCGATGCCGACCGTGCGCCCCTCGCTCAGCAGCTGGCTGCACCCGGTGCGGCAGGCCGCCAACGAGCCCAGCCACTTCGAGCCCGACTCCGACTACTTCGAGGAGATCATCGAAGAGGATCGCCGCCGCGCGCGTCGTCGACGCGCGGCATGGCTGGTGGCGCTGTTCCTCGCGATCGCCGCGCTCGTCGGCGCTGGGATGCTGGCGTACAACTGGACGCAGACGCGCTACTTCGTCGGCGCCGATGACGACAGCGTCGTGATCTTCCGCGGTGTGCAGCAGAACCTCGGCCCGATCTCGCTGTCGACCGAGGTGCACGACACCGGCATCCTGCTCGCCGATCTTCCCTCGTACCAGCGCGCCTCGGTCGAGCGCACGATCAACGCCCGTTCGTACACCGACGCGCTGGCGATCACCGAGCGACTGCGGGCCAGCGAGCTGGCCCCGGTTCCCGAGGCGACCCCGGTTCCTGAGATCTCGCCGACGGCGACGCCCCTGCCCACGGAGGTGCCGACACCATGACCGCCGTGAGTGCCGACACCAGCGTCGTGAAGGCGCTGAAGAAGCTTCGGATGCCGCAGAAGCAGCGCAACCGTGAGTTCTGGCTGCTGCTGTTCGCGATCGCGATCGCCGGCTCGGCCCTGACCCTGGTGCAGCTGGGCGCCCTAGGCGTCGTCGATCCGATGATCCTGGCGATCGGCGGCGGACTGGCCGTACTGGTCTTCGCGCTGCACATCGTGCTGCGCTTCGTGGCATCCGATGCCGATCCGTTCGTGCTGCCGATCGCGACGGTGCTCACCGGCCTGGGCATCGCGATGATCTACCGCATCGACATCGCCCAGAACAACACCGGCTGGGAAGCGTTCTCGACCAAACAGCTGGCCTGGACCGCGATCTCGATCGCCGGGGCGATCGCCCTGGTCGTACTGCTGCGCAATTACCGGGTGCTGTACCGGTACACGTACATCTCGGGCCTGGCCGGCATCGTGCTGCTGATCCTGCCGTTCATCCCCGGGCTCGGCGCGACGGGCGCGAACGCCGATGTGTGGGTATCGATCGGTGGCCTGTTCTCGTTCCAGCCGGGTGAGCTCGCAAAGATCTGTCTGGCGATCTTCTTCGCCGGCTACCTCGTGCGCACCCGCGAGAGCCTCAGCTCGGTGGGCAAGAAGTTCCTCGGCATCACCTGGCCGCGCATGCGCGAGCTCGGGCCGGTGCTGGTGGTCTGGCTGATCTCGCTGCTGATCATCGTCACCCAGCGCGACCTCGGCACCGGAATGCTGATCTTCGGCATGTTCATCGCGATGCTGTACGTTGCGACCGGCAAGACCAGCTGGGTGCTGATCGGCCTTGCGGGTGTCGCCGTCGGCGTGTTCTTCGCGACCCGGGTGCTTGCCTACGTGCAGGGTCGCTTCACGAACTGGCTCGACGCGTTCAACCCCGACGTGATCGCCGCCGACGGCGGCAGCTACCAGCTCGTCGAGGGCATCTTCGGCCTCGCGCACGGCGGGCTCATCGGCACGGGTTGGGGACAGGGCCGGCCGCACATCACGCCCCTGTCGCACAGCGACTACATCATCCCGAGTCTCGGCGAAGAGCTTGGCATCGTCGGGCTGTTCGCCATCCTGTGCCTCTACATGGTCTTCGTCAGCCGCGGCCTGCGCATCGGGCTGGCCGGCCAGGACGACTTCGGAAAACTGCTCGCTACCGGCCTGTCATTCACGATCGCGCTGCAGGTGTTCATCATGGTCGGCGGTGTCACCCGGGTGATCCCGCTGACGGGTCTGACGACGCCGTTCCTCGCTGCCGGTGGCTCGTCGCTCGTGGCGAACTGGTTGATCGTGGCGCTGCTGCTGCGCATCAGCGATGCCGTGCGTCGTCAGCCCAGGGTCGTGATCGGATGAGAGAGGTGGTGAACGGATGACGAAAGAGCTGCGCCGCCTGAGCTTCGTCGTGCTGGCGATGTTCCTGTCGCTGTTCCTGGCCACGAGCTGGATCCAGGTCGTCGACGCCGACAACCTCGCCCAGAACCCGGCGAACACCCGCACGCGTCTGGACAGTTTCGAGATCCAGCGCGGATCGATCATCGTCGACGGGGCGGCGATCGCGTCATCGGTGCCGTCGGATGACCGCTACCAGTACCAGCGGGTCTACACCGACCCGATGATGTGGGCGCCGGTCACCGGATACGTCAACCCCGCACTGAACTCGGCAACCGGCATCGAGAGCGCCTTCAACGCCGATCTCTCAGGCACCGGGTCGAACCGGTTCTTCAGCGAGATCGAGCGGATCCTGTCAGGGCAGCCCCAACAGGGTCTCAGCGTCGAGCTGACCTTGGATGCCCGCGCGCAGCGCGCGGCCTACGAGGCCCTGGACGGGCTGCAGGGAGCCGTCGTCGCTATTGAGCCCGCCACCGGTCGCGTGCTCGCGATGGCATCCACCCCCGGGTACGACACGAACACGCTCGCAGCGCACGACCCCGCGGCGGTGAACGCCGCGCACGACGAACTCGCCGCCGATCCGACCAAGCCGCTCTACAACCGGGGAATCGCCGGCAAGCTCAACCCGCCGGGCTCGACGTTCAAGGTCGTCGTGGTCGCCGCTGCACTGGCATCCGGTGACTGGACCATGGAGTCGACGCTCCCGAACCCCGCGCGCTACACCCTGCCGGGTACCTCGACGCAGATCTCGAACGCGTGGGGTGGCACCTGCGGCCCGGGGGAGACCGCAACCATCGCCGAGGCACTCAAGCTGAGCTGCAACATCCCCATGGCACAGTTGGCGGTCGCGCTCGGCGACGAGGCCATCCGCGAGACCGCCGAGAGGTTCGGGTTCAACACCGAGTTCGAGATCCCGCTGCAAGTCACCGAATCGAGCTACCCGCGCGGACTGAACGACCCCGAGACGGCGCTCACCGGATTCGGACAGGGGCAGGTCACGGCGACGCCGCTGCAGATGGCGATGGTCTCGGCCGGGGTCGGCAATGCGGGAACGGTCATGAAGCCGCGCATGGCGGATGCCGTCATCGGTGACGACTTCGCTGTGCACCAGCAGTTCACCGACGAGGCGTTCGATCAGGTGCTCGACGCCGAGGATGCCGCCGCGCTGACTGCCGTGATGGTCGCGGGCGTCGAGTCGGGAGCCGCGACGGGTGCAAGAATAGATGGCGTCGATGTCGCCGGAAAAACAGGCACAGCGCAGAACGGTGAAGACGCACCGTACACGCTGTGGTTCACAGGTTTTGCGCCCGCGGATGATCCGCAGGTCGCAGTGGCGGTCCTCGTCGAAGACGGCGGTGGAAAGGGTCAGTCGGGAACGGGCAATGAGCTCGCCGCCCCGATTGCGAAGAAGGTCATAGAGGCGGTGCTGGGCAGATGAGGCCGACGCAGGGTGTGTCGTTCGGAGGACGCTACGAGCTGCTGTCGCGTATCGCGATCGGCGGCATGGGCGAGGTGTGGGAGGCGACGGATCACGTCATCGGCCGCACCGTCGCCATCAAGATCCTCAAAGACGAGTACATGGGCGACCCCGGGTTCCTCGAGCGCTTCCGCGCCGAGGCCCGTCACGCCGCACTGGTCAACCACGAAGGCATCGCCAGCGTCTTCGATTACGGCGAGGAGAACGGCTCGGCCTACCTCGTCATGGAGCTCGTGCCCGGTGAGGCGCTGTCGACGATCCTCGAGCGTGACGGTGCGCTGAGCGCCGACAAGACGCTCGACATCGTCGCGCAGACCGCAGCCGCGTTGCAGGCCGCGCACGCGGCCGGGCTGGTGCACCGCGACATCAAGCCGGGAAACCTGCTGATCACCCCCGACGGCCGCGTCAAGATCACCGACTTCGGCATCGCACGCATCGCCGACCAGGTGCCGCTGACGGCCACCGGTCAGGTCATGGGCACAGTGCAGTACCTGTCGCCCGAGCAGGCGTCGGGGCACCCGGCGTCGCCCGCGACCGACATCTACTCGCTCGGTATCGTCGCGTACGAGAGCCTTGCCGGCAAGCGCCCGTTCACGGGTGAGTCGCAGGTCGCGATCGCGATGGCGCAGATCAACGAGCAGGCGCCTCCGCTGCCGGCGACCGTGCCGCAGCCGGTGCAGAACCTCGTGATGGCGATGATCGCCAAGAAGCCCGCCGACCGGCCGTCTTCGGCCGCGACCGTCGCCAGGGCCGCGCAGGCGCTGCGCCGCGGCGATCTGAACTCGGCCGCGATCGCCGTTCCCGCCATCGCGGCGGCCGCCGGTGCGGCCATGCTCGACGACGCCACGCGGGTGCTCACGGGTGCAGACGATGCCACGCGCATCATGCCGACGACGGCGCAGCTTCCCACTGAGGGAGCCGCGGAAGGCGAAGAGACCGAGAAGAAGAAGCGCAGCCCCTGGACCTGGCCGCTGGTCGCGCTGATCGTGCTGCTGGTGCTCGTGCTGGTCGGCACGCTGTGGGCACTGTTCGGCAACCCGCAGGACCGCGACGAGACCCCGAGCACGCCGCCGACCTCGCAGTCGGAGACGCCCTCTGACGAGCCCACGCCGTCCGACACTCCCACGGCGGCGACAGTCAATGTGGGCGATCTGAACCTGGTCGGCATGGCCTGCCCGGATGCGGTGGCGATCCTCGAGCAGAACGGCCTTGTCGGCGAGTGCGTGGCCGGGAACACCCCGGCCCCCTCTGCGGATCAGCAGAACCGGGTGCAGAGCGTCAGCAACACGGGCAATGTTCCCGAGGGCACGACGATCACGCTCACCACGTACGCGGCCCCCGTCGAGATTCCAGCACCAGGCTCGGCACCGACCCTCAGCGGCGACGCCGTCGAGGGGGAACCCGTGACGCTCAACTGGACCAACTTCGAATGCCCTTCTGGCGTGCCCGCGCTCTCGGCGTACTCGGTCAAGCTGACTAACGCGGTCTTCAGCGACACGAACAACGCCGAGCAGAGTTTCGGCCCCAACCAGCGCACCGCGGAGATCACGATCAACGACGGCACCGCCGGGCAGCAGGTCACCGCATCATATGTTGCGTACTGCGGAGACGAGCGCCCCTCGCCCCGTTCACCCCAGATGGAGGTGCTGATCGTTCAGGCGACGCCGGACGGCGGCAACGGCGGCGGAAACGAACAGGGCTCCGGCGACGTGGTTCCGCCCGTCGGCGGGTAGCCTGTTAGCGAATCAGACAGCACCGAGAGAGGGTCATCTGTGTCGACAGAGCCGCGCATCATCGCGGGCCGCTACCGAGTGGACGAGGTCATCGGCCAGGGCGGCATGGCGAAGGTTCATCGTGGCTACGACCTGACCCTCGGGCGCGATGTCGCGATCAAGATCCTCGACCCCGATCTCGCTCGTGACGCCGCGTTCCGCACACGGTTCCGTCTTGAAGCGCAGGCGGCGTCGCGCATGTCGCATCCGTCTATCGTGCGCGTGTACGACGCCGGTGACCCGGGCGCCCAGGCAGAGCCGTACATCGTCATGGAGCTCGTGCACGGCACGTTGCTGAAGGATCTGATCGCTGACGGACCGGTGCCCGTCGCCGACGCCATCCGGTACACCGACGGCATCCTCGAGGCTCTCGACTACTCGCACCGCGCCGGCGTCGTGCACCGCGACATCAAGCCGGGCAACGTGATGGTGACGACCACCGGTGCCGTGAAGGTGATGGACTTCGGCATCGCGCGTGCCGTGTCGGACTCGTCGTCGACGGTCGCCGAGACCACGCAGATCATCGGCACGGCAGCGTACTTCTCGCCCGAGCAGGCCAAGGGCGAGTCGGTCGATGCGCGCACCGACCTGTACTCCGCCGGCGTGGTGCTCTACGAGCTGCTCACCGGGCGCCAGCCGTTCCGCGGCGACTCGCCGGTGGCGGTCGCCTACCAGCACGTCAGCGAGACGCCCGAGCCACCGAGCGAGCTGAACGAGGCGTTGCCCCGGGTATTGGATGCCATCGTGCTGCGCGCCCTGGCGAAGGACCCGTACCAGCGCTTTCCCGACGCGGGCTCGTTCCGGGCCGCGCTGAAGGAGGTCGCCGCCGGCTACGCACCCACCAAGAAGGACATCGGGGCGCTGACCAGCGAGCTGTACGGCCCCAGCCCGCGCCAGGCCCAGGAGACCGCGCGGTCGCTGCGTCAGCTGAGCACCGATGCCACCATGACCCGCACGCAGTCCGGCCCGCCGGTCGCGTGGATCTGGGCCGGCGTCGCTCTGCTGGCCGTACTGCTGATCTCGGTGCTGTTCTGGGTGATCAGCCTGGCGAGTGCTCCGAAGGAGGTGCCGACCACCACGGTGACCGTGCCGAGCGTGGCGAACCTGACCTCGAGCGAGGCTGAAGAGGCGCTCACGGACGAGGGTCTGGTCGCCGACCTGCGTGATGAGGCGAGCACCGACGTCGACGAGGGCAACGTGATCCGCACGCAGCCCGCCGGCGGCGAGAAGGTCGACGAAGGCACCACGGTGATCGTCTACGTCTCCACCGGCGCCGACACCGTGACGATGCCGAGCATCGAGGGACTCACGCAAGACGCCGCGACCAAGGCGCTCACCGATGCCGGCCTCACCCTGGGCACGGTACGACAGCAGAACGACCCCGACACCGGGGCAGGAATCGTGCTGAGCGCGAGCGTCGAGCCCGAAGCAGAGGTGGCTCCTGACACCGTCGTCGATCTCGTGGTCGCCAATGGCCGGGTCACCATCGAAGACATGACCGGCTGGTCACTGGATGCCGCCACCCGCCAGCTCGAGAAGCTCGGCCTGACGGCTGCGCCCGTCGAGTTGGGCACGTGCTCGGACGGTCAGGTCCCGGGCGTGGTGGTCTCGATGTCAGAGGCCCCGGGCGAGGTGCCGATCAACTCGACCGTCGAGCTGCGTCACTGCGTCGCCGGCGAGTGAGTCGACGCGGCGACCCCTGACAGCCAGTTCTGCAGCATCCGATGCCCGCTTTCGGTAAGCACGCTCTCGGGGTGGAACTGCACGCCGACGATCGGTAGCTCCTCGTGAGCGACGGCCATCACGGTGCCGTGCTCGGCGCGCGCGGTGACGCCCAGCGTCGCCGGCAGATCCGCGAGAGCGAGCGAGTGGTAGCGCCCGGCGTCGAAGGGCGATCGGATGCCCGTGAACAGCGCCGAACCGTCGTGAGTGACGTGCGACACCATCCCGTGCATCAGTTCGGGGGCGCGTGCCACGGTTGCGCCGAATGCCTCGCCGATCGCCTGGTGTCCGAGGCAGACGCCGAGCAGGGGCATCCGCCGGTCTGCCGCCAGCCTTACGACGGCGACGGATGCACCGGCGTCGGCGGGTGTGCCGGGCCCGGGTGAGATCATCACCGCATCGTGTGCACCGAGCAGCGCCGGCCAGTCGGCGTCGGACGCATCGGCCTCGACCATCGTGACGTCCGCGCCGAGTTCGCGCAGGTATCCGATGAGGGTGTGCACGAAGCTGTCGTGGTTGTCGACGACCAGCACGCGCACGCTCATGCCAGGTCGACCTCTTCGGGCAGGATGTACGGGCTCACCCACGGGAAGACGTGGAAGAACAGGGCGTACAGCACGGCGGCGAGCACGATCAGTACGATCAGCAGCCGCACCCACCACGGGCCGGGCAGCAGGCGCCACAGGGCGGCGTACATCAGCGGACTCCTTCGGACGGTGCGGCTCCGGCCGACGGCGTCGCCGCCTCGACCGATGCCAGTGATGCCGGCGGGCCCTCGGCCCTCGGCTGGAACGACTCGAACACGCCGTAGGCGACGATGCGCTCGGCGAGCGAGTACAGCGGTGAGCACGCGGTGAGGGTGATGTAGCGCTCGTCGGTGTCGAGCTCGGGCATCTGGGGCACGTCCAGCAGCACATCCACCTGGGTGGGCGTGACGTACTGGAGAGTGCGGAAACGGTACGTGAACCAGCCCTCGGGCGTCTCGACCACGATCGCGTCGTCCAGCTTGAGCTTGTCGACCTTGTTGAACGGCATGCCCCACGTGGTGCGATGACCGGCCAGTGAGAAGTTGCCCACCTCACCGGGCATCTTCGACTGCTCGTAGAGCCCGATGCCGATCGTGTCGAGGGTGCGGGCGCGGCTGGTGCCGCCGGCGATGTGCACGTTGTAATCGTCGCCGAACCGGGGGATGAGCATGTTCGCGAAGATCTCGGCGTCGTCCGGGTGGGGCAGCACGGGCGGCTCGTAGACAAGCTCGCCGTCCTGCTCGATGGCGGGCGGCGGCTCGGGGGCCGGAACGGCCGCCCATTCCTGCGACAGCTCGGCGCCCTTGGCGTTGTTCTCGGCGCCGATGATGATGTCGCCGATCCACATCTGCCAGGCGACGAACAGCAGCACGAGCGTGCCGGCCGTCAGCAGCAGCTCGCCGAGGACGCTCGTGAAGGTCGCCCTCGGGCGCGATCGGCGCGCTGCGCGGCTCGATCGGCGCGAGGAGCCGTGTTCGTGCATAGGGAAAGTCTATTCACCCGGGCTAGACTGACTCGCATGGCACGATCCCGCGTACCCGAAGAGCCCGTCGACCGCCCCGAGGGCACCGATGAGGCCCCCAACGCTGTCTGGTTCAAGCCCGTCATGGTCGGCTTCATGCTGCTCGGGCTCATCTGGATCCTGGTGTACTACATCTCAGGTTCGCGCTTTCCGATCCCCGGCCTCGACGCCTGGAACCTCGGCATCGGCCTGGGTATCGCGCTGATCGGCTTCCTGATGACCACACGCTGGCGCTGACCAGCATCCGCTTCTTGACACGAGGCCCCCTCACGAACGTGAGGGGGCCTCGTGCTATCCCCAGAAAGTTGTTAACAACGGGGGAGAACTGTGAATAACACCGGTGTAATTCTCCCCATCTGTGGAGAGTCCTGTGGATAACTCCGTGTAAAACCTGCGGATGCCGCGCAGGACTCAGCGGAAGACGCCCGCGGCGATCAACGCCGGCGGCACGAACGCGGTGATCCCGATCAGCACGACGACCAGCGCCACCAGCAGCCAGATCTGTGCGGTGCGCTGCTGCCGCTGCCGCGTGCGCGTGAAGATGTAGGCCACGGCGGCACCGACGAGGGCACCACCCAGGTGTGCCTGCCACGAGATGCCGCCGACGAACAGTCCGAACGCGAAGTTGATGCCGAGCACGACGAGGATGCCCGTGACGTTGGCACCGATGTGGCGACCGATGATCAGCAGCGCGGCCATCAGACCGAAGACGCCACCCGATGCACCGACGGTCAGCGTGTTGGGCGCCAGGCATGCGACGGCGACAGAGCCACCGAACCCGCTGATGAGGTACAGGCTCAGAAAGCGCCAGCGCCCCAGCATCGGTTCGAGCGACCGGCCCAGCATCCACAGCGCGAGCATGTTCAGACCGAGGTGGATGAAGCCGCCGTGCAGCAGCATCGCGGTGAGCATGCGCCACGGCTCGAACGGGGCACCCGACAGGTCGGGGTAGAGAAAGGCCGGGGCGAAGATGAGCGCGCGTTGGATGTAGCCGCCGATGACCGGAACCATCTGCAGCAGGCTGACCGCCGCGGTGACGGCGATGATCGCGTAGGTGACGAGTGGACGCCCGTCAGCGGCGATCGATCCGCCCCAGCGGCGCTGCGCCCGGCGCTGGGCGGGCGTGCGCGCCTTGCGCTCGGCCTTCATGCATTCCGGACAGATCACACCGACCGGTGCCTGGGTCTGGCACTCGGGGCAGATCGTGCGCATGCATCGCTGACAGAGCACGAAGCTCTGCCGATCCGGATGCCGGTAGCAGAAATTCTCGCGGTTCTGCGTGAGGTCTGGCGAGGTCATCCGGATCGGCTCGTGCTCTCGTCAGGCCGCGACGATGTCGATCGACTGCAGCACGACCGGCTCGACCGGGCGGTCGCCGGCACCGGTGGGAACGGCCGAGATCGCGTCGACGACGGCCTTCGAGGCGTCATCGGCGACCTCGCCGAAGATGGTGTGCTTGCCCATCAGCCACGGCGTCGGGTCGGTGGTGATGAAGAACTGCGAGCCGTTGGTGCCCTCGGCCTGACCGGTGATCGCGTTGCGACGCAGGCCGGCGTTGGCCATGGCGAGGATGTACGGAGCGTTGAAGTTCAGCTCGGGGTGGATCTCGTCGTTGAAGTTGTAGCCGGGGCCGCCGATGCCCTGGCCGAGCGGGTCACCGCCCTGAATCATGAAGTTCGGGATGATGCGGTGGAAGATGACGTCCTTGTACAGGGGACCTTCACCGGGCTTGCCCGTGGCGGGGTCGGTCCAGTCCTTCGACCCATCGGCGAGGCCGACGAAGTTCGCGACCGTGTTGGGCGCGTGGTCGCCGAACAGGTTGATGACGATGTCACCGTGGTTGGTGTGCAGGGTTGCGACGTGAGAAGCGTGAGCCATGGCTCCATTGTCTCAGAGCGACTCTTGAACAAGCCGCGTATCGTGTACGCCTACAGCACATCCACAAGACTGTGCTGTCGTTCAGTCTGTTCTGGTTAGATGAGTGCTGAACGGACTCCGACCGACGGGAGAGCAACGTGAACCTCAGCCGTAAGCGCAAGAAAGAACTGCGCCAGCTTCAGAAGAACGCCGGCCGACTCTGGGAATCGCAGCAGGTTCTCGTGGCCGATGCCGCAGACATCGCACGCGAGGCCGGACGCCAGCTCGGCAACTTCAACCGTGAGCAGGTCGTGCCCGCGATGCATGACTCCTACGAGCGCCACGTCGCTCCGACGGTGAACCGCGGCAAGAAGGTCGTCGATGAGCGGGTCGTCCCGATCGTCGGCGGCGTCGTCGGCACCGCCCTTTCGGCATGGGATGTCGCGAATCAGAAGCGGCACGTGCTGACCGGTCGGCCCGTCCCCGTGGCCGTGCCCGAGAAGAAGGGTCTGGGCCTCGGTTCGGTCATCGCCATCGTGCTCGGTGCCGCTGCCGCCGTGGGCGTTGTCGTCGCCGCATGGCAGGCGCTGCGTGCCGATGATGAGCTGTGGGTCGCTGACGACCCGCTGTCGCCGCCCAACGTGTGACATCCGATCCGCACCGCAGGGTGCGCGACGCTGCGACCGCTCGCGGTCTCGAGATCGAGATCCGCGAGCGGCCTGACGCGCGCAGTCTGCACGAGGCCGCTGACCTGCTCGGACTCACGCCGTCCGACATCGTGAAGACCCTGGTGGTCAAGAAGTCGGACGACACGTACTTGTTCGCGTTGGTGCCCGGCGGCAGGTCGATCTCGTGGCCGAAGCTGCGCGCCGTCGTCGGCGTCAACCGGCTTCGGTTGCCGGAACCCGACCTCGCACTGGCCGCGACCGGCTATGAACGCGGCACGATCGTCCCGATCGGCAGCACGGTCGACTGGCCCGTGTACGTCGACGAGACGGTGCTCGGCCGCCGGGTCGCGATGGGCGCCGGAAGTCACGGCTTCAGCCTGTTCGTCGACGCGGATGCCCTCGTGCGCGCCTACGACGCGACGATCGCCGACATCTCCGTCCCGGAGTGATCTCGGTCGTCAACCGTGCAGTACACGCCCGGCGCCGATGACGATCTCGCGCGGAACGACGCGCACCAGGGCATCCATCGGGTTCTCGGCGTCGACCAGAACCACATCCGCGCGCGATCCCGGCGTGAGATCAGCGCGCTCCACGCCCGCGAACGGAGCGGCGGCCGACGTCGCCAGTTCGACCACGCGCCGCAGGTCCTCGTCACGCACGATTCCTCCGCCGCGCGCGTGCTGCCACGCAATGCCCATCACGTCCCCCGTTCCGTAGGGACTCCACAGATCGCGGATGCCGTCGGTACCGAGTCCGTAGCGCACGCCGGCGTCATCGAACTCGTGCACGCTCAGCTGCGGCATCCGCACCGGTGCGACGGTCGTCATCGTCACGTCGAGTTCGGCCATCGTGTGCAGCAGATCGCGGCGGCGGACAGCATCCACCTCGACGATGGCGAAGCCGTGCGCGATATTGACCCTGCCCTGCAGACCGAGGCGCTGCGTCCGATCCAGAATCAGGTCGAACTGGAACGCCCCGAGCGACCCACCGTCGTGCAGGTGGATGTCCAGGCCACACCCGTGCTCATCCGCCAGCGCGAAGATCGCATCGATCTGCCCCACCGGGTCACGGTCGATGCCCGCCGGATCAAGACCACCGATGTGCTCCACGCCGGCGCGCGCGGCGTCGGCGAGCAGCTCGAGCACTCCCGGCCTGCGCAGCACTCCGTCCTGCGGAAACGCGACGATCTCGCACGCCAACGCCCCCTGGTACGCCGCTACGGCCTCGCGCACGGCGTCGATGCCGCGCAGCCCGATGCCCGTGTCGACGTCGACGTGCGTGCGCATGGCGGTGGTGCCGTGCCGCGCGAACTGTTCGAGCACCTGGGCGGTGGTCTCGACGCTGGGAATGCCCAACTCGTCGCGGCGGGCGCGCTCATGGCGGATCCGTCCGTCGGTGCCCGGCTCGCCACCGTAGGACTGCCACGGGCGACCCCACCACGACTTGTCGACGTGGGCGTGCGCGTTCACGAGCCCGGGCAGGGCGAGCATGCCCCGGCCGTCGATCTCTCCGTGCGCGGGCGCGCGGTCTTCGGCGGGAACGACGGCGGTGATCAGGCCGTTCTCGATGAGGATGTCGCTTCGGTCACCGCCCCACGGGCGGATGTTGCGGACGGCGGATACGGCGAGCAACGACGAGTGCATCCCACCATCTTGCGGCACGGCGGGCGCGGGAGTCGCTTCAGAGGATCTGCGCCATCCGCAGCGCCGTGTCGACGAGCCGGACGCGCTGCAGTTCGGCGACCTCGTCGAGAGTGAACCAGGCCGCCATATCGGTCGAGCCGTTCTTCTCGAAGCGCAGGGTGCCTCCGATGATCCTGGCGCGGTAGACGATGCGCAGGGTGTGCAGCGGCGTGTCCATGTCGTCTCGGCGCACACGCCGTGACGCGGGAATCACCCGGGAGTGGATGCCGAGCAGTTCGGTCGGCTCGATATCGAAACCGGTCTCTTCGCGCAGTTCCCGGCGCACGGCGAGTTCGGGATCCTCGCCCGCCTCGAGGCCTCCGCCGGGCATCGTCCATGCGACGCGACGGCCCTCGACCCACCGCGCCAACAGGACGCGACCGGCATCGTCCGTGACGACGCCGTACGCCGCTACCCGCAGATCCATCTGTTCACAGTAGTGCGCGGATCGATCACCTGTCGATCAGCGATCAGCGCACGACGGCGGTCACCGTCGCGAGTCGCTGCAGCACCTCGTGGCTGATCGAGCCCAGCAGGAAGCGACGCACGGCACCGTGACCGCGGCTGCCGACGACCGTGAGGTGCGCGCTCTCGGCGAGCTCGTTGATGATCACCGACGGGAAGCCCTCAGCGACGGCCTCTTCGATCTCGAGACCCGGGTACTGCGAACGCAGGCCGGCCAACGAGAGCGACAGCGCCTCACGGGCGCTCTGCTCCATGCCCTCACGGTAGGCCTGCGGCATCACCATCAGCGCGTTGCGGGGTACCGCGATGGGCGTCCATACGATCAGCGCGGTGAGCGGCTCGCCGAGTCGGTCGGCCTCGGCGGCGGCGAAGGCGATGGCCGATTCCGAGACGGGGGAGCCGTCGACCGCGACGACGACACCGGAGCGCTCCCCGGTGATGTCGAAGTCGGGGACGACGACGACCGGGCTCGACGACGCGGCCGCGATGCGGATACCGTGCGAACCACGGGCAGGACCCTGCCCCGGCCCCTGGTAGTCGCTGCCGATCACGAGCAGGGCGGCGTCCTTGGACGCGTCGATGAGCGTGTGAACCGGGTCGCCGGTCTCGATGCGCGTGGTGACGGTGAGACCATCGGATGCGATCCGCTCGGCCTCTTCGCGGAGCAGTTCGTCCGCGGCCTCTCTGGCGGCCTGCAGCACGGCTCCTTCACCGATCATGCCGACGGCACCACCGACGACGTTGATCAGTTCGAGCTGCTGCTTGCGTGCCACTGCACGTGCCGCGGCCCAATCGACAGCACGGCGGCTGCCTGAGGCCCCAGTGACTCCGACGACGATCTTCTCGGTCATTTCCGTCTCCATCCGCGAGGACTTCCACTCTATTGATTCCGCGGGGATTCCGGGCGCCGTACGCCCGTGGATATCAGGCGATCAGTTAGCGGCGAGATACTCGGCGCCGGGTTCTTCGACCGTCTGCCTCGGGGGCCTATAACCCGCCTCGGGTGTGGGACGGGCGTCGTAAACGAAGAAACCCCCGTGCAAAGCACGGGGGTTTCTACTGTGGAGCCTAGGAGATTCGAACTCCTGACATCTGCCTTGCAAAGGCAGCGCTCTACCAACTGAGCTAAGGCCCCATGCGGCACGGTCACCGCGGGGATTCCGCGAACGGAGTGGGGCTACCAGGACTTGAACCTGGGACCTCTTCATTATCAGTGAAGCGCTCTAACCGCCTGAGCTATAGCCCCGTCAACCTTGAAGACTTTACCCGAAGAACACGGGAGAAATCCAATCGGACGCCGAGAGGATGAATCCCGGGCGCGCCGCGAGTCGAAACCCGCGGCGCGCCCGTCACTGATCACCCCTCGTGGAGGTTCACCGAACCCGCCGAAATCGAGACCCGCACCCGGTTCGTGCTGTCCGGGTCCTGACGCAGTTCACTGCTCAGGTCTCCCGCCGACACGTCCTGGCGGACGTCGTAGTCGCCTCGCGGAAGCGTCAGCGTCACATCGCCCGCCGACACATCGATCGTCACCTCGGAAGGTGCGGTTCCGGTCAACTCGGCATCGATCCGCCCTGCAGCCACGTCGAAGCCCGCCTCATCGACGCCCTCGAGCTCGACACTACCGGCACCGGCGTTCAGCGAGAGGTCCAACGATTCGGCTGAACCGAGCAGTTCCATACGTCCCGCATTGACCTGCGCCTCGATCTCATCGAAGTCCCCATTGGCGAACAGCGCACCGGCGTTGAGTGTGAGATCGGCGTCGATGCCCTTCAGCGTCTCCGGCAACAGCAGGGTCACCTGGTCACCACCATCAAACCAGTCTCCGCGCAGCCAGTCCGGCGAGAGCCACCCGAGCCACGACGGTTGTGGGGTGCGCACCACGAGCTCTTCGCCGCGCGTGCGCAGCGTCCACCCATCCGTGGATCCCTCATCCGCACGCAAACGTGCGTCGTCGCCGTCGTAGAACTCAATGGTCAGGCCAGCCGCATCGACCGTGGCATCCAGTCCCTGTACTCCGCTGATGTCGACGTCCCTGACCTCCGACACCGGTGCCATGGCACCCACTGCTGCGACCGCAGCCATGGTCCCGCCGCTGATCAGCACCACTCCACCGACCACGGCCAGCACGATCGTCACCGCTTTGCTCGCCATCACTGGCCTCCCTGTTCCTTGCCATTGTTCGTGTTGTCGATGTGCGCGAGCGCCGCCAGCACCCGACGGTTGCCGTCCGCAGGGTCGAGCCCGAGCTTCTGGAAGATCGACGTGATGTGCTTCTCGACGCTCGCCTCGCTGAGGAAGAGCAATCCGGCAATCGCGCCGTTCGACTTGCCCTCGGCGATAAGCGCAAGCACCGTGCGCTCCCGTTCGGTCAGCCGCAGCATCCGCTCGTCGCGATTGCGACGCGTCAGCAGCTGCGCGACCACCTCGGGATCCAGCTCGGTTGCGCCCGCCGCGATCCGCTCCACCGATCCCACGAAGTCACCGACGTCGGCGACACGATCCTTGAGCAGGTACCCGAGCGCGCCACCCTGCGCGGCGATCAGCTCGCTCGCGTACCGCTCCTCGACATACTGCGAGAGCACGAGCAAGGGGAGCGTCGGATGCCCGGCGCGCAGCGCCAGAGCCGCACGGATGCCCTCGTCGGTGAACGACGGCGGCAGGCGCACATCGAGAATGCACAGATCGGGTGCGGTCTCGACAACGGCATCCATCAGTCCGTCGGTGTCGGGCAGGGCCGCGACCACCTCGTGACCGGCGTCTTCGAGCAGACGTACCAGCCCCTCACGCAACAGCACGGAGTCCTCGCAGATCAGGATGCGCATGGCACCGTCACCTCCAAGCTCGTCGGACCGCCCGCGGGGCTCTCCAGGCGGAACGTTCCGCCGGCCGCCAGCACCCGGTTGGTGATGCCGTCGAGGCCACCACCGGGCTGCACCTGGGCACCACCCAGTCCGTTGTCCTCGACACGGGCCCACAGACCGTTGTCTCGACTACGCACCACGACACGGCACTCGCTGGCGCGCGAATGCTTGGCGGCGTTGGTCAACGACTCGGCGATCGCGAAGTACACGGCCGCCTCGGCGTCCCGGCATCCGCCCACCGCACCCGGCTCGATACGCACGTCGAGATGCACGGGGATGTGTGAGCGCCCCGCCAGCGCCGACAGCGCCGCGTCGAGTCCGCGATCGTCCAGCACTGAGGTGTGGATGCCACGGGCCAGCTGCCGCAGTTCAGTAATCGCAGCCTTCGTCGAGGTGTGTGCCTCGCCGATCAGCTCCTTGGCCGCGGCGGGATCATTGTCGATCTTCTGCTGTGCCAGGCCGAGGGTCATGCCCACCGATACGAGCCGGGGCTGGACGCCATCATGCAGGTCACGTTCGATGCGGGTGCGTTCCACTTCGGCGGCGCGCACCGCGCCCGCGCGCTGCGCGCTGGACGTGCGCACCTGCGCGGTCAGCTCGGCCTCACGGTTGGGAACCACCAGAGCACGGCTGATGACGCGATGCAGCAACGCCAGGCCGACGATCGCGGCGCCCGCCGCGAGTACACCGAGGATGCCGACGAACGGCGCCCATGCGGAGTGGATCACTGCACCGAACGGCCCCGGGGTGGTGTCCTGTCCGGTCAAGGGCGACAACGCGAAGAACGCTGACCAGATCATGCCCCCGAACAGGCGGATCACCAGCGAACCTGCGATGCAGGCGAGCGTGAAGTTCGCGACCGCGCGCCACATCGGGCCGCTGATCGACTGCCGTGCGAGAGATCCGAGCCAGCCGCTGAAACCGGGCTTGGCGAACGCGCGCCATCTCAGATCAGGCAGGTCGATGTCGTACAGCGTGCTCACGCGACGCACTTCGAACCAGGCGACGCCGAACAGGCCGTACACCACACCCACGAGAACGATCGCTCCGATACCGAAGGCGAACAACAGCCCGACACCGACGCCGAGAGCGCCCGCCAGCACACTGATGACCCCGGTGCCGATGGCACCGAGAGCGGCCAGCTCAAGGATGGTGAGCAGAAGACGCAACGGTGGCGTGTTGCCGTCCTTGGCCTGGGCATCGGCCACGGGCGGTGCGGGTGCCGGGGGAACCGACGGCACCGGTGGCGGCGGGGGAGACGGATTCGTGGTCATGTCAACAACGCTACGGTCGTTCGTCATTTCCCGACACGGGGCCAGCCCGAGAGCCCCATTCGGGTTTTCCCTACCCTTCGGGCTGTGATCGGGGCCGAACTCGGCCATCATGGGGGCATGAGCGCTACGCATCCCGCCGAGCCGCACGGAGCAGGTCTCGGTCAGAAACTGAACTGGTTGCGCGCCGGAGTGCTCGGCGCGAACGACGGCATCGTCTCGGTGGCATCCCTCGTGGTCGGTGTCGCCGGCGCGTCGACGGACTCGGCGCCGCTGTTGATCGCGGGAATCGCCGGCCTGGTCGGTGGAGCCATCTCGATGGCCCTCGGCGAGTACGTGTCGGTCAGCAGCCAGCGCGACAGCGAGCGTGCACTGATCGCCAAGGAGCGCGAAGAGCTGCGCACCATGCCCGAGCAGGAGCTCGATGAGCTCACCGAGCTGTACCGCCAGCGCGGTCTCAGCGAGAGCACGGCCCGTCAGGTGGCCACCGAGCTCACCGAGCACGATGCTCTCGCGGCGCACCTCGACATCGAACTGGGTATCGATCAGCATGATCTGGTGAACCCGTGGCACGCGGCGATCTCGTCAGCCATCTCGTTCACCATCGGCGCGCTGCTGCCGCTGCTGGCGATCCTGCTTCCGCCACCCGAACTGCGCGTGCCCGTGACCTTCGTCGCGGTGCTGCTCGCCCTCGCGTTCACCGGGGTGATCTCGGCGAAGGTGGGTGGCGCCTCACCGGTGCGAGCAACCGTGCGCCTGGTGGTCGGAGGCGCATTGGCGCTGCTGGTCACCTGGGTCATCGGTACCCTGCTGGGTACGACCGGAGTCGTCTGACCCCCGAAGTCGCCGGCTCGGCGGGTTTACTCCCGCGGCGGGGTTCAACCCCGCTGCGTCAGTTCGACATGAAGCCGACGAGCAAACCGCCGGTCACCTTGACCGCGAGGTTGTAGATACCGGCGATCACGGCGCCCAGCACCGTGAACACGATCAGGTTCAGGATCGACACGACCGCGCCGAAGGCCATCACCTGCGGCAGACCCAGCAGGCTCTCGAGGTCGACGCTGCCGTCGGTGAGTGTCGTGAGGATCTCACCCGCCTGCGCGATGACATTCGTCGCCTGCAGCACCATGAAGATCAAGAAGAACGACACCATGGTCACGATCGCCAGGGCGACCGCCCCGAGGAACGACAGCTTCACGGCAGACCAGAAGTCCACGTAGACCAGGCGCAGGCGAACCTGCTTGCCGGCGGTCTTGCGGGTGGACTTCTTCGCCAGCTTGTCCGCGACTGTGCTCATGTGTCGTTGCTCTCTTCAGATCAGGCTTCGGGGGTCTCGGGGCTCGGGGCTTCGGGGGTCTCGGGGCTCGGGGCTTCGGGTGCCTCGCCCTCGTTGTCGTCTTCGGCGACCACCCGCTCGCTGTTGCGGGCGACGGCGAGGATGCGATCCCCGTTCGTCATGCGGGCGAACACCACTCCCATGGTGTCGCGACCCTTGGCGGGCACCTCGGCCACGGCAGAGCGTACCACCTTGCCGCTGGACAGAACCACCAAGACCTCGTCGTCCTCAGAGACGATCAGACCACCCGCGAGTTCGCCCCGCTCGTCGCTCAGCTTGGCGACCTTGATGCCGGTTCCGCCGCGCTTTTGCACCTTGTACTCCGACACCGAGGTGCGCTTGGCGTAGCCACCGTCGGTGACGGTGAACACGTACGAGTCCTCGTCGACGATGGATGCTGACAGCAGGTGATCCTGGTCATCCTTGAACTTCATACCCCGCACACCCTCGGTCGCGCGGCCCATCGGGCGCAGCGCATCGTCGGTGGCGTGGAAACGCACCGACATGCCCTTGGCGCTGATCAGCAGGATGTCCTCGTCGGCGTCGACCAGCTTGGCGCTGACCAGCTCGTCGTTCTCGCGCAGGCGAATGGCGATCACGCCGCCCTGGCGGTTGGTGTCGTAGTCGCTGAGGCGCGTCTTCTTCACCAGACCGTCGTGGGTGGCGAGCACCAGGTATTCCTTGGCCTCGTAGTCGCGCACGGCGAGCACCTGGGCGATCTTCTCGTCCGGCTGAAGCGCGAGCAGGTTCGCCACGTGCTGGCCCTTCGCGTCGCGGCCGGCCTCGGGCACCTCGTAGGTCTTCGTGCGGTACACGCGGCCCTTGTCGGTGAAGAACAGCAGCCAGTGGTGCGTGGTGGTGACGAAGAAGTGCTCGACCAGGTCGTCGGCGCGCAGCTGCGCACCCTTCACGCCCTTGCCACCGCGGTGCTGCGACCGGTAGTTGTCGCTGCGCGTGCGCTTGATGTAGCCCTCGCGGGTGACGGTGACGACCATCTCTTCCACGGGGATGAGGTCTTCCATCGACATGTCGCCGTCGAAGCCGTGCAGGATGTGCGTGCGGCGCTCGTCGCCGAAACGGTCGACGATCTCGGTGAGCTCGGTGCGCACGATGTCGCGCTGGCGGGCCTCGGTGGCGATGATGTCCTTGTAGTCGACGATCTTCGCCTCGAGCTCGGTGGCCTCGTCGATGATCTTCTGGCGCTCCATCGCCGCGAGACGACGCAGCTGCATCAGCAGAATGGCATCCGCCTGCTTCTCGTCGATGGTCAGCAGCTCGCGCAGCCCCTCGTTCGCCTCGGCGACCGTGGGCGAGCGACGGATGAGCGCGATGACCTCGTCGAGCGCGTCGAGCGCCTTCAGGAATGCCTGCAGGATGTGCATGCGCTCTTCTGCCTTGCGCAGGCGGTACATCGTGCGGCGCACGATCACGTCGAGCTGGTGGTCGAGCCAGTGCGTGATGAAGCCGTCGAGGGCCAGCGTGCGCGGGACGCCGTCGACGATCGCCAGCATGTTGGCACCGAAATTGTCCTGCAGCTGGGTGTGCTTGTACAGGTTGTTCAGCACGACCTTCGCGACCGCGTCGCGCTTGAGCACGACGACCAGGCGCTGTCCGGTGCGGTCCGAGGACTCGTCACGGATGTCGGCGATGCCGGTGATCTTGCCGTCGCGAGCCAGCTCACCGATCTTCACCGCGAGGTTGTCGGGGTTGACCTGGTACGGCAGCTCGGTGATGACCAGGCACGTGCGCCCCTGAATCTCTTCGATCTCGACGACGGCGCGCATCGTGATCGACCCGCGTCCGGTGCGGTACGCCTCGTGGATGCCCTTGGTGCCGAGGATCTGCGCGCCGGTCGGGAAGTCCGGGCCGGGAATGCGCTGGATCAGGCCCTCGAGCAACTCCTCGCGGCTGATTCCGGCGTTGTCGAGTGCCCACAGCGCGGCGGCCGAGACCTCACGCAGGTTGTGCGGCGGGATGTTCGTCGCCATGCCGACCGCGATACCGATCGAGCCGTTGACCAGCAGGTTCGGGAACCGCGCCGGCAGTACGTCGGGCTCCTGCGTCTGCCCGTCGTAGTTCGGCGAGAAGTCGACGGTCTCCTCTTCGATGTCTCGCACCATCTCGAGCGCGAGCGGAGCCATCTTGGTCTCGGTGTACCGGGGCGCGGCAGCGCCCATGTTGCCGGGGGAGCCGAAGTTCCCCTGGCCGAGCGCCAGCGGGTAGCGCAGCGACCACGGCTGCACCAGACGCACGAGGGTGTCGTAGATCGCCGAGTCACCGTGCGGGTGATACTGACCCATCACTTCGCCGACCACACGCGCGCACTTCGAGAACGACTTGTCGGGGCGGAATCCGCCGTCGTACATGCCGTAGATCACGCGGCGGTGCACGGGCTTGAGTCCGTCGCGCACGTCGGGCAGCGCACGACCGACGATGACAGCCATGGCGTAGTCAAGATAGCTGCGCTGCATCTCGGCCTGCAGGTCGACCTGGTTGATGCGGCCGTGCTCGTGGGCCGGCTCGGGGCGTTCTTCGTCAGTCATGAGTGTCTTTCAGTTCCGGTCGTTCACGTACGAGGCGACGCGCTCAGATGTCGAGGAAGCGGACATCCTTGGCGTTGCGCTGGATGAAAGTGCGTCGAGACTCGACGTCCTCACCCATCAGCACGCTGAAGATCTCACCGGCCGTGGCCGCGTCGTCGATGGACACCTGACGCAGCGTGCGCGTGGTGTGGTCCATCGTGGTCTCCCAGAGTTCCTTGGCGTTCATCTCGCCGAGACCCTTGTAGCGCTGGATGCCGGCATCCTTCGGCAGGCGCTTGCCGTTCTCCTGCCCGTAGGCCATCAGCGCATCGCGCTCCTCATCCGAGTACACGTACTCGTGGGGCGAATTGGTCCACTTCAGGCGGTACAGCGGCGGCATCGCGAGATACACGAAGCCCGCCTCGATGAGCCCGCGCATGTAGCGGAACAGCATCGTCAGCAGCAGCGTCGTGATGTGCTGGCCGTCCACGTCAGCATCCGCCATCAGGACGATCTTGTGGTACCGGGCCTTCTCGATGTCGAAGTCCTCACCGATGCCCGTGCCGAAGGCCTGGATCATCGCCTGGACTTCTTTATTGGCCAGCGCCTTGTCGAGTCGCGCGCGCTCGACGTTCAGGATCTTGCCGCGCAGCGCCAGAATCGCCTGCGTGTGCGGGTCGCGACCCTGCACGGCCGAACCGCCTGCAGAGTCACCCTCGACGAGGAAGATCTCGCTGATCGACGGGTCCTTGCTGGTGCAGTCCTTGAGCTTGTCGGGCATCGCCGCCGACTCGAACACGCTCTTGCGGCGTGCGGTCTCGCGCGCCTTACGTGCGGCGAGACGCGCCGTCGCCGCATCGATCGCCTTGCGGATGACGTTCTTGGCCTGCGCCGGGTTGCGGTCGAGCCAGTCGCCGAGCTGCTCGTTGACGATCTTCTGCACGAACGTCTTCGCCTCGGTGTTGCCGAGCTTGGTCTTGGTCTGCCCCTCGAACTGCGGCTCGCCGAGCTTGATCGAGATGACCGCCGTCAGTCCCTCGCGCACGTCATCACCCGAGAGGTTGTCGTCCTTCTCTTTGAGCAGGTTGTTCGCCCGCGCGTAGCGGTTGACCAGGCTCGTGAGCGCAGCGCGGAATCCCTCTTCGTGGGTTCCACCCTCGTGCGTGTTGATCGTGTTGGCGTACGTGAAGACGTTCTCGTTGTACGAGGTCGTCCACTGCATGGCGACCTCGAGCGAGATCTTGCGTTCGGTGTCCTCGGCCTCGAAGTCGATGATCTCTTCGCTGACCGGCTCGGCCTTGCGCACCTTGTTCAGGTACTCGACGTAGTCGACCAGACCGCGCTCGTAGAGGAAGTCATCGGACGGCTGCTTGCTGATGAGCGCGCCCTCTTCCTCGACCTCGTAGGCGGATGCCGGACGCTCGTCGCTGAGCGAGATGCGGAGCCCCTTGTTGAGGAACGCCATCTGCTGGAAGCGCGTGCGCAGCGTGTCGTAGTCAAACTCGACGGTCTCGGTGAAGATCTCAGCATCCGGCCAGAACGTGATCGTGGTTCCGGTCTCGTCGGTCGCCTCGCCCTGCTCGAGCGACTGCTGCGGGGTGCCACCATCGGCGAAGCTGTGCCGCCAGACGTAGCCCTTCTGCTTGACCTCGACCTCGAAACGGGTCGAGAGCGCGTTCACGACCGACGACCCGACACCGTGCAGACCACCCGACACGGCGTAGGCGCCGCCACCGAACTTGCCGCCGGCGTGCAGGATCGTGAGTACGACCTCGACGGTCGACTTCGTGGGGTCGGAGGAGTGCGGATCGACGGGAATACCGCGACCGTTGTCGACCACACGCACGCCACCGTCGGCGAGCAGGGTGACGCGGATGCGATCGGCATAGCCCGCCAGCGCCTCATCGACCGAGTTGTCGACGATCTCGTACACCAGGTGGTGCAGGCCTCGAGGACCCGTCGAACCGATGTACATACCGGGACGCTTGCGGACGGCCTCCAGCCCCTCGAGGATCTGGATCGAATCCGCGCCGTAATCGCTGGGCGCCTGCCCGTTCGCGGTCTCGGGGTTCGTCGAGCGCTCGTTGTCGTCGGCAGGTGTTTCAGACGTCATCAGAGGTAGATCTCCACACTTCGAAAGGTCGCTGCCATTCTAGCGGGTTTCGAGCATCGAGATGCGGCTCTAAGGCCGTGTGGGGCGTTCTGAGCGCTTGAGGGTGCGCGCGTGATGCCCTACCCGTAGGTGTCCCGTGGGCCGCGTCCGGGCACCACCCGCGGTCCCCACTTCCACGACGGAACGTCCGGTCCGATGAACCGCAGGTTCTGCACACCGGCATCCGGATACCGATTCGTGATCTCGGTCATGATGACCGCGCGCATGAACTGCAGGTTCTTCGCCCACGCCGTCGAATCGCACTTCACTGTGAGTACCCCGCGCTCGAGCGACACCGGTTCGGAGTGCTTGGCAGTGTCTGCCCCGGCCAATTCGGCCCACTGGCGTACGAGATCCTCGGCGGCGAGCGTCTTCTCCCAGCCCGAATCGCGCGTGAGCTTGGCGAGAACGTCGCCGAGCGTTCCCGGATCCCGCCCCTTCGTGAACGGGGCGTTGTCATCATCGACGACGAGACGCTTCTTGCGCTTCCAGTTCGTCGAACTCGGCTTGAGTCCGCGCAGGCGCAGATAGGTGGCGACCGTCTCCGGGGGTTGCGGATCAGTCATCGGCATCCTCCTTCTCGTCTGTGTCCCTCTCATCGGTGATCGTGCCGGCGCTGATCCGCACCACGTGACGGTGCAACGCTTCGGGGATGTCGGCTTCGACCGCGGCGGTGACGATCACCTGCTCGTATCCGGCGGTCAACGTCGCCAGGCGACGCCTGCGGTCGGCATCGAGCTCGGCGAAGACATCATCGAGGATGAGCACCGGATCGCCGGCCGGGGACTCGGAACGCAGCAACTCCGCAGACGAGAGCCGTAGGGCGAGCGCCACCGACCACGACTCGCCGTGCGAGGCGTACCCCTTCACCGGCAGATCGCGTACCCGCAGCAGCAGGTCATCGCGGTGCGGGCCGACCAGGGTGAGACCCCGCTCGATCTCTTTCGCGCGGCGCTGCTGCAGCGCGGCGCGGAACATGGTCGGGATGTCGCCATCGTCGGATGCCGGTGCATCGGCCGCGGAATCGTCAGCATCCGGATCCGCGCCGCGCACCGACAGCGCCCACTCGAGTTCGGGCTGGTGATCGGCCCCGGCGATGGCCGCATACGCCTCGGCCAATGGACCGCGCAGATCCGCGGCGAGGCGCAGCCGCGCATGGATGATCTCGGAACCCAGCGCGACCAGTTTGTCGTCCCACACGTCGAGGGTGCTCAGCCCTTCGCCACGCACACCGCGTGCACGAGCGGATTTCAGCAGCGCCGTTCGCTGGCGCAGCACCCGGTCGTAGTCGGCGATCACACCGGCCATGCGCGGGGTGCGCTGGATCAGCAGCTGATCGGCGAAGCGTCGACGGGCCGACGGGTCACCGCGCACGATCTGCAGATCCTCCGGGGCGAACAGCACGACGTGCGCGTAGCGCGGCAGTTCATTGGTCTTCGACGGCGACCCGTTGATGCGAGCCCGGTTGGACCCCTGTCGATTGATCTGCACTTCGACAAGAACGGTGCGCTTTCCATGCACCAGCCGGGCGCGCACAACGGCGAAATCCTTGTCATCTCGCACCATTGGCGCATCCGATGACACCCGGTGGGACCCGAGCGTCGCGAGAAAGACGATCGCCTCGGCGAGGTTGGTCTTTCCCTGCCCGTTGCTGCCGACGAGCACGTTCGGGCCGCGATGCAGTGTGAGGTCGGCGGTCGCGTAATTGCGGAAATCGACCAGGTTCAGGTGCTCCACAATCACCGCATCAGCCTACCTTCGGCGACCGACATCGGCCCGGCGGAATCGTTGGGCGGGCTCGAGGCCTCAGCGCAGCAGCAGGTTCGGCTGCAGCAGGTACTTGAACGAGTCAAGACCCGCCTGGTCGACCGAGGTCTGGCTGGTGACCAGCACGGGGCTGAGCTTGTTGGCGTTGTCGCTCGAGGTGAACGTCACACGCGTGAACTCGCTCTTGACGGCACCGAGCGCCTCGAGGAGGTACTGCGGGTTCAGACCGAGCGTGACCTCGTCGCCGCCGTTGAGGTGCGCGTCCACCGATTCGGATGCCCGTGCCTGCTCGCTGCCCGAGGCATCCATCGTCACGCTGTCGCTGCTGAAGGTGAAACGCAGCGGGGCCGACCGATCGAGCACGAGGGCAACACGGCGGACGGCCTCGACGAGGTCGGCGGTGTTGATCACGGCGTAGTGGTCGGTCTGCTCGGGGAACAGTCGCCGGACCGGCGGGAAGTTGCCCTTGATCAGCAACGAAGTGACGGTCTTGTTGCCCGCCGTGAACGCGATGATCTCGCGATCGCCGCCACCCGAGAACGAGATCTCGATCGTGCCGGCGTGCGCAAAGGTCTTGCCGACCTCGGTCAGGGTACGCGCCGGAACGAGCGCGGTCTGCTCTGCCTCGGCGCCGTCCCACGGGACGTCGCGCAGCGAGACGCGGTAGCGGTCGGTCGCGACCAGGCTGAGCGTCTGTCCCGAGACCTCGAGCTGCACACCGGTGAGCACGGGTGTGACATCGTCGCGCGAGGCGGCGAAGGCGACCTGAGCGATCGCGGTGCCGAATTCTTCGGCGGGAACGACACCCGTTGCACCAGCGACTTCGGGGATCGAGGGATATTCCTCTACCGGCATGGATGCCAGCGTGAAGCGGGCAGACCCGCAGGTGACGGCGATGCCGCCATCCTCCTCGACAGCGATCTGGATGGGAGCGTTCGGAAGCCGACTCGCGATGTCGGAGAGCAGGCGCCCGTGCACGAGGATCGTGCCCGGCTCATCGACTGTCGCCTCGATCGTGGTGCGCGCGGATGCTTCGTAGTCGAAGGCCGAGAGCGTGAGTCCGTTCTCGTTCGCCTCGATCAGCACTCCCGCGAGGATCGGCTGCGGATTGCGCTGCGGAAGCAGCTTGACGACGAAGGACACAGCCTCGCTGAACACATCGCGGTTGACCTGAAACCTCACGGGCGCTCCCTCGTTGCACATCTGCGCTTGCGGTGGGCCCACCGCAAGCCATCCCATGCTAGCCGCACGCTGTCGGCGTGACGCTACCGTTCTGCGAGCGGCTCGAGGGATCTGTCCACATCCGTCCGGTGATCGAACCACCTGAATTCACTGAAAATCTCTTAACGGTGTTAACAACTGTGGATTCTGTGGATAACTCGGTGGATAGCGCTCGAGAGTAGGAAACTACAGCCGTGTGACTTGTGGAAACGCTGAGGAATCCGCGGGATTCGGGGGAACCCGGTCTGAGGCCTCGAGCTCGAGTTATCCACAGTGCGTTGCGAAACGGGCATCCGAACGTCGAGTTCTGCACAAGTTATCCACACCCACTGCGGATAACTACACGGTAACCGCGTGCGGACAGGCGTTTCGCGGGATCAGCGACGGCTGATCTGGGTGGTGATGTCGGTCACCTGGTTGTAGATCGAACGTCGCTCCTTCATGAGCTCGCTGATCTTCTTGCAGGCGTACATGACGGTGGTGTGATCGCGGTTGCCGAACAGCTGACCGATCTTCGGCAACGACAGACTCGTGCGCTCACGGCACAGGTACATTGCGATCTGCCGGGCCGTCGCGATCTGCTGCGAGCGGCTCGAGCCGTACAGGTCATCGACCGTGAGCTTGAAGTACGCCGCCGTCGCCGTGATGATGTCGGTCGGCGAGATCACGTTGTCCTCGGTGGTGTCGACGATGTCGCGCAGCACCGTCTGGGCCAGGGCGATATCGAGCGAGGACCGGTTGAGGCTGGCGAACGCCGAGACGCGGATGAGTGCGCCCTCGAGCTCTCGGATGTTCGACGAGACGACGTTGGCGATGTACTCCAGCACCTCGTCGGGGATGTGCAGCGACTCGCTCTGAGCCTTCTTGCGAAGAATCGCGATGCGGGTCTCGAGGTCGGGCGCCTGGACGTCGGTGATCAGACCCCACTCGAACCGACTGCGCATGCGGTCTTCAAAACCCGTGAGCAGCTTCGGCGCGACGTCGCTGGTGATGACCACCTGCTTGTTGTGGTCGTGCAGCTGGTTGAACGTGTGGAAGAACGCTTCCTGCGTCTCGGCGCGCCCCTGCAAGAACTGGATGTCGTCGATGAGCAGGATGTCGACCTCGCGGTACCTGCTCTGGAACGCGGCACCGCGGTTGTTCGCGATCGAGTTGATGAAGTCGTTCGTGAACTCCTCGCTGGAGACGTACCTGACCTTCACTCCCGCGTACAGCGACTGCGCGTAGTCGCCGATCGCGTGCAGCAGGTGAGTCTTGCCCAGACCCGAGTCGCCGTAGATGAACAGCGGGTTGTACGCCTTGGCCGGCGCTTCGGCGACCGCGACCGCGGCCGCGTGCGCGAAACGGTTCGACTGACCGATGACGAAGTTGTCGAAGGTGTACTTCGGGTTGAGACGTGATTCGTGCCGAACCGGGGTCGGATGCTGCTCGATCGGCGACTCGACGCGAAGTGGCTCCGGTGTCGTGAAGTCGGGAACGCTGATCGGCGCCGTGGGCTGGTCGGCGAGCTCATGGTTCACGACCGTGCGGTACGAGGTGACCTCGTTTCCGCTCGCTGAGAGCGCCTCCATCAGCGGAGCGCGCAGACGCTTGTTGATCTGCGCCGCTGTCAGATCGTTCGGCACATCGAGATAGAGAACGCCGCCCATGACGCCGGCCGGAACGACCAGGCTCAGGAAGCCGTGCAACTGCGGGCTGACCCGCTCATCGGCGGTCAGCTTCTCGAGCACCGTCGACCAGATCGGTACATCGGGCTGTTCTGCTGCGCTCATGGTGCTCCGGGCGAGGTTGTGGAAAGGTCGCCTTGAAGCGTGATCTCCCCCTGTGGATAACGATGGATGCAACGGTAGTCACCGAAGGCGCGAACGGCAAGCCGTCCGCGGAAATACGCGGATCTTCCAGAGATGGAACGCGTTTCCACAGTTGTGGATAATGGCTGTGCGTAACTCTCAGCGCCGATGGCGGTCTTCGCACACGATTTGCTCTGTGCGTCGGCGAGTCGTACCCTTAATCGGTTGACTTATGCCTAACGGCAGTACCCCCTGTCTCCGGATGTCTGATACCGGTGACACCAGTCCCGGAGTGATTCCATGAGCAAGCGCACTTTCCAGCCCAACAACCGTCGTCGCGCCAAGAAGCACGGCTTCCGCGCCCGTATGCGTACCCGCGCCGGCCGCGCCATCCTGTCGGCACGCCGCGCGAAGGGCCGCACCGAGCTCTCGGCGTAACGCCCAGTGCTCGCCCGACCGAATCGTCTGACCCGCGGCGCTGACTATCGTCAGGCTGTTCGCCGGGGCACACGATGCGGCGGTCCGCGACTCATCATCTCGGTGCTCGTGAGCACCGACGCGCGGCCCCCTCGGTTCGGGTTCATCATCAGCAAGCAGGTAGGAACCGCTGTGGTTCGCAACACCGTTCGTCGACGGCTCAAAGCCGTGTGCGCGGAGTTCGTCGACATGGTTCCTGAGGGCACGGATGTCGTCATCCGTGCCCTTCCTGCGTCTGCGACCGCCGAATTCTCCTCGCTGCGGGCAGACGTGGCACGCTGCCTGAACAAACGGTTCGCCGATGCGGTGAGCTCATGAGCGCACTGCCCTCCTACGCCTTCGGAACGGCGCGGTTCCGGGCATCCGATCTCTTTCGGGGTCTGCTGGTGCTACCGCGTAACGCGGTGCTTGCGTTCCTCGTCGTGTATCGGGCGATCATCTCTCCGCTGTATGGCGACGTGTGCAGGTATTACCCGTCCTGTTCCGCGTACGCTGTAGGAGCGGTGCAGCAGCACGGCGCCGTGTGGGGAGCGATGCTCTCGGCATGGCGCATCCTGCGTTGCAATCCCTGGAGCAAAGGCGGCGTTGACGACGTCCGCCCGCACGCTCACTTCCGATACGACTTGACCGCCCGTGGTTTCGTCGTACCTGCTCGAAAGGACTGAACAGTGGGTCTTGACCTCCTGCTCGCAAGCACCCCTGCCGCCGAGGACTCCGGCGGCGGCTTCGACCTGTTCGGTGCCATTCTCTGGCCGCTGAAGTGGGCCGTCGAGCTCATCCTCGTCGCCTGGCACTGGCTGCTGACGGCCGCCGGCATGCCCGAGGCCGACGGCATCACCTGGGTGCTGTCGATCGTCGGTCTGGTGATTGTGGTTCGCGCGGCGGTCTTCCCGCTGTTCGTGAAGCAGATCAAGAGCCAGCGGAAGATGATGGAAATCGCTCCTGACCTGCGAAAGGTTCAGGAGAAGTACAAGGGCAAGAAGGATCAGCTATCTCGCGAGGCGATGAGCCGCGAGACCATGGCCCTGTACAAGAAGCACGGCACGACGCCGATGTCGAGCTGCTTGCCGCTGCTGGTGCAGATGCCGATCTTCTTCGCGCTGTTCAGTGTGTTGCGCGACGTCAAGACACAGGCCGAGGCCGGTGTCGGTGGTGTCGGGATGCTCAGCCCCGAGCTGACGAAGCAGTTCTACGATGCGACGCTGTTCGGATCGGTGTCGCTGCACGAGACGCTGGGCGAGGCCTGGTCGGCTGGGAACACGCCGGCGATCGTGCTGCTGGCGATTCTCGTCGTCCTGATGATCGTGTCGCAGTTCTTCACCCAGCTGCAGATCATCTCGAAGAACCTCTCGCCCGAGGCCAAGACCGGCCAGGCGTACCAGATGCAGAAGATCATGCTCTATGTGCTGCCGCTGGGCTTCATCTTCTCGGGTGTCTTCTTCCCGCTCGGTGTCGTCATGTACTGGTTCGTATCGAACCTGTGGACCATGGGTCAGCAGTTCCTGGTCATCCGCGAGATGCCCACGCCGGGATCCGAGGCGGCGAAGGCGCGTGAAGAGCGCCTTGCGCGCAAGGGCAAGGCCATCAACGCCGAGGGCAAGATCGTTCCGATCGAGGTCGTGCGGGCAGAGGAGCAGCGCAAGCTCGAAGAGATGGAGCGCGCCAAGGCGGAGGCTCCCAAGCGTGAGCAGCCGATGAGCAAGAAGCGTGCCAAGAAGAAGGGCTCGAACTGATGACCGTTGAAGACGTGAAAACCTCGTCGGTTCCCTCGGTGGAGGATCTCGAGCGTGAAGGGGATGTCGCAGCCGACTTTCTCGAGGAGCTGCTCGATATCGCCGACATCGACGGTGATCTGAACCTCGATGTGCGGCAGGGGCGGGCATATGTCTCGGTTGAGGCCGAGAGCGAGGGGCTTTCGGTACTGTCGGCCCCCGACACCGTGCAGGCTCTGCAGGAGCTCACTCGCCTCGCCGTGCAGAACAAGACGGGCTCGTTCTCGAGGATGATCCTCGACATCGGTGGTTCGCGCGACACGCGTCGCCGGCAGCTCGAGGCCTTGGTTGACGCTGCGGTTGTGAAGCTTGATGGCGGTGCCAGCCAGGCATCGCTGCCGTCGATGTCGAGCTACGAGCGCAAGGTCGTGCACGACATCGTCTCGGAGCGGGGGTTGGTGTCGGAGTCCTACGGCGAGGGAGCAGACCGCCACACGGTCATCACCCGTCGGTGATGTTTCACGTGAAACGGTGATGCGCATAGCCGCCCCGGTCCCCGGTTATTGAACGGGCCCCTTTTCCGGTCATTGAGCGAGCGAAGCGAGACGAAATGCCCGGAACCTCCAGCACCGCCCCAACTCCCGGTCATTGAGCGAGCGAAGCGAGACGAAATGTCCCACACCCCTGAACCTGAACCTGAACCCTCCGTCGCCGCGGAGCTCTTCGGCGCACGCATTGATCTTGCGCGTCGTTTCACCGATGCGTTGGTCGCGGAGGGGGAGACGCGCGGTTTGATTGGCCCGCTCGAGCTGCCACGCATCTGGACGCGTCATGTTCTGAACTCTGCGATCGCTGCGCCGTTGTTCAATGGCTCGGTTGCCGATGTCGGTTCCGGTGCGGGGTTGCCGGGTCTTGTGCTCGCGATTGCTCGTCCGGATGTCCATTTCACGCTGATCGAGCCGATGGAGCGTCGTGTGGCATGGCTGACGGAGCAGGTCGAGGCTCTGGGGCTGGACAACGTACGTGTCATGCGCGCTCGTGGTGAGGATGTCGGACTGGAGTTTGATTCCGTCACGGCACGTGCGGTGAGTGCACTTCGCACGTTGATCCCGATTACTGCTCCGTTGGTGAAGGACGGCGGTGAGTTGATCTTGCTGAAGGGGCACAACGTGCCTGCCGAGATCGATGCCGCTCAGAAGGTGTTCAAGAAGTTCAAGGTGTCGGACGCCACAGTGGAAGTGCTCGGAGAGGGAGTGCTTGCCGAGCCGACGCGTGTGTTCCGCGCTCGCGTCCGCGCGACCCCCGGTCGTTGAGCGAGTGGAGCGAGACGAAACGCAAGTACGCGAGCGGATCTCTCCTCGGTCGTTGAGCGAGCGGAGCGAGACGAAACGCGAACACCACTAGCGCCCCCGAAATCCTCGCTCTCCCCAACTCCACGTTTCACGTGAAACATCCACAGCTGCCGTGATCTCGACATCGCCGTACTCCCCGGTGCGCATAGTGTCCGACCATGGTCGGATACACCTATGTTCTCCGCTGCTCGGACGGTACGTTCTACGTCGGCAGCACCAAACACCTTGATACCCGAGTGCAGACCCACGCGCAGGGGTTGGGGAGTGACTACACATCGTGCCGGCTACCGGTGACACTGGTTTGGTGGGCCGAGTTCGATCGCATTGATGAGGCGTTTGCTCTCGAGAAGCGAATGCAGGGGTGGAGTCACGCGAAGCGTCTGGCGTTCATGGAGGGCGGCTACGACGCGATCAAGGGCTGGAGTGCACGCGAGCGTGCTCTCCGCCGCGGTGGCACCTCCGGTCGTTGAGCGAGCCGAAATGTGCGCGACTACTGAGGGGGCACGTTTCGTCTCGTCGCCGCGCTCCTCATTTGACGACCGGTGGTGTTTCACGTGAAACTTGCGTCTGATGAGTGCCGCCAAGCAGATCCGGCAGTGCTTCCTCGGTCGTTGAGCGAGCGGAGCGAGTCGAAACGTGCGCGACTACTGGGGGCGCAGATTTCGACTCGGTGCTTCGCTCCTCGCTCAATGACCGGTGGTGGTGTTTCACGTGAAACGGGTGCCGGTACTGAGTTCCGCAGTGTGGCCGGAAGTGACGCCGCGGTCGTTGAGCGAGCGGAGCGAGTCGACACGCTTCCTCCTCGAGAGTCCGGCCCGGGTCGTCACAGCGCGGTGTTTCTCCTTCCATGGTCGACACGCATGCGAGCCCTCCGGTCGTTGAGCGAGCGGAGCGAGTCGAAACGCACACCCTGCGGTGGCGTTCATTTCGTCTCGTCGCTGCGCTCCTCGCTCAATGACCGGTGGTGTTTCACGTGAAACGGCAGCCATCGCCGGGCGTCTGCGGAGAGGTTTGACAGGGGAGGGGACTCGGTCGTTGAGCGAGCGGAGCGAGTCGAAACGCATTGCAACGGGCGGCGGGCATTTCGTCTCGTCGCTTCGCTCCTCGCTCAATGACCGGGCGAGAGGACTCGGGCGTTGAGCGAGCGAAGCGAGTCGAAACGAGTATCCCTCGACGGCGCAGGCTCATTTCGTCTCGTCGCTTCGCTCCGCGCTCAATGACCGGGTGGTGTTTCACGTGAAACGCGCGGTGGTCACGGTCGTTGAGTGAGCGGAGCGAGTCGAAACGTGCGCCCTGTGGAGGCGTTCATTTCGTCTCGTCGCTTCGCTCCTCGCTCAATGACCGCACGCACGGTCGTTGAGCGAGCGAAGCGAGTCGAAACGAGTATCCCTCGAGGGCGCAGGCTCAGTTCGTCTCGTCGCTTCGCTCCGCGCTCAATGACCGGGTGGTGTTTCACGTGAAACGCGCGGTGGTCACGGTCGTTGAGCGAGCGAAGCGAGTCGAAACGTGCGCCCTGTGGAGGCGTTCATTTCGTCTCGTCGCTTCGCTCCTCGCTCAATGACCGGGCGAGAGGACTCGGTCGTTGAGCGAGCGAAGCGAGTCGAAACGAGTATCCCTCGAGGGCGCAGGCTCATTTCGTCTCGGTGTTGGGCTCCTCGCTCAATGACCGGGTGGTGTTTCACGTGAAACGCGCGGTGGTCACGGTCGTTGAGCGCGCGGAGCGAGTCGAAACGTGCGCCCTGTGGAGGCGTTCATTTCGTCTCGTCGCTTCGCTCCTCGCTCAATGACCGGGCGAGGGGAGTCGAAACGTGCGCCCTGTGGAGGCGGGCATTTCGTCTCGTCGCTGCGCTCCTCGCTCAATAACCGGGTGAGAGGACTCGGACGTTGAGCGAGCGGAGCGATCCGAAACGAGTATCCCTCGAGGGCGCAGCCTCAGTTCGTCTCGTCGCTTCGCTCCGCGCTCGATGACCGGGGGAGTGGGGGCGCAGCCGCGCTCAATGACCGAAGCAGACAGCTGCCTCGGTTAGAGTGGATGACGGTCCCGAAAGGAGTCGATGTTTCACGTGAAACCATCCGACAACGCATCGCCGAACACCGATCTCGGGATGGATACCCCGCTCGCGCGGGAGCTGGCCGATCTGGCCTCCCGACGCAAAGCCCTCAGCAAGGTCAAGGTCTCCTTCGACGGTGACACCCGAATCTTCACGGTGTCGAACCAGAAGGGCGGAGTCGGAAAGACAACGACGACCGTCAACCTGGCATCCGCACTTGCCGAGCTCGGCGCAAGAGTCCTCGTGATCGACCTTGACCCGCAGGGCAACGCCTCCACGGCATTGAGTGTGACGCACACCGCCGAGACCGCCAGCATCTACGACGTGCTGATCAACGATCAACCATTCGGCGAGATCGTCCAGCCGAGCCCCGAGTCGCCGAACCTGTTCTGCGCACCGAGCACCATTCATCTCGCCGGCGCTGAGATCGAACTGGTGTCGCAGGTCGCGCGGGAGTTCCGCCTGCGTCGCGCGCTCGAGATCTACCTGCGTGAGAACCCGAAGGACGTCGTGATCATCGACTGCCCGCCTTCGCTCGGACTCCTCACGATCAACGCCTTCACCGCGGCGACCGAGGTGCTCATCCCGATCCAGTGCGAGTACTACGCGCTCGAGGGCCTGAGCCAGCTGCTCGGGAACATCCAGATGATCCAGAAGCACCTCAACCCCGAACTCACCCTCTCGACGATCCTCCTGACGATGTATGACGCCCGCACGCGTCTGGCGCAGCAGGTCTCCGACGAGGTACGCGCCCACTTCCCGCAGCAGATTCTCGACGCCGTGATCCCACGGTCGGTGCGCGTCTCGGAAGCTCCCAGCTTCGGACAGACCGTCATCGCGTACGACGGCACATCTGCCGGCGCGGTCGCGTATCGGGAGGCAGCAGTGGAAATCGCTCAGCGGGGTCAGCAATCCGCTCAGAACAAGGGAGCATGATGGCCAAACGCACTGGACTCGGACGGGGCATCGGCGCGCTCATTCCGACAGCAGATCAGACCGAACGCCCGGTCGACGTGTTCTTCCCCGGCAACGTCAAGATCGCGACCGAGACGGTCGCTCCCGACGCCGCGGATGCCAAGACCAAGGCAAAGACCGCGCGTCCGGCCAAGACCTCGGATGCTACAGACGAGACCACCACGGACGCCGACGCCGCCCTCGCAGAGATCCCGGGCATCCGCCTGATCCAGGTCGACCCGAAGCTCATCGTCCCCAACCCCCGCCAGCCGCGCACCCACTTCGACGAGGACCACCTCGCCGAGCTCGTGCACAGCGTCAAGGAGTTCGGCGTTCTGCAGCCCGTCGTCGTCCGCCGCAACAGCGGTGGCGAGTACGAGCTGATCATGGGGGAGCGGCGCACGCGAGCCGCACGCGAGGCCGGCCTCGAGGCGATCCCCGCAATCGTGCGCGAGACCGCCGATGAGGATCTGCTGCGCGACGCACTGCTCGAGAACCTGCACCGTTCGGAGCTCAACCCGCTAGAAGAGGCCTCTGCCTACCAGCAGCTGCTCGAGGACTTCGGGATCACGCAAGAAGAGCTGGCCACTCGCATCGGTCGGTCGCGCCCGCAGATCAGCAACACCATCCGTCTGCTGCGTCTTCCCGTTCCGGTGCAGCAGCGTGTCGCTGCCGGTGTGCTCTCGGCCGGCCACGCACGCGCGATTCTCTCGGTCGACGACCCTGAGCAGATGCAGCGTCTGGCCGACAAGGTTGTGAACGAGGATCTTTCGGTGCGCGCCACCGAGGCGGCTGCCAAAAGTCTTCCGGCCGATTCGTCGCGCTCCGTCAAGCCGAAGGCCGGCGCCCGCCGTGCATACCTCGACGAGGTGTCGACCAAGCTTGGTGACCGTCTGAACACCCGCGTGCAGATCGCGCTGGGTGCGCGCAAGGGCCAGGTCAAGATCGAGTTCGCCTCGATCCAGGACCTGAATCGCATTCTCGCCGAGCTCGGTGAAGAGGAGTACGGCAGCCGCTGACGCATCGCCCCCCGAGAACGCTCTTCCGTGAGCGGGTCGGCTCGGATAGTATCCGGGCACCTGCATACTGTCGATCGCACCGGGGGGAATGATGGCTGACGCAAGGCAACCTCACGCAAGGCAACCGGGCGCGATCCACGGCCGTGTGATCGGCGTCAGTATCGCCGCCGCGCTCGGTGGATTCCTGTTCGGATTCGACACGGCCGTGATCAACGGCGCCGTGGATGCCCTGTCTGACGCCTTCGATCTCGGTGTCGCGCTGAAGGGATTCGCCGTCTCGTCGGCGTTGATCGGTTGCGCACTGGGTGCCTGGTTTGCAGGACCCCTCGCAAACAGGCTCGGCCGCGTGCCGACGATGGTCACCGCGGCGGTGTTGTTCTTCATCTCGGCCATCGGATCCGGCCTGGCGTTCGGTGTGATCGATCTGATCGTCTGGCGTGTGATCGGCGGCCTGGGTGTGGGCGCGGCGTCGGTGATCGCGCCGGCGTACATCGCCGAGGTGTCACCGGCGCGGGTGCGCGGCCGCCTCGGCTCGCTGCAGCAGCTCGCGATCGTGACGGGCATCTTCGTCGCACTGCTGTCGGATGCCATGCTCGCTAACTTCGCCGGGGGAGCAGCCGGTTCGTTGTGGGGCCTGCAGGCGTGGCGATGGATGTTCATGGCCGAGGCGATCCCGGCTCTCGTCTACGGACTCATGGCCCTGCGGTTGCCTGAGTCGCCGCGCTATCTGGTCGCGCGTGGCCATCTCGAGCGCGCCGGGCAGGTGCTCACGGATGTCACCGGTGAGATCGACGTCGGCGCGAAGATCGACGAGATCACTGGCACGATCAACACCGAGCGGCAGGAGTCGCTGCGCGACCTCCGGGGACACCGTTTCGGACTTAAGCCGATCGTGTGGGTCGGCATCCTGCTGAGTGTGTTCCAGCAGTTCGTCGGCATCAACGTGATCTTCTACTACTCGACGACGCTATGGCGATCGGTTGGCTTCGATGAGTCCGATGCCCTGACGATCACCGTGATCACGTCGGTGACGAACATCGTCGTGACGATCGTGGCGATCCTGCTCGTCGATCGCGTCGGTCGTCGCCTCATGCTGATGGTCGGGTCGATCGGCATGGCGGCGACCCTGGGTTTGATGGCCGTGGCGTTCTCGTTCGGGACGGTGGATGCTGCAGGCGAGGTCGCGCTGGCCGAGCCGTGGTCGACGATCGCGCTGGTATCGGCGAACGCCTTTGTGGTCTTCTTCGGGGCGACGTGGGGGCCGCTGGTCTGGGTGCTTCTGGGGGAGATGTTCCCGAACTCGATCCGTGCGGGGGCTCTCGCGGTCGCTGCGGCCGCTCAGTGGGTGGCGAACTTCTTCATCTCGACCACGTTCCCGGCCTTCGCTGAGATCGGTCTGACGTTCGCGTATGGCTTCTACGCGTTCTTCGCGTTGCTGTCGTTCTTCTTCGTGTACTTCAAGGTCGCCGAGACCAAGGGGCGCGAGCTCGAATCGATGACCGAGGAAGTGATCGTGCAACGCCGGGGTGCTCGTTATCGCGCGTAGGCTTGATGGGTGAGTGATGACTTTCCGCGCCGAGCCAGCCTAGAGGTGCTGCGCGCCGAGGCCGCCGATGAGCGGTCGGTGCTCGTGCACGAGCGTCTGCGCTTCGGTGAGGACCCGTGGGACTTCATGAGCGAGCTTCCCACGACCGACGAACTGGTCGTGTTGTTGCTGCGCGCCGACGTCGCAGCCGATCAAGGCGGCACGATCGCGGACCGCGGATGGAACGACGGCGTCCTGCGCCGCATCGCGTTGGAGTACCCCGAGCTCAGTCCCACCGTGTGGCGGATGCTCGCCGCCTGAGCCGCGGTACCGCCTGCGCCACTGAGCACGGCCTGCGCCACTGAGCACGGCCTGCGCCACTGAGCACGGCCTGCGCCACTGAACGCTGGACGGCAGCATCCGAGAACACGAAAGCCCGCCACCTCGAGAGGTGGCGGGCTTTCGTCGATCAGGGGAGGATCAGCCGATGAACGGCGCGAGATCCTGCAGGAGTGCGGGCTTGGGCTTGGCGCCGATGATGGTCGCCTTCACCTCGCCGCCCTGGAACACCTTCATCGCGGGGATCGAGGTGATCTGGTACTTCATCGCGAGGTCGGGGTTCTCGTCGACGTTGAGCTTGAGAATGGTGATCTTCTCGGGGTTCTCGGCCTGGATCTCGTCGAGCACCGGTGCGACCATGCGGCACGGACCGCACCATGCCGCCCAGAAGTCGACCAGCACCGGACCATCGGCCTGCAGCACGTCCTGTTCCCAGGTGGCCTGCGTGGTTGCCTTGGCAGTCATTGCATCTCCTTGTTCGGTGTCACCCGGTCGAACGCCGGGCGTGGACGGAATGTTCCCGGCCTCAGCCGGCGAGGACCTCAGCGGCGGACGGCGTGGCTGCCGCAGCGTCTTCGAGGTCGGCGATGAAGTGCTCAGCATCGAGGGCGGCGACGACACCCGAGCCGGCGGCGGTTGCCGCCTGACGGTAGGTGGGATCGATGACATCGCCGGCGGCGAAGATGCCCGGCACCGAGGTGCGCGACGAGCGACCGTCGACCCAGATTGTGCCGTCTTCGGTGAGCTTCAGCTTGTCGTGCACCAGGTGGGTGCGCGGGTCGTTGCCGATCGCGATGAACAGTCCGTCGAGCTCGAGCTCGCGCAGCGATCCGTCGACGGTCGAGCGCAGCTGCACGCCCGAGACGGCGTCGCCACCGAGCACCTCGGCGACCTCGGTGTTCCAGATGAACTCGATCTTGTCGTTCGCGAACGCGCGTTCCTGCATGATCTTCGAGGCGCGCAGGGTGTCCTTGCGGTGGATGACGTACACCTTCGACGCGAAACGGGTCAGGAACGTCGCCTCTTCCATGGCGGAGTCGCCGCCGCCGACCACGGCGATGGTCTTCTCGCGGAAGAAGAAGCCGTCGCAGGTCGCGCACCACGAGACGCCGTAGCCCGAGAGGCGCTCTTCGCCCTCGATGCCGAGCTTGCGGTAGGCCGAGCCTGTCGCGTAGATGATGGTGGATGCCTCGTGCACGGCGCCACCGCCGAGCGTGACCTTCTTGACGGGGCCGTCGACGTCGAGCTCGACGACGTCGTCGTAGACGATCTCGGTGCCGAACTTCTCGGCCTGCTCCTGCATCTTGGTCATCAGGTCGGGGCCGAGGATGCCCTCGGGGAAGCCAGGGAAGTTCTCAACGTCGGTGGTGTTCATCAGCTCACCGCCGACCTGCACGCTGCTCGCGATCAGAAGCGGCTGCAGATTTGCGCGCGCCGCGTAGATGGCCGCGCTGAACCCAGCGGGACCGGAGCCGATGATGATGACCTGACGCATGTGCTCTCCTTGATCGCGGATGCTGGAATATCCGCACCGACTGGATAGAACCAATCGTAACCGCGCGACATTCCCGCCCGCTGGGTACGGCGAGAGCAGCTTCGGATCAGCGCGAGGGCAGGAAGCGGCGGGTAAGGCGCGTCACCGCCGACAGCTCGGGTGCGCGCAGCAACAGCAGGACGATGCCGTAGACGATGACGGCGGCCAGTCCGACCACGCCGGTGCCGACGGCACCCAAGAGCTTGTCGACAAGGGTGTTGCCGGTCTGCCCGGCGGTCCAGCCCGCGCCGGCACCCATCAGCACGTACAGGCCCCACCCGGCGAAGCCGGCGGGGATCGCGGCGATGAAGAAGCGCCCGAGCGACAGCAGGGTCTGCGGCAGCTGAAGTCCGCCGAGGCGGTTGCGCAGGATCCAGACGGCGATGATCGTCTGCACGAGTCCGGCCAGCGACTGCCCCAGGGCGACGGCGGCGGCGAGCTGACTGAGCGGGGCGACCGCGGCGGCGATGTACGAGAAGCCGATGATCAGTGCGACCTGCACGAGAGTGAACAGGAACGGTGTGCGGGTGTCGCCGTAGGCGTAGAACGCGCGCTGCACGATGAACAGCACCGACAACGGCAGCAACCCGACCAGGTAGCAGACCAGCACGGGCGCGGCCTGCACGGCCTGCTCAGCGCTGTCGGTGAAGATCCGGGTGGCGGGGACGGCGGCGACGGCCAGGGCCACGCCCGAGCCGACGACGAACAGCGACACGGCACGGATGCACTGGGCGACGTCGCTGCGTACATCGTCGTCGCGACCCTCGGCGGCGTGCTCAGCGATCTGGGTGAAGTACGGGGTGCCGATCGAGATCGCGAAGATCGAGTACGGCAGCATGAACACCAGCCAGGCGGCCATCATCAGTGCCGTGGACGGGTGCTCGCCGGACGCGTCCGAGACCACGCGGGTCTGGATCAGGCCCGCGATCTGACCGGCGATGACCATCAGGAAGGTCCAGCCCGCGAGCCCGCCGACCTGCCGCAGGCCCACACCGCGCCAGCGGAAGTCGGGGCGCAGGCTGAGACCGGTGCGCCGCCAGGCGAACAGCAGCAGCCCTGCCTGCACGGCGATACCGAGAGTGGCCGTGCCGCCAAGGACGGCGATCATGGTCGGATCCCACGCATCGACGATGTTCTGGTTGCCGCCGAACAGCGCGATGAAGATCAGGAACCCGGCGATCGAGATGATGTTGTTCGCGACCGGGGTCCACGTGTACGGGCCGAATACCCGCTTGGCGTTGAGGGTCTCGCCGATCAGCGCGTACAAGCCGTAGAAGAAGATCTGCGGCAGGCACCAGTACGCGAACGCAGTGGCCAGGGCGAGCTGGTCGGCGCTGAACTTCTCGCCGTACAGCGCGACCAGCCACGGGGCGATGACCATCGCCAGGGCGGTTACCGCGAGGAACACGACGGTGCCGAGCGTGAACAGCTTTGAGATGTAGGCGCTGCCGCCGTCCTTGTGGCTGGCCGAGCGCACGATCTGCGGGATGATCACGGCGGTGAGGATGCCGGTCTGGATGATCGTGAAGACGTTGTTCGGCAGCTGGTTCGCGACCGCGAACGCGTCGCTGGCCTGACCGATACTGCCGATCGCCGCGACGAGGACAATGGTCCGGATCAGGCCGGTGACGCGCGAGATCAGGGTGCCCGCTCCGAGGATGGCGCTGGCGCGGCCGAGACTGGTCATCGTTCTCCTGCGTCGTCGATAGCGGGTTCGGCTTCGTCGGTAGCATCCGATTGTGTGCGCCGACGGCGCACGGTGCGGATCGTTCCGAGCACGAGCAGCAGCGCGATCACGCCGCCGAGAATGCCGAGGCCGATGCCCTCCCAGTCGGCGCGCAGCGTGACGTCGGCGGTCGCCGCCTGGCCGATCGGGACACCGGTGGGGCTGGCGAGACGGAAGGTCACCTGCACGTCGCCGCTGGCGACGCGGGCCTCGATGGGGATGTCGACACGGGTGCTGCCCGCCGGGGGTGCCGTCACCTCGGTGACCGGCTGGATGTCAAGGCGCAGGTCTGACGGCGTGCCGAGCAGTGAGAGGTTCACGTCCCACGGCAGATCGTTGCGCACCCACACCGGCAGGGGCGCCGCAGACGTGAACAGCTGCACGGGCTTCGGCTGCTGGATGCCCACCGCGTCGAGGGTGGTGCGCGCCCGCTCTTCCTGAGCAGCGACGGCGGCGGTGAACGCGGCGTCGTCCAGTCCGACCCCGATTGCGCGCAGAACGCGGATGCGGGTGGGACTGAGCAGTTGCGCGGGCTCGGTGAGAATGGTGGCGAACTCGGTGAGTCGCTCCTCATCGGCGAGCATCGCGTTCAGCCCGGGGACGCGGTCGATGGAATCGGCCCGCGTCGGCGTCGCGGATGACGGCGGCGCTGCCCGCAGCTCATCGAGCGTGACAGCGGGCGAGGCGAAAGCGCTGAGAGCCGCGCGCACGGCAGAGGGCGATCGCGTCTCGGAACGGTCGAGCGCCAGGATCGTGGGGGTCGCGCCGCCGGCCGCGAAGAACAGGTGGCCGGCCGCGGCGGTGAGCTCCCGATCGAGCACGGCGGGATCGGTCGCCTCGACGGCGGCCGAGAGACGAGCGGATGCTGTCGCATCGGCGACCAGAGCGTCGTGACCGTCGACGGTCATGCGTCCCGCTGACGCGCCGATGAACGACGTCGAGGGCAGGATCGTTGTGACGTCCTCGCCGAAGTAGTCGCCGAACACCGCCAGGTCGGCCGTGGTGACGTCTGACCGCGGCCAGAGCAGGCCCTGTTCGGCGCCGATGAGGGTCGTGAGCTGCTCGTTGTCGGGGAAGGTCGCTTCGGCATCCGCCGTGGACGTGGGCGCGGGGGTGGCGTCGACGAGCTCTTCCGCCGGCGGGAAGTCATCGGCCAGCAGCAGTGGAGTCAGGTCAGGGGTGGCGAGGGGCTCGGGCAACCCGGCGTGAGCCTGCACCGTGGCATCCGCGTCACCGAACTGTAGGGCGAACACTTCGTTCGGCAGCGCTTCGAGCTCGCTCAGCCAGCGTGTCGCGGTGTCGGGGGCCCGGGTTCCGAGAATCCGGATCGCGGCCGGGATCGCCGGGTCGATCGCCAGCACGGCGGTCGTGCCTGAGACCGCATCGAGCTGGCCGGCGAGGGCGCCACCCTCGGCCGTCAAGGCCGAGAGCTCGTCGGCCGTGAGCAGCGAACCGCTCTCGGGGGTTGCGGTGATCGGCACGAGAACGGCGCTGTTGCGCGCGGTGGACTCGGCGATGACCAGCACGGTGCTCGCGGTCAGGTTCCACTGCAGGGCATCCTCGCCCGAGACTTGCGTCGAGGCCCCCGACAGCCGAGCTCTGACGGGGTAGACGCCCGCGTCGAGATCGCCGAGCTCGACGGCATCCACCACGACGTTCACGGTGCCGGACGCCTCGCGATCGATGACCGGGGTCGCTTCGCTCGCCAGGGTGTGGAAAGGGGCGCTGGTCGCATCGTCGTCCAGCCACTGGTCGAGGGCCTCACCGTCGGCGAGGGCATCCCGACCGACCTGCAGCGACACCGTTCCGGCGCTGAGCGGCGACGAGGTGTCATTCGTGACCGTGATGGTGCTCACCAGCGGGCCGCCCGGCGCGGTGGGCGTGCCCGATCCGGTCGAGACCGACAGCCGCACGATGGGGTCGGCCGGTGTGGGAGCATCCGTCTCGTCGTCGGCGGATGCCGCGGACGCGCCACCGAAGGCGAGGGTGCCGACGACGATCGCCGCGGCGAGGCGGCTCAACAGCCGGCGCGCGCGCGGTCGTGAGGCTTCGCGAAGGTGCGTCGTGGTCATGATCGGGGTCGTCGACGCCAAGGAAGCGGCGAGGACGACGCCCCCGAGTCTAGGCGGGAAGCCGTGCGAAACCCTGAAGGCGCGTAGAGTGACGCCCGTGCCGGACCACTCCCGCCCCCGCCCTGATCTCGTTCTCGCGCAGGCTCTCGCCGCCGATCTGGATGCCGCCGACTTCCGCTCGGATGCGTTGCGCACCTTGTGGGGGAGCGAGGCCGACGACGCGCTCGCCCGGGGGCTACGCTCACCGATCCTGCGGGCACTGGCCGACCGGGATGATCCGCTGTCAACGCTGGGCCGGTTCTGGGTTCTCGGGATGCCGCAGGCGCTTCGCGTCGTCGAGCGCGCGCTGCCGCGCACGGGGATCGACGGACTGGTGGCGATGGGGTTGGCCGCGCGGGAAGACGATCGGGTCGCGCCACTGGCGCTGATCACCCCGCAGTCGTTCGTGGATGCCGACGGCGTGGGCGAATGGTGGATCGCCAGCGATCTCGATGAGGGCGCGCTCGGAGGGGCACTGCCCGCCGATCACGTGCTCGGCGTGGGCGGTGCGTCGCGCACGCTGGCCGAACTCGTCATCCCGACGCCCGTGGAGCGCGCGCTTGATCTCGGCACGGGCTGTGGCATCCAGGCCCTGCTGGTCTCTCGTCATGCCGGCGCGGTTGTCGCCACCGACATTTCGGAGCGCGCACTGGCCTACGCCGAACTCAACGCCTACCTCAATGGTGTGCGCAACATCGAGTTCCGGCTGGGGAGCCTGTTCGAGCCCGTCGCGGGCGAGTCGTTCGATCTGATCGTCTCGAACCCGCCGTTCGTGATCACGCCGCGCGTCGCGGGTGTTCCCGCCTATGAGTACCGCGATGGCGGACTCATCGGCGACGCCCTGGTCGAGCGCTTCCTGCGCGAGGTGCCGACGCATCTCTCTCCCGGTGGGGTGGCGCAGCTGCTGGGCAACTGGGAGTCCTCCGCTGACGTGACGGGCCTGGACCGGGTGCGTTCGTGGGTCGACGATGATCTGGATGCCTGGGTGATCCAGCGCGAAGAGCTGAGTCCCCTCGGCTACGCCGAACTGTGGATCCGTGACGGCGGCACGCTGCCGCGCGACGACGAGTTCACCCGCCTGCTCACCGCGTGGTTGGACGACTTCGACCACCGCGGCGTGACCGCCGTCGGGTTCGGATACATCGTGCTTCGCCGCCCGTCGGCGGGGGCGGCGGTGCTGCGCCGGTTCGAGACGGCGGCGCAGCCGGTCACCGATCTCGGTCGGGCGCTCGGCCGGGGCCTTCAGGCGCACGACGCCCTCGCGCACGGTGTTCCCGAGCGACTGCTCGTCGCCCCCGACGTCACCGAGGCACGGCACTTCATGCCCGGCGAGGATGACCCGAGCGTGATCGAACTGCGGCAGGGTGGCGGTTTCGGTCGCACGGTGCGGGTCGATCCGGCGCTCGCGGGGCTCGTCGGCGCGTGCGACGGCGAACTCACCGTCGCACAGATCGTCGCGGCCCTCGCCGACCTGTTCGAGGTGCCCTTGGCCGACCTGTGGGCTGATCTCGAGCCGCGTCTTCGCGAGTTGGTGCTCGACGGTTTGCTGCTGCCGGCGGAATAGCATCCGATGATCATGCGTTTGCATGAATCATGAAGGCGTTCGGATTTCTCTCGTTCGGGCACTACGGCGCAGTGCCGGGCTCGGCCACGCGCACTGCGGGCGACATGCTTCGGCAGACCATCGAGATCGCGCAGGGTGCGGACGAGATCGGTGTCAACGGTGCCTACGTGCGCGTGCACCACTGGGCGCGGCAGGCGGCCTCGCCCATGCCTCTGCTGACGGCGATGGCTGCACGCACCCAGCGCATCGAGGTGGGTACGGGGGTGATCGACATGCGGTACGAGAACCCCCTGCAGCTCGCCGAGGAGGCGGCCGCATTGGACCTCATCGCGGACGGGCGGATCGCGCTGGGCATCAGCCGCGGGTCACCCGAGACGGCGCTGCGCGGCTACGAGTCGTTCGGCTACGTGGATGCTGAAGACAGCGAGCGCGGCAGCGTGCTGGCCCGCGAGAAGTTCGACCAGTTTCTGCGGGCGATCGAGGGCGAGCGGATCGCACCCGGTGACCCGCGCACCGTCGGGGCCGGGCACTACCTGGCGATCGAGCCGCAGTCGCCGACCCTGCGCGACCACATCTGGTGGGGGTCGGGGTCACGAGCCACCGCCGAGACGACCGGCCGCATGGGGCTGAACATGATGAGCTCGACGCTGGTCACCGAGGCGACCGGGCAGCCGTTCCACGAGTTGCAGCGCGAGCAGATCGATCTGTTCCGTGCCGCCTATCGCGAGGCCGGCCACACCGGTGCGCCCCGGGTGTCGGTGAGTCGCAGTGTGTTTCCGCTGATCGACGACCGTGACCGCGCCTACTTCGGTCTGCGCAGTGCCGAGAACGGCGACCAGGTCGGTGTGATCGACGGCTTGCGATCGACCTTCGGCAAGACCTACGCGGCCGAGCCCGACGTTCTCATCGAGCAGCTCAAGGCCGACGAGGCCGTGATGGCGGCTGACACCCTGATGCTGACGATCCCCAACCAGCTCGGCCCGGAGTACAACCTGCACGTGCTGGAGGCGTTCGCGACGCACGTCGCGCCCGCGCTGGGATGGCAGCCCAACACGGAAGGGCCTGTGCAGGGAGACACCATCAGGTGACGGCGATCTTCGCCGACACCCCCAGCAAGCGCCGTCGCGGGGAGGGGCGTGTGCCGGCCGCTATGACCGCATTCCGCGCAACGCCTGGTGGGCGACGGCGTCGGGATCGGGCCGTCCGGCGACGAGCTTGACGATCGGTCCCAGTACGGCCCGCACGCTCAGTCGTCGAAGCGTGGTCTCACGCAGCCAGGCGAGTATTCGTCCGCGCCGGAACATGAGCCTCGCGAGCATCCGCGAATTCGACTGTGCCGCCTCGACGCGCGGCCGCTCCACCCGCTCCCATGCTTCGAGCAGTGCCGGCAGCGACTCGCGGTCGGCGTGCGCGAGCATCCTGCCCAGCATCCAAGCCGCCTCGATCGCCATCCCGGCGCCGATCCCGGCCGTGGGCAGGAAGCCCGCGGCCGCATCGCCGAGCAGCACCCCGTCGGGCAACACCCATCGCGCGGCGCGGGCGTCGTCGAGCCGCCACAGATACGGATCCGGAGCCGCCTCGATCGCTCGCAACGATGCCTCCAGACGGGGCCCGAGGGTATCGACCCGCCGCCGGATGGAGGCGGCGAACGCCGCCGGTCCGTCGGAGAGATCGGCGTCCGGGCCGCCGAGGAACACGCCCAGTCGACCCTTCACGGGGTAGGCGCCGAGGAAGAACCCGTTGCCCCAGACCTCTTCACCGAGCGTCGGGTCGCTGAGATCCTCCGCCCACCCGACCCAGCCCGACCAGCCCGTCCTGACCACCTGCGGCGCGGGTGAACCCAGCACAGACCGCATGTGCGAGCGGATGCCATCGGCACCCACGATCAGATCGAACTCCGCCTCACCGGTGGAAGCCCCGTCGCGGTCGACGAAACGGGCCGTGCGATCGATCACCTGCTGCACGGTGGTGCCGAACGTCACCGGGCATCCGCTCTCGGTGAGCACGTCGATCAGGGCTCCCCGTGAGATCCCGTTGTAGGAGCCGTAGACGCGCAGCAGGTCGCTCATCGAATCGGAGCGCAGCATCGTGCCGCGGTGGGAACGGAACGCGTAGCGCTCCATGGGGGTGCCCGCGGCGAGATAGTCGTCGTGCACGCCGAGGTCGACGAAGGCCTGATCGACCGTCGGCATGAGGGCGAGCATGTAGCCGGGGTGGTTCATCTCGGGCATCCGATCGACGAGCACCGGGTGCAGCCCATCCCGGCGCAGCAGTTGCGCGAGCGTGATGCCGGCGACGCCGGCGCCCACGATGAGCACTCTCAAGCGATCGTTCCGTTGGGCCGTGATCTGGGCGTCGAGCGGGGTATCGGTGAGCATGTTCCTCCTCTGGACCACCTGGTCCAGTGTTCACTGTACGCTCTCTGGACTGACTGGTCCAGTAGGCTGACCGCATGGCAACGCTCACCGGACACCACCGCGACCGCCTCATCGAGGCGACCGTCGCCGAGTTCGCCTCGGTCGGCTACGAGGGGGCGTCGCTGAACCGGATCATCCAGGCGGCCGGCATCAGCAAGAGCTCCTTCTACCACGCGGTCGGCTCGAAGGCAGAACTGCTCGATGCCGTCGTCGAGACCCTGATCGCCGACGTGCGCGCGCACTGGATTCCACCGGCGCCCGAACTGTTCTCCGGTGCCGACTTCTGGCCCCGCCTCGACGCCGTGCTCACCGATCTCGGCGAGCTGGCCGCGGCCGATCCCGCGCTCGGACTGCTCGGGCGTATCTTCTACCTGCCTGCGGCCGGGGCCGTCGATGCGCGCACCGCTCTGCTCGACGCCGTGCATGCCTGGGTCGCCGAGGTGCTGCGGGTGGGCGTGCGCACCGGAGCGGTTCGTGAAGATGTGCCCGTCGACGCCCTTGCCGCGGCGACCTTCGGCATGCTGCGCGGCCTGGACGAGTGGGCGCTCGGCGCGGGAGAGCCGCAGGCGCCGCCAACCGCTCTGGATCACGCCGGCGCACCGGGCCTGTTGTTGCGCGGAATGCTGGGGCGTCCTCAGCCGCCCGCCGGGGCCTGACAACACCAGCCGGTAATCTGGAACCCATGCTCAATATGGCCGAGGGACTGTCCCGACTCGGCGCGCTTGCCGCGCATCCCGTCGTCGCCACCCTGTCGACGGCGTTCGCCGAAGCGGGCTACGAGCTATCCGTCGTCGGGGGTCCGGTGCGCGACGCCCTGCTGGGGCGCGCGACCAACGACCTCGACTTCACGACCGACGCGCAGCCCGACGAGATCCTGCGGATCGTCACGCCCATCTCGACCACCCAGTGGGACATCGGCCGTGCCTTCGGCACCATCGGTGCGCGCGTGCAGAACCCCGGCGGTCCCGCCGAGCAGGTCGAGATCACCACGTACCGCGCCGACAGCTACGACGGCACCACCCGTAAGCCGGTCGTCGAGTTCGGCGACAGCATCGACGGCGACCTGCAGCGTCGCGACTTCACCGTCAACGCGATGGCCCTGCAGGTCACCCCGCCCGCTGAGGGCACCGAGGTCGCACCGGGACCGCGACTGGTCGACCCGACCGGCGGTGTCGAAGACCTGATCGCCGGCATCCTGCGCACTCCGATCGATCCCGACGTGAGCTTCGGTGACGATCCGTTGCGGATGCTGCGCGCGGCGCGCTTCAGCGCGCAGCTCGACTTCGCCCTCGACGAGGCCACCTTCTCCGCGATCGAGCGTCTGCGCGGCACGCTGAGCATCGTCAGCCCCGAGCGGATCCAGGGCGAGATCGTGCGGCTCATGCAGACCGACGACCCCGTGCGCGGCATCCGCGTTCTCGTCGATACCGGCCTGATCGAGCAGTTCCTGCCCGAGGTCAGCGCGCTGCGTCTCGAGGTCGATGAGCACCACCATCACAAAGACGTCTACGAGCACTCGCTGACCGTGGTGCGGCAGGCGATCGAGCTTGAGAAGAGCCGCAACCCCGACGCCGCTCCCGATGTGCCGCTGCGCCTGGCGGCGTTGCTGCACGACATCGGCAAGCCCCGCACGCGCAAGCTCGAGGCCGGTGGGGGAGTCACCTTCCACCACCACGATGTGGTCGGCGCGCGCATGGCGCGCAAGCGTCTGCAGGCGCTGCGCTTCGACGGTGACACGACGGATGCTGTCGCCAAGCTGGTCGAGCTGCACCTGCGCTTCTTCGGCTACGCCGAAGGGGCCTGGACCGACAGCGCCGTGCGCCGGTACGTGCGCGACGCGGGTGACCTCGTCGAGCGCCTGCACATCCTGGTGCGCGCGGATGTCACGACCCGCAACCGTCGCAAGGCGGCCCGGCTCGCTTCGGCCTACGACGACATCGAGCGGCGCATCGTTGAACTCCGCGAGCAGGAGGAGCTCGACAGCATCCGCCCCGACCTCGACGGAAACCAGATTCAGCAGATCCTCGGCATCAAGCCGGGCCGCGAGGTCGGCGAGGCGTACCGGTTCCTGATGGATATGCGCCTCGATGAGGGTCCCCTCGGCGCCGATGTCGCCGAGCAGCGCCTGCGCGACTGGTGGGCCGCGCGCGACTGATCCGCTCACGGCGCATTCACCGGCCGCGAAGCCGCTTTCCGACCTACACTTGAGCACACCGTCAGCGTTGATCGGAGTTCAGTGCCCTCACCTTGGTCGTCATCGCGTGAGAACCCGCCGGAGACCTCCCGGTTGATCATCGAGCGAGCCCATGAAGAGCTCGTCGCCGGTAATCTCGACGACCGCCGTCTCGAACAGGTACGCCCGTTCGTGCGGGCCTCATGGCAGCGCGCCTGGCAGGACCGCGTGGGCGCCGAAGGTCTGCCGCCGTTGGAGTTCACGCCCGAAGCGCTCGAGACCTACCGCACCGGGCATCCGCTCGCCGGCGCGATCGAACTGATCCGCACACTGCTGCTGCCCGGCGCCCCCGACGATTCGGGCGTGGTGGTCGCCGTCGGCGACCACGCCGGACGGCTGCTGTGGGTCGAGGGAGACCTTCAGCAGCGGATGTTGTCGGGCGAGATGGGTTTCGTCGAAGGGGCGAACTGGTCAGAGGCGGCCGTGGGTACCTCGGCCCCCGGCACCGCGCTGACGCTCGGAGAATCCGTGCAGATCCGACAGGCCGAGCACTACAACCGGCTCGTGCAGCCGTGGTCGTGCACCGCTGCGCCCGTGTTCGACCCCGAGACGCGTCGCGTGCTCGGGGTCATCGACGTCACCGGCGGTGACGAGGCGGTCACCCCGCAGGCACGGATGCTGGTGGATGCCACCGCTCGGGCCGTGGAGTCTGAGCTGATGGTGTCGCGCCTGCGCGCGCGGGCTCAGGGAGGCGACTCCCGAGGCAAGAAGCCGGCATCGGTGCGCCCTCGCCGCACCGTGCGCGAGACGCCGCAGCGCGTGCAACTGCACGTGCTGGGCCGCGACCGGGCGCGCCTCGACGTGAGCGGCGCCGACACCGAGATCGTCATCGACCTCAGCGCGCGCCACGCCGAGATCCTGCTCATGCTCGCCACTCATCGGCAGGGACTGTCGGCCGACAGGCTCGCCGAGCTCGTCTACGGCGAGGGGTCGACCGCCGATACCCTGCGCCCCGAGATGGTGCGCCTGCGCAAGGTGCTCGAACGCATCTCGCCCCAGCTCGTGCCGCAGTCGCGCCCGTACCGCCTGCCGATCGCACTCGACACCGATGCGCAGAACGTGCTCTCACTGCTCGATCGTGGCGCCCACCGGGTGGCGCTGTCGGCCTACCGCGGCCCGGTGCTACCCGACTCCGAGGCGCCGGGAGTGATCGAACTGCGCGAGAGCCTGCGGGGCGTGCTGCGCGAGACGATGCTCACCGAGGCCAGCGTCGAGGTGCTGCTCGCGTACGCCGAGATCCCCGAAGGCGCCTCGGATGCCGCCGTGCTGCGCCTGTGCCTGGAGATGCTGCCGGCGAGGTCGCCGCGCCGTCCCGGGCTGGTCGCCCGCATCGAGAAGCTCGACCGGGCCTAGCGCGCCCGAAGCGGGCATCCGACGTATGCAACTCGATGCAACGTAGCGCATCGGCGTGCAACGTGGCCGGGCGTAGGTTTCTTCGCACAGGGACCCGCGGCGTTGACGCCGCCTTGTCGAAGGAGACACCATGACCATCGTCGAAGAGACCTCATCGACCTATGCCGCACCCGGGCAGGCCGGGGCCATCGCGAACTATCGCGCCCGCTACGGGCACTACATCGGCGGAGAGTTCGTCGAGCCGCTCAAGGGGCAGTACTTCGAGAACATCAGCCCCGTCAACGGCAAGCCGTTCACCGAGGTCGCCCGCGGAACCGCCGAAGACGTCGACCGTGCGGTCGACGTGGCCTGGCAGGCATTCGCGAGCTGGGGCAAGACCAGCCCCGCCCAGCGCGCTGTGGTGCTGAACAAGATCGCCGACCGCATGGAGCAGCACCTCGAGAAGATCGCCGTCGCCGAGACCTGGGAGAACGGCAAGCCCGTGCGCGAGACGCTCGCGGCCGACATCCCCCTCGCGATCGACCACTTCCGCTACTTCGCCGGCGTGCTTCGCGCGCAGGAGGGCGGCATCAGCCAGCTCGACGAGAACACCGTCGCGTACCACTTCCACGAGCCGCTCGGCGTCGTCGGCCAGATCATCCCGTGGAACTTCCCGATCCTGATGGCCGTGTGGAAGCTGGCTCCCGCACTTGCCGCCGGCAACTGCATCGTCATCAAGCCGGCCGAGCAGACCCCGGCATCCATCCTCTTCCTGTTCGAGATCATCGGTGACCTGCTGCCGGCCGGCGTCGTCAACATCGTCAACGGCTTCGGCATCGAGGCTGGCGCCCCGCTCGCCCAGCACAAGCGCATCCGCAAGGTCGCCTTCACCGGTGAGACCACCACGGGCCGCCTGATCATGCAGTACGCCTCGCAGAACCTCATCCCGGTCACGCTCGAGCTCGGGGGCAAGTCGCCCAACGTGTTCTTCGAAGACGTGGCCAGCTCGACCAGCGACCCGTACTACCAGAAGGCGCTCGAGGGCTTCACGATGTTCGCCCTCAACCAGGGCGAGGTCTGCACGTGCCCGTCGCGTGCGCTCATCCAGGCGTCGATCTACGACGGCTTCATCTCGGACGGCCTTGAGCGCGTCGGCAAGGTCATTCAGGGCAACCCGCTCGACAAGAACACCATGATCGGCGCTCAGGCCTCGAACGACCAGCTCGAGAAGATCCTCAGCTACATCGACATCGGCAAGCAGGGCGGTGCACGTCTGCTCACCGGTGGCGAGCGGGTCGACCTCGGTGGCGACCTGAGCGAGGGCTACTACGTCGCCCCGACCGTCTTCGAGGGCACCAACGACATGCGCATCTTCCAGGAGGAGATCTTCGGCCCGGTGCTGTCGGTGACCAGCTTCAAGGACTACGACGACGCGATCTCGATCGCCAACGACACCCTGTACGGTCTGGGTGCCGGCGTCTGGAGCCGCAGCGGAGACACCGCCTACCGTGCGGGCCGGGCCATCGAGGCGGGCCGTGTGTGGACCAACACGTACCACCAGTACCCGGCGCACGCCGCGTTCGGCGGGTACAAGCAGTCGGGCATCGGCCGCGAGAACCACAAGATGATGCTCGATCACTACCAGCAGACGAAGAACCTGCTGGTGTCGTACGCCGAAGGTCCGATGGGATTCTTCTGATGCCCGACCAGATGAGCAGGGTCGCCGTGTCTGACGACGCGGCGGCCCTGCTGCGGCAGCTGACGGCGCAGCACGGTCCGCTGATGATCCATCAGTCGGGCGGATGCTGCGACGGGTCGTCGCCCATGTGCTACCCGATCGGCATGTTCGTGACCGGTCCGAGCGACGTGCTGCTCGGCACCCTCGACATCGACGGGCTCGACCCCATCCAGGTCTACATGTCGGAGTCGCAGTTCGAGTACTGGAAGTACACGCACCTCACCATCGACGCCGTCGAAGGGCGCGGTGCCGGGTTCAGTGTGGAAGGACCGACCGGCAAGCGGTTCCTGATCCGCTCGCGGATGCTGACAGAGCCCGAACTGCAGCACTTCGGTCTGGCGGCGTCGGCGTAGGCGTCGTCGTCACCGGTTGATGAGATCGGCCTGCCAGCTCAGGTCGGCGTTGACCGGGATCGGGGCGGCCTCGAGCAGCGGATCGGCGCACAGCGCCGCGATCAGCTCGGCCGAACCAGCCACGATCGTCGAGTCGAAGTCGATCTCGCTGACCATCACCCAGGCGCGATCGGTGGGCCACAGGATGTTCGGATGCTGCGCCGACGGCGCGAACCCGTGCTCTTCGCCGGGCAGGTCGCGCCAGGTCGCGTCGAGAATCCACGCCGGGTCGACGAACGCCGCCGGCGGCGCCGAGAACAGCACGTACTCCCGGTCGGGCAGCTCGAGCTGCGGGCCCTTCGAGATCTCATCCGAGAGAATGCCGGGCTGCCAAGTCGGCTTGCGGAACACATTGTTGAAGGGATCGTGGATGCTGCGCGCCAGCATCTCCTGATGCGCGAGCGCCTGTGCGTCGGGTGTATCGGAGGTGTCGTCATCGGACGAGAACGACAGGAAGGTGCGTGACGGCGACTCGCCGTAGAACCCGAGAAGCCCGCCGTATCCCGCCCAGACGGCAGCGACACCGGCATCCGGCGTCTCGGTGTGCGTGGCGAGGTGCGCGGCGATCCGGGCGAGCTGCGCCGGCTCCATCTCGCCCTCGTACGGTGCGGAGAACTCACGTCCGTCCGGTGCGACGCGCGTGCTCCAATCTCCCTCGGGCGGCGTGCGCACCACGCTGCCCCACTGCGCAAGTGGGTGCATGACGGTGCCGAAAGCATCGGCGGCATCGGCCCACGTGGCCGGCCGGTCGACGTACTGGTCGATCAGCCCCTGAGCCTCGGCATCGGGCATCCGCTTGTACTCCGCTTGCGTGGGAACCGCGCGACCGGGCAGCGTCCGCACGACAGCTGGGTGGAAGACGCGTGCGTAGGCGGCGTAGCCGCGCGGCACGACCCCGTGCATGGTGCCGTAGCCCTCATCGAGCAGCGGGCGCAGCCAGTCACCCTGCGAGACATCGGCGATCCAATCCATGGCACCCACGGTACCCGGGTGGGACGACCTTGACGGGGACCTGCGGATATATACTGAAAACTATTCGGATATAAGCCAAAGGATGATGCCATGACCAAGACGCTCATCGATGTCGACGACGACCTGCTCGCTCGCGTCATGGAACTGACCGGCGCGACGACGAAGAAAGCCGCGGTGAACGAAGCACTGGCGCAGGCCGCACGCCGAGGTGCAGCGCTCGGCTATATCGACCTGCTTCGCGGGGGAGCGGCCATCGAACTCGACCGAACAGACGTGACCGAGGGCGCCCAACGGTGAAGGTCATCCACCTGGTTGACAACTCTGTGGTGCAACGTGTGCACCGCTCGACTGAGGTCGCGGCGGCGCTGGGGGCGCTCCTCGACACCGGTGACCTCGGCAGTTGTCTGCCGCAGCTGCTGGAAGAGGGATACTCGGCGCGCTCGCCGCATGAGCATGCCACGCTCGTGCGGGCGAATCACGCGGCCAAGATCTTCCTGCCGCCCGATGCCCGGGTCGCCGAGCTCGCCGTCGACCTGCAGGCGGGGCTGCTCGCTGCGGGGATCGGCCGATCTGTCGGCGTCAGTGACCTGCAGATCGCGGCCACGGCGATTCGCCACACGAACTCCCAACAGCAGGTCGCCGTCGTGCACTACGACGCCGACTTCGAGAACATCGCGCGGGTGCATCCCGAGTTCGCGCACCGCTGGATCGTGCCGCGGGGCACCGTGGCGTGAGCGGTGCGCGCGGCCGCGTTCTCGCCAGGACGCACCCAGGCCCGCGGCACGACGGCCGCGAGCCCGGGGCATCAGATCAGCGTCAGAGAACTCGGTATCAGGGAACTCAGTCTCAGGGAACGACGACCGCGCGGCCGCGCACCGCGCCGCTGTGCAGCTTGCCGTACGCCTCGACGGCGGAATCGAGCGTGTAGCGCTCGACGTGCACGCCCACCGAGCCCGTGCGGGCGAGGTCGAGCACGTCGACCAGCTCGCTGCGGCTGCCCCAGTAGGGAGCCCGCACCGACGCGCCGAACGGCGTCGAGAAGAACCCGGTCGGCAGCAGCCCGCCGCCGATGCCGACGATCTGGATGTCTCCATCGACCGCGACGACCTGCCGCGCGATGTCGAGCGTCGCCTGCATGCCCGTGAAGTCGAACACCGCCTCGGCGCCCACTCCGCCGGTCAGCTCGCGGATCTTCGCGACCGCCGATTCGTCCGACATCAGCGTGTGGTGAGCACCCACCTCGCGCGCCAACGACAGCTTCTCATCGTTGATGTCGAGCGCGATGACCGTGGCGGGCGAGACCGCGCGCAGCACCTGGATGCCCACGTGACCCAGGCCGCCCGCGCCGATGACGACGGCCGTCGCGCCGGCGCGCAGCTTCGACGCCGACGACATGATCGCGTGGTACGGAGTGAGACCGGCATCGGTCAGCGACACCGTCTCGACGGGATCGAGGTCACCCAGCGGCACGAGGTGGCGGGCGTCATCGACGATCACGTACTCGGCCATCGCACCCGGGGCACCAAGCCCAGGAGGGGCGATACCGAGCTCTGCCGCCCGGGTGCAGTAGTTCTCCTTGCCCTGCGTGCACGCGTGGCACTGCCCGCAGCCCCACGGTCCGTAGATCGCGTACGAGCCGCCGAGTTCGATGCCCTCGACGCCATCACCGAGCTTGTCGACGACGCCGGCGCCTTCATGCCCGAGCGTGAGCGGCAGCGGATAGATGTACTGGTCAGCGGGCAGATCCATCAGGAACCAGTCCGAGTGGCACAGGCCGGCTGCGGTCACCTTCAATCGGATCTGACCCGGACCCGGTTCGGGCGTCGGGATCTCGACGAGCTCGGGGCCCTTGCCGATCTCGCGGTACTGGATGGCCTTCATGCCTGTTCCTCTCCGAGGGGCTGTGAATCCCTCTACCCGCGGCGCCGCACACCGACGCCGCAACTGATCCCAGCATCCTCCCGGTGCGGGCTTTTCTCCAGTCGACCCCAGACCCCGCGTACGCGGCACCTTCGCGGGCCGGTGATAATCGAGAGGTGACTGTTACTCAGACCCTTCCTTCGCTCGACGGCCGCATCTTCAAGATGGTCTCGTCGACCACCTCGGCCGTGAACCCCGAGGCGCCCAGCGTCTTCCGCTACTTCGAACAGGACGGGGTCATCTGGGGCGACTACACCGGTGACACGGTCACGATCGGCAAGTTCGTCGGAACCCGCACCGGTGACCGCATCTGGGTCTCGTTCGTGCACGTGCTCGTCGCCGACGGCTCGGTCGTCACCGGAGACGGTGAGAGCGACATCGAGGTCGACGACGACGGGATGCTGAAGCTGATCGAGCACTACGAGATGCACGGCGCACCTCAGCTGAGCGTCTGCGTCGAGACCGCCGCCTGACCCTCCCTTCCCCCGCGCCTCGGCGCGGGGGAATCATCTCTTCAGCGCGGTGGCAGCGTGTTGCGGCCGGCGCTCGCCGGCGTCCACCGCGTCATCCCCAGCGGAACCTCGAGGCTTCGCTCGGGCAGATCCGTCGGCAGCAGGTAGGGCCGGCGGATCACTTCGTCCAGAACCACGACGCTGACCACCGTGCGCACCTCGGGCAGCTGGGCGATCACCCCGGTCGAGAACTCGTGCACACCGCTGACATCGGTGGCGCGAATGAGCAGCATCGCATCGTGCTCACCGGTCGTCACCGCGCAGTACTCGATATCGGGCATCTCGGCGATCTGCGCACGGAACGACGCCCAGGCCTGCGGATGCACCGTGACGAAGATCATGGCTCCGATCGACAGCCCGGCGCGGGCCGGGTCGACGCGCGCGCTGAATCCGCTGATCACCCCGTCGTTGACAAGTGCCTCGACGCGGGCGTAAGCGTTCGCCCGCGAGATGCCCACCTTCTCGGCGAGAGCTGCGATCGAAATCCGTCCGTTCTCGCGCAGAAGTTCGAGGATTCGGTATGAGACAGCATCCAAGGGAGTGGCACTTCGTCCAGAATCGCGCGCCCGTTCCGCATCAGTGCTGGACATTCTGCATTCCCACCTTCATTGGTTCGACAAGTTTCGTCTGTATGACGTTAGTCATTGGACAGATCGTCGCACATCATGCGAATGTGAACACGGTCGTCCACACCCGAGTCGACCGCACCCCACATCCCTGCCAATGGAGGTATCCATGCTGTCGACGCTGCGCAAGTCGGCGATTGCCCTCGGAGCGGTGTCGCTCCTCGCTATCACCGGCTGCTCGGGAGGAAACTCCGCCAACAGCGGCAACACGGGCGGCTCGAACTCCGCCGGTGGCTCGCTTGTCATCGACACCGCGTTCTCGGTCGAGACCGCCGACCCGGGGCACACCTACGACCCGACCGGCAACATGGTCGCCAAGGCGATCTACGAGACCCTGGTCGACTTCGAAGGCTCCGACGTCTCGACCCCGGTCCCCGGACTCGCATCGTGGGAGGCCAACGACGGCGCCACCGAGTTCACCTTCACGCTCGAAGACGGTCGCGTCTTCTCGGACGGCTCGCCGATCGAGGCGAAGGACGTCGTGTTCTCGCTGCAGCGCATCCAGGGCATGACCGACGCCAAGCCGAACTTCCTGCTCGGCGGGGTCACCATCGAAGAGGTCGACGCCAAGACGATCAGCTTCACCACCGAGACGCCGCTGCTGCAGCTGCCGGCCATCCTCGCCAACCCCGCACTGGGCATCGTCAACGCCGATGTCGTGATCGAGAACGGCGGTGCCACCGATGGCACCGACAGCGCGCAGGCGTTCCTTGACGGCGCGTCGGCCGGTTCCGGCCCGTTCGTGCTCGACACCCTCGACCTCAGCTCGCAGATCGTGCTGAAGGCGAACGAGGAGTACAACGGCGACGAAGAGCCCGCGTACGACCGCGTCGTCATCCGCAACGTCAGCGAGAGCGCCACGCAGCTCGCCAACCTCAAGGGTGGCGACTCGACCGTCGCGATGGACCTCAACGGTGACCAGGTCGCCGGCCTCGGCGAGGGCATCACGGTCGACTCGGTTCCCTCGGGTCAGACGATCTTCCTGCTGCTGAACCAGTCGGCCGACATCAACGGCGACCTGGCGAACGTGAAGCTCGCCGAGGGCATCCGCTACGCACTCGACTACTCGGCCCTGCTGGAACTCGCCGGCGCGGGCTCCGTGCAGGCAACCGGCGTCATCCCGCCCGGATTCGAGGGCGCACTGGACGAGGGCATCACGCAGGATCTCGACAAGGCCGCCGCCGCCTTCGAGGCCGCCGGCTACACCGGCCAGACCCTCACCCTGCAGTTCCCGAACGACTACCCGGTCGGTGGCGTGGAGTTCACCCCGCTTGCCGAGCGCATCCAGGCACAGCTGAAGGATGCCGGTGTGAACGTCGAACTGGCGCCCGCGCCGTTCGCCACCGAGCTCGACGCCTACGTCAACGGCAAGGAGGGCTTCGGACTGTGGTTCTGGGGCCCCGACTACGCCGACTCGGCCAACTTCCTGCCGTTCGCACCGGGCCTGAAGGTGGGCCTGCGTTCGGGCTGGACCGCTGACGCCAACCCCGAGATCGCCGGTCTCGCCGCAGGAGCTGCCACCGCAACCGACCCCGCGCTGCGCACCAACGCGTTCACCGAGTTCGCCGAGGCCATGCAGGCCGAGGGTCCGTTCGTTCCGATGATCGTGCCCGGTCGCAACATCGCCTCCTCCGACCAGGTCGAGGGCGCTGTCTACAACTCCGTGTGGGAGATGGACATCGCCGAGATCACGCCCGCGGGCTGACAGGACCCCCTGTGATGACGACAGTGGCTGTGCAGACTCAGGCGCAGCGTAAGAAATCTCCCCTCGCGGGGTACCTGCTGCGCCGGGGCGGCACGTCTCTGCTGCTGCTGCTCGGCGTCACGATCGTGACGTTCCTCCTCACCAACCTGGTGCCCGGAGACCCTGTCTCCGCGGCACTGGGTGAGGGGGCGTCGCAGAACCCCGAGACGCGTGAGGCCTTCATCAAGGCACACGGTCTCGACCAGCCCCTGTTCGTGCAGTACTTCATTTACATGGGCAACCTGCTGCGCGGTGACCTGGGTACCTCCCTGGTCACCGGGCAGCCGGTCACCGCCGACCTGGCCAAGGCCGTACCGGCGACCATCGAGATCGCGATCTGCGCGATCATCCTCAGTCTCGCCGTCAGCCTCGTGCTCGGCACCCTGGCGGCCTACCGGCGCGGCCTGGTCACAGACCAGGTCGTGCGGGTGGTCACCCTGATCGGGCTGAGCGTCCCCACGTTCTGGCTGGCCCTGGTCAGCTTCTACTTCTTCTTCCTGAACCTCGGCATCGCTCCGGGATCGGGACGCATCTCACCGTCGATCATCCCGCCGCCCCGCGTGACCGGGCTGTACACCATCGACTATCTGCTCAACGGCGACGCCGTGGGCTGGGCCGACGCGATGGCACACCTGGCGCTGCCGGTGATGGTGCTCTCGCTGGTGACCATCGGCCTGCTCACCCGCTTCATTCGCACTTCGGTGCTCGAAGTGCTGGCCAGCGACTACGTGCGCGCCGCCCGCGCCAAGGGCCTGCCCGCGATGCGCGTGATCGTCGACTACGTGCTGCGCGGCGCGGCACTGCCGGTGCTGACCGTCGTCGGTGTCGCCTTCGGGGCGCTGCTGTCGGGCACCGTCCTCGTCGAGTCCGTCTTCGCCTGGCCGGGCCTGGGCACATACGCCTACAACTCGGCGGCCAACCTCGATCTGCCCGGCATCATGGGCGTCGGTCTCGTCGTCGGCATCATCTACCTGTTGATCAACTTCATCGTCGACCTGCTCTACGGAGTGCTGGATCCGAGAGTGAGGATCGCGTGAGCACCCTTGAACAACCCCGCATGCCGCGGCGTCTGAAGCTGCGCTGGCCCCGGGCCTGGCGTACGCCGCTCGGCGTCATCGGCTCGGTCATCGCCATTGCCTGGGTGATCGTCGCCTTCACCGCCCAGTGGTGGGTGCCCTACCCGCCCAACGCTCAGGTGCTGCCGCGCCTGCAGGAGCCGGGCATCGACACGCTGCTGGGCACCGACGGCAACGGCCGCGACATCTTCTCGCGCCTGATGACCGGCGCGACCGTCACCATCCCCCTCGCCCTGACACTGGTGATCGCCGCCCTGGTGATCGGTGCCACCATCGGCGCCTTGGCTGGATACTTCGGCGGCTGGGTCGATGAGACCCTCATGCGCATCACCGACCTGTTCATGGCGTTCCCGACCGTGATCCTCGCGATGGTCGTGACCGCCTCGCTCGGGCCGTCGCTGTTCAACGCCGTGATCGCCGCGGTCGTGGTGTCATGGCCGCAGTACTCCCGCGTGATGCGCAGCATCGTGCTGTCGTTGCGCGGCCAGAACTACGTCATCGCCGGGCGACTGCTCGGCCACTCGCCGGCGCGCACCCTGCTCGTCGACATTCTGCCCAACACCGCCGGCCCCCTGCTGGTGCTGGCCACCCTCGACATCGGCACGGCGATCCTGCTGCTGTCGGGACTGTCGTTCCTGGGCCTCGGCGCGCAGCCGCCGATGGCCGAATGGGGATCGATGATCTCGGCGGCCATGCAGAACTTCGACGCCTGGTGGCTCGGTGTCTTCCCGGGTCTGGCGATCCTCACCGTGGTGCTCGCCTTCAACTTCATCGGCGACGCGATGCGCGACGTGCTCGACCCGACCGCCGAGGTCACGCACGAGAAGCAGAGCGACCTGGCCGCATCGAGCGGAGGCAGCGCATGAGCATCCTCGACATCCGTGATCTCACCGTCGACATCGGCCGGCCGCTGGTCAAGGGCCTGACGCTGACGCTGGAAGCCGGACGCATCCACGGCCTGGCCGGCGAATCCGGTTCGGGCAAGACCCTCACGGCGATGGCCGTGCTCGGTCTGCTGCCCCGTCACGCGCGCACGGGCGGCTCGATCCGTCTCGGCGACACCGAGCTGATCGGCATGCGTCGGCGCGCCCTGAACACGGTGCGCGGCCGTCGCATCGCCATGGTGTTCCAGGACCCGTCCGCGTCGCTGCACCCGCAGATCCAGGTGGGCCGTCAGCTCACCGACCACATGAAGGTGCACCTCGGGCTCAAGAAGGACGCCGCTCGCGCCCGGGCGATTGAACTGCTCGAACGCGTGCAGGTGCCTGCCCCCGAGGCGGCGCTCAAGCGCTACCCGCACCAGTTCTCGGGCGGGCAGCGTCAGCGCATCGCGATCGCCTGCGCACTCGCGTGCGACCCCGACGTGCTGCTGGCCGACGAGCCGACCACCGCGCTCGACGTGACCGTGCAGGCGGGCATCCTCACCCTGCTGCGCGAACTCGCCGACGAACGGCAGATCGCCGTGCTGCTGGTCACCCACGATCTCGGCGTGATGAGTGCGATTGCCGACGAGGTGGCCGTGATGAAGGACGGTCGTCTGGTCGAGCGCGCCGACCGCGAGACCCTCTTCCGGTCGCCGCAGCACGAGTACACCCGACAGCTGCTGGCCGCCTTGCCCGGATCGAGCATCGAAGGAGACGATCAGGATGCCTGACGCGAAGGCCACCTCCGACACCGTCGTTCTCGACGCGCAGAACATCGTCGTGAGCTACCCGGGCCACCCGCCCGTCGTCGCCGTCAACGACGTCTCGATCCAGGTGCACGCCGGTGAGACGGTCGCCCTGGTCGGCGAGTCCGGCAGTGGCAAGTCGAGCCTGGCCCGCGCGGCCGTCGGCATCGAGCGCCTCGCCGGCGGTAGCGCGCGCTTTCGTGGTGAGGAGATCACCCCGCTGCGCATGCGCCGTCGTCCGAAGCGCCTGACGGGCATCCAGATGGTCTTCCAGGACCCGTCGACGTCGCTGAACCCGCGCCGCCGCGTGGGCGATCAGATCCAGGACGGCGTCGCCACCGCATTGGCCCGCGGAGCCGAAGGCTCGCGTGTGGAGGAGTGGCTGGAGCGTGTCGGCCTGCCGACGGCATCCGCCACGAAGTTCCCGCACCAGTTCTCGGGCGGGCAGAAGCAGCGCATCGCCATTGCGCGGGCACTCGCCGCGCGTCCGCAGCTGCTCGTCGCCGACGAGCCGATCTCGGCACTGGACGCGTCGACGCAGACCAGCGTCGCGGCGCTCATGCGCGACCTCGTCTCGGAAGCCGGCGCGGGAATGCTGTTCATCTCGCACGACCTCGCCGTGGTGCGACGCATCGCCGACCGCACGTTCGTGATGTTCTCCGGGCGCGTGCTTGAGTCGGGCCCGACCGATCAGCTGTGGGGCGATCCGCAGCATCCGTACACGCAGGCGCTGCTGGCAGCCATCCCCGAGCCCGACGGCGCGGGGCGGATTCCGGCAGCACCGGAAGCCGCCGAGCGGGCGCTGTGGGCCGACGTGCCCGCGGTCGTGCGCTGAGCGCTATCCCGCGACGATTCCACGTCGGACGGTGAGGGCGATCCGACAGTGTCGGATCGCCCTCACCACCCCGCGGGTCCCGCTCAGTGGTGCCACCGGGGCACCACGAGCGGGCTGCCGGATTCTGGGTCGGTGAGCACCCGGGCATCCAGACCGAAGACCTCGGCGAGCAGGCTCTCGGTGATCACCTCATCGGGGGCTCCGGTGGCGACGACGCTGCCGTCGTGCATCGCGATGATGTGATCGGCGTAGCGGGCCGCCTGATTGAGGTCGTGCAGCACCGCCACGAGCGTGTGACCGTGACTCCGATTCAGGTCGCGGCACAGCTCGAGCAGCTCCAACTGGTGGCTGAGGTCGAGATAGGTGGTCGGCTCGTCGAGCAGCAGGATCGGCGTGCTCTGGGCGAGGGCCACGGCCATCCACACCCGCTGCCGCTGCCCACCCGAGAGCTCGTCGACCATCCGGCCCGACAGGTGCCGCACACCGGTGGCGTCCATGGCGTCGGCGACAATCCGCTCGTCCTCGGGTGACCACGGCGAGAACAGCCGCTGATGCGGATATCGACCGCGCTGCACGAGATCGACCACGCGGATGCCATCGGGCGCCACGGGACCCTGCGGCAACAGACCCACCGTGCGCGCGATCTGCTTGGTGGGCTGGGCGTGCAGGGCATGGCCGTCGAGCATCACCCGCCCGCTGGTGGGCGTGAGCAGGCGGGTCAGGCTCTTCAGCAGCGTGGACTTGCCGCAGGCGTTCGGGCCGATGATCACGGTGAACCGGCCGTCGGGGATGTCGACCGAGACGTCTGTGCAGATCGTGCGGTCGGCGTAGCCGAGGGTTGCCTCTTCTACGAGCAGTCGGGTCATCGGGTCTTGCCTTCTCTCATCAGCAACCACAAGAAGTAGAGCCCGCCGATGCACACCGTGACGATGCCGACGGGAAGCGGGGAATGGGGGTGGATGCGCTGCGCCACGACGTCGGCCAGCAACAGCAGGAACGCCCCCACGGCGGCGGTGGGTGCGAGGGCGAGCCCGTCGCTCGGCACGAGCCGCCGCGCGATCTGCGGCGCGGCGAGGGCGATGAACGACACCGGCCCGATCGTCGCCGTCGCGATCGCCGTGAGCGCGACACCCACGATGACCGCCGCGACCTGAACCGAGCGCACCCGCTGGCCCAGCGCCGTGGCGAACGGCGCGCCGATGCGCATCAGCCGCATCGGGCGCGAGAGCAGACCGGCCGCCACGAGGAACACAGCGGCGGCCGCACCGGCCAGCGCGACGTGCCACCACGTGACGCCCGCCAGGCTGCCCGCACCCCACAGGCCCGCCATCAGGGCGTCCTCGACGGTGGCGGTCAGCATGAGCCAGACGTTGAACGAGGCCAGCATCGCGCTGACGCCGATGCCGACGATGATCAGGCGCACGCCGCGCACAGCGCCGCGCGTGATCGAGAGCGAGAACACCACCAGCGCGGTCGCCATGCCTCCGATCAGCGCGGCGATCATCGTCTCGACCGAGCCGCCGCGCAGCACCAGCATCACGATCAGCGCACCCGTGAACGAGCCGGTCTGAAAGCCGATCACGTCGGGCGAACCGAGCGGGTTGCCGGTGAGGTTCTGAAAGATCGCGCCACTGATCGCGAGACAGGCGCCCAACAGGATCGCCAGCAGAATGCGCGGGGCGCGCCACTCGGCGACGACCATGTTCGTGTAGTCATCGCCCGCCCCCGCGATCACCTGCAGTACCTCGCCGAGGGTGATCTGCGCCGAACCGGTGGCCATTGCGAAACAGGCGAGGGCGAACGTGGCAACCCAGAGCACCGAGCAGACGACCACCGAGCGGGCGTCGAGCATCAGCACGGGGCGCTCGGGCTTTCCGACCCGATAGACCGTGCGACCGAAATCGAGCTGTGTCATCGTTCAGACCTCCTGGACTCGTGCGCGGCGCACCATCGCGATCAGCACCGGGGCGCCGATGAAGGCGGTGACCACACCGACGGGAACCTCACCGGCGACAAGCACCCGCCCGAGCACGTCGGCGAAGCCGAGCACCGTGGGCGCCAGCACGATCGAGTAGGCCATGATCCACCCCTGATGCGGACCCACGAGCATCCGAGCAAGATGCGGAGCCATCAGCCCGATGAACCCGATGGGGCCCGCGACGGCCGTGGCACCGCCGGCGAGGAGCGCGATCGAGACGAGTGAGATCAGGCGGATGCGCTGGGGCTTGGCGCCCATGGCGATCGCGGATGCCTCGCCGAGGGCGAGTACGTCAAGAGAGCGGCTGCTCAGCAGCGCGATGACCAGCCCGATGACGATGAACGGGGCGATGGACAGCACGGCGTCGAGGGACTGCGACGCCGTCGTGCCGGCCGACCACCCGCGCATGCGCCGGAGTACATCGGAGTTCGACAGCAGCACGGCCGAGGCGAACCCCGACAGCACGGCGCCGAGGGCGACCCCGGCGAGAGTCATGCGCACGGGGCTTGATCGCACCGGGCCGCTGTTGCCGATGGCGAAGACGAGTACCGAGGTGATCAGGGCCCCGGCAAACGACCACCACATGTAGTCGGCGACGTCGGTTAGGCCGAGAAACGCGAGCCCGAACACGACGGCGAGCGAGGCTCCGGCGTTGACGCCGAGAATGCCGGGGTCGGCGAGGGGGTTGCGGGTGACCGCCTGCATCAGCGCACCGGCGACGCCCAGTGCGGCGCCGGCCAGCAGCACCAGCAGCGTGCGCGGAACGCGCGACTGCCAGACCACGTTCGACAGCGGGTCGGCTGGGTCGGGAGCGAACAGGAACTGGGTGATCTCGGCGGGGGACACCCCTCGCGACCCGACCAGCATGCTCAGGGTGAGAGCAGCGAGGCACAGGGCCGCGAGGGGGATGAGCCCCACGCCGCGCAGCGTGGGCGCGGTGGTCACAGGTGGCTGCGCCGTGGCATCCGTGGTTCTCACCGACGTGTCAGGCGACGTCCTCGGACGCCGTGACCAGCTCGGCCATGGCGTTCAGCCACGCGGCATACGCACTGCTGGTCATGGCACCCTTCGAACCCCAGGGCCCCAGCTGGCCGGCCGACACCGCCGGCAGGCTCTGCCACAGCTCTGCCGTGAACGCGAAGTCGTCCGAGTACCCCTCGACGAGGATGATGTCGGCGGGGTGGGTCGATGCCTCTTCCCAGGCGACCTGACCCCACGGGTTGCCGCTCTCGGGCTTGTCGGGTCCGATCACCGTGGCGCCCAGCTCGGCGAGCAGATCCGACGGGGCGAAGCCAACGGCCGTGTAGAGCATCTCTTTTCCGGGGCTGGTGAACATGATGCCGAGGTCCTTGTCGGCGACCGCGGCGCTGAACGTCTTCTTGGCCTCTTCATAGTCGGCGTCCGCGGCGACGATGTGGTCGGCCTCGACGTCGGCGCCGAAGAACGCGGCGAGGTCGCGGACGGCGGCGATCCCGGCATCCACCGAGTCGGTGTACTGCACCGGAACGAACGGCGCGACCCGCGTCAGCTGAGCGTTGACGTCGTCATCGAACCACGACCAGCCGTCGGCACCGCCGTGGCCCAGGATCGCATCGGGGCGCAGCGCGGCGAGCTTCTCGACATCGATCTCGCCGTCCTGCCCGACGCGCTCGATGTCGCTGATGTCGATGTCACCCATGACGAACGGGTTGTCGCAGTCGTAGCCGAACAGCGCCACCGGCTCGACGCCGTACTCGTGCAGCGAACTGTAGGCATAGCAGTCCATGACCAGCGTCTCGGGCTGCGCGTCGAACGCGATAGACAGGCCCGCCTCGGTGGGGTGCGTCAGCACGATCTCGTCGGCGGTCTCGTCGGACGCATCCGACGAGGCGGGGCTGGAACCGCACCCGCTCAGTGCGAGGATGCTGACGGACAGGACTGCGGGCAGGGCGTATCGCTTCACAACGAGACCTTTCAGTCGGGATCGGTGCTGCCTGTCGAGGTAGTGCGAGGCGAACGGCAGCATCTGAGAAATTAGCAAAGGCTAACCTAACTCGAAATGCGGGTGGCGTGCACGCCGCTCACCCCTCAACCACCCGTTCACCCGCCGGATGCACACGCGTAACGACGGCGTCGCACGATGGGGCGGTGCGTGGCGCGTCGATGACCGTGATCGTGCCGGCCAAGGACGCCGGCGCGATGATCGGCACGACACTCGAGACGCTCACCCGACAGTTCGACGACGACCGGGCACTCAAACTGGTCGCGGTCGACGACGGCTCCCGCGACCGTACGGGCGAGATCATGCGGCAGTACGCCGAGCGCTTCGCGCACGCCGAGGTCCTTCGCAACGAGGTGCCTCGGGGCCTTGCCACCGCCCGCAACCAGGGGCTGGCGCACGTCGAGGGCGATGCGTTCTGCTTCATCGACGGCGACGACTGGATGCAGCCCGGCCGCCTGCCCGTGCTCGCCCGCGCACTGCACGGCCTCGGCTGCGACTTCGTGCGCACCGATCACGTCACCGTCACCGGCGCCGACCGCCGCCTGGTGCGGGCGCCGTTCACCCATCGCGGCGTCGTCACCGACCCCCGCGCGGCGGTGCTGCCGGTCGAGGACCGCAGCATGGTCGACTACCCCTACGCGTGGGCGGGGCTGCTGCATCGGCGCGTAATCGACGAGGGCCTCGCCGATTTCAGCGACGGCCTGTTCACGGCTGAGGACCGCCCCTGGATCTGGCGGCTGCACCTGCACGCGCAACGGTTCGCCGTCGTCGACGCCCCGCACCTGCTCTACCGGCGCGGCCTGCCCGGGTCGCTGTCTCAGGCCCCCGATGCACGCCAGCTGCATTTCACCCGCGCCATGGGCGAGGTACTCGACATCGTCACGTCGGATCGCGAGGCCGAGCGGATGCTGCCCAAAGCCGTCACCACGGTGCTCGCGCTCAGCGCGCACCACCTCGTGCGGTCACGGCGGATGCCGGCCACCGTGCGCCGCGAGATGCGCCGCGGCATCGGCGACCTGCTCGCCCGCCTGCCCCGAGACCAGACCGATGCCGCGATCGCCCGGTTCGACGGGCCGCGCCGACGGGTGCTCGCCCGCACACTGCGAGGGGCCCGATGAGCAGCATCCAGATCTTCGCCCTGCACAGCCCCTACGGTCTGATGGCCGCCGTCGCCGCGCTCGATGCGGGCCTGCTCGGCGACGCCGAGCGGCGCATCCTGGTGCCGATGAATACCGCGCACGTGCCCGAGACGGCGATCGACCTCGCCACCGCGCCCCGGTTCGCGCGCCTGCGCGCACGATTCGACACGGTCGAACCGTTGAACCCGCTGGTCGATCCGCGGCATCCGACGACCTGGGATCCCGACCCGCAGGACCTGCCGATGATCGAGCGGCTGCTGCGCCGCGCATGGAACCTCGGCGCCGCCCCGGTCGAACTGTTCGTGCAATCGCCGCAGGTGGCGCCCGCCCGCACGCTGATGGCGCTGTTCGCCGATGCCCGCCTCGGCGTCATCGGTGACGGACTGATGACCTATGCGCCGATCCGCAGCCTGCTGCCGCGGCAGATCACCGAACGCGTGACGCGCGTCGTGTACCCCGACGTGGTCGCGGGCGTCTCTCCGCTGGTGTTCGTCGAGACCGGGGGCGAACGCGTGCCCGTACCCGCCGCCACCTTCGGCACCGTGTTGCGCGAGGTGGGGGAGGCGCGGTCCGATCCGGCGCTCGACGCGCTCGCCGCGGGGTCGGAACGCACGGCCCTGGTCATCGGCCAGTACCTGGCCGCGCTCGGGCTCGTCACGCCGGCCGAGGAGACCCAGATGCAGGCACGGATGATCGACCGCGCCGCGGATGCCGGAGCCGAGCGGGTCGTCGTCAAACCGCACCCCTCCGCGCCACCATCGCTGGTGGTCGATCTCGCCGCCCGAGCCACGGCCCGCGGCCTGCGGTTCGATGCGTACACCGGAGACCAGCCGGCCGAGTTCGTCGCCCTGCGGCTGGGGGCCACCGACGTCATCGCCGGGTTCTCGACGGCGTTGCCCACAATCCGGGCGATCGCCGGCACGGCCGTGCACGCTGTCGGGACCGCCGAGGTACTTGCCGGCCTCACCCCCTACGAGAACAGCAATCGGATGCCCGCGACCATCGTCGACGCGATGAACCGATCCGAGTGGGACGGTCGCCTGCAACAGCTCGTCGACGCGGTCGGATACGCCATGCAGCCCGAGATCGTCGCACACCTGCGGCCGCGGGCGGTGCGGACGCTCGCCGCTCTGCCGCCGAGCGAGCGCGAACGCTACGTGCCCCCCGCGCGACTGCGCACCCTTGACCTGCCGGGGGCGCCAGCGCGCACGCGGCTGCAACGTCTGCTGCTGCCGCGCGGGGGAGTGGGCCGGATCGAAGAACTGAGGCTGACGGTCGTGGGCGCGAAGCGCCGCGCCGGGCGCGTATGGAAGGCGGCGAGCGGACGATGACGGGGACGACGACGGGCATCACAGTGGCGATCATCCCGGCGCGGGGCGGATCGAAGGGTGTTCCGGGCAAGAACCTGCGCCGTGTCGGCGGGGTGTCCCTGGTCGAGCGCGCAGTGCGGGCGACCGCCACCGCCGACGGTATCGACCTGGTCGCGGTCAGCACCGACGATGAACGGATCGCTGCGGTCGCCAACGCCGCCGGCGCGCGCACGATCGCCCGCCCTGCCGAGTTGTCGGGTGACACCGCGTCATCGGAGAGCGCCCTGCTGCATGCCCTCGACGTGCTCGAGGCGGACGGCATCCGCGTCGCCACGGTCGTGTTCGTGCAGGCGACTTCGCCGTTCCTTCCCAGCGCTGGGATCGCCGAGGCCGCCGCGCACATCGCCGCCGGGCGCTTCGACAGCGTGTTCTCGGCTCACGAGACCTACGGGTTCCTCTGGCGCCGCGACGGCGACGGGAACGCGGTCGCGATCAACCACGTCGCCGCGCACCGGCCGCGGCGACAGGATCGCGAGCCGCACTACCTCGAGACGGGGGCGTTCTACGCGTTCGACGCCGAGGGGTTCCGCGCTGCCGGGCACCGCTTCTTCGGACGCATCGGCATCGTCGAGGTGCCCGCGTCGACGGCGATCGAGATCGACGACGAGCAGCAGCTCGCCCTTGCCGACGCGCTCGCGCGGGCGGCGGGCGATGCACTCGCGCCGCACAACATCGGAGATCTGCACAATCTCGGAACGATCCCGGCGGATGGTTCCGAAACTGCGCAGAACTCCGAGCGGGCGGATGCCACAAACCCAGCACCTGCCGGCATCGCCGCACCTGCCCGCATTCCGGCATCCGTTCTCGTGACCGACTTCGACGGCGTGCACACCGACGACACCGCCTTCGTCGACAGCGAGGGCCGCGAGACCGTGCGCGTCAGCCGGGAGGACGGCATGGGGGTTTCGCGGCTACGGCGCGCGGGCATCCCGATGCTCATCCTGTCCACCGAGCAGAATCCGGTGGTCGCACGCCGCGCCGAGAAGTTGCAGGTGCCGGTGCTGCACGGCGTTGACGACAAAGCGTCGGCGCTCGCCGCATGGGCGGACGAGAACGGCATCGCCCTGACCGATATCGCCTATGTCGGCAACGACGTCAACGACCTCGGCCCGCTGGGCCTCGTCGGCTGGCCGATCGCGGTCGCCGACGCGCACCCTGCCGTGAAGGCGGTGGCGCGCGTCGTGCTCAGTCGCGGCGGTGGACGCGGTGCCGTGCGCGAGGTGATCGAGCGGATGCTGCCGCGCTGACGACCTGTCCGACCGCCACGCTTCTGCCGAACGTCACCCTGCCGCCGCCTCGGGTTCACCTCGCCTGCGTAGACCGGGATGAACCGGCTGGAGCACCCAGCCTCGGGGGGAATGGAGTTGTCATGACCGTGAGCATCGAGGGCCGCGTGATCGGTGGGGGACACCCCACGTACGTCATCGCCGAGATCGGACTCAATCACAACGGCGACGTCGAGATCGCCAAGCGGCTGATCGATGTCGCGCGCGAGGCCGGTGCCGACGCGGTGAAGTTCCAGAAGCGCACCCCCGAGATCGCGACGCCCGAGCACATGCGCGACGTGCCGCGTGAGACGCCGTGGGGCACGATGAGCTACCTCGACTACCGCCGTCGGGTGGAGTTCGACCGCGATCAGTACATCGAGATCGGCGACTATGCGACGATGTCGGGATTGCACTGGTTCGCGTCGCCCTGGGATGTGCCGAGCGTTGGCTTTCTCGAAGACCTCAATGTCGTCGCGCACAAGGTCGCTTCCGCGAGCCTGACCGACACCGAGCTGCTGCAGGCGCTGCGCGCCAGCGGCAAGCCGGTGATCCTCTCCACCGGCATGTCGACCATCGAGCAGATCGACCGCGCCCTGGAGACCCTCGGGACCGACCGCACCATCCTGCTGCACGCCACGTCGACGTATCCGATGGAGCCGGGCGAAGCGAACCTCAAGATGATCCCGACGCTGCGCGACCGCTATGCCGGAGTGCCGATCGGGTACTCGGGTCACGAGCGTGGTCTGCAGATCTCGCTGGCCGCGGTGGCGCTCGGTGCGGTCGCCGTCGAGCGGCACATCACCCTCGACCGTGCGATGTGGGGATCCGACCATGCCGCGTCGCTCGAACCGGGCGGACTGGCACGCCTGGTGCGCGACATTCGGGTGATCGAGCAGGCACTCGGTGACGGAGTCAAGCGGGTCTATCAGGGCGAGCTCGCCCCGATGGCCAAGCTGCGACGCGTCAGCGCATGAGCTTTCCCGGCAGCACGCCGCCCCGTCTGCGGGTCGTGGCGATCGGCGACGCCGACTCGTTCGTGAAGTGGGCCGCGCACCTCGTCGACCAGGTCGATGACATCAGCCAGCATCTTCTGCTGGTGCAGACACCCTTGGTCGTCAGCGACGCGCAGCGCGACGCCGCGCTGGCGGGCACCCGGTTCGCGCGGCATCCGCGGTCGGTGACCCGCATCCGCTTCTCCGAGGTGACCTCGTGGCTCGCGAAGGACGCCCCGGACGTGGTGGTGCTCGCCGGGCGGGCGCCGTTCGTGCGGCTGATGGGTCGCGAGATCGACCGACTGCGTCGACGCCCGGTCGTCGTATCGGGCCTGCCGGGCATGTCGATCCCGGCGTTGCGCGGTGCGTTGGAGTACCGCCGGCACTGCGATCTGATGGTCGTGCACTCGCACCGCGAGGTCGACGCGTTCGAACGGTTGGGTCGTGCGCTCGGCGTGAACGTGCCGATCGCGCTGGCGACGCTGCCGTTCGCGGGGCGCAGGCATGCCCGCAGCGGCGGCACCGATCTGGTCTTCGCCGCACAGGCGCTGGTGCCCGCCCAGCGCGAGGATCGTCGTCGCATCGCTGAGATCCTGCGCCTGGCGGCGGTCGCCGACCCGACCAGGCGGGTCGTGGTCAAGCTGCGCTCCCGCCCCGGTGAGGTCGAGGCGCACCAGGAGCGCGACGGCTACACCGACCTGCTCGACAACGCCCCCGAGAACCTCATCTTCTCGTTCGCGCCGATGCGTGAGGCACTCGACACCGCCGAGGGGCTGGTCACGGTCAGCTCGACCGCGGCGATCGAGGCGATGGCGGCCGGTGTACCGGTGATCGCGCTCGATGAGTTCGGCGTGCAACCGGCGATGCTCAACCACGTCTTCACCGGCAGCGGCCTGCTCGGTGGCGCCGATGACGTCGTGGCGCGCCGCTTCCGGCATCCGGATCCTGCTTGGGCGGCGACGAACTACTTCCACGATCCTCGCGACTCGGGGTGGTGGGCACAGGTGCGGATGCTGGTCGCGCAGCGCCGTCGCGGAGACTTACCCGCCCGGGTCGTGCCCGCCGAGCGCGGCGGCGCTCTGCACGCCGCCTGGCACCGCCGTCAGGTGCTCGGCGCAGAGGACACGACGTTCTCGGGGTGGGCAGCGTCGATCGCCGTCACTCCGTTGCTTGCCGCGCTGGCGCGGGTGCGGCATCGCCGCGCGGGAGGGGCGGATGCCGTCATGGATGACGTCACGCTGGCGCCGAGCCCGCTGGTGGAGCCGATCCGGCGGCGGACGGCAGCATCGCCGCGTATCCGGTAGACTGTTGTGGTTGTCTGCCTTGTGGCATCCATTCGGGATGCGCGGGCGGGCGACGTGCAACACACCCTCCTGCTGCCGGGAAAGTCCCGGGAGCCGTTCTAGTCCGAAGGAGGTGGGTAAGTGACGCACCAGTACGAGCTCATGGTCATTCTGACCCCTGAGCTGGACGAGCGCCAGGTTGCCCCCAACCTCGACAAGTTCCTGAAGGTCATCACCAACGATGGTGGCTCGATTGACAAGGTCGACGTCTGGGGCAAGCGCCGTTTCGCCTACGAGATCAACAAGAAGAACGAGGGCATCTACGCCGTCGTCAACTTCACCGCCACGAGCGAGGCCACCCAGGAGCTCGACCGCCAGCTGAAGCTGAGCGAGCTCGTGTTCCGCACCAAGGTCCTGCGTGCCGAAGAGGCACAGGCCATGGTCGCCGCCGAGGCCAAGCGCGCCGCCGAGAAGGCAGCCCGTAAGCCCAAGGTCGCGAAGGCTTAAGTCTCATGGCCGGCGAAACCGTCATCACCGTGGTGGGCAACCTCACCGCAGACCCCGAACTGCGTTACACGCAGAACGGCCTGCCGGTGGCGAACTTCACCATCGCCTCGACGCCGCGTACGTTCGATCGTCAGGCCAACGAGTGGAAGGACGGCGAAGCGCTGTTCCTCCGCGCGTCGGTCTGGCGCGACTTCGCCGAGCACGTGGCGGGCTCGCTGACGAAGGGCATGCGTGTTGTCGCGCAGGGCCGCCTGCGTCAGCGTTCCTACCAGGATCGCGACGGCAACAACCGCACGGCCATCGAGCTGGAGGTTGACGAGATCGGTCCGTCGCTGCGATACGCGACGGCACAGGTCACGCGGGCCGCATCATCGGGCGGTGGACAGTCGCGTCCGCAGCAGCCGCAGCAGCAGGTCTCGGAGGAGCCGTGGTCGACGCCCGGTTCGTCGAGCGCTGACGCGTGGAGCACTCCGGGCAGCTTCGGCGACGACACCCCGTTCTAACTTCTGGATAGCCGGCCCACAGGGCGGCATCCGATTCTCATCTCTTAAGGAAAACTCATGGCTGGAAAGTCGAGCGGCGACCGCCGCAAGCCGCGGAAGGGTGGCAAGCCCACCGCTCCCGCGAAGTCGATCCGCGTGGGCGTCATTGACTACAAGGACGTCGCAACGCTTCGCAAGTTCATCTCGGAGCGTGGCAAGATCCGCGCCCGTCGTATCACCGGTGTCTCGGTGCAGGAGCAGCGTCTGATCGCCAAGGCGATCAAGAACGCACGCGAGATGGCGCTCCTGCCTTACGCCGGCGCTGGCCGCTAAGGGGTACCGACAATGGCAAAGCTGATTCTCACGAACGAGGTCGCCGGGCTCGGAAGCGCCGGAGACGTCATCGAGGTCAAGAACGGGTACGCCCGTAACTACCTCATCCCGCAGGGCTACGCCGTGGCGTGGACCCGTGGCGGCGCCAAGCAGGTCGAGTCGATCCAGGCGGCCCGCAAGGCCCGTGCGATCCACGACCTCGACGAGGCGAACCACCTCAAGGCGAAGCTCGAGGCCGGCAAGGTGCGCCTGGCCGTCAAGGCCGGTGGCGAGGGCCGTCTGTTCGGTTCGGTCAAGCCGGCCGACGTGGCCGACGCCGTTGCCGCTGAGGGCCTTGGCTCGATCGACAAGCGCAAGGTTCACATCCCGGCGCCGATCAAGGTCATCGGTGAGCACGAGGCGACCGTCCGTCTGCACGACGACGTCACCGCCGTGATCACCCTTCAGGTGATCGCCGCTAAGTAAGCGACAGCTGTTCGAAAGGGCGGGGTTCTTCGGAACCCCGCCCTTTCTGCGTCTGACCTCAGGGGGCGCCACACCGTGCGGGTTCGGGTGGGGAACGCCCGAACCCGCACGACAGGGGCGATCAGGCGCGCTGTGCGCCGCGCATCAGGGTGCTACCCATCAGCAGCAGCGACAGTGCCAGCAGCACCAGGGCCGGGGCGACGGCCGAACCGCCCGTCGCCGCCAGCGTCTCGCCGCCGGTCGTGGTGCCCAGCACCGTCGGCAGGGACGTGCCGGGGGACGCGACGGCGCCCGGCTCGGTGCCGGGGTCGATTCCCGGGTCCGTTCCGGGGTCGGTGCCCGGGTCCGTTCCGGGGTCCGTACCGGGGTCGGTGCCCGGGTCTGTTCCGGGGTCGGTGCCGGGGTCGGTTCCCGGATCTGTTCCGGGATCGGTCGACGTTCCGGGCACCGTTACCGTGCTCTCCCCCAGCACCGAGATGGCGTTGCCGCCGATCGTGATCGGAGCCGTGATGGGCAGCAGCACCTGGGTGCCGCCGAGCAACGACCCGAGTCCGGATGTGACCGCCCCGATCGGTGCCGTACCGCTCGGCTGACCCGCACTCACACCGGTGACGCTGCTGTGGCCGAGTACCGAGATCGCATTGCCGACCACCGTCACCGGGGCAGTGATCGGAGCGATGACCTGCGTGCCGCCGAGGATGCTGTCGGTGCCATCCGTGACCGCTCCGAGGCCCGGTGCGACCGGATCCGCGGTGGTGTCAGAAGGCGTCGCCATGTCAGCCGAGCCGTGCGACTGCGTGACGCTGCTGTGGCCGAGCACCGAGATCGCATTGCCCGACACGGTGATCGGTGCGTTGACCGACACGAGGGCCTGCGTGCCCGAGAGCACACCGCCCAGCCCCGAGGTCTGCACGGAGGATGCCGGCTCCGAAGGCGTGTCCGCCGGCGCCGGTTGCGGTGCCGGATCGGTCGTCACGGTTGACGTGCCGAGCACGCTCACCGCGTTGTCGACCGCCGTCACCGGTACGTCGACGTCGACCACGGCTTGGCTGCCCGAACCTACCCCCTCCGCACCGCTGGTCTGAGCGGACGGCGTGGGGTCAGCAGGGGCGGATTCCTGTGTGGGGGCCGGGTCGGTGGCATCCGATTCCGACGTCACGGGGACGACGGTCTCGACGACGCTGGTGCCGAGCACCGAGACGGCGTTGCCGACGACCTGCAGCGGTGCCGTCACCGGCGCCAGGATCTGAGTGCCGCCGAGAAGGCTGTCATCACCGTTGGTCTCGGCCGCGCCGGCGGCGGATGCGCCGAGCAGCGTGATGCCGCCGGCGATGAGCGCGCCCCACAGGGCGTGCTTAGCGAAAGTGCGCATGAGTGTTTCTCCTGATCTGTACGAGGTGAGGGCGGCACGGATGTGCGCCCGAGCGTGCCGATGCGGGCATCGGCCTGCCCCTCGTCAGTCAGGAGAGACGTCGGTGTCGCCGACCGGAGCCGGCGGAAGAGCGGAGTCGGCCGGTGGGCCGGCCGAGACTCCGGAGTCATGCAGATGCGACACCGAGGGGTGCACGGCGGCGTGCCCTCCACCGGCAGAACCACCCGGTCCCGCTGTCGCGCTCGCCGGGACAAGGCCCGGTGGCGGAGCAGAAGTCTGCTTCGGATGCTCGATGCCGGCCGCGGTGGTTGTGGCGTCGCTGGAGGACCCTCGCGGGTTCGCGCCACCGGGCCACGGCGTGCGGTGCGTGTCGGTCGTCGGGAGGGTGATGGCGGGCGTGGCGTCTGCGGTGGCATCCGCCGTCGTGTCGTCCGGAAGGACGGCATCCGGACCGGTGGGGAGCGCGGGCTCGCCGACGTCGGGCGTGGGGCCGGTGGGATGCTGCGGGTCGAGCGCATCGACCACGGGCGGCACGGTGCCGTCCACGACCGGGGCGAGGTTGTCGACCACACCGTCAACGGCGCCGGCGGAGTCGTCGAGCAGATCCGTGGCGCCCAGGCCATCGAGCACCTCGCCGACCACCGGCACCTCGCGCACCGTGTCGGTGACGGGGCGCACGACCGACGACACCGGCGCATCGGATACGACGTCAGCGACGGCATCCGTGGTCGATGAGACGGTCTGACCGACCGTGCCGAGGGCATCCGACGCGGTGGAACCGACCACCGGCACCGACGCAACGGTCTTCGCCGTCTTCGTGACCACCTGCTGCGCCGACTCGACGACGGGTTCGGTGACCGCGACGACCGCCTCGGCGGCCTTCGCGACGACCGGATCGACGACCTCGGTGACCGCACCGGTGACCAGTGACGACAGGCCCGACAGTGGGGTGGAATCGTCATCGTCGGCGTGTGCATCGCCGCCGCCGACCAGCACGGTCAGCGCGGCCCAGGCGAGCACCGCGAGGCCACCCCAGCGGATCGCCGCGGGAACGCGGCGCCTGGAAGCCTCGACGCTCATGCCTCATCGCCCTTCGACTCAGCTCATTGCGCGAGACGTTACCGGATCGCTGAGGGGGAGTCCACCACCGTCGAAGATTCGCCATTGAACATGTGGGACGGTGGTGGACTCTGCGACCGGCGGTGACGCGCCGGCCGCGCCCACGATCCGGAAGTAGGGGTTCCGGACCGCGGTCGGGGTGACGGGTGCCTCGTGAAGGGAGTCGAGGCACCCGCCTGGCGGTGGTGTGGGGCCGACCGCCGCGCAGCAACCGTACGGAGAGGGGGTCCGTGAACGGTGTCTGCGAGGTCGACACGACGAGGTGAGACCGGGGAGAATCACCCCGCCGCATCGACTTCTGGATCGTCGACGGCGGTCACCATCCGCGGTGGATGGGACGGGCGTCGACGGAAGTCGTTACGCGGAGGGTGCGTGAATGCCCGGGTGGGCGAGAGGCGCGAAGATGCGCATGGGAGTGCTCCTGATCAGGTCGGGTCGGTGGCGCGGTGAGCGCGCCCGCGTGTCGACGTGAGTCGACCGGACCGGAGATCAGTCGGGGGAGCAGTCCGTCGAGCCCGCGGGCCCGGACGGGGCGCGGTCATCCGCGTGCGCGCGGACGCCGAGCAGGATGCGCGTGAGCGCGGAGTGGCCAGCGGCGGCATCGCCGGTGACCTGAAGCGGAGCAGCACCAGAGGCTCCCGCGCCGGATGTCGCCGGAGCGGCGTCGATGCCCGGCACGTCGAGCGGTTGCGGGACGTGGGCCGGTGCGAGGTGGGCGGCTGCGGCTGATTCGGGTACGACTTCGGCAGGGCTGGTGTGCGTGGCACGCGCAAGCGGGTGGGCAGTGGGTGCGAAGCGGATGCCGTACGAGGCGGATGTTACGGACGTGCGCGCCTCGGCGCTCGCGGACGCGCTGTTTTCGTCGTCGATGCGGTCATGGCCGTACGCGTTGCCGTTGCCGTTGCCGTTGCCGTTGCCGTTGCCGGGGTGGTCGGTGTTGCCCGGCGTGTGCGGCGTGGATGAATCGGGCTTGTTCGCGTGGCCCGGGGGATTGGTGGGCTTCGGCTTCTCGGCTGCCGATGCGTCGGATGCCGGGGCCGATGCTCCGGGGACGCCTGCCCAGTCCGGGGTGGTCTTCGGGGTGTCGGGCTGAGGCGTCGGCTTGGGCGCAACGGGCTTGGCCGGGGTGCTGGGCTTGGCCGCGGTGTCGGGCTTAGCCGCGGTGTCGGGCTTGGCCGGGCTTGCCGAGGAGGCGTTCTCGCCGGGCTTTCCCGCGTGCTGCGGTGTGTTCGGCGTGGCGGAGCTGCTCGGAGTGCTGGTGGTCTTGCTCGGCTTGGTGGTCGCGTTGTCCGGCTTGATGGACGACGTTGCGGCGGCGGGCTTCGCGGCTGCGGGCTTCGCGCTCGGCGCGGGCTGCGCGTTCGGCTTGGCGTTGTTCGGCGTGGCGTTGTTCGGCTTGACGGCGGGCGTGTTGGCGGGCGTTGCGCCGCGGGTGTCGTCGGCGCTCGTCGTTGCGGGCGCCGAGGCGGCAGCATCCGAAGGTTCCTCCGCCGATGCCTGCGAGGCGCCGAAGATCGAGGCGAGAACCACCCACGCGAGCACGCCGAACGCAGCCCACAGCCATTTCACGATGCTGCGGCGATCTGCTGACGCAAGTCGCACGGCCCCTCCCCAGGGTGAGCCTCTCGCGGGCGCGCGAGAAAAGCTCGATCGTGTGAAGATACCCCGACTTGCTATGCGTGTCCATACAGCCGCGCGGACTTGACCAGAACGCAACACCCGGGATGACGCGTCGACTTGACTTTCCCCAGGTTGTACACATTGGTGCGTAACCCGGGCAACCTTCAACGTTTGCTTGAACCCGATTGTCATCCACAGGGTGGGGAAACTGTAAAAACCTGTTCAGGGCGAATAAACGCGTCAATCTTGACAACTGTCCACCGGGTTTTCCACAGGGGTTCTGCACAGACACTCCGGAGTTGTTCGCACACTCTCCACAGAGTTATCCACAGGGGCGCTTGCATGGGGATAACTCTGCTCTTACCGTGGGGGAAGCCAGGGTGTCTGTGGTTCATGTTTCGCTGTCGATAGCGGCCGGACAGCCATTCGGTTCAGCGGGTCGGCGGTGCAGTTCACACCGCCTCTGCCAGGAGGGGGAACGGTGTCGATCGCAGACATCTCAGATGAGCGACTGGGCGCTTCGCGCGCACCCGAGCGGACTCCTCCGCACGACCTGCTGGCAGAGCAGAGCGCACTGGGCGGCATGCTGCTGTCGAAGGACGCCGTTGCCGATGTGATCGAGACGCTCAAGGGCGCCGATTTCTACATCCCCAAGCATGAGCTGATCTTCGAGGCGATCCTGTCGCTGTACTCGCAGGGTGAGCCCACCGACGTCGTCGCCGTCACCGACGAGCTGATCAAGACGGGTGAGCTGGGTCGAGCCGGCGGCGCTGACTACCTGCACACGCTGACGTCGATCGTGCCGACGGCAGCCAACGCGGGTTACTACGCCGGTATTGTCGCCGAGCGGTCGATCCTGCGCCGTCTGGTCGACGCCGGTACACGCATCGTGCAGCTCGGCTACGCGGGTGAGGGCGACGCGACCGACCTGGTCAACAACGCGCAGGCCGAGATCTATTCGGTCACCGGTGCCGAGGCTGCCGAAGACTACGTGCCGCTGACCGTCGCCGTCGACGCGGCCGTCGAAGAGATCGAGGCCGCCAACGGTCGCGACGGCACGATGACGGGCATCCCCACCGGGTTCCGCGAACTCGACGAGCTCACCAATGGCCTGCACGGCGGCCAGATGATCGTCGTCGCGGCGAGGCCCGCTATGGGTAAGTCGACGCTGGCTCTGGATTTTGCGCGAGCGGCGTCGATTGGCCACAACGAGCCGTCGATCTTCTTCTCGCTCGAAATGGGCAAGAGCGAGATCGCTATGCGGCTGCTCAGCGCCGAGGGTGCTATTCCGCTGCAGAACATGCGCAAGGGAACGCTCGACCCGCGTGACTGGACGACCGTCGCCGCGACGCGTGGCCGCATCAACGATGCGCCCCTGTACATCGACGACAGCCCCAACATGACGCTCGTCGAGATCCGCGCCAAGTGTCGCCGGCTCAAGCAGCGCGCCGGTCTGCGTCTCGTCGTGATCGACTATCTGCAGCTGATGACGAGCGGTAAGCGCGTCGAGTCTCGTCAGCAGGAGGTGTCGGAGTTCTCGCGTGCGCTGAAGCTGCTTGCGAAGGAGCTTCAGGTGCCGGTGATCGCCCTGTCGCAGCTGAACCGTGGTGCTGAGCAGCGCTCAGACAAGAAGCCCGCGATCAGCGACCTGCGTGAGTCGGGCTCGATCGAGCAGGACGCCGACATGGTCATCTTGCTGCACCGCGAGGCCGCCTACGACAAGGACGTGCGCCCCGGCGAAGCCGACCTGATCGTTGCCAAGCACCGTAACGGCCCCACCGCGACCCTTACCGTCGCCTTCCAGGGCCACTACTCGCGGTTCATGGACATGGCTCCGGGCGGGGACTTCGCGTAAGTGTAGGTTTCGCCGAAAGCACAGGCCCGCGCCCTCGTGACGTCCACGTCGGGTCGTTCGGTGGCGATTCACCAGCCCAGCGAACCCGGTTCTCCCTTGAATGGCCCTCGAACGCGTGCGGTGATCCAGCCACCGTAGAAGCGACCCGGTTGCGGGGTGACCCGCTCGCCGCCAACGGTGCAGGCATCCATGTCACCGGCGTACACGGCGACGCGCCCCTTCAGCTCACGGAATCCGTGCGTTGGGTTCGGGTATGTCCACGCGGCTCTGTGTGCGCTCCGAGTCCCACCGTGGACATCGAAGTAGGCCGCTTCACCCTTGAACTCGCAGCGTGATGTTCCCTGAACAGGTGTGAGCGCGCCGCTGACGAATGACGCCGCAGGTAGGTAGTAGACGGGCGGGTGGCTCGTCTCGAGCACACGCACGGCGTCGAGGGTGTCTGCGATGAGTACACCGCCGAGGCTGATCGTGACGCGCTCGAGCACACGTTCAACTCGGGGCGGTCGCGGATAGGCCCATACCGACTCCTCGCCAACGCCCACGGGATCCGGCTCCGGTCGTCTCATACCGTGAGCGTACTCGCGGCTGTGATCCTATTCGGGTGTGCCCTCGGTGAGCCCGCCCCCAACCCGCCCCCTCATCCTTGACGCTGCGTCGCGTACCACGACCGGTGCTGCACGCTGGCGCCGAGCGACTCGAACAGTGCCAGCGATGCGGCGTTGCTCGACTCGACGTCGACGAGGTACGAGCGCACCCCGCGCTGCGCCAGCATGGCGGCGGCCGCCCGGATCACCGACCGGCCGGCGCCGCGCCGGCGCAGCTCGGGGTGGGTGACGAGGTTCGTCATCACGCCCCACTTGTTGCGCTCCACGATGCGGCAGGTCGCCACCAGCGACCGGCTGCCATCCGCCCGAGGGGCGTACGCGGTCACGACGCTGCACGGCTGGTCGGCTTCGATAAGCGCGCGGAACGCTTGCGCAGAACCCGGGTCGCGCTGGCTCGCCCACACCGCGAAGTGCGTCTCGGTCGGCCGGTCGCTCACATCGATGACCAGTCCCGGCGCGGCAGCATCACGTGGAGACACCACCCCACCGGCCGCCTCTTTCGTGGCGCCGGTCAGCAGCAGTGTCGACTCGGAGGTGCTGTACCCGCGTGCCGAGAGCAGCGGTGCCAGGCCGGCGCATTCGGGGGCGAGCGCCGTCGACGGGTCGGCCGAGTAGATCTGCACCCTCGCGGGCTTGTCACGGGTGGCGTACCAGGCCTCGACCGCGTCGAGGCTCTGCTCCCAGCCCAGACCCGTATCGGTGACCGGCAGAGCGCTGTTGGCCCGCTGCGTGGCCGAATCCGAACTGCGCAGCAGCCACCCCTTCGACAGCAGCCCGAGATCGGAATCGGCATCCGACACCTCCTCGCGCAGGTTGTCGATCTGCAGCCACGACGAATCCGCGGGCAGCCAGGCCGCGGCCGAGATGCGACGCAGGTCGACGGCCGACACGACCCGGTGCGTGCGCCCGGCGCGCGTCGGCGCCGGCGGCACCTCGTGCACCACCAGAATGCGCGTGCGCTCCACCCGCACTGGGCCCTGCTTCGTGTCGATCTCGACGGCCTGATCGTCGACGGCGCGGATCACACCCAGCGCGTCAGAGGTGGCGTGCGTGTCGCCCGGGTGCAGTGCGTAGCGCACCACCACTCGTTTGCCGGGTTGCAGATCGTTCACGTCGCCCCTTCCGCCGAAGACTCCAGCCTCTCACCTCTCAGCGGCTGACCTCGGCAAGCACCTCCGCGAGGTCGCCGGGACGGCTCCACATCGGCCAGTGCCCGGTCGGCAGATCGCGGTAGTCGACGTCCGTGTAGTTGCCGAGCTCGGCGAACATCGGGTGTCCTGCCGCGACGAGTTCGATCACCTGTGCGCTCGGGATCGAGCAGCACACCAGTGTCGTCGGCACGGCGAATCGAGCAGCGTCGGTCAGCTCCACGGCCTGCCGCAGCACGGGCACTGGTTGCGCGACGGCACGGGATCGAAAGCGCTCGAGTGCTGCCGCCTCGAGTCCCTCGACGCTCGCCTGCTGTGCGAGCACCTCGAACGGCGGCAGCGCGAGCGCGACTTCCCCTTCGGGGTAGTCGGGTGCGAAGGCGCTGCCGGCCGCCACCGGGCCGCTGTCGACCCACACCACGCGGGCCACGCGGTCGGACATGCGGTCCAGCACGAGGGTCACCGGCGCGTTCGCTCCGCTGTGCGCGACGATCACCACGGGCTCGGACTGAGCGGCGACAACGCGTGCGATGGCCGCCGCCTGGTCGTCGAGCGTGCGGTCTGCTCGGTCGGGGTCGGTCTCGTCGAGCCCGGGCAGCGTCAGGGCTGTCGTCGGCACGCCCTGCGCTTCGAGCAGGCGGGCGACCTCGTCCCAGGCCCAGGCGCCCAGCCAGTGGCCGGGAACGAGCAGGAGCGGGGGAGCGCTGGTGAGATGTGTCATGCCACCAGCGTCGCAGGGGCGCACGACAACGGCATGGCACTGTTTATGACAAGGTTTGACAAACTTTGGCAGGGTGGTGAGGTGAAGAGAACCGAACGTCTGCACGCGCTCGCAGAGATGCTGCGACGACGTGGTGCGCGCGGATGCACAGCGCAGCGGCTGGCTGACGAGTTCGGGGTCTCGTTGCGGACGATCAAGCGAGACCTCGACGCTCTCGAGAACAGCGGTGTGCCGATCTGGTCGAGGCCAGGACCGGGTGGTGGCTACGGCGTCTCGTCGCGGGCGAACCTGCCACCCATCACCCTGAGTCCCGCGCAGGCCGTCGCGCTGCTCGCGGCCGTCGCTGCCGCAGCCGACGCGCCCTACGCCGACCTCGCCTCGGCGGGCGTCCGAAAGATCATGGATGTGCTCGACCCCACCACACGTGCGAAGGCCGACGGGCTCGCGCGACGCATCTGGGTCGACGGCGGCCAGGCCCCTGGGAGAGCGGTCCGGTCGGCGCTTGAAGAGGGGATGGCCGAGCAGCGGATCGTGCGCCTGCGTTACACGTCCGGCGACGGTGCGACGACCACGCGCGATGTCGAGCCGGTGATCTTCGCCTCGACGTCCGGACGCTGGTATCTGATCGGGTGGTGCCACCTGCGGCAGGCGATGCGGTGGTTCCTCGTCACTCGCATCGAACGCGCCACCGTGACCGCGACGCCGTGCGGTGACCACACCGTCGACGAGATCGGCGAACCTCCGCCGACGGCACGATCCGTGCAGGCCTGAGACCGGCCCGCCGTCAGGCGAACCGCACGGTCTGCTGCAGGCGGGTGCGCACATCGAACAGTTCGTTGCCGCCGATCACGCGCGTGCCGCGGATGCCCGTGCGCAGCACCGTCGGCAGCACGCTGCGCCGCATGACGGCGACGAGCATGCTGCGTTCGGTGCGGATCGGCACGACCGGCTCGGCGAGGTCGTCGTCGGGAAAGACCAGCAGTGCCGCGCTGAAGCGTACGCGCGCGGTGCGAGAGAGAAGTCGGATGCCCTTGACCAGACCGCCCACGGGGGCATCCGCTCCCAGAACCTCTCCGCCTCGGAACCGCACATCCCCGCCGGTATCGGCCGACATCACACCGAACAGCCCCGACGGTCCGAGCACGACGTGGTCGATCTTGCCGTCGGCGTCCGCTTCGTGAGGTGCGGCCACGTCGTGCCACACGGTGAAGCCCATGCCGAGACCGGCGAGGATCCGCGCACTCTCCTCCTCGGCGAGGGCGTGCGCCAGCAGTGCCCGCAGCTCGACGGGGATCGTGCGCACGAACGCCGGATCGTACGGGGCGGCGATGTCAGCATCCGCCCGCTCCTGCACCCGCGCGACGTACTGGCGTCGCAGCCAGCCGCCCGCCTCGCCGTGCACCTGCGCGCGGGGGCGCGTGTCGGTGCGCGGCGGCGCACCCCACCCGCTCCACTGCTCCGCGCCCGCGAAACCGTGCCCACGGTCGTACGCGGCGCGGCTCTGCGGGGTGCCCACCAGCTCCCACGCCCGCTGCACGCGGATGAAGACGGCGGCGTCGCCGCCGGCATCCGGATGCGTGCGACGCAACTGCAGCCGGAACGCCCGGCGCAGCTCATCATCGGATGCCTCGGGCGCGACCCCCAGAACCTCGTAGGCCGATGCCGAGAGGGGACTGTCGAACATCGTTCTCCTCGTATCGGTCGGCGTGCTCAGGGTATTCGGCAGGGGTTTCGCGGCCGTGCAACCGAGCGCAACCGGGTGCAACGGAGGCGCACGTACCTTCATGCCCGAGGGCGGCGACCGTCCGCCCCGCACAAGGAAGTGAAACCGATGACCATTCTGACCGAAACCTCTTCGAGTACCGGCCGCGGCACAGTACCTTCCGGCACGATGCGTGCCGCCGTCACCACCCCCGAGCACACGCTCGCGGTGCAGGACGTCTCGATTCCCACCCCCGGACCCGGCCAGGCCCTCGTGCGCCTGATCACCAGCGGCGTGTGCCACACCGACCTGCACGCCGTTCGGGGCGACTGGCCCGTCGCCCCGAAGGCCGACCTCATTCCCGGCCACGAGGGCTACGGCGAGGTCGTCGCGCTCGGCGAGGGCGTCACCTCGCTCGAGATCGGCCAGAAGGTCGGCAACGCCTGGCTGTGGAGCGCCTGCGGTGAGTGCGAGTACTGCCGCACCGGCTGGGAGACCCTGTGCGAGAGCCAGCACAACGGTGGCTACTCGGTCGACGGCAGCTTCGGCGAGTACATGCTCGTCGACGAGCGCTTCGCGGCGCGCATTCCCGATGGCGTCGACCCTGTCGAGGTCGCCCCCATCCTGTGCGCCGGCGTCACCGTCTACAAGGGACTGAAGATGACCGGCGTCAAGCCGGGGGAGTGGGTCGTCATCTCGGGCATCGGCGGGCTCGGCCACATCGCCGTGCAGTACGCCCGCTCGATGGGCATGCGCGTCGTCGCCGTCGACATCGACGAGAGCAAGCTCGCCCTGGCCCGCAAGCACGGCGCCGAGGTGACCGTCAACGCGGCCACCGACGACCCCGGCGAGGCCGTGCAGCAGGCCATCGGCGGAGCCCACGGTGTGCTCGTCACCGCTGTGCACCCGAAGGCGTTCGGCCAGGCGCTCGCCGTCACCCGCCGCGGCGCGACGATCGTGTTCAACGGTCTGCCCCCGGGCGACTTCCCCGCCGACATCTTCGATATCGTGCTGCGCGCGATCACCATCCGCGGCTCGATCGTCGGCACCCGGCAGGACATGGCCGAGGCGCTCGACTTCTTCGCCCGCGGTGAGATCCACCCCACGGTCGCCGTCGAGCCGCTCGACGACATCAACGACATCTTCGAGCGCATGGAGCGCGGCCAGATCGACGGCCGCATCGTCATGAAGTACTGAGCCGAGAAGTTCTGATCAGACCCATCGGTGCGCCTCCGCTGCGGTGAGGCGCACCGATGCTGTTCGTGAGGCGCTGCTCAGGGCGATGTCAGTCGATCGCCCGGATCGTCATCTCCATGCCCATCGCGCGGTGATTGCCGACCGAGCACCAGGCATCCATATCGGCCGAGATCACGCCGACCTCGATCACCTCGGTCTCGCCCGGGCCCAGGTGATCCGTACCGGTGCTGTTGGCCAGCACGAGGTCGTGCACGTCGGTGCCGGTGTTCTCGAACGTGATGATCAGCTCGTCGCCGACGGGCACCTCGACGACGTCGGGGATGTATCGCATACCCTCGACCGTCACGGTCACCTCGGTGGTCTCACCGGTCGCCTCGACGTCGGATGCTGCCTGCCCGGCGACGCTCTGTGCCGAGGCGCATCCGCTCAGCAGCAGAACCGCAGCGATCAGTGCGGCGGGCGTCACGAACGGGCGGCGGATGGATGACACGGGCACTCCAGGGTCGGGCGAACACTCGGCATCCATCCTCGCCCATCGGTGCGGCGCGACCCTCATCGTCCGATCGGATCGGGCGCCGGGAATGAACCGGTGCAGCGTTTGGTTGTACATTCAACCAACGCATCGAACCGGAGGAAGCCATGAACGCTCAGCGCACCACGTCAGCACCCGAACGGGTCTTGAACGCTCACACCGCGATGGACGCGGTGACGTTGCGCGTCGGCGACCTCGAGGTGATGACCTCGTACTACGCCAACGCGCTCGCGCTCGAACCGCTCGAAGAGCGCTCCCGCGGAACCGAGGTGCACCGCGTCCTCGGGCGGGGCGCCACCCCGATGGTGCGCCTGATCGGCACGCCGGGTCTTCCCGCTGTCGATCCCCGCCAGGCCGGCCTGTTCCACACGGCATTCCTCTTCGACGATGCGCCCGCCCTCGCCGCGACCGTGCTGCGCGCAGCGCAGGATCAGCGCGGTCAGTTCACCGGATCGAGCGACCACCTGGTCAGTGAGGCCTTCTACTTCACCGACCCCGAGGGCAACGGCATCGAGCTCTACGTCGACCGCGACCGGTCGCAGTGGCGGTACGAGCACGGCACCCTGCAGATGTCGACCCTGTACCTCGACCCCAACGCCTACCTGCAGCGCCACCTCGACCAGAGCGTGCTCGCCGGTGTCGCCACCACCGCGGGGCGGGTCGGCCACGTGCACCTGCAGGTCGGTGACATCCCGACGGCCCGCGCCTTCTACGTCGACGCGCTCGGCTTCGAGACCACCGTCGACACCTACCCCGGCGCCCTGTTCGCCGCCGCGGGCGGTTACCACCACCACGTCGCGATGAACACCTGGAACAGCGCCGGCGCAGGGCCGCGCGCCGCGAGCCTTGGCCTCGGCGAGGTCGCCCTCACCGTGCCCAACCGCGACGACCTCGATGCGCTCGCCGCTCGGCTCGCCCACCGGGGTCTGCAGTTCGCCGACGACGGTCGATCGATCTCGCTCGATGACCCCTGGGGCACGAACGTCACGGTCGCACTGCCGGGTGCCGACGTCGACGAGGTACTCTCGCGCTGAACCGGGCCCGGCGCGGTTCAGCGCGAGGGTGGGCTCAGCCCATCCGGCTGGCGAGCATGCGCTGGTCGGGGTCGAGTCGCGTCAGGAGCGCGATCGTGATGTCGTGCAGCTGGCGTCGCTGCTCGGTAGAGAGTGCGTCGAAGACCAGTGCGCGCACGGTATCGACGTGACCTGGGGTGGCGCGGATCACCTTGCGGTGCCCGTCGGCGGTCAGCTTGACCAGCGTGGCCCTGGCGTCCTCTGTGCTGCGCGCGCGCCGCACGAACCCGCGCTTCTCGAGGCGACTGACCGCATGGGAGAGTCGCGAGAGCGTGGCATTGACGCCCATCGCGAGGCTGGTCATGCGCAGCTCGCGCCCTTCGGCGAGGGCGAGCATCGAGAGCGTCGCGTAGTCGAAGTGCGTGAGGTCCTCGTCGCGCAGCAGTTGCGCATCGACCTCATGCGGCAGCAGCTCCAGCACTGCCGTGAGGGGTGCCCAGGTGCGGCGTTCCTCGTCGGTGAACCCGCGTGGTGTCCGTGACTCGGCCATGTCCCGATCGTACCGGGAATAGTTGACACTTCAATGATGTTGACCACACAAGACGTTGAACATTCAACTACTTACGACGGGAGCACATCATGACCACCATCACGATCTTCGGCAACGGCAACATGGGCCAGGCCATCGGCGGCGTCTTCGCACGAGGCGGCGCGTCGATCCAGTACGTCGGCAGTGACGATAGGGAGGCCCGCCTCGAGGGTGACATCGTCGTGCTCGCCGTGCCCTACCCGGCGCTGGCCCAGATCGCCGACGACTACGCCGACCAGCTCGCCGGCAAGACCGTGGTCGACATCACCAACCCGCTCGATTTCAGCACCTTCGACGCCCTCGTCGTGCCCTCCGACAGCTCGGCCGCCGCCGAACTGCAGGCGCAGATCCCCTCAGCGCACGTGGTGAAGGCGTTCAACACCAACTTCGCTGCGACCCTCGTCACCGGAACCGTCGGCTCGCACGCGACCACGGTGCTCATCGCCGGTGACGATGCCGCTGCCAAGCAGTCCCTGGCCACGGCGATCGAAGCGGGCGGCCTGCACGCGGTCGACGCCGGTGCCCTTACCCGCGCGCGCGAGCTCGAAGCGCTTGGCTTCGTGCAGCTGACCCTCGCCGTGTCCGAGAAGGTCGGCTGGAACGCCGGCTTCGCGCTCAACCGCTGACCGACTGACGTCAGAGCGAGGGGTTCTGCACCGTACGGTGCAGGACCCCTCGCTACGAACGCGTTTAGGCTGGTGCCGTGAACAAGAACACGGTCTGGACCATCCTCGGTGTGATCGGCGCGGTCGTCATCGCCTGGTGGCTGGTGAACATTCTGTTCGCCGTGCTGGGCCTGATCGTGAAGCTCGCCCTCGTCGCCGTCGTGGCTGTCGTCGTCTACTTCTCCCTGCGCGCCTTCTTCCGCAGCGGCGCAGACTGATAGGCGCTCACCCGCGCAGGAACTCCAGCGCGGCCTGCCGGAACTGCCGCGAGCCCGGCGCGTTGAAGTGATGGCGTCCCGCGATCTCAAGGAACGAGCTCTGCGGAGCCGCCGCCGCCAGGCTGCGTGATCCCGCGATTACCGCATCCTGCTCGCCGGTCGCGAACAGCACCGGCTGTTGCGGCGCGTGTGCCGGATCGGGGTCGATCGAGCGCGAATCGCGCAGCCCCAACGCAAGTGCGAGCAGAGCTTCGAGGTCGTTGCCGGGAACGCGCTCGGTGAGCTCGAGATAGCGTCCGGTGCGGGCATCCGTCACCGGTGTGCCGTCGGCGATGTATCGGCGCACCTGGGCGACGTCGAGATGCTCCAGCGGGATGCCGTCGGGTACGCCGCCCAGTACCGCCCGCGGGATCCGATCGCCGAGGTCCTGCAGAACCTCCCAGCCGATCCGCGCGCCCAGCGAGTAGCCGACGTAGTACGCCTCGTCGATCAGGAACGTGTCGAGCACGGCTTCGACGTCGGATGCCATCGTGCGCACCGTGTACCCGGCGGAGTCATGTGGCTTCTGGCTCCGGCCATGGCCGCGCAGGTCGATGCCCAGCACGCGGTACCCCTCGCGCTCCAGCATCCGCACCCATCCGGTGAGCACCCACGTGTCTCGCGTGCTCGACGCGAAACCGTGCACGAGCACGACGGTGGGGGCCTCTGGGTCTCCCCACGAGTACGTGGCCAACGCGACGCCGTCCTCACCCACCTCGACGCGCTGCGGGTCGGGCATGCGGATGAGATCTGCGAGGGGGATGGCCACCCCTCCATGATGCTCCTCACGCCACAGTCCGGGCGCGGATCGGCGCAATCAGATGATCGAATCTCCCCGACCCCTCCCCAACGCCGAAACGATTCGATACACTGAATCACCCGCATGGCGCCGTCTTCGATCACGGTGCCATTCGTCTTCTCTGGCCGCACTCCGGCATCCGCTCTCTCCCCCTTTCGAGCTCTCATGGCAACCACCCTCATCACCGGACGCCCGTGGCGCGTCATCCTGGCCTTCTCTGTGCCGCTGCTCATCGGCAACGTCGTGCAGCAGCTGTACCAGTTCGTCGACACGATCGTCGTGGGACGGCAGCTCGGCGTGAACTCCCTCGCCGCTGTCGGCGCCACCGGCAGCCTGATCTTCCTCGTCATCGGCTTCGCCTGGGGGCTGGGCAGTGGCTTCGCGATCCCGACCGCCCAGGCGTTCGGTGCCGGAGACGCCAGGGGAGTGCGCCGCTCGGTCGCCACCGGCACCCTGCTCACGGCCGCCACCAGCCTGATCCTCACCGTGTGCGGCCCGATCATCGCCGGGCCGTTCCTCGAGCTGATGCAGACCCCGCCCGAGCTGCTCGCCGAGGCGACCGTGTTCACCCAGGTCACGTTCCTGGGCGGCAGCACGATCATGTTCTTCAACTACCTGGCCGCGATCATCCGATCGATCGGTGACTCGACCACTCCGCTGGTGTTCCTCACCATCTCGTGCGTGCTCAACGTCGGTCTGGTGATCCTGATGGTGGGCCCGCTGGGCTGGGGCGTCGCCGGAGCCGCGTGGGCCACCGTCGTCGCGCAGGCCGTCTCGGTCGTGCTCTGCCTGCTGTTCATGTGGCGGCGTCTGCCTGTGCTGCACGTGCACCGCGCCGATTGGAAGGTCAGCGGATCCGACATCGCCCAGCACCTGCGCCTGGGCCTGCCGATGGGCTTCCAGGCCTCGATCATCGCCATCGGCGCCCTGATCGTGCAGGTCGCACTCAACCGGCTCGGCGCCGATGCTGTCGCCGCGTACACCGCGGCATCCCGCGTCGACAGTCTCGCCGTGGCATTCCTCGCATCGCTGGGACTCGCCGCCTCGATGTACGCCGCACAGAACCTCGGAGCGCGTCGCCCCGACCGCATCCGTCGCGGCACGATCCAGGCGATCTGGATCGCGATCGCCGCCTCGGTCGTGCTCGGGGCGCTCCTGATCGCCTTCGGCGAGCCCGTCGTGCGCCTGTTCGTCGGCGAGGGAGCAGACGACGTCGTCGAGATGGCGCACCTCATGCTCATCATCAACGGACTCAGCTACTCGACCCTCGGCGTGCTGTTCGTGCTGCGTGGCGTGCTGCAGGGCATCGGCCGCGTGCTGGTGCCGACGATCACCGGTGTGATCGAGCTGGTCATGCGCGTGGTCGCCGCACTCGCGCTGGGCGGGCTCTGGGGATTCACGGGTGTCGCCCTGAGCAACCCGCTCGCCTGGCTGGGAGCGATCGTGCTGCTGATCCCGGCGTACATCGCCGCCCACCGCCAATTCGCGAAGATGACCGTCGACCCGGTCGAACCGACCCTCACCACCCCGATCACCACGATCACGACGCCGATCCCCGTGGTCGGCCCCAGCGAGGGCTCGCACACCGTCGATGCGGTGTTCACCGCGCCGGTTCCGATCGCGAGACCGCGCCTGACGAAGGTGCGGATGCCCCGCGTCGGCCGCCGACGCAAGGACTGACCTCCAGGCAGGCGGGCGCTGCTGCGCGGCGATTCACGGGCGTGTCACCCGTGGTGCACGCATCATCCTCTGGGATGATGCCGAATCGTTCTCAAGGAGGGCGTGACAACGCGATCTATGCGCGTAACCTTGATGTCAGATGGTGCGCGGGGGGCGTGCACCGATGACCGGGGGGTCGCAATGTCAACACTTCCAGTGGCGAACACACTGACGTCGGTTCTCGTGCCGATCGGATGGGCCGGAGCCGTTTTCGCCATCGTCTGCGCCATCGTCGTGCTCTACGCCGTCGCGCGCGGCGCCGCGGGGCTGACCGGCGGCGCGATCGGCGTGTGGTTCGTCGGGGCACTGCTCAGCGTCGCGTCGTCGTTCGCCAGCCAGTGGACGCCGATGATCATCGCCGGCGGCGCGCTCGCCGCGGCTCTCGTCGCCGGCGGCATGGTGCGGATGCTGACACTGCCGCGCCCCGTCACGGCGAAGCCGGCGGCATCCGTCGTTCCGACCGCAGCGTCCTCTCAGGTCGCGAAGTCGCAGACGGTCACGATCAAGACGCAGTCGATCAAAACGCAGTCGATCAAGACGCAGCCCGCCGCGGCTTGACGCGTTCGCGCCTGCTGGCGCCGCCCGAGGGGCGCCCACGCTCAGCGGCGTCGGGCTGTCACCGCGTGCGCCAGGCCGACCGTCAACCACAGGCCGCCCAGCCAGACGAACAGCAGGGTGAGCAACTGGGTTGAGAGCAGACCGCCTACCAGCGTCGTCAGGCCGAGCGTGGCGAGCACCCATCCGGGGGAGCGGTATCCGGTGACCATCACCGCGGCGATCAGCAGGACGCCGAGCAGGATCACCCAGCCCCAAGCGGTGACGGTTCCCGCGCCGGTGGTTGCTGTGCTCGACGTCAGCTGGGCCACAGCCATCGATACGGCGAACAACGACGGTGCCGCTGCCAGTGCTGCCCCGGTGATGCGCCAGCCGATCCCGAATCCTGACCCGCGAAGCCGGGTCCACACGATCAGCGCGGCCCAGGTCAGTGCCGCCGTCGGCAGGAACAGGTCTGGCATCACGATGGTGCCCAACAGGGGTGCCGCGGTCAGCACCAGGGCGGCCACGGCCGCGGTGGGCGTGCGAAAACGTCGCGGCGCGAACAGGGGTGCTGCGGCGATGAGCGCCGGCAGCAGGGCGACGAGCGCGAGCCATGGCCCATCCGCGGGGATCAGTGACTGCCCGATCATGACGGATGCCGGATCGGGGCGCGGCATCAGGAACGCTGCGACCACACCGGTGATCACCGCGACGGCGACCGCCGAGCCTTGCAGAACGCGCCAGGCGCGCTCAGGACGGCTGTCGTCGGCGCCGAACTCCTCTCGGGCACGTTCGGCGATCTGTCTCGGTGCGCCGAGTGTGCGGATGGTCTCGTCGAGCGGCCGGCCCTCGGCCTCGGCATCCGCGAAGTGCGCGCGCAAGTCGTCGAGTACCGCACCGCGGTGCTCGGGTGCGATGCCTGCCAGCATCCGCTCCACCGAACGCAGATAGGTGTCTTCAGTGCTCATGGTTCCCTCCGAGGATGCTGTCGACTTCGGCGCCCAACGCGCGCCACACGCTCGCGAACGCGCAGAGTTGTGCGCGACCTGTTTCGGTGATCGCGTAGTACTTGCGGGGTCGCCCTCCGCCGACTGCTTCGGTGCGGGTCGCGACGAGGCCGCCCTCGCGCATGCGGGACAGCAGCGGGTACAGGCTGCCCTCGCCGGCGATCAGGCCGCGGGACTGGAGCTCGCCGGCGAGTTCGAGGCCATAGCGCTCGGTGTTGGCGAGTAGTCCGAGCACGCAGAACTCCAGCACTCCCTTGCGGAGGTTCGTGGCGATGCGCTCGGTGCTGTCGGTCACGCCATCACCCTAAACCTTGCAACGCAAGTATTGCAATGCAAGATTTAGCTGATGTCGTCCCATCCCCACTGCAGCGTCAGGGCGCCTGGGCCGAAACCGCGCCGCAGCGCGTGCAGAGACGTCGCGCCTCGTAGCATCCGCACAGTCACGTCCTCGCCGCCGGGAGTGGACTCGACCTCCTCGATCCAGGTCGGGATCGCATTCGGGTGGAACCGCGTCCACAGCAGCAGTTCACGGCATTGCATCGCCACGCCGTGCCCGGTGCCGTCGCCCTGGGGGAAATCCGGCGGATAGTCGACCGCCCACTCGATCACCGCCGACTCGGGGCTGGTGATCGGACGCTCGAGCTCGAACAGGAAACCGTGCACCGTACGGCTCGGGTCGGTGTGCGTGGTCGCAATGCGTCCGCCGCCCAGTGCGCTGAAGGACGGACTCACCGTCGGGGTGCCCTGGGTGATCTCGACGAACGGCACCGCGGCGACCTCACCCGATGTGCTCTGCAGGATCATGCGCATCGCCCGACGTGACACGCGCCGATCCGGGCCGACGTCGGTAACGGCGTGGATGCTGAGTTCTCGCGTCGGATCGGGATACATCGCGCCCATCGCCGTGAACGTGTCGCGCACGCGCTGCTCGAGAGAATCCTCATCGAACGGGAACGCCATCGGCCCGAGCGGCCCGGTGCGCAGCGTCGAGCCCAACCGATCGATCAGTGCGCCCGGGTCGAGGCCCAACAGGCTTTCGAGGTCAGCCACGGCAGCGAGCGACTGCGCGCCTTCAGGTCGTCGCGCCCCCGAACGCCAGTAGCTCAGGGTGGTCACCGACACCGCATTGCCGCGATCCGTCAGCCGCCGGTGCAAGCCCGCCAGCGTCACGCCGCGCGCAGCCACCGCTTCTCGCAGGGCTGTGGCGAACGGAGCCGTCATCTGCTCGCCCGAAGTGCTCTCGCTCGTCACAGCAGGGCTCCCGGTATGTGAAGGTGGTGCGCCTAGATTGGCATACTTGCGCCGCGTCGGCCGCGTCTGGGGACGGACCGATGCGCGTACCCCCTCCGTAAGGGGGTTCGGCGATCGCCTGGGGAGGCTGCCGAACCCCCTTCACAGGCGCCCGGCGTAGACTGAAGGGGTCACCGATTCGAGGATCGTCATGCCTGCCCCTTCCCGCCCGTTCACTGCGCGCCACGTGCAGTTGGGCCGTGCCGTGATGGCCGCCATCGCCGCCATCATGATCACCTTCTCCGCCGACCATTCGGCCGCGATCGGCCTCTCCGTCTTCGGCGGCTTCGCGATCATCACCGCGACGATCCTGATCATCGCGGCGGTCATCGTCTATCCGAACGGCCGACGCTGGCCGGCGGTGATGATGGGCGCCTTCACCTTCTTGTTCGGTATGGCTGCGAGCGTGCCGGTCTGGCGTTCCGACACCCTGTTCTTCGTCCTCCTGATCGGGTGGGCGGCCGTGACCGGACTCGTCGAGTTGATCGCGGGCATCCGCTATCGCGGTACCGAGGGTGCGCGCGACGCGATTACGGTCGGCGCGATGGGACTGCTGCTGGCGCTGTTGCTGCTGCTCGTGCCGATCGATCTGGTGCAGGACTACACGGTTGGCGGTAACGACCTGGTTCTGACCGGCATCGTCATCGGAGTGGGCCTGTTCGGCGCGTATGCGGCGATCGTGGCCGTGTTCCTGGGTATCGCCGGCGTCTCGCCGAGCGCGAAGAAAGACATCGAATCGGATGCCGGCGCAGACCGCCTGGCAGACCATGGAGGACACGCATGACCGACCCCAAGCCGACGCGACGCGAGATCCTGCGTCCGCTGCACCTGGTGGGGATCGCCCTGGTGTGTGGCATCTTCGCCACGATCGTGACGCTCGTCTCGACCGGTGCATTCACCTCGCGCGTCAATTCGGCGATCGCGAAGGGCACCTACGAGGGGCTCACCCCGATCGGTCTTGGACTGGTCATCGGTGGCATCTCGTTCATCGTCACCCTCCTGGGCCTTGCCATGCTGATGCTCGCCGTCGACCCGGCCGACGTCACCAAGCGCGTTGATCGCGCCGTGCTGCTCTCGGATGACGACGCTGGTGCTGGTGCTGCAGGGGGTTCGGGTGCTGCCGTTGCGGATGCTGCAGCGACGGACGACGACACCGCCCCCGGTCAGTCCTCCCGCGCCTGACGCGCTCGCGCGCTTTCCTCTCTGGCGCCCTGGCGCTCGGCCCTCTGGCGTTCTTCTCCCTCACGAGGGGTCAATAAACGCTGGGTTTCACCCCTCGCACCCGACGTTTCTTGACCCCTCGTGAAGTGCGCGCGCGTTCGTGGGCGTTCGCGTTCGTGGGGCATGCGTGCTTGTGGGAGTGGGCGGCGCGGGCTAGGGCAGAGGCAGCTGCAGCATGCGGTCATCGCCGTCGCGGCGATCGCCGCGCCCATCGGTGTTGTTGGTGAGCACCCAGAACGTGCCGTCGGGGCCGGGCGCCACGTCACGCACGCGGCCGAACTCGCCGGCGTGCACTGCCGACGGGGCCGAGCCGCCTGCCGTGTCGAACAGCCACACGCGCTCGCCGCGCAGGGCCGCCATGTACACGACGTCGTCGATGATGGCGATGCCGCTCGGGCTCGCCTCGCTGGGCGCCCACACCGCGACAGGGTCGATGGCATCCGCCGCGTCCGCGACACCCTCGTGGTCGGGCCAGCCGTAATCGCCGCCGGCCTCGATGCGGTTGAGCTCGTCCCACGTGTTCTGCCCGAACTCGCTCGCCCACAAGTCGCCGCGTGAGTCCCAGGCCAGGCCTTGCACGTTGCGGTGCCCAAGGCTGTACACCGCCGTGCCGTACGGGTTCCCCGGTGCCGGGTCACCCTCGGGCGTCACGCGTAGGATCTTGCCCGCGAGCGACGCCGGATCCCTGGCCTCGGCGCGTCGACCGGCATCACCAGTCGTGATGTACAGCATCCCGTCCGGCCCGAACGCGATGCGTCCGCCGTTGTGCGTCGCGGCGCGCGGGATGCCCGCGAGCACGACCTCGGAGCCGGAACTGTCGAAGCCGAGCGAGCCGGGGGCGCCGGTCAAGGGCATCCGCACCACGCGGTTGTCGTCCGCCGCGCCATGGTACGCATAGAGCCATCGGATGCCACCGGACTCGCGCATCGCGAGGCCGTGCAGTCCCGATTCTCCGCCCGACACGACGCCGCTGACGGCGCCGACCTCGCGCTGCGCGCCGTCGGCGGTGAGTTCGAGTACGCGGCCGTCGTTGCGCTGCGAGATGAGTGCGCCGCCGCTCTCGAGCGGGAGCACCGACCACGGTGCATCCAGGTCCGATGCGAGCGTCACCGTTTCGGCGCTGGCCGTGCTCGGCGCAGCTGTCGGTTCAGTGCAGGCGGTGAGCACCAGCATCCCCGTCAGGATGCCGGCGACTGCGAAGCACGCGTTCCGACCCATGCCTCCAGCATGACGTGCTCCCGCTCACGAGGGGCACGAACCTCATGAGGGCGCACCACCTCACGACGGCAAGCCACCTTCATGAGGGGTCAAAAAACGCTGGGTTTCGCGCGCTCAGGCGACGTTTCTTGACCCCTCGTGGAGGAAGACAAGCGCCCAGGCTCAGCGGGCGAGGCGCTCGGCGAGGCCGGTGTACGTCGCGGGCGTGAGCGCGAGCAGGCGCTGCTTGGCAGCGTCGCCGATCTCGAGACCCTCGACGAAGGATGCCAGCTCGGCCGCGCCGACGCGGTGTCCGCGCGTGAGCTCCTTGAGCAGCGCGTACGGGTCGGTGATCGACGACCGTCCGGCGACCACCTCCGCGCGGATGACCGTCTGGATCGCCTCGGCCAGCACCTCCCAGTTGTGGTCGAGGTCGTCGAGCAGCACGTCGCGCGAGAGCGAGATCTCGTTCAGGCCGCGACGCAGGTTGTCGAGCGCGAGCAGCGAGTGCCCGAGGGCCACGCCGATGTTGCGCTGCGTGGTCGAGTCGGTCAGGTCGCGCTGCAGGCGGCTGGTCACCAGCGTTTGCGACAGTGAACCGAGCAGCGCCGCCGACAGTTCGAGGTTCGCCTCGGCGTTCTCGAAGCGGATCGGGTTGATCTTGTGCGGCATGGTCGACGAGCCGGTCGCTCCGGCCACGGGGATCTGCGCGAAGTAGCCGAGCGAGATGTACGTCCAGATGTCGGTCGCGAGGTTGTGCAGGATGCCACCGGCGTGCCGCACGCGGTCGTACAGTTCGACCTGCCAGTCGTGCGATTCGATCTGGGTGGTGAGCTCGTTGAAGTCGATGCCCATGCCTTCGATGTACTCGCGCGACAGCTGCGGCCAGTCGACATCCGGCTCGGCCGACAGGTGCGCCGACCAGGTGCCCGTAGCGCCCGAGAACTTCGCGAGGTACTCCGAGCCGGCGATCTGGCCGCGCACGCGCTCCAGACGCCACGCGAAGACCGCGAGCTCCTTGCCCATGGTCGACGGGGTTGCGGGCTGCCCGTGCGTGCGCGAGAGCATCGCGGCATCCGCGTGCTCGACGGCGAGTTCGCGCAGCTTGGCGATCACGGCGTCGAGTGCCGGCAGCCACACGCCCTCGATGGCGCGCTTGACGGTCAGGGCGTACGAGGCCGAGTTGATGTCCTCGCTCGTGCACGCGAAGTGCGTGAGCTCGGCGATCGAGTCCAGGCCCAGCGACGACAGGCGGTCGCGCACCAGGTACTCGACGGCCTTCACATCGTGGCGGGTGACGGCTTCCTTGGCGGCGAGCCAGTCGATCTCGGCCTGCCCGAAGTCGCGGTACAGCGCGCGGAGGCGCTGCTTGTCAGCATCCGACAAAGGCGACGTCTCGAACAGCGACCGGTCGGTGAGGGCGATCAGCCACTCCACCTCGACCTCGACGCGGGCGCGGTTCAGTCCCGCCTCCGAGAGGTAGTCGGCCAGGCCTGAGACGGCGGCCTGGTAGCGGCCGTCGAGGGGGCTCAGCGGCTGGGTCGGAAGCGAGGGCAGAGAAGTCAGCGGAGTTCCTCCTGCTCGGGGCCCCGCATCGCACGGGGCGACGTATGGGATGCCCGCACAGCCGGTTCGAGCTGGCTGAAGAGTCCGCGGGTCGCGGTCTCAATCATAGCGAGCACCGAGTCGAACATCTCGGGCCCTGCATAGTACGGGTCAGGTACATCCATGCTCGACGCATGCGGGTCGAACGTGCGCAGCAGCGTGACCTTGCCCTCGTCGTCCTCAGTGCGCGCCCACGCCCGCAGGATGCGTTCGTGGGTGCGGTCGAGGGCGACGATCAGGTCGTTCTCGGCGAAGGTCGTCGCGGCGAACTGTCGCGCGCGGTGCAGTGAGCCGTCGAACCCGCGGCGGGTGAGCGCTTCGATGGTGCGTTCGTCGGCGCGTTCGCCGACGTGCCAGTCGCCCGTTCCCGCACTGGTGGACACGACGCGAGAGCCGAGACCATGCCGTGCAGAGAGTGCGCGAAGCACCACTTCGGCCATCGGTGAGCGGCAGATGTTGCCCGTGCACACGAAGATGACGCGGAAAGGATCCGAGTCGGTCATCGCTCCATTCTGCCCGCTACCCGCGCTGTCCCCAATGGCTGGGGTGAGCGAGTTGTCCCCAGATCGTGGGAATCAGGACAGATCGGATGCCCGCAGCCGACCACTCTGGTGGGCATGTACTCGTTCCTTGCCGCCGAAGCGCCCGCCAGTTTCGACCTGTGGGCGGTGTTTGACGCCCTGCGCCTGCTGCAGGATGCCGAGGACCAGCTGGTCGCTGCGGAAGGCGTGGGGACGGAGCTGGTGGCGGAATCCTCGTGGCACAACGAGGGGCTCGCCGCGCGCAGCCTTCGTCAGGCTCTCGACGAGATGCACCAGCAGATCCGCGGTGAGACCATCGCCGTGCGGGAGCAGCAGGGTGTCGTGCGGGCGGTGGTGCGGTGATGAGCGACAACCTGGAAATCACCTCGGGTGGGGCGATCGCGATCGATTCGTCGATGGTGCGTGAGATCGGTCGCGGTCTCGGGCGGGTCGGCCGCCACCTTGAGGATGCTGCGGATCTGGCGCGACGGGCCCGGGCGACGATCGTGCAGGCGCCGGCGCTCGCCGCCGCGGTCGGCACGGGTGGGATCGATGCCTGCGCGCAGCGGTTGATGACGCTGGCAGAGCAGACCCGCATGCATGCGCATGGCACAGAGATGATGGCGGATACGTTCGAGCTGGTTGAGCTACGCACACGACAGTCGGCGCTCAGTGTGCATCGTCCCGACGAGGCGCTGGCGCTGCAGGGGCGGATCGATCAGCTGATCGCAGGTGACCCCGACATCGAGAAGCGTGCCGACATGCTGGTCGCGGCGTGGCAACAGACGCGGTTCGACGGCACCGGTGACCAGCCGTTGGATGCGCTCTTGTGGCATCCGGGCTCGGGGCCGATGCTCGGCCCCTTGGGCGCGGGCACGATCGGCGGAACGATGCTGGCGGTGTCGCAGATGATCGCCCGTCATGGTCAGGGGCTGCTGCCGTACGGTTCGAAGCCGACGGGCGAGGCGCCGCCGGTGCGCGTCACGCCGGTGTCGACGGGGACGACGAAACCGCCGACCGGAGTGCGTGATTCGTTGTCGCGCATCCCGTATGACGCTACGGGGCAGGTCGTCGTCGAGAAGTACACCATGGAGAACGGCGAGACGCGCTTCATGGCATACATGGACGGCACGCGCACCTCGACCTGGTGGACGGAGGATCCCTGGGACATGGGGTCGAACTGGGACATGTGGGTCGACCGTGACAAGGCGGCCTCGCAGGTGGCCCTGCAGAAGGCGCTGGAGCAGGCCGGTGCGAAGCCGGGAGACACGGTCGGCCTCGTCGGCTACTCACAGGGTGCCGGGATCGCGAGTGTCACCGCGATGGAGGGCGTGTACAAGGTCGACGTCGTGATCACGGCGGGCAACCCGGTTGAGCCGTCACTGGGGCCGGATCAGACGCTCGTCGAGCTGCGCCACCAGGGCGATATCGTCTCGAACCTGGCCGGCGGGGGCAGCTCGGGTGGCACGGGTTCGACCGGCAGCTTCACCGCGCACGCCGATGTCGGAGGAATGCTGCCGATCGCCGCGCACGGGTTCGAGGCATACCTCGACACCGCCGCTCAGGTCGACGCCTCGGGCGATCCGCGTGTAGACGACCTGAACGAGTCGTTCTTCGAAGAGCTGGGCCAGGCCGTCGAAGTCGAGACGACGGAGTACTTGGCCGAGCGGCCGGACGTGTGACCGGCTGGCCCGATGTGCTCAGTCGCGCTTCTTCTGCGGGCGCAGGATCGCCCCGAAGATCGCGTTGATGATCGAGATCAAGAAGGCGGCGACCACACCCCACCAGAACGACCCGACGTCGAGTCCCCAGCTGAAGCCGCTGGTGATCCATGCGGTGAGCCACAGCAGGAACCCGTTGATGATGAACGAGATCAGGCCGAGGGTCAGGATGTACAGCGGCAACGCGACGATCTTGACCACGGTGCCGATGATCGTGTTGACCAGGGCGAAGATCGCACCCACCGCGAGCAGCGTCAGCGCGACCTGCAGGGGCTCACCGGGTGAGAACGGGCGGATGCTGATCTCGAGCACGGTGATCAGGCTGACCACCCAGATGGCGAAGGCATTGACGACGACGCGGACGATGAATCCCATCCTTCGATGGTGCCACGCCGGCGCCGATCTTGTCAGGCATTCACACGGATGCCAGCGGCGATCACGGTGGCGAGCTCGTCCACGGTCATCTCGCTCTGCGCCGCTGTGAGCACGAGGTCGAACGCCTCGTCGTCGGTGAATGTCAGTTCGCACCCGTTCAGCTCCAGGAAGATGAACGTGAGCAACAGGGACAGTCGCTTGTTGCCGTCGAATAGCGTGTGATTCTGCGACAGCGAACTCAGCAGGGCGGCCGCCTTCTGCTCGATGCTCGGGTACGCATCGGTGCCGAACATGCCCGCTGACGGCCGGGCAAGTGCCGAGAGGAGCAGGCCCTGATCGCGTACGTGAAAGCCGAGCCTCGAGAGCACGGCCATCGCCTGCTCGGCTTCGACGTAGTCGACCATCAAGCGTCTTCGAGACGCTTCATCACATCGGCGTAGCGATCGATGATCCCGTCGGCGAGCGTCATGACTCTGGTGGTCTTCGACTCGCTGTTGGCGAAGCGCTCGGCTGCTTCGATGATCACCGCGTGCTTGGAAGTGTGGCGCGCGCGGGCGATCTCGTCGAGCTTCGCGTCGAGGTCCTCAGGGAGTCGCACCGTCATGGCCATACCAGAATGGTATCACCGGATGCAGGTGTCGGCTCCTTAGACTGATCCCGTGACAGAGTCGACACTGCCCCGCATCCGCCCCGAGATCGCCGCCCTGCCCCCGTACCGTCAGGGCAAGCAGGCAGGTCCCGAAGCGTTCAAGCTCTCCAGCAACGAGAATCCGTTCGAACCGCTCCCGTCGGTGCTCGCGGCGCTGCAGGACACCACGCCGATCAACCGGTACCCGGATGCCACCGCGGGTGCGCTGCGCGCCCGCCTCGGCGAGAAGTACGGCGTCGAATCGGATGCTGTGCACATCGGCACCGGCAGCGTGTCGATCCTCTACCAGCTGATCCTGGCGACAGCATCCGTCGGCGATGAGGTCATCTACGCCTGGCGCTCGTTCGAGGCATACCCGGGGCTCCCGCTGGTCGCCGGCGCGACCGGCGTGCAGGTGCCGCTCACCGACGGTGCGAGGCACGATCTCGACGCGATGGCGGATGCTGTCACCGACCGCACCCGCGCGATCATCGTCTGCACACCCAACAACCCGACCGGCCCGATCGTCACCAGCGCCGAGTTCGCGGCGTTCGTCGACCGTGTTCCGAGCGACGTGCTGATCATTCTCGACGAGGCCTACGCCGAGTTCGTCACCGCCCCGGATGCGGTTGACGGGCTCGCCGAGCGCGTCTTCGAGCGGCATCCGAACGTCGTCGTGCTGCGTACCTTCTCGAAGGCGTTCGGTCTTGCGGGGCTGCGGGTCGGCTACGCGATCGGGCACCCGCGCGTGCTCGACGCCGCACGCACCACGGCCATCCCGCTGTCGGTGACCAGTGCCGCCGAGCGCGCCGCGATCGCCAGCCTCGACGCCGAGGGCGAACTGCGCGAGCGGGTCACCGAGATCGTCGCGCGTCGCACGCGCCTGGTCGCGGGGCTGCGCGCCCAGGGCTGGGACGTGCCCGACTCGCAGGCGAACTTCGTGTGGCTGCCGACCGGTGCGGGCACCGACGACGCAGCCGCCGCGTTCGTCGCCGCCGACCTCATCGTCCGCCCGTTCACGGGCGACGGCATCCGCATCTCGGTCGGCGAGGAAGCATCGATCGACCGGGTTCTGCAGGTCGCGGCAACGCTGCGCTGAGCTCACCGAGGGGCCGAAAATCGCGGCTCCGGGCACTTCGTAGGGGGCCCGAGTTATGCACGGCCGGGCATGCCCGGATCGATAGCGTGGAACGGTGACCTCGACCGAAACACCTCTCGTTCGCGTTCTGCAGACGGACGGAAGCTACGCGCCGACGGCCGAAGCCGAGCAGTACCTGCCGTTCATCGACGCGCTCTCCGACGCTCAGCTTGAGCAGTTCTACCGCGACATGGTGGTCATCCGTGCCATCGATACGCAGGCCACCAACCTGCAGCGGCAAGGGCAGCTCGCCCTATGGCCGCCGAGTCGCGGGCAGGAGGCCGCGCAGGTCGGCTCGGCCCATGCCGCGCGTGGGCAAGACACCCTGTTCCCGTCGTACCGCGAGCACGCGGTCACCCGCATCCGCGGCGTCGACCCGCTCGACATCATCACGGTCATGCGGGGCAACTCGCACGGCGGATGGAACCCGCGCGACCCGAAGAACGGCAACACCCGCATCTACACGCTGGTGCTCGGATCGCAGACCCTGCACGCCGCCGGTTTCGGCATGGGCCTGGTGCTCGACGGCAAGACCGGCACCGGCGACCCGGAGCGCGACGAAGCGGTGGTCGTGTACTACGGCGACGGCGCCTCCAGCCAGGGCGATGTGCACGAGGCGATGGTCTTCGCCGCCAGCTACAACGCCCCCGTGCTGTTCTTCCTGCAGAACAACCACTGGGCCATCTCGGTGCCCGTGCAGACCCAGTCGAAGGTGCCGTTGGTCAACCGCGGCGCCGGCTACGGCATCCCGTCGGTGCGGGTGGACGGCAACGACGTGCTCGCCAGCTACGCCGTCTCGCGCGCCCAGCTCGACGCGGCGCGCAACGGCGGCGGCCCGCGCGCGATCGAGGCCGTCACCTACCGGATGGGCGCGCACACCACCAGCGATGACCCCACCAAGTACCGCGGCTCCGACGAGGAGCAGCAGTGGGCGCAGCGCGACCCCATCGCGCGCATGCGCGCTTTCCTGGAGGGGCGCGGAGCTGCGGCATCCCTGTTCGACGACGTCGAGACTGAAGCGGCGGATGCTGCCGAAGACCTGCGCTCCCGTGCCGTCACGCTCACCCCGCCGGGACGCGAGCTGATGTTCGATCACGTGTACAGCGACCCGCACCCGGTGATGGCAGAGCAGAAGGCGTGGCTCGACGGCTACGAAGCCTCGTTCGAAGAAGGAGCGCGCTGATGACTATCGAGTCGATGCCCATGTCTCGGGCGCTCAACGCCGGTCTGCGCAAGGCCATGCAGGACGACCCCCGGGTGCTGCTGATGGGAGAGGACATCGGCCCGCTGGGTGGCGTCTTCCGTATCACCGAGCACCTGCACCGCGACTTCGGCCCCCAGCGCGTGCTCGACACGCCGCTCGCCGAGTCGGGCATCGTCGGCACGGCGATCGGGCTGGCGATGGCCGGATTCCGGCCGGTATGCGAGATCCAGTTCGACGGCTTCGTGTTCCCCGCCTTCGACCAGATCACCTCGCAGCTGGCGAAGATGACCAACCGTCACGAGGGTGCTCTGTCGATGCCGATCGTGATCCGCATCCCGTACGGCGGGCACATCGGTGCCGTCGAGCACCACCAGGAGAGCCCCGAGGCGTACTTCACGCACACTCCGGGGCTGCGAGTGGTGTCGCCGTCGACTCCGAATGACGCCTACTGGATGATCCAGGAGGCGATCCGCTCCAACGACCCGGTGATCTTCCTCGAACCCAAGAGTCGGTACTGGCCCAAGGGCGAGGTCGATCTGTCAGCATCCGCCGTCCCGCTGCACGCGTCGCGCGTCGTGCGCCGCGGCAGCGACGTGACCCTTGTCGGCCACGGCGCGATGGTGACCACGCTGCTGCAGGCGGCGGCCATCGCCGAGGGTGAGGGCACAAGCTGCGAGGTCGTCGACGTGCGTTCGCTGTCGCCGGTCGACTACGGCCCCATCCTCGACTCGGTGCGCTCGACCGGCCGCATGGTCTACGCGCAGGAGGCGCCCGGTTTCACCAGCCTCGGCAGCGAGATCGCCGCGACCGTCATGGAGCGGGCGTTCTACGCCCTCGAAGCGCCCGTGCTGCGGGTCTCGGGGTTCGACACGCCCTTCCCACCGGCCAAGCTCGAGGGGACGTACCTGCCCGATGCCGACCGCATCCTCGAAGCCGTCGACCGCTCACTCGCCTACTGACCCGGCGCCTGTCGGAGCTGGCCCCCTGCAGACCCGTTCCCCACTGATCTCTTCCCCGCCTACTGCGCACAACTCCGGAAAATCTCACCGTTTCCGGCCATATCCGCCCGTACTGCCGTTCCGGACCATGGTTTTCCGGAGTTGTGGACGCCGCGTAGCCGAAAGGACACCCCATGAGTACTCAGACCTTCACCCTGCCCGACGTCGGCGAGGGGCTCACCGAGGCCGAGCTCGTCGCCTGGAAGGTCGCCCCGGGCGACACCGTGGCGATCAACGACGTGATCTGTGAGATCGAGACCGCCAAGTCGCTGGTCGAGCTGCCGTCACCGCACGCAGGGACCGTCGGTGAACTGCTGGTCGCCGAGGGCGTCACGGTCGAGGTGGGGGCGCCGATCATCTCGTTCGTCTCGGATGCTGTCGCGCCGGCCACCCCGGCGCCCGCGCCCGCAGCATCCGGCGAGGAGGGCGGCGGATCGGTGCTGGTCGGCTACGGCACCGGAGGCGGTGCCGTCTCGCGTCGCCGCAAGCCGGCCGAGCGACCCGTGCGCGCTTCGGTGGGCGTGATCGCCAAGCCGCCGATCCGCAAGCTCGCCCGTGACCTGAACGTCGACCTCACCGAGGTCACGCCGACCGGTGCAGACGGCGAAGTCACGCGCGATGACGTCGTGGGGCACGCGCAGCAGGCCAGCGTGTTCCGCAACATCGAGACCCCCGAGTGGGGAGATGTGCGCGAGGAGAAGCTGCCGGCCCCGGTGAGCGCCCCGGCGGGCCTGGCCCGCGGCATCCAGCCCGCTGCGCAGGACGACGATCGCAGTGAGTCGATCCCGGTCAAGGGTGTGCGCAAGGCGACCTCGTCGGCGATGGTGCAGAGTGCCTACTCGGCACCGCATGTGACCGTGTGGAAAGAGATCGACGCGACCCGCACGATGGAGCTCGTCAAGCGTCTGAAGGCGTCGCCCGACTTCACCGACATCCGGGTGTCGCCGCTGCTGATCATGGCGCGCGCCGTGATCTGGGCCGCGCGGCGCACCCCGATGGTCAACGCCGCGTGGGTCGACACCGACAACGGTGCGGAGATCGTCGTGCGCCACTACGTCAACCTCGGCATCGCGGCGGCGACGCCGCGCGGTCTGCTGGTGCCGAACATCAAGGACGCCCAGGATCTCGGACTGAAAGACCTTGCCCGCGCGCTGAACCGGCTGACCGTCACGGCCCGCGAGGGCAAGACCAGCCCCGCCGACCAGCAGGGCGGCACAATCACGATCACCAACATCGGTGTGTTCGGGATGGATGCCGGAACCCCGATCATCAACCCGGGCGAGGCCGGCATCGTCGCCATGGGCACGATCGCCCAGAAGCCGTGGGTCGTCGACGGCGAGGTGCGTCCGCGCTGGGTGACCACGGTCGCCGGGTCGTTCGACCACCGTGTGATCGACGGCGACGGCATGAGCCGCTTCATCGCCGACGTCGCCGCCGTGCTCGAGGAGCCCGCGCTGCTCGTCGACTGAGCGACCGAAGGGCTGTCAGTCGCGCGATGTGTTCGACAGCGTCAGCAGACGTCGTTCATCGGCATCAAGCCAGGTCGCGGCCTTCGGCACGCGTCGCTCGATCCGCTCTTCGTTGCGGGCCTGACGGAGTGCGTGCACGATCGCGAATCGGATGACCGCGTACGCGACGGCTGCGATCGCGAGCACGTAGAGGATCGGAACGAGGCTGACAATAAGAATGGACAACTCTTCCCCCTGAAGGATCCGTGGCTCGATGTGGCGAGCATAACAACGTGAGGCGGGGGATCGGGAACGCCCGCCTGCACCAAGTTGATAATGGTTCTCATTAGCAGTTACCATGGAGGAATGAAGAAGTCCCTCTCCGCCCTCGCGCTCGCCGCAGCATCCGTCATGGTCCTGTCGGGCTGCTCGGCGACCGCCGGCGGAACGGCGGACTCCGACGGCGAAGGGGGGCTGCTGCAGGTCGTCGCCTCGACCAACGTCTACGGTCAGCTGGCCGCATCCATCGGTGGCGATCGCGTCGAGGTCACCAGCCTGATCGACTCCGCGGCGAAGGACCCCCACTCGTACGAGGCGACCGCCCGCGACCGCCTGGCCGTGCAGAAGGCCGACCTCGTGATCGAGAACGGTGGCGGCTACGACGCCTTCATACAGGAGCTGGCAGAGGGGTCGGATGCCGTCGTGATCACCGCCGCCGAGTTCTCGCACGACTACCCGGATGCCATCGGCGACGACCACGCTGACGATGCGCACGCCGAAGACGACCACGACCACGCTGAAGACCACAGCGAAGAAGACCACGCCGGTCACTCGCACATCGAGGGCTTCAATGAGCACGTCTGGTTCGACGTGCACACGATCTCTCACGTCACCGAGCAGATCGCTGCCGACCTCTCCGCCCTCGACCCCGAGGGAGAGGCCGACTACACGGCTGCCCTCGAAGAACTGAACGGTGAGCTGTCGGCGATCGAAACCGAACTCGACGAGCTGCACGAGCGCCTCGAAGGCACGACCGTGTTCATCACCGAGCCGCTGCCCGGTCTGCTCGCCGCAGCCGCCGGTCTCGACGACGTCGCGCCCGACGGGTTCGCTTCCGCGGTCGAAGAGGGCAACGACGTCGCGCCGGCCACGCTGCTCGAAGCGCTCGCGGTGATCGAGGACGGAACCGTCGGTGCGGTGCTCACCAACGTGCAGACCGGTGGAGCCGAGACCGATCGCGTCGAGCAGGCCGCGACGGATGCCGGTATCCCGGTGGTCGCATTCAGTGAACTGCTCGAGGCCGATCAGACGTACGCTGAGTGGATGCGTGCAGCGATCTCCGACCTCGCCGCCGCCCTCGACGAGTGAGCGGCGGCGCTGACGGCGCATCCGCTCCGGCCCTGCGGATCCGTGGCGCGGCCCTGCATCGCGGATCGCGTGAGTTGTGGGCGGGGCTCGACCTCGATGTCGCCCCCGGCGAGTTCATCGCCGTACTCGGGCCGTCGGGTTCGGGAAAGACGACGCTGCTGCGCAGCATCCTGGGGCTGCAGCCCCTCTCTGCCGGTACCATCCATGTCGGTGGACGCGTCGCGCACCGCGGCAACCCCCGCATCGGCTACGTTCCGCAGCAGCGCCCGCTACCGCCCGATACGAGCATGCGCGCCCGCGACCTTGTCGCACTCGGGGTGCGCGGCACCCGGTTCGGGCTGCCGCTCCCGCGCCGTGGCGACCGTGAACGCGTCGATCAGCTGCTGCGAGACGTCGGCGCCGACCACTACGGCGACCGTCCGGTCGGGCTGCTCTCGGGCGGTGAGCAGCAGCGGCTGCGCGTGGGCCAGGCCCTCGCCGACCGTCCTGCGCTGTTGCTGTGCGACGAGCCGTTGTCGAATCTCGACCTCGCCAATCAGCGCGGCGTGACCGACATCATCGACCGGCAGCGTCGCGAGAACGACGCCGCCGTGATGTTCGTCACTCACGACATCAATCCGATCCTGGGGCGCGTGGACCGCATCCTCTACATCGCCGGTGGCCGCTTCGTGCTGGGCACCCCCGACGAGGTGCTGCAGACACGGGTGCTCACCGAGCTCTACGGCACGCCGGTGTTCGTGCTGCGTGCGGGCGACCGGCTCGTCGTCGTCGGCGTACCCGATGCCGAGCCGCACCACGACCACGGCGACGACGAATCCAGTGCGGGGGCGCACGCATGAGGGCGATGATCGACTGGAGCGACGTCTTCTCGTTCCAGGATTACGGCGAACTGCTGGCGCTACTGTCGAACTCACTGATCGCCGGCGCGGTGCTCGGCCTGGTCGGTGGCCTCATCGGCGTCTTCGTGATGCAGCGCAACCTCGCCTTCGCCGTGCACGGCATCAGCGAACTGTCGTTCGCGGGGGCCGCAGCCGCGCTGCTGTTCGGCGGAAGCGTGGTCGCCGGCTCGATCGGCGGAGCCCTGGTCGCGGCGATCCTCATCGGTGTGCTGGGATCGCGCGCCCGCGACCGCAACTCGATCGTCGGGGTGCTGATGCCGTTCGGTCTCGGCCTCGGCATCCTCTTCCTCTCGCTCTACGACGGACGCAGCGCGAACCGGTTCGGCCTGTTGACCGGTCAGATCGTTTCGGTATCGACCCCCGACCTGGGGTGGCTGATCGGCATCAGCGTCATCGTGCTGGCGGGGTTGCTGCTGATGTGGAACCCGCTGAGCTTCGACTCGCTCGATCCGGAGTCGGCGGCGGCGCGTGGCGTTCCGGTGCGCGCGGTGAACCTGGCGTTCATGGTGCTGCTCGGGCTGATTGTGGCGGTGAGCGTGCACATCATCGGCGCCCTGCTGGTGATGGCTCTGCTGGTGACCCCTGCGGCGGCGGCGATGCGCCTGAGCGCAGGTCCGGTGGCCGTCCCGCTGCTGGCGGCCCTGTTCGGCTTCGTGTCGGCGGTCGGCGGCATCATGCTGGCCCTGGCAGGCACTCTGCCGGTGAGTCCATACATCACCACGATCTCGTTCCTGATCTACGTCGGGTGCTGGATCACCCAGCGGGTGCGCCGACGCACCCGACGCACAGCCAACGGATGAGATCATTGAGATCAGGGGCCGAAATCTTCAGAAAGGCGAGTTCCGTTGAGCAACACGCATGACTCCGATGGCCAGCAGAACGGCGACTTCTTCGACCAGCTGCTGACCACAGCGCCGAAGGGCGAGCACTCCGCGTTCACGCAGGCGTTCCGCGGGTACGACAAGGCAGAGGTCGACGCCGCCGTCTCGACTCTGCGTGACCAGGTCAAGCGACTGACCTCCGACTTGGAGGGTCTCGACGCCCGCCACCGCGGCGAGCTGGAAGCGGTCCGCGGCGACAGCGAGCAGACCCTCTCCAGTGCGCTCGCCGAGAGCGACGAACGTGCGGCCCGGCTCGAAGAGGAGCTCAAGGCGGCCAAGGCGCAGGCCGAGGCTTCGGCCGAGCAGATCACCGCGCTCACCGAAGAGCTCACCGCAGCGGCGCGCGCCGAGGGCGACGACGAAGACGGCGCGGACCGCTCCGACGAGCCGCAGAGCCGTCAGCAGTTCGAAGCCGTGCTGCGCGTGGCCGAAGAGCAGGCCAGCGTGCTGATCCACAACGCGGCCTCGCAGGCCGAGCGCCTGCTCGAAGCGGCGCGTGAAGAGACCGAGGCGAAGCGCGCTGAGCTCGCCGCCGACGTCGCGCGCATCACCGCGCAGGCGCAGCAGGACGCCGACCAGGTGCGACTCAAGATCGACACCGAGCTGACCGCACACGAGGCCCGCCTCGAGCGCGAGGCTGCGCACGCCGCAGAGAAGGTGTCGCAGGCCGAGCAGGAGGCCGCCACGGTGCGCACCGAGGCCGAGAAGGTCGCCGCCGCGCTGCGCGCGATGGTCACCCGCGAGACGTCGGACATGCGTTCGGACGCCGAGCGCGAGGTGCGCGAGATGAACGCCCGCGTGCTGGAGTTCGAAGAGACCCTGACCCGCCGCCAGGACGACGCGCAGCAGGAGTTCCTGGTGCTGCACAACCAGGCCGTCGCCCACGCCGAGCGCATCACCTCGGATGCCAACGAGCAGGTCGCGGCCTCGCTGGAGCACGCGCAGCGCATCTCGAACAAGGCGGAGGACTACGAGAAGCTGATGCGCTCGCAGGCGCAGGCGATCGAGGCCGAGGCTCACGTGAAGGCGCGCGAGACGCTGGAGCGCGCTCGCGCCAAGGCGCAGAAGATCGTCGACTCGGTCACCGGCCACGCCACCGGCGCGCTGCGCGACGCCGAAGACGCCACGCGTCAGCTGCGCTGGCAGCAGCAGCAGCTGAACAGCTTCATGGCCGAGGTGCGCGAACTGCTGCGCCCCGAGGGTGTGCTCACCGGTTCAGCTGCGGCCGTCGCCGCGACCGATGACGCCGATGACATGCCCGTCGAGGACGTCGCGGTCGCCGAGGTGGCCGACGAAGAGGCCTCGGATGCTACCGACGAGTTCCTCGGTGACGAGCCGCTGGAGGATGAGCTGACGGCATCCGACTGACCCGGAAACGGTCAGCCGGCCCGGCCTAGACTCGGATCATGGCTCAGCGGAACACCTGGCAGCGCGAGCGCGTGCGCGACGCGCTCGCGGAAGCGCGCGGATTCGTCAGCGCGCAGACTCTGCACGCCGAGTTGCGCCAGGCGAACACGGGTATCGGTCTCGCCACGGTCTACCGCGCTCTGGCGGGGCTCGCGGCCTCGGGCGAGGCGGATTCGCTGCAGAGCCCCGAGGGCGAAGCGCTGTACCGTGCGTGCGAGACGCAGGAGCATCATCACCACCTGATCTGCCGCTCGTGCGGACTGACGGTCGAGATCGAGGCCAAGGACGTCGAGCAGTGGGCCAAGCGCACGGCTGCTCTGCACGGCTTCCGTGACGCCGAGCACGTCGTCGACATCTTCGGACTGTGCGCGGCGTGCGCGAATCGGATCGACGGCAAGGAAGGCGCGTGACGCCCTCGTCGACTGCCGAGCGCACGCCGCGCAGTCACGCGCACACGCATGCGCACCGGCGCAGCGTGCCCACCGGCAAGGCCATCGCGATCGGTCTGGCCATCGTTGCGGTGCTCGTGCTCATCGACGTGTTCGTGCCGACACTGTTCCCGACCGCGCTGCCGGATCGTGCACAGGACGGACTGACGCTCAGCATCAGCGTGCTGATCGAGGCGCTGCCGTGGGTGATGCTCGGCGTCGTGCTCTCGATCGTCGTGCAGGTGTGGATGCCGGCCGATGTGCTGCAGCGCTGGCTGCCGCGCAACGCCTGGGCACGCCGGGCCGTGCTGTCACTGCTGGGCATGTTCATCCCGGTCTGCGAGTGCGGCAACGTGCCCTTCGCCCGCGGCCTGATGATGCGCGGCCTCGCCCCGTCCGAGGCACTGACGTTCCTGATCGCCGCGCCGATCGTCAACCCGATCGTCATCCTCACCACGCACGCCGCGTTCGGGTGGGACGACGGCATCCTGGTGGCGCGTCTGGTCGGCGGATACCTGATCGCCAATCTGATCGGCTGGATCTTCAGCCGCCACCGTGACCCGCAGGCGATGCTGACCGCCCGGTTCGTCGACACCTGCGAGCAGGTGGCACACGAACCCGGTTCGCCCGTGCGCCGCAGCCTGGTGCAGTTCCTGGTCGAGTTGCGGGCGGTCATGCCGGCGCTGGTGATCGGTTCGGCACTGGCGGGCGCCGTGCAGGTGCTGGTGCCGCGCGATGTGCTGCTGGCGATCGGTTCCAACCCCGTGCTGTCGATCCTCGCGATGGTGGCGTTGGCGATGACGGTCGCGATCTGCTCGAACGTCGACGCGTTCTTCGCCCTGTCGTTCGCCTCGACGTTCTCGGCCGGTGCGCTGATCGCGTTCCTGATCGTCGGCCCACTGGTCGATGTGAAGATGATCGCGCTGCTGCGCACCACCTACACGACCCGCGTGATCGCGGGCGTGGTCGGCGTGGTGATCCTCGCCGCCTGCGCGATCGGCATCGGGGTGAACGTCTTTGGCTGAGCACACCGACACCGACCGCCCTTCGACGGCGCACGCCCTGGCCACCCGGTGGTTGGGGGCGGGGCTGGCGAGCGTGATGTCGGTGATCACCCTCGGACTGGCCGTGACCGGCCGGCTCACGCTGTACATCAGCCCCGAGACGGTCTGGTTCGCCAGTGCTGCCGCCGTGGTGACGCTGGTGCTGGCGGTCTGGTCGTGCACGCTGCCGCTGGGCGCCGAGGGCGATCATGACCACGACCACACGACTCCGGCCGGAACCTCGGATGCCCGGGCAGCCCGCCGCCGCACGATGCAGACCGTCGCCGTGGTGAGCGGCGGAGCGATTGCATCCGCTGTCGTCGTCGCGGCGTTGGTGCTGCCGCCGGCGTCGCTCTCGGCCGCGCTGGCCGTCTCGCGCGCCGGCGAGACGCCGACGCTGTTCGCCGGCGCCGACGACGTCACGCTCGGTATCGCCGACACGACGACGTTCGGCGTGGGGGAGTGGTCGACGGCGTTCGCGACGTCGACACGCCCCGAGAACTACGACGGGTCCCCCGTCACCCTGGTCGGATTCGTCACGCCGAACTCCGAGGGCGACGTGAACCTGACGCGCATGGTGATCTCGCACTGCGTGATCGATGCGCAGCCCGCCTCGGTGCCCGTCAGCGGCCCCGGCCTGACCGAGACGTACGAGACCGGTCAGTGGATCGAGGTGAGCGGCACGGTGCGCGCCGACGCTGACGGCACCCTGCGCATCGAACCGTCCGAGGTCACGAAGATCGATGAGCCGAAGGATCCGTATGAGTACTGACGGATCCGACGGCGTCCCGCTCACGCGCGCGCAGTTGCGCGCGCAGCGCGCCGCCGAGGAGGCCGCCACCGCACCAGACGCGTCGAGTGCGTCGGATGCTGTCGCGCCAGCACCATCGGATGCTGCCCAGCGGCCCGTGGTCGAGCCTGACGTGGCGGATGCTGCCGTGCAGCCCGAGCCCGAGCCCGAGCCCGAGCCCGAGCCCGCGACCGAGCCGGTCGACGCAGGCACCGCGCCGCAGATTCCGTTCCCGTCTGGTCCGGTCCCCAGCATCCCGGCGATCCCCGACCCCGTGCTCGAGCCGGCGCCCGCGCACGAGAACGAGCATCGCGCAGCCGCGGCGCCCGGCAACCGGCGCTTTCTCATCGCGCTGTGGTCGGTGCTGGGCATCCTCGCTCTCGTCGTCGCCGGACTCGGCGTCGTCAGCGTCACGCAGGGACCGCGTCTCAGCCAGGTGCAGGTCGACCCGATGCAGGCGATCGAGTCGACGGGCAGTCGCGTCATTCTCACCGCCAACCAGAGCCTCGACCCGATCGATCCCGAGCAGGTGACCGTCGAGCCAGCCGTACCGTTCAGCGTCGACGCGAACGGGCGCAGCATCGGAGTGCGCTTCGCCGTGCCGCTCGATGACGACACCCAGTACCGCGTGGCGGTGGCGGGCGTCACCGCCATCGGCGGAGGCCCGTCCAGTGAGCTTGAGACGACCTTCACGACGCCCGCGTCGCAGCTGTTCCTGTTGCAGCGCACCGCGGATGAAGACACCATCTTCGCCACCGACATCGCCGGTGAGGCGACGCCCGTGTTCACGCACCCGCGCATCGGTGACTACCGGGCCACCTCGAGCCTCCTGGTCGTCGCCGTCGAAGAGCAGCAGGGTTCGCGCCTGATCGTCATGAATCGCGACGGCTCCGACCAGCGCGACCTGGAGATGCCCGGCGACGGATACGTGTCGTCGGTACAGGTGTCGGACCGCGGTGGTCTGGTTGGCTACAGCTACTCGGATCTGGAGCTCACCGAGACTTCCGGACGCGCAAGCGTGCTCGTCACCCAGCCGCTCAACGGCAGCGGAGAGCCGCGCATCGTGCAGATCGACGACGCCGACGCGAGCATCGCCGAATGGCAGTTCGTGCCCGACTCGTCCTCGCTGCTGTTCATCGATTTCAACGGGGCGCTGAGCCTGGAAGACCCCACCACCGACGCGGGTGTGCAATCGCTGGGCGTCGCCGCCAGCATCCTGGGAACGACCCGCACCACCTACACGGCGATCGTCGAACGCGCCGATGCCTCCATCGTCGAGCTCAACCTCACCGACGGCAGCGCGGCGCCGCTGACCGAATCCGACCCCGACTACGGCCCTCCCACAGCGATCGAGACGTTCCCCGGCGGAACCCTGCGCTACGTCGTGCAACGCGACGAGAGCGGCATGCCCACCGGACAGGCCGTCGTGAAGGTCGACGACGATGGAGCCGCAACCGTCGTCGCAGAAGTCAGCGGAACGGATGCCATCGTGCAGGTCTGCGCATCACCGAGCGGCCAGTACGCCGCGGTCGCGGTCGCGCCCGATCTGCCGACCAACGACTACGACGACATGCTGTTGCCGCTGCCGACGACCCTGCACACGCAGCTGCTCGACCTGCGCGGCGATGAGCAGCTGCCGACGCTCAGCGGTTTCGACATCTCGTGGTGCCGCTCCGCCCCGCAGTGGTGAGAACGCCCGCGCCGGCCCCGGAACGCGCGGTACGACCGCACGACCTCCTCGGGCTGCCGGTCGACGTCGCGCCCCGCCTGTTGGGCGCGCGGCTGCACACCGTGGTCGACGGCGTCAGCATCCGCCTGCGCATCACCGAGGTCGAGGCCTACCACGGCCTCGGGACGGGCCCCGTGCCCGACCCCGGTTCGCACGCCCGGATGGGGCCGACCGCGCGCAACGCGACCATGTGGGGTCCCCCGGGGCACCTCTACGTGTACCTGAGCCACGGCATCCACTCGTGCGTCAACGTCGTCTGTGGGCCGGAGGGCACCGCGGGCGGTGTGCTGTTGCGTGCGGGTGAGGTGATCGAGGGGGCGGATGCTGCCGCCCGGCGCCGCGGTGTTACCGGTCCGCTCACCGCCGCCTCTCGGCGCGATCTGGCGCGCGGACCAGGCCGGCTCGGGCAGGCGGTCGGGCTGCGTCACGCGCTGCACGACGGGATCGACTTCGCGACGGGCGCGGAACTCAACGGGGCGCGCGCCGGCCTCTTCTGGGGCGAGGCGCCCGTCGAGGTGTCCTCCGGGCCGCGGGTCGGCGTGGCGGGTCTGGGTGGCACCGGGGCCTACCCGTGGCGGTTCTGGATTGCCGGTGACCCGACGGTGTCGGCGTTCCGCTGGGGGCGCGGCGCCTTCGAAGCCTCGGCGGGCCTGCCGGGCGCTCCGTGAATACGGGCTATCGTCGGATCGGTCAGCGAACCGTCGGGCATCCGCAGGATTCGCGCACCCGCAGCTCGGTACCGAACTCCACGAAGCGCGGCGTCGTGTCAGGCTCGACAAGTGCGGCGATCGCCGCGTCGGCCATCGCCTCGAGGGGCTGCACCACGGTCGTCATGCGGGGCCAGACGTAATCGACTGCGCTCGTGCCGTCGAACGAGACGAGCGCGACGTCCTCGGGAACACGCACCCCGGCTTCGCGCATCGCGGTCAGCAGGCCGAGCACGATCTGGTCCGAGGCCGCGAGGATTCCGCGCGGCAGCGTGCCGTCACGCAGCAACCTCTGGCCGGCGTCGTACCCGCCTTCGTACGAGAACGTCGTGTGCAGCAGCGGGCCGGGCGAGAGCTGCGCAGCCGTGAGGGCTTCTCGCCAGCCGCGTTCGCGGCCATCGAGCCGTGACACACTGCCGACGAAGGCGATGTCGCGGTAGCCGTGGCCGATCAGATGCTCGACGCCCTGACGCGCACCCGAGACGAAGTCGACGCCGATGCCCGACATGCCGTCGATGTCACCGAACTGACCGATCATCACGCTGGGAATGCCCAGGTTCTCGACCAGCGCCTGTTCGCCGGCGGTGAGGATGTTCGCAATGACCAGGCCGCTGATCTGCCGCGACGCCAGATCGCGGATCTGATCGGAGGTCGAGGTCTGCGTGCGATCGCTGTTGACGATCAGCAGTTGACGCGAGCGTGCGGCGCTGGCCCGGTCGAGAGCGTGCCAGAGGGCTGTGAAGAACGGATTGCCGTTGTCGGAGACGAGCAGACCAAGCATGTCGGCCTGCCCCTTCGACAGCGCTCGTGCCGCGAGGTTGGGGCGGTAGCCCAGGACGCGCACCGCGTCGAGCACGCGCTCCTTGGTCAGCGGAGCGACCGCCTTCGGGCCGTCGTTGAGCACGTAGCTCACGACGGCGGTGCTCACGCCGGCATAGCGGGCGACATCGGCGCGGGTGACCGGGCGGGGCCGTGGATCGTCAGACACGAGGATCGCCGAAATCGGGGATGATGAGACGCTCGCCGCCGCGTCGCGCGGACTCGTGCGCGATGACACCGGGAAGCGTGAAGCGCGCCGCTTGCCACGCATTGACCGGTGGCAGGGTCTGCTCGTTCACAGCGCGCACGAAGTCGTCGACAAGGAAGTGATGGCTTCCCTCGTGCCCGTTGGGCAGCGATCCCAGCTCGGTCGGGATGCGACCGCGATCCGCTTCATGGACCTCAGCGTAGCCCGATACGAACGCTTCCCGCAGCGCCGGCGCGATCCGGGCAAGAGCGGCGTCGTCCGTCGACAGGGACGAACGGGTGTCGATCAGATGCGAGATGTCTTCGACGCCCGTGCGGTTCTGCCAGACGGTGGTCGTCGCGAGCTGTTCGAAAGAGCCCTCGGTGCCGAACCACCGGAATCGGGATTCGCGCAGATGCGACGGATAGCCGACGCGCCGGAACTCGTTGACGCGCATCGAGCCGCCGGCGTCGAGCTCGAACAGAGCGGTCGCGTTCGAGAAGTCGTTGTCGAACTGGCTGACCGCACGGTCGAACACGCCGTCGCCGCGCTGGTCGACGACACCGATCGCCGAGACCGCCGTGGCGTGGGTCGGCCAGGCGCCGAGCACGCCGCCGATCGAATGGGTGGGGTACAACAGCGGGGGATAGCTGGCCGTGCTCTTCCAGTCCGCGCCGCCCGAGTACTGGTAGGCCTCGTAGAACCCGAGGTCCATGTCGTGCACGTAGTCGCCTTCGCCGTAGAACAGGCGGCCGAACTCGCCGCTTGCGAGCTTCTGGCGCGCGAATACGGTCGCCGGGTTGTAGTAGCTGGTCTCGCCCATCATGTAGGTGAGCCCGGTCTCGCGCACGGCTTCGATGATCGCGGCGATCTCTTCAGTGCTGATCGCCATCGGCACCGCCGAGTACACGTGCTTGCCGGCGCGCAGCGCCTTGACGACCAGCGGGCCGTGCGTCCAGCGCTGCGTGAAGATCGCGACGGCATCCACCGGAGACGCGAGCATCTCGTCGAAGGTGTCGAAGGTGCCGTCCAGTCCGGCCGAGTGCACCAAATCTGCGGCGCGGGAGGGGACCACATCGGTCACATGCACCGCGGATACGCCGGGGTGGTGGTGGAACAGTGTCGCGAATTGACCGGCGAACTGACCCGCGCCGACGAGTCCTACGGTGAACGCCATGGCTGGCAGTCTTGCATTCGTGATCTACGGGTGTCAACTGGAAAAGGGATCCCGGAACCTTGCCCCTCAGTAGGGTTCCGGGACCCCTGTGTACCCCAGTGGTCTACGCGGGTAGAGTAGCACGCTTCGCGCGAGTTTGCACTCATTCGAGGCAGGGCCGTGCATGTGAAGCGCCGTGGGCGTGCTAGACTGACTCTTTGTCTGCGCGCTCTCCTGTGCGCAGTTCGCATCGCGTGAGAGCGCGATGCCGACAAGGGATCTTGGGTGAGGCCGTCCGGCCTCACGGTATTGAAGGAGTCACCACTATGGCAGCAGTGTGCCAGGTGACCGGTGCTGTTCCCGGCTTCGGTCACAACATCTCGCACTCGCACCGCCGGACGAAGCGTCGCTTCGACCCGAACGTGCAGAAGAAGACCTACTACGTCCCGTCGCTCGGTCGTAAGGTCACCCTGAACGTGTCCGCCAAGGGCATCAAGGTGATCGACGCTCGCGGCATCGAGAAGGTCGTCGCGGACCTCCAGGCGAAGGGTGTGAAGCTCTAATGGCCAAGAAGGCACAGGACGTTCGTCCGATCATCAAGCTCCGCTCGACGGCGGGCACCGGTTACACCTACGTGACCAAGAAGAACCGTCGCAACACCCCGGACCGCCTCGTGCTGAAGAAGTACGACCCCGTGGTTCGCAAGCACGTCGAATTCCGAGAGGAGCGTTGATCCATGGCTAAGAAGAGCAAGATCGCTCGCAACGAGCAGCGCAAGGTCATCGTCGAGCGCTACGCAGAGCGTCGCGCCGAGCTGAAGAAGACCCTCGTCGACCCGAACGCCACCGACGAGGCCCGCGAGGCCGCACGCGTCGGCCTGCAGAAGCTGCCGCGCAACGCGTCGCCGGTTCGGGTTCGGTCGCGTGACGCCATCGACGGCCGCCCCCGTGGTGTGCTCACGAAGTTCGGCATCTCGCGTGTCCGCTTCCGTGACATGGCTCACCGTGGCGAGCTGCCCGGTATCACCAAGTCGAGCTGGTAAGTCTCACTCGAAAGGGGCGAGGATCTTCGGATCCTCGCCCCTTTTGCATGCCCGCGTGATCTCTGGGTCTTGGCGCATCGGGAGGAGAAATCCCCTTCGGGAGGAGGGATCTGCGGCATCCGACCTCCCGAGCCCGAGAAGTCCTCCCGAAGTACCCAGCAGCGTTGTCGCGCACATCCTGACTCCGGCACATGTTCTCCACAGGCACTGGGAATCTGGGGTTGCCGCGTCGATCCAAGGCCACACCATCGACGCATGGATGTCATGAAGGCACTGGACCGGTTCGACGGTGTAGCGCGCATTGAGACCCTGCGCCGCCTTGGAGTCAGCGAGCAGCGCCTGCGGCGCGCGCGAGAAGCGGGGTGGATCGTTTCGGTGCGGCGCGGCTGGGTTGCCCGCGCCGACGCGGATCGGATGCTGGTGACCGCCGCCCGAAGGGGGGTCGTGCTTACCTGTGTGACCCTCGCCCAGCGACGGGGGCTCTGGGTGCTCGATGCTGCGGAACCGCATGTCGGCGCACCACCGCATGCCGGACACGTCAGCGTGGGAGTCGGCGCTGAAGAAGGGGCTCGTCGATCGTGGTGTGCTTTCGCGTGCCTCCCTGCCGCCGGATGCCCGGCGTATGCTGCGCGAGGCGACGCCGTTCGCGGATGCTGGTACCGAGAGCATCTTCCGCACGCGATTGCGCTGGTTGGGCGTGCGCATCGTGCCGCAGGTGTGGCTGCACGGTCATGCCGTCGACTTCCTGATCGGTGATCGACTGGTCGTGCAGATCGATGGTGGACACCACGTCGGCACGCAGCGCACCAGCGACATCCACCACGACGCGGTGCTCAAGCTGCATGGCTATCACGTGATCCGCATCGGCTACGACCAGTTGATGAATCACTGGCCCGAGGTGCAGCGGATCATCCTCGCCGCCATCGCGCAGGGGCTGCATCTCGCCGCGTAGCGCCCGTCGACGTCGCACCAGGCTTCGGGAGGAGAATCCCCCACGGGAGGAGAGATCTGCGGCATCCGACCTCCCGAGCCCGAGAACTCCTCCCGGGGCAACGCGGTTCGAGAAGCCGCGGCGCGAAGCAGTGCGCGCGTGGCGCAACACCCCGAAACTGTGACCGATGTGACCAAAGTGGCCCGACGCGCCGGGAAAACACTCCGAAACCCGCGAAATGACGCGGGATTCCCGGCATCCGTTGATACATTCGAGGCGGTCGATCTGACCGACGGGGGGAATCCCGAAACCAACAGACTGCGACGTATCTCGTCGCTGGAGGATGACATGGCTGACAAGTCCATCACCAAGACCGAGCTCGTCGCGAGCATCGCTTCGGCCACCGGCGAGAGCCAGGCCACCGTTTCGCGCGTGCTCGACTCGCTCTTCGGCACCGTCTCCGACGCCGTTGCCAAGGGCAGCAAGGTCTCGATCCCGGGCTGGATCTCGTTCGAGCAGGTCGACACCGCCGCTCGCACCGGCCGCAACCCGCAGACCGGCGCCGAGATCAAGATCCCGGCCGGCAAGCGCGTCAAGGTGACCGCTGGCTCCAAGCTGAAGGCAGCCGTCAAGTAAGACCGCTCCTGCGAAGAGAGGCCGTCCTTCGGGGCGGCCTCTCTTCGTCTTCTGAGGGAGCTGCCCGGCGTCGAATGCTCAGCCCGAGCGCCTAGGCTGGAACAGTGAATTCGTACCGTCTCGCAGGCCTCGTCGTTCTTGTGGCCAGCGCGGCAGCCGGGCTCATCGCCGCCCTCATGGTCGGCGGGGGAGCCGTGCCCCCCAAGCTGCTCGATCCCGGCCCCATCGTGATGTGGGGTCTTCCCGCTGCCAAGCTCATCGCCAACCTCGGCGCGGCAGCCATGCTGGGCTCTCTCGTGCTGGCGCTGTTCGGTCTGCGCAGTGGCTCACGGCCGTTCGACCTCGCGCTCGATACGGCCTCCATCGGCGCCGCGATCTTCACGGTCGCCTCGGGCATCACGGCATTCCTGACCTTCATGGCGGCGTTCAACCCGAAGCTCACCGCCGAGAACTCGTTCGGTGAACAGTTCGGTCGTTTCCTGCTCGAGCTCCCACTCGGCCAGGCCTGGTTGATCACCACGCTGATGGGCGCGGTGATCACTCTGCTGCTCTTCGGCTGGCGCAGTTGGACGGGCACACTGCTCACCGCCGTGCTCGCCGCAGCCGCATTCCTGCCCATGGCCACCCAGGGGCACTCCGGCGACGTCGAGGGCCACGCCGTCGCGGTCAACTCGATCCTGCTGCACACCGTGGGTGCCGCCGTGTGGGTGGGCGGTGTGATCCTGCTGGTGCTGCTGCGCGGCCTGGACGGTCGCGCCCGATCGGATGCTGATCGCATCGACCTGCCGGTGCTCGTCGCGCGGTACTCGTCGCTGGCCATCGCCGCGTTCGTCGTTGTGGCCGTCTCGGGCGTCGCGCGCACGGTCGTCGCGCTGGGCCAGTGGAGCGAACTGCTCTCGCCGTATGGTCTGATCGTCATCGGCAAGACGGTGCTGCTGGTGGGTCTCGGCCTGTTCGGCGCCTGGTATCGGCGCAAGCTCATCCCGCACCTGAAGGGCCAGCGCGAGAGGCGTTCGTTCTGGACGCTCATCGTCGGTGAGATCGCACTGATGGGAGCGGCGTCCGGCGCCGCCGCAGCCCTGGCACGCACGCCTCCGCCGCTCGGCGAGGAGGCGCCCGCCGTGCAGACTCCGGCCGAACGCCTCACCCGCTCGCCGCTGCCGCCCGAGCTCGACATCACCCAGTGGCTGACAGCATCCGATTGGGACATCCTGTGGCTCATCGCCGCCGGGTTCGGTGTGTTCTTCTACGTCGCGGGCCTGCTGCGTCTGCGCCGCCGCGGCGACACATGGCCCGTGCAGCGCACGATCTTCTGGATGGCGGGCCTGGCATCGCTGGTGTGGGTCACCTGCGGACCGATCAACGCCTACCAGGAGTATCTGTTCAGCGTGCACATGCTCGGGCACATGCTGCTGGGCATGGGCATCCCGCTGCTGCTGGTGCTCGGCGCTCCCGTCACCCTGGCGCTGCGAGCGATCAAGAAGCGCAACGACGGTACCCGCGGCGGGCGTGAGTGGATCCTGTGGGCCGTGCACTCGCCGTACTCGAAGTTCATCACGCACCCGTTCGTCGCCGCGGCGGTGTTCGTGCTGTCGCTGTGGGCGTTCTACTTCACCGACCTCGTGCGCTGGGCCATGTACGACCACCTGGGTCACGAGTGGATGATCATTCACTTCATGATCTCGGGCTACCTGTTCGTGCTCACCCTGATCGGCGTCGACCCGATCCCGTACCGTCTGCCGTACGCCGGCCGCCTGATCACCCTGATCGCGGTCATGGCGATGCACGCGTTCTTCGGGTTGGCGATGATGATGCAGGAAGGCCTGATGGTCGCCGAGTGGTTCGGTTCGATGGGCCGCACCTGGGGGCCGACACCGATGGAGGACCAGTACATCGGTGGCGGTATCGCGTGGTCGGTGGGTGAGATCCCGACGCTCATCCTGGCCGTCACGGTCGCGATCCAGTGGTCGCGATCGGATGCCCGATTGCAGCGTCAACGCGACCGCCACGCCGACCGCACCGGTGAGGCCGAGCTCGAGGAGTACAACGCGCAGCTGGCGCAGCTCGCCGAGCGCGACCAGCGTGCGGCATCCCGCGACGCGCGCTGAGCTCGGGTCAGCCGCTGGGCGACCCGACGCGGATTGACAGCGATCCGTCGGCCAGTACGACGACCGTGCCGCTGATCTGGAACGGCACGTCTTCTGAGAGGGCGCGCACTGATCCGTCGTACAGCGACTGGATGTCGACATCGATGTGTGCAACGGCGTCGGCGGCCGGGATTGCCCAGTGCGCGCCGTCAGGTACGACTGACACCTCGGGTTGCGCGACGATCGACCAGTCAGGTGTGGAGCCCGGGGCGAGTCGGTTCTGCACTTCGAGGCCGAACGGACAAGACGTGGGCTGCAGCACCTCTTGCTCGGCGCACGTCAGGAGGAACTGCTCGACCTGCTGCTGCGCGACTTCGATGAACTTGGGGGTGGCTTGTGCCTGCACGGCGACAGGGGTGCGGGCCGCAGCGGTATCGGCGAGAACGCTGACACCGGGAGTCGCAGCGACGGCTGTGTCGACCGACACGGAGTACAGGCCGGGGGTGAGCACGAGCATGTGCAGTGGAGCCAGCGGATCGGCTTCCTCTCCCGGTTCGATGATCTGACGGCGGTCGATGGCGAACCCGTTGACGGTGAAGGCATCCGAGCCGCGCAGGTTCAGCTCGATCTCGGCGAGCGGGCTGCGGTCGAACCGCCAGTTGGGGGCGACGCCCAGCCAGCCGTCCTGTACGACGGTGAACGTCGACGTGCCGTTGATGCCACCGGCCTCATAGGCCACACGCACCCGGTGCTCGCCGTCCTCCTCGCTGTGCGCGATCACCTCGATGTCGCTCAGCGGAGCGAGCGCGGCCTGCCGGAGCAGCGCCTCGGATGAGGTACCTTGCAGCCCTGACTCTTGCAGCACGGCCAGATCGACGGCGACTCCGGGAAGCAGCAGTGCGTCGGCCACGCGTCCTGAGGCGAGCAGGTCGAGGTAGTGGCTCACGAACGCAGCGGGGCTGTAGAACTGCTTGTACAAGGACATGCCGCCGGCGGTGATCGCTGCCAGGAGCAGAGCTCCGACGATGCCGAGAAGCGTGAGGTCGGCACGCAGGCGCGCTCGCGCGCCAGATACCGTCCGCCCCTGCATCATGGCGGACAGTCTAGGGAATGCGTGCTGTGATCATGCCCAACGCGGTGCTGGCTGTGGGCGAACTAGCATGGGTGGGTGTCCGCCCCAGTCCTCTCTGATGAGCAGCAGCAGCTGTTCCGTCTGATCGAGGACACCGATGAGCACGTGTTCGTCACGGGACGCGCCGGCACGGGCAAGTCGACTCTGCTTCAGCACTTCGCGTCGAACACGAAGAAGCAGATCGCGATCTGCGCGCCGACCGGCGTCGCGGCGCTGAACGTCGAGGGTCAGACGATCCACTCGTTGTTCCGACTGCCGATCGGTCTGATCGCCGAGGGCGAGATCGAGCAGAGCGATACGACCCGGCGCATCCTCAACACCATCGAGACGCTCGTGATCGACGAGATCTCGATGGTCAATGCCGATCTCATGGATGCCATCGACCGGTCATTGCGGCAGGCGCGGGGCAAGCGCGGGATACCGTTCGGCGGCGTGCAGGTGGTCATGTTCGGCGATCCGTACCAGTTGGCGCCGGTGCCGCCGCGGGGTGACGAGCTGCGCTACATCCAGGATCACTACCGATCGTTCTGGTTCTTCGACGCGAAGGTATGGACCGGCGGCACGGCCGCCGAAGGCGGAATGCTCGACCTCGGTACTCACGGTGCGAAACTGCACGTGCACGAGCTGGTGCACATCCACCGGCAGTCCGATGACGGGTTCAAGGCCATGTTGAACGCCGTGCGCTATGGACGCGTGACCGCCGAGATCGCCGGTGCGTTGAACACCGCCGGCGCGCGCACCCCGCCCGATCCCGAGCCGGGTGAGGTGCCGATCATTACGCTCGCCACCCGCAACGACATCGTCAACGGCATCAACAAGCGTCATCTGGCGGCTCTGTCCGGCCGCGAGCAGACCGCGCACGCCGAGGTCAGCGGTGACTTCGGCCGGGGAGAGTCGAACTATCCGGCAGATGCCGAGTTGAAGCTGAAGGTGGGCGCGCAGGTGATGTTCCTGCGCAACGACACCGCCATGCAGGGCGAGCCGCCGCGGTGGGTCAACGGCTCGATCGGCACGGTCACCCGCATCCTCGGCGGGACAGTGCGGGTCGATGTCGATGGTGAGGAGTTCGATGTCGAGCCCGCGGTCTGGGAGCGTTTCCGATACGCCTACAACCCGGGCACGAAGACGCTCACTCGCGAGGTGGCGGCCGAGTTCACGCAGTTCCCGTTGCGGCTGGCGTGGGCGGTGACGATCCACAAGTCGCAGGGCAAGACGTACGACCGCGCGGTGGTCGATCTGGGGTCGGGCGCGTTCGCGCCCGGACAGACGTATGTCGCACTCTCGCGTCTGACAGCGCTCGACGGACTGTACTTGTCGCGACCACTGCGTCCCCGCGACATCCGAGTCGACGAGGACGTCCGGCGGTTCATGCGCGAGGCCTGGGAAGCGCGTCAGGCGGCCAAGACGCAGGAATGACGGATGCCAACGCTGGCGGGCTCTCAGGTATCGGCCTCTAGACTCGGAGGGTTCCCGTCCGAGACCAGAGGTTCCCATGCTGCTTCGTTCGTCGCGCCGCGCCCGCGCCCTCGTCGGTGGCGCCCTGGCGCTCGCCCTGGTCCTGACCGGATGCTCGGCATCGACGCCCGAGTTCACGTACACCCCGCCCGAGCAGGTGGATGCGCCGCTGCCCGATGATGTCACCGCGCAACTGCAGTCGGCCGTCGAGAACGCGATGACCGCGAGCGGTTCGACCGGCGCGATCGTCGGCGTGTGGGTGCCGTGGAGCGGACAGTGGGTCGCCGGTCTCGGCACCCAGAGTGGCGACGACAGCGCCGAGGTGACCGCCGACATGTCGTTCCGCATCGCGGATACGACGCGCCTGATGACCTGCGATGTGCTGTACGGCATGGCCGACGCAGGCGAGATCGAGCTCGATGCACCGGTGACCAAGCACGTCTCGGGCGTCGCCGACCTCTCGGACGTCACCCTGCTCGACTTGTGCAACGGCACGAGTGGCGTGGGATCCTCCGAGGGCATCGCGAAGCCGTACTGGCTCAAGACTCCCGACCGCGAGTGGGCACCATTGCGTCTGGCGAGCTACGGTCTCGGCGTCGCGCGTGGTCCCGTGCACACCACCTACCGCGACTCCGACGCCGGCTATCTGCTGCTCGGTCTCGCCCTCGAGCGCGTCTCGGGCAAGACCGCCACCGAGCTGATCTCCGAGTACGTCACGACGCCATTGGGCCTGGCATCCACGTCGTTGCCGGCACCGGCATCCGCCGCTCCCGCCCCCTCTCCCGCGCTCAAGGGCAACTATCTGCCGCCCGCCGAAGGCGGCGGCTACGACTGCGCGGCTCCCATCGACATCACCCAGAGCTCGTCCAGCATCGGTTTCACCGACTCGGGCGTCACCTCGACGATCACCGACCTCGGCCGCTACGTGCAGGCCACCGCCCGGCAGGCGCTGCGCGAAGAGGGCGCCGAGCCCGCGCGCTTCGGGCAGCCGCTTCCGACGTCGTCGAGCGCACCGTCGTGGTACCAGGCCACTGGCGGCGGCATGCTGGTGGGCTCGATGGTGGGCCAGCACGGCTGGGTGCCCGGGTATGCCACGTCGGCCTACTCCGACCCCGCCACGGGATTCACCGTGGCCGTCACCCTGAACAATTCGTCGGCGGGCGGGTCGACGGCCGCATACCTGGCCTGGCAGCTCGCCGCGATCGCCTCGAAGTCTCCGGCGGCGTCCGGCCAGACGGCTCCGGAGTTCGGTCTGCCGTTCACGGCTGAGCAGTACGGTCAGACGATCGCCGACGGGGCGATCTGCGCCGCACCGCAGGAGTGACCGGATTCGGCTCCAGCGCACGGCCGTCCGGGGGAGTCACCGCCGTCGGGCTCGTCGCGATCGGGCTCCTGTGTCAGGAGGTCGGCGCTTCGGTCGCCGTGCTGCTGTTCCCGCAGACCGGCCCGCTGGGCATGGTGATGCTGCGGTTGGTGTTCACCGCGCTGATCCTGCTGCTGATCGCCCGCCCGTCGCTTCGAGGGCACTCCGCGAGCGCGTGGCGTTCGGTGCTGCTGTTCGGCGGCGTGCTGGCGCTGATGAACAGCATGTTCTACCTGGCGCTGAACGAACTGCCGCTGGGCGTCACCGTGACGATCGAGGTGCTCGGCCCGCTGACCCTTGCAGTCGTCGTCGCCCGCACCCGCGCGGCATGGCTCTGGGCGGGCCTGGCCGGCATCGGCGTGCTCGCGCTGGGCGGCGGCGGGTGGGATCGCCTCACGGTGACGGGCGTGCTCTTCGCGCTCGGCGCCGCGGCAAGCTGGGCCGGGTACATCCTCGCTTCGGCACGGGTCGGACGCGAGTTTCAGGGGCTGGACGGACTGGCGCTGGCGATGGTGTTCGGCGCGCTGCTCTCGCTGCCGTTCGGTATCGCCGATGCGGGGTCGGCGTTGCTACGCGTCGAACTGATCGCCCTGGGGGCGGCGGTCGCCCTGCTCAGCTCGACCATTCCGTACGCCCTCGAACTGATCGCGCTACGTCGGCTGAGCCCGGCGGTGTTCGGCGTGCTGATGAGTCTGGGGCCGGCGATCGCGAGCCTCGCCGGGTTCGTACTGCTCGGGCAGCATCTGTCGCCGTTAGAACTGATCGGCATCGCACTGGTCATCCTCGCGAGTGCGGGTGCGATGGGGGTGGGGCGGCCCCGTCCCGGCAGCTCGGCCCCTGGCGGGGGAGAGCCTCCGCCGACCACCGGGATCATACCGACGGCGTGAAAGGATGGCAGGGTGCGTCCCTCTCGTAGAATCCCGCTGCTGCGCGGATTCGTGGGCGCCACCGTCGCAACTTTTGTCGCACTGCTCTCGCACGCCGGCGTGGGTGGCGACCTGCCGGGAGCGCTCGGCATCGCCGTGCCGTGGATGCTGTCGCTGATGATCAGCACGCTGCTGGCCGGCCGCCGACTGTCGGTGACCCGGCTCAGCGTCGCGGTCGCCCTGTCGCAGGCGCTGTTCCATGTGCTGTTCGTGCTGGGCAGCATCACCCCGCGGGGCGGGCTCGCCCCGCACGTGCACGACACCGCGGCGATCACGCTCGAGAGCGGAACGGTGCTCCTGCCCGACGGTGCTGGAATGTGGCTGGCCCATGTGATCGCCGCTGCGGTGACCGTGCTGGCGTTGCACCGGGGAGAGCGCATCGTCCGGGCGCTCGCGTCCGTGGCATCCGATGTTGCGCTGTGGGTGCGCCGAGCCGTGCGCGTCGTCGTCCTCGCGCGACCGCTCGAACGGGGCGGGCAGCGCTGGAGCGTCGCCGCTGACACGCTGCCGCGCGACCCGCACCGGGCGGTTCTGCGGCGCCGCGGCCCGCCGCTCTGCGTCTGATCTGACACCTGCGCGACACCGTCGCGCGATGTGGGCATTCGAACGCCCGCACAGATGCAGACGCCGCGCCCGCGGCATCCGAAGAGAGGTTTTTCATGTTCCGTATCCGCACCGTTCTCGCCACCGCCGCGGTGGCCGTCCTCGCCGGGCTGGGCGTCGCTGCGCCGGCATCCGCACACGACACGATCGTGTCGAGCTCGCCGGGCGCCGACGAGCAGCTCAGCGCCGCCCCCGAAGAGGTGGTGCTCGTCTTCTCGAACGAGCTGCTCTCGCTCGACGGCAACACCGGCACGGCGATGATCGTCGAAGACGAGTCGGGCAAGGACTGGGTCGCCGGCGAGCCGGTGGTCGAGGCCGACACCGTCACCGTTCCCCTGGAGCCGGGAATGACCGATGGCACCTACCTGGTCACCTGGAAGGTCGTCTCGAGCGATGGGCATCCGACGTCGGGCGACTACTCGTTCTCGATCGCGGGGGTGGCCCCCACCGAGGCACCGGCGACCGAGACGGCCGAGCCCGAGCCGACCGAGTCGGCGACGGCGGTGACCACGCAGGCCGAGGTCACCGATGAGGCCGAGGTGCCCGCCGATGACGAGTCGGCGCCGTGGCCGCTGCTGATCGGCCTCGGCGTCGTGCTGCTCGCCGCTGTCGTGACCTTCATCGTGATCCTGGCGCGCAAGAAGCGCTGAGCCGGACGCGCGGCCCGCGGCGCAGTGTTTCGTGGCCGGCGCGCGACAGGCGCCGGTCACGGCAGAATGGGGTCATGAGTTTCGACGCCATCACCGAGGACGATCTGCGCCAGGTCGGCAGTGTGAAGTGGACCCGCTTTCCCGACACGATCGGCATGTTCATCGCCGAGATGGACTTCGGGGTCGCGCCGGCGATCACCGGGGCCGTCTGCGATGCGATGACCGAGGGGTTCACCGGATACCTGTCGCAGCCCACGGCTGAGGCTCTGAAGGCGGCGACGGCCCGCTGGCACGCCGAGCACTATGGCTGGGATGTGCCGGTCGACGATGTGCGTCTGGTGGCTGATGTGCTGGTCGCGTACGAGTTCGCGATCACGACGTACACGTCGCCCGGTGCCGCGGTCATCGTGCCCACGCCGGCGTACATGCCGTTCCTCAGCGTGCCGCTGCGGCACGGGCGCCGGGTCATCGAGGTGCCCAGCGTCGAGGTCGACGGTCGTTGGACGATGGACCTGGATGCTGTCGCGCAGGCGTTCGACGACGGCGGCGAGCTGCTGGTGCTGTGCAACCCGCACAACCCGCTGGGTACCGTCGCGACGCGCGACGAGTTGCTCGCGATCGCGAAGACGGTGTCGGATGCCGGTGGCCACGTGTTCTCGGATGAGATCCACGCGCCGCTCGTGTACGCGCCGGCACAGCACATCCCGTACGCGTCGGTGTCGGATGCGTCCGCTGAGCACACGATCACGGCAACCTCGGCGTCGAAGGCGTGGAACCTGGCGGGCTTCAAGTGCGCGCAGCTGATCCTGTCGAATGACGCCAGCCGGGCCGCGTGGGATGCCGACGGCGGATGGGCCGGTCACGGCACGGCGACGATCGGCGTGATCGCCCAGCTCGCGGCCTACACGGCCGGCGAGGAGTGGCTGCAAGAGGTCACCGACTACCTCGATGGCAACCGCCATGAACTGGCGGCGCTGGTGGCTGAGCACCTGCCCGGTGTGCGGGTGACGATGCCCGAGGGCACGTACATCGCGCTGCTCGACTTCCGCGAGACGGGGCTGACCGGTGACCTCGGCGAGTGGTTCCGTGAGCACGCGGGGGTCTCGATGACCGACGGCGCCGCCTGCGGCGAGGCCGGCGTCGGGTACACGCGTTTCGTGTTCGCCACGCCCCGGCCGATCATGCGCGAGGCCGTGCTGCGGATCGCGAAGGCGCTGGAGTCGCGCGCGGCGGCGTGAGGGGCGCTTGCACGTTGCGCTTGCGCTTGCGTGCGTTGTGCTCTCGTGCCGGGCAGGCATGCACGAGAACAGGCTCGTTCGTGAGAACAGGCTGATTCTGCGGAGATGGGCCTGTTCCGGGTAACGAGCCTGTTCTCGGTGACGCGAGCGGGGGTGGATGCTGGAGGCTGGGGTGAATGCGCGGGCCTGGACCGAGTACTGAGTGTCTGACCCCGCGGGTACCGTCGCCCGTGTGACTGAGAACGATGCACTCGCCGGACTCGACGCCGCTCAACTGCAGGCCGTCGAACACGGCGACGGACCGTTGGTGATCGCGGCCGGCGCGGGCACCGGCAAGACCCGCGTGCTCACCGCGCGCGTGGCCAGACTGCTGCAGGCGGGGGTGGCGCCCGAGCGGATGCTGCTGCTCACCTTCACGCGGCGTGCGGCGGCGTCGATGATCACGCGCGCCGCGGCGATGTGCGGTGACGCGCAGGTGGCGCAGCGGATCGCCGGCGGCACTTTCCACGCGGTGGCGCACCGGATCGTCGCCGAGCACGCACAGCACCTGGGGCTGGCCGATGTCACGGTGCTCGATCCCGACGACGTGATCGATCTGCTCGATCTGCTGCGCTCCGAGCACGGCCTCGACGGCACCGGGCCGGCCGGGCAGACCACGCGCCTGCCGACCACGCGCACCATCGCCGACATCGGTTCGCGGGCGATCAACACCGGTACCCCGGCCCGGCAGGTGATCGACGAGCAGTTCCCGTGGGCGCTCGAGCACGCCGACGCGGTGCTCGCTCTGCTGCGGCACTACAGCATCCGAAAGCGCGAGCGCGGCCTGCTCGACTTCGACGACCTGCTCATCGCATGGCGGGCGCTGGTGCGCGACCCCGATGTCGGAGCGCGCCTGCGCGCGCGATGGGACTGGGTGCTCGTCGACGAGTACCAAGACGTCAACAGCCTGCAGGTCGACATCGTGCGCGGCCTTGCCCCCGATGGGCGGGGGCTCACGGTGGTCGGTGACGATGCGCAGGCGATCTACGGGTTCCGCGGGGCGAACGCGGGGCACCTGTTGGGGCTCGCCGAGAGCTTCGATGACGCGACGGTCGTGCGGTTTGAACGCAACTTCCGCTCGACCCAGCCGATCCTCGACCTGGCCAACGAGGTGCGTCCCGGTGATCTGGGGCTGCGTCTGCGGGCTGACCGTGCGGATCCAGGCGTCGCGCCGGCGCTCGTCGTCTGCCGCAATGCCGATGATGAGGCGCGCACGGTCGCCGACCGGATTCTCGCGGCCCACGCCGACGGCATGCCCCTGCGCGAACAGGCCGTGCTGATGCGCACCGGATCGCACAGCGCGCTACTGGAGGTCGAACTGAAGGTGCGGGGCATCCCGTTCCACAAGTTCGGTGGCATCGGGTACCTCGAGACCTCGCACGTGCGCGATCTGCTGGCGGGATTCCGGGTGGTGCTCAACCCCGCCGACGAGGTCTCCTGGTATCGGCTGCTGACCCGTCATCGCGCCATCGGCAAAGTGTCGGCGCGCACGCTGGCGGGGATCCTCGCCGATGGTGGGATCGAACGCGCGGCGGATGCTGTCGCCGCAGCACCCGCCAAGGCGCGCACCGGACTGGCGACGACGCTTTCGTTGCTGGGGGCGGTGGATGCCACGACAACCGTGCCCGAGCTCGTGGAGGCCTGCCGCGGTGCCGTCGACCCGCTGTTGCGTGCGCACTACCCCGACTGGCAGCGGCGGGTGACGGATGTCGATGGCATCGCTGAGGCGGCCGCGCGGCAGTCCGATCTGCGGATGTTCGTGAGCGAGCAGGCCCTCGACCCGGCGAACGTCGCGGGGGATTGGGCGAAGAAGCCGCATCTCGATGAGGACTGGGTGACGCTGTCGACCATCCACTCGGCCAAGGGGCTCGAGTTCAGCGCCGTGCACGTGATCCGCTCGTGCGATGGGTCGATGCCGTCAGACATGGCGTTGTCGTCGTCATCGGGGCTGGCCGAGGAGCAGCGGCTGTTCTACGTGGCGCTCACCCGGGCGCGCGACACACTCGATGTGTACGCGCCGGCGCGGTTGCCCACGCATCCGACGTCGTTCCTGGCCCGCCATGTGGTGGCGAAGCCGAGCCGCTTTCTCACCGCCGAGGCCCGGTCGCTGATGCAGACGGTCGACACAGCCGAGGGCGACGCGGCCGGTCCGGCGGGGAGCCCGGGCGGCGCGGCAGGGCAGGGCGATCCGGCGCCGAGGCGTGGAGCGGCTGCGGCCACCGCGCGAGTGCGGCTCGACGAGTTCGACGACCTGTTCGCGTGAGGCGGGGGCAGGTGCGTCGAGGCGTCACGAGGTCGCCTGAGCGCTCCGCCGATCGCCGAGGCTTCAGCCGATCGGCGGCGCCGTGCGGCGGCGTCGCCTGACCTCTTTGTGCAGGTTGACCGGCGCGGCGTCGAGCACCCGGGCGACCATCTCGGCCAGGAAACGTGCCGGGGTGAGCGGCGCGGGGATCGCATCGTGGCGGATGGTGACTCGCGGCAGCGCGCTCAGCGCCCGTGTGATTTCTGCGGCCTCAGCATCGACAGGGGTGCCGTCGGCATCCGGGTCTTCGGTGAGGCCCGCGGCGACGAGAGGGTTCTCGGGCTCTTCGTCCGCTTCAACGGCGGCGGGCGCGACAGTGTCGTCGTAGTCGATCATCACGAGGCAGGTCGCGTGGTACGCGTCGTCCTCACGGCCGAGCTTCTGCAACAGGTCGATCAGCCAGTCGGCCGTGTCGGGCTCTTTGTGCAGGATGTCGGCGCGCAACGCGAAGACGAAACCGAGGGCTGCGAGCGGATGCCGCAGACGCAGGTTCTTCGCATCGCCGTATGACTCCTCGACCCGGTTGGCGGCGTTCTTGCCGTACGACGAGTCCATGCGCTTGGTCGAGATCAGCAACTCGGGCCCGGTGGCCCAGTCGGTCATGATGACATCGACCTGCTTGAAGTAGTTCTTGCCGAGGATGCTGGCACTCGACGAGGTCACGCCGGACACTGACGACGCGGCCGCGAGGCGCTCGCCGATCGCGCGGCGCTCCTTGCCGGGCAGTGCCTTGAGCAGGTTCGCCACGGGCGCCGGAAGGATGCGGGGGCTGGTGGCTCGCGGCCAGGTGGCATCCGCGTCGAACCCGGAGCGACGCAGCTCGTAACTCAGCCAGACGTCGAGAGCGAGCGCGGGAACGCCGGTGCGAGAGGCCGCGCCCAGGTGCAGTGGCACACCCAGTAGTCGGGCAAGCGTGTCGTAGTCGGGTACGTAGCGCAGCTCGCCGTCCTCGCCCATCGTCCACGGGTTGCTGTGCTCTCCGCCCGGGGCGGCGTCATCGACGATCCGATCGAACAGCGCCCAGGCCTTGTTCTTCGCGGTGGGTTCAGCGGCCACTGGCTCCCCTGGTGACTCGGCGGCGGGTGAGTTCGGCATGGGCGGCACGGATCGCGAGCAGCTCGGACTCCGACGTGCGGCCCGATGAGCGCAGCAGCACCTCGTCGACCACGGCGACGGCATCGTGCAGGCGGCCAGAGCGCAGCATCCGCGCCACCTGCGGCTTCGCCGCCCGCAACCGGTCGGCGTGCTCGGCGATCAGCGCTGGGGTGGGCATCGCCCACCGGTCGGCCTCACGGGGTTCGATCTTGAGGATGCCGCCGCCGTAGGCGCGGCCGACCATCTCGGCGTTGAGCAGCGTGACCGAGTTCAGGCTCGCCAGTGGCAGCAGGTCGGCGCCGGCACCGCGCAGCTCGGGCTTGAGATACACGCCGTGCACCGAGTTGAGGTGGTGCGCGCGGGCCGCGTTGGTCGTCAACCGCGGGGTATCGGCGTTCATGTACGTCAGCAGCAGGTCGGCCGGCTTGACGAGGGGCACGCGGTGCCACTCTTTGCGCACCCGGCACTTGTAGGCCGTGTCGACGCCGGTGGCCTCGCCATAGCGGATGTAGTCCTGCGCGGCGCGCGACGGCTTCGCGCGCGGTGAGAACAGCAGGGTCGACTTCTCGGCGGCGCCCAACTGATGCCATGCCTTCGCCGTCAGCGCGAGGCCACGCAGGTGCGCGCTGCCGGGAGGGGAGAGGCGCAGCAGTTCGCTGCGGTCAAGGCCCAGCCGCTTGGCCCGCTCGGGCGAGAGGGTGAAGTAGCGGTTGTTGCCGGTCACGATGCCGAGCGTCGTGTCACCCCAGGCCTCGAGGTCGGTGAAGTGCCCCTCGGCGCGCAGCGTACGCAGGGGTTCGACGGCATTGGGGTCGACGATGCTGCCGGTCCACTTGGCATCGGGAGTCAGAGGCGCCCAGGTGGTGCCCGCGGGGAGTGCGTCGAGAGTCGCGGCATTGCGGGTCTGACGGAACAGACCGCGATCTGTGGGACCCTGGCGGAAGCCGTCGGCGAGCAGCAGCACCACGTCGGCCTCAGCCTCGGGGAAGACCTGCTCGTCGAAGAGGATGAGCTCGACCGAGCGGAAGTTCTCGAACAGGAACCGACGCACGGGAGCGGCGTAGTTGACCGAGAGCAGTTCGGCGGGCAGCACCAGTCCCAGGCGACCACCGGGCTTGAGGAACAGCGCCGACTGCACGGTGAAGGCCGCCCAACTTGACGCCAGGCCGGTCAGCGAGACGCCGGCACGCAGCGCCGCGGCGCGGGAGCGCGTGCGCGCTTCGCCCGAGAAGTCCTGGTACCGGATGTAGGGCGGGTTTCCGATCACCGCGTCGTACGTCGGCGTCGGCTCGACCAGGAAGAAGTCCTGCACAGTGATGTGCGGGATGCCCCCCGCCGCGCGTACGCGCTCGCTGCCGACGTGGGCGCTGTGCGCGTGGATCTCGACGCCGTCGACGCGCGGCGCGGAACCATCGGATGCCAGCGAGCGCAGGCGCTCGACGGCCGACACCAGGAACGCCGCGTCTCCGGCGGATGGCTCGAGGACAGCATCCGATGCGTCGCGGATCGCCCACGCGGCGATGTGCGCGGTGATCGCCGCGGGTGTGAAGAACGCACCCCGCGCCTTGCGCAGCGCGGCGGTGTCCTCCGGGTGGAGGGAAGGCGCAGTCGTCACCTCTCTATTGTGACGGTGCCGCGGTCGGTCGGCCGAGCGGCTGGCCGCGATGTCGGTGGGCATGGGGCAATCCTGCCGCCTGCCACCGACATCGCGGTGCCGTCGAACTGAGGGGACGATGCCACTCAGGCCACAGGTGCCGCTGCGCGACGCAGCGGCACGGCCGCGAAGTCGACGGGCACATCCAGCGAGATGTTCACGTAGTTCGTGAAGATGTTGAGGGCGACCTGTCCGATCGTCTCGACGATCTGCTCGTCGGTCCAGCCGTGCTCGCGCAGCACGTCGAGGTCGGCCGACGAGGTCTGGCCGCGCTCGTCGACGAGCTTCAGGGCGAAGGCCAGCAGAGCCGCGGTGCGCGGGTCGTCGGACTCGCCACCCTGGGCGGCCGAGAGCTGTTCACCCGTCAGGCCGGCCTTGCGGCCGAGTGCGGTGTGCGCGGCCAGGCAGTACCCGCAGGAGTTGCGGTCGGCGACGGCAACCGCGATCAGTTCGCTGAGCTGCGGGCCGAGCGAGCCCTCGCCGAACGCGCCGAAGGCACCCCACATGCTGGCCAGGGTGGAAGGCGAGTTGGCGACGGCGCGGAACATGGCGGGGACCGCTCCGAACGCGCCGGCGATCTGGTCGAGGTGTTCTGCGGTGGCTCCGGTGGCGTCTTTGCGGGCGATGAGAGTGACGTTCGGCATGGGGTTCTCCTTGTCGTGGCCGTCGGAGCCGAGTGGCTCCGTGACTCCAGTCTTGGCGCCCAGAGCTGGATGATGCGTCTCGAATCGTCTTGCTTTCATGACTATTCGTCTACAGAATGGCTGCATGGGCGCCATCGACCGACTGACCCCGCTGTTCGAGCGGTTCCGCGTGCGCACGCGTCTGTTCCACAGCGGCCCACTGTGCGGTGTCACCGACTTCTCGTCCGTCGGGCAGGGCTTTCTGCACGTGCTGCGGCGGGGCGAGCTCGACATGACGGTGATCCACGACGATGGCAGTGTGCACCGCACCCACATCACGCGGCCGAGCCTGCTGTTCTTCCCCCGCCCGATCCGGCACTCTTTCTTCAATGCGCCCACCGACGAATCGGACTTCGCCTGCGCCACACTCGACTTCGACGGCGGTGCGACCCATCCGGTCGTGCGCACGCTGCCGCCAGTGATCGTGATCGATCTCGATGACCTCGCCGAGCTGCGCCCCGCGTTAGAGCTGCTGTTCGCCGAAGTCGACAACGTGCGCTGCGGCCGACCCGTCGTCGCCGATCGCCTGTTCGAGGTGGTGCTCATCCAGGTGCTGCGGTGGATGCTCGATCACACCGACGCCCTGCAGCTGCCGCCCGGGCTGCTGCCCGCGCTCGGTGACGAACGACTGGCCCCCACACTCATCGCGCTGCACGCCGACCCCGGACGGGGATGGAACCTCGACCTGATGGCCCGCGAGGCCAACATGTCGCGCAGTGCCTTCGCGGCCCGGTTCAAAGAGGTCGTCGGGCGCACCCCCGCCGACTACCTGACCGACTGGCGGCTCTCGGTGGCACAGGACAGACTGCTCTCGGGCGCCTCTATCACCGCGGTGTCGATCGACCTCGGGTACTCGAGTCCGTCCGCGTTCACCCGGGCCTTCACGCAGCGCATCGGCACGGCGCCGCGCGCCTGGCTTGCCGCCGCCGGGTGAGAGTCGCGACCCGGCGACGGGCGGTCAGTTCAGTGCCGACGTCAAGCGGGCCAGTCCGTCGAGGAACGTCGACTTCGCCGGCTCGCGCCGCCACTCCTCGAGCGTGAGCTCACGGCCAGCCTCGCGGTACTTCGCTTCGATCTCGCGCATCTGCGCGACGAACGACTCGCCCCGCACCAGCAACGACAGCTCGGCGTTGAGGCTGAACGAGCGGATGTCCATATTGCTGGATCCGATCACCGCGATGTCATCGTCGATCGAGAAGTGCTTGGCGTGCAGGATGTACGGTGCCGGGTACAAGAAGATGCGCACCCCGGCGCGCAGCAGGGTCTCGTAGTACGACCGCTGCGCGTGGTAGACCAGTCCCTGGTCGCCGAGCTCCGAGACGAACAGCTGCACGTCCAGACCGCGCTGGCACGCGGTGGTGATGGCGTAGATCATCGCCTCATCGGGAACGAAGTACGGGCTCGTCAGGATCACGCGCTCGGTCGCGCCATGGATCAGTGACAGGAACAGGCGCAGGTTGTTCTCGGTGTCGAACGTGGGACCGCTCGGCACGAGCTGGCAGCGCAGGTCGCCTGCCCGCGCGATGTCGGATGCCGGAACATGCTCGCCGTCGAGATTCTCGCCGGTCTCGATCTTCCAGTCGGCGTGGAAGACAGCATCCACCTGGGCGACGGCAGGGCCATCGACGCGCGCGATCAACTCGTGCCACTTGAGGCCGCGCTTGATGTTCTTGGCCGCGTTGTAGTCGCGCGAGATGAGGTTCTGCGAGCCCACGAAAGCGACGACGCCGTCGATCACGACGAGCTTGCGGTGGTTGCGCAGATCCGGGCGCTGGTACTCACCCTTCAGCGGGCGCACCGGCAGCATCCACGACCAGGCCACGCCGATGCGATCGAGCTCGGCGAAGGTCTCGGCGGCGCCGGGGATCTTGCGCGAGGCGATGTGGTCGGCGAGCAGTCGCACCGTCACGCCGCGCTTCACGGCGTCCTCCATCGCGGTGAAGAACGGGCGCGTGGTGTCATCCCACGCCGTGATGTAGAACGCCACGTGAACGTAGCGCTCGGCCCGATCGATAGCATCCGCCATCGCGTCGATCGACCCCTGGTAGTCGTCGATGAGCGCGAGGGATGACCCGTCGACCTCAGCGATGCCGGTGAGCCCATGGTTCTGCTCGACGACGCGCTGGAACCAGCGCGGGTCGTCCGGGTGGATGCCCGCGTCCGTCTCGCCGAGCACCGCGGTCAGACGGGCGCGCTCGCCGCGGCGCTTCTTCGGCAGTCGGAAGTTGCCGATCAGCAGGTACAGCGCGATGCCGCCGTACGGCACCAGGAAGATCAGCAGCAGCCAGGCCATCGCGGCGGTCGGTTTGCGTTCGCGCGGGATGTAGATCAGGGCGACGATGTTGATCGTGAACGCCGCGAGCAGCGAGACCAGCCAGATGAGGTTGGTCGACAGCAGCGCGCTCATGCGTTCGCGTCTGTTGCGGCGGGGAGCGGATGCACGAGTTCGAACCGCTCGCAGAGCACCGGCATATCGGGCTCCCAGCCCCGCGGGCTCTCGGAGTGATTGCGCCAGAAACGCTCGTGGATCTCGCGCCAGGCGGCCAGCGAGAGGTCGCCCTCACCCTCGGCGTGCGCGTGCTCGGCGGTGACCTCGCCGAACGGCACGATGTCTACTGTCGTCGTGCGGATCACGGCCTGTGGTTCACCGGCGCTGTCGAGGATCACGCTCAGATCGCCGGCTTCGGGCATCCGATCCCCGGCGGCCTCGTAGTCCCACACCGACGACGCTGTTCCGGTCTTGATGCCCGAGAGCACAAGGCCGAGCAGCGAGTCGGCATGCTCGGGGGTCGCGCCGAACGCCCAGGCCTCGGGGACGGCGGCGGGCAGGTTCGGGACCTCGGCGCGCACCCGGCGCCAGTAGGTGTCGAGCAGCTCGATGGTCATGGGGGCTCCTTGCGGATCAGTGGACGAAGGCCTTCAAAGCGATGAAGACGATGCCGAACGATGCGGTCATCAGCGCGCCGAGCAGGCGCATCAGCATCCCGTTGCCGCGGCGCAGGAACGCCACGTACCCCAAGAACGCGAGGATCACGGTACCCGACCACAGGGCCACCTCGTTGGCAGCGTAGTCGGGGATCACGCGGGTGGTGCCGAGCAAGAGGATCAGTGCGGGGACGGATGCTGACGTGAGCATTCCGAACGAATGAGCCAGCGAGTGGGTCAGCGCCGCGCGCACACCGACGTGGCCCTTCTCGGTCTCCTCGCCCATGCGGGCGACGGTTCCGGCATAGACGTGCGCGGCCCAGAACACCAGCACCGTGATCCCGACCGTGATCAGCACCACACCCGAGGTCTCGCCGTGCGCCGACGAGACGGCGATCAGGCCGCTGACCAGGATCGTGCCGTATACGGCGGCCTCGGTGCCGAACCCCGGCTGCAGCGCCCGATGCGCCTTGAGGAACGGATGATCGTGTCGTGATCCTGGCATGGATCAGAGCCTATTCGGTGGGTGGAGGGGCTGACGGGAATCGAACCCGCGCTGTCTGCTTGGGAAGTGAAGCGAAACCGCGCAATGGCTGGACAAATCTGTATTGCAGTCTAATCTTGGACTGTGATCCAATCTTTCCGCGTTCGCGACGGGCGCCGACGCCCTGACGCCCGCGCTTCGTCCCCTGTACCACGATCGCGCCGTCGCGTCGCGCTCGTCGCCGCGGCGGCGATCGCCCTCAGCGGCATCGGGCTGGGAACGGCGAGCCCTGCGCACGCCGCGCCCCTGCCGCAGCAGGTCTTCGATTTCACCAGCCCGAGCGGCACCGACTGGGTGGTCCCGGCGGGGATCACCGAGGTCGTGGTGGGCCTGCGCGGCGGCAGGGGCGGGTTCACCGAGCGCGCCAACGGCGGCAGCGGAGCGGACTTCGGCGTCATCATCCCGGTGAAGACCGGCGACCGCCTCACCGTGTTCGCGGGACAGCCCGCGCGCGGCAAAGGCGACGAGCGCATCGGAGGCGCCGGGTTCGTCTCCGGAGGCGATGGCGGCAAGGGCAGCCTGCTGGGCGCCAGCGCTGGAGGCGGCGGCGGCGCATCCGCCGTCAAGCTCAACGGTGAGCTCATCGCGGTGGCCGGGGGCGGGGGCGGAGGTGGAGGCTACACGGGCAAGCCGATGGTGTCGCTCTCGCTGTGGGATCTCGCCGCCGTGATCGCTGCGGCCGGCGGCTACCAGGGGGAGTCCTCGGGAAGCGTCAACTTCGGCCACGTGCGAGGCGGCGAGGGAGGCCACAACGCGGGATCGTCTTACGACGGCAAGACCATCACGATGTTCCCGGCCACCGCCGGTGCCGGTAAGCACCCCGGCGGCATCGGGCAGAACGCCAAGAACGACCCCTCGTTCTCGCGCTACAAGAAGCCGGGCGCGAACGGAGGTTCGGCGTCCACCAGTACCAGCGGCGGTGGCGGTGGAGGTGGCGGTGGTGGCTGGCCCGCGTCCGGCACCGGAGGCGGAGGCGGACGCACCTTCCTCGGTTACACGGCCGGCTCGGGCGGCGGGGCAGGGCTCAGCTGGGTCACGGATGCCGTGCCCGGCGTCCGCATCGACCGGGACGCCTGGCGCCCCGAGGACAGACACGACTACTTCGGCCCACTCGCCGAAACGGGCACGGTGCGCATCATGATCCCGATGCGCAGCACGACGACGGTGAGTGCCCCTGCGCAGGCAATGACAGGTGAGCAGATCCGGGTACGGGTGCGCACCGCCGACACCCGCACGCCGAACACGCCGCTCGACGGGTGGGTGGATCTGTACCAGGGCAGCGCCCGCGTGGCCTATGGCACGACAGACGGCGACCGGACCTTCACTGTTCCCGGTCTCGGCGTCGGCACCCACGAGTTCCGCGCCGAGTTCCAACCGCGCGCGGATCAGCGCGACTACCGGGAACGATCCACCTACTCCTCGGGGATGGCGACCGTGACCGTGGCCGAGCCGTCGCTGCAGCAACCGGGGCCCGGTGAAGTCGCGTCGCGCACGGCCCTCACCGTACTGACGACTCCGGCGACATTCGGCGACACGCTCATGCTCGGCGCGAGCGTTACGCTGGACGGGCCGGTGAACCTCTCCGGACAGCCGGTCTCGTTCGAGGTCGACGGTACCGTTGTCGCCTCGAGTCCGCTCATCTACAGCGGTGCTGGGCGATTCAGCACGTTGATCCCCTTCAGCATGGTGCCGACTGCCGGTGAACACGAGGTGGTCGCACGGTTCCCGGGCGTCGCGGACGCGGATCCGGCGACGCCGGACGCCCTGTCCTCGGTCAGCGACCCGATGACGTTCTCCATAGCACAGGCGCCGACGACGACCCGCATCATGACCGCTCCGGCGACCGTGCGCGCGTTTACGCCGGTGGACGTCGAAGCGACCGTGACGTCGGCGACCAGGGGTCTGAGCGGGAGCGCCGTGCTCCTGGCCGACGGCTCCCCGCTGATGTACGCCCCCCTGATGCCCGGCGGCACCGTGCTGTTCGACGACGTCATGCTACCCTCGGGCGCTGAGCGGCTCACCGTGTCGTACCTCGGTGACCCGGGCGGGAACTTCACGATGTCGACCTCGGCCGAGCACCCCGTCTCGATCACGCCTGTGGAGACCGCGATAGCCCTGGCGCTGTCGTCGAGCGGCATCCGCGCGGATGAGTCGGTCACGCTGACGGCGACGGTCACCCCCGCTCAGCCGGGTGTGACCACCGACCCGCGCGGTGCGGTCGAGTTCCTCCTCGACGGAGACGTCGTGCGCACAGTCCCGGCCGGGATGGACGGCGACCCCGAGAGCGACGATGGCGAGGCCCGTTTCGAGGTCGAGGCCGATACTCTGCCGATCGGCACGCACAGCGTGACCGCCCGCTTCGTGCCGGCGCCCGGTTTCGGGGCGTCCACTTCGGCTGCCGCCGAGCTGGAAGTGCGCGGTATCGCCACCGTCCTCACCCCGCGCACGTCGACCATCGCGGGAACGCCGGCCAACCCGGCATCCGTGGAGCTGACGGCGACCGTCAGTGGTGACGCGACTCGGCGCGCGGCCGCGGGCGACGCGGTGGACGGGCACGTCGAGGCGCGCCTGGGCGCGGACCCGCTCGGCGACCCGCTCGTGCTGGTGGACGGCGCCGGGACGCTGGCGTTACCCGGACTACCCGTCGGCGCGCACGAGGTAACGCTGCGCTTTGTGCCGGACTCGGCGGCGATGCTGGAAAGCTCCACCACGGTGACCGTCACCGTGACCGAAGACGTCGCGCCCGGCGGTGATGACGACGAGCCCGCTCCCGGCGGTGGCGATGAACAGCCCGTTCCCGGCGGTGACGGCGAGGCCTCACCGGGCGTCGACGGCGCCCTGCCGTCGACCGGTGGTGACTCCACCGGGATGCTGCTTCTCGCGCTCAGCCTGATCGTCGGCGCCGGGGTGATGTTCGTCGTCGCGCGGTTGCGTCGCTCCAAGGCATAGGGCGATTCGCTGACCGGGACCGGACGTGCCACGCGCGTGTCGGTCCCGGTCACGTATCGTATATCTACCCGATCCGTCTCACGGGAAGGAATCCATGGCTGACGGACTGCGGCAGCGCAAGATGCTCCTCACACGTCGCCGCATGGAGCAGGCGGCGGTCGACCTCGCCTACGAAGAGGGCGTCGCGAGCGTCACCGTCGATCGGATCTGCGAGAGGGCGATGGTCTCGCGCAGCACGTTCTTCAACTACTTCCCCTCGCTCGAGGTGGCCATCTTCGGCGAGGCGCTCGAGTACGACCCGGAGCTGACGCAGCGTCTGCTGACCAGGCACGCGAGCGATCTCGCGATCGCCGCGTCGCTGATCGTGACCGAGTCGGTGCGCGGCCAGACCGACGACGCCGTCACTCGCCGTCGCCTCGCGTTGTTCGCGCGGGAGCCTGGCACGACGACCTCTGTCTCATGGGCGAGCGACCTGAGCCGCACCCGCCTCATCACCGTGATTGCCGACTGGTTGGAAGCCCATCGCGAGCGAGCCCGGCTGCCGGAGGAGGACAGCGCCACCGAAGCCCGAATCATCGTCGCGATGTCGATCTCTCTCGGCGATGAGGCGATCCGTGAGATGCATGAGGTCGACGGCGACGTGGTCATCGACCTCGCAGCGTACGAGCGCGCCCGGCGCAGGCTCTCGGCCGTGCTCGCCGATCCCGCGGAGTGAGGTTTCGGTCGGCGTGCGCCGACCCTGTGGAGGGGCTGACGGGAATCGAACCCGCGCTGTCTGCTTGGGAAGCAGAAGTTCTACCATTGAACTACAGCCCCGCACGCCGTTCGGCGCTTGGCAAGCATAACAAACCCGCGCGGAGCGCGATGAGCGCGGGGATGTTGGCATCCGTCGCTCGGAGATCTGCACAACTTCGGAGCAGAACCGGGGACGGCTCTCCGAGATTCTGCAGATCTCCGAAGTTGCGCTGCGCCACGTCGCAGCCCGCACGTCGCAGCCCGCACCCCGCAGCCCCCACGGGCAGCATCCGACGAGCGGAGTACGCCGCACGGACCGATGTCATCCTGTGGGACGACGCGGCGCCGGTGCCCCGCCGAATAGCGTCGAAGGCATGATCACAGCAGAAGGTCTCAGCAAGCGCTACGGTGACAAGCTCGCCGTCGACAACGTGTCGTTCACGGTGCGACCGGGCAGTGTCACCGGCTTTCTCGGCCCCAACGGCGCCGGCAAGTCGACCACCATGCGCATGATCGTCGGGCTCGACCGGCCGACCTCGGGGCGGGTCACCATCGACGGCAAGGACTACGCCAAGCTGGGCGCGCCGCTCACCGAGGTGGGCGTGCTGCTCGACGCGAAGGCGGTGCACACCGGCCGCAGTGCCCGCAACCACCTCAAGGCGATGGCCGCCACCCATGGCATCCCCGCGTCGCGCGTCGACGAGGTGATCGAGATCACCGGCCTCGGTTCGGTGGCGGGTAAGCGCGCCGGCGGATTCTCGCTCGGCATGGGGCAGCGCCTCGGCATCGCCGCCGCACTGCTCGGCGACCCGCACACGCTGATCCTCGATGAGCCGGTCAACGGCCTCGACCCCGAAGGCGTGCGCTGGGTGCGTCAGTTCGTGCGGCACGCAGCATCCGAGGGTCGCACCGTGCTGCTCTCCAGTCACCTCATGAGCGAGATGTCGCAGACCGCCGATCATGTGATCGTGCTCGGTCGCGGCAAGGTGCTCGCCGATGCCCCACTGCCTGAACTGGTGCGCGCGTGGACCACCGCCCGCGTGCTGGTGCGCAGCCCGCGGGCATCCGAACTCGCCGACGTGCTCACCGCACCCGACGTCGAGATCGTCACCGCCGACCGCTTCACGCTCGACGTCAGCGGCCTGCCGGCCTCGCGCATCGGCGACCTCGCCGCTGAGCGCGGCATCGCCATCCATGAACTCACCCCCACCAGCGGTTCGCTCGAAGACGCCTACCTCGCCCTCACCGGCGATTCGGTCGAGTACCGCACCCGTGCCGTCCCGCAGGATGGTGCCCAGCTCGAGGAGGCCCTCGCATGACCGCGATCCAGGCCGGTGCCGTGCGCACCCGCACCAGTGCGTACCGGGTGACCTTCGCGCACCAGGTGCGCAGCGAACTGCTCAAACTGCTGACCGTGCGCGGCACCTGGTGGTCGGTCGCGATCGTCGCCGTGCTGAACGTGGGGCTCGCCTTCGCGATCACCTCGACGTTGTCGGCGCCGGCCGACGTGATGATGGCCGTTGTCGCCCCCGTGCAGTTCACCATGCTGTTGGCCGGGATCCTCGGCGTGATCTCGGTGACCGGCGAGTACTCGACCGGCATGATCCGCTCGACGCTCACCGCGAACCCGGTGCGCGGGTCGGTGCTCGCGGCGAAGGCTGCGGTGCTGGCGGCGTTCATGTTCGTGGTGGCGCTGGTGATCATGCTGATCACGGCGATCGCGATCACTCCGCTGGCCGTCGCCAACGATCTGGGCATCGCATGGAACGAACCCGAGCAGTCGATCCTGCCGATCGTCTCGGCGGCGGGAACGATGGCGCTGTTCGCCATTCTCGGTGTCGGTCTCGGCTTCGTGCTGCGCTCTGGCGCGGGAGCGATCGCGGTGACCGTCGGCATCCTGTTCGTGCTGCCGATCATCGTGACGCTGCTGATGGGCTTCGCCTCTGACGTCACGTGGATCCAGACCCTCGGCGACTACCTGCCCTCGAACGCGGTGCAGAGCGCCGTGATGCCCTCGGAGGAATGGGGGCTGAGCCGCGGTGAGGCGTGGCTGACGCTCACCGGATGGTCAGCGGCTGCGCTGCTGGGCGGTTGGGCCGTGCTGCGCGGTCGAGACGCCTGACGCTTGCCTGACAGTGCAGAGCCCGTCGTGGTCGCCACGGCGGGCTCTGTGATTTCCCGGTGCGGGGCCTCTCGGCGCGTTACCCTGAAAGCGTGCTTCTCAGCGACCGCGACATCAAGGCAGAACTCGAATCGGGCCGCATCGGGCTCTCGCCGTTCGACGACGAGATGGTGCAGCCATCGAGTGTCGATGTGCGCCTCGACCGGTACTTCCGTCTCTTCGACAACCACAAGTACCCGTTCATCGATCCGTCGGTCGATCAGCCCGAGCTCACGCGCCTGATCGAGGTCGACCCCGGCGAGCCGTTCATCCTGCACCCGGGTGAGTTCGCGCTCGGCGCGACGTTCGAGCAGGTAACCCTCCCCAACGATGTGGCGGCCCGCCTGGAGGGCAAGTCGTCGCTCGGCCGCCTCGGGCTGATCACGCACTCGACGGCGGGATTCGTCGACCCCGGCTTCACCGGGCACGTCACGCTGGAGCTCGCCAACGTCGCCACCCTGCCGATCAAACTGTGGCCCGGCATGAAGATCGGCCAGTTCTGCTTCTTCCGGCTCACCTCGCCGGCAGAGAACGCCTACGGCTCGGGGCCGTACGGCAACCGCTACCAGGGGCAGCGCGGCCCCACGGCATCCCGCGCATTCCAGAACTTCCACCGCACCGATGTGAGCACGACCGATGCGGGAGCGATCGGAGGCTGACATGTCAGACCCTGTCAACGGCGAGAACGAAGAGGCGACCCGGCCCGCGTCGCCCGAGACAGGGGCGGAGTCGCCCGAGCAGGCGGCGGCGGATGCCATCAGCGAGGCCGCTGCGCTCGCCGACGCACCGGCGCTGACCGAGGGCGACGTCTCTGACGTCGTGATCGCGGATGCTGAGATCCCGCCGCCCACGGTGCCGGCGCTCGACATTCCCGAGCCGGTGCTTCCGGCATCCGCGCTGCAGGATCCGGAGATCCCACCGGAACCGGGCGGCGCCGACGATGCGCCGACGACGCGGGCCTCACGCCGGGGGCTGCCGAGCGTGGACACGCTGCCCGAACCGGCACCCATTCCGCGCGACCCGGCCGTGGTGCCGCCCGCCGCCGGTGCCGCCTCGGGCGGCTACCGCGGCCTGACGGTCGCGATCTTCGTGCTTCTCGTGGTGTTGCTCATCGCCGCGGTCGCGACGGTCGTCGTGCTGGCCACGACGGGGCCTGCGCTGTTCTCAGCAGAGGCGGTCACGGCCGTTGACAGAGCATTCGGCGGTTCGCCGGCGTAGCGACGCGCGCAGGCACAAGGGCACGCGCGCACAAGCGCATACGGCACTGCGGGGCCGGAAACTCGTCCTCCCGTAACCGAGAAGGCGTGTCTCCGACCCCGCAGCGGGTCTACTCAACGGATCAGCCGCAGGTGAACTTCGCGTCGGCCCAGTCGGCGTGGTCGTTGCCGTTGCCGTCGGGCGTGGTGTCGGCGATCAGCTCGACGAACTGGCCACCGCTCACATCGGCGGTGAGGGCGAACGTCTCGCTGGTGGCCGTCTGCAGCGGCGAGGTGACGACGGTCTCGCCGTCGACCTTCACCGAGAAGATCACCGTTCCTCGGGACGCCTGTGCGTCGTCGATGCCGACGTCGGCCGTGAAGGTGCTGCACTGCCCGCCGAGGAAGTACTTGATGGTGCTAGGGGCGTGCGCGCCCAGCCCCTTCTCGTACACGACGCCGTTCAGCGTCAGCGGCGTGCCGTCGCCCGCGCCCTGCGGCCCGTTCGACATATCGCGCTCGACGGGGCCCCAGCCATTGCTGGCCGTCACCCAGTCGTGGTCGCTGGCGAACACGGTGGTCGTGGGTGCCTTCGGCAGCGTCTTCACCTTCGTCACGTTGGTGACCTCGCGCTCGCCGACGGGATCGACGGTGGTGGTGTACGTGGCCGTGGCGCCGATGTCGTACGAGCCGTCGACGTCGGCCGGTGCGGTGATGCTCCAGCGGGTCACCAGCGTGCCCTTGGGATCGATCGAGCCAGCGGTCGCCGAGGTCACAGCTTCGGCCGTCCATCCCTCGGGCAGGGTCAGTGCGACCTCGACATTCTCGATCGCCGAGCCCTCGTCAGAGGTGAACGTGGTCGTGAACTCGGTTGACGTGCCCTGCTGGATCACGTCGGCACCCAATGCACCACTCAGCTGCGCGCACGCGGGGACCGCCTCGGATGCCCCGAGGCGCTCGACGGTGAAGTCATCGACGATCAGGTCAGCCGCGCCGCCGCCGATGCGGTTCAAGCCCACGAACGTGTCGCCGCAGGCGCTGGCATCCACGATCTGCTCGAACCGTGTGGTCTCGTGCACGGCACCGAACTCGGTGCTCGCGGTGATGCGCGGTCCGGTCGACGAGTCGTAGCCGGTGACCCAGGCGTACTGGCCGGCGTCGGTCGACTGGTAGTCGAACGAGACGCGGTAGCGCTGCCCGGGCTCGAACGGCACCGAGTAGTCAGACGTGCGGTAGACGAGCCCGCGGTTCTCTTGGTGCGCCATCAGCGAGTACTCGCCGTTCAGGATGTTATCGATCTTGCGACCGTTCCACCCCTTCTGCGTGTAGTCGTTGCGCTTGGCGATGTGAGTACGCGGGTCATTGGTGCCTCCGGCGCTGCCCTTGAAGAACGGCCCCCATCCGGCATCCGTGTCTTCGAAGTCCTCGCGGGCGATCACGTCGTCGCCCAGCGTCGGTGCCTTCGCCTCGATGATGCGCACGTCGTCGACGCGCACCGGCGCGTCGCCGTCGCCGGCGGCGATCGTCAGCGTCGTCTTGCCGTTGCCCTGGGCGGGCACGGTGAAGTGCACCTTCAGTCGTTGCAGGGTCGTGCCGTGCCACTCGTCGGATGCTAGATAGTTGACCGCCTTCGACGAGTCGATCGTGACGGTGGCATCCGACCCCTTCGGCACGTCGATGCCGAGCGTGACCTCGCGCGTCTTGTCCTTGTCGATGCCGACCCAGGCGCTGGCGGTGTACTCGCCGGCGGGCAGCTTGTCGAGACGCTGCGAGATCGACGACGCCCCTTCGCCGAACAGCGCCGCACGGCGGCCCTTGGCATCGCGATCGATGCTCACGGTGCCACGAGGGTTCCAGGCATCGAGGTCGGTGAGATTGAAGCCCGGGTCGGTGATCGTGGTGCCTTCACCGAAGGCCACCTTCTTCGGCAGAGCGCTGCCGGAGTCGTTCTTCTTTCCTCCGACGAGCACGTAGGGCTGGCCGGCCTCGGCATCGATGGTGACGGCGCCGTCGACCACGGCGACGTCGGCGATCTTGGTGCGGCCGCCGTCGCTCAGCGCGAACAGCTGCAGCGAGCGGTTCTTCGCGAACGCGTCGGTGAGGGTCCAGGTGGTCTCACCGCCGGCAGGGTTGTAGTGGTACATCTTGTCGACCTTCTGGCCAGGCTTCGACGACCACGGCAGCAGGTAGGTGTCGCCGCGCAGCACCTCATCGCCGGCGACGGTGATCGAGCGCTCGGATGCCGTCGTGCCGGTGATCCGCACATCGTCGGCGAGGTCGATGGCATCGTCGGTCCAGCGCATGATCTCGTGGTGCTGCACGAACTTCGCCGGCACGTTGGCCGTCCAGACGTTCTCGAGGAAGGCGTTGAAGTCGTTCTGACCGGTCCACCCCTCGAACTCGATGATGTGAGCGGTGCCCAGACGGGGGTCGGGGTTCCAGGTGTCGGATTGCGTGTTGTTCACGAACCGCAGGATCTGCGAGTTGACGCCCTTGTTGGTCGAGCCGCCGTACTTCTCGTCGGTAGCCCAGTGCGACCAGGTGTTGTTCGCCGCGAGCTTGTCGGCCCACTCGGACGCCACGCGGAAGTCGTTGTCGATGAGGGATTCCTGGATCTTCTTCGCCAGCCACCCGTACTTGTAGTAGACGTCGACGTAGACCATGTCGAGGTTGTCGTGAGTGGAGTCGGCCAGTTCGCTGATGCGCTGGTCGAGCAGGCCCTCGTTGGTGTCGTAGCGCTGGTCGATGTAGTACGACTGGTCGAGCCAGTTCCAGCCCGGTGCCCGGGGGTCCATGATCTCGTCGCTGAACGAGTTCGCCTCGGGGTAGATCTCGGTGGCGTTGATGTGCACCCCGAACGAGGCGTTCCACTTCTCGCCGGCCTTCAGCGCCTTGTTGAGGTCGTCGAGGCCGCCGGCGCGCTCATTGAAGTTGTCGCCGTAGTCGGTGTTCGCCGAGTCATGGCCCTCGCTGGTGTAGCCCTTCAGCAGAGCGACCTGACCGAGCCCGTCGGTGTTCTGCGCGATGCGCTTGACGTCGTCGAGCGTGCGCAGGAACGGGTGGGTGGCCTGTGAGGCGAAGTTGAACGGGATGTGCGTGATGACGTTGTTGGGCGTCTGATCGCCCTTGAACGGGGCGACGCGCAGGTCGCGCAGCGCGATGGCGCCGTCTTGCCAGTCGACGGTGCCATCGCCGTTGGCGTCTGGGGTGATGGCCACCTTGACCCAGGGCAGTTCCTCGGTGTCGGGGGCGCCCTTGGCGCGGTACAGCCACTGGCCGCTCGAGACGCCGACCTCGACGTCCTCGCCGTCCTTGACGATCTGGCGCCAGAAGTTGCCGGAGTCCTTGTGTGCGGGGCCCGACGAGTCGTCGTACATCGCGTTGGTCGTGAAGGCCGCAGCCAACTCGGATGTGTTAGCGATAACAGTGTTCGTTGAGACCGGTTTGGCGTCGAGGGCGGTGTCGGCGGTGATGGGCAGGAACTTGTCGCCGGAGACCGCGCGATCGACCGAGAGGTCGGCCGTGGCGATGTGCGCGCCCGGCTGCGCTGATGACACGGTGACGAGATCGTGCCCGGGGATGCGCAGTGTGGCGACCTTCTTGTCGGGGTCGATGATCTCGGTGAACGCGAGTGTGACGACGTTCTTCTTGACGCTGAGCCGCGCAGTGAACTCGACGCCGTCGAGCGCCGTCGGGGTGAGCGTGTACTCGGCGGTGGAGCCGTCGATCTTCTTGGAGCGCACTTCTACCCGCTGCGCCGTTCCGTTGATCTCGAGCTCGGCGAGGGCTGCGTTGTTGCCGTGCATGACGGCGCCGCTGGCGCGATCGGTGTACTGCACGACCTGGGGGAACGTGCCGGAGGCGTGCACCTCAAGGGCGCCGGTGCGGAGGGTGATGCCTTCTGGGGTGGCGTCGGCGCTGAACGCCGGAGCTGCTGCGAGCGGCGACAGGCCTGTGACGACTAGGGCTGCGCCCAGCCCCACTCCGGCCCATCTACGAGGGGTCTTCATTTCTGGCTCTCCTTCGAATCAGTTGCCGGCCTGGGGTACCGGCAGGTTCGAGGATGCCACGGCGTGTTAGCGGAAACAAGGGTTGTGGGTGAATGAACGTGACTGAATAGTGCGCATGTGCGCAGAAAACCTCAACAACGCGATGCCTTCGAGGCTGCCAGGTAGTGCTGGCGAACCGCGCGCAATAACGGACGGACCGCTGCACTGTTCCAGTGCGGCGGTCCGTCCGAATGTGGTCACACGCTCCGCTGTGCAGCCGCTTGCTCCACGCGTACGTTCACAATCTGACCGGTCAGACCACTGTCGAGCACCTGAAGACTGACAGCTGCCACGTTCCTAGGATCGAGCAGGCTTCCCTCGGGTTCTTCGCCGAATGCGTTCGTCCGCATCGGAGTGCGCGTGCGCTGAGGATTGATGCAGTTGATGCGAACCCCGTCTTCGGCCCATTCCTCGGACAGCGCCTGGGTCAGGTTGACCACGGCGGCTTTGCTGGCCGAGTAGATACCGTAGTTGGCGCGCCCACGTGTGTGCGAGCTCGAGGTGAAGAGGAGCATCTGCCCGCCAGTCTGGGCCAGGTACTTGTGGGCTGCACGTGACACGATCACGGGTGCGAGAAAGTTGGTCTCGATGCTCGACTCGATGTGCTTGACCTTTGTGGCGGTCAGTGGGCCCATGCGAAGTACGCCTGCAGACATCACGACCGCGTCGATGCGGCCCGACTGCTCGTGCGCCTGCTTGAGGGCTTTCTTGACGTCGGCTCGGGAGCGTACATCGGTGCGCGTGCTCGACCTGCTGAACTGGTGAACGGTGGCGCCGGCTTGCTCGGCGAGCTCGACGATGCTCTCGCCGATGCCATAGCTACCGCCGAACACGACGATCACCTTGCCGGCGAGGTCGGGCAGAGTGTCGTCTGCCGTCAGGCTCGCCGCCTGCAATTGAAAGAGCTTGTCGGCGATGTGCACGTCGATCGGCTCGGTGACCTTCATGTTCTCGGCTGTGCCGTCGACAACGAAGATCGGCGTGTCCGGCAGATAAGTGAACACGACGCCGCAGTCATCCGTTGCGTGGAAGGTCTTGTCGTGGCTGGCCAGCTCGTACGCCTTGCGGATCGTCCCGAGCCGAAACGCCTGCGGGGTCTGCCCACGTCGGAGCGTCGAGCGATTGGGGATACCCGTGATGTGCGAGGCGGAATCGACCTGAATGATCGTGTCGGCGGATGGAATCGCCGTGTCGACGGCGTCGTAGTCATCGAGGGCATCGACACAGTCCTCGAGGATCCGATCGTTGACGAATGGCCGGACGGCGTCGTGGAAAAGCACCTTGGTGTCGGGATCGTCGCCGAGCGCGTCGAGCGCCGCCATCGTCGAGTCGTTGCGAGTCTCACCGCCGGGGATGATGCGGGTCAGCTTGGGGAAGCGCTCCGCGTCCTTGAGCGATGCAAGCTGATCGATCGCGCCAGCGTTCATGACGATGATGATCTCGTCGATGACGGGGCTGGCGTTCATGACATCTAGGGTGTGCTCGACGATCGCCTTGCCAGCGATCTTGATGAGCTGTTTCGGGATCCCCAGGCCGACGCGAACGCCGATCCCTCCGGCGAGGAGTACTGCAACGGTGCGGGTCATGGGCGTAGATCCTACCTCTCGTTCCTGCCCGTGCTGCTCAGATCAAGTGTGCTTGCTGGAGCGTCGGCGGATGCCCCGACCGGGAGCTGCTCGGATAGGTGATGGCGTTCGACTGCATCTCCGCAAAGGCCAACGCGGTCGTGGGCTTCTCACCCAGACAGCCAGCACTACAACGAACCATGCGGCAGCAACTGCGCGCCGCGGCTGCGCTCGCGGATCTGCACACATGTTTGCTCTAACCTGACTTGATGCGGATTAGGATCCAAAGGCGCAGGGTTGCCCGAGCGGGGAAGATTGCCCGAGCAGGGAAGAAACGTGTTCTGCTGGTCGTCGGAGTCCTTGGGCGTGGGGGCATGACCATGGCGATGTTCCACCGGGCCGAGATGCTCTTGCGGCTCGGGTACGACTGCTCGATTCTCACGCTGGATTACAACCCGGGTTTCGATGATCAGGTCGAGACCATCTATGCGAGTGGCCGTCTCTCGCGAAGCGTCGCCATCCTCAACCCTTTCAAGCAGCTCAGTGAACTCGCGGTACAGAGGAAGCCCGTCAGAGCGCAACTCAACGACGCTGGAACCCAAGGCAGGTATGTGGAGGTTGGTGAGGCGGAAGGTGGCAGGTACGAGCGCCACTTCAGTGCCGACGGTATGTACCTCCACTATGTGAGGAAGCGACGCGACGGCACGATCCAGTTCGTCGATCACTTCGACGAGCATCATGTCCGCACCCGCAGAGATGAGTTCGCGCCGCTTGGTTGGATACACAAATCCACCGACTACAACATGGGCAAGGTTCACCAGGAGCGGTTCTTCGCGCCGAACGGTGACGCGTATCTGTCTCGATGGTGGAACGTCGACACGGGGAAACCGTCAATCGTCTTTGACCTGAGTTCGACGCACGGCGTGGCACACAGGTACTCGAGTCTCAGCGCGTGGCAGACCGCGTGGATGGCTTCGATCGCAGGGGAAGCATCCTCAACGATAGTTTGTGACGGCCCGGGAAGCATGTTGAAGGTCATCGATGTCCCTTCGCACATAGCGCGACGAGTGGGCGTGGTGCACACTGCGCATTTCGAATACTCCCCAGACTCAGATCGTGGCCCGCTGAAACAGAATCACTCGTTCCTCGAGCGTGCACACGAGCTCGATGCGCTCGTCGTGCCTACCGAGGAACAAGCGCGCGACATCGTGGATGAGTTCGGGGCTGCTGATCGGGTCGTCACCATAAGGAACGTTCTGCCGACGGGCGCCGCGGCTCGTCCGCGGGTGACGGTAACGTCCAGGGTGTCGATGTTCTGCACCTTGAACGCCGGGAAGCAAGTCGACCATGCGATACGTGCGTTTGGCAAGATCGCGTCGGAATTTCCAGACGCGGCCTTCGATATCTTCGGCGAGGGGCCGGAGAAGCAACGTTTGCAGGCATTGATCAACGAGCTCGGTCTGCACGAGCGGATCCGATTGCGCGGGTACACGCTCGATGTCGAGGGCGAGATGAGGGCATCAACCTGCACACTGCTTACATCTCGCCAAGAGGGCATGTCGTATGTCATCGCAGAGTCTATGCTTCAACAGGTTCCCTGTGTCAGCTACGACGCCAGATATGGTCCCTCCGAGCTGATCACCGACGGTTCCAATGGGCTGTTGGTGGCTGAAGGGGACGTGACCGGGCTAGCAGGTGCGCTCGGGTCGATGCTACGTGATCCGCGCCGAGCGCGTGAAATGGGTGAGCGCGCGAGACTGGCGGTTCTGCGGCTGTTCGACGCAGATCAAATAGAAGACGCCTGGCGCTCGCTCGTCGAAGGCGAACTATCCGAGGGCTAGAGGAGAGCGGAAGCGATGCGCGCGAGGGTCGTCAAATGGTCCCGTAGGTGGGCGTGGGATGACCATGGGTCCACTGTTCTGGCACTGCTTGCGGTGGGTTTGTATGCATTGGGAGCGCCGTGGTTCGCGCTCGTTCTTGCCCTGTCCTTGGTCGTGGTGATGGTGCTGTCGCAACGGAAGACCCGGCGGTGGTCGGGCCGCTTCGTAGCCGCCAGGCTGGTGTTCATAGCGGCGCTGGCTCCGCTCGTCGCAACCACGGAAGGAGGCGTCGTTGGCATCGTCGGAGTGACCGCGGTGGGGGGCGCCGTTGTCATTGAACGAATCAGCCGAGACCCGCTACTTCATCTGGGCTACGTGCGCTACGCCAATGTGTCCGTGAACCAAGCGAAGAGCGACGCGGCGCTCATCGCGTCGCGTGGGACTTTCACCCTGAACACGATCGCGATCGCTGTTGCCGTGTATGGTGCGTTCGGGACGAGCACTCTTGTAGTGCTCGGAGCTGGGGTCGTGGGCCTCGCGTGTGCGGTCGCTCTGATGATGACTGTTCGCATCTCTTCCCTACGCGAACAGCGTGCGCGCCGCGAAGCCAGGGAAGAGATCAGACGGGGGGCTGCGCGTTACATTCTTCACTGGGATGGACCGGTCTCAGGCACCTATCAGGTTGAGATGTGGCTGCCCTATCTTGAAGAGTTGGGTGTTCCGTACGTGATCGCGACCCGCAATCGCGACACGGTCACTCACCTCGGCGCCCTGAGTAGTGCACCTGTCATGTGGTGCCGCAACGAGTCGGACCTCGACGTGATCGTCACGGAGCAGGTTCGCGCAGTCGTCTATGTGAATACGGCGCTCAAGAACCTCCACTTGATTCGCAATTCGAGGCTCATGCACATTCAGCTCAACCACGGCGATAGCGATAAGAACGCAAGCGTCAGCAAGGCGTTCCGTATGTTCGATCGGAACTTCGTTGCCGGACAAGCGGCAGTTGATCGGTTTGCTGCTGCAGGTGTCGCGGTACTCCCGGATCAATTGAGGATCGTTGGTCGACCACAGGTGGCATCAGTGGAACGCGCGCTACCGGGCGCTACCGTGCGGACGATCCTCTATGCTCCGACCTGGGGCGGCTACTTCGCAGACTCGAACTACACGTCGCTCCCGCAGATAGAACCGGTGATTGACGAACTACTAGCGAAAGGCCTCCGAGTGGTCTTCCGCCCTCACCCACTAACCGATCGGCATCCGGAGCATCGGCGGAGCAGGCTGCGCCTCGAAGACCGGTTGGCGGAGCATGCCGCTGCTTCGGGGCTTGATCACGTGTGGGGTGACCGGGTCAACGCTCTTTCAATGATGGAGTGCATGAATATCTCCGACGCGATGATCGCCGATGTATCAAGCGTCGTGACGGACTACCTGTTCGCAGAGAAGCCGTTGCTGATGGTCTCTCCGGAGGGAGCGAAGAGCTTCGTTAAGACCTACCCCGTGGCGCGGTACGCCTACCTTCTTGAGCTCCGGGGATCGGGGCCGGAAGATGTTTCCGTACGGGAGGCTCTCGACGTTGCGCTGAATGAGGATCCCATGAAGGGTCTCCGGGCGGCCGGCCGAGACTACTACCTTGGCGACTTTCCCGCGGCTACCTACTGCGCGACCTTCTTTGATGAGCTGCGGATGGCGATCGAGGGGTTGCCTACTCCCGAGTCATGATGCTGCGGAGATCTCGTTAGTGGTGGTGCCCAGCTCCCGAAGTCTTTGGGTGAATAGCTGAGCGAGGCGGTCCGTTGCATTCGTGTGCCCGGCCCCGGGAACAGCTACGAACTTTTCGCTCAGATCCTTAATCTGATCACGGTTGCACATGTCGTGGCGCACCATCTCGACGAGTTCGTCAATGGTGTGCGCCATCGGCAGGCCGAGATCCTCTGGGTAGGTGAGGTAGAAGTCCCGCCGCTGGGTGTACGCGTCGAGGTCCGGCGCGATCAGGTACGAGGGAACCTCGGCGACGGCGGCTTCGAACACGGCCGACGAATAGTCGGTGATGAACAGGTCGGCGATCAGCAGCAGGTCCTGCGTCGACAGGCCGGGGGCAACCCGCAGCTGTGAGTCGACCGGTACGGGCACGAGCGGGTGCAGTTTGGTGATCGTCGCGTAATCGGCATCCGCCATCGCTCGGGTCAGCTCGACCGGATCGATCGTCGCCATGCTCCCTTCGGTGCGTACCGTGGGAGCGAAAAGCGCCAGCTTCTTGCCGGTCAGCTCGGGGTACAGGTACGTGAAGCGCTCTCGCACCGCGGCCCGACGAGCCGGATCACGTAACCGGTCGACTCGCGGAAGCGGTGCGACGACGACCTTCGATACGTCGGCGCCGAACGCCTCGGCGAACGGCTCCCGGCAGCGTTCGGCGCTCGCGATCACGATGTCGTAGCCGGCGTGCATGCGCATGGCCTTCGCCAGCAGGGGGTCGCGTCCACCGCGCTGCCCGACGATGCTCAGGCCGAACTTCTTCAGCGCCCCTAGCGCGTGCCACAGTTGCACCACGGTCAGTCCTTCGGAGCGCGGCGTCGCCGAGGCGATGATCGAGTAGCCGTCGACGACCAGCACGCGCGACGTCGACGCGTGATACATCTCCACCAGCAGATGCGCTGCATAGGCGAACTTGCGGACGATACCCGGCGGCACCATCCGTGCGATCATCACGACCTCGACCGAGGGGTCGGTGCGTAGCATCGCCTCTCTCAGCAGCCGAAAATCCGATGGGGGAGTGCTGCTTTGCCGGGTCAGCAGAGTCACCTTGTGTCGCCGCGGCAAGACCCGCATCACCACGCTGACCACGGTCAGAGCGAAGCGCGCCGCGTACGCGGCGAGCACATCGAGGCGCAGGCGCCGCGCGACCGACATCATGAGGTCGGCTCCACGACACGCGTGCCCATGAGTTCGCGCGCGATACGCGCGCTGGATCGCCCGTCGAGGGCATCTGCGAACTCGTTCAGGAACGCATCGAGACGCACGCCATCGACGGTCGCGCCACGGATACCGTCGGCGAGGGCATCGGCCGAGCGAACGACGGGGCCGATCGCATAGTGGTCGAACGGGCGGTAGAACGAGCGTGCCGCCTCGTACTCGTCAAGATCGGGGACGAAGAACACCACGGGGCGCCGCAGGAGTGCGAACTCGAAGATCGATGACGAGTAGTCAGTCACGAGCACGTCGGATGCCATCAGCAGATCGTTCATGTCGGCGACCGCCGCGGCATCCACAACACCGGCCGGCAGTTCGTCGCGCGCGACGAAAGGATGCTGACGCACTCCAATCCGCCAGCCGTCACCGAGCGCGGACGCGATGCCGGCCCAGTCGGCGTCCGGTGCGGCTGTTGCGCTGCGCTGGCCGTTGCCGCGGAACGTCGGCGCGTACACGACGAAACGCTCGCCTTCGGCAACGCCCAACTCGCGACGCACCCGTGCGCGTGTCCGTGCGACGGCCTGTGCGTCGAAGAACACGTCTGATCGGGGCATGCCCCAGGGGTGTACCTGCTCGCTGGGGATGCCGAACGCCTCGGCGTAGTCGTCGACGATGCCGGATGAGCTCACGACGGCATCCGTGTAGTTACGGTGGATCTCGCTGCCGGGGGTCGGGCCGCCAGGTAGCCCCGCCCGGCTGTGCCCCACTTGCTTGAAGGCACCGGCAGCGTGCCAGATCTGCACCAGGCGTGCACCGGACCGGATTCGGAACCGATATATTAGGGGATAGAAGTCATCGAGGATGATGATCGAACTCGTTGCGATCAGCCACGGTACCCGGAGCGCATCGCGAAGCGGGCGGCGTGCGGACAGACTCGGCTTGAAGACGCCGATGATCTCGGCGGACGGCTCTTCTCGCAAGATCGCGTCGCGAAGGAAACGCATGTTGCCGATGAAGTCGCTATGAGAATCGGACAGGAAGAGCACCCGATTCGGGGCGAGGGGTCGGAGGGTCGTCCAGGCCCGGTAGGGCAACGAATACGGAAGGAATCTGGCGCGACGAAGTAGCTGACTCCTTCGAAGCCATTGGCGCACGGATTGTTCACCTGATGTTCTTCGAGCGGACGGAATCCGTTCAGTATAGGAGAACGCACCGACTCGCTATTCCCAGGATGTGGTGGGATCAGACACCGCGGGCGGGGGTGCTCGAGACCGTAACTGGCCGTCCGTCAGGCCCGCCCAGCCCGCCCATCGCGAACGCCAGCACCGCATCGAGCACCATGTCCGCGCTCAGTACCCGGTTGTGGCCCAGGCCGTTGGTCAGCAGCAGGTGTGATCGGCCGGGGTGCGCCGCATGCAGTGCCCGGGAGTGACGGGCATCGAGTGCACGGTCCTGTCGGTCATGGACAAGCAGCAGCTCGGTCCCGGCAGGCAAGGGGTGCGTGAGCGTGTCGAAGCGGGCATCCGATTCCTCGCGACGCAACCCGAGGCGGCGGTAGAACCCCGCCTCGAACGCGGGTCGCGCGTACGCGGGCATCCGCAGCGCGCCCAGGAACTGATCATGGAACGCGGGCACGGCCCCCGCCCCGGCGATCGATGCGACGCGGCGCGCGGGCACGCCGTCGCGGACGGCGGCCAGCGCTGCGAACGCGCCGAACGAGTGGCCGACGATCAGGTCGAACGGGCCCTCGGCGTCTGAGAGCGCGTGGGCGGCATCCACCCAGTCGCGCACATCGGTGCGCCGGCCCGGCGAGTCGCCGTGCGCCGGGGCATCGAACGCCACCACCCGGTATCCCTCGCCGACCAGGTCGCGCACCAGGGGTGCGAACTGCGAGGCGCGCCCGTTCCACCCGTGCATCAGCAGCACCGCCGACGGTCCGGCGCCCCACTGGTAGGTCTCGATCTCGGCGCCGCCGACGCGCACGCGTGCGCGGCGCGCGGCATAGTCGGTGAGCCAGTCCTCGTCGCGCAGGCGCATGCGGGTGGTCGAGAAGAACGCGTTCAGCGCGAGGTGCGCGCCGAGTGCGGGTGCGACACGGGCGGTGGTGCGGATGCTGGCGGCGGTGACGGTCATCAGTGCATTCACGATCGACTCCTATCAACACGAACGATCGTACTTAGACTACATGAACGATCGTTCGTAGAATAGGGAGATGGAAGAACTGGTCATCGACGGGCGCCGCGCGCGCGGAGACGCCTCGCGCCGCGCCGTGCTGACCTTCGCCACCGACCTCGCCTCGGTGGGCGGTCTCGACGGCCTCAGCATCGGCCAGCTCGCCGCCGCCTCGGGGCACAGCAAGAGCAGCATCGCCGGGCTCTTCCAGAACAAGGAGGGTCTGCAGCTCGCGACCGTCGCCGCCGGACGTGAGGTCTTCATCCGCGTCGTCGTCGAACCCGCCCGCGAGCACGAACGGGGTCTCGCCCGACTCGTCGCGCTGATGCATCACCTCATCGAGTACTCGCGCACCCGCGTGTTCACCGGGGGCTGCTTCTTCGCCGCCATCACCGCCGACGTCGACTCCAAGCCCGGCCCGGTGCGCGACGCCGTGCGCCAGGCCATGGCCCTCTGGTACGACTACATCGCCGTTCAGGTGCGCTACGCGGTGGAGTCCGGCGAGCTCCGTCTCGACGCCGACAGCATCGAACAGGTGGCGTTCACCCTGCCGGCGCTCTACGAGCAGGCCAATGCGCGCTCACTGCTCTACAACAGCGACGAGCCCTATCGCCTGGCGGCCCGCGGCATGTGCGACCTGCTCACGGCATCCGGAGCCGACCCTGCCGCGCTGGCCCTGCTGCGGCGCTGAGGCCTGAGTCTCAGGCGCGACGCTCGCGCACCGGCAGCAACAGAAGCAGGCCGACCAGCAGCACCAGGACGATGCCGAGAATACCGAAGGTCGTCGACTGCGTCGTCACGATCAGCAGCGTCCAGGCGCCCGATGCCATCCAGCTCGCCGCGCGTCCGGTCGTGGCGTACAGGCCGAAGATCTCGCCCTCACGCCCGGCCGGGGTCAACCTCGCCAGGAACGAGCGGGCCGCGGACTGCGCCGGGCCGACGAACGCGCACAGGATCAGCCCGCCGATCCAGAACACCGTCGTTCCGGCATCCACCAGGAAGAACACCGCCAACCCCGAGATGATCATGGCGCTCAGAGACAGCAGAATGATGCGCTTGGGGCCGAAGCGGTCGTCGAAACGTCCGGCGATGATCGTCGAGACGCCGGCGATCAGGTTGGCGGCGATGCCGAAGATCACCAACTCGGTGAACCCGAAGCCGAACACGACCGCCGCGATCACCGCGCCGAAGGCGAACACGCCGCCCAGCCCGTCGCGGAAGACCGCGCTCGCCAGCAGGAACCAGAACGTCGGTCGCGTCTCGCTGTTGCGGTACAGGCTGACCACGTCTTGTGTGAGCAGCACGTACGACTTGAAGAACCCGGCCTTGCGCTCGGGGCGCCCGAGCGACGGCTCGGGAACGTTCAGGAAGATCGGGATGCTGAAGATGATCGCCCACACCGCGCAGCCCACGGCGATCAGGCGGAACGGCAGGCCGTTGTCGGTCGACATGCCGAACCAGTCGGCGGTGTCGAGCACGACGACGATGACGAGGGCCACGATGCCGCCGAGGTATCCGAAGCCCCAGCCGAGGCCCGAGATGCGCCCGATGTTCTTCGGGTTGGCGATGCCGATCAGCATGGCGTTCGAGTTGACCGCGGCGATCTCGCCGAACACCGATCCCGCCGAGATCAGTGCGACGCCCACCCAGAACATCGACGGCACCGGCGTGACGAACCAGAGGCCGAACATGCACAGGATCAGCGCGCCGGTGCCGATGCCCAGCCACAGCTTCTGGCGGCCCGCGGCATCCGCCTGCTGTCCGAGCACCGGGGCGAGCAGCAGAATCGCCAGGGCGGCGATCGTCGAACCGAGACCCAGTCCCGAGGTCAGCTCGGCGAGAGCGGCCTCTTTGAGAGGGTCATCGTCGGCCAGCCCCTGCAGATCAGTCGGCAGGAATGCGTCGCTGACCAGGTACAGCGCGGTGAAGATGAAGGTGAGGATGACCGTGTTGAACGGCTGCGTCGCCCAGTCCCACAGGGCCCACGAGTAGACCTGCTTCTTGGGGGCGGGGGTGTCGCCACGCAGGTCTAGCCCCATCACCGCCACGGCATCGGTGCTGGCGGTCGCCTCGGGGTGCGGCACCCGGTGGTCATCACTCATGCTCGCAGTCTGGCCGTGACGGGTGAACGAGCGGTGACGACGCGCCGCTCAGAAGCTGGTCACCAGGTCGCCGAGGATCGCGGTGACCTCGGTCGGGTCGGTCGCGTCATAGAACTGTGCGCCCGTCGCCGACGCGATCTGCTGCAACGTGTCGACATCGGCGCTCGAGCCGTAGGCGAGTGTGAACACCTTCACGGCGGCATCACGCGGCAGTCCGGTGAGGTCGTCGAGCATCTCGGCCTCGGTGATGGTGGGCACCAGGGTCTCATCGGCGCCGTCGCTGAGCACGATCACCGCATTGATGTGATCGGCGACGTGCTCATCCGACCGGGCGCGGGTGAACTCCGATACGGCCGAGTGCAGCGGCGTGTACGCATCCGCACGCAGGCTCTTCACCCCTGACAGCAGTGCGTCGCGGTTGCTCGCGATGTCGGCAACCGGCGTCAGCATGCCAGGCGCCACGTCAGCCCCACCCGATGACGAGAAGGCGGCCAGGCCCACCAGGTCGCCGTCGGTGAAGTGTCCGAGCGCGGCCGTGATCGCCGACTTCGCGGCCTCGATCTTGGTCTGCCCGCTCGGGATCGCGTTGTTCATCGATCCCGAGGTATCGATGAGAAACAGCACGGCGGCGCGTTTGCGCACACTGGAGAAGCTGTCATGCAGCGCCGTGACCACCTCGCCGGAGGGAAGGTCGATCGGGTTCGGCACACGTCGCGGCAGCACGCCGACGTCCTTCACCACGGGCGCCAGCCGGCCGTCGAGGTCGCGGTATCCGGCATCCGTGACGATCTTCTGCCCCTCGGCGGTGTGCGCGAATCGGAGGAAGTCTGCGGCGGCCGAACGCTCTTGCTCATCGACCCAGTCGCCGTCGAGCACGACGGCGGTGCTCTCGGCGACGTACACGCCATCGGTCGGGTAGATCGCCACGAGTTCGTCGTGGGGCACGTCGCCCTTGACTCGGGTGATGCCGTCGTGGCTGATCATGCCCCGGTTGTAGTCCCACACCGATTTCTCATCGACGATCACCGCCGACAGGAAGTCCGACGACGCGCCGCTCTCTTCGGCCTGCCGCGCGTGCCACAGGAAGTGCTCGGGGGTCGACAGGTAGTGGCTGGTGGCCAGCTCGTGCATGCGCACCTGATCGAGCACCGCCGTATCGCCGAACTCGGCCGCCGTCGACGCTCCCACGCCGCTGCCCGAGGCACCGAACGATGCAAGCAGCGCCGCCTCGCCCGAGGTCGCGACCAGCGGGCTGGTCTTGCCCAGCTTGAACGCGCCCCACTCGGGGTGCCCGAGCACCGACCAGAAATCCGGGCGGTTCGCCAGTGAGAACACCTCGGTCCAGGTGGGCGCCTCGTTGTACCAGCCCGTCGCGAAAGCGAGTGGCGCGGGCATGGCGAGGACGATCCCCGTGCTGGCGACCTCGGTGCCCTCGGCCGGTACGACGGTCGCGCCCTCGGCGTTGGCCACGGACAGCCACGTCGCCGAGTCGGGTAGCCAGATCGTCGGCCGCTGATCAGCAGGGACGTCGGCGAAAGAGCCGGCGGCCCGGGTGGCGGCGGCTCCTGACTTGTCCTTCGCGGTGGTGACGGTGACGCAGCTGCCGTCGATGTCGCGCGGAGCGGCGTTGTAGCCCTCCGCGAGCTTCTCGACCATCTCGGTGTTCTCGAACGAGGCCAGCACGTGCACGGTCGTGCATGGCGTCGCCCCGGCCGCCGCCGCGGGGGTGTCGAGCGGGAATAACGGCGTCGCCAGCGTCGAGGGGACATTCTCGTCGGCATCCGACATCGCAGCGGTCGCACCGCCCGGCGCGAGATTCGCGACGATGGCGGTGCCGACCGCGCCCAGCGCGCCCAGCAGGAAGACGATGGTCGCGGTGAGCAGGATCAGCGCCGGGCGGCGGCTGCGTCGTGGGGCCGGGTCGGTGTCGGGTTCGGTATTCGCCGGTTCGGAGGGGGCGGATGCTGACGCCGGCGCCGCGGTCGGCGCGGGTGCGGTGGATGCCGTCGCCCGTGCCGTGCTGGAGGCACCGGTGAAGGCGGGGAGCGACGCCGTCTTGCGCGTGCGGCGGCTCGAGCGAGAGGGCGCCTCCGAGCCCGCGACCAGCGCGGTTCCGGCGTCGTCGATGCCGGTGTCGACGTGGGTCGAACGGCGGGCGGGAGGTGTGACTTCGGGCTCTGGCATGCGCGTACTCCGTCGGGCGCGGTGCTTGTGGCACGTTGCGATGTGGCCGCGCGTGTCGGGGCACGGCTCAGGGCACGACCAGATTAGTTCATGATCCTTCCTAATTCGACCCCCTTTTTCTCCTCCATCATTCGGATGATCTTCTTTGCTGTAGCCCCGTGGATCCTCGCCCGTGGAGCGCATCCATCGACACGGTCGCCTAGCGTGGACGCAGACCCGACGAGGAGACGACTTGTTCACGACACCCGCCCGCCTGTACCGCGTCCTCGCGATCGCCGAAGCGATCACCTGGACCCTGCTGATCAGCGCCCTCATCGCGCGCGCCCTCGGCGTCGACCCGCTGGTCGTCACCATCGGCGGTGGCATCCACGGATTCGTCTTCCTGTCGTACGGCGCGATGGCCGTGCTCGTCGCCTTCAACCAGCGATGGCACCCGGGCGTCGCGTTCACCGCGATCGCGAGCGCCGTCGTGCCGTTCGCGACGATCCCTGCCGAGATCTGGCTGCACCGCACGCGCCGGCTCGAAGGGGAGTGGCGGCTCACTCAGACCGACGACCCGCGCGACCACACCTGGTACGACCGCACTATGCGCTGGTTCCTGCAGCGCCCGTGGGTGCTCGGCGCACTCATCGGCGTCGCGATCGTCACGCTGTACACCGTGCTGCTGATCGTGGGCCCTCCCGGCGGCAAGTGAGCGCTGCCGGGCGGCACGGGGGATCTGCCGGGCGAAGATTAGCGGCGATCGCGCGGCTGTGACGTAATGTGACGAGCCGATTGTCGGGGGTGCCAGCTCCGAACATACGGTTTCTCTCGTCCCCACGAGAGGAAACCGAACACCATGTCCCGCCGCATCACCACCTTCGCCGCCGCCACCGCGGCGGTCGCGCTCATCGCATCCCTTGCCGGCTGTTCCTCGTCTCCCGCCACCAGCGGTGAGAGCGAGAGCGACGTCGTGCGCATCGGCGTCGTCGGCAAGAGCGACCCGCAGTGGCCCGCCTTCGTCGACGCGGCAGCGGCAGAGGGCATCGAGGTCGAACTGGTCGACTTCGCCTCGTACGAGCAGCCCAACCCGGCACTGGCCGAAGGCGAGCTCGACCTGAACCAGTTCCAGCACATCGTCTACCTGGCCGACTACAACGTCGCCTCGGGCCAGGACCTCACGCCGATCGGTTCCACGGGCATCTACCCCCTCGGCCTCTACTCGCAGAAGGTCGACGACGTCGCCGACATCAAGGACGGCGACACCGTGCTCGTTCCCGACGACGTCTCCAACCAGGCCCGCGCCCTGCTCGTGCTGCAGTCGGCCGGACTCATCGAGCTGACCAGCGGCGGCACCATCTTCTCTGACCTCGCCGACATCGACGAGGAGAACTCCAAGGTCGAGGTCGTCGCCCTCGAAGCCGCACTGATCCCGAACTCGCTGCCCGATGCCGCCGCGGCGATCATCAACAACGACTTCGTCACGCAGGCCGGCCTCAGCTTCGAAGACGCCATCGCGCAGGACGACCCCTCGGACGCCAACGCGCTGCCGTACGTCAACATCTTCGCCGCTCGCGCCGATGACAAGGACAACGAGACGTACCTGAAGCTCGTCGAGATCTTCCAGACCGACGAGGCCGTGCAGGCGGGCCTCGCTGAGGCATCCGGCAACACCATCGTTCCGCTCCAGACCCCGGTCGCCGACCTCGAGGCCTCGCTCGCGAAGGTCGAGAAGGACACCGCAGAAGCAAAGGGCTGATTCATGGCCATCGTGACTCTCACCGATGTCACGAAGACGTACCCGGCCGCGGTCAAGGGCGCACAGCCCGTGACCGCGGTCGGTGGCGTGACGCTCGACATCGAACAGGGCGACGTCTTCGGCATCATCGGGTACTCGGGTGCCGGCAAGTCCACCCTCGTGCGACTCATCAATGCGCTCGAACCCGCCACCAGCGGGTCGATCGTCGTCGACGGCGTCGACATCACCACGCTGTCCGAGCGTGAGCTGCGCGACGTGCGCGGCGGCATCGGAATGATCTTTCAGCAGTTCAACCTCTTCGCCTCGAAGACCGTGAAGGCCAACATCGCCTACCCGCTGCGACTCGCCGGGTGGAAGAAGGCCGACATCGACGAGCGCGTCGCCGAACTGCTCGCCTTCGTCGGACTCAGTGACAAGGCCAAGGCCTACCCCGAGCAGCTCTCGGGTGGGCAGAAGCAGCGCGTCGGCATCGCACGCGCGCTCGCCACCCGCCCCGCCATCCTGCTCGCCGACGAGGCCACCAGTGCCCTCGACCCGCAGACCACGCACGAGGTGCTCGCCCTGCTGCGCCGCGTCAACCGTGAGCAGGGCGTCACCATCGTCGTCATCACACACGAGATGGACGTCATCCAGACCATCGCCACCAAGGTCGCCGTCATGGAGCACGGTCAGGTGATCGAGCAGGGCGACGTGTTCGAGGTCTTCTCCGACCCCCAGAACCCGGCCTCCCAACGCTTCGTCGGAACCGTGATCAAGGGCATCCCGTCGCCCGCCGAGGCCGCCTCGCTGCGCGAGCGGCACGACGGCCGCCTCGTCACCTTCTCGTTCCGCGACGGCGACTCATCTCAGGCGCAGGTGTTCGTCGACCTCGCCCAGGCGGGGCTGGACTTCGAGCTCGTCTACGGCGGCATCAATGACATCCGCGGCCGCGCGTTCGGTCACCTCACTCTGGCGATCCGAGGGGCGGATGCTGTCATCGACGCCACGCTGACGCGCATCGGCGCGCACGCGACCGTCACCGAGATCGCGCCGGAGGAGGTCGCCTGATGGAACGCCTCAACGAACTGTGGCCCGAGTTCTGGGATGCCGCGCTCGAAACGCTCTACATGACGACGTTCGCGCTCGTGCTCGCCGGCATCCTCGGCACTCTTCTCGGCATCGGACTGTACGTGACCCGACCGGGTGGGCTCATGCCCAACCGCGTCGTGAACGCGCTGCTCGAGCTGCTGGTGAACTTCTTCCGCCCCATCCCGTTCGTCATCTTCATCGCCGTGCTGCAGCCGGTCACCCGCGCCGTGGTCGGCATCGGCATCGGAACGACGGCCGGGGCGTTCGCGATCGGCATCGCCGCCGCGTTCGCGATCGGCCGCATCGTCGAACAGCACCTCGTCTCGGTCTCGCCCGGCGTCATCGAGGCGGCGCGTTCGATGGGTGCCGGCCCGTGGCGCATCCTGTTCACCGTCGCGATCCCCGAATCGCTCGGACCGCTGATCCTCGGCTACACGTTCGTCGTGGTGGCGCTGATCGACATGACCGCCATGGCCGGAATGGTCGGCGGTGGCGGACTCGGCGCATTCGCGCAGATCTACGGCTTCCGACGGTTCGAGCCGGTCGTGATGTGGGCGGCGATCATCCTCATCGTGCTGTTCGTGCACCTGGTGCAGCTGCTCGGAACCCGCCTGGCGCGCGTGATCATGCGACGGTGAGCGCGGCCAGGTCTGCAGAGTTGGTCAGGCCAGCAGGGTCGGTCAGACCTGCAGCGTCGGGAAGGTCCAGCTGCCGTCGATGATCTCCGGGCGCGGGCGGTACAGGCGTACGACGTAGTTCCAGCCCTCGGTGATCGGCAGGGCGTTCGGCGTGCCCGGCGGGTAGTCGCCGAAGCGCACCGTGATCGTGCCGTCGGTGGTTCGGATGCCCGTGATGTTGTTGATCGTGTACGCGTCACGGTCGTTGGGCTCGAAGAACCCTGCGGCGTTGTAGACCGAGATCGACCAGAACCCGTCGACCGGCACATCGCCGACCGTCAACTCGTACTGGCCGACCGGAAGCCGCGGGTTGGCGCCGACGTAGACGGCCTCGGACGAGGGCAGACCTCCCCAGCCCGCGGCGGTGCCGATCAGGTGGTGCACCGGGTCGACCTCGTCGCGCGTGCCGAAGGTGCGGTCGAACGATGACAGGTTGCGGGCGAGCGACAGCAGGGCGTCCCGCGTCTCGTTGAGCGTGGTGGTGTCGTAGTCGGGCATTTCGAACGGGGTCGCGGATGCCGCCGTCAGCACGATCTGGTCCTGCAGCGCCGCGACGGCCGCGATGTCGTCGGGGTCCGCCGGGTCGACCAGCATGCGCACGGCGAGCATGACGTGCGGTGATCCGAGCTGCTCGGCGGACAGCTGGTGCTCGCCGGCCTCGTGCAGCACGACGTTGATGAAATGATGCTCGTTGACGGCCATCACTGACAGGTACCTGCCTCCGTGGTCGGGGAGCGTGAGGGTGGCTCCGCCGCTGACGTCGACGACCGCGAAGCTGTAGAGCGTGTCGCGGTTCATGCGGATCACGGTCTGCTTGTCGATGGGTGCGGGCGCTCGGTTGTGGCGGAAGGTATTCACGCCGCCCGAGTCGTTCTGCAGATCGTGCATCATGCGGTGGGTCTCAGCGACCGTGAAGTTGTCGACGTTGACAGGGATGCTCATGCGGATATTGTGCGCGTTTCACGGCGCCCGCGAAAGAGGTGGTGGCGGATCTGCGCCGTCGTACGTGCCTCTCGCTCAGCCGCCCGAGGGTACGACTGTCACCTCGACGGGGATGACAGTGAGCTCGAGGCCGATCGGGGCCGTGAAGCCGTCTTGCAGCGACTCGTGCAGGTCGGTGGCCTGTGGGGGCTCGCCGGGGCCGCTGATCGTTATGCTGACGGTGTCGCCGGTGACCGAGATGTCTGAGACGACGAAGTCGGTGTCGTCGCCGAGCCAGTCCTCGACCGTGTGCTGCACGTCGCGCTGACGGTTCTGGGACTGCAGGATCCCCTCGGACGTCAGCATGAGGGGCAGCAGAATGATGCCGGCCAGGGCGATGAACGGCACGACGGTCTGCATGATCTGACGCGGGCGGTTGCGCAAGGCGTAGGGGCGGGCGAAGCCGGTGAGCACGAACACCGCCGAGGCGCTCAGAACGATCGCCACGAAGTTCGTCAGGAAGAGCAGCGTGGCGCCGCCCGCGTCGGCGTACTGGCCGCCGTTCAGGCTGATGCCCACCACCGCGAGCGGCGGCACGAGGGCGACGGCGATCGCCACACCGGCGATGCCGCTGGCGACGCGTGCGTTGACGGTCGCGAAGGCGCCGGCCGCGCCGGCCGCGATCGCGATCAGCATGTCGACCGTCGTCGGGCTCACGCGCGAGACGATCTGCGAGTTCGTGGCGTGCGAGATGGCGATGGGAGCCCAGGCGCTGATCCCGTAGGCGAGCGCGACGGCGGCCAGAGCACCCGCGACGATGAGGGTTGCCGAGTCGAACGCCCGTCGGCCCCAGCCGTTTACGAGAGCACCGGCGAGGCCGAGGATCGGCGTCATGAGGGGCGCCACGAGCATGGCCCCGATGACGACTGCGGTCGAATCGGCCAGCACGGCGAACGATGCGATGGCGACCGAAAGCACGAGCATGACCCACCACGTGCCGAGCTTGGTGAGGCGCTGCGGGCGCTCGAAGTACAGGCCGGCGGCGTACTCGGCACGCTGCTTGCGGCCGATGTCGGATCCATCGATCCAGTCCCAGATCAGTTCGGGAACTGTGGCCGTGGGCGGCACGGTCGTCGTGCCTCGGGCTGAGTGACGCAGACTCCACGCGACCAGCAGCAGACCGAGTACCAGCGCGGCCACGGCGCCGCCGATGATCACCGTCGAGACGACCGAGGATGGAACCAGGTATGCCAGGATTCCGGCGATGACGGCGATGGAACCGCCGGCCAGGCGCGGTAGCGGGTCGCGTTCGCGGCGCTTGAGCAGGGCTCCGATGATCGCAACGACCCCGCGGATGCCGATGAAGATGCCGGCGAAGCCCACCACGAGGGTCAGCGTGAGCGCGTCGCCGGCCGCGTAGATCGCGAGGACCATCGCGGCCGCGAGGGCGAGCGCGGCGAGCCCGCGCAGCGCGGCGAGCCAGCGACTGATGCCCTTGCCGAACCAGCGGCGCCCCGACGCCGCGTACCCGAGGTCGGTCGCGCCGCTGAGAGCGAGCAGGGCGACCACGATGAACGTGACGAGCATGGTGGTCGCGTTGGGCAGCAGCAGCACGACGGTGCCGCCGGCCATCGCGAGGAGTCCGCGGACGCCGGCGGGATTGGACAGCGCGGCGACCATCGCGCGGAACCGCTCCCGCACGCTCGATGCCGGTGGTGGGCTGACCGTGTCTGCCTGATCGTCGAGCGTCACAGCTGCCTCCCCGATGCTCTCTGAGGTCAGCATAGGGTCACGCGCGCGTGCGCGGGAGCTATGTGTGCGGATGCCGGAGACCCGGGTTACGAAAGGTTGAGTCACCTCATATCAACTTTGAATTGACAGCATCCGACGTTCCGTTTACACTTGAGTCATCACGACTCAGGTTCTCGGTGACCACCGAAGGGGCCGGGTCGTCCCACAGACTCTCACCCACTAAGGAGAAAACACATGGCACGTGCTGTCGGTATCGACCTCGGAACCACCAACTCCGTCGTCAGCGTCCTCGAAGGCGGCGAGCCCAAGGTCATCGCCAACGCCGAGGGTTTCCGCACCACCCCGTCGGTGGTCGCATTCACCAAGGATGGCGAGGTGCTCGTCGGCGAGACCGCCAAGCGCCAGGCCGTCACCAACGTCGACCGCACCATCTCGTCGGTCAAGCGCCACATGGGCACCGACTGGTCGTTCGACGTGGACGGCAAGAAGTGGACGCCGCAGGAGATCTCGGCACGCATCCTGATGAAGCTCAAGCGCGACGCCGAGTCGTACCTGGGTGACACCGTGACCGATGCGGTCATCACCGTTCCCGCGTACTTCAACGACGCCGAGCGTCAGGCCACCAAGGAGGCCGGCGAGATCTCGGGCCTCAACGTGCTGCGCATCATCAACGAGCCCACCGCCGCCGCTCTGGCGTACGGCCTCGACAAGGGCAAGGAAGACGAGCTCATCCTGGTCTTCGACCTCGGTGGCGGAACCTTCGACGTCTCGCTGCTCGAAGTGGGCAAGGACGACGACTTCTCCACCATCCAGGTGCGCGCCACCGCCGGTGACAACCGCCTCGGCGGCGACGACTGGGACCAGCGCGTCGTCGACTACCTGATCAAGCAGTTCAAGGAGACCACCGGCGTCGACGTCTCGGGTGACAAGATCGCCCTGCAGCGCCTCAAGGAGGCCGCTGAGCAGGCGAAGAAGGAGCTGTCGAGCTCGACCAGCACCTCGATCAACCTGCCGTACCTGTCGCTGACCGAGTCGGGCCCCGTCTCGCTGTCCGAGACGCTCACCCGCGCGAAGTTCGAGGACCTCACCAAGGACCTGCTCGACCGCACCAAGAAGCCCTTCGAGGACGTCATCCGCGAGGCGAACATCAAGGTCGGCGAGATCGACCACATCGTCCTCGTCGGTGGCTCGAGCCGTATGCCCGCCGTTGCCGAGCTCGTCAAGCGCGAGACCGGCAAGGAAGCCAACAAGGGCGTCAACCCGGACGAGGTCGTCGCCGTCGGCGCCGCCCTGCAGGCCGGTGTGCTGAAGGGTGAGCGCAAGGACGTTCTGCTCATCGACGTCACCCCGCTGAGCCTCGGTATCGAGACCAAGGGCGGCATGATGACCAAGCTCATCGACCGCAACACCGCCATCCCGACCAAGCGCAGCGAGACCTTCACCACGGCTGACGACAACCAGCCCTCGGTCGCGATCCAGGTCTTCCAGGGTGAGCGCGAGTTCACCCGCGACAACAAGCCGCTGGGTACGTTCGAGCTCACCGGTATCGCTCCGGCTCCCCGTGGCATCCCGCAGGTCGAGGTGACCTTCGACATCGACGCCAACGGCATCGTGCACGTGTCCGCCAAGGACAAGGGCACCGGCAAGGAGCAGTCGATGACCATCACCGGCGGCTCGTCGCTGTCGAAGGAAGACATCGACCGCATGGTGCGCGAGGCTGAAGAGAACGCTGCCGAAGACAAGAAGCGCCGCGAGGCCGCCGAGGTCCGCAACCAGGCCGAGACCCTCGCCTACTCGATCGAGAAGCTGATCACCGAGAACAGCGACAAGCTGCCCGAGGACGTCAAGACCGAGGTGCAGGCCGACGTCGACGCGCTCAAGACGGCGCTCGCCGGTGAGGACGACGACGCGGTCAAGACCGCATTCGACAAGCTCAACGAGTCGCAGGGCAAGCTCGGCGAGGCGATCTACGCCTCGCAGCAGGCCGACGCATCCGCTGAGGGCGCCGCTGAGGAGCCCACCGCAGAGGCCGCCTCTGACGAGGATGTCGTCGACGCCGAGGTCATCGACGACGAGGACGAGAAGAAGTAACCATGACAGACAAGAACTTCGACGAAGTTCCCGAGAACGAGGGGTCGGATGCTGCGGCATCCGGCCCCGCGCCGGATTCGGGAATCCCCGAGAACGCCGACGCGGCTGAGGCCGCAGCGGCGGAGGGTTCGGACGACGACCTCACGGTCGACGACATCCTGAACGCCATGCAGACCGACGAGGCGACGCTGCACGACGCCGACGGCGCCGGAATCGCGGATGCTGAGCACGCGCTGCTCAACGACCTCAAGCGCCTGCAGGCCGAATACGCCAACTACCGTCGGCGCACCGAGGAGCAGCGGCACATCGAGATCGCCCGCGCCAAGGGCGAGGCCGCCAAGGGCCTGCTGCCCGTGCTCGACGACCTCGACCGTGCCCAGCAGCACGGTGACCTCGCCGAGGGCACTGCCTTCGCCGTGATCGCCGAGAAGGTGCGCACGGTCGTCGAGCGTCTCGGCGTGGTCGCTTACGGCGCTGCGGGCGAGGAGTTCGACCCGCAGCATCACGAGGCGATCTTCCAGCAGCCCACCCCCGGCGCCACCACTTCGACGATCCTCGAGGTCGCCGAACTCGGCTACCGCCTGGGTGATGTCGAGCTGCGCCCGGCCAAGGTCGTCGTCGCCGTACCAGCGGAGTAGGTGACAGGTGGCCAGCCAGGATTGGTTCGACAAGGACTTCTACAAGACACTGGGCGTCAGCAAGGACGTCTCGGATGCCGATCTCAAGAAGACCTATCGCAAGCTCGCCCGCAAGTACCACCCCGACTCCAATCAGGGTGATGCCAAGGCCGAGGCGCGGTTCAAAGAGATCAGTGAGGCCTACGCCGTGCTCAGCGACGCCGAACAGCGTCGCGAGTACGACGAGATCCGTGCGATGGGTTCGGGAGCGCGCTTCACGGCGCCCGGACCCGGGGCATCCGGCGGTTTCGAAGACGTCTTCAGTCGTTTCGGACAGGGTGGCCAGCAGGCCGACTTCGACGACATCTTCTCGATGTTCTCGCAGGGCGGCGGATCGTTCGGCTCGGGCCGGTTCGGTCAGCCGTCCGGCGGGTTCCGCGGATTCGGCGGCCCCCAGAAGGGTGCCGATGTCACCGCCCGCACGACGCTCGACTTCGTCACCGCGGCCAAGGGTGAGACCATCACCCTGCAGGCCGAGGACGGCAAGCCGTTCAAGGTGAAGGTGCCGGCTGGGGTCGCAGACGGGCAGAAGATCCGTCTGCGCGGCCGCGGCCGGCCCTCGCCGGACGGCGGCGAGAACGGTGACATCGTCGTGCAGGTGAAGGTCAGGCCGCACCCGGTCTTCACCCGCGACGGACTCAACCTGCGCCTGACGGTGCCGGTGACATTCACCGAGGCGACGCTCGGCGCCACTATCGAGGTGCCTACGCTCGGCGGCGAGACGGTCAAGCTGCGGGTCGCTCCCGGCACGCCCTCCGGGCGCGTGCTGCGGGTCAAGGGCCGTGGCATCGTCTCGTCGAAGGGCACCGGAGACCTGCTCGCCGAGCTTCAGGTCGCCGTGCCCAGTCACCTCGATGACGCCGCCCGTGAGGCTCTTCAGCGCTTCCACGACCTGGAGCCGAAGGAGAACCCGCGCGCCGACCTGATGGCGAAGGCGAAGTAGCGATGGACGCCGACGCCCCCGTCTTCGCGATCGCGGTCGCCGCGGAGCTGGCCGGAATGCACCCCCAGACGCTGCGGCAGTACGACCGCATCGGCCTGGTGGTGCCCGGCCGCACCCGCGGCGGCTCGCGCCGCTACTCGATGCGCAACATCGAGCAGCTGCGTGAGGTCGCCCAGCTGTCGAGCGAGGGGATGAGCCTGCCGGCCATCGCCCGCCTGCTCGACCTGGAGGACGAGGTGCGGATGCTACGGCGTCGCGTCGTCGAACTGGAGGGCGCGCTGCGCGCCGAGCGCGAGAACCGGCCCGGTGTGCGCGTGTTCGCCGCCGGCGCCACCGGGTCGATCGTTCCGGTCGGCTCCGGCCGCCGGATCCGTCGTTCGACAGAGGTCGTGCTGTGGCATCCGCGTTCCCGCCGCGACGACGACGACCCCGAATCCGAGCCCTCTGGGGCCTGACTCGCGCCGCGCGTCAAGCGTCGTCGAGGGGGAGTTCGAGGGTCGCGTCCGCGAGTGCGGCGCCCGCGCCGCCGTAGACGTTCACCACCGCGCCCACGCCCTCGCCCGCCAGATGCGCGAGCTGATCCGGATGCTGCGCGACGGCCGACACACGGCCGTCGAAACCCGCGGCACGCAACTGCTCCAGGGCGAACAGGTTCGAGTCGTGGATCGGCATCGCCAGCACGACGGTCCGGACGAAACCGCCCGCCACGATGCGGTTCCAGAACTCGTGGTCGGTCGCATCACCCTCGACGACCTTGTACCCATCCTCCAGCAGCCGTTGCACCACGAGGTGGTCGTTGTCGACGCCCAGTGGCCGCAACTCGCCCTCTTCGGCGAGGCGCGTGTACGCCGCCCGGCCGACCCGGCCCATGCCCAGCACGACAGCATCCGCATCGCTGGTGTCGATCGGGCGATCCGCCACGCGCAAGCGGAGCGGATCCTGCTCGGGCAACCACGCGCTGAGCCGATCGGTCAGATTGAGGCTGCGTGTGTTCACCAGCGACGAGATGACCATGCTCAGCGGCACGGCCACTGCGACGATCGTCAACCACTTCTCCGAGACGAGGGCAGTCGAGACTCCGACCGCCGTGACGATGATCGAGAACTCCGAGAAGTTGCTCAGCACCAGGCTGGTGCGGATCGTGGTGCGATTGCGCAGGCCGAACATCCTGCCCAGCAGCACGAAGCCGATGAACGTGATCGGCAGCAGCACCACGCACAGCAGCGCCGCGATGCCCAGATCGAGCCAGGTCGGGCTCGCGCTCAGGCCGATCATCACGAAGAACCCGACCAAGAAGAGCTCCTTGATGCTGAACAGCGACTTCGAGAGCTCGATCGCGCGCGGGTGCGTCGAGAACAGCAATCCGGCGACGAGCGCACCGAGATCACCCTTCAGGCCGACCGAGCTGAACGCGAAGTAGCCGGGGCCGAGTGCCATGACCACACCGAACAGCACCAGTAGCTCGCCGTGGCCGAGGCGATCGAGAACCCGGCGCAGCACCCACGACAGCGGAACGAGCAGAACGAGCAGCAGTGCCCAGGGGCTCGGCGGGGTGTCGGAGTTGGCGGTCAGAAAGCCCACGGCGATGATGTCTTGCATGACGAGGATGGCGATGGCCGTCTGCCCGTAGAACGAGCCGTCGTCGGAGCGCTCTTCAAGAACCTTCACGCACAGCACGGTCGACGAGAACGACAGGGCGAAACCGACGACCGCGGCTTCGCGCCATCCACCGTCGAGTGAGCTCAGCGCGATGGCCGAGATCAGCCCGACCGTGCCCATGCTGATGACGGTGAGCACCGCGAGGTGGATGGTCGCGGTGCCGTAGGCCTCACGGCGCAGAAGAGAACGCAGGTCGAACTTCAGGCCGATCGTGAACAGTAGCAACACGACACCGAGGTCGGCCATCTGCTCCAGTCCGGGGAAGGGCTGCATGCCGAAGGCGCCCAGCAGAAAGCCCGCGCCGAGGAATCCCACCAGCGGCGGGATGCGCAGTGCGTACGCCAGGGTGCCCAGCGCCGCCGCCGTCAGCGTCGTCAAGACGATCTGCTCCATGCTGGCTCCTTCGCTCGGTGCACGCTGGCGATCGCCGCTTCGATCTGTACCGAGAATATCGCCCCGCCCTTCCGCTCGTCCGGGAGCGCGGGGAGGGGCGCGGGTCAGAGGCCCAGCACGGCCTTCGCGATCAGGAAGTAGATGATCAGGCCGGTCGCGTCGACGAACGTCGTGATGAACGGGTTCGAGAACACGGCCGGGTCGACCTTGATCGCGCGCGCGATCAGCGGCATGATCCCGCCGATGGAAGCCGCAACCGTGCAGATCGCGATGAGCGTCAGCCCGATCACGAGACCGACATGCCAGTCATACGCGAGCCCCGCCAGAGCGAACCCCAACAGTCCCAGCAACAGGCCGAGGCTGAAACCGACGCAGATCTCGCGCACGAGCACTTTGCCCACATCGCGCGGGGTGATCTCGCCCAGCGCCAGTGAGCGGGTCACGGTGGTCGCCGCCTGGTTTCCGGTATTGCCGCCCGTGCCGATCAGCAGCGGCACGAACAGTGCGAGCACGGTCATCTGCGCCAGCGTCGCCTCGAACGCGTCGAGCACCTGCACCGTCAGCGTGGCGCCGACCGCGAGCACCAGCAGCCACACCACGCGCGAGCGCACGAGCCGTCGGACGGGTGTCGACAGGTAGGAGCGCCGCAGAGGTTCGACGCCGCCCTGGCGAGCAGCATCCTCACTCTCCTCCTGCTTGAGGATGCGCGCCGCGTCGTCGATCGTCAGCACGCCCACCAGGCGCTGCTCGCTGTCCACGATCGGCAGCGCCAGCAACCCGAGGTCCGTCGCGCGGCGCGCGGCGGCCTCGGCGTGCTCATCGGCACTCGCGACGTGCGCGTCGACCATGAGGTCGGCGATCCGGGCATCCGACGCCGCCGCGAGCAGATCGCGCAGGCTCACCACGCCGACCACGCGGCGCCCCGCGTCGGTCACCGGCAGCGTGTAGATCGTCTCGGCGTGATCGAGCGCACCGCGCACTCTCTGCATCGTCTCGCCGACGGTCAGCTGCGGGTGGGTGACGACCACCTCGGGGCTCATGCGGCGCCCGATCGCGTTGTCGGGGTAGCCCAGGACGGATGCCGTCAACTCGCGCTCATGCGGCGGCAGTCCGCGCAGCAGCTGGGGTGCGACGGACGCCGGCAGCTCATCGAGCAGCCAGACACGGTCGTCGGGATCCATCTCGGCGAACAGGGTGGCGACCTCGGCATGGCGCATCGCCTGCACCAGATCGCCCTGGGTGCCGGGGGAGAGCGCCTCGAACACGTCGAGCGCGCGGCCCTTCGCGAGAAGTCGGTACACGATCGCGGCGTTCTCGACGGACAGCCGATCAAGGAGCTCGACGATCTCGGGGACCGGCATCGGAGTGAGTGCGGCGGATGCCTGTGCGAGATCACCGCGGTCGATGGACTGCTCGATCGCGTCCGCGATCTCGGAGATGTGCTGCAGCTGCTTCGGAGTCATGATGTGCCTTTGCGGAGGGCACCGGGGCCGGCAGGCGCGCAGCGACGAAGCGCCGCTCAGCCGGGCGGTGCGAAAGCGAGAAGGGGAGCGTGTCTGTGACTCGGACTGTCACCGGACATGATGAACCACCTCGCTTTCCGTACTCGGGGCTTGTGCGTTGCGCGTTCCAGGAACCGCCGCGCCTCTCAGCCTACTTGTGGTGATCATGGGTGCCACCTGTGGTTGTACCCTGTCAACAGTTGACAGGATTCAGGTGAACAAGAGGAGAACGCGTGGCCGACACAGTCAAGCGCGGTGAGTCGTTGGGGGCGCAGGTCGCCAACGTGCTGCGCCAGCGGATCGTGCGCGGTGACCTCGCTCCGGGCGAGCGCATCACTGAAGAAGCGCTCGCTGAGGAGTTCGACGTCAGCCGCGGACCGATCCGCGACGCGCTGACGCAGCTGAGCTTTGAGAAGCTGGTGCGCATCCAGCGGCCCCGTGGGGTGTTCGTCGTCGGGCTCACCCGCGATGACGTCGATCAGCTCTACAGCCTGCGCGCGGCGCTCGAGCAGCTCGCGCTTTCGCGGGCGATCCGCGTCGAGGACGACGCGCGGTGGCAGACGATGGCGCGCGCGGTGCGCCGCATGACCGAAGCTGCCGAGACCTCGGATCACACCGCTTTCGCGGCCGCGGACCTCGACTTCCACTCGCAGATCTACGCACTCGCCGACCACCCGCGTCTCGAGGGCGCGTGGCGCCAGTACCTGCCGACGTTCTCGGCGCTGCTCGATGTGACGATCAATCACGATTCGGATCTGCACGACTCCGCCGTCGATCACGTCGCGCTGTTCGACGTCATGCGCAGTGGTGACGCGGCGAAGGCCGCCGACGTGCTGACGGCGCACCTCGACGGGGCGAGGGATCGGATGCTGAGTGAGATCGCCATGTCCGAATGACGCGTCGTGGCATAGGTGCTCGGCTTAGCCGTTGACTGTTAACAGTCAACACTGATACGGTCGGGGAGGCCGACAACCGGGTCGGTCCCCGTACCCGAGGAGCAAAGATGCCCCGCATCCGCATGACCCGCGCGACGGTCGCCATCGCAACCGCCGCCGCAGCCGCGCTCGTCCTGGCCGGCTGCAGCCCGGTGGAAGAGGGCGGCGACGCGTCGTCCTTCCCCGACAAGGACATCCGTCTGATCATCCAGGCCAACCCCGGCGGCGGTTCCGACCTGTCGTCCCGCGCACTGGCATCCGAGCTCGAGAACATTCTTGATGTCAGCGTGATCCCCGAGAACATGCCCGGCGCCGCGGGTGCGCTGGCCATGGAGTTCGTCGGCGCTCAGGAAGCCGACGGGTACGTGATCGGCTTCGCTCCGGTCGAGATCGCCATGCTCAACACCACTCAGGGCGCCGACGTACTGCCAGAGAACTACGACCTGCTGGGCCAGATCATGCTCGCACCCGGTGTCGTCACCGTCGGCGCCGACAGTGGAATCGAGTCGCTTGACGACCTGGTCGCCCAGGCTGAAGCGGGTGCCGTGACGGTCGCCAACTCCGGAGCCGGGTCGATCTGGGAGGCCGCGACGCTCGGCCTCGCCGACGCCACCGGTGCCGAGTTCACGCCGGTCGCCTACGACGGTGGCGCCACCGCCGTCGGCGCGGCGGCATCCGGCGAGACCGTCGCGGCCGTCTCCGGGCTGGGCGAGGCACTCGCCCAGGGTGAGGCCGTCCGCATCCTGGCTGTCATGCACGACGAGCGCCACCCCGATGCGGCCGACGTGCCGACGGTCGAAGAGGCGATCGGCGAGGCCGTGGAGTTCGGCGGATGGGGCGGGATCTACGCCCCCAAGGGTCTGCCTGACGACGTGAAGGCGACGCTCGAGTCGGCGGTGCAGCAAGCTGTGGAGTCGGACTCGTACCAGGCCTTCCAGAAGGATGCCGGAAACCTGGTCGTGTACCGCGACTCGGCCGAGTGGACCACCTTCGTCGGCGAGCAGTTCGACCTGTTCCAGGAACTGCTCGGCTGATGACCGACGTCGTCGACACCGACCTTCGGGGAGCGGCACCCTCCCGCTCCCTGGAGGTCGTGTTCGCCGCGGTCGCCCTCGCGGTCGCGGCGGGGTACCTGCTGCTGGCGACGCAGATCCCGTTGCGGCGCGAAGCCGCTCCAGGGCAGATCGACGCCCGCTTCTGGCCGACGGTGATCGGGGTCGCCGCCGTCGCGACCGCGATCGTGCTCCTCGTCGTCGCCCTCACTCGCCCCGCACCGACCCGCGATGACGTTGAACGCATCCAGCCGGGTGGTGTGCTGCGCGTCGTGCTCACCATCGTCATCGCGGGGGCGTTCATCGCCGTGTGGTCCCTTGGATCGGTGGTGCTGTTCGGCTATCGCATCGAGGTGTTCCCGATCGCCGCCGGACTGCTCATGGCCGGACTCATGCTGCTGTACGGGCACCGACGCTGGCTGAGCCTCGTCATCTACTCCGCCGCGGTGACAGCATTCGTCTACGTCGTCTTCGGCATGCTTCTGAGGATCCCCCTATGACTCCCATCATCGACGGGGTGAACTCGCTTCTCGACATCTCGATCGTCCTCTACATGGGCGTCGGGCTCGTGCTCGGATTCATGGTCGGCGCCTTCCCCGGGATCACCGCCACAATGGCCGTCGCACTGGCGGCCGGGTTCACGATGACGCTCGAGCCGGTCCAGGGACTGGCCGTGCTGCTCACGATCTACGTCACCGCGAACTTCGGTGATCGAGTGCCGTCCATCCTCATCAACACCCCCGGCACACCGGCATCCATCGCCACCACACTCGACGGATACCCGATGGCCAAGCAGGGGCGTGCGGGGCTCGCCCTGACCATCTCGGCAATCGCCTCGGCGATCGGCATCCTGGCATCCCTCGTGCTCTTCGCGATCGCTGCCGTGCCGATCGCGAATTTCGCCCGCGACTACTTCCGTTCTCCGGAGCTGTTCGCGCTGGTGGTCTTCGGCATCGCCATCATGATCGGCATCTCGTCCAAATCGATGCTCAAGGGCATCCTCGCGGGCCTGTTCGGACTCATGCTCGGCACGGTGGGCACCTACTCGGCGACAGCCGACCAGCGCTTCACCTTCGGGCTTCTCGAACTCGTCGAGGGCGTGAACTTCATCGCCGTGATCATCGGCCTGTTCGGCATCGCGGAGCTCTTCGATCAGCTGCTCACTCACCGTAAGAACCACACGCGACCGATCTCCAGCCTGGGCCGCTGGTGGCCCAACCGGCGCGAACTGAAGCAGAGCGGGAGAGCGACCGCGGTCGGCGGCGCTGTCGGACTCGGCGTGGGCCTGATCCCCGCCGCCGGCGGCGACATCGCCGGCCTCATCGGGTGGGAACGCGCGCGCAAGGTGTCGAAGACCCCCGACGCCTTCGGTAAGGGCTCGATCGAGGGAGTCGCGGCATCCGACACGGCCTCCAGCGCGACGCTGGGCGGCTCGCTCACCACGACCATGGCGCTCGGCATCCCCGGCGACTCGGTGATGGCGGTGATGATCGGGTCGATGATCATCTGGGGAATCACCCCAGGGCCGAATCTGTTCTCGGACCGCCCCGACCTGGTCGTCTCGATTGTCGGCATCATGCTCGTGGCCACCCTGCTGGCGCTCGGACTGAGCCTGGTGCGCATGAAGGGCATGGTCAAGCTGCTCGATGTGCCGCAGCCGTATCTGTGGAGCGGCATCCTCATCTTCTGCATCATCGGTACTTACGCCACCTCGAACAGCCTCTCGACCGTCATCACCATGCTCGTCTTCGGTGTGCTGGGTGTGCTGCTCAAGCGCATGCAGGTACCCGCCGGGCCGATCGTGCTCGGGTTGTTGCTCGGACCACTCGCCGAAGAGAACCTCGCGCGCACGCTCGCGATTCTGCCGACGCGGCCGTTCTTCGAGGTCGTCAGCCCGATCGCGATCGCCCTGCTGCTGCTGGCCGTGCTCTCGATCGTGATGCCGGCGATCCGTTCGGCCCGCAAACCGCGCGCTGAACGGGCATCCTTCGCCGAGTCGGTGCTCGACACCGAGAGCCTCGAGCAGATCGCGCACGCCCACGACGAGCTCGCGGCCGATCCTGACCTGCTCACGTCGACCGTGCGCACTGAAAAGAAGAACCCCAAGGAGAAGAAGTGACCCGCTATGACATCCTCACCGCGATCCCGACCGCCTTCGGGCGTGATGGAGCGCTCGATCTCGAGGGGTCGCGTGCGATCTTCCGATACGTCGCCGCGTCGGGCAACGAGGGGGCGTTCGTGCTCGGCACGACCGGGGAGTTCCCCGCGGTCGACGTCGAGGAGTTCTCGGATCTCGTCGCAGCGGCGCTCGACGAACTCGCCGACCGGATGCGGGTGATCGTGCACGTCGGTCGTCCCAGTGCTTTCGAGGCGGTGCGGCTCACGCGGATCGCTCGCGGTCTGGGTGCTCGTGAGTTCGCAGCGCTGACGCCCTACTACCTGCGGTCGTCGGATGATGCGGTGTACGAGTACTTCCGTGCGGTGTCGGATGCTGTCGGCGACGGCCGCCTGTACGTGTACGTCTACCCGGCGCGCAGCGGCAATCCCGTCACGCCGCAGTTGCTCGTGCGGCTGGCGCAACTGCCCAACGTCGTCGGCGCGAAGGTCAGCGAGCTCTCCCTGGAGGATCTGGCTGCGTACCGGGCGGTCGTACCCGCCGACTTCGAGCTCTACACAGGCGCTGATCGGGATCTGATCGCGGCCGTCGAGGTGGGGGCACAGGGCGTCGTCTCGGGGGTCTCATCCGTGACGCCGAAGCCGTTCCGGGCGCTCGCCGAGGCCGGTCGATCCGGTGATGCGGCCGCGGTCGCCGTCGCTCAGGTCGCCGTCGACGAGGTGGTCTCGGTCGTCGGAGGCGACATGGCGCGCATGAAGGAGGCGTACCGTGTGCTCGGCGTCACCGATGCGTACTGTCGGATGGCACTCGACGAGCCCGACGCCGACGCGCGTACCGCGGTTGCCGCGGTCGTAACGGCGCACGGCTAGACGGGAGTGGCGGGAGGGGGTGCGGCGCTAGAGTGAGCAGCGAGCTCAGGGGGAACACGTGGCCACGATCTACGACGTCGCGAAGCGCGCCGGCGTCTCACCGGCGACCGTATCGCGGGTGTTCAACGGCACCAGCGTCTCGCCCGAGAAGGTCGAGGCGGTGCGCGCGGCCGCGGAGCAGCTGAACTTCACGCCCAACCGGGCGGCGCGCACGCTGCGCAGGCAGAGTTCCGAGGTGATCGCCCTGGTGATCCCCGACATCGAGAACCCCTACTTCACCGAGATGGCGCGAGGGGTCGAGGATGCCGCGAGCGAGGCCGGCTACTCGGTGGTGCTGTGCAACTCCGACGCCGATGTCGAGAAGGAATCGACCTACCTGCGCATTGCGATCGCCGAGAACATGGCCGGGGTGATCCTGGCAGCAGCATCTGACCATACGAACCTCGACGAGATCCTCGCCACCGGACGCCCCGTCGTGGCCGTAGACCGCGGCACCGGCTACGGCATCGACGGCGTGGTGATGGCGAACCGCGCCGCCGGCGAAGCTGCGACACAGGAGCTCATCCGCGCGGGCTATCGCCGTATCGCGTGCATCAGCGGACCGACGCACATCGATACCGCTGCGGAACGCGCCGAGGGATGGCGCGACGCCCTCGACGCCGCCGAGCGCGCGGTCGACCCCGAGCTTCTGCGCGTCTCGACTTTCCGTGTCGACGGCGGCAGGGCCGCGATGGAAGAGCTGCTCGCCCTGTCCGAACCCCCGGATGCCGTCGTCGCGAGCAACAACCTCATCGGCGTCGGCGCGATCCAGGTGCTCACCGAGCATGGGCTCACACCTCCCGCTGTCGGCGTCGCGGTCGTCGGTTCACTGCCGTTCACCACGCTGTCGCCCAGCGCGGTCACCGTCGTGCGGCTTCCCGCCCGTCGCATGGGGGTCACTGCCGCGCGGATGCTGCTCGAGCGCATCCGCGGGAATGACCAGCCGGCCCGTTCGGTGGTCCTGCGCGATGAGGTGCAGCCCGCCAGCATCCGGCGCTGACGCGCCACCCGCTGACGTGCCGCCCTCTGACGCGCCGCCCTCGGGCACGCCGCGGATGCCGTTCAGGTCGCACTTTCTCCCGCTTCACGCGCAGCGAAACGGGAGAAACTGCGACCTGAACACGCGCGGCACCGCGGTTCCGGGAGAAAGTGCGACCGGAACGCACGCGGCACCGCGAGTCCGCATCCGCACTTGCCGCTTGAAATCGATTTCGCGTACGCTGGGTTCAGCTTGTCGTATCAAGGAGGACACATGCGCTGCACCCTCGGGGTCGACATCGGAACGTCGAGCAGCAAGGGCGTGCTCGTCGCCGACGACGGCACGATCCTCGCGACTGCCACGCGCGCGCACGAGGTCGATCGCCCGCACAGCGGCTGGGTCGAGATGGATGCTCGCATCTGGTGGGACGAGTTCGTCGCGATCAGCCGCGAGCTGCGACAAGCGCACCCGGACGCCCTGATCACCGCTCTGGGAGTGAGCGGCATGGGTCCCTGCGTGCTGCTCGCCGACGAGCATGACGAGCCCGTGCGTCCCGCCATCCTGTACGGCGTCGACACCCGCGCCGCTGCGCAGATCGACCGGATGACCGACGAACTCGGCACGGAAGAGATCACCCGCATCGGGGGCTCGACCCTCACCTCGCAGTCGGCCGGTCCCAAGATCGCCTGGATCGCCGACGAAGACCCGGATGCCTGGCAACGCGCGAAGCGTCTGTTCATGCCGGCATCCTGGCTGGCCCGCAAGCTCACCGGGGCCTACGTGCTCGACCACCAGTCGGCCAGCCAGGGCTCCCCGCTCTACGACATCGAGAACGAGCGCTGGCACGACGCCTGGTGGCAGCAGTACGCAGACGGCCTCGAGCAGCCGCCGCTCGCCTGGGCGGGTGAGATCGCCGGGACGGTGACGGCGACAGCATCCGCCCTCACCGGCATCCCCGAGGGCACCCCCGTCATCACCGGAACCATCGACGCATGGAGCGAAGCCGTCAGCGTCGGCGCCCACGGCGACGGCGACCTGATGCTCATGTACGGCACGACCATGTTCCTCATCGCGACGGGAGCGCAGACGCTGCGCACCCCCTCGATGTGGACCACGGCCGGCGCCTTCGCCGGCACCCGCAACCTCGCCGGCGGACTCTCGACCTCGGGCGCCCTCACCGCCTGGCTCAAAGATCTCACCGACGCCGACTATCCGCAGCTGCTCGCCGAGGCCGAAGCATCCGGCCCGGGCGCACGAGGGCTGCTGATGCTGCCCTACTTCGCCGGAGAGCGCACCCCAATTCAAGACCCGGATGCTCGCGGCGTCATCGCCGGACTCACTCTCAGTCACGGACGCGGCGACCTCTACCGCGCTGCACTCGAAGCGACCGCACTCGGCGTGCGCCACAACGTCGAGACCATGCGCGCCGCCGGAGCCGACATCCGCCGCATCGTCGCCGTCGGCGGAGGCACACAGGGCCGCCTCTGGCTGCAGATCGTCTCGGATGCCACCGGACTGGCGCAGCAGATTCCCGCCACCACCATCGGCGCCAGCTACGGTGCGGCGTTCCTGGCAGCATCCGCCACCGCACCCGCCGGGCAGGAGCCGCGCATCGACGCCTGGAACCCGATCACCGAGACCATCACGCCCGATCCTGCCGCCAAGTCCGTCTACGACGAGTTGTTCGACCGATACCAGCGGCTGTACGCCGGCACCCGCGACGTCGTGCACGAACTGGCCACCGTACAACGCGCCCTCTGACCCCCTCACAACGGAGAATCACATGAGCTACACCCTCCCCGCGCCGGTCGCGCGACCCCAGGCCGCCCCGAAGACCGCCTACCTCATCACCTCGGGCGATCTGCGCGAGTCGGCCAATGTCGCCGGCTGGCCCACCCAGGTCGCGCTCGAAGCCGGCGTCACCGGCGTGCTCGAAGACCTCGGTTGGAGCGTCATCCGCCCGTTCGGCGTCGACCCCGCGACCGGCCACGGCTTCATCTCGAGCCAGCGCATGGGCATGGAGATCTTCAAGAGCATCCCTACTGACGCACCGCTCATCGTCGCGATCGCGAACTGGCAGTACTCACACCACGTGCTCGCCGGCCTGCGCACCCACCAGGGCCCCATCCTCACCGTCGCCAACTTCGCGGGCGACTGGCCCGGCCTCGTCGGCCTGCTGGGATTGAACGCCGGCCTCACCAAGATGGACAAGCCCTACGCCACCACCTGGTCGGTGGACTTCACCGACGCCTGGTTCACCGACGGCATCCGCGAATGGACCGAAACCGGTGCCATCGTGCACGACGCCACCCACGTGCGCCCGCTGCCCGAGCTTCCCGACAGCCCCGAGAAGCAGCTCGGGCAGGCGCTCGCCGCCGAGCTCATCGCCGACAAGGCCATCATCGGGGTGTTCGACGAAGGCTGCATGGGCATGTACAACGCCATCTTCGACGACGAACTGCTCAACCACACCGGCATCTACAAGGAGCGCCTGAGCCAGTCGGCGCTGTACGCCGAGATGCTGCGCGTCACTGACGACGAGGCCGACGCCGCGTACGACTGGCTGATCGCGCAGGGCATGACCTTCAAGTACGGCGAGGATGCCGCCACCGAACTGACGCGCGACCAGGTGCAGTGGCAGCTGAAGATGTACATTGCCGCGCTGCGGATCGCCGACGACTTCGGGCTCGACGCGGTCGGCATCCAGTACCAGCAGGGACTGAAAGACCTGGTGCCGGCATCCGACCTCGCCGAGGGCATCCTCAACTCCACCGAGCGTCCTCCGGTCACCTCGCGCGACGGTTCGCGCGTGCTGCACGAAGGCCGCGCGTTCCCGCACTTCAACGAGGCCGACGAGGGGGTCGCCGTCGACGCACTCGTCACCGACCGCGTCTGGCGGGCCATGGGACTGGTGCCCGACAACACCCTGCACGACGTGCGCTGGGGCGAGGAGTACGACGGGCGGTTCGTGTGGGCGTATGAGATCTCGGGGTCGGTGCCCGCGTCGCACTTGGGCGGCTGGGACAAGGCTGAGGGATGGCGTCAGGGGCACGTGTTCTTCCCTGCAGGTGGGGCCACCATCAACGGGGTCTCGAAGCCCGGAGAGGTGGTGCTGAGCCGGGTTTTCATCGCCGACGGCATCTTGCAGGCCGACATCTTCCGCGCGTCGGTCATCGACCTGCCTGCTGATGAGACCCAGCGCCGCCACGACGCCACCAACCCCGAGTGGCCGATTGCGCACGTGGTGTTGCACGGGCAGACCCGCGATCAGTTCATGGCGCGGCACAAGGCCAACCACGCCCAGCTCGTGTACGCGCCTGACGCCGAGACGGCCGATAAGGCGCTGATCGCCAAGGCCGCGATGTTCGACGGCATGGGCATCAAGGTCAACCTGGTGGGCGACGTCCGCCTCTGACCCGCTTCCGCACCCGTCTATTCGTCACAAACCCGGGCAGAACGGCGCCGATAGCGCGGGTTTGTGACAAATAGAGGGAAGAAGGCGGGTCAGGCCGGGGGGAGGCGCAGAACGTCGGACTCGCCCGCGGTGAGGTCATCGGCGATGCGGATGCTGCGCGCGAGGTCATCCAGCGCCCGCTCGACCGTCCCGAAGCGCTCGCGGTCGCCGCTGACGGCGTTGAGCGTGATCAGGTGCGTGCCGGTGTCCCACGTGTACGTCGCCGACGGCGGCGATGCGGGGTTCGGCGGCGTCGGCATCAGCAGCTTTTCGCCGACGCCGAGCGGGGTGGGGAAGTTCTCGGTGTCGTCGTACTCCATGGGCATGGATGCCCGTGCCATGCGCAGCTGCGGGGTGAGCTCCTGCGACATGGCCATGGCGACGACGAGCTCGGGATCGGCCTTCCACGTCCAGGCGAGCACGCGTCCGTCGGCCTTGCGCATCGCCAGCGGGATCGCCTGGCTCGCCAGCCACGCACCGACCCGAGACCCGGGTCGGCTGTCGTGGCCGAGCGATGCGTTCGCCTGCGCCATCAGCATCCGCACGGCGGCCTTGCGGTGCCGGCGCCCGCGCAGCCCGAGCGACCCGGTCACGGGCATCCACAGTTCGGAGTCGGCAGACGAAGTCAGACGCATGCTCCCACGCTACGCGAGCGTCCCGGCTTCCCGCTGGGAGCGCGGGTGTCGGATGCTACGGCTCGCCGCCCCGGACGATACAGCCCCCTCCGGTAGAGTGGCGTGCGCCCCGGCCGCGCCATGCGGCCCTGAGCGACAGATAGGCAGCATCCTTCGTGACATCCTCCTCCGACGACCACTCGACAGGCTCTGCCGACTCCGGACGTCCTCTGAAGATCCTCATCGGATGCGACACCTTCTACCCCGACATCAACGGGGCCGCCCGCTTCGCCGAGCGTCTCGCGGCGGGTCTGGTCGAGCGGGGGCACGAGGTGCACGTGATCGCGCCGAACACCCGCTACCGGCGCGCGGACGCCCGCACCGAGGTCATCGAGGGGCAGCCGATGACCATGCACCGGCTTCCGTCGGTGCGCTGGTTGCCGCACGACTGGCTGCGGTTCATCTGGCCGTGGCGTTCGAAGCACTACGCGCGCAAGGTGCTCACGGCGGTGCAGCCCGACGTGGTGCACATCCAGTCGCACATCGTGATCGGCCGCGGCCTGGCCCGCATTGCACGACAGCGCGATATTCCGATCGTCGCCACGAATCACGTGATGGCCGAGAACATCCTCGACCACACCACGATGCCCGACTTCCTGAACCGCATTGTGCTGAAGTTCGCGTGGGAAGACGCCGAGCGCACCTTCGACATGACCCGCGCGGTGACGACGCCGACGCGCCGGGCCGCCGACTTCCTCGAGAGCACGATCGACATCGAGGGCGTCGTACCGATCTCGTGCGGCATCGACCGCCGCAACTACACGCCGGTGATCGGGCCGCGCGAGAAGAACCGCATCCTGTTCGTCGGGCGTCTCACCGGTGAGAAGCACGTCGATGTCGTGCTGCGCGCCCTGGCCAAGCTCGACCCGGCTCTCGATGTGACCTTCGACATCGCCGGCGGAGGCGATCAGCGTAAGGCCCTCGAGGCGCTCACCGCGCAGCTCGGTCTCTCGGACCGCGTCACCTTCCACGGGCGGGTGTCCGATGAGCAGCTGCGCGAGCTGTACTCGCGGTCATCGGTCTTCGCGATCGCGTCGATCGCCGAGCTGCAGTCCATCGTGACGATGGAGGCGATGGCATCCGCTCTTCCCGTCGTCGGGGCCGACGCCGTCGCGCTGCCGCACCTCGTGCACGACGGCGAGAACGGCTATCTGTTCGAGCCGGGGAACGTCGACGACCTCGTCGACAAGCTCACGCGCGTGCTCACCGCCGCGCCGGAGGAGTACGAGCGGATGCAACGGGCATCGCTCGACGGGGTGAACGTGCACGACATCAACCGCACGCTCGACACGTTCGAAGCGCTCTACCGAGACGAACCGCTTCCGGCATGACGAAAGGGCGCCCGGCAGCAACCGGACGCCCTTCGTGTCTGACGATTCTCAGGCCAGAGCCTTGGCCTTGAGCTTCTCGTACTCCTCGGTGGTGATCGTGCCTGCGGTCAGCAGCTTCGCGGCATCGGCGATCTCATCCGACGGGCTCTTTCCCGCCGCCTGACGAATGTACGCGTCGGTCGCGTCCTTCGCCTGCTGAGCCGAAGCGGCGCTGCGCTCGGCCATTCCCCGCCCGCGGGCGATCAGGTAGACCAGCGCGGTGAGGAACGGCACGAAGATCAGGAAGGCGATCCAGATCGCCTTGAACCAGCCGTTGAGCTTATGGTCGCGGAAGATGTCACCGATGATCGAGAACAGCACCATCAGATAGGCGACGAAGAAGAACGCCCAGATCATGTACCAGAAGAAATCCCAGAACCCCATTGTGTTTTCCTTTCTTGGGAAAGTCGGCGATGCCTGCGATCCCGATGCGTTCATCATCGGGATTTCACGGGCAACAAAGCAATAATGGCGCAGACGCGCGCCGCTGTCTGCAGTCGGTGTGCTTATTCGCGTGCCAGAGCGGCCATCGCCTCCAGTTCCAGGTCGAGGTACTGCTCGTCGCTGACGTCGACGCCGACACCGAGTAGCGTGCCGGTGAACGTGAACGGACTGGCGTACTGCGCGCTGACCGGGTCGCCGTTGTCGTAGCCGACGCACAGCCCGTCACCACCGAGCGAGAACTTGCCCACCTGAGCGCGCATCGGTCCCTCGGCGACGACCTGGTCATCGATGTACAGCTTGCAGGTGCCGAGGGACTCGCCGTGCTCTCCCGCGTCTTCTCGGATGAACTCCATACCCAGCGCGTGCTTTCCCGGCGTCAGCTCGCCCGACGTGAAAGTCTGCTCGGGCGGAATACCGAGGAAGTTGTACACGTAGGTGAGCCGATTGTCCTTGATGAACAGCGAATGCCCGCCGAAGCGCGACCCGTGCGCGAACAGAACTCCCTCGTCGCCGGCCGCGAGGTCGACGTCGGCGATGATCTTGTACGAGCGGCCGCGCACGTTCACGGCGACGCTCTCGGCGATCGCGCTGGTGTGCGGGTAGTAGACATACCGCGAACGCGGCGGTTCGGACTGCGGCCGCTCGATCGTCAGCTGGTCGCGCGCCGAGCGGTCATCCAGTGGCAGCACATGGTTGCGTTCGGCTTCGGAGAACCAGGTGTCGATCAGCTCTTTCAGCTTCTCGGGGTGGGAGGCGGCGAGGTCATTCGACTCGGAGCGGTCCTCATCGACGTGGTAGAGCTCCCAGCGGTCTTCGTCGAACCGGCCGTGGCCGGTCAGCGGGGCATGGATCGCGGATGCCTTCCACCCGTCCTTCCAGATGCCGCGGGTGCCGATCATCGTGTAGTACTGCACCTTCTTCTCGGTCGGCCCGTCGGGCTGCGCGTCGAAGGAGTACTTCATCGACACCCCGTCGAGTGGTCGCTGTTCGACGCCGCGGAACACCTCGGGCATCTCGATGCCGATCACATCGAGCACGGTCGCGACGATGTCGGTCGAGTGGTGGTACTGGTGCCGGATCTCTCCCTTGGCGGTGATGCCGGCCGGCCAGTGGATGACCATCGGGTCGCACGTGCCGCCCGAGAACTGCGAGTAGCGCTTGAACATCTGGAAAGGGGTCGAGAACGCCGTCGCCCACCCGGTGGGGTAGTGGTTGTAGGTCTCGGGCCCGCCCAGCACGCCGATCTTGTCGAGGTTCTCCTTCAGGTCGTCGGGGAAGCCGTTGAAGAACTTGTTCTCGTTCACCGAGCCGTCCGGCGACCCCTCGCCCGAGGCGCCGTTGTCGGCGCAGTAGAAGATGAGGGTGTTCTCGAGCTGGCCGGAGTCCTCGAGGTAGTCGATGACCCGGCCGATCTGCGCGTCGGTGTACTCGCTGAATCCGGCGAAGACCTCGGCCATCCGGGCGAACAGGCGCTTCTCGTCATCCGAGAGCGTGTCCCACGGCTTGACGTAGTCGGCCGCGTTCGCCTGGTCGTCGGGCATCGGGTTGATGGGGGTGAGGGCGGTGCCCTCGGGCAGGATTCCGCGCTCGATCATGCGACCGAGCACCCACTCGCGATAGGCGTCGTACCCGTCGTCGAAGGCGCCCTTGTACTTATCGATGTACTCCTTCGGCGCGTGGTGCGGTGCGTGGTTGGCGCCGGGGCAGAACCAGGTGTACCAGGGCTTGGACGGGTTCGAGGCGTTCTGGTCGCGGATCATGCGGATGGCCTGATCGGCGAGGTCCTGCGAGAGGTGGTACCCCTGCTCGGGCGTGGCCGGCGGGTCGATGAAGTGGTTGTCCTCGACCAGGTCGGGGTACCAGTTGTTGGTCTCGCCACCGAGGAAGCCGTAGAAGCGGTCGAAGCCCATGGACAGCGGCCACTGCTGCTTGCTGCCACCGGTCGAGACGTCCTCTTCGGGCACGTTGTGGTTCTTGCCCAGCCAGAAGGTGGAGTAGCCGTTCTGCTGCAGCACCTGACCGATGGTCGCGCACTCGTCGGGGATGTAGCCGGAAGCACCGGGGAAGCCATTGGTCGCCTCGGTGATCACGCCGTAGCCGTTGGCGTGGTGATTGCGGCCGGTGAGCATCGTCGAGCGGGTCGGCGAGCACAGCGCCGTGGTGTGCCACTGCGTGTACGTCAGCCCGTTCGCGGCGAGCCGGTCGAGCGTGGGCATGTTGATGCGGCCGCCGTACGGCGACCAGGAGGCCATCCCGGTGTCGTCGTACAGGATGACGAGGATGTTCGGCGCCCCCTCAGGTGCCTTCGGTCGCTCGTACGGGCCCCAGTCGGCGACCGAGTCGCGGACGTCGAGGGCGATCTTGCCCCGGAACTCCTTGGTCATCGTGCTCCCTTCGAACGGCGCGCAGGAGCGCGCGCATCGTGGGGATCACGCTAGTCAGAGGGGGGCGAAGCGGGGGAGGGGCGTCACCCGGGGCGGGTGACGCTCGCCGGGATCAGAGATCGGATGCCAGTCGGAACCCGACATGCGACATGCCGGTGTCCTCCGCCTGTGGTGAGCGTGCCGCGGGACGGAACCGCAGGCAGTAGTCCGGAGAGCACAGGAACGACCCGCCCTTGAGCACCCGTCGGGGGATCTGCTCACCCTCTCCCTTGCTGCCCGCGGCGAGAAGATTCTGGCGCTTGCCGGCATCGACGGGGCGGTCGGTGGGCACGATGTGGCGGGGCGTGTAGTAGTCGCTGGTCCACTCCCACGTGTTGCCGATCATGTCGAACAGGCCGTAGCCGTTCTCGGGATAGGAGCCCACCGGCGCGGTGCCACCGACGCCTCGGCTGTCGTACGGAAAGCGACCCAGCCACGAGTTGGCCAGGGCACGTCCGCCCGGGTACGGATCGGGCCCCCACGCGAAGCGGGCGCCGTCCTCACCCCCGCGGGCGGCGTACTCGTGCTCGGCCTCGGTGGGCAGACGCTTGCCCGCCCAGGTCGCATAGGCCGTGGCATCCTCGAACGCAACGTGCACCACCGGGTGGTCGGCGCGGCGCTCGATCGATGAGCCGGGACCGAACGGGGCACGCCAGTGCGCTCCGGGCTGCCACCGCCACCAATTGCGCCAGTCGCGCAGGTCGACCGGCCCCTTCGTCGGGGTGAACACCATGGCGCCCGGCACACGGTCCTCGGCCGCAACCCCCGCGTACAGGGCGGGATCGAGGGGGCGCTCGGCGACCGTCACGTAACCCGTCTCGTCGACGAAGCGCGCGTAGTCGGCATTCGTGACCGCGAAGCGGTCGATGCGGAACGCCGCGACCTCACGCACGTGCACCGGACGCTCATCCGGATAGAACTCCTCCGACCCCATGCGGAACGAGCCCGCCGGGATCAGCACCATCTCACGTGAGTCATCGGCCATGTCACCACCGTAATGCTCGCGCGCGGCCGCCGCGCCTGACAGGATGCACAAGAGACACGACCGGAGGAGCCGTCATGACCCATCTGCCCTCATGGAACGACACCGTCACCCGTCAGAAGATCGTCGACTTCGTCGAATCGGTCAGCTCGGGCCCGGACGCCGTGCCGGTCGAGGAGCGCATCGCCGTGTTCGACAACGACGGCACGCTGTGGTCCGAGAAGCCGGTCATCATCCAGCTCGACTACATCATCGGGCAGTGGGCCGCCGAGCTGAAACGCGACCCCTCGCTCGCTGAGCGGCAACCATACCGAGCCGTCGCGACCGGGGATCTCGGATGGCTCGGCGCCGCCGTCGAGAAGCACTACGCCGGCGACGACAGCGACCTGAAGGTGCTGCTGGGAGCCCTGGTCGGGCTGACCGACGGCATGCCGGTGGCCGAGTATGCGGCATCCGTCGCGGAGTTCTTCCGCACCGCGACCCACCCCACCCTCGGCACCCCGTTCTCGGGGGCCGTCTACCGGCCCATGCGCGAACTGCTGCGCTATCTGGAGCACCACGGATTCAGCTGCTACATCGTCTCGGGCGGCGAACGCGACTTCATGCGCAGCATCACGCAGGAGTACTACGGCATCCCCCCGGAGCGAGTCATCGGATCGGCCTACGGCCTCACCTACGACGCCGAGGCGCGCACCGTGCGCTACTCGGCGAACCTGGACTACCTCGACGACGGGCACATCAAACCGGTGCGCATCTGGAGCCGCACCGGACGGCGCCCGCTGCTGGCCGCCGGCAACGCGAACGGTGACCTGCCCATGCTGCAGTTCGCGGTCGGCGACGGTACGGCGCGGCGCGGACTGGCGCTGCTGGTGCACCACGACGATCACTCGGGTCGCGGCGACACCCCGTACGACAAGGGCGCCGAGCAGGCGCTCGCCGCCGACGACATCACCGTGATCAGCGTCGCCGACGACTGGTCGCAGGTGTTCCCCGCACAGGGTGAGGGATGAGCACTCCGGCCTCCGGGCCTGCCGCGCTGAGCTGGCTCGCGCCCACCCTGCGCGGATATCGGCGCGAGTGGATCGGTCCCGATATCGTGGCCGGACTGTCGGCTGGCGCCGTCGTGATCCCCCAGGCGATGGCGTACGCGACCATCGCGAACCTGCCGGTGCAGATCGGCCTGTACACCTGCATGGTGCCGATGCTCGTGTACGCCCTGCTGGGCGGATCGCGCGCGATGAGCGTGTCGACGACCTCGACCATCGCGACGCTCAGCGCCACGACGCTGCTCACGGCCGGCGTCGCCGCCGATGCCGAGAACCCGATCCCCGACCTGATGGCACTGACGCTGATCGTCGGGGTGATCCTGTTGCTGGCGCGGTTGCTGAAACTGGGCGGTCTGGTCGAGTACATCTCGAAGCCAACCATCCTCGGTGTGCAGATCGGGGTCGGGGCCACCGTCGCCATCGGTCAGCTGCCCAAGCTGCTGGGCGAGAACATCGAGCCGTCGGCAGAAGGGTTCCTCCGAGCGATCCTCGCCGCGATCCGGGCACTGCCCGACGCGAATACAGCGACCGTGCTGCTGTCGGTCGGGTCGGTGATCGCGCTGCTGGTGCTCAAGCGCTTCGCGCCGAAGGTGCCGGGCCCGCTCGTGCTCGTCGCGGTCGGCATCGCGTTGATGGCCTTCAGTGGGCTGCGCGAGGCCGGGGTCGCGTTGATCGATCCGGTGCCGCAGGGTCTGCCGCCGTTCGAGCTTCCGTCGTTCGCACACGCGGCGGGGCTCGTGCCCGGGGCGTTTGCGATCGCTGTGATGGTGTTCCTCGAATCCAGTGCCGTGGCGCGCAGCATCCGCCGCCCCGGCGAACCGCCCATCGAGAGCAATCGCGAGCTGTTCGCCGCCGGAGCGGTCAATGCTGTCGGTGCGTTCTTCCAGGTGCTGCCCGCCGCGGGAGGGTTCTCGCAGAGCGCGGTGAACCGAGCCGCCGGTGCGCGTTCGCAGCTGGCCGCCCTCGTGACGGTCGCGATGGCGGTGATCGTCGCGCTGTTTCTCGGGCCGGTGCTCAGCCTCATGCCGCAGGCCGTGCTCGCCGCGCTGGTTTTCGTCGCCGTCGCCGCTCTGATTGACGTGCGCGGCCTGGTCGGCCTCTGGCGGCTGAACCGGTCGGACTTCTGGGTTGCCGCGGTGACGACCGCCGTGGGACTGACCGCGGGGCTGCTCGTGGCCGTCGCCGTCGGAGTCATCGGCACGTTCGTCGTGGTGCTGCGCGAGCTGAACAAGGTGCGGCTGGCGGTCGATGAGCCCCGCGGCGGTGTGCTGACCGTGCACCTGCACGGACCGCTCTACACAGCCAATGCGCTGTCGTACGAGTCCGCGGTGCTCGATGCGGCCACCGCCGTGCCGGGGCTGCGCGTGCTCGTGCTCGACGCGGCGCAGCAGCGCGCCCTCTCGGTGACCGTGCTCGACGCGCTGCGAGAGCTCGATGACGAGCTGGCTGGGGCGGGCGTCGAGCTGCGCCTGGCTGCCGTTCCGGACGGAGCCGCCGAGGTGGCTCGCCGCGGTGACTGGTTCGCCGGACTGGAGGAGCAGGGGCGGGTCTTCGACAGCGTGGAGGCCGCCGCGCGCGACTGAGGCGACCTGGGGTCGGTGGGCTTTGGGTGGGCGCGGGGCGGTTGGCTCGTGGTGCTGGCCGGCTCGTGGTGCTGGCCGGCTCGTGGTGCTGCGGATCAGTGCCAGTGGCCGGGTGTGGGCAGCACGTGCGAGTCGACAGCCGCGCCGCCCGCCCCGATCTCGGCCGTGCAATACAGCAGCGACAACGTCGGATAGCCGTGTACGCGGTTATCGCGGACGATCGCCCGGTCATCGGTCGGGTCGAGCGTCGTCGTATCGGCGAGCAGGCCGGCCCAATGAGAGGCCCAGTCCGTGGCATCCGCCGTCTGTCGCGCCTCGGCGCGGAATCGGGGCAGCCACGCTGAGATCCGCGCCGTCGCCTCGTCGTCGAGATCGTCGTGCGCGATCATGTGCACGCCGGGTGCGACCGGCGTCTCGCGCAGCGCGGCGCCGTCCCAGGTGAGCACGCGGGAGTGCTCTGGCGTCACCTCGAGCAGGTTGAATCCGTGCGTGCGCACCGGTGCGGCGGGCGAACGGCCCGCGACCGACTCGAGCACCAGTCCGCCGCGCGAGCGCAGGTCGCTCTCGGGCAGGTCGACGAGGTCGGCCCGGTTGAGCAGTACGGCCAGGCGCCGCGTCGTCGGGTCGAACGCCAACCACGCGCCACCGGCACGGCGATCGCGGATGCCGATCACACCCGGGTAGTGCTCGGGCCACCAGGTGCCCAGATCGTCCCAATCCCGCTGCGGATCCTCATCGCGCACGGCCAGCAACCGCGCCTGCCCCGGCTCGACGTCGATCACCACGGTGCACATGAGCTCGAGTCTATGGGCGCCCGGTGCGCCGGCCGACTGTACACAACTCCGGAGAATCTGCCGCGTGCGGGTCTCAACAGGCCCGCAACGGGCCCAAGCGGCAAGTTTCTCCGGAGTTGCGAACGCGATGCCGGTATGACCGTCGGGTGCAGCGGTGCCGAGCGGACGTGGATGCCCGGCCGGCGCGGGTGGGGCAGAATCGGAGGCGTGAACATCGTTGTCGCAGTCACGGGCGGCATCGCCGCGTATAAGACGGTGCACCTGGTGCGCCTGCTGATCAAGGCCGGCCACGAGGTGACCGTCGTGCCCACCGAAGACGCGCTGCGGTTCGTCGGCCTGCCCACCTGGGAGGCGATCAGCCGCAACCAGGTCACCACGAGCGTGCACGAGGACGTCGCCCGCGTGCGACACGTCGCGCTCGGACAAGCCGCCGACCTGGTGATCGTCGCACCGGCCACCGCGAACACGATCGCCAAGATGGCGGCGGGCCTCGCCGACGACCTGGTCGGCACCACGCTGCTCGCGACGACGGCCCCGGTCGCCGTCGCCCCGGCGATGCACACCGAGATGTGGCAGCATCCGGCGACGCAGGCGAACATCGCCACCCTGCGCTCACGCGGTGTCGCGATCCTCGGCCCCGACGACGGCGAACTCACCGGCGGCGACTCCGGACCGGGGCGGATGCTGGAACCCGAGCACATCATCGAACGGGCCCTCGCGCTGATCGGCGACCGCGACCTCGACGGGCTGCGCGTCGTCGTCTCGGCAGGGGGCACGCGAGAGCCGCTGGACCCGGTGCGGTACCTGGGCAATCGTTCCAGCGGGCGGCAGGGGGTCGCCCTCGCGCTCGCCGCCGCCGACCGCGGCGCCGAAGTGGTGCTTGCGGCCGCGAACATCGATGCGTCCGTGCTGGCGGATGCCGCGCAGCATCCGCTCATCCGCACCGAGCACGTCGGTACGGCGGCCGAGCTCGCGGCGCTCATGCGCGCGGTCTCAGATGACGCCGCGGTGATCGTCATGGCTGCAGCGGTCGCCGACTACCGCCCGGCCGAGGTGTCGGCGGGCAAGCTCACCAAGGAGTCCGGCGGCCTCGAACGCATCGAACTGGTCGAGACCGAGGACATCGTCGCCGGGCTCGCCGCCCGCCGCCGACCCGGGCAGCTCGTGGTCGCCTTCGCCGCCGAGACCCCGCGCGACGACGAAGAACTGCTCGCCCGTGCGCGCCGCAAGCGTGAGCGCAAGGGGGCCGACCTGCTCGTGGTCAACGAGGTCGGGTGGCAGCGGGGCTTCGAGACGGCCGAGAACGCGGTGCACGTCATCGGCGACGAGGGTGAGGTGCTGGCGACGGCCTCTGGCACGAAGCGCGTGGTCGCCGACGCGATCTGGGATGCCATCGCCGACGGGCTGTGACGGCGGGCCGGCTTCGGTTGCCGATTCCGACACGCCCGGGTAAACTTGAGTCAACCCCACTCAAGTTTTAAGGAGTCTCCTCAGGAGGAACGAATGGTCAACCCCGCACAGAACGAAGAGCAGCAGAGCGCCCTCGAGCAGTTCGGCATCAATCTCACCGACCGTGCCCGTCAGGGCAAGCTCGATCCGGTGATCGGTCGAGACAGCGAGATCCGCCGCGTGAGCCAGGTGCTCACCCGGCGCACCAAGAACAACCCCGTGCTCATCGGGGAACCCGGCGTCGGCAAGACCGCCGTCGCCGAAGGGCTCGCTCAGCGGATCGTCGCGGGAGACGTGGCCGAGTCGCTCAAAGACAAGGAGCTCATCTCGCTCGACATCTCGGCGCTCGTCGCCGGTGCGATGTACCGCGGGCAGTTCGAGGAGCGGTTGAAGAGCGTTCTGAAGGAGATCACCGAGTCTGAGGGTCGGGTGATCACCTTCATCGACGAGCTGCACGTGCTGATGGGGGCCGGCGGCGGTGAGGGCTCGGTGGCGGCATCCAACATGCTCAAGCCCATGCTCGCCCGCGGTGAACTGCGCCTGATCGGTGCGACGACGCTCAACGAATACCGCGAGTTCATCGAGAAGGATGCCGCCCTCGAACGCCGCTTCCAGCAGGTGTACGTGGGCGAGCCGTCGGTCGAGGACACCGTCGCGATCCTGCGCGGGCTGAAGGGGCGCTACGAGGCGCACCACGGGGTGACGATCTCGGACAGCGCACTCGTCGCGGCGGCCTCGCTCTCGAACCGCTATCTGCCCAGCCGGCAGTTGCCCGACAAGGCCATCGACCTCGTCGACGAGGCCATGTCGCGCCTGAAGATGGAGATCGACTCGTCGCCGGTCGAGATCGACGAGCTCAAGCGCCAGGTCGATCGGATGCGGCTCGAAGAGCTCGCGCTCAAGCGCGAGAAGGACGCCGCGTCGAAGGAGCGTCTTGCCGCGCTGCGCGAGCAGCTCACCGGTCTCGAGCATGAACTCGCCGGTCTCGAAGAGCGCTGGGCCCGCGAGCGCCAGGGGCTCAACCGGGTCGGTGAGCTCAAGAAGAAGCTCGACGATGCCATCACCCAGCGTGATCTCGCCATGCGTGATGCCGACTACACCCGGGCATCCAAGCTCGAGTACGAGACGATCAAGCGCCTGCAGGCCGAGATCGCCGAGGCCGAGCAGGCCGAGGCCGCCGTCTCCAGCGAGGGTCGCATGGTCAACGAGCAGGTCAGCGACGAAGACATCGCCGCGGTGATCGCGGCGTGGACGGGCATCCCCGTCGGGCGCCTCCTGCAGGGTGAGAGCGAGAAGCTGCTGCACCTCGAGAACGAGCTGGGCAAGCGGCTGATCGGACAGAAGGACGCCGTCACGGCGGTATCGGATGCTGTGCGTCGCTCGCGCGCGGGGATCAGCGATCCCGGTCGTCCGACCGGATCGTTCCTGTTCCTCGGCCCGACCGGCGTCGGCAAGACCGAGTTGGCCAAGGCACTCGCCGAGTTCCTCTTCGACGACGAGCACGCCATGGTGCGCATCGACATGAGCGAGTACGGCGAGAAGCACTCGGTCTCGCGTCTGGTGGGTGCCCCTCCCGGGTACATCGGCTACGAGCAGGGCGGGCAGCTGACCGAGGCCGTTCGTCGTCGTCCGTACTCTGTGGTGTTGCTCGACGAGGTCGAGAAGGCGCACCCCGAGGTGTTCGACGTATTGCTGCAGGTACTCGACGACGGTCGCCTGACCGACGGTCAGGGGCGCACGGTCGACTTCTCGAACGTGATTCTGATCCTGACGAGCAACATCGGCTCGCCGATCCTGATCGACCCGATCATGTCGACCGAGCAGAAGCGCGAGCAGGTGATGGCGCTGGTGCGGCAGTCGTTCCGCCCCGAGTTCCTGAACCGACTCGATGACATCGTGATGTTCCAGGCGCTGAGCGAGGACGACCTGGCGCAGATCGTCGAGCTGTCGGTGGATCAGCTGCAGCGTCGGCTGGCGGATCGCCGGCTCACTCTGGCCGTCACCCCGGATGCCCGCGCCTGGCTCGCCGAGCGCGGCTACGACCCGGTGTTCGGTGCACGCCCGCTGCGCCGTCTCATCCAGACTGAGGTGCAGAACCGGCTTGCGACGGCGCTGCTGTCGGGCAACGTGCACGATGGCGACACCGTGCGCGTCGACGTCGCGGCCGACGGTGCCGGCCTGGTGCTCACCAGCCAGTCCTGACCCCGCACCCCGCGCCCCTTCCGCCTCCGTCTACTCGTCACAAACCCGCGCTATCGGGCCCGGTTTCGGGTGGTTTGTGACGAATAGACGGGGAGGGGTGAGAGGGGATGGTCAGGAGAGCGGATGCAGGAAATCGGCCAGACGTTGCGCCATGGCATCCGCACTCCAGGAGTGGTCGGATCCGGGCATCCGCTCGGAGGTTCCGGTCGCGGCGGCGGCCGCCAACGCGTCGGCCGTAGCGACCATGCCCGGGAACGTCTCGGTCGCTGTGACTGCGACGAGCGGCGCTGACGTGGCGTACCCGCGCTGCTCGACGGCGGCCAGAGCCTCACCGTCGGGAACCCAGCCGAGCACGATCCGCGGATACTCGGGGGTCTGCTTCAGCGCATCGAGCCACTCCGGTGGCATCCCGGCCATGTATCGCGCGACGGCCGTCTCAAGGTCGCCGGCGTCGATCGATTCGCGTACCGATGCCCACCAAGCCGCCGCTCCTTCGGGAAAGAGGCCGAGTGGTGCTTCCCACAAGAACATCCCGGCGACGTTCGGCACTCTGGCGGCCGCGAGCATCGCGAGTGCGCACCCCGATGAGTGGCCGACGAGTACGACAGGAGCGCGGGAGATCGCGGCGAGTTCGGCGATCGCGGCCAACTGTGCGTCGAGTGTGATGGGGCCGTTCGACACGCTCTCGCCGCGGCCCAGGCGGTCGGCGAACAGCGAACGGACTCCCTGGGCGGCCAGGAGTTCGGCCGTGGCCCTCGTGGTCGGGTCGCCGGCGCGATCCGGGCCGGCGCCCGTGGTGAACATGACTGCGGGGGCATCCGCCGGGCCGGAATCGTCGTAGGCGATGCGGTCGCCTCTCACCGTGGTCAGGACGCTCACGCTGCGGCCTCGATCCTCACCGCGATCGTGTCGCCGACATCTTTGCCGAGCATCTTGCGTGTCGCGGCCTTGACCGGACCGAGATGGTACCCGTGCCCCGAGGGCAGCAGCGTCAGAGCCACCGTGACGGCGTCCAACGTGCCCACGACGCGTACCGGCTTCCCCGTGCCGAACGCTTCGGCAGACCCGGGTGCTTCGAACACGATCCATCCGCCGGCCTCGCTTGCGCGGACCAGCTCTGCGTCGAACTGCATGGATGGTGAGGGCATGGAGCACCACTTTCAAGACTGATCGGTGTGATTTCTCTCAAACTAGACTCATGCGTATGAAAACGTCAAGCGCCAATCGTGCGCTGCGCCCCTCGTCCGTCGCGAAGCGCGAGGCGATCCTCGATGCCGCGCAGGTCGAGTTCCTCGCGCACGGCTACGAGCGAGTGACCATGGATGCCATCGCGCGTCGTTCTGGTGTTGCCAAGCAGACGCTCTATGGTCACTTCGGCGCCAAGGAGGCGCTCTTCCTCGAACTCGTGCGCTCGCAAACCCGTGCGGCGACCGAGCGTGTGCATCGCAAAGAGGCGAGCGGCGATGAAGGCGCGCGGGAGCAACTCGAGCGGGTGTTGATCCAGCAGCTGCAGACGGTGCTCGCGCCGAATCTGCTTGCGCTGCGCCGCCTGGTCATCGGACTCATGGCGCAGTTTCCTGAGCTGGCTCGCGAGCTCTACGAACAGGGGGCGCAGCAGGCGATCCGGGCGCTGGCCCAGCGTCTGGAGGCGCTGACGTCGGCCGGTGAACTCGCCGTCAATGACCCGGCACGCGCAGCGACGCAACTGAACTGGCTCGTCATGGGCGAGCCGGTGAACCGGGCAATGCTGCTCGGCGACGCCGCGGCGCTGGGTGACAGAACGGTCGAAGAGCACGTCACTGCGGCGCTCGATGTGTTTCTGGCGGCCTACGGCGTAGCATCCGATTCCGCCCCCACGCGGTGAGGGGTGGGCGTCAGGCGTCGACGAGCACCGTGTCGGCGAGGGGACGGCGCACGCGCGGGGCGGTCTCGCGCTCCTGCAGCACCTCGGGAAGGCGCGCGGCGTCGCCGATCTCACCCAGCGCCAGCACCGTCATCGGCGCGAAACGCTCATCGAGACCGAACGTCTCGCTCACCTGAGCGGCGTCGAAACCGCTCATCTGGTGCACGTGCAGTCCGTCATGGTGCGCCTGCACCGACAGGTGAGCGACGGCCTGACCGAGGTCGTAGACCGCGTGGCTGATCGGGGCACCGTCGGCACCCGCGACCTCGGCCACCGCGACGATCAGCACGGCCGCGTCGCCGGCCCACGTCTGGTTGAACCCGACGAGAGTCGAGTGGATGCCATGGTGCGCCGCCGACCCGCGCCGGGCGACGATGAACCGCCAGGGCTGCGAGTTGCTCGCGCTCGGCGACCACCGTGCGGCTTCGAGAGCGGATGCCAGCTTCGCCTCGTCGATGGGGGCCTCAGCCTCGTAGGCGCGAGGGCTCCAGCGTCCGGCGAGGACGTCGAGCACGGGGTGATCGGTCTGGGCGGCGCGGTCGAGGACGGAGTTGCTCACAGGAGGGTCCTTTCGGAGTGTCGGTCAAAGAGGACCCCATCGTCCGAACTCTGCAACCATCCTATGCACGCGCATATTCCGGGCTCGTCGCGCTCCCGTGCCCCCGCGCTACGCGCCCCGGCCCCTTGGGTGAAAAACCACTTCCCGTTTGAGAAACCACGTGTATGCGTGTTTCTCAAACGGGAAGTGGTTTCTCAGGGGAAGGCGAGCGCGCGAGCCGGCTCGCCGGGGCGCCTAGCCGCGCAGGGCGTCCTTCAGCGAGACGCGGGCGCCCATCCGCAGCAGCGAGTTCTCGTAGATCTTCGCGCCGAGCAGGATCATCGCCACGCACGACGCCAGCAGCAGTGCGAGCGCCGCCAGCGGCTCCCACCACTGGGCCTCGCTGAAGAACAGGCGGATCGGCATGGCCACGGGGGCCGAGAACGGCACGTACGACAGCACGGTCATCACGGTGCTGTTGCCGCCGAAGAAGATCACCAGGAAGTACGGGATCATCGTCAGGTACATCACCGGTGTCAGGGTCGCGCCGGCATCCTCCTGTCGCGACACCAACGACCCGGCCGCGGCGAACATCGCCGCCAGCAGGATGAACCCGAACAGGAAGAACACCGCGAACCACAGCACCGGGGCCCCGAAACCTCGCAGCAGATCATCCTGACCCGTCACGATCAACCCGACCATGGCCACGCCGATCAGCAGCAGAATCTGACCGAGCGCGAGCACGGTGTTGCCGATCACCTTTCCGGCCAGCAGCACCCGTGCGGGGATGGCCGAGAGCAGGATCTCGATGATCCGCGTCTGCTTCTCTTCGACCACGCTGGTGGTGATCGGTGTGCCGAACGAGATCGCCGCCATCATGAACACCAGGCCGAACAGCAGCCCCAGCACGTACCGGGCCCCGAAATCGGGGGCGTCGGGAGTGAGCAGTTCAACGGTCGGCGCAACCGACAGCGCCGCGACCAGCCCTTCGGGTGCCGACTCATCGGCGATGATGATCACGCCCGTCGGCGATGCACTGTCTTCGATGACCGCGGCCTCGACGTCACCCGAGCGCACCAGCTCTTCGGCATCCGCCCGCCCAGTGACCTCGGTGACCTCGTAGGCGTCCGATGCGGCCAGCCCATCGGCGGCGCCACCGACCGCGGCGATCGAGGTGGTGCCGCTGCTGCTGGAGGCGATGCCCATCCAGAGGATGCCACCGAACACGGCCAGCACCAGGATCACCGTCGAGATCAGGAACGCCTTGCTGCGCACACGCGCGCCGATCTCGCGTTCGGCGACGAGCCAGGCACCCCGCGAGGTGGACAGGGCACGCGGGCGCGCCGGAGCGGTCGGGATGCTCATCGGATGACCTCCTTGAAGATCTGGGCGAGGGTGGGGCGCTGCGGAGCGAAGTGCGAGACGGCGCCGTCGGCCAGCGCGCGGCGCAGCACACGCTGCGCGGTGTCGTCGTGGTCGACGTCGAAGATCGCGTCGCCGGCCTCGAAGTCGATCACGGTCACGCCGGGCTCGGTGCGCAGCCAGCCGACGTCCGATGTGCTCTGCAGCTCCCACCGCGGTGCGGAGTGCTCTGCGCGCAGGTCGGCACGCGGACCCGCCGCGCGGATCGTTCCGTCGGCGATGATGATCAGGTCGTCGCACAGCCGCTCGACGACATCGAGCTGATGCGACGAGAACAGGATGGCGGCGCCCTGCGCGGCGCGCGTCTGCAGCACACCGGCGACGACATCGACCGCGAGCGGGTCGAGACCCGAGAACGGCTCGTCGAGGATCAGCACCTCGGGGTCGTGCACGAGAGCGGCGGCGATCTGCGCGCGCTGCTGGTTACCCAGCGACAGCGCCTCGATCTTGTCGTCCAGGCGTTCGCCGAGACCGAGTTCGGTCAGCAGCGCGGTGGCGCGTTCGGTGGCATCCGCTTTGCTGAATCCGTGCAGTCGCGCGAGGTAGACGACCTGCTCGAGCACCTTCATCTTCGGGTACAGGCCGCGCTCTTCGGGCATGTAGCCGAACAGCTGACGGTCGGCGGCGGTGGCCGGAGCGCCGTTGATGCTGACGGTGCCGGCATCGGCCGCGAGCACACCGAGGATGATGCGCATCGTGGTGGTCTTACCGGCGCCGTTGCCGCCGACGAAGCCCGTCAGTCGCCCCGGGGCGACGTCGAATCGGATGCTGTCGAGCACCGCCCGGGAACCATAGCTCTTGGTGATGCCGTCCAGGCTCAGATGTGTTGCCACGTCGACTCCGTCCACTCAGTGCAGCGCATGCCTCCACGCTACGAATCGGCGGTGCTCGGTGGCATCCCCCGCCGGGTGGATTCTGCGGCATCCGTCGTACGGGTGACCGGCGGACGCCGAAACGTCGGATGCGGAACGGCGGATGCCCTCAGCGCCGCCCCACGTGCAGCACGCCGCGCACGATCAGGCCGGCTCCCAGTGCCCAGAACGCCGCGCTGATGCCGAATGCCGCGATGCCGGATGCCGCCACCAGGAACGTGACGACGGCGGGTAGGCGCTCGCCGGGGTCATCGATCGCCTGCTGCACCGACGATCCGAACGCCCCGAGCAGCGCGAGCCCTGCCACCGCGGGGATCACCGCGGCCGGGGCGAGCAGCACCAGGGTGACGAACACCGCCGAGCACGCCCCGAGCGCGATGTACGACACTCCCGTCGAGACGCCGGCCACCCAGCGTCGTGCCGGATCGGGTTCGGCATCGGGAGCCGCGGCCAGGGCCGCGCTGATCGCGGCGAGGTTGATCGCGTGCCCGCCGAAGGGTGCGCCCACCGCTGAGCCGATACCGGTGATGAGCATCGCGGGACGCCACGGGACCTCATAGCCGTAGCTGCGCATGACGGCGATGCCCGGTACGTTCTGCGACGCCATGGTGACGATGAACAGAGGCAGCGCGATGCCGATGATCGAACCCACGGTGAATGTCGGCGCCGTCAGCGTCAGGGTGGGGAGCAGCTGCGCCGGTTCGACCGCCGTGCCCGAGTTCACGATGCCGACGACCACGACGACGGTCGCTGTGGCGAACGCCCCGGGCACCGCCCAGCGCGGCGCGATCCGCACCAGCAGCAACCAGGTGAGCACCACCGGCACCACGCCCCAGGGGTTGACGACGATTCCAGTGACGGGAGCGAGGCACAGCGGCAGCAGCACGCCGGCGAGCATCGCCTGGGCGATCGACGGTGGGATCGCCGCGATCAGGGCGCCGAGCCGGGGTACGAGGGCGGTCAGCAGGATCAACGCCGCGGCCACCAGAAACGCCCCGACCGCCGCCGACCAGCGCTGCTCGGGTGCCCCCTCGGTAGCGCTGACGGCGGCCAGCAGTGCGGCACCGGGCGTCGACCAGGCGGCGGTGATCGGCATCCGGTACCGCCACGCGAGGACGACGCAGGCCAGGCCCATCGTGAGGCTCAGCATCAGCAGGCCGCTCGCCGCCTGTGCCGGGCTCGCCCCGACCGCGTCGAGTCCGGTGAGCACCACGGCGAACGAGCTGGTGAATCCGACCAGGGCCGTGACGATGCCCGCCACGATGGGGCGCGACAGCGAGGTGGAACCCGATCGCGTCACGGTCAGGCCAGTCCCTGCCGGTGGGCGATCACGACGGCCTGCACGCGGTCCCGTGCGCCGAGTTTCTGCAGGATGCGCGACACGTGGGTCTTCACGGTCGCCTCGCCGATGAACAGGGCCGAGGCGATCTCGGCGTTGCTGCGGGCATCCGCCATCAGTGCGAGCACGTCGCTCTCGCGCTCGGTGAGCGCTTCGGTCGCGACGAGCGCGGTCGCGGGGTGCGCGGGCGCCGCGGCACGAACGGGCGGAGCGGCGGGCGCGGGGGTGGCGGATGCTGCGAAGCGGGCCAGCACACGGCGCGTGACCTCGGGCGCCAGCATCCCGTCGCCGGAGGCCAGTGCGCGCACGGCGGAGATGAGCTCTTCGGGGCCGGCGTTCTTCAGCAGGAACCCGCTGGCCCCGGCCTCCAGCGCGGCGAAGAGGTACTCGTCGCGGTCGAAGGTGGTGACGATCGCGATGGCGGATGCCACGTGCCCTGCGCCGACGATGCGGCGGGTGGCTTCGAGGCCGTCCATGTCGGGCATCTGCACGTCCATGGTGATCACGTCGGGTGCCAGCCGGGCCGCGAGGTCGACCGCGTCGGTGCCGGTCGCGGCCTCGCCGACGACGTCGATGTCGGGCTGGGTGCCGAGAATCGCGCGGAACCCGGCACGCAGCATGCTGTGGTCGTCGACGATCAGCACGCGGATCGGAGAGTCGGTCATGGCGTCCTTCGAGAGCGGTGGCGGCGGGCGGGCATCAGCGCGCGACCACGGGGGAGCGGGTAGCCGATGTCGCCGGCGATGCGGTGGTGAGGGGAACCGTGACGCGCACGCGGAAGCCACCCTGCGGGCGGGGCAGCAGTTCGATCGTGCCGCCCGACGCCAGCGCACGTTCACGCATGCCGATCTGTCCGAGACCGGCGCGCGGTGCTGAGATCACCCGCCCCGAGTTGAGCACTTCGAGCTCGACGGCATCGGCGTCGTAGCGCACGCGCACGTCGGCAGTGGCGCCGCTCCCGGCGTGCCGGCGGGCGTTCGTCAGCGCCTCCTGGGCGATCCGGTACAGGTTCACGGCGACCGTGCTGGGGACTGCCACCGGCTCACCGATCACCGTGTAGGCGGTGGGCAGACCGGCATCCCGAGACGCCTGCACGAGGTGTTCGATGTCGGTCAGGGTGAGCGCTGCGGCCGAGTCGTCGTGCTCGTCGTCGTGGGCCCGCAGCGTCTCGAGCAGCCGGCGGAAGTCGCCGATCGCCTCGCGGGAGGACTCCTCGACCGCGGCCATCATGGTCTTGGCGCGGGCGGGGTCCTGATCGACGACCAGCCGTGCGGCGCCGGCCTGCACTCCCATCACCGAGACGTGGTGCGCGACGACGTCGTGCAGTTCGCGGGCGATGCGCACGCGGTCGAGGGCCACGGCCTGTGCTGCGGTCACCTCGCGCTCGTGCTCGAGCTCGCGGGTGCGCTCTTCGAGCGCGATGAGCTGCTGGGCGGCGGTCCACGAGCGCTCGCCGAAGTAGTACGCTCCGCCGAAGTAGAGCGCGTTGATGAGCACCTGGATCATCATGTAGGCCAGCACGGGTGAGAACGCGCCGGCGGTGACGTCGGCCTCATCCGCTCCGGTGAGGACCTCGCGGTACATCACCGCGATCAGCCAGATGAACATGCCGACGATGATGCCGACACGCACCCACAGAGCCGCTCGCCGGTTGTTCATCCAGGCGCCCACCGTGTAGATCGCGATGAACATCGCGATATTGATGACGTACACCTCGGGCGCCCGCAGCGAGACGCTGACGAAGAACAGCACTGCGATGAACACGGCGACCAGCGCCGGCCAGCGGCGTCGCAGGGCGAGGGGAGCGGTGACGCCCAGGACGAACAGCAGTGCGGTCCACAGGGGTGCCTGTTCGTCGCCGTAGAAGCCCGCGACGCTCGTCAGACCGGCGCTGATGATGCCGCCGAGCAGCAGCGCTCCGGCCAGGAGCAGGTCCTGTCGCAGTTCCCGCGGGGTCGGGGTGCGCACGAGGGGGGAGGATGCCGACATGAGACCACCGTAGAGCGTGGGGCTCACGTCGGCATCCACCGCGAGGGGGACTGCGCTCAGACGACGGCGAGGGCGTCGATCTCGACGAGCATCTCGGGGTGAGGCAGGCCGGTGAACACCGTGGTGCGGCAGGGCAGCGCGCCGCTGGGCACGTACTTCTGCACGAACTCGCCGTAGGCCTCGTTCATCGCCGGGAAGTTCGCCTGGTCGGTGAGGTAGACACGGAACATCAGCACGTCCTCGACAGAGGCGCCGCCGGCCTCGAGGATCGCGCGCACGTTCTCGAGCGTGCGCAGCGTCTGCGCGTGCACGTCGCCCTCAGCGATGTACGTGTTCGTCTCGGGGTCCATCGGCCCCTGGCCCGAGACCTGCAGCATGTTGCCCTTGCGCAGGCCCTGCGAGAACACGTGGGCGGGTGCCGGGGCGGCGTCGGTGCGGATGACGGTGGTGTCGGTCATTTCTCTCCTTGGCGGTTCTGGTGAAGTTCGGCGTTCTGGTGACGATCGGCGTTCAGGTGAAGTGCAGTCTGATCAGCTCGCGGATGCGCAGGTCATCGTCGACGAGCGGAACGAGTCCCCACCGGTCGAGGGTGGTGCACGGGTGCGAGATGCCCAGCTCGAGAAGGTCGCCGACCCTGGGGGCAGCGGTCTCACCGGGGGCATCCGCGTCGAATCGGATGAATGCGTGCTGGTCGGCGAGCTGCTCGATCCGGCCGGCGAATGCGCGGGGGGCGGAGCCGTCGCGGCCGCGCACGCCGAGCACGACGGGTAGGTCCTGGTCGAAGCCGACGTCGCGTCGTCCGCACAGTGCGATCACGAGGCCCGGCTCGGGGATGCTGAGCACCGGCGCCCACACCCGGATCGCGGAGCGCAGTTCGGGGCTGCCTGCGCTGGCGCGGGTGAGGGGCGTCGTGCGAGCGTAGAGTCCGTCGTCGTGGGTGAGGTACGCACCGCTGCGCAGCAGGATGCGCGCGGCGGGGAAACCGCCGTCGATGAGGCCGTCGACCGCTGCGTCGAAGTACGCGCTGCCGCCGAGTGACACGATGCCGTCTTCGGGCAGAAGTCCCTCATCGTGCAGTGCGAGGGTCAGTGCGGCGAGCTCGCGCGCGAAATCGCGCACGTTGTCGGCTTTGGCGGTTTCGGTGTCACCCGCGAGGGTGCCCTCGTAGGTCGCGATACCGACGACGCGGATGCCCGGGGTGCGGGCGGCCTGCTCGGTCAGGGCACGCAGCGCGTCCGCGCCGCGCACGCCGGTGCGTCCGCCGGGGTGCCCCACCTCGAGCAGCACGTCGAGGGGACGCTGATCGGCGGGGCCGGCGAGCAGCGCGAGGCCGTCGAAGGAGTCGGCGTACACCGGGCACGTGAACTCCGCATCGGCGGCGAGTTCGCCACGCAGCCAGGCGATGGCTCCGGGCTCGACGAGCTGGTTCGCCAGCAGCAGGCGCGGCAGCCCCGCCGCGCGGTACACGCGCAGCTGCGTGGGGGTCGCCGCCGTGATGCCCCACGCGCCGGCATCCATCTGCCGCCACGCCAACGCGGGCGACATCGCGGTCTTGCCGTGCGGGGCGAGCGCCACACCGCGTGATCGTACGTACGTCATCATCTGGGCGATGTTGTGCGCGATCGCCGACTCGTCCAGAGTGAGCTGCGGAAAGTCGCGGTCGGCGGCGAACAGCGAGGTGCCGTGCAGATCGGCCGTGCCGGCATCGTCGAGGCTCGGGCCCAGGCCCTTGGTCAGGCGCAGCGGTGCGGATTCGATCATCGTGAGGGCCTTTCGGTGAGGGTGCTGGCACCCATCGTGCACAGTTCCGCACCCGCGAGAACAGGGGTGCCGCCCACGATGACGTCGGCGATGCCTTCGGCGAGCAGCGTCGGTTCGTCGTAGGTCGCGCGGTCGGTGACCGCGGCCGGGTCGACGAGGCAGAAGTCCGCGCGCGAGTGCGGTCGCACCAGGCCTCGGTCGCCGAAACCGAACCGCCGCGCTGCGCGCAGGGACAGGTGCTCGGCGGCCTCCCACCAGGTCCAGTCCTGCCAGTCGATCACGTGTCTGCGCAGCATCCGCGAGAAGCTGCCCCAGCCGCGGGGGTGCGGATGCCCGCCGAGGAAGATGCCGTCGGAGCTGCCCAGGTGCGCGCGGTGGTTGGCGATCGCACGAACGTCTTCGAGTCGGTTGGCGGCCGGCTGCTGCACGATCGCGCCGGCACCGAGACCGGTTGCGACGATCAGATCGCACACCGTCTCACCGATCGGGCGGCCGACCCGCTCGGCGATCACGGGCAGGGGCAGCCCTTCGGCCCAGACCCAGTCGGGGTGGTCGGCGACGCTGATGGTGACGCGGCCGAGCAGATCGGCGATGCCGGGGAACCACTCGCGTTCCAGGCGCTCGCGTGTCGCCGCGTCGGCCAGCACCGCGAGCGTGCGGTGCGGGCCCTCCTGCTGCAGGGCGGCGGGGATCGCCAGCATGGCGAGGATCGTGTTGCCGCGACGGTACGGGTAGGCGTCGAACGTCAGGTCGATGCCCTCGTCGAGTGCCGCGTCGACGATCGGCAGCGCCAGGTCGGCCGGAGCGTGCAGGTGCGCCACATGCACCGGGGCGCCGGTGTCACGGGCCAGGGGGATCAGCTCGCCGAGCCCCGCGGGCGCATCGGCTTCGTATCCGCGCACGTGCGCGACGAGCGGCAGTCCGGTATCGGCACCGATCTCGGCGTAACGCCGCAACTCGGCAGGGTCGGCGAATCCGCCGGGCACATACTCCAAGCCGAGAGAGATGCCGGTCGCGCCCTCGCTGATCGCCGCGCGAGTGATCTCTTCGCTCTCGTCGAGCTGGCGGGCGGTGAGCGGGGTGGCCGAGAATCCGCTGATCGCCGTGCGCACCGTGCCGGCGGGCACGAGCAGGGTGCTCGTCAGGCGCGACACCCGTGCGAAGTGCGCCAGCATGCGTCCCGCACTCATGCCGTGCGGGTGTTCTGCGGGCAGCGGACCGTTGACGGCGGCGAAGTAGCGTTCGTTCAGCGGTGCGGTCTGCGGCGTCGTCGGTGCGAACGAGACACCGTCCTGGCCGAGCACCACACCGGTCAGGCCCTGACGCAGCAGGGCGAGCTCGCGGTCGTCCCGTCCGAGGGCGCCCTCGCCGTGACTGTGCGCGTCGATGAAGCCCGGCATCAGCACACGACCGGCGGCGTCGATCACCGCCGTGCCCTCCGGCAGGTCGTTGGCGCCGGCAGGAAGAACGTCGGCCACGCGCCCGTCGGCGATGAGCACGGTTCCGCGGTCGAGGTCCGCCGTTCCGGCGGTCGGGAAGCGCGCATCCCGGATGGCGAGCGGTCGCTGTGCCGACCCGGTCATGCTCAACCCCTTTTGTTAGCGACGTGTACTTACAGTGTCTCACGCCGCCCAGGGCGTCAGATCGCCAGCATCCGCTCGATCACTGTCGCGACGCCGTGCTCGTCATTGGTGACCGAGACCTCGTCGGCCGCCGCGCGCACCACGTCGACAGCGTTGGCGACGGCGACGCCGTGCCCCGCCCACCGCAGCATTTCGAGATCGTTCAACGCATCGCCGAACGCGAGCACGTCATGCTGCTGCACGCCGAGGTGCGCGCACAAGCGGGCGAGGCCGGTCGCCTTGGTCACTCCCTGCGCCATCACCTCGACGAACGGCGCACCCGACAGTGTCGCCTCGAAGCCGGTCATCCCGAGCGCCGTGAGTGCCTCGAACAGCGCACTCGGGGCGAGCTCGGGATGCCGGATCACGAGCTTCAGGCTGGGTGCGGCCAACACCTGGTCGAGGTCGACTCCGCCCATCGTGCGCGGGTCACGCTTGTGATCCGAGAGCGCGGCGACCTCGGCGTAGCCGTGCTGGGCGATGAACGACTCCCCGCCCTCGCGCACACTGGCGAACAGCAGATCGGGGATCGTCTCCCGCAGCGCATCGGCGAGCGTGCGGATCGTCTCGGACGGCAGCTCCTCGGCGAACAGCATCCGCCCCGTCGTCAGGTGCACGCCGAACGCCCCGTTGCCGCACAGCGCCCACTCCTCGAAGCCGGCGTCGCCGGCGAGAGCGCGCAGTCCGATCGGCTGGCGCGCCGTCACCGGCACGACGTGGATGCCCCTGTCTCGGGCCGCATCCAGCGCGCGGCGTGTGCGCGGGCTGACCGATGAATCGGAATCGAGCAGGGTGCCGTCGAGATCGGTGGCGATCAGCCGGGGCATCGTCATCGTCAGGCGAAGATCATCGGCAGGTCGTCGTCGTCCTCGTCGCCCCGGTCGATGTCGACCACCACCGGGACGTGGTCGCTGGGCTGCTCGCCCTTGCGCTCATCGCGATGGATCGACGCGCCGGTCACCGCCTCGGCGAACGTGCGCGACCCGAGCACGAAGTCGATGCGGATGCCCTCATTGCGGGGGAACTTCAGCCGCTGGTAGTCCCAGTACGTGAAGCCCTCGGGGATCAACGGCCGCACCACATCGGTGACACCGGCCTTCTCAAGCGCGAAGAACGCCTCGCGCTCTGCGGGCGAGACGTGGGTCGAGACGCCCTCGACGATCGACGGGTCACCGTTGTCGTGGTCGAACGGAATGATGTTGAAGTCGCCCACCAGCGCGAGCGGCAGGTCGGGGTTGGCGGCCAACTCGGCGGCCGTCGCGGTACGCAGCGCCTCGAGCCAGTGCAGCTTGTACGTGTAGTGCTCATCGCCCAGCGCTCGACCGTTCGGCACGTACAGGCTCCAGACGCGCACACCGTCGACCATGACCCCGAGCGCGCGGGCCTCCAGCGGCGCGTCCGGCCCCTCGTGCCCCTTCGCGAAGCCGGGCTGGCCGGCGAACGAGGTGCGCACATCGGTGATCGGAAGGCGGCTGGCGATGGCCACGCCGTTCCACTGGTTCAGGCCGTGCGCCTCGACGTGGTACCCGGCGGCCTCGAACGGCTCGTAGGGGAACTGCTCGGGCTTGCACTTGATCTCTTGGAAGGCGAGCACGTCGATGTCTTCGCGCACCGCGAAGTCGACGGCGCGCGAGACGCGCGTGCGGATCGAGTTGATGTTCCAGGTGGCCAGACGCATGCATCCAGCCTATTCGGGCCCGCCGACACCCAGTTCCGCCCGGCGGCCGCGGGCAGTGCCGATTCCAGTTGTGCGCCCAGAGCGCCACGACGGCGTCGGCTAGGCGTGCCGTACCCGGTGCCGGGGGTTGCGTGGGCGGTGAGCCACCAGCTCGACGAACCGGGCGAACAGGTGCCTGCGGGTGGGCGGCATTGTGCCGCGTTCGAGTGCGATGCGCCGGTACTCCAGCCGACGGTTCAGATCGGCAGTGCGGCGCTGGTCGATCATCGAGTCGACGTAGATGCTCTCGTTCATGATGTTCTCCTCGTTCGCACCGCTGTCGCGGTGGGTGATGAGAACGACTCTCCGCTCTGAGGGGCGGCCGGCGGATCGACCGAATGCCCTATCTTCGTGCGCAGACGCCTCAGGGGGCGGATGCTGCAGCATCCGCCCCCTGAGTCTTGCGATAGCGGTCTACTCGACGACGATCGGCGTGCGCGCCGTCGGAGTCGTGCGCAGCGCGTCGGACGAGAGGGTGGCCACGGCTCCCCATTCGCCCTTCGCCTGAGCCCGCACCGAGTACTCCAGCGTCACCGTGCCACCCGCGGTCGGAGGCGTCGTGCCGACGGCGTAGCCCTCGTCGGCCGACGGCAGACCGTCGAGCACTGCGGCACTGGTGCCGTTGCGGTTCTCGGCCGCGGTGGCCGCCGCCGTGGCGTCATCGGCCGCGCCGTCCTGTCCATAGGTGAACCACACGCCCTCGGTGGCTCCGGTCTGGAGCCACGTCTGCATGGTGTTGGTCGCATTGCCCGAGTAGGTCGGCACCTCTGCCCAGTCGACGACGATCCAGCTATTGCCGTCGCCGTCGCCGAGAACGCCTACGCGCACGCCTCCGCTGCCGGATGTCTGCGACGGATCGAGATCCGTCCACAGCGGCGCGAGCACGTTGTTCGGCGCAGCCGGGTCGGGCATCGGCCGGGGCTGGTACCAGATATCGGCATCTGTACCGCCGCCGATCACGAGGTACCCGTTCGACACCACACCGATGCGGCTATAGGTCTCGCCGCCGAAGAGGAACGGGGGAACGTTGAAGTTCACGATGTCCTCGTCGCCGATACCGACCGGGCTGATGCCGAAGAGCGACAGCGGCAGGTAGCCGTCGCCCGGACCGAGATCAGCAGTGAACCCGGTGATCTGCGGCGCCACGGCGGCGCCGAGCGTACCGCTCCAGCTGGCCGTGTTGCCCTTCTTGCGCAGCGGGTCCTCAACCGACTCGACCTTCAGCTTGCCGTCCGCGGCCACCTCGATCGTGGCATCGACCTCGACCGGCAGGAAGTTCGACGCGGTCACCGTGCAATCGGCCACCTCGCGCGGGCTGAGCGTCGTCGGCGTGCAACTCTGCGTCAGGTTGATACCGGCATCGACGGCATTCGCGGCAACCGGGATCACCAGCGCATCGCCCTTGCGCGGCGTGAGAGTCACCTGACCCTCATGCCACCCGTCCGAGGCGCCGATCGTGTTGATCGTGACCGTGATCTCGCGCGACTGCCCGCTCGGGATCGTCAGCGTCTTCGGTGAGACCGTGATGTCGAACTCACCATCGGTGCTGGCCGCGGTGCGGAAGACCTGCGTCTGCCCGCTCACGTTCGTCACCGTACGGGTCGTCGTCACCGCGCCCGGCAGCGGATCGGCGTTGATGCTCGGCAGGTTCAGATCGATGCGGGTCTTGGCATCCGCGGCGCTCGCCGCGAAGGCCTCGGCCGACTCGCTGATCGTCGCCAGCGGCGCGATGGCGCGGTCCGCGCGGATCGAGCCGGCGCCGCGGTCGAACACACCGGCATCCGAACCGTCCACGTTGACCACGTCCTGCACCGACGACGTCATCAGCGCCGACTTGATCTGCCCTGGCGTCCAATCGGGGTGCGCGGCCACGAGCAGCGCCGAGACGCCCGCCGCGTGCGGTGCCGACATCGAGGTGCCGGCGATCGCCTGGTACAGCTCGCCCGTGGGCCCACCGTCGATGCCGATCGGCGTCGGCGTGTGCCCGGCGATCACCTGCACGCCCGGTGCGGTGATGTCGGGCTTGAGGAACGGGCCGATCGGTCCGCGCGAGCTGAAGCCGGCCATCACGTCACCCGGGGCGACGTTCGCGGTCCCCTGCGCCCACGTGGCGGTGACGCCGGCGTGCTCGCTGATGAACGACACGATGTCGTCGTTGGGGCCCTCCAACTGGATCGCCGGCAAGAAGTGGTTGTCGGTCTGCAGATCCATCGGCTCGGGGTTCGCCAGGATCATTCCCGCCGCACCGCCCTGCAGCACGTTGTAGCCCTTCGCGATGCGACCGACCTCGCCGCGCATGCACAGCACGACCTGGTCGGTGACCGAGTCGGCCGGCATCGGTTCGGTGCACAGCTCATCGTTGTAGCCCGCGACATCGGCGGCCAGCACGACCGGTACATCGCTCACACCCTGCGTGATCGTCGTGCCCTCCTTGACGAGGGTCTCGCCGTCGGTCGAGGCCAGCACCAGAGCCGAACCGAACGCGCGGTCGGAGGTCGAGGCGCCGACCGTGGTCGTCCACGGGCTGGCGTGGTTGGCCGTCGCCGCTCCCGGTCCCGAGTTGCCGGCCGAGGAGTTGACGGCAATACCCGCCGCGAACGCGTCGAGGAACGCCAGCTCCGTCGAGTCGTACGGGTCGGCGCTGCCGCTGATCGAGTAGTTGATCACGTCGACACCGTCGAGCACGGCCTGACCGATCGAGGCGACCAGGTCGCCCTCGTAGCCACCGGCCGGACCGAGCGCGCGGTACGCGATGACCGAGGCGCCGGGGGCGACGCCACTGAACGGTCCGCGTTCGATGCCCAGGATCTCGGCCGACTCGACGTTGGCACCCACCGCGGTGGTCGCCGTGTGCGTGCCATGGCCCTCAGCGTCACGCGCCGAGCACAGCGTGCCGTCGCAGTACGCGTCGGCGCCGGCCGCGCCCGAGGTGGACTGGTAGACGTCGAGCATGGCGTAGGCGCCGATGAGCTTGTTGTTGCAGTCGAACTCGTCGCCGACCGTGCCGTCGCCGAACTCGCACGCCCAGGGCCCGCCGTCCGGCGCACCCAGGCCGTTGTCGATCAGCATCGGATGCTCGGGCCAGATGCCCGTGTCGATCACGCCGACGATCACGCCCTCGCCGGCGCGATCGCGACCACCCAGGCTCGGCCATACGGCGTCGGCGCCGATGAACGTCGTCGCGTCGTTGTCGGCAGCCGGGGTTGTCTCGGGCAGTTCGGCAGCATCCGCCAAGTCCGAGGTGACCGTCAACGGAACCGAGATCGTCCCCGTCGTGAGCGATGATGCATCGACCGAGCCAGTCGTCTGACGCAGTTCATTGGACTGCACCGCGGCGATCGACCCCAGCGTCAGCACGTCCTTGGCGCTCTTGGCGGGGATCATGGCCGAGAAGCCGCCGTACACCGTCACATAGTCCGAGATCAGCGTTGCCGAGCCGATCAGCCCCGTGACTTCTTTCTTCGCATCGGCGATGGCCTTGGTGACGTACTCGGTGTAGGCGTCGATGGCGGCGCTGCCCTCGGCGATCGGAACACCGGTGACCTCGGGGCTCGTCGCGGCGTAGCCGTCGATCGAGCCGGTGTACGAGGCGACGGGGTCGACGTCGACCTTCACCATGACGGCGACCTGGTCGGCATCCGAGCGCTTGAGAAGCTCGTCGTCGTTGGTGGCCAGGCGACCAGAGGCGGACTTGGCGTTGTTGCTGAAGCTGTTGTCCGGTGTCAACGGCGTCGCGCTGAAGCGTCCCGTGTCGTCGTCGCCATCCTCTGCGACGGCCGGGGCGACGCCACCGGCCATCAGAAGGGCGGTCGTCGCCGCGGCCACCGCCCAGATCCGATTACTTCGTCCGTTCGAACTGCGCATTTCACTCCCTTGTGAGGCTGCTGTGGCGAGCCCCGGTCGGGTTCGTCACGTTCGCCCCGAACGGTATAGGGAGAGACGGTGGATGCGCTACGGCTTGTCGCGTCCGCTCGAGCGCCGATAGACTGCGCCGTTCAGCGGAGGCGCATGTTCAGCGCTCGGCGGGGTCGCCCGTGCCGATCAGGATGCCGCGGGCCAGCGTGTGGAAGTGACGGTTGAAGCCGAGCACGCCCGGTGTCGAACCCGCCTCGAGGTCGAGGTGCTCGACATCGAGGGCATCCACCACGAAGAAGTAGCGGTGCACACCGGTGCCGACCGGTGGAGCGGCGCCGATGTAGCGCTCCAGGCGCGCTTCGTTAGGCAGCACGACGGCGCCGGCGGGCAGACTCTGCGCCGTGCCGTCGCCGCTCTCGAGCGAGCGCAGATCGGCGGGCAGGTTGTATGCCGCCCAGTGCCAGAAGCCCGAACCGGTCGGGGCGTCCGGGTCGAAGCACGAGATGGCGAAGCTGAGGGTGCCGGCCGGCGGCTGCGACCACTCCAACGTCGGATGCCGGTCTTCGCCGGCGCGCTCCGATGACCAGGCGAAACCGGGCAGCGCCCCGCCGGGCGCGAAGTCCGGACTGTGCAGCTCGAGCGGCGCGACGGGGCGCAGCTCGGCGAGGGCGGCGTAGGGGTCGTACGAGAACATGTGTGGCCTCCTTCTTCCACCGTAGGACAGCATCCGGCATCCGGGATCGGGCGCACGCCGAATAGACTGGATGCCGTGACCGAACTCGCATCCGACCGCCAGGCCCTGCTCGATCTGATCACGGCCGAGGCCGTTTTCCACGGTGACTTCACGCTCTCCAGTGGCAAGAAGGCGACGTACTACGTCGACATGCGCAAGCTCACCCTCGACCACCGGGCCGCTCCCGCCATCGGTCGAATCATGCTCGACCTCATCGCCGACCTCGACGTCGAGGCGGTCGGCGGGCTCACGCTCGGTGCCGATCCGATCGCGAACTCGGTGATGCACGCCTCGGTGGCCACCGAACGTCCGCTCGACGCGTTCGTCGTGCGCAAGGAGCCCAAGGACCACGGCCGCGGTCGTCAGATCGAGGGCGCCGATGTTGCCGGTAAGCGCGTCGTGGTGCTCGAAGACACCTCCACCACGGGTCAGTCGGCGCTGAAGGCCGTTGAGGTTCTGCGCCGCGAGGGTGCCGAGGTCGTCGCGGTCGCCGTGATCGTCGATCGCAAGACCGGCGCGCAGGCCGCCATCGAGGCCGAGGGTCTGCAGTGGCTGGCCGCCTACGACCTGGACGACCTGGGGCTCGACCCGCAGTAGCCCGCGCCGCGGTGGCGCGTGCCGCCTCGCGATCGGATGCTGTCAGCTGCGGGGCCCGCGGTGACGGTCGTCGTCATCCCAGGGGCCCTCGTACCACTCGCCGCGGTTGTCGCGCTTGTCGCGGCGCAGCAGACGGAACGAGAACAGCGCGAGCGTGGTCAGCCCGATGCTGATCAGCACCAGGAACAGCAGGTCGTCCTGAGTCATGTGGGTCAGCCTACGTTCCGTGCCTATGCGCTCAGCCAGATCGCCTCTGCCGCGCCCTCGGGCAGGGCATGGCGGATGCCGTCGAGCACGATCCCATCGGCATCAACGCTGGCCACTGCGCCGACGGCGACGCCGATCCCCTCGAGCCGCTGCAACAGATCGGGGTCGCGGTCGCTGACCCGCAACACCCGACCGCGGTGCCCGGCGGGTGCGTCGGCGAGCAGCACGAAGGGTTCGCGGTCGACGTTCCCTTCAGCATCCGGGATCGCATCGCCGTGCGGATCGAACCGCGGGCGACCGAGGCGCTGATCGATGGCATCCAGCATCCGATCACTGATCGTGTGCTCAAGCACCTCGGCTTCGTCGTGCACCTCATGCCAGGCGTAGTCGAACTCGCGCACGAGCCACGTCTCGATCAGCCGATGGCGGCGCAGCATCTGCAGGGCGCGGGCGCGTCCGGCATCCGTCAGTCGTACCGCGCCGTACGGAACGTGCGAGACGAGGTCGGCCGCGGCCAGCTTCTTGACCATCTCGGTCACGCTCGACGGGGCGATGCCCAGTTTCGCCGCCAGTTGCGAGGGCGTGATCGGCGCATCCTGCCACTCGGTGTGCGAGTAGACGGTCTTCAGGTAGTCGTCGTACGCGGGGGATGCCATGGCTCAGCCGCCCAGTGCCGCCAACAGGCGGAACGCCTCGCCGCCGGCGAAGAACAGAATGGCGAAGCCGGCCATCGCGGCCAGCAGTGACAGGCGGCCGTCGTAGTCCTCGACGCCGCGGGTGCCGATTGCGCGGGCGCGGAACGCGAGGAACAGTGTCATCGCGCCGAGAGCCAACTGCACCCAGGGGCCACCGGCCGGCAGCAGGTGAGGCCAGGCGATCAGCACGACACCGAGTGCCCCGGCGCCCAGCGCGAACCAGGTGCTCAGACGCATCGCCCGGCGGGCCTCGGAATCGTCGCGCGACGGCTTGTTGGATCGTGCTGAGGGCATACGTCGAGCCTACTCAACCGCTGCACGGGCGAAGCGTCAGGCAGTGGCATTCGTCCGACAGCAGCTGTCCTCGCACGTGTCGGTCTGCTGTTCGCCCGTGAGGGCTGCGACGGGGGTAGCGCAGCACACATCGCCCTTCCACGCCTCGACGCCCTCGCGGACTGCGAACACGGCGATCACCAATGCCGCCACGGAGTCCGCCCACGCCCAACCCAGCAGGCTGTTCAGCAGCAGGCCGACGAGCAACGCCGCCGACAGATACGTGCAGATCAGTGTCTGTTTCGAGTCGGCGACGGCGGAAGCCGAACCCAGCTCGCGCCCCGTGCGCCGTTCAAACCAGCTCAGGAAAGGCATCACCGCCAGGCTTAGAGCCGCGATTGCGATACCGACTGGCGAATGCTCGGGTTCGCGCAGACCGAGCAACGACAGTGCGGCATCGATCGTCACATACACGGCGAGGGCGAAGAACGACACCGCGATCACGCGAAGTGCGATCTTCTCTCGCCTCTCCGGGGCGGGGGCTGCGAACTGCCATGCAACTGCCGCGGCAGAAAGCACCTCGACGATTGAGTCGAGTCCGAATCCGACGAGCGCCGCCGATGATGCAATGCCGCCTGCGGTCAGCGCCACGATCGCTTCGATGACGTTCCAGGTGATGGTGATCGCGACGATGATCCTGATGCGGCGGCGGAGGAGGTCTCTGCGCTCTGGCGCCAGGGTGGCCGCAGTCATCGGAGCTCCCCCGTCGAGCAGCAGCCGGGGACTGGGCATTCGGGGTCGATACACGGTGCGCTCTCGTCGACCGACAGCGTCACGTCAACGAGCGCGGCGAGCGCTGCCACGAGATGCGGGTCCGCTATCGCGTAGCGATTCTGCCGCCCTTCCTTCTCGGTCACGACGATTCCGCAGTCGCGCAGGCAGGCCAGGTGGTTCGAGACATTCGAGGGCGTCAGCTCGAGGTTGCGTGACAGCACCGCCGGATAGTTCGGCCCGTCCAGCAGGGTCAGCAGGATTCGGGAGCGGGTCGGATCCGCCATGGCGCGGCCGAGCCGGTTCATGACATCCAGTCGCGAGGCAAGTACACGCATATGACTTATTGTACAGCGAGCGCTGAATAGTTTGATCCCCGCGGAACGAGTCACTCCGCGAAGGTCGCCACCCTCCGACGTTGGACATACCGGCCGATCACTCCCTGCCTCGGGCTGAACAGATAGACGAGCGCGAACACCGCCCCCTGAACCAGCACGACCAGGCCGCCGGGCGAGGCGTCCAGCCAGTAGCTGAGGTAGATGCCGATGACCGAGGCTGAGGCTGACAGGATCGGGGCGATCAGCAGCATCGTGCCGAACCGGTCGGTCAGCAGATGAGCGGTGGCGCCGGGGATGATCAGCATCGCCACGACCAGGATCACACCGACCACCTGCAGGGCGACGACCGCGGTGAGGGCGAGCATGCCCAGCAGCAGGGCCCCGAGCAGGCGGGGTGACAGCCCGATCGCGAACGCGTGCGCGGGGTCGAAAGCGAACAGGGTCAGATCGCGGCGCTTGAGCATAAGCACGACGAACGCGATCGCCGCGAGCGCGCCCACCTGCACGAGGTCATCCGCCGAGACGCCGAGAATGTTGCCGAAGATGATGTGGTTCAAGTCGGTCTGACTCGGTGTGACCGAGATCAGCACCAACCCGAGGGCGAACAGGGTGGTGAAGACGATGCCGATCGCGGCGTCCTCCTTGACGCGACTGGTGCCGCGCAGCAGTCCGATCAGGCCGACGGCGAGGAATCCGAACACCAGCGCCCCGAGGGCGAACGGCGCCCCCACGATGTAGGCGAGCACGACACCGGGCAGGACGGCGTGCGAGACCGCATCGCCCATCAGCGACCAGCCGATCAGTACCAGCCAGCACGACAGGATCGCGCACACGATGGCGGCGATCACCGTGGTGGCCAGGGCGCGCACCATGAACTCGTACTGCAAGGGCTCCAGCAGCAGGTCGATCGGGGTCATGAGTCGTCCCTTTCCAACACGTCGAGGCCGAAGGCGCTCGCGAGGTTCTGCGGCGCGAGAGCCGTGCGCACGTCGCCGTGGAAGATCACTCGGTGGCGCAGCAGGACCGCCTCGTCGGCCAGCGCAGGTAGAGCATGCAGATCGTGCGTCGACACCAGTACCGTGCGCCCTTCGGCTGCGACATCGCGCAGCAGGCGCACGATCATGGCCTCGGAGCGCTTGTCGACGCCGGCGAACGGTTCGTCGAGCAGCAGGATGTCGGCGCCCTGCGCAAGTCCGCGCGCCACGAACGCGCGCTTGCGCTGCCCACCCGAGAGTCGACCGATCTGGCGGTCGGCGAGATCCGCCAGCTCGACGCGGTCGACCGCCTCGTCGACCGCCACGTGGTCGACGCGCCTCGGCCGACGCGTGAGTCCGAGCCCGCCGTAGCGCCCCATCATGACGACATCGCGCACCGACACCGGAAAGGCCCAATCGACCTCCTCGCTCTGCGGGATGTATCCGATCAGGCGCCGCCGCCGCGCCTCGGCGGGGGTGCGTCCGCCGACGCGCACCGTTCCGTGCGAGGGGCGGATGCTCCCCGTGAGCGTCTTGAACAGCGTGGACTTGCCAGCCCCGTTCATGCCCACCAGGCCCGTCACGCGTCCGGCCGGGATCGTCAGAGAGACGTCGTCGAGGGCGCGCACGTCGCCGTAGCGCACCGACACACCGTGCACCGCGATCGCGGTTTCTTCGGCGGGAACGGCGCTCATGGCGTGTCACCGCGCAGTGCCGTGGTGATCGTGTCGACATCGTGCCGCAGCAGGTCGAGGTAGGTCGGCACCGGCCCATCGGGTTCGGAGAGCGAATCGACGTAGAGGACGCCCCCGAACGTGGCATCCGTCGCCTCGACCACCTGCTGCATCGGCTTGTCAGACACGGTCGACTCGCAGAACACGGCGGGAACGTCATCGCGTCGCACTGCCTCGATCGCCGCGGTGATCTGCTGCGGCGTCGCCTGCTGTTCGGCGTTGACGGGCCAGATGTAGATCTCGGTGAGGCCGGCGTCGCGCGCGAGGTACGAGAAAGCGCCCTCGCACGTGACCAGCGCCCGCTGCTGCTCGGGAATGGTCTGCAGCTCGGTGACCAGCTGATCGTGCACCTGCTGCAGCTCGCTCTTGTAGGCCTCGCCGTTCGCGGTGAAGTCGGCCGCATGCTCGGGTGAGAGGTCGCTGAAGGCCTCGACCATGTTGTCGACATAGATCTGCACGTTGAGTGGGCTCATCCAGGCGTGCGGATTGGGCTTGCCGGCGTACGCGTCGGCGGCGATGTCGATCGGCTCGATACCGTCCGAGACGACCACGTGCGGCACGTCGACGTTGTCGACGAACTGCGCGAACCAGGCCTCCAGGCCCAACCCGTTGTCGATGATGAGGCCGACGTCAGATGCCTTCGCGACGTCACGCGGAGTGGGTTCGTAGCCGTGGATCTCGGCCCCGATCTTGGTGATCGATTCGACCGCGAGATGGTCACCGGCGACGTTCTGTGCGATATCGGCGAGCACGGTGAACGTCGTCAGCACGGTCGGTCGCTCATCGGCAGGCTCTTGCCCTGCGGGGGCGCCGGAGTCGGGGGCGCACGCGGACAGTGTCACGGCGAGTACCAGGGCGGCACCTGTGGCGCCCGCGCGGAGGAGGGAACTGGTTTTAGGCACACCGAAAGATTAGCCGGTTTTCGGTGCACCTAAAAGCCCGCGCCGTTCGGTGATGCGCGTGCGCCGGATACGCTGACGGGATGGACGAGCAGACCCCCGAGCACACCACACACGGGGTCGGCCCCTATCCCGGCGGGCGCGAGGCCTGGCCCACCGAAGAGCACTTCGACCCGGAGCTGCTCGAGAACGGCGACACCCGCAATGTGATCGACCGTTACCGCTACTGGCGCATGGAGGCGATCGTCGCCGACCTCGACACCAAGCGCCACGCGTTCCACGTCGCGATCGAGAACTGGCAGCACGATATGAACATCGGCTCGATCGTGCGCAGCGCTAACGCGTTCCTCGCCGACACCGTGCACATCATCGGCCGTCGCCGCTGGAACAAGCGCGGCGCGATGGTCACCGACCGATACCAGCATGTCGTCCACCATCCGGATGTGGCGTCATTCGCCGACTGGGCGGCCGCCGAAGGCATCCCGATCCTCGCCGTCGACAATGTCGGCGAGGCCGTTCCGGTCGACAAAGCTGAACTGCCCGAGCGGTGCGTGCTGCTGTTCGGGCAGGAGGGGCCGGGGCTCTCGGATGAGGCGCTCGCGGCAGCATCCGCGCACATCGAGATCACGCAGTACGGATCGACGCGCTCGATCAACGCCAGCGCGGCCGGTGCGGTCGTGATGTACGAATGGTGCCGGCGGTACGCCTGAACTGCATGAGACGCGGTCAGTCGCGCTGGATGCCGAAGGTGTGCTTCATCAGGGCGTTGACGTCGTTGTCGAGTCGGTCGATGCGCTGATGCACCCCGTCAAACCCGGATCGTATCTCGGTGCGTACAGAGCCGATCTCGGTGCGGACCGAGCCGATCTCGGTGCGTACGACGCGCACGAACATCGTCGACATGAGCGTCAGCATGCCGAACAGCCCGGCGGCGAACACGCCGATCAGCGTCCAGACCTGGGGTTCCGTCATCGTCAGCACCTCTCCATCATCACCCGTTTCGATCGAGGATGCCAGGGGTCGCCGACCTCGGAGTCCCGAAGGCTCACCGTCTGGGGAAAACGGTCGCAATCGGCGGAATGTGTAGGGCGTCACTAGCCGCTGAGACGCAGTCTCGCGTACACTGACTCTCAGTCTCAGTGATTGGAGTGCACGATGGCATCCGACTACACCCCGCCGGTCGACGACTACGCCTTCCTCTTCGGAGAGGCCTTCGGGCTCGACCTGCCCGCACGCGCGACCGACGGCGCCTTCAGCGCCGATGACGCCGCCGAGATCATCGCGGGCGCCGGTGAGTTCGCCGCATCCGTGCTCGCGCCCCTCGAGACCGTCGGAGACCGCGAAGGCGCGCGCCTCGAAGATGGCCAGGTGACCCTCCCGGCCGGATTCGCCGAGGCGTACCGCGCGTTCGTCGACGCCGGGTGGATCACCGCCGAAGCGCCCGAGTCTGCCGGCGGCGACGGGCTGCCCGGATCGATCCGCGCAGGGCTCGGCGAACTGTGGAACGGCTCCAACGCCGCCTTCGCACTGTGCTGGCTGCTGACAGCGGGTCAGATCCATGCGCTTGACGCCGTGGCATCCGATGAGATCCGCGCCACGTACCTCACCAAGCTCGTCTCGGGTGAGTGGACCGGCACGATGAACCTCACCGAACCCGACGCCGGTACCGACCTGGGCGCGATCCGCACCATGGCGACGCCGCGCGCCGACGGCTCGTGGGGCATCAGCGGGCAGAAGATCTTCATCACCTGGGGCGACCACGACGTCGCCGAGAACATCGTGCACCTCGTGCTCGCCCGCACCCCGGACGCCCCCGCGGGCGCCAAGGGTCTGTCGCTGTTCGTCGTGCCGAAGTTCCTGCCCGAGGCCGATGGCACGCCGGGCGCCCGCAACACCGTCACGACAGTCGCGCTCGAGCACAAGCTCGGCATCCACGGCAGCCCCACCTGCGTGCTCGCGTACGAGGACGCCACCGGGTACCTCGTGGGTGAGGTCGGCGGGGGACTGGCCGGCATGTTCGTGATGATGAACTCCGCTCGCGCCGGCATGGGCTTCCAGGCCACCGGCATCTCGGACCGCGCCTACCAGCAGGCCGTCGCCTACGCCGAGGACCGCCTGCAGGGCGCCGTGATGGACCGACCGGCGGGCACGAAGATCGCCGAGCACCCCGACGTGCGGCGCCTGCTGCTGTCGATGCAGAGCCGCATCTTCGCGATGCGCGCCCTGGGCGTGTACCTCGGTGACCTGTTCGACCGTGCCGAGACCGATGGCACCGGCGCTCTCGCCGAGTTCCTCGTGCCGATCCTGAAGGGCTGGGCCACTGAGGATGCCGTGGCGATCACCAGCGACGCAATCCAGGTGCACGGCGGCATGGGCTTCATCGAAGAGACCGGCGTCGCCCAGCACTACCGGGATGCCCGCATCATGCCCATCTACGAGGGCACGACGGCGATCCAGTCGAACGACCTGATCGGTCGCAAGCTGATCCGCAACGGTGGAGCGACCGCCGAAGCGCTGTTCGCCGAGATGGCCGCGACCGTCGAGACACTGCGTGGTCTGGGCGACCCGGTCGCGACGCGCACGGCCGACCGCCTCGACCGCGCGATCGCCGCGGCGCGTGCTGCTACGGGCTCGCTGCTCGGCTTCGGCATGACGCGAGACTCCTACGGCGTCAGCGTGCCGTATCTGATGCTGCTGGGCACCCTCGCCGGCGGATGGATGCACGCGCTCGCGGTCGTCGCCGTGCTCGCGCACGAGACAGCGGATGCCACCGACCGGGCCCGCCTGGTCAGCGCCGACTTCTACGGCGCACACCACCTGCCGCGCGTGCACATGCTGGCCGAGACGGTCGCCGCGGGCGAGGTCGCCTGACTCCCGCCCCGCTCCCGCTCCCGGCGCTGCCTCCCGCTCCCCGCCCGCCGACACCCCTACTTCTCGCCGAGACCCCTACCTGCGGACGCCCACAGCTAGGGGTCTCGGCGCAAGGTGGGGGTGTCGGCGACGGTGCGCGTGAGTGATTGCGGCGCCGGGCACTCTGGTGCGTACCCACGTGGCATGCCGGTGGGGTGGATTGTTCGATGCTCCGTTCGAACTTCGCACTTCTCCACCGCTCTCCACCGGTCTGTGCACAGGCAGGCAGCGCGTTTCGCACAAGTTATCCACCTAGTTATCCACAGGTGGATAACTCAGTCGGCGTTTCGACCGAGTCTCGGCGCCGGCCGCAGCCGGTCAGCGGGGCTGACCCGATTCAGGCATCCACTTTCGTCCAGGCGTCGGTGCGTACGCGCCAGCTGAGGGTGCCGAGTCTGGCCAGCAGGTAGACGCCGAAGAAAGCGACCGCGAGCCAGACCAGCCCTGCGGCACCGTCGACGCCGGTGGCGGCGATGATCCAGAGCGCCGGCAGGAAGGGCACGAGGTTGAGCACGCCGACGATCGCCAGGTAGCGGGCGTCGTTCGCCCCCATGAGTACCCCGTCGAGTACGAACACGACGCCGGCGATCGGCTGGGCGATGGCGAGCACGATGAGGGCGGGCTGTATGAGTGCGGCCACCTCTGCATCCCCCGTGAACAGCAGACCGATCACCGGCGACGATGCGGCGATGATGACGCCCACGAGCACTCCGAACCACGCGCCCCACGCAACGGTGCGGCGCAGTACGCGGTGCACCTGGTCGAGGTCGCCGGCGCCGAGACCCTTGCCGACGAGCGCCTGCGCGGCGATCGCCAGCGCGTCGAGCGCGAAGGCCGCGGTCGAGAAGATGGTGAACGCGATCTGCCACCCCGCGAGCTCCTGCGTGCCGATGCCGGTGGCGACCCCGACGGTCACCAACAGTGCCACCCGCAGGCTGACCGTGCGCAGGAACAGCCAGCCGCTGGAGCGGGCCGTCACGCCGAGGCCACCGCGTTGGGCCCGGACAGATGCGCCGTGCCGCACGGCCAGGCGCCGGATGACGAGGACGTACGCGGCGACCATGCCCCATTGCGCGACGACCGTGCCGAAGGCCGAGCCGGCGATGCCCCAGCCGAGCCCGTAGATGAACACCCAGTTCAGGCCGGCGTTGGCCGCGAAGCCGAGCCCGGCGATCCACAGCGGGGTCATGGTGTCTTGCATGCCGCGCAGCAGACCGGTCGCGGCGAACACGATGAGCATCGCGGGCAGGCCCCACATCGAGATGCCGAGGTAGGCGCGCGCTTCGGCGGCGACCGCATCGGTGGCGCCGAACAGGTCGACCGCCCCCGGCGTCAGCAGCGATCCGACGATGGCGAGCAGCGCACCGAGCGCCAGGGCGAGCCACATGCCGTCTATGCCGACAGACACGGCGTCTCCGGGCTTGCCGGCGCCGAATCGCCGTGCGACGGCGGGAGTGGTCGAGTAGGCGAGGAAGACCATCAGCCCGACGATGGTCTGCAGCACGGCGCTGGCGATGCCGAGCCCCGCCAGCGGCACGATGCCGAGGTGCCCGACCATCGCGGCGTCGATGATGAGAAACAGCGGCTCGGCGACGAGTGCGCCGAGCGCGGGCACGGCGAGGCGCAGAATCTCGCGGTTCAGCGTCGCGGGTGGGGGAGTGGATGCCACCATTCGACCCTATGGTGTGGTGCAGACATCTTCTGATGCCACCCGCGCCTGCTCGCCGCTTGACGACGTACCCTGGTGGCACCGGAGGTGATGGCCATGTCGGACGCGATGGGAGAGGCGGCTCGGTACCGCGCCCACCAGGCGGCCGGTGAGGCGCCGGAGGCGGATGCCGACACGCCGCCGCCCATGACGCTGAACGCTCAGAACAAGGCGGAGTTCGTCGAGACGGCGATCCAGATCGCGATCCGACAGGGGCAGTTCGATGACCTGCCCGGTGCGGGCAAGCCGCTGGAGGGGCTGGGCACGCATCATGATCCCGACTGGTGGATCCGTCGCAAGATCGAGACCGAGAACCTGTCGGGTCTGGGGCCGCCCGCGCTGATGCTGCGCGTGGAGGACCGCGGGCTCGCCGACGATCTCGATCGGCTCACCAACGAGCAGGACGTGCGTGACGTTGTCGAGGACTTCAACCGCCGTGTCATCGATGCGCGCCGGCAACTCAACGGCGGCCCGCCGGTCGTCACGCGCACGCGCGACGTCGACGCCGAGATCTCGGCCTGGCGGGAGCGTCGTGAGGCCGCACGGGTCGCCGAGACGCAGGCGGCGAGGGCGGATGCTGCGAACGAGCCTCGACGACGACGCCGACTCTTCCGACGCCGGTGACGAGCCGAAATGGACCTGCCGCTCGTGTCGCCCCCGGCGCATAGGGTGGATGCCATGACAGACGTTCTGCCCTCCGGCCTCGCCGTCTCCGAGTTCAACCACGACATCCGTCCGCAGGACGACCTCTACCGTCACGTGAACGGCACGTGGCTGGAGGCCGCCGAGATCCCCGCCGACAAGGCACGCTGGGGATCGTTCCACATGCTGGCCGAGCAGGCCGAGAAAGATGTGCACGCGATCGTCGAGGAATCGCAGTCGGCCGAGCCCGGCACGCTTGCCCGCAAGGTCGGCGACCTGTTCACCAGCTTCATGGACACCGAGCGCATCGCGGCCCTCGGTACGGCACCGCTTGCCGAGCAGCTGGCCAAGGTCGACGCGATCGACAGCATTCCCGCATTCCTCGCCACGGTCGGGGCTTTCGATCGCGACGGCGTCGCCGCGCTGATCGGCGTTTTCGTCGAGCCCGACCCCGGCAACCCCGAGCGGTACGTGCCGTTTGCCGTTCAGGCCGGTCTGTCGTTGCCCGATGAGAGCTACTACCGCCTGGAGAACTTCGAGGGAACCCGGGCCGCCTACCGGGCGCACCTCGAGCGGCTGCTGAATCTGGCATCCGTCGCCGATGCTGCGGGTACCGCAGACCGGGCGTTCGCGCTCGAGCACGAGATCGCCGGTCACCACTGGGACAACGTCGCATCGCGCGACGCCGTGAAGACCTACAACCTCAAGACGTGGGGCGAGTTCGAACAGCTCGTCGGCGTCGATCTCTCGCCGTGGCGCGACGCGGTCGCCGAGGTGAACCCGGCGGCGTTCGATGAGCTCGTCGTCTTCCAGCCCAGCTTCTTCGAGGGGCTCGGCGCGCTGCTCACCGACGCGCGACTCGAGGACTGGAAGGCCTGGCTGCGCGCGAAGGTCGTGCACGGCGTCGCCGCGTACCTGACCGACGAGTTCGTCGACGAGAACTTCTCGTTCTACGGCACCGAGCTGACCGGCACCCCGAGCATCCGTGAGCGCTGGAAGCGGGGCGTGTCACTCGTCGAGGGCGCTCTCGGCGATGCCGTCGGGCGGATCTACGTCGAGCGGCACTTCCCGGCCGAGTCGAAGGCCGCGATGGACGAGCTGGTCGCCAACCTCATCGAGGCCTACCGCCAGAGCATCGAGACGCTCGAGTGGATGAGCCCTGAGACGCGTGAGAAGGCGCTCGCCAAGCTCGCGACCTTCCGACCGAAGATCGGCCACCCCGACGTGTGGCGCGACTATGACGCCGTCGAAATCGCTGCCGACGACCTGATCGGCAACGCGCGCCGAGCGACCCGGTTCGAGCACGACCGCCAGATCTCGAAGGTCGGCAAGCCGATCGATCGCGACGAGTGGTTCATGCCGCCGCAGATGGTCAACGCCTACTACAACCCGCTGATGAACGAGATCGTGTTCCCGGCGGCGATCCTGCAGTACCCGTTCTTCGATCCCAACCGCGATGCGGCCGCGAACTACGGCGGGATCGGTTCGGTGATCGGTCACGAGATCGGGCACGGCTTCGACGACCAGGGCAGCCGCTACGACGGCGACGGGCGTCTGCAGGACTGGTGGACCGACGCGGATCGCGCGGCGTTCGAGGAGCGCACCAAGGCTCTGATCGCCCAGTACGACGCTCTCACCCCGCTGGGCCTCGATGACGAGCACAAGGTCAACGGCGCCCTCACGATCGGTGAGAACATCGGCGATCTGGGTGGGCTCGGCATCGCACTGAAGGCCTACGAGCTGTCGTTGCAGGGTGGGGAAGACGTTGTGATCGACGGGTACAGCGGCGTACAGCGGTTGCTGTTGAGTTGGGCGCAGGTGTGGCAGCAGAAGAGCCGCGACGCCGAGACGATCCGCCTGCTGACGATCGACCCGCACTCGCCGAACGAGTTCCGTTGCAACCAGATCCTCAGCAATGTCGACGCGTTCTACACGGCGTTCGAGGTCTCCGAGGGCGACGCCCTCTACCTGCCCGAACAGCAGCGCGTCACGATCTGGTGACGTGCTGTAGAGGGGCACGGGGGAGCGGACTACGATGAGCACTACGGCTGGAACCGCCGCCGGGGGGACGGCGGTTCCACAGGCCGTGACCTCCCCCATCCCCCGTTAGGAACTGCGTGTCCCCGCACTCCTCTTCTGTTCCCGAGCCCGTCGAAGGCGCCCGCGCGTCGTTGCGCCGTGCGCGGCACCGTGGGCGTCGCGCGCCCCGTCGCGCCGCGGTCGGTCGTCGTTCGTTCGGGTCGAGTCTGCGCGCACTGCAGGAGCTCGCTCAGTCCGGCGCCCAGGTGTCAGTGCACGTCGCCGACCTCGACACCGGCGACGTTGTGCTCTCTGGAGACGACCACGTCGCGCTGCCCATCGCCGGGCTCGGCGTCGTGCCCGTGCTGGTCGAGACGGCGGCAGGTCTGGAGACCGGCCGGATCGAGCCGTTGCAGATCATCGACCGTGTCCGTGCGCAGTTCGTCGCGGGCTCCGGCCTGTGGCGCAGTCTGCGTGCACCGGCGTTGCCGATGGTCGACCTCGCGGTGCTCGCGGCGGCCGCCGGCGATCCGAACGCGGCCAACGCGCTACTCGACGTCGTCGGTCATGACCAGGTGCGTGCCCGTATGGTGAGCCTCGGCATGCCGCGTAGCGCCGTTCTCGACAGATTCCGCGACAAGCGCGGCCCCGACGACGCCCCGCACGTCGCGGTCGGAACGACGCGTGAGTTCGCCGGGCTCATGGCCGCCCTGGTGAACTCCAAGGTCGTCAACGCCGCGGTCAGTGCACAGGTCTCGGAATGGCTGAGCTTGAACCACGACCTGAGCCTGGTCGCTTCGGCGACGGGGCTCGACCCGTTCGCCCATGATCAGGACGCCCACGGGCTGCTGTTCATCAACAAGACCGGACGTGACCGCGGCGTGCGCGCTGAGGCCGGTGTGCTGGGTGGTCCGCGCGCCGGTGTCGCCTATGCGCTCACGGTCTGCTTCGATGACCTCTCGATCAGCCACCGCCTGCGGGCGCATGAGGCCTTCCGCATTCTCGGCACCGACCTCATGGAGTACGCGCACTGATCAGAGGGCGCGTCCTCTGACGAAGGGGCCCGGCGGTGCTGAACGCACCACCGGGCCCCTTTCATCGTCGAGTGTGTGTGCTCAGCGCACTCCGCGCATGAGCGTCAGCACCGGCTTCGCCGCGAGCAGCAGCCCCGCCCCGACCACGATGGCGATGCCGCCGAGGATCGAGAAGTACGGTGCCTCATTGGCTGGGTCGTAGAACTGCACCAGCCAGCCCGAGATGGCCGATCCCAGCGCGATCGAGAGGAAGAACAGCGCCACCATCTGCGTCTGGTAACGGGCCGGCGCCAGCTTGGTCGCCGCCGACAGCCCGATGGGCGAGATCAGCAACTCGGCGACGGTGAAGATGAACAGGATGCCGACGATCGCCAGCAGCGGCGTCGAGCCGGGGCCACCGTTCGCGAAGGGCAGGAACAGCAGGAACGCCCCGCCCATGATGGCGGTGCCGAGCGCGAACTTGACCGGAGTCGACGGCTGCCGTGTGCCCAGGCGCGACCAGAGGGCCGCGAAGACGCCCGAGAGCAGGATGATGAAGACCGGGTTGATCGACTGCACCCACGGGATGGGCATCTCCCAGCCGAAGATCTCACGGTCGAGGCGCTTGTCGGAGTACACCGTGAGTACGGTGAACTGCTGCAGATACAGCGACCAGAACGCCACGCTCGTGATGAACAGCGGCAGAAAGGCCCACACGCGCGAGCGCTCCTGCGAGGTGACGTGACGGCTCGAGAGGATCACGGCGAAGTACGCCACCGTGGCGACCAGCGCGCCGAGGATCACGATGTCCGACAGGTTGTCGGCGCGGATCACGCCGATCAGCACCAGCACGGCGAGCACGGCGATCGAGGCGATCGCGATGATGCCCACCAGCGGGTAGCGGTTGCGCGGCAGGGGGTTGTGCACGACGTGGGCGCTCGCAGGCAGTTCCTTGCGCCCGAAGGAGTACTGGATCAGACCCAGGGTCATGCCCACCGCGGCGAGGCCGAAGCCCCAGTGGAAGCCGGCGGTCGACTGCAGCAGGCCCGTCAGGATCGGACCCAGGAACGCGCCCAGATTGATGCCCAGGTAGAACAGCGAGAACCCGGCATCCCGGCGGGTGTCCTCGGGGGAGTAGAGGGTGCCGACCACCGAGGTGGCGTTGGCCTTCAGCCCGCCCGAGCCGAGCGCGATCAGCACCAGGCCGACGCCGACGCCGATCAGACCCGGCAGCAGAGCCAGCGACAGGTGGCCGGCGACGATCACGATCGCGCTGACGAACAGCACCCGCTCCGAGCCGAACATCCGGTCGGCAAGCCAGGCGCCGAGGATCGTCGACAGGTACACCGATCCGCCGTAGGCACCGAGGATGCCACCGGCGATCGCCTCGGGAACACCCAGGCCGCCGTCGGCGACCGAGAAGTACAGGTAGATCAGCAGGATGCCCTGCATGCCGTAGAAGCTGAAACGCTCCCACATCTCGACGCCGAACAGGTGCACGAGCGCGCGCGGTTGGCCGAAGAAGCGGGTGTCGCGCGAGGCCGGTTCGGCCTCAGTCGGCGAAGAAGTCATGGGTTCCAGCGTACGCGCGCCGACCCCGGGCATCCGAACCGGGCATCCGAACCGGGCATCCGATACCGACGCGGGCGCGTCCGCCGCGCGGCGGAATCAGCCCGGCAGCGCGGGGTGCTGCTCGGAGTGCGGATGCCGCGGAATGACGAACGTCAGCGCGAAGGCGATGATGCCCGCGGCGATCGCCAACCAGAAGCAGACCTCGAAGGCTTCGCGGGTGGGCACGGCCATGCCGTTGACGTCGATGCTCATGGCGGCGAGGACGCCGCCCATCACTGCGGATGCCGTCGACGTGCCCACCGAGCGGAACAAAGCGTTCAGCCCGTTCGATGCCCCGGTCTCGTGGGCGGGAACGGCGCGCATGATGATCATCGGCATGGCGGCGAATGAGAAGCCGATGCCGACGCCGATGAGGAGGTTGGCGATCAGCAGGTGCCACACCTCGGTGGACCACAGCAACACGAACACGTAGGCGAGCACGATCGCCGCGGTACCCACGGTGAACAGGGGGCGGGGGCCGACCGTGCGCTCGAGGAAGCCCGACAGCGGCGAGATGATCATCATCACCACGCCCGAGGTGGCCACGACCAGGGCGGCCGAGAACATATCGAGTCCCAGGCCCGAGCCGGTCGCGACGGGCAGTTCGAGCAGCTGCGGGAACGTCACGTTCGACGAGAACAGCGCGAAGCCCATGCAGATGGCGGCGATGTTGGTGAACAGCACCGCGGGCCTGGCGGCCACGCGCAAGTCGAGCAGCGGCTCTCGGGTGCGCAGTTGGTACCAGCCCCAGATCAACAGCACGAGGATGCCGCCGACCAGGCTGATCAGTGATGCCGGAGCCGTCCAGCCCCACTCGGCGCCGCGCGACACGTAGAGCAGCAGCCCCGTCAGGCCGATGGCGAGGCCGATCGCTCCGACGATGTCGAGGCGTCCCGGTGACAGCAGCACGTCATCGGGCACGATCAGCATCACCAGGATCGCGCTGATCACTCCGAGGGCTGCGGCGAGCCAGAACAGCGAGTGCCAGTCGGCGTTCTGCGCCAGGTAGGCGGCGACGGGCATGCCGACGGCGCCGCCGACGCCCATGGTCGCGCTCATCAGTGCCACCGAGGTGCCGAGGCGTTCGGGCGGCAGGACGTCACGCATGATGGCGATGCCGAGGGGAACGACCCCGGTGGTGGCGCCCTGCAGGCCGCGGCCGATGATGACGCCGATGATCGAGTTCGACAGGGCGGCGATCACCGATCCGAAGATCAGCAGGATCAGTAGCGCGATGACCACGCGGCGCTTGCCGTACATGTCGCCCAGGCGCCCCGAGATCGGGGTGGCGACCGCGGCGACGAGCAGGGTGATGGTGACGACCCACGAGGTGTCCTCGCGGGAGGCATTCAGGATGCGAGGGAGCTCGGCCTGCAACGGCACGACGAGCGTGAACATGAATGCCGAGCACAGGCCGACGAAGGCGAGCACGGCGACGATCGCGCCACGGGGAGGAACGCGTGACAGGCGTTTTCTCGCTCTGTCGTCCGCATCATCCATTCGCACAGGCTATCGCCACTGGAGCACGCCTGGCCGCGTCGTGTACAGCCACGAGTGCACGCAACTCCGGAGAATCGGATGCCACAGCCGGCAGAACCGCCGATCTCGGCCGTTTCAGCCGGGGTTCTCCGGAGTTATGAACGCAATCCACCTCGCTGCTGGCTGATCATCATCGACTCGGGCGGGGTCTCGGGGCGCGGACCCCTCGGGGCGCGGATCCTTCGGGGCTCGCCGGCAGCTCAGCTCGGGGCGTCCGCTGCGCGGCGCCGCTGACGCCGGAGGCTGCCGGCCACGGCGGCCACCAAAATGCCACCGGCCACGATGATCGCGGTGATCCCGATCGCGTCGCTGTGCGGCTGATCGGTGATGCGCCCCACCGCCAGCCAAGCCAGGCCCCACGAGGTTGCCAGGGCCGGGGCGATCCTGCCGGTGACGAACCCGCTGAGCGCGGCGATCACGAGAACGACGACCAGCACCGCGATGCCCCACGCATCGGCAGACTGCGCCCACTGGCCGGGGACGCTCTGCGTGAGCCAGGCGGCCGTGTTGGCAACGGTGGCGATCGTCACCCACCCGAAGTGCAGACCCATCACACCATCGAGCAGCAGGCGGTCCACCCATCCGCGTGCGGGTGGCGTGTCGAGGCGCACGATGATCACGGCGAGCACCGCCAGCAGGGTTGCGATCACCAGCACGGTCAGCGGCAGTGTGAGGAACTGGGCGGTGACCAGCCAGAGGCCGTTGAGCAGCATCGACAGGGCCACCCACCAGCCGGTGCGCATCTGCCGGGGGTCTTCGCGCTGGGAGGGCAGCGCCTGCCACACCGTGTACCCGATGAGGCCCACGTAGATGACCGACCAGATCGCGAAGGCCGGTCCTGCCGGAGCAAGATATGACCCCTGCGCGGAAAGAGCGCCGTCCTGCAGATCCTGCACCGGAGTGCCCCCGAGCGCACCGCCGCCAATGGTCGCACCAATGAGCATGAAGACCGCCGCAGCGATGACGGTCGACTGCCGGAGTACTGCTGTGCCCGCGCTCGTCATGGCACGACCCTACTGGGGTGCGGCCCGTGAGGATAGGGTGACCGCATGAGCAACGTGGCTCCGAACGATCCGGCGGCGGCGCGGGGCATCTCACGCCGCACGCAGTCCGATATCTACCGTGCGGGCATCAGCGGTGAACGACCGGCCGTGCCGATCGATGCGACCGCGCTCCAGTCCGCCGCACAGGCGGCGCTCACGCCCGAAGCGTATGCGTACGTGGCCGGGGGCGCCGGCGCGGAGGCGACCGTGGCCGCGAACCGCGCCGCCTTCGGCCGCTGGCAGGTGTGGCCGCGTCCGTTGCGCGATGTGAGCAGTCGTGACCTGTCGGTGGAGTTCCTCGGGCGCACCCGACCCACACCCCTGCTGCTTGCGCCTTTGGGGGTCATGGAACTCGCGCACCCCGAGGCCGATCTCGCCGTGGCGCGGGCGGCAGCATCCGCGGGTGTGCCGTACACCGTCTCGAACCAGGCGTCGTTCCCGCTCGAGCGGATCGCGCAGTCCGCACCGGGCGCTCCGCGACTGTTCCAGCTGTACTGGTCGGCCTCCGATGAGCTCAACGCGTCACTGCTCGCCCGCGCCGAAGCGTCGGGATGCGAGGCGATCGTCGTCACGCTCGACACGCACCTGCTCGGGTGGCGCACACGCGACCTCGATCTGGCCTACCTGCCGTTCACGAGGGGGATGGGTATCGCCCAGTACACCTCCGACCCGGTGTTCCAGAAGTTGGTGCAGCAACGGGCATCCGCTTCCTCCGGTGACAGTCCGGCCGTGAGGGTGACGCCCAAGACGATCGCCGCCGGGCTGTCGATCGCGCGCAGGGGCGCCGCTCTCACCGGCAGCCGCAGCTTGCGCGACAACCTGCGCTCGCCGCTGCCGCGCGCTGCCGTCGAGACATTCCTCGACGTGTTCTCGACCCCGACACTCACGTGGGACGACCTCGCCAAAGCGCGTGAATGGACGTCGCTGCCGATCATCTTGAAGGGCATCGTGCATCCGGACGATGCCGAGAGGGCGGCGGATGCCGGAGCCGACGGCGTCTGGATCTCGAACCACGGCGGTCGGCAGATCGACCGCTCGGTGCCTACGCTCGACGTGCTGCCCGAGATCAGCGAGCGCATCGGCGGGCGGATGCCGGTGATCTTCGACTCCGGGGTGAGGGGCGGTGCGGACGCCGTGATCGCCCTCGCGCTCGGTGCCGACCTGGTCGCGCTCGGACGCCCGTACGCCTACGGGCTCGGCATCGCCGGGGAGTGGGGCGTGCGAGAGGTGATCCGCAACGTGCTCGCCGAACTCGACATCACCCTGGGCCTTGCCGGGCTGACTTCGGTGGCCGACCTCGATCGCGACGCGTTGCGCGCCGTGTGAGAGTGCGGCGGCGGCCCCTCGGCGCCTTCGACGGTTCACAACTCCGGAGATTCGTGGGCGCGGGCAACTGATCTGGCACCTGACGCCCTGCACAGCGAGGTTTCTCCGGAGTTGGGTGCAACGGCGTGCGAGTCTGCCGTCAACGGAACTCGCGGCTGACGGCTCCGCCGATCTGGAAGAGCATTATCCACATGACGAACTTCTGTACGGGGCGCAGCGCGATACCGACGACGCGCCGCCAGCCCGGCCTGCGAGACCAGGAGAGGGTGATGGTGACCTGCGTTCCGCCGGTCGTGGCGGAGAGGTCGAAAGTCGTGGTGACCGGGCTCGCGTTCGCCGCATCGGGATAGGCGAAGCGCCAGACGGCGCGCTCGGGCCGCTGAGCGGTGACGAGTTCGATGGTTCGTCGTCTGAAGTCCGGCCGGACCTTCGTGGGGCGCCCGTCGGGGCGGTGTTCCGGGGCGCGCCCCTCCCAGACGGAGTCGACTCGCGCCTCGTGATCAGTAGTGTCCACCTCGCCGATGCTCGGCTCCCAGGAGGGCACGCGCGCCGGGTCGGACACGAAGCGCCACACCTCATCGACAGGGGCAGGCACGAAGGTCTCGGATGCCATCGTTGCGCGGCCCTTCTTCTTTGGACGGGGTGAGGGCGTGCGACGGGCCGCATCGATGCGGTCGAGACGCGAGGTCACTTCTGCGGGGGTCGTCCCGAGCCTCTGCAGGATGTCACTGATCAAGCCGCTTGGCTCTGCGACGAGTTCCCGTAGAACAGCTGCGGCATCCCCGGATCGTCCTTTGCCGCTGGAACGGGCGAGCAGGTCGGTGGCCCGCTTGCTCCACGTGTACCCATCGGTCTCGTGAAACACGATGGGCCCCGCAGCGGGGAGTTGCGTCTCGATGCCGAGGGTGGCCAACTGCATCTCATGCTGCTCTTGAACGGCACGGCGTGCGGTCTCGATGTCGATGCCCAGCTCGCGCAGTGCCTGCCCCGCGTTCTGATCGGTGATGACCAGCGCGAGCAGGAGGTGTTCGAGGTCGGCTTCACGGTGCCCGGTTCGTGAGGCCTCCTCCATGGCGGAGAGTGAGAGCGATTGGCTTGTCTGCGCGACGCGGACGAACTTGTTCATGCGTTTCTCCTGGGGGTGGGGATTGTGGGGTCGACCCGCTTGGCGTGCTTCTTGTGTGCGGCCTGGCGGGTGACGCCGAGGGCGTCGGCGATCTCCTGCCAGGTCATGCCCGACCGCAGTGCCGCTTCGACCTGGCGCAGCTCCAGGGTGTCGGCCAGTGCGCGCAGAGACGCGACGGCACGAAGGCCCCGCTTCGGATCAGCGGTGTCTGCGGCTACGGCTGCGAGCTGCGTGGATTCCATGGTGTCAACCTAGGTTGCTACAGACTGCGGTGTCAACCTGGGTTGCTCACCACGCCGGTTTCGGCATCGGGGCATCGAGGGGCAGACTGGGGGCGTGCGCACCATCCGAGATCTCGACACTGTTGAACTGATCATCGAAGCCCAGGGGCTGCTGGATTCGATCCGCGGGCCCGAGCGGGTGATCGACGCGGGCACACTGCGTGCTCTGCAGCAGTCCGGAAACTATGTGGTCGGCCTGTTCGACGGCGACGACGGTGATGAGCGCATGGTCGGCGCCTCGGTGGCGTTCTTCGGTGTGCCGGGCCGGCGCACGATGCACTCGCACATCACCGCGCTGCTTCCCGATTACCGTGGCCGCGGCTGGGGGCGTGAGCTCAAGGAGCACCAGCGTCAGTGGGCGTTCTCGCGCGAGGTCGGGCGCATCACGTGGACCTTCGATCCGCTCGTGGCGCGCAACGCCCACTTCTTCCTCACCGTGCTCGGCGCCCGCGTCACCGACTACGCCGTCAACCAGTACGGCATCTTCGGCGGCGGCGATGCCGGTGACGAGAGCGACCGGTTCGACGTCGAGTGGGCGCTCGCCGATATCGCGAGGCCTCCGGCATCCGATGCGGTCGTCGCCACGCTTGAGATCCCCGCCGACGTCGAGGCGATGCGGGAGTCCGACCCCGCCGCGGCGCACGAGTGGCGGTTGCGCCTGCGCGGCGAGGTCGAGCAGTTGCTCGGGCGCGGACTGCGCGTGGCCGGGTTCGAGACCGGCCGGGGCTACCTCTTCAGCGAGTAGGCGCTGGCCTCCGACCCTCGGAGGGCATCCGAGGGCGGGCCACCGCGCGAGGGGCTCGCCGGTAGGATGAGGATGCCCGCTTCTCGGGCGAATTCCCCGCAGCATCCGACCATTGGAGCCACCGTGGCCGAACAGTCCCGTCTTGACAAGGTCATCGCCCTCGCCCGCCACCGCGGGTTCGTGTTCCAAGCGGGTGAGATCTACGGCGGTTCCCGCTCGGCATGGGACTACGGTCCCCTCGGTACCGAGCTGAAAGAGAACATCCGCCGGCAGTGGTGGCAGACCTTCGTGCGCGGCCGTGGCGACATGGTCGGCCTCGACTCGTCGATCATCCTGCCCAAGCGCGTGTGGGAGGCCTCCGGCCACGTCGCGACCTTCACCGACCCGCTGGTCGAGTGCCTGCAGTGCCACAAGCGTCACCGTGAGGACCACCTCATCGAGGCGTTCGAGGCGAAGAAGGGGCGTCAGCCCGAGAACGGCATGGCCGACATCGTCTGCCCCGATTGCGGGACCCGTGGTCGTTGGACCGAGCCTAAGTCGTTCTCCGGCCTGATCAAGACGTACCTGGGTGTCGTCGACGACGAGTCTGGCCTGCACTTCATGCGCCCCGAGACCGCGCAGGGCATCTTCGTGAACTTCTCGAACGTGCTCACCGCCTCGCGCAAGAAGCCGCCGTTCGGCATCGGCCAGGTCGGCAAGGCGTTCCGCAACGAGATCACGCCCGGAAACTTCATCTTCCGTACCCGCGAGTTCGAGCAGATGGAGATCGAGTACTTCGTTCCTCCGGCCGAGGCGCAGGAGTGGTTCGAGCACTGGGTCAAGGCCTGCTGGGACTGGTTCATCGACTTGGGGGTCGACCCCGAGAACATGCGTCAGTTCGACGTTCCCGAAGAGGAGCGCGCGCACTACTCGGCGGGCACGATCGACTTCGAGTACCGCTTCGGCTTCCCCGGCAAGGAGTGGGGCGAGCTGATGGGTGTCGCCAACCGCACCGACTACGACCTCTCCAGCCACTCCGAGGCATCGGGCCAGAGCCTGACCTACTTCGACCAGGCCTCGGGCGAGCGGTACACGCCCTACGTGATCGAGCCCTCGTTCGGTCTGACCCGCTCGATGATGGCCTTCCTGGTCGACGCGTACGAAGAAGAAGAGGTGCCCAACGCCAAGGGCGGCACCGACACGCGCACCGTGCTCAAGCTCGACCCGCGCCTGGCGCCCATCAAGGTCGCCGTGCTGCCACTGTCGCGCAACGAGCGCCTGTCGCCGCTGGCGCGTGAGGTCGCCGACACCCTGCGCGGCACCTGGAACATCGACTTCGACGACGCCGGCGCCATCGGCCGCCGCTACCGCCGCCAAGACGAGGTCGGCACGCCGTTCTGCGTCACCGTCGACTTCGATTCGCTCGACGACCGCGCCGTCACCGTGCGCGACCGCGACACCATGGGCCAGGAGCGCGTGCCGCTCGACGCCCTCGAGCAGTACCTGGCCGAGCGCCTGCGCGGAGCCTGACAGGCTCGTTTCACTCGCGCCGAAGCCCCGATTCATGCCGTATGAATCGGGGCTTCGGCTTTTCATGCTGCGTGGTTGGCTGTCGAGAACAGGCTCGTTGCCGAGGACAGTACGGATGCCGGTAATCCGTCCTGTTCTCAGCGAATGTCCTGTCCTCCTGCGTGCTGCGCGCCGCGCGCCGGGGTGGCGGGGGACCGCTGGCTAGAGTGGGCGGATGGACGCGACGTCGGATGCCGGTGACTGCGATGTCCGAGCGAGGCAGCGCACCTGGGTGATCGGTGGCGCGCTGCTGCTGATGTCGGCGCTGCTCGTCGTGCTGCGGATGCTGCTGTTCCGTGCCGGGATCATCGGCTCGATGCCGGACTGGACGTATTACGTCAAGGACTGGCTGTGGGCGATCGGCGTGCTGATCCTCGTGATCGGACTCGGCCGCGCGGGAAGCATCACCGGTCGCAGGCCGATCAGCACGCTGGTCGTGATCCTGCAGGTCTTCGTCGCGGCGCCGGTCGCCGCCACGTGGCTGTCGACCCTCGTCCTCGACGACCCGCAGAACCCGTACGCGCAGGAGGACTCCTGGTCAGCGATCTTCCTGCCGTACTTCCTGGTCGTCGGCGTGTTGACGCTGCTCGCCGCGACGTTGATCGGCCGGGCCCGCGCGGTGCCGTCGCCTTGGAGTTGGGCGCCGCTGTGGGCGGTGGGGGCCACCTTCGCGTTCTACGCCGCGACATTCACGGCGGCGCCCGCCTTCGGCGGATTCACCGTCGTCTACCTGCCGGTGATCAGCACAGCCCTCCTCGGAGTGCTGGCCATCGTGCTCGGCATCCGCGCTCGCACCCGGCGTCCGGTGCCCGTGAGTGACGCCTGACAGATTCGACGTCGCCGTCCCGTTGCCCGGAATAGGAGATCACGCGACAACAGGGTGAATTCCCGGCATCCGTCCTGCGCCGGGCATCCATCCTGTCCTCAAGCGCCGCAGACCCCTCCCGGCTATTCGGGAGGGGTCTGCGGCGCTCAGTGCAGGCTCAGTAGTCTTCGCCCTCGGCCTGCGAGGGGTGCTTGTCGAACCAGAGCGGGCGACCGATGAACAGGTGTGCATCGGTGTCGAAGAGTTCGTTGGTCTCGTTGCGGTTCACGATGGGCTCCTTTGCGCGAGTGGTCCATTTCAGGATCGCTCATAGAATCGTGCTCTTGTGCAGGGGATGGCGCGAAAGAACATTCGAAGTTTCGTCAAGGGCAAGTCGAGGGGTGGGTGCGGCAGATCTGTGGATAACTGGCATCGACGCGCAGTCGCCGGCATCCGCCAGTGTCTGAGAACAGGCTCGTTCGTGGCAACAGGACGATTTCTCGGAAATCGGCCTGTTCTCGGTGAACGGCCTGTTCTCGGTGACAGGCGGGGTCGCGAAGCGCGCCGTCGTCAGCGCACGATGCGCAGCGTGCGCACCTCGAACGGACGCAGCGCGAGCTCGCCGCCGACACGCGCGTCGTCGAGGTCGTCCTCGATCAGCGAGACCTCGCGGATGCCCGAGTGCGCGAACCCGACCGTCAGCTCACCCCGCGCGCGGCGCCCGAGCGACTCGTACACCCGCACGATGACGTCGCCCGAGCGGTCGTCGGCCAGCTTCACCGACGACACGATGATGCCCTCGCCCGATACCGCCACGAGGGGGGTGACCTCGTGCGCCCCGCGCATCAGTGTCGGCATTGCGTTGAGGCGGATGCCCTCGGCGGTCGCGATGGCGGCATCCGCTCCGATCACGAACCCGACCTCGATCTGGTGCGCGCCGTGGTCGGTCTCGGGATCGGGAAAGCGCGGCGCCCGCAGCAGCGACAACCGGATCGTCGTGGTGACATCGTCACCATCGACGTCGCGCGAGGTGTCGTAGCCGTAGATCGAGTCGTTCACGAGCGCGGCGCCGAACCCGTCGTCCTCCTGTGCGAGTACGAACCGGTGCATCGAGGTCTCGAATTTCGCCGCCTCCCAGCTGGTGTTCACATGGGTGACGCGGCGCTGAAAGCCGAACTGCGTCTCGGCGAGAGTCTCACGGGCGAACAGGTCGAGGGGGAAGGCGAGTTTGAGCAGCTTCTCGGTCTCGTTCCAGTCGATGTCGTTGAGCAGCAGAACGGTGCGTGAGCCAGGCCGCAGAAGGATGGTCTGCTCGATCGAGGACTGCGAGAACTCGTGCCTGATCAGAACCGTCGCCGCACCGTCGATGACGGATGCTGAGATCGACGAGACCGCGGTGAGGTCCTCGACGCGGTTGCGGTAGTACCGGTCGATGTCCCATGCGTCCCACATGTTCGGGAAGTCCTGGTGCAGCTGGAACAGGTTCGCAGGCGACCCTGCGGGGATCGTCTCGCGGCCCGTGGCCTTGTCAATCGCCGAGACGATCAGACCGTCGTGCGAGACGGTGACCGTGACGAGATCGTTGGCGAGCACGAAGCCGTCGGCCTGTTCGGTCAGCGTGGCGGGCGCATGACCGGAGTCCGTCTCAGAGACGGCGGTCGCACCGAGCGGGCGGTCATCGGATGCCCCTCGCACCGACGACGGGATGAATCGCAGCAGCCGATCACCCTCGCCGGCCAGGGCGCCGAGCGCCGCAGCAGACAGGTCTTCGGCATCCGAGATCACATCTCCCAGCGCCTCGACGGCCTCGCGGTGCACCCACGCGATCGACGTGCCGGGCAGGATGTCATGGAACTCGTGCAGCAGCACGACCTGCCACAGGCGGTCGAACGCGTCGTAGTCGTACGCGGTGCCGCGCTGCACGGCGGCGGTCGCCGCCCACAGCTCCGCCTCGATCAGCGCCTGCTCGGCCCAGCGGTGCAGCGCCTTGGTGGCGTGCTGGCTGGTGAGCGTGCCGCGGTGCAGTTCGAGGTAGAGCTCGCCGACCCAGACGGCCGGGTCGGTCAGCTCGGCGCGCGCCTCGGTGAAGAACGCGTCCGGGTGCTTCCATTCGACCTTCGCCGAGCCCTCCAGATCGGCCAGACGGGCGGCCTTCCCCGTCATCTCGCGGGTCGTTCCGCCGCCGCCGTCACCCCAACCGACCGGGGCGATCGACATCGACGCGACCCGGTTCTCTTTGAACTGGCGGGACGCCTTGGCGATCTCGGAGCCGCTCAGCTGCGCGTTGTACGTGTCCATCGGCGGGAAATGCGTGAACATGCGCGACCCGTCGATGCCCTCCCACAAGAACGAGTGATGCGGAAAGACGTTGCGCTGGTTCCACGAGATCTTCTGCGTGAAGAACCACTCGAACCCGGCCCGACGCATCAGCTGCGGCAGTGCGGGGGAGTACCCGAAGCTGTCGGGCAACCAGACCCCCTTCGAGCGGATGCCGAACTCGCGCTCGAAGAAACGCTGGCCGTACGCGAACTGGCGCACCAGCGACTCACCGCTCGGCATCACCGTGTCGGACTCGACCCACATGCCGCCTAGCGGCACAAACCGGCCCTCGGCGACGGCGGCACGCACCCGCTCCCACACCTCGGGGCGGTGCTGCTTGATCCAGGCGTACTGCTGTGCGCTCGACATCCCGTACCGGAAATCCGGATCATCCTCGAGCAGCGCCGTCATCGATGAGGTGGTGCGGGCAACCTTCCGGATCGTCTCGCGCACTGGCCACAGCCAGGCCGAATCGATATGCGCGTGCCCGATGGCGGCGATGCGGTGCGCACTCGCCTCAGCAGGAGATGCCAACACCCCGGCCAGGTGCGCACGGGCATCCGACGCTGTCTCGACGATGCGCTGCAGATCCAACGCATCGAGCGCGTCGTCAAGCGCCTGCAACACGCGCATGCGCCGCGGAGACGTCTCGGGCAACTCACCTTGCAACTCCAGCAGCACCTCGAGGTCGAGCGAGAGCTCGAACACCTCGGGCTCGAACACGGCGAGGTCCATGTGCCGCACGCGGTACAGCGGCTCGGGTGACGAGGTGAGGACGTCGCCCTCCTGCGTCGGCAGGAACGGGTGGTAGTCGAGCAGCACCGGGTTCGAGGCACCCTCCAGGTAGAACTCGACCGACCCGCCCGCCTCAGCATCCACCGGCAACCACTGGTTGCGCGGGTTGAGGCTCTTGATCGGCGTTGCGTCTGGGCGGTAGGCGAGTGCCTCGCACTGGAACCCGGTCATGTTCACGTCGAATCCGAGGTCGATCAGCGCTTCGACCTTCTTGCCCGCCCACCGCGCTGGGACCTCGCCGCGCACCCGGAACCACGTCGTGCCCCACGCCGGCCCCCACATGCCACCCGCGGCGAACGGCTCGTAGTCCAGTGCGAGGCCCTCCGCCGGAGCGATTGGCTCACCGGGCAGGGAATGAGAAGCGATCTGCAGCGGGACACGAGCCGAGTGGATCGCCGGGCGCACGCGCTCGGCGAGCACCCGCGTCACCCGCCCGACCGTGAGCGAGGTCTCTTCGTGCATCGCGTCCTCCTTGTCGCGGGTGTGAGGTCGAGCCTACTCAGACGACGGTGTTGTTCGACGAGTAGGTGCCCACGCCGTCGGCGGAGTCCGGGACCAGCAGCTCGGTGATGCCACGGCGGGCGAGCAGGGCGGCATCCGCCGCATCGGTCGAGGTGACGAACGTCGCATCCGCACCCGATGCGCAGGCCTGCACCCACGCCTCGAACACGGCACCGCCGGGGCTGAGCGCCGCGCGGCTGACAGGCACGTCGCCCTCGTCCACCTCGACGACGATGCCCAGCGACCGCGCCGGGGTGCTCTGACGCTCACGCAGTTCGGGGATGATCTCGGCGAAGCGGCGCCCGATGGGCTTGGCGGCGCCATCGTTGTCGATCAGCCCCAGCGAGTATTCCAGCTCGGGGTAGTCGGCCAATGCGCGGCTGACATCGTGTGAGCACCACCAGGTGACGCCCCACAGGTTCTCGGTGCGCGCCGCGCTGCGCACGGTCGCTTCGAGAAAGTCGGGCATTTCATCGGTGTTCAGGCAGTTCGACGGCGCACCGACCTCCTGCAACCAGATCGGTCGCCGCGCGTCGGTCTGGAAGGCGCGTGAGAGCTCGATCATGTACTCGGCGTGGCGATCGGATGCTACCGACCGGCCGCCGTAGCGCTGAGCGGTGCCGTTGAAGATCCACGAGTGCACGGTCGTCATGGCACCCAACCGCGACGCGAGCGCGGGGGTGAAGCCGTGGCCGTCCATGTACCAGGCGGCGTCGTACTCGCTGTGCACGTGCGGCTGGCCGGGTGCGGAACGCTCGGCGGCATCGAGCAGCGTGGTGATCCAGTTGGCGGCGTCGGCCTCGGTCACGGGCCACGGATGCGGGTGATTGCGCGCCGAGAACTGGTTGGTCTCGTTGCCGAGGGTGAACCCGAGGAAGTTACCCGCGTCCCCGATTGCCGCGCCCAGGCGCTCGACCAGCGCCACCTGTCCGCTGAGCGCGTCAGGGTGGGTGAACATGTTCTTGTCGTGCCAGGTGAACAGCCAGGACGGCACGAAGTCGAAGCTCGACAGGTGCCCCTGGATGACGTCGACGCTGGCGTCGAGCCCGAACTCCGCGGCGACGTCGACCACGGCACGCACGTCGGCGACGGCCTCATCGCGGATCAGGGTGCGGTTGGGCTGCAGCACCGGCCACAGCGGAAAGACACGCACATGATCGAGGCCGAGCTCGGCAAGGCCCGCGAAGTCTCGACGCACGGCATCGAGATCGAGCGAGAGCCAGGAGTGCATCCACTCCTTCGAGGGGGTGTAGTTGGCGCCGAAGCGCAGCGGCGCGTCTGGTGGGGGAGTCGCTGACATCGCGTGACCCTTTCGGCGTTGGGAGGCATCCATCAGCAATGCTACGGTCCGGGCCGCATAGACTCATCTCGGCACGACCTGAAAGGACCACGATGACGGACGCAGCACCCAACAAGCACCAGGACTACAACCCGGGACCGCGGGTGGGGATCACCTTCTCTACCTTCGACCTGCTGCACGCCGGGCACATCATGATGCTCGCCGAGGCGAAGCGGCAGTGCGATTATCTGATCTGCGGTCTGCAGATGGACCCGACGCTCGATCGTCCCGAGAAGAACGCACCGACCCAGACGGTCGTCGAGCGTTACATCCAGCTGCGTGGCTGCGAGTACGTCGATGAGATCGTGCCCTATTCGACCGAGCAGGACCTCGAAGACATCCTGCGCTCGTTCAAGCTCGACGTGCGCATCGTCGGCGATGAGTACATCGACCGCGACTTCACCGGTCGCGAGTACTGCGAGCAGGCCGGCATCGAGCTGTACTTCAACAGCCGCAATCACCGCTTCTCGAGCTCGGGGCTGCGCAAGATCGTCGCCGCGAAAGAAGCCGAGCGCCTTTCGCGGGCCTGACAACCGAGCACGAGCGGCACGCCCTGACCATGGCCGACATGCCGATCTCCGAAGACACGGTGGGGTTGCATCCGAGCCCGGCGCAGTTGCGCTGGCAGCAGGCCGGCGTCGCGGTGTTCTTCCACTTCGGGCTGAACACCTTCGCCGGGGTGGAGTGGAGCGACGGGACGTTGCCGGCGGCGTCTTTCGATCCGACCGCTCTGGATGCCCGCCAGTGGGTCGCCGCCGCGAGGATCGCCGGCGCGCAGCATGTCGTGTTGACCGCGAAGCACCACGACGGGTTCTGCCTGTGGCCGACGGCCACCACCGAGTACTCCGTGGCATCCAGCCCGTGGCGAGGCGGCGACGGCGACGTGGTGCGTGAGCTCGCCGACGCGTGCGCGGAAGCCGAAATGGGGTTCGGGGTGTACCTGTCGCCCTGGGATCGCAACGCCACGTGCTACCCCGATGCCGCTGCCTACGACGACTTCTACTGCGCGCAACTCACCGAGCTCTGCACGGGCTACGGCGACCTGGTCGAGGTGTGGTTCGACGGCGCGGGATCGGCCGGCCGCGAGTACGACTGGGCCCGCATCACCGGGATCGTGCGAGAGCACCAGCCCGGTGCGGTGATCTTCAACATGGGCGACCCCGACATCCGGTGGGTCGGCAATGAGGACGGCCTGGCCTCGGATCCCGTTCTCTACGTCGCGGACTGGACACCGAACGACGTGCACACCGATGCGGTGCTCGGATTCGCGCCGCGTTACCTGCCGCCTGAGTGCGATGTCTCGCTGCGGCACGGCTGGTTCTGGCATCCGTTCGACGAACCGAAGACCGTCGAGCACCTGCTCGGAATCCACTACCGGTCGGTCGGGCTGGGTGCGAACCTGCTGTTGAACGTACCGCCGAACCGCGACGGCCTGATCGACCGCACCGACCTGGCAGTTCTTGAGGAGTACTCCACCGAGCTGGCGAGGCGATTCGGTGCGCCGCTGGAGGCGCGGATCATCCGACGGGATGCCGGTGTCTGGGACGCCGAGTTCGCCGACCAGGTCGAGATCGACCATCTCGAACTGGCTGAGGCGTTGGATGCCGGACAGCGCGTAGCGGCGCATCGGGTGCTGGCGGATAGTGACGTGCTGTGCGAGGGCGGGACCATCGGAGTGCGGCGGATGCACTCGTTCACCGAACGTGCGGTGCGGAGACTGCGGATCGAGACCGACGGCATCGATCCCGTACTGCGCAGCGTGCGCGCGTTCCGCACCGGCGTTGCTGCGGCGCCGGATATGCCGACCGTCGCGGAGTATCGAGCGCCGGAGGCCGACATCATCGTGATGTGACCCGGGCGTTGGGCGCGACGGCATCCCGCACGCGGCGGTGGATGGCGTCAGCCGGTGACAGTGATCGTCGCGTACTCGCCGCCGCCGTTCTCGGACCACTGCAACGACGCGGTGAGGATGCCGCGGAGGACGTCGAGATCCACTGTTTCGAGGTCCTTGATGTAGAGGCAGCCGACGCCGGTCGTGTGCGGGCCGAGTCGGCCCAGCGCGTCGGCGTGCGCGGCCGTCGACTCCAGGTAAATGGTCGAGGCGGCCTTGCGCGGAGCGAACGCCAGCAACGGCATATTGCCCTCGTTGCCGGTCGGGTACCGATAGTGGCAGCTGCCGAACCCGACGATCGTTCCCCACAGCACGGGCTCGCGGCCCGAGACCTCCTGCAGCATGGCCGTCAGGGTCTCAGCATCCCGTTGCCGTTTCGCAGGGCTCACCTCCGCGATGAACTCCGCGACGTCACCCCCGGTCGGCTTCATGGCTTCGCCGCCTTCGCGGCGGCCTTCATCGCCTTCTTGTGCTCGCGCACCTGGGTGAGCGACTCGGGCGAGACGATGTCGGCGACGCTGCGGTAGGCGCCCTCTTCGCCGTAGGGGGCGGATGCCTCCCGCCAGCCCGCGCCGGTGAAACCGTACTGCTTGCCGAGCAGGGCAAGGAAGATCTTGGCCTTCTGCTCACCGAAGCCCGGCAGCTTCTTCAGGCGCTTGAGAACTTCGGCGCCGTCGGGGTTCCCCTGAGTCCACAGCGCGGCAGCGTCGCCGCCCCATTCATCGACGAGAGTCTGGCAGAGCGTCTGCACCCGTGCCGCCATCGAACCGGGAAAGCGATGCACGGCCGGCGTCTGCTTGAACGCTTCGAGGAAGGCATCCGGGTCCATGCCGGCGATCGCTTCGGCATCCGTCGCTCCGGTGCGCTGTTCGATCTTGAGCGGGCCAGCGAACGCGGTCTCCATGGGAACCTGCTGGTCGAGCAGCATTCCCACCAGCAGAGCGAGCGGGTTCTCGGTGAGCAGGGTGTCGGCGGCGGTGTCTCCGGTGATGTGAATGCTCATTCGCTTGCCCCTGCCTTGGCCAGCTCAGCACCCTTGTCTTCCGACTCGGGCACGAGCGCGGGTAGCGCTTGGAACTTGTCTAGCACGAGGTCAGCTACGTCTTCGATTGAGCGGTCGGCGAGTGAAAGGTGACCAACAGTGCCTGGCAAACCGACGATCGCGGGCCTGGAGTCACCGACGACCAATGGCAACAGGTAGTCTTCCGTGCGCTTCGATGCCGCCTGTCGCCCGATCTCGAGTTCGAAGTTTGTCCAATCGCGCTCCGGGTAGTCTTTGGAGAGACAGACAATCATGAACTGCGCCTCTTGTCCGTACACCTTGCCGAGCTCTTCGCGGAGGTCTTTGCCCCAGAGCAGCGCTTGCTGGTCAAAGTCATAGAAGACTTCGAGGCCCCGCTCTTTCAACGCCTCCACGAGCCGCACCACAGTTGTCCTGTCAGGCCCAGCGAACGAAACAGCGACGTCGAATTCATAACCGAGGCGTCGAACATTGACTTGCGAGCGAACCCGAGAGAAATCGAGGTGATCGAGGTAGAAGCGGAAGACCGGATCGTCGATCGTAAGCGTGCCATTCTCGTAGATCAGGATGTCGGATAGTCCATTTTCCTCGATAACTGTGGGCAGGTTCGTGAGTGCGCGGTAGAAAGAGTTGCGCACTTGAGACTTTTGGCGAGCGTCCTTGCTGCCAACGATCTTGTGATAAAGCTCATCTCTTGAGATTTGGTCCTTGCCGCTAACCGCGACCTGTTCAATTATTCTGAAGTACGTATCGTGGACAGAGCGAGCTTGGCGGCGGCCCCGGGCGAGGCTGACAATTTTGTTCAAGTAGCGGCCGTCATATTGGCGAACAACCGCCGTCCGGATGAGTGGCAGGTCCACGTCGATCTCGGTCGCCTGGCTTTCGGCCTTTTCAAGTACGTCTGCTTGGACGCACGTTATTCTGCAGATCGCCTGCAGGATCGACGGAGAGCCCTGAGCGGCTTCAATCGCTAAATCGCGACCTGTTTCGGTGAAACGAACGTTCAGTGCATCCTCGCCCTTCGCCACAATGCGCGCGAGAAACTCCGGACTTTGCTTACCAATGTTCCAGGCATCGTTGCGAATAGCGAGCTCCGGGTCTTGTCCCAGGATTGCCTCACTGGTTTTGGCGATTCCGATCATGAAGAATCGGATGCCCTTCTCGTGCCACAGCTTCAGATGGGAAGCGAGTTCTGTCCGGGCTTCCAGGTTGAGATGGTGCACATCATCGATCATGATGATCTCGAATGCCTTGAGCCAGGGCTCAATCTCTTCCAGACTCGGCGCAACGTCGAACTCTGCCCCGAGAATCTCAAGAATGCTTGTGACCTGTGAGTAGCTCCTACCGCTGAAGCCATGAACCTTGTTGGAACTCAAGCTCAGGCTCTCGAGGACCCGGTTCGCCACTGTCGACTTTCCACTGCCCGATGGTCCGACGAGAGTGACGTGCTTGCCGGGTGTAGCGAGGGAGCCTTTCAACTGCTGAGCTTCGGCCGGAGGGACGTAGGTGATCTCCGGAAGCCCAGCCTCGTTGAACACTTCATGCAGCTTCCGAGTCATTGCTCTCCAGGTGGTGTTGGGCCTGTGGCCGAAATCGAAGGCAAAGCAGCAAGAGTGGAGCGTCAGCGTACTGGTGCCGATTGCCTTGATGGCGTTGCGCGTACCCACCATAGCGGGCTGGTAGGAACTCGGTGTTGCACGATCAGGCGTTCCGCCTCTGGTCAGCCTGGCACCGGATCGGTTGGTGCCATTGCCTACCGCACCTGCTGGTCGAGCAGCGTCCCCACCAGCCGAGCAGCGTCCCCACCAGCAGAGCGAGCGGGCTCTCAGTGAGCAGGGTGTTGGCGGCGGTGTCTCCGGTGAGGTGGAGGGCCATGTGCTTCCCTTTGTCAGGGGTGTGGCCTCTGGCGCTCGTACGCCTGTCGCGGAGAAGTCCTCTTCGCGCGGACAGAATCCGGGGGTTCATCCGCGCCAAGCGCACAAATCCGCGCGAAGCGCACGCCCGAGTATCCGTGAAGAGCTCGCAGTCGATCAGGCGATGGCGGTCACCGTGGCGTCGGCGCCAGCATCCGGCCCGAGGCCGTACAGCGTCTGCATCGCCGCGGCGAACTCGGCACCGCGCCCCTCGGCGGCTAGTTCGTGCGCGCGTGTGGTGGGAGTGTGCAGCAGCACGCCGGCGAGGTGGCGCATCGCCTGCTCGACCAGTCCGTCTTCGTCGCCGCGGCGGCGTGCCCGATCGATCTCGGCTTCGAGCAGCCCGAAGATGTGCGTGCGGAACGCGACGACTGACGGGGTGACGCTTTGGCGTGACCCGTCGAGGTGGAAGCTCTCGGCGGCCTCGCGCACCACGACGCGGGCGGCATCGGTGGCCTGCAGCTCCTCCAGCGGTGCGTGCAGGCGGATGGTCTCCAGATCGAGCAGCGCGACGCCTTCGAGCTGTGCGACGGCGGGATCGACGTTGCGGGGCATGCCCAGGTCGATCACCAGCTGCGAATGCGGGGCATCCGCCGTCACCGGGCCCATCGGGCAACCGGCGCCCGCCTCGTTCGCGGTGCGCGCGAACTGCGCTGGGCCGAGCACGGGCTCGGTCGCGGTGGTGCACGTGATCAGCAGCGTCGACCGCTGGGCGACAGCGGCGTACTCGTCATCGAACACCGGTGTGATGCCGTACTTCTTCGCGAACAGCTCGGCGCGGCCCGACGGCGAGTACACCGAGATGTCGACGGCGCCGCGTTCGCGCAGCGTCGCCAGCGTGACGGCCGCGTATTCACCCGTGCCGACCAGCAGCACCCGCTCGGCGGACCAATCGGCGATGCGGCTGTCGGCGAGCTCCAGCGAGAGGCGCACCAGCGAACGGCCGGCGCGGTGCAGGGCGGTGACGTTCTTGACCTTGCGCTGCGCCTGGCTTGCGCGCTGGAACAGCCGCTCCAGCTCGGACGACGTCGTGCCGGCCTCGCGGGCGACGGTCAGTGCACGGCGCACCTGACCGGCGATCTCGCCCTCACCCGAGACGACCGATTCCAGTCCTGACGCCACGGCGAACAGGTGCTCGGCGACGTGGCGATCGCCGATGACGCGTGACGACCCGTGCAGGTCGGTCGCCGGGATGCCCGTGGCCAGCGCGACCGCCTCGACAACGGTGTGCTGCTCGAAGCCGTCGGCTTCGATGTACGCCTCGAAGCGGTTGCACGTCGCCAGCACGACCGCGCCCTGCGCACCGGCATCCACCAGGTTGGGTGCGACGGTGTCGGGGGTGCGGCTGAGGCGTTCGAGCAGATCGAAGGAGGCCGTCTTGTGACTGGCCGTGACGCAGAACAGCACGAAGGGGAGTGTACCCCTCTCATCTTTGAACGAGCTTGGCGACCGGCGGACGCATAGGAGCGGATGCCACGATAGGCGCATGAGTGATCTGCTGCGCGCGCTCGCCGGAGACAAGCCCGAGCGCACCCCGGTCTGGTTCATGCGTCAGGCGGGGCGGTCCCTGCCCGAGTACCGCGAGTTGCGCGTCGGCACGCGGATGCTGGATGCGTGCCTCACGCCCGATATGGCTGCCGAGATCACACTGCAGCCGGTGCGCCGCCACGACGTCGACGCCGCCGTGTTCTTCAGTGACATCGTCATCCCGCTGCGTCTGGCCGGTGTCGACGTCGTGATCGAGCCCGGTCGCGGCCCGGTGTTCGCCAACCCCGTGCGCACCGCCGACGATGTCGCGCGCATCACACAGATCGACCCGGCTGACCTCGACGGCACGGCCATCGCCGAAGCTGTCCGCTTGACGGTGGCCGAGCTCGGCGACAAGCCTCTGATCGGCTTCGCCGGCGCGCCCTTCACCCTCGCCGCCTATCTGATCGAGGGTGGTCCGTCGAAGGAGCACCTGCGTGCCCGCGCGATGATGCACGCCGACCCTGACTCGTGGAACGCCCTGGCCGGCTGGCTCTCGCGCATCTCGCGCCGGTTCCTTGAGATCCAGCGCGACGCTGGCGCGTCCGTGGTGCAGCTGTTCGATTCGTGGGCCGGTTCTCTGAGTCCCGCCGACTACCGTGCGCACATCGCCCCGCACTCGCACGCCGCGCTCGACGGCATCGGTCTGCCCAGCATCCACTTCGGTGTCGGAACGGGGCCGTTCCTGGACGACATGCGTCTCGGTGGGATCGTCGACGGCGTCGGTGTCGACTGGCGGATGCCCTTGGATGAGGCGATCCGCATCGTCGGCCCGGACGTGGCCGTGCAGGGAAACATCGACCCGGCACTGTTGCAGGCGCCGTGGCCGGTGCTCGAAGCACACGTGCGCGACGTCATCGCGCGCGGGCGCGGCGCCAAGGGGCACATCCTCAACCTCGGCCACGGCGTTCCGCCCGAGACCGACCCCGACCAGCTGACGCGCATCGTGCGGCTCGCCCACGGCGAGATCTGACCCGCACTCTTCTCTGAGAACCGCGTGGTGCCCGAGGGCGCCACGCGGTTTCTTGTTCTCGGTGCGCGGGCAAAGGGGCTTTCGCCCGGCCCGCACTGCGGAATTCGCATAGACGGCGGTGGAAGAATCAGAGCATGACCGAACACGCCGCCCCCGCACTGGCCGCCCGCGCCGCTGAACAGCACGTCGTCGTCGTCGGCGGTGGCATCGGTGGTCTTGTCGCGGCGCGCGAGTGCGCCAAGGTGGGCATGCGTGTGACGGTGCTCGAGGCAACGGAGGCTCTCGGCGGCAGCATCCGCACTGCTGAACTCGACGGCCTTGTCGTCGACGCGGGAGCCGAGAGCTTCGCAACCCGCGGCGGGCACGTGCGCGCGCTGGTCGATGAGCTCGGGCTCAGCGACCTGGTGGTGGCGCCCGAGGGCGGCGGGGCATGGCTGAGCGGGATTCCGGATGCCCCGGATGCTCCGCTCCCGGTCGGCGGTCTGCTCGGCATCCCGGCCAATCCGTTCCAGGACGACGTGCGCCGCATCATCGGCTGGCGCGGCGCCTGGCGCGCTTACGTGGATCGCCTGCGCCCCCCGCTGACGATCGGTCACGAGCACAGTCTCGGCAAACTGGTGCGCACCCGCATGGGCGATCGCGTGCACGACCGACTGGTCGCGCCCGTGACCGCCGGTGTGTATTCGGCGCTACCCGGCGACATCGACACCGAGGTCGCCGCTCCGGGACTCAACGCCGCACTCACCCGCACGGGGTCGCTCAGCGGTGCTGTCGGTACGCTGCTCGCACAGCGCGATGCCCGCGATCCCGGAAAGGCACCGGGGTCGGCGGTGCTCGGCCTGATCGGGGGGATGGGCAGGCTGGTCGAGGCGCTGCGCGACGACCTCGTGACCTACGGCGTCGAGGTGTGCACCGGCGCGCGGGTGACCGGCGTAGTGCGCGAAGGCGCGGCGTGGGTGGTCGCGTACGAGACGACGCCGGATGCCCCCGACGAGGATGCTGCAGATGCCGCCGCTGACGAAGAAGCGGCGCTCGGGACCGCGAAGCCAGAGCAGAAGTCGCTGGCCGCCACGGGCGTGATCATCGCCACCCCCGAGCCTGCGGCGCGCTCCCTGCTCGGCGCCCACGCGCCCCAGCTCGGCGACTCGGGCGACGCCCCCGAGATCGAACTCGTCACGCTCCTGCTGCAGGCGCCCGCGCTCGACGACGCCCCGCGGGGGAGCGGAGTGCTCACCGTACCCGGAAGCCACGTCGCCAAGGCGCTGACCCACTCCACTGCCAAGTGGGGCTGGCTGCGCGACGCCGCGGATGGTCACCACGTCGTCCGCGTCTCGTTCGGCACCCAGGGCGAGGCCGCGCCGACCGCCGGTCTGGATGACGACGCGGCAGCGGAGCTGGCGATGTCTGAGGCATCCGCGCTGCTCGGGGTCGATCTCGCGCCCGAGCAGTTGTTGGCCGTGCACCGGGCACGCTTCGTGCAGGCGCAGCCCGTTTCGCTCATCGGGGCGGGCGAGCGCCGCGCCGCCGCGCGCGAGGCTGTGCAGCAGATCCCGGGTCTCGCCGTGGTCGGCGCGTGGATGGCCGGAACGGGGCTTGCGCAGGTGATCCCGGATGCCATCGCCGAGACCGACCGGTTGCGCAGCGCGCTGCTCTGGGAGGAATGAGCGCCGCACCCCGCGGCATTACACCCCCGGGCGGCATCGCACAACCGTAGATGCCGAATCAGGAATATGCGACTACGCTGGAGACCGATCGCGCGGGGTCCGGCGAGTTCCGGCCCGGTGGAGACGCCGTAACAGGAAGTCAGGAGGCTCCCATGAAGGGGAAGATCGGACTCGTCGTCGGGCTCGGCGTCGGATACGTGCTCGGCACGCGCGCGGGACGCGAGCGCTACGAGCAGATCAAGACGCAGTGGCTGAAGCTGTGGCACACCGATCCGGTGCAGCACCAGGTCGAGCGTGTACAGCAGTTCGCCAAGTCGCAGGCCGCGGCCGTACCCGGCGCCGTCTGGAACGGCGCCGTCAAGGTCGTGAAGGCGGTCTCGTCGGCGGGCACGCCCGGTGAGAAGCTCGACGGCGCGATCGACGCGACCAAGGACGCCGTCGAAGAGGTCGCTGACGCCGCCGAAGACGCGGTCGAGGACGCGAAGAAGTCCGCTGCGAAGAAGAGCACCTCCAAGAAGAACGGGTCCTGACATGCGCCGCGGATACCGCGACCGCGCCGACGACAGCCTGCTGACGCTGCTCGGCGATCTGCCCGAACTGGTGCGCAACCTCGTCATCGCCGAGGTCGAAGCCGCCAAGGCCTGGGTGCGCCGCACCGCCAAGGACGGCATGTTCGGCAGCCTGTGGTTCATCATCACGCTGTTCCTGCTGTTCTGGGCGATCCCCGTGTTGCTCGCGTTCGCGATCATCGGGCTCTCGTCGTGGTGGCCCGCATGGGTTGCCGCATTGTCGGTGTTCGGGTTCCTGCTGCTCGCGATGGTCGTCTTCGCGCTGCTCGGCGTCCTGCGCTTCCGCAAGATCATGAAACGACAGAACCCCGGGCAGGCCGTCGCCACCGACGTCCGTCTGGTGAAGGAGGCAGGCTATGACGAACTCTGAATCCCAGCATCCGACGCCTCTTCCCCGCACCGCAGTGCCGGACGGCATCACCGACCCGGTGGAGTCCGCTCGCGCGGAACTCAAAGCGGCCCTCGCCGCGATCGAGGTGCGCGGAAACTTCCCACGCCGCATCGAGAAGGCCTCGCAGCGCGGCATCGTGCAGGCGCGCGCGTTCGCGCAGCGCAACCCGGTGGGCGCAGCGGCGGCCGTCGCCGGTGTCGCGGCCGTCGTCGGCGGTATCGTCTGGCTGATCGCCCGCGCCGCGTCGCGCTGAAACCCCGAGATACCGGCCCCGGTTCGCTGTCCTGGCGTTCACGAGGCACACTGGAGTCATGTCGGAACCTCGTGTTGACTCCCCGTCCGGATTCACCCTGTGGGCCGTGTGGCGCCGCAACCCCGATGCACCGGTCCGTGAGACCGATGCGACCGAGCTCGAGACGATCGTCGGCCACATCGAGGACTCCGGCGTCGCCGTGCGCGGGTTCTACGACGTCAGCGGGCTGAAGGCAGACGCCGATCTGATGGTGTGGCTGCACGGCGACACCGCCGAAGAGCTGCAGCAGGCGCTGCGGCGCCTGCGTCGCACCGAGTTGCTGCGCACGCTGCTGCCGGTGTGGAACGTGATGGGCGTGCACCGTGACGCCGAGTTCAACCGCACACACGTGCCCGGCTTCCTGCGGGGCATCGAGCCGAAGGGCTGGCTGTGCCTGTACCCCTTCGTGCGCACGCCCGAGTGGTACCTGATCGACGAGGACGACCGCCGGCGCATGCTGGCAGACCACGGTCGACGCGGCGCCGCCTTCACCGGCGTGATCGCCAACACTGTCGCTGCCTTCGCACTGGGCGACTACGAATGGCTGCTGCCTCTCGAAGCCGACGACCCCACCGAGCTCGTCGACCTGATGCGCGACCTGCGCTACACCGAGGCTCGTGAGTATGTGAAGGAAGAGGTGCCCTTCTACACCGGGCGTCGCCTGCGCCTCGACGAGATCGCTGACGTGCTGCAGTGAGCACCGCGGCCCCGATCCGTCTCGGCACGCGCCGCAGCCCGCTCGCGCAGGCACAGTCCGGTCATGTCGCCGACGCGTTGGCCGAGGTCGCGGGACGCCCTGTCGAGCTCGTGCCGATCGTGTCGGAGGGTGACACGAACCGGGCTTCCCTGTCACTGATCGGCGGCACGGGGATCTTCGCCAACCGGCTGCGTGAGGCGCTCGTCGCCGGGGAGTGCGACATCCTGGTGCACTCCCTCAAGGACCTGCCGACCGCCATGCCGACCGAGTTGACGATCGCGGCGACCCCGTCCAGGGCGGATGCCCGCGACGTCGTCATCACCCGCGACGGCACCCCGTTGCACGAGATGGGCCGCGGCGCCAAGGTCGGCACCGGCGCACCACGGCGCATCGCGCAGGTACGTCGCCGTGCACCGCACGCCGACGTCGTCGACATCCGCGGCAACGTCGATTCGCGCCTCGAGCGGGTGTCGTCGGGCGAGCTGGATGCCGTCATCCTCGCCGCCGCGGGGCTCTCCCGCCTGCGGCCCGAGATGCGGCTGCACCGCGAAGAGCTCGGATTGAGTGAGTGGCCGACCGCACCCGGACAAGGATCACTCGCTGTCGAGACGACCGTCGACGCCCCGCAGGAGCTGTTGGCCGCGCTCGCACAGCTCGATGACGAAGACACCCGCCTCGCCGTCACGGTCGAGCGGGCGATCCTCGCCGGACTCGACGTCGGATGCCAGGCACCGATGGCCGCCCACGCGGTGGTGACCGGCGACAGCATCCGTGTGCGCGCCGTGGTCTACGAACCTGGCGGCGGCCGCCGGATCGGACTTGATGTCACCGAGCCCCTGAACCGGGGGTATATTCGACGAAACGGCAGCGGCAACGGTGCGGATGCTGCCGATGGTGCAGACCCGATGCGCGTAGCCCGTAGCATCGGCGAATCTGCGGCCCATCGGCTGCTCGAACAGGGAGCGGCCGACCTTCTCCCGCGAGAGTGAACCTGATGACTGCTTCCGAAACAAAGACGGCCCGGCCGCTGGACGGCTGGCGAGTTCTCGTACCCCGTGGTGGCCCGTGGGGTGACAGTGTCGCTGCGAGCCTGCGCTCGCAAGGCGCCGTGCCGGTGGTGGCACCGCTGATCAACTTCGCCCCCACGACCGACCAGGACGCGCTGGACGCCGCCCTGGCGCGACTGGCCGCGGGGGAGTACGACTGGCTCACCATCACCAGCGCCACCACCGTCGATGTGCTCTTTGCACACCGCGTGGAGGTGCCGCGCAGCACCAGGATCGCGGCCGTCGGCGAGACCACCGCGGCCGCTCTGCAGGCCGTCGGCTACGAGGTGGCGCTTGTGCCCGATCTCGACAATTCGGCGGCCGGTATGGCCGAGCAGATGATCGCCCTGGAGCCCGACCCCCGGCGTGTGCTGTCGCTGCGCAGTGAGATCGCCAAGCCGGTGCTGTCGGTCATGCTCAAGGATGCCGGGCACGACGTCGACAGCGTGGTTGCCTACCGCACGGTGGGCGTGCCGGTCACCGACCGCATCCGCCGTGACGTCGAGAACGGGCGGATCAACGCGATCCTCATCACCAGTGGCTCGGTCGCCGGGCAGGTGCGCGAGCAGTTCCCCGAGATCCCCGACAGCACGTTGCTGGCGGCTATCGGCCCCCGCACCGCGAACGACGCCCGCCGTGCGGGCCTGACCATCGCCGCCATCGCCGACAAGCAGACCGTCGACGCGTTGATCGAGACGGTGTCGCACTTCACGCTTCCGCACGCCGCCGATGAGTTCGCGCCGTGAGCCGTTTTCCTGAGGCGCGGTTGCGCCGGTTGCGTCAGTCCGCGCCCGTGCGCGAGCTCGTGCGTGAGACCTCGCTGGAGGCGCGTCAGCTCGTGCTGCCGATGTTCGTGCGAGAGGGGCTCACCGAGCCCGCCGCGATCGGTTCGATGCCCGGCGTCGTGCAGCACACGCTCGACTCGCTGAAGGCGGCGGCGGCGGATGCTGCCGCTCTCGGCCTCGGCGGAGTGATGCTGTTCGGTGTGCCCGCCCGACGTGATGCCACTGGCTCGGGCGCCGACGACCCGAAGGGCATCCTGAACGTCGCGACGGAGGCCCTCGCCGCTGAGGTGGGCGATGCGCTGGTCGTGCAGACCGACCTGTGCCTGGATGAGTTCACCGATCACGGGCACTGCGGGGTCCTGAGCGCATCGGGCACCGTCGTCGACAATGACGCCACTCTCGAGCGCTACACCGCCATGGCGCTCGCACAGGCCAGAGCGGGGTCTCAACTGCTCGGTCTGAGCGGCATGATGGACGGCCAGGTTGCAGCCGTGCGTCAGGCGCTGGACGAAGAAGACTTCACCGATGTGCTGCTGCTGGCCTACTCGGCCAAGTACGCCAGTGCGTTCTACGGGCCGTTCCGCGAGGCCGTCGATTCGCAGTTGCAGGGCGACCGACGCACCTACCAGATGGATCCCGGCAACCGTCGTGAGGGCGTGCGTGAAGCGCTGTTCGATCAGGACGAGGGCGCCGACATCGTGATGGTCAAGCCCGCGATGGGGTTCCTCGATGTGCTGCGCGAGGTGCGCGACGCCGTCGACGTGCCCGTGTGGGCGTATCAGGTATCCGGTGAGTACGCGATGATCGAGGCCGCGGCCGCGAACGGCTGGATCGACCGCCGCGCCGCGATCCTGGAGTCGCTGACGTCGATCCGCCGTGCCGGAGCCGACGCGGTGCTCACGTACTGGGCCGCCGAAGCGGCTCACTGGCTGCGTACCCGCTAGGCCGAGTCCCGCCGCGCTTCCTTGACGGGGCGCATAGGGGCAGGTCCTACGCTGGAGATCATGAGCGACCGCAATGACTCCCTGTTCGACGCCGCCCGTGCCGTGATTCCCGGGGGCGTGAACTCGCCGGTACGCGCATACGGCTCTGTCGGCGGGACGCCGCGATTCCTGGCATCCGCCTCCGGCGCGACGGTGACCGACGCCGCCGGCCGCACCTACCTCGACCTCGTCGCCTCATGGGGGCCCGCGCTGCTCGGCCACGCGCACCCCGAGGTCGTCGACGCGGTGCAGCAGGCCGCGACGCGGGGGCTGTCGTTCGGCGCACCCACCGAAGGTGAGGTCGAACTCGCCCAGCTGATCTCGGAGCGCGTGCGTCATGGTGACGCGCGTTCGGTCGAGCGCGTGCGCCTGGTGTCAACGGGCACCGAGGCGACGATGACGGCCATCCGCCTCGCCCGCGGAGCCACCGGCCGCGATCTGCTGGTGAAGTTCGCCGGCCACTACCACGGTCACTCCGACGGCCTGCTGGCCGCCGCCGGTTCGGGCGTCGCGACGCTCGCGCTGCCCGGGTCCGCGGGCGTTCCGGCTCCGATCGCCGCGCAGACCCTCGTCATCGACTACAACGACCCTGACGCGCTGGCGGCGGTCTTCGCCGAGCACGGCGACCGTATCGCCGCGGTGATCGTCGAGGCCGCCTCGGCCAACATGGGCGTCGTGCCCCCGCTGCCGGGCTTCAACCGTCTGATCGCCGAGACCGCGCATGCGCACGGGGCCCTGATGATCCTCGATGAGGTGCTCACCGGTTTCCGGGTGCACCCCGCTGGATTCTGGGGTCTGCAGCAGGAGGCCGGCGAGACCTACCAGCCCGACATCATCACCTTCGGCAAGGTCGTCGGCGGGGGTATGCCGCTCGCCGCGCTCGGTGGTCGCACCGAGGTGATGGATCTGCTCGCTCCGGTGGGGCCCGTCTATCAGGCGGGCACGCTGTCGGGGAACCCGCTGTCGGTCGCCGCAGGGCTCACCACATTGCGACTGGCGACGCCCGAGGTGTACGCCGGTATCGACCGGGCAGCCGAGCGTCTGGCATCCGCTCTCGATGCCGCGCTGACGGACGCCGGCGTCGTGCACAGCGTGCCGCGCGCCGGAAACCTGTTCGGTGTCGCCTTCGCCGCCGACGTGCCGCGTGACTACGCGCAGGCTCAGGCGCAGGAGTCGTTCCGCTATGCGCCGTTCTTCCACGCGATGCGCGAGCAGGGCGTGGCGCTGCCGCCGAGCGTGTTCGAGGCGTGGTTCCTCACCGCGGCGCACGGCGAGCAGGAACTCGCCGCGATCGAGGCTGCGCTGCCGGCCGCCGCTGCCGCGGCCGCTTCGGCCTGAGCGTCGTCCAGCCCGCGCGGGTGGTGTCGCCGTGCGGGTGGTGTCGGAAATCCCAGAGCGGATGCCGGTGACGCGGCGTGTCATGGCGCGACGCGCCGACGGGCGATCACATCATCTGGGATTTCCGACGTTGTGGATGGCCACAGAAGTATCGTTGCGGTCCTGTGAGCAAGTCGCCAGCATCCGACCGGACTGCGCTGGCACACTGGAGACATGGTGACGTTGCTGTTGGATCAGACACGACTGGAAGTCGTGCTGTCCCCGATCGAGCGGGCGTCGACGTTCCACCGCGACAATGTGCGCGTCGAGCGCGAGCACATCACGAAGGTGCAGCTGACGGAGGACGCCTGGACCTGGATGCGCGGAGTACCGGGACCGGGCACGTACATTCCCGGCATCCTGGCCGCGGGAACCTGGAAGGGCGCGGGGACGACCGATTTCGTGCTGATCCGCCGCCGGCGTCCGAGTGTCGTGATCGATCTCGACGGTGACCCGCAGTACCAGCGGCTGATCCTTACCACCCGACACGGGCTGGCGCTCACCCAGGCCCTGCGCCTGGACGTCACCGAGCATCCCGAGGACGTCGTCGACATCGCCTCGACGGCGCCGATCCCCACGCTGAAGCCCCAGCGTCCGGTCATCCGCCCGCGCCCCGCCTGAGCAGGGCACGCGGCGGCTGTCAGTCGCGAGCGTTCTCGTCGCGGTCCGTGTCTGCGGCCTGGTCGTCCTGTGCGGAGTCGTCCTGTGCGGAGTCGGTCTGCTCGGAGTCGGTCTGTTCCGGCTGCGCGGCTTCAGCGGCGACCGCGGCCTGCTCGGCCGCGTGGGCACTGGCGCGGATATCGGCCCGCGTGTAGGGGTAATCCGGCGCCGGGCCATCGAAGAACCGGCTGGCCGCCGACGACAGTGAGGTGCGCATCGCGGCGAGACGCGGGTCGTCCTCGTCGTCATCAACGGTCGAGTCGTCATCGTCGTCGTGCAGCACCGACAGAGCCTCGACCGAGATCGCTTCGGTCGCGGGTGCGGCTTCGTCGGCCGAATCGGCCGGGATTCCCGTGATCAGCTCGGTGAACGACGTCACCGTGGGCGATGGTGGCAGCGAGACCGCTTCGGTCGCCAGGGGCAGAACGCCGGGAACCTCAGCGTCGGCTTCATCGGATGCTGTCGCATCGGCCGTACGCGGAGCCCACGCCTCCGTGATGTCGATCTCGTCGATGATCTCGGTGACCACCGGTGCGGCGTCGGCGTTCGGCTCACCGTCTGCCTGCACGTGCTCGTCGGTGCGCTCTGCTTCGTCAGCCGGCGCCTCGTCAGCCGGTGCCTCGTCACTCGGCACCTCGTCATCGGTGGAGTCGCTCTCGTCGGCAGCGGCGGTCTCGTCGACCGGATCATGCTCGTCGTGCGATTCGGGCGCGGACTCGTCAGACGTGGCGTCGTCGCTCGGGGCGGCGTCTTCTGCGGTAGAGCCCTCGGCCGGCAGTGGCTCGTGGTGCGCAGCGTCGGCAACGGGTGCCGCGTCGCCGAACAGCGCGCTGACCGTCGCGGAGATGTCGTCGGCAGGGGACGATTCGTCGGTAGGAGTCGGCGCTGCGTCGTCGACGGCCGTGGTCTCGCCCGTGACCGGCTGCTCATCGATCACAGGAGTTTCGAGCCCGGTCGGCTCTGTGTCGTCGCTGTGCGTCGCGGCATCCTCGCGTACGGCGGCGTCGGTGCCGGTTGCCTCGGCCTCGGACGCGTCCTCGGCCACACCAGCGTCGGCGGCTGTGCCCTCGATCGGTGCGGCGTCGTCACCGACGGTCTCGGTCTCCTCGGCGGGTGCCTCTTCGGCGGGTGCCTCATCCGCAGCATCCGCTGGCTCAGCGGCATCCGATTCGGAGTCCTCCGGGCGCACGATGTCGATCGGCGCGGTGCCGTATCCGACGCCGGCTGCGGCGACGACGCCGCCGTCGGCGATCACGGCGGCCGCTCCTGCGAGCGGAACCCCGCCCGCGACCAGTGCGGCGTCGCCGACCGGGTCAGCGGAGTTCTCGGGGGCGTGCGCGACGGGGTTCGCGACCTGATCCAGGCGCGGGCTGTCGGCGCGGCGCCCGTAGACGAGGTCGAGGAAGACCTCTTCCAGGCTCGGGCCGCGCTGCTGGAGCGTGCTCAAGGCGATGCCGGCCTCGGCGGCGAGGGCGCCGACGCGGGCGGCATCCGAATCGCGCACCGTGACGCCCGAGCGCAACAGATCGAAGCTCAGTCCGGCCGTGGTCAGCGCCGTCACCAGCGCGGCGCGGTCGGTGGCATCCACGACCACGGCGCCGCCGGAAGGATCGGCGAGTTCATCCATGCTGCCCGAGAAGACCGCGCGTCCGCGCGAGAGCACCACGACGTTGTCGGCGACCTGTTCGATCTCGCTGAGCACGTGCGAAGACACGAGCACGGTGCGTCCCTCGTCGGCGAGCCGGCGCATCAGCAGGCGCATCCAGCGGATGCCCTCGGGGTCGAGTCCGTTCGCGGGCTCGTCGAGCACCAGCACGCCGGGGTCGCCGAGCAGCGCGGTCGCGACGGCCAGGCGCTGGCGCATTCCCAGGGAGTAGCTGCCCAGACGTGTGTCGGCGTCATCCTGCAGTCCGACGAGGCGCAGCACCTCTTCGACGCGTTCGACGGGGATTCCGTTGGCCTTGGCCGCGATCAGCAGGTGGCGCATCGCCGAGCGGCGCGGACGGTACGCGGACTCTTCGAGGACCGCGCCGACGGTGCGCAGCGGCTGGCGCAGGTCGGAATAGGGGACTCCGCCGATCGTGGCCGTGCCGGAGGTCGGTTTGATCTGGCCCAGCATGATCCGCAGCGAGGTGGTCTTGCCGGCACCGTTCGGTCCGAGGAACCCGGTCACAACTCCCGGTTCGACGCGCACGGAGAGCTCTGAGACCGCGGTCACCGTGTTGAAACGCTTGGTGACGCCGGTGAACTCAAGCACCTGTCCTTCAGGCATGGTGATTCCCCCTGTTGTCTGCCAGTTCATCCCATCTTCGCGGAAATCCTGCAGAATCGACGGCTCACCTGCCGGGAAACGCCCATCCCGCACCGGAAAATGCGTGCGGAACGCGAAGCCGAGTAGCCTGACGATCGTGACAGACGTCGAAGAAGCCACCGTCCTCGTGCGCACCGAGAACTCCCTGGGACGCATCACCCTGAACCGTCCGCGGGCGATCAACGCCCTCGACCTGGGCATGATCGAGCAGATCACGGCGGCCCTGATCGCCTGGATCGACGACAGCGATGTGCAGACCGTTCTCATCGACGGCTCGGGTGATCGCGGTCTGTGCGCCGGCGGCGATGTGCGTGCGCTGTACGACCAGATCGTGTCGGGTCACGCCGATCGGGTGGCCGACTTCTTCCGTGCCGAGTACGCCATGAACGCGCTCATCGCCGAGTACCCGAAGCCGGTCGTCGTCTTCGCCGACGGCATCACGATGGGCGGTGGCATCGGCTTGGCCGGCCACGCCGCCGTGCGGGTCGTCACCGAACGGTCGCGCCTCGCGATGCCCGAGACGCGCATCGGCTTCACCCCCGACGTCGGCGGCACGTGGCTGCTGGGTCGCGCTCCGGGACGCATGGGTGAGTACTTCGGGCTCACCGGGCGCAGCATGAACGGGGCGGATGCCATCCACCTCGGCTTCGCGGATCACTTCGTGCCGTCCGAGAACCTCGACGCCGTGCGCGACGCGCTTGCGCACCGCGCCGACCCCGGCACACCGAATGAGCTGGTGCTGCTGTTCGATGAGACTCCGGAGCCGTCGTCGCTGCCCGATGACCGGGCGTGGGTCGACGAGGCGTTCTCGGCCGACACTGTCGGTGAGATCGTCGAGCGCCTGCGCGCATCGGATGCCCCGGGGGCGGCATCCGCCCTCGCGACGCTCGAAGAGCTCTCGCCCACCGGACTCGCCGTCACGCTCGACGCGGTGCGCGAAGCACGCACGATGAGCGGCGTGCGTGAGGCACTGGTCGGCGAGTACCGCCGAGTGATGTGGTTCGCCCACCACCACCCCGACCTGGTCGAGGGCATCCGCGCGCAGCTCGTCGACAAGGATCGTCAGCCGAAGTGGCAGCCCGCGACGATCGCCGAGCTGGCGGATGCCGCGGGCGCGGGGGCGCGCGAGTTCGTGCCCGAGACGCCGCTGTTCTGATCGGAGCCGCGCACGGTTGGCGGGAGGAATGCACAACTGGCGGGCGAGAAGCCGATGGATCCACCGCCCACCGTTCAATCTCCCGCCATCCGTACCTGCCGGCGGGGCGTGAGTCGCGTCAGACCGAGGCGATGAGCTGCTGCAGACGCGCGACGTGCGCGGCCGGCTGGCGCTCGTCGGCATAGGCCACGGCGGCCTCGCGGTGCGCGGCGAGCACACCGCGGTCCGCTTCCAGGCGCAGGATCAGATCGGCCAGCCCGGCGGCATCCGGGGTCGGCGTGCCCAGCGCGGCGTCGCCGAACTCTGTCGCGAGCACCGGATCGCTGACGATGACCGGGCGCCCGTGCGCGAAGGCCTCCAGAGCGACCATGGGCTGGTTGTCGAACCCGTGCGAGGTGATCAGCGCGGCATCGGCGGCATCCATCAGCTCACCCACGCGCTCACCCGGGACGGGGCCGTGGAACTCGACGCCCGGCACGGCACGGTGCGTGCCGCCGGCCACGTCGAGACGTACACGGTCGGGGCCGAGCCGGTCGACCACGAGACGCATCGCGTCGAGCGCGACGTCGAGGCGCTTCTCGGGCGCGAACCGCGCGACCCACAGCAACCGGAGCGGACCGTCTGCGGAGGGGGCGGATGCCAGGCGCAGCGGCTGCGCCACGTTCGAGAACGCCTCAACGCGTCCGGCGCCGGCCTCGCGCAGTGCTTCGGCCTGATGCTTGGAGGGGGAGAGGACGATGTCGGCGCGCTCGGCGACGCGCAGGGTCATCGTGCGCAGCGCGTTGTTGAGCGGGTGGCTGCCGGTGAAGCGCTTGCCCTCGCGGATGCCGGTGAGTGTCGCATGCACCCTCGTCACGATCGGCGAGAACGGCGCGAGAACGGCGGGCGCGCGCCAGAAGAACGTGTGCACCGTGTGCAGAGAGGGGATGCCCGTGCGCGCGGCGACGGCGATCGCAGCGGCTGCCAGCGCGAACTCCGAATGCACGACGACGGCGCCGACGCCGTGCCGGCGAATGGTGGCGGCCACGAGCGGCTCGAGATCACCGGCGCGGCCGAGCAGCGGCAGATCGAGCACCGGGATGGTCCCGCGCCGGGGTGGTGCGATCGTGACGATCGGATGCCGGACGGCATCCGACATCGCGGCGTCCGCCCTGCGCAGGGCGAGGGAGTCGGCATCGGGCGCGAGCACCACCACGCGGACGCCCTCATCTGCCAGCGCCTCGGCCTGTCGCAGGAACGCGGTCTGCGCGCCGCCGAGGTACTGCAGCGAGTAGTCGCACACCATCAGAACCGCGGGTGCGGCCGTCTCGTCGTCGCGCATGTGTTCCCTTCGCATCGCTTCAGCGAGTCTATTCGTGCGTTTCGCTGTCAGCGAAGGTCATCCTCCAGGGGGATACGAATGTCGGTGGATCGTGGCACGCTAACCTGTGGCCCCTTCTCGGCCCCACTGAATCTCGCAAGGAAGTCCGCCTGTGCTGGGAAAAATCCTCGTCCGCTATCTCTCCAGATACCGATGGCTGCTCTTGGGCGTGCTGGTGTTCCAGTTCGCCAGCGCCATGGCATCGCTGTACCTGCCGCGCCTGAACGCCGACATCATCGACAAGGGCGTGGCCCGTGCCGACATCGGCTACATCTGGTCGCACGGCGCCTTCATGCTGACCGTCTCGCTCGGTCAGATCCTCGCCTCGATCATCGCGACGTACTTCGCCGCGAAGGCCGCCATGTCGGTCGGCCGTGACATTCGCGCCGACGTCTTCTCGCGTGTGAGCGGGTTCTCCGAGCGTGAGGTCTCGCAGTTCGGCGCCGGCTCGCTGATCACCCGCAACACCAACGACGTGCAGCAGGTGCAGATGCTGGCGATGATGGGCGCGACGATGTTCGTGACCGCGCCGCTGCTGGCCATCGGCGGCATCATCATGGCGGTGCAGACCGATGTCGGCCTGAGCTGGCTGATCGCCGTGTCGGTTCCCGTGCTGCTCGTCGTCGCCGTGCTGATCATCAGCCGCATGGTGCCGCTGTTCCGCGCGAACCAGAGCAAGCTCGACACCGTCAACCGCATCATGCGCGAGCAACTCACGGGTGTGCGCGTCGTGCGTGCCTTCGTGCGCGAGCGCATCGAAGAACAGCGGTTCCGTCTCGCGAACACCGACCTGATGGTGCTGGGCCGCAAGATCGGCTCGCTGTTCGTGCTGCTGTTCCCGCTGTTCATGCTGATCCTCAACGTCACCGTGGTCGCGGTGATCTGGTTCGGCGGCATCGAGATCAACCAGGGCGGTGTCGAGGTCGGCACCCTGTTCGCGTTCATGCAGTACATCGGCCAGATCATGATGGGCGTGATCATGTCGAGCTTCATGGCGATGATGATCCCGCGCGCTGCGGTCTCGGCCGAGCGCGTCGGTGAGGTGCTCGACGCCGAGGCGTCGATGACCCGCCCCGAGAACGGCACCACCGAGTTCCCCGAGCCCGGGGCCGTCGTCTTCGACGACGTCGAGTTCACCTACCCCGGCGCCGAGGCGCCCGTGCTCAGCGGCATCAGCTTCGGCGCGGCGCCCGGCGAGACCGTGGCGATCATCGGGTCGACCGGCTCGGGCAAGACCACCCTGGTCTCGCTCATCCCGCGACTGTTCGACGTCACCGGCGGTGCCGTGCGCGTCGGCGGTGTCGACGTGCGAGAGGCCGACGTCGACGCGCTCTGGCAGGACATCGGTCTGGTGCCGCAGCGTCCGTTCCTGTTCACCGGCACGGTGGCATCCAACCTGCGCTACGGCCGCGAGGACGCGACCGACGAGGAACTCTGGAAGGCCCTTGAGATCGCTCAGGGGCGTGACTTCGTCGAAGAGATGCCCGAGGGGCTCGAATCGCGCATCGCCCAGGGCGGCACAAACGTCTCAGGTGGTCAGCGGCAGCGCCTCGCGATCGCCAGGGCGATCGTGCATCAGCCGAAGGTGCTCGTGTTCGACGACTCGTTCTCGGCGCTCGACCTGACCACGGATGCCCGGCTGCGCCAGGCGCTGTGGCGCGAGCTGCCGGACGTGACCAAGATCGTCGTCGCGCAGCGCGTGTCGACCATCACCGATGCCGACCGCATCGTCGTGATCGAAGACGGCGCACTCGCCGGCGTCGGCACCCACGACGAGTTGCTCGCCAGCAGCGAGACCTATCGAGAGATCGTCGATTCGCAGCTGGGGGTGGACGCATGAGCGACGCGAAAGACACCACGATGACGTCCACCGAAGCAACCGACGCGACCGGCGACGAGGCCTACGAGGCCGAACTCGCCGAGCAGGCGCGCCTCGACGGCGGCGGATGGGACGGCCCGGCCGCGGGCAAGGCCGACAACTTCGGCAAGAGCTTCGCCCGCATGATCGGATTGCTCAAGCCGTCGGCGGTCTGGTTCGTCTTCGTCTCATTCCTCGGTGCGATCGGCGTCGTGCTCGCCGTGATCGCCCCGAAGGTGCTCGGCGAAGCGACCAACATCGTCTACGAGGGCTTCGTCTCGAACATGCTCGCCACCGGAATGGGCGGCGCACCCGGCTTCCCACCGGGCACCAGCAAGGATCAGGTCGTCGAGGCGCTGCGCGCCGCCGGCCAGGACGACTTCGCCAACATGGTCGGAGCGATGGCCGACTTCCAGGTCGGCGACGGCGTCGACTTCGAGCGCCTGCGCTGGATCATCATCGCGGTGATGGCGATCTACATCGTCGCCGCGCTGTTGAGCTGGATCCAGGGCTACGTGATCAACGTGATCATGGTGCGCACCATGTGGCGCCTGCGTGAGAGCGTCGAGGCGAAGATCAACCGCCTGCCGCTGTCGTACTTCGACAAGGTGCAACGCGGCGAGCTGATCTCGCGCGTCACCAACGACATCGACAACATCACCCAGACGATGCAGCAGTCGCTGTCGGGGGCGCTCACGTCGGTGCTGACCGTGATCGGTGTGCTGATCATGATGTTCTCGATCTCGTGGCAGCTGGCGCTGGTCGCGCTGATCTCGCTGCCGCTGATGGGCATCATCTTCGGTGTCATCGGGCCGCGCTCGCAGAAGGCCTTCGGCATGCAGTGGCGCAAGGTCGGCAGGCTCAACGCCCGGGTCGAGGAGTCGTTCTCGGGCCACGCACTGGTCAAGGTGTTCGGCCGCGAGCAGGACGCCCTCGACAAGTTCCAAGCCGAGAACGAAGAGCTGTTCCAGGCGAGCTTCAAGGCGCAGTTCCTGTCGGGCATCATCATGCCCGCGATGACCTTCGTCGGAAACCTCACCTACGTCGGCATCGCAGTGCTCGGCGGACTGATGGTCGCCAGTGGAAACCTGCGGCTGGGCGACGTGCAGGCGTTCATCCAGTACTCGCAGCAGTTCAGCCAGCCGCTGAGCGAACTGGGCGGCATGGCCGCGGTCGTGCAGTCGGGAACCGCCTCTGCCGAGCGCGTGTTCAACTTCCTCGACGCGGACGAGCAGGATCCCGACGACGAGGACGCCCCGACGGTGGCCGACGGGCACGGCGTGATCGAGTTCGAGCACGTCGCGTTCTCGTACACCCCCGACCGACCGCTGATCACCGACCTGTCGTTCCGGGTCGAACCCGGGCAGACCGTCGCGATCGTCGGCCCGACCGGCGCCGGGAAGACGACGCTGGTGAACCTCATCATGCGGTTCTACGAGCTCGACTCCGGACGCATCCTGCTCGACGGGCAGGACATCGCACAGATGACGCGTGACGACCTGCGCGGCCGCACGGGCATGGTGCTGCAGGATCCGTGGCTGTTCGGCGGCAGCATCCGCGAGAACATCCGCTACGGCAACGCGTCGGCGTCCGACGACGAGATCGTCGCGGCCGCCGAGGCGACGTACGTCGACCGCTTCGTGCACTCGCTCCCCGAGGGATACGAGACCGTGCTCGATGAGGACGCCTCGAACGTGTCGGCCGGTGAGCGGCAGCTGATCACGATCGCACGGGCCTTCGTCGCACAGCCGTCGATCCTCATCCTCGACGAGGCGACCAGCGCGGTCGACACCCGCACCGAGGTGCTGCTGCAGCACGCCATGGCGGCACTGCGCGAGGGACGCACCTCGTTCGTGATCGCGCACCGGCTGTCGACGATCCGCGATGCCGACTTGATCCTGGTGATGGAGCACGGCGACATCGTCGAGCAGGGTGACCACGAGCAGCTGATCGCGCAGCAGGGCGCCTACTGGCGCCTGTACCAGTCGCAGTTCGAGCAGGCCGCGACCGATATCGACGCCGAAGAGGCCATGACCGGATCGATCCCCGTGATCGTCACCGGCGATGCCGCGGAGGACGTCGAGGTCGGCGCCGCCGAGGCCCGCCAGGACTGACTCGTCGAACCTAAACGCGAGAGCGCCCGCCCCGGAAGTCGGGGCGGGCGCTCTCGTCTCAGAGCAGTCTCAGTTTCCGTCGATACCGAACAGCGCCATCGGGTGCGTCAGACGCCACCAGATGCTCGGCGGCGCGACCTCATCGGCGAGCGAGACCGACGTTTCGGCGGTTCCGGTCGGGCCATCGACGGTGAGCGTGCCCACCACGGTGCCGGGCTGCGTGGCATCCCCGAGATCGAGTTCGGTGCCGGCGGTGGCCGTCGCGCCGTTCCAGAGCACGACCTGGGCGTCAGCATCCGTCACGATCTCGACGCGACCGCCCCACTCGGTGGTGACGTGTCCGACCACGCTGCCGGCCGGTACCGCGACGGGCTGCTCGGCGAGCGACTTCTCGACCTCGGCGAACAGCTGCCGCGTCACGGCGAGGCGGGTGTCATCGTCGTCCTGGCCGAGCACCGAGGCGTAGACGCGCACCGTCGTGCCGCCGACGGGCACGTCCTTGGCCGTCAGCAGGTTCCAGTGCGACAGGGTGCCGGTCTTGATGCCCACCACACCGGCATCCTCGAGCATGCCGTTGGTGTTCTCGACCGTGCCCGCACCAGGGATATCCGCCGAACGCGTCGCGACGATCTCGGCGACCACCGGGTTCTTCATGGCCAACTGACCCAGCTTGGTCAGATCTGCGGGCGAGGCGGTGTTGTCCCGGTCGAAACCGGAGGGTGACTCGAGAGTGATCCCACCGAGGCCGTGATCACTCAGCCACTTCTTGGATGCCTGCGAGAACGCCCAGTCCGAACCCCAGATCTCATCCGACAGGCGGTCGGTGTAGTTGTTGGCAGAGCCGAGCAGAATGCCCTGCAGCATCTGGTACTGGGTCAGAGTGCCGCCCACCGGCACATCGAGCGCCGACTGGTCCATGTTGCGGTACTGCCAGTACTCCAGCGTGTCGCCGTAGTCGAAGTCGAAGCTCGGCCCCTGCTCGCCGGGCTGCAGCGGCAGCTCGTCGAGGATCATCAGCACCGTGGCGACTTTCGTGATGCTGGCGATCTCGTCGCGCTCGGTCGTCGATGAGGCGGGCCCGATTCCCTCTACCGCGACGGCGGCGCTGCCGGTCTCCGGCCAGGTGAGCGCTGCCGCTTCTGCCGGCGCGATCTCCGTCTTCACGGCGGCCGCTGCAGGAGCGACCGCGTCGAGCGGCCACAGCAGAGTCGAGGCGACGTATGCGCCGCACAGGGTTCCGACGATCCCGAGGGGGATCAGCACTCCCGGGCGTCGCCAGCTCGGCGCCAGACGTGCGCCGTCGAAGAGGTCGGGCGGGCTCAGGGGCTCCGGCAGCGACTCAGCCTGCAACGTCGCGGTATCGAGCCAGGTCAGTGCGGTCGGTGGCCGCTTCTCATCCGCCCAAGCCGTTTGCGGCGCAGAGGTCTCGTCCGCAGCATCCGAACCGACGGCGGTGCCGTCGGGCTCGCTGGCGTTCGGAGAGAGCACCGGATTCTCGCGCGTCGGAGCATCGTTATCGTCGAAGGCGCTGAGGAATGCCGGCTCCGGGTCGTTCTCGACGGCGTCCACAGCGACAGTATCGACGGCATACGCGGCGAAACCGGTATCCCACGACGGGGCGGAAGCCCGCGTGTCGCCCAGGGGTGGCGCGTCTGAGAAGCGTTCGGCGTCGTCGACGGCGTCGTCGTTCGGGGCGGGCACGTCATCAATGACGGTGTTGTCAGGAGTGCGCAGTGTGTCACCGAATGCGGGCAACGGAGCACGAGAGGACTCCGTCGTCTGCGGGTGGGCACGCTCGCGCAGTTCACGGCGCGTGGCGGGGCGCGTGGACTCGGGGGAGGTGGTCACCCGTCCACGCTACCCAACGTCCCTGTGTGCGGTCGGCGGGATATGATCGATGAACCACCACGGGAGTCCGGACCGCCGGGCTGAGAGGAAGCGAAGAGCGCTTCGACCGTCGAACCTGATCCGGATCATGCCGGCGCAGGGAGGAGTTCCTATGAGCACGTCCACGTCCAGTTCCGCGTCCACGAACACGGGGCGTATGCGCCCCGAGATCTGGCGCTGGCGCATCGTCGACATCGTCGTCGCCAGCGTGCTGGGCGTCGCCTGCGGTGTTCTGTTCCTGCTGTGGAACGTTGGCTACCTCGGCCCCAAGGCGCTGCTCGACCCGCTGCTGCCCGGCGTGCAGGGACTGCTCGACGGGCCGTGGCTGATCGCCGGCGTGCTGGGTGGCCTCATCATCCGCAAGGCCGGCGCTGCGATCTACGTCGAGACCCTCGCCGCCGTCGTCTCGGCCCTGGCCGGCGCGCAGTGGGGCGGGTTCCTCACCATTGAGGCCGGACTCGTGCAGGGCCTCGGCGCCGAACTGATCTTCCTGCTCTTCGCATACCGTGTCTGGTCGCTGCCCGTGGCGATGCTCGCCGGCGCCGGCGCCGCCCTGCTGGGCGGGATCAACAACATGATCCTGTGGTTCGCGGGTGCCGACGCAGCCTTCACCGTCGTCTACCTGATCTGCACCGTCATCTCGGGCGCCGTACTCGCCGGTCTGCTCGGCTGGCTGCTCGCCCGGGGCCTCGCGGCTACCGGTGCTCTCGACCGCTTCGGCTCGGGCCGAGAGGTGCGCAAGCGGGTCTGACCGACCGGCGATCGCCATGGTGTCAGGAGGGATCGCGCCCGCCGCGGTCGAGGCGCGTGGATGGGGCTGGCGGCACGCCAGTCGCCTCGCCTGGGCGGTGCGCGATGTCACGCTGCGCATCGATCCCGGTGAGCGGGTGCTGCTGCTCGGCGCCTCGGGTGCCGGTAAGTCGACGCTCATGCATGGCCTGGCCGGTGTGCTCGGTGGCGATGAGGAGGGCGAGGCCGAGGGCGAGCTGCTCATCGATGGCCTGCCCGCCGCGGCTGCGCGGGGCCGGGCCGGTCTTGTGCTGCAGGACCCCGACTCGCAGGTCATCCTTGCGCGCGTCGGCGACGACGTCGCCTTCGGATGCGAGAACCTCGGCCTGCCCCGGGACGAGATCTGGCGCCGCGTCGACGCCGCGCTCGACGCCGTGGGCCTCGACGTGCCGCGGGATCGCCCGACGAAGGCGCTCTCGGGTGGGCAGAAGCAGCGCCTCGCGCTCGCCGGGTCGCTTGCGATGCGGCCGGGACTGCTGCTGCTCGATGAGCCGACGGCGAACCTCGACCCCGACGGCATCGCTGAGGTGCGCGACGCCGTGGAGCGGATGCTGGCAGCGCAGCGCACCACGCTGATCGTCGTCGAACACCGACTCGACGTCTGGTTGCCGCTGATCGACCGGGTCATCGTCATCGGGGACGACGGGTCGGGCGGCACCGGTGTGATCGCCGACGGGCATCCCGACACCGTGCTGAACCTGCATGGTGAGCGGCTCGCGCGGGCCGGAGTGTGGGTGCCGGGCTTTCCGCCGAAGCATCCCGCGCCACCGGCATCCGCTCCCGGCGACGTGCTGCTGCGCGGCGAGCACCTCGCGGTGGCGCGTGTACGCGGCACGACCGTGGCATCCGGTATCGACGTTGCCGTGCGGGCCGGCTCCACCCTCGCGATCACCGGGCCGAACGGCGCCGGAAAATCCACGCTCGGGCTCACCCTGGCGGGGCTCCTCCCGCCGGTGTCGGGCGCCGTGACGGCCTCGGATGCCCTCGCCGGCGGAGCCGGGCCGCATCCGATCCGGTGGGCGTCGCGGCAGTTGCTGACGCGCATCGGCACCGTGTTCCAAGAGCCGGAGCACCAACTGCTGGCATCCACGGTGCAGGACGAGCTCGCCGTCGGGCCGCGCTCGCTCGGGCTCTCGGAGAGCGAGATCGCCGCCCGCAGCGACGAGCTGCTGCAACGGCTGCGGCTGGAACGGCTCGCGAAGGCCAACCCGTACACGCTGTCCGGTGGTGAGAAGCGGCGGCTCACCGTTGCTGCGGCGCTGGCCACCCGGCCCCGGGTGCTCGTGCTCGACGAGCCCACCTTCGGGCAGGACGCCCGCACCTGGCAAGAACTCGTGGCCATGCTCGCCGATCTGCGCGACGATGGCGCCGCGCTGGTGACGGTCACCCATGACCTCGATGTCGTCGACGCGCTGCATGCCGAGCGCTTCGCATTGGGGGTGGGAGCATGACGCTCCTGGAGACCCGGGCACGCACGGGCGCGATGGCACAGATCAACCCGGTGGCGAAGTTGGGCGCGAGTGCGCTGATCGCCCTGCCGCTGATCCTCACGCTCGACATGGTCTCGGCCGCCGTCGCCCTGGCGCTGGAGTGCGTGCTTTTCCTCTTCGCCGGAATCGGCTGGCGCGAGTTCTGGCTGCGCACCTGGCCGGTGTGGCTGGCCGCACCGCTGACCGGTGTGACCATCGCGCTGTACGGTGAGCCGAGCGGCACGGTCTATGTCGAGTGGTTCCTGGTGCGGGTGAGTGACGGCTCGCTGGCGTTGGCGGGAGCGACCATGCTGCGGGTGCTGGCGATCGCGCTGCCCTCGGTGGTGCTCTTCGTCACCGTCGATCCGACCGACCTCGCTGATGGGCTGGCGCAGACCCTGCGACTCCCGGCGCGCTTCGTGCTGGGGGCGCTGGCGGGCCTGCGCATGGTCGGCCTGTTCGTCGATGACTGGCGTGCGCTCGAGTTGGCGCGTCGCGCCCGAGGGGTCGCCGACCGGGGGCGCGTGCGCAGGTTCCTGGGGATGGCGTTCGCGCTGCTGGTGCTGTCGATCCGACGTGGGGCGAAGCTGTCGACGGCCATGGAAGCGCGTGGATTCGGGGCGGACGTGCGGCGCACGTGGGCGCGCCCCGCGCGCTTCGGCGCCCGCGAGTGGATGCTATTGCTCGCCGGTGCGGCGATCTCAGCATCCGCCATCATCGCCGCCGTCGCGACCGGCGCCTGGAACTTCATCCTCGGCCCCGCATAGCGCGCTCGCGTCGCTCGCGTTCCCTTCCGCTGAGAAACCACTTCCCGTTTGAGAAACCACGTCCAGCGTGATGTCTCACACGGGAAGTGGTTTCTCACGGGAGTGGGTAGGGGAATGGGTCGGGCAGTGCGGGGTCAGGTGGCGTTCCAGAGGGCGCGGTAGTAGGCCTGGCGGGCCGGATCGGGGGCGATGCCGTACGCGGCGATGAGCGTGTCGTCCCAGCCGGGGCCGTAGTTCCACTCGGTGCTCATGGCGGCGACGGCGAGATCTGCCCAGCGGTCGGCGGTGCCCATCTGGCCGAGGTCGACGTGTGCCAGCCAGCGTCCGTCCGTGTCGAGAAGCGTGTTGGGGCAGCAGGCGTCGGCGTGCGCGACGACGAGCTGGTCGACCGGCGGCGGCGTGCGCAGGCTCTCGGGCACGCGGATGCCGCGCTGCTCGGCGGCGTCGATACGGGCGGCTACGCCCCAGTCCCACGGGCATTCTTCGACGGGCAACGCGTCGTGCCAGGCGCGCAGCGCTTCTCCGACGGCGCGCACCGCCGTCTCGGGGCGCTCTCTCCAGTACGGCGATACGGCGCTGTCGCCGGCGAGGGCTGCCGTCACCAGCCACTCCTCGGTGGCATCCTCCCCGTGACTGAGCACTTGCGGAACCCGAGCCCATCGCCCCGCCCACTGCATCCGCTCCGCCTCGTCGCGCATGGTCGACTCGTCGTGACGGGGTCCCCACTTGATGAAGAACGGCTCACCGTATTGCGGCGTCGCGCGCAGCGTCAGGCCGCCGAGGTCGTTCTGCCAGACGCATTCGAGCGCGGCACCCCTGGCGAGCTCGCGCACGCGCGGCGGAACAACGACGGGCATCACAGGGATCGACACACCCCTCATTCTCCCCGCCCTCGCCCTCACCTGCGCCGCGCGCCCTGCGCCGCTGTAAGAAACCACATCCCGCTCGAGAAACCACGTCTGAGGTGATTTCTCATACGGGAAGTGGTTTCTCAGCGGAAGGGAGAGGAGGAAAGCAGGGCCTGCTCCAGGACGATGACGTGGTTGTGCTCGGTGTCACGCGCGGCGTAGACGAGCGTGACGACCGGATGCTCGCGCAGCTCGTCCGCGAGCGCGCGCAGCGCGCTCGCGGACGAGCGCGGCCAACTGTGCGCGATAGCGCGCTGCGTAGATCTCGAAATCGGATGCCGGGGCCGCGTGCCATTCCCGACGCAACTCGGCGGTCGGTGTGACGTCCTTGGCCCACAGGTCGATCTCTGCGTTCTGCTTCGAGAGCCCTCTCGGCCACAGCCGGTCGACCAGCACGCGGAACCCGTCTTCGGTCGAGGGGGTGTCGTAGGCTCGCTTGCGACGCAGGTCCATGCACTCAGCATCCGCCCCTCGCGAGAGATCCGCCAGTAGTGGCGGTACTCGGAACCACGTATGCTGAGACTCAGTCGCACGCGACGCCGGGCTCAGGTGCCGTGCCGTTTCAAAGGAGAACACGATGCAGATCACCGGACAGGGCGCCCTCATCACAGGCGGCGCCAGCGGTCTCGGTCTGGCCACTGCGCGGCGGCTCGCCGCAGCCGGAGCGCAGGTCACGATCGTTGACTTGCCCACCTCGAACGGTGAGGAGATCGCCGCCGAACTGGGCGGTATCTTCGCCCCGGCTGATGTGACCGATCCCGACCAGATCGCTGCGGCCGTGGCATCCGCCCAGGCGATCGCACCGCTGCGCGTCGTCGTCAACTGCGCCGGCATCGCCCCGCCCGCCAAAGTGCTCGATCGCGACGCCAACCCGACCGACCTCGATGCGTTCGAGCGGGTCGTCCGCATCAACCTCGTCGGCACCTTCAACGTCATCTCGCAGGCATCCGCCGTCATCGCGCAGAACGAGCCCACCGAGGGCGGCGACCGCGGCGTCATCGTCAACACCGCCAGCGTCGCGGCCTTCGACGGCCAGATCGGCCAGCCCGCCTACTCGGCCTCGAAGGGCGGCGTGCACGCGATGACCCTGCCCATCGCCCGCGAGCTCGCCCGCCACGGCATCCGCGTGTGCACGATCGCCCCCGGGATCATGGAGACCCCGATGCTCGCGGGGCTTCCGCAGGCCGCGCAGGACTCGCTGGGCCAGCAAGTGCCGTACCCGGCGCGACTCGGAAAGCCCGACGAGTACGCCGCACTCGTCGAGAGCATCGTCGCCAACGGCTATCTCAACGGCGAGACCATCCGTCTCGACGGCGCCATCCGCATGGCCCCGAAGTAAACCCGCGTCACGCGACACGAACAGGAGTGAACATGTCTCTGGCAGGAAAGACCATCCTCATGTCGGGCGGTAGCCGCGGCATCGGCCTCGCGATCGCGCTGCGGGCAGCGGCCGACGGGGCGAACATCGCGATGCTCGCGAAGACCGACAGCCCGCATCCGAAGCTCGAGGGAACCGTACATACGGCGGCCGAGGCGATCCGTGCGGCCGGCGGCCAGGCGCTGCCGATCGTCGGCGATGTGCGCGACGATGACGACATCACCGGTGCCGTGCTCAAGACCGAGGGTGAGTTCGGCGGCATCGACATCGTGATCAACAATGCCAGCGTCATCGACCTGTCGCGTTCGACCGATCTCGCCGCCAAGAAGTACGACCTCATGCAGGACGTCAACGTGCGCGGAACGTTCATGCTCTCGCGCGCCGCGGTGCCGGTGCTGCGTGAGGCGAGCAACCCGCACATCCTCTCGCTGTCGCCGCCGCTGAACATCTCGCCGAAGTGGCTCGGTGCGCACACCGGCTACACGCTGGCCAAGTACGGCATGACGATGGCGACGCTGGGATTGGCCGCGGAGTTCGCCGCCGACGGCATCGCCGCCAACACGCTGTGGCCGCGCACGACGATCGCGACCGCCGCGGTGCAGAACCTGCTCGGTGGTGACAAGGTGATGGCCGCCAGCCGCACCCCCGAGGTCTACGCCGACGCGGCCTACGCCGTGCTGACCAAGCCGTCGCGCGAGTACACCGGCCAGACGCTGATCGTCGAGGACGTGCTCGAGGCCGACGGCGTCACGGACTTCTCGAAGTACGCGGCCGTCCCCGGCACCCCGGACGATCGGCTGTTCCCGGACATCTTCCTGGACTGACGCTCCGTCTCGGACGGGTACCCCAGCGGCCGGCGGCGCTTCGTGCGCCGTCGGCCGCTGGTGTCTGCGTTGGCCGCTGGCATTCCCGTCGCAGTTTCTCCCGCTTCGAGCGCCCGGATGCGGGAGAAAGTGCGACTGGAGTGGGTGGGCGGCACGAGGATGCGGGAGTAAGTGCGACCGGAGCGGCCCGCCGGCTAGCCAGTCAGCCGCCGTGGCGCCGCCGCGCCGGATGTCAGGCGCGGACGGCGGCGAGGGCCTCGGCGAAGCGGGCGGAGCGGGCCTCGAGATCGGCCCAGTCGGATGCTGCGATCGACGCGCCATTGGCGAGGTCGCCTCCGGCGCCCACGGCCACGGCCCCCGCGCCGAACCAATCGGCGAGATTGTCGGGCTTCACGCCGCCGGTGGGCATGAGTGGCGCGTCCGGGAACGGACCGCGCAGCGCCCCGAGGTACGAGGGGCCGCCGAGGGATGCCGGGAAGATCTTGACGACGTCGACGCCCAGGTCGAGCGCCGTCATCACCTCGGTCGGCGTCAGTGCGCCGGTCATGACGACGGTGCCGGTGTCGAGCATCGCGCGGGTGAGGTCGGGCAGTGTGCCGGGGCTGACGAGGAATTCTGCTCCGGCGTCGGCGGCGGCCGCGGCCTGCGCGGGGGTGGTGACGGTGCCGGCGCCGATGTGGGCGCGCTCGCCGTGGCGGGCGATGAGCTCGCGGATGACGGCGGGCGCGTCGGGGGTGGAGTAGGTCACCTCGATGCCGGTGATCCCTCCGCGGATGATCGCCTCGGCGGCGTCGAGGGCGCTCTCGGGGGAGGGGGCGCGCAGGACGGCGAGGACGCCGGTCTGGCGCGTGCGGGCGAGGCGGTCGGTCATGAAGGCTCCGTTCGTCTGTTCCATTCTCCCCGCCCTAACTTGTAATTACAAGTTCTTTACGCAGGTGGCTCCCGTACCCTGGAGACATGTCAGCATCCGATGAGAACTCGCGCCCCCGTTCCACCCCGGTGCGCGCCACCGGATCTGCGCGCACCCAGGTGCGCCCCAAGACCGAGGGATGGACGCAGCAGAAGGATGCCGAAGGTCGGCCGCTGCTGCAGTTCGCCAGCCCCAAGCGCGGCAAGCCTCCCGTGCACCTGGCCGATCTGACCCCCGCCGAGCGGGTCGAGAAGGTCAAGGAGCTGGGCCTGCCCGGGTTCCGGGCCAAGCAGCTGTCGACGCATTACTTCACGCACTACACGTCCGACCCCGCGCAGATGACCGACCTGCCTGCGGCGCAGCGCGACGAGCTCGTGGCGGGCATGCTGCCGCCGCTGCTGACCGAGGTCAAGCGCCTCGAGACGGACCGTGGCGACACGATCAAGTTCCTGTGGCGCCTGCACGACGGTGCCCTGGTCGAGTCGGTGCTGATGCGCTACCCGGGGCGGATCACCCTGTGTGTGTCGAGCCAGGCCGGCTGCGGCATGAACTGTCCGTTCTGCGCGACCGGACAGGCGGGACTGACCCGCAACATGTCGACCGCCGAGATCATCGAGCAGATCGTGCGTGCGAACCGTTTGATCGCCGAGGGCGGTCTGGGCGGCAAGAAGGCCAGCGACCACAGCATGGAGCGTGTCAGCAACATCGTCTTCATGGGCATGGGTGAGCCGCTCGCCAACTACAAGCGGGTGATGGATGCCGTGCGCATCATGGTCGGCCCGCAGCCGGATGGCCTCGGCATGAGTGCCCGCGGCATCACCGTGTCGACCGTCGGCCTGGTGCCGGCGATCAAGAAGCTCGCCGATGAGGACATCCCGGTCACCTTCGCCCTCTCGCTGCATGCGCCCGACGATGAGCTGCGCGATGAGCTGATCCCGGTGAACTCGCGCTGGAAGGTCGGCGAGGCGCTCGACGCGGCCCGCGAGTACTTCGACAAGACCGGGCGCCGTGTGTCGATCGAGTACGCGCTGATCAAGGACATGAACGACCATCCGTGGCGCGCCGACCTGCTGGCGTCCAAGCTCAACTCGCGCGGTCGCGGCTGGGTGCACGTGAACCCCATCCCGTTGAACCCCACGCCGGGGTCGATCTGGACGGCATCCGACAAGGCCGTCCAGGACGAGTTCGTGCGGCGCCTGAACGATGCGGGCATTCCCACGACTCTGCGCGACACCCGCGGCAAGGAGATCGACGGTGCGTGCGGTCAGTTGGTCGCGACCAGCGAGGACGAGGTCGCCGCGGCCGCGATGGCCTGATCGGATGCTGACGCTCGACCGCCCGGGAAGGCAAGTCCAGGGTTGCCGAACCCAGGGCAGTCGAGTGTGACAATGGTGGCGTGAAGACGCTGCTGCTGGCCCGCCACGCGAAGTCCGACTGGGGCGATGCGTCGCTGGCCGATCATGACCGGCCCTTGAATGACCGTGGCCGGCGCGATGCGCCGCTGATGGCCCGCAGGCTGCTTGATGAGGGTATCCACCTGGCTCGCATCGTTTCGAGCACGGCCGTGCGGGCACGCACCACGGCGGCCGAGTACGCCGCCGCGCAGGGCGTCGAGGTCGTGCAGGAACCGTTGCTGTACGCGGCGTCGGCGCGTTCGATCCTGGCGGCGGCCTCGCGCCTGCCCGATGAGGCCGAGGTTGCGATGCTCGTGGGGCACAACCCGGGCATGCAGGATGCTGTCGCCGAGCTCACCGGCGCGTTCGTCGAGTTTCCGACGTGTGCCGTCGCGGAGTGCCTCGTCGACGTCGACTCGTGGGCCGAACTGATCGAGGGGTCGGGTCGGCTGGTGCAGCTGCGCACGCCCGCGGGGCGGTCAGCGCGCTAGCATCGCCCGCACCGCGGATTCGAACGAGGTCGTCGCCACGTCGAGGGGGAAGTGCCCGGCCGCGGCGAGCGTGCCGAGTCCGTGCACGAGTCCCCAGCACGCGGTGAGGGCACTCTCGTGCAGGCCGGCGTTGACAACCGCGCCACCGAGCAACGTCTCGAGCTCGTCGATGAGCGGCGCCATGGTCTCGGTGGGGGCGCCGGGAATGCACACGGTCGGGTCGTAGATCACGTCGAACGCATGGGGGCGTTCGACGGCGAAGCGGATGTAGGCCTGTCCGCCAGTGATCAGTGCCGCCGTCGCGTCCGGTGCGGCGGCGAGGGTGGCCCGCACGTCGTCGACGAGTTCGGCCATGCTGCGCTCGGCGAGGGTCTTGAGCAGCCCGCGCCTGTCGGAGAAGTGGTGGTATGGCGCGTTGTGGCTGACATCGGCCGCGCGCGCGACCTCGCGCAGGCTGATCTCGGTGGCGGGCTTGTCGGCGAGCAACTGCATCGCCGCGGCTTCCAGCGCGTGCGCGAGATCTCCGTGATGGTAGGCCGCTCGAGAACTTGACACGCGCAACATTGTTCCTTATCTTGACACTGTCAATCAAATAGACACTGTCAAGATTGGAATCCGCATGGCCTCCACCCTCGTCATCGACGGCCACCCCGACGACCGCTCGCTCACCGCCGAGCTCTCCCGCCGCTACGTCGCAGCGCACGGAGACGCGCGCCTGCTCGCCCTGCGCGACCTCGACTTCGACCCGCACCTGCGTTTCGGGTACCGGCAGCGCATGACGCTCGAGCCCGACCTCGTCGAGGCGAAGGCCGCCCTGCACGAGGCCAGCAACGTCGTCATCGCCGCCCCGCTGTGGTGGGGCGGTGTGCCTGCGGTGCTGAAGGGATTCTTCGACCGGGCCCTCCTGCCGCAGCAGGAGTACCGCTACAGCCCCGCGGGTCTGCCGATCGGTCTGGTCGGCGCGAACCGCGGCCGCCTGTTGTTGCTCGCCGACACCCCGTGGTTCTTCACGCCCATCACCGGCGTGCCCGCACAGACCCAGGTGGTGCGCAACACGATGAAGCTGGTCGGCATCCGCTCGGTGCGTACGCATCGGATGCTGGGGGTGAAGACTGCACCTCCCGCGCGTATCGAGGGCTGGCTCGACCGCGCCGCAGCGCTCGGCGAGCGCGACGCCGTGCACGATCGGAACGGTGCCCCGCGCGTACCCGCCGTCGCGCACTGACGGGAACCTCGCGCGTCAGAGCGTCGCGCGGTACTGGGCCCAGGCGGCGCCCAGCCGGCGCACCCCTTCGGTCAGCACGTCATCGGGCGCGGTGAACGGAATGCGGATGTGGTCGTCCGGCGACGTCGATGCGGCGAACTCGCCACTGCCCGCCACCGAGACGCCATGCACCGCCGCGACCCGGGCGAGGGCATCCGCCGATCCGATCGGAAGCCGCGCCCACAGCGAGAGCCCGCCGCGCGGCTCGACGAAGCTCCATTCGGGCAGGTGGCGGGCCATGAGCTCACGCAGCAGCCCGAGCCGGGCGTAGTGCTCGCGAGCCACCTCGCGCCGCAACTCACCCGCGTGCGCGAGCAGGTCCATCGCGAGAAGCTGCCCGGGGATGCTCGTGGACTGGTCGGCGAGCTGCCGGGCGCCACGCAGGCGTCGCACGAGCACGGGGTCGGCGCGCAGCCAGCCGATCCGAAGCCCCGCCCACGCCCATTTCGAAAGTGACTCGACCACCACCACGGGGGCATCCGCCCGCTCGGCCACCAGCGGCGGGGGAATCACGCCGTCGAAGGCGATGCCGGCGACCACGCGGTCCTCGACGACGACCACCCCGTACTGTGCGGCCAGATCGGCGACGCGCCGTCGTGCGGCCGGGGGCAGCCGCGTGCCCGTCGGGTTCTGATGGTGCGGGTTCAGGGCGACCAGCACGGGCCGCATCCGCGCCATCGCCACCTCGAGGGCCACGGGGTCGAGACCGTCGTCTCCCATCGGGATGCCGTGCACGATGCCGCCGCGCTGGCGCACACTGTCGGTGACGCCCGGCCAGGTGACCTCCTCGGCCAGCACGACATCACCGGGAGAGACGAGCGCGTCGATCAGCAGGCTGATGGCCTGCTGCGCACCGTGGGTCACGAGGATCTGCTCGGGTGATGTCGCCGCGCCCTCAGAGGTGTACAGGTCGGCGATCAGCGCCCGCAGCGCCGGAAGGCCGGCCGGATCGGTCTCGGGTAGCAGGGCGGTGGCGAGGTCGGGGTGGTGCGCACGGATCACCTGCACCCCCAGATCGGGGATTCGCGGCACCGTGCGCAGCAGATCGATCGAGTTCGGCAGCGCCGAGAAGAGCACCTCACCGCGCCCGCCGCGCCCCGGAGCCGACAGCTGCGAGCCGGCAATGCGCGTGCCGCTGCCCTGGCGGCGTTCGACCGCACCGCGCTCGGCGAGTTCGCCGTAAGCCGCGACGACTGTGCCGCGCGAGACGGCCGCGGCGGCCGCCAGCGCCCGCTCGGCCGGCAAGCGATCGCCCGGGCGCAGTTCCCCCGTGTCGATCAGGGAACGGATGCCGGCGGCGAGCCGCGCCGACAGAGTGCCGTCGCCGTGCGCCCACCGACCCAGACGTGCGGCCAGCGCCGTCGAGTCGACCGTGGCCGCGCGGTGGTCCACCAGCCGCTGATTGGCACTGTTCGTTGTGCTCATAGCGACACATTCTGGTCCAATGAGCCCGTCACGCACCAGCCCTTCAGCCAATCCCGCGGATTTCACGTCTGATTGGACTATCAACGAGATCCTCGACCACTATGCGGCCCACGATGCCCTGCCCTCCGGTCTCACCGCCGACACTCTGCAACGGGTCGACGATGCCCTGAGCCCGCAGCAGCCGTGGCGTCGGCCGCCGCACCCGGTGGCGGTCATCCGCTCTCTCGGGGTGCGAGTGCGTCAGCATCCGCCGACCGGCGTGCTGCGTGTGGCGCAACTGATCGGGTCCCTCGACGACAGCCGTGCGCCCGCGGTCGATCACACGATGGTCATCGCCTGACCGATGGGGTGGCGGACCCACGCGCGTTCCTGGGAGTCGTCCCAGCGATCGTCCGGGACTCCCACAGGCACGGTTTCCTACCCTCGAGGGATGTCCTATTCCGCACATCGCCCTGGTCGGATGGATTCCCAGGGGCGGATCTCGTTGGAGACCGACGCGTCTGACGGCTCGGTGACCGACGAGGACCTCGACTTCTTGCGACACTACGAGCCGACCGGTGCGCCCGCCCCGTCGACTCCCGTCGACCCGTCAGAGCCGGCCGACCCGTCCGAGCCGGCCGACCCATCCGAGCGCGCCGAGCCCGCGCCCGCGGAGCTCCCCGAGACCGAACCGGACTCCGCGCCGGCGAACGCGCGCACGCCCCGCCGCGAGCGCGCCCCACGTCGCCAGCGTGCGCCCCGTGCCGAGCGCGCGCCCCGTGCCGAGGGTTCGCGCCTGCGCACCATGGCCATCCTCGGCGGTGCCGAGGGGGAGATCCTCGACCGGGTGCCCGGCGAGACCCCGCGGTTCGTGCAGATGTTCTTCGTGCTGCTGGGAACAGCGCTCGTCTCGGCGATCTCGATGATGTTCGCCCTCACCACGGGCGTGCAGGTCGCGATCTGGGTGGCCGTGCCATTGGCCGTCGTCTGGGGCGGCATCATCTTCAACCTCGACCGGTTCCTGACCTCGACCATGACGTCGACGCGCAGCGTCATGAAACTGATCGCCCTCGCTGTGCCGCGCGTGGCCATGGCGGCACTGATCGGCTTCCTCGTGGCAGAACCCCTCGTGCTGCAGGTGTTTCACAACGACATCGCGCGCGAGGTGGCATCCACCAACATCACCCAGTCGCAGTCCGATCAGGCCGCCCTCGAAGAGGGACCCGAGAAGATCGCGCTCGACGCGGCATCCGCCCGGGTCGCCGCCCTCGAGAACCAGGCCGCGACGGGGATCGTCGCCGGCACCGAATCGGGCTCGGCGTCGACGGCCGCGGCGGCCTCGACCGTCGACGACGTCACCGCGAAGATGACCGAGCAGCAGCAGGTCATCGATGACGCCCGCGCGCTGTACCAGTGCGAGCTCACCGGAGAGGGCGCCGGCGAGGTGCCCGGCTGCACGGGCGTGAACGGAGAGGGCTCCAGCTCGGACGCCGCCAAGGCGCAGCTCGCTCAGGCCCAGCAGACCTACGATGCGCTCGCCGCGCAGCTGCGCGACGCCAACGACGACCTCGCCGCCGCCGAGACCGCCGCCAAGCAGAACACCTCGGCCTCGGAGGCCACCAACCGCCAGCAGGCGCAGGACCAGTTGCCCGCCGCGCAGCAGAGCTACGAGCAGGCCCTTGCGGCCTACAACGCCCGCGCCGATTCGGTGGCCGCCGGCAACGCGCAAGCCGTCGGCCTGCTCAGCCAGATCACCGGACTGAAGAACCTCGCCGCGAAGGAGCCCGCCATCTGGTGGGCGCATGTGCTGATCGCGGCGCTGTTCTTCATGATCGAGCTGCTGCCGGTGATCGTGAAGGTGCTCACCAGCTGGGGAGACCCCTCGCTGTACGAGAAGGCGAAAGCGATCCGCAAGCAGGTCGATCTCGATCGCGTGACCGCCGACGGCTTCCGCGATCGCGCCGCGATCGTCGCCGAGAACGCCTCGCCATCTCCTGCGGTCGGCTTCACTGGAGCGGCGGATGCTGTCCGAGGGCCGGATGCCCGGGCATCCGCCCCTGTCGTCGATCCCGGTCCGCCCACTGTGCCGATGACGCGTGCCGATCTGCGCGAACCGGCGGGCGTCTGAGAGGCTGTCGCCATGAACCGACGCGCGATGGTATCTCTGGCCGGTGTGGTGGCGGTGGCGCTGTACGCCGTGTGGGCGGCCGTGCAGATCTTCGTGCTGAACCCGCTGGCCGCTGCCCCCGGGCTCTCACTTGATGAGGTCTATGCCGAGATGGCGGCCGTCGGCGAGACGATGCCCGTCGGGTTCGCGCTGGGAGTGCTGGCGGTCGGCGTCGTCATCGCGATCGTCATCGCGGTGCTCGGCATGCGCGCCGACCTCGACCCCGAGGTGCTGATGCTGCTCTTCCTGATCGTCTTGGTGCTTGGTGCTCCGGCCTTCTTCGTCGCCTCGTTCGCTCCGGGAATGAGCCTTGCCGACACGTTCTTCATCTCCGGCGCGGATGCGTCGCCCTGGGCCGCACCGCTGTACATCACGAGCTTGCTGGCCTCGGCGGGCATCGTCTGGCTCGTCGTGCGCCTGGCGCGGAGCCGCCCGGTCGCCGTGTCGGTCGCCTGATCGGCTGACGGTGCGTCCTGCCCGGGCGGATCTCAGCATCCGCTCCCGGCCGTCTCGACACACACCTCGATACCCGCTTCGGTACCGGTGATCCATCGCCGCACGTGCCCGGCGCGATCCACGGTCATGCCTGACGTTTCTCGCGCCGTCAGGACACCGGCGAAGCCATCGATCCCGGCGGCGACGGCCGCCGTGGCCCAGACGTCTGCTCGGGTCAGACCATCGGCGAGCACGGTGGCCGAGACGATACCGGTCGCCGGTGAACCGGTGCGCGGATCGATGATGTGCGCACCGCGTTCCGCGCTGCCCGAGGTCGCGATCGCACCGTTGCGGATCGGTACGGTGGCGATGACCCGACGGCGGTCCGAGGGGTCGACGATACCGACGTTCCAGGTGTGCTCCGCATCGTCCGCGCTGAACACCTGCATGTCGCCGCCCACGTCGAGGGCGGCGGCGACCGCTCCGCCGGGTCGCACCAGCGGGCCCAGAATCTGGCGTGCGGCGCGTTCGGCCGCCCAGCCCTTGACCAGGCCGGTGGGGTCGAACCAGCCGTGTCGCCAGGCGTCGAACAGCCCGCCGGTCTCGTCGGCCATCGTGAGGCACGCCGCCCGCACATCGGCGACCCACGGATCCGCGTCTGCGGGGTCGAGCTCGGTGCGTGCGATCCTGCGGACGTCCGATCCGTCGTCGTACGTGCTGAACACGCGGTCGGCGCGGCGCAGCACCGCGAAACAGTCGCGTGCAGCCGCAGCGGCCGTGGCCCGGTCGGCGCCGATGACGTGCACGCTCGCGACCGTGCCCATCACCTCGCACGTGTCGACGTGCCGTGCGCGCCTGGTCATGCGCGTGCCTGGTCGATCGCGCTCTGCAGCGACTCCACGTACCCGCGGCTGGTGTAGGTGGCACCCGAGACCAGATCGATGCTCGAGGACTGCGATGCGGTCGTCTCGGACACCAACAGCGGGATGGCTCGGCTGTTGATCTGCTGATCGCGGTGGTTGGAATCGGGATAGTCGATCACGTCGACGGATGCGATGCTGCCGCCGCTCACGCTGATCTGCACCTGCACGGGTCCGTAGCGTGTCGACGCCGCATCGCCGGTATAGGTGCCGTCCCGAAGTGCTGAGGATGATGATGCGCCCGCCTCGGACGAAGAGTCCGTGCCGTCGGAGGCGGTCGTGCTCGTGTCGGATGGCACGGATGATGATGACGACGATGACGACGCCGGCAGCGCCTGCGCGGGGGTGGTCACGACGTGCGAGGTGCGGTATCCGAACAGCAGCACCAGGCCGCTGATCGTGGCGAGAGCGGCATAGCCGATCCGCAGGAGCGGGCTGGTCTTCATGTTCTCTCCTCGGTCTCAGACGGTGAAGGACTCGTGGTGCACCTGCGATGACGGGAAGCCGGCCGCGCGCACGTCGCGCAGGACCGCAGCCATCCACTGCGGGGGCCCGCAGACGTACACGTCGTAGTCGAGGGGATCCGCCGCGAGGAAGCGCAGGGCGTCTGCTCCGTTCCATCCCGCGTGGCTATCCGGCAGCCAGGCGGCGCCCGACCGGGCGCGAGCTCCGAAGAGCGCGACGTGCCGCACGCCGCGCTCGCGCTCGAGCACCGCGAGCGCCTCCGTGCGCAGGGCGACCGCCGGAGTGGAATCCCGGGTGATGATGGTCGCCTCGCCAGGGCCGTACTGTTCGCCTTCGAGCAGGGCCACCAGCGGCGCGACTCCTGCGCCGGCGCCGATCAGCAGCATCCGCCGCCCGCTTCGCCGCTCGCCGGTCATCGCACCGTACGGGCCCTCGATGAGCACCCGGGTTCCCGGGGTCAGCGCCGTCAGGCGCTCGGTGCCGTCCCCGACCACGCGCGCCGAGATCGTCAACTCGTCGCGCGTCGGCGCTGCCGACAGCGAGAACGGGTGCCCCCGCGTCCAGCCGGGGCCGTCGAGGAAGCGCCAGACGAAGAACTGCCCCGGCCGGGCGCCCAGGCGGTGCACGGCGCCGCCGCGCATGCGGACCGTGACACCATCGGAGCCGTCCGGAGACACCTCGGACACCCGCAGCCGGAGCCGGGACGACCGCGCCAGCGGAACGATCACGCGGTAGACGACCACGGCGATCGCCGCGGCGATCCACAGGCCCCACCAGTACCAGGTCGCCGCCGTGGAAGCCGTGAAGTCGGCACCCGTCCAGAGCTGGTGGGGCAGGGCGAGCCCCGCTCCGAGGTAGGCGTACAGGTGCAGCAGATGCCACGATTCGTACCGCAGGCGCCGACGGGTCCGGCGAATGGAAGTCAGCGTGACGAGCACCACCAGCACGGTGCCGGCGAGCGCCAGCAGCATGCCGGGGTAGTCGACGACGAACCCGACGAACTGCGCGATCGGGTCGACACCTGCGGCCACGGCGTACCCGAGCGTCTGCAGAGCCAGATGCGCCAGCATGAGAGCGAACGACCAAAAGCCCGTGAGCCGGTGCATCCTGGTCATGCCGTCCTTGCCGAAGCCCCGCTCGAACAGCGGGATCCGCGCCATCAGCAGCACGAGCAGCAGCAACAGATTGGACGAGACCAGTCCGGTGAGGCGTCCGAGGGCGTTGAGGGTCTCGGCCCCGCCGCCGAGCAGGGCATCGACACCTCCGCCGCCGACCCAGAGGGCGACGACGAAGAGACTCGTCGACCAGACGACGATGACGGCACCCAGCCGCCACGCCTCGAGACGGCGGAGCGCGTTCTGCGCACGAGGGGCTGTGAAGGCTGGTGCGTGAGGGGAAGCCACCATGATCGTGCTCCGGTTCTGGTCGCTGTCGAGTCCTGCGAGGTCGTCCGATGGCGCCGGTCAGGACGCGGAGGACTCCTGCGGGGTCGGCGTCTGCTCGGTGTCGTCGTCCTGCTGGGTGCCGTTGTCCTGCTCGGTGTCGTTGTCCTGCTCGGTGCCGTTGTCCTGCGACGTGCCGTCGCCGTCGCCGTCGGCGTCGCGATCGCCAGGACCGCGCTGGTCGCCGTCCCCGTCACGATCACCGTGCGGGCCGCGGTTCTCACCCGGGCCGGATGCGCCGCGGCCGGGGCCGTCGCCATCGCCCTGCTCGCCGTTCTGACCGCCGCCCGGCTGGCCGCCGGGGCCCCAGCTCTGGATCTGCTGCCCGGCAGGCTGCAGCTCACCGTGGGCGGCCCAGCCCGCGCCGGCTCCGATGCCGAGGAGCGCGACCCCGGCGACGCCGGCCGCGGCGATGCGCACGCCGGTACGGCTCCAGAACGGCCGGGACTCCGCAGATGCTTGTGGTGCGGATGCCTGTGGTGCGGCATCGGCTGCCGCCGCGCCGGCGGCCGGGGGTGTCTGCTGCGCCGTATCCGCAGGCGGAGTCAGCGGCAGCGTCGCACCGTCGTTCTGGGTCTGCGTAGCATCCGCGGTCGCAGCGTCGTCCGAAGCGGGAGTGGCGGGTGTGTCGTTGTTCTCTGTCATGAGGGAACTGTCCCGCGCGCGCACCAAGAGAACGCCAAGAATCCGACTCTCACGGCGACCTCATAGCCGACCGATCGGCGACTCTCAGCCGGCGCTCGCCGGCACTTGCCGGCGCTCACCCGTACTTACCGGCGCGGCAGCGTCAACAAGAAGGTCGTGCCCTGCGGTGACGTGTCCTCCACCTCGATCGAGCCACCGAAGCGGTTGGCGACATCACGCACGAGCGCGAGGCCGAGCCCGAAGCCCGTGCGCTGAGCCGATGTGTTCGAGCGGGTGAACCGCTCGAACACCCGCGACGGGTCGATGCCAGACAGGCCCGTGCCCTCATCAGCCACACGGATCTGCACATGGCGGCCTTCTGCACGCGCGCTCAGCTGCACTGCTCCGCCGTCGCGGCTGTGCCGCACGGCATTGTCGAGCAGCGCGATCACCGCCCTCAGCAGTGCGGTCGGTTCGGCGGCGACGTGCAGTCCGGGTGGCACATCGCTGACGATGCGCACGTCGCGTTCAGCGGCTCGCGGTTCCAGCACCGCGGCGGCGTCGGCGAGGGCATCCGCCACTGGCGCCGCGGCGTCGGCGTCGTCGGAGCGCACCCCCGCGGTCTCGGCGGCGAGCAGCAGGTCGGTCAGCACGGCGTCCATCACCTCGGCATCCCGGCGCATGTCGTGCAGGACGGGCCGGACATCCTCACCCCCGCGCAGTCGGTGCTCGGCGAGCTGGATGCGGCTGTTCAGCGTCGTCAGCGGAGTGCGCAGTTCGTGGCTGGCGTCGGCGACGAACGCGCGCTGCACGCCCAGCGCTTCGGCTAGCGGCTCGGATGCCCGACGCGACGCGTACCAGGCGATGACCGCCAGCAGCAGGACGCCGATGACGCCCATCACGATCACGACCGGCAGCACATCGTCGAGATCGAGGATGCGCGGGCGTCCACCGCCGGGATCGTCGTCGCGCCGCGGACGACCGTCGGGGCGACTGGCGGTGACGAGCGTCGCGATGATCGTCGCGGTCACCGCAGTGACCACCGCCGCCGAGGCGAGGCCCACCCAGAGACCGGAACGCACCGCGGAGCGCTGCACGCGGGCGCGATCGGCGGCGACGGCATGATCTGCTCGGCGGCTCATCGTGGCATCCCGCTGCGGTACCCACGGGCGCGTACCGTCTCGATCAGTTCCGGTGTCGACTTGCGCCGCACGTAGTGCACCAGCGCGTCGACACTGCTGGCCGACCCTCCGGGAAAGGCGCTGGCGACGATCTCGTCGCGCGAGAAGACGTGCTCCGGGCTGGAGGTCAGCAGTTCGAGCAGATCGCCCTCGGCCTGTGTCAGCGGAATGCGCGCGCCGTCGGGCGCGTACAGCGCAAGCGCCGATGCCGAGAACAGCCAGTCGCCCATCTCGCGCCGCATCCCAGGTCCTCGGCCGCGGCGCAGAGCGCGCAGGCGGGCGCGCAGCTCATCGAAGTCGAAGGGTTTGAGCAGGTAGTCATCGGCACCCGCATCGAGGCCGCTCACCCGGTCGTCGACCGTGCCGAGCGCGGTGAGCATGATCGCCGGAGTGGTGATGTGCGCCGTGCGCACCGCGGTGAGCAGATCGGTGCCGCTCATGCCCGGCAGACGCCGATCGACCACCATCACGTCGTAGCGTCGACCGAGCGCCAGCTCGAGGCCCGCCTCACCGGTGCCGGCATGATCGACCGCGTACTCGTCGGAGAGCACCTCGGCGACCATCGCGGCGGTCTCGACCTCATCCTCGACGTACAGCAGTCGGGGGAGCGCATCGGCGGGGGCGGACATGCTCCCAGTGTCGCACCGCCCCACGCGGTGCGGAACGCCACTAGCGTGGGCACATGGTCAACTATCGCTATCTGGGCAACAGCGGACTCAAGGTCTCGGAGATCACCTACGGCAACTGGGTGACGCACGCATCGCAGGTCGGCGACGACGCCGCCGTCGCGACCGTGCACGCGGCGTTGGATGCCGGCATCACCACCTTCGACACCGCAGACACCTATGCCAACACGGCCGCCGAGGTCGTGCTCGGCAAGGCTCTGGAAGGTCAGCGGCGCGCGAGCCTCGAGATCTTCACCAAGGTGTACTTCCCCACGGGGCCGAAGGGACCGAACGACACCGGACTCAGCCGCAAGCACATCTTCGAGTCGATCGACGGATCGCTCACGCGCCTCGGCACCGACTACGTCGACCTGTACCAGGCGCACCGCTACGATCACGAGACTCCGCTGGAAGAGACGATGCAGGCCTTCGCCGACGTCGTGCGCCAGGGCAAGGCGCTGTACATCGGCGTCTCCGAGTGGACCGCCGAGCAGTTGCGCGCAGGCCACGCCCTGTCGAAGCAGCTGGGGTTCCAGCTGATCTCGAACCAGCCGCAGTACTCGATGCTGCACCGCGTGATCGAGGGCAAGGTCGTGCCGACCTCGGAAGAGCTCGGCATCTCGCAGATCGTCTGGTCGCCGATGGCCCAGGGCGTGCTGAGCGGCAAGTACCTGCCCGGTCAGCCGGTGCCCGAGGGATCGCGGGCGACCGATCCGCACTCGGGGGCGCACTTCATCCAGAGCTTCCTGCGCGACGAGATCCTCGAAGCGGTGCAACGGCTGAAGCCGATCGCGGCCGAGGCGGGTCTGACGATGCCGCAGCTCGCGATCGCCTGGGTGCTGCAGAACCCGAACGTCGCCGCCGCGCTCGTGGGCGCGTCGCGTCCCGAGCAGCTTGCCGACACGGTGAAGGCGTCCGGAGTGCGGTTGGATGCCGACACGATGGCCGCGATCGATTCCGCGCTCGCCGGCGTCGTCAACGACGACCCGGAGCACACATACGGCGTCTCTCCCGCGCAGCGCCTCGTCTGAGGCATCCGCCGCGCCCCGCCTGCCCCTCTCCGCCTTCCCCCGCCCCCGCCCCCGCACACCTTCCCCCGCCCCGCCCCCGCGCACCCATTCCCATCCACGAGGGGTCAAAATCTGTCGGGTTCAGAGGGCTGCACACGACGATTATTGACCCCTCGTGAGGGAGGCGCGGGCGGAAAGGGGCGCGTGAGGGGAGGGCGCTACGGGGCGTCGAACATCACGCCGGGGTTGAGGATGTTCTGCGGGTCAAGCGCCTGTTTGATGCGCTGGTTCAGCTCGAACACGTCGTCGCCGAGGTACGCGGCCAGCCAGGGCTGCTTGAGCCGGCCCACTCCGTGCTCACCGGTGATCGTGCCGTCCAGCGCGAGCGCCAGATCCATCACCTCGCCGAAGGCGCGATCGGCACGGGCGCTCTGATCGGCATCCTCGCGATCGAACACCAGCAGCGGGTGCGTATTGCCGTCGCCGGCGTGCGCGATGATCGAGATCTCGATGCCGTTGCGCTCGGCGATCACCTGCACGCCCTCGACCAGATCGGCGAGTCGCGGCAGGGGCACGCCGACGTCTTCCAGCAGCAGCGCTCCGCGACGCTCCACCGCCGGCACGGCCATCCGGCGGGCGGCGATCAGCGCCTCGCTCTCGTCAGCATCATCGGTCGCGTACACCTCGGTGGCGCCGGCCTCCGTGCACAGCTGCTCGATCGCCTCGGCCTGGGCCGCTGCCACCGCGCCTGACTCGTCGGACTGCACCAGCAGCATCGCCGCCGACGTGCGATCGAGCTCCATGCGCGTCATGTCCTCGACGGCGTTGATGGCCACCTGGTCCATGAACTCCAGCATCGACGGGCGCATCGTGGCCTTGATATCGACCACGGCCTGCACCGCGCCCGAGAGAGTGGGGAACATCGCCACCAGCGTGGTCGGTGTGCTCTGCGCGGGCACCAGCCGCAGCACCACCTCGGTGACGATTCCGAGAGTCCCCTCGCTGCCGACGAACAGCTTCGTCAACGACAGCCCCGCCACATCCTTCAGACGCGGGCCGCCGAGCTTCACCGCACGTCCATCGGCGAGCACCACCGTCAAGCCCAGCACGTAGTCGCTGGTGACGCCGTACTTCACGCAGCACAGCCCGCCGGCATTGGTGGCGACGTTGCCGCCGATCGAGCAGAAGTCCTGCGACGACGGGTCGGGCGGGTACCAGAGGCCGTGCTCGGATGCTGCGGACTTGACCTCGGCGTTGAACGCCCCCGGCTGCACGACCGCCATCTGCACGGCCGGGTCGATGGTGATCGCCCGCATCCGCTCCAGCGAGATGACGATTGCGCCGTCGACGGCCGACGTGCCGCCCGACAGGCCCGAGCCCGCGCCGCGTGGGATGACGGCGAGATTCTCGCGGGCCGCGATGCGCACCGCGGCCTGCACATCCTCGGTCGACTCGGCGCGGACGACCGCGAGCGGCATGCCGGCTCGCGGGTCGTCCGCACGGTCGCGGCGGTAGGCCTGCAGGGAGTCCTCGTGGGTGATGAGCGCTCCCTCGGGGAGCGCTGCCGTGAGCGCGGCGAGAACGCTCGCGCGACGATCGGTGTCCATCATCCGAGGCTATCGCCGCAGGTCACTCCTTGACGGCACCCGAGGTGAGTCCCGCCACGATCCAGCGACTGGCGAGAGCGAACAGCACCATCGTCGGCAGGATCGTCAGCACCGCGGCGGCCGACATCGAACCCCAGTCGATGTTGAACGTCGAGATGAAGCCGTTCAGCGCCGACGGCACCGTCCGCTTCTCCTCGGAGTTGATCAGCACCACCGACAGGAAGAGCTCGTTCCAGCAGTTCACGAAGTTGAAGATGAACGCGGCGATGATGCCGGGCGTCATCACCGGGACGAGCACACGGAACAGCGCGGTCAGGCGCGAGCATCCATCGATCATCGCGGCTTCTTCGAGCGCGGCCGGGACGTTCTCGAAGAAGCCCCGAAGCATCACCGTCGAGAACGGGATGCACACCGCGACGTACACCAGCACGAGTCCGGGGCGGGTGTCGACCAGCCCCAGGTCGGTCATCATCGAGTACAGCGGTCCGAGCGCGATGAACGCGGGGATCATCTGCGTCAGCAGGAACGCCACCAGCACCGGGCCCTTGCCGCGGAACTCGAACCGTGCGAGCACATAGGCGCTCAGCAGGGCGATCAGGGTCGCCACGGCTCCGGCTGCCAGCGCCACGATGGCGGAGTTCATCAGGAACACCCCGAAGCTGCTCTTCTCGAACAGGCTCGAGTAGTTCTGCAGCGACGGCTCGCTCGGCCAGTACTCGATGGGGAACGCGTTGATCGTTCCCGGTGACTTGAACGACGTCAGTGCGATCCAGTACAGCGGGAACAGGGTGATGATCAGCCAGATCGCCAACCCGGTGAAGCGCACGACCCCGCCGACGGTGAGCCGGCGGCGCGGGCGCGGTGCCTGCGGCGCGCGGCCGGAGCGCTTGGTCGCCTCGGCGGTCGTGATGGCCATGGTCGCGCTCATCGTTGCATCCTCCTCATCGCCATCAGGTAGAACCCGCAGAACACCAGCAGGAAGGCCACGACGATCAGACCGATGGCGCTGGCGATGCCGTAGTTGCCCTGCTGGGTGAAGTCGATCATCCACGTGGTGACGATGTCGGTCTGGTTGGCGGGGCCGCCGCCGGTCATCGCCCAGATGATGTCAGGGAAGTTGAAGATCCAGATGATGCGCAGCAGCACGGTCAGCAGCAGCGTCATCGAGATGTACGGGATGATGATCGAGAACAGCTGGCGCACCTTGCCGGCGCCGTCGATGCTCGCAGCCTCAAGCATCTCGTCGGGCACCGACTGCAGTGCCGCGAGGATCATGATCGCGAAGAAGGTCACGCCGTACCAGATGTTCGCGGCGATCACGGCGAACATCGCCAGCTTCGGGTCGGCAAGCCACGGCAGCGGCTGTGCGATCAGACCGGCCTTCATGAGCAGGTCGTTGATCACGCCGAACTCGGCATTGAACATCCAGCGGAACAGCATGCCGATCAGGAAGCCCGAGACCGCCCAGGGGAAGAACACCAGTGCCTGGTAGACACCGCGGAACCGGAACCGCTTGCGCAGCGCGAGGGCGATGAGAAAGCCGATCACCAGCTGGGGGACGAGCGACCCGACCACCCAGAGCACCGAGTTCCAGGCGACGGTGGGGAACACCGGATCGGTGAACATGGTGACGAAGTTGTCGAAGCCGACGAACGGCGTCGAGGTGAGGTCCCAGAGGTTCCAGTCGTGGAAGGCCATGCGGGCGCCCTGCAGCATCGGTACGTAGGTGAACCAGACGACGAAGACGATCGCGGGCGCCATGAAGGCGAGCAGGGTGAGCGCGTGCTTCGCTCGGAAGACGCGGTGCCGGGAGCCGGATGCCGGCGTGCGGGCGGGGGAGGCCCCGCCGGCTGCGCCGACGGGGCCTCCCTTCACAGTGCGAGCAGCCAACGGGGTCAACCCTTCTCCGTGGCGTACTTCTCCGTCCAGTACTCGTCCCACGACGCCAGCAGCTCCTGCGTGGACATGTCGCCCAGCAGCACCTTCTGCACGTCCTGGTCGGACTTCTGGATCCATTCGGTCCACCAGCTCACGCCGCGCGGCTGCACGACGTTGATGTAGGTGTCGGGGTTCTCGGTCATCGTGACGTAGCTGGTCCACGGGCCGGTCTTGTAGAAGTCATCCTCTGCGGCGCCGGCGATGATCGGCACCAGGCTGTTCTTCTGCGCGAAGGTGGTGGCCGGGCCCGACGACGACAGGAACTCGACGAGCTTGACCGCCTCTTCCTTGTGCTCGCTGGCCTCGGTCACGCCCCATCCGGCGGTGGCAAGCGGCTGCGCGGCCTTGCCGGTCGGGCCGACGAGCAGGGGAGCGGTGTCCCACTGGTCCTCGCTCAGCGACGATTCCTGCACGGTGGCGATGACCTCGGGGTCCTGCAGCAGGAACGCGGTGGTGCCGTTGGTGAAGCCGGCCACCATCTCGGGGTAGCCCCACGAGACGGCCGACGGCGGCGATGCCTGGGTGAACAGCTCGAAGTAGGTGTCCACGGCGTCCTGCGCCTCGGGGGCGGCGAATATCGTGGTGCCGTCGTTGAGTAGGAAGGCGTCCTCGACGTTCAGGTCGTCGATGACGTACGCCTCGATGGCCGCGACGACGTTGCTGTTCGCGTTGGGGCCGCCGCGGAAGGCGTAGCCGTAGACGTTGCTGGACGGGTCCTGGATGGCCGATGCCTGCTCGAGCAGGTCTTCCCAGCTCTGCGGCGGGCCGTCGAATCCGGCATCCGCCACCAGATCGGTGCGGTAGAACAGCGACAGGCCGTAGAAGCCGTAGGGCACGAAGTAGCTCTTGCCGTCGGTGTCGGCGGCGGCCTGTGCGTTCTCGGTGAGCTCGTTCCAGCCGTCCCAGTCGGCCAGGTCGCTCTTCATGTCGTAGAGCCAGCCGTTGTTCGAGAAGGGGCCGACGGTGAGGTCGCGTACCTCGAGCACGTCGACGCCCTTGCCGGACTGCAGCATCTGCTGGATCTTCTGGTCGGCCTGCTCGGTGGGCGGCGAGACCAGCTTGACGGTGATACCGGGGTTCTCGGCCTCGAACTCGTCGAGCAGTCCGCGCAGCAGGTCGGTGCGTGCGGGGTTGGTCAGGCTCTCGACCATCTGCAGGGTGACGTCGCCGTCGGCCGAGCCGCCGTCGCTGCTGGCCGAGCAGCCGGTCAGGGCGAGCGCGGCGACGGTGCCGATGCTCGCGGCTGTCAGAAGCTTGTGCTTCATGAGGTGCCTCTTCTCTTTCAGGGTTGGGTGTTCTCGGGTGGGAGTCAGATGACGTGTGCGGGCGCGGGGGTGCGGATGCCGGCGCGCTGAAGGATCTCGGGAATGCAGCGGTCCACGAAGGCCTCGAAGTCGGATGCTTCGGTGTACAGGTGGGCCGAGAGTCGGAAGTAGCCGACGCCCTCGAAGCTGGTGAACGCCGTCTCGACGCCGACGGCGTCGATCAGTTGCATCCGCAGGTCGTCGGCCTGCTCGCGATTGCGGCCGAGGGCGTCGGGCAGGCGGATCAGGCGCATCGACGGCACGGGTGTCGGCAGCGGCGCGAGCGCCTCGGCCTCGGTGTAGGGCTGCAGGGCATCGGCGATGACGCGCGCCCCATGGTCGGCCATCGCTGCGATCGCCTCGCGAGCGGCGTCCCAGCCGATCTCGCTCTCGACGAAGTCGATGGATGCCGGTGTGCTCAGGTAGGTGGTGGCGTCGACCGTGCCCTGGGTGTCGAATCGGACCGGGTAGGGGTCGGGTGCGCCCCAGGAGTCGATCAGCGGCCAGAGGTCTTGGCGGTCTTCGGCCGTGGTCACCAGCAGGGCGGAGCCGCGCGGGGCGCACGGCCACTTGTGCATGTTGCCGAACCACCAGTCACCGCCGCCGGCGACGGCGGCGTCGGGAATGAGGCCGGGGGCGTGCGCGCCGTCGACGAGCGTGCGTACGCCATGCTCGGCGGCGAGGGCGGCGATCCGCGCGGTGGGGAATCGGCGCGCCGTGGCGGAGGTGATCTGGTCGATGACGATCAGCCGGGTGCGCGCGCTGATCGCGTCGGCGAAGCGCTGCACCACCTCGTCGTCATCGGCGAGCAACGGCAGACGCACCACGCGCACGGTTGCTCCGAAGCGTCGGGCCAGGCGCTGTGCGCCCATGGTCACGGCGCCGTAGCCGTGGTCGGTGACGAGGATCTCGTCGCCGGCAGACAGTACGAGTGCGTTGAACACCACGGTCGCGGCGGCCGAGGCGTTCGGCACGAATGCGGTGTCTTCGGCCCGCGCTCCGACGAACGGGGCGGTGCGCTCACGGGCTTCGCGCACGCGCTCGGCGATGCGCGGGAACCACTCGACCGGGCTGAGGTCGGCGCGGCGGCGCAGGGCGTCCTGATGCGCGACGACGCTGGTGGGCACGGCTCCGAACGACCCGTGGTTGAGGTGGATGATGTTCGGATCGAGCGGCCACGCGTCGCGTGCGCGCTCGAAGGACTTCAGCCGGATCGGCGGTGGGGTGGTGCCCGTGGTCATGCATCCTCGCAACGGTGGGGGGAGAACTTGTTGCACAACCATGCCACGGCTCCGGGGATATGTCGAGGGAAATCCGCTTTTAGTGACTAAGTTGTTCTACAAATAGTCTCCGAGGTGTCCTTCCGACAGACTCGCTGCAAGCACGACGGAGACACGGGGAGAACCGATGAGTGCACTCGACACCGCCCTGCACGGGTTGCGATCGCTGATCGCCGATGGCGCCTTGCGCCCCGGCGACCGCCTGCCCAGCGAAGGCGAGCTGTGCGAGCAACTCGGTGTGTCGAGAGGCTCGCTGCGCGAGGCGATTCGGATGCTGGCGGCGCTGGGCGTTCTCGAGACCAGGCACGGATCGGGCAGCTACGTCGGCGAGCTGCGCGCCGCCGACCTGATCAGCAGCCTGTCACTGACCGTCGGGCTGCTGCCCATGGAGGGCGTGCTCGAACTCACCGAGCTTCGCCGTGCGCTCGAACCGCACGTCGCCGCGCTCGCCGCCGCGCGCATCGATCAGGACGAGATCGCCCGCCTCGATGCGCTGCTCACCGAGATCGAGTCCAACGACGACTTCCAGGCGCACTCGCGCCTGGACCACGAGTTCCACATGGCCATCGCCGAGGTCGCCGGGCAGGACGCACTCACCAGCCTGCTCGACGTTCTGCGCTCCCGGTCGCGCGCGTACCGTCTCTCCGACCCGGCGGATGCCGCCGAGCTGAAGCGCAACTCCGATATCGGGCACCGCGCCATTCTGCGCGGCCTCGCCGCGGCCGACCCGGTCGCCGCGTCCGCGGCGGCGTCTGCGCACGTCGCCGACACGGCCGCGTGGGTGCGGACGCACTCCGCCGGAGAAGCGGAGCCGGTGCGGGACTGACGCCCGCACCGAACGATGTCGTTCAGTCGACGGTGATGTCGACCTGGATCTCGCTGGCGATCCGCTCGAGCGCCGCGCGCAGGGCATCCATGTCGGCCGAGGCCGGGACGACAGCGGTCACGGACGACTCGAACAGTCGGCCGCCGGCCATCGCCGCGTCGCGCGTCTCGGTGGTCATGCTCTCGATACTGAGGGCGTGTGACCCCAGCGCGCCTGAGACCTCGCGCACGATTCCGGGGCGGTCGTTGCCCAGAACGGTCAGCGAGACCCGTTGCGGCGAGGCATCGGCCCCGCTGCCCGCCCCGGCGTGTACCGTCACCGTCAGCAGGCCATCGAGCGCGTCGAGGGCTGCGCGCAGGTCATCGACGCGGTCCGCAGCGACCGAGACCTGGATCACGCCCGCGAACATTCCGGCAAGCTCGGCGAGGCTGCTGTTCTCCCAGTTGCCGCCGTGGGCATCGACGACATCGGCGACGGCAGAGACGAGTCCGGGGCGATCCGCTCCCGCGACGGTGAGGATGAGCGTAGTCATGGCCCCAGGGTAGCCCGGTGCTGGTCGCTGTCGGTTCACAACTCCGGAGAACTCCAGTGGTCTGGTGGCAAAACGGCTCAGATGACCGGATTCGGCGAGAATCTCCGGAGTTGTGAACGCAACCGCGCGCCCAACGACTCGACGCGCGCTTACCCCCAGGCGCTTCCGGCGAGGAAATCGATCATCCGCTGCCGGTGCGGGGCCAGATCGAGGCCCTGCGCCGTGACCCATTCGTCGGAGTAGTAGGTCTGCGTGTAGCGGATGCCGCTGTCGCAGATCAGTGTGACGACGCTGCCGGTCTCGCCGGCATCGCGCATGCGCCCGATGAGTTCGAAAGCGCCGTACAGGTTGGTGCCGGTCGAGCCGCCCGCCAGGTGCAGCGTGCGCTCGCGCAGCAGGCGGATGGCAGCGACCGAGGCCGCATCCGGCACGGCGATCATCTCGTCGATGACGCTCGGGACGAACGAGGGCTCGACGCGCGGACGCCCGATGCCCTCGATGCGGCTCGGCTGCCCGGTCGCCTCGGTGTCGCCCTTCCAGGCGGCGTAGAACGCCGACCCCTCGGGGTCGACGACCGCGACCTGTGTGGCGTGGCGCCGGTAGCGCACGTAGCGTCCGAACGTGGCGCTGGTGCCGCCGGTGCCGGCACCGACGACGATCCAGCGGGGGATCGGATGCCGCTCCTGAGCCAACTGGCTGAACACGCTCTCGGCGATGTTGTTGTTGCCCCGCCAGTCGGTGGCCCGCTCGGCGAACGTGAACTGGTCGAGGTAGTGCCCGTAGCATCCGGCCGCCAGACGCCGCGCCTCGGGGGAGATGTCCTCGGCTCGATCGACCAGGTGGCAGTGCCCGCCGTAGAACTCGATGAGGTCGATCTTCTCCTGGCTCGTCGAGCGCGGGACGACCGTGATGAACTTCAGGCCCAGCATCCGGGCGAAGTACGCCTCCGACACCGCCGTCGACCCGCTGGACGACTCGACCAGCGTCGTGTTCTCGTCAATCAGGCCGTTGACCAGCCCGTACAGGATCAGCGATCGTGCCAGGCGGTGCTTGAGCGACCCGGTCGGATGCACCGACTCGTCTTTCAGATACAGGTCGATGCCCCACTCCGCCGGGAGGGGGAACAGGTGCAGATGCGTATCGGCTGAGCGGTTGGCATCCGCCTCGAGCACCCGGATGGCGGAACTGACCCACTCACTCATGATTCGAGGGTAGTCGTCGCGGTCACGGGATGCGGATGAGCTCGCCCCGCGAGCTGTCGGCGTCGAGCTGGAACTCGAAGCGGGAGCGGTCGCCGCGGTGGTAGGCCACGAAGAATTCGATCGGCCGCCCGCTCTCATCGCGGCTCACGCTGCGCAGCCGCAGCAGGGCCGCGCCCGCGGTCAACCCCAGCAGTTGGGCCTGCTCGTGCGTGGCCACCGTCGCCTCAGCCGAGCGGACGCCGTGCGTGGCGACGATGCCCTGCTCTGCGAGCAGTCGGTAGAGCGAGGCCTCCCGCAGATCGACGTCGAACGAGTGCGTGCCGACGTCCTCGGGCATCCACGTCGTCGACAGCGACCAGGCGTCGCCGTCGACGTGACGCAGACGTTCGAGCACGACCACCGGGGCGCCCTCGTCCAGCTCGAGCGCCCGCGCGACCTCGGCATCGGCGGTGATCCGCTCATGGCGCAGGATGTCGCTGTGCACGTGCCCGCCGCGGCGCTCGACCTCCTCGTAGAGTCCGACCAGCGTGTGCACGAGCGATTCGGCCGTACGCGGCCTGGCCACGAAGGTGCCCTTGCCCTTGACCCGTTCGATCAGGCCCTCGTGCTCTAGCTGGCCCAGTGCCTGCCGCACCACCGTGCGCGAGACGCCGTACTGGTCGCACAGTCGGTGCTCGCCCGGCAACGGGTCGCCGGGCTGCAGGCGGTCGTTCTCGATGTGCTCGACGATCAGCCGTCGCAGCTGGTCGTACATCGGAGCGGCGGAGCGACGGTCGATCCCGTCGTTGCTCTCGGTCATGACGGTGCTCCGTACGCGACGCCCGCGTGCAGGATCACGTTGGCGTACGGTGTGAACTCGCCGGAGCGCACGAAGGCGCGGGCATCCGCGGTCCGCTTCTTGAACTCGATGTGCGGCACCAACTCGATCTCGATGCCCGGCAGGCGCTCACGCAGTGCGTCGAGCACGTGCGGGCTGATCTCGGCGACCTCTGCCGACACGGTCGCACCCTCCACGACCATCTCGGCGAGCACGGTGTCGAGCACATCGAGGAACGCCGGTGCGCCGGGGCGATATGCCAGATCGATGCGCTCGGCACCGGGCGGGATCGGCAGTCCGGCGTCGGTCACGACGATCAGGTCGGTGTGACCCGTCTCGCTGATCACGCGAGAGAGCGCCGGGTTGATGGTGGTGTCGGTCTTGCGCATGGGCTCCTCCTCAGCTCTGCGACGCGCGCAGGGCATCCACTTCTGCACGACGGGGCAGGCTCGGCGAGGCGCCCTGGCGGGTGACGGCGATCGCGCCCGCCGCGCTGGCCAGCTCGGTCGCCTCAGCCAATGTCCAGCCCTCGGCGAGTGCCGCGCCCAGGTAGCCGGCGTAGGCGTCGCCCGCGGCGGTCGTGTCGACGGCTTCGACGGGGATCGGGTCGATGAACGTGGTGCCCTCGGCGGTCACGACGCACGACCCCTTCTCAGCCATCGTGATCACCGCGGCGCCGGCGCCCTGCTCACGGAACCAGCGGCCCGCACGTTCGGCAGAGTCGCGGTCGACGACCTCGATGCCACTCATCAGTGTCGCCTCGGTCTCGTTCGGGGTGACGATGTCGATGTGTGCCCAGACCGCGGCATCCAGTGGCGCTGCCGGAGCCGGGTCGAGCACGACGGTCATGCCGTGCTCGCGGGCACGCGAGGCGATGTGCAGGGTGAGGGATGCCGGGGTCTCGAGCTGTGTCAGCAGCACCGACGTCGTCGGCGCGAGCGCGGCGAGGGCCGCGTCGATCTGCTCGGCGTTGAGGTGGGCGTTGGCCAGCGGCACCATGACGATGTCGTTCTGCGCCGAGGCGTCGACGCGGATGTGGGCGATCCCGGTGGGTCCGGGCACCGTGCGCAGGTGGGTCAGATCGACACCCGCGCTGCTGAGGCCGTCGACGACGAGATCGTGGAACAGGTCATCGCCCACGCAGCCGACGAAGCTGGTGCGGGCGCCTGCGAGACCGGCCGCGACGGCCTGGTTCGCGCCCTTGCCGCCCAGCAGCAGGGTGAACTCGTCGCCGAGGATGGTCTCGCCGCGGGCGGGGAGCCGCTGGGAGAAGGTGGTCACATCGGCGGTGACGCTGCCGACGATCACCACACCGGTGCGGCTGGACTGGTCGCTTGTCATGTTCTCCCGATCGGCTTTGACTTCGACGAACGCTGTCATTACATTAGCCGCATCCCTACCTGTAATCACAGGTTGGACGCGTGAGGAGACCGGATGACCGCGCCGCGGCTGTATGTGGACAGTGCTGATGTCGAACGTGTGGGACGGTTGCTCGACGCCGGCGTGATCCACGGCGTGACGACGAACCCGACCATCCTCGAGCGCGGCGGCCGCACGGCCGCCGACATCCCAGAACTCTACGCGCGCTGGACCGGCCAGGGCGCACGCGAGGTCTTCTTCCAGACCTGGGGCGGTGACCGGGACGCCTTCCTGCGCAACGCCGCAGGCCTGCTCGAGCTGGGTGACCGCATCGCCGTCAAGGTGCCCGCCACCGAAGAAGGCTTCGCGGCGGCATCCGCCCTCGTGCGCGACGGGGCGACCGTGCTCGTCACCGCCGTCTACTCCGTGGCGCAGGCGCTCGCCTGCGCCAGTATCGGCGTGCGGTACATCGCCCCCTACCTCGGGCGGATGCGCGACGCCGGCCTCGACGGCGACGGACTCATCGCCCGCATGCAGGCGGTGTGCGCCGACAGCGACACGGACGTGCTCGCCGCGAGTCTGCGCTCGGCCGACGACATCGTCGCGCTGCGCGAGAACGGCGTGCCCTACTTCACGGCCGCACCGGCCGTGCTCGATGAGCTCTTCGCGCACCCGGTCAGCGACTCGTCAGCCGCCGAGTTCGACGCCGCGATGGTGCGCCTCGGAGCCTGAGCAGAACCGGTCGCGTCAGGCCTGAGCGGCCTGACGCAGCCAGCGCTCCACACCGGCGACATGCGCGCTCGCGAGCGATGCCGCCAGCGTCGCATCGTGGTTCGCGATGGCCTCGGCGATCGCGCGGTGCTCCGAGAGCGTGCGCTCCACGGCCCCCTGTTCGGTGAGCCCGCGCCACACCCGCGCCCGTATGGTCTGACTGCTCAGGCCGTCGATCAGGCTGGCGAGATATCCGTTGCCGGCCAGGCCGACCACCTGCGAGTGGAAGTGCGTGTCATGCGCCACGAGGTCGTCAATCGACACGGTCTGCGGATCGACGGCGTTGACCTCGTCGAGCAGTGCACCGGCATCATCGGCGCCGGCATGGCCCGCGGCCAGCGCGGTCGCCTGGGACTCGAGGATGCGGCGCACGGCGAACAGCTCCAGCAGCGAGTCATCATCGTGCATGTCGACGACGAACGTGATCGCCTCCAGCAGCAGATGCGGTTCGAGACTCGTCACATACGTGCCGTCCCCGCGGCGCACATCGAGTACGCGGATGACCTCGAGCGCCTTCACCGCCTCGCGCATCGAGTTGCGCGAGAGGCCGAGTCGCTCGGCGAGTTCCTTCTCGGGCGGCAGGCGGTCGCCGGGACCGAGTTCGCCCGACACGATCATCGCCTTGATCTTCTCGATCGCCTCGTCTGTCACAGCCATGCGCACATCTTCGCATATTGATCGGATGTCTCGGTGAGGTGTGTGAGCATGGGTGCATGCGCGTCATGGACTCTCACCTCCACCTGTGGGACCCGGAGGTCCTCAGCTACCCCTGGTTGGAAGGAGAGCTCGACAGCCGCTTCGCCGTCGATGAGCTTCTCAACGACCGGATCGACGATGTCGACGAGCAGATCGCAGTCTTCGTACAAGCCGACCCCGTCGAGAAGCAATCGATCGACGAAGTGCGCTGGGTCGACGCGATCGCCGAGGCGACCGGCGTCGTCGCAATCGTTGCGGGGGCTCGGCTCGACCGCGGTCGCAAGACCACACGGCACCTCGACGCACTCGCCCGATACGAGAGTGTCGTGGGGGTGCGGCACCTGCTGCAGGGAGAGAAGGACGGACTCGCCCGCACCCCGAAGTTCATTGAGGGCGCCCGAACCCTGGCATCCCGAGGATGGACGTTCGACGCCTGTGTGCGCGCGCATCAGATCCCCGACGTCACAGCCCTTGCCGACGCCGTTCCGGGGCTGAACATCGTGCTCGACCACCTCGGCAAGCCCGCTGTCGGCACCCCGGACGGGCCGTTGCGGCCGAGTGCGGACTGGCTGCGTGACCTGGCCGATCTCGCGCGACACCCGCAGGTGTACATCAAGCTGTCCGGTCTGCCGGCCGAAGCAGGTGGGGTGTGGGATGAGGATCAGCTGGAGCCCTTCCTGGATGCCGCGGCGGACGCTTTCGGGGAGAACCGGCTGATGTGGGGCAGTGACTGGCCGGTGTCGTCGATCGACGCCACCGTGATCGACGGCGGTGCCTACGTTCCGGGGGGACGCGACGACTGGTGCCACACCATCGCCGACTGGGCAGAGCGCCGCGGCCTTGATGTTGACAAGATCCTCTGGACGAACGGTCGCCGGTTTTACGGCATCCGCTGAAGTCGGTGGTGTCGGGCGCCCGGTTCGGCTGCTCCGGTCGCACTTTCTCCCGCTTCGCGAGGTCGGATGCGGGAGAAAATGCGACTGGAATGAAGAGCCGGACGGCGGATGCGGGAGAAACTGCGACCGGAATGGCGGGCGCGAGCAGAGGCGAATGCGGATGCGGATGCGGATGCGGATGCGGCTCGGCCGGGCAGCGCCCGTCAGCGGGCCAGCGCCCGGCGGATGCGTGCGATGAGCTCATCGGGGCGGCGGTAGAGGGCATCGGTGACCTCGATCACCGTCCAGCCTGCGGCGCGTAGTGCGGCGATCCGCTCGACGTCGGCCGCGTAGCTCGCATGGTGCAGGCGGCCCTGGTACTCGATGGCAACCTTTCGTTGCGGATACGCCATATCGACGCAGGCCAGGAATCGGCCGTCCGCGGTGAACACGTCGTGGTTGAGCGCGGGCTCGGGCAGTCCGGCCATCACGATGCGATATCGCAACAGCGATTCCCGCGGGGACCAGGAGTCTTCGCGGATGAGGTCCACCGCCGTGCGGAGCCGCGCCATGCCGATGCGGCGTCCGGACGCCAGCATGGTGCGCAGATCGGCGATTGTGGTCCACGGTTGGCGCCCCACTGTTGGGCGGCCGGGACCTGGCCGGTGCCGGCGGCACAGGTAGTCACCGAATGCGACGAGGTCGGGCACGCTCCACGAGCCCATCTGCGTCCACAGAAATGCCGGATGTACGGCGTTGATACCGTCTCCTTCGAGCCACGGCACTTCTTCAGGGATTCGGTGGCCACGCACGCCTGCCGCGCGCACGAGCGGTCCCGCGCCTCGGGTGCTGACGTGCACGGGTAGGGTCGCACCGTCGAGGGGGCCGTTCTCGTCGAGCGCGAGCGGCATCGGTCCGCCGATGAGGGCGATCGCGCTCTCGTGGCTGATCAGTTGGTTCGGCCGAAGTCGCGTCGCGTAGGCCAACGTGCGGAGTCTGTGCTCGTGCCGCTGGCGCGCGAACGCATCTGTGGGCTCTGGCGTGGCGGAGGACCCCGTGCGGCGGGAGCGCACGCCCTGAAACGGGCGATCCAGGTCAGCGCGGTGCAGGCGCCCGCGGTTCACTCCTGCGACCGCGGCGTCCCGCACGGCGAAGTGCGTGGGAAGGTGAGGCGGGAGAGGGCGCGGGCGCGGTGGCATCCGCCCACGATGGCATCTCGGGGCCGGTGCCGAGCCGGTTATCCACAGGCGCCGACGCGCGGTGCGTCATTGAGGGCATCCGCCGGGTGGTTCCCGTCGCAGTTTCTCCCGCTTCGCGACGGCGGATGTGGGAGAAACTGCGACCGGAATGAGGACGCGACGCCGGAAGCGGGAGAAACTGCGACCGGAACGCGGGCGACAAGCCGGCCGAAGGCGCGACTACTCGCTGCGCAGGCGCAGCTGCGCCATGCCGCCGTCGACCTCGATGCAGGTGCCGGTGGTCGAACCGGACAGCGGGCTGACCAGGTAGAGCACGGCGCCGGCGACCTCGTCGGGCGAGACCAGGCGGCCGTGCGGCTGGCGGGCGTTCAGCGCTGCGCGCTCGGCGGCGGGGTCGTCGGCCGAGTCGAGCAGGCGCCCCACCCAGGGGGTGTCGGCGGTGCCGGGGTTGACGGCGTTGACGCGGATGCCCTCGCGCAGGTGATCTGCGGCCATCGCCCGGGTCAGCGCCGAGACGGCGCCCTTGGATGCCGAGTACAGAGCGCGCTGGGGGAGTCCCGTGGTGGAGGCGATGGATGCCGTGTTGCACACGGCAGCGGCGGGCGAACGCCGCAGCCAGGGGAGCGCCGCCGCGGTCACTCGCGCGATACCGGTGACGTTGATCGAGAGCACGCGCGCCCATTCGTCGTCGTCGTTCGCGGCGATATCGCCCTGGGCGCCGACGCCGGCGTTGTTGATCACGATGTCGATGCGGCCGAACTTCTCTGCGACCGCCGCGACGGCGGCATCCACCGACGCGCGGTCGGAGACATCTGCGGTGAACGCGGCGAAGGCGGCATCGGCGTGGGCGATGTCGCGGTCGAGTACCGCGATCTGCGCGCCTTCGGCGTGCAGCGCTCCGGCGACGGCGGCGCCGATACCCGAGGCGCCGCCGGTGACGATCGCGACGAGTCCGTCGAGCTGGCCGCCGGCGCGTTTCGTCTCGCCTTCGGCTCGCTCAACGACCGGGTCGATGCCGCTCACTTCGTCTCGCTCCGCTCGCTCAGCGCACCGCACTTCGCACGCTCCCAGGCGACGAACTGCTGGCGCTGCGCGCCTAGGCCCTCGATCTCGATGTCGACGACGTCGCCGGCCTTCAGGTACGGGAACTTGCCGCCGAAGGCGACGCCCTGCGGGGTGCCGGTGAGGATGAGGTCGCCGGGCTCGAGGGTGACGTACTGCGACAGGTGGTGCACGATGGTGCGCACGTCGAAGATCATGTCGTTGGTGTTCGAGTCCTGTCGGGCCTCGCCGTTGACGAAGCTCTTCAGAGTGAGGTTGTCGACGTCGACCTCGTCGGGGGTCACCAGCCACGGGCCGGTGGGGTTGAAGCCGAAGGCGATCTTGCCCTTGGACCACTGCCCGCCCGAGATCTCCATCTGGAAGGTCCGCTCGGAGACGTCGTTGGCGACGACGTAGCCGGCGATGTGCGCCGCGGCCTCGTCGACCGAGTCGAGGTAGGCCGCCCGCGCGCCGATGACGATGCCGAGCTCGACCTCCCAGTCGGTCTTCTCGCTGCCGCGGGGGATCGTCACGGTGTCGTTCGGCCCGACGACCGTGTTGGGCGTCTTCAGGAACATGATCGGCACCGTGGGCGGCTCGGAGCCCGACTCACGGGCGTGGGCGGCGTAGTTCTGGCCGATGCAGATGACCGCGCTGGGGCGGGCGATCGGCGCGCCGATGCGCAGCTGGTCGGCGTCGGTCAGCTCGGTCAGCTCACCGGCGTCGAGCGCGGCGCGGGTGCGGGCGACGGGTTCGTCGGCCAGGAACGCGCCGTCTACATCGGATGTCACGGGGCGCAGATCGAAGGTGCGGTCTGCGTCGATGACGACCGGGATCTCTCTTCCGGCCTCGCCAAGTCGCGCGAACTTCATGGTTCTCCTTCTCGTCTTCGGGGGCGGGTGCCATGGGGGCCGCCGCCGTTGACAGTATAGACATCGGATGTTTACACTTCCAAGTGATCTGCGTCGGGCACTCCGACGCGTTGAAGGAGCATTGTGAGCCGTATCGTCGCGCTGGACACCAGCGACATCCGCTTCCCCACGTCGTTGAGTCTGGACGGCTCGGATGCGATGAACCCCGACCCCGACTACTCGGCGGCCTACGTGGTGGTGCGCACCGATGCGGCCGACGGCATCGAGGGGCACTCCTTCGTCTTCACGATCGGCCGTGGCAACGACGTGCAGGTCGCCGCGATCGACGCCCTCGCGGGCCACCTCGTCGGGCGCGAGATCGAACCGCTGCTCGACGACATGGGCGGTACGTTCCGCGAGATCATCGGCGACTCGCAGTTGCGCTGGCTCGGCCCCGAGAAGGGCGTCATGCACATGGCGATCGGCGCGGTGATCAACGCACTCTGGGACATCAAGGCCAAGCGCGCCGGTCTGCCACTGTGGCAGCTGCTCTCGCGTATGACGCCCGAGCAGATCGTCGACCTGGTCGACTTCCGGTACCTGACCAACGCGCTGACCCGTGACGAGGCGCTCGAGATCCTGCGCGCCGCGGTGCCCGGTCGCGCAGCGCGCGAGGCCGAGCTGCTGGCCACCGGATACCCCGGCTACACCACCAGCCCCGGATGGCTGGGCTACTCGGACGAGAAGCTCGAACGCCTGGCCCGCGAGGCGATGGCTGACGGCTTCACCCAGATCAAGCTCAAGGTCGGCGCCGACCTCGAAGACGACATCCGCCGCTTCCGCAAGGCGCGCGAGGTGTGCGGACCGGACTTCCCGATCGCGATCGATGCCAACCAGCGCTGGGAGGTCTCGGAGGCGATCGCGTGGGTGAACGCACTCGCCGAGTTCGACCCCGCCTGGATCGAGGAGCCCACCAGCCCCGACGACATCCTCGGTCACGCCGAGATCGCCCGTGGAGTCGCCCCGATCCGCGTCGCCACCGGCGAGCACGCTCAGAACCGGATGATCTTCAAGCAGCTGCTGCAGGCCGAGGCCATCGAGGTCATGCAGATCGACTCGGTGCGCGTCGCCGGAGTGAATGAGAACATCGCCAACCTGCTGCTCGCCGCCAAGTTCGGCAAGCCGGTGTGCCCGCACGCGGGTGGCGTGGGCCTGTGTGAGGCCGTGCAGCACCTGTCGATGTTCGACTTCGTGGCCGTCAGCGGCACGCGTGAGGGGCGCCTGATCGAGTACGTCGATCACCTGCACGAGCACTTCGTGATCCCCACCGACATCCAGGGCGGGTCGTACATGGCGCCGACGGGGCCCGGCACGAGCATGGAGATGAAGGCCGAGAGCATTGCAAAGTACACCTGGACGGGACAGCACGTTGTTGACTGATGCGGAATCGACCGACCTGGCCCTGCCGACCCTCGGATACGGTGCCGCCAACGTCGGCAACCTGTTCCGGTCGCTCACCGATGATGAGGCCTGGGCGGTGCTTGAGGCGGCCTGGGATGCGGGCATCCGCTACTTCGACACTGCGCCGCACTACGGGCTGGGGCTCTCCGAGAAGCGCCTGGGCGCCTTCTTGCAGACGAAGCCGCGCGACGAGTTCGTCGTCTCGACCAAGGCCGGGCGTCTGCTGCGCCCGAACCCCGAGCACCAGTCCGGCGGACTCGACACCGACAACGACTTCCATGTGCCTGACGACCTGCGTCGCGAGTGGGACTTCACCGAGGCGGGCATCCGCGCCAGCATTGCCGAGTCGCAGGAGCGCCTGGGGCTGGACCGCATCGATCTGCTCTACCTGCATGACCCCGAGCGGCATGATCTCGATCTCGCGCTGGCCGAGGCGTTCCCGGCGCTTGAGAAGGTGCGTGGCGAGGGCGCGGTGACGGCGATCGGCATCGGATCGATGGTGTCGGATGCCCTGACTCGGGCCGTGCGCGAAGCCGACCTCGACATCATCATGGTCGCCGGCCGCTACACCCTGCTGGAGCAGCCGGCTGCGGCCGAGGTGCTGCCGGCGTGTGATGAGCGCGGCACGGGCATCGTCGCTGCGTCGGTGTTCAATTCGGGGCTGCTCGCGAAGAGCGAGCCGACCCGTGACGGGCGCTACGAGTACGGCCAGCTGCCCGAGCAGCTGTGGGACCGTCTGGTGCGCATCGCCGATATCTGCAAGGACCACGGCGTGCCGCTTCCCGCCGCGGCGATCCAGTTCCCGCTGCAGGCCGACGCCGTGCGTTCGGTCGTCGTCGGTGGCAGCCGGCCCGCCCAGCTTGCGCAGAACGCCGAGTACGCGGCGCTGCCGATTCCGGCGGAGCTGTGGCAGAACCTCGCCGCCGAGGGGCTCATTCCCGCCTGACCGGAGCTTGACAGAAGGACACGACGATGCTCGAAGGAATCAACCCGCTGCTGACGGGTGAACTGCTGCTGCACCTCGATCGCATGGGGCACTCCGATGCGGTCGTCGTCGCCGACGCCCACTTCCCCGCGTGGGCGCTCGGCGCGCGCGTGATCGACCTGCCGGGCACGACGACGCCCGAGGTGGTCGCCGCGATCCGTTCGGTGCTGCCGCTGGATGACGCCCCGGGTATGGACCTGATGGAGTCGGCCGACGCGACGGTGCTCGATGTGCAGCGCGAACTGATGATGGCCGCGGGCACGACGGTGCAGACCACGCGCTTCGTGGAGCGTTTCGCGTACTACGACGTGGCCAAGGGGGCCTATCTGATGGTGCGCACCGGCGAGACCCGCAAGTACGGCAACGCCCTGCTGCGCAAGGGCGTCGTCGGGCATCCGTCAGACTGACGGTTCCCGGCCGCTGCGGCCGTAGACGCAGACAGAAGTGAAGAGAAACCAGCAAAGGAGCTGTGATGAACATCGGATGCCATGGACTGGTGTGGACGGGCACGTTCGACGCCGCCGGGATCGAACGGGCGGTGCGCAAGACCGCCGAGGCGGGTTTCGACCTGATCGAGTTCCCCCTGATGGACCCGTTCGCCTTCGACGTCGGTGCCGCGCGGCGCGTGCTCGACGAGCACGGCCTGGCTGTGAGCGCCTCACTGGGGTTGTCGGATGCGACCGATGTCACCAGCGACGACCCCGCGGTGGTCGCGGCGGGTGAAGCACTGCTGATGCGGGCGGTCGATGTGCTGGCCGATCTGGGCGGGACGCACTTCTGCGGAGTGATCTACTCGGCGATGAAGAAGTACATGCTTCCTGTTTCGGAGGTCGGCGTCGCACGCAGTCAGCGGTCGATCGCACGCGTCGTCGATCATGCGGCGTCGCGGGGCGTGCAGGTGTCGCTCGAGGTGGTCAACCGCTACGAGACCAATGTGCTCAACACCGCGAGACAGGCGGTCGAGTACGTGGGGCAGGTCGACCGGCCGGGGCTCGGGATTCACCTCGACACGTACCACATGAACATCGAGGAGTCGGATATGACCGCTCCTGTGCTGGATGCCGCCGAGCTGTTGCGCTACGTCCACATCGGTGAGAGCCACCGCGGGTACCTGGGTACCGGCACGGTCGACTTCGATGCGTTCTTCAAAGCACTCGGCCGTATCGGCTACGACGGCCCGATCGTGTTCGAGTCGTTCTCGTCGGCGGTGGTCGCCGACGACCTCAGCCGGATGCTCGGAATCTGGCGGAACCTCTGGACCGATAGTGACGAGCTGGGGGCGCACGCCAACCGGTTCATCCGCGACAAGCTCGTCGCCGTGGAGTCGATCGCGTTGCACTGACGCCCTGTAATCGACTTGTTATTACAGGTCTGGCGCAACCGCGCATTCTTAGATACATTTAGATACAACTTGCATCGGAACCGCGAGAAGCGCACAATTGACCCGATGTTTGAAATGGATTCCAAGAGGGGTCCGTAACCTCCGAGGGAGTAGGGCAACATGACCGAACCCATCCTCCGCATGGCCGGGATCAGCAAAGGGTTCCCCGGTGTGCAGGCGCTTCAGGATGTGAACCTCGAGGTGCGGTCGGGCGAGGTGCTCGTTCTCGTCGGAGAGAACGGCGCCGGCAAGTCGACCCTGATGAAGATCCTCTCGGGCATCTACACCCGAGATGAGGGCACCATCCACTTCGAAGGGCAGCCGGTCGAGCTGACCAGCCCGCTGCAAGCACAGCAACTGGGGATCACGATCATCCACCAGGAACTGAACATGATGCCCGACCTCACGGTCGCCCAGAACATCTACATCGGCCGCGAGCCCAAGACCGGTCCGTTTCTTTCGGAACGTGCGCTGAACAAGCAGACCGACGAGCTGCTGGCACGTCTGGGCATCCGCCTGGACGCACGACAGAAGGTGGGCGAGCTGACCGTCGCCGAGCAGCAGATGGTCGAGATCGCCAAGGCGCTGTCGTTCAACGCCAAGGTGCTGATCATGGACGAGCCCACGTCGGCGCTGACCGATACCGAGGTCGAGACCCTGTTCGTGCTGATCGAGCAGCTCAAGCAGCGCGGCACGGGCATCGTCTACATCTCGCACCGCATGGACGAGCTGCGTCGTCTGGCCGATCGGGTCAGCGTGCTGCGCGACGGCGCGTACATCGGCTCGCTCGAGAAGTCCGAGATCAGCATTCCCCGGATCATCGAGATGATGGTCGGTCGGACCATCGACGAGGGCACGCGTCCCGCGGCGCGTGAGCACCTCGATGACCCGGTGGTGCTCGACGTGCAGGGGCTGTCGACCAAGGCACTGCTGAAGGACGTGTCGTTCCAACTGCATCGGGGCGAGATCCTCGGCTTCGCGGGACTCATGGGGGCTGGTCGCACCGAGACGGCCCGTGCCGTGATCGGCGCCGACCGCAAGGACGCCGGCACCGTCAGCATCGCCGGCAAGGTCGCCCGCATCCGCCAGCCCGAGGATGCCGTCAAGCGTGGCATCGGCTACCTCTCGGAGGACCGCAAGCTGCTCGGGCTGATGCTCGACCAGGACGTCACGTTCAACACGGTGCTGGCCTCGCTCGACTCCTACGCCAATGCGATCGGCTGGATGGGCGACCGCAAGGCCAAGAACCAGACCAAGGAGTACGTGCAGCAGCTGCGTGTGAAGACCCCCTCGGTCAACCAGATCGTCAAGCTGCTGTCGGGAGGCAATCAGCAGAAGGTCGTCATCGCCCGCTGGCTGATGCGCGACTGCGACATCCTCATCTTCGACGAACCCACCCGAGGGATCGACGTCGGTGCCAAAGAGGAGATCTACCGTCTGATGCAGCAGCTCGCGGCATCGGGCAAGTCCATCATCGTCATCTCGTCGGAGCTGCCCGAGATCCTGCGCGTCGCGAACCGCATCGCCGTGTTCGCCAACGGCAGGATCACCGGAACGCTCCGCAACGAGGAAGCCAGCCAGGAGAAGATCATGCAGCTCGCCGCCCACGGGGAGGAAGAACAATGAGCACGCCGAAGCAGCCCGGATCGACGACGACCGTCGTTCAGCAGGCCGTGAACGAGAACACCGACAAGCGCGACATCGGCGCGATGCTGAAGCGCCAGCTGCAGCAGTCGCTGGCATTCGGCACGCTGATCGTGCTGGTGATCTTCTTCGCCATCGCCAGCCCCGCCTTCTTCACCGTCAGCAACCTCACCACGGTGCTGCTGTCGACCGCGGTGATCGCGATCCTCGCACTCGGAACCACCTTCGTCATCATCACCGGCGGCATCGACCTGTCTCTGGGAACCGGCATGGCACTCTCGGCCGTGATGACGGGTGTGTTCATCACGAACTGGGGCATGCCGATCTGGGTCGGCGTGGTCGGCGGAATCGCCACCGGCGTGCTGATGGGGCTCGTCAATGGTGTGAACATCACCATCCTGCGACTGCCCCCGTTCATCGCCACACTGGCGATGATGATGATCGCCGGTGGCCTGGCGCTGGTGATCTCGAACGTGCGACCCATCTACTTCTCGACGTCGGCTCCCGAGTTCAAGCGCATCGCGCTGGGAACGCTGATCCCCGGCATCCCGAACGCCGTGCTGATCACGCTGGTGCTCGCGGTCGTCGCGGCTCTCGTGCTGTCGAAGACGCTGCTCGGCCGCTACACCTTCGCGATCGGCTCGAATGAAGAGGCCACGCGGCTCTCGGGCGTGAACACCCGCCGCTGGACGATCTTCGTCTACATGTTCGCCGGCGCGTTCGTCGGCGTCGCCGGTGTCGTGATCGCGTCGCGACTGGACTCCGCCCAGCCCCAGATCGGCATGGGCTACGAACTGCAGGCCATCGCGGCCGTGATCATCGGCGGCACCTCGCTGCTGGGAGGGCGCGGATCGATCGTCGGCACCGTGATCGGCGCGCTGATCATGAGCGTGCTCGTCAACGGCCTGCGGATCATGTCGATCCAGCCCGAATGGCAGAACGTCGTCGTCGGCGTCGTCGTGCTGCTGGCGGTGTTCTTCGACTCGCTGCGCAATCGACAGCGCACCTGATGACTCGGGTGGCGGCGATACCCGTGCCTGCCACCACCCGATCGGCTCCGGCCGAACCCGCGGAGCGATCCGCACGGCACAGCACCAGATGTCCACACCGCCGACCTCGGTCGGCACACAGAGAACAATGGAGTTTCCATGCGATTTGGTAAGAAGACCGCATTCGCGGCGATCGTCGCAGCCTCCGCTATCGCCCTCGCCGGCTGCGGTGGCGGCGACGTGGTCAGCGAGAGCCCCGCGGGCGAGTCCGGCAACGACGGCGAGATGTACATCGCCCTCGTCTCGAAGGGCTTCCAGCACCAGTTCTGGCAGGCCGTCAAGACGGGTGCCGAGCAGAAGGCCGAGGAGCTCGGCGTGCGTGTCACGTTCGAGGGCCCCGCAGCCGAGACCGAGATCGCCCAGCAGCTCGACATGCTGACCACCGCGATCAACAGCAACCCCGACGCCATCGGCTACGCGGCACTCGACCCCGAAGCGTGCGTCGCCCCGCTCGAGCAGGCGAAGTCGAAGGACATCCCGGTTGTCTACTTCGACGCCCCCTGCAACGGAGACGTCGGGCTCAGCCTGGCCGCCACGGACAGCAAGGCCGCCGGTGCGCTGGCCGCCGAGCACATGGCCGAGCTGATCGGCGGCGAGGGCGAAGTGGCCATCGTCGGCCACTCGCAGATCAACTCGACCGGTGTCGAGCGCCGTGACGGCTTCGTCGAGAAGATCGAGGCCGACTACCCCGACATCACCATCGTCGACATCCAGTACGGTGATGGCGACCACCTGAAGTCGGCCGACATCGCCAAGAGCATGATCGCCGCACACCCCGACCTCAAGGGCATCTACGGCACCAACGAGGGCTCGGCCATCGGTGTGGTGAACGCGGTCAACGAGCTCGGGCTGGCCAAGGGTGAGCTGACGATCATCGGCTTCGACTCGGGTGCGGCCCAGATCAACGCCATCAAGGACGGCACGATGGCCGGTGCCATCACCCAGGACCCGATCGGCATCGGCGCCCGCACCGTCGAGTCGGCCGTGGCCGCGGCCAACGGCGAGACGCTCGATGAGTTCTACGACACCGGCTCGTACTGGTACGACGCCGACAACATCGACGACCCGAAGATCGCGGCAGTCCTCTACGAGTGATCTGACACGACAGCAGAAGGCCCCCTCGCGTGAGCGAGGGGGCCTTCTGCTGTCGTGCGGTGCACGTTAGTGCAGGGCCAGCAGACGTGCCGGATTGGTCGTGATCAGCGCGTCGACAGCCGCGTCGCCGACGGCGCTGCGCAGGCGCGGCAGGTACCGTTCGCCGAGATAGGCGAGTCCGGGCATGCCGCCGTAGGCGATGTAGCGGGTGGCGCGTGCCACATCGCCGCCCAGGACGATGCGATCGCCCCCGCCGCCCGCGATCACCGTGTCTGTCAGCGTCAGCAGCTCGGCATCCGAGCGCGTGCGCGGGCGGGCGTAGCCGTCGTAGCCGAGGTAGGCGCCGCGCTCGGTGAGCGAGAGATGCAGACCGGCATCGGGGTCGCGGTCGGCGTGGGCCAGCACGACGCGGTCGGATGCCACCCCCTCGTCCGCCAGCAGATCGAGCACCTCGTGTGCGGCGGTGCAGAACTCCAGATGCACCATGATGGGCGCGCCGATCGCGCGGTGCGCCTCGGCGATGGCCATCAGCGTGGTGCGCTCGAACGCGCTGATCCGCCAGTAGTCGGCGCCGCCCTTGAGCATGCCGGCGCGCACCGGCGCGCCGGTCGGTGACAGCGCGCGCGGCCCGCGCGGATCGGCGTCGGTCGCGGGCATCCCCTCGCGCACATCGGCGATGAACAGGGCGGCTAGCTGTGCGGCATCCGCTGTGTGCGTCGGATGATCCGGCGCGTAGTGGGCCTCTCGATGCCGACCGGTCGTGGCGATCACGCCGAGTCCGGTGGCGGTGCTGATCCGCGCCAAACCCGCGGGGTCGCGCCCGAGTCCGAACGGCGTGGCATCGACCATGGTCTCGAACCCACTGGCTCGCAACAGAGCGGCCTCGGCGCTCGAGGACTGCTCGTCATCGAGCTCGTCCCCTGGCAGCAGGGGCGAGACCTGAAAGAGGTGCTCGTGGTAGTTCACCCTGCCCAGCGCCGCCGGTTCGACGTCACCGAGGACGGTGCGCACCACGGCGGTCATCAGCGCACCGACTCCGCTGCCGCCGCGAGCCGGTCGACCGTGTCGGGGGTCAGCTCGATCTCGAAGACGTCGGCGACGACCTGCGACCAGCCGTGGATGAAGTAGCGCCAGCCGTCGACCACCTGCAGCGCCCGGCGGTCGCGTTGGGCGGCGGCCTGGTGCAGGAACTCCAGCGAACCGCGGTAGTTGAACTCCCACGCCCACGCCCGTTCGGGGAAGACCACGGCATCGGTGAGAGGGGAACCGGGGCGGTCCTTGCCGAGGCCCGTCGCATTCGCGATCACCGAACCGGGAGGGGCCGCCTCGACGAGAGCGTCGGCGTCGGTCGCGTGCGGAGTGACCACGTACCGGATCAGGTCATCCGGGGTGCCGTGCTGGCGGTGCACCTCGCGCAGATGGTCGAGCTTGTCCTGCGTGCGCGCGGTGACGGTGATGCGTGCGGGCGCGTCCGCGCGCTCGGACAGCGCCCAGCTGAGCGCCGTGCCGGAGCCGCCCGCGCCCAGGATGATCACCTCGGCACCGGTGCGGGCGAAATGATCGGCGGGCAGGAAGTCGTTCAGCGCGAGGTCGACCGTGAGGGGGTCTTTCGCGCGTCCGATCAGCTTCGCCCCGCGCTTGGAGATGCTCGAGATCTCGGAGCACGAGACGGCGAACGGATCGAGCTCGTCGAACAGATCGGATGCCGCCGCGAACACGTTCATCTTGTGTGTGGTGACCAGGGCGCCGCGGTGGTGCTTGTCGTCGCGGATGCGCTCGACCATCTCGCGGTAGACGCTGGGGGTGGCGTCCATCGGCAGATCGTGCCCGACAAGGGTGCGCGTCGGCAGGCCGAGGATGTCGGCCCACAGCGGGAACACCTTCATGATCGACGACGAGCCGGTGGTGACGCCGACGAAGCCCATGTAGTCATCAGAGGGAGCCACGTGGTCATCGGAGAGAGGGAGGGTGGTCATCGGCTGCTCCTAGCGGGTGACGGGGTGGGCGGGGGCATCGCCGCGCAGCACGGCGATGACGTCGTCGAGCGACATGCGTCCCATGTTGTCGACGGCCTGGGTGGTCTGCGCCGCCAGGTGCGGTGTGACGATCACACGGTCGGCGAGGCCGGGGGCCAGCAGCGGGCTGGCGCCGCCCGCGGTGTCGCCATCGAGCGTGTCGGCTGCGTACCCGGCGATGACGCCCTCGTGCAGCGCGGCGGCGACCGCGTGTTCGTCGATCAGGTCGGGACGCGCGGTGTTCACCAGCACGGTGCCGCGGCGCAGGAGCGCCAACCGGGCCGCATCGACCAGTCGTTGACCTCCTGGTGCGTGCAACGTGATCAGGTCCGCCTCGCGGAACAGGTCGTCGAGAGTGGCGGGCTCCGCGCCCGCCTCGCGGATCGCCTCGGCCGGGACGTAGGGGTCGGATGCCAGCATCCGAGCGCCGAAGCCGCGCAGTCGCGCGGCGACGCCCTGGCCGATGCGGCCGAAGCCGACGATGCCGACGGTCGCCGCCCCCAGCTCGCGCCCGCGGCGGACGCTCCAGTCGCCTGCGCGCACGCGGCGGTCGCCGTCCGGGATCGTGCGCAGCGCCGCGAGCATGAGCCCGACGGCGTGATCGGCGACGGCGTTCGCGTTCGCGCCGGGGGTGTTGGTGACGGGGATGCCGCGCGCCGCAGCCGCGACCAGATCGACCGACTCGTATCCCACGCCGTAGCGCGCGATGATCTTCAGTCGCGGCGCCGCAGCCAGGTGCTCGGCGGTCACCGGGCCGGTGCCGGCGATCCAGGCGTCGCTGCCGTGCAGCAACGGCCGCAGGTCGTCGAGGGCGTGGTGCGCCGGACCGCGCATGATGCGGTGCCCGGCGGCCGCGGCCCGCTCGACGAGGTCGAGGTCGCCATCCGAGAACGACCGGCTGGTCACGAGGATCACAGCCATCAGTGGGCTCCGCTCTCGGCCAGCATGTCGGCGTTTTGAACGTGCGGTGCGGCCGCGAACCAGGGCGCCAGCGCCTCGTACGCGGCGGTGAAGCGGGCGTGACGTCGTGTGTAGATGGCGTGCCGGGCGGCATCCGGAACGAACTCGGCCGTGACCTCGCTCAGCGCCCGCGCGGCCGAGAAATCGGCCAGGCCCAGTCCGACCGCGGCGGTCACCGCGGCGCCCAGGCTGTTGGCCTCTTCGACGATCGTGCGCCGGCGCACCGGAATGCCCCAGACATCCGCGAGCACCGACAGGTACGCATCGCTCTGGGCCCCGCCGCCGACGGCGTCGATGCGATCGATCACGGCGCCCGAGGCGCGGAACGCCTGGATGCAGGTGAGCAAGTTGAACGCCGTGCCCTCCAGCACCGCGCGGACGAGGTGCGCACGGGTGTGGTGCCGGCCGATGCCCACGAAGGCTCCGCGTGCGTGCGGATCCCAGATCGGGGCGCGCTCGCCGAGCAGGTAGGGCAGGAAGTAGAGGTCCTCGGTGTCGATGCCGTCGGCGGCTTCGGCAGTCAGCCGACCCGTCTCAGGGTGGGCAGGGTCCGGTGAGAGCGCCTCGGCGATCCACTGCACCGATGCGCCGCCGGCCTGCATGGTCGCCGTCGGCACGAACAGACCGGGAACGACGTTGTCGAAGGTGAAGGTGCGCATCGCGGGGTCGAGCAGCGGCGCCTCGGTGACGAACGAGATCCACGAGCTCGTGCCCAGGCACACGTAGGCGCCATCTTCGGGTGAGACGATGCCCGAGCCGACCGCTGCCATCGGCCCGTCGCCGCCGCCCATGACCACCCGCACGCCGGTGTGCAGGCCGAGCTGCTCGGCGGCGTCGGCGGTGAGTGCGCCGACCACGGCGGTGGAGTCGAGGATCTCGGGAAACAGCGCCGGGTCCAGTTTGGCCGCCGTCAGAACCTCGTCCGACCAGGTGCCGCGCTGCTGATCGTAGGCGTTGGTGCCCGAGGCGTCAGAGCGGTCGGTGGCCAGACGCCCCGTCAGGCGCAGCACGATGAAGTCCTTCGCGACGCACGTGCGACGCACGCGTGCCCAGACATCGGGCTCGTTGTCGCGCACCCACATGATCTTCGAGACCGAATAGGTGGGGTTCAGGCGGTGCCCGAGCAGTCGATAGGCGTGCTCGGCCCCCAGCGCGGCCTCGAGCTCGCGCTGCTGGGCACCCGATCGGGTGTCGGCCCAGATGATGGCGGGCCGCACGGGCTCTCCCGCCGAGTCCAGCAGGACTGCGCCCATCATCTGTCCGCTGACGACCAGGCCGGCGATCTCTGCGGGCGCGGTGCCGGTGCGGGCGAGCAGCTCTCGGGTCGCCGTGACCGTCGCATCCCACCAGTCCTGCGGGTTCTGTTCGGCGACGCCGCCGGCGGCGAAGTGCGCGGGATATGGGACGGTGACCGAGGCCACCAGTCGGCCGTCGTCGTGGTGCAGCGATGCCTTGTCGCCGGTCGTGCCGAGGTCGTGCGCGATGATCACAGTTCGTCCTGTCTCACTGGCAGAGGTGCGGTTTGGGTTTCGAGGTACGAGGGAGTATACCTGTAATTACAAGTTACCAGGAGGTCCCCGTGAGCACTCACACCGTCGTCGATTTCCCCGTCCCGCTGCAGATCTCACCCGCGGGCGGCATCGAAGGGCGCTCCCGTCGGTACGAGAAGTTCTTGGGCGATATGTCGGGTGTCTACCGCGACGAGGCCGCCTGGCGGGCCGCGGTCGAGGAGCGGGGCGACTCTGAGCTCGTCTACTGGGTCGACGATCACAAGTATCAGGACGGGCCGGGTGCGCTCATCGTCGGCACCAGCACTCTGCTGCCAGGACGCATCGGCGAGGAGTTCGCCGTGACCCGTGGTCATCTGCACGCCATCGCCGACCGCGCCGAGCTGTACTACTGCCTCAGCGGTCGCGGGGTCATGCTGCTCGAGACTGTCGACGGGCAGTCCGAAGCGGTCGAGCTCACCCCGGGCAAAGCGGTGAACGTGCCCGGACACTGGATCCACCGCAGTGTGAACACCGGCGACGAGCCGTTCGTCACCCTGTTCTGCTACGCCGCGGACGCCGGCCAGGACTACGCCCTCATCGCCGATGCCGGCGGCATGAAGAACCTCGTCTTGGCTGATGGTGAGGGGTGGCGACTCGCACCCAACCCCGACCACACCGGGTACCGACGCGGCTGATCCGACGCGCCGCGGCGGCGGTGCGTGTTGATTCCTCTTGTCGGCGCGGAGTTGACTGGAGCGGACACCCCCAGGAGGCCCCTTGCCGAATCGCCCGAACATCCTCGTCATCATGGCCGACCAGTTCCGCGCGTCATCGCTCGGGCTGCTGGGTGAGGACCCCGTGCACACGCCGCATCTCGACAGGCTCGCCGCGGAGGGGTGCCTGGTGCGGCAGGCGGTGAGCAACTATCCGGTATGCAGTCCGCACCGCGCGATGTTTCTCACCGGCATGCGGCCGGTCGACAACGGCGTCACCCTGAACGTCAACTCCGAGACCGCGCAGGACGGCATCGGTCTGCGCAGCGGGCTCGACACCTGGGCCGGCGTGCTGCGTCGGCACGGATGGCGCACCGGCTACATCGGCAAATGGCATCTCGAACCGCCCGTGGATGAGGATGCGGAGTTCGGCGAGGGGCGCCGCAGTGACGGGAAGGTGTGGGACGCCTGGTCGCCGCCCGATCGCCGGTTCGGGTTCGACTTCTGGTACTCGTACGGCGCCGCCGACCGTCACCTCACCCCGCACTACTGGACGACCCGTGCCGGGCGCCACGAGCGCGTCGATATCGATCAGTGGTCGGCCGAGCACGAGACCGATGTCGCGATCCGCTTCCTGCAACAGAGCGGTGACGAGCCGTTCGCGCTGATGCTGTCGCTCAATCCGCCGCATCCGCCGTTCGAACTGGTACCCGATCGCTATCGAACGCGTTACGCAGAGCTCGACGACGCGACCCTGTTGCCCCGCCCGAACGTCCGCCTCGGCACCGAGACCGCGCACAAGGCCGCCGGCATCGCCCGCGATTACTACGCGGCCGTGACCGGCGTCGATGAGCAGATCGGACGCCTGCACGCCGCCGTGCAGGCGTGCTCGGGCGACCGCCCCACGGTGATCGTGTTCACCTCGGACCACGGAATGCAGATGGGCAGCCACGAACTGCTGTACAAGAACGTCGCCTACGAGGAGTCGATGCGGCTACCGTTCATCGTCCATTCGCCGCAGCTCGTCCCCGCAGGCGAATCACAGGTCGTCGTCGACTCGATGGACGTCGCTCCGACGATCCTCGGCCTCGTCGGGCTCGCGCTCGGTGGGGATGCCGTCGCGGGGCGCGACCGTTCCGGAGCGCTGCGCGGAGAGCCGGGCGGAGCCGACGATGACACGGCGATGTATTACCGCTACGCCTCTCGCAGCGATCCGACCAGCGTGCGTGGCCTGCGAACACCTCAAGCGAAGATCGTCGCCACGTGGGACCCGAAGGGTGGGCTCTCCGTCGAGGTGTTCGACCTCGACGACGACCCGTTCGAACTCAGCAGCCGTCCGCAGACGGGCCTGGCGACGACGATGGCGCGGATGCTGCACGAGGCCCTCACGGCCGCCGGAGACGACTGGGCGGGCGCGGACGCACTGGCAGACACCTATCGCCTCGAGCCCATGAACGCCTGAGCGTCCGGTGCGGTGCGTGTCAGACGGCCCCGTCCCACCCCGGAGCGGAGAACGCGCCGAGGGGATCCGTGCCCAGGGCACTGTGCTGACCGGCGCCGACCACCGGCAGCGCCCGGCCATCGGCATCCGATCGTGAGAACCGCACGAACCAGTCGTGCAGCATCCCGCGAAGCCGCGCCTGATCATCGCGATACGCGGCATCGTCGATGAGGTTGCGCGACTCCCGAGGGTCGGAGGCGAGGTCGTAGAACTCGTGCGGTCCGTACGGATGGCGGTGCACGTACTTTTGATCGGCCGTGCGGATCATGCGCGCGGGCCCGTACTCACTGTGTACGACGACCGGGCGCTCGGGGCGGGCGGGAGCTTCGCCGCGCAGCAGCCCCGCGAAGCTGCGTCCCGGGCCCTGCTCGAACTCGTGCGAGGGAAGGCCGAGCAGCTCCAGCAGGGTCGCGGGCAGATCGTAGGCGCTGAGCAGGTCGTCGTGCACGACGCCGACCGGGAGCATGCCCGGGGCCGAGACGATGAACGGCACCATGACCGACTCGTCGTACATGTTCATCGGGAACGTGCCGTTCCCCTTGCCCCAGAACCCGTGATGACCACAGCTGAAGCCGTTGTCGCTGAGGAACACGACGATCGTCTCCTGCTCGATGCCGTGCGCGCGCAGCCGATCCAGTACCCGCCCGATCGCGGCATCCATCGCCGTCACGGCCGCGAAGTAGCCGATCAGCGCCTCACGCGTATCGGACTCGCCGCCGATCGGGGCGCCGTTCAGCGTCTGCAGCCAGGGGTGCGGGCTCTCTTGCGGACAGCTCTCGAACGCGCAGTCGCGGTACAGGTCGGTGAACCGCTCGGGGTGCTGCCCGGCGAACGGCTTGTGCGGCGCGGTGAAGTTCAGTGCGAGGAAGAACGGATTCGGATGCTGCTGCTCGGCGTCGATGAAGGCGATCGCGTCGTCGGCGATGACGTCGGTCAGGTACTCACCGACGTGTTCGGCGACGCCGTCGCGATACATGACGGCGTCGCGGTAGGCGCTCCCGCCCCCCTCCAGGGCGTACCAGTGCACGAACCCCGCACGCGGCGCGTCGCTGGCTCCGAGGTGCCACTTTCCCGACAGCCCGAGTCGATAGCCGGCATCAGCCAGCGCGTCGGTCAGTGTGGGCACCCCCTGCAGGTAGTCCTGGCTTTCGGTTCCGACATGCGCGCCATCGAGATAGTCGTGCACCCCGTGTGCTGACGGTATGCGTCCGGTCAGCAGGCTCGCCCGTGCCGGTGAACACACCGGCGACGCGCAGAAGAAGCGGTCGAGTCGGATGCCGCGGGCGGCGAGGTCGTCGAGAACGGGGGTGCGGATCTCGGGGTTCCCTGCCGCGCCGAGCGCCCAGGGGCCCTGGTCGTCGCTGACGATGAGGATCAGGTTCGGGCGGTTCGTCACGCGGGCACCCCGGCAGGCAGGAGCGACAGCGCCCTGCCCTCATCCGCCGAACGGTACGCCGTGAGCACGAGCTCGACCACGTGACGCGCGTGCGCGTGCGCGACGGTCGGCTCGGCCCCGGCGATGACCGCTGCGAAGTCGGCCAGCTGTGCGGTGAACGCGCGCTGGATGTCGTCGGCGTGATGTTCGTGCACGACCCGCGACCGCCCGTTGGCGTGCACCGTCGTGCCCACCCGTGGGTCGATCTCGATCACACCGCGGTCGCACACGATCGTCAACAGGTCACCGCGCGTACCGGGGTCACTGACCACGGTGATGCTCACCCCCACGCCGTTGTCGAGCCGCAGCAGCATCGCACCGTCGGTCTCGACGGCTGCGCCGAACCGGTGCACGGTCGTGGCGAGCATCTCGACCGCGCGGCCCCCGCCGAACCACAGGGAACGGTCAAGGCAATGCCCGCCGATGTTCATCAGGGCACCCCCGCCGGCGATCTCGGGGGAGAAGAACCACTCCGATCGCGATCCCGGACGGTAGTCGGTGCTGCGGTTGTCGCGGATCATCCGCACCGCCCCGAGCTCACCGGTCGCCAGCACGCGCTGCGCGGCGACCTTCTCGGGCATGTAGTGCTGGATGTGGCCGATGGTGAGCCCGACACCCGCCTGTCGGCACAGCTCGGCGAGTCGGTCGCAGTCCTGCAGGGTGGTCGCCATCGGCTTCTCCACCATCACATGGGCGCCGGCGGCCGCGGCATCCGCGCCGATCGGCAGGTGCGTGGCGTGCGGGGTGTTCACGATCACGGCATCGACGACCCCGGCGGTGAGCATCCGGCGGTGGTCGGTGAACACCGCCGCGCCGGATCCGGATGCCGCGCGGGCCGCGGCATCCGCATCGATGTCGCAGACGGCGGTGAGCTCGAGTCCGTCGTTCTCGGCCGCCGCCGTGATGTGGAACGGCGCGACAGCGCCCGCCCCGATCAATCCGATGCGCACGTGATCTCCTCTTCGATGTACGGGTGAAACGGCCGGCGGGTCAGCGCGTCGCGGATGCCGGCTCGGCGCCGCACGATCGACGCACGACGACCCTGGGGCGCAGCCGGATCTGGTGCAAGGGGCATTCGTCGCCCTCGATCAGGCGGCGCAGCATGACGTCGGCCGCCATGCGACCGATGCGGTACTTCGGAGGGGCGACGGCGGTCAGCGGTACCTCCGCGAGATCGGCCACCTCGTCGTCGTACGAGACGAGTGCGAGGTCGTCGGGCACGTGCCGGCCGTTGCGTCGCGCGGCGCCTTCGAGCATTGCCGCCTCCCGGTCGCCGAAGGTCAGCGCCGCCGTCGCCTCGAAGTCGCGCAGCGCGCGGTAGGCCGCCTCGGCGGAATCGGCCTCCCACTCGGTCTTCGACTGCGAGAATCGCAGATCCGGTGTCAGTCCGAGATCGGTGACGGCCTGCAGGTACCCCTGCACCACGCCGTACTCGGTCACGGTGCGCGACCGCGTCAGCAGAGCGATGCGACGGTGGCCGAGCCTGGCGAGGTGGGCGACGGCGTCGTAGGCGCCGCCGGCGTGGTCGGAGCAGACGTGCTCGGTGATGTCGGCGGGCCCCAGGCCGTGCAGACTGCGTTCGACCAGCACAACCGGTGCCGGCAGCGCCATGAGCTGCTGTGCGCGGGCCGCGGGGTCGGCAATGCCCGAGAGTGTCGGGGCGAGCAGCAGACCGTCCACCCCGGCCTCGAGCAGTGCCGCGATGGCTTCGTCCTCGCGATCGGGGTCGTAGCGATAGGTCGCCAGTTGCAGCGACGCTCCCGCCGCCGACAGCGACTCGTCGATCCCCTGCAGCACGCGCGGGTAGTACAGCTGCGTGTCGGGGAGCAGGACGCCGATGCGCCGGCGTGCTCGCTCCTCGCGGGGGCGGGCGGGCGCTACGAAGCTGCCCGCGCCCTGGCGGCGTACGACGATCCGCTCCGCGACCAACTCGTCGAAGGCGCGGCGCACGGTCGTCAGCGACAGACCCGTCTCCTTCGACAGCTCCTGCTCGGTCGGCAGCTTCTGCCCGGCCGTCCACGTGCCGGCGATGATCCCCCGGCGCAACTGGTCGGCCAGGATCTCAAACTTCAGCCCCCGTGTCTCGGCGTCGCGCACCGCTGCGCTGCGCTGTGATGCCATGCCCCACCTCCGTCGTTCTTCCTCTGATTCTGTTCTCTTCAAAGAAAGGAATAAAGGGGTAATCGGGGATTCCCTCGTCAGTTCGCTCGCAGTTCTCCGGTGGTGACGGCGGTCTTCGAGCGATGAGGGCAGATGAATTCCGGAATACTCCTTGAATGCTCTTGTCAAGCGGCGCGAGAGTCGACCGACAGAGGCGAAGACGCCTCTCCCAGACGGAAGGAAAACCGATGGCGAAGATCCGCACACTGTCCGCAGTCGCCCTCGTCGGTGCGTTCGCTCTCACCGGATGCGCCTCGGCGTCCGGCGACGCCGGCGGCTCGAAGGAACTCACCTACTGGTCGATGTGGAAGGAAGGCGAGGCCCAGCAGAAGGTGGTCGCCGACGCCATCGCCGACTTCGAGGAGGAGACGGGGATCGAGGTGAACGTGCAGTGGCAGGGACGCGACAACATCAAGAAGACCGTTCCCACGCTGAACACGAACAAGGTGCCTGACCTCGTCGACGGGTCGTTCGCCAAGCTCGCCCCGGTGCTCGCCGAGACCGGCCAGGCCAAGCCCCTGGTCGAGGCGTACGGCGCCGAGGTCGAGGGCGACGCCGTCTCTTCGCTCATCCCCGAGGCGTACCTCGCCGGCGACGTCGTGACCGTCGAGGGCGAGGACGCGCCGTGGATGCTGCCCTACTCGCTCACCAGCGATGCCATCTGGTTCAATGCCGCCGAGCATCCCGACCTTGTGGAAAACTCGCCGCAGGACTGGGCGTCGTTCTTGTCGGTGATGGACGAGATGAAGGCCGCCGGCACCACGCCGATCGCGATCGACGGTGATGTCGCGGGCTACAACGCCTACTGGTACACCTCGGCGATGGTGGGGCTCGCCGGGCCCGGCTCGCTGCGTGAGACGGCGGCGGACGAGACGGGTGAGGCCTGGGATGCACCGGAGGCGCTTGAGGCCGCGCAGATGATCGAGGGACTCGTCGAGGGCGGGTACTTCATCGACGGGTACAACGCCAGCAAGTGGCCGGCTCAGCAGCAGGCCTGGTCCGACAACCAGGCCGCCCTGATGTTCAACGGCACCTGGATCCCCACCGAGACGGGGCCCTATGCGGCCGAGGGCTTCGAGTACTCCTCATTCCCCTTCCCCGCCCTGGGCAGCAGCGCCCGTGCGGACTTCGTCGGCTTCGCCGTCCCCGCCCGTGCGAAGAACTCCGATAACGCGCAGGATCTCGCCGCGTTCTTCTTGAAGAAGCAGTATCAGGACGCGCTCGGCACCGACGCGAAGATCATCCCCATCCGTCCCGACGCGGCTGTCAGCGATGAGATGTCCACGGTCACCGACGCCCTCGCGGCAGCCGACTCCTACTACCAGCAGAACGACGGCATCAGCTTCCCCGGGTACTCCGAGAAGCTCTTCTGGCCGGCTGTCAGCGACCTGGTGCTCGGCAAGATCGATGCGGAGGCCTTCGTCGAGACGATGAAGACCGGTCAAGTCGACTACTGGAAGCTCAACTCATGACCGATGCCGCCCTGGCGCCTGCCGCTCCCCGCCTCGCCGCCGCTCGTCGGCGGCGAGGCGGGGGCAGCACGATCGATCGCGCTCGCCGCCGGCTGCTCGTGCCCTTCGTCGGCCCCGCTTTCGCGCTCTACACGATCCTGTTCGTCGTCCCGTCCCTGTACGCGATCTGGATCAGTTTCAACAAGTGGGCCGGGGCCGGTCCCATGGAGTTCGTCGGGTTCGGCAACTACGTGCGGTTGTTCTCGGACAAGCTGTTCCTGCGGTCGTTCGGCAACACACTGCTGCTGCTGTTCGTGGTCGGTCTCGCGATCTTCGTCATCGCCTTCGCGCTCACGCTCGTGCTGCGCGACATGACTGGGCGCAAGATCGCACGCTCGGTGATCTTCTTCCCGCACCTGGTCAACGCGATGATCTTCGGCGTGCTCGCCGGCTTCGTGTTCAACCCCGGCGGGCTCGTGAACACTCTGCTCGGCGCGTTCGGCGTCAGCGACCCGCCCGCATGGTTGGCGCAGGACAACCTGTTCCCGCTGATCATGGTGATGATGACCTGGATCACCACCGGGTACTTCACCACGATCCTGATGGCGGGCGTCGACCGCATCCCGCCCTACTACTACGAGGACTGCGCGCTCGCCGGAGCGAATGCCTGGCAGCGGTTGCGCTACGTGATCCTCCCGCTCACCTGGGACGTCTTCGGCACCTGCGCGGTGCTGTGGACCATCTCATCGGTGAAGATCTTCGAGATCATCTGGATCTTCGGCGGGTCCACGGGGCAGGGCATGCCTCCGACCCAGACCTGGACCACCGCCGTCTACACGTACGTGACCGCGTTCTCGGGCGAATCGGTGCCGGCCTACGGTGCGGCATCCGCGTCGGCCGTGCTGTCGTTGGCGCTCGTGTCCGTGCTCGTGCTGCTGCTGCGTCGCGTGATGAAGCGCGACGCGATCGAGTTCTAGGAGAACATCGTGACCGCTATCGCACCACCACCGGTGTCAGATCAGACCACCCGCACGCTCGTCGTGCCCTCGCCGCGGCGCAGAAACCGCAACCGGGCCGCGATCGGGCGCGACCGCAGTGTGCTGCGCGGCATCGGCCTCGTGCTGCTGTGGGCGTTCGTCGTGCTGAACGTCGCCTGGATGGTCTGGATGGTCATCCAGGCGTTCCGTGACACCCGCGCGATCCTCGCAGACCCGTGGGGCATGCCGACATCGCTGGATCCGGTCAACTTCGTCACGGCTTGGACCGTCGGCGACTTCGCGACGGCGACGATGAACAGCGTCGTCACCACGGTGGTGTCGTCCTTCCTGACCGTGGCGCTCGCCGCCCCCGCCGCGTACTACCTGAGCCGCGTCGAGAATCGGCTGACGAACTCGTTGACTCTGTACTTCGTGCTCGGCCTCGGCATTCCCGCGCAGGTGATCGTCATTCCGCTGTTCGTCATGCTCAACGAGGTCTACCTGACCGACAGCCTGATCGGCTTGAACCTCGTCTACATCGGCGTCTCGATGCCGTTCACCGTGTTCCTGCTGACCGCCTTCTTCCGCTCGTTGCCGCTCGAGATGGAAGAGGCGGCGGCGCTCGATGGCACAACGGCCTTCGGTACCTTCTGGCGCATCACCCTGCCTCTGGCGAAGGGCGGAATCCTCACCGCTTTCGTGCTGCAGGTGATCTCACACTGGAACGAGACCCTGCTGGCGCTGACGCTGCTGCAATCGACCGAGAAGTACACCCTGCCGGTGGCGCTGATCTCGTTCATCCAGCAGCAGACGTACTCCGGCGCCGACTGGGGAGGCCTGTTCGCCGGCCTGTGCATCGTCGTGCTGCCGATGCTGGCGATCTACCTGTGGCTCGGGCGCCGGCTCACCGAGGGCCTGACGCTCGGCATGGGCAAGTAGGGCTGAGACGTGCAGCCGAACATCCTGGTGATCACGGCCGACCAGCTCGGAGCGCACGTGCTCGACCGTGATGAGGGGTGGGTGGCGACGCCCCATCTCGACGGGTTGCGCCGCGCCGGCGCGGACTTCCGTCGCGCCTATGTGACCTTTCCGCTGTGCGTGCCCTCGCGCGCATCGATGCTGACCGGTCGGATGCCGCACGAGGTGGGCATCGGGGGCAACCGGGCCCAGCCCGACACCGTCGTCGAGCCGGGGGCGCGCGCCGACAGCCTCGGTCATGCGATGGCGGCGGCCGGGTACACGTGCGCGTACGCCGGCAAGTGGCATGCGACCCAGGCGAGTGCCCCCGCGGATGCCGGATTCGAGGTGCTGGCGCCGTTCGGCGACCGCGGGCTGGTCGATGCGTGCGCGGAGTGGCTGCGGGGGCGCGCAGACGAGGAGGAGCCGTTCTTGCTCGTCGCCTCTTTCGATGACCCGCACACCATCTGCGAGTACGCGCGGCGGCAGCCGATGCCGTACGGCGACGTGGATGCCGGAGGGGCGCGCGAGGCGCCGCCGCTGCCGGCGAACTTCGCTCCGGCGCCATTCGAACCCGAGGCCGTGCGGTTCGAGAAGGCGGCGGCCGGGCAGGTGTACGGCACGGCCGACTACACGGCGGACGACTGGCGGGTGTACCGGGCCGCCTACCGTCGGCTCGTCGAGCGGGTCGACGGGTACGTCGGCCGGTTGCTGCACGCGCTCGACAGTGCGGGACTCAGCGACTCGACATTGGTGATCTTCACCAGCGATCACGGCGATGGCGACGCCGCGCACGGATGGAACCAGAAGACGGCACTGTTCGAGGAATGCGTGCGCGTTCCGCTCATCGTCCGCGGTCCGGGGGTCTCGCCCGGGGGGCGGTCGGGGGTGGTGTCGGTCGGGCTCGACCTGCTGCCCACGGTGCTGACGGCGGCGGGATGCCCGCGACCGGGCGAGCTGCGGGGAGCCCCGCTCGCCCTGGGCGTCGGCGACGGGGCTGCCGAGCGCGTCGCGGTGGTCGAGACCCGGTTCGAGCGATCGGATCCGCCTCTCACTCGAGGGCGTGCGCTCGTGCGGGGTCCGTACAAGTACACCGTCTACAGCTGGGGGCGTCACCGGGAGCAGTTGCATGATCTGAGCAACGACCCCGGTGAGCAGCGGAATCTCGCCGTCGAGTCGGCCTTCGACGATGTGCGCGACGAGATGCGCACCTCGCTGCTGCGCTGGTGCCGCGACACCGACGACCGCGACTTCCTGAAGTTCGTGCCGCTGCCGACCGGAACACCCGCTGCCGTGCATGAAGAGATCTTCGCCGTGCCGTACTGACGCGCAGCGCCGGAACCTCTTGTCTTCGCGCCTTCTCAGGCGCAGACTGGCCGCGTCGGCAGACGAGAGGACGGATCATGGCGCACGGCGACATCACGCACATCGACATCCCGGTGGGCGATATGCAACGGGCGATCGACTTCTACCACGGGCTGTTCGGGTGGGAGATCGCCGAGATGCCCGGTTTTGAGGGGTACCCGATGTGGCAGGCCCCGAATGGGATCTCGGGCGGCGGGCTCGCCCCGCGCGAGGACGGATTCGAGCATCCGCGTTCCTACGTCGAGGTCGACTCGATCGACGAGACGATCGCCGCGGCGAAGGCCGCGGGCGGATCGGTGGCCTTCGAGAAGTCGCCGATCACCGAGACGAGCGCGTGGGCGGTGATCATCGACCCGGACGGCAACCGCATCGGCTTGTTTGAGGGGATGGTCAGCTGAGCGCGCGTTCGAGGTGCGCCAGGCCCTCGCGTCGTGCGTCGACCAGGACGCGACCGAGCCCGGGGTACTCGGCGTGGCCCGCCGGCAGCACCCTGAGTTCGAGCAGGTCGTGCGGCACGGCGTTGGCGACGGCGAACTGCCCCTGCGGTGGCACGGACTGATCCCACAGTGCGGCTTCGACGCGCACGGGGATCGTGAAGAACGCCGCAGACGTTGAGGCGTCGAACAGCCGTAGCTGCTCCCTGGCCTCGGGATGCTGTTGCAGGTGCATCCGCTGGTACTCGCCACTGCCCAGGCAGGGCACGGCGAGGCGCTCGTCGTAGTGCCCGAACGTCGGCACCACGAGCGTGGCCCCGATGAAGCGATCGTCCCATGGGGCGGCCAGCGCGCCGATGCCGCCGCCGAAGCTCTCGCCGACGTAGTAAAGGGGCAGTTCGCCTGCCAGCGAGACAAGGGCGTCGGCGGCCAGCCACAGGTCGCGTGCACACAGGCCGGGCACGTAGTCGTCCGCCGAGGCGAGGCCCGCGAGCACGTGTTCACCGACCGGCTCGGGTGCTCCGACGCCGGCATTGAGGGCTCCGAGGCCACGGGCGACCGGGAAGATCGCCGCCGCATCAGCGGGCACGCGTCCGTACTCGACGCGGTCCCGACCGCCGTACCCGTGGCTGTGCACGACTCCGACGCGCGGATGCCCGGAGGTCGGCGCCACATACCAGGCGCGCAGTCGTGTGCCGTCCGCGCCGGAATGCTCGATCAGTGACACATCGCGGCGGCCGCGTTGCTGGGTGGACAGAATGCGGGGTGCCGCATCGACCAGGCGTGCCTCAGCACGCCACCTGCGCCATTGCACGGCGAAGGCGGGGGTCGCAGCGATCGGAGCGATGTCGCGCAGGGTGTCGAGGGTGTGGCCGTAGCTGCCGTCGAAGGTGGCATCCGGAAACCAGGAGTCGAACGGCGGCGCCGTCCGCGTCGGATCGATCCGTGTCGTCTCGATCCGTGTCGTATCGGTCATGTGCCGGCTCCTTGCCGTGCCCGGTAGGCGGCGACGGCGTTGCGGTTGGCGCAGGTGGTCGAGCAGTAGCGCTTCGAGCGGTTGCGGGAGAGGTCGAGGGCGATGGCGCGGCAGTCGTCGTCGGCGCAGACGGTGAGACGGCTGCCTTCGCGGCTGCGGATGACATCGATCAGCGCCATGGCGGTCTCGACGAGGATGCGTTCGGCCAGGGGGCGGTCGTCGGCGATGGCGTGCAGATGCCAGTCGGCACCGTCGTGCCGGGCGAGGCGGGGAGAGAGGGTGACGCGTGCGAGCGCGTCGTTGACGCGCGGGGCCATTTCATCGCGCGGGGCGAGCAGCATCTCGCGCAGTCGGGGGCGCAGGGCGCGTAGCTCGGCCAGCTCGGTCTCGTCTCGGTCGATGCGTCCGGTGTAGGGATGCTGAGTCAGGAACGCCTCGAGGTCGAACGCATCCACGGGTTCGGCGGAGTTCACCAGCGCGACGGCAGCGCGCAGCGCCTCATCCGTGTCATCGGTGAAAATCATGTTGACATCTTACGCACGCCGGGCGTAGCGTCATCGATCATGACGACTATGACCCATGACACTCGCCGCGCGGGGGTCGGCACCGGCCTGCTGGTTGCCGTGTCTGCCGCGTTCGCGTTCGGCATGTCCGGCGCGTGGGCGCGAGGGCTGATCGATGCCGGGTGGACGCCGGGCGCCGCCGTCACCGCACGCATCTGGGTCGCGGCTCTCGTGCTGCTCGTGCCGACCGTGCTGACGCTGCGGGGCCGGTGGGGTCTGGTGCGGGCCAATGCCGGCATGATCGTCACCTACGGGCTGCTCGCGGTCACGGCCACCCAGTTGTTCTACTTTCAGGCCGTTGCGGTGATGGATGTGGGGATCGCTCTGCTGATCGAGTACACCGCACCGGTGGCCGTGGTGCTGTGGTTCTGGATCCGTCGTGGCGAGCGCCCGAGTCGGCGCAGCGTCCTCGGCGCGGCGATCGCGTTCATCGGGCTGGTGCTGATGCTGGACGTGCTCACCGGGGCGCGTATCGATGGCGGGGGAATCCTCTGGGCGTTGGGGGCGATGGTGGGCGCGGCGACCTACTTCGTGCTCTCGGGGCGCGGCGACACGGGGCTGCCGCCGATTGCGCTGGCAGGGCTCGGCCTGCTGCTCGGAGCGCTCGGGCTGACCACGGCCGGTCTGATCGGCATCCTGCCGATGGCCTGGAACACCGACGACGTCGCCTACCGGTTCGGGACGGTGCCGTGGTTCGTGCCGGTGATCGCCATCGGGGTGTTGGCCACCGCCCTGGCATACGTGCTCGGCATCACCTCGACGCGCATGCTCGGCTCGCGCCTGGCGTCGTTCGTCGCGCTCGCCGAGGTGATCGCCGCGATGCTGTTCGGATGGATGCTGCTCGGCCAGCTGCCCGGCACCGTGCAGCTGCTTGGCGGAGCGCTGGTGCTGGTCGGCGTCGTGCTCGTGAAGCTCGGTGAGCCCGCGACGCAGGAGTTCGTCGAGCCGTTGCCCGAGCCTGCCGTGCGCTGATTCCTGCAGCGCGCTGAGTCTTGCCGTGCGCTGAGTCTTGCTGCGGCGTGGTGCCGCGGACACGACTGGCGCGTGCGACGTCAGAAAGGCGCCAGTAGCTGCGCGGGCACGTGAGCCCACGGGTATGCGCCGGGACGGGAAGTCGATTCCTCGCCGTCCTCAGTGAATCTGACGTTGTGCTGGGGCGGCGGTTTGTCGATGTAGGTGCGGCCGGTGGGGCTGGTCCATTCCAAGAGGCCGCCGCCGAGCTGTTCGACGTGCCAGGGCGAAAGATGCTTGAGCACGTGGTGCCGGCGGCAGAGCCCGCCGAGGTTGTTCTCTTCGGTGGCGCCGCCGAGCGCCGCATCGACCGTGTGGTCGAGGTCGTTCTCGCGAGAGGGCATGCCGCAGGTCAGGAAGCGGCAGCGCTGGTCTCTCGCCTGCAACTGTCGGCGCATCGACGCGGTCGGGCGGTACCGATCCACTGCGAGGATCGCTCCCGTGATCGGGTGAGTGAGGATGCGATCCCATCCGGTCGCCGCTCCGGCCAGTCGCCGTGCGGTGTCGCTGTCGATCGGAGCGCGGCCATCCAGCGCTGCCGGGGGAGTGTTGATGCCCTCTGTGCCCAGCAGCGTGGTCACGGGGACGGTGACGGACACATGTGGGGCGATCGCACCCAGCATCCCTTCGGCGGTGTCATGCCCCGCCGGGGCACCGGTCAGCAGCAGATCCAGCGCGATGTCGGCGCGCTTGTGCGCGACCGTGCGCCCGTCGAGGTCCGGAGCAGCCCGGGTGCCGAGCTTGGTTCGGTGCCCGTCGTGGCCATGCGTGTGAGGCGTTCGAATGCGCCGTGCACGAGCGCGGCGGGACCGAAGACGCCCAGTTCGGCCATGCCGTCGTCGGCGTCCTTCACCCAGACGGAGTGCTTCTCATGGGCATCCGCATGCCGTTCTTCCAGCGGGCGCGGCTGGTACTGCTCGGCGATTCGCGCGGCGATCGCCCGTACGCGATTCGGGGACTCCTCTTCGGCGAACTCCAGCACGCGCGCGGCGTAGGCGTCGCGCGACGCCGCGTCGTCGAGGTGGACGCCGGCGTCGATGATCACACGCGCGTGCGCGGCGCTGATCCGCCCCGTGCCCTGCGCCTGCCACACCGCCGGGAACCGCTCGACCTTGAGTTCGGCGTCGCACATGCGCCGCTGCACCGTGCGACCGGACACTCGGAGCGCCGCACCGAGTTCGGCCGCGACCGTGCGGAGCGTGATGTCGGCCCCATCCGCGTCGCCGGCGGCGCTCAGCGCCCATCGCGACGCGAGCGCAAGCACGCCGTCGAGTCCGGCCTGCATCGCGGCTATCGAGCGCTGCATGTCCACAGCCAGGTCGACCAGCTCGTCGAGCGTGGCCACCTGCTCTCGTGAGACATCCATCAGCGCCGTGATGGATCCAGTATGAGAGGGGCCACCGACATCGAGACCGCCGAACCGGCATCCGCCCACTCAACCAGGCTGCGTGCACTCGCTGGTGGCGTGCATCGTGATCCGCGGTGTGCCGGTGGCGTCGCTGGCGATCACGTTCACGATGGTCAGGTCGGGAGACACGATGCGGATGCGCAGGTCGTCGCGGGCATCCGTGGCGCCCTGCGTCGTGACGCGCATCACCCACCCCTCCTGCTTCGCGAGCTCGTGGCTGAGGTCCGCGGCCCACCGTGCCCGATCGAGGTGCGGATCGACGTCGACGACGCGTTGCACCTTCACCTGGGGGCCCGATCCCTCCAGGGGGCACGGCAGCGGAGCGATACGCTCCGAGCGACCCTGTACGCCCTCCTCGGGGATGGTGTCCTCTATCCGATCGAGGTGCGAGGTCACGGTCGCGGTCGCGGCCTCGATCGTCGCGGGTCGAGGGTCGGGCAGGAACAGCGTCACGACCCACAGCACGAGCACCAGCGCGCCGGCACCGGCGACCGCGATGATCGCCGACCTCACGGCTCTCGAACGCGGACGGTCGGGCGGCATCACGTCATGCTAGCCCCCGCACCCCGCGACGGGTCGCGAGGTGCGGGGGCTGGCACTCGCCCCGCGGTCGTCATCCGATGCGCCGGCGATACACCCGCATCGCCACGACGTAGGCGATGATCAGGATGCCGAGGCACCAGGCCAGCGCGACCCAGAGGTCGGCTCCCACCGGCTGCTGCGCGAACAGCGCCTGGATGGAGTTCACGATGGACGTGACCGGCTGGTGCTCGGCGAACCACCGCACCGGTCCCGGCATGGTGTCGGTCGGCACGAACGCCGAACTGATGAACGGCAAGAAGATCAGCGGATACGAGAACGCGCTCGCCCCGTCGACCGTCTTCGCCGACAGCCCTGCGATGACGGCGAGCCAGGTCAGCGCGAGCGTGAACAGAGCGAGGATGCCGATGACGGCCAGCCATGCCCACACACTCGCCGATGTACGGAAGCCCATCAGCAGAGCCACGCCGAACACGATGGCCAGGGTCATGGCGTTCGCCACGAGGGATGTCAGCACATGAGCCCACAGGATGCTCGAGCGGGAGATCGGCATGGAGTGGAATCGCTCGAAGACGCCGCCCTGCAGATCGGTGAACAGGCGGAACGCCGTGTAGGCGATCCCCGAGGCGATCGTGATCAGCAGAATGCCGGGGAGCAGGTAGTCGATGTACGCGGCATCGCCGATGCTCTGCCGCAGGGCCCCGCCGAACACGAACACGAAAAGCAGCAGCAGGGCGATCGGTGTGACTGCGGTTGTGATGACGGTGTCGGCGCTGCGCAGGATGTGCCGCAGCGACCGGCCGGTGAGGCTCGCCGTATCGGCGAGCACGTGCGTGCTCATGCGGCATCGCTCCTCTCAGCGTCGCTGGTCGACGGACCGACCAGCGCGAGGAAGACCTCTTCGAGTGTCGGTTGCCGCTTGACGTATTCCGCTCGTGCGGGAGGCAACAACTGCTTGAGCTCGGCGACTGTGCCGTTGGCGATGATGCGCCCCTCGTGCAGGATCGCGATGCGGTCGGCGAGTCGTTCGGCCTCATCGAGGTACTGCGTCGTCAGCAGCACGGTTGTGCCGCCGCGCACGAGTTCCTCGACCACGGCCCACACCTCCTGTCTGGCCTCGGGATCGAGCCCTGTGGTCGGCTCATCGAGGAAGACGACCTGCGGATGCCCGACGAGACTCATCGCGATGTCGAGCCGACGTCGCATCCCGCCCGAATACGTTCCCGCGCGTCGCGAGCCCGCCTCGGTCAGGCCGAACCTGGCCAGCAGGGCATCCGCCGTGTCACCCGGGGTTGTGAGGTGACGCAGCCGCCCGACCAGAACGAGGTTCTCGCGTCCGGTGAGCACGTCGTCGACGGCGGCGAACTGCCCCGTGAGGCTGATCACCTCGCGCACCTGGGCGGCCTTCTCGTGCACGTCCATCCCCTGCACGTGGGCGCTACCGGCATCCGCTGCGAGCAGAGTCGAGAGGATGCGCACCATTGTCGTCTTCCCGGCGCCGTTCGACCCGAGCAGCGCGAAGACGCTGCCGCGGTCGACGGCGAAGTCGACGCCGCGTAGCACGTCGTGTGCGCCGAAAGACTTGCGGATGCCGCGTACGTCGATCGCTCGCGGATCGGCGTGCACGGCGTTCACGACGACTCCTGGGCACGCGTGGCCGCCTCGACGGCGTCGATCAGGCGCTGACGCTCCTTGTCGATCCACCGCTTGCCGGTGTACGCCTGGGCGAATGACTCGGCGAACTCGACGGGGTCGTCTCCGGTGATCGCCGACACCGGCGTTGCGTCGAGTGCGGCGCGTTCCCACAGGTCGGCGAGGTCGACGAACATCTGCACCAGGGTGTCGCCATCGGTGACGCCGCCGTAGTACATGAGGTACCGCGTCAGCGCGGTCGCAGTAGCGCGGTAGGGCTCGGGCAGCGCGTCCATGCGCGCCTTCGCCTGTCGGTAGTTCCTCTTCTGTTCGAGCGGTCCGGTGACCGCTTCGATCCACTTTGCTGCCATGTCATTCTCCCTTCGTGCGGAGCTCTGCGATCCGGGCGGAGATGAAGCTCCAGGTCATCCAGAACTCGTTCAGTTCGGCGGTGCCGCTCGCATTGAGCGTGTACACCTTGCGGGGCGGGCCCTTCTCGCTCGGCACCTTCGCGACGTCGACGAAGCCCTTCTGCTCGATGCGTACGAGCAGTGCGTACACGGTGCCCTCGGCGATGTCGGCGAAGCCGCGGTCGCGCAGTTGCGCCGTGATCTCGTACCCGTATGCCGGTCGGTCGACGAGCAGGGCGAGCACTATGCCCTCGAGGGTGCCTTTGAGCATCTCTGTCATCTGTCTGCCCATCCGGCACCTCCGCGTACTACTCAGTGATACTGACTACCACTACATAGTACCGCTGAGTAGTGGGAGTGCAACCCCCGGATCGCAGAAAGTCGCAGGGGTGCGCCAGTGCCCGCCGCGCCCCGGTTATGTATACGCAAGTGGGCTGATCGGTGAACGACGCTGGTATATGCGCGGGTTTGTGTATACGCTGATCCCGTGAGCACCACCGTCGAGTCTCTTCGCGCCAGCGACCGTGCCTACGCGGTGCTGCTCGATGAGATCCAGTCCGGCATCCTTCCCGCTGGTGCCGTGCTCGCCGAAGTCGAACAGGCGGCGCGCCTCGGAGTGAGCCGCACGCCCATGCGCGAGGCGCTGCGCCGACTCGCCGCCGAAGGGCTCGCCGTGCAGCAATCGCCGCGAGTCACCGTCGTCGCCGATCTCGACGCCGACGACATCCGATCGCTGTTCGAGATCCGCCGCGCACTCGAAGAGACCTCGGCACGGCTCGCGGCCACGCGCGGCGATGCCGTGCTGTTCCGCGAGCTCGCCGACGAGTTCGCCCGCGTCGACCTCGACCGCCCCGAGGGGCGTGACGCGTACTACGCCCTGATCGCGCGCTTCGACGCCGCGCTCGACGCCGCCGTCGGCAACGACTACCTCAGCTCGGCGCTGCGCACCGTGCGCACCCACCTCGTGCGCGTGCGGCGCATGGCGCGCGACAAGCCCGAGCGGCTGGCCGCATCCGCCGGCGAGCACCACCTGATCGCCCGCGCCCTGGCATCCCGCGACGCCGAGCTCGCTGCCCACGCCACCCACGTCCACCTGCACAACGCCCTCGACAGCATCCTCGAATCGCTCGAGTCCCCGGAAGGAACATGATGACCGTCAACCACCCTGTTCGCGTCTACCGCTCCGAAGAGAACCTGCCCCGCGAGGGACAGCTCGCCTGGAAGATCGCCGAGGTCGCCACCGACCCCGTCGAGGTCGAGCCCGCCGTCGTCGACATGATCATCAACCGCATCATCGACAACGCCTCGGTCGCCGCGGCCTCTCTCACGCGCGCACCCATCAACGCCGCCCGGGCTCAGGCCTTCGCCCACCCCGTCTCGACCGGCGGAAAGGGCGCCACCGTCTTCGGCGCTGAGCTCGACCACCGCACCAGCCCCGAGTGGGCCGCCTGGGCCAACGGCGTCGCCGTGCGCGAGCTCGACTACCACGACACGTTCCTGGCCGCCGACTACTCGCACCCCGGCGACAACATCCCCCCGATCCTGGCCGTCGCGCAGCACGTCGGCAGCGACGGACGCGCCCTGGTGCGCGGACTCGCCACCGGCTACGAGATCCAGGTCGACCTGGTGAAGGCGATCTGCCTGCACAAGCACAAGATCGACCACGTCGCCCACCTCGGCCCCTCGGCCGCGGCCGGCATCGGCACCCTGCTCGGCCTCGACGCCGAGACGATCTATCAGGCGGTCGCGCAGGCGCTGCACACCACCACCGCCACCCGACAGAGCCGCAAGGGTGAGATCTCGACCTGGAAGGCGCACGCCCCGGCCTTCGCCGGCAAGATGGCTGTCGAGGCCGTCGACCGCGCCATGCGCGGTCAGACCTCGCCGTCGCCGATCTACGAAGGCGAAGACGGCGTGATCGCGTGGATGCTGGACGGACCCGACGCGGCCTACGAGGTGCCGCTGCCGGCCGCCGGCGAGGCCAAGCGGGCCATCCTCGACACGTACACCAAGGAGCACTCGGCCGAGTACCAGGCGCAGGCGTGGATCGACCTCGCCCGCAAGCTGCACCGCGAGGGCATCGACACCTCGGCCATCGACAGCGTCGTGCTGCACACCAGCCACCACACCCACTACGTGATCGGCTCGGGGGCGAACGACCCGCAGAAGTACGACCCGACGGCATCGCGCGAGACCCTCGACCACTCGATCCCGTACATCTTCGCCGTCGCGCTGCAGGACGGCACCTGGCACCACGTCGACTCGTACGCTCCCGAGCGGGCCGCCCGTGAGGACACCGTTGCGCTGTGGCACAAGATCACCACGGTCGAGGACGCCGAGTGGACGCGGCGCTACCACTCGCTCGACATCAGCGAGAAGGCCTTCGGCGGTCGCGTCGAGATCACGATGAACGACGGCACGAAGGTGATCGACGAGATCGCCGTCGCGGATGCCCACCCGCTGGGCGCCCGCCCGTTTGCCCGCGAGAACTACATCAACAAGTTCCGCATCCTCGCCGAGCCCGTGCTCGAGCCGGCAGAGATCGACCGCTTCCTCGAGCTCGTCCAGCGCCTGCCCGAGCTGACCGCGGACGAGGTCGCCGAGCTGTCGATCATCGCGAAGCCCGGTCTGCTGGCATCCGCCGACGCCCCGAAGGGGCTGTTCTGATGCTGTACTCGACCGTTCCCGCGCACGAGAAGCGCAGGGCGTTCCGCGAGCGCCTCGCCTCGGGTGAGCTGCTGCGCTTTCCCGGTGCGTTCAACCCGCTCAGCGCACGCCTGATCGAGCAGAAGGGCTTCGAGGGCGTCTACATCTCGGGCGCCGTGCTCTCTGCCGACCTCGGACTGCCCGACATCGGCTTGACCACGCTCACCGAGGTCGCCGGTCGCGGGCAGCAGATCTCGCGCATGACCGACCTGCCGACCATCATCGACGCCGACACCGGGTTCGGCGAGCCGATGAACGTCGCGCGCACGATCCAATCGATGGAGGATGCTGGTATCGCCGGCGCCCACATCGAGGACCAGGTCAACCCCAAGCGCTGCGGACATCTCGACGGCAAGGCCGTCGTCGACGCCGACACCGCGGTCAAGCGCATCCGCGCCGCCGTCGATGCGCGTCGTGACGAGAACTTCCTCATCATGGCGCGCACCGACATCGCCGCCGTCGATGGGCTGGAGGCCGCGAAGGACCGCGCCAAGGCGCTGGTGGATGCCGGTGCCGACGCGATCTTCCCCGAGGCGATGCGCTCGCTCGACGAGTTCGCCGCGATCCGCGCCGCCGTCGACGTGCCGATCCTGGCGAACATGACCGAGTTCGGCAAGAGCGACCTGTTCAGCGTCGATCAGCTGCGTGACGTCGGCGTGAACATCGTCATCTGGCCGGTGTCGATGCTGCGTATCGCGATGGGCGCGACCGGTCGTGCCCTTGATACGTTGATCGACGAGGGCCACCTGACCTCGAAGCTCGGCGAGATGCAGCACCGCGCCGATCTCTACGACCTGATCGACTACGAGTCGTACAACCGGTTCGACTCGGGCGTCTTCAACTTCACCATCGATCGCTGAACACGAGGGAGTGACGGAATGAGCGAGACCGAGATCAAGAAGGGGCTGGCCGGAGTCGTCGCCGATGTGACGGCGATCAGCAAGGTCAATCCAGAGACCAACAGCCTGCTGTACCGGGGCTATCCCGTGCAGGAGCTCGCGGCCACCCAGCCGTTCGAGGCGGTCGCCTACCTGCTGTGGCACGGCGAGCTGCCCACGGCGGCGCAGCTGGCCGAGTTCCGCGCGACCGAGCGCGCGCACCGCGCGCTTGCGCCCAAGGTGAAGGCGGCGATCGATGCGCTGCCGCTCGACGCGCACCCGATGGACGAGGTGCGCACCGCCGTCAGCGTCATCGGTGCGATCGAGACCGCGGGCACCGGGAACGTGCTCGATGCCGTCGGCACCCCCGAGCAGAACCTGCAGCGCAGCCTGCAGCTGTTCGCCGTGCTGCCGGCGATCGTCTCGTACGGTCAGCGTCGCCGCCGTGGGCAGGCGATGATCGATCCGCGCGACGACCTCGACTACGCGGCGAACTTCCTGTGGCTCACGTTCGGCGAAGAGCCCGACCCGGTCGTCGTCGACGCGTTCAACCGCTCGATGATCCTGTACGCAGAGCACTCCTTCAATGCCTCGACGTTCACCGCCCGGGTGATCACCTCGACGCTGAGCGATCTGTATTCGGCGGTCGTCGGTGCGATCGGCGCGCTGAAGGGGCCACTGCACGGTGGTGCCAACGAGGCCGTCATGCACATCTTCGATGAGATCGGATCGGCTTCCGAGGTCGTCGGCTGGCTGGATGCCGCCCTCGCCGAGAAGCGCAAGATCATGGGCTTCGGCCACCGCGTGTACAAGCGCGGCGACTCGCGCGTGCCCACTATGAAGGCGGCGCTCGACACCCTCGTCGCGCACTACGACCGCCCCGATGTCGCCGAGCTCTATGAGACGCTCGAGAACGAGTTCGTCTCGCGCAAGGGCATCTACCCGAACCTCGACTACCCGTCGGGCCCGGCGTACAACCTGATCGGCTACGACACACTCACCTTCACGCCGTTGTTCATCGCGGCGCGCATCACCGGATGGACCGCGCACGTCCTCGAACAGCAGGCCTCGAACGCGCTGATCCGCCCGCTGTCGGCCTACGTCGGCGTCGATGAGCGCCACATCGCCGAGTACGTGCCCGACACGGCGGCGATCGATGTGCAGGAGCGCGCCGAGGAAGCCGCGGGCTGATGAGCACCGAGGCCGTCGTCGTCGATGTGGTCCGCACCCCGGTGGGGCGCGGAAAACCTGGCGGGATGCTGTCTGGCGTGCATCCGGTCGATCTGGCCGCCGGCGTCCTGCAGCAGATCCTCGAGCGCAACGGCCTCGAGTCGGGGCAGATCGACGACGTGCTGCTGGGCTGCGTCAGCCAGGTCGGCGACCAGTCGATGAACATCGCCCGTCAGGCCGTGCTCGCCGCGGGGTTCGACGAGCGCGTGCCCGCGACGACGATCGACCGCCAGTGCGGGTCGAGTCAGCAGGCCGTGCACTTCGCTGCCGCCGGGATCATGGCCGGCGAGAGCGACATCGTGGTCGTCGGGGGAGTGGAGTCGATGAGCCGCGTGCCGTTGGGCTCGTCGGCCACGGGTGGTTCGCCGATGTCGCCGCGCCTGCGCGCGCGGTATCCCGAGGGTCTGGTGAACCAGGGCGTCAGCGCCGAGCTGATCGCCCAGCGCTGGGGCTTCGACCGCGACCGACTCGACGCGTTTGCCGCCGAGTCGCACCGCCGGGCGGCGCAGGCGTGGGCGGACGGGTTCTTCGACCGCACGGTGGTCGCCGTTCCGGAGGCGCCGGAGGCCCGCGTCGATGAGACGGTGCGGGCCGGCACCACAGCCGAGAAGCTCGCCGGCCTACCGGCGTCGTTCCGCACGGATGCCCTGGCCGAACGCTTTCCCGAGCTCGACTGGCGCATCACGCCGGGCAACTCGTCGCCGCTCACCGATGGGGCCTCGGCTGCATTGATGATGAGCGCCGACCGTGCCGAGCAGCTCGGATTGCGCCCGCGGGCTCGACTGCGCGCCTTCGACGTGGTCGGGGACGACCCGCTGATGATGCTCACCGGACCGATCCCCGCGACGCGTCGGGTGCTGGAGCGCGCCGGGCTCGATATCTCGGACATCGATGCGTACGAGGTCAACGAGGCGTTCGCCTCGGTGCCGCTGGCCTGGGCCGCCGAGCTCGGAGCCGATCCCGACCGGCTCAACCCGCGCGGCGGAGCCATCGCTCTGGGGCACGCGCTGGGCTCATCGGGCACGCGCCTGCTCGGCACCCTGCTCGACCATCTCGATGAGACGGGTGGCACGCTCGGGCTGCAGACGATGTGCGAGGGCGGCGGCATGGCCAACGCGTTGATCGTGGAGCGCCTCGCGTAGCGCAGTTCTTCACAAATCGTAAAACTACGAAAACCTTCGGGTGAATTCGTTGGTAAGGGGGCATGTTCCTTCCATACGGTGGGAACGTGCCCCCCACTGATTCCGCGCCCGTCGCCGGTACGCGTGCTGCGTACTTCGTCTCGGACAGCACCGGAGTCACCGCAGAGACGCTCGGCAACGCACTGCTGGCGAACTTTCCGGGCATCCGCTTTCTGCGGCACACGATCCCGTTCGTGCTCACCGACGCCGAGGCGCGCTCGGTCGTCGCGAGCATCGATGCCGACGTCGCGCGCGGACACGACCCCCTGCTGTTCATCACTGTGAAGAACGCCCAGCTGCGCGGCATCCTCAGCGCCTCGGGCGCGACGGTCATCGACCTGCTCGCCGGACACCTCACCGAGCTCGAGAACGCTCTCGGGGTGACGGCCTCCGAGCAACTCGGCAACTACCACGGCCTCGGCGACACCGACCGCTACTTCGCACGCATGCGTGCTGTCGAGTACGCCATCGAGCACGACGACGGGCAGAGTTCGCGCGCTCTCGACCAGGCCGACGTCGTGATCATCGCGCCGTCACGCTGCGGCAAGACGCCCACCACGATGTATCTCGCCCTGCAGCACGGGCTGCGCGTCGCGAACTACCCGCTCACCGACGACGACTTCGGCAGCGAGGCGCTGCCGCGTCCGATCGCGAAGTACGGCCCGCGCTGCTTCGGGCTCACCACGACGCCGCTGCGCCTGAGCCAGGTGCGCCACGAGCGCCGCCCCAGCTCGCGCTACTCCAGCCTCGAGCAGTGCACGCTCGAGCTGCGCCGCGCCGAAGACCTCTACCGCCGACACCGAATCCCGTTCCTGAACTCCTCGACAAAAAGCGTCGAGGAGATGTCCGCGGTCATCATGCAGACCATGAAGCTGCGTGCGTGACCCGAGCGAAAGTAGCAGCGCTATGAGCAACATCCTGTGGTTCCACGAGGTCACGATGACGGACCTCCCCCAGGTCGGGGGCAAGAACGCCTCGCTGGGCGAGATGGTCTCGCACCTCTCGGATCTCGGCGTGCGCGTCCCGGGTGGGTTCGCGACCACAGCCGACGCCTATCGGGCCTTCCTTGCCTCGGACGGGCTCGACACCCGCATCCGCGAGGCCGTCGAGGCGATCGACGTCGACGATGTCACCCAGCTCACCCGCGTCGGCGCGACGGTGCGCGAGTGGATCGAGCGGCAGCCCCTTCCGGCGGACATCGAGAACGACATCCGCGCCGCCTACGCGCACCTCGTCGAGAACGACCCGACCCCGGATGCCGTCTCCTGGGCCGTACGGTCATCGGCGACCGCCGAAGACCTGCCGGACGCCTCGTTCGCCGGCCAGCAGGAGACCTTCCTGAACATCTCGGGGATCGAGAACATCCTGCAGGCCGTAACGCAGGTCTTCTCATCGCTGTACAACGACCGTGCCATCGCGTACCGCGTGCACAACGGCTTCGACCACCACGACGTCGCGCTCTCGGTCGGCGTGCAGCGCATGGTGCGCTCCGATATCGGGGCCTCCGGGGTCATGTTCACCGTCGACACCGAGTCGGGCTTCGAGGACGCCGTGTTCATCACCAGCTCGTACGGGCTGGGCGAAGCCGTCGTACAGGGGGCGGTGAACCCGGACGAGTTCTACGTGTACAAGCCCGCGCTGGCGGCGTCACGACCGGCGATCCTCAAGCGCGCGGTGGGTGAGAAGGCCGTCGCGATGCGCTACACCGAAAGTGCGCAGGTGGGCGGCACGACCGTGTTCGAGGACGTCCCGGCCGCCGAGCGCCGGCTGTTGAGCATCTCGGATGCTGAAGTCGAGGAACTCGCCCGCCACGCCGTGACGATCGAACAGCACTACGGCCGCCCGATGGACATCGAGTGGGCGCGCGACGGCGTCGACGGCCGCCTCTACATCCTGCAGGCGCGCCCCGAGACGGTGGTCTCGCGCACGGACGCCAACGTCATGCGCCGATTCGTGCTCGGTGAGCGCGCCGAGGTGCTTTCGACCGGACGCGCGATCGGGCAGAAGATCGGCTCGGGCGCGGTCAGCGTGCTGCGCTCCCTCGACGATATGGCGGCCTTCCGTGCGGGCGACGTGCTGGTCGCCGACATGACCGACCCCGATTGGGAGCCGATCATGAAGAAGGCCTCGGCGATCGTCACCGACCGCGGCGGCCGCACCTGCCATGCTGCGATCATCGCGCGCGAACTGGGCATTCCCGCCGTCGTCGGCACGGGAGACGCCACCCGGGTGCTCACCGACGGCCTCGACGTCACCGTGTCGTGCGCCGAGGGAGACGACGGGTTCGTCTACCGCGGCCTGCTCGAGTACCGCGAAGAGGAGACGCAGCTCGATCGGATGCCCGAGGTACCGGTCAAGATCATGATGAATGTCGGCACTCCCGATCAGGCGTTCTCGTTCTCGCGTCTGCCCAACCGGGGTGTGGGGCTGGCCCGGTTGGAGTTCATCATCAACCGCCAGATCGGCATCCACCCCCGCGCGCTGCTCGAGTACGACGCCCTGCCCGCGGATCTTCAGGCCCAGGTGTCCGACCGCATCACCGCCTACCCGTCGCCGCGGGAGTTCTTCGTGCAGCGCGTGACCGAGGGTATCGGCATGCTGGCCGCGGCGTTCGCGCCCGAGCCGGTGATCGTGCGGATGAGCGACTTCAAGTCGAACGAGTACGCCAACCTGCTCGGCGGCGACCGCTACGAGCCGCACGAGGAGAACCCGATGATCGGGTACCGCGGCGCCTCGCGCTACATCTCGCCGGAGTTCCGCGAGTGCTTCGACATGGAGTGCGAGGCGATCCGCCGCGTGCGCGACGACATGGGCCTGCAGAACGTCAAAGTCATGATCCCGTTCGTGCGCACCGTCTCCGAGGGTGCCGCGGTCGTCGAGATGCTGGCAGCAAACGGACTGCGCCGGGGTGAGAACGGTCTTGAGGTCGTGATGATGTGCGAGGTGCCCTCGAACGCGCTGCTGGCCGATGAGTTCCTCGATCACTTCGACGGGTTCTCGATCGGGTCGAACGACATGACCCAGCTCACGCTCGGGCTCGACCGCGACTCGGCACTGGTCGCATCCACCTTCGACGAGCGCGATCCGGCCGTCAAGAAGATGCTCGCGATGGCGATCGAGGCGTGCCTGCGTCGCGGCAAGTACGTCGGCATCTGCGGACAGGGCCCGTCGGATCACCCCGACCTCGCGGACTGGCTGCTCGACCAGGGCATCGAGTCGATGTCGCTGAACCCCGACACCGTCGTCGAGACGTGGATGCGGCTGGCGGCGCGATCGGTGGATGCCACGGCGTAGCCGGCATCCGATTCCTGAGACGGAAGAGACCCCCGCCGACCCGATTCGGCGGGGGTCTCGCGGTCTGAGACCGCGGCGGGAGGCTGCGACCGCACTCACCGCGGCGCGAGTTCCGACGACACCCGATTCCGATCTGTCTTCCGTCGCGCGGGTTCTTTTCTAGAGGGCGCAGGTGGCCGGTGGGTGTACGGTGGGCGAACTCCTGACGAGTCTTCGTGCACAGGCGGGCGGTTCCGAAGAGTTGTCCACAATGAGGCGAATCCGACTACGCGGGCGAGGCGCGCGCGACAGTGTGGTGCGCATGGAAACTCAGCAATCGCCGCGAGACCGCGTGCTGCACACCGACGACCAACTGCGCGACATGATCGAGCTGCTCCTGCGCCAAGCGAACCAGCGACAGTTCTGGCTGCTGTTCATCGACGAGCGCGGCTGCCTCGGCGATCCGCTCATGCCGATGGCCGACTATCCAGAGGATCCGGGCGAGAGCGTGCGCGTCGACGACCTCGGTGAGGTATCGCACGGGCATCTGCTCATGCACCGCATCGGGTCCATGCGCGAGATGACCGGCAACGCCCAGGTCGTGCTGGTGTGGGAGCACCCCGGACTGCAAGAGCCGCGCGAGATCGACCGTGCCTGGGCGCGTGCGATGGCCGAGCAGGCTGAGGCGCTCGACGTCCCGCTCCGGGCGCAGTTCACGCTGTTCGAGCGGGGTGTCCGGCAGATGCATCCTGACGACTACGTCTGAGTCGGACGGCCTCTCAATCGGAGGCCCGCTGAACGTCGAGGGAGCGCCCTCAGTGGATTTACTAGGGCTCCCTAGTAAATCCACTGAGGGCCGAGTATCATGACACTGTGCCAAAGAAGGCACAGAGGAGAGTCAGCACAATGACCCGAATGATCCCCCACTTCGTAGGCGGAAAGCACGTCGACCCGACCGGTGGACGCGTCGCCGACGTGTTCGACCCGAGCACAGGAGCCGTACAGGCCCACGTGCCGCTCGCCTCGGCTGACGAGGTGCGCGCTGTGATCGCGAATGCCGAGGCCGCACAGGCCGATTGGGCCGCGACAAACCCGCAGAAGCGCGCCCGCGTGCTGATGCGCTTCGTCGAACTCGTGAACCGCGATATGGACGACCTCGCCCGGCTGCTCTCCAGCGAGCACGGCAAGACCTTCGACGACGCCAAGGGCGACATCCAGCGCGGCATCGAGGTCATCGAGTTCTGCATCGGAGCGCCGCACCTGCTCAAGGGGGAGTACTCCACCGGTGTCGGCGCCGGTATCGACGTCTACTCGATGCGCCAGCCGCTCGGCGTCGTCGCCGGCATCACTCCGTTCAACTTCCCCGCCATGATCCCGCTGTGGAAGGCGGGCCCCGCCCTGGCATCCGGAAACGCGTTCGTGCTCAAGCCCAGCGAACGCGACCCCTCGGTCCCCGTGCGCCTTGCCGAGCTATTCCTCGAAGCGGGCCTGCCCGCCGGAGTGTTCAACGTCGTCCACGGCGACAAAGAGGCCGTCGACGTGCTGATCAGTGACCCGCGCATCCAGGCGGTCGGCTTCGTCGGCTCCACGCCGATCGCCGAGTACATCTACACGACCGCGATCAGCAACGGCAAGCGCGCCCAGTGCTTCGGCGGCGCCAAGAACCACATGATCGTGATGCCCGACGCCGACCTCGACCAGGTCGCCGATGCCCTGATCGGCGCAGGCTACGGTTCGGCCGGCGAGCGCTGCATGGCCATCTCGGTCGCGGTGCCGGTGGGTGAAGAGACGGCGGATGCCCTCGCCGCCAAGCTCACCGAGCGCGTCGCCGCCCTGAACGTCGGTCCGTCGCTGTCTGAGGGCGCCGACTACGGGCCGCTGGTCAACAGTGCGGCCGTCGATCGGGTCACCGGCTACATCCAGCAGGGCATCGACCAGGGCGCGACGCTGCTCGCCGACGGCCGGGGATTCACCGTCGACGGGCACGAGGGTGGCTTCTACCTGGGCCCCACCCTGTTCGATCACGTCACCACCGACATGGCGATCTACCGCGAGGAGATCTTCGGGCCCGTGCTCGTGATCGCCAGAGCCGCCGACTACGAGCAGGCGCTGGCGATGGCATCCGATCACGAATTCGGAAACGGCGTCGCGATCTTCACCCGCGACGGCGACGCCGCGCGCGACTTCGCCGCGCGCGTGAACGTCGGAATGGTGGGCGTGAACGTGCCGATCCCCGTGCCGATCGCGTACTACACGTTCGGCGGCTGGAAGCGCAGCGGGTTCGGCGACCTGAACCAGCACGGCGCCGACGCCTTCCGCTTCTACACGAAGACCAAGACGGTGACCAGTCGTTGGCCCTCGCACGGCGTGCGTGACGGTGCCAGCTTCGTGATCCCCACCATGAACTAGGAACACACGATGACCATGATCAACACCTCCGTCACCGCCGAAGAGCGCGAGGCGATCCTCGACGCCGTGCGCGAGTTCACCGAAACCGAGCTGGCGCCGCACGCCGCTGAGCGCGACGAGAAGCACATCTTCCCGCGGGAGTCGCTGCACCGGGCCGGTGAGCTGGGGCTCGGCGGCATCTACGTCCGCGAGGATTTCGGCGGCACGGGCCTCGGCCGCATCGACACCGTGGCGATCTTCGAGGAACTCGCCAAGGGCGACCCGGCCGTGGCCGCGTACATCTCGATCCACAACATGGTCGCCTGGATGATCGACACCTACGGTGACGACGCCCAGCGCGCACAGTGGCTCCCGCAGCTCACCGCGATGGAACAGTTCGGCGGTTACTGCCTGACCGAGCCTGGCGCCGGGTCGGATGCCGCCAACATCACCACCAGCGCGACGCGCGACGGTGACGACTACCTGATCACGGGCGTGAAGCAGTTCATCTCGGGCGCGGGCGAGGCCGGCGTGTACGTGGTGATGGCCCGCACCGGCGAGCCGGGCGCCAAGGGCATCAGCGCCTTCCTCGTGCCGGGCGATGCCGACGGCCTGAGCTTCGGCGCGCACGAGAAGAAGATGGGCTGGCACGCGCAGCCGACCCGTCCGGTGATCCTCGACGGTGTGCGGGTGCCGGCATCGGCGATGCTCGGCGACGAGGGGCGAGGATTCGCGATCGCGATGTCGGCGCTCAACGGTGGCCGGCTCAACATCGCCGCCTGCTCGCTGGGCGGCGCGCAGTGGGCGCTTGAACGGGCCGTGCAGTACGTGCACGAGCGCGTCGCCTTCGGCGAGCCGCTCGCCGAGAAGCAGTCGATCCTGTTCGCAATCGCCGATATGCGCACCGACCTGCAGGCCGCGCGCCTGATGGTGCGCGATGGTGCGCAGGCGGTCGATGAGAAGGCGCCGGATGCCACGATGCGCTGCGCCATGGCCAAGCGCTTCGCCACCGACGCCGGCTTCGACGTCGCCAATCGGGCCCTTCAGCTGCACGGCGGCTACGGGTACCTTCAGGACTACGGGATCGAGAAGGTCGTGCGCGACCTGCGTGTGCACCAGATCCTGGAAGGGACGAACGAGATCATGCGACTCATCGTCGGACGCGAGATGCTGCGTCCTGCGGGTTCGGCCTCGCAGCAGCGGGCTCAGGCGCGGAGCGCCTCATGACCGCGTCGGCATCGAAGAAGGTCGCCTTTCTCGGCCTCGGCCACATGGGCCTGCCGATGGCGCTCAACCTCGTGAAGGCCGGGCACGACGTGCACGGGTTCGACCTGGTGCCCGCCGCGGTCGACGCCGCGCGTGATGCGGGCATCCCGGTCGCGGACAGTGGTGCGGATGCTGTCGCCGGCGCCGACGTCGTCATCACGATGTTCCCCGCCGGGCGGCACGTGATCGCCGCCTATCAGGACGAGCTGCTCGCCGCTGCCGCGCCGGGCACGCTGTTCATCGAATCGTCGACCATCGCCGTCGATGAGGCTCGCACCGCGCACGAGCTGGCGCTCGCCGCCGGCCACCGGAACATCGACGCGCCGGTCTCGGGCGGCGTGGTCGGCGCCGAGAACGGCACCCTCGCGTTCATGGTCGGCGGGTCGGATGCCGATTTCGCCGACGCGCTGCCGCTGCTGGAGGCGATGGGCAAGCGCATCGTGCACTGCGGTGGGCCGGGGCTGGGGCAGGCCGCGAAGGTCTGCAACAACATGGTGCTCGCGGTGTCGCAGATCGCCGTCGCCGAGGCGTTCGTGCTGGGCGAGCGGCTGGGGCTGGAGCACCAGGCGCTGTTCGACGTCGTCTCGCAGGCGTCGGGGCAGTGCTGGTCGATCACGACGAACTGCCCGGTGCCGGGTCCGGTGCCGACGAGCCCGGCGAACCGCGACTACCAGCCGGGTTTCGCGGGCGCGCTGATGGCCAAAGACCTGGGGCTGGCGCTTCAGGCGATCGAGCAGACCTCGACGGATGCCAGGATGGGCCGCCTCGCCCAGCAGATCTATGCTGCGTTCGCGGCCGGCGACGGCGCCGCCCGGGACTTCTCGGGCATCATCACCGACATCCGAGCCACCGACTCCTGACCCGCCCCCCGTGGCATCCGTCTATTCGTCACAGAACGCCCCTATTCGGGCCGAATAGCCGGGGTTTGTGACGAATAGACGGGAGTCATGTGGGGAGGGCGGAGTGCGCGCGGGGGCGCGAGGGACTGAGATACTGGAAGCGCCGCAGGGACGCGGCGGAGGGAGCGCAAATGCCTGAAGGAAACGTCGCCGAGTACGAGACGATCATCGTCGAACAGCGAGGACGGGTGGGCTGGATCACCCTCAACAGGCCCGAGGCGCTCAACGCCCTCAACGGCCTCGTGTCCGAAGAAGTGGCCGCAGCTGCCGAGATCTTCGACGCCAGCGATGAGATCGGCGCGATCGTCGTCACCGGATCCGAGAAGGCGTTCGCCGCCGGGGCCGACATCAAAGAGATGGAGTCGAAGACGGCATCCGAGATGCTCGACACCGACCACTTCGGCGCCTGGACCCGCTTCGCGGCCGTCCGCACGCCGGTGATCGCCGCCGTCTCGGGGTACGCGCTCGGCGGCGGATGCGAACTGGCGATGATGTGCGACATCATCCTCGCCGCCGACTCGGCACGCTTCGGTCAGCCCGAGATCAACCTCGGTGTCGTGCCGGGCATGGGCGGCACCCAGCGCCTCATCCGCGCGGTCGGGTACTACAAGGCCGCCGAACTGATTCTGTCGGGACGCATGATCGCGGCCGACGAGGCCGAACGCATCGGCCTCGTGTCGCGCGTGGTTCCGGCATCCGATCTGCTCGCCGAGGCGACGACGCTCGCCGAGACGATCGCGTCGAAGTCGCTGCCGTCGCTGTACGCGGCGAAGGCGACGCTGGATGCTGCCATGGAGACGACCCTCGAGGCGGGACTTGCCGTCGAGAAGCAGCAGTTCGCCGCACTGTTCGACACCGCAGATCAGAAGGAGGGGATGGCCGCTTTTCGACAGAAGCGCCCCCCTCACTTCCAGCACCGATGAGATCGACCGTGAACAGCCAGCCCGACGACGCAGACCTCAGACTCTCCGAGCACGACCGCCGCGAGCTGGTGGAATGGACCGTGGCGTGCGCAGAGCGGATGCTGCCGTTCTTCCTCGAAGAACGGCCCGACGACCTCAGACCTCGCGAGGCGCTCGACGCGGCGCAGGCGTTCATCCGCGGAGAACTCGCGATCGACGAGGTGCGCGAGCGGTCGTTCGGTAGCCACGCGGCCGCGCGCGAGGCGTCTGAGGCGTCGGCCATCGCCGCGGCGCGGGTGTGCGGGCAGGCCGCGGCCGTCGCGCACATGGCCGGGCACGCCCGCCAGGTGCCGCGGTACACGGCCAAGGCGTTCCCCGGCGACCGTGAGCGGCGCGACGAGGAGCTCGCCTGGCAGCGTCAGCGTGTGCCTGAGCGGTTCGACCAGTACGTGTACGAGGGCGACTGAGCGCACCCTTCCGGTGAGAAACCACTTCCCGTTTGAGAAACCACGTCGCACGTGGTTTCTCACACGACAGATGGTTTCTCGGCGGTGTGATCCGCGACCGCGACCGCGATCCGCGACTCAGAGTGGCTCGGGCAGCGGGCGCGGGTCGGTGAAGTCGCCGGCGTTCTTGCGCAGTCGCGCGACGATGCCGACCAGTTCCTTGGCATCGTCGGCGGCCAGCCCGGGCGAGGAGAACACCTCGGTGTTCAGTGCGGCAGTGGCACGCTCGACGAGATCGCGGCCGGCATCGGTGAGGGTCAGCAGTGCGGCGCGGCCATCGTGCGGGTGCGGATCACGGCGCACCAGGCCGTCGCGCACGAGGCGCTCGGCCGTGCTCGTCAGGCTCGTAGCGTGCACCTGCAGCCTGGCCACGACGCTCGACAGCGGCAGGGTGCCCGTGCGACTGAAGGCGAGCAGACGCAGCACCTCGTAGCGCGCGAAGGTCACGCCGAAGGGCTTGAGTGCCGCATCCACTCGTGCGAGCAGCAGCTGCTGGGCGCGCATGATCGAGGTGACCACGGCCATGCCCTCGGCGGCATCGTTCCAGCCGTGCGCGAGCCATTGCCGCTTCGCCTCGGCGAGCGGATCGATGGGAAGAGGGCGGGGGCGGGCCATAGAGCCACGGTATCGGGTCGCCATCGAGTCTGGCTGATACTCAATTTCACCGGCTGCGGAACTGAATCTCAGGTACGCTCGCAGGTAGACTCGAATCCGGCGTAAGGAGGCTCGATGAAGATCTATGTCCTGGTGAAAGAAGTGCCAGACACCTACGGTGACCGAAAGCTCGATCTCGAGACGGGACTGGCTGATCGTTCGGGTGATGTCGTACTGGATGAGATCACCGAGCGTGCTCTCGAAGCCGCGCTCTCGTACGCCGACAAGAACGCCGGCACCGAGGTGGTCGCCCTCTCGATGGCGCCGGAGTCGTCGACAGCATCCGTGCGTCGTGCCCTGGCGATCGGCGCGGCATCTGCCGTGCACGTCGTCGATGAGGATCTGCGCGGCGCCGACCTCACGCTGACCGCAGAGGTGCTCGCCGCCGCGATCCGCCGCGGTGAGCCCGACCTGGTCATCACCGGCAACCTCTCGACCGACGGCTCCGGCGGTGTCATCCCCGCCATGCTCGCCGAGCACCTCGGGTTCGCGCAGGCGACGGCGCTCAGCCAGATCGAGATCTCCGACGCACGGGTCGTCGGCACCCGCACCGGCGACGACGGCACGCAGCAGATCACCGCGGCACTGCCCGCGGTCATCTCGATCACCGAGGCGCTGCCCGACGCGCGCTTCCCCAACTTCAAGGGCATCATGGCGGCCAAGAAGAAGCCGCTCGAGGTGCTCTCGCTGGCCGACCTGGGCGTCTCGGCGGATCCCGCTCTGGCGCCTCGCGCGATCATGACGACGGTCGCAGAGAAGCCCCCGCGGGCGGCCGGTGTCAAGATCACCGACGAGGGCGACGCCGCCGCTCAGCTCGTCGAGTTCCTCGCACAGAACAGGCTGGTGTGACATGGCGTACCCCGCGAACCCGATCCTCGTCCTCGTCGACGTCGACCCCGCCGGCAATGCCGCCAGCAGCACTGCGGCGCTCATCGGTGCGGCATCCACCATCGGTGCTCCCGTCGCGTTGATCGTCGGTGGCAGCCCCGCCGCGGCGGATGCCGCCGCAGCGGCCGGAGCGCAGGTCGTGCTCACGGCCGCCGGTGACGCCGGCAAGCTGACCGTCCCGGTCGTTGACGCGCTGCAGGCCGCCTACGCACAGGTGAAGCCCGATGCCGTGCTGATCTCGAACTCGATCGCCGGCCGCGATGTCGCCGGACGTTTCGCCGTGCGCGAGAAGCTCGCCCTGTCGGTGGATGCCATCGGCGTCTCCCGCGACGACGAGGGCGTCACCGCCCAGCACTCCGTCTACGGCGGCTCGTTCCTCACCGATTCGGCCCCGACCTTCGGTGCCCCGGTCATCACCGTCCGTCAGGGCGCTGTGGATGCCCGCGCCGAGGCCGCCGACCTCACGGTCGAGGAGCTCGCGGTTACCGTGTCCGATGCGGTCGCCGCGAGCACCGGAGAGATCGTGGCCGAAGAGAAGACCTCGTCGCGTCCCGAGCTGCGTGGTGCCGCGCGAGTCGTCTCGGGCGGCCGCGGCCTGGGCTCGAAGGAGAAGTTCGTGCTCGTCGAGCAGCTCGCCGACACGCTGGGTGCCGCCATCGGCGCCTCGCGGGCGGCGGTCGACGCCGGGTACATCCCCTATGCGCATCAGGTCGGTCAGACCGGCGTCTCGGTGTCGCCGCAGCTGTACATCGCGCTCGGTATCTCGGGCGCGATCCAGCACCGCGCCGGCATGCAGACCGCCAAGACGATCGTCGCGATCAACAAGGACGGCGAGGCGCCGATCTTCGACGTCGCCGACTTCGGCATCGTCGGTGACGTCTTCACTGTGGTGCCGCAGCTGATCGAGGCGCTCGAAGCGCGGAAGAACTAACCATGGGAACGCGGATGCTGCGCCGCGGACTGCCGCGGATCAACGGCGGAGAGCCCTGGCCTCCCGTCACCGAGGTGACCGTCGAGGGCGCTGACAACGTGAACGATATGCCGGTCGCGGAGGCGGTTGCCGCCGCGCCCGCGCCAGTGGAGTCCGCTCCCGCCGCGCCCGCGGCCGAGCCGGCGGCCGCATCGGTCGGCGTTGCGCCGGCGAGTGCTGCGCCGGCGACCGCCGCAGCACCGAGCGCCAGCCTGCGTCGTGGTCTGCCGCGCGTCGCCGGGGGAGATCCCTGGCCGCCGGCATCCGCTGCTCCGGCACCTGCTGCTCCGGCACCCGCGATGGCCGCACCCTCCCCGGTCGTGACCGAGGCGCCCGCGGCAGCCGTCGCCCCGGCGGCGGCTGCCGCGCCCCAGGCGACCGCCGCCGCAGCCACCGCGCCGGGCGCCGAGCTGCGCCGCGGCCTGCCGCGCGTCGCCGGCGGCGACCCGTGGCCGCCCGCCGGTACCGCTTCGGTCGCCGCGGTCGTCGCGTCGTCGGATGCTGTCGCCGAGGCTGCGGTGACGGAAGCCCCGTCCACCCAGACTGCGGTGGCCGTGGCATCCGACCGCCCCGACCTGTCGACGCCGCTGCCGTTCACCCGCACTGTCTGGCAGGGACGCGCGCCGCGGCATGCTTCGCAGCCCGTCGCGCAGCCCTCGAAGCTGCGCCCGACGTGGCCGCAGGCCATCGGCGGACTGCTGGGACTCGCCTCACTCGGTCTGCTGGCCACGGCCGGGGTGTTCCTGGTGCGGGCGTTCCTCACTCTGCCGTTCATGCAGGACTTCCTGGCCGCCTACCCCGGCGAGTACCACCCCGCGTTCGAGACCGAACCGGGCTTCGCGCCGTGGGTCAACTGGGCGCACTTCTTCAACATCTTCCTGATGGTGCTGATCATCCGTTCGGGGCTCGGGGTGCGCACCGAGAAGCGGCCCACCGTGTTCTGGGCGCCGCGCGGCAACAGCAAGGGCAAGATCAGCCTGACTCTGTGGTTCCACCAGTCGCTCGACATCCTGTGGATCGTCAACGGAGTGATCTTCGTGGTGCTGCTCATCGTCACTGGCCACTGGGTGCGCATTGTGCCCACCAGCTGGGAGGTCTTCCCGAACGCGCTTTCGGCCCTGCTGCAGTACATCTCGCTCGACTGGCCGACCGAGAATGGCTGGGTGAACTACAACAGCCTGCAGCAGCTGGCGTACTTCACGACGGTGTTCATCGCCGCGCCCCTTGCAGTGATCACTGGGTTCCGCATGTCGGGGCTGTGGCCGAAGAAGGCCGAGAAGCTGTCGAAGGCCTACCCGGTCGAGTGGGCGCGTGCTCTGCACTTCCCCGTCATGCTGTACTTCGTGGCGTTCATCATCGTGCACGTCGCGCTGGTGTTCCTCACCGGTGCGCTGCGCAACCTGAACCACATGTTCGCCGCGCAGGGCTCGGTCGATGGCATCGCCTATGCGGATGTCTGGACCGGTTTCTGGGTGTTTGTCGGAGCCATGGTCGTGGTCGCTGCCGGCTGGTTCGCCGCTCGCCCGCTGGTGCTGGCGCCGATCGCGAAGCTGTTCGGGCAGGTGTCCGGGCGCTGACGCCACGCATTTCTTGAGAGGCCCCCGTGCTGAGCACGGGGGCCTCTCGCTTTCTCCATTGATCAATTTCGCCTGATTTTCAGCGGTCACAGAGCAGATTTCCCCTCATTCCTTCTCGATCGGTCAGTAGTCTGAGCAAAACGCTGAGGCCGACAGTGATGTCGGGACGGAAGGATCGCAGTGACGCAGATCGGAATCGTGCGGGAAGGCCCGGAGGAGACACGTGTCTCTGCCACCCCGGCCACCGTGCAGACCCTGAGAAAGCTCGGCTACGAAGTGGCCGTCGAGAGCGGGGCGGGCGAGCGATCGTCGTACCCGGATGACGAGTACCGGCAGGCCGGTGCGACGATCGTCGCAGCGGAGCAGGCGTGGCGCAGCCCCGTCGTCCTCAAGGTGAACCCGCCATCGGATGCGGAAATCGCCGCCCTGGCCGACGGAGCCACCCTGATCGCGCTGCTCTCACCCGCGCTCAAGCCCGAGCTGATCGAGAAGCTCGCCCAGCGCGACATCACGGCGCTCGCCCTTGACGCGGTTCCGCGTATCTCGCGCGCGCAGTCGATGGACGTGCTCAGCTCGATGGCCAACATCTCGGGCTACCGCGCCGTCGTCGAGGCCGCCCATGAGTTCGGCCGCTTCTTCACCGGGCAGGTGACGGCGGCCGGCAAGGTGCCGCCCGCGAAGGTGCTCGTCGCCGGTGCCGGCGTCGCCGGACTCGCCGCGATCGGAGCAGCATCCAGCCTCGGCGCCATCGTGCGCGCCACAGATCCGCGACCCGAGGTCGCCGACCAGGTGTCGTCGATCGGCGGCACCTACCTGGCCGTCGACGTCGCGGTCGAGAAGTCCACCGACGGCTATGCCAAGGCCACCAGCGCCGACTACGACCGCCGCGCCGCCGAGATCTACACCGAGCAGGCCGCCGACGTCGACATCATCATCACCACCGCGCTGATCCCGGGGCGCGCAGCGCCGCGGCTCATCACAGCATCCGACGTCGCGCAGATGAAGCCGGGCAGCGTGATCGTCGACATGGCCGCCGCGCAGGGCGGCAACGTCGAGGGCTCGGTGGCGGGCGAGCGCGTCGTCACCGACAACGGCGTGATCATCCTCGGCTACACCGACCTCGCCTCGCGGCTGGCCGCGCAGGCCTCGCAGCTGTACGGCACCAACGTCGCCAACCTGGTCGCGCTGCTCACCCCGGGCAAGGACGGCACGCTCACCATCGACTTCGACGATGTCGTGCAGCGCGCGGTCACCGTGGTGCGCGACGGTGAGGTCACCTGGCCGCCCCCGCCCGTGCAGGTCGCCGCCGCCCCGGCCCCGGCGGCACTCGCCGCCTCTGCAGAACCCGTTCCCGAGCCCAAGAAGATGAGCGCCGGCAAGAAGATCGCGCTGATCGTCGTGGGCATCGCCGCGCTGTTCCTCGTCAATGCGTTCGCCCCGGCACCGCTGCCGCAGCACTTCACCGTGCTGATGCTCGCCGTCGTCGTCGGCTTCTACGTCATCGGCAAGGTGCACCACGCGCTGCACACCCCGCTGATGTCGGTCACCAACGCCATCTCGGGCGTCATCGTGGTCGGAGCGATGCTGCAGATCACCGACGCCAACCCCATCGTGCAGGCCCTCGCCGCCGTCGCCGTACTGGTCGCGAGCATCAACATCTTCGGTGGATTCGCCGTCACCCGCCGCATGCTCAGCATGTTCACACTCGGCAAGACGACAGGGGGCGACCACAAGTGACCGTCGACGCACTCGCCGGCGCGGCCTACATCGCCGCCGCCCTGCTGTTCATCCTGAGCCTGGCCGGGCTCAGCCGCCACGAATCCGCCCGCGCGGGCGTGGTCTACGGCATCGTCGGCATGACGATCGCCCTCGGCGCCACTCTGGCGCTCACCGTCGCCGACGCCTGGGGCGGCAGCGGTGCCACCCTCGGCCTGAGCCTGCTCGCCGTCGGTGTGCTGGTCGGTGCGGCGATCGGCCTGTGGCGCGCCAAGGTCGTCAAGATGACCGAGATGCCGCAGCTCATCGCCCTGCTGCACAGCTTCGTCGGCCTTGCCGCGGTGCTGGTCGGATGGAACGGCCACCTCTCGCACGCGTCGATCCCGGCCGAACTGGTCGACATCCACAACGCCGAGGTCTTCATCGGCATCTTCATCGGTGGTGTGACCTTCACCGGCTCGATCGTGGCGTACCTGAAGCTGTCAGCCAGGATGTCGTCGCGTCCGCTGGTGCTGCCGGGCAAGAACCTGCTCAACGTCGGCGCGCTGATCGCATTCGTCGTGCTGACGGTGTGGTTCGTGCTCGACCAGCAGCTCTGGCTGCTGGTGGCGGTGACCCTGCTGTCGTTCGCCCTCGGCTGGCACCTGGTGGCCTCGATCGGCGGCGGCGACATGCCCGTCGTCGTCTCGATGCTCAACAGCTACTCGGGCTGGGCGGCGGCTGCGGCCGGCTTCCTGCTGAACAACGATCTGCTCATCGTCACCGGCGCGCTGGTCGGATCGTCGGGTGCGTACCTGTCGTACATCATGTGCAAGGCCATGAACCGGTCGTTCCTGTCGGTCATCGCCGGAGGCTTCGGCATCACAGCCTCCGCCTCCGACGACGTCGACCACGGCGAGCACCGCGAACTCAACGCCGAGGCCGCCGCCAGTCTGCTGTCGCAGGCGCAGTCGGTCGTGATCACCCCCGGATACGGCATGGCGGTCGCACAGGCCCAGTACCCCGTCGCCGACCTGGTCGCGAAGCTACGCGAGCGCGGCGTCGACGTGCGCTTCGGCATCCACCCCGTCGCGGGGCGCCTGCCGGGGCACATGAACGTGCTGCTGGCCGAGGCGAAGGTGCCGTACGACATCGTTCTGGGGATGGACGAGATCAACGACGACCTCGCCTCGACGAGCGTCGTGTTGGTGATCGGAGCCAACGACACGGTCAACCCGGCCGCCGCCGAGGACCCGGGCAGCCCGATCGCCGGCATGCCCGTGCTGCGGGTGTGGGAAGCCGAGAACGTGATCGTGTTCAAGCGGTCGATGGCCGCGGGCTACGCGGGCGTGCAGAACCCGCTGTTCTTCCGCGAAAACGCCCAGATGCTGTTCGGCGACGCCAAGGAACGGGTGGAGGACATCATCCGGGCGCTGTGACCCGGCATCCGACCCGGTCCACCCCGCCCCGGGCCGGGCCGGGCCGGTCCCGGGCCAGGCCACGGGACAGGACCGCCGACACCCCCACCTGACGCCGAGACCCCCTGCTGCAGACGTCTGCAGCAGGGGGTCTCGGCGCGAACACGGGGTGTCGACGCGAAGAGCGATGCGCTCAGCGTACGAAGCGCACCTCGGTCAGCGTCTCGCCGAGGAAGGGCTCGGTGTGGCTGGCGCCGTCGAGCGAGAACCCGTTGCGGGCGTAGAAGCGGTGCGCCCGGGGGTTGTCCTCGGCGACCCACAGGTACAGGGGCTCTTCCTTCTCGACGGCCGCGTCGAAGAGCTGCTGGCCGATGCCGGTGCCGTGGTACTCGTCGAGCAGATAGATGAAGTACAGCTCGCGGAACGCGGGGGCATCCTTGTCGCGCGCAGGCCCCGAGCCGACGAAGCCGACGATCTCGCCGTCGACGAGTGCGGCGCTCATCTTGAAGTCCTCGCCCTGACGGGCCCAGTTCGTCCAGAGCTCGGCCATGCGGCGCGGTGAGATGCGCTCCAGCGCCGCCTTGCTGATCAGGTGGTCATAGGTCTCGTGCCACGTCTGCGCGTGCACGCGACCGAGGGCTTCCGCATCCACGTCGCGGACCGGACGGACGATGATCTCGGGCTGGGCTTCGGCGCTCATGCCGCGACTCTACGCTCGAGGGCCCAAGAGGTGAAATCGGCCCGTCACACACCCCCTCGTGTGTGGAAACCCGCCAACGAAGTTGGGACATGCATCGTGGATCACTACTATCGCCACTTGTGAATGTGATCTGGCGCACCCTCCTCGTGATCCTCCAGGCGCGGCGGCGCGTGCGCCGCGACGGCACGCTCGGTCCCACCGACGTGGGGACGGTCCGGCTCACCACACTGCCCACCGATATCGACATCCTGCGGCACATGAACAACGGCCGATACCTGTCGCTGTTCGACCTGGGCCGTTGGGACCTGCTGATCCGCACCGGCCTGTTCGACTCCATGAAGCAGCGCGGCTGGTACGCCGTCGTCTCCAGTGAGACCGTCACGTTCCGCAAGTCGCTGGAGCTCTGGCAGCGCTTCGACGTCGAGTCGCGCATGATCGGGCACGACGACAAGGCGGTCTTCCTCGAGCACCGCGCCGTCGTCGACGGCGAGGTCTATGCCCGCGTGATCGTACGGGCGCGGATGCTGCGACGCAGCGGTGGCACGGTGAGCCACGAAGAGCTCTTCGCCGCTGTGGGGCGCCCCGAGGGCATTCCCGACATCGAGGAGTGGATCCACGACTGGGCCGCGGCGGTCGCCCTGCCGCCGACGAAGGCGCCCGCGCCCAGCACCTGGAACTGACACGGCGCGCATCACCCGCCCCTGACGCCGGCACGCGCCTAGTGTGGACACATGGCAGAGCAGTCGTCATCGCCCACCGGAAGCGACCTGGCGGAAGCGGCCGTCGAACTCGCCGCGCGCTGGGTTCTGCAGGCCGCCGATGAGCACGTCGACCCGGCCGCCGAGCGCCTCGCGGGAGTGCTGCAGGATCCGAAGGGGATGCCCTTCACCCTGGGCTTCGTCGACGGGGTGATGCGCCCGGAGAGCGCGTCGGCGGCAGCATCCAATCTGCATCGGGTCGCGACGCTCGCGCCCGACTTCCTGCCCTGGTACCTGCGCGGCGTGGTGCGGCTCGGCGGGGGCGTCGCCCCGCTGCTGCCCGTGCCCACCGTGCCGATCGCACGGCGCGTGCTGCGTGAGATGGTCGGCCATCTCATCGTCGACGCGCGACCCGACAAGCTCGGACCCGCGCTGCAGAAGCTGCGCGTCTCGGGCTCTCGGCTCAACCTCAACCTGCTCGGCGAGGCGGTGCTCGGCGAGGCCGAGGCGAAGCGCCGGCTCGACGGCATTCACGCGCTGATCCGCCGCGACGACGTTGACTACGTCTCAGTGAAGGTGTCGGCGATCATCAGCCGCATCTCGATGTGGGCGTTCGACGAGATCGTCGACCAGGTGATCGAGCGTCTTCTGCCGCTCTACGTGACCGCCGCGGCGAACGGCACGTTCATCAACCTCGATATGGAGGAGTACCGCGACCTCGATCTGACGGTCGCGGTGTTCACGCGTCTGCTGGAGGACCCACGGCTGAAGCGCCTTGAGGCGGGCATCGTGCTGCAGACCTACCTGCCCGACGCGCTGCCCGCGCTGCGCGAGCTGACCGCCTGGGCGCGCGACCGCGTCGACCATGGCGGTGCGCCCATCAAGGTGCGGCTCGTCAAGGGCGCCAACCTCGCGATGGAGAAGGTGGATGCCGTGATGCACGGCTGGCCGCAGGCCCCGTACACCACCAAGCTCGACACCGACGCGAACTACCTGCGCTGCCTCGACGAGGCCTTCACGCCCCGCAACGCCGCCGCCGTGCGCATCGGCGTCGCCGGGCACAATCTCTTCGACATCGCCTATGCGTGGTTGCTGGCGGGGGAGCGCGAGGTGCGCGACGCCATCGAGTTCGAGATGCTGCTCGGCATGGCGCAGGGGCAGGTGGCGGCCGTGGCCCGCGAGGTCGGCGAGGTTCTGCTGTACGTGCCCGTGGTCGATCCCGCTGAGTTCGACGTCGCGATCAGCTATCTCGTGCGCCGTCTCGATGAGAACGCGTCGCCGTCGAACTTCCTCTCGGCGGCGTTCCATCTCGCCGAGGATCCTTCGTTGTTCGAGCGTGAGCGGCTGCGCTTCGTGGATTCGCTCACCCGCAAGGACGACCGCACCCTGCAGATCGGGCCGCGGCGCACCCAGGACCGCAACGCACCGGCGCACGAATCCGTGCGCCCCGCACCGCGCCGGGCGGTCGAGCGCGAAGACCTCACCGGCGTCGTGCTCGATATCGCCCGAGGGTCGGAGGATGACGGCGACGCCTTTCTGCAGACCGCCGTGTACGCGCGTCACGAGCTGGCTGTCGCGGTGGACGGCACCGCAGGTGCCCCCGGTTTCGAGAACACCCCGGACAGTGATCCGGCGTTGCCCGCCAACCGCGAGTGGGCGCGCGGCATCCTCGCACGCGTCGCCGAGCCCGACGCGTGCGCCCTGGGCCTTGACTCGGTGCGTGCCGCGCGGATCGACGACGAGCGGATGCTGGAGCAGACACTCGACCGCGTACAGGCCGGCGGTGCCCAGTGGGGCGCGCGTCCGGCATCCGAACGTGCCGAGATCCTGCAGCGTGCCGCCGTCGCGCTGCAGACGCGACGCGGCGATCTGATCGAGATCGCCGCCGTCGAGACGGGCAAGGTGTTCTCGGAGGCCGACATCGAGGTCAGTGAGGCCGTCGACTTCGCGAAGTACTACGCCAGCCGCGCGCGTGAGCTCGACGCGGTCAGTGGCGCGCGTTTCGAGCCGGCGCAGGTGACGGTGGTCACGCCACCGTGGAACTTTCCGCTCGCGATTCCCGCCGGCGGTGTGCTTGCCGCGCTGGCGGCGGGATCCGGGGTCGTCTTCAAGCCCGCCCATCAGGCGCGTCGGTGCGCCGCCGTCATCGCCGAGGCGCTGTGGCAGGCGGGTGTCCCGCGGGACGTGCTCGCCCTCGTCGACCTCGGTGAACGCGAACTCGGACGCCGGCTCATCGCGCACCCGTCGGTCGATCGGGTGATCCTGACCGGCGCATGGGACACCGCGGCGCTGTTCCGCTCGTGGCGTCCTGACCTGCCGCTGCTGGCCGAGACCAGCGGAAAGAACGCGATCGTCATCACCCCCACCGCCGATCTCGATCTCGCCGTCGCCGACCTCGTGCGCAGCGCCTTCGGCCACGCCGGGCAGAAGTGCTCGGCGGCGTCGCTGGCGATTCTGGTCGGTCCGGTGGGCCGCTCCAAGCGGTTCGTGCGGCAACTGGCCGATGCCGTGAAGTCGATGCGGGTGGCCTGGCCGTCGGACCCCACAGCCGAGATCGGCCCGGTCATCGAGCAGCCGCAGGGCAAGCTCGCCTGGGCGCTGAACGACCTGGAGGGTGACGAGAAGTGGCTGATCCGCCCCCGATCGCTCGATGACAGCGGGCGGCTGTGGAGTCCCGGCGTGCGTGCCGGGGTGCAGCCGGGCTCGCGCACACACCTGGAGGAGTTCTTCGGGCCGATGCTGGGGGTGATGCACGCGGCGACGTTGAGCGACGCGATCGAGATGCAGAATGCCGTGGCCTACGGGCTGACAGCGGGACTGCACACGCAGGACCCCGCTGACCTCGAGCTCTGGCTCGACCGGGTGCAGGCCGGCAACCTCTACGTGAACCGGGGCATCACCGGCGCGATCGTGCAGCGCCAGCCATTCGGAGGGTGGAAGCGCTCGTCGGTCGGACCCGGAGCGAAGGCCGGCGGGCCGAACTACCTGGTCGGGTTGGGGCGCTGGCGTTCGCAGTCGCGGGGCAAGGTGTCGAGCACCTTGCATCTGCGGGGTCTCGACACCCGCATCTCGACGTTGATCGAGGCGGCGCAGCCCTCGCTCGGGTTCGACGAGTTCGAGTGGCTGCGGCAGGCGGCGCTCTCAGACGCCGTCGCGTGGGATCGCGAGTTCGGTCAGGTGCGTGACGTCTCTCACCTGGGGGTCGAACGCAATCTGTTCCGGTACCGGCCGGTTCCGGTGACGGTGCGTGCGACGTCGGATGCCGGGCTGCACGAAGTGCTGCGGGTGGTGTTCGCCGGCATCCGCGCGGGAGCGCCGTTCGTGCTGTCGGTGCCGGCGGGCCTTCCCGCCGGCGTGCGCGGGCAGCTCAGCGACCTGGAGGTGCTCATCGCGGTCGAGAGCGACGCGGAGTGGATCGACCGCATCGCGCGGCGCGGCGGTGCGGTCCACTCCGGAGGGGTGGATGCCGTGACGTCGGATGCCGGGGCTTCGGGCCGTGTGGATGCCGGGCGCGTGCGACTGGTCGGATCGCGCGAGGCCGTCGCGGCGCTGCACGCGGATCTGGCGCGTGCGGTGGCCGGTGACCCGGATCTCGCCGTCTATGACAACGAGGTGACTACGGCCGGGCGGCTGGAACTGCTGCCGTTCGTGCACGAGCAGGCGATCTCGATCACCGCGCACCGCTTCGGGGATCCCGACGACTGGAGCGCCGGGGTCATCTGAGCCGGCCCGCGCGGGGTGTTCTCGTCGCAAGCGGTCGTTCCGGTCGCAATTTGTGCCGCTTCCGCGGTGATGTTGCGGGAGATATTGCGACCTGAACGGGGCGACCGCGGCCCATGTAAAAGATTCTTGACATCGCGCCGCGGGTAGGCGTAGCCTCCGTGTAAAGAATCTTTTACACGGAGGTGTGTGATGGTCGCTGAGGAACGGGCCGCCTGGGCCGGACTGATCAGCCTGGTGCTGACGATCCCCGTATATGTGGTGGTGCTCGTGGGTGCTTCCGATCCCACGGCATCGTGGTTGCCGATCATGCTGTGGACGATCGGTGCCGGCATCGTGCTCACGGTGCTGATCATCGCGGTCTGGGCGCTCATCGCCCGTGCCCGTGAGGGAGACGCGGTCGCCGCCACCGATATCCGCGACCGCGACATCTCGCGCATGGGAACACGCGTCGAGCACGCCTTCCTGGTCATCGCCGGGCTCGGCGTCATCGCCCTGTGCGCGGTCAGCGCCGATGTCTTCTGGATCGCACAGACCATGTTCGCCGGGTTCGCCGTCTCGGCTTTCGTCGGCGGAATCGCCCGCGTGATCGCCTACCGGCGGGGGCTCATCTGATGGTCAAGCCGACACTGGTCACCAACAGCATCCGCGCGCACCGCGAACGCGCCGGGCTCACGCAGGCCGAACTCGCCCGCACCATCGGCGTCACCCGCCAGACCCTCATCGCGATCGAACAGGGCAAGTACTCGCCCACGCTCGAACTCGCCTTCCAGATCGCCCGCGCACTCCAGCTCGGGCTCGATGACCTCTTCCAGTACCCGGAGGATTGACATGACCGTTTCGACAACCACCATGACCGCCTGGATGCAGCACCGCTACGGGCCGGCATCCGGCATCCGACGCCACGAGCGCACCACCCCCGAGCCGCGACGCGGCGAGGTGCTGCTGCGCATCGAGGCCACCGCGCTTAACGCCGGAGACGTGCGGATCATGCTCGGCGACCCGCTGGTCGTCCGGCCCGCCTTCGGACTGCGCGGGCCCCGTCAGCCGGTCCGAGGCATGGATGTCGCGGGTACGGTCGTCGCCCTCGGCGACGGAGTGACGGATGCCACCGTCGGCGACGCCGTCGTGGCCGAACTGCCCGGCGGCGGAGGGCTGGCGCCGTTTGCGACGGCCCCGGTCGCTCGCTGCGTGCCGCGACCCGAGGCCGTGCCGCCGCAGATCGCGGCGACACTGCCGATCGCGGGCGGAACCGCCTGGCAGGCGCTCGACCTCGCCGGGGTCACCGAGGGCAACCGAGTGCTCATTCTCGGGGCCTCCGGTGGCGTCGGCACGTTCGCCGTCCAGCTCGCGGCGATCCGTGGTGCCGAGGTGCATGCCACGTCCGGCGAACAGCACCACCCGCTACTCTCCGGGCTCGGCGCCGCACGCGTGCTCGACCGGAACACCCCCGTGGACGAGCTGCCGCACGGTGAGTACGACGCGGTGATCCAGATCGCCGGCGGGCAGTCGCTGCGCGCGCTGCAGCGGCTCACTCGTCCCGGTGGCACGGTCGTGCTCGTCGGGGGCGATGGCGGACGCGTGCTCGGACCGATCCCTCGGATGCTACGGGCCGCTCTGCTCTCGATCGGATCGCGCCATCGCATCCGCCCCCTCGCAGCCGTCGCGAAGCCGGACATCCTCGCGAACCTGCTCGACCTCGTGGCACAGGGGCGCCTGCATCCTGTGATCGCCGACGAGTACGCATTCGAGGCGGCGGGCGAGGCAATGGCTCGCATCGAGACGGGGCACGCCGCCGGAAAACTCGTCGTGCACGCTGAGGATTCGCCCACTGCATCGTGAGCCTTCCCGTGAAATAATGATCACTGGCGTGCCCACGTGCATCTTCCCCGTCAGTGTTGCGGGTCGAACTTCCGCCGGGCCCCTGGACAGCGTCCGCCGCACCTTCACGAGGAGCCTCCATGTCCATGCCTGAGACCACCACCGCCACCGCCCCCACCCGCGTCGCCCACCACCGCCGCTACCTGATGTGCCGTCCCGAGCACTTCACGGTCAGCTACAAGATCAACCCGTGGATGGAGCCCGCCAAGCCCACCGACACCGCCAAGGCCCTCGAGCAGTGGCAGAAGCTGTACGACCTGTACATCGAGCTCGGCCACGAGGTCGAGCTGATCGAGCCGCTGGCTGGCTACCCCGACATGGTCTACACCGCCAACGGCGGATTCGTCATCGACGGCCGGGCGTACGTCCCCGAGTTCTACTTCGAGCAGCGCCAGGGTGAGGCCCCCGCCTTCGCCGAGTGGTTCCGCGCGAACGGCTTCGACACGGTTCTGCCCCAGGAAGTCAACGAGGGCGAGGGCGACTTCCTGCTCGCCGGCGACGTGATCCTCGCCGGCACCGGCTTCCGCTCCGCCGGTGACAGCCACCGCGAGGTGCACGAGGTCTTCGGACGCGAGGTCGTCACGCTCACGCTCGTCGACCCGCGGTTCTACCACCTCGACACCGCGCTCACCGTGCTCGACCCGGTAGTGGGTCACGAGAACGGCGGCCCCGAGCGCGCCAACATCGCCTACCTGCCTGGCGCGTTCGACGAGGCATCCCAGCGCATCCTCGCCGAGCGCTTCCCCGACGCGATCCTCGTCGCTGATGAGGACGGCGCCGTGTTCGGCCTGAACTCGGCCAGCGACGGCTACAACGTGATCATCTCGCCGCGCGCCAAGGGCTTCGAGAAGCAGCTGCGCGAGCGCGGATACAACCCGCTCACCGTCGACCTGTCCGAGCTGCTGCTCGGCGGTGGCGGCATCAAGTGCTGCACGCTCGAACTGCGCGGCGCGAAGACCGACGGGGAGTCCTGATGTCGACCTCGACGACCGCGCCGCTCGAACCGCACGTCGCCGAGAACTACAGCCCACTGCCCGTCGTCGTCTCCGAAGCCGACGGGGTGTGGGTGACGGATGCCGACGGCAAGCGCTACCTCGATCTGCTGGCCGCCTACTCGGCCGTCAACTTCGGTCACCGGCATCCGGCGATCGTGCAGGCGCTGACCGCGCAGCTGGGCCGCGTCACGCTCACCAGCCGCGCGTTCATGAACGACCAGCTCGAACCGTTCGCCGCGGCCCTCGCCGAACTGTGCGGCAAAGAGCTGGTGCTGCCGATGAACACCGGCGCCGAGGCCGTCGAGACGGGCATCAAGGTCGCCCGCGCGTGGGGGTACCGGGTCAAGGGCATCCCGGCCGGTCGGGCGCGCATCATCGTCGCCGACGGTAACTTCCACGGCCGCACCACGACGATCGTCAGCTTCAGCGACGATGAGCAGGCGCGTGCCGATTTCGGCCCGTACACGCCCGGTTTCGACGTGGCCGCCTACGGCGATGCGGATGCCATCGCGAACGCGATCACCGAAGACACCGCGGCCGTGCTCATCGAGCCGATCCAGGGCGAGGGCGGCGTGATCATCCCACCCGAGGGATACCTGCGCCGGGTCCGAGAGATCTGCGACGAGCGGAACGTGCTGTTCATCGCCGATGAGATCCAGTCGGGCCTCGGCCGCGTCGGCGAGACCTTCGCCTGCGATCGCGAGGGCGTCGTGCCCGACCTGTATCTGCTGGGCAAGGCGCTCGGTGGGGGCATCCTGCCTGTCTCGGCCGTCGTCGGCAACCGGGATGTGCTCGGGGTGATCCGTCCCGGCGAGCACGGCTCGACGTTCGGCGGCAACCCGCTGGCCGCCGCCGTGGGCACCAAGGTCGTCGAGATGCTCAGCACGGGCGAGTTCCAGCAGCGTGCCCGTCTGCTCGGCGCGCATCTGGCATCCGCTCTCGAACCGCTCATCGGGCACGGCGTGACCGCGGTGCGTATCGCGGGGCTGTGGGCCGGCGTCGATATCGACCCCGCGATCGGTACCGGGCGAGAGATCGCCGAGAAGCTGCGCGAGCGCGGCGTGCTGGTGAAGGACACCCACGGGCAGACCATCCGCATCGCGCCGCCGCTGGTGATCCGCGCGACCGAGCTGGACTGGGCCGTCGAGCAGCTGCGGCACGTGCTCGCCGCGTAGCCCGCGCGCACCGCACACAGCGCACGCAACGCACGCAACACCTCTCCTCCTCACGAGGGGTCAAGAAATGCCGCGTTCAGGGGGCTGGACTGCGCAGAATTTGACCCCTCGTGGGTCACGCAGCGCACGCAACAGCTCTCTTCTTCACGAGGGGTCAAGAAATGTCGCGTTCAAGGGGCTGGACTGCGCGATTCTTGGCCCCTCGTGGGTGGGGGGGTGGGCGCGTGGGGATTGGGCGCGAGCGCGCGGGGCGTCAGTCCTTCAGGAACGGGCCTGCGTCCTGCGAGGGAACGTCGGGGTCGTCGAGGCCGGCGAGCTCGTCCTGATCCACGAGCACGTCGACGTCGATCGTCGACGGCGACGCATCCACGTGGCTCTCGATCGCGAGTGCTGTCGGCGTGATGCGCGACGGTTCGGTCGGCGCCACGGGCAGCCCGAACCGGCGCTGCAGGCTACGCATCCATCGGGGCTGGGCTCCCAGCACGCCGGTGGCGTCGTGCGCCTCGACCTCCAGGCCGTAGTAGTCGCCGATCCGGTCGATGAACTGCGCACGCTCGGCCTTCGCATAGGCGCGGCGCTCACGGGTGAACGCCACGACAGTCGACCAGCAGATCAGCAGCATCACCACACTGAACGGCAGTGCGATCGTGATCGCCGCCGTCTGCAGCGCGGTGAGGCCTCCGGCCAGCAGGAGCGCGATCGCCAGCAGGGCCGTCGCCGCGACGAAGAACGTGCGGATCCACCGGCGCGGTTCGGGCTTGCCACCGGTGGCGATCATGCCCATCACCAGGGCGCCCGAATCGGCCGAGGTCACGAAGAAGATCGTCAGCAGCAACAGCACTCCGATGCTGACGATTGCCGACCCGGGCACGTGCTGCAGCATCTCGAACAGCGCACCCTGCAAGTCCACTTCGCCGTCGGGTCCGGTGAGGGTGCCCGGGTTGGCGAGTTCCATCGCCAGCCCAGAGCCGCCGAGCACGGCGAACCACAGGATGCCGAGCAGCGTCGGCACCATGATCACGCCGATCACGAACTCGCGCACCGAGCGGCCCTTCGAGACCCGGGCGATGAAGATGCCGACGAAGGGCGCCCATGAGATCCACCAGCCCCAGTAGAACGACGTCCACCCCGCCTGCCATTGCTCGCCGGCCTCGCCCTGGAACGCACTCACGTTGAACGACAGACCCACGAAGTTCTGCACGTAGTACCCGATCGACTGCACGAAGTCGCGCAACAGGAACTCGGTCGGGCCGACAGCCAGCAGGTAGAGCACCAGCAGCCCGGCCAGCACCAGGTTGGCGTTCGACAGCCACTTCATACCGCGGGTGACGCCCGACAGCACCGACATCAGCACGAACACCGAGATGATGAGGATCAGCACGACCTGGGTCGCCTCGTCGGGGTCGGCGAAGCCTGCCGCGTGCAGGCCCGAGCTCATCTGCAGCACACCGAGCCCGAGCGAGGTTGCGACGCCGAAGAGGGTGCCGACCAGGGCGATCACGTCGATCGTGTGCCCCCAGCCGCCTTCGACGCGCTTGCCGAGGAGCGGCTCGAGCGTCCACCGGATCGACACGGGACGCCGACGGCGATGGATCGCGTACGACAGGGCGAGACCGATCACGACATAGATCGACCAGGCGTGCACACCCCAGTGCAGGTACGTCTGCCCCAGCGCCCCCTGTGCGAGCTGCTCGGGTGTTCCGGTCACGCCGGGCCGCGGGCTCACGAAGTGGCTGAGCGGTTCGCTGACACCGTAGAAGACCAGACCGATGCCCATTCCGGCGGCGAACAGCAGCGAGAACCAGCTCATCAGCGAGAACTCGGGCTCTTCGTCGTCTCGCCCGAGCTTGATGTCACCGAACCGGCTGAAGCCGAGGAACAGGCTGAACGCGACGAAGAACGCCGCGATCAGCACGTAGTACCAGTTGAAGGCGTTCACGATCGAGGTCTGCACGGCCGCGAACACCTCTTCGGCGACCTGCGGGAACAGCAGGGTGAACAAGACGAACGCGATGATGATCGCCGCCGCGGGCCAGAAGACCCATCGCAGAACCTGGGGTTCGCGCGTCTCGGTCTCGGTCGTCTGAGTCGCCTCGCCGTGTCCGCTCATGCCCTCCACGCTATCCAGTGCGGGTCACCGGTGACGAATGCGGCCTCAGGATGCGGGGTGCAACTCGCGTCGGCGCATCAGCCACAGCGCCGCCGCAGCACCCAGCACGGTGATCGCGAGCAGCCACCATCCGCCATTGACATCGATTCCGTCGGGGCCCGGCACCGGTGCCTGCGCGAACGGCGACAGCCGGGTCGCCCATTCCGGTAGCGAGAACAGCGGGCCGAACAGGCCGATGAGCAACGCGACGAGCACCAGCATCCACCCGAAGACGATCGTCGCTCGCGGCGCGACGACGAAGACCACCGCGGTCAGCGCTAGGATCACTGCGGCCGCCAGCGCCTGGCCCACGCCGGCGATGACAGCGTCGGCGACCAGGTCGGCACCGCCGCGCAGACCTCCCAGTGCCGATCCTGCGATCGCGGCGGCCAGGGTCAGCGCCGCCGCGGCAGCCGCCACCACGAGGTGCGATGCCAGCCAGCGGGTTCGGTCGACGGCGCCCGCCAGGACGGGCTCGGCGGTGCCGTGTGCTTCTTCCTGACGGGCCCGGCAGACCGTCTGCACAGCGGCGCACGAGGCGAGCACGCCGACGATCAGGTAGAAGACCACGACCATGCTCTGCTCGATGTCGTTCTGCTGCGACATCGCTTCGAGCAACTGCTGCACCGAGTCGATCCGGGCGAGCTCGTTCATCGCCGAGGTGAGGCTCGTGGCCAATACGCCGGCGATCAGCCCGCCCGTCGCCCACCCCCACGCGGCGCCGCGCGACAGACGCCAGGCCAGGCCGATCGGCGATCCCAGCATCCGCGACGCCGAGGCACGACCGTGCCGCTGCGGCACGATGCCCTCGCCGAGATCGCGCGTCGACTGCACGAGGAACGCTGCGCTCGCGAGCAGCGCGCCCAGGGCGATGCCCAGCAGCGCCGGCCAGGCGACGTCATCGGCGTAGGCGCGGGTGTTCTCGGCCCATCCGATGGGCGACAGCCAGGTCAGCGGGCTGCTCTCCAGACGGGTGAGGTCGTCGCTGGGCGTGCCGAGCGCGTTGCCGAGCCCGGCGGTCAGGTATGCCGCGACCAGCAGCCAGACGGCCAGGGAATTCGCGCCGCGTGAGGTGCGCATCAGCTGCGCCGACAGCAGCCCGACCCCGAGAAAGCACAGACCGACGGATGCCACGGCGAGCCCTGCGATGAGTGAGCCCGCGACCGGGTACCCCAGGGTGATGAACGCGAGGGCGATGCCGACGCCGATCACGGTGGTGACGAGGAGGCCGTGCAGGGTGGTCGCCGCCAGGGGCAGGATTCGCGCTGCGGGGGTTGCGGCGACCAGTTCGGCCCGCCCCTGCTCCTCATCGGTGCGGGTGTGGCGCACGGCGAGGAACACGCTCATCATGCCGACGAGCATCGACAGGAACGGGAGGATCAGGAACACCGCGACCTGCGCCTCGCCCGACCCGGACGGCAACCCGCGGAACAGCAGGATGACCGGATTGGCCATCACCGCGGCCAGCAGCCCGTGGCGGTCGGCCTCGGTCGTGAACGAGGCGGTGACACCGCCGACCGCGGCAGCAGCGAGCAGCGTCGTGCCGACGACCCACAGCGGCACCTGCAGGCGGTCACGGCGCAGCCGCAGCAGCAGGAGCGTCCTCATCGACGGAGCTTCCCGCGTGCGTCCACCGTGTTGGACGCTGTGTCGTTCACCACGTCGCCGTAGTGACGCAGGAACAGCTCCTCCAGCGAGGGCGGTTCGATGCGCAGTCCCGTCACGGCCCGACGGGAGAGTTCCGGGAGGACGGCGGTGACCCGGTCGCTGTCGACCGTGAATCGGGCGCGGCCGCCACGCACAGCGCCGTCGTGGGCTTCGGGGATCCCTGTCAGGGCGTCGTCGGAGGTCGCGTCGAACGAGACCTCGGTGCGGGTAAGGTGCCGCAGGTCGGTGAGGGTGCCGGTCTCGACGATGCGCCCCGCTCGGATGATCGAGACGTGATCGCACGTGTGCTCGACTTCGCTCAGGATGTGGCTCGAGAGCAGCACGGTCGCGCCGCCGTCCCTCAATCGGGTGAGCTCATGCCGAAACGTCACTTCCATCAGCGGGTCCAGGCCGCTGGTCGGCTCATCGAGGATGTACAGGTCGGCGGGAACCGCGAGAGCCGCGACGAGCGCGACCTTCTGCCGGTTGCCCTTCGAGTACGAGCGACCCTTCTTATGTGGGTCGAGCTGGAACACGTCCAGCAGACGCGCTCGCTGTGCGCGGTAGTCGGCGGCGTCGGTGCGGGCGCCGCGCAACCGGGCGAGCAGGTCGATCGCCTCGCCGCCCGACAGGTTCGGCCACAGGCTGACATCGCCGGGCACGTACGCGATGCGCCGATGCAGGCGCGCGGCCGACGTCCACGGATCCTCGCCGAACACCGACGCATCTCCGCCCGTCTTGCGCGCCAGCCCCAGGCACACGCGGATCGCGGTGGACTTGCCGGCGCCGTTGGGGCCGAGGAAGCCGTGCACCTGCCCGGCACCGATCTCGAGGTCGAGGCCGTCGAGGGCGTGCACCCGTCCGTACGTCTTCGTCAGCCCGCGCGTGCGGATGATGAGGTCCATGCGACAGGACGCTACTCCTGTCGTGCCGCCGGCGGAATGGGGCTCACGCCACGGTCGCGGTGACGGTGTGCCATCCGGTCGCGCCGTCGGGCGCGGGAGGAGCGGATGCCCCGGTCTGGGCGTTCCCGTCGGCATCGATCGCCCGGCAGCGCAGCACGTGCGCCCCCGGGGTGGCGCGCCAGGGCATCCGCCACTGCACCCACGTGTCGGACGAGAGCGCCGGGGCGAGCTCGGCACGCTGCCACGGCTCGTCGTCGACCTGCACCTCGACGCCGGATACACCGGTGCCGGGCTGCCAGGCGACGCCGGCGATCACGGCGTCGCCGGCGGTGATCTGCGCTCCCGAGCGTGGTACGTCGATGCGCGACTGCAGTTTGATCGGGCCGCGTGCCGACCAGCCGCGGTCGGTCCAGTACGCCCGCGACCGATCGAAGCGGGTCACCTCAAGGTCGGTCACCCACTTCGTCGCCGAGACGTACCCGTACAGGCCGGGCACCACCATCCGCACGGGAAAGCCGTGCTCCAGAGGGAGGGGTTCGCCGTTCATGCCGATCGCGAGCAGAGCGTCGCGGTCGTCGGTGAGCGCTTCCAAGGGTGTGCCGGCGGTGAAGCCGTCGGCCGAGGTCGACAGCACCATATCGGCGTCGGCGTGCGGCTGAGCACGGGCAAGGAGCTCGCGGATCGGGTATCCCAGCCACACAGCGTTGCCGACCAGGTCTCCACCCACCGGATTCGATACGCACGACAGGGTGACCGGTGCCTCGATCAGCGGCAGGGCGAGCAGCTCGTCCCAGGTCAGCCGCACCTCGTGGTCGACCAGACCATGGATGCGCAGCTGCCACTGCGCCGGGTCGACGGTGGGCACCACGAGGGCGGTGTCGATGCGGTAGAAGTCGCTGTTCGGAGTGATCAGTGGGCTGAGCCCGGCGACATCGAGCGCTGCGCCGGCCGGCGCCGCCGGAGCGGGCAGGGCCGGTCGGGGCAGGCGGATCGCGTCGCGCACGACCATGACCGCGGTCGAGCCGGCGCGGGCAAGCGTGCCGCCCACCGCCAAGGCGACCCCGACGATCGCGGCACCACCGGTCCAGGCGAGGAAGCGCCGCCGGGAGTGCGCGGACGTGTCAGATGGTGCGCCCTCCGGCGCGACCCTCTCGGACGGCACGACACCCTCGGCGGGCACGACCCCTTCGGCGGGCACGACCCCTTCGGCAGGCGCGAGCGAGAGCAGCGTGCGCAGGAACACCGCTGCGACGGCGCCCGCGATGACGGCGGGCAGCCACGACAGTGGTCCCGCGTCGGCCCGGGTGAGCGCGAGAACGCCGACTCCGACGCCCAGCGCGGCGAACGCGATGACGCCGACACCCCGCCACCGAGATTCGGCGACGCCTGCGATGGCCGCAACGGCGAGCAGCGCGACGCCGATGCCGATCAGCAGCGCGAGCTTGTCGGCCGTGCCGAACCAGGCGATCGCGGTGTCTTTCGCCCATGTCGGCGCCGCGTCGATGAGGGCGCCGCCGATCACGGCGAACGGGCTGGCCGTCGGAGCCGCCAGGGCCGCGACGAGCTCGCCTGCTCCTGCGCCCAGCAGCGCTGCCGCGCCACCGGCCGCTGCCGCCGCACCGGATCGCCTCACGACTCCACGTTACGAGCCCCGGCCCGCGTCGTGCGCCTGATCTTCGCGCGAGGCGGGGCTACGCGTTCCGGGCGCCGCGGGCGCTCGCCACGGCCAGCAGCACGAGTGCCCCGACGAGCGCTGCGAGCATGGTTCCGCCGAGAACCGCGGCCGAGACTCCGAACAGCGAGACCAGCGGCGGCACGAGGGCGCCCAGCAGCATCGAGACGGTGCCGAGCACGGCGGATGCCGACCCGGCGCTGCGCGTGATCTGGCCCAAACCGAGCGCGGTGAGCGAGGGGTTGTTGATGCCGTGCGATGACATGACAACGAACAGCGGCACCAGCAGCCACGGCAGTGACGAGTCGAGCATTCCGGCCAGCAGCACCGCGATCGCGGCTGCCGCGGCGATCGACAACGACCACCGCACGACCCGCTGAGCGGGGGCTCGGCGGGCGAGGCGCCGGTTGAGGGTCGCAGCGGCGAGGATGCCGACCGAGTTCGCCGCGAACACCAGGGCGAAGCCCTGCGGACTCAGACCGTACTGCTGCTGCAGCACGAACGGCGACATCTGCAGGTACGAGAACAGGGCGATCGAGGCGAGACCGAGCGTGGCGGCCGCGAGCATGAACGGACCGTTCGTGAGGGCCGCACCGATGCCGCGGAAGTCGTTGCGGATGCCACCGGCGGTGCGGTCGTCGGGGGCGTGCGTCTCGGGGACGGCGAGGGCGGCGACCGCGAGCAGCAGCGCACCGATCACGGCGAGCGTCACGAAGACGCCACGCCAGTCCGACACCAGGGCGATGCCGCCGCCCACGAGCGGGGCGAGCACCGGCGTGATGCCGAGCACGGCGGCGAGTGTGGAGTACGCCGCGACCGCTTCGGCACCCGAGAACAGGTCGTGCACCACGGCGCGGGCGATCACCATTCCGGCGGCGCCACACAGTCCCTGCACGATGCGGATGCCGATCAGCACCTCGATCGTGGGTGCTACGGCGCACAGCAGCGAGGTGACGATGAACCCGGTGATCGCGATGAACAGCGGCATCCGCCGTCCGTACCGGTCACTGATCGGCCCCCACAGCAGCTGGCCCAGCGCCAGGCCGATCATGCACGCACTCAGGGTGAACTGGGTCAGCGACTCGGAGGCGCCCAGGTCACTGCCGAGCTGTGGCAGCGACGGCAGGTAGACATCGAGTGAGAGCGGGCCGAAGGCCGTCAGCGCGCCGAGCGCGAGGAGCAGTGAGCGCGGATGCCGCTGCACGGGTCAGCGCTTGCTCTTGCGAAGGCGGGGCAGGCGGATCGGCGAGGTGATCGCGGTGCGCTCGTCGAAGGTCTCGGGTTCCATCGCGCGCACGACCGAGACCGGTCGGGTCTCGTCGAGCGTGAGCCGGAACCTCGCACCCTCGCGCCGGTGCAGGCGGCCGGACCACAGCATCCACCCGACGCCGATCCCGAATGCGATGATGCCGGCGACGCCGCCGACGACGATCGCGGTGCGCGCCGAGAACGCATCGACGATCCACCCGGCGATCGGCGCGCCGATCGGCGTCGACCCCATGATGACCGCCATGTACAGCGCGAGCACTCGGCCGCGCAGTGCCGGGTCGGTCGTCGTCTGCACGTAGCCGTTGGCGGTGGTCAGCATCGAGACGATGCTGAACCCGACGAAGACGAGCACGAACGCGTAGGTCCAGTACGTCGGCGAGAACGCCGAGAGGACGGATGCCAGCCCGAACCCTCCCGCCGAGAGCACCAGCACCCTCACCCGGGCGCGGTCGCGCCGCGCCGCGAGCAGTGCGCCCGCCACGGACCCGATCGCGAGTACCGAACTGAGCACGCCGTAGCCATCGGCGTCCTTGCCGAACTCCAGAGCCATCGTCGAGGCGAAGATCGGGAAGTTCATGCCGAACGCGCCGATCAGGAACACCATCACGAACACCACGACGAGGTCGGGCCGGCCCCAGACGTACCGGAAGCCCTCGGCGAGGCCACCCGAGCGGTGGTCCTTGGTGCGGGGGATCAGCTCGTGCACGCGCATCGCGAGCAGGGCGATGATCATGGCGAGGAAGGTGACGGCGTTGGCGACGAATACCCATCCGCTGCCGAGCACGACGATCAGCAGACCGCCGACGGCCGGGCCGATCAGGCGGGCCATGTTGAACGCCGCCGAGTTCAGCGCGACGGCATTCGAGGCGTCGTCGATGCTCACCATGTCCGACACGAACGCCTGGCGGGCCGGGGCGTCGAAGGCGTTCGCGACGCCGAACGCTGCCGCGAAGCAGAACATCAGCGGAAGCGTCATGACGCCGGTCAGCAGCAGCGCCGCGACGCCGAGCGCCAGCAGCATCAGCGTGGATTGCGTCACGAGAAGCACCTTGCGCCGGTCGAACCGGTCGGCCACCCAACCGGTCATGCTGACCAGCACTAGCGGTGGGCCGAACTGCAGCGCCATGGTGATGCCCATCGCGGTGGCGTCGTTGTCGGTCAGCTCGGTGAGCACCACCCAGTCCTGGGCGGTCGCCTGCATCCAGCCGCCGATGTTCGAGATGACGCCGCCGAGGAACCAGGTGCGGTAGTTGAAGGTGCGGAACGACCGGAACATGCCGCTCATGCGTCGGCCATCTTCTGCAGCAGGGCGGCCGCCTCGCGCAGCACCGCGAGGTCGCTGTCGTCGAGGCCCGCGTCGGTGATCATCGCCGCCAGCAGCTCGTCGCGGCGGCGGATGGTCTCGGTGACCACGTCCTCGCCCTGCGGCGTGATCTCGACGTGCACCCGGCGGCGGTCGTCCTCGTCGGGGATGCGCACAACGAGACCCATCTCGACCAGCCCGCCGACGATGGCGCTCATGGTCGGCGCGGTGACGCGTTCGCGCTCGGCGAGCCGCGACAGCGTGTGCCTGCCGTGCGCGCGCAGGCCGCCCAGGATCGCCAGCTGCGCGTCGCTCAGGGAGTCGACGGCTCGCGCGCAGCGGAGGCGCCGGGCGAGGCGGAAGACGGCGTAGCGGAGTTCAGTGGCGGTGGCGGGGAGATCGGCAGTCATTGCTTAGATAGCCTAACTAACTTTTGGGTGATCCGGGGGATACATTTCGGGGGCGTGAAAATAAAGACCAGAACACTTGACGTCGAGGGCGATCCTGCGAAAATCGTTTTCATGTCACTCGCGCTTGAAATCGCCATCCAGGACCCTGCCGGAATGCGCATCGCGCGCGAGGCGGGTGCGGCGCGCGTCGAACTCACCCAGGCGCTGGCCCTCGGCGGGCTCACGCCCTCCCAGGCGACGATCGAAATCACCCGCGAGGTCGCGGGGGACGACGGCCCCGAGGTGCACGCCCTGGTGCGCTCCCGTGCCGGCGACTTCCACTACGACGCCGACGAGATCGCCCTCATGGCGCGCGATGTGCGCCTCGCGCTCGCCGCGGGTGCGCACGGTGTCGTCGTCGGATGCCAGGGCGACGACGGCGCGCTCAACCGGGAGGGTCTCGCACGACTGGTGGATGCTGCCGCTGGCGCCCCGGTGACGCTGCACCGTGTGATCGACACCACCCGGGACCCGATCGCCGCGCTGCGTACGGCGCGAGAACTCGGCATCCGACGTGTCCTGACCTCGGGTGGCGCCTCGCGCGCGGTCGACGGCGTCGACGTGCTGCGCGCGCTCGTCGCCGAGGCCGACGGCGGCATCGAGGTCATGGCCGGCAGCGGCATCACGGCATCCGACGTCGTCGCGATCGCCGCCACCGGAGTCGACGCGGTGCACTTCTCGGCCAAGCGCACGGTGACCGCCGATGGGGGAGTCCGCCTGGGATCCGCCAGCGACGGCGTCGGTGGCTACGAGACCACCGATCGCGACGCGGCACTGGCCGTCGTCGCCGCCCTCGCCCCGGTCGTCGCCTGACCCGCGCCGAGCGAAATCCGTAGACTCGGGCCATGGCCGCACCCACAACAGCCGAGTTCGTCGACGCCCACGGGATATCGATCGTGTACGACGTGTACACGGCAGCGGGCGAACCGCGCGGCGTCGTGCAGCTGCTGCACGGCGTCGGTGAGCACGCCGGCCGCTATGGGGCCGTCATTGACGCTCTCACCGCGGCCGGCTTCCACGTCTACGCCGACGACCACCGCGGCCACGGGCGCACCGGCATCAGACAACACGGCGGCCCGGCGAAGCTCGGCCGACTGGGGCCGGGCGGTCTGCGCGCCGCCGTCGCCGCCTGCTGGCAGCTCACCGGGATCATCCGCACCCACCATCCGGAACTGCCGCTCGTGCTGATCGGTCATTCCTGGGGGTCGTTCCTGTCGCAGATGCTGGTGAACCAGCATCCCGAGGCGTACGACGCCGTCGTGCTGACCGGCTCGGCGCTGCGCACCCCCGGTGACCTGAATGCGGCGCCGTTGAACGCGCGCTGGGCGGGGCCCGACGCGCACGGCCTGGAGTGGCTCTCGCGCGACCCCGCCGTGTGGGAGGCGTTCCGCGACGACCCGCTCACGACCGAGACGCCTCTGCTGAAACTGTTCGGCCCGATCGAGGCGCTGCGCCTGTACGGCCGACCGGCACGCGACCTCGGACGCGACATCCCCGTGCTGCTGATGGTCGGCGGCGACGATCCGGTCGGCGGCCCCCGCAGTGTGCACAAACTCGCCGACGCCTACCGCACGCGATCCGGGCTCACCGACGTCACCACACTGGTGTACCCCGATGCCCGGCACGAGATCTTCCACGAGCTGCAGGCCGAATCCGTGCGTGCCGACCTGCTGGCCTGGCTCGACGCGAGGGTGCCTGTCCGGGCGTGAACCCGGTGCGCTCGCGACCCGGCGGCTTAAGCTGGACGGGTGCATGGTGAGTACAAGGTTCCCGGTGGAAAGCTCGTCGTCGTCGATCTCGAGGTCGAAGACGGCCTGATCCGCGACTTCCGCCTCGCGGGCGACTTCTTCCTCGAACCCGACACGGCCCTCGACGCCATCAACGCCGCGGTCGAGGGTATGCCGGTCGAAGCCGACTCGGCCACGATCGCCGCCGCCGTGCGCGCGGCCCTGCCCGACGGCGCGCAGCTGCTCGGGTTCTCGCCCGAGGCCGTCGGCACTGCCGTGCGGCGCGCCCTGGTCACCGCCCCCGGATGGAGTGACTTCGACTGGGAGGTCGTGCACGAGAAGGCCGTCTCGCCGCGCATGAACCTCGCCCTCGACGAAGTGCTCACCGCCCGCGTCGGCGAAGGGCGCCGGCGCCCCACCCTGCGCATCTGGGAGTGGGACGAATCGGCCGTGGTGATCGGCTCGTTCCAGTCGTACCGCAACGAGGTCGACCCCGACGGTGCCGTGAAGCACGGCTTCGACGTCGTGCGCCGCATCTCGGGTGGCGGCGCGATGATGATGGCCGCGGGCCAGATCATCACATACTCGCTGTACGTTCCGGCATCCCTCGTGCAGGGCATGACGTTCGCCGACTCGTACGCCTTCCTCGACGACTGGGTGCTGCAGGCGCTGCGCTCGCTCGGTATCGAGGCGACGTATCAGCCGCTCAACGACATCGCCTCACCCACCGGCAAGATCGGCGGTGCGGCGCAGAAGCGCCTCGCCAACGGTGGCGTGCTGCACCACGCCACCATCTCGTACGACATCGACGGCCAGATGATGACCGAGGTGCTGCGCATCGGACGCGAGAAGCTCAGCGACAAGGGCACCACGTCGGCCGCCAAGCGCGTCGACCCGCTGCGCACGCAGACCGGCATGGAGCGCTCCGAGATCATCGAGCGATTCAAGAGCACGTTCCGCGCGCTCACCGGCGCCGAGGACGGCGCGATCTCGGACGACGAGTACGCGGCCGCCGAGCAACTGGTGCAGTCGAAGTTCGCCACCGACGCGTGGCTGCACAGGGTTCCGTGACCGAGTCCGCTGCTCGGGGCTCGGTCGAGATCATCCAGGGCGACAATCTGGCCGTCGCGCCCACCCTGGCATCCGGATCGTTCACCCTCGTCTACCTCGATCCGCCGTTCAACACCGGGCGCACCCGCGAACGGCAGGTCGTCACCGCCCGTCGCCTGCACGCAACTCCGGAGAATCCGGATGATCCCGGCCCAGAACCGGCAGATTCTGCCGAATCCGCCGCAGATCTCCGGAGTTGTGAACCGGAAGCCGGCGAGCCGAGCGTCGACCGCGAGGTGCGCCAGGGGTTCCACGGCCACACGTACGAGCGCGTGCGCGGCATGCTGCGCGCATACGACGACCGTTTCGACGACTACGGCGACTTTCTCATCCCCCGCCTGGAAGAGGCGTGGCGGCTGCTGGCCGCCGACGGCACCCTGTATCTGCACCTCGACTACCGTGAAGCGCACTACGCCAAGGTGATGCTCGACGCCGTGTTCGGCCGCGACGCCTTTCTCAACGAGCTGATCTGGGCGTACGACTACGGCGCCAAGTCGCGCCGACGCTGGCCGACCAAGCACGACACGATCCTGGTCTACGCGAAGACCCCCGGCGAGCACTACTTCGACTCGGATGCCGTCGATCGTGAGCCGTACATGGCACCGGGACTCGTGACCGCTGAGAAGGCCGCGCGCGGCAAGTTGCCCACCGACGTCTGGTGGCACACCATCGTGCCGACCACCGGCCGCGAGAAGACGGGATACCCGACGCAGAAGCCCGAGGGGGTGCTGCGCCGTATCGTGCAGGCGTCCAGTCGGCCCGGAGATCGTGTGCTCGACCTGTTCGCGGGATCGGGGACGCTCGGGGCCGTGGCTGCCCCACTCGGACGGCACGCGGTGCTCGTCGACGACAACGCCGATGCGATCCGGGTGATGCACGAGCGGATGCCGCACGCGTACGTCCGCACGATCTGAGGCGTGCCGCGGTGGCCGCAATTAGGATGGGCACGTGTTCGAGCTGAGGCGCCTGCGCCTGTTGCATGAGCTGGCACTGCGCGGCACGATCGCCGGGGTGGCGGCCTCGCTGTCGTACAGTCCGTCGACGGTCTCGCAGCAGCTCGCGCTGCTGGAGCGCGAAGCGGGGGTACCGCTGCTCGAGCCGGACGGGCGCCGGGTGCGACTGACGGCCGAGGGGCGGATGCTGGCAGAGCACGCCGCTCGCGCGCTCGAACTGGACGAGGCTGCTCGGGCCGCGCTGTCGGCGCCGGGGGCACTCGAACCCGTGCGGTTGGCCGCGATGCCGACAGCGGCGCAGACGATCGTGCCGGCCGCGCTGACGCTGCTGGCCGAACGCGCCCCGCAGCTGCGGGTGGAACTGGCCGAGCTGCCGCCCGAGAAGAGCCTGTTCGAGCTGTCGGCGCGCCGATTCGATCTGGTGATCGCCGAACAGTACCCCGGACATACCCGCGAGGTACACGCCGGTCTCGAACATCGACTGCTGGGAGAGGATCCGATCCGCATCGTGCTGCCGCCCGATGAAGAGCCGCGTGGTCTCGCTGAGCTCGCCGACCGGGTCTGGGTCATGGAGCCGGCCGGTACGGCCGTGCGCCACTGGGCCGTGCAGCAATGCCGGGCCGCGGGTTTCGAGCCCGATGTGCGGTTCGAGGCCGACGATCTGACTGCTCACCTGAGGCTCATCGCGGCGGGTCATGCGGTGGGGTTGTTGCCCGATCTGATCTGGGGAGATGAGCCCAGCGGCATGAGTCTGGCGACCCTTCCCGGCGCCCCCGTGCGCGAGGTTTTCACCGCCGTGCGGTCGGCGGCACGGGCATCCGAGAGCGTGACGCTGGTGCGGGCGGCGCTTGCCGACGCGTTCGCCGCGCACCGCAAGGTGGCGCCGTAGGCGCACCCGCCACAAAACCATCGATGAAACCAAACAGTCATCGTCGTAAAAGTTCGCTTTTCTTTAGGGGTCTCAGGCCGCATCCTGAGAACATGACCACCCCTCTGCTTCCCGACTCCGACACATCCGCCGAGCTCGCCGAGCTCGCCGACGACGCTGTCGCACTCGTCCGTCAGTGGCTCGTGCAGAGCCGCGAAGTTCCTACCGATGTCGCTGCACAGCGCCTCGCCGGCGTGCTGCGCGACGAGAACGGCCTCGCATTCACCGTCGGCTTCGTCGACGGCGTCGTGCGCCCCGAAGACACCAAGGTCGCCGCTCGTGCCCTGCGCGAGATCGTGCCGCTGACCCCCAAGTTCCTGCCCGCACCGCTGCGCGGCGCCATCGCCCTGGGCGGCGCTTTCGCCCCGATCCTGCCCGGGATCGTCGTGCCGATCAGCCGTCGCGTGCTGCGCGGCATGGTGCGCCACCTCATCGTCGACGCCCGCGACGCCCAGCTGGGCTCGGCCATCCGCCGCATCCGCTCGGCCGAGAACGTGCGCCTCAACGTCAACCTGCTCGGCGAGGCCATCCTCGGTCAGGAAGAGGCCGCCCGTCGTCTGGCCGGCACCCGCCGCCTGCTCGAGCGCGACGACGTCGACTACGTCTCGATCAAGGTGTCCTCGACCGTTGCCCCGCACAGCCCCTGGGCGTTCGACGAGGCCGTCGACGAGGCCATCGAGGCACTGCGCCCGCTGTACGAGGTCGCCAAGTCGAACGGCACCTTCATCAACCTCGACATGGAGGAGTACAAGGACCTCGACCTCACCATCGCGGTCTTCACGCGCATCCTCGACCGCCCCGAGTTCCAGAACGTCGAGGCCGGCATCGTGCTGCAGGCCTACCTGCCCGACGCCCTCGGCGCGATGATCCAGCTTCAGGAGTGGGCCGCCGCACGCGTGGCCGCCGGCGGTGCGCCGATCAAGGTGCGCGTCGTCAAGGGCGCCAACCTGCCCATGGAGACCGTCGACGCCGAGTCGCACGGCTGGGAGCTCGCGACCTGGTCGACCAAGCAGGAGTCGGATGCCTCGTACAAGGCCGTCCTGGACTACTCGCTGCAGGCCGAGCGCGTCAAGAACGTGCGCATCGGTGTGGCCGGTCACAACCTCTTCGACATCGCTCTGGCCTGGCTGCTCGCTGAGAAGCGCGGCGCCACCAGCGGCATCGAGTTCGAGATGCTGCTGGGCATGGCCTCGGCGCAGGCCGAGGTCGTCAAGCGCACTGTCGGCTCGCTGCTGCTGTACACGCCGGTCGTGCACCCCGACGAGTTCGACGTCGCGATCGCCTACCTGATCCGTCGTCTTGAAGAGGGCGCCAGCCACGAGAACTTCATGTCGGCCGTGTTCGATCTCGACGCCGACCCGAAGCTGTTCGACCGCGAGAAGCAGCGCTTCCTGGCATCCGTCGCCTCGATGCCCACCGAGGTTCCCGGTCCGAACCGTGTGCAGGACCGCAGCAAGCCCGCGGTGCCCGCACTGCGCGACGGCTTCATCAACACCCCCGACACCGACCCGTCGCTGGCGGCCAACCGTGCCTGGGGCGACGCGATCCGCGCCCGCATGGAGGGTTCGACGCTCGGCAACGACACCGTGGCGGCGAACACGCTGAAGTCGGCCGCGCAGGTCGACGAGCGCATCGCAACGGCCGTCGCCGCCGGTGAGGCCTGGCGTGCGCTGGGTGCCGCCGGTCGTGCCGAGGTCCTGCACCGTGCCGGTGACATCCTTGAGGCGCACCGCGGTGACCTGCTCGAGGTCATGGGTTCGGAGGCCGGCAAGGTCATCGAGCAGGGCGACCCCGAGGTGTCCGAGGCGATCGACTTCGCGCACTACTACGCCGAGAGCGCCAAGAAGCTCGCAGACGTCGACGGTGCCACGATGCAGCCGGTCGGCCTGACGGTCGTCACCCCGCCGTGGAACTTCCCCGTCGCGATCCCCGCCGGCTCTGTGCTGTCGGCTCTCGCCACCGGCTCGCCGGTGATCATCAAGCCCGCACGCCAGGCACGCCGCTCGGGCGCCGTCATGGTCGAGGCACTGTGGGAGGCCGGTGTGCCGCGCGACGTGCTGCAGTACGTGCAGCTCGACGGACGCGAGCTGGGCACCCAGCTGGTCAGCGACCCGGCCGTGGGTCGCGTGATCCTCACCGGCGGCTACGAGACCGCCGAACTGTTCCGCGGGTTCCGCAATGACCTGCCGCTGCTGGCTGAGACCAGCGGCAAGAACGCCCTGATCGTGACCCCCTCGGCCGACCTCGATCTCGCCGCCAAGGACGCCGTCTACTCGGCGTTCGGTCACGCCGGTCAGAAGTGCTCCGCCGCATCGCTGGTGGTGCTGGTCGGCTCGGTCGCGAAGTCGGACCGCTTCCGTCGCCAGCTGCTTGACGCGGTCAGCGCGTACGAGGTCGGCGCGCCCAGCAACGGCTCGACCCGCATCGGTCCGCTGATCGGACCCGCTGAGGGCAAGCTGCTCGGAGCGCTCACGCAGCTGCACCCGGGCCAGTCCTGGATGCTCGAGCCGAAGAAGCTCGACGACGAGGGGCGCCTGTGGCGTCCGGGCATCCGCGAGGGTGTCCAGCCGGGCAGTGAGTTCCACATGGTCGAGTACTTCGGCCCCGTGCTCGGCGTGATGACCGCCGAGACGCTCGATGAGGCGATCGATATCGTCAACGCGATTGAGTACGGCCTGACCTCGGGTCTGCACTCGCTCGACGAGGCTGAGATCCAGCAGTGGCTCTCGCGCATCGAGGCCGGCAATGTTTACGTCAACCGCGGCACCACGGGCGCCATCGTGCAGCGCCAGCCGTTCGGCGGATGGAAGAAGGCCGCCGTCGGCGCGGGTACCAAGGCAGGCGGCCCGAACTACCTCGTCGGTCTGTCGGAGTGGACGGATGCCCCCGTCTCGACCTCGCGTCCGCTGGATGAGCTGGGCCTGTCGGCCGTCAAGCTGGTCGACGGCGATGAGGCGGCCTGGCTGCGCGGCGCTCTCGCCACCGACATCGACGCGTGGGCGGACGAGTTCGGTGTCGTCCGCGATGCCACCGGTCTGGTGACCGAGCACAACGCCCTGCGCTACCAGGCGATCCCCGCCGCCATCCGTTTCGACGGTGGCCGCATCGTCGACCTGATCCGCGTCGCTGCCGCCGGTGTGCGCGCCGGCTCGCGCGTCACGGTGAGCACGGCATCGGCCCTGCCGACCCCCGTCGTCACCTGGCTGGGTGCGCACGATGTCGTCGTCGTGACCGAAGACGCGCAGGCCTGGGCGGGTCACGCCCGTCGCCTGGCCGACGCCGACGGTCGCGTGCGCCTGGTCGGATCGGATGCCGGTGCCACCGCATCCGCCGTGAACGGCTCGCCGAGCCTGGCGATCTACGCGAACCCGGTCGTCGCGGCCGGTCGTGTCGAGCTGCTGACGTTCCTGCGCGAGCAGGCCGTCTCGGTCACGGCGCACCGCTTCGGTACGCCGCACCGCTACGAGATCCCGCTGCTGGATCCCGTGCGCTGACACGTGAGTCGCTGAGACACGCAGAACAGCGCGAAGGGCGCCGGGGAGCATCCCCCGGCGCACTTCGTCGTCCCCGCGCAACAGCCACCCAACACCACGGGGCCCCAACACCACGAGGGGCCAATAAACGTCGGGTCGGGGGTGCCCGATGCCGCGTTTATTGACCCCTCGTGGGAGGTGCTGAGGAGGTGCCGGGTGGGTGTCAGGCGGTGTACTCGTCGGCGACCGAGAGGGCGTCGTCGAGCACGGCCAGGCCACGCACCAGGTCGTCCTCGCTGATCACCAGCGGCGGGGCGACGTGCATGCGGTTGAAGTGCGTGAACGGCCACACGCCGCCCTTCTTCGCCGCCGCAGCGAACGCGCCCATCGGCGCAGCATCCGCTCCCGCCGCGTTGAACGGCACCAGCGGCTCGCGCGTCTCCTTGTCGCGCACCAGCTCGACGGCCCAGAACAGGCCGCGACCGCGCACCTCGCCGACGCTCGGGTGGGCGTCGACCCACGCGCGCAGCGTTGGCTCGACGACGCGCTCGCCCAGGTCACGCACCCGCTCGAGGATGCCGTCGCGTCGGAACACCTCGAACGTCGCCACACCGGCGGCGCAGGCCAGCGGATGCCCCGAGTAGGTCAGCCCGCCGGGGAAGGCGGTCTTGTCGAAGTGCGCCGCGATGGCATCCGAGATGACGACTCCACCGAGGGGCACGTAGCCCGAGTTGACGCCCTTGGCGAAGGTGATCAGGTCGGGCTGGGCGTCGAACGCGTGGATGCCGAACCACTCACCCAGGCGGCCGAAGCCGACCATGACTTCGTCGGCGATGTACACGATGCCGTACCGGTCGCACAGCTCGCGCACGCCCTGCAGGTAGCCGGGCGGCGGCACGAGCACACCGTTGGTGCCCACGACCGTCTCGATGATGATCGCCGCGATGGTCGAGGGCCCCTCGAGCACGATCGTCTGCTCGAGGTGCTCCAGCGCACGCTGCGACTCCTCGGCGAGGGTGGTCGAGTGGAACGGCGAGCGGTACAGGTAGGGGCCGAAGAAGCGCACGGCTCCGGCATCGCTGACTTCGTTCGCCCAGCGGCGCGGGTCGCCGGTCAGCGAGATCGCGGTCGAGGTCGAGCCGTGGTAGCTGCGGTACATCGAGAGCACCTTGCGGCGTCCCGTGGCCTGGCGGGCCATGCGCACGGCGTACTCGTTCGCCTCGGCGCCGCCGTTGGTGAAGAACACCTTCTCGAACCCGTCCGGGGCGACCTCGCTGATGAGGCGGGCCAGCTCGCCGCGCACGTCGTTGGCGACGGCGGGCTGGATGGTCGCGAGGCGTCCGGCCTGCTGCTGGATCGACGCGACGAGATCGGGATGCTGGTGACCGAGGTTGAGGTTGACCAGCTGGCTGGAGAAGTCGAGGTACGCGTTGCCCGCGTAGTCCCAGAACGTCGATCCCTCGCCGGCGGCGACCGGCAGCGGGTCGATCATCGCCTGGGCGCTCCACGAGTGGAACACGTGGGAGCGGTCGTCGGCGCGTACCTGCGCTTCGGCCTCGGGTGCGGGGAGCGGATGCTGCACGCCGTGCCGGTCGGTGAACTGTGCCATATCGGTGTCTCTTTCGCGATCAGTGGTTGCTCGGGAAGCCGAGGTCGATCTGGGCGGGGGTGTGGTCGGGCCAGCGGGTGGTGACGACCTTGGAGCGGGTGTAGAAGTGGATCGATTCGGGGCCGTAGATGTGCGAGTCGCCGAACAGGGAGTTCTTCCATCCGCCGAACGAGAAGGCGCCCACGGGCACGGGGATCGGCACGTTGACGCCGACCATGCCGACCTCGATGTCGAACTCGAACTGGCGGGCGGTCCCGCCGTCGCGGGTGAAGATCGCAGTGCCGTTGCCGAAGGCGTTGGCATTGATGAGCTCGACGGCGTCGGCGTAGGTCTCGACGCGCACGACCGACAGCACGGGGCCGAAGATCTCTTCGTCGTAGGCCTTCATGCCGGGGCGCACGTTGTCGAGCAGGGTGACGCCGGTGAAGAACCCGTCATTGTCGAAGCGCTTCTGCGTGCCGTCGACGACGACGGTGGCGCCCTCGGCTGCGGCGCCGGTGACGTACGACTCGACCTTGTCGCGGTGCTCACGGGTGATGAGCGGGCCCATCTCGCTGGCCGGGTCGGTGCCGTCGCCGATGCGCAGGTCGCCGATGCGTGAGCGGATGCCCTCGACGAGCCCGTCGGCGATGTCGCCGACGGCGACGAGCACCGAGACGGCCATGCAGCGCTCGCCGGCCGAGCCGTAGGCGGCCGAGATGGCGGCGGCGGAGGCAGCCTCGATGTCGGCGTCGGGCATGACGACCATGTGGTTCTTGGCGCCGCCGAGTGCCTGCACGCGCTTGCCGTTGGCCGAGGCCCGCTCGTAGATCGACTTCGCGATCGGGGTCGAGCCGACGAAGCTGATGGCGGCGACGTCGCGCGCGTCGAGCAGGGCGTCGACGGCGGTCTTGTCGCCGTTGACGACGTTGAGCACGCCGTCGGGCAGGCCGGCCTCCTGGAAGGCGCGGGCGATCCAGAGCGCGGCCGAGGGGTCCTTCTCGCTGGGCTTGAGTACGACGGTGTTGCCGCAGGCGATGGCCGAGGCGATCATCCACAGCGGAACCATGACGGGGAAGTTGAACGGCGTGATGCACGCCACCACGCCCACCGGCTGCTTGACCGAGTGCACGTCGACGCCGCGCGCGACCTGCTCGGCGCGCTCGCCCTTGAGGTGGTGCAGCAGGCCCGCGGCGAACTCGACGTTCTCGATGCCGCGCGAGACCTCGCCGGCGGCGTCCGAGAGCACCTTGCCGTGCTCGCTGGTGATGATCGCGGCGAGCTCGTCGGTGCGCTCGACGAGGATCTGGCGCAGGCGGAAGAACACATCGGCGCGCTTGATGAGGCTCGACGACCGCCATGCCGGAGCGGCAGCCTTCGCCGTGGCGATCGCGTGGGCGACCTCGTCGGCCGAGGCGGCCGCAACCTGGCGGTGCACCTCACCGGTGGCCGGGTTGTACACCGGCAGGGTGCGGGCGGTTTCGCCGGCGTCGGCGCCGTTGATGAAGTGGCGGATGGTGCTCACAGATGTGCTCCTCGTCGAGAGTCAGGGGATGTGTCGTACAGAATGACCGAATCGGTACGAATGGCTTGATCCCCATGCTGACAGAGGCAAGGATGGGAGAGTGGGTGCAGATCGTCAGGACATCGGCGCGGATCAGACAGATCGTCCGGAAGAGGATGCGCTCCCTCGTGTGCGCGACGTGCTCCGTGTGGACGCGCTGCAGCGCGGCGCCCCCGAGGTGCTGGTCGGCGGCGAGGCGCTGGATGCCCGTGTGCGCTGGGTGCACGTCTCTGACAGTGACCAGGTGGCCGACCTTCTTGACGGCGGCGAGCTGCTGCTGACGACGGCAGCGGGGTGGGCGGGGGCGGATGCCGCGCTGCACGATCTGGCCGACCGACTGGCCGGGGCCGGCGTCGCCGGGGTCGTGATCGAGCTCGGGACACGCTTCACGGTCGCACCGCCGGCGTTCATCGCCGCGTGCCGCGCCCGGGGTCTGGCGCTGATCGCCCTGGAACGCGTGGTGAAGTTCGTGACGGTCACCGAGGCGGTGCATCGCCGGATCATCTCGGGGCAGCTGGAGGCGCTGCAGGAGCGTCAGCGGTTGCATGAGCTGTTCACCGGGCTGAGCCTGCGCGGCGCACCCGCGGATGTCGTCGTGCGCGAGACGGCCCGCGTGCTCGATGCGCCCATCGTGCTCGAGACGCCCGGGCGCGAGGTGGTCACCGCCGAGGTGCGCGACGTGCGGGCATCCGATGTGCTCACCGGGTGGGCCGCCCGATCCCGCAGCGACGTGGAGTTGTTGACGGTGCCGGTGCAGGCGCGTGGCGTGCGATGGGGTGCGCTGGTCGCGCTGCCCGGAGCGGAGCATCCGGCGGGGGCGCTGACCGTGCTCGAGCTGGCTGCGACGGCGCTGGCCTTCGCCCGGCTCGCCGACGGCCCTACGGCCTGGGAGGTGCTCCCGGCGCGGGATCTCGTTCAGGCGATCGCGGGGGGCGGCCACAGCGGCGACGCGGATGTGGCGGCGCGCATGGCGGCGGCGGGGCTGCCGGTGGTGGGGCGTGCGCTCGGCGTGCTGGTGGTGCCGCGGGCGCAGCCCGGGCAGGTGCAGCGTCTGGTCGAGGCGCTCACCGCGACGGATGCCCGAAATGCGGGCGCTGATACGCGGGCGATGGGCGCCGTGCACGATGGCGATGGTGTGGTGCTCGTCTCGTCTCGGAGGAAACTGTCGTCGGCGCAGATCTTCGCCGCGGCGGCCGGGCTTTCGACGGGGCTCGCGATCGGAACACCGGCGTCGACGGTCGCCGAGCTGTTGGCATCCGTCCGTCCGGCGCGGCTCCTGGCCGCGCGCCTCGGCCCTGCCGAGGTGCGGCGCGTCGATGACCGGCCGCTGACGCGCCTGGTCACCGAGCTCGGCGGCGATCACCGCCTGCAGGAGCACAGTGAGCGGATGCTGGCGCCGTTGATCCGGTTCGATGAGCAGCACGGCGGCGACCTGCTGCGCGTGCTGCGCGCCGTGGTCGCGCACCCGGGCAGTCGCACGGCCGCAGCGGCGTCGTCGCACCTGTCGAGGTCGGTGTTCTACCAACGGCTCACGCTGATCTCGGACCTGCTCGACGCCGACCTCGACGACGGTGAGACGCTCGCGGCGCTGCACCTGGCGGTGCTGACGCTGCCGGTGCGGTGAACCGCGTCGTCAGACCAGGTACACCTTGCGCAGGGTCTCGGTGACGGTCCATACGGTGCGCATGCCCTCGGTGAGGCGGACGACCGAACCGGGGCCGAGGTTGATCGACGGTAGTGACGGATGCTCGAAGTCGACACGCGCCCGCCCCGACAGCACGATGAAGACCTCATCCTCCTCGGTATCCGCGGCCACACCGGGGCTCATCTCCCAGACGCCCAGCTCAACGCCCGAGAACGTCCCGAGGTCCTGTGCGCCGGCTGTCGGTTCCCCGCGGCGCACGTCGGCGGCCGGGAGCGGTTCATGTGCGAGGGTCAGGCCCGTGGCATCCGACGCTGTTCCCGGCGTGAGCGCATCCGCACTCACGAGTCGAACCCCATCCCGATCGCGTCGAGGGTCTTCAGCAGCAGGTTGCGCTTGCCCTCGTTGTGATCGGCGCGGTCCATCGCACGGCGCACCATGTTCACTCCGATCGCGGCGGCCGGCTCGGGAGGGAACGGGATCGGACGCGTGCGCACCATCTCGAGCTGGGTGCGCTCGTTCTCGACTCCGGCGAGCTTGTCGAGCATCACGTCCGCCGCGAAGCGGGATGCCCCGACGCCCAGGCCGGTGAAGCCGGTCGCGTACGCGACACGGCCGCCGCGCGCGACACCGTAGAACGCGCAGAACCGACTGCATGAGTCGATCGCGCCCGCCCAGCGGTGCGTGAAGGTCACATCCTCCAGCTGCGGGAACGTCGTGAAGAAGTGCGACGCGAGTCGTCGGTGCGATTCGGGGCGCTCCTCGTAGGCGGCGCGCACCTTGCCGCCGAAGTGGTAGATCGCGTCGTAGCCGCCGAACAGGATCCGGTTGTCGGCGCTGAGTCGGTAGTAGTGGAACTGGTTCGCGGAGTCGGCCAGGCCCTGACGGTTCTGCCATTCGATTGCGCCGAGCTGGTCGGTGGTGAGCGGCTCGGTCATCAGCACGTAGTCGTACACCGGCACCGTCATGAGCCGGTTGCGTGCCAGCAGCGACGGGAAGACGTTGGTGGCGAGTGCCACCTGGTCGGCGGTGACGGTGCCGCCCCCGTCGACCGTCACCGTCTGGGTGCCCTTGCCCGAGAGCCCGGTGACCCGGCTGTGCTCGTAGATCTGCACACCCAGCTCGGTCGCGACGCGGGCGAGTTCAACGGCGAGCTTCGCCGGATGCACCATCGCGCAGCCCCGCCGATCCCAGTTGCCGGCGAGATAGGTGGGGGAGTGCACCTCGGCGCGCACGGCGTCCTGGTCGAGGAACTCCTCGCCGTGCATCCACTCGATCTGGTGCGGCTCGGTGGCCACCGCCAGTTGGCCGGTGCGCTCCCAGTCGACGTCCATGCCGTAGCGCTGCACGGTCTGCTCGATGCCGTCGAGGTTCTCAAGGCCCAGGCGTTCGAGCTGCTCCATCTCGTCGGGCCAGCGGTTCATGCCGTTCTCGTAGCCGTGCGTCAGGCTCGCCTCGCAGAACCCGCCGTTGCGCCCCGACGCGGCCCAGCCGATCCGTGACGCCTCCAGCAGCACGACAGAGCGCTGCGGGTCGCGCTCCTTGGCGCGCACCGCCGTCCACAGGCCAGCGTACCCGCCGCCCACGACGACGAGATCGGCGCGCACATCGGTGCGCAACGGCGGATGCTCGGGGCGGGCGACATCATCGAGCCAGAAGGTCGAGTGTCGGGTGTCGCGCAATGCTGCATCGATCTGCGATTCGGCAGGCCGGAACCTCTCGAAGACGGTGGTTCCCATAGTTCTCACTCCGTTGTGGATATCGGGGAAGGGGCGGGGGTCGGCGTCAGCGCGTGCCCCAGTTGTAGAAGTCCTTGTGCAGGCCGGCGTAGAGGAAGCTCTCGGTGTGCGTCACCCCGGGGATCGATCGCACGCGCGATGAGACCAGGTCGAGCAGGTGCTCATCCGATTCGCAGATCGCCTCGGCGAGTACGTCGAACGATCCGAGCGTCACCACGACGTAGGCGATCTCGTCGATCGCCTTGACCGCGTCGGCGAGCTCGCGCGGATCACCGGTCGTGCGGATGCCGATCATCGCCATACGAGAGAAGCCGAGCTGTCGGGGGTCGGTCACCGCGACGATCTGCATGATGCCCGCATCGGTGAGGCGCTGCACGCGCTGGCGCACGGCGGCCTCACTGAGTCCCACCGCACGGCCGATGTCGGCATACGGTCGGCGTCCGTCCTGCTGCAGCAGCTCGATGATCTGCTTTGACACATCGTCGAGGACGGGGGCTTTCGACTTGTCGCTCACGTGTCGATCCTGACACTCAAAACGGTAGAACGCAACTGATTTCGCAGGATCTGGCGCAGAATACTTTCGATTCCGTAGGGATCCTGGTTAGAGTGGCGACATGGCTACGACGACGTTGCGCAACCACATCGCGGGTGAGTACCGCGAAGCCCTCACCGACGAGCGGCTCGACCTGATCGACCCTGCCACAGAAGGCGTGTACGGCAGCATCCCGCTCTCGGGTGTCGCCGACATCGACGCCGCGTACGCCGCCGCCGCGGCGGCTTTCCCCGCGTGGCGCGACGCGACCCCCGGAGACCGCCAGCTCGCCCTGTTCCGCATCGCGGATGCCATGGCCGCCCGCGCCGAGGAGTTCGCCGACCTCGAATCACAAGACACCGGCAAGCCCCGCGCCACCCTCGTGGCCGACGAGATCGAGCAGTCGATCGACCAGCTGCGGTTCTTCGCCGGCGCGGCGCGCAGCCTCGAAGGGCGCGCGGCCGGTGAATACCTCGCCGGACACACCTCGTACGTGCGACGCGAACCGATCGGCGTGATCGGCCAGGTCACCCCTTGGAACTACCCCCTCAACATGGCGGTCTGGAAGATCGCACCCGCGCTCGCCGCCGGGAACACCGTCGTACTCAAGCCCGCCGAGTCCACGCCGCAGTCCACGCTGCTGCTCGCCGAGATCGTCGCCGAGCACACCCCCGCGGGCGCGTTGAACGTGGTGCTGGGTGGGCGTGAGACCGGGGCAGCGCTGATCGCGCACCCGAGTGCGCAGATGGTCGCGATCACCGGATCGGTGCGGGCTGGCATGGCCGTGGCCGAGTCTGCGGCATCCGATCTCAAACGCGTGCACCTCGAGCTCGGAGGCAAGGCGCCCGCCGTCGTCTTCGACGACGCGTCGATCGACAAGGCGGTGGATGCCATCGTGTCGGGCGCCTTCTTCAACGCCGGTCAGGACTGCACCGCGGCGACCCGGGTGATCGTCCACGCATCGGTGCACGACGAACTTGTTCGCGCGCTGGTCGCCCGCACGCAGACGCACGCCCGCACCGGTGGGCCGCGCGAGGAGGGCGTGTTCTACGGTCCCCTCTCCAGCGCTGCCCAGCTCGCGCAGGTGCAGGGCTTCGTCGACCGGCTGCCGGCCCACGCGAAGGTCGAGACCGGAGGCACGCGGGTCGGCGAGCAGGGCTACTTCTTCGCACCCACGATCGTGTCGGGCATGCGTCAGGACGACGAGGCCGTGCAGGATGAGATCTTCGGTCCGGTGCTCACCGTGCAGTCGTTCTCGGATGATGACGAGGCCTTGGGCATGGCCAACGGCGTGCGTTATGCGCTGGCGGCATCCGTCTTCACCCGCGACCACAACCGCGCGATGCGCTTCACCCGCGATCTCGACTTCGGCTGCGTGTGGGTGAACACCCACATCCCGTTCGTTTCAGACATGCCGCACGGCGGATTCAAGCACTCCGGGTACGGCAAGGACCTCTCGCAGTACGGCTTCGACGACTACACGCGCATCAAGCACGTCATGTCTGCCTGGGACTGAGCGCTGGCTCTCGGCTGGCGAATCGGCGTTCCGGTCGCACTTCCTCCCGCATCCGACGCCGGGAAGCGGGAGAAACTGCGACCGGAGTGATCTGCCTCCCCGACGACCCGGGAGAAACTGCGACCGGAGTGATGTCGCCGATCACCCGGCGTTGCGGCGGGCCTCCCAGCCCGAGCGCACCATCTCGTCGACGGTGTGACGCATCGTCCAGTCCAGGTCGCGCGCGGCGAGCTCGCCGGTGGCGACGATGCGGTCGGGGTCGCCGGGGCGACGCGGACCGACGGTCGGCGTGAAGTCGATGCCGGTGACGCGCACCATGGCATCCATGATCTGCTTCACACTCAGGCCGTCGCCCGAGCCGAGGTTGTATGCGGGCTCGATCGGGCGGCCGTCGGCGAGGCGCTGCGCCGCCACGACATGGGCGGCCGCGATGTCGCCCACGTGCACATAGTCGCGCACGTTCGTGCCGTCGGGGGTGTCGTAGTCGTCGCCGAAGATCGCCGGGGTCTCGCCGGCGAGCAGCTTCTCGAACACGATCGGGAACAGGTTGTGCGGGCTGACGTCGTAGACCGTCGGATCAGCCGACCCGACGACGTTGAAGTAGCGCAGCGAGGTGTGGCGCAACGGAGCGTCGGATGCCGCGGTCGCGGTGCCCTGGTCGCGCAGCATCCACTCTCCGATCAGCTTCGACTCGCCGTAGGGGCTCGCGGGGCGCTTGGCGGTGTCTTCGGTGACGAGCGCGACGTCCGGCGTGCCGAACACGGCAGCGCTCGACGAGAACACGATGTTCGTCACGCCTGCGGCTTCCATCGCCTCGAGGATCACCCGGGTGCCCTCGACGTTCTGCGCGTACGTGTGCAGCGGACGCTGCACCGAGACGCCGGCGTACTTGAAACCCGCCACGTGGATGACGCCCTCGACATCGTGCTCACGCAGTGTGCGCTCGACCAGCTCGCGGTCCAGGATGCTGCCGTCGACCAGCGCCACGTCCTCGGGGACGAACGACGGTTTCCCGCTGGAGAGGTCATCGAGCACGACGGGGGTCAGGCCGGCCGCGGACAATGCGCGCACGACGTGTGCTCCGATGTAGCCGGCGCCGCCGGTGACAAGCCAAGACATGATGTTCCTTCCCTCGCGCGGATGCGCAGTGTCATTGTGTCAGGTCGGGTTCTGCGGCTGCCTGCCCGGACATGTGTGTCACCTGGTCGCCTCGCGGTGGCGCATTGCGGCCAAGTGTGCGACTTGCCCGGGGCGCCTGGAGCTACCGGAGCCCCAGGCTGTTCAGGCGTCCCGCCGCGGGCCGCCCGACGGTTGCACGGTGAAGATGTGCGGGGTGGCGAAGCCGGCATCCGAGAACGCCCGCGCGACAGCATCCGACACCGACGCGACCGACGCATGCTCGATCAGGGCGATCGCCGCCCCGCCGAAACCGCCGCCGGTCATGCGCGCGCCGATCGCGCCGTGCGCGAGCGCCGTCTCGACGGCCAGGTCGAGCTCGGGCACCGAGATCTCGAAGTCGTCGCGCATCGATGCGTGCGACGCGACGAGCAGGTCACCGATCGCGCGCGGTCCCTGCGCGGCGAGGGCGTCAACCGTGTCGAGCACGCGCTGGTTCTCGGTGATCACGTGGCGCACCCGGCGGAACGTCACGTCGTCCATCAGATCGGCGGCGCGGGGCAGGTCTTCGACGCCGGCGTCGCGCAGCGAGCGGATGCCGAGCAGCTCGGCGCCCTGCTCGCACGATGCCCGGCGTTCGCGGTACCCGCCGGTCGAGTGCGAGTGCTTGACCTGCGTGTCGATCACGAGCAGTTCGAGGTGCTCAGCGGTGAACCCGGTGGGCACCGAGCGGGTTTCGAACGTCCGGCAGTCGAGGAAGGTTGCGGCATCGGGCAGGCCGAGCATCGACGCCATCTGGTCCATGATGCCGGTGGGCGCGCCGACCGCCTCGTTCTCGGCGCGGCGTCCGACCTGAGCGAGCGTCACCGGGTCGAGGTTGAGTTGCCAGAGCTCGTCGAGCGCGGATGCCACGGCCCCTTCGATCGCGGCGGACGACGACAGCCCGGCACCGACCGGAACGTCGGACGCGATCGCGATATCGGCACCGTGTTCGGCGGGCGTGGGTGCGAGTGCCCGCATCGCCCAGGCCGCGCCGAGCACGTAGGCCGACCATTCGGGTACGGCGGGCGCCTCTCCCGCAGGCGTGGGGAAGAGACGGTCGAGGTCGTCGAGCGACACCTCGACCGGCTCATCGGCGAACGTCGAGGCGACCCGGATGCGGCCATCTTCGCGCGGGCTCGCCGCAGCGTAGGTGCGGTGCTGGATCGCGAACGGCAGCACGAAGCCCTCGTTGTAGTCGGTGTGCTCACCGATGAGGTTCACCCGGCCGGGCGCCGACCAGATGCCCTGAGGTGCGGTGCCGGCGAGGGCCGTGAACAGGTCGCGGGCGGCGGTTTGTGCTGTTGATGTGTGGGTCATGGTGCCTCGGTTCGGATTCTCGGTTGCCCCGTGTGCGAGGGGGGCGCACCCTCATGAGGCGTCCCAACCCTCACGAGGGGTCAAAATGTGTCGTGTTGAGTGGGGGTGACCCAACGTTTTGTGACCCCTCGTGGGAGGGGTGGGGAGGGGCGGGGGTCAGTGCGTCGAGGTCGCTGCGATCGCGGAGCGCAGTCGGTCGGCGGCGACTTCGGGCAGGATCTCGGCCGTCCACGCACCCATCGCGGCCTCCGAGCCTGCGAGGAACTTCAGCTTGTCCTCGGCGCGGCGCGGGCTGGTCAGTTCCAGCCGCATCCGCACGGTGTCGCGGCCGACGTTCACGGGCGCCTGGTGCCAGGCGGCGATGTACGCCGTCGGCGTCTCGTAGAGGGCATCCACTCCGCGCAGCAGGCGCAGGTACATCGGCGCGAGCTCGTCGCGCTCCTCGTCGCTGAGCGCGGCGAAGTCGGGAACGTGCCGGTGCGGCATCAGCTGCACCTCGAGTGGCCATCGGGCGGCGAACGGCACGAAAGCGGTCCAATGCTCGCCCTGCAGCACCACGCGCTCCGAGGTGCGTTCGAAGTCGAGCACGCGCCCCATCAGGTCGGGAGCGGTGCGGTGGATGCTGTCGAGCAGCCGCTGCGTGCGCGGCGTGACGTACGGATACGAGTAGATCTGTCCGTGCGGATGCGGGAGCGTGACGCCGATCGCCTCGCCCCGGTTCTCGAACGGGAACACCTGCTCGATGCCGGGCAGTGCCGAGAGGGCGGCGGTGCGGTCGGCCCACGCCTCGATGATCGTGCGTGCGCGGGTGATGGACTGGCTGCCGAACGACCCCTCGTGCTCGGGGCTGAAGCAGACGACTTCGCAGCGGCCGATGCTGGTGCGGGTGCGTCCGATGCCGAGCTCGGCGAGGTCGTCGAGTCCGCGGGTCGGGTTGCTCGCGGCGGGAACACCGCCGGTGGCCCGGTTGAGCGCGGGGCCGAAGGAGGGGGAGCGGTTCTCGAACACCGCGACGTCGTAGAGGGAGGGCACCTCCGACGGGTTGGACGCCGTCTGCGGTGCGAGGGGATCGGCGTCGGCGCTGGGCATCATGACGCGGTTCTGCCGCTTGGTGGCGAACGTGATCCAGTCGCCGGTGAGTACGTCCTGGCGCATGGTGGCCGTCTCGGGGCGCTCGTCGAGTGCGCGGGAATCGACGCTGCGTTCGGGGCCGAGTGCGGTGCCGGGGTCGTCGAAGTAGAACAGTTCGCGGCCGTCGGCCAGGCGGGTGCTGCGCTTGATGACGCCGGCGCCGAGTTCGTCGGTTCGCAACTCCGGAGAATTTTCCATGTTCACGTGAACATGTTACGCGCGGCGCCGTGGTAACGTCAACACTCCGGAGTTGCGAACCGTGAATGAGGGGAAGATCGGATGCCACAGGCCAGACGCGTCTCGATGGCCCAGGTCGCCACCCGCGCCGGGGTGTCGAATCAGACCGTCTCGCGCGTCGCGAACGACAGTCCGCGCGTCGACCCCGCCACCCGCTTGCGCGTCGAACAGGCGATGGCCGAGCTCGGGTACCGCCCGAACCGTGCCGCTCGTGCGCTGCGCACCGGTCGCACGCAGACTCTTGGACTGGTTGCCCAGACCCTTTCGACGGTCGGCAACTCACGGATGCTGCAGGCGGTTGCCGATGCCGCCTCCGCACGCGGGTATGCCCTGACCGTGGTCACGCTGGGGGACGCCGGCGATATCGCGCACGCGTTCGAGCGTCTGCATGACCAGGGCGTCGACGGCGCCATCGTGTTGAACGAGGCCACGGCTCTCGCCCGCGAGGCCGGTTCGGCGGGCATCCGCCTGGTCGTGGTCGACTCGCCGCCCGATGAGCGCTTCACCGTCGTCGCCACCGACCACGCAGCGGGAGCGCGGGCGGCGACGGAGCGGCTGCTCGCGGCCGGGCATCGCACGGTGCATCACCTCGGCGGTCCGCTCGACTCATTCGCGGCATCCGAACGCGAACGCGGCTGGCGTGCCGCGCTCGCCGCGGCCGGTGCGTCTGCTCCCGACGTCGTCCGGGGCGATTGGAGCGCCGACGCGGGGTACGCGCAGACGGAGCGGATGCTCGATGCTCGTCGCACGCAGCCGGCCGACGCTGCGTTCACCGCGCTGTTCGCAGCCAACGACCAGATGGCCCTCGGAGCGTTGCGGGCGCTGGCTGACGCGGGTGTGCGGGTGCCCGACGACGTCGCGGTGATCGGTTTCGACGACGTCGCGGATGCCGCCCAGTACCGGCCGCCGCTCACGACGGTGCGACAGGATTTCGATCGCCTCGGCGAGGCGGCCGTTCAGTGCCTGGCCGACCTGATCGAGGGGGGCGAGCCGGAAGACCTGCGGATGCTGCCCGTCATGGTGTCGCGTCGGAGCGGCTGAGAAGCGGGTCGATCGGCAGGCGCGTGACGTGCCCGTCGGGCCAGGCGATGTGCCGGCCCTCGTGGTGGGTCGAGACGACGGGCGCTGTGGTCGCCTCGGTGGGGGCGCCCAGGTGGATGCCGAAGGCGCGCCACGCGCCGGCATCCGGGGCCGTCTCCAGCCAGGGAACCGCGGTGCGTCCCGCCAGAGGTGTGGCGTCGTCGAGGATGAGTACTCCGGAGGAGTGCGGGTCGCCCCCGTCGCCGAGCGTGTATTCGCCGAGCGCCACGACGCCGGTCGCCAGTCGCTCGGTCCGTGCCCATGCGGCGTGGGGTGCTTCGTCACTCGGCGCGGGGCCGTCGGTGAACGGGGCCACGTCGCCGGTCAGCGCCCAGCCGCCGACGCGCAGCGTGTCGCCCGGCTGCAGCGGCGCATCGGCGTGCACGCGGATCAATCGCACCTCCCACGCGCCGTGGGTCACCGATACGGTGTCGATGCGCGGCCCGTGCATCGTTGCGCCGTGGTGGGTGCCGACGCCGTGGTCCGGTCCTGCCTCGTAGCCGATCGGCCAGTGGGCCGTCGATGTCGACCAACCCAGGAGGGTCTGAGCGTCCAGGGCGAGCGTGTTCCCCACGGTGAATCCCGAGCGGTGGCTGGGCAGTCCGTCGCGCACGAGCGCCACTGTCCCGTCGACGGGCCAGGAGGTGCCGGGATCGGTCAGCACGGGGGCGGTCGCCGTCGAGTAGCCGAACTTCGCGTACAGGGGCGCGTCCGGGTGGTCGGTGCCCTCGGCGCGATGGTCGGTGCCGTGGTTGACGATGCGCACGATGCCGTCGGTCGTTCCCATGGCGAGCCACCCGGGCGCGGACAGGGCACGCGCGAAGGCGCCGCGGTCGATCGGCAGCGGTTGCTCGGGCGCGGTCCACGCGGGGTGCGAAGCGGGCAGGGCCAGCCCCAGCATCCCTTTCGCCGCCCAATAGGGCGATCCCAGCCCCGAGTAGTTCTGCGCGATCGCCCGCCACGGATGGTGCCAGCCGAGTGAGAGGACGCCATCGGCATCGGGGGCGCCGCGCTCGACGAAATGCTTGATCTGGCCGCTCGCGGCCCGGCGCAGCAGTCCGGGATCGTGGCGGGATCGCCCGTGGAACGCGGCCGCCCACGCGGGGGCCGCCGTGGCGAACCGGTAGGTGAGGCTGCGACCCTGCAGTAGCGGTGCCCCGTCGGCGCCGATCAGGTGCAGCGCGTCATCGAGGTAGTCGTCCAGTCGCTCTGTGTACCGAGCCACCCGCTGGGCATAGTGGGCATCGTCCTGAACGAGCTGCGCCCAGACGATCGGGTAGAACGGCAGGGCCCACCCGCAGTAGTGGTCGAAGTCGCGGCCGACGCCATCGGAGGTCCACCCACCGGGCAGGTCGAATCCGTCCAGCAGTGCGAAGTCCTCGTCGCGGTCGGATGCCGAGAACGGCCCGCCCACGCTCTCGAGGAAGAACGACACCATGATGCGGAACCAGGCCCAGTTGTTCGGCGGATACGGCTCGCCCATGAATGCCGAGAGGTAGTCGATCGTCTGCGTTCGCGCGCGATCGTCGAGCTGTGCCCAGACGGTGTCGCGCGTGAGGTGCAGTCCCAGTGCGAGCGCCGCAGCCTCGACCTTCGCCTGGGTGTGCTCTTCGATGCGCACCCAGCGCTCCGGATGCGTCGGATCGACCCCGGCGGCGATGCCGCGCGCGTAGCGCCGGGCCAGCGACTGGGTGCGGGCGGGATCGCCGGCGATGCGGAACGACGCCAGCATGAACGTGCGCGTGAAGCCCTCGAGATGGTCGATGTCGCGTCCGAGGCCGCCCGGGACTCCGGGGTAGCGGATCAGCGATCCGGTGGGGCTGGCGTGGCGGGCGGCTCCGTCGAGGATCGTGTCGGCAACGCGCTCCCAGTGTGCGCGTGTCCAGCCGGTGAAAGGCGAGAGAGCGGTGTCGGCGGCGGGGAGGGCGATCATGCGAAGGTGTCGAGGTCGGCGGTGAGCGGATGCCGTGGCGCGGCCCCGTGCGCGTGTGCGTCGAGTTCGTACGGGGTGGTCATCAGTCCTCCATTGGATCGGATGCTGCGCGTCAACGATAGGGGTTTTCGGGGTGAGCTGCGTCGGCTCCGACTTCCTGTGCTCGCTCGCTCGGCTCGTGATTGATCTTGTGCAATGGTTGCTCAATCGCAACTAGTGGCGTATCGTTGATGTCGATCAACTATCTATCCAGGAGCGCCCACGCCTTTGAGTACCACCGCAGCCACCCATTCGGATCCCGTCCCGCAGCGCTCCGCGCGCGAGGTCTTCACTGCCATCTCGGGCCTCATCGTCGGCATGTTCGTCGCCGTCCTTTCGGGCACGGTCGTCTCGACCTCGCTGCCGGTGATCGTCGCAGACCTCGGCGGAACGCAATCGCAGTACACCTGGGTGATCACCGCGAGCCTGCTCGCCACAGCTGTCTCGACGCCGGTCTGGGGAAAGCTCGCCGACCTTCTCGACCGCAAGATCCTGGTGCAGCTGTCGCTCATCCTCTTCACGGTCGGCACGGTGACCGCTGGGTTCTCGGTCGACATGAACATGCTCATCGCGGTGCGCGTCGTGCAGGGCATCGGCGTAGGCGGTCTGATGTCGTTGGTCATGGTCGCCGTGGCACTTCTGATCTCTCCCCGTGAGCGTGGCAAGTACATGGGGGTAGTCGGCGGCGTCATGGCGTTCGCCACGATCGGCGGGCCGCTGCTCGGTGGCGTCATCACCGACACGTGGGGGTGGCGCGCCAACTTCTTCATCGGCGTCCCCTTCGCGGTGCTCGCCCTGATCCTGCTGCAGGTGACTCTGCACCTGCCCAAGCCGCAGAAGGCCAAGGTCTCTATCGACTATCTCGGCATCGTTCTGCTGGCCGTGGGGGTGTCGACCCTGCTGATCTGGGTGTCGATGGGCGGCAGCCAGTTCGCGTGGGATTCCGCCACCAGCTGGATCCTCGCGAGCATCGCGGGTGTCTTCCTGGTCGCCTTCATCGCCGTCGAGTTCGTCGTGAAAGAGCCGATCGTGCCGATGTCGCTGTTCCGCAACCGCACGTTTACGCTCTCGGTGATCGCCTCGATCGCGATCGGTGTGTCGATGTTCGCCACGTCCGTCTTCCTCGCCCAGTACTTCCAGTTGGCGCGGGGCGCCACGCCGACCGAGTCGGGGCTGATGACGATCCCGATGATCGTCGGTCAGATGGGTGCGTCGATCATCATCGGCCAGTTGGTGAGCCGCTTCGGAAAGTGGAAGGGGTGGATGTTGACCGGCTCGGCGCTCACGCTGCTCGGCGTCACGCTGATGTCGGCGCTGCGCTACGACACCCCATTCGCCCTCGTCGCCACCTACATGTTTGTGCTCGGCGCGGGCCTTGGCATGGTCATGCAGAACCTCACGCTGATCGTTCAGAACGACACCCCGCCGCAGCAGCTTGGTGCGGCATCGTCGAACGTGAACTTCTTCCGCACCATCGCCGGCACGATCGGCGTGACCATCATGGGTGCGCTGCTCGCCTCCCGCGTCGGGGTCTACATCGCCGACGGCCTGGCCGGTTTCGCCCCGGCGGCGCCCGACGAGGTTGACGCGTTGCAGGGGCTGGCTTCCGGCGACGTCCCGAAGGTCGGAGAGCTGCCCGACAGCATCCGGGTCATCGTGGAATCCGCCTACGGGCACGGCATCGCCGACGCCTTCATGATCGCCATTCCGCTGGCGGTGGTCGGGGTCATCGCGATCGCGTTCATCCGCAACAAGCCGCTGTCGACCAAGACCTCGGCGGAGCTGCTGCGGGAGCAGGCCGAGGAATCGACGATCGAGGTCGCCGAGGCAGAGGTCGGCGCATCGATGGCCGTCACCGGTGGCATCCGCGTCGTTACGGACGCCGGAGGCGACGGTGCACGCACACGCTGACCGGGGGGCGCCGGTCGCCGATTCGTGCACGGCCGCGTCGTACACTGGCGAGATGACCGCCGCCCCGCACGCGGCCGACGGTGCTGCCGTCGGCGCCGATGCCTCAGACGGCACGGACGGCCGCATCGGCGTGGGCGATATCGAGCTCGATCAGGCCGTATCGCGCGTCGAGCACGAGCTCGGGCGGCTGTTCGCCCGCATCCGAGTGGGGTGGCGTGAAGCGGCGGCCTCGGTGCATCCGGATCTGCAGCCGCTCGGCTACCAGGTGCTCACGTCGATCGTGAACGGCACGGCGACAACGGCGGGCGAGATCATCGATCGACTGCAGACCGACAAGTCCACGGTGAGTCGTCAGGTGCGTCAGCTCGAAGAGCTGGGGCTGGTCGACAGCATCCGTGATCCCGACGACCGACGCGCTCGGCGCCTCGTCGCGACGGAACTCGCGCAGGAGCGCGTCGAGATCGCGCGCGCGACGTACAAGGAGCGCCTCGGCGACCGCCTGCGCGCCTGGTCGGCCGACGACCTCGAACACTTCGCCGACCTCCTCGACGCGCTCGGTCGCTGACGCTCGCGAGCGCTGAGGCGCTCGGCCCGCCCGTGTCGGTCGCTGACGCGCTCGGCCGACCGTCTCGGTCGCTGGCGCTCTCTGCCACTGACGCGCTCTCGTGCGCTGATGCCCTCTGCTGCTGACGCCGCGAGCGCTCGAAGGTTGCGCTCGATGACCCGACCTGCTTTGATAGCGGAAAGCGCTTACCCGCACGGATGCGGAGCGCACAGACTTCCGAGCATCACCGACAGAACGGATCACCATGACCGACGTACGCGAGATCGGCATCATCATGAACGGCGTCTCCGGGCGCATGGGCTACCGCCAGCACCTGGTGCGATCGATCCTGGCGATCCGCGACCAGGGCGGCATCGAGCTCCCCGACGGCACGAAGGTCACCGTCAAGCCGCTGCTCGTCGGCCGCAACGAGGCCAAGCTCGCCGAGATCGCCGCGCAGCACGACATCGCCGACTACACCACCGACCTCGACGCCGCGCTGGCCGACCCGCAGTGGGAGATCTACGCCGACTTCCTGGTGACCAAGGCGCGCGCCACCGCTATCCGCAAGGCCATCGCCGCCGGAAAGGCGATCTACACCGAGAAGCCCACAGCCGAGTCGGTGGATGAGGCGCTCGAGCTGGCGCGCGTGGCGCAGCAGGCCGGCGTCAAGACCGGTGTGGTGCACGACAAGCTCTACCTGCCGGGCCTGCAGAAGCTCAAGCGCCTGATCGACTCGGGCTTCTTCGGTCGCGTCCTCTCGGTGCGGGGCGAGTTCGGCTACTGGGTGTTCGAAGGTGACTGGCAGCCCGCGCAGCGTCCGTCGTGGAACTACCGCACCGAAGACGGCGGCGGCATCATCAGCGACATGTTCCCGCACTGGAACTACGTGCTCGAGAACCTCTTCGGCGAGGTCAAGAGCGTGTACGCGCAGGCCGCCGTGCACATCGCCGACCGCTGGGACGAGAAGGGCGAGCACTACACCGCCACCGCCGAAGACGCCGCGTACGGCATCTTCGAGCTCGATGGCGGCGTGATCGCCGAGATCAACTCGTCGTGGACCGTGCGCGTCAACCGCGACGAGCTCGTCGAGTTCCAGGTCGACGGCACGCACGGTTCGGCCGTCGTGGGCCTGTTCGGCTGCAAGATCCAGCCGCGCAACGCCACGCCCAAGCCGGTCTGGAACCCCGACCTCGAAGACACCCACGACTACGACGCCGACTGGCAGAACGTCCCCACCAACGACGTCTTCCTCAACGGCTTCCGTCAGCAGTGGGAGGAGTACCTCACCTCGTACGTCCTGGGCACCGAGTACGACTTTGACCTGCTCGCCGGTGCGCGCGGTGTGCAGTTCGCCGAGGCCGGCCTCACCTCCAGCGCCGAAGGGCGCAAGGTGGCGATCGAGAAGCTGTCGCTCTGATGACGACGCTTCGCCTGCTGGCAGCATCCGGAGCGATCTCGGATGCCACCCTGAACGACTCCGGCGCTTACGCGCGTCCGGCATCCGCCCTGCGCAGCCGCGTCGCCTACGCGGCCGCGCACGTCGTGCCCAAGGTGCACGCCGACAACACGCCGGGGCAGCCCGCCGACATCGACTGGGACGCCACGCTCGCGTTCCGCCGCAACGTGTACTCGTGGGGACTCGGCGTCGCTGACGCCATGGACACGGCGCAGCGCAACATGGGCCTCGACGCGGCCGCCACTCGCGAGCTGATCGCGCGCAGCGCCCAGGTCGCGCGCGAGGAGGGCGGCTCGGTCGTGGTCGGCGTCAACACCGACCACATCGACGACGAGCACCTCTCGCTCGACCAGATCATCGACGCGTACACCGCTCAGCTGCACTTCACCGAAGAGCAGGGTGCGGGACCGGTGCTGATGGCATCCCGTCACCTTGCGCGCACCGCGACGAGCGCCGAGGACTACCGGCGCGTCTACCGCGCCGTGCTCGACAAGGCGACCACGCCCGTCGTGCTGCACTGGCTGGGCACCGCGTTCGACCCGCAGCTGGAGGGGTACTTCGGATCGACCGAGTGGCCTGCGGCCGCCGAGGTGCTGCTGCAGATCATCGCCGAGAACCCGGCGAAGATCGCGGGTGTGAAGATGAGTCTGCTCAACGCTGAGAGCGAGATCTCGGTGCGCGAGCGGTTGCCGCAGGGCGTGCGCATGTTCACCGGCGACGACTTCAATTATGTCTCGCTGATCGGCGATTCGGGTGTCGGCGAGCGATCGTACTCGGATGCCCTGCTGGGCGCCTTCGCTGCGATCACCCCGGTCGCGTCGGCGGCGATCCAGGCGTTGGATGCCGGTGATCACGCCGCCTACGCGCGCTTCCTCGGACCCACCGAAGAGCTCAGCCGGCAGGTGTTCGCCGCACCCACGTTCTACTACAAGACCGGTGTCGCATTCCTGTCCTGGCTCAACGGCCACCAGCCGGCGTTCCAGATGGTCGGGGGCCTGCACTCGGCGCGCAGCCTGCCGCACCTGTCGCGCATCGTCGAGTTGGCCAACGCCTCGCTCGCGCTGGAGAACCCCGAGCTGGCGCAGCAGCGTTGGCACGGGATGCTGCGCCTGAACGGCGTCGACGCATGAACGCCCGCCAACCCCACGAGGGGTCAAAATACGTCGTATCTGCACCCTCAGACCCAGCATTTCTTGACCCCTCGTGGAGAGCGGAGCGCGATATGACCGTCGACGCGCGCCTGTCGATCAACCAGGCCACCATCAAGTACGCCGATCTCGCGACCGCTTTGCGGGTGACCGCGGATGCCGGAGTGCAGTCCATCGGACTGTGGCGCGAGCCCGTGAACGAGGTCGGTCTCGACACGGCGACGCGGATGCTGTCGGATTCGGGCCTGCGCTTCTCGACGCACTGCCGGGGAGGGTTCTTCACCCTGCCGGCCGGTCCCGAGCGCGACGCGGCTCTTGCCGATAACCGGCGAGCGATCGACGAGACCGCGGCGCTGGCGGATGCCGGCGCCGACGGCTCAACGGCCGTGCTCGTGCTCGTCGCGGGTGGACTGCCCGAGGGATCGCGCGATCTCGTCGGGGCTCGTGAACGGGTGCGGGACGCCCTCGGCGATCTCGTACCGTATGCGCGCAGCGCCGGAGTGACGTTGGCGATCGAACCTCTGCATCCGATGTTCGGCTCCGACCGGTGCGTCGTCTCGACGCTCGGGCAGGCCCTGGATCTGGCATCCGATTTCGATGCCGCGACGGTCGGCGCTGCGGTCGATACCTTCCACATCTGGTGGGATCCGCAGGTGTACGAGCAGATCGCACGCGCCGGGCGCGAAGGGCGCATCGCCACGTACCAGGTGTGCGACTGGCAGACGCCGCTGCCGGCCGATGTGCTGCTTTCTCGGCACTACATGGGTGAGGGCATCATCGACTTCGCCTCGCTCACCCGCGCGGTGGTCGACACCGGCTACGACCGCGATATCGAGGTCGAGATCTTCAACGCCGACATCTGGGCTGACGCCCCCGAGACGGTAGTTGCCCGCACGGCCGCGGCCTTCGCCGCCACGGTGGCCCCGCACCTCCCGCCCTCCCCACCCGTCTATTCGTCACAAACTGCCTGAATTCGGGCCGAATAGCGGGAGTATGTGACGAATAGATGCGAAAGGGGACGGTGATGAGACCGGGATTGTGCTCGGTGACCTTCCGGCAGCTGACGCCGGAGCAGCTCGTGCCGCTGGCCGCTGAAGCGGGCCTGCAGGTGATCGAGTGGGGCGGCGACGTGCACGTGCCGGCCGGCGACGTCGAGCGTGCCGCGCAGGTCGCCGAACTGACATCGGATGCTGGACTGCTGACCTGCTCGTACGGAGCGTACTTCCGCGCAGACCCGGACGAGGCGCTCACCCCCGCCCTCGACAGCGCGGCCGCGTTGGGCGCCGACCGCGTGCGGATCTGGGCGGGGCGCGTCGACTCCGCCGATGCGTCTTCGCAGCAGTACGCGCAGACGGTCGCGCGGCTGCGGGACGCCGCCGCCGAGGCGGTAGAGTGCGGGATCACCCTGGCGTTGGAGTACCACCGCGGCACGCTGGCCGACACCCCTCAGGCGACGTTGCGGTTGCTCGCCGACGTTGGCAGTCCCGCCCTGACGACGTATTGGCAGCCGTCGGTCGGGGCGCCGGATGCTGTCGCCCTGGCCGAGTACGATGCGGTGGCTGCGCACACCAGCGCCGTGCATGTGTTCTCGTGGTGGCCGGCAGCGGAGCGCCTGCGGCTGCGCGAGCGCGCGGAGCTGTGGCGAGCCCTGTTCACGGCGGCATCCGCCCAGGCGTTGCCGCCGCGGGACGCCCTGCTGGAGTTCGTTCCCGACGACGACCCTGCGTTACTGGCATCCGAAGCCGCGACCCTGCGCGCTCTGCTCGCCGGCGAGGCGGGCGAACCAGCCCCGTGAGAAACCCCACCCCCACGAGAAACCTCACCCCTCCCACGAGGGGCCAACAAACGTCGTGTAATGGGCGCGCAACCCCGCACATTTTGACCCCTCGTGAGGCACAAACCCCCACCCCTCATGAGGAGAAGACCCCCACCCCTCGTGAGAGCAGTCCGCGTCACATGGGTAGGCTCGGCGCATGACCGCTGACGTGCGACGCTCACCGACCCTGCACGATGTCGCCCGCGCCGCGGGGGTGTCGCTGGCGACGGCATCCCGCGTGCTGAACGGCTCCGACCGCAAGGTCGCTGAGTCGTATCGCGAGCGGGTCGAGAAGGCCGCCGATGAGCTCGGCTACACGGCCAATGCCTCGGCGCAAGCCACAGCGCGCGGAACCTCGGCGGCCATCGCGCTGCTGGTCGCCGATATCGCCGACCCGTACTTCGGGCAGATCGCCGCGGGTGTCGCGCGAGGTGCCGATGAAGAGGGCCTCATCGTCACCATCGCCATCACGCAGCGCGACCCCGAGCGCGAGGCGAAGATCCTGCGTGCTCTGCGCGGGCAGCGTCCGCGCGGTGTGATCCTGGCAGCTTCGCGTACGGATGACGGCGAGACCCGCACGGCGGACGAGCTGGACGCCTTCCGCCACCTCGGCGCACGCACGGTGGCGTTCGGCGCGGGCGCGGGTCGCAGCATCCGCATCGACAACCGCGACGGGGCCGAGCGTCTGGGCAGCGAGATGGCGCGTCTCGGCTATCGCCGCGCGATCGCGATCGGTGCGGCCGACGGCGTGCGCACGTCGGATGACCGCCTCGCCGGCTTCACTGAGGGCTTCACTGCCGGAGGTGGTGCGCTCGAGCGCACTTACCGCGGCACCTTCGAACGCGAGTCGGGTGCGGCGTCGATGGCTGATGCGCTGCGCGACGGGGTGGATGCCGGAACGCTGGTCTTCGCGCTGAGCGACGTCGTGGCGATCGGCGCCATGACGGCGATCCGCGAGGCCGGGCGCACGGTCGGCGCCGACATCGCGGTGTGCGGCTTTGACGATGTGCCGGCGAGCCGTGATGTGACGCCGCAGTTGACGACGGTGCGCGTGCCGCTCGACGAGCTCGGGTACCAGGCGTTCCGGGCGACCGTCGATGCGCAGTGGCAGCAGTCGCCGATCGAACTGGATGTGCTCGTGCGCGACAGCACACCGGTGGTCACGCCGTGACGCGCGTGGTGCTCGCGCCCGACAGTTTCAAGGGCACGATCACCGCCGCGGATGCCGTCGACGCGCTCGCCGCGGGCTGGCGGTCGGTCGACCCCTCGGCAGTGATCGTGCCGCGTCCGATGGCCGACGGGGGCGAGGGTACGGTCGCCGCGTTCGAGGCGTCGGTGCCGGGCGCGCGGCGGATGCCCGTGACCGTCGACGGCCCGGCCGGCATGCCTGTCACGACGTCGTGGCTGCTGCTTCCGGCATCCGACGACGCCCCGCAGGGGACGGCCGTGATCGACATGGCGTCGACCTCGGGCATCGAGATGCTCGATCAGTTGCGTCCGTGGGATGCCGATTCGCGGGGGTTCGGGCAGGCGATCGCTGCGGCGCTCGAGTTCGGCGTCTCGCGGGTGGTGCTCGGTATCGGATCGAGCGCATCGACCGACGGTGGCACCGGAATGCTGCGGGCGCTCGGCGCACGGTTCCTTGACGCGTCGGGCACGGAGACCGCCCCCGGCGCGCGCGGGCTTGCTGACATCGTGACGGCTGACCTGAGTGGCCTGCGGCGGGCATCCGACGTGATCGTCCTCACCGACGTCACCAACCCGCTCACCGGTCCCCGCGGTGCGGCCGCGGTCTTCGGCCCGCAGAAGGGACTCACCGGCCCCGCGCATCAGCACCGGGTCGATGCCGCGCTCGGTCAGGTGGCGCACCTGCTCGGCGTTGATGCCGCGACGCCCGGTGCGGGCGCTGCCGGCGGCGTCGGTGGCGCGCTCGTGGCCTGGGGCGCGCAGCTGGTGCCGGGCGCGATCGAGGTCGCGCGGCTGATCGGACTGGCCGAGGCCGTCGCCTCGGCCGACGTCGTCGTCACCGGCGAGGGGGCGTACGACGGGCAGTCCGGAGACGGCAAGGTGCCGTCGTACGTCGCGTCGCTCGCGGCGGATGCCAGCGCGCGCGCCCTACTCGTCGCCGGTCGTATCGATGATGGGGCCGACACCGACCTGTTCACCGGCACGCTGTCGTTGACGCAGATCGCCGGCTCTGCGGCATCCGCCCTTGCCGACCCCGAGCGCTGGTTGCGCGAGGCCGGCGCACAACTCGCCCGCGGCTGAATCGGACGCGCGGCGCCCGCGCGACGCGCCCGGGCGCCGCGCCCGCGGGCCGATCCCGGTGCCGGGCGTCGCGTCAGTCGGCGAGTGCGGCCGAGACGACCGCCCGGGCCTCCTCCTGCACCTGCGCGAGGTGCTCGGGGCCGCGCAGGCTCTCGGCGTACAGCTTGTAGACGTCTTCGGTGCCCGAGGGGCGCGCGGCGAACCAGGCGTGCTCGGTCTGCACCTTCAACCCGCCGATCGCGGCGCCGTTGCCGGGGGCTTGCGAGAGCTTCGCCGTGATCGGTTCACCGGCCAGCTCGGTGGCATCCACGGCATCGGGGGCGAGCTTTGACAGCGTCGCCTTCTGCTCGGGCGTTGCCGGCGCGTCGACCCGCTGGTAAGCCGAGGCGCCGAAGGCCGCTTCGAGTTCGCGGTAGCGCTCCGAGGGGGTCTTGCCGGTCACGGCGATGATCTCGGCGGCCAGCAGGCACAGCAGGATGCCGTCCTTGTCGGTCGACCAGACGCTGCCGTCGCGGCGCAGGAACGACGCTCCCGCAGACTCCTCGCCGCCGAACGCCACGGTGCCGTCGAGCAGGCCGGGGACGAACCACTTGAAGCCGACCGGAACCTCCAGCAGGCGCCGACCGAGCGACTCGGCGACCCGGTCGATGATCATCGACGAGACCAACGTCTTTCCGATGGCCGCATCGCGAGGCCAGTCGGCGCGGTGAGAGAACAGGTAGTCGATCGCGACGGCCAGGTAGTGGTTGGGGTTCATCAGTCCGGCGTCCTGGGTGACGATGCCGTGCCGGTCGGCGTCGGCGTCGTTGCCGGTGAGCACGTCGAAGTCGCCCTTCTTGGCGACGAGCGAGGCCATCGCCGACGGCGACGACGGATCCATGCGGATCTTCTCGTCCCAGTCCAGGGTCATGAACCGCCAGGTGGGGTCGACCTCGGGGTTGACGACGCGCAGGTCGAGGTCATGCATCTCGGCGATGAGCGTCCAGTAGTCCACCGACGCCCCGCCGAGCGGGTCGGCGCCGATGCGCACGCCCGCGCGCCGGATCGCGTCGATGTCGATGATCGAGGGCAGATCGCGCACGTACGCATCGCGGAAGTCGTAGGTGCCGATCGTGTCCTCGTCGATGTCGGCGTGACGGATGCGTCGCACACCCTCCAACCCGGCAGCGATCAGGTCGTTCGCGCGCTGGGCGATCCAGCCCGTCGCGTCGGTGTCGGCGGGGCCGCCGTGCGGCGGGTTGTACTTGAAGCCGCCGTCGCGGGGCGGGTTGTGCGAGGGGGTGACGACGATCCCGTCGGCACGGTCCGCGTCGGATGCCTCGCGGCCGCGGTTGTAGGTGAGGATGGCGTGGCTGAGGGCGGGTGTGGGAACCCACGATTCGCGGGAGTCGATGCGCACATCGACGCCGTTGCCGATCAGCACCTCGATCGCGCTGCGCTCGGCGGGCAGCGAGAGCGCGTGCGTGTCTCTCCCCAGGAAGAGCGGCCCGCGGATGCCCTGATCGGCGCGGTAGTCGACGATGGCCTGCGTGGTGGCGAGGATGTGGTCCTCGTTGAAGCTCGACGTCAGCGCCGAGCCGCGGTGGCCGCTCGTGCCGAACACAACGCGTTGCGCGGGAACGGACGGATCCGGGCGCCGGTCATAGTACGCGGCGATCAGCTCGTCGACGTCGATCAGGTCATGTTCCTCGGCGGGGAGTCCGGCACGGCTGGTCATGGGGATAGTCTGCCCCGGCATTCGCGCCTGCGCATCCTCGTGTCGCGGTGAGACGGAGGGTCGGGGCTGGGATTGTCCCGGCCGTCACCGAGAACAGGCTCGTTACCGAGAACAGGACGATTCTCGGGCATCCGTCCTGTTCTCAGCATCCATCCTGTTCTCGGAACACGGCCGACCTCACTCACCCTGCCGCGGGCCCCGGAAACGCGGCGTCGACGCACCGGGGCGCGGGTCTAGGCTGGCGGAGTGACCGAACGCCGCACATACAGCTATCTCGGCCCCGCCGGAACCTTCACCGAGGCAGCGCTCGACCAGGTGCCCGAGGCGCGCGGACACGACTGGCGTGCTGTGCATAACGTCGGTGAGGCGCTCGCCGACGTGCTCGAAGGCCGCAGCCACGCGGCCATGATCGCGATCGAGAACTCGGTCGAGGGTGGTGTCTCGACCACACTCGATGCCCTCGCGACGCTGCCGGGGCTGCGCATCATCGGCGAGTACCTGGTCAACGTCAACTTCGTGCTGGTCGGCGCGCCGGGCACCCGCCTCGACGACGTACAGGTCATCGCCGCGCATCCGGTCGCCTACGCGCAGTGCCACGGCTGGCTCGGCGAGCACCTGCCGCGGCACGCGCACGTGCCGGCCGCCAGCAACGTGGCCTCCGCGATCGGCGTGCTCGACGGAACTCTCCCCGCGCAGGCCGCGATCGCCGCCCCGGGAATCGTCGCGCATCACGAGGTCGAGGTGCTCGCCGAGCAGATCGGCGACAATGACAACGCCGTGACCCGGTTCGTGCTGGTGTCGAAGACCGTCGCCCCCGCCGAGCCGACCGGCGCCGACAAGACCTCGCTGATCATCGAACTGCCCGACGATCGCCCCGGCGCGCTGCTGGAGATGCTCGAGCAGTTCTCCACCCGCGGCATCAACCTGTCGCTGCTGCAGTCGCGTCCGGTCGGAGATGCCCTCGGGCGGTACCGATTCGTCGTCGACGCCGACGGCCACGCGCACGACGAGCGCATGGCCGATGCACTGATGGGGATCCGGCGCTTCAGCCCTCGCGTGGCTTTCCTGGGGTCGTACCCGCGCGCCGACCGCAAGATCGTGCAGTACCCGGAACGGTATGCCGACGAGGTGTTCGTCGAGGCGCGCGATTGGCTGCGCGCGCTGATCCACGGCGAGCCCGAGGCATAGGCCCCGCGCTCGCCGCCCCGCCCGCCTCAGCGGGCGAGCAGCTCCAGCGTGCGGATGCGTCCCGGCGTCTCGTCGAGAGGCTCGGCCTCGTAGGCGCCGGCGACGGGCGAGAGCATGATCTCGTCGACGCCGTGCCGGGCGGCGAATGCCGAGAGATCGGATGCCACCGACGGGCCATCACCGATGAACCAGCGCTGCCGCATGGCGGCGATGAGCGAGTGCTCGGCGGGGTCGGCGTCGGCGGCGAGTCCCGTCTTGGCCTGCTCGACGGTCTGCAGTGCGGTGAGTGGTTTGTTCTGCTGCAGGCGCGCCATCATGCGCAGCTGGGGCAGGGCGCGATCGTCGGCTTCTTCGGCGGTATCGGCGGCGACCACGTTGGCCGTCAGGAAGGTGCGCGGCTCGGCCAGCGTCTCGGACGGCTGGAAGCCGGACCGATACAGGTCGAGCGCACGTTCCAGGCCATGCCCCGAGAAGTGGTTGGCGAAGACGTAGGGCAGGCCGTGCGCGGCGGCGAGCTGCGCCGAGTAGTCGCTCGATCCGAGCATCCAGATCTGCGGAGCCCCGGTCGCGGAGGGTGTGGAGTGCACCTGGTACTGCCCGCCGGACGTGAACTGCACGGTGGCGCCGTCGGGCTGCAGCATCAGCGCGATGTCCTGAACATGCTGCGGGAAGCGCTCGACATCGCCGGCGGCGCCGGATGAACGCAGGAGCTGCGTGATGACGGGGTCACTGCCGGGTGCGCGGCCGAGACCGAGGTCGATGCGTCCGGGCGCGAGCGCTTCGAGCGCGGCGAACTGCTCGGCGACGATGAGTGGCGCGTGGTTGGGCAGCATGACGCCGCCCGAGCCGACGCGGATGCGTCGGGTGCGTGCTGCGGCCGCGGCGATCAGTACCGGGGGAGAGGTGGATGCCACCGCCGGCATGTTGTGGTGCTCGGCGAACCAGTAGCGACGCAGGCCCAGCTCGTCAGCGCGCTGCGCGAGCGAGAGGGAGGAGGTCAGCGCCTGGGCGCTGGTCTGCACGGTGCCGTCAGACGTGGCACGGACGGGGACGAGATCGAGAACGGAGAGCGCAGGAGTAGTCATCGTCGGATGCAACCGCGACCGCGGCCGCGGCATTCCTCCGCGGGGGCGACACGCCCGACCGGAGGGGCCCGATTTGCCGGGATGCTCGGACGCACGTAAGCTCTTACTTGTTCGCCCCAAGCGGTTGAGCGGAAGGCCTCAGGGTCTGGCTCCCCACCAAGTAGCGAACAACCACCTCCTTCATCTTCGGATGATCAGCCTCGTGCTGAAGAGCGTGGAAGTCCCGCCCGGGAGTCAACTTGACAGATAGGCTGAGACGGATAAGATAGACAAGTTGCCTTCACGGGCAGCGGATTCGTTCTGATCCTCACGGCCGTCGATTTGACAGTCGGGTCGGGATGATTATGATTGTGAAGTTGCCTTGCGCGTCTGGCCTTTGTTGGTTGGTGTGTGGGTGCGTCCGATCCTTGAGAACTCAACAGCGTGCACTTGTCAAATGCCAAATTATCCTCGTCCAGTCTTTTT